>CAWGTI010000012.1:0-22351 GCA_963825515.1 uncultured Solirubrobacterales bacterium | reverse complement strand
TGGCGGATCATCAGCCTCAACAGCGAGGCGCCCCACGGCCGCGGGTCGCCTCAGCTGCGCTGGCTTCGGTCCGAGCTGCGCCGCGGGAGCGGCACGTGCACGCTGGCGTTCTGGCACCGGCCGCTGCAGAGCGCCGGCTCGCACGGCGACCAGCACGACGTGGCGCCGCTGTGGAACGCGCTGCGCGGCCGGGCGCGGCTCGTCCTCAACGGGGACGACCAGCGCCTCCAGCGGCTGGCGCCGCGCGACGGCATCACTGAGTCCGTCCGCCGTAGTCGGCGGCGACGAACACGGACCGGCTGCACGACGAGGAGGCTGTTCGGAGATCTTCGAGCACGACGGTGCTGTGTGCGACTGCACCTGCGCCGCGGGCATGCGTCGACCGCCTTCGTCGCCGCAACCGGCGCGGTGCTCGTATCGCCCGTCGGGCGAGGTGCCGGGGTCGAACTTGTCATGTCCCGCTTCCTCAAGGTCATGGCACGGCCGAAGCTCCTTTGGCCGACCACTGGCTCGAGGCGGGGAGCGCGCTGGTGCGCGAAGGACGCACGGCGTTTCCGCGCCGGCCGCGGATGGGTCCGGGGGACCGGCTGATCCTGTACGCGTCGGGCTGGCGACGGATCTTCGGCATCGCCGAGGTGCTCTCGGAGCCGCGGCGGGTGGGGAGCCCCGCGAACCCCGCGCGGTGGCCGTGGTCGGTGGAGGCCGAGCTGCTGGTGATCGTGCCCGTGCTGTCCAACGCGCCGCCGGTCGAGGCGATCGGCGTGGCGGCGCGGTCGATGAGCCAGCACAGCCACATCCGGGTTGAGCAGCGCCACCTCGCGCTGGCCGCGGAGGTGCTGGGCAGCGTCGGGCGATAGCCGGAGCCCGCGGGCCTCAGCCTTCGGCCCGGCCCTCCCCGCGCTCCAGGATCTCCTTGAGGCGCCGCAGGTCCTTGGCGTTGGCGCGCCGCATGGCCGCGGCCATGGCCGGACCGGCGACCTTGGCGAAGCCGGCGGGCTCGCCGCGGTTGCGCAGCGTCATCGCCGTCGTGTCGCCTGGCGCCTCGCGCCACGTGTAGGTGGTCTCCATCGCGAACGGCCCCTCGGACGTCGCCATCACGAGCTGCTCGCCGGCGACGAGCTCGCGCACCTCGTAGGTGTACGCGAGGCGGCGCCCGAGGAACCGGGCGACGAACGCGACCCGCGAGCCGACCGCCAGCGGGGGTGGCGTCCGCCACTCGACCGCCTTGATGTTCGCGTACCAATCAGTCGCGTGGTCGGGATCGGACGCGTACTCGGCGACCGCCGCGCGCGGGCGGGCGATCTCGATCTCGCTGACGACGTCGACGGGCACTTCGACGACCGCCCGCCCTCAGGTCCACACCTGCCGCAGCACCCGCAACCCGTTGCCCGAGATCAGCCGCTCGGCGTCGGCCCCGTACCTGGACTCCAGCCTCTCGGTGAGCCGGGGAAGGTCGCCCATCTCCTCGAGGCGGCTCATGCAGGGGCGGATGAAGCCGTCGTAGTCGGTCCCGATCGCCGCGGTCTCGTGCCCGCCGGTGATCTCGGCCATCCGATCGATGTGCGCGTAGATGACGTCGAGCGAGTCGTCGAGCGTCTTGGTCTTGGTCTTGCGCAGCCCGTCGTTGAGCTGGTGCTGGGCGAGGATCAGGCCGACGAGGCCGCTGCGGCGCTGGATCTCCAGGATCGTGGCCTCGTCGAGCATGTACTCCTGGGTGCCGAAGCGGTAGCCGGCGTGGCTGGCCAGCACCGGTAGCTCTGCCTTCGGGTCGAGCTCGTCGAGCAGCGCGAGGGTCTGCGTCACCGCCTCCTCCCGCATGTGCGCGATGTCGACCAGCATCCGGTTGCGCACCATCGCCCGCACGGCGGCCACGCCGCGCTCGGTGAGCCCCACGCCCTTGGGCTGGGGGAACACGCGCTTGTACGCGGGGTCCAGGAGGAACGGCAGCGCCGAGCTGTTCGTGGCCACCTGGCGGTAGAAGAGGTGGGCGAGCGTGATGGACACGACGCCGCGCCGGGCCAGCTCGTCGACGTTGGCCTCCACCTCGTCGGGATGGTCGCCGAGGCTCAGCCCGCCCTCCACCGAGTGCAGGAGCGCGGTCGCGCCCTCGCGGATCGCTGCGTCCAGCTCGCCACGGTCGTGCACGACGCGGATGACGCCGCCGCCGTGGGTGGCGACCTCCCGCTCGACCGCCTCCAGGGCCTCGATCAGGTTGTCGAAGTACGCCGACTCCGGCGCGGAGCCGTAGCGCTTGCTCAGGTCCATCTCGTCGAACGGCTGGGTGAGGGCCGACAGCGCGACGCCGACGCCGCCGGACCGCAGTCCCTCCACCGTCACCCGATAGCCGGTCCAGGGGTAGCGATGGCTGAAGAAGGTGCTCGCGATGCGCAGGACCAGCGCGCGGACCTTGTCGGAGAACGTCGGCTGGTCGAGCACCCGGCGCATGCGCCGCAGCGTGGTGTCCGGCGTCAGATCGCTCACCACCCGCATCGGATAGTGCGCGTGCAGGTCGACCAGCATCCTGCGCCTCACTGTATGCCCTGATTCACCCTTCGCCCAGCACCCGCCGCAGGTGGTCGTTCATGAACACGCCCGCGGGGTCCCACCGCCGCCGGACCGCCTGGAAGTCGTCCCACAGCGGATAGAGCCCGCGCAGCTCGCCGGCGGTGCGGGAGTGCAGCTTGCCCCAGTGCGGGCGGCCCTCGTACGGGCTCAGGGCGCCGTCCTCGGCGGCGACGTAGCGGTACTGGACGGGAAAGCTGACCGGAGCCTCGCTGGAGTCCAGCCACGCCTTGAGCTCGCGGTCACGTCGGTGGTCCGGCTCAGCACCCGGCCCGTGTCCGGCCAGTACCAGAACTCGACGTGACGGTGCTCCAGGCGATCCTTCACCTCGGCGAGCACCGTCGCCAGCTCCTCGCGGCGCACCTGCATGAGCAGGTGATGGCGCGGCAGGACCCGCAGGCGCACGCGGGTGATCACACCCGGGCACCCGAGCCCCGCCTTGGCCGCCCGGAACAGCTCGGGTGTAGGAGTGACCGCTGCCGGCCACGCGCACGTTGCGCCCGGCCCCGGTGGCGCGTCGCACGGCGTCGGCAACCTCCTCCTCGTTGCGGGGGCGTGTCACCTCGGCCGGCGTGCAGCGCACGTTGCCCGTCCAGTTGTGCCAGGCAGCACGTCTCACCGTGCGACGAAGAGTGCCGGAAGATGCGCTCAGGCGACAGCGCGGGCGGGCTGCTCGGACGACGCGGCGCGCACGTAGCGGCGCATGCGCCGCGCGAAGCGCTTGGGCTTCTCGGCGTAGATGCGACGGCCCAGCGCGCGCGCCGCGTGCAGGAGATCGCCGCGGCGCTCGGCGATGAGGTCCGCCAGCTCCAGCTCGGCCGCGCTCACGGTGGCGAGCCCGTCGCGCTCGCCCTCCAGCATCTCGGTCAGCACCGCGAGGTCGTGGTCGTCGCCCAGCAGCCGGGAGAGCGCCTTGGCCTCGTCGGCCTGCCCGCCGACGACGCCGGGCCACGCCGCGCTGAGCAGGCGCTGCTGGTACCACAGGTCCTTCACGCGCTTGCGCCACGCATGGAGGTTCTCGCTGGTCGGGTCGACGTCGGCGCGGGCGAACGCCTTGTGCCCGCGCGCGTAGGTGTCGCGCAGGGCGCGGACCGCCGTGCGCGGATCGCCATCGGCCAGCGGCCACTCCTCGACGCGGTGGGCAAGCGCGCGCAGCGTCTGCGCGTGGCCGGGAAGCGCGTCCTCGATGCCGGCGCGGGCAGACAGCGCCCGCTCGCGCAGTTGTCCGCGCAGCGTGTCGAAGGCCTCGGCGGGCAGCCGGCCGACGTAGAGCTCGGCCAGGCGGTCGACGGTCTCGATCATCGCGCCGGCGTCGCGCGCGCCCGAGAGCGCGCGCCCGCTGTCGCGCAGGGCCCGGTTCTCCGCCCGGAACACGCTGCCCGGCATCGCGGGACGCGACAGTCGCAGCAGGGCCCGGCTCTTCTTCAGGCGCTTGCGCGCGCCGTGCACCGCCTCCACCGGATCGTCGGCGTGGCCTTCGTCGAGCTGGGCCGCCGCTTCTTCGAGCTGCTCGCGCGCGACGCGGCGCACCGCGTCGGGGAAGCGCTCGGCGAAGGTCAGCTCGTAGGCCATACCACAGCGGTTCCCCGAGACCGGAGCGGCAAAACGAGGCCGTTCAGTTCGCGGCGCGCTCGCGTCCCTGCTCGGTCGGCTCGATGTAGACCGGCGCGGGGTTGGTGCCGATCGTCATCCCGGTGATGTCGCCCGACTCATACAGCGCCGCGAGCGCGCGGATCGTGGGCCCGTGCATCGGCGGGTGCCCGAGCGCCTTGCAGACCGCCGCCTGCGAGGTCTTCTTGCGCTCGCCGAGCAGCCGGTAGGTCGCGGCCAGGACCGGCTCGACGTCTTCCTCCTCAGGTTCCACGGCGCGCGAGACTAGCGGGGCTCCCGCCCGGGGGCCGCCTGCGTCGCTGTTGTGATCGTGACCAACGAGCCCAAGCCCGCCTCGCGCATGCGTCCCGAGATCCTCGTGCTCGGGGCGCTGGCGGGCGCCCTGAACCTGTGGGCGCTCAGCCGCAACGGCTTCGCGCACGAGTACTACGCCGGGGCCGTGCGCTCGATGGCCGGAAGCTGGCACGCGTTCCTGTACGGCTCGTTCGACCCGGCGGGCGTGATGACGGTGGACAAGCCGCCGCTCGCCCTGTGGATCCAGGCGCTGTCGGCGCGGATCTTCGGGTTCGGGCCGTGGAGCCTGCTCGTGCCCCAGGCGCTCATGGGCGTCGCGACGGTGCTGCTGACCTACGACCTGACGCGCCTGCGCTTCGGCCGCGCCGCTGGCTTCGCGGCCGGCCTCGCGCTGGCGCTCACGCCGGTGATGGTGGCGATCTCGCGCCACAACAACCTCGACGCGCTGCTCGTGCTGTGCGTCACCGCGGCGCTGTGGTGCCTGGTCCGCGGTCTCCAGGACGGGCGCACGCGCTGGATCGTGCTGTGCGGCGTCTGCGTCGGGCTGGGCTTCGAGGCCAAGATGGCGGCGGCGCTCGTCGCGGTGCCCGCGATCGCGGCCGCGTGGCTGTATGCCGCGCCGCTCGAGTGGCGCGTCGCGGTGCGCCGGCTCGCCGCGGGCGCCGCAGCGGCGCTCGCCGCCGGCGGCGCCTGGCCGGTGCTCGTCGCGCTGACCCCGGCGGCCGACCGGCCGTGGGTCTCGAGCACCGACGACAACAGCATCTGGTCGCTGATCCTGGGCTACAACGGCCTCGGACGGGCGTTCGGAGAGGACGACCTCCCGGATCCGCCCGGCCCCCGCGGCCTGCTGCTGGGTGAGGAGCCGGGGCCGCTGCGCCTGCTCAACGAGAGCCTGGGCGCGCAGGCGAGCTGGCTGCTGGGCTTTGCGCTCGTCGCCGCCGTCGCGCTGGCCGTCGTGACGCGCCTGGACCGTTCGGACCCGCGCACCGGGTGGCTGCTGGCGGTCGGCGGCACGGCGCTGACCGGCGCGGTCGCGCTCAGCTTCGCCGCGGGGATCTTCCATCCCTACTACGTGGTGCTGCTCGCGCCGGCGCTCGCCGCGCTGGTGGGCGCGGGCACGGCACAGATCCTCGCGGGTGGCCAGGGCGCTCTCGTGCTCGGCCCGCTCGCCGTGGCGGGCGGGGTGGTGACAGAGCTGGTCGTGGCCGCCGAGCACCCGCAGCTGGACTGGGTGCGGTGGGTGCTGTTGGCCGGCTTCCCGGTCGCGGCCGTCGCGCTGACCCTGGCCGCCACCCCGCGGCTGCGCGCTTGGGCGGTCGCGGGCGCGCTGGGCCTGCTGCTGATCGCGCCCGCGACGCGGGCGGTGCAGACGCTCGACCACGCCACCAGCGGGACCTTCCCGGCCGGCGGGCCGCTCCTGCCGGGCACGGGCAAGGACCGCGGCCCGGGCAGCCGGGGCATCCCGTCGCTGGCCCGAGCGCGCGCGCACGCGCGCAGCCACGGCGGCGGCACGATCGCGGTCGACAGCCAGGTCGCGGCCGCCCGCGCCGTGCGCTCGGGCGCCGACGTCGCGGCGATCGGCGGCTACACGGGCCGGGAGAGCGAGGTCGACGCCGGCTGGCTGGCCGGCGTCGTGGAGAGCGGGCGCGTGCGCTGGGCCCTCACGACCGAGTCTCCCGGCGCGATCCCCGGGGACCGGCGCGCCGGCGCACGGCCGGTTCTGGCGGCGGTGCGGCGCGCGGGCGTGCCGGTGCCGGGCGTGCGGGGGCTGTACGACCTGCGCGGCCGCGCCGCGGCGCTGCGGGCCGCCGGATCCTGAGGGCGCTGGAGCGCGCGCGGAGTGTGAACGTCCATTACTCCCCGCCATAGGAGGTGGAAACGGACGTTCGGCCGGGGTGCAGCCCCCTCCGCGGGGTGAACGTCCGTTTGTGCCCGCCATGGCGGGTGGAAACGGACGTTCGTGGTGCCGGGCGCTACCGCACGACCTGGACCCGCGCGGTGCGCGCCGACGCGTTGCCGGCCGCGTCGGTGGCGCGGATCGTCAGCGTCGCCACCGCGCTGCGGTTCCGGCGCAGGGCGGCGCGCGCGGCCGCGCGGGCGCGGCGGCCCAGTCGCACGCGCAGCGAGACGCGCTGCCCGGCGCCGAGCGCCCGTGCGGCCGACCCGAGCCCGTAGCGGCGACCGCCCGCCGCGAGCACGCCCCGGACGGTCACCCGGCACGCCTCGTCGCAGCTCGCGCGGAAAAGCAGCCCGGCCGCGCTGGACAGCCGCTGGCGGCGCGGGGCGCGCGATCCGATCAGCGGCCCGCGGATGTCGGCCAGTGACCCGAGCGCCGGCTCTCCCGGCCCCGGCGCCCCCACGTCGGGCGTGGGCGTCGCGCCGCCGCCGCCATCCCCGCCGCCCGAGCCGCCTCCGCCCCCGTCGCCTCCGCCCCCGCCACCACCGGCCGGCACGCAGCCGCCGGCGGGGCTGGCGGGCAGCGCGGGGCCGTTCGTGCCCGTGTCGGAGGTGAGCTTGTAGACCACCCCGTTGTCGAAGCCGTACTGCACGACGTAGACCCGCCCGCTGTGGTCCTCGCCGAAGCTGACGACGGGCGCGATCGCCAAGCCGGTCGCGGCCGGGGTACCGGGCGCCGCCGCGTCGGCGTGCCAGATCTGCCCGTGCGCGAGGTCGCTGTAGACGTAGTCGCCCTCCACCTCGAGCGCGGGATCGCGCACGACGTACCCGCCGGTGATCGCCGACCACTCCAGCGGGGGCCCGCCCAAGTGGGTGATGACCGGGGCGACATGATCGGCGGGCGCCGGCGTCCCCGTGCCGAAGTCGCGATCGCCCTCGAAGCGGTCCCAGCCGAAGTTCGCGCCGGGAAGGCGGTTGGCGGCCGCCCGCGCCACGTCCACCTCCTCGATGTTCTGGTGGATGGTGGGATCGGGAGGACGGACCCCGCCCTGCCCGACGTCGCCGATCCACAGGTCGCCGGTCTGGCGGTCGAAGGAGAAGCGCCAGGGGTTGCGCAGCCCGTAGGCCCAGATCTCGTCCCGCCCGGCCGCTCCGACGAACGGATTGTCGGCCGGCACGGTGTAGCCGCCGGCGCCCGGCATGGGCGTGATGCGCAGCAGCTTGCCCAGCAGGCTGTCCTTGTTCTGGGCGTTCTCGAACGGGTCGTACCCGCCGCCGCCGTCGCCGGTGCTCAGCCACAGATTCCCGTCCGGGCCCCACTGCAGCTGCCCGCCGAAGTGGTTGCTGGCGCCCGGATGCGCGATCCGGATGACCTCGCGCGTGTAGGCGGGGTCCGCGACGTCCGGCGAGCAGTCGCTCAGGCGCCGCTCGGCGACGACGATGTCCCATCCGCCCGTCACCGCCACGGTGAAGACGACGTAGAACCGGCCGGTGGCGCGGTGGTCGGGGGGAAAGGCCATCGACAGCAGTCCGCCCTCGCCGGCGGCGGAGATGCTCGCCGAGACGTCGAGGAAGGGCTGGGGCTGGACCGTGCCGCCGCGCGCCACCTTGATCCGCCCCGCCTTCTCGACGACGTACAGGCGCGTGTCGTCGCCCGGCGCGCCCGTCACGTGCACGGGCTCCGCGAGACCCTGGGCCACCACCTGCAGCTTCACCGCGCCGGCGGGCGACGCGCCGGCGCACAGCACGACCGCCACCGTCGCGGCCAGGAGTGCCATCCGTCTCACGCCTGCGATGTTGGCAGGCCGACGGCGCCGGGCTACCCGGTCGGCGCGACCTGCGGGCCCGCCACGACGCCCTCGTCGTGCAGCCGGGCGATCTCCGTGCCGTCCAGCCCCAGGACCTCGGCGAGGACCTCCTCGGTGTGCTCGCCGAGCACCGGCGCCCGGCGCGCCGGGACGGTCTGGACGCCCGAGAACCCCAGCGGTGAGCGCGGGTGCAGGTGCGGGCCGATGAGCGGGTGGTCGACCTCCGCCCACAGCGGGTTCTCCGTGGAGACGCGCGGGTCCTCGGCGACGAGCTGCTTGAAGGTCTGGTAGGGGCCCCACGACACGCCGGTCCCCGCGAACGTCTCGCGGATCTCCGCCAGCGTCCGGGCGGCGAACCACGGCGCCAGCACGACGCTGATCAGGTCGCGCGCCGCGTAGCGCCCGCCCTCGTCGCGCAGGTCGCTCCCCGTGGCGGCCTCGACGGCGTCGAACGCCTCCGCCGTGCCCGTGGCCTCCTTCAGCGCCTTCCACTGGCGCCCGGTCAGGCCCATGATCATCACCCGGCGCCCGTCGCCGGTCGCGAAGTCGCCGCCGTAGGCGCCGTAGAGGTAGTTGCCGTCCTTGGGCTGGTCGGAGGGGACGAGCTGGGCCTGCGCCACGCGGCCCAGGTTGCCCACCATCGCGAAGGCCACGTCCGACAGCGCGAGGCTCACGAGCTGGCCCTCGCCGGTGCGCGCGCGGTGGCGCTCGGCGGCCAGCAGCCCGGCGGCGGCGAGCGTTCCCGCCGCCATGTCCCAGGAGGGCAGCACGCTGTTGATCGGCCGGGCGTGATCGCGCGGGCCCGTGATCTCCGGGAAGCCGCTGGACGGGTTGACGGTGTAGTCCACCTCGCTGGAGCCGTCGTGGTTGCCGGTGAGCACGACCATGACGAGGTCCTCGCGCCGGCCGCGCAGCGCCTCGTAGTCCAGAAAGCCCCGCGCCGGGAAGTTGGTCAGCAGCAGGCCGCCGCCCTCGCCGGGCGCGGTGACGATCGCCTGCACGAGCTCGCGCCCCTCGGGCGAGCGCAGGTCGATCTGGACCGACCGCTTGCCCTTGTTCAGCCCGGCCCAGAACAGGCTCTCGCCGTTGGGCGCCAGCGGCCAGCGGTGCTGGTCCAGGCCGCCGCCGACCTGGTCGAAGCGGATGACGTCCGCTCCGAGCTGCGCCAGCGTCATCCCGCCCAGCGGCGCGGCGACGAACGCCGATCCCTCGACCACCCGCAGCCCGTCGAGGATGCCCGGGCTCACGCCATCAGGGCGACGAAGCGCCAGTCGAGGACGGGCTTGCTGGGGCCGTCGCGCTCGGCCCGCATCCGCGAGCGCAGGTGCACCAGTCCGCCGCCGTCGGGCAGCGCCTCGGCGCGCTCGACCTCCACCGAGCTGCGCAGCGTGTCGCCCTCGTGCACCGGCCCGAGGTGGTCGCAGCCGTGCCAGCCGACGATCGTGACCAGGTTGGGCAGCGCGCGCGTGGCCTGCGAGGCGGCGACGCCGATCGTGTGCCCGCCGTAGACGAGGCGGCGGCCGCGCGCCCCCGCCTCGGCGTCGTGGTGCGCCATCGCGACGTTCAGCGAGAGGCGCGCCAGCAGCGGGGCGGATCCCACCACGTCGCCGCCCTCCACCTCCCACACGGTGCCGGGCACGACGCCGGCGAAGTGCTCGCCGGGCACGGCCGCGCGGAACGCCTCGAGGTTCCAGCCCGCCACCGACGCGCTCAGCGTCGCGGCGTCCAGCTCGGCGCTGAAGGCGTCGAGGTCGTCGGCGTGGCCGGTGGCGCCGTCGGGGTCGCGCAGCGGCAGCATCGCGCAGCGCCAGTAGTCCAGGACGGCGCGGTTGGACTGGTCGACGGTGAGCACGCGCAGGACGGCCAGGCCGGTGGCGGCGCGATCGGGCTTGGGCCGGTTCTGGCGCAGCGCCACGACCTCCGTCGTGGTGTGCAGCGTGTCGCCCAGCGTGGGCGCGCGCCGCAGCACCAGGCCGCGGTAGAAGAGGTTGCCGATCACGCGGCGGGTGATGAGCGTGGACTGGCCGATCGCCACGTCGCACACCAGCGCGGGGTGGACCAGCGGCGCGTCGCAGCCGAGCACGGCGCGGCTGAGAGGGTGGTCGAGCGGGATCCGCAGGCGGTCGCCGAGGAGCGACTGGTGCAGCGCGGCGTGACCCTCCGTGAGCGTCAGGGCGGGGGCGTCGAGGACGAGGTCGCCGACGGCCAGCTCGTCGAAGTACGGCCCGCCCGTGGAGGTCGTCGGCGTCCCGGTCCCGGGCTGCTCGGTCGCGCTCACCGCTGCTCCTCCCGCGCGGGCACGACGACGACGGCTCGGCTCCCCCAGAGCGGCATAGAGGAAACCCTATGCCAGCGGGTGCCCGGTGTCACGCCCGGGCGCCGCGCGACGCCGCCGCGGTCAGCCCGCGGCGGGGCGTCCGGCCTGCGCCGCGCCGATCGGGCAGCTCACGCCCGTCCCGCCGAGGCCGCAGTAGCCGTTGGGCACCTTGGCCAGGTACTGCTGGTGGTAGTCCTCGGCGTAGTAGAAGTCCGTCGCCGGGAGGATCTCGGTCGTGATCGGCCCGTGGCCCGCGGCGCTCAGCGCGTCGCCGTAGGTCTGGCGGGAGGCCAGCGCCGCCTCGTACTGGGCGTCGGAGTGCGTGTAGATGCCGGACCGGTACTGGGTACCGACGTCGTTGCCCTGGCGCATGCCCTGCGTCGGGTCGTGACCCTCCCAGAAGACCGCGAGCAGGTCCTCGTAGCTGCGCTGCGCGGGATCGAAGACGACGAGCACGACCTCGTTGTGGCCGGTCTTCGCGCTGCAGACCTCCTCGTAGGTCGGGTTCGGCGTGAAGCCCTGTGCGTAGCCGACGGCGGTGGTGTACACGCCGGGCTGCGTCTGCCAGAAGAGCTTCTCCGCGCCCCAGAAGCAGCCCAGGCCGAACACGGCCCGCTCGGTGCCCTCCGGGAACGGCGGGCGCAGCGGGGTGTCCAGGACGAAGTGGCGCTCGGGCACGGGCATGGGCGTCTCGCGCCCGGCCAGGGCGTCGGCCGGGTCGGGCATCGCGGTCTTGTGCTTGCTGAGGAAGTTGAACATCGCGGGCCTCGTTCGTCGCGTGGTGAGCGTTCCACGGTAGCTTCCACAGCTTGCCAGAGGATCACGGCGAGGGTGGGGACTTGGAGCAGGCCGTCACGGGCCCTTCCGGGCGCATACGGGACGCGGGCATCGGCAAGCTGCTGGGCGGGGACGGGGTGCGCGGCGTCGCGATGATGCTCGTGTTCGCCTCGCACGTCTTCCTGATCGCCGATCCGGCGGAGACGAACTTCCTGGAGTACGGGTGGGCCGCTCCCGTGCTGGGCCACATCGACCTGGGCCTGGCGGCGTTCTTCGCGCTGTCGGGCTACCTGATCGGGCGGCCGTTCGCGCGGGCCTACGTGCTGGGCACGCGGCGCCCGCAGGTGCGGCGCTTCGCGGCCAACCGCGTGCTGCGCGTCGTCCCCGCGTTCTATCTGTTCGCGGTCCTCATCCTGCTGCGCTTCGGGCTGGACGGCAGCGTCGGCGGCGCCTTCCAGGCACCCGACGGCACGTCGGGCCAGAGCACGTGGTGGCAGGTGCTGGGCATCTTCGGCTTCGTGCAGGCGCAGACCGGCGGGCCCGCCGCCGCGCCGATCGGGCAGGCGTGGTCGCTGGGCGCCGAGATGGCCTTCTACGTCCTCGTGCCGATCGGCGCGTGGTTCGCCTACCGCGTCGGCGAGCGGATGAGCTTCCCGCGCAGGCGCGCATACCTGGGTCTCGTCGTCATCGGCCTGATCGCCGCGGTCAGCATCTGGCTGCGGGCGCGCGACCCCTACCTGTTCGCCTGGCTGACGAGCCCGCCGGCCATCCTGTGCTTCTTTTTGCCGGGGATCGCGCTGGCGCTGGCCGAGCCGCTGTTCGCCCACCGCCTGCGCACCGATGCCGCGCTGGCCAAGCGGGTGGCGTGGGGTGCCTTCGCGCTCGCGGCCCTGATCGCGGTCGTGTACGCGACCAGCGACTACTCGGAGGAGACCACCGCGATCCACCACGCGCTCGGCCGCCGCGCGCTGCTCGCCGGCCTGTGCACCGGCCTGCTCCTGCTCGGGCTGGTCGCGCTGCAGCTGGGGACCGACCGGGCGCCGTGGCTGTTCGGCAACCGGCCGATCCTGTGGATGGGCGAGCGCTCGTACTCGTTCTACCTCGTCCACGTCTGGGTGATCCTGGAGATCGGCAACCTCATGGGCGAGAACCAGAGCCTCGCCGTCAACCTCGCGCTGATGGGCGGCCTCGGGCTGCCGATCTCCCTGGGCATCTCCGCGCTCTCCTACCGCTTCGTGGAGCGCCCGTTCCTGGAGCGCAAGCGCTCGACCACCGCCCGCTCGGGGGAGCCCGAGTCCGCGGCGCCGGCCGACCCGCGCCCGGCGCGTGCCATCGCTCGCGTCTGACCGGGATTCGGCGCAACGCGCCGGGCGCGCGGGTTAGGGTGCGCCAGATGTTCAGGGGGATCTCCAGGCTCGTCCTCGGTGGCTGGAGCCGCTGGGCGCTGGTCGCGGCGTGGGTGCTGCTGGCGGTCGTGCTCGCTCCGGTGAGCGCCGGGCTCGAGGACGAGACCCAGAACGACACGCAGAGCCTGCTCCCCAAGGACGCGCAGTCCGGCGAGGTCGCGCGCCTGCTCAACGCGCGCTTCGAGTCCGGGGAGACCGCGGTGGCGCTGCTGGTCTACCGGGCGCGCGGCGACGATCCGCTGACCGCGGGGCAGCGGCGCGCCATCGCCGCGGACGCGCGGCGCGCACGGGAGATCCCGCTCGTCGTCGATCGCGACGTGCGCGCCCCGTTCGGACCCGGCGCGGAGTACGGGCTCGTGTCCCCCGACGGCCGCACGGCGTTCACCGTGGCACCGGTCACCACGACCGACCGCAAGGCCGTCCCGGACACGATCGCCGAGCTGCGCGAGCTCCCGGGCCGGCGCGGCCTGGACTACCGCGTCACCGGGCCCTCGGCGCTGGAGGCCGACTACGCGACCTCGCTGGAGTCCGCCGACATCGTGCTGCTCGTGGTCTCCGCGCTGCTGGTCCTCACGCTCCTGCTCGCGATCTACCGCTCGCCGGTGATGGCCCTGATCCCGCTCGTCGTCGTGGTGGTGGCCTACGTCATCGCCCTGGGGCTGCTGACGCTGCTGGCGCGGGCGGGGCTCCGGGTCGACTCGACCTCCACGTCGCTGCTGCTGGTGCTGATGTTCGGCGCGGGGACCGACTACTGCCTGCTGTTCGTCTCGCGCTACTCGCAGGCGCTGCGCACCAACGTGCACGCCCGCCACGCGGTGGCGGAGACCATCCCGCTGACGGGCCCGGCGATCCTCGCGTCGGGGATCACCGTCGCGCTCGCGCTGCTGGCGATGCTGGCGGCGAAGCTCCAGGTCACGCAGATCCTCGGCCCCGTCAACGCCGTCGGCGTGCTGATCGCGCTCGCGGCCTCGCTGACCCTGCTGCCCGCCATCCTGGCGCTGCTCGGCCGCCGCGCGTTCTGGCCTGTGCAGGACCGCGTCGCCTACATGCCCAGCGCAGGGCGCGAGACGACCCTCGCCCGTCCGATCGACGCGCCGCGCACGAAGGAGTACCTGCGGCGGGAGGGGCGCTGGACCCGCGTCGGCCGCGCGGTCATCCTGCGCCCGCGTCGCGTGCTCGTGGGATGCGTGGCCGCCCTGGCCGTCTGCTGCACCGGGGTGGCCGTCTACGACGGCATGACCAACCCGGTCGACCTGCTGCACTCCAGCCAGGAGTCCGTGCGCGGCTACGAGGTGCTGGCCGACAGCTTCCCGGCCGGCGTTCTCGCGCCGACCACGATCATGCTCGAACGGCGCGACCGGCCGATCGGTCCCGCGGATCTCGGCGTGGCGCGCGCCGCGATCCGCGGCGTGGGGGGGTCGACGGAGATCGAGGACTCCGGCGAGCGCTCGCGCGACGGGCGCCTGGCGACGTTCAGCGTGTTCTTCTCCGACGACCCGTACGGGGACGCCGCGTTCGCCCGCATCGAGCGCTTCCGCGCCGCGCTGGACGGCCTCGACCGGCCGGGGCTCATCGCGCGGGTCGGCGACTCGACCGCGCAGCAGGTCGACTACGGCGACGGCGCGTCGCGCGACAACAAGGTCGTGATCCCGCTCGCGCTGCTCGTGATCGCGATCGTGCTGACCGTGTTGCTGCGCGCCATCGTCGCGCCGCTGTTCCTGATCGCCACCGTCGTGCTCTCGTTCGCCGCGACGATGGGCATCTCGCTGGTCTTCTTCAAGGTCGTCTTCGGCCACGACGCCATCGACCCGGCGGTGCCCACCTTCGCGTTCATCTTCCTCGTCGCGCTCGGCGTGGACTACAACATCTTCCTGATGAGCCGCGTGCGCGAGGAGGCGCTGCGGCGCGGCACGCGGGAGGGCCTGTCGCACGCGCTCGGCGCCACCGGCCCGGTGATCACGTCTGCCGGGATCGTGCTCGCCGGCACCTTCTCGGTGCTGATGACGATCCCGGTCGTGCCGCTCCTGCAGATCGGCTTCGCGGTCGCGCTGGGCGTCGTGATCGACACGTTCGTCGTGCGCACGCTGCTCGTGCCGGCGATCACCAGCCTGCTCGGCGAGCGGACCTGGTGGCCCTCGCGCGCGCGGCCCGACGACGGGGGCCGGGTCGCCCCGATCGTCTCCGGCGTCTACCGGCGCCCGGGATCGCTGCACGACGAGTGGCGCGCCGGCGAGCCAAGTGACCACGTCCCGGCCGGAACCGGAGGACCCCGATGACCCCCGAACCGCCGCCGGACCTCGCCCGGACCATCGCGCAGTACCGCGACCACGTCTCCGAGGGGACCGCCGCGCTGGCCGAGCTGATGGCCACCCACGCCGAGGTGCGCTCCGAGGGGACGCGGATCTGGGACGAGGAGGGCAGCGAGTACCTGGACTGCGGGGGCTACGGCGTGTTCATCCTCGGCCACCGCCACCCGCGCGTGGTGGCCGCGGTGCACGAGCAGCTCGACCGCCACCCGATGTCCTCCCGCGTCCTGCTCAACGGGGACATGGCCCAGGCGGCCGCGGAGCTGGCCGCGGTGGCGCCCGCGGGCCTGGAGTACGTCTTCTTCACGAACTCCGGCGCGGAGGCGACCGAGCTGGCGATCAAGCTCGCGCGCGTCAACGGCCGGCGCCGGCTGATCTCCACGCACGGCGGCTTCCACGGGAAGACCAACGGCGCGCTGACCGTGACCGGCAAGCCGATGTTCCGCGATCCGTTCGCGCCGCTGCTGGCCGACGTGAGCTTCGTGGCCTACGACGACGTCGAGGCGCTCGACGCCGAGCTGGGCGCGGGCGAGCCGGCCGCCGTCGTGCTCGAGCCCGTGCAGGCCGAGGGCGGGGTGATCGTCCCGGCCGACGGGTACCTCACGGCGGTCCGCGAGCTGTGCGACCGCCACGGCGCGCTGCTCGTCCTGGACGAGATCCAGACCGGGCTGGGCCGGCTGGGGAGCTGGTGGGGCGCCGACCGCGAGGGCGTCGTCCCCGACGTGCTGCTCACCGGCAAGGGCCTCAGCGGCGGCGTCGTCCCCGTGGCCGCGGTGGTGGCCACGGCCGGCGTCTACGGCCCGATCAGCGAGGACCCGCTTCTGCACTCCTCCACCTACGCGGGCAACCCGCTCGCGATGGCGGCCGCGCGGGCGGCGATCGCGGCGATCGCCGAGGAGGACGTCCTCGCCCGCGCGCAGGCGCTCGGCGCGCGCCTGCTGGAGGAGCTCGTCGCGTTGCGCAGCGAGCACGCGCCGACGGTCCTGACCGGCGTGCGCGGCCGCGGGCTGCTGCTCGCGCTGGAGTTCGCGGCGGACCACTTCGCCGGCGACTTCGTGCTCGAGCTGCTCAGCCGCCGCGTCATCGTGTCGACCTCGCTGAACGTCAACCGGGTGGTGCGGCTGCACCCGGCGGCGGTGATGGACGAGGATGACATCGACTGGCTGCTCGGAGCGCTGCGCGAGAGCGCGGGCGCGGTCGAGCAGCGCTACGGCGGCAAAGGGGACTGAAACGTGCGCAGCACCGAGGTGAGGGGACGGGTCAGCGGGGTCGATGCGGCCGAGGCGTTCGAGCGCCTGGGCCACTTCGAGTCCTACGCCGAGCTCGGGCCGTCGATCCGCTCGATCGAGGTCGAGCATGTCGACGCGCGCACGATGCGCTCCAAGTGGGACGTCGACTTCCGCGGCGGCTCCATGCGCTGGACCGAGGAGGACCGCCTGGACCCCGACGCGGGCACGATCTCCTTCGAGCTCGTCGAGGGCAACCTGCGGTCCTTCAGCGGATCGTGGGAGGTCCGCGACGTCGACGGAGGCAGCGAGGTGCGCTTCGCGGTGGACTTCGCGATCGGGATGCCGTCGATGGCCTCGTTCATCGACCCGGTGGCCGAGGAGGCGATCCGGGAGAACATCGGCGCGGTGCTGCAGGGACTGTTCGGCGAGGCCTACGAGCCCGCGGTCTGACGAGGAGGCGACATGGAGTTCGGATCGATCAAGGGCAGCATCCTCGACGCGGCGGAGATCGAGCTGCTCGTGGCGCTGCGGCCGTCGCTGGAGGACGTCACGTTCGCGGCCGGCGAGACGCTCTTCAGCCAGGGCTCGGAGGCCGAGGGCTTCTTCATCATCGACGAGGGCGACGTGCGCCTGGAGCTGCACTCCGAGGAGTTCGAGGCCGAGAGCGTGCTCGACTACCTCGGGCCCGGGTCCTACGTGGGCGAGGTCGCGCTGCTCGCGCGCTCGCGCCACACGACCACGGCCGTCGCCCACACCGACGTCCGCGCCAAGCACGTGGCCGCGGCCAACCTGCGGCGGCTCTTCGACGACGCCCCCGAGCAGGGCGTCGCGATCCTGCGGGCGCTGGGCCAGGGGGCGGCCAAGCAGCTCCAGCACGCCCACGAGCGCCTCGTCGACGTGCTCGAGGACGAGGCGCGCGACCCCGAGGTCGACCGCATGGTGGCGGCCGCCGTCGCCGCGCAGGCCGAGTTCGCCGCCTGGCCGGAGGAGCGCGTCGACGCGCTGCTGACCGCGATCGCCGAGGCCGTCGCCGGCCGCGCCGAGGAGCTCGCCCGCCTCACCGTCGAGGAGACCCACATCGGCGATCCGCAGGACAAGGTCTTCAAGATCCAGTTCGCGGCGCTCGGCGTCCTGGGCTCCCTGCTCGGTCACACCGGCGCGGGCGAGCTGGGCACCGACGCCGAGAGCCTCGTCACCGAGCTCGCGGCGCCCATCGGCGTGGTCTTCGCCCTGGTCCCGCTGACCAACCCGGTGCCCACGTTCGTCAACAAGGCGCTGATCTGCCTGAAGTCGCGCAACGCGATCGTGCTGTCCTGCCACCGCATGTCCCAGGGGGTGGCGAACGCCGTGGGGGAGATCGTGGAGGGCGTCGTGCGCGATCAGGGCGCGCCGGAGGGGCTCGTCCAGTGGGTGCGCGGGCGCACGAGCCGGCGCCGCACCGCGAAGTTCATGCGCCACGAGGACGTGGGGCTGATCCTGGCCACCGGCGGCCCGGGGATGGTCAAGGCCGCGTACTCCGCGGGAAAGCCGGCCATCGGCGTCGGCGCGGGCAATGCGCCGTGCTGGGTGAGCGCACAGGGAAACGTCGAGCTGGCGGCACGGATGGTCGTCTCCTCCAAGACCTTCGACAACGGCCTGATCTGCGGCGCCGAGCAGCATCTCGTCGTGGAGGAGGCGGTGGCCGACCGGCTCGTCGCCGCGCTCGAGGGCGAGGGGGCGATCGTGCTCGACGACGCCGAGACCAGCCGCTTCGTGGCCGAGGCGTTCGAGCCGTCCGGGGACCTCAAGCTGTGGCACATCGGCCAGCGGGCCGAGCAGATCGCGGCGGGAGTCGGGCTGGAGCGCGCCCCGGGGGCGACGCTGATCGTCTTCCGGGCCGACGGCGAGCACCGCGAGGCCGCGCTGGCGCACGAGCGCCTCGCGCCCGTGCTGTCGCTGTTCGTGGCGCGCGACGCGGACCACGCGATCGAGCTGTGCGGATGGCTGCTGCGCCAGTCGGGCGCGGGCCACACGGCGTGCGTGCACTCCGAGGACGAGGACGAGATCGCGCGCTTCGCGGACGCGATGCCCGCCTCGCGCGTGCTGGTCAACGCGCCGGCCGCCCAGGGCTGCAGCGGGATCATGACCGGGCTGAAGCCCTCGCTGACGCTGGGCTGCGGGACGTTCGGCGGGAACTCGACGACCGACAACGTCTCCTTCGACAACGTGCGCAACGTCAAGCGCGTCGCGCGCGCGGTGATGTAGCTACGTGTCGCCGTCGGTCTCCGACGGCGACTCGCGGGGCACGATGGCCAGGCCGTAGGAGCTCGTGTCGAAGGAGACGGGCAGGCGCGCCGGAGACCCGCGGCGCGGAGCCGTCAGCAGCCCGTCGCGCCCGATCGCGAGCACATGGAGCTGGTTGCCCAGCCCGGGCCGGTCGAGCTGAGCCGAGAACGAGTCGAGCACGAACAGCCGCCGGCCGGTGGAGTCGATCTCCAGGTTGAACGTGTGGCCTCCGCGCCCGGGCAGCATCAGCAGCTGGATCTGCTTCGGGTTGCGCGGGTCGCTCAGGTCGAACACGGCGACCGTGTGGGTGGCTGCGTTGGAGACGTACAGGCGCCGGCCGTCCGGCGAGACCCGCGACCAGCACGCCAGCAGCCCGCCCTGGATCCGCACGCCGCGGACGAACGTCAGGTTGCCGTCGCGGTCGAACGTGTGAACGGCGAGCAGGCTGAACGCCGACAGCTCGGAGTACAGGACGTCCTGCTCGGGATGCACCGAGAGGCCCTGCGCGCCGAGCGGCGACGGCGGCAGCCGCCGCGGGATGTCGGTGCCGGGCGGCGCGATGGCGACCAGCGCGTCGCGGAACGGGATCCCCAGCGCCCGCTGGCGGTCGGTCACCGGCGTGGTCGCCGCCGGCGTGAAGGCGCCCGACTGCCCGCGCCGGAACGTCCGGTAGGCCCCGGCCACGAGCTCGGGCACGACGACGAGATCGGCACGGCCGATGACCTGGGCCTGCACCGGGTCGGCGCCGCGCGGGACGCTCACGGGCCGGCCGGTGGGCGTGAGCGAGCCGTCGTCGCCGAGCTGGAACTGCGCGATCGTCCCCGGTGCCGCGGCCTTTCGCAGCCCGTCGGACCCCTTGTTGACGACGATGACGGTGCTCTCGCTCAGGCCGATGCTGATCGGCCCGGCGCCGCCCGACGGGAAGGGAGAGCCCTTGACCGCGGTCAGCCCACCCTCGTCGTCGATGCGGAACACGGCGATCGAGTCCGAGCCCTGGTTGACGGCGAGCAGGAGCCCGCGCTCCCGGTCGACCTGGATCTGCTGATCGCCGTCGATCGGCGCGCCGGGGCCGAGGTTGCGCGCGCCGCGGCCTCCGGTCGGGTATTCGCGCAGGCGCAGCGGCGCGAACCCCGCGGAGCCGTAGCGCATGGCGATGACGCTGTTCGCCCCGGTCTGCTGGCGGTTGGAGAGGACGTACGCCGTTCCGTCGTAGGCCGGCTCGCCGGCGCTGCCGGCGGCGTCGCTGGAGTCGTCGCCTCCGAGCACGAGCGACGCCACCAGGGCGGCCAGGGCCAGCGCGAGCACGACGGCGAGCACGGGGACGCGCGGATCGCGCGCCCGGGCCGGTGGCGGCGCGGGGGGACGCGGCTGGGCCGCCGCGGGCGGCTCGGCGGACGCCGGCGGTGGCGCGGGCGGGGGTGCGGGGGCGGGGGTGCGGGCGGGGGCGCAGGTCGCGGCGGTGGGGGCGCCGCGGCCGGCCGCGGCGGCGGGCTCGCGCTCGGTGCCGTGGCGCCGGGATCGGGCGCGCTCGGCCGTACGCGGGTGGGCCGATCCCCGACGACCTCCAGCTCGGTCACCCCCAGCAGGACGACATCGCCGGGGCGCAGCTCGGTGCGTGCGGACACGCGCTCGCCGTTGACGAACGTTCCGTTGGACGAGCCCAGATCCTCGACGACGAGGGCGCCGCTCGGGGTCGGGGCGAAGCGGGCGTGGCGGCGCGACAGCTCGTCGTCGGCGGCGAGGGCGCCGAGCCCCGGCCGCCCGCGCCCGACGGTCAGCTCCTCGTCGACATCCAGTCGGGCGCCGTCCTCGGCCCCCCGCACCCGCAGCCAGTCGCCCATGACCAGTCGATCCTAGTGGGCCGTCCACGAACGTTGCACCCGAACGCGGGGCGCCGATCACCGCCATGCGGCGTCCTCGGATCTCGATGCGGCAGAGCCACACCTTCGATCCTGCGTCCTTGCCTGGCGGCGCCGGCATCGCGGCGTTTGCGGCACAACATTCCTGGACGACCCACCGGTGTCGCACCGGTTAGGGTGCGCCCAATGTCCCGGCTGGCGCGTGGTGCGGTCCTCGCGATGGCGGCGCTGGCCTGCGCGGTGAGCGCCGGCTGCGCGAACGACACGTCGGAGCGCAACGCCTACGTCACCGACGTCAACACCGCGCAGACCGACTTCGCCGACACGGTCACCCGCATCTCCAAGGCGATCACCCTGACCAGGTCGGCGGAGCAGAACGGTCGCGCGCTGCGGCCCTTCAAGCGCGCGGTCGAGGACGCGCTGCACGATCTCCGCGGGATCGCGGTCCCCAGCGGGCTGGACGCCGAGCACTCCCGGCTGGTGGCGGCCATCGCGGGCTTCGGCGAGGCCCTCCAGATCGCCATCGCCGAGCTGCGCAGCCGCCCCAGCCGCCGCACGGCGCAGGAGGCCCAGCGAGCGATCGTCACCGCGATGTCCACGGTGAACTCCCGCATCCTCGACGCGATCGCCGGGATCAACCGCAAGCTCGGCGTCTAAGACCGGCCATGTCGCCGACCTGGATCTGGATGCAGGCCGCGATCGTCGTCTTCGTGGTGGCCGGAATCCTGATCGCGATCGTCAAGCTGGTCTGATGTTCGGCTCGATCGTCGTCGGCACGGACGGCTCGGACACCGCGAAGGAGGCGGTGCGCCAGGCCACCGAGCTGGCCCGCGCGGTCGGCGGCCGGATCGAGCTGGTGTGCGCGTACGAGCCGGTGACCGACGCGCGGCTGCGCGCCGAGGCGGTCGAGGTGCCGGTCGACCTGCAGTGGATGATCAACCCGCGCGAGGACGTCGACGCGATGCTCGAGGAGGCCGCGGCCGAGGTCCGCGCCGCCGGCGTGGACGTGCGCGTGTACGCACGCCAGGGCGACCCCGCGGACGCGATCCTCGACGTGGCCGAGGAACGGGGCGCGGGCCTGATCGTGGTGGGCAACAAGGGGATGACCGGGGCGAAGCGCTTCCTCCTGGGGTCGGTCCCCAACCGGATCTCCCACCATGCCCCGTGCTCGGTGCTGATCATCCGCACGACATAGCCGCACGGGCCACGGAGCCGGGTTAGGGTGGGCCGCGCCATGCGCTCGGAGACCTACGACACCGTCGCCGCTGTGCCCGAGGAGGTCTGGGACGCCGTCGCGCCCCCGGACTTCTTCTTCGCCCGGCCGTTCCTGGAGGTGATGGAGCGCAGCGGGGTGGAGGACGCGCGCTACCGCTTCGTCGTGCTCTTCGAGGGCGCCGAGCCGGTGGGGGTCGCGGTCCTGAGCCGCTTTCTCCTCAAGCTGGACCTCCTCTCCGGCGACCGCTGGGTCAAGCGCCTGCACCGCGTGGTGCCCCGGCTCCTGCAGGTGCGGATCGTGGTGTGCGGGATCCCGGCGTCGCTGGGCCAGCACCATCTGCACGTCCTCGCGCCGCACGACGCCGGCGCGGCGGTCCGCTGCGTCGAGGCGTGCATGGAGGACTGGGCGCGGCAGGAGCGCGCGAGCATGCTCGTCTGGAAGGAGTGGCGCGTGGACCAGGGGGTCCGCGACCACGTCCGCCGGCTGGGGTACGCCGCGTTTCCCACGCTGCCCGACCACGCGCTGCCGGATCTCCCGCCGACCGTCGAGGAGTACGTCGGCTCCATGCGGTCCTCCTACCGGCGCAAGTACAAGCAGGCCCTGGCGCTGATGAAGGGCGACGGCCCGGTGTGGACGTCGGGGAAGCTGCGGCTGGAGGAGGGTCCGTTCACGGTCGAGGTCGCCGACGAGTTCAACCGCGGCTACCTGCGCCTCATGGACCGCACCGACGTGCGCCTGGAGACCTACACGCCGGAGTTCTTCCGCGGCCTGGCGACGAGCGCGGTGGACACCCGGGCGCTGCGCC
>CAWGTI010000011.1:0-355753 GCA_963825515.1 uncultured Solirubrobacterales bacterium | reverse complement strand
TCGACCGCGCGCATCGCGCTGAGCATCGAGTGGTCGGAGTTGTTGTAGCGGTGCAGGCCGTTGCGCCCGACCTGCTGGAAGTTCTCCAGCGGGGCCAGCCAGCCCTTGATGGTGTCCACGCGCTCGGAGTAGTCGGTGTCGTACATGGGATAGGCGAGCGGGACGCGCACGACGTAGCCGCGGCGCACCTTCTCGGGCGACGCGAGGCCCAGCGAGTCGAGCTCCTTCGTGGCCAGCGCGACGAGCTCGTCGTCGTCCATGGTCCACAGCTCGTCGCCCTTGAAGGCGAAGTACTCCATCCCGATGCAGGCGGTGTCGGGATCGGGGACCATCCATGGGCTCCACGAGCGGTAGTTCTGGATGCGCCCGACGCTCACGTCGGGCTCGTGGATGTAGATCCAGTTGTCGGGGAAGAGGTCCTCGCCGTCGAGAACGAGCGCGACGGTGACGAAGTCGCGGTAGCGCAGGCCCTGCGCGGCGGCGCGCACCTCGTCGGGTGCGGTGGGGTCGGCGATGCCGACGGTGGCACGCAGCGGCAGCGAGGAGATGACCGCTGCGGGCTCGATCTCCTCGCCACCGGCGTGTACCAGCGCGACTTCCCGGTCGCGCACCTCCAACCTCGTGACGGGCGTGTTCAGGCGCACCTCGCCGCCGAGCGCCTCGATGCGCTCGGTCATGGTCTCCCACATCTGGCCGGGACCGTAGCGGGGGTACTGGAACTCGCTGATGAGGCTCTTGATCTTGTTGCCCTTGTTGCCCATGAACGCGGACTTCGCGGCGCTGAAGAACGACAGGCCCTTGATGCGCTGGGCCGCCCAGTCGGCGCGGATCTCGGTCGTGGGCACGCCCCACACCTTCTCGGTGTAGGACTTGAAGAAGAGGTTGAACAGCCGCTTGCCGAAGCGGTTGGAGACCCACTGCTCGAAGTTGTCCTCGCGTCCCTTGGGAGTCGCGGCGGCCTTCAGGTAGGACAGCCCGGAGCGCGTCAGCTCGATCGGCCCGAGCTTCTTGATCACGTCGGTGCCCCGCAGCGGGTAGTCGAGGAACTTCTTGTTCCAGTAGATGCGAGACATCCGCGGGCGCAGGAGGAACTCGTCGCCCATGATCTCCAGCCAGAGGTCGTTGACCTCCTTGCTCTTGGTGAAGAAGCGGTGCCCGCCCAGGTCGAAGCGATAGCCATCGGGGTCGACGACCGTCTTGGCCAGGCCCCCGACCTGCTCGTCGGCCTCCAGGACGATGACGCGGCGGCCGGCCTGCGCCAGGAGGTATCCGGCGGTGAGGCCCGCGGGACCCCCGCCGAGGACGACGTACGGCCGCTCGCGGCCGTCGTCGAAGTCGTGGTCGGTATCCGTGCGGGGGGCGTCGACGATGCTCATGCTCCGCATCTTGCCCGCCGCAGGGCCGAAAACGGTCGCGTTCTAACGGTCGCTAACACGCTCTAACGCGCGCTAACACGAGGGCCCCCGGCCTAGTCCAGTCAGACGGGAAACTGGAGCGTCGGTCGCCCCAGCTCCGCGGGGCCTGCCCCCCACCGGCTCATGCTGCCTCGCGCCGCCGCTGCCTGAGCGCGAGCCAGAGGGCCACCAGACCGCCGATCCCGACGGCCAGCCCGCCGTAGCGAAGCGCGCTGCGCGCCGTGTCCGAGATGCGCTGGGGATCGCTGACCGCCACCGTGGCCCTGGCGAGATCCTGCTTCTGGGTCGCCGGCGTGCCCGCCCGGGTGTCGGTCCACAGGGCCATCGCCGCGCGATCGCCGGAGATCGGGGCCAGCCGGCTTCCCAGGTCGGGGAGTCCCTCCTTGGCGCCGAACCCGATCCTGGAGTCGGAGGGGATGGTGGAGAGCCGCAGCGCCGGGGTGAACGTCCTGCCGTGGTCGAACGAGGACTGCAGCGAGGCGTGGTTCAGGAGGTCCCGGCGGTCCGCGCGGCGATCGTCGTAGAGGACGTCGAGCCGTCCGCCGGGCGCCACGGCGAGCTTGGGCAGGTACTGCGAGGTCCCGTCTCGCGGCTTCGTGTCGTTGACCCGCGTGGGCCCGTCCCACCCCGCATCCCCCGGCCCGCGTGACCACAGCCACACGTCGGCGTCGCCGAGGCGGCCGTCCTGGAAGGCCGCGTAGACGCGGCCGCTGCGGTCGACCGCCACCGAGGGTGCGGGCGCCAGGAACACGACGAAGCGAGCCAGGGGACCGATGCGATCGTCGGCGACCGACTCCTCCCAGCGCGTCCCGTCGCGCGAGCGCCGAGGACGAGCGTGTAGCGCCCCGGATAGGCGGGCCCGCCCCTGCCGCGGTGCCCGCCGTCGTAGTCCAGCCGGTCCTGGCCGAGGTCCTGATACAGCACGTAGAGCATGCCGTCGTGCCCCACCACCGGCGCCGGGGTGACGACCCGCTCGCGCCGTGCGCTGCTGACACGCGCCGGGCGCGACCAGTGGCGCCGCCGTCGTCGGGCGCGCGGCCACGATCTGGCTGCCCGGGGTGGTGAGCCTCAGCGTGCCGACCCCGGCGGCCTGCAGCCAGGTGAGGTAGACGCGCCCGGGCTTGACCGGGTCGGCGGCCAGGCGCGCCTGGAAGGTCAGCTTGCCGTGGACCTTCACGGGCACCGAGAGGGTCCGGCCGCCGTCGGTGGAGGTCGAGAGCCACAGCGCGTGCGGGACGTTGCCCCGGCCCCCCAGCGTGACGAACGCCAGGTACAGCTTCCCGTCGCGCGAGAAGGCGACGTCGGGCGCGAAGCACTTGGCCTCCTCGCCCTTCGGCGCGGGATCGCCGTCTGCGCCCAGGTCCTGCCTGCGTCGGAGGAGACGTGCAGCGCGCAGGAGAAGAAGGGCGTGTCGATGCGACTGGTGACCGCGAGGTTGGCCGGGCGCGCGGGGTTGCGACGAGCGTGGGCGAGTTGTGCGCGCTGATGTCGCCGGATATGCGGGCCGAGCGGTTCACCGGCGCGTCGGGGCCCGCCACACGCACCGTCGGGCGTTCGTCGAACGAGTCCGAGACGACCAGCGCGACCGCCCCGAGGATCACGAGCCAGGCTCCCAGGAGACCCGACAGCAACGAGCCCCGCCGCCCGGCCGGGCGGGGGGGCTCGTGGCCGCTGGTTCCGGAGACTCCCCGGACGGCGCCTCCGGCGAGCCGCCGTGAGCCTTCATCGCTGCGTCAGCGCTGGTTCGCTCCGGCACCGCCCGTCACACGGCGGCGGCGGCCCGCGGTGACCAGGAAGGCGCCGGTGAGCCCGGTGACCCCGAGGCCGAGGATGACCAGACCGGCCACGACTCCGTGCCCAGTTCGCCGCTCTGCCCGCCGACCGAGCCGGCGGCGGCGCAGCAGCGACGGATGGCGTCCGGGCGGCCTGCACGCTGGTCCAGAGGTCGCCGCTGGCGCTGCCCGTCGGGGCGGCGGGTCGCGCCGCGGCGGGGCGCGCCGAGCCCTTCGTCGCGCTCGAGCTCGCCAAGCCCGACCGTCCACGCTGACGGCTCACGCCGGCTTTCGCTCCCCTGACAGGTGCGTCGATGGCCGCCTGGCCGCTGGTCTGATCGGTGCGCCGGCGCGCTGCCCGACGTTGTTCGACGGCGTTCCGGCGCCGGCCGACCCTGCACCGCCGCCGGCACGGCTGGTCGCGCCCGACCCCCGCGAGGCGGCGTTACGGCGCGCGCCCCCGTTGCGGCGCAGGACTCCCTCGGCCCCCGAGGCGGCAGGCGCGGCGGAGATCGACGGCGACGCAGCGCCGGCGGAGGCACCCGCAGGGGCGGGTGCCGGTGGCGGTGGCGGTTCCGACAGGGCGGGCGGCGCCTCCGGCGTGCCAAAGCCCTCAGGCGTGCAGGCCCATGCGAGCCCCACGCCGATCACCGCCACGCTGAGCGCGGACAGCACTGCCGTCGAGAACAACCGCGTCCGCCTGCGCATGTGCATCACCTCCCGGAAGTCGTTTGCCTGTCGCTGCCGCGGCCACGGTAGCACCGCCGTCGCTGTACTTCACACCTAGTACCTTATCCTGACAGCCACACAGCCGGTGAGGGCTCAGACGTCGGCGACCGCTGAGGATTGCTCAGGGCAGCAACTTCGGGTGGCACACGGAGCGCCGGTCCGCTCAGCGCCGCGCGCGGCGGACCCGGTAGATGACGGCCCGCACGCCGCGCGGGATCCCGCGCAGCTTGCGCGGGACGTTCACGGTGCGCCGCAGCCGCGGGTCGCGGTCGAGCACGAGCTCCCACTGCGCGGCGCGCCGACGGACCAGGCGCGTCCACGGCGCCCGCCAGCTGACCCGGCGGATGATCGGCTGTACCAGGACCAGCCGTTGCCCGGGGGCGACCTCCTCGATCAGGGCGTCGGCGGTCGGCGTGGGGCGCGTGGCCCGCAGCCGGTCCAGCGCGTCGCGCCAGTCCATGATGCGCGGCTCGGACACGCGGCCCAGCGAGCTCGCGAAGCGGATCTCGTCGCCGAGGTAGTAGTGCAGCACCGGCACCTGCTCGGGGTGGGTGGAGACCACGAGGTCGCGCGGGCCGATCGCCCGCTGTTCGAGCGCCGCGGCCACGACGCGCACGTTGCTCTTGCCGTTCAGGGGTCCCTCGCGCGCGGTGATCCACAGGCTGGCCAGCAGGATCAGCGCGGCGATGCCCAGCCCCCGCGCCCGCGCGAGCCCCACCGCTGCGAGCAGGAGGGCCGGGCCGATGACCACGGCGAGGTAGCGGTTCGTCCACGCCGGGGAGGCCTGCGAGGCCAGCCAGCCCACGATCAGCGTGCCGAACAGCAGCGCGGCCGCGGCGAGGACGGCCAGGCGCACCTGGTCGGCCGGCCGCCCCTCGCCTTCGCGCCGCGCGGTCCACAGCGCGACGAGCCCGCTTCCGGCGGCCAGCACGAGGACCATCGCCGACGTGCGCCCCCCGAACGCGGCCAGCGTCCCGTTGAGCAGCTCCTTCAGGCCGGGCCGCTGGGCCCACGGGGCCCCGGTGTTCTGGGCCTGGAAGAGCAGGGTCGGCAGCCAGGCCGCGTAGGCCAGCCCCACGCCGCCGTAGGCCAGCGCGGCGTCGCGCAGGAGCGCGCGCCGCTCGGCGGCCGCGCGGGCGCACAGCGCCAGCGCGCCGAGGCTGCCGACCATCAGGAACAGGCCCCAGTTGTGGGTGTAGAGCAGCAGCGCCGCGCAGACGGCGAAGGGCGCGAGGAAGCGGCGGTCGCGCAGCACGAACGCGCGCACGAAGGTGCCGGCCAGCAGCAGGCCGAGCAGCGCGACCAGCGCGTACATCCGGGTCTCCTGCGCGTAGAAGGTCAGAAACGGATGGGCGGCCGCCAGCAGCGCGGCGATCCACGCCGCCCGCTCTCCCCAGGGCCGGCGCGCCGCCCACCACGCGGCGGGAACCGTGAGCACGGCGAAGGCGACCGAGAGCCCGTGCGTCTCCCCCTCGCCGGAGCCGAAGACCTCCATCCAGGCGTGCAGCAGCAGGTAGTACAGCGGCGGCGAGCCGTCCTGGCGCAGGATCCCCGGGATCTCGTCCAGCGGGAAGGAGGCGATCCCCACCGCCAGGCCCTCGTCGATCCAGAAGCCCGCGAGCAGCGCGCGGGTGCGCAGCACGAGCGACAGGCCGGCGAGGCCGAGCAGCAGCGCGAGGACGGCGAGCAGGGGCAGGGCCGCCAGGCGGGATCGGGCTCGCTCTAGCGCCCGCATGCCGCCGCGATCCGCCAGCTGCGGTTGCGCGCGAGCGTCCGCGTGGAGCCCAGCGCCCGGGTCGACGGCGCCACCGGGGCGCCCTTGACGTGGGCGGCGCGGAACACCACGGCCGGACGCCGCGCGCGCAGACCCACCTTCACGGTGTGCACCTCCAGGTGCCAGGCGACGAGCGGGACGAGGAAGGGCCCGGTGTACGGGTCTCCGCAGCGCAGCAGGCGCTCGCGGCCACCGGCCGCGTCGATCGCGGGCTCCAGGTCGCCGGCCACGCGGGCCTGGTGGGCGAGGCCGCCGAACACGCGATCCAGCGGCGACGCGTACTGGAGGGCGACGACCGTGACGACGGCGATCGCGGCCGCCGCCGCGGCGGCGCGCGCGCCGGCGTCGCCGGCGCTCCCGGCCGCGGCCCGCGCCGCCCAGCCCAGCGCCGCGCCCCCGGCCACGCACGCGCAGGCCACCGGCATGATCAGGTAGCGCTGGTTGCCCGAGAAGCCGCCCTCGGTCATGACCGCCACGACCGCCAGCCACGCCACGCCCAGGCCCAACAGCCCGAGCGCCGGCCCGGCGCGGCCCGCGGGCACCCGCCGCGCGGCGAGCAGCGCGGCTCCGATCGCCAGGCCGGCGATGGTGACCCAGGGCAGCAGGCGCCCGGCCTCGCGCACCACCTCCAGCGCGGGATGGTCGGCGAACGTCGGGCTCCCCGGGTTGGCGTCGGTGGCCCGCGCCCCGGCCCGGAACGCGTCGCCCGAGCCCCACAGCTCGGGGAGCAGCCACAGCGCGGGCAGCAGGAGCAGGCCGCCGGCCAGCCAGGGCAGGCGGGCGCGGTCCTCGTAGGCCAGCCAGAGCGCGTACAGGCCGATGAACGGCCACGCCTCGGGGCGCAGCAGCCCGGCGGCGATCGCGAGGGCGAACGCCTGGCCGCGCCGCCCGTCCAGGTGGCGGTGGGCGGCGGCGAGCACGCAGAGCACGAGCAGCGCCTCCGAGTTGCCCAGCGTCGCGTTGCGAAAGAACCATGGCGCCGCGCCCAGCCCGAGCGCCGCCGCCGCGCCGGCGACGACTCCGGGCGCCCCGCCGCCGGCCAGCCGCGCGGCGAGCTTCCAGGCCACCACCAGCGCGCCGAGCGTGCCGGCGCGCGCCACGACGAGCCACAGGTCGGGTGCCGCGCCGCCGGCCAGGGAGAAGGGCATCGTGAACAGCACCGGCAGCGGCTTCCACGACGGCCCGGCCACCGTGCTGAGGTCGAGGTGCACGATCTCGCGCCCCCACACGATCCACGCCCACGGGTCGTAGGTGGTGGCCGAGTGCCCCAGCAGCGACAGTCCCGCGAGCGCGAGGCAGCCGACGACCCATGCTGCGGCGGAGCGCATCCGGAGGTCCTACTCGCGGGGCTCGAGGGTGGCGACGGCGAGCGCGCCGACGCCCTCGCCGCGGCCGACGAAGCCCATGCCCTCGCCGGTGCAGGCCTTGACGTTGACGGCCGACGCGGCCAGCCCGAGCGCGGCCGCCAGGCGCTCGCGCATGGCGTCGCGGTGGGGGCCGAGCTTGGGGCGCTCCATGAGGACCGTCGTGTCGACGTGCACCGCGCGCAGGCCCTGTGCCTCGACCAGCGCCCGGACCTCGCCCAGCAGCGCGATCGAGTCCGCACCCTCGTAGCGGCCGTCGGTGTCGGGGAAGTGCACGCCGATGTCGCCCAGCCCTGCCGCGCCCAGCAGCGCGTCCATGACGGCGTGGGTGAGCACGTCGGCGTCGGAGTGGCCGTCCAGGCCCAGCTCGGCGTCGGGGAAGGTGACGCCCCCGAGGATCAGCGGGCGCCCGGCCACCAGCCGGTGCGAGTCCCAGCCCAGGCCCGTGCGCGCGCTCATCCGATCGCCTCCAGGCGCCGCTCGCGGTGGTCGAAGACCGCGAGCTCGCCCACCCCCAGGCGCTCGAGCTGCGCGAGCGCGACGTCGTAGTCGCGGCCGAGGTCTTCGGGCACGTGCGCATCGCTGGACAGCGCGACCGGGCAGCCGGCGTCCAGGCACATCTCCAGAAACGGCTCCGCGGGATACAGCTCGCCGGCGGGCTTGCGCAGCCCGGCGGTGGACAGCTCCACGGCGGGGCGCGCCTCGGCGATGCCGTCCATGGCCAGATCGTAGAAGCGCCGAAGGTCCCCCTCCGGGCGGGGACGCCGCGGACCCCACACCTTGACCAGGTCGGGGTGGGCGAGGACGTCGAACAGGCCGGTGCGCGCCGCCTCGCCCAGCGTCTCGAAGTAGCGCCGCCAGATCGTGTCCGGCCGGGCGGAGCGGTGGTCCCAGACGTCGTAGCCGTCGTGGTCGACGGCGTGGTCGCCGAGGAAGTGCACCGAGCCGACCACGAAGTCCCAGTCCCGGCCGTCCAGCAGCGTGGCGAGACGGTCCTCCCGCCCGGCCACGAAGTCGGCCTCGATGCCCACGCGCAGGTCGGTCTCCTCGCGCAGGAACGCGATGTACGCGTCCAGGTCGTCGACGGCGCTCTCGCGCCAGAACGGGTGCTGCCACACCGACAGCGCCTGCGCGAAGCGGTGCACGTGCTCGGCGCAGCCCAGCTCGGCGATGCCGCGCTCGCAGGCCGCGGAGCGGTAGCGCTCGGCGTTGGCGGGCGTGAAGTACGTCTCGGCGTCGGTGCCCGGGTCGTCCGGGCGCAGGTGGACGTGGTAGTCGGTCAGCACGGGTCCCGCAGCCTAGGGACCGTTACTGCCGGGCGCGCAGAGCGAGCTCGGCCACCTCGAGGTCGCCGGGCCCCGTGACCTTGATGTTCTCCGGCGGGGAGGCGACCACCCGGACGGTGCCCCCGGCGCGCTCGACGAGCCACGCGTCGTCGGTGGCCGCGGCGAGCACGTCGTCGCCGACGTCCAGGGCGCGCTCCAGCGCCTCGCGGCGGAAGGTCTGCGGCGTCTGCACCGCCCACAGCGACGCGCGGTCCAGCGTGCGGGTGACCGTGTTTCCCGACGCCTGCTTGATCGTGTCGGTGACCGGCGCGGCGGCGATCGCCCCGGCGCAGCCGTGCGCGGCGAGCTCATCGAGCGTGGCCTGCACGGTGGCGGGGGTCACGAGCGGCCGGGCGGCGTCGTGGACGATCACCGGATCGCCGCCCGCAGCGCGCAGCGCCGCGCGCACCGATGCCGACCGATGCGCGCCCCCCGGAACACCGATCGTGCCCTCCGGCGCGCTCGCGCCGGGCGGCAGCGCGACGACGATCGCCTCCACCGCCGGGACCGCCCGCAGCGCCTCGATGCTCCACTCGAGCATCGGACGGCCCGCCAGCACGACGAACGCCTTGGGTTCGGAGAACCCAAGGCGTTCGCCCCGACCAGCAGCTACGAGCAGCGCGACCGCTACTTGGCCACCGCCAGGCGCTGCGCGCCGGCGCTGTCGGACAGGAGGTCGTCGAGGTGCTGCTCGGCGTCGTCCTCGTCCTTGTCCAGCGCGTACATCAGCTCCGAGGCGAGGATCTTCTTCGCCCGTGTGAACATCTGCTTCTCGCCCGTGGACAGGCCCTTCTCGTGCTCGCGGATGGCGAGGTTGCGCACGACCTCGGCCAGCTCGTAGATGTCGCCCGTCTTGATCTTGTCGCGGTTGTGCTTGAACCTGCGATTCCAGTTCTTGGGCATCTCCGAGACGTCATCCGCGAGGACGGCCAGGACCTTCTGGACCGTCTCCTCGTCTATGACCCTGCGCAGACCGGCGACGCCTGCGTTCTCGCACGGGACCATCACCGTCATGTCGTTGTGCAGGATCTTGATGGTGAGGTACTCGCGCTCCTCACCGAACATCTTGCGCTTCTCCTTCTTGAGGACCTTGCCGGCCCCGTGATGGGGGTAGACGACGTTGTCGCCGAGCTGAAAGTCGATGCACTCGACGGTTCGCGTCGCGAGGTCCTCCAGCAGCTGCTCTTCGATGACTTCCTCGGAAATGATGTCCTCCTTGGTCGGCGCCGGCCCGGGCCGGCTTCTGCGGTTCACGTCTGTAGGTAGCGATCCACCAGGTTGATCTCCTGCAGCCGTCGCAGGCCCTCGCGGATGTCCTTCGCCCTGATCTCCCCCACGCCCTCGACCGTCTCGAGCTCCGTGTCCGTGGCGGCGAGCAGCTCGTCGAGCCCGTCGAACTCGTTCACGATCGCCGCCACCACGAGCTTCGGCAGGCGCGGGATGCGCCCGAGGATCCGGAAGCCGCGGGGTGAGACGGGGTAGTCAAGAGTGTTCAGCTTGCGGTCGTAGCCCAGCAGCTCCGCCAGGCGGCCGAAGTCGAGCAGGTCCTGGTGCGACAGGCGCCCGATCTGGTCCAGCGCGGCGGCGAACGCCTCGTCGCTGTTCTCCGACAGGAAGTCGTGGACCAGCGCCGCCTTGTCGGCCGCGGTGCCGACCATGGTCTCCTCGAGCTGCATCTCGATGAGGCGGCCCTCGGTGCCGAGCTCGACGATGTAGCGCTCGATCTCCACCGCCATGCGCGTCACGAGCTCGGAGCGCTGCAGCACGGTCAGCACGTCGTGCAGCGTGGCGCCGCCCTCGAACTCCAGGGCGGTCAGGCGCGTGGAGACCTGGTCCAGGCGCGTGCGGTACTTGTCCAGCGTGGCCAATGCCTGGTTGGCCTTGGCCAGCACGACCGGGATGTCCTCCAGGATGTACTTGACGCCGTCGACGTACAGCGAGACGACCTCGCGGCGCTGGGAGATCGCGATGACCAGCGCGTCGGTCTGCTTGGAGACGCGCTCGGCGGTGCGGTGCCGGGTGCCGGTCTCCACCGACAGGATCGTCGGATCGGGCATGAGCTGGACGTTGGCGGTCGCGATCTTGGTCGCGTTGGCGTTCAGCACGATCGCGCCGTCCATCTTGGCGATCTGGTACAGCAGCGCCGGCGTGTAGTCGATGTCGAGCTTGATCCCGCCCGAGAACAGGAAGCTGAGCTCGCCCACCTCGCCGACCACGATGAGCCCGCCGGTGCGCGCGTGGAGGATATTGTCGATGCCCTCGCGCAGTGCCGTGCCGGGGGCGACCATCTCCAGGGCCTTGACGAGCCGGGGCTCCTGACGAGCCTCTAGTTCGTGAAGCTCATCGCCGACTCGTTGCACCATCAAACGCATTTTAGCGGGTGTTAAGGCCCCGCGAGCTTACGGCAGGTTACGCCGCGACCCGGCCCGACGCCCCGGTCCCGAACGCCGCGCCCAGCGCCTGGCGCAGAGTCGGCGCGGACTCCGGCGAGACGACGTCGCGCAGCCCGAACTTGGCCGCCTCCTCCAGCCGGCGCTCGGGATGGGCGATCGCGCGCAGCTCGCCGGTCAGCCCCACCTCCCCGAAGCAGGCGACCGGCAGGGTGCGCCCCTCGCCGCCGGGTGCGACCCCGCGTGTGGCGCTGGCCACGGCGAGCGCGACCGCCAGGTCGGCGCCGGGCTCGTCGACGCGCACGCCGCCCACGACGTTGACGAACACGTCCGCGCTCCCGACGCCCACCCCCGCGTGACGGCCCAGGACGGCGAGTACCAGCGCCAGGCGGTTGCGGTCCAGCCCGTTGACCACGCGCCGCGGCGGCACCAGCTCGGACGGCGAGACGAGCGCCTGGACCTCGACGAGCAGGGGGCGCGAGCCCTCCATCGCGGCGAGGATGACCGACCCCGGCTTGCCGGTGGCCTGGCCCACGAAGCGGGCGCTGGCGTCCAGGACCTCCACCAGCCCGCCCTGGCGCATCTCGAAGACGCCGGCCTCGTTGGTGGAGCCGAAGCGGTTCTTCAGCGCGCGCAGCGTGCGGTAGGTGCGCTCGCGCTCGCCCTCGAACTGCAGCACGCAGTCCACGAGGTGCTCGAGCACCCGCGGCCCGGCCAGCGCGCCCTCCTTGGTGACGTGGCCGACCAGCAGCACGGCGATCCCGGCCGCCTTGGCCACGCGCATGACCCGGCCGGCGACCTCGCGGACCTGGCCCACCGAGCCGGGCGCGCCGGTCAGCTCGGCGGCGTGCAGGGTCTGCACGGAGTCGATCACGCAGACGTCGGGGCGCTCGGCCTCCAGCGTGGCCAGCACGGTCTCCAGGTCGGTCTCGGCGATGACCGGGACGGCGAGCGCACCGGCGGGCAGGCGCTCGGCCCGCAGCCGGACCTGCGCGGCCGATTCCTCCCCGGAGACGTACAGCGTGCGTCGCCCGGCGGCCGCGAGGTTGCCCAGCGCCATGTTGGTGAGCGTCGACTTGCCGATGCCCGGCGAGCCGCCGAGCAGCACGAGCGAGCCGGGCACCAGCCCCCCGCCCAGCACCCGGTCGAACTCTCCGATGCCCGTGCGCAGCCGCGCGACCGTGGGCATGCTCACGTCGGCCAGCGCCACCGGGCGGACCGCGGCGGCGCGGCGCCGTGCGCGCCCGGGCCCCGCGCCCGCGGCCGGCGCGGCCGCGCGCTCCTCGACCAGCGTGTTCCACGCCTCGCAGCCCGGGCATTGGCCGTGCCACTTGGCGGCCTGGTGGCCGCAGGCGGAGCAGACGTGGATGGTGACCGGGCGCGCCATGGTCCGACCACACTAGGCGCCGGTGCCGATGGCTTCGCCCCGGGGGCCGGGTTCGGGAATCGCCGCGGCCGGCCAGCGCAACCGCCGTATCCTCCACCCGCGATCCGCGACCAAGCGGCATCGGCTGTGGCCGGCGAGCTCGCAGGGCGGACCGGGAGTCCCTACGCCGAAGGCATCTGCGGGGCAAGGCCAGGTCGGCGCGCCCGCAGTGTTGTCAGCTCCGGGGACGCGGCCCGCCTGACGCTCTACGTGCCGGCCGCCAAGGGTCCGCCCGTGATCGAGATCGAGGTGGCCGGCACCCGCAAGCCACTGAGACTGACGACCGCCGTCGATCCGGCTACCCGCCGCTATTGCGAGCCCGCAGCGGTCACGCTGGAGCAGTCCGCTCCCTCGCGAGCTCCCGGGAGTACGGGTTCGAGACGTTCGTGCAGGTCTGGCGTGATGCGCGTCGCCGGGGCGGGGCGCACCCGGATCGGGCTGAGCATTACGAGCGCCGATACCGGGCGTTCGCAGCAGCGTTCGCGTTGATCTGGATGAGTGCCCGACGGCGGCACCGCCGATGCCCGATGCTCGCGATGCGATGCGACGCGGCGTCGGTGAAACGATCGTGGAACTGCTTCGCGTCATGTACCCAGACGCCGCGCTTCGATCGGCCACCGACGACGATCTGCGGGCTCACGGATTCGACCCACCGGCTGTTGGCCCCGATCCGGACGACTACTGGTGAGCGGGAGCTGCACGCCGCACCGGCGCGTCAGCGGGCGAAGAGCTCGCCCAGCGGGAGGCTGAAGCCGGGCAGGAGCGGCGAGGTCAGGGCTTCGTTCGCACCGACCTCGAGCGCGACGTCGAACGTCGGCGTGCGAGGCGTCGAGCGGCGGAAGACGACGACCACGTCGCCGTCGGTGTCCACGAGCCAGAGCTCCGGCAGGCCCTCGCGCTCGTAGACGGACTTCTTGGTGCCGATGTCGTAGCGCCACGTCGACGGCGAGCGCACCTCGACCGCGAGGTTCGGGATCGGCGAGGGGCGGCCGCTGCCCGATCGCTTCGGACCGCGCCCCTCGGCGTACCAGAGGATGTCCGGTCCGTAGACGTTGTGCTCGTCGAGCCGGACGTCGAGCGGCAGCGTGACGAGGCCGCGGCCCTCCGCGTCGGCCGTCCACGCGCTCAGCTCCAGCAACAGGTCCCGGCAGATGAACTGGTGACGTGGAAGCGGCTCATCCACGACGAGCCGCCCGTCGACCAGCTCCACGCCGCGCTCCAGCTCGGGCCCGTCCAGGAACTCCTCGGCGGTCATGCGCTGCGCGACCGGCATGGAAGTCATCGTACTCTCGTCCCCTCTGGTCGCCGACGCGGGCCATCACCCGTCAGAGGGTGCAGCGGGCGTGGACTCGCCCCCTCGGCGCGGCGCGTCAGGGCGCGAACAGCGCGTCGAGCGCGAGCGCGAAGCCGGGCAGCAGCGGGGATGTGAGCGCATCGCCGCGCGCCGGCTCCAGGGCGACGTCGTAATCGACCGCCCGCGGCGTCGAGCGGCGGAAGACGAGCACGGCGTCGGCGGCGCCGTCCAGCAGCCACAGCTCGGGGAGCCGGTGCTGCTCGTACAGGCGCTTCTTGGCTCCGATGTCGTAGCGCCACGTCGACGGCGAGCGCACTTCCACGGCGAGGTCGGGCAGCGGGTAGGGCCAGTCCTCGTCGGCCGGGACGCGGGGCGCGGAGTACCACAGCAGGTCCGGCGCGAGCACGTTGTCGTCGTCGATCTTGACATCGAGGGGGAGCACCACAACCCCCCGAGCAGGTGCGGCCCTGGTCCAGGTCGCCAGCGCGAAGTTGATCTCGTTCACCAGCGCCTGATGCCTGAATCTGGGCTGGTGCACGACGAACTCACCGCCGATGAGCTCGGTGTGGCGGCGGTCCGGCTCCATCGCCAGGTACTCGTCCGCCGTCATGTGCTGCGCGACCGGCATGGCGGTCATGGTACTCGCGTCCTCCTCGTCTCCCAGTCGGGGCCATCGCCCATCAGAGGGCCCGGCGAACGCTGATTCGCCCCCTCAGATCGAACCGTCGAGCGCCTGCGCCACGTCGGCCAGCAGGTCGCCCGGATCCTCCACGCCCACGCTGAAGCGGATCACCCCCGGGCCGGCGTCGCCGTAGCCCCAGCGGGCGCGGCGCTCGGCGGTGCTGTGGACGCCGCCGAAGCTCGTGGCCTCGGCGACGAGCCGGCACGCGGCCAGGAACGCCTGGGCGCGCTCCTCGGTGCCGAGGTCGAAGCAGAGCACCGAGCCGAAGCGCCCCCCGAGCCCCCGCGCGGCGAGCGCGTGCTGAGGGTGGCTCTCCAAGCCGGGATAGCGCACGCCGCTGACGTCGTCGCGACCTTCCAGCGCTCGCGCCAGGGCCAGGGCGGTGGAGCACTGGCGCTCCAGGCGCACGTCCAGCGTCGCCAGCGAGCGGTGCGCCAGCCAGGCCTCGAACGGGCCGGCGACCGCGCCGGTCCAGCCCCGCCACTCGCGCAGCGCGTCGGCACGGTCGGCGCCGGGCACCGCCACGTGGCCGATCAGGAGATCGCTGTGGCCGCTGAGCAGCTTGGTGGCGCTGGACACCGACACGTCGGCACCCTGCTCCAGCGGGCGCTGCACGAGCGGCGTGGCGAGCGTGTTGTCGACCGCCAGCAGGGCGCCGGCGGCGTGGACGTCCTCGGCCAGCGCCGCGACGTCCAGGAGGTCCAGGCCGGGATTGGAGGGCGTCTCGATCCAGACGAGCGTGGCGCCCTCCAGCGCGCCGCGGACGGCGTCCTCGTGGGTGGGAACGAGGCGCACCTCGATGCCGCGCAGCGCGAGGTACTCGGTGGCGACCGTGCGCACGCCGGGGTACGCGTCGGAGGGCGCGACGAGCACGTCGCCGGCGTGCAGCGTGGGCAGCAGGACCGCCGACGCCGCCGCCATGCCGGAGGCGAACACCACCGCCTCCCCGCCCTCGAGCGCGCTGAGCGCCGCCTCGTAGGCGGTCCAGGTCGGGTTCCCGTAGCGCCCGTAGCCGTAGGGCGCGGCGTCGGGGGCACCGCTGAGGTGGTAGGGCGCGGCGAAGACCGGGCCGCCGAGCAGCGGGTCGCCCTGCTCGGGCGCCGCGAGCCCCGCATGGACGACCTGCGTCGCCGGGCTGTCCCGGCGCTCGTCGCTCATCGGCCCCTGCCGGGCCGCGGGGTGTGGCTAGAACCCGGCGTGGTTCGGATTGATCGGCGGGCGCGGATCGTCCCGCGGCGGCTCGGCGGCCCCGCGCTCCTCGGTCCCCAGCGGCTTGAGGCGGGGCTCGAGGCCCTTGATCTTGAGCTTGACCTTGCGACCGTCCTTCATGGTCAGCTCGGGGCCCTTCTGCTCGAGCGGCTCACCGGGGATCGGACTCATACGACCAGGCTACCCCAGCCGTCCAGCCGCGCAGGGCACCCGCTACGCGACCAGCATCGGGTCCAGCCGCCCGCGCAGGCGCAGCCGGCCGGCGTCCATGGCGTCCAGCAGCATCGCCAGCGTCTCGGGCGACTCGCGGCGCAGGCGGCGCAGCTCGGCGACGCCGAAGCTCACCAGGGTCATGTCGCTCAGCGCCGTCACCGTCGCCGTCGGCCACGCGGGGTGCACGACGCCCAGCGCGCCGAAGAAGTCGTCGGGGCCCAGCTCGGCGACCGGCTCGCCCGCGAAGCGCACCTGTGCGCGGCCCGCCTCGATGACGATGAGGTCCGATCCGAACGGTCCGTCGAGCAGCAGCCGCCCGCCCCGGGGCACGAGCAGCTCGGCGGCGTAGGGCGCGAGCCGTCCGGCCTGCTCGAAGTCCAGCGCTGCGAAGAGCGGCAGGGCGGCGAGGCGGGCGATCTCCATGGATCCTTTCGGTCGCGGGTCACCCCCACGGCGTGACGGGGAAGCGCACACCGTTCGCTGCAGGCGCACGAACGAGAGAGGGCGGCCCGTGTGGGCCGCCCTCGCTCGAATCTCTGTGCGCCCGGTCGGGTCTAGGCCGTGCCGGGCTCCTCGACCGCCGGGCTGTCCAGCGCGCCGGCGGGCTCCGCCGGCGAGTCGTCGGACTCCTCCTCGGCGGGGCCGCCCACCGTGGCCGGCACCTTCGCCGGCTGCACGACGGTCAGCGAGACCTCGCGGTCGTCCTCGTCGGGCGCCTTCTCGACCATCACCGTGGCGCCGGCCGGCAGCTCGGCCCGCAGGACGAAGTCCGCCAGCGGGTCCTCGATGTAGCGCTGGATCGCGCGGCGCAGCGGCCGGGCGCCCATCGCGGGATCCCAGCCCTTCTCCACCAGCAGGTCCTTCGCCTCGTCGGTGAGCTCGAGCTGCAGCCCGCGGTCGGCCATCGACTCGCGGATGCGCCGCAGCAGCAGGTCGACGATCTGCTTGATCTCGTCGCGCTGGAGCTTGTGGAAGACGATGACGTCGTCGATCCGGTTGAGGAACTCGGGCCGGAACACCTTCTTCAGCTCGCCCATGATCCGGTTCTTCATGTCCTCGTAGGTGATGCCGGTCTCGTCGTCGGTGACGGCGAAGCCCAGCGGCGTGTTCCGAGCGATCTCGTTGGCGCCGATGTTCGAGGTCATGATCACGATCGCGTGGCGGAAGTCGACCGTGCGCCCCTGCGCGTCGGTCAGCCGCCCGTCCTCGAGGATCTGGAGCAGGATGTTGAAGACGTCCGGGTGCGCCTTCTCGATCTCGTCGAGCAGGAGCACGCAGTACGGCTTGCGCCGGACCGCCTCGGTGAGCTGGCCGCCCTCGTCGAACCCGATGTAGCCCGGGGGCGAGCCGACGAGCCGGGACACGGAGTGCTTCTCCATGTACTCCGACATGTCGATGCGGATCATCGCGTCCTCGTCGCCGAAGAGGAACTCGGCGAGCGTGCGCCCGAGCTCGGTCTTGCCGACGCCGGACGGTCCGAGGAACACGAAGGAGCCGGTCGGCCGCTTGGGGTCCTTCAGGCCCGCCCGCGAGCGCCGGATCGCCTTGGAGATGACCTCGACGGCCGCGTGCTGGCCGATGACGCGCTTGTGCAGCTCGTCCTCCATGCGCATGAGCTTGGCCGTCTCGGCCTCGGTGAGCTTGAACACGGGGATGCCGGTCCACATCGAGACGATGTCGGCGATCTCCTCCTCGCCGATGGACGGCCGGTCGGCCTCGGCCTCGCCGGCCTCCCACTGCTCCTCGAGCTCGCGCTTCTTGTTGGTCAGGCGCCGCTCCTGGTCACGCAGGTTCGCCGCCTTCTCGAACTCCTGCGCCTCGATCGCGGCCTCCTTGTCGCGCCGCGTCGCCTCGACCTCCTCCTCGAGCTCCCGGTACACGGGCGGGGAGGTCATCGACTTGATGCGCATGCGCGACGCGGCCTCGTCGACGAGGTCGATTGCCTTGTCGGGCAGGAAGCGGTCGGAGATGTAGCGGTCGGCGAGCTCCGCCGCGGCCTCGAGGGCCTCGTCGGTGATCTGCACCTTGTGGTGCTGCTCGTAGCGGTCGCGCAGCCCCTTGAGGATCTGCACGGTCTGCTCGCCCGTCGGCTGGTCGACCTTGATCTGCTGGAAGCGCCGCTCCAGCGCGCTGTCGCGCTCGAGGTACTTGCGGTACTCCTCCAGCGTCGTCGCGCCGATCGTCTGCAGCTCGCCACGGGCCAGCGCCGGCTTGAGGATCGACGCCGCATCGATCGCGCCCTCGGCCGCGCCCGCGCCGACGAGGTTGTGCAGCTCGTCGATGAACAGGATGATGTCGCCGCGCTGGGTGATCTCCTTCATCACCTTCTTGAGGCGCTCCTCGAACTCGCCGCGGTACTTCGACCCGGCGACCAGGGCCGCGAGGTCCAGCGTGTAGATCTGCTTGCCCTTGAGCAGCTCGGGGACGTCGGAGTTGTTGATCCGCTGGGCGAGGCCCTCGACGACGGCGGTCTTGCCGACGCCGGGCTCGCCGACGAGCACCGGGTTGTTCTTCGTCCGGCGCGAGAGGATCTGCATGATCCGCTCGATCTCGGTCTCGCGGCCCACGACGGGGTCGAGCTTGCCCTCGGCGGCCAGCTTGGTGAGGTTGCGCCCGAACTGGTCGAGCAGCTTGGAGGACTTCTTGCCCTCTCCGGGCGCACCGCCGGCGCCGGCGGTGGCCGACGCGCCGGAGCTCGACGAGCCCTGGCGGCGACCGCCCGGGCCCGACAGCATCCGGATGACCTCGTTGCGGATCTTCTCGGAGTCCGCGTCGAAGTCGAGCAGGATCCGGGCGGCGACGCCCTCGTTCTCGCGCACCAGTCCCAGCAGGATGTGCTCGGTGCCGATGTAGTTGTGGCCGAGGCTCAGCGCCTCGCGCAGTGCGAGCTCGAGGACCTTCTTCGCACGCGGCGTGAACGGGATCTGGCCGGACGTGACCTCCTCACCGGAGCCCACGATGCGCACGACCTGCGCACGGACGCGCTCGACCGTGATGTCGAGGCTCTCGAGGACTCGCGCGGCGAGACCCTCCTCCTCGCGCAGGAGACCGAGCAGGATGTGCTCGGTTCCGATGTAGTTGTGCTTGAGCGTTCGCGCCTCTTCCTGCGCGAGAACGACCACCTGCCGGGCTCGCTCTGTAAATCGCTCGAACATGCTGCCGATCCTTCCTGCTGGGCGGGGCCTCTAGCCTCGGTTCGTGCGTGGTCCGGATGGGACTGGGCCGGGATGACGGGGTACCCGGCTGTCCATCTTTTCGGCTCCGCAAACGAAATAGATGAGCGCTTCGTTGCGGTCGATGGGCATGGGGCAGTCTACCAACGGGTCTAACCGCCGGGTTACGGTCGGTCGGTCCTTGCGACAACCGGCGCCTTTGCGCTCTGTTTCAGTCTCGCATGGCCGGGAAGAGCACCACCTCGCGGATCGACCGCGCCCCGGTGAGGGCCATCGTCAGGCGGTCGATCCCCAGGCCGACGCCCCCGGTGGGCGGCATCCCCTGCTCCAGCGCGGCGACGAACAGCTCGTCGTAGGGCTGGGCCTCGTCGTCGCCGGCGCCGGCCAGGCGGACCTGCGCCTCGAAGCGCGCCCGCTGCTCGTCGGGGTCGTTGAGCTCGGTGAACGCGTTGGCGATCTCCATGCCCCCCACGAACGCCTCCCAGCGCTCGGTGAGGCCCTCCTCGGAGCGGTGCGCCTTGGCGAACGGCGACAGCTCGACCGGGTAGTCCAGGACGAACGTCGGTTCCTGCAGCGTGGGCTCCACGAACTTCGACAGCAGGTCGTCCACGAGCTGGGGCCAGCTGCGGTCCTGCGTCGGCAGCCGGTCTCCGATGGCCGCGACCAGCGCGTCGCGGTCGCGGTGGGCGAGCACGTCGATCCCGGTGGTCTCTGCAATGGCGTCGCGCAGCGTCACGCGCCGCCAGGGAGCGGAGAAGTCCGGGCCGGCGCCCCCGCCGGCCTGCTCGGCCACGTAGGCGACGAGCGCCTCCAGCCGATCGGCCGCCCCGCGGTAGTCGGCGTAGGCCTCGTACCACTCGACCATCGTGAACTCGGGGTTGTGCTTGGCGGAGATGCCCTCGTTGCGGAAGTCCTTGCCCAGCTCGTAGACGCGCTCCAGGCCGCCGACGATGAGGCGCTTGAGGTACAGCTCGGTGGCGATCCGCAGGTACAGCGTGCGGTCCAGCTCGTTGTGGTGGGTGGTGAACGGGCGCGCCAGCGCTCCGCCGTACAGCGGCTGGAGCACCGGCGTCTCCACCTCGATGAAGCCGGCGTCGTCGAGGTGGCGGCGCACCGCCGAGACGACCTTCGCGCGCGTCATGAACAGCTCGCGGGTGTCCTCGCTGGCGATCAGGTCAAGCTCGCGGCGGCGAAAGCGCGTCTCGACGTCCTGAAGGCCGTGGTGCTTGTCCGGCGGCGGGCGCAGCGACTTCGCCAGGACCGCGTAGTCCTCGACGCGCAGGCTCAGCTCGCCGCGGCGTGAGCGAAACGCGCTGCCGTCGACGCCGATCAGGTCACCGAGGTCCAGTCCCAGCAGGCGTTCGTGGGCCGCCTCGCCGAGGACGTCCAGGCGGGCCTGCAGCTGGATCCGGCCCGAGCGGTCCACGAGATCCAGGAACGCCATCTTGCCCTGGCCTCGCCGCGCGGCGAGGCGGCCGGCGACGCGGTGTCGCACGCCGGTGTCCTCACCGTCGGCCAGCTCGTCGTGGGCCCCGCGCACCGCGGCGATCGGCTCCACGCCCGGGTACTCGTGGGGGAAGGGGTCGATCCCCTCGGCGCGCAGGCGCTCGAGCTTGGCGCGGCGCGCCGCGAGGAGCTCGTCTTCCATCGGCCCCGACCCTAACGGGCCGCTGCGCCTACAGCCCGACGTCGATCTTGGTGATCTTGAGCTTGAGCCGCTTGCCGCTGGGGAGCGGCACGTCGACGATCTCGTTGCGGCGGTGGCCCATGAGGGCCTTGCCCACCGGCGACTCGTTGGACAGCCGCTCGGGCGGCTTGGCCTCCGACGAGCCGACGATCGTGAACTTCTGGCTCTCGCCGGTCTGCTCGTTCTTGACGTTGACGACCGAGCCGACCTGGACCTGGTCGGTGGACACGTCGCTGGCCTCGATCACCGTGGCCGAGCGCAGCTTCTCCTCCACCGACGCGATCCGCGCCTCGAGCATGGCCTGCTCGTTCTTGGCGTCGTCGTACTCCGAGTTCTCGGCGATGTCCCCGAACTCCCGCGCTTCCTTGATGCGCTGAGCCACCTCGCGACGCTTGTCGTTGGAGAGATGGTGCAGCTCGTCCTTGAGCTTCTCGAGCCCTTCGGCGGTGAGGATGACGTCCTTCGGCATGGGCAGACCCCTGGGATACAGAAAACCCCGCTCCGGGCGGGGAAGTTCGGGCGTACGGCGGCTGGGCGACGCGAGAGGATAGCAGCGCGTCAAGCCGCCGCTGTAACGGCGTGTCGAGCGCCGAGCACGGCCCGCGCCTGGGCGCTGGTCTCGGTGCGCTGGAGCGCAGCCTGAAGGGGCGCTCCGCCGCCCAGGCGCTCGACGTACCACGGGTAGAACTTGCGCAGGTAGCGCCCCGCGCGGGGCTCGCCGAGGTGCTCGGTCGCCCGCTCCATGACCCAGTGCAGCTCGTCGAGGACCTCGTCGGGGGAGGGCTCCTCCGAGCGCGTCCCGAGGACCCGCTCGAACAGCCACGGGTTGCCCAGCGCCCCGCGTGCCAGCATGACCGCCGCGCAGCCCGTGTCGCGCAGCACCGCGCGGATGTGGTCGGGGTCGCGCATCCCGCCGCTGAGGATCACGGGGACCGGGAGGCTGCGCGCGAGCTCGCCCGCCAGCGCGTAGTCCGGCGTGCCCTTGTGGTGCACCTGCGCCGAGCGCGGGTGGAAGCCGATCGCGGCCACGCCCGCCTCGGCGACGAGCCGGTGGGCGAGCTCGAAGCCCTCGGTGTCGCCCTTGCGCGCTCCCGAGCGGAGCTTCACGGTGACCGGCAGCCCCGAGCCCTCGGCCGCGGCGCGGGCGACCGCCACCGCGGTGTCGGGGTCGGCCAGCAGGGCCGCGCCGGCGCCGGTCCTGCACACCTTCGGGACCGGGCAGCCCATGTTCAGGTCGATGATGTCCGCGCCGGCGCGCGCCACGGTCGCGGCGGCCGAGCGCATGACGTCGGGGTCCTGGCCGAAGAGCTGGATCGCCACCGGGCCGCCGTCGCGCTCGGCGTCGGCGATGCGCAGCATCTCCGTGCAGGTCTTCTCGTTGCGGTGGTGCACGCCGAAGCTCGAGACCATCTCCGAGACCGCCAGTCCGGCCCCGTAGCGCTTGGCCTGCAGGCGCACGAACCAGTTCCCGATTCCGGCCAGGGGAGCGAGCACGACCCGGTTGGGGATCGCGACGTCCCCGATCCTCCACTCGTCGTCGATAGCCCGCTCAGGAGTTGCGCTCATGCAGCAACCGTAGCCCCGTGAGCGTCAGCAGGTCGTCGATCTCGTCGATGTACTGCGTGAACGGGACGATCGCCTCGGCCAGGCCGCCGGTGGCGATCACGTCGGTCTCCTCCCCCAGCTCGTCGAACAGGCGCCGCAGGATCCCGTCGATGGCGCCGGCGAAGCCGTAGATGACGCCCGAGCGGATCGCGTCGACCGTGCTCTTGCCGATCACGCCGCGCGGCGGCGCGAGGTCGATCTTGGGCAGCTTGGCGCCGCGCTCGGTCAGGGCGTCCAGCGAGATCTCCACGCCCGGGACCAGCACGCCGCCCAGGTAGTCGCCGTCCGCCGAGACCACGTCGAAGTTCACGGCCGTGCCGAAGTCCACGCACACCGCGGGGCCTCCGAAGCGCTCGCGGATGGCCAGCGCGTTGACGAGCCGGTCGGCGCCGATCTCGCGGGGGTTGTCGTAGCGCAGCGCCATCCCGGTCTTCAGGCCGCGGCCCACGCTGAGCATGGTGTGCCCGAGGTAGCGCTCGGCCATCGCCAGCCACTCGGGCTCGAGCTGGGGCACCGTGGAGGAGACGATCGAGCTCGAGACGTCGGCCATCCCGATGCCGCGCAGCTCCAGCAGGTTGCGCAGCACGGCGCCCAGCTCGTCGGCCGTCAGCTCGCGGACGGTGGCGAAGCGCCAGTGCTCGAAGATCTCACCGCCCCGGACCGCCCCGAAATGGGTCTGGGTGTTGCCCACGTCGACGACCAACAGCACGGCGCGACTATAGGTCCGTAAGCTCGGCGCATGGCACATCGCCTCCACGTCTGCACCGGCTCGCATCCCTGCGAGACGGTCAAGCGGGCCCTGGAGCTCAAGGGAATCCCCTACCGCCTGATCGAGCTCCCGCCGCCGCTGCACGCCCCCGTGCAGCGGGTGCTCTTCGGGCGCCGGTCGGTCCCCGCCCTGCGCCTGGAGGGCGGCGAGAAGCTGGTCGGATCGCGGCCGATCCTACGGCGCCTGGACGAGCTCGTGCCCGACCCACCGCTGCTGCCGGCGGACGCGAACGCGCGCAGCGCCGTGCTGCGTGCCGAGGAGTGGGGCGACCAGGTCCTCCAGCCGCTGGCCCGGCGGATCCTGTGGCGCGCCATCAAGCGCCGGCCGGTGGCGCTGCACAGCTTCCAGGCCGGCTCGCGCCTGCCGGCGCTCCCGCGCCCGGCGGTCCGCCTGGCGGCGCCGGCGGTGGTGCTCATCGAGAAGGCGCTGCACGGCGCCAACGACGACGCGGCGCGCGCCGACCTGCGCGCGCTGCCCGGGCACCTGGATCGCGTGGACCGGTGGATCGCCGAGGGTGTCCTGGGCGGGGACGCGCCCAACGCCGCCGACCTGCAGATCGCTCCCTCGCTCGCACTGCTGGGCACGATCGGCGACGTCCGCCCGCTGATGGACGGCCGGCCGGGGACCGCGCTGGGGCAGCGGCTGTTCGGCGACTACGCGGGCGACGTCCCCGCGGGCGCGTTCCCGGCGGACTGGGTTCCCAGCCCCGCCGCTGCGGCCGCCGCGTAGCGCCTCGATTCAGCGCTGCGGGCGGTGCCCGACGACCCGGGCGGGCACGCCGACGGCGATCGCGTGGTCGGGCACGTCCTCGAGGACCACGGCGTTGGCACCCACGAGCGCATAGCGCCCCACGCGGCAGCCGACGACGATCGCGTTGGCGGAGATCACGCCGCCCTCCTCGACCACCGCGTCGGCCTCCTCCATCCCGATCTCGCGCACGGTGCCCGGCTGCCCCCACGCGTGGTTTCCGGCGAACAGCGCCGCGCCGGTGCCGACGTGGACGTCGGGCCCCAGGCGCACCCAGCGCTCGCTGTAGCCGCCCCACACGACGCAGTACGGGCCGAGGTTCGCCCGCGGCCCGATCTCCACCCGCTCGGCGAAGCGGATGCTCGCGAACGGCGAGATGTTCGCGGAGGGATCGATGGTCGGCGAGCGGCGCGGGCGCACGTTCTCGTCGGCGACGGCCTCGACGGCGATGCGCAGCGCCTCGCGCGCCTCGGGGTCCAGCCGGGAGAGGATCCGGGCCGTCGCGGCCAGGTTGCGCAGTCGGGCGAGGGGCGTGGCGCGCATCGCGGGGAGCGTAGTGGCCCGGGCTCTGTCCGCAGGTCGCTGCGGTCCGTGGACCATAGGATGTGGGCGTGCTCAACTTCGAGCTGCGCGTCGAGACGCACGGCGACAGCGTTGTCGTCGGGCTGGACGGCGACATCGACATCATGGTCGGGCGCGAGGTCCGGTCCGAGCTCGACCGCATCGAGGCCGCCGACCCCCCGCTCCTGGTCGTCGACCTCAGCCGCACGACCTTCATCGACTCGACCGGCATGGGGCTGATCGCGGCCGTGCACACCCGTGCCCAGGAGTCGGGGCGGCGCGTGGTGATCGTGCGCCCGCGCAAGGGCGTCGACCAGGCGTTCGACATCAGCGGCCTGGACGGGATCTTCGAGATGGCCGACGACGTCGAGCAGGCGCTCGCGGGCTGATTCGGCCGGTCGTCTACGGCGCCGCGGGCGCCCGAGCGCCGGGGACGTCCAGCGCCGGCCCGCAGCGGCGCACGCCCCCGGTGCCGTCCAGCGCGTCCAGCGCCTCGGCCAGCCGGTGTCCGCCGGGCGTGGCCAGCTCGGGATCGAGCTCGAGCAGCGGCACCAGCACGAAGCGCCGGGCCAGCACCTCGGGGTGCGGCAGCACCAGCCGCTCGGAGGCGTGCTCCAGGTCGCCGAGCAGCAGCACGTCGACGTCGATCGGCCGGGGCCCGTGGCGCGGCCCGCCGGCCTGGCGCCCCAGGGCGCGCTCGACCGCCTTGCAGGCGTCCAGCAGCTCCTCGGGACCCAGCGCCGTGCGCACGCGCAGGCAGGCGTTGAGGAAGTCCGGCTGGTCGGTGACCTCGCCGACCGGGTCGGTGTCGTAGGTCGACGACGAGGCGAGCACCGTGACGCCGCGCGGGCCGAGCGCGCCGACCGCCGCCTGCAGCTGCGCCCGGCGGTCGCCGACGTTCGAGCCCAGGCCGAGGTACCCGACCCGGGCGCTCACTCGTCGAGCTCGCGCCAGACCTCGACCGAGACGTCCTCCACCGGCAGCGGGATCGGCGGCTCGGGCTTGGAGACCTTCACGGACACCGCCTGGACGTCGAAGTCGTTCAGCAGCCGGTCGGCGACCGCGGTGCACAGGCGCTCCAGCGTGCGGTCGGAGCGCTGCGTGGCCACCAGCGCGGCGATCTCGCAGACCTTGGCGTAGTCGACGGTGTCCTCCAGGCGGTCTGTCACCGTCGCGTCGGCCTCGCCCAGCTCGAGGCGCAGGTCGAGGATCAGCCGCTGGCCGACCTCCCGCTCGGCCGCCGAGACGCCGTGGTGGGTGTACAGCGAGAGGCCGTTGACCTCCACCGTGACCACGGTCTGCACGGCCTCCTCGTCGTCGAAGTCCCCGTCTAGCTCGTCGTCGCCGGAGGCCATCGCCCGCGCAACGTAGCAGCCGCCACGACGAGCGCCTCGCGGACGGGGGCCACGTCGTGGACGCGGAAGACGGCGGCTCCCTGGGCCAGGGCGAGGACGTTCGTGGCGATCGTGCCGGGCAGGCGCTCGCCGGCCTCGCGGCCCGTGATCCGGCCCAGGAAGGACTTGCGCGACGTGCCGACGACCAGCGGCCGGCCGAGCGCCGTGAGCTCGCCCAGGCGGCGCAGGAGCGTCAGGTTGTGGTCGACCGTCTTGCCGAACCCGATGCCGGGATCGAGCCAGACGCGGTCCTCGGCGATGCCCGCGGCGATCGCGTGCGCCAGGCGCTCGGCCAGGAACGCCTTCACGTCGGCGACCACGTCGTCGTAGGCCGGGTCGCGCTGCATCGTGCGCGGCTCGCCGAGCATGTGCATGAGGCACACGTCGCAGCCGCGCTCGGCCACGAGGGCGCTCATCTCAGGATCGCCGCGCAGCGCCGTGACGTCGTTGACCAGGTCCGCGCCGGCGTCCAGGGCGGCGGCGGCGACCGCCGCCTTGGAGGTGTCGATCGACAGCCGCGCACCCGCGCCCGCGAGCCCCTCGAGCACCGGCAGCACGCGGCGCAGCTCCTCCGCGGCGTCGACCGGGTCGGCGCCGGGCCGCGTCGACTCCCCGCCGACGTCCAGGATCTCCGCCCCCTCCGCCACCAACCGGCGCCCGTGTGCGATCGCCGCCTCGGGATCCAGCCACCGCCCCCCGTCCGAGAACGAGTCCGGCGTGACGTTGATCACGCCCATGACGATGGGGTCGGGCACGTCCATGGTCAGATCATCCCCGGCGAGGGCGATGATCCGGGGGGGTGGGCCGACTTATCCATCCATGCCAAGGACAACTCGGCCCAGACCCCGGTACGAACCTGTCCCCGGCGCAGGGTGGGCCGACTTATCCATCCATGCCAAGGACAGCTCGGCCCAACCCCGGTGCGAACCTGTCCCCGGCGCAGGGTGGGCCGACTTATCCATCCATGCCAAGGACAGCTCGGCCCACCCCCGCCCACGCGCTTGTCCGCAGGCCACTTGCGGACCTGAAGCCGGGAGGACCCGTCAGGCCAGTTCGGGCTTCTCCGGCAAGTCCAGACCGCGCGCCTCGACGCCGCCGCCGGCGAGGCCGGGGCGCGGGAGCGGGCGGGGGACGTCGCGGCCGGGCTGGTCGGCCGCCGCGGGCGGGACGGGCGCCTCGGGGGCGGGCTCGTCGGGGAAGACCTCTTCCTCCGCCTTGCCCTCCAGCAGCGCCTCGAACTCCATCTTCTCGATCGTCTCACGGCGGACCAGGATCTCCGAGATCCGGGTGAGGCTGTCGCGGTGCTCGTTGAGGATGTCCTTGGCCCGCTGGTGCGCGGACTCCACCACACGGCGGATCTCGTCGTCGATCTCCCGCGCGATCTCGTCGGAGTAGTCGGGCTCGGAGGAGAACTCGCGGCCGAGGAAGGGCTGGCTGTGGTCATGGCCGAAGACGCGCGGGCCGAGCTTCTCGCTCATGCCGTAGCGCATGACCATCGCCTTGGCCGTGGCCGTGACCTTCTCGATGTCGTTGGACGCCCCGGTGGTGATCTCGTCGAAGACGATCTCCTCCGCGGCGCGCCCGCCGAGCGTCATCGACATCGAGTCGGCCAGCTCCGCGCGCGTGGTGAGGAAGCGGTCCTCGGAGGGCATCGAGATCGTGTAGCCCAGCGCCTGGCCGCGGCCGATGACCGAGATCTTGTGCACGGGGTCGGAGTGCTCGAGGAAATGGCCGACCATCGCGTGGCCCATCTCGTGGTAGGCGGTGATCCGGCGCTCCTTCTCGCTCATGACCCGGGTCTTCTTCTCCGGGCCGGCGATGACGCGCATGATCCCTTCCTCGAGCTCGTGCTGGCCGATCTCGCGCTTGCCGGTGCGGGCCGACAGCAGCGCCGCCTCGTTGACGAGGTTGGCCAGGTCGGCGCCCGTGAAGCCGGGCGTCTGACCGGCGAGGCCGTCGGTGTCGATGCCCTTGGCCAGCGGCTTGCCGCGCGTGTGGACGTCGAGGATCTTGGCGCGGCCCTTGCGGTCGGGGCGGTCGACCACGATCTGGCGGTCGAAGCGGCCCGGGCGCAGGAGCGCGGGGTCGAGGATGTCGGGCCGGTTGGTGGCGGCGATCAGGATGATGTTGTCGGTCATCGTGAAGCCGTCCATCTCGACCAGGAGCTGGTTGAGCGTCTGCTCGCGCTCGTCGTGACCGCCGCCCATGCCGGCGCCGCGGTGGCGCCCGACGGCGTCGATCTCGTCCATGAAGATGATGCAGGGGCTGTTCTGCTTGGCCTGCTCGAAGAGGTCGCGCACGCGGCTGGCGCCCACGCCGACGAACATCTCGACGAAGTCCGAGCCGGAGATCGAGAAGAACGGCACGCCCGCCTCGCCCGCCACGGCGCGCGCCAGCAGCGTCTTGCCGGTGCCCGGGGGGCCGAAGAGCAGGACGCCCTTGGGGATGCGCGCGCCGAGCGCCTGGAACTTCTTGGGGTTCTCGAGGAACTCCTTGATCTCGTGCAGCTCCTCGACCGCCTCGTCGGCGCCCGCCACGTCGCGGAAGGTGATCTTCGGCGAGTCCACGCTCATGCGCTTGGCCTTGGACTTGCCGAACTGCATGACCTTCGAGCCGCCGCCCTGCATCTGGTTCATAAGGAAGATCCAGAACCCGATGAAGATCAGGAAGGGCAGGACGTAGGTCAGCAGCGACAGCCAGCCGCTGGTGCGGGTGCCCTTGACGTCGAACTCCTGGATGTCACCGGCGTTCTTGGCGGCGATCAGGCGGTTGGTCAGCGTGTCCGCGTAGGCGGGCGCGAAGCCGACCTCGTACTTGGACTTGTCGCGCAGGGTGACGGTGAGCTCGTTGCCCTTGTTGCGCATCTCCACCGAGCGGATCTGGCCGCCGGCCAGCTGCGCGTTGAAGTCGCTGAAGTTGGGCTTCTCCTTCTCGCCCGGATTCGAGATCAGCTGCTGGGCGAAGAACGCCAGCACGATCACGATGACGATGGGGAACGCCGCGCTCTTGAAGAAGCGACTCATGTCTCAATACATACGCAGGGCAAGGCCGTCCAGCCTACCACGGGGTTTTGGCGCTCCCGCGCCGTAGATCTGTCCGCTCCATTACCGGTTCAACGCCGCGACGTAGGGCAAGTTCCGGTAGCGCTCGGCGTGATCGAGCCCGTAGCCGACCACAAAACGGTTGGGGATCTCGAAGCCCACGTAGCGCGGCTTGAGCTCGACCTTGCGCCGCTCGGGCTTGGTCAGCAGGGCGCAGACCTCGATCGAGGCCGGGCTGCGCGAGCCCAGGTTGCGCAACAGATATTGCAGCGTGAGCCCCGAGTCGACGATGTCCTCGACGATCAGCACGTGGCGCCCCTCGATGGGGTCGTCCAGGTCCTTGAGGATCCGCACCACGCCGGAGGAGTCGGTGGCCGACCCGTAGCTGGCGACCGCCATGAAGTCCACCTCGCAGGGCACGTCGATGTGGCGCATGAGGTCCGACAGGAAGAACACGGCGCCCTTGAGCACGCCCACCAGCAGCAGCTCGCGGCCGGCGTAGTCCGCGGTGATCTGGCGCCCCAGCTCGCGCACCCGCCGGGCGAGGTCATCGGGCTGGACGAGGATCTCGCCCACGGCGTCGTCGCGCATCGCCCGCGAGTCTAGGTGCCCGCGGCCGGAGGGCCGGGAGCCGCGGGCGCCGGTGCCGAGCGGCCCGGCGGGGTGGCCCGGACGCTCAGCACGCCGCCCTCCACAACCGCGCGCGCCCCGTCGCCGAGGTCCAGGGCGCCGTCGCCGAGGTCCAGGATGTCGCCCAGGCGCCCCGCCGCGCGAGCGCACAGGCGCCCGGCGGCGTCCTCGGCCAGGCGGCGCACCACCAGCCGGGCCAGGGCCGGGGGCAGCGCGGCCAGGTGGGAGACCTCGATGCGATCGCGGCCCGCCAGCGCGGTGGCGACGACCTCGTCCAGGACGGCCGCCTCGTCGCGCAGCAGCTCGGCGGTGCGCACGACGTTGCGCTCGGCGGCGGGGTGCAGCGCGCGCAGCGCGGGGACCAGGCCGGCGCGCGCCCGGTTGCGCGCGTACGCGGGGTCGGCGTTGGAGGCGTCCTCGCGCCAGGGCAGATCGAGCGCCCGGCAGTGGGCCGCGGTCTCCTCGCGCGTGATCCCCAGCAGCGGGCGCACGAGCAGCCCCTCGTGGGCGGCCATCCCCAGCAGGGCGCGGCGGCCCGGCGAGGCCGCGAGGCGATACAGCACGGTCTCGGCCTGATCGGTGGCGGTGTGGCCGGTGGCCAGGCGGGCGCCGAGCGCCGCGGCGGTGCGCGCCCCCGCACCGAGGCGCACGTCACGGGCCCAGGCCTGCAGGTTGCCCGCGTCCTCGGGGCGGCGCACGGTGTGCACCGTCAGCGCGACGCCGAGGCGCTCGCACAATGCGCGGCAGTGCGCCTCGTCGGCGCCCGCCTCGTCGCGCAGGCCGTAGTTGACGTGCAGCGCGCTCGCCGCGCCGGCGCCGGCCAGGCGGACCGCGACGTCCAGCAGGCAGACCGAGTCGCGCCCGCCGGAGAGCAGGACGACGACGGGGCGCCCGGCGGGCAGCAGGCCCGTCGCGCGCACGCGCTCGAGGACGTCGGCCTCCACGCCCTCGAGTCTAGGCTCGCGCCCGTGCGAACCGCTCGTCCCGGGATCCCCTAGGGACCATTCCCGATAGGCGCGGGACCCGCGAGCGAGAACACTGGCTCCCATGAACTCCACCCCTGACATGACCCCCCCGCCCGCCTCTCCACCACCGTCCGACCCGGCGCCCAAGCGCTTCGAGCGCTCGCGCTCGGACCGCATGATCGGCGGCGTCTGCGGCGGCCTGGCCCGCTACTTCGGCATCGATCCCACGCTCGTGCGCATCGGCGCGTTCGGGCTCGTCTTCCTGGGCGGCGTCGGGCTCGTCCTGTACGCGGCCGCGCTGCTGTTCGTCGGACAGGACGATTCTGAGCCCGCCGCGCCGGCCGGCCCGCGCGAGCGAATGACGGCGGTCGGGCTCGTGGCCGTCATCGTCGTCGCCTGCCTGCTGGTGGGTGATTTCGGCTTCTTCGCGGGCAGCGCGTTCCTGCTGTCCAGCGTCGCGCTCGCCGGGCTGGCCGTCTGGTGGCTGGCCTCCGGCGAGCGCCCGACCGGCGGGCCCGGCGACATCGTGCGCCGCGCCGCACTGGGCGTCGGCCTGCTCACGGCCTGTGCCGCGCTTGCGGCGGGCAGCTTCTTCGCGGCCGGGCTGGGCGGCGGCGTCGTGGTCGCGGGGCTGGTGATAGCCGCGGGCGCGGGCCTGGTCGCCGCGGCGTTCGTCGGCGGCGCGCGCTGGATGGTGCTGCCCGCCCTGGCCGTCGCGCTGCCGCTGGCCTTCGTGTCGGCAGCCGGCATCGATCTCGACGGCGGCTTCGGCGAGCGCCACGTCCGCCCCGGCACGGTCGCCGAGGTCAAGGACGGCTACCGCCTCGGCGGCGGCGAGCTCGTCGTCGACCTGCGCGACGTCGACCTGCCGCCCGGCGACCGCCGCCTTTCGGTGGACATGGGCATGGGCCACGCGCTCGTGCTCGTGCCCGACGACGTGTGCGTCGCCACCAGCGCGCAGATCGGCATGGGCGCCGTCGACGTCCTCGATCGCAGCAGCGGCGGCTTCGACCTGGACTGGGACGACGCGCGGCGCGCGCCGGCCGGCACGCCGCGGCTGATCCTCGACGCCGACGTCGGCCTGGGCTACCTCGAGGTGCGCCACCGCAGAAGCGAGCGCTTCGACGACGACCGCCACGACGAGCGCGACGAGCGCAACCTCGCGTGCGCGCGCGCGAGCGTCGCGCGCACGCAGGGAGACCGATCCGGTGCGCACGGGTAGCCCCGACCGCCTCTCGCTGACCGCGGGGCTCGTGCTGATCGCCCTGGGCAGCGTCCTGCTGCTCGACCAGCTCGGCACCGTCGCCCTGGACTTCGGCGGCCTGGCCCCCATCGCGTTCGGCGCGGTGGGGGTCATCCTGCTGGTCAGCGGCCTTGCCCGGTCGGCGTGAGGGGATGATGGACGCCATGGCCGCCACCCCCGCCAGCTCGGCCCGCCAGCGGGTCGGCGGCCTGCGCCGCGATCCGGCGAACGGCATCGTCGCCGGCGTGTGCGCCGGCGTCGGCCGGCGCCTCGGCGTCGACCCCCTCATCCTGCGGATCGCGGTCGCGGCGGCCACCGTGGCCAGCGGCATCGGCCTGGTCGCCTACGTCGTGGCGTGGATGGTGCTGGCGGTGGACGAGGACGCGGCGGGCAAGGCCTCCCCCCGCTTCGCCCGCAGCCCGCGCGCGGCGCTGGAGGTGGCCCTCGGCGTCGGCCTGCTGATCGTGGCGCTGCTGCTCGGCGCGCGCGAGCTCGGCCTGCCGTTCTCCGACGCGGTGGCCTGGCCGCTCGTGCTCGTGGCGGCGGGCGGCGCGCTGATCTGGCGCCAGTCGCTGGGCGGCCCGGCGAGCACGGGCGGGTCGCCGGCGACCACGGCCGCGGGCGGCGCGACGCCCGCCGCCGAGCCCAGCCCCGTGGTGATCTCGCGCATCGGCGTCGGCGTGACGCTCGTCGTCGCCGCCGCGATCGTGTTCCTGCAGATCACCGGTGCGCTCGCCGCCGCCACCGACGTGGCCCTGGCGGCGCTGGTCGTGGCGGTCGCGCTGGGGGTGATCTTCGCGCCGTGGTTCCTGCGCCTGCTGAGCACGCTCACCGCCGAGCGCGCGGAGCGCATCCGCTCCCAGGAGCGCGCCGAGGTGGCCGCCCACCTCCACGACTCCGTGCTGCAGACGCTCGCGCTGGTGCAGAAGCGCGCCGGCGACCCCCGCGAGGTCGCCACGCTGGCGCGCCGGCAGGAGCGCGAGCTGCGCGCCTGGCTGAGCGGGCACGGCGAGGGCGCGGGCGCGCAGCGCCTCGCGGCGGCGCTGGAGGCCGCCGCCGGGGACGTCGAGGAGGACCACGGCGTCGAGGTCGACGTCGTCGCGGTCGGCGACCGCGACGTGGACCGCGGCGGCGAGGCGCTCGTCGCCGCGGCGCGCGAGGCGATGGTCAACGCCGCGAAGTTCGCGGGAGGCGAGCCGGTGGCCGTCTACGCCGAGCTGGACGACGGGCGCGCGCAGGTGTTCGTCCGCGACCGCGGGCCCGGCTTCGACCCGGCGGCCGTGCCGCCCGACCGCCGCGGCCTGCGCGAGTCGATCGTCGGGCGCATGGCGCGCCACGGCGGGCGCGCCACGATCCACTCCTCGCCGGAGGGGACCGAGGTCGAGCTCGTGCTCGGAGAGGCGACGCCGTGACCGCGGCGCCCGAGCCACGGGTCGTCCTGGTCGACGACCACCACCTGTTCCGCGCCGGCGTGCGCGCCGAGCTCGACGGCCTGGTGGACCTCGTCGGCGAGGCGGCGACGGTGGCCGAGGCGGTGGCGCTGATCGGCGACCGCGCGCCCGACGTCGTGCTGCTCGACGTGCACATGCCCGACGGCGGCGGCCTGGAGGTCATCCGGCTGCTGGACGGCGAGCCCGCGGGCGTGCGCTTCCTGGCCCTCTCGGTCTCCGACGCCGCCGAGGACGTGATCGCGATCATCCGCGCGGGGGCGCGGGGCTACGTCACCAAGACGATCTCCGCCCGCGACCTCGCCGACGCGGTGCGCCGCGTCCACGACGGCGACGCGGTGTTCTCGCCGCGGCTGGCCGGCTTCGTCCTCGACGCGTTCGCCGGTGCGCCGCCGCCCCCGGCCGGCGCGCGCGACGCCGACCTGGACCAGCTCACGCCGCGCGAGCGCGAGGTGCTCCAGCACATCGCCCGCGGCTACATGTACAAGGAGATCGCCCAGCGGCTGGGCATCTCGGCCAAGACCGTCGAGGCCCACGTCTCCGCGGTCCTGCGCAAGCTCCAGCTGTCCAGCCGCCACGAGCTCTCGCGCTGGGCGAACGAGCGCCGGATGCTCGACGGGAGACCTAACCACTACGCCATTCTCGGTCCGCCGACCACGTGTCACCGCCGCGCCACATCCGGGCACGGCTCGCCATGGCGTCGTACTGGCGCCAGAGCCGCAACGTGGTCCCCGTACGACGCGCGACGCGCCGACCTGGCCGCGAGACGCGGCGTACGCCAGCAGGCCCGGCCGGCCGGGATCAGTCGCCTGCCCCACTATCTCGCTTGCCCGAGATGACATCGTCGCGCACGTCGGTACAGGCCGCCGAGGTGCCGGAGGCGCTCGAGCGCGGCGGCGCCCCGGCCACGACGCCGACGCGTGCGCGGATCCCGACGCCGACGCGAAGTCCGACCGGCCGCCGCGACGGCCAGGGTCCGCGCCGGCGACTCCAGCGAGACGAGCAGGCCGGCGACGCGCCCGGGACGACGAGCAGGAAGACCACGCTGCCCACGGCGGCCCGGGCGCGGGCGCGGCGCTCCCGGGGTCGCGGCCGGCCACGCCTCAGCCGGCCGCCGGCACGCGGAGCAGGACCGTCCACGGCTGGACGCGGGCGATGCGCAGCAGACCCATTCCGGCCCAGGGATCATCCGCCAGGCGCGCCCCGATCGCCTCCTCTCCCGAGGCATCGACGATCAGCAGGACGTGCGGCGGTCCGCCGTCCAGCGGTCCTCCGCGCACCACGAAGCCGTCGGCCACGAGCGCGTCCATGAACGCTGCGTGGGCGTCCCACTCGTCCTGCTCGCGCAGCCCGCGCGAGCCGTCCCAGGCCGGGCCGTGCTCCAGGGTCACCGCGAAGCAGCCCATGCCCGGCACTACATCTCCTTCGCGCGCGCGAGGAACAGCTCGGTCGGGTCGGCGAAGCCCTTCAGGCGGACCTCGCCGATCTGCTCGAACTCCAGGTGCGATCCCGCGCCCTCCACGATGGGGCGCGTGACGAGGACCTCGCCGCCGGCGGAGCGGGCCGACACGCGCGCCGCCAGGTTGACCTCGCGGCCGTAATAGTCGCCGTCGCGGTACAGCGTCTCGCCGTAGTGCATGCCGATGCGCGGCAGCGGGCGGGTCGCGTGCAGCGCCTGGAAGCCCACGGCCCAGTCCACGAGCGCCGCCGGATCCTTGCCGACGACCATCACCTCGTCGCCGATCGTCTTGATGACCCGCGCGTCGTCGGGCAGCGTGTGCTCGACGTCGGCGACGAAGCGCTCGACGAACCCGACCGCCTCCTCGTCGCCCTGCTCCTCGGTGAGCCGCGTGTAGCCCGCCAGGTCGGCGAAGGCGATCGCCACGCGCAGCCGCCCGAGGTCGAGCTGGGCCTCGCCCTCGGGGTCGGACTCCATGTGGCCGATGACGTCCTGCTCGATGAAGTGCGCGAGGAAGCGCTGGTGGACGTTGTCCATGACCGGCGAGGCGAGCGGCAGCAGCTCGCGCGCGAGGGCCTCCATCTCCTCGCCCATCAGCACGCCGGGCACGCCGTCGCGCATGAGCGGCTCGTGGACGTAGAGGTGAAACAGGCGCACCTCCGCGTCGGCCACCTGGGCCAGCGCCTGGCCGTAGACCCGGGCGAGCTGGAGGAAGGCCACCAGCGGCAGGCCCGCGGCCAGCGCCGCGGCGATGTAGCGCAGCAGCGCGAGGTCCGCGTCGGTGATGCGCTCCAGCGCGGCGACCGGCAGTCCCATCGCCGTGTACACCCGCTCGATCAGCGCCGGCTCGAGGCCCGTCTGGCGCGCGGCCTCCTGCAGGCCGATCGTCTCGCCGGCGGATCCGAGGAGGTCCTCGATCCCGCCCGCCGCCAGGCGCCCGGACTCGCCCGCCTCGCGGATCTGCTCCAGCGAGTAGCCGCGCGAGCGCAGCCGCGCGACGATCCGGGCCTGGGCCACGGCAGCCGGCGTCCAGGCACCGTCGTACTGCGGCACCAGGCCGCGGCGCACCCAGCGCCGCAGCGTGGCCGGCGTGACGCCGACGCGCCGCGCGACCTCGGCGGTGCTGAGCCCGCCGTCGCTCATGGGACCGGGCACGACGACGGCGGGACCGTGGTCCCGCCGTCTGCGGGCGATACGGCCCGCTGCCTCGGCCGACGGCGCTCGTCTTCGAACCGGCGGCGCCTCGCGGGTGGCACGCCACCCACTGCTCGACCTGGTGACTGATGCATACGCCTCGGCCGGCGGCCTGTCAACGAAATCTTGCGATCCGACCCTTCGATCAGACCTTCAGATGGGGGTACTCGTCCTCCACGACGGCCCGGTACTGGGCGAAGACGGGCTTGGTGATCGGGATGAGCTTGAGCGCCGATTTCATGTCCCCGCTGGTCTTGATCTTCCGCCGGGCCATGGCCACGGGGACGTTCTCCTTGCCCTGGAAGTACTTGTTGGCCGTCTCGGAGGACATCTTCATCGTGACCTTGGGCTCCCAGTCGACCTCCTCGGACCACTCCCAGTGCAGGTTGCCGTCCTCGCCCTCCTCGGACGCTCGGATGTTCACGACCATGTCCATGTCCTCGAACTCGAAGCGCTGCGGCACGTCGGCGTCGCGCAGCTTGGGGCCCATGTCCGGGTCGTCGCTGAGCATCCCGAAGATGCGGTCCATGATCGTGCGGAACTCCTCGGCGTCGTGAAATGACGCGCCCATGGTGGCTAACCTGAGTCCTTCGCCGTGCTGCCGCCGCCGGAGGAGGACGCGCGCTTGGCCCGCGGCTTGGCCGCCGTGGTCTTCTTCGGCGCGCTCTTCTTCGCGGTCGCCGTGCTGCGGCGCGCCGGCTTGGCGGACTCGAGCGTGGACACCCGGATCCGCAGCTCCTTCAGCTCGGCGTCGAGCGAGTGGATCTCGCTGCGCAGCGCCTTGACCTCCTCGCCCGTCGCGGGGCGCAGGTCGTCGACCGCGCCGCGCAGGCGCCCGGCCGTGCTGGCGAGCTCTTCGACGAGCTCCTGGACCCGCTCACGGGGGATCTGGGACTGAAACGCCTGGTCCACCGCCTGGCGAACCGCGTCGGCCCTGCTCTTCTTCTTGGCCATGGCGGTGATGATAGGCGCCGTGCCGGTCCATCTACACCCCACCGCGCCGCTCGCGCGGCGCGCGCTGCTGCCCGGCGACCCCGGGCGCGCGCTCGCCATGGCGCAGCTCGTGCTGGACGCGCCGCGCATGTTCAACCACAACCGCGGCCTGTGGGGCTACACCGGGACCGCGGCCGACGGCGATCCGCTCACGATCCAGAGCACCGGAATGGGCGGGCCGAGCGCGGCGATCGTGCTCGAGGAGCTGTGCGACCTCGGCCTGCGAATCGGCCTGCGCGTCGGGACCTGCGGCGCGCTGGCCGACGGCCTGGCGCTCGGCGACCTGGTCGTGGCCACCGAGGCGCTGGCCGGCGACGGCGCCAGCCGGGCGCTCGGCGCGGGCGAGCGCGTCGGGGCCGACGGCGGGCTCGTCGCGGCGCTGGCGTCCGCCGCGGGCGCCGATGCGCACACCGGCCCGGTGTTCTCCACCGACCTCTTCTACGACCCCGACCCCTCGCGCGCGCGCGTGCACGCGGGGGCGGGCGCGCTCGCGGTAGAGATGGAGGCCGCCACCGTGCTGCGGGTCTGCGAGCGCCGGGGCGTGCGCGCCGGCTGCCTGCTCGCCGTCACCGACACCTTCGGGCCCGGAGGCGAGCGCCGGCGGATCGCCGAGGAGGAGGAGACCGCGCTCGCCGAGCGGCTGGGCCGCGTGGCGACCGCCGCGCTGGCCACCGCGGCCGGCGGCCTCAGCGGCCCGACACCTTGAGGCGCTCCTGGCGGGCGGAGACGGGGGCCCGGTCGCCGGGCAGCGCCTCGCGCAGCGCGGCCAGCTCGCGGGCCAGCGCCCCGAGCTGCTCGTCGATCGCGTCCAGGCGCTGCTCGAGCGCGCCGGCGGTCAGCTCCGCCATCCGCGCGTCGAGGCGATCCACGCCGTCCTCGATCCCCTCCAGGCGCTGCGAGACCGAGCGCACGCGGCGGGTGAGGCGCTCCAGGTCGGCGGCCGAGGGGATGTTCAGCGCGCCGAAGGCCATCTCCTGGGCCGCCGCCGCCTTCTCACGCGCCTCGAACGCACGGGTGATCGCGCCGTTGACGACGGGGTTCTCCAGGAGGTCCTGCGCCAGCCGGCCGAGCGTGTCCTCGCCCTGCCGGGCCAGGCGCTCGCGCAGCCCCTCGTCGCGTGCCTCGTCGCTCATTGCGGTTGCCTTTCCTCGTGCGGTCGCCGGCTGTGTCAGGCTAGATCATCGCGCGCGCAGGACCGCTCGGGGCACGCGCGGGGCTTTACCGTCGGGCGCGTACTGCATGCTTCGCGGCCCCCGCCAGGGGCGCCGCACCTAAAGACTGTCGCGAACGGGGGACCCCTGGTAGGGTCCAGGCCGCCAGGCGCCGATGGGGGCGCCTGAGGGGTACCGTTCGGGGAGAACGTCCGGGGAGGAGTGCAGGACGACATGCACCACAAGCGCAAGCTGCTCATTGCTCTGCTCGTGACCGGGGTGCTCACGACGAGTCTCGGCTCGTCCGTGTTCACCGCGAGCGCCAAGCCGCGCACATTCGTCATCACGTTCCTGGGCGGCATCACGCGCACGGTCACGCTCGACGTGGGCGTCAACACGCCGATCGACCAGATCAAGCTCCCCGGAATCAACCTGCCGCTGCTGAGCATCCGCGAGGTCACCCCCGCGGCGGCGCCGACCGGCCCGATCACGATCACGCCCGGCGCGCCCGCGCAGCCCGCGGCACCGGCGGCGCCCGCGGACGTCACCGCCGAGGAGCCCACGGCGACTCCGAACGCGGACGGCGTGCAGCGCCAGCGCACGACCGGCAACCGGCGGCGCGCCCCGCGCCCCGGCGAGCGCGCGCTCGACGAGACCGGCAAGCTGATCGAGGCGCTGACGCCCAAGGCGGAGCGCGATCGCCCGGTCAAGACCAAGCTGCGCAACCGCGCGGGCGTCCCGACGCTGCTGAACCCGACGACGTCGCTGGCCCTGCCCGGCGCCGCGCCGATCGGCGTCCCGAACTTCTTCATCGACAAGTTCCGCATCCCCCCGTTCCTGCTCCCCATCTACCAGGCCGCCGGCATCCAGTACGGCGTGCGCTGGGAGGTCCTGGCCGCGATCAACGAGATCGAGACCGACTACGGGCGCAACCTGAACATCAGCTCCGCGGGGGCCATGGGCTGGATGCAGTTCATCCCCTCCAGCTGGCGGCGCTACGGCGTCGACGCCAACCGCGACGGCAAGAAGGACCCCTACAACCCGGTCGACGCGATCTTCGCCGCGGCGCGCTACCTCAAGGCGGCCAACGCGGACACCGACCTGCGGCGGGCGATCTTCGCCTACAACCACGCCGACTGGTACGTCGACTCCGTGCTCATGCGCGCACGGCTGATCGGCGGGCTGCCCGCCGACCTCGTCGGCTCGCTCAGCGGGCTCACCGAGGGGCACTTCCCGGTCCACGCGCAGGCCCGCTACGCCGACGACCTCGGCGAGCGCGAGGTCACGCGCCGCGTCGCACGCGGTGCCAACGCGGCCCTGCCCGTCGAGGCCAACGGGTCGCGCCGGGGCATCAACATCTTCGCCCGCCCCGGCTCGCCGGTGGTGGCCGTCCAGGACGGCAAGATCCTGAAGGTCGGCCGCAGCGAGCGGCTGGGGCGCTTCGTCCAGCTGCGCGACGTCTACGGCAACACCTACACCTACGCGCACCTGAAGAACATCGCCGAGCGGGTGCCGGTCCCCAAGGAGAAGACCCAGAGCCGCGCGTCGGTCGCGCGTGAGCTGGCGCTCCCCTCGGCCGATCCGGCCCCGACGCAGGCGGCCAGCGCCGGCCGGCAGGGCGCGAAGGCCAGCGTCCGCGAGCGCGTGCAGGACGTCGCCAAGGCGCCCGCCGCCGCCGTGAAGGTCGTCAAGGAGCGCCTGTTCGCCAACCCGGACCGGCCCCAGGCGCTGACCGCGGGCGGCCGCGAGCAGATCCTCGAGTCCGAGACCGCGATCCCGGGCTCCGAGACGTTCAAGACCTACTTCACCGAGGTCTACGGCCTGCAGCGCGAGGACGTGGTGCTCAAGCGCCTCGTGCCCGGACGCCGCGTCATCGCGGGCACGATCCTGGGGCGCATCGGGACCACCTCCCGGACGGTCGCGCCGCACACGCTGTTCGAGGTCCGGCCCGCCGGTCGCGGCGCGCCGCGCATCGATCCCAAGCCGATCCTCGACGGCTGGAAGCTGCTGGAGTCCACCGCGATCTACCGCGCCAAGGGCAAGAACGCGCTGGTCGGCCCGGACGCCGAGAACCCCTCCATCGGGCAGATCCTGCTCATGAGCAAGGAGGCGCTGCAGCAGCGCGTCCTGCGCAACCCGAACATCGACCTGTACTCCTGTGGACGCCGCGACGTCGAGGCCGGGATCGTCGACCGCCGCGTGATGGCGACGCTCGAGTTCCTCGCCGCCTCCGGCCTGCGGCCCAGCGTCACCTCGCTGCGCTGCGGCCACGGCTTCTACACCGCGAGCGGCAACGTGTCCCACCACGCGTCGGGCAACGCGGTGGACATCGCGAAGATCAACGGCATCCCGATCATCGGCCACCAGGGCGAGGGCTCGATCACCGACCTCGCGGTGCGGCGCCTGCTGACGCTGCAGGGGACGCTGAAGCCCGCGCAGATCATCACGCTGATGACCTACGAGGGCACCGACAACACGATGGCGATGGGCGATCACGCCGATCACATCCACGTCGGCTTCCGGCCGCAGTTCGATCCGACGAGCAAGACCGGCCGCCTCATGGAGGCCGTGCTCAAGCCGTCGCAGTGGATCAAGCTGATCGACCGCCTGGGCCAGATCGACAACCCGACGGTCAGCACCCAGACGTCGCAGTACGCGATCAAGGTGCCCGCGCCCTCCCGCGCCAGCGGGGCGCACAAGAGCGAGTAGCGGTCCCCCGGGGTCCTCGCCACGGCCTGCGGCCGTGACCGGCCCCGGGCGCTTCCGCTTCGTGCAGTTCGAGTTCCCGTGGGCGCTCGGCCCCGCGCCGGGGCGCTACGCGATCCGCGAGCGCACCGGCGAGGAGCCCGGCCACGTCCTCGTGCTGCGCGCGCTCGGCGCGCCCGAGCGCCGGTCCCTGCGCGCGCGCGGGCGGCGCCGGACGCGCGAGGCACCGCCCGAGCCTCCCCCGGAGCCGGTCGAGACCGCGCGCGCGACCCTGGTCGACACGGCGCCGCTGGCCGGGCTGGAGGCGGCGGAGCGGTGGCTGCGCGACGCCGACGCCGAGGCGCTGGCTGAGGACGCGGCCGCCCGGCTGAACCGCGTGCTGCACGCCCACCGCGCCGCCAGCGCCGACCCGTTCGTCCGGGAGGTCGCCCGTTCGCAGGCGATCGTCGTGCGGATCGGCTTCGGCGGCGGCGAGCAGGTCTCCGAGGGGCGCTGGGACCGCGCCCGCGAGCTGGACCGCCCCGAGTCGGGGGCGCGGCTGCGCCCGGCCAGCGCCGCGCTGCGCCCCCAGGAGCGCCTCGCCGCGGTGCTCGGCGGCCGCGATGCGGTGCTGGCCTGCGAGGAGCTCGCGCTGCGGGCGCGCAGCGACATCGACGCCGGGCGCCTGCGCGAGGCGGCGCTGCAGCTGCGGGTGGCCTTCGAGGCCGCGCTCGCCGAGCTCGAGCCGTGGCGCGAGCGCCCGTCGGTCCTCGAGCGCCTGGATGCGCTGCGCTCCCGGCGCGCGGAGGTCGGGGCCGTCGCCAACGCGGCGCTGCAGGGCGGGCTGGACGCCGCGCAGGCCGACACGGTGCGCAGCGTCCTCGGCGAGGTGGAGGCGGCGCTGCGCGCGCGCACCGCCGGCGGGCTGGGCTGACCGGCCCGCCCGCTACAGCGCCGCGACGAGCGCCTGCAGCTCGGCCTCGACGTCGCCGGTGAGCTTCACCGCCGCGCGCCGGTCCCACGGCGTGGGCCCCTGCGTGACGATCGCGACCGCGCCGCCGGCCTGCCGGGTGATGGCCGGCAGCTGCGCGACGGGGTGGACCTCCAGCGAGCTGCCGACGCACAGCAGCACGTCCGCCGTCGTGGCCAGGGCATGGGCGCGCGCCAGCGCCGCCTCGGGCAGCCACTCGCCGAACAGCACGACGTCGGGCTTCAGCGGCGCGCCGCAGTCGCAGCCGGGCACGCCCGCCGCCGAGGCGGCCAGGCGCGCGCTGACCTCCTCCAGCGCGAAGCTCGCGCGGCAGCGCAGACAGGAGCTCGTGGCGATCGACCCGTGCACCTCGACCAGCTCCCGCGTCCCCGCCTTGCGGTGCAGCATGTCGATGTTCTGGGTGATCACCGCGTCGAGGACGCCGCGGCGCTCGAGCTCCACGAGCGCCGCGTGGGCGCCGTTGGGGCGCTTGTCGCGCAGCGTCTGAAACCGGTCGCCGTAGAAGCCCCAGAAGCGCCCGGGATCGGCGCGCCAGGCGTCGATGTGCGCGACCGCCATCGGGTCGACGTTCTCCCACAGCCCCGTGCCGGGGGAGCGGAAGTCCGGGATCCCCGACGGCACGGAGATGCCGGCGCCGGTGAGCGCGACGACCGAGTCCGCCTCGCGCACCAGGCCGGCGAGCCGCCGCACGCCGGCGGCGGCCGGCTCCTGCGCAAGCACGGCCCTCAGCGGCCCTTCCACGCCGGCGAGCGCTTGCCCAGGAACGCGCCGATTCCCTCCCGCGCGTCGTCGCTGCCGAGGATCGCGGCGAAGGCCTCCTGCTCGGCGGCGATGCCGTCGTCCAGGTCGCCGGCCGCCGACACCCGCTTGATCGCGCCCACCGGGAGCGGGGCCTGGCCGCCGAGCTTGCGCGCCCAGGCCAGCGCCGCGTCGAGCAGCTCGTGGTCGGGGACGACGCGGGTGACCAGGCCGAGCTCGAGCGCCTCGTCAGCGGCGACCGGCGTGCCGGTGAGGTTCATCTCCAGGGCCTTGCCCTCCCCCACCAGGCGCGGCAGGCGCTGGGTCCCGCCGAGGCCGGGCATGATCCCCAGGTCGATTTCGGGCTGGCCGAAGCTCGCCGACCGCGCCGCGATGCGCACGTCGCAGCCCATCACCAGCTCGCAGCCGCCGCCCAGGGCCAGCGCGTTGACGGCGGCGACGGTGACCGTGGAGGAGCGCTCCATGCGGCGCAGGAGCGCGTGGCCCTCGGCGATCATCGCTCGCCCGGCCTGCGCGTCCATCTGGGTGAAGGCCTTGATGTCGGCGCCCGCGCAGAACAGCATCGGGTTCGCCGAGGCGATGACCAGCGCCTGGATGGCGTCGTCGCCCTCCACGTGCTCCCAGATGCGCCCCAGCTCCTCGATGACCTGCGGCGAGATCGAGTTCGCCGGCGGGCGGTCCAGCCAGGCGATCGCCACGTCGCCGCGGGTCTCGAGCTTGACCGCCTCGCCCTGCTCGAAGCCCTCGTCGGGCCGGGCGTAGGGGAAGAACCCCTGGCCGGTCTTCACGCCCAGGCGGCCCTGGGCGACGAGGCGGCGCAGGATCAGCGGGGGCGCGAAGCGATCGCCCCACTCGGCCTCGGCGCGCTCCAGCGCCGCGAGCACCTCGTCGAGCCCCGTGGCGTCGGCGCGGGCCAGCGGCGGCGGGATCAGGCCGGCGCCGGCCATCATCCCCAGGTCGATCTCGCGCGCGCCGGCCATGCCCTCCTGGAGGACCAGGCACGCCTCCACGAAGGCCTTCAGGAGGAAGCGCCGCCCCAGCTCGCCGGCGTCGAACTCGGTCTCGCCGGCGCTGCGCGGCTCGCCATCCTCGTAGAACCCCTTGCCGGTCTTGGCCCCCAGCTCGCCGGCGGCGACGAGCTCGCGCATCCCCTCGTGGACGTAGAAGCTGTCGCCCAGCGTCTCGCGCAGGTGCTCGGCGACGTGCAGCACCGTGTCCAGGCCGAGCATGTCGGTGAGGAAGAAGGGGCCGATGGGCGCGACCTTTCCGTCGGTCACCGCGCGGTCGATGGCCTGGACGGAGAGCCCGAGCTCCTCCTGCATCCGCCAGATCTCGCCGATCGCGGAGTTCAGGATTCGGTTGACGACGAAGCCGGGCTCCTCGCCGCAGACGATCGGCATCTTGCGGATCGTCTGCGCGAAGTTCGTGGCCGCCTGCACCGTCTCGGGCGACGTGTCGACCCCCTCCACCACCTCGACCAGGCGCATGAACGACGCGGGGTAGAAGAAGTGAAAGCCGACGACCTGCTCGGGCCGGCTCGTGGCCTCGGCCATCTCGCTGATCGACAGCGCGGAGGTGTTGGAGGCGAGGATCGCGTGGCCGGGCGTGACGGCGTCGAGCTCGGCGAGCACGGCCTGCTTGACCTGCATGCGCTCCGGCACGGCCTCGATCACGAAGTCGACGTCGCCGAAGCCCTCGTACTCCGTCGTGCCGGTGATCCGCCCGAGGATCTCGGCCGCCTGGGCGTCGGCCTGCTCCTGGGTGATCTTCTCCTTGGCCACGAGACCGCCGAGCCTGCCGTGCGTCACCTCCTCGGCCTTGCGCAGTCCGAGGTCGACGAACTCCTGCTTGACGTCCTTGAGGACGACCGGGATGCCGGCCGAGGCGACGACCTGGGCGATCTCGCCGCCCATCGTCCCGGCGCCGACGACGGCGGCCTTGAACACGAACACGATGTAGGAGCTCCTTGTTGGTCAGCTATGGGAAGGGAGGCCGGAAGTCTATGGAGACAGGAGCTCGCGCTCGGCGGCCAGCTCGCGCGCGAAGCGCCCGGCGGTGCGGCCCAGGGAGTCCCGCAGGGCGCGGCGCACGAACAGCGCGTCGGTCAGCGCGCCGCCGAGGCCGGAAGCCTTCAGCTCGTAGGCGAGCTCCAGCGTCAGCTCGCAGCCGGTGCCGACCGCCCGGAAGGCGACGCTCTGCGTGCCGGTCAGGCGCGGATCCTCCACCTCGACGGACTGGCCCACCCGTGGCTCGTAGGCGGTCACCCGCTCCACCACGCGGCCGCGCCCGTCGGGCCGCGAGTCCCACACGACGCGGCTGCCGGCCTGCGGCCAGGGGCCCTCGAGCTTGTCGACGTGGCCGAAGCCGTCGACGAAGGCGGGCCAGCGTGCGGTGTCGTACCACAGCGCCTCGGCCTCGGCGATCCGCGACTCGGGCAGCTCGCGGCGCGCCCGGACGGTGCGCATCAGCGCCCGGAGGGCGCCGCCAATGTGCGGCGGATCTCGTCGATCGCGGCGGCCAGCTCGTCCAGGCGCGGGGCGAGCGCAGCGGCCAGCCGGTCGCGCTCCCCGCCTCCGGCGGCGGTGAGGCGATAGAAGCGCCGCGAGCGGCGCTCGGGGTGCTCCCACTCGCCGGCGACGAGCCCCTCCGCCTCCAGGGAGCGCAGCAGCGGGTACATCGTGTTGGGGTTGACGGCGACCAGGCCGCCGGTCAGCTCCAGCACACGCTCCATGAGCTGGTTGCCGTAGGAGGGCCCCGCCTCGAGCAGGTGCAGCACCAGCAGCGGCAGCAGCCCCGCCTTGCGCAGCCCGGCGACCAGCGGATCCCCGGAACCCGGCCCGGCCGCCCCGCGCCGGCGGGCGCCCGCGGCTGCGCGGACGTCGCCCCGAGCGGCCGCCTCCGCCACGGCCGCCTCGGTCGACGTTGAGGGGCGCCGCGGCATCGGGCAAGTATGCCCGGCCGCGGTCGCCGCGGAGGCCGGCCGCCGGAACGTGAACGTCGGTTCATGCACCCAGGTGGTGCAGAATCCGACGCTCGCCGCCGGGGCCGGGGCGAACGTCCGTTTCCACCCGCTATAGCGGGGAGGAATGGACGTTCACCTTCGCCCGGGGGCGGTCAGGACTTCTGGTCGCCGTCGGGCTTCGGCCGGCTCGCGACGCGGGTGCGGCCGGCCTCCCCGTCGGCCTCCGCCTCCGTCCGCCGCGCCACGCGGGTCGTGTCGGCATCGTCCTCGGCGGCGACGGGCTCGGGCTTGTGCTCGCGCCGCAGGCGCACCCGCGTGCGGCCGTCCCGGGCTGCCGGGGGATCGCCTCCCGCCTCGATCCGGTCGTCTCCGCGCTCGACCCCGTCCTCGCCCGCGTCGAGCTCGGCGTCGCGCACGCCCTTGACCGCGAGCCGGCCGAGGGCGAAGGCGGCCAGGATGCCGATCGCCGCGCCCAGGCCGGAGAAGAACGCGAGCTGCTCGAGCGTCCCGCCGCCGCCGTCGATCGGGTCGCCCACCTGCGGCTCGCCGTCGTTCCACAGGCGGCTGACCTGCGTGCCGACCGCGAACCACACGCCGCCGGCGAGCGCGATCCAGCCGCCGAGCGCCGCGACGATGCGGTTGGCGCTGCGCAGCAGCACCAGGCCGCCCACCACGGTGGCCCCGGCGGGCAGCACCGAGAGGTAGAAGCGGCCCTCGGTCATGTGCCACGCGTCGTCGGGCCGGAAGCCGAAGTCGAAGGACGGCCCGGCGAACGCGATCAGCCCGCCCCACAGCCCGAGGAGCACGAGGAGCACCCCGCTCACTGCTCCGCGGGAGCGTGGAATGCGCATGGTGGCAGCCTGCCCGCGCGGGGCGGCGGCCAACCTCAGGCGGTGGCGGTCGCCGGCTCCTCGATGCGCCGCGGCAGCAGCGTCTCGCGGGCGATGACCAGGCGCTGGATCTGCGACGTGCCCTCGTAGAGCTGCATGATCTTCGCGTCGCGCATGAGCTTCTCGACCGGGTAGTCCTTGATGAAGCCGTACCCGCCGTAGACCTGCACGGCGTCGGTCGCGACCTCCATGGCCGAGTCGGCGGCGAAGCGCTTGGCGTGAGAGGACTCCAGGGTGTTGCGGCGACCCTGGTCGAGCAGCACGGCGGAGTTCCAGACGGCCAGGCGCGAGAGGTGCACCTTCGTCGCCATGTCGGCGATCATGAACTGGATCGCCTGGTGCATCGCGATCGGCACCCCGAACTGGACGCGCTCCTTGGAGTACGCGGTGGCGAACTCGAACGCGGCGCGCGCGATGCCCACCGCCATCGACGCCACGCCGGGGCGGGTGCGGTCGAGCACCATCATCGCGAGCTTGAAGCCGCGGTTCTCCTCGCCGAGCAGGTAGCGCTCGTCGACCTCGGTGTCGTTGAAGGTGATGGTCGCGGTGTTGGACGCCCGCTGGCCCATCTTGTCCTCCTTCTTGTCCACGATGACCGTGTCGTCCTTGCGCACGAGGAACGCGGACATGCCGCGGTGCCCGGCCTCGGGGTCGGTCTTGGCGTAGACGGTGAAGAAGTCGGCGTAGCTGCCGTTGGTGATGAAGCACTTCGAGCCGTTGAGGACGTACTTGTCGCCCTGGCGCACGGCGCGCGTGCGCATGCCCGAGACGTCGGAGCCCGCGTCGGGCTCGGTGAGGCAGAAGGAGGCGAGCTTGGGCGACTCGATCAGCTCCTCGGCGAACTCGCGCTTGACCTCCTCCGAGCCGCCCAGCATCACGGGCGCGGTGGCGAGGCTGTTGGCCCCCAGCGAGGTCTGGATGCCCGAGCAGCCCCAGGCCAGCTCCTCCTCGACGAGGCAGCCGTCCAGGTAGGACAGGCCGGCGCCGCCGTACTCCTCGGGCAGGTGCGTGTTCATCAGCCCGACCTCGTGGGCCTTGGCGATGATCTCCGCGGGCCAGGTGCCGTCGCGGTCGTACTCCCACGCAACGGGGCGGATCTCCTTCTCAGCGAAGTCGTGCGCGAGCTCGCGCAGGTTCTTCTGCTCGTCGGTCAGCGTGAAATCGACCATGTGGGCTTCTCCTGAAGGCGTGGGGGCGACGGCAGATTGACTGGTCAGTCAATACCTACCCGGAAGGGTACCGGAGGTCACACCCCACCTCAAAGGCCTGGCATCATCGGACCCATGGAGGAGGCCTTCGCGGTCGTGCTCTTCGTGGTCGTCGGCGTGGCGGCGGTCATCGGGCTGATCACCTTCGCCGGCTCCGGGAGGACCTACCGCGAGATCGGGCGCGGCGGGATGTCGATCGGCGACGACGAGGACTCCGACCGGCCGCCGCGCACCCCGGGCCCCGGGTCCTTCGCCGGGGCGCCGGAGACCGCGCAGCAGCGCGACGACGAGATCCGCCAGCTCCTGACCGCCCGCAACGCGCGGCGCACGCGCCGCGGCGAGGCGCCGCTGGACGTCGACGCCGAGCTCGCGCGGCTGACCGCGCCCGCGGTCGACCCCGAGCTGCGCGACGAGGTCCGCCAGCTCGTGGTTGCGCGCAATCGGCGCCGGGTACGTGCCGGGGACGAACCGCTCGACGTGGAGGCCGAGGTGGAGCGCCGGCTGCGCGAGCTGACGTGATAAGAGATAGCCATGGCACGACCGCGACAGTTCGACCTCGACGAGATCCTCATCCGGCCGGGGACCTACTTCAACCCCCAGACCGAGGTGCTCGTCGTGGTCGACGACTCGCCCGACCTCGACACCGAGATCTTCAACATGGAGGACTTCGAGGGCGCCGACTGGGTGCTGATCTCCGACGACGCCCCCATCGACGAGCAGCGCCGCGACGAGCTGATGGAGTCCTTCCAGGTCGGTCACGGCGCCGGCGTGAGCGGGCGCCTGGGCGCCGGCGACGACATCGTCGACGAGGACGAGAACGCGCCGCCGGAGGCCGACGAGGACGGGTAGTCGGGCGGCGCCGCGGGCCGCCGTGCCGGTGAGGTTGCCGGGACCTCGCGGCTCCGATACGGTCCCCCGCGCATGAGCAGGGTCGCATCGAACCCCGGCCGCGTCGCCGGCCTCGGTGTCGTGGCGCTCGTGGCCGCGGCGCTTGTCGTCGCGCTGCCCGGAGTCGCCCTGCTGCTCGCGCCGGCGCTGCTGCTGTTCACCGTTCTCCTGCTCGGGTATGCACCCGGCGAGGAGCTGCTGCACCGCATGCGCGCGCGGCGGTTCACGCGCCCCGTCTGGCGTCGCGCGCCCCGCACGCTGCCGGTCCGGCGCGTCGTCGTCGTGCGCCGCATGGCCTCGCTGGCCACATCGGCGCTCGCGATGCGCCCGCCCCCGGCCGCCCCGGCACCCATCAGCTAGGGCGCCCCTGGTCACGTGTGGACCGGGCCCTGCGCCCGGTCTCCATCGTCGATCAGGAAGGAGGGCGCTCGTGCGTCCCTCATCGGCCTCCGCGTTGCGCCCGCAGGGTGCGGGCACCGCGCCAGCTCTGAAGTGCATCACCGCGATCGTCGCCGCGATCGCGCTGAGCCTCGCGTTCTCGCCCCCGGCGCCGGCCGCGCCTGCGCCGTGCGGCGGCGTCGTCCAGATCTCCGACGACCGCGGCGACGGCCATCACCCCAACACCGACGTCCTCTCGGCCTGGTTCTCCGAGCAGGCCAGCCGCCCGCAGGCGGTCATCGCGGTCAATCTCGGGAGCTGGGCACCGGCCCACGACGACTCCGACGCTGCCGGCTTCGCCGTCGTGTTCGCGGTTGGTGGCCGGCTGCGCTACGTACGCGCCGAGGGGCCGCGCACCGACCCGACGCGCTACGACTTCGGAACGTGGACGCTCGCGGGCGGCTTCTCCAGCGAGGGCGCGACCGCCGGTGAGGTGACGACCGGCTTCGGAGCCACGGTCACGATCGACGTGCCCGCGGCGACGGGTGCCGTGACCGGCGCGGTGCTCGCGCGGCCGTTCGTCCTGACCTACGACGGCATGACCTCCCCGTCAGACCTGCACTGGGTCGACCGCGCGCCCGGCGGCGTGACGCCCACCGAGGCGTCCTTCGGCGCCGACTACGTCGTCGGATCGTGTCTGGCGAGCGGACCGGGAGGGCCGGGTGCCGGCGGCAGCGGCGAGGGCACCGGCAGCGGCGGCGCAGCGACGACGACGGCGGTCGTCCTCAGCGCACCCAGGCGCCTGCGTGGTGCAGGCCGGATCCGCGCCGGCGGCCGCATCGTCCCCGCGCGCGGAGGGGTGACCGTGCGGGTGACCGCACGAGCGCGTCATTCGCGCCGGGCGCCGGTGGTGCGGTCGGTCCGAACGCTCACCGACGGCAGCTTCGCCGCCTCGATCCCGCTGGTGGAGAGCTCGATGGTCACCGCGGCCGCCGAGGGCATCAACGGGCAGACGCGCGCCGTCACGATGCAGTCGACGGTCCGGATGACGGCGCGCCGCCTGCCGAGCGGCGCCGTGGTCGTCAGCGGGCGCGTGAGCCCGCGCCTGCCCGGTCGCGTGCTGCTGCTGCGCACGAACGCCGTCCGGCCCTCGGCGGTCACGAGGGCCCGCAACGGCCGGTTCCGCTTCTCCGCGCGCCCCCTGGCCCGCGGTCGCTACCAGGCCGTCTTCATCCCGTCCGGCCAGCGCGCCGAGCGGTCCACATCCAGGTCAGGAGTGCTCCAATGATCCCGCCCCGTCCCTCGCGCCTCGTCGTCGCGGCAGTCGCCGTCGTGGCGGCCGCCGTGCCGGCCGCCGCGGCGGCCCACCCCTCCGTCTGGCAGTCGACGGCGCTCGTCAACTGCACGGCCGCGCCCAACCCCCCGACCAGCCCGGCCGACGTGACCTGCGCCAGCCAGGCGCGCTACGCCTTCACCAACCACGCCAGCACCTACGTGCTGCGCGAGTCCAACGGCAAGACCACCGCGGGCGCGATCAACTACCAGCGCGCGCCGAGCCTCTTGCGCAACGCTCCCGGGTTCGACGTCCTCGCCTCGGACGCCGTCACCGGCGCGCACCCGCACGCGACGTGCGACATCCCGGCACTCACGAACGCAGCGACGGTCCGCAGCTGGCAGGGCACCGATCCGTTCTACGCCTACGTCCCGTTCCAGAGGACGACCGTGGGCGTCGACGACGACCCCGCCGACTGGCTCCCCGTCGTCCAGGCGCAGACTGGCCTGGACCTGACGGCGATCCCCGACTCAGGGCTGGAGGCCGCCTGCGAGGGCCTCCCCGGCGCGACGCCGTCCTCGTTCGTCCCTGCCGACGCCACGCAGACGTCCTTCACGGCGCTCGCGGCGCACACGATCGCCCTGGAGAAGGCGCCGCTGGAGGCGAGCGTCGCGACGCTGGGCCAGCAGCTGAGCAGCCTCGGCGGCTCCCGCGACAGCGAGTCCGCGCGCGCCGACGGCGCGGCCGCGCAGACCAGGGACGTGCAGGCGGCCTACGACGCGGCCGTCGCGGAGGTCGCGACGCTCAGGAGCGCGCTGCGCCCCCTGCGCCTCGCGCTCCCCGCCACGATTCCGTCGGTGGCGGCGCTCGCCCGGGACGGCATCGCGCTCACGCTGTCCGGGCCGGCGAACCGGACGGTCGCCGCGCGCCTGAAGATCAGCGCCGAGAACGCGAAGCGGCTGCGGCTGCGCTCGCGGATCCTGGCCAGCCGCGGCGTCGCGCTCGGGCCCGACGGCGCCGCGAGCTTCGTCCTCGAGCCGGCGGGGACCGCGGCCGCCGGACTGGGACGGGCGCGCGGCCCGCTCGAGATCGCGGTCGACGCAACGAGCGGTGACCGCTTCCAGATGGTCAGCGCCAGGGCCGGAGGCTGACGGCACGGATGCGCAGCCACCGATTCGCCGGCATCTCGATCGTCGCGGCGGTCCTCCTCGCGCCGGGCGCGCCCGTCGCGCTCGGCCACACCGAGGTCAAGTCCACCAGCCCCGCGCGGGGCACGACCGCGAAGACCTCGATCGCGCGCGCGACGGTGACGTTCGACGGGCCGATCCGGCGCGGCACGCTGCGCGTGGTCGGGCCGGGCGGCCACGTGGCGTCGGTCGGCAGCGGCGGGCGCGATCCGCGCCGGATCACCCGGCTGCTCGTCGGGCTCAAGCCATCGCTGCGGCCGGGCTCCTACCGGGCGAGCTGGACGATCGTCGCCGCGGACGGCCACCATCAGCGCGGCTCGTTCCGGTTCCGGCTCGCGCGATGAGCCGCCCGCGCCGGACCCGGGGCGCGCTGGCCGCCGTCGCGCTCGCGGTCACGGCGGGGGCGGCCTGGGCCGTCCCCGCTCCCGCGCACATCCAGGTACGCCCCGCTCGCGCGGCGCCGGGCGATCCGGTCCTGTGGACCGTGCTCATCCCGTCCGAGGACGAGGCGGGCACGCGCCAGGTCGAGCTGGCAGTGCCCCGGGACGTGCTGCCGTTCTCCTACGAGAACGCGCCGGGCTGGACGCGGCGGCTGCGGATGAACGCGGACGGGTCCGTGCGCTCGATCGTCTGGCGCGGGCGTACGGGCTCCGACGGCCTGGCGACGTTCCGCTTCCTCGCCTCCACCCCGGAGCGCGAGGGCCCGATCCCCTGGAAGGCGATCCAGACCTACCGCGACGGGAAGGTCGTGCGGTGGATCGGCGCCGCGGGGACCGACGAGCCGGCGTCGATCACGACCATCTCGCGCTCCGCCCCGCGTGAGAACGCCGGCGGCGAAGGCGACGCCGGCGCGACCGCCGACCCGGCCGCCCCGCGGGCCGAGACCGAGGCCGACGACTCCGGGCCGGATTGGCTCGCGCGCGGGATCGGCGTCGCGGCGCTGCTCGTCGCGGGCGCCGGCGCGATCGTCTCCGTGCGCCGTCGCACCGCGTGAGCGATGGCGGCCCGGCGCACCCAGGTGACGCGACTGGGCCTCGCGCTCGGGCTCTCGGCGATCGTCATCGTCGTGCTGATCGTGGTCAGCCAGCGGGGCGCGGACGAGCCGAACGCGGGGAGCGGGGCCGCCGTGGCCGGCGTGGCGGACTCCCGCGCGATGCTGGAGGGCATCGTGCAGGAGGGGACCTCGCTCGGCGACCCGAAGGCGGCGGTCGTGCTGACCGAGTTCGCCGACCTGCAGTGCCCGTTCTGTCGCGACTACGCGCGCGACGTGCTGCCCCAGATCATCGAGCGCTACGTGCGCACCGGGAAGCTGCGCCTCGAACTGCGCCTGCAGCGCTTCATCGGCCCGGACTCCGACGCCGCCGCCCGCGCCGCTCAGGCGGCCGCGAACCGCGACCGGATGTGGAACTTCGTCGACCTCGTCTATCGCAACCAGGGTCAGGAGAACGCGGGCTACGTCACCGACGCGTTCCTGTCGCGGATCGCGACGGCGGCCGGCGTACCGGCGAGCCTGGTGGTCTCCGACGCAACGAGGTCCGCGGCTCTGGAGCGGCCGCTGCTCAGATCCGAGTCCGAGGCGCAGGCGGCCGGCCTGTCGTCGACGCCCGCGTTCACGATCGGCCCGCACGCCGGCCGGGGCACGGTGCTCGCGGTCCGCAGCCTCGACTTCGGCGCGTTCGCCGCCCTCATCGAGCCGGCGCTCGACCCGTGACCGACCGCCGGCTGCTGATCGCGGCGGAGGCGACAGCCGTGCTCGGAGCCGGTGTGGCGGGCTATCTGACGTACGTGCACTACGCGGGTCTGGAGCCGTTCTGCGCCGGCGGCGGGCACGGGTGCGAGCGCGTCCAGTCCTCGTCGTACGCCACGCTACTCGGGATCCCGGTGGCGGTCCTGGGCCTCGGTGCCTACATCGCGATCGCCGGTGCGCTCCTCGCGCCGGGCGAGCGCGCGCGGCTCGCGGCGGCGGCGCTCGCCGTCAGCGGCGCCGGCTTCAGCGCCTACCTCACGTACCTCGAGGTGGTCGTCATCGATGCGATCTGCCAGTGGTGCGTGGCCAGCGCGGCGCTGATGACGGCGCTCGGAGCCCTCGCCGTCTGGCGCCTGCTCCTCGGCGACGACCCGGGGCGCGCGCCGTGATCGCGGCTACTGCGCCGGCGGGTCGTCGGCCGGCGCGGCGCCATCCTCGCGCTCGCGCGCACCCTCCGGGTCGCGGCGGTCGGCGACCAGCGACGCGACGATGCCGATCGTGAAAGCGACGGCCACCATGGCCAGGCTGGCGACGGGCCCGATCTTCACCCACTCCTCGATGAGCAGCTTGACCGCGATCAGCGCCAGGACGACGGCGATCGTCTCGTCGAGGTAGCGGAAGCGGCGGATCAGCCCCTCGACCAGCACGAACAGCGCGCGCAGGCCGATGAGCGCGAAGACGTTGCCCGCCCAGATGATCAGCGGGTCGCGGGTGATGGCGAACGCGGCGGGGATCGAGTCCACCGCGAACGCGATGTCCGCCGCGACGATGGCGGCCAGGCACAGGAACAGCGGCGTCACGAACCGGCGGCCGTCCTCGCGCACGAACCAGTGGTGCTCGCGGAAGTCGTGGGTGACCGGGAACACCTTGCGCACCCCGCGGACCACCAGGTTCCTGTCGGGGTCCACGTTCTCCGAGACGCCGCGGAAGATCCGGTAGGCCAGCACGAGCAGCAGCACGCCCAGCACGTAGAGCACGAAGTGGAACTGCTCGATGAGCGCGGTGCCGCCCAGGATCGCCAGCCCGCGGAGCACCAGCGCGGCGATGATGCCCCAGAACAGCAGCCGCGCCCGGTGCTCGTGGGGCACGCCGAAGTACGCGAACAGCAGGATGAAGACGAACAGGTTGTCCAGCGACAGCGAGCGCTCGATGAGGTAGACGGTGATGTAGTTGACCCCGTCCTCGCCGCCGTTGATCAAGACGACGGCCACGGTGACCACCAGGCCAAGCGCCAGCCAGCCCAGGGACCACACCGCGCTCTCGCGGAACGACGCCTCCCGGCCCCGCGCGAAGTAGCGCAGGTCCACGGCCAGCAGCACGACGAGCAGGACCACCAGGCCGGCGAGCTCGATCAGCATCCCGAGCGCTCCTACGCGTAGTAGAAGACCACGCCGAGCACGGCGTAGACCGAGAGCAGCTGCATGCCCTCGTACCAGGTCGATTCGCCGTCGTGGGTGACGTGGTTGGCGATCAGGATGGCCAGGAACACGGCCGCGAGCTCGAAGCCGTTGAACACCAGCGACATCGGGTTGGGGCCCACGACGAAGGACAGCAGGACCAGCACCGGTGCGGCGAAGAGCGCGATCTGCGCGCTGGAGCCGATCGCGATGTTGACCGCGAGGTCCATCTTGTCCTTGGCGGCGAAGTAGATCGCCACCCAGTGCTCGGCGGCGTTGCCCACGATCGCCACGACGATCAGCCCGACGAAGAACTGGCTGATCCCGATCGTCTCCGACGCCTCGGAGATCGAGCCCACGAGGATCTCGGACATCAGCCCCACGGCCACGCCCGCGACCGCCAGGGTGATCACGGCCTTGCGCACCGTCCAGGGCTCGTCGACGTGCTCCTCCGCCTCGGCGGTGGGGTTGAACAGCGCGCGGTGCGAGCGCAGCGAGAAGACCAGCCCGCCCGCATAGGAGGCCAGCAGGATGATCGCCACGATGAACGACATCCGCTCGAGGTCCGCGCCGAAGTCCACGCTCTCCTCCCCCACCCCGGGCAGCCCGCCGCCGGCCACGAGCTGGAAGACGGTCGGCATCACGAGCGCGACGGCGGCCAGCAGCAACATCGAGGACTGCACGTTGGCGGCGGTCGAGTTGAACGTCTGACGCTCGCGTTTCAGCCCGCCCACCAGCATGGCCGCGCCCATGACGAGCAGGATGTTCCCCAGGATCGAGCCGATCAGCGAGGCCTTGACGACCTCCTGCAGCCCCTCGTTGAGCGCGAAGAACGCGATGATCAGCTCGGGGGCGTTGCCGAACGTCACGTTGAGGAAGCCGCCGATGCCCGGCCCCGATCGGTGCGCCAGCTCCTCTGTGGCGCGGCCCATGAGCGCGGCGGTGGGAATCACCCCTGCCGCCGCGGCCCCGAAGATCAGCGTCGCCTCTGCGTGCCCGAGCTCGAGCGCGATCGCGATCGGGATGAACGGGACCAGCAGGTAGGGCCACCCGGACCCCGAGAGGAGGAAGCGCCGGACCTTACCCACGGGTGGGAGTCAGCGCGCGAAGGTCGCGGTCGGGGTCGATGCCCCAGCGCGCGGCGAGCGCGGAGAGGTCGTCGGTCACGGGCCAGCGGTCGGGGCGGGCCTCGCCCTCGTGGTCGGGCGTGGCGCCCTTGAGCGTCATCGCGCCGGTGTTGTCGCCCACGGCACGGATGGCGGCGACCTCGTCGGCGCCCAGGACGACGGTGCGCGGCGTGGCCGCCAGCTCGGCGCGCTTGGCCTCGATCGGGCGGCCGCCGGGCTCCTGGATGAGCGTGGGGACCACGCAGGCGACCGCGTCGTGGGCCAGGCACCACTGCGCCGCGAGCTGGGCCATGGTCAGGCCGTGACGCTCGGCGATGGGGCGCAGGCGCTCGAGCTTCTCCACGCCATCCTGCACCCAGCCGTCCGGCCGGAACGTCCGGTGATCGCGCGGCGCGAACTCGTGCCCGGGTTTCACGTCGTCCCAGAACAGCCCGCCGTAGTCCACGACCCGGGCGATCACGCGCACGCCGTGGCGCCGGGCGGCATCGAGCACGAGCTCGCCGGGCCACGGCTCGAGCGGGTTGAGGATCACCATCGCCCAGTCGATGAGCGCGCCGAAGCGCTCCAGGCAGTCGATCAGGTCCAGCGTGAAGCCGTTGGCGGGGCCCGGCGCGACGCCCAGCCGGCGCGTCAGGCCCGCGTCGCGGACCGCCTCCAGCGCGTCCCACACCACCGGGCTCGTGTAGCCGGTCCGGTCGGGGTTGTGCAGCAGCAGCACGTCGAAGGCGCCCACGCCCAGGCGCTCGACGCTGCGCTCGACGGCCATGCGCACGTAGGCGGCGTACTCCTGCGGTCCGCGCAGCCGAGGGTCGGTGAAGCGGGGAAAGCCGCGCGGCCCGTCGCGCTCGCCCGCGTAGAAGTCGTGGCCGATCGCGCCGATGAGGCTGTAGGCGCCGCGGTCGGTTCCCGCCAGGGCGCGGCCGAGCACGCGGTCCGCCTCGCCCGCGCCGTAGGCGTCGGCGGTGAGCAGCGTGTCGATGCCCTCCCCCGGTTGCAGGAGCGCCTCGAGGCGCTCCTGCGCGATCGGCTCCCCGAAATGCAGGTAGCGGCCCCCGCTCCAGGTGCCGACGGCGGTGTGGGAGGGCTCCCGCATCGCCGGAACTGTACGGGGGCGCGCCGTCGCACACGCTGCGCCCTGCGCATAGACTCCGCGCGTGGGCGAGGCACCGGTAGACGCGCGCGCTGCGGCGGGGCCCGCCGCGTTCTCCGTGGCGCTCGACGACGCCTCGGGCATCGTGAGCGTCGGCGGCGAGCTGGACCTCGCCACGGTGGGCCCGTTCGAGGCCGTCGTGGCCCGCGCGGAGGAGCGCGCCGGCGATCGCCTCGTGCTGGACCTGCGCGAGGTCGTCTTCCTGGACTCCAGCGGGCTGCGGGCGATCCTGGAGGCCTACAAGCGCGGCCTGCCGCTCGAGCGCCGGGTCACCGTCGTCTGCCCGGCCGGGCCCGCCCGTCGTGTGCTGGAGATCACGGGCGCCGCGACGGTGCTCGACGTGCTCGACGAGCCGCCAGGTCCTTAGCCGTGCTCGACGACCGCGTGGCGCGGTCGGTCCTCGACGAGCTGCCCGACGCGGTCACGGTGCAGGACGAGCGGGGACGGCTGCTGTACGCCAACCGCGAGGCGGCCCGGGCCATCGGCTACGCGGCGCCGGAGGAGCTGCTGGCCGCCCAGGACGACGGCACCCTCGCCCAGCGCTTCGTCGTACGCGACGAGGGCGACGAGCCGGTGGGCTTCGCCGACCTGCCCGGGCGGCGGGCGCTGGCCTCCGGCGGCGCGGTCGGCCCGGTCCTGCTGCGCTGGCGCGAGGTCACCAGCGGCGACGAGCGCTGGTCGCTGGTCAGCGCGATGCCGCTCACCGATCGATCGGGCCAGACGCTGGCGATCAACGTCTGGCAGGACGTCACCGCCGACAAGCGGGCGCAGCTCGCCGATCGCTTCCTGGCCCGCAGCGCCGAGCTGCTCGCCCACACGCTCGACCTCGACGAGACGCTCGGGCAGATCTCGCGCTTGGCGGTGGGAGAGGTGGCGGACTGGTGCGCAGTGGACCTTGTCGGCGACGACGGCGAGATCGTCCACGCCGCGCTGAGCGCCACCACCGACGAGCTGCGCGACCGGGCGCTCGAGCTGCGCAGCCGGTTCGCCGCGCCCGGCGGGGACACCGGCGTGGCCACCGTGCTGCGCACCGGGAGCTCCGAGCTGTACTCCGAGGTCACCGACGAGATGCTCGTCGCGCAGGCGCGCGGCCCCGAGCACCTGGCGGCGATGCGCGAGCTGCGCCTGCGCTCGGCGGCGGTGGTGCCGATGATCGCCCGGGGCCGGCCGATCGGCGCCATCACGCTGGCGACGAGCGACCCGGGTCGCTCGCTCACCGAGCGCGACGTCGCGGTCCTGTCGCGGCTCGCCGGCAAGTGCGCGCTCGCCGTCGAGAACGCGCGCCTGTACGCGGGGGCTCGGGACCTCGCGCTCACGCTGCAGGCCAGCCTGCTGCCGCCCGACCTTCCCCGCATCCCGGGCGTGCGCATGGCCGCCCGCTACCGCCCGGCCGGCGCGGGCCTGGAGGTGGGCGGCGACTTCTACGACGTCTTCGCGCTCGAGGACGACACCTGGGCGGTGGTCGTCGGCGACGTGTGCGGAAAGGGCGCGGCGGCCGCCGCGATGACCGCGCTGGCGCGCTACACCACCCGCGCCGTGGCCGGTGCCGGCCGGGCGCCCGCCGCCGTGCTGGCCGACCTCAACGACGCGGTGCTCGGGGCCGAGCGGCCCGCGCTGTACGCGACCGCGCTGTACGCCGTGCTGCGCACCAGCGAGCCGCGCACCGTGACGCTGGCCACCGCGGGCCACCCGCTGCCGATCCTCATCCGCGCCGACGGCTCGGCGCAGGCGGTCGGGGAGGCCGGCAATCTCCTGGGCCTCGACGCGCAGCCGCGGCTGACCGACGTCACCGTGGACCTCGGGCCCGGCGACCGGCTGCTGGCGTTCACCGACGGCCTCACCGACGCCCGCGCCCCCGGGCACCCGCTGAGCGAGGCCGAGCTGCGCGAGGTGCTGGCCCGCCACCGCGGCGAGCCGGTGGAGACGATGGCGCAGCGCATCGAGGAGGCGGCGCTGGGGCCGGGCGCCGAGGCCCGCGACGACATCGCCCTGGTGCTCCTGGAGATGGTCTAGCGAAGCGCTAGGGCGAGGGCTCGGCCAGGCTGCCGAGAAGGCCGCCGCCCGCGAGCTCGGACAGCGGCCGGGCGTCCTGCGGCTCGCGGATCTCCTGCGGCTCGCCGACGTCGGCGATCAGCAGGTCGAGCGCCAGCCTCCCGCTGCGCCCCACGCCGGCGGCGACCTTCAGGCGGCGCAGGATCCGGTCGCGCTCGCCGGCCCACACGTCGACGCGGGCGTCGCGGATCGCCTCGGCGATCCGCTCCCGGACGGCGGCCGGGAGCCGGTCGGGCGTGGGGAAGGGCAGCAGCGCGCCGAGCAGCTTGGCGCGGCCGAGCAGCGTGTCGATGTCGTCGAGGAAGCGCTCCTCGTCCAGGCCGCCCGAGACGTGCGTGGCCTGCGCCCCGCCGACGGTCTCGGTTCCCCGCAGCTGCGGATCGGTGATCCACCGGCTGGGATCCAGACCCAGCGCGCCGAGCGTGAGGCCCCTGCGGCCCTGGACCAGCGCGAGCGCGGTGCGCAGCTGTCCCAGCAGCCGTTCGGACACCGCGTACGTCCGCCCGCCCAGCCGCAGGTACGCGCGCTCGCCGGTGGAGATCGCGCCGCCGCGGACCCGCCGGCCGCCCAGATCCGCATCGAGCGCGAGGTCCAGGCGCGGTAGGCCGCGCTGGTCGCCGCCGGCGAACGGACCGCCCAGCTTGATCCTCACCGCGCCTGTGCGACCGGTGATCTCGCGGGCGTCGAGCACGAGGGATGCGTCGAGGCGCCCGCTGGACGCGGGGCGGGCATCGGAGCCGACGGCCTGGTCCAGGACGGCGTCGGCGCGCATTCCGGCGGCCTCGGAGTCGTCGCCGCACGCGCTGACCGCGATCGCACACGTGGCGGCCGACAGCAGGGCGAGGAAGGCGTGCAGGCTCGGGCGGCTCAAGGGTGGGCGGGCGGTTTCGTGCAACGGCAACTGCAGCCGCGAACGGGTGTTGAACCTAGCATCGTGCTCGTGCGCCGGGCCTCAGTTGCGCTGCTCGTCCTGGCCCTCGCGCCGGTGCTCGCCCCCACCGCCGAGGCGGCCCCGCGGACGGTGCGCGGAGAGCTGGCGGCGCTGCGCGACGCGGGACTCGTCGACCCGGCCACGCACGACGCCCACCGGGCGACCTACGACGCAGCGGTCGCCACCCGCGGGCGCCTGCGCGGCGCGCGGCGGGTCGCGCTTGGCGCCGTGCTGGCCAATCTCGAGGCGATCGCGGCGCGCGGTCAGCTCGGGCCGTCCCGCCTGCCCGCGCTGATGGTGACCGTGGCCCGCAACCGCGAGTGGTGGTCCACCGGCCCGCTGCTGCGCGACCGCCAGCGCGTGACCGTCCCCGGCAGCCGCCTGGTCTGGGAGCACTACGCCGGCCAGGGCCTGCAGATCCAGTGGCTGGGCACCTTCGGGCGGGCCAACGGCCTCTTCCAGATCGGCACGCGCGATTCCGAGCTGCGCGCGCTGCTCGACGAGGCGCTGGCGCTGGCCGCCCAGCGCGCGGGCGGCATCGCGTTCGAGTACCTCTTCCGCTTCAACGGCGGGCGACCGCCCTGGGCCAGCGCGCTCGCGCAGGGGACTGCGATCCAGGCGCTGTCGCGGGCCGCCGTGCGCCTGAACGAGCCGCGCTACTTCGAGGCCGCGCGCGCGGCGCTGGGGATCTTCCGCACCGCGCCGCCGGAGGGCGTGCGCGTCGACACGCCCCTCGGGGCGCACTACCTCATCTACTCCTACGCACCGCGCCTGCGCGTGCTCAACGGCTTCGTGCAGGCGCTGAACGGGCTGCACGAGTTCGCGCTGCTGGCCAACGACCTCGAGGGGCGCGCACTGTTCGCCGCGGGGGACGCCCAGCTGCGGTCCGAGCTCCCCGCCTACGACACGGGCGGCTGGTCGCGCTACTCGGGCAGCCGCGACTCCGACCTGAACTACCACCGGCTCGTGCGCGACTTCCTGCGCCAGCTGTGCGGGCGGCTGACCGCCGACCGCCAGCGCCCCGGCGGCGGGGTCGCGCCGGGCGCCGACCCGGCCCCGTACTGCGCGGCCGATCAGCGCTTCACCGCGGACCTCACCCGCCCGCCGCGGCTCGCGCTCGTCACGCGGCGCGCCCGGGCCGGGCGCCCCGTCTCCCTGGCGCTGACCCTGGACAAGCCCGCCTTCGTGGCCCTGACCGTCTCGCGGGCCGGCCGGGCCGTCGTGACATTGCGCGCCCGGCTGGACAGCGGCCGGCGCTCGCTGCGCTGGTCGCGGCCGCGCCGGGCCGGCACCTACGCGGTCACCCTGCGCGCGACCGACCTCGCGGGCAACCACGGCGCCGCGCGCGGCGAGCTGCGCGTGCTGGCCCGGGGGCGCTGAGCGCCCGGCGGGTAGTGTCGCGGCCCTTGGCGCCGCGCACGATCCTCTACACGGGCAAGGGCGGCGTCGGCAAGACCTCGGTCGCCGCCGCCACCGCGCGCCGCGCGGCGAGCGACGGGCAGCGCACGGTCATCCTCTCCACCGACCCGGCCCACTCGCTGGCCGACGTCCTGGGCACCGCCGTGGACGGGGAGCCGGTCGCCGTCGGCGAGCGGCTGTGGGCGCACCAGGTCAGCGCGCAGGACGAGCTGGAGGACAACTGGGCGGCGGTGCAGGACTGGCTGGGCGCGGTCCTCGTGGAGCGCGGCGTGGACCGCATCTCCGCGGGCGAGCTGACGGTGCCGCCCGGGCTGGACGAGCTGTTCAGCCTGCTGGCGCTCAAGCGCCACGTCGAGTCCGGCGAGTACGACTGCATCGTCGTGGACTGCGCGCCGACCGGGGAGACGCTGCGCCTGCTCTCCTTCCCCGACGTCGCGCGCTGGTGGCTGGAGACCGTCTTCCCGCAGCAGGGCCGCATCCTGGACGCGGCGCGACCGTTCGCCCGGGCGGTGCTCGACGTCTCGCTGCCCGGCGAGGCGGTGCTCGGCGACGTCTCGCGCCTGGTGCGCAACCTCGTCGCGATGAACGAGATCCTCCGCGACGCCGAGAACGTCTCGATCCGCCTGGTGATGAACCCCGACCGGATGGTGATCGCCGAGTCGCGGCGCACGTTCACCTACCTGAACCTCTACGGGTTCCTCACCGACGCGATCGTGGTCAACCGGATCTTCCCGGCGCAGGTCGGCGCGTACTTCGAGTCCTGGCGCGAGCATCAGCAGTCCCAGCTGCTCGAGGTCCGCGACGCGTTCGCGCCCGTCCCGGTGCTGCTCGCGCCCTACTTCGACGAGGAGGTCCGCGGCGCGCCGATGCTCGACCGCCTCGCCGACGCCCTGTTCGCCGACGCCGACGCCACCGCGGTCCTGCACGCGACAGTCGTGGAGGAGCTGCGCGTGGGCGAGGACGACGCGTCGCTGCGCCTGGAGCTGCCGTTCGCGCAGAAGGGCGAGATCGCGGTGCGCAAGATCGGCCTGGAGCTGATCGTGAAGGTCGGGGGGCAGAAGCGCACGCTGATGCTGCCGCCCGCGCTGCGCGACTATCGTCCTCGCGGCGCGGCGTTCTCCGACGGCGCGCTGACCGTGAGCTTCGATGCCCCCGCCTCCTGACGCCGACCCGGCCGCCCTCGACGCCCTGCGCGAGCGCATCCGCGCCACCCAGGAGGCGGTGCAGCGACTGGCCGACGAGACCGCGCGAGCCCGCGCGGAGGGCCCGCCGCCCGGCGCGCCCCCGCCGCCGGGCGCCGATGGCGCCGCGCCCGGCCAGAGCGCCACGGAGGAGCTCCAGGCGCTCGTCGCGCTGGTGGACCTGCTGCGCGGGATGCTGCCGCCCGAGCTGCAGGTCCAGGTCACCGAGCTGATTCGCCAGTTCCTCGTCGTGATCCGCGCGCTGCTGGACTGGTGGATCGAGCGCATCGACGTCCGCCCGGCCGGGCCCGCGCCGGTCGAGGTGCAGGACATCGAGGTCAGCTAGGACGGTGGCCCTGCGGCTGTGATGAAGGGCCGGCGTTCGTGACGGGTTGGCATTGAAGGACGAGCGGAAGGCGCGCAGGAGTGGAGGTTGGGGGATGACCGGCCGCGTTTCTCGGGGGGTGTGCCACCGGGACCGCCATATAGGCAGTCAGGTCCGCACACCCCCGCGGGCGGCCGGGGTGGGCCGAGTTGGTCCGGAATATCGCGACGAGATCGGCCCACCCCCTTGCCGGACAGCTCGACTCGGAATCGACGCCTCGTGGAAAGTGCCCGTCAGGCCCGCGCGTACAATCGCGCGATGGCCGCCGACGTGAGCCCGCACGGCCTGCGCGGCGCGTGGAGCGCGCTGGACCGCGACCGGCGCTTCGCGGGCGCGGCCGCCGCCGCGCTGCTGGCGACGATGTTCCTGCCCTGGTACGAGAAGAGCACGGTGCCGCAGGGCTCGCGCGAGTTCGTCAAGGACACCGTCAGCGCATTCGGCGTCGTCTCGTTCGTCGAGGCGGCGATCTTCCTTGTCTCCGCGGGCGTGCTGGTGCTGGTGATCGCGCGCGGCCAGGGGCGTCCCTTCCACCTGCCCGGCGGCGACGGCACCGTCATCTTCGCCGCCGGCCTGTGGGCCGCGCTGCTGATCTTCTACCGGGTCTTCGATCGCCCGGACGTCAGCGGCCAGGCGGGGACGGTGGGGATCCAGTGGGGCTTCTTCCTGGCCTTCGTCGCCGCGGGCGCGCTGGCCTACGCGGGCCAGCGCATCCGGCTGGCCGGGGCACCCGAGCCGCCGCTGCGCGCCGCCGAGCCGGAGCCGACGGACGCGACGGAGCCGGTTGCGCCCTCCGAGGCACTCACGGAGCTGGCGCCCAGCCGGCGGGCCCGGGCGCGCCGGCGCCACGTGACCCGGGAGGACGCCCGCCAGCTGGCCTTCGACGAGCCCGCCGATCCGCCGCCGGCGCCCGGCGAGGTCCCTCCCGCGCGCGAGCGCCCCTGAGTCAGAACCCGCCCGGCTCGCCCCGGGGGCGCGGGTCGGTGCGATCGTCGTTGTAGGCCGACGAGGCGCCGATGATCATCAGCGCCGTGGCGACGAACAGGACGGCGAGCCCCACCACGACCGTGCCGCGCGACCCCGCGAGGTGGCCGATGATCCCGATCAGCACCCCGGCGCCCATCAGGACCAGCACGGGCACCGCTGACACATCCGACGCGGCGAGCACCAAGGCGACCACGGCCCGAGTTCCTATCATCCACCCGACCATGACCGCCGCCCCACAGTCCGTCGCCGAGCTCGCCGACGGCCTGCGTGGGGTGGGCTACCTGCCCAGCGACTCCACCGCGCTGGTCTCCCACCTGGCGATCCGGCTGGGCAAGCCGGTGCTCGTGGAGGGCCCGGCCGGCGTCGGCAAGACCGAGCTGGCCAAGGCGCTGAGCAAGGTCCTGGACCGCCGGCTCGTGCGGCTGCAGTGCTACGAGGGCCTCGACGAAGCCAAGGCGCTGTACGAGTGGAACTACCGCAAGCAGCTGCTGCGCATCCAGGCCGAGGCCGAGGGCACGGGCTGGGGCGAGGTCCAGGACGACATCTTCGGCGAGGAGTTCCTGCTCCAGCGCCCGCTGATGGAGGCGATCACGTCCCCCGAGCCGATCGTCCTGCTCATCGACGAGATCGACAAGACCGACCAGGAGTTCGAGGCGATGCTGCTCGAGCTGCTGTCGGACTTCCAGATCTCGATCCCCGAGCTCGGCCGCGTCGAGGCCCGCACGCGCCCGGTCGTCCTGCTGACCTCCAACAACTCGCGCGAGCTGACCGAGGCGCTCAAGCGCCGCTGCCTGTACCTGTGGTTGGACTACCCCTGCCTCGAGCACGAGCTCGCGATCGTCAAGCTGCACGCGCCCGACCTGCAGGAGACCGTCGCGCGCAAGCTCGTCGAGGTCATCGGCATGGTGCGCGCGCTGGACCTCAAGAAGCCCCCGTCGATCGCGGAGTCGATCGACTGGGCGCGTGCGCTGCTGCTGCTGGGCGCGGCCGACATCGACGCCACGGTCTTTCGCGAGACGATGTCGGTGATCGTCAAGCACCGCACGGACCTCGACGTCGTCGCCGAGCGCGTCGGCGTCAAGCTCGACGCCCCGAGCGCCCTTGCCTCCCCCGGCCCCTGAGGGGATCGCCGCCCGGCTGGTGGAGTTCGGCGAGGAGCTGCGCGCCGAGGGGGTCGGCAGCGGCACCGCCGAGCTGCTGGACGCCTTCGCGGTGCTCGAGCACATCTCCTGGACCGAGCTGGAGGACGTCCGCGCCGCGCTGGCGGCGACGCTGGCCAAGTCCCAGGAGGACCGGCGCGTCTTCGACCTCGTGTTCGACCGCTACTTCTTCCGCGCGTCGGAGGCCGCCGCCGTGCGCGAAGGCGTGCGGGAAGGCGCGCAGGGGGCGGCGGCCGATGCCGAGGACGGGTTCATCGAGATCAACCTCGACACGCTGCGCCAGCAGATCGCCGCGGCGCTGCGCGACGGCTCGGAGAGCGCCATGCGCGACCTCGCCCGCCTGGCCATCGCCGCCTTCGGGCGCCAGGGAGAGGGCTCGGGCGTCATCGGGGTGGACGTCCAGCGCATCCGCCGCGCGCTCGGCCTGCGCTCCGAGCCCCAGCCCCGGCTGCCGCCCGACGACCCGCGCGCGGCCGGTCTCCCCCGCGAGGCGCTGCGGCGCTTCGAGGCGCTGCTGCGCCGTGAGCTCGAGCGCGCGCAGATCGAGCGCACCGAGACGCTCCCGCCCGCGCGCCCGCTGAACGAGCTCGACCGGGCTCTGCCCGCCGGGCCGCTGCAGGACCTCGCGGCCGTGCACCGCGTCGTCACCCAGCTCAAGCGGCGGCTGAAGACCCAGGGTCAGGAGAGCCGCGGCCACCGCCGCCGCGCCCACGTCGACGTGCGCCGCACCATGCGCGCCTCGCTGCAGACCGGCGGCGTGCCGGTCGAGCTGCGCTTCAAGCCGGTGCGCCCGCGCCGGCCGGAGATCTACGTGCTCTGCGACGTGTCCACGAGCGTGACCAGCGCGTCGGTGTTCTTCCTCAGCGTGCTGCACGCGCTGCACGACTCGTTTCGCAAGATGCGCTCCTTCGTGTTCATCGAGCGCATCAGCGAGGTCACCGACGTCTTCGGGCGCGAGCGCGACTTCCGGGCGGTGTCGGAGGCGATCGGCCGCGACGCGGGCGTGGCGGACGTCAGCGGCTACACCGACTACGGGCGCGTGTGGTCGGAGTTCCGCGACCTCGTCGAGGACGACCTGCATCCGCGCGCGACCGTCATCGTGCTCGGCGACGCGCGCACCAACGGCCGCGACCCGCGCGCCGACATCTTCGCCCAGATCGCCGAGCGGGCCGGGCGCACGTTCTGGCTGAACCCCGAGCCGCGGCTGTACTGGAACTACGGCGACTCCGTGATCGCCGCCTACGAGCGCCACTGCCGGGCGTTCGAGTGCTGGACCACCGCCCAGCTCGAGGACTTCGTCAAGGCGCTGACCCAGCCGGTCCGCGCGGGAGCGTGAGAGCGGTTGCGCGGCGGCGCTGATTCGTGTCAAATAGCACGATCGACCTGCCGTGAAGGGGAGCCCATGACCAACGAGCGCCATACCCCCGAGGAGCATCGCGACGCCGAGGAGCGCGAGCCCAAGCTCGATCGCGAGGAGATCAAGGACCTCGCGCCGCCCGAGGAGGACGCCGAGGCGGTGCGCGGCGGCGTTCTCGATCCCGACCCCGGCCATCCCACCGACGCGGGGTGTGAATAAGCGAGGAGCGCACTACAGGAGGAGCACGATGACCGACGAGCGCAAGAGCACCGATGAGCCGGACGACAGCGAGGAGCGCGATCCCAAGCTCGGACGCGAGGAGGTCAAGGACCTCACGCCGCCCGACGAGGCCGCGGAGGACGTACACGGCGGCCGGAGGCAAGCGTCCTTCCCGCCGTGCCAGTAGACAGACCCAGCCGACCGACGTCTGCGCGCGCTGGGTCTGCGGCGGCCGCGACTGCGGGGTGAGGACTCCCTGAGCGGGCGGGAGGCCGTCGACGACTTCGCCGATCGCACGGCGCGTCGCTACATCGACGACCCCGCGCCCGGGCGCCTGCGCCCGCCGCGCTCTTCGCTGGGCCACGGCGCGGCCGGCATCGCGTACTTCCTGCTGCGCTACGGGACGCTGCGCGGGGACGGGGCCGCGCAGGAGGCGGCCGGACGCTGGGCCGCGGCGGCCGAGGAGGCCGTGCACGACCCGGAGGCCGCGTTCTTCTGGCCCGAGGTACCGGCCGGCCGGCTCACCCGGCGATCGCTGCACTTCCGCGAGCCGGGCGTTTGGTACGTGCGGGCGCTGGTGGCGCTCGCTCTCCGCGATGAGGCCGAGACCCGCCGCGCACTCACGCGCTTCGCGGGCGCATGCGATGTCCCGGAGCAGGGTCCGCGGGACGCCACGCTCGGCTCGGCGAGCCTGCTCCTCGGCGCGGCCTGCCTCGTCGAGACCGCCGGCCGGACCGCGGCGGGCTGCGGCCTGCACGGCGCGGCCGAGCGCCTCGCGGCGCACCTGGCGGCTCTGGCGCGCACTGCCGACCCGGCGCCGGACGACCCGCTCGGCGGCTTCCTCGGCGCCGCCCACGGCTGGGCCGGGGTCGCCCACGCGCTGCTGCGCTGGAGCGAGGCGACCGGCGACCCACCCGGCCCAGAAGCGCTGGGGCTGCTCGAGTTGCTGGTCACGCACCGGCGCCCGTCGGGGCTGTGGCCGCGGGAGGTCCGATCGCGGGAGGTGTGGCGCGGCTGGTGTCACGGCAGCGCCGGCTGGGTCCACCTGTGGCTCCTCGCGGCGCGCCTGACGGCCGACGACACGTGGCTCGAGCTCGCCGAGACCGCCGGAGCCGACGCCGTCGGCGCCGATGCCGAGGAGCACGAGAGCCTCTGCTGCGGGCTGGCCGGCGACGCCTACGCCGCGCTGGCGCTGCATCGGCGCACAGGGGAGGACCGCTGGCTGGCCGGCGCCCGTTGCGCCGCGGAGCAGGCGCTGCGCGGCACCGGCGCGCCCGATCTGGTGGAGCACAGCCTGATGCGCGGCGCGGTGGGCATCGCGCTGCTGCTCTGCGAGCTCGACCGCCCGGACCGGGCGGGGATGCCGCTCTACGAGCCCCTGCGCTGACGACGTCCTTACGTGGCGCTGACCGCAGGTGCGAGGAGGGGTTGATCCGGCCCACGGCGATGTGGTCGAATCGGTCCAACCAACCGACGGGAGCAGCCATGACCGACGACCCCAAGCGCACCGGCGACCGGCCCGGCGGGCCGGAGGAGCGCGATCCCGAGCTCGACCGCGAGGACGTCAAGGACCTCACGCCGAGCGACGAGGACGCCGAGGACGTCCGCGGTGGCCGAGCCTGCTGCGGCGGCAACACGTTCACCCACGGCGACCAGCCATGACCGACGAACGCCAACGAGCAGACGACAAGCCGGGGCCCGATCAGCACGACCCCGAGCTCGACCGCGAGGACGTCAAGGACCTAACACCCAGCGAAGAGGATGCGGGCGACGTCCGCGGCGGAGCGCGGTGTGCGTGCACCGACTCGTCCGGCGCCGGCGGGGTGAGGACGACGTAGCGCGCCCCGACCGGGCCGGCTGAGCGTCTCTCGGCGCGCCGCACAGAATCTTGTAGGGCCTCCACGATGCGAGGGCGCACGCGCGCAAGGACCATCGCGCCCATCAACGACCGTGGAGGAACCAGCCATGACCGACGAGCGCCAGACCACCGACAAGCAGCGCGAGGCGCACGAGGAGCGCACGTCCGGCGGGCCGATCGCGCCGGACGTGCGCGGCTCCCCTTGCCTCGCCGCGCACGGTGAGCGGAGGAGTTGATCCGCTCCACTGCGTGTGATCGAATCGGTCCAACCAACCGACGGGAGCAGCATGACCGACGACCCCAAGCGAATCGGCGACCGGCCCGGCGGGCCCCAGGAGCGAGATCCCGAGCTCGACCGCGAGGACGTCAAGGACCTCACGCCGTCCGACGAGGACGCCGCGGACGTTCGCGGCGGTGGGCGCCACGCCGCCGGCAACACCACGTCAGGCTGAGCGACCTGAGGCCGGCGCCCATGACCGACGAGCCCAAGCGGTCCGACGAGGACCCGGAAGCGGCCGACAAGCGCGAGCCACGGCTCGACCGCGAGGACGTCGAGGATCTCACACCCAGCGGCGAGGACACCGCGGACATCCGAGGCGGAGGCGGCTGCACGATCACCGTTCGCTGAACGGCGGGATTACCCTCGACGACCGGCCGCGGCTCGCCGAGCCGCCGCGGCGGTCCCGCTTGCCTCGCCCTGCTCGGTGGGGGAGGATCCGGGCAGGAGGCGAGATCCGCGACACAGCCATGAGGACCGGCCGGAATGCCCTGCAGTCCACGGGGTTCTTCGTCCTGCGCACACCCGCGCTCCCGTTCTCGACGCTGACCGAGTGGTCCGCGGGCGTGGCGCCCGGGGCCGACCGCGACGTGCTGCGCGAGCGGCTGGAGGCGGTGGTCAGGCGACCCGAGGTCCGCACGGCGATCCGCGTCGCCTCACCGGACCTCGCGGCCGCCGTGGATCAGCCCCGGCCGGGGGATGCCAAGGCGCAGGGCGCGCTCGTCCGCTACGTCAGCCGCATGGCCGGGAGGCCGACGCCGTTCGGCCTGTTCGCCGGGTCCTCGACCGGCGTCATCGCTGATCGGACCGACCTGCGGCTGCCGGGCCGGGACACCTGGCGCTCGTACACCCGCATCGACGCTGACCACCTCGACGCGGTCACCCGCGCACTGTCCGGGTCCCCCGAGCTGCGTGACCGCGTTGCACTGCGCCCCAATCCGAGCCTCCAACGCGCCGGCGGCCGGTGGCGCTACGTCGAGGCGCGCCTCGACGGCGACGAGCGCTCGCATCACCTCGTGGAGGTCGCTGACTCCGCCCACCTCGAGCGCGTCCTCGAGCGCGCACGTGACGGGGCGCGTACGCCCGAGCTCATCGCGGCGGTGGCCGCCGGCGGAATCGACCCGCCGGCCGCGGAGCGCTACGTGCGCGAGCTCGTCGACGCGCAGGTCCTGGTCGGCGAGCTCGACGTGACCCTGACCGGCGCGCCACCGCTCGAAGCGCTGATCGCCGACCTCGAGCGGCTCGGATCCGGCGCCGCCGCGACGCTGGCGTCGGTCCGCGATGCGCTGCACGCCATCGACGCCGCGGGCGTGGCCACTCCCGCGGAGCGGCACGACGAGGTGGCCGCGCGCCTGGCCGGGCTGCCGGCTCCGGTGCCGGCACACCGGCTGTTCCAGGTCGACCTGGTCAAGCCCGCGCCCGCGACGCTGGCCGAGGAGGATGCGCGCGCGATCGCGCGCGCCGTCGACCTGCTGCACCGGCTGACGCCCGACCCGCCGCCGGGCGAACTCGCGGCCTTCCGCGAGGCCTTCGCCGAGCGCTACGAGGGCCGCGAGATCCCGTTGCTCGAGGCCCTCGACGACGAGCTGGGCGTCGGTTACGGTCGCACCGCCGACCCGTCGCCGCTGTTGAAGGGTCTGGGGCCCGCGACGTCGAGCGTCGTGCAGCTTCCGGCCGGCGACCGCGAGGCCCATCTGCTCGCGCTGCTCCAGCGGGCCTGGACCGCCGGTGCGCACGAGATCGCGCTCACCGGCCCGGACGTGGAGGCGCTGACGGTGGGCGATCGCGCGCCGCTGCCCGACGCCCTGTGCGCCATCGCAATGCTCGCCCGCACGGCCGACGGCCCGCGCATCCTCATCGGCGCCGTCGGCGGCCCGTCCGGCGCCCGCCTGCTGGGCCGCTTCTGCCACGGTGACCCCGAGCTGGCGACCGCGGTCCGCGCCCACCTGCGCGCCGAGGAGGCGCTGGACCCCGACGCGATCTTCGCCGAGGTGGTGCACCTGCCCACGGGCCGGATGGTGAACATCCTCGCCCGGCCCGTCCTGCGCGAGTGGGAGCTCGAGTGGCTCGGTCGCTCCGGCGCGCCGGCCGAGCGGCGGCTGCCCGCGGCGGACCTGCTCGTGTCCGTGCGACGCGGCCGCTGCGTGCTGCGCTCGCGGCGGCTGGGGCGCCGCGTGGTCCCCCGACTGACCAGCGCGCACAACTGGTCGCGGCGCTCGCCGGGCGTGTACCGCTTCCTGTGCGCCGTGCAGGCCGACGGGCGCGGCGGGGCCGGCTGGTCGTGGGGCGCGTTCGAGCGTGCGCCCTTCCTACCGCGCCTGCGTCGCGGGCGGATCGTGCTCGCCCGGGCACGCTGGCACGTTCCGGCCGCCGAGCTGCACGAGCTGGGTGCCGGCGGTTTCGCCGCCGCGCGGACGTGGCGCGAGGTTCGCCGCCTGCCGCGCTGGGTGCTGCTCGCCGACGGCGACAACGCGCTGCCCGTCGATCTCGACAACGCCCTTGCGGTCGAGGCGTTCGCGCGGCTGGTCCGGGCGCGGGATTCGGTGACGCTCGAGGAGCTGTTCCCCGGCCCGGAGGAGCTCGTCGCCGAGGGACCGGACGGGGCCTACGCGCACGAGATCCTCCTCCCGCTCGTCCGCGCGGCGGCGCTGCCCGCGAACCGCGTGCCGCGCCGGGGCGACGAGGACGTCGGCGCGCCGCTGCCCGCCCCCAACGGCCGGGCGCCCGCCACGGTTCGGCGCACGTTCGCTCCCGGCTCGGAATGGGCCACGCTGAAGCTCTATACCGGGACGGTCACGGCGGACCGGGTGCTGCGCGACGAGGTGGCGCCGCTGGCGCGCCGGCTGGTGGAGGCGGGCGCGGCGGACGCGTGGTTCTTCCTGCGCTACGCCGACCCCGGGACGCACCTGCGCGTCCGCCTGCACGGCGACCCCGGGCGCATGCGTGCGGACGTGTTCCCGGAGCTGGAGGCCCTGAGCGCCGGTCTCATGAACGACGGGCGCGCCCACGACGCCGTCTTCGCCACCTACCACCGCGAGATCGAGCGCTACGGCGGGCCCGACGGGATCGGGCCGGCCGAACGCGTGTTCCACGCCGACTCCGATGCGGTGGCCGAAGTGCTCGCGCTGCTGGAGCGCGGCGAGACCGGCCTGGACGAGCGCTGGCGCGTGGGGCTCCTGGGGACGGACGTCCTGCTGCGCGACCTTGGCCTCGACGCGGCCGCTCGCGCACGGGTCGCCGCGGCCGGCCGGGAGGCCTTCGCGGCGGAGTTCGCCGCCGGCCCGGCCGTGCGGCGCGCCCTGGGCCAGCGCTTCCGAGCCGAGCGCGGCGCGCTGGAGGAGCTGCTGGGCGCGGGCCCGGACTCCGGCCATCCGCTGGCGCCGGGCGCGGCGGTCCTGGCCCGGCGCTCGGAGCGCCTGGCGCCGGTGGCGGCGCGGCTGCGCGCGCTCGAGGAGGCGGGCCGCCTCACGCTGCCGGTCGAGGACATGGCGGACTCCTTCGTGCACATGTGGCTCAACCGCCTGATGCGCGCCGACAACCGCGCGCACGAGTACGCGATCTACGACCTGCTCGCACGGCTGTACGCGGCGCGGGCCGCGCGCGCCCGTGCCTGAGGACGTCGACCCGCCGCTGGAGCGCCGGGTGCTCACCTGCGCGGGGCGCGCCTGGACCTGGGGTGACGTCGTGGGCTGCGCGCAGGCGTGGGGCGACTGGGCGGCCGTCGAGCGCCGCGCGGACGCCGGGCTGGCCGCGGCCGCGGGCTCACCCCCGCCGTCCGCCGCAGCGGTCAACGAGCGGTCGACCGCCTTTCGCTACGCCCACGGCCTGATCTCCGCCGACGACACATCGGCGTGGTTCGGGCGCTGGGGAATCCTGGTCGGAGCGTGGCTGGCGCACGTCCGGCGCGACATCCTGCGCGCGCAGGCGCCGCCGGGCGCCGCCGCGGACGGGCCGCGCGCGTCCGGCGCCGAGCGCGCGGCCGCGGCCTGGATCGAGGGCGTGTGCTCCGGGGCGCTGGAGGACACCGCCCGGCGCCTGGCCGCCCGTCTGGCGGTCCGCGAGGCGCTCGGCGAGGACGGCGAGCCCACGCCCGACGCGCTGCGCGAAGCCCAGGCCCGCTTCACGGCGACCGTCGCCGGCCCCGAGGCCACCGCGGCGGAGCTCGTCGAGCGGCGCCTGGACTGGACGCGGCTGGAGCTGCGCACGGTGACGCTCGCCGACGAGGATGCCGCCCGCGAGCTGATCCACTGCGTGCGCCGGGACGGGCGCGATCTGGCGGCCGTCGCGGCGGAGGCGGAGCTCCCGGTGCAGGCCGAGCGCATCGTGGTAGCCGACGCGCCGGCCGAGCTCGCCGGCCGCCTCGCCGGCGCCCAGCCCGGCGAGCTGTTCGGCCCGCTCAGCACGCCGCAGGGTCACCGGGTCGTCGTGGTCGCCGAGCGCCGGGCGCCGCACCCCGACGACACCCAGGCCCGCGAGCGCGCGGCCGCCTCCGTCGTGCAACGCGCCCTGCGGACCGAGGTCGCCCGGCGGGTGACGTGGAACGATCCGCTTTCGTGACCGTCGCGCAGCACCCCGAGCTCGACGGACTCCCGCTGCTGGCGCTGATGTCGCCCGACGTTCGCCGGCTCGTCGAGGCCTGCCTCGTACCGGTCGCCTTCGGCTTCGGCGAGGTCATCGTCCGCGAGGGCGACGAGGCGGACGGGCTCTACGTCCTCACCGCCGGCACGGCGCGCGCGGTCAAGGCCGCGCAGAACGGCGACGAGGTCGCGCTCCGGGTCCTGCACGCCGGCGACGCCGTCGGCGAGGTCGCGCTGCTGCACGGCGGGCGGCGCACCGCCACGGTCCGGGCCAGCGGGGCGGTCGAGGCGCTGCGGCTGGACCGCGGCGTCTTCGCGGCGCTCCTGCTGTCGCACCCCGAGGTTCGCCAGTGGGCCGAGCTGCAGGCGCGCCAGTACGAGCTCGGCGACTTCCTGCGCGTGCAGTCGGCCTTCGCGGCGTTGCCCTCCGCCGCGCTCGTCGCGATGCTGGCGCATCTGCGCACCGTCGACCGGGCGACCGGCGAGACCGTCATCCGCCAGGGCGACGGCCCCGGCCCGCTGTACGTGGTCCGCGAGGGTCGCCTGCGGGTGACGCGCGAGCAGGACGGCCGCACGGAGACCGTCAACTACCTGCGCCGCGGCGACACGTTCGGCGAGCGCTCGCTGCTGCTCGGCGAGCCCCGCGCGGCCACCGTCCAGGCCGTGACCGAGTGCCGCCTGCTCGAGCTGCGCCCCGAGGTCGTCCACCGCCTGATCGACGAGCACGCGGGTTTCCGCGCCGACCTCGAGGAGCGCGTCGCGCGCTATGACTTCCGCCGGATCGCCCACGTCCCGCTGGACTTCGCCGAGGAGCTCGCGCCCGCCGAGGCGCGCGCGGCGCCGGCACCTCCGGAGCAGATCGCCCCGGTCGAGCCACTGCCCGAGGAGCCCGACTCCGGTGAGCCGCTCGAGGACGACCTCTTCCAGCGCCCCGAGCGCGCGATCCGCCGCTTCCCCCACCTCTGGCAGATCGACGAGGCGGACTGCGGCGCGGCCTGCCTGGCCATGGCCTGCCGGTACTACGGGCGCCGGGTCGACCTCGCCCACGTGCGCACGGTCGCGGGCACCGGCGTGGACGGCACGAGCCTGCATGGCCTGGTCGTCGGCGCCGAGCAGCTCGGCCTGGCGGCGCGGGCACGCAAGGCGTCCAAGAGCACGCTGGACGCGCTGCCGCTGCCGGCGGTGTGCCATTGGGAGGGCAACCACTGGGTGGTCCTCTATGACGTGGACGAGCGACACGTGCGCGTGGCCGACCCCGCGAGCGGCCTGCGGCGCATCGCGCGGCCGGAGTTCGAAGCCAAGTGGTCGGGCTACTGCGCGTTGGTCGCACGCACGCCGGCGCTCGACGACCTGCCCGAGCCCCGGCCCGCGTGGCGCTGGCTGGGGCCCTTCGCCCGGCCGCACCGGCGCACCCTGCTGATCGCCGTGGGGCTCGCGTTCGTGGCCGCCGCGCTGCAGATGCTGATCCCGGTCTTCGCGGGGATCATCGTCGACGACGCGATCGCGGAGGGGGACCATGCGCTGCTGCACGTGCTCGCGCTGGGCATGCTCGGCGTGCTCGTCGCGGCGGTGGGCGCATCGCTCGTGCAGCGCTGGCTGCTCGCGCGGATGGCGGTGAAGTTCGACGCCGCGACGCTGGACCACCTCACCGAGCGGCTGCTGGCGCTCCCGCTCTCGTACTTCCGCACCCGCCGGACCGGCGACCTCGAGCGGCGCCTGGCGGGGATGCGCCTGATCCGGACCTTCCTGGTCCAGGAGGGCCTCGCGGGGCTCACGGCGGCCACGCAGATCCTGGTGGCCATCGTGCTGATGGTGCTCTACAGCCCTCTGCTCGCGCTCGTCTACCTCGCGACGGTCCCCCTGTACGCCCTGTCGATGCGCTGGTCGCGCCGGCACCTGCGGCCGTTGCTGGGCTCGCTGGAGGAGGCCTTCGGCAAGTACCACTCCCGCCAGATCGACGCGATCAAGGGCATCGAGGCGGCGAAGGCTCGCGGCGCCGAGCCCGGCCTGGCGCGGGCGATGCGCCGCCAGTTCGACGACCTGGCCGATCGCGTCGTCCGCGCGGACCTCGCCTTCATGGGCTACGACGCCGCCGTCCAGCTGCTGACCTTCCTGACGCTCGCGCTCGTCCTGTGGGCCGGGGGCCTGCTGGTCCTGGCCGACCGCCTGACGATCGGCGAGCTCGTCGCCTTCAACGGGCTGGTCCTGCTGGCCACGGGACCGGTGGCGATCGTCCTGCGGATGTGGGACGAGCTGCAGTACTCCACGGTGCTCCTCGGGCGGCTGGACGACGTCCTCGGCCACGAGCCCGAGCAGGGCGCCGACCGGTCAGCACTGCGGCCCGTCCCGACGCTCGGCGGCCGCGTCTCGCTGCAGGGCATGGGCTTCGCCGCGCCGGGACCGACGCCCGTCCCGATCCTCGAGGACATCTCCCTGGAGGTCGAGTCCGGCATGACCGTCGCGCTCGTCGGCCGCAGCGGGTCGGGCAAGACGACGCTCGTGAGCTGCCTCGCCGGGCTGATCGTACCCACCGAGGGGCGGATCCTCTTCGACGGCGTCGACCTGCGCGAGCTCGACCACCGCGAGCTGCGGCGGCGGATCGGCTTCGTCCTCCAGGACGACCACCTCTTCGACGAGACGATCGCGACGAACATCGCGCTGGGCGAGGACAAGCCGGACCCCGAGCGGATCCGCTGGGCCGCCGGCGTGGCGGGCGCCGCGGAGTTCATCGAGCGCCTGCCGCTCGGCTACGACACCCGGGTGGGCGAGACCGGCCTGCGCGTGTCGGGCGGCCAGGCGCAGCGGATCGCGATCGCCCGCGCCGTCTATCGCCGCCCGCCGATCCTCATCCTCGACGAGGCCACCTCCTCGCTGGACGCCGATTCCGAGCGCGCCGTCAAGGAGAACCTCGACGCGCTGCTCGGCGGGCGCACGGCGTTCGTCATCGCCCATCGGCTGAGCACCGTGCGCGACGCCGACCTCATCGTCGTGCTCGAGCGCGGCCGCATCGCCGAGCGCGGGACCCACGCCGAGCTGGTCGCCCGCCGCGGTCTGTACTGGTACCTCGTCAGCCAGCAGCTGGAGACCTGAGCTCCAGCGCCGCGGCGCGGCTCGAGTCCCGCGCGGGGTGCCCCGCAACCGCAGCCCGATTACGAGGCCGCAAGCTAGGGTACGCGCCCTCCGACTAACCGTCGGGCACACCTAGTAACCCAAGGGAGACGTATGACAAGACGTAGATGGATGGCCTCGTTGGGGCTTGCGGGGGCGGCGATGGCCGTAGGTACCGCGTCCCTCGCCGGTGCCTCGCCGGCGGACAATCCGACCGCTCGGGCCACGCAGGACCGGCCCATTCGCGGTGACTTCAGCCTGGTGATGATGGTCCACACCAGCTCGGGCGGCTTCGGCAACCTCGAGGGCGTCAACCCCTGGGACGGCACCCCGACCCCCGGCCGGTACGCCTACCGCTCCATCCCCTGCACCGGCAACGCGCCGGTCAACAACATCTCCTCGGACCTTCCGAGCTACAACACGCGCATCGCGGGCAGCCGGTCGCCCACCTCGATGCGCGCGCACCCGTTCACCTTCCAGGTCCGCCGCCATCGCGGCAGGTGGGAGATGTTCGGCAGCATCAAGTTCACCGTCTGCAAGCTCGGCGGCGGCGCCACGGCGGCGCCCGATCCCATCCCCGACGAGAGCAAGCCGAAGATCATCGTCGGCTTCCGCGCGGCGTTCCGGCGCACGACCAACGAGTCCCTGCGCTGGGCCGGGCGCTTCCGCATCGAGGGCGGCACCGGGCGCTACCGCGAGCTCACGGGCTCCGGCACGATCGCGGGGTACCTGATGTGCTTCGCCCCGGAGGGCTGCCCCGCCGCCGGCGGCGGCCGGTACCTCGACGGGCAGTTCACGATGCAGGGCGCGTTCCGCGACCCGACGCCGAGCCTCGCCAACCCCGATCTCATGGCCCCCTGACGAGCCCGCTCGGCGGGCGGACCCCCGGGTCCGCCCGCCGGGTTGCCGTTAGAGTCCGGCCGTGGGGCTGATGGGCAAGCTCAAGGACGCCGCGGAAGCCGCGCTGAAGGCCGTCGAGGCGTCCGGCACCCCCACGCCGGAGCAGCTGGCCAAGCTCACGCCGGCGCAGCGCGAGCGCTACGAGATGTTCACCGCCCGGGCCGAGCAGGCCCGTGCGCCTGGCGGGCTGTCGGCCGGAGTCGCGACCGACCCGCGGCTGCTGGGGCGGGTCCTGCAGGGACCCGCCGGCGAGGCCGTCCACGGCGTGACCAAGGCGGCCAAGGGACCGGACCGGATCCAGGACCCCGCCGAGTGGGAGCGCGCGATGCGCGCCGACCGTGCCGTCCGGGATGCCGCGCGCGAGCCGTACCTCGCGCCCACCCGGTCGCCGATCCGCATCAGCCGTGTGGCCACGCGCGGCGGAACCCAGGCCGAGGAGGTGGCCGAGCACCTGGCCGCCACCGGCCTGGCCGGTCGGCCGGACCTCGTCTACGGCCTGTACCGCGTCCCCGATCGCATCCGCCCGTCCGCGGGGAGCGAGAAGCGCCGCGTCGTCGAGTGGGACGTGGTGCACGCGGCGACCGAACAGCTCGGGCGCGCCGCGTCCCCGGCCGACGTCTACTTCGACGCCGAGCGGGCGTGGGTGGCGCGCCGCCCCGGCGAGCCGTCCGTGCTGGACGAGGACCTGGCGCTGGCCTACCTCGTGCGCGCGGGCATCGGTCCCGAGCAGACGCTCGGGGTCGCCCGGCACTGCACGATCGACCCCTACGGTGACAGCGAGAGCGGCGGCAGCCGGATGATCCCCGAGGTGCACGGCGTCCACGCGTTTCATCCCGCCGGCGCCGGCGGCACCGTCGCGCGCGAGATGGCCTCTGAGGCGCCGTTCGCGCTCGAGCCCCGCGTGCCGGAAGGGATCTGGCTCGAGCTCCTCAACTGGGACGCCGTCGCCCGCGCCGTGCATCCCGTGCGCCAGCACCGCCCGCGCCTCCCCTCGCCGTTTTCCTACCTGCCGCTGACGCCCCAGGAGGTGCTGCGGGCCTACCTGGGGATCGTCGGCATCGCGCCGGCCGACAGCTACGGCGTCCAGATCACCTACGACCATCCCCTGGACCTGCTGGGCCGGACGAGCATGCGGTCGGGCGTGCGCAAGACGACGGACGGAGACGAGATGCCCTGCGCCGACGGCAAGGACCGCGTGCGCATGCACGGCGGCGCACACATCGTCCTGACCTACCGCGACAGCGACACCTACGCGAAGGGACGCGAGCGCTGGGCCGCCTACCAGGCCGAGGCCCTGCAGGCCGACCTCGCGCGCCAGATCCACCCGCGCGCGCCGGTGCCCAAGCCCGACTCGAAGCTCGAGCGCATCTTTGACCGCGTGGGCGACGTCGTGGACTTCTTCGACGGCGAGTCCACCGAGGACGGGTTCGTCGCACCCCGCTACTGCTGGCCGCCTGCCAGGACCTGACGGGCCGCGTGGCCGACCCCGACGTCGAGGCCGCGGGCTGGGCCACCGAGACGCCCGGCTCCCGGGTGCGCCGGCGGCGCAACCCGGTGCTCGGGCTGATCGCCCTGGCCTGCCTGCTCGGCGGCGTCGCGATCACCGTGGTGGGGATCGCCGGCCTGGTGTCCGAGACAGCCGTGTCGGACGACGAGATCGTGGCGCGAGGAACCGTCGCCGGGCTGGGAGGCCCGGACACGCCCAACGCGCAGTTCACGGCCCCGGACGACCGCTCCTGGACGGTGTACGTGGACCTCGACGGCGTGTTCTCCAACAACCGCGACCAGATCGTCGCGGCCACCGCGTGCCAGGTGGCACGGTCCGACGGGTCGTCCGCCCGCTTCCGCGGCAACCGCCAGGGCACCGCGCTGGAGACCGGCGACCTGTCGACGGTGGGCGTGTTCAAGGCATCCGAGGGCATCACGGTGATCTCCTGCCGGCAGGAGCCGTTCGGGCGCCGGGGGCGGCGGGGGCGGCTGCGGACCGAGCGCGAGTTCGTGGTCGTCGAGGGGCGGCCGTCGGAGCGGGTACGCCCCTTCTTCTTCGTCTTCGGCGGGATCGCCTTGGCGCTCCTGGCCTGGCCGCTGGGCACGCGCTGGAACGCGGGCCGGCTGCGCCGCGTGTCGTGAGGAGGCCAGCCGGGCGCTCAGCGAAAGGGCGGCCCGGCCACCCAGGCCAGCAGCGCGCGCCGCCGGCCCTGCTTGACGGGACGCACGCCGTGCAGCAGGAAGCTCGCGAAGACGATCGCGTCACCGCGCGGGACCGCGGCGTGCTCCTCCCCCGGGAAGGCCAGCGAGCCGCCCTCGTACTCCTCCGGCGCTGACAGCATCAGGCTCACCGACAGCTTGCGCGACGTGGCGCCCGCGCCGACGTCGAGGTGCCACTCGTAGAAGTCGCCCTCACGGTAGTCGACGACGAGCAGATCCCCGTCGAAATCGTCCAGCTCGTAGCCGAAGGACGCCAGGTTGCAGGCGTCGATCGCCGCGGCGAGCCGCTCGTGGACCCAGGCCGTCTCGGGCGCGGCGCGGATCGGGGTCTGGCGCACGCGGCGGACCGTCGCGTCGACCTCCGTGTGCCCGTCCTCGGTGCCGATCGCGCCCTCGGCCTGCCCCAGCTCCGAGGCGAGGGCCACCAGCGCGTCGCACTCGGCGCCGTCGAGCACTCCGGGGAGGGTGGCGACGAGGCGGAAGTCGCGCGGGTCCTCGCGCCAGCCGTCCGCCGGCACGGGCCCGACCGGCGTGAAGGCGGGGGTCCTCACCGGAAGCGCGGTCCGGTCGCGATGGCCACCAGCGCGCGGCGCCGCCCGCCCTTCACCGGTCGCACGCCGTGCAGCATGAAGCTCGGGAAGACGACGGCGCCGCCACGAGGGACCGCCGGGAACTCCGCGCCGGGAAGCGCCAGCGCGCCGCCCTCGTAGTCTCGCGGCGCGGAGAGCATGACGCTGGCGACGAGCTTGCGCGTCGGGTGGCGCGCGGCGAGGTCGTAGTGCCACTCGAAGAAGTCGCCCTCGCGGTACTCGACGACGTGCACCGGCTCCTCGAGAGCCCGCAGGTCGAAGCCGAAGGATTCTTGGTTGCAGCGCTCCAGCGCGTCCTGGAGGCGCTCGTACAGCCACGCGGTCCGCTGGCCGCGCGGCAGTACGGCCTGTCGCGCGCGGCGGTAGACGCGGTCCACGCGGACCTCGCCGTGGTCGGTGGAGACGGCGGCGTCGCGGAGGCCGCGCTCGGCGGCGAGGTCGCAGACCAGGTCGCACTGTCCCGCATCGAGGACGGCCGGGACCTGGACCGGGCGGTCGAGCACGCGCTCCGGTGTCGAGGGGGCGCCGGTCAGGTCAGGTGCTGTCTGGAATCTTCGGGATGCCGCCCTTGACCATCTCGCCGGACTCGTCGGTGATGTCCAGGTCGCGCAGGTCGTCCTTGGGCGCCTCCGCCCGCTCGCGCTCCTCGCGCGCGTCGTCGTCGGCCCTCGGTCCGCTGTGCTCGTGCTCTGGCATGGTCTCCTTCTCTCGACGGGGGCTAGTCACCGATGATCGTCGGGACGCCGCCCTTGACCATCTCGCCGGACTCGTCGGTGATGTCCAGGTCGCGGAGGTCGTCCTTGGGCGCCTCGGCCTGCTCGCGCTCCTCGCGCGCGTCGTCGGCGGCCTTCGGTCCGCTGCGCTCTTGCTCTGGCATTCGGGACTCCTCGATGACGGCGATGGGCCAGGCGAGCCTCTCAGACCGGCTCGGCACCCGTCAAGCCGCAGCGGTCGCGGCGTCACACCCCGTTCACGCCGCGCCGACCCGGGGTAACGCCCGTCCATGCGCAGGCTCGCCCCGGCCGTCGCGCTTGCCAGCCTCGTGGCCGCGCTCCCCGCGCCCGCCGAGGCCGCGCCCGGCTCACGCTTCACCGCGGGGACCGCGGGACGCCTCGGCGTCGTGGCCAGCGAGTCCTATGCGGCGTCCCGGGCGGGGCGCGACGTGCTCGAGCGCGGCGGCAACGCGATCGACGCGGCGGTCGCCGCCGTCTTCGCCGCCGGCGTGGCGCGGCCGCAGTCCTGCGGGATCGGCGGCGGCGGCTTCCTGCTGTACCGCAGCGCCCGCGGCGCGACGCGCGCGCTGGACTTCCGCGAGACCGCGAGCTACTCGATGCGGCCCGACACGCTGGCCGGGCCGGGGCTGCACACGAGCTTCACCGGCCATCTCACCGTGGGCGTGCCGGGCACGGTGTTCGGGATGGCCAACGCGCTGCATCGCTACGGGACGATCTCGCTCGCCCAGGCGATCGCGCCGGCCGAGCGACTGGCGCGCGGCGGCTTCCGCGTGCCCGCCTCGCTCTCGGCCTCGATGGCGGCCAACGCGGCGCGCCTGAAGCTCTTCCCCGCCGCGCGGGCGCAGTACCTGGTGCGCGGCGAGACGCCGTACGCGCCGGGCTCCACGCTGCGCCAGCCCGAGCTGGCCGCCACGCTGCGCCGCATCCAGCGCGGCGGCCCGAACGCGTTCTACGTCGGCACGATCGCGCGCCGCATCGTGCGCGACATGCGCGCGCCGCGACCCGACACGCAGGACGCCGGGATCCTCACGCTGTCGGACTTCGCCCGCTACCTCTCCAAGTGGCGCACGCCGATCCGCGGCTCCTACCGCGGCCACCGGGTGCTGCTCATGCCGCCGCCGACGTCGGGTGGCATCGCGATCGCCGAGATGCTGAACATCCTGTCGGCGTTCGACCTGGGCCGGGCGGGCCAGTCGTCCGCCGACGCGCTGCACCTCATCGCCGAGGCTCAGAAGATCGCCTTCGCCGACCGCGGCGCCTACGTCGCCGACCCCGACTTCGTCGCGGTGCCCACGGGCGCGCTGACCTCGCGCGGGTACGGCGGCGGGCGCAGCGCCGAGATCGATCTGCGCCGCGCGCAGAGCTACGGGCCGGGGCTCGGCCCCCCGCCACCGCCGCCCGTCCCGCGCGCGACGGCCGCGGCGGACACGTCCGACAATCCGGCCGGCACCACCACGCACATCTCGGTGATCGACGCGGCGGGCGCCGCGGTCTCGGTGACCTGCACCATCGAGCAGGAGTTCGGCAGCGCCGTCGTCGCGCCGGGCACCGGCTTCCTGCTCAACAACGAGCTGACCGACTTCTCGCCGCCGGGCACCGCCAACCAGCCCGAGCCCGGCAAGCGCCCGCGCTCGTCGATGAGCCCGACGATCGTCGTGGGCCCCACCGGTCGCCCCGTCCTCGTGCACGGCGGGGCCGGCGGCGTGCGGATCATCATGGGCGCGCTGCTGCCGATCGTGAACATGCTGGACTTCGGCACCGGCCTCGCCGCCGCCGTCGACGCCGAGCGCATCGACGCCGGCAGCGGGCGGCTGAACGTCGAGGACGCCCGGATCGCCCCGGCCGTCCTCGCCGACCTGGAGGCGCGCGGCCACCAGCTCGTGCGCGAGGGCGAGTACGGTCCCCGCCCGCGGGTCAACGCGGTGGGCGTGGACCGCGTCCAGCCCGGGCTGCCCTCGCGCCGCGCGCCCGTCCGGATCGCGGTGTCGGACCCGCGCACCGACCAGGCGGCCCTGGCCCAGCGGCGCCGGTAGTGTTCGGGACGGACTCAAACCAGGGGGGCTGGCGGCAGGCCGGCTGAGATGGCGCCCGACGAGCGGCGCCGACCCTTCGAACCTGTGGGGTAATGCCCGCGGAGGGAGCGATGCAGACCCGGACCCCGGCGCCCGAGCAGGCGCCCGCAGCGCCCAGTGCGGCGGCCGCCGTGCTCCTGCGTGACGTGGTCAAGTCGTTCCCCGGCCGCCGCGGCCGGCCGCCCGTGACTGCGCTGGACGGCGTGTCGCTGTCGGCGGCGACGGGCGAGATCGTCGCGGTCGTGGGGCCCAGCGGCTGCGGGAAGACGACGCTGCTGGAGCTCGCGTGCGGCCTGATCGATCCCGACGCCGGCACCGTGCGCTGCGCGCCCGCCGCGCTCATGGCCCAGCGCGACCTGCTCCTGCCCTGGGCGAGCACGCTCGACAACGCCGCGCTGGCGCTGCGCGCCGCGGGGCAGCCCCGCGAGGCCGCGCGCGACCGCGCCCGCGGGCTGCTGCGCGACTTCGGCTTGGAGGGCTTCGAGCGCGCCCGCCCGCACGAGCTGTCGGGCGGCATGCGCCAGCGCGTCGCGTTCGCACGCACGCTGCTGGCCGGGCGGCCCCTGCTCTGCCTCGACGAGCCCTTCGGGGCCCTGGACGCGCTGACGCGCCAGGACATGCAGGACTGGCTCGCCGGCGCCCTGCGCCACGACCCGCGCACGGTGCTGCTGGTCACCCACGACGTCGAGGAGGCGATCGTCCTCGCCGACCGCGTGGTCGTGCTCTCCCCGCGGCCCGGACGCGTCGTCACGACGCTCGACGTGGCCGCGGCGCGTCCGCGCCGGCGCACCGATCCCGAGCTCGTCGCCCTGCGTGCCCGCGCGCTGGAGAAGCTTCGACCGTGAGCGCGGTCCTCGTCGTCTGCGCGCTGATCGGAGCCTGGGAGCTCTACGCCCGGCTGGGCGGCGTGGACGAGTTCCTGCTCCCCGCCCCCAGCGAGGTGGCCCGCGCGCTCGTCGAGGATCGCGCGCTGCTGTGGGACAACTTCACCGTGACCGCCGGCGAGATCGCGCTGGGGATCGGCGTCGCGCTCGTGCTGGGCGTGGCCTGCGCGGTGGCCATCCACTTCTCCGCGCCGCTGCGCCGCGCGCTGTACCCGCTGCTCGTGGGCTCGCAGACGATCCCCATCCCGATCGTCGCCCCGCTGCTCGTCGCGTGGTTCGGCTTCGGCCTCGCGCCCAAGCTCGCGATCGTGGCGCTGGTCTGCTTCTTTCCCATCGTCGTGCCCACGCTCGACGCGCTGCGCCGCGTGGATCCCGACCTGCGCAAGCTGATGCGCACGTTCGGCGCGTCGCGGTGGCGGACCTTTCGCCTGGTGGAGGCGCCCGCCGCCCTGCCCGGGCTGTTCACCGGCGCCAAGCTGAGCGTGGCCGTCGCGACGATCGCCGCGATCCTGGCCGAGCAGGCCGGCTCGGAGGAGGGCTTGGGCCATCTCGTGCTGCAGGCCATCCCGCAGTTCGAGACCGCGCGGGCGTACGCCGCCGTGCTGCTGCTGTCCGCCTTCGCCATCGCGCTCTTCGGCCTGCTCGCGCTGGCCGAGCGCCGCCTGCTGCCCTGGCACCATCGAGAGGGAGGAACCGCCCCGTGACCCGCCGAGCCCTGCCCGCCGTCCTCGCCGTCCTGCTCGCCGCCGGGCTCGCCGCCTGCGGCGAGCGCGAGGAGCCGCGGCCGGACGGCGCCACCGAGAAGGTCGACCTCGTGCTCGACTACTTCCCCAACGCCGACCACGCGGGCATCTACGCGGCGATCGGCACCGGCGAGTTTCGCCGCGCGCACCTCGACGTGAAGCCGCGCACGCCCTCGGACCCGTCGGCGCCGCTGAAGCTCCTGGCCAGCGGCCGCGCGGACCTGGCGATCTCCTACGAGCCCGAGCTGCTGCTGGCCCGCGACAAGGGCCAGCAGCTGATCTCGATCGGCGCGCTGGTGCAGAAGCCGCTGACCTCGGTGGTCTCGCTGGGCGCCGACGCGATCACCGAGCCCGGCCAGCTCGAGGGCAAGACGGTGGGCACCGCCGGAATCCCCTACCAGGACGCCTACCTGAAGACGATCCTCGAGCGCGCGGGCGCCGACCCCGAGCGCGTGCGCAAGATCGACGTCGGCTTCAACCTCGTGCCGGCGCTGCTGTCGGAGCGCGTGGACGCGACGCTCGGCGCGTTCTGGAACGTCGAGGGCGTGGAGCTCGAGCGCCGCGACCGCGACCCGAAGATCCTGCGCATGGACCGCCTCGGCGTGCCGACCTACAACGAGCTCATCGTCGTCGCGCGCGCGGAGGACGTGCGCTCGCGCGGGGCGCTCCTGCGCCGCTTCATGCGCGCGCTGGCCTTCGGGCACGAGCAGGTGCGCAAGGACGTCGACACCGGCGTGGGCCCGCTGGTCAAGGCCAACCCGGACCTGCGGCGCAGCCTCCAGGAGGCGCAGGTCAAGGCCACGCTGCCGGTGTTCTTCCCGTCGGACCGAGATCGTCCGTTCGGCTTCCAGGAGCCGCGCGAGTGGCGCCGCTACGCGCGCTGGATGAGCGAGAACGAGCTGCTCGAGCGCCCCCCGGCCCCCGACCGGGCGTTCACCAACGAGTTCCTGCCCGGCGAGGGCGTCTGAGCGCTCGGCCGGAGGTGACGGTGCGGGAGGTCTCGCTGCGCGACGTGCGGCGCCTGGCGCTGCACGCGCAGGGCCTGGCGGCCGCCGCGCCGCGGGGCGGGCGCGGGCCGGAGGCGATCGCCGCGGTCGTGGAGCGGATCGGCTGCCTGCAGCTCGACCCGGTCAGCGCGGTGGCGCGCAGCCCGCTGCTCGTGCTGTTCGCGCGGCTGGGTCCGGTGCGCGACGCGGCGCTGGAGGAGGCGGCCTATGCGCGTCGGGCCCTGTTCGACTCCTGGGCGCACGAGGCATCGCTGGTCGCCACCGCCGACCTGCCGCTGCACCGCTGGGCGATGCGCACGTACCTCGACGCGCCCGGCGCGCGCGCGGTGCGCCGGCGGGCGTTCCTGGACGCCAACGCGGGCTTTGCCGAGGACCTCGTGGCCGAGCTGCGCGAGCGCGGGCCGCTGCGCGCCCGCGACCTGGACGACCGCTCCGCGGTGCCCTGGCGCCACGGCCACTGGACCGACGAGGTCTCCGCGCGCCAGACGATCGCGCGCATGCTCGACCTGCTGTGGGTGACCGGCCGCGTCGGCATCGGCGGGCGCGAGGCGGGCGAGCGCCTGTGGGACGTCTTCGAGCGCTGCCTGCCGCCGGGCGCCGCCGACGACGCGGAGGACCTCGACGACGCAGCGGCCGAGCGCGAGGCGGTGCGGCGCGCGGTGCGCATGCTCGGCGTCGCCCGGGCGACCCACGCGCGCCGGCACTTCCTGCGCCAGCGCTACCGCGCGCTGCCCGCGGCGCTGGAGGCGCTGGTCCGCGACGGGGAGCTGGAGGAGGTGCGCGTCGCGGATCGGCCCGGCGCCTGGTACGCCGCGCCGGAGGACCTCGACCGGATCGGCGACTTAGCCCCCGGCGCGCGGACCACCGTGCTGTCGCCCTTCGACAACCTGCTCTGCGACCGCGCCCGCACCGCAGAGGTCTTCGGCTTCGACCACCGGCTGGAGATCTACGTCCCCGCCGCCCAGCGCCGCTGGGGCTACTACGTGCTCCCCATCCTGCACCGCGAGCGCCTCGTCGCCCGCGCCGACCTGGCGCTGGACCGCTCCGCGGGCGTCCTGCGCGTGCTCTCGCTGCACCGCGAGGACGGCGTTCGGCGCAGCGCGGCGCTGGACCGGGCGGTAGGGCGAGCGCTGGAGCGCCTGGCGGCGTGGTGCGGCGCGCGGGGCGTCGTCGGAGTGTGACGCGGCGGCGGGCGCCTACGGTCCTGCCCTGGGGCTCTCCTGGCACCCCAGGACAGGACGGTCCGGCGCACGGCCATCACTTCCCGGCCGCGGTCCTGCCCGGTCACGCCCGCTCGGGCGCGAGCGCGAGGGTCGCGCACAGCGCGGAGTGGTCGGAGAGGCCGTCGGGCCGCTGAGGATCGTGCGCTCGGCCTGGTCGTGGCGCTCGCCGCGGTCGGGGCGCAGGCGGCCCGTGCGGGTCTGGGCGAAGGTCTGGACGCTTCCGTCGCGGGCCTCGTACTGGGGGTGCTCAGATCTCCGCACAGGACGGCGGGCGCGTGATCGGTCAACGCGGCGAGGCACGCGGACACCGCCTCGAAGGTGCGGACCTTGACCTGACCGGCGCGCTGGGACAGCGGAGCGTGCAGGCAGACGACGCGCAGCGCCTCCGGCCACCCGGGCGGCTGCACGTCGGCGGCCAGCAGGCACTCGGGCCACGGCACGGCGATCGGGTCGGCGGCGACCGCGAGCGGATGGCCAGAGGCGACGAGCACGCCGAGTCGGTGCACCCGCGGAGCGCCGGGCGCCACCGGGCTGGCCGCCACCGTGTAGCCGGCTGCCTCCAGGCGTGCCGTCCAGCGCGCCAGCGCGTTGGGGATGACCTCCTGCAGGCACACCACGTCCGGCCCGTGGGCGACGACCCGGTCGGCCTGCTCGTCCAGGCGCGACAGCCGGCCGGCGACGTTCCAGGTCAGCACGGTGGTCACCGGGTCGGCCACGCGCCGACTATGGCCCGCACCTCCGCGGGGTACGGTGGTCGGCGCGCAACCAAACTCCGGGAGGCCGGCGTGGAGATCAACGGCGTGGCGCACGTGGTGTTGCGGGTCCATCGCTTCGAGGAGTGCGTCGGCTTCTACGACCGGCTGATGCCGGAGCTGGGCCTGGAGGCCGTGCACCGCGACGACGGCTTCGTGTACTACATCGGTGGCCGGACGGCGCTCGCGATCCGGCGGGTGGAGCCCGCGTACTCAGATCGAATCCACGCCGAGGGAGGCCCCGGCCTGGACCACCTCTGCTTTCGCGCACGCAGCCGGGAGGACATCGACGCGCTCCATCCGCTGCTGCAGAGCATCGGCGCGGACGTGGTGCGCCCTCCCGAGGAGGGGCCCTGGGCGCCGGGCTACTACTCGGTCTCCTTCCGCGACCCCGAGGGGATCCGCCTGGAGGTCAACCACGTGCCCGGCAAGGGAGTGTTCGCCGAGGGCGCCTCGTTCGACCGCGCCGCGGACTACCCGCTGACCGGACGTCCCGACCAGGCGGGCTGAGCTCCGGACCGCATGGCCTCAGCCGGCGAGGGTGCCCACCACCGCCCAGGCGCGGGCGGTCAGCGAGAAGGCGTCGTCGCCCACGCCGAGCCGGCGGCGGTAGGCGTCGTGCAGGGCGGCCTGGCGCTCCGCTCCCGAGCGACCGGCAGAACGCGCCCGCCGGACCGATGCCGGTGGGCAGCGGCGCCCACAGGTCCGCGAAGCCGGTGTACGTCGCGCGCACCGTCAGCGACCCGAAGCGCACGTCGCGCAACCCGGCGTGGCACCACAGCTCCTCCAGCTCGCCCTCCCCGCACCAGCGCATCACGACGCCCTCGTCGGCGCCCGCCGCGCGGCGCGGGTCGACCTCGCGCGCGGCGTCCCAGAACGCGCGCAGCAACGTCATCTCGCCGGCGTAGTCCCACACGCAGGCGGCGACGATCCCGCCGGGGCGCGCGACACGTGCCATCTCGCGCACACCCGCCTCGGGATCGCTCATGAAGTTCACGACGAGCTGCGACAGGACGGCGTCGAACGCGCCGTCGCCGAACGGCAGCGCCTCGGCACCCGCCACGACCACGTCGACCCCCGGCACCCGGGACCGGCAGGCCTCCACGAACGGCGGGGAAGGATCGGCGGCCCGGACGCTGGAAGCTCCGAGGAACCCCGCCAGCGACCGGGTCAGCGCGCCCGGCCCGCACCCCACGTCGAGGGCGCTCATGCCAGGCGCGACGCGCGCGAAGCCGATCAGCGCCGCCGCGAGCTGCGCGCCGTACCGACCGACGAACCGGTCGTAGTCCTCGGCCGACGCGCGAAACGTCTCGGCACCTGGCATCGCAGCCGCTAAGGCTACCCCCGGGAGTCCCGACGGTCAGGCCGCTGCCGCGAGCAGCAGCTCGCGCGCGGGCGCCGGCGCGCGCAGCGCGTGCGCCGCGGCGAGCCCCCGCCACTCCCCGAAGCGCGCGAACAGGGCGCGGACCTCGCCCTCCTCGGCGCGTGCGGCGGGGTTGCCGCCCGACTGCCAGCTGCCGAGCAGCTTGAGGAAGTTCAGGTCGCCCGCGGGCACGACGTCGTAGCGGCCCTGGCCGTGCAGGGCGAGGATCTCGACGGTCCAGCGCCCGACGGTGGGGATGGCCAGCAGGCGCCGCCACCCGCGCTCGTGGCCGGCGGCCTCGAGGTCGGCGCGGCCGGCCGCCACCTCGCGCGCGCAACGCACGAGCGCCAGCGCGCGGCGCCCGGTGAGGTCGAAGGACTCCAGGCGCGCGGGCGCGCAGCCGGCGAGGACCGCCGCCGCCGGCACGTCGCGCAGGCCGCTCTCCGCACAGCGCGGCCCGAGCGCCCGCACGATGCGCCGCTCCACCGCCGCCGCCCGCACCGACTCGATCAGCTGCTCGCAGATCGCCCAGGCCAGCGCCTCGAAGGCCACGGGGCGCCGCTGGATCCGCAGCCACGGCGTGCGGCGCACCGCCGGGCCGATGAGCGGGTCCCAGCGGTAGGCCTCGTAGAACGGGCGCAGGTCGTCGTCGACGCCGAGCGCGAAGCGCATCCGGGCGATGGCCTCCTCGGCGCACTCGCGATCCTCCGCCCACGCGCCGAACAGGACGGCACGCTCGCCGGTCTGCGCGACCCGCACGACCGCCCGGCGCCCGTCGAGGTGCAGCAGGCGCTCGAGCACGCCGCCGCGGCAGCGCAGCACGCCGTCCCCCCCGCCCCGGCGGGGCAGGCGGAACGGACTCGGCGGCACGACCTCGACACGCAGATGGACCGGCAGGGCGACCACGGCCCGCACGCTACGCCGCGGGCAGGACGGGCGCGTCGGCCGACCCCGCTCAATGCGCTCGGGCGCTGTGAGAACCTGCGCCCATCGACGCCGACGACATCTGCGAGCCGACCGCCGCAACGCTGGAGGGGCTCGACGTGCCGCGGGCGCTGCTCGCGCCGCTCCAGCCGCTGGTGGACGTGGACGGCGTCACGGTGGTCCTCACCGCGGTGGAGCTGTGGACCCACAAGGTCGTCATCCACCTCCAGGCGGCGAGCAGCCCGCGCAGGGACGAGCTCGACGCCGAGCACCGGGCGGCGTTCGCCCGCTGGACCGAGCGGGCAGAGGCCGCGCGAGCGGCTGGCGACGAACCGCCCTGGCCCCCTCCCCACGGCGGCGCACTGCATATGGGCCTGCCCCTCACGCTGTCCGACGACGCCGGCACGGACTACGTGTCCCGCGGAACACAGGGCGGCGGGACGGGCACGGAGTGGCTGTCGAGGTGGGAGTTCGCGCCCGGGGTCCCGGACGGCGCGACGCGGCTGACGGTGACCGTCGCGGGCGCCGGCTCCCGGCGGCACACCTGCGACGTCGCGCTGCCCGAGCCCGGCTGAGGCCCTACGCCACCAGCCGCACGGCCGGAGCCGCGTCGGCCCGGGCGATGGCCAGCGCGAGGAAGGCCTTGCGGCCGGCGGCTGGCGCCGGCGCGCGCGCCACACCAGCGCCACCGGCCACATGAACGGCTTGGGGCCGATCGGGCGCAGCTCGATCTGGGGGCCGGGCTCCTCGGCGGCCGAGCGCGGGATGACCGCGATCCCCATCCCCCTGGAGACCAGCGCGCGGACCGCGCCCATCTCCGTGCAGACGAAGGCGTTGCGCGGCTTCAGCCCGTCCACCTCGGAGAGGACGCGCTGCGCGTAGTCCAGGACGAGCTCGCCCTCGGCGGTCAGCTCGACGCTGCGGCTGGAGCGCGTGAACAGCGTGATGCCCAGCTCGGACAGTCCGGTCCGTGGGGTCAGCCATCACTCGGCGTGATGGATGGGCCCCGGGACTAGCGCTTGTCGCCCAGGACGTGGATGTCCACGAGGAACGAGCGGCTGGCCACGATCGGCCCGATCGCGCGGCGCCGGCGACGGTCGAGCCGGCGCCCGCGGCGCCCGCGGACCAGCGCCACGGCGGCCGCGCCGGCGACCATGCTCGCGCCCATCACGGCCATCGTCTGCACCGCGACCGGCGTCACCGCGCCGTTGGGGGGCGCGGGCAGCGCGCGCGCCTCCTCGGCGAGGACGGGAACGCCGTCGAGCTCCTCCACTGACTCCTCGTTCACGGTCGACAGGATGACGATGTCCGAGCGCCTGTGCAGGTCGGATTCGCGCTGACCGCGATCAGAACTCCGACTCGTAGACGCGGTAGCGCTTGGCGATCCGGCCGCCCATGGCCTCCATGCCCCGGTTCATGGCCCGATTGGTCTCCAGGATCCACCCCATCTCCCCCCACTTGTGGCGGCGGTGGACGGCCACGTCGAAGTGCTCGACGTACAGCTGCGCGGCCACGCCGGTGTGCTGGTAGGAGGGCTTGACGCCCAGGAATGCCACGCGGACGCGGTCGATCACCTTGCCCTTGCGCAGGAAGCGCCACCAGCCCAGCGGCAGCAGGCGCCCGTTCATCCGCTTCAGGACCTGGTTGAGGTCGGGCGCCGTGATGGCGACGCCGATCGGAACGCCGTCCTTCTCGGCCACCATGAACCAGTCGCGGTCGAAGGCGAGCTGTGACTCCTGCGCGAAGTGGTCGAGGTCGGCCTCCGAGAAGGGCACGAAGCCCCAGTTGTCCTTCCAGGCCGCGTTGTAGATCTCCCCGAAGACGTCGAAGTCGCGGCGCAGGCTGCGGCGCGTCATCTTGCGCAGCTCGATCCCGTGGTGCTCGGAGGCGCGCTCGGCCATTTCGAAGATCGCGGGGACGATGCGCTCGCGGTCGGTGATCTGCAGCTCCCACATCCACAGGTCCACGGCCTTCTTGAGCCCCGCCTCCTCACACCGCTGCTGGTAGTAGGGCGGGTGCCAGGGCTGCCTGACCATCGGCTCGCGGTCGAAGCCCTCGATCAGCACGCCGCACTCGTCGTTCATCGTGAAGTCCATCGGGCCGATCATCCGCGAGCGTCCGCGCTCGGCCAGCCACCCGCGCGCCGCGTCCAGCAGGGCGGCGGCCACCTCCGGATCGTCCTCGAGCTCCAGGAAGCCGAACATGCCCGTCGCGCCGCCGTGCTGCGCGTCGTAGGCGCGGTCGATGTGGGCGGTGATCCGCCCCACCACCGCTCCACGGAAGCCCGGAGGCCCGGTCCGGCGCGCGAGGAACTCCTGCGCCTCACCGCGCTTGAAGAACGCGTTGACGCGCCGGTTGAGGAACAGGTGGCGCTCTACGCGCAGCGGGGGCACCCACAACGCGGAGGTAGAGTGCAGGCGGAAGGGAAACTCGATGAACTGGCGCCGGTCCCGCCACGATGTCGCCTCCTGGACCTCGACGGGCACGGCGCCGCACGCTACATGGCCTCCACGACACACGACGTCTTCGCGAAGGTCCGCGGTCACGACCGCGCCGAGCAGCTACGTGCCGCGCGCGAGGCCGACCTGCTGCCCTACTTCCGCCTGCTGGAGGGCCCGGCGGGCCCCGTGGTGGAGATGGAGGGCGCCGAGCGCGTCATGCTCGGCTCCAACAACTACCTGGGCCTGACGGCCGACGAGCGCGTCATGCAGGGCGCCCGGGACGCGCTGCAGCGCTACGGCACCGGCCTGACCGGCTCGCGCCTGCTCAACGGGACCATCCCGCTGCACCTCGAGCTCGAGCAGGAGATCGCCGAGTGGATGGGCACCGAGGAGGCGATCGTCTTCACCACCGGCCACCAGGCCAACGTGGGCACGCTCGGCGCGCTGCTGGGTCCCGGCGACACGGTCGTGGCCGACTCGGGCAACCACGCGTCGATCCTCGACGGCTGCCTGCTCAGCCGGGCCAAGCTGCGGGTGTTCCGCCACGGCCGCCTGGACAAGCTCGAGCGCACGCTGCAGCGCGCCGCCGGCGACGGGGGCGGGATCCTGGTCGTCGTGGACGGCGTGTTCTCGATGGAGGGCGACGTCGCGCCGCTGCCGCAGATCGCCGAGCTGTGCGGCCGCTTCGGCGCCCGGCTCATGGTCGACGAGGCACACGCCGCCGGCGTGCTCGGCGCGCGGGGCGCGGGAAGCTCGGAGCTGCTGGGCGTCGAGGACCGCGTCGACCTGCGGATGGGCACCTTCTCCAAGAGCCTGGCGAGCTGCGGCGGCTTCATCGCGGGCTCGCACGAGGTCGTCGACTTCCTGCGCATCCAGAGCCGCGCGTTCCTGTTCACCGCCGCCGCCGTGCCGGCCGCCGTCGGCGCGGCGCTCGCGGCGGTGCGCGTCGTGCGCTCCGACGACGGCCGCGCGCTGCTCGCCCGCGTCCTGGACAACGCGGCGTACCTGCACGCCGGGCTCAAGCAGCGCGGGTTCAAGGTCGTCGAGCACGCCGGCGACGCGATGACGCCGATCGTGCCGGTCATGGTGGGCGACGACTGGAAGGCCGTCCTGCTGTGGCGCGCGCTGTTCGACGCGGGCGTGTTCACGAACGTCGCTCTGCACCCGGCGGTGCCGCCCGGCGGCGCGCTGCTGCGCACGAGCGTGATGGCCACGCACGACCACGCAACGCTCGACCGCGCACTGGACGCGTTCGGCGCGGTCAAGGCGGGCTTCGAGGCCGAGCACGGTCCCCTTCCCGCCTGAACGGCGCCGGGAGGCTTGTCCTAATGCTCACAAGGAAGTAACGAAAAGAAAACCTCGCTCGGAGCAAGCGTTTGGGCGGGGCGGTCGTTGACCCCGGCGGGGCGCCTCGCATAGCTTGCGCAGGCGCCTGCCGGCAAGCACTTGGGGGAGGTCCTCGGATCAGAGGACCGACTTGGGAGAGGCTGCGGTGTTCGCGGAAACCTCTCGGGACCGCAGGTCGCTCCACGGGGGCGGACGGCGCACGGGATACGGATGTCAACAGCCAATGCTGTCGCCTGTTCGGTGGCACGAGGAGGATTGATGAACGCGTCAGCGACGATGACCCCTGCTCCGCAGCACATGCAGGCCTTGGAGCGGGCCAACGAGGTCCGGCTCGCGCGGGCGGAGCTCAAGCGTCAGGTCGCCGACGGCGAGGTCTCAGCCGCGGAGGTCATCCTCTCCTGCCCCGGGGAGGCAGGCAGCATGACCCTTGCGGAGCTCCTGCGCAGCCAGCACCGGTGGGGGGTCGCGCGCTGCCGGAAGTTCCTCGCCGGCACGGGAATCTCCGAGAACAAGGCGCTGGGGTCGCTCACCGAGCGTCAGCGCCAGGTCCTCGCCAAGGAGGTCTGACCCGCGGCTCGCGGCGCCCGGCTCAGGCGAAGCCGGGCCCGCGGGTGGCGATCTCCACGATGTGCCCGTCGGGATCGCGCAGGTAGATCGAGCGGAACTGGTGGCGGTCGAAGACGTCGGTGCAGTCCACGCCGTGCTCGCGCAGGTAGTCGCGCCACGCCGCCAGCTCGTCGCCGGAGTCCACGACGAACGCGAAGTGGTGCGTGGAGCCCGTGCCCACCTGGCCGCCGGCCATCGCGGGGTACTCCAGGAACGACACCAGGCCGCCGGCGGTGCCCACACCGTTCTCCGTCTGGGTCCCGAACCAGAAGTGCCGCGCGTCGGGGTCGTCGTCGCTGGTCGCCTCGTGCACGAGCGCGAGGCCCAGGAGGTCCCGATAGAAGGCGGTCGTCTTGTCCAGGTCGGTGCAGATGACGCTCAGGTGGTGCAGCCCCCGCAGGGCCATCCGGCGCGGCTCGCTGGTGCTCATCGCGCGCAGGCTAGTGGACCCTGGTGATCCCTCGGGGCTCACCGATGGCGCGCGGCGCCGGCTAACGGACAGCCGGAGGACAGCTTGACCTGCCACCACCCCATCAGCATCCCGATGAGGCCCAGCCGCGGGCGCACGTGGTAGCTCGTGCAGCCGGGCTCGCCGAGGTCGGCGTTCGTCACCCGGACGTACTTGTGGGCTCGCGGGTCGCGGCGCATCCGCTCCAGCAGGGCACGGCTGCGCTCGTGGTGCTCGCCGCGCCGGGCGAGCTGCGCTCGTGCCGCGCGCAGGCCATCCGCGAGCTCGTCGCGCAGCGCTTCCAGCTCGCCGATCGAGAGCAGGCGCGGGCCGCCCTGGGAGCGCACCGCGACGTCCAGCGGCTCGGCGCCGGCCCCGGGCAGGCAGTCGGCGAGGTCGCGCTCCAGCCGAGCCACCTGAGCGCGCAGCGACCGGCGCGCCGCCGCCTCGCCGATCTCCACCGGGGTGGGTAGGCCGGGCTCGAGCCGTCGTGGGGTGTGTCCGAGCAGCGCTGGCATGCCGCCGTCCTGCGCGCAGGGTACCACCGGCTCTCAGCCGCTCACCAACGCCTCGCGCGCCAGGTGCAGCGCCTCCTCGACGGCGATCTCCGGCACGCCCGGCACGGCGACGCAGATCAGCCGGATGCGCCGCGTCGCCGGCGTGACGCCGGCGCCCGGCGCGAGCGGCCCGAACAGCTCGAGCAGCGCGCGGGCGCCGTCGGTCACCGCCAGGCGCCCGGCGGGCACGTGCTCGTCCTCGGGTCCCGCGACGCGCAGCGCCAGGCCCCCCTCGATCGCGTCCTCGTCCAGCGCCCAGACCGGTACGCCGGTCTCCACGAGCGCGACCAGCAGCGCGTCGTCGACGAGGTTGCGCGAGCGAAACGCGCCATGGCGCAGGCGGTCCTCGACGGCCTGCTCGATCGGGGTCGGGCGCTGCTCGGGATCCAGCCCGACGTGGCGGAAGAAGACCCGGTGCGCGTGCGGGATCGGCGTCTGGCGCAGCGCGATCGCCTTCGCGCCGTTGACGCGGTCCGAGAGCACGCGCAGGTGGTCGCGCAGCCCCGGCGGGCTCGGGCCGGGACGCGACGTCACCGCGGCCGAGCGCAGCCGCAGCCCGAGGAACTCGGCGGTCACCGCCGGATCGACCGGGTGCCGCGTGACCGCGGCCGCGCCGGGGGCGCTCACGCGGGCGGCCTCCACCCCGCGCGGCGCGACGCGGCCACGGCCGCCGCGATCCGGCGGTCGATCTCGGCGCGCCCGACGCGGCCCAGGGTCGTGCTGTGCGCGCGCCCGCGCCAGCGGGCGTAGGTGATCTGCGGGCAGACCGCCACGCCGTAGAGGTTGGCCAGGATGCCGTCGCGGTCGTGACCGACCGGGAAGTCCCAGCCGCGGCTGCGCACGAGGTCGCGCAGGTCCTCGCGCTCGCCGCGGATCGCCACGGCCGCGACCTGGACGCCCGGGTGGCGCCGGCGCACGCCGTCCAGCAGGTCGATGGTCTTGACGCAGTCCCCGCCGCGCAGCGCCAGGAACGCGAGCACGACCGGCCCGCGCTCGGCGAGTTGGCAGACGTTGAGCACGCGCGGCCCGCGGACCGCGCAGGCCGGCCGCGCGCCGGCCTCGTCCTGGCCGGGCCCGGTGGCCACGTTGGCGTCGCCGACGAGGTCCGACAGCGCCAGCGGCACGGCGAACGGCGGCAGGCGCTCGCCCGCCTCCAGGCCGCGCGCGCCGGGGCCCTCGGTGCTCAGCCCGTTGAGCGTCACCAGAACGATGACCACGACGAGCGCCGCGAGGAGGAAGAGCCCGTAGCGCCCGGTGGCGCTCCGGCGCGCCGTGACCTGCCCCAACCCGCGCCGCGGGCGCGGAGGGGGCGGCGCGGCTGCGGATCCGGACGCACCGCGCCGGTCGCCGCCGTCGTCGTCGTCCTCGTCGGGCTCGAAGCCGAGCGGGCCGTCGCCGGGAGCGGGCGGCTCGCTCACGCCACCGCGCGCCGGCGTCGCGGCCTCGGCGGGCCCGCGGCCGGCGGGCCGAGGCGGCCGGGGCGCTCGGCGAGCAGCAGCACCGCGGGCAGCACGACCAGCACGCCGAGCAGCGAGACGGTGAGGTCGATCACGGTGACCGCGCCGAAGTCGCGCAGCATCCGGATGTCGGAGACCACGAGCACCGCGAAGCCGGCGATCGCGGTCGTCCCCGACGCCAGCACCGCCGCGCCGGTCGACCGGTACGTCCGGGCCAGCGCCTCCTGCGGAGCATGGCCCGCCGCGCGCTCCTGCCGGTAGCGCTCGGAGAGCAGGACGCTGAACTCGGTGGAGATGGCGATCACCAGCGCGCCCAGCGTGACCGAGAGCGGGTTGAGCGGGATGCGCAGGGCGAACAGGATGAGCGCCGACCACCCGGTGGCCAGCACGATCGGCACGAGCGGAACGAGCGCGCGGCGAGGCTGGCGCAGCGCGACGAGCAGGACGAACGCGACGGCCAGCAGCCCGGCGAGCAGCGTGAGCAGCCGGCGCCCGTGGGAGGACACGCGGGCGTTGGCCTCGGCGGCCAGGACGGGCAGGCCGGCCAGCTCCGCCCGCACGCCCGCCGGCCGGCCCTCGCGCAGGCGCGCGCGCATCTCGTCCATGACCGCCTTCTGGTCGTCGAGCGCCATGAAGCGGATGCCGAAGGCGAGCGTCGCGGTCTTGCGGTCGGCGGTGATGACCGACTGGGAGAAGTACGGCGGGACCGCGTCCAGCAGCCCGTCGATGGCCTGCGCATCGGCGCGCGACTCCTCGGAGGAAAACAGGTCGGGCAGCGAGAACGCGGGGCACAGCTCCGCCCGGCCGCAGCCGCGGTCGGGGCGGTAGCCGAAGCGCTTGAGCAGGCCGGACTGGTAGCGCACCATCCAGCTCACCACCGCGGGGCTCGTGAGGTCCTCGCCCTCCAGCACCACGTCGATCTCCCCGCCGACGCCGGTGGAGCGCTGCAGCGCCTCGAGGTCCTGGAGCGCCGGCAGGTCCTGCGGCACGAGGCGCTGGACGTCGGACTCGACCTTGGTCTGCGTGTCCAGGGCCCAGCCGGTCGCCGCGACGGCCAGGCCGATGCCCAGCACCCGCCCCGGGCGCCGGACCGCGAGGGCCAGCGCCGCACGTGCGGCACGGGTCGCCCGCGCGCGCGCCGCCCGCGCCGCGCGGTTGGCCACGAGCACGTCCCGCGCGCCGCGCGCCGCGGGCGCCAGGCGCTCCCCCAGCCGCGCCAGCCGCGCCGGCATCGCGGCGCGCTCGCCCAGGACGACCGCGGCCGTGCCCGCCAGCAGCGCGCAGGCGAAGGCCAGCGCGATCCCGACCACGAGCAGGATCCCGAACCCGCGCACCATCGGCACCGGCGACAGCGCGAGCACCGCGAAGCCCGCCGCGGTGGCCGCCGCCGCCGTGGCCACCGCCGGCGCGCCCAGCAGCGCGGCCCGCCGCGCCGCGGCCCCCGCGCCGAGATCCGGAGCGGCAGCGACGCCGGCGCCGGGCGGGATGCCGCGCTCCTCGGTGATGCGCGACTGCAGCTGGATGGCGTAGTCCACCGCCAGGCCGATGAGCACCGGCAGCACCGCGATCGAGGCCATCGTCAGCGTGGCGCCGGCGAGCGAGAGCGCGCCGAACGTGAGCGCCGCGGCCACGAGCGCCACCCCGAGCGGCACCAGCCGCAGCCGGCTGGAGAACACCAGCGCCAGCGTCGCCGCCATCACCACCAGCGCGACGACGAGCAGGAGGATCAGCGAGCCGGTGATCGACGCGGTGAGGTCCGAGACGACCACGGGCGCGCCGGTGACCGTGTACGTCCCGCCGTTGCGCAGCTTCCACTCATCCATCCGCACCGCCTCGCGGATCAGCTCGATCGCGGCGGTGCGCTGACTGTCGTCCAGGCCGGCCTTCAGTCGGACCTGGACGATCGCCGCCCGGCCGGCCCGCTCGCCGCTGGAGGGAAACAGGTAGGCGAAGCGCCGCTTGGGCACGCCCGGCGGCTTGGTGGGATCGAAGACCAGGGTGGAGACGAAGCCGGGGTCGTCCAGGCGCGGGACCGAGCGCAGCCCGTAGCGCACCGCCAGCCCGAGGATCTCGTTCTGGAAGTCGGTGTTGACCCGGTTGCTCGCGGCGCGCCCGCGGCGGGCCACCTCGGTCCGGCCGAGTCCCTGCCGGCGCGCCTGACGGCGGGCCGCCGCGGCGGCGGCGCGCGCCTCGGCCTCGTTCTCCTCGGTGCGCCGCGCGAAGCCCGAGCTGAGCTGGCGCACGGACTCGGCGATGAACGTCCCCGGCCCGAAGACGACCTTGACCGGCTTGGTGCGCGCCAGCCGCGCACAGGGACCGCCCGCCCCGCCGGGGGGCGTCACGCCCGCCGGGACGTTGCCCGAGACGCAGCCCTCCAGCCCGAGGAGGCGCTCGAGGTCCTGCGTGAGCACGAGCTTGGTGAGGTCCCCGCGGACGAGGATCAGGATCGCGTCGTCGCCGAAGCGCTCGCGGTAGGTCTCCGTCGCCTCGTAGCTGGGGGTGTCCTGGCCCACGAGCGTCTCGGTGCCCGCGTCGGGCTCCAGGCGCAGCGCGAGCGCGGTCCCGGCCAGCGCGAGCAGCGCGGTGACCGCGAGCACGACCCCGGGCCGGCGCACAGCCAGCGACGCCGCGCGGTGCAGCAGGCGGGGGAGCCTCACTGACGCCAGGCTAACGGCCGGTCCAGCGGTGGACCTCCGGTCCGGCCGGCTCTACTCCATCCCCAGCGGGCCCTGCGACTCGCCGGAGAGGAACTGGCGCACGAAGGCGTTGTCGGAGTCGAACAGCTCGACCGCCGGCCCGGACTCCACGATGCGCCCCTTCCACAGGACCGAGATGTGCTCGGCGACGCGGCGCGCGGTCATGATGTCGTGCGTGATGAGCGTGAAGGCGGGCGGCGGAGCCCCCCGCTTCTCCGCCTCGCCCATCATGTCCTCGTGGATCTCCTGGATGAGCTCGCCGAGCAGCGCGGTGCGGACGGGATCCAGCCCCGAGTCGGGCTCGTCGAAGAGCACGATGTCCGGGTCCAGGACGAGCGCCCGGGCGAATCCCGCGCGCTTGCGCATGCCGCCCGACAGCTCGTTGGGCATCTTGTCCCACGCCCCCTCCAAGCCGACCTCCTTCAGGCGCCGGCCGACGATGTCGCCGATCTCGTCCTCGCCCTTGTCGGTGTGCTGGCGCAGCGGGAAGGCGGTGTTGTCCCAGACGTTCATCGAGCCGAACAGCGCCCCGTCCTGGAACAGGACGCCGAACTTCTTGCGCATCTCGAAGAGCTCGTCGTCCTTCATGCCGGGGACGGACTCGCCGTGCACCAGCACGTCGCCCTGGTCGGGATACAGCAGCCCCACCATGTGCTTGATGCACACCGACTTCCCGGTGCCCGAGGGGCCGAGGATCATCGAGATCTTCCCCTCGGGCAGCCCCAGGTTCAGCCCCTTCAAGATCTTGTTGCGCCCGAAGGCCTTGTGGACGTCGACGAACTCGACCGCGTCCTTGGCTCCGTGGGGGCGCTTGAGCCCCGTGTGCCAGCGGTACTCGTCGCCGGAGCCGTGCTGTGGTTCGTCCGTTTCGGGATTCGGTGGCATCTCGACCGTTCTCGAGCTTAGCGTCCGGGCGCGCCCGGCTAGCCGCTTCGCAGCTTGATCGCGCCCTGGCGGAAGCCCGTCCCGCCCGCCGCGGCGGGCTCGGGCTCGGGCGGTGGCTCGGGCTCGGGCTCGGGCTCGGCAGCGGGCTCCGCCGCGTCGGCGCCGCCCAGGCGGATCGCCCCCATCCGGAACGGCGCGCCGCTCGGCGCCGCCGGCGCGGCCTCGGGCTCCGGTGCAGGGGCCTCCGCCGCGGGAGGCTCGGGCGCGGCCGGCTCGGGCGCGGCGGTCTCCTGACCGCCCAACCGGATCGCTCCCTGCCGGAACGCCACGCCACCGCCTGCGGGCGCAGGCTCGGCCGCCGGTGCGGCAGGCTCCTGCGCTGCCGGGGCCTCGGGCTCGGCCTCCGAAGCGCCGTTCGTCGCCGCCCCCCCGAGGCGGATCGTCCCCTGCCGGAACGCCGTCGCGCCCCCGGCCGGCTCCGGCTCCGCCGCGGGCTCGGGCTCCGCGGCAGGCTCGGGCTCCGCCGCAGCCTCGGGCTCCACCGCAGCCTCGGGCTCCGCAGCGGCCTCGGGCTCCGCGGCAGCCTCGGGCTCCGCCGCAGCCTCGGGCTCCGCCGCGGGCTCGGGCTCCGCTGGTGCTTCGGACTCGTCGTCGGACCCGGAGATCTTCTTGTAGATGGCGCCCGCCACCCGAATCGCGCCCTGCCGGAAGGACGTCGCGGCCGCCGCGACCGGCCCTGGTTCCGACTCCGGCTCGGCGGCCGCAGGCTCCTCGGCGGCCTCAGGCTCTGTCGCTTCCCCGGCCTCGGGCTCCGTCTCGTCCGCCGCCTCCGCCGCCTCCGGCTCGGCGGCCTGCGGCTCGGCGTCCGCGACGGCCTCCACGTCGGGCTCCTCCGCCGCCTCGGGCTCCGGCGCGGAGGGCGCGGGCGCCTGCGGCGCCTCGCCTGCCGCGGCCGCCGCCTCACGGGCCTGCGCGGCCGCGCCGCGGGCCTCCTCGGCCGCCGACCGGGACTCGCCCGCCTGGGCAGCCGCGTCCTGGGCCTGCGCCGCCGCCTCGCGCGCCTCCGCGGCCGCGGCCAGCGCCGCCGCCGCCGCCTCGCGGGCCTCGGCCGCAGCCGCCAGCGCCTGGGCCAGCTCCGGCGACTCCTTGGGTGCGGCCGGCTTCGCGCGCCTCGCGCGCGGCTTGGCCGGCGCCGCCTTCGCAGGCGCAGCCTTCGCCGGCGGGGCCTTGGCCGCCGCCTTCGTCGTTGCGGGCTTCGCCGCCCGCGGCTTCTTCACGGGAGCCTTGGCGCCATCGCCTGCCTTGCTCCCCTGGGCCTTCGGACGCGGGTTCTTCGGGCGCGGACTCTGCGGCATTCGTCAACCTCCGATCGGGGCGCGCGGGTTCGCGCCCCAGAACAGCTGGGTGCCGAGCATTCCGATCAGATGCACCAGCACGATGTTGAGCACCATCGACTTGGCCGTCGCCGTGCCCACTCCCACCGGCCCACCGCGGGCGTGATACCCGTAGTAGCAGCCGACCAGCACGATCGCCGTGGCCATCACCATCCCCTTGGCGAGACTGTACAACAGGTCCGGCGGGTTCTGGAACATCCAGAAGATGAGAAAGAACCCGCCGCTGGAGACCTCGCCGATCTGCTGCACGACGGCGAGATAGGAGGCCAGGAACCCGGCGCCCACGGCTGCGATGTACATGAACGGCAGGACCAGCCACGCGGCCAGCAGGCGCGTCGCGCACAGGAAGGTGATCGAGCTGATGCCCATCACCTCGAGCGCGTCGATCTCGTCGGAGATCCGCATGGAGCCCAGCTCGGCGACGATGCCGGTGCCGACCTTCGCGGCCATCATGTAGCCGAAGGCGTAGGGGACCAGCTCGCGCAGGTCACACCACGCCGCGAAGACCCCCGCGAACGCGGGCGCGCCCACCGACCGGTTGAAGTACGCGCCCTCGATCCCGCACTGCAGGCCGATGATGAACACCAGGCCCCAGATGACCAGCGTCGAGGAGACGATCAGGATCCCCGCCTGGCGCAGCCCCTCGCCGAAGAAGCGCAGGACGCGCAGGCTGTAGACCTGGCCCATGATGCGCCCGGCGAACTTGGCGATCTCGCCGAAGTTCGCGATCCAGTCGCGCGGGACGGCGAGCCAGCCGCCCATCAGCCGGCCCCCGCACGTGGGTGCGTGCTCACCGCGGCACCGCGATCTCGGGGTGCGTGGCCAGCAGCGTCTGCGTGAAGACGTAGTTGAACGCGAAGATGCCCAGGAAGGCGATGACCACCGCCTGGTTGACCGCGCGCCCCACCCCTTCGGCGCCCCCCGAGGCGGTCATGCCCTTGTAGCAGCAGACGATCGCGATGATCGCCCCGAACAACGTCGTCTTCAGCGTCGAGCCCCACAGGTCGGTCACCGACGCGTTGGTGAAGAACGTGGCCCAGAACGGTCCCAGCGGCGCGCCGTTGGTCAACGTGGCCAGGACCCCTCCGAAGACGCCGAACAGCAGCGCGTAGACGTTGAACAGGCCGGTCACGAGCATCAGCGCGAGGAAGCGCGGCACGACCAGGTTCTTGACCGGGTCGACGCCGAGGACCTGCAGCGCGTCGAGCTCCTCGCGGATCTTGCGCGCGCCGAGGTCGGCGGTGATGGCGGTGCCGGCCACGCCGGCCAGCACGATGGCGGTCACGAACGGCGCGAACTCGCGGATCGAGGCGAGCACGAAGAAGCCGCCGAGGCGGTCCAGCGCGCCGAACAGGACGAGGAAGTTCGCCGCCTGGAGCCCGGGGGCGCCGTAGCCGAAGGCGACGGTCGAGACCAGCAGCGGGAACCAGCACAGCTTCAGCGCGAAGAGGAACTGACCGACGAACTCTCCGCCGTAGGGGTACGGCGGCCGCAGGGCGGACATGATCGTCTTCCCCGTCAGGACCATCATGTCCCCGACCTCTTCGAGCACGTTCTTGGCGGGCAGGAACGCTCGATCGGCCACGTTGCGGACCATCAGTGTCTCCCTCTGGTCACCCCCGGCTCAGCGCCGCGCGAAGCACGGGCAAACATAGGGGAACCGCGGGCGGAGTGCCAACGCAGAACCCCCTGCAACGCGCAGTCGACCGCCAGGCCCTGTGGTACGTTCGGCCGGCCGTGAGCGGTGCCCGTCAGATCCTGCGCGCGAGCGCCTTCATGGCCGCCACCGCGACGGCCTTCATCGGCTGCGGCGGCGGGGAGCGCCAGGACGCCGACGAGCCCCGCGCCGGCCAGCGCCTCGAGGTCGTCAGCGCCCGCTTCGCCGACCGCCAGCGCCTCGGCGCCCGGGAGACCCTGGCCATCACGGTGCGCAACCCGGGGTCCGAGGAGGTGGACGGCGCCGCCGTCACCGTCAGGGGCTTCTCCGCGCGCTCGGCGCGGACCGACCAGTCCGACCCCGGCCAGCCGGTGTGGATCGTGGACTCGGCACCGGCCGGCGACGAGACCGCCTACGACGGCACGTGGACGACCGGCGCGCTCGCGCCGGGGGCCCGGCGGACGCTGCGCTGGCGCCTGACGCCGGTGGTGACCGGCACCCACAAGGTCGCCTACACCGTCGCCGTGGGGCTGGACGAGGGGGCGGGCGAGGGGTCGCGGGAGCGCCGTCCGCGGGGCACGCTGACCGCGCGCGTGAGCGGGCGTCCCGCGCGTGCGCGCGTGGACCCCCGGACCGGGCGGGTCGTGCGCGAGGGGGACTCGGGAGGCTCGGCGCCCAGCGGTTATTGAGTGATCGATGCACCTAGCGGCGCGGCTCGACCGGTCAGCTAGAACGGCGCCCGCCCGGGTAGGCCAGGCACTACCAACCCTCGAGGACTGGAGTTGCGACATGGCCGAGAAGCTGCTGGACGCCTATCTGAACGACCACCTGGGTGGCGCGACCGGAGGAGTCGACCTCGCCGAGCAGCTGCGCGACCAGACCAAGGGCACGCCGTTCGGCGAGACCATGGCGACGCTGGCCGCCGAGATCAAGGCCGACCGCGCGACCCTGGCCGACATCATGAGCAAGATGGGCACCGCCGAGAGCCCGGTCAAGCAGGCCGGCGCCTGGGTCATGGGCAAGCTCGGCGAGGCCAAGTTCAGCGGCTTCACGACCGGCAGCGGCGAGTTCGGCACCTTCCTGGCGATCGAGGCCCTGGAGATGGGCGTCGGCGGCAAGGAGTGCCTGTGGCGCGCGCTGCGCGAGGTCAAGGACGCCAACAGCGTCCTCTCGGGCGTCGATTTCGACGATCTCATCGAGCGCGCCGAGAGCCAGCAGGGCACGCTGGAGACCGCGCGGCTGGAGTACGCCCGTAGCGCGCTGACGGAGTCCAGCCAGGTCAGCGCGTAAGCTCGTCCGGGCGGGCGGCGCGGCGCCCGCTCGCCCGCCCGACTCCCATGAAGGAGGGCCCGCCCGGTGACCCGCAGGATCGATGTCGCATCCGGCCTGGTGATCGCCGGCTCGGTGCTGCTCTTCTTCAGCATGTTCCTGGACTGGTGGGTCCCCGACCTCGCCGCCTGGGACGCCTTCGAGGCGCTGGACCTGGTCCTGGCCGGCATCGCGATCACGTGCACCCTGATCGCGGCCGGCCGCCTCGACGGCAAGGTCGCACCGGCCTGGCTGCCGATCCTGGCCGGGATCGCCTTCGCGACCGTGCTCGTGCAGATCCTCGACGAGCCGCCGACGGCGTTCATCGCCGCCCAGGCGGCGATCGAGCGCGAGAACGGGATCTGGGTCGGGCTGGCCGCGACGGTGATCATGGTGCTGGGCGCCGCGATGCGCTTCGCGCGGATCTCCATAGAGCTGGAGATCAGCCCCCGCGCCCGCGGCGCCGCGCTCGACGACCTCGCGGTGCCCGACAGCGAGGCCCGCACCGAGATCGTGCCGACCGCTCCTCCCGCCGCCGCCGAGCCTCCTCCACCGCCGCCGCCTCCACCGCCGCCGCCCTCCGCGCCGCCGGCGGCTGCGCAGGCCGCACCCGACGAGCCCGTCGGGACCAAGACCGTGCGCCGGCCCACGCCGCCGGCGACCAAGCCCTGAGCGCCGGCCCGCCCGCGGCGCCCGCGCTCAGCGCGGCAGGCGCGGCGCGATGATCCGGTAGGCCTTCAGCCCCAGCCCGAGGCGCTCGCGGTCCTCGGACTGCATGGGGTCCAGCCCCGACAGCTCCCGGACGCGCTCGAGCCGGTAGGCCACCGTGTGGCGGTGGGCGTAGATCGCCGCCGCCGTCGCGTTCATGTTGCAGTTGTGTGCGAGGTAGGACTCCAGCGTGCCCACCAGGTCGGTGCGGTACTGGTCGTCGTAGCGCACGATCGGCGCGACGGTGTCCTCGTAGAAGGAGCGCACCTCCTCGGGGTGCGAGGCGAGCACGCGGAACAGCAGCCGGTAGGTGCCGCGGTTGATGTCCTCGGCGATCGGCGCGCCCGACACGCTGAGCACGTCGAGCACCAGCTCGGCCTCCTGGACCGCCCGCCCGAGCTCGGTCGGGTCGGCGTAGAACGAGGACAGGCCGACGGTGCCGTAGCGCTGCAGCCGGCCGGCCAGCCGCCCGGCGGCCTGCAGCGTGGCCTCCGGCGCGTCGTCGCCGCCCGAGGCGGGCAGCAGCGCGTACACCCGGCCGTCCATGTGCTGGGCCAGCGCCCCCGGAACGTCCTCGGCGATCGTCGCGGTCACGTGGCGAGGGCGCTCGGTCTCGAGGGCGGCACACAGGATCACGGCGCCGCGGCTGAGGTCGCAGCCCAGCCGCGCGGCCCGGCGGACCAGCTCGCGCGGCTCGATCTGCGTCCCGGCCCGCAGGTCCTCCAGGAAAGAGCCGCGCAGGTTCTGCTCGACCTCCTCGCGCGCCTCCTCGACCGCCACCTCGGTCAGCGACGCGACGGCGGCCAGGTGCAGGTACTCCGACGCGTCGCCGATCGGCGCGCCGGCTCCGAGCAGCAGCACCGCGCCGACCATCTCGTCGCCCGAGGCGATCGGGACCTCGGCCTGCAGGCCGGAGGGCGCCTGCACCGGGCGTTCGCCGACGCGGTCGGCCACGTAGCGGCGCAGCTGCGGCAGCCGCGCCGCATCCGGCGCGGCGGCTGGAGCCACGACGGCGGCTCCCAGCCGTGGCACCACGATGACGACGACCCCGCCGGCGGCGTCCGCGGCCAGCTCGGCGACGCGGCCGAGACCGTCGCCCCCGAGCACCGCGTCCACCATCTGCAGGTGCAGGCCCCTCAGCCGCTCGACGAGGGTGACCGCGGCGTGAGCGGTCACCCTCGCCACCTAGCCCGTGGCCGCCGCGGCGGCGTCCGGGTGGGCCTGCAGGGTCTCCTCGCCGGACTCGCCGGTGCGGATGCGGTAGGCCTCCTCGACCGGGAGGACGAACACCTTCCCGTCGCCGACGGCCCCGGTTCGGCCGTGCTTGAGGACCGTGTCGACGATCGTCTGCACGTCCCCGCTGGCCACCACGCACTCGATCTTCACCTTGGGGCGCAGGTAGTTGGTCAGCTCCGCCCCGCGGTAGCGCTCGGTCACCCCCTTCTGGCGGCCCGAGCCCTTCACCTCGCTGATCGTCAGCGAGGGGAAGCCGAGCGACAGCAGCTCGGTCCGGATGGGCTCGAAAGCCTCGTGGCGGACGTACGCGATCACCATCTTCATGCGGGCACCTCCTTCGTGGCCGGCGTGGGCAGCGGAGCGGGCGGGACCGTGGACGACGGTCCGCCCCCGTAGCCCACGAGCTCCGGCGCGGGGATGAACTGCTCCGGGTAGCCGTACATGCCGTGCTCGGAGATGTCCAGTCCGGCGTCCTCTTCCTCCTCGGTCACGCGCAGGCCGTACGTCTTCTTGATGATCCAGAAGGTCGCGTAGCTCATGGCGAACACGAACGAGAAGGCCACCAGGAAGCCGACCGCCTGGGCGATCAGCTGGCTGGGCGACCCCGAGTAGAACAGGCCACCGTCAGGGTTGCCGAACGCGTTGTACTTGGCCAGGCGCGGGGAGGTGAAGAACCCGCAGGCCAGCGTGCCCCAGATGCCCGCGACGCCGTGGGCCGAGAGCGCGCCCACCGGATCGTCGATCTTCTTGTCGATGGCGTAGATCGAGAGCGGGACGATGATGCCCGCGATCAGGCCGATCGGGATGGCCGCCCACAGCTCGACGTAGCCCGACGGCGCGGTGATCGCCACCAGGCCGCCGATCGCGCCGTTGCCCGCCATGCCGATGTCCAGCGTCTTCTGCTTGAGCGCCGAGATCAGCAGCGAGCCCAGGACGCCGCATGCGGCCGCGAGGTTGGTGACGATCAGCACCTCGGGGAAGCGGCCGTCCAGCGCGCCCAGGGTCGAGCCCGGGTTGAACCCGAACCAGCCCAGCCACAGGATCAGCACGCCGAGGCCGAACAGCGGCATGCTGTGGCCAGGGATCGCCCGCGGCTTGCCGTCGGCGCCGTACTTGCCCTTGCGCGGGCCGAGCAGCAGCAGCGCCGCCAGCGCGCCGGTGGCGCCGATCAGGTGGACCGCCGTGGAGCCGGCGAAGTCCTGCATCCCGACGATGCCGGTGCCGAGCCAGTCGCCGGCCTGCAGGAAGCCGCCGCCGAAGACCCAGTGCGCGCCGATCGGGTAGATCAGCGACGCGAACACGATCGAGTACATGATGTAGACGCCGAACTTGATCCGCTCGAGCGTCGTGCCCCACACGATGGCCAGCGAGACCGCGCAGAAGACGAACTGGAAGAAGAACTTCGCCTCGATCGTTGCGCTCGACAGGCCCATGACCGGGAACGCGACGAGCGGATCGCCGTAGTCGCGCAGGAGGAAGCCCTCCCAACCGATGATGCCGCCAAAGCCGCTGGGCTCGGCGCCGAACGCGAACGCGAAGCCGACCGCGTACCAGCAGATGGCCGCGATCGAGAAGTTCGTGAGGATCTTGCAGACCACGGTGCCCGCGTTCTTGCCGCGCGAGAAGCCGATCTCCAGGAAGGCGAAGCCCGCCTGCATGAACATCACGACCAGAGCGGCAACGACCACCCAGAGGGTGTTGATCGCCGCGGACTGCGGGAAGGGCGAGGCCGTGCCGTCCTTGTTGATGAAGTCGGCCGAGGCCAACCCGGGTATGGCGAGCATCACCAAGATGCCCGCAAGCACCGCAGGCACCACCTTGAACGCCAGCGTCCGTCTCATGCAGCCTCCTCCTCCAGATCGAGTGCTGCAATCGTGGAGCGAGGGCCCGAGCGCGTCATCGTCCCCGTGTCAAGAAGGATCGCCGCCGCCTTTGTCCACGTGGACAAGGGCGCCGGGCCCGGCGTAGGCTCCGACCGACCACGAGACCAGAGGAGAGCTCCTTGCCCGCGCTGCCATTCCTCAACCGTGACGACCAGCCGCTGAGCACCCGCGGGCTGGTGGGCGACGGCCCCGTCGAGCCGGATGCCGTGTTCGAGCTGGCCAAGGCCCACGACGCGGCGATGGTGGACCTGAAGTTCACCGACCTCCCCGGCACCTGGCAGCACATGGGGATGGCGCTGCGGACGCTGGAGCCCGACGCGTTCGCCGACGGGATCGGGTTCGACGGATCGTCGATCCGCGGCTTCCAGGAGATCTACGAGTCCGACATGCTGCTCATGCCCGACGCGGCGTCGGCGATCATCGACCCGTTCTACGAGCGCACGACGGTCTCGATCATCTGCACGGTCGTCGACCCGATCACGCGCGACCCCTATACGCGCGATCCCCGGTTCGTGGCCCAGAAGGCCGAGGAGCACCTGCGCTCCGGCGGCGTGGCCGACGTCTGCTACTTCGGCCCCGAGGCCGAGTTCTACGTCTTCGACCACGTTGCCTTCGACCAGCAGGCAAACACCGCCTACTACGAGGTCGAGTCCTCGGAGGGGCACTGGACCTCGGGGCACGGCTTCCAGCGCCGCGGCGAGGGGCTCTCCGGCCTGGGCTACAAGAACCGCTCGCAGGAGGGCTACTTCCCCGCGCCGCCCAACGACACCCACGCCGACCTGCGCGCGGACATGGTCGCCACGCTGGAGGCGCTGGGCATCCTCACCGAGTCCCACCACCACGAGGTCGGCGGGCCGGGCCAGGCGGAGATCGACCTGCGCTTCCTGCCGCTGCTGGAGATGGCCGACGCGCTGCAGCTGCACAAGTACGTGGTCAAGAACACGGCCAAGCACGCCGGCCAGACCGCGACGTTCCTGCCCAAGCCGATCTTCGAGGAGAACGGCTCGGGGATGCACTGCCACCAGTCGCTGTGGCAGGACGGCGAGACGCTGATGCACGACGCGGCGGGCTACGCGCTGCTCTCGCCGCTGGCCCTCAGCTACGCGGCGGGACTGCTCGAGCACGGCCGCGCGGTCATGGCGTTCTGCGCGCCGAGCACGAACTCCTACCGGCGCCTGGTCCCCGGCTACGAGGCCCCGGTGCTGCTCAAGCACTCACAGCGCAACCGCTCGGCGGCCGTCCGGATCCCGATGTACTCCACGTCGCCGAAGGCCAAGCGCATCGAGTTCCGCCCGCCCGACCCACTGGCCAACCCGTACCTGGCCTTCCCGGCGATGATGATGGCGGGCCTGGACGGCATCGAGCGGGGGCTGATGCCCAGCGACCCGCTGGACGTGAACATGTACGAGCTGCCGCCGGAGACGCTGGCCAACATCCCGACGGTGCCCGGGTCGCTGGACGAGGCGCTGGACGCGCTCGAGGAAGACCACGCGTTCCTCACCAAGGGCGGCGTGTTCACCGAGGACCTCATCGAGACCTACGTCGAGTTTCACCGCGAGCAGTGCGACAAGGTCAAGATCCGCCCGCACCCGTACGAGTTCCCGCTGTACTTCGACGGGTAGGCGCGGCGGCGGACGCGGCTCCGGAGAGAGTCGGAGCCGCGCCCGCCGTTGGGCTCAACCCTCCGAGAACGCGAGCTCGGCGCGGGCGCGCTCGGCGCGGGCGGCCACCTCCTCGGCGGCGCGGGCCTCGGGACGCAGGACCGCGACCGCGAGCGCGATGGCCACGATCACCAGCCCGGCGGCGACCGCGAACGCGAGGTGGTAGCCGTCCACGAGCGCCGAGGCGGTGGACTGCCCGTCGGCGAGCAGTCCCTCGGTGCGGCTCGTGGAGAGCGTGGCCAGCACGGCAAGGCCCACGGCGCCGCCCACCTGCAGGCTCGTGTTGACCAGGCCCGACGCGAGGCCCGCCTCGCCGGGGGTGACCCCCGACATCGCGAGCGTCATCAGCGCCGGGAAGCACAGGCCCGCGCCGATGCCGAACAGCAGCATCGTGGGCAGGATGTCCGCGACGTAGCCGGCGTCCACCGGCGCCTGGGTGAGGAGCCCCAGGCCGACGGCGAGCAGCACGAGCCCGGCCAGGAGCGTCGCCCGGGCGCCGAAGCGCGCGTTCAGGCGCGGCGACAGGACCAGCGACATGACGCCGATCCCGACGCTCACCGGCAGGAACGCCAGGCCGGTCTCGATCGCGTCGTAGCCCAGCACGCGCTGCATGTACAGGACGCCCAGGAAGAACATCCCGAACAGCCCGGCGACCATCAGCATCTGGATCAGGTTGGCGCCGGTGACGTTGCGCGAGCGGAAGATGGCCAGCGAGACCAGCGGGTTGCGGGCCGTGGACTGGCGTGCCACGAACGCGGCCAGCAGCGCGAGTGCAAGCGCGCCGAGCCCGAGCGTGTGCAGCGACGTCCAGCCGTAGTCCCCCGCCTCGAGGATCGTGTAGACGGCCAGCATGAGCGCGGCGGTGACGAGCACCGCGCCGCGGATGTCGGCCCCCCGGCCCAGGCCGGCGCCCCGGCCGGCGCGGACGTAGCGCAGCGCGAGCAGCGCGGTGGCGATGCCGATCGGCAGGTTGACCAGGAAGATCCAGTGCCAGTTCAGGCCCTGGGTCAGCAGCCCGCCGGCCAGCAGCCCGATCGAGGCGCCGCCGGAGGCGACGAAGCTGTAGACCCCGATCGCCTTGGCCTGCTCCCGGGGCTCCGGGAACATCGTCACGATCATTCCCAGGATCACGGCGGAGGTCAGCGCGCCGCCGATGCCCTGGACGAAGCGCGCCCCGATCAGGAGCTCCTGGCTCTGGGCCACGGCGCACAGCAGCGACGCGGCGGTGAACACACCCAGCCCGGCGAGGAAGATCCGGCGGTTGCCGATCAGGTCGCCGAGGCGCCCGGAGAGCAGCAGCAGTCCGCCGAACGGGATCAGATAGGCGTTGACGACCCAGGCCAGGCTCGCCTGCTCGAACCCGAGGTCGTCCTGGATCGCAGGCAGCGCCACGTTCACGATCGTGGAGTCCAGGATGATCATGAGCATCCCGACGCAGAGCACGACGAGCGCGATCCAGCGTTCGCGGCCGGTCTGCTCTGCGGCGGCGGGCGTCACGGCGGCGGTGTCGGTCATCTCGCTCCTCCCATGGGTTGGGATCTGGCCTTCGGGGTGGGAAGCGGGACCGTAGCAGATTGTTTTGTTCAAGACGATCCGCTCGCAAACTATCCCGTGTGGCGCTACGCTGGGGGCGTGGCGACGACGGCCGACACCCCCGTGCAGACCCGCGAGTGCCCCGCGTGCCTCGTCGGGAACCTGAGCTGGCTGCTGTCCCAGGCCTACTTCGCGCTGGCCACCGAGCTGAGCGCGGCCTTCGCGCCGCTGGACGTCTCGCTGCGCGACTACCAGGTCCTGTCCGCGGCCCTGGGCGAGGCGCGCACGCAGACCGGCCTGGCCGACCTGGTCGGGCTGGACAAGACGACCATGGTGGTGACGATCGACCAGCTCGAGGCGGCGGGCCTGGCCGCGCGCCGTCCCTCGCCCACCGACCGCCGCGCCCGCGTGATCGAGGTCACCGACGCGGGCCGGCGCAAGGTCGAGGAGGGCCGGCAGGTCGTCGAGCGCGTCCAGGAGGCCGTGCTGTCCACGCTCCCCGAGCGCGACCGGACCGTCTTCCTCGAGTCGCTCGGCAGCCTCGTGCACGCGCGCCTGGCCAAGCCGGTCGAGTGCACCCCGCCGCTGCGCCGGCGCGAGCCCCGCGGCTGACCCGCTCGGCCCCGCCGGGGCCGACCTCGCCCGCGCGGACAACCCGCAACCGCGCGAACTGTCCGCGTGGACAAGGCCTGGGCGGGGCGCTGCGGCTACAGTTTTTTGCCGTTCCCCACAGGAGGCTCCAGCGAACCCATGGCCAGAACCCGTCAGCAGAACGTGACCGCCGCGCAGTGGAGCACCAACGGCGGCGAAGCCCTCGGGTCGCCGGACCTCACGGTCGCCGCCAACCAGGTGTTCGGCGCGAACGTCTTCAGCCTGGACATCCAGCGCCAGCGCCTGCCCAAGCACGTCTTCCGCGCGCTGCAGGACGCGCTGGCCACCGGGCAGGCGCTGGACCGCTCGCTGGCCGACTCCGTCGCGCAGGCGATGAAGGAGTGGGCGCTCGAGCGCGGGGCGACGCACTTCACGCATTGGTTCCAGCCGCTGACGGGCATGACCGCGGAGAAGCACGACTCCTTCTACGGGCCCACCGACGACGGGACGGCGATCGCCGAGTTCTCGGGCAAGGAGCTCATCCAGGGCGAGCCCGACGCCTCGTCGTTTCCCACCGGCGGCATCCGCGCGACGTTCGAGGCGCGCGGCTACACGGCCTGGGACCCGACGTCGCCGGCCTTCATCCTGGAGAACCCCAACGGCGCGCTGCTGTGCATCCCGACCGCGTTCGTCTCCTGGACCGGCGAGGCGCTGGACACGAAGATCCCGCTGCTGCGCTCCATGGACGCGCTGTCCAAGGCGGCGATCCGCGCGGTCCGGCTGCTGGGCGACGACGAGGCCACGCGCGTGTTCACCACGGTCGGGCCCGAGCAGGAGTACTTCCTCATCGACGAGCAGTACTACTTCGAGCGCCCGGACCTGGTGACGACGGGCCGCACCCTGTTCGGCGCCAAGCCGCCCAAGGGCCACGAGCTCGATGAGCACTACTTCGGCTCGATCCCCGAGCGGATCCTGGCCTGCATGATGGAGACCGAGCGCGAGCTGGCCAAGCTCGGCGTGCCGGTGAAGACCCGCCACAACGAGGTCGCGCCCAACCAGTACGAGATCGCGCCAGTCTTCGAGAACTCCAACGTGGGCTCCGACCACCAGCAGCTGACGATGCAGATGCTCCAGAACGTCGCCCGGCGCTACGGCCTGGTCTGTCTGCTGCACGAGAAGCCCTTCGCCGGCGTCAACGGGTCGGGCAAGCACAACAACTGGTCGATGGGCACCGACAGCGGCACGAACCTCCTGGAGCCGGGCGAGACGCCGTCGGAGAACCTGCAGTTCCTGTTCTTCTGCGCGGCGGTCATCGCCGGCGTCAACCGCCACCAGGCCCTCCTACGCACCTCGGTGGCCGGCGTCGGCCAGGACCACCGGCTGGGCGCCAACGAGGCGCCGCCGGCGATCATCTCGATCTTCCTGGGCGCCGAGCTGGAGAAGGTCTTCGACGCGATCGCCTCCGGCGAGGCCGCGGCGTCCTCGGACAACGGGTTCCTCGGGCTGGGCACCCCCGTCCTGCCGCCCCTGCCCATGCACGGCGGCGACCGCAACCGCACCTCGCCGTTCGCGTTCACCGGCAACAAGTTCGAGTTCCGCACGCTGGGCTCCAGTGGGTCGCTGGGCCTGCCCAACACCGTGCTCAACACGATCGCGGCCGAGGCGATCGACGAGCTCTCCGACCAGCTGGAGGCCAAGCTCTCGGAGGGCACGTCGCTCGACGAGGCGGTGACGGCCATCGTCAAGGACAGCTACTCCGCCAACCGCCAGATCGTCTTCGGCGGCGACAACTACGACGAGGAGTGGCACGCCGAGGCCGAGCGCCGCGGGCTGGAGAACCTGCGCACCACGCCCGACGCGCTGCCCTGGCTCGTCCACGAGCAGACCGTCGGCGTGATGTCGCGCTACGGGGTGCTCTCCGAGCGGGAGCTGGAGGCGCGCTTCGAGGTGTTCACCGAGCAGTACTTCGTCAAGCTCAACATCGAGTCCGAGACCGCGGCCTCGATCGCGCGGACCATGCTGCTGCCCGCGGCGGTCAAGCACCTCAACGCGCTGATCGCGTCGGGGATCCCGGCGCTGGCGGACGAGATCCGGCCGCTGGTCGAGGAGTTCCACGAGGCGATCACGGGCCTGGAGTCCGCCAACGCAGACCCGGGCCTGGAGGGCATGGAGCTCGCCCACTACATGCGCGACACGGTGGTCCCCGCGATGGACGCCGTGCGCACGATCGCCGACCGCCTCGAGCGCCTGGTGGCCGACGAGCTCTGGCCGCTGCCGAAGTACTCGGAGATCCTGTTCATCAAGTAGCTCGGGGCTTGGACGAGGGTCAGCCGCGGGCGGCGAGCAGCCGGACGACGGACTGGCCCTCGTTGCCGGCGGCGTCGAGCGCCTGCTCGGTGGCCGCGCGCGCCTGCGCGACGTCCTCGACCCAGATGCCGACGGTGGTGGGTCCGTCGTTGGGCTTCAGGCTCGAGCGGTCGTTGGCCTGGGCGACCGCCTCCAGCAGGCGGTCGGCCAGGTCGCCGGGCTGCAGCACCCTGAGGACGATCGTGCCGGGCATGGGCTCACCCTAGCGGCGCGGCCTTGCGGCCTAGGTGCTCACGGCGGGGCCGCCCGAACCGCTTGCCTCGCGCGTGGCGTAGATCTGCTCGACCTCGGCGGTCCAGGCCTCGTAGTCGACGCCGAGGATCGCGCCGGTCTGGGCGTGCAGCCGCACGGGGACCTCGGTGCCCGGGGTGGTCACGATGAACTCCCGCTCCGAGAACCAGCAGTCGACCTTCGCCCGCTCCTCCGGCCGTCCGACGACCTGGAGCTGGAGCGTCTTGCCCGCCCACGTGGGCCGCTCGTCGCCCGACAGGCTTCCCGAGGTCTTGACCACGAGCGCGCGGCCGGGCGCGCCGCCGAGCGGCTCCCCGCCGGGCCGCGGCACGTTCGAGTAGTCCGGGAGGATCGCGGCCTTCAGGCGGTCGAGGAAGCCCATCGATCGATGTTAACGTCGGCGGTGTGGCTCGCCGCGTCGTGGAGGCTCCCGACGGAGTCCGCTGGAGCGTCGTCCGTCGCGTCCTGCCTTGGCGGCCCCGGCTGCGGCGGGAGCGCTTGGGTATCGAGCACCTCGATCCGATCAGCCTGGCGCTGCAGCTGCTCAGCCTCCCGCTGCTCCTCGTCGAGGTGCTGCTCGCGTCGCTGGTCCTCCTGCCGCGGATCCTGCTCCGGCGCCCATGGCGCGTGGAGGCGCTGACCGTGGGCCCGCCGCGTCAGCGCCTGACCTGGCGGATCCCCGGCTTCGCGGCGGCCGGCGCCCACGCCGAGGCCGTCGCGGCGGCGATCGCCGCTCAGGGCGCCGGCCCGACGCCACCCGACGAGCGCCACGTCGGCTGACGATCGGGGGGTGTGGCGAGAAACCCACGACTGTCGTGGGTTTGTGGACACACCCCTCCGATCGGCCTCCGAAACCACTGACTAGCCGCGCGGGCCGCGGGCGCGCTCGTCGCCGCGCTCGGAGCGGCGGTCGCTGCGGTTCTCGCCGCGCCGGTTCGGGCGCTGGTTCCCGCGGCGCGGGTTCGGCCGGCGGGTCTGGCGCCGCTCGCCACGGCGCTCTGCCCGCCGAGCCTGGCGGTCGAGCTGGCGCTGCGTCACGTCGCGGCGGCGGACGTTCTCGCAGTCGGCGGCGACCGTGTCGAACTGGTCGACCTTCGCGATGTCGTTGCCGTCGCCGCAGGTGATGGTGTCCTGCTCTCCGTCCCGCGCGTGGATGCGGTCGTTGCCCGCACCGCCGCTGGCGGTGTCGCCGGTGGCGTCGCCGAGGCTCGCGACGTCGGCGCGCGCGTGGACGTGCAAACCGTCGTTGCCGTCGCCGCCATCGACCGTGTCGATGCCCGCGCCGCCGTGGATGCCTGTCGTTGCCGGCGTCGCCGGCGAGCGTGTCGTCGCCGGCGCCGCCGTTGACGTGGTCGTTGCCGTCGCCACCCGAGGCGCGGTCGGCGCCCTCGCCGCCGCCGATGCGGTCGCTGCCGCCCAGGCCGTTGATCTGGTCGTCCCCGGCCAGGCCGCGGATCGCGTCGCGCTGCTCGGTGCCGGTGAGGGTGTCGGGACCGCTGGTGCCGGTGATCCTTTCGGCCATGGCGCTGCTCGCGCCCGCGGCCAGCAGGAGGCTGACGCCGGCGGTCGCGAGGGCAGATCGTCGAAGCGTGTGCATGGTGCTCATGGGATGCGGGACCTCCGTGGGGTAAGCGTGTGGTGATGAGAACACACGCAAGGCCCAAAGGTTGGTGATTGCCAACCTTGCCACGCCCGTGTCAAGGTTTGGCCCTTCGCTGGTAGGATCAGGCCCCACCCCAATGCGCGACTACCTGTCTGCCATCCGCTCCCGGGTCGTCGTCTTCGACGGCGGCATGGGCGCCACGCTCGAGCAGTTCGACCTCTCCATCGAGGAGGACTACCGGCTGCCCGGGCGCTGCCACGAGGCCCTCGTCCTGAACCGCCCCGACGTCATCGCGGGCGTGCACGCCTCGTTCCTGGAGGCCGGCGCGGACGTCGTGCAGACCGACACCTTCCAGGCCAGCCGCCTGAAGCTCGACGAGTGGGGCCTGGGCGAGCACACGGCCGAGATCAACCGCCGCGGCGCCGAGATCGCCCGCGAGGCGGCGGGCCCCGAGCGCTTCGTCGCCGGCTCGATCGGCCCGACGGGCTTCCTGCCCGCCTCCGACGACCCGACCCTCGGCGCGATCTCCTTCCGCACGCTGGTGGACGTCTTCACCGAGCAGGCCCGGGGCCTGATCGAGGGCGGCGCCGACCTGATCGTCATCGAGACCGCGCAGGACATCCTGGAGGTCAAGGCCGCCGTGTTCGGGACGCGCGAGGCGATGAAGCTCGCCGGGCGCGAGGTGCCGCTGCAGACGCAGGTCTCGCTGCTGCCCAACGGCGGCAAGATGCTGCTGGGCACCGACATCTCCGCCGTCCTGACCACGCTGGAGGCGCTGAAGGTCGACGCGCTGGGCCTGAACTGCTCCACCGGGCCGGAGGACATGCGCGACGCGATCCGCTTCCTCGGCGAGGTCTCGCCGGTGCCGGTCTCCTGCATCCCCAACGCCGGCCTGCCGATCCAGGGCCCCGAGGGCGAGACGATCTTCCCCGAGCAGCCCGACGAGCTGGCCGGCACGCTGACCGAGTTCGTCGAGCGCTACGGCGTGGGCATCGTCGGCGGCTGCTGCGGCACGACGCCCGACCACATCCGCGTGCTCGCCGACCGCGTCAAGGGGCGCGAGGTCCAGCCCCGCCCCGCGCCGCGCCCGCCGCACGTCTCCTCGATGATCACCGCGACGCCGCTGGTCCAGGACCCCCGGCCGACGATGGTCGGCGAGCGCGTGAACTCGCAGGGCTCGCGCCGGGCCAAGGAGCTGCTGCTGGCCGACGACTACGACGAGCTCAACCAGGTCGCCGAGGACCAGGTCGACGGCGGCGCGCACGTGCTCGACGTCTGCGTGGCGCTGACCGAGCGCGCCGACGAGGACGAGCAGATGCGCCGCGTCGTGGAGCGCATCTCGCTGTCGCAGCCCGCGCCGATCCAGGTCGACTCCACCGAGCCGGAGGTCATCCGCCTCGCGCTGGAGCAGATCCCGGGCCGCGCGATCGTCAACTCGATCAACCTCGAGGCCGGGCGCGACAAGGCCGACGTGGTCGTGCCCCTCGCCGTGGCCCACGGCGCCTGCCTGATCGCGCTGACCATCGACGAGGTCGGGATGGGCAAGACCGCCGACCGCAAGCTGGAGATCGCCCAGCGCATCACGCGGCTGTGCTGCGACGAGCACGGCCTGGACCCCGAGGCGCTCATCTTCGACTGCCTGACCTTCACGCTGACCACCGGCGACGACGAGTGGAAGCCCTCGGCCGTGGAGACGATCGAGGCGATCCGCCGCGTCAAGGCCGAGATCCCCGGCGTCAAGACGTCGCTGGGCGTCTCCAACGTCTCCTTCGGCGTCGGCCCCGCCGCGCGCGCGGTCCTCAACTCGGTCTTCCTGCACCACTGCGTCGCGGCCGGCCTGGACCTGGCGATGGTCAACCCCAACCACATCACGCCCTACGGCGAGATCGGCGAGACGGAGCGCCGGCTGGCCGACGACCTCGTCTTCAATCGCCGCGAGGACGCGCTGGAGCTCTTCATCAACCACTTCGAGGCCAAGGGCGCCGAGCCCGAGGACGAGAAGGCCGACCCCACCGCGGGGATGGAGCCCGAGGAGGCGCTGCACTACCACATCCTGCGCCGCAAGAAGGAGGGCGTGGAGGAGTGGATCGACCGCTCGGTGGACAAGATCGGCGCGGTCCCCACGCTCAACGACGTCCTGCTGCCCGCGATGAAGGAGGTCGGCGACCTCTTCGGCTCCGGGGAGCTGATCCTCCCCTTCGTCCTGCAGTCCGCCACGGTCATGAAGAAGGCGGTCGCCCAGCTCGAGAAGTACCTGGACAAGGTGGAGGGCTACACCAAGGGCACCGTCGTCCTGGCCACCGTGTTCGGCGACGTGCACGACATCGGCAAGTCGCTGGTCAACACGATCCTGTCCAACAACGGCTACACGGTCGTCGACCTCGGCAAGCAGGTCCCGATCTCGACCATCCTCGACGCGGCCGCCGAGCACGACACGACGGCGATCGGCCTCAGCGCGCTGCTCGTCTCGACCTCCAAGCAGATGCCCGCCTGCATCCAGGAGCTGCACGCCCGCGGCCTGGAGTACCCGCTGCTGATCGGCGGCGCGGCGATCAACCGCGACTTCGGCCTGCGCGTGCTCTACCCCCACGGCCGCGAGTCCGACGAGGTCTACGAGCCCGGCGTCTTCTACTGCAAGGACGCCTTCGAGGGCCTGAACAAGATGGACCAGCTCATCGAGCCCGAGGCACGCGCGGAGCTGGTGGAGAAGCTGCGCGCCTCGGCGCGCAAGCTGCGCGAGAAGGGCCCCGAGCCCGAGGCGCTGCCCACCGACGACGCGTCCGTGCGCTCCGCGGCCCGCACCGACGTCGCGATCCCCACGCCCCCGTTCTGGGGCGCGCGCGAGATCGACGTCCCGCTGGAGGAGGTCTACCCGCACCTCGACACCCACGTGCTGTTCAAGCTGCACTGGGGCGGGCGCGGCGTGAAGGGCGAGAAGTGGCGCAAGCTCGTCAGCGAGGACTTCCAGCCGCGCCTGGAGCGCATGTGGCGCGAGCAGGACTACCTGCACCCGCGCGCGCTGCTGGGCTACTTCCCCTGCTACAGCGAGGGCAACGACGTGGTGGTCCTCGATCCCGAGGACCGCGAGACCGTGCTCGAGCGCCTGGTCTTCCCCCGCCAGCCCGCCCACGACCGCATCTGCCTGGCCGACTTCTACCGCCCCAAGGACAGCGGCGAGCTCGACGTCGTCGCGCTGCAGGCCGTCACCGCCGGCGAGGCGGTCACCGAGCTGATGGCCCGCCTGGAGCAGGAGGGCGAGTTCGCAGAGCAGCTGTTCACCCACGGCCTGGGGGTGCAGACCGCCGAGGGCATGGCCGAGTGGATGCACGCCGAGGTGCGCCGGGCGTTCGGCGTGGACGCCGACCAGGGCCGGCGCTACTCGTGGGGCTACCCCGCCTGCCCGGAGCAGTCCGAGAGCGAGAAGATCTTCCGCCTGCTCGACGCGCCGTCGATCGGGCTGCGCCTGACCGGCGGCTACGCGCTGGAGCCCGAGCAGTCGACGATCGCGATCATCGCCCACCACCCGCAGGCGGTGTACTTCGGGATGAAGTCGGGCTTCCTGCCCAAGGAGAAGGCGCCCGACGACATCATCGCCGGCTCCGAGCGCGACGCCACGCGGCTGGACTTCGACCCGCCCGAGGCGGGCACCGAGAAGGAGCCCGCGATGGCGGGCGAGCCCTCGGGCTGAGCGCGCCCGGACCGGCGCTCAGGACGGCGTGAGGCCCGCCTCCTCGAGGTCGAGGTCGCGCTCGATGAGCCGCAGGACGTCGGGGCGCAGCCGGCCCTCGCGGCGCAGGGCCTGCAGCGTGTCGCGCTCGACCTCGATGAGCCGGCGGCGCAGGACGGAGTAGCTCAGCGGCTCCTCGACGTGCTCCGGACGGTCGCCCTCGCCGGCGATCACCGCCATGCAGCGCCGGAAGCGCTCGCGGTAGAGCTCGCGCAGCACGCGCAGGCGCTCCTCGGGCGCCACGCCGGCCTCCTCCAGCTCGTCGAGGTGGTCCAGCGCCGCCTGCGCCGCCTCCAGCCGGGCGATCGCCTCGTCGGGCGTCCAGGCCCGGTCGCCCTCGATTCCGAGCAGCCTGATGAGCGCCGGCAGCGTGAGCCCCTGGCCGACGAGCGTCACGACGATCACGCCGAGCGTGAGGAAGATGAGCAGGTCGCGCTCGGGCAGCGGCGTGCCCGAGTCCAGCGTCACCGGCAGCGCCAGCGCGGCCGCCAGGGAGATCGCGCCGCGCATCCCGCTCCACCCCACGATGAGGCGCTCGCGCCAGTCCGCGCCGGTGTCCACCCGCCGCGCCGGCGCGATGACGCGCGCCAGCAGCGGGGGGAGGAACTGCCAGGTGATGCGCACGCCCACCACCGCCGCGCTGACCAGCGCTGCGTAGCCGATCAGCGTGCCGGTCGCCGCCTCCGCCTCGACCCCGGCGACGATCGCCTCCAGCTGGAGCCCGAGCAGCACGAACAGCGTCGCGTTGAGCGCGAACTCCAGCGCGTGCCAGAACGCGATCGCGCTCAGGCGGGTGTCCGGGTCGAACATCGCGTGCGCGCGCCAGCCGAACCAGACGCCCGCCGTCACGGTGGCCAGCACGCCCGAGACGCCGAGCTCCTCGGCGCCGACGTAGGCCGCGTAGGCGAACAGGACGCTGAGGAAGATGGCCAGCGGCGGGTCGGCCAGGCGCCGCTGCGCGCGCTCCCCCAGCCATCCCACCGCGAGCCCCACGGCGACGCCTCCGGCGACCGAGAGCACGAAGTCCACCGCCGCGTCGCCGGCCTGGAACGTCCCCGACACGACCGCCGCGACCGCGATGCGGTAGGCCACGATGGCGGTCGCGTCGTTGAGCATGGCCTCCCCCTCCACCGCCAGCGAGACCCGCTTGGGGACGCCCAGGCGGCTGAACGTGGCCCCGGCGGTGACCGGGTCGGTGGGGCCGACGATCGCGCCGAGCACGAACGCCGCCGCCCAGCTCAGCCCGATCGCCTCGTGCGCCACGACGGCGACCACGCCCATCGTCACGAGCACGAGGCCGACGGTCAGCCAGACGAGCTGGGCGCCGGCCGCGCGCAGCTGCAGCGGCGAGGCGTAGAAGCCGGCCGCGTGGACCAGCGGCGGCAGGAACACGAGGAAGACCGTGTCGGGCTCCAGCTCGATGTCGGGCAGCCCGGGGATCACCCCGATCGCGACGCCCCCGACGACCAGCGCGATCGGGTAGGGGATCGCCACGGCCTCCGCGAGGCGCACCAGCACCGCGGCGGCGAGGAGCACCGCGATGAGGAACTCGAGGTCACCCACGGCGCCCGGAGTCTACGATCCGGCCCGAGTCATGGCCCACGAGCTCACCCCCGCGCTGGTGCCCGGCGACCACGTCTCCGGGCCGCCGGACGCTCCGCTCGTGCTCGCGATGTACGGCGACTTCCAGTGCCCGTACTGCGTTGCCGCGCAGTCGATCGTGCGCCGGGTCCGCGACCGGCTGGAGGGCCGGCTGCGCTTCGCCTTCCGCCACTTCCCGCTGCACGACCTGCATCCCGACGCGCAGGCGGCGGCGGAGGCCAGCGAGGCCGCCGCCGCCCAGGGCGCGTTCTGGCCGATGCACGACCGCCTGTACGCGCTGCACGGGCGCCTGGCGCTCGCCGACCTGCTCGGCGCCGCCGCCGAGCTCGGCCTGGACGCAGACCGCGTCCGGGCCGAGCTGGCCGGCGGCGTGCACGCCGAGCGGGTGGACCGCGACGCGCGGAGCGCCCGCGCCTCGGGGGCGCGGGGCACTCCCGCGTTCTACGCCAACGGCTCCCTGGTGGAGGGCGCCTTCGACGCCGGCTCGCTCGTCGCCGCGCTGGAGCGGACGTGATCGGGGCTCAGGCGGCCGACCCCTTCCGAGCCGTGAGCACCCCCAGCAGGCCGTACAGCGTCACGAGCGCCCCGACCACCAGCAGCAGCGGTCCGAACACGTTCACCGGCGGCCACGTGTTCGCGAGCTTGTCGAAGTCCTCGCGCTCGGAGACGACCGCGGGGATGACGTCCTGGGCCAGGTAGTCGCGCACGCCCGGCACGGTCGTCGCCGGGTCGCCGTCGAAGCGCGTCAGCTTCTCCGCCTTCGGGACCTTGTCCCAGCCCGCCGTGACCGGACCCACCGACAAGAGCGCCTGCGCCAGGCCCGGCGTGCTCTGCATCAGCGTGGCGAGCAGCTCGTCGCCGCTGACGTCGAGCGTCTTGGCGAGGAACGCCAGCAGTCCCGGCACCTCTTCGGCGACGTCCTCCAGCGGGATCGTCTGCAGCAGCGCGAGCGTCCGCGGAGCGTTGTCGCGCAGGGCGCCCAGCACGGCGGCCTCGGAGAGGTCGGCCTCCTTGGCGACGAAGGCCACGAGCTTGGGCACCTCGGCCGCCCCGCCGCCCTTGGCCAGCACGATCGGGTCCGACAGGTCGACGACGTCGGAGACGATGTCGATCCCCGCCTTGGCGCCCTGCACGCGCTGCTCGGTGAAGATCGGCTCGTACTCGTCGATCACCTCGTCGGCTCCGTTCAGCCGCGGGAAGTAGCTCAGCACCAGGACCAGCCCGACGATCACCACGCCGACGAGCAGCACCACCGACCAGGCCAGCGACCCGGGCGCGTTGCCGCCGCGCGCGCGCAGCGCCATCAGGATCCCGTAGAGCAGCACGACGGCGCCGACCACGAGCAGCAGCAGCGGGATGTAGCCCACGCCGCCCTTGGCCGAGACGTCCTGGAAGTTCTCCTTCTGACGCACGACCGCCGGGACGACGTCGCCGGCGAAGTAGTCGCGCACGCCGGGCACGTTCTTGACCGGCGTGCCGTCGAAGCGCGTCATCCCCTCGATCCCGGGAACGGCGTCCCAGCCACCGGTCACCTTGGGCAGCGCCGCGATCGACTGCGCCAGGCGCGGGAAGCTCGTGTTCAGCGCCGCGAGGACCTCCTCCTCGGACATCTTCAGCGTCGCGGCCAGGAACTTCAGCAGGCCGGGGATCTCCGCCGACACCCCGGAGAGCGGCAGCGTGCGCAGCAGCGCCTCGGTGTGCGGTGCCTCCTTGCGCAGCGCCGCGGCCACCTCGCCCGCGGACAGCCCCGTCTTCTTGGTGACCAGGCCGATGAGCGGCTCCACCTCCTTGGCGCCCGTCCCGCTCGACGTGGCCAGCGGATCGGCCAGATCGACGATCTTGTCCAGGATGTCCGCGCCGCCGCCCAGCCCCGCGACGCGCTCGTCGGTGTGGACGGGATCGAAGGTGTCGATCACGTCCTGGCCCGCGCTCAATCGCGGGAACAACTGCAAACCGAGGACCAGGACTATCACGACAGCCCCGACCGCCGCGACGACCAGCCACGCAAAGAATCCGCGCATCTCTCACCATCCCCCGCCCGGTTTAACGGCCGAGACCCTGCGGCCCCCGCCGCACGAACGCCGTCGACAATACAACGGATGCCTAATCGGGCTGGCGCGTCGGCGCTCGTCAGTCCTGGCGCGCCGCCGCTATCAGCGCGAGCTTCTCCGCGCGCGTGAGCCGCTTGACCCGCGCCTCCTCGCGCCGGGCGGCGCTGCGGTCGGCCATCGGCAGCGCGAGCGCCAGGGCGACCGGGCGCCGGCTGGCGGTGTACCGGCTCGCGCGACCGGCCCGGTGCGCCGCCAGCCGGCGGTCCACGTCGGTGGTCCAGCCGCAGTACAGCGAGCCGTCGCGGCAGCGCAGCAGGTAGACGTAGGCCTCGGCCACCGCTGTGTCCTTCGCCGGCCGGGGCGCGACGTCCTGCGCGGCGCGGCTCAGGCTGGATCCACCGAAGATCGTGGATGGCTCGGCGTCGTGAGTCGAGCCAGCGTGGATCGGCCGAGCACACGCGGGGTCACCCCCTCGGTGCGAGGCCGATCCGCGCTGGCGAAGGCTCACGGCGCCGAGACGCCGCGAGGTTCGGTGGATCCAGCCTCAGGCCAGCTCGCGCGCGGACGGACCCGTCGCGTGCAGCGGCGCCAGCTCCACCGGCGCGGCGTGCATCGCGCGCAGGCGCACGTCGCGCCACGAGGTGCCCTCCTTGACCAGCGCCGGGGCGCCCATGATCACCGCGGTGGCGATCTCCACGGCCTGCAGGATGATCCCGTAGGCCAGGGCGTCGGCGGCCCCGACGCCGTAGGCGCTGAGCACCGCGACGCACGCCGCCTGGAAGACGCCGAGGTTCGAGGGCGTGGCGGGGAGCACGGCGGTGACGTTGACGGCGAACAGGACGGCGGCCGCCGCGCCGATGCCCGCCCGGTCGTCCAGGCCCAGCGCGACGAGCAGCACGTAGCACGACAGCCACTGCACCGCCCAGGCCGACAGCTGCAGGACGGTGGCCGTCGTGCCCAGCCGGAGGTGGCGGAAGACGCGCAGGCCGGCGCGCACCTGCACCATCGCGCTGCGCACCTGGCCGGCGAACGTCGCCACGCGCCGGAAGCGCGACGGCTTGCCCCGGCGCAGCAGCGCGGGGAGCAGGAGCACGGAGGCGATGAGCGCCACCGGCGCGATCGTCACGACCAGCAGCGCCTTGTTGTTCGTGAAGAAGTCGACGGTGGAGAACATCGTGATCCCGAGGATCACCAGCGCGACCACGTTGAGCAGCGTCTGGGAGACGATCGAGCCCAGCACGACCGGGAGGTGCTCGCGCGGGCCGCCGATGCGCCGCGCGACGATGAGCGCGCGGGCCGGCTCGCCGAGGCGGGCGGGCAGCGTGGCGGACATCAGGACCCCGATGAACGTGCCCTGCAGCGCATCGAAGCGCCGGACGCGCGCCGAGGGCAGCGCGGCCTTCAGGATCGCGTGCCACGCGATGCCGCGCAGCACCATCGACGAGCACATCAGGCCCAGCGCGACGAGCACCCAGGTCGGGGTGGCGGCCAGCATCGACTCCGCGATCCGGTCCGCGCCGATCCGCTGCACGGCGAGGAAGGCGAGGGCCACGGCGAGCAGTCCGGCGATCCCCACCGCCGCCCGGCGCGCGAGCGCCACCGCGGGCCGCGGGCTGCCCGCGGGCGCGGGCGGCTCGAGCGTCGGCAGGCGGCGCGCGGGCTGGCGCGGCGCGCCGTCGGAGGGCTTGAGGCCGAGCCGCAGGACGGCGCGCTCCCGCACGCCCTCCGGCGCGGGGACGGCGATCGCGTCGCCGTAGGCGCCGAGCACCTCGGCCGCGATGCGCGGCCAGGCGTAGCGCTGCGCGGACTGCGCGGCCGCCGCGCCCAGCGCCGCGGCGCGCGCCGGATCCAACGCGAGATCGCGCAGCGTCTCGGCCAGCGCGGTGGCGTCCCCGCGCGGGACCAGGACGCCGTCCACACCGTGGTGCACCACGTCGCGGTAGCCGGCGATGTCCGAGGCGACGACCGGCGTGCCGGCCGCGAAGGCCTCGGTCAGCACCATCCCGAAGCTCTCGCCGCCCAGCGACGGCGCGCACAGCACGTCGGCCCGCTCGAGCACCCGGCGCTTGTCCGCGTCGCTGCAGCGACCCAGGGCCACGACGCCGCGGTCGTCGATCATCATCGGCCCGAGCTCCTCGGGGCTCACGCCCACGACGGTCAGCTCGGTGGGCAGCTGCTCGCGCAGGGCCTCGAACGCGCGCAGCAGCGCGGGCAGGCCCTTGCGCTCCACGGCCTGGCCGACGAAGGCGATCCGCAGCGGCTCGCCGGGCGCGCGCGGCGCCCGGGCGACCGGCGTCGCGGGAACCTCGACGCCGTTGGGGATCACGCGGTAGTGCCCGCCGAAGAAGCGCCGGCCGGTCCAGGCCGCCGCCTCGGAGACGGCGATGCGCGCGTGCAGGCGGTTCAGCCGGCGCCGCGCGCCCATCAGGGCCGCGACGTTGTTGGAGAAGGCGTTGGCCGAGTAGCAGTGAAACGTGCCCACGAGCGGGGCGTCGGCGTAGACCAGCGCGTCCCAGCACAGCGCCGGCGCGACGGGCTCGTGCAGGTGGATCACGTCGTAGGCGCCGCCGCGCAGGGCGCGGCGCAGCGCGGTGACCTGGGCCGGGCCGTAGGAGAGGTTGGACATCGCGCCGTTGGCGCCGAACCCGGCCGTGCGCCCCAAGGGGACGACCCACTCGGGCAGTGCGCGGGCCGACGGCCGGATGCCCCGGTGCAGCCGGGCGGAGAAGCGGTCGTCGAAATCGACGGGAGCGAGCACGCGGACGTCGTGCCCCGTGGCCAGATACTGCTCGGCGAGGGCCTCGATGTGTCGCGTCACGCCGCCCGGATAGGTCCACGAGTACGGGGACACGAGCGCGATGCGCATAGCGGGGGATGCTAGTGCCTCGATCCGTCTGACGGGCGGGCGCCTGCGCCCCCGGGGCCGCGCCGCGCCCTCACTATCCTTTCTGAAGTTGCCTGAACGTCATTTCGTCAAATACACGTTCCTCAAGGTCGATCCCGCATGGCGGCGGCGCGACGAGGAGGCCAGGGCCGCGGACAAGCGCGAGTTCGCCGCCGCCTGCGCCGACTTCGCCGATGGCCACCTGCTGCGTGCGTTCTCCACGGTGGGCACGCGCGGGGACACCGACCTGCTCCTGCTGTCCCAGGCGCGCAACCTGGACCGCATCCACGAGTTCCACGTCGTCCTCGGGCAGAGCGGGCTCATGCGCTGGGCGTCGATCCCACACTCCTTCCTGGCCATGACCAAGGCGTCGGAGTACTCCGACGAGTCGCGCCTGGAGGTCCGCCCCGCCCACGCGAAGTACCTCTTCGTCTACCCGTTCGTCAAGACCCGCGAGTGGTACGGGCTGGACCCCGCCGAGCGCCACCGGATCATGCAGGAGCACATCGCGCTCGGCCGCGAGTACCCCCAGATCGAGCTGAACACCTCCTACTCGTTCGGCCTGGACGACCAGGAGTTCGTCGTCGCCTTCGAGACCGACGACGCGGGGTCGTTCCTGGACCTCGTCCAGCGCCTGCGCACGACCGAGTCCTCGCGCTACACGCGCCGCGACACGCCGGTCTTCACCTGCATCAGCGCGTCGGTCGAGCGCGCGCTCAACGCGCTGGACGGCACCGCGCTCGTCGCGGAGGCCGCCTGATGTCGGGCCGCAACGGCGAGATCCGCGACATCACGGTGCTCGGCGCCGGCCCCGTGGGGCTGTCGGCCGCGTTCTGGGCGGGGATGCGCGAGGCGTCCGCGCGCATCGTCGACTCGCTGCCGGAGATCGGCGGCCAGCTCACCGCGCTGTATCCCGAGAAGTGGATCTTCGACGTTCCCGGGCACCCGAAGGTGCTGGCCAAGGACCTCGTCGAGATGATGCGCCGGCAGACCCTGGAGCAGTTCGACGTCCCGGTGCACCTGGAGACGACCGCCGAGCGGATCTCCTGGGAGGACGACGTGGTCGTCCTGCACACCAACGACCCGGCCCACCCGCAGCTGCGCAGCCGCGCGGTGATCATCGCCGGCGGCCACGGCGCCTTCGAGCCCAAGCGGCTGCCCGGCTACGACCTGACCCCGTGGGAGGGCCGCGGCGCGCACTACCTCGTCGGCTCGAAGGCGGAGTTCGCGGGCAAGCGCGTGCTGGTCATCGGCGGCGGCGACTCGGCCTGCGACTGGGTCGTCAACCTGCTGGACACCGCGGAGCGCGTGGCGCTCGTGCACCGCCGCGAGGGCTTCCGCGCGCACGAGCTCACGGTCACCCAGGTGATGGACGCCGCGGCTCGCGGGCACCTCGATATCCACGTGCCCTTCCAGATCCGCGAGGTCGCCGGCAACGGCGGGATCGAGCGCGTGCGCCTGTTTCACTCCGAGGACGAGACCCACGAGGTCGAGCTCGAGGTGGACGCGATCCTGCTCCAGCTCGGGTTCAAGACCGCGCTGGGGCCGCTGAAGGACTGGGGCCTGGAGATCTCCAAGGGCGCGCTGGTCGTCGACCCGCTCATGAAGACCAACCTCGACCGCGTCTGGGCCTGCGGCGACATCACCACCTTCGACGGCAAGCTCAAGCTCATCGCCACCGGCTTCTCGGAGGCCGCGATCGCGGTCGCCCAGGCCGTGCACTCCTTCCGCCCCGAGATGAAGCTCCAGCCGAAGTACTCGACGAACACGGGCGTGCCCGGGGGCGTCGAGGGCCAGCCGTAGGGGCGCGTTCGCGCGGGCGCCTCTCGCAGCACCCCGGGCGCGAGCGTCGGATCGTGCATCACCAGGGTGCAGAATCCGACGCTCGCGAGGGGGCAGCGCGCAACGCGCGCGGGACCCCCGCGGATTGCGCCGAAGGACGCGCCGCGGTGCAACGAAGGACGCGCGGAGTCGGCCGCCGGAGCGTCCGGGGTGCTACCTCGGGAGGATGCGATTCTCCTCAGCAACCGCATTGGCGACGATGACCGTCCTGTTCCTCCTCGCCGGTCCGGTGCGAGGCGCCGGCGCCGACGCTCCCGCTCACAGTGGCCGGAGTGACGCTCGATGCCGGTCCGCTGATCGCGCTCGAGCGTGGTGACCGGCGCACCGAGAGCTGGGTTGCGGAGGCGCGCCGTCGCCTTGCGCCACTGCACGTACCCGCGACCGTGGTCGCCGAGGTGTGGCGCGGCGGCTCGCCCGGCGCCCGTCTGGCTCGCTTGCTGTCGTTGTGCCGGGTGGACGTGCTCGACGTCGCGATCGCCCGACGCGCAGGCGAGCTTCTGGCGAGCACGGGCGGCGATGCCACCCTGGATGCGGTCGTGGTGGCCTGCGCCGCTCTGCGCGGCGATCTGGTGCTGACCTCCGACCCCGGGGACCTGGCGCCGCTCGCGGCCGCGGCCGGGGTTCGCGTCGCGGTCCTGTAGCCCTACCCCTCCGGCACCAGCCACACGACGCCCAGCGGCGGGAGCGTGACCTCGGCGGAGCAGGGCTGCTCGTGCCAGGCGATCGCCTCGGCCTCGACGCCGGCGGGGGTCCCCGTGTCCGAGCCGCCGTAGGCGGCCGCGTCGGTGTTCAGCGCCTCCACCCACCGCCCGGAGCGCGGCAGGCCGACGCGGTAGCCGGGGCGGGGCGTCGGCGACAGGTTGCAGACGCAGACCAGGACGTCCTCGGCCGGGTCGGCCCCGCCGCGGGCGAAGGCCACGACGTTGGAGTCGGCGTCGTTGGGCTCCAGCCACCAGAAGCCGCGGGAGTCGAAGTCCACCTCCCACAGCGCCGGCGTCGCCCGGTACACGTGATTCAGGTCGCGGACGAGGGACTGCACGCCGGCGTGGTCGGGGCGCTCGAGCAGGTGCCAGTCCAGCGAGCGCTCGTGGCTCCACTCCGCCTCCTGGGCCAGCTCGGAGCCCATGAACAGCAGCTTCTTGCCCGGGTGCGCCCACATGTAGGCGTACAGCGCGCGCAGGTTGGCCATGCGCTGCCAGCGGTCGCCGGCCATCTTGCCGATCAGCGAGCCCTTGCCGTGCACGACCTCGTCGTGCGACAGGGGCAGGATGAAGTTCTCGGTGAACGCGTACATCAGCGAGAAGGTCAGCTGGTGGTGGTGGTAGCGGCGGTAGACCGGGTCCTGCTGGAAGTAGCCCAGCGTGTCGTGCATCCAGCCCATGTTCCACTTGAAGCCGAAGCCCAGGCCGCCGAGGTAGGTGGGGCGCGACACGCCCGGCCACGCGGTGGACTCCTCCGCCGCGCTGATCACGCCGGGCTCCTCGCGGTGCAGCACCTCGTTGAGCTCCTTCAGGAACGCCACCGCGTCGAGGTCCTCGCGCCCGCCGAACGCGTTGGGCACCCACTCGCCCTCGCGCCGCGAGTAGTCGAGGTACAGCATCGACGCGACGGCGTCGACCCGGATCCCGTCCACGTGGTACTCGCGGCCCCAGAACAGCGCGTTGGCCAGCAGGAAGTTGCGGACCTCGTTGCGCCCGTAGTTGAAGACCAGGGTCCCCCAGTCGGGGTGCGCCCCGCGGCGCGGGTCCTCGTGCTCGTACAGCGCCGTCCCGTCGAAGCGCGCGAGCGCCCAGGCGTCGCGCGGGAAGTGCGCGGGCACCCAGTCGAGGATCACGCCGAGGCCGTGGCCGTGGAGCCGGTCCACGAACGCGCGGAAGTCGTCGGGCGACCCGAACAGCGGCGAGGGCGCGTAGTAGGAGGTGACCTGGTAGCCCCACGAGCCGGTGAACGGGTGCGCCATCACCGGCAGCAGCTCGATGTGGGTGAAGCCCAGGTCGGTGGCGTACGCGGCGAGCTCGTCGGCCAGCTCCAGGTAGGTCAGCGACCGGTTGCCCTCCAGCGGGTTCAGCCGCCAGGAGCCCAGGTGCACCTCGTAGATCGACATCGGCCGGTCCAGCGGCGGGCCGGGCCGGCGGGCGGCGAGGTAGGCGTCGTCGGTCCAGCGGTGCGTCGAGCGATGCACGACCGACGCCGTCTGCGGCGGCAGCTCGGTCGCGAAGGCGAATGGGTCGGCCTTGAGCAGCAGTTCCCCCGACGCCGTGCGGATCTCGTACTTGTAGCGCGCGCCGTCGCCGACGCCGGGGATGAAGATCTCCCAGATCCCCGAGGCGCCGAGCTGGCGCATCGGGTGGATCCGCCCGTCCCAGAAGTTGTGGTCGCCGACGGCGCTGACCGACCGCGCGGCGGGGGCCCAGACCGCGAACGACGTGCCCGCGACCCCCTCCAGCTCGCGCACGTGCGCGCCGAGCTTGGCCCACAGCTCCTCGTGGCGTCCCTCCCCGAAGAGGTGCTCGTCCATGTCGGTGACGGTCGGCGCGAAGCGGTAGGGGTCCTGGACGCAGACGACGTGGCCGCCCGGATAGGTCACCTCGAGCTCGTAGTCCAGCGGCAGCGTGGCGTCCTCGACGACGCCTTCGAAGACACCCGCAGGGTGGACGGGCTCCAACACCGTGCCGAAGGGACGCACGACGACCGACTCGGCGCCGGGGCGCAGCGCGCGGATGACCGCGCCGCCGGCGGCGGGGTGCGCCCCCAGCACCGCGTGCGGGTTTGGGTGGTCGCGGGCGACGAGGAGCTCGAGGTCCGTGGCGGCGCTCATTGCTCGATCGGTCCCTCCAGCAGCCGCGCGATCCCGGCCACGGGAATGCGCACCCAGTCGGGGCGGTTGTCGAGCTCGTAGCCCAGCTCGTAGACCGCCTTCTCCAGTTCGAAGATCGCCAGCAGCTTCTCGGTCGCGGCCTCGCCGGCCGGCAGCAGCGGCGGGTCGACGTGCTCGAGGTAGGCGTCCAGGAACGCCGTGCGGATGCGCTCCTCCCAGCCCTCGGGCGCGGGCGTGCCGCGCAGCAGCGCCGACGCCGAGGCGGCGTAGGCGAAGGAGCGCAGCATCCCCGCGACGTCGCGCAGCGGCGAGCGCTTGCGCCGGCGCTCGCGCACCGACCGCGCGGGCTCGCCCTCGAAGTCCAGGATGATCCAGCGCGCGTCGGTGAGCATCGTCTGGCCGAGGTGCAGGTCGCCGTGGTGGCGGATGATCCGCCCGCCGACGCCCACGTGCGACAACAGCTGGAGGCGGTCGCGCACCTCCTCGCCGCGGCCGGCGATCGGCGCCACCGCCGGGTCGTCGTGGGGCAGGTCCATGAAGACCTGCTCGATCTGCTCGTCGATCGTCGCCGTCAGCAGCGCCAGCGCCTCCGCGCTGGGCTCCTCGGGCGCGAAGGCGGGGTCGCTGGAGTCCGACCCCAGCACGGAGTGCATCCGCGCGATCGCCTCCCCCAGGTCGCCGGCGCGCGCGAGCACGCCGAGCGGGTCGTCGAGCGCGAGCTGCCAGCCGTCGCGCCCCTCGGCCACGAAGTCCTGCATCACCCCCAGCGTGGCGTCGAGGCGGTCCCCGCTGAGCTCGTACCAGCCCGCCAGGTCGGCGATGTTCTCGAAGCCGTGGTCGGAGAGGAAGCGCAGCATCTCCAGCTCGGGGTTGATCCCGGGCTCCAACCGGCGAAACACCTTGAGCACGAGCTCCTCGCCGAAGACGATCGACGAGTTGGACTGCTCGGCGCCGATCGGGCGCACCTCGCCGCGCGGAGCCCGGCGGGCGTGGAAGGAGACGCCGCCGACGCGGGCCTCCTCGCCCAGCAGCTCGCCCAGGCGCTGCGCGGCGCCGGGCTCGCCCGGGAGCAGCTGGTAGAGCTCGTGCGTGCCGGCGTGGAAGCGCGCCTCGGCGATCGCCAGCTCCAGCCGGGGGTCCGCGCTCAGGGGGACGCGCTCGAGCACGTTGAGCTCGGCCACGTCCTGGGACTTGGAGCCGAACCAGCGCTGCTCGCGGATCCACGCGCTCAGCGCCTCCTCGTCGAGGCCGAGAACCGCGTCAGGGAGCGCCATCGTCGTCCTCGTCGGCCTCGAGCAGGAACCAGAAGAACCCGCGCGGGGCGAGGGTCAGCAGGTAGGGCAGCTCGCCGATCTTCGGAAAGCGGCTGCGGCCCAGCATCTCCACCGGGCGCCGCCCGGCGTACCAGCTCAGGTCCAGCTCCACCGCCTGCGCCGAGCGCGCGAGGTTGTGCACGCAGAGCACGACGTCGTCCTGGTAGGTGCGGATGTGGGCGAAGATGCGGGGGTTGTCGGGAACCAGCGCCTCGAAGGTCCCCAGGCCGAACACCGGGTGCTGCTTGCGCAGCGCGATGAAGCGTTGCAGCCAGCGCAGCAGCGAGGTCGGCGTGCGCAGCTGCGCCTCCACGTTGACCGCCTGAAACCCGTAGACCGGGTCCATCAGCGGCGGCGCGTAGAGCTGGGCGAAGTCCGCCCGCGAGAAGCCGCCGTTGCGGTCCCCGGTCCACTGCATCGGCGTGCGCACGCCGTCGCGGTCGCCGAGGTAGACGTTGTCGCCCATGGCGATCTCGTCCCCGTAGTACAGGACCGGTGAACCCGGGAGGCTGAACAGGATCGCGGTCATCAGCTCGATCTCGTCGCGCCCGTTGTCCAGCAGCGGCGCCAGCCGGCGGCGGATCCCGAGGTTGAGCTTCATCCGCGGGTCCTTGGCGTACTCGCTGTACATGTAGTCGCGCTCCTCGTCGGTGACCATCTCCAGGGTCAGCTCGTCGTGGTTGCGCAGGAACAGGCCCCACTGGCAGTTGGCCGGGATGTGCGGCGTCTGGGCGAGGATCTCGAGCATCGGCTTGGCCTCCTCCCGGCGGACCGCCATGAACATCCGCGGCATGACCGGGAAGTGGAAGGCCATGTGGCACTCGTCGCCGTCGCCGAAGTACTGCACCACGTCGGCGGGCCACTGGTTGGCCTCGGCGAGCAGCACGCGGTCGGGGTACTCGGCGTCGATCGCGGCCCGCACCTCCTTGAGGAAGGCGTGGGTCTCGGCGAGGTTCTCGCAGTTCGTGCCCTCGCGCTCGTAGAGGTAGGGCACGGCGTCCAGGCGGAAGCCGTCGAGGCCGAGGTCCAGCCAGTAGCGCAGGACGTCGAGCATCGCCGCGCGCACCTCGGGGTTGTCGTAGTTCAGGTCGGGCTGGTGGGAGAAGAAGCGGTGCCAGTAGTACGCGCCCGCCTGGTCGTCCCAGGCCCAGTTGGAGGACTCGCTGTCGATGAAGATGATCCGCGCGTCCTCGTAGCGCTTGTGGGTGTCCGACCAGACGTACCAGTCGCGCTTGGGCGACTCGGGGCTCGACCGCGACTCCTGAAACCACTCGTGGTCGGCCGAGGTGTGGTTCATCACCAGGTCGGCGATGACCCGCATGCCGCGCTCGTGCGCGGCGTCGATGAACGCCCGGACGTCGTCGATCGTCCCGTAGTCCGCGTGGACCTTGCTGAAGTCCGCGATGTCGTAGCCGCCGTCGCGCAGCGGCGAGGCGTACATCGGCAGCAGCCAGATGCAGTCCACCCCCAGCCACTGCAGGTAGTCGAGCTTCTCGGTCAGCCCGCGGAAGTCGCCGTGCCCGTCGCCGGTCCCGTCGAAGAACCCGCGCAGGTGGATCTCGTAGAAGATCGCGGTCTTGAACCACAGCGGGTCGGACTCGAACCACTGGCGCGACGGGTTGGTCCGGCCCCCCGGAGCGCTCATCCGACCCTCAGGACGTGCGCGACCCGGACGGGGTCCAGCCGCACGTAGTTGCGCCCGATGCGCCACTCGAAGCGCTCGCCGGAGAGCAGGTCGGTCACCGCGAACACCGGCGGCAGCCCCAGCGCGTAGGGCACGACGACGACGCCCTCCTGGCCGCTGACCGGGTCCAGCGTGACCACCGTGATGACGGTGTTGTCGCCGGTGCGCTTGGCGTAGGCCATCAGCGCGTCGTTCTCGGTGGCCAGGAACTCGATGTTGTCCAGGTGCTGGAGCGCCGCGTTCTCGCGCCGGATCTCGTTCAGCCGCGCCACCAGCGGCAGCAGGTCGCCGTCCAGCGCGCGGTCGCGCAGCTGGTACTTCTCGGAGTCCAGGTACTCCTCGCTGCCCGGACGCACCGGGACGCTCTCGAAGCTCTCGAAGCCGGAGTAGATGCCATAGGTCGGGCTGAGCGTGGCGCCGAGCACGAGCCGGCTGGCGAACTTCGGCGGGCCGCCGTGCTGGAGCTCCTCGGTCAGGATGTCGGGCGTGTTGACGAAGAAGTTGGGCCGGTAGTACTCCTGCATCCCGCTGGTGGCCAGTTCGAGCACGTACTCGGTCAGCTCGTGCTTGGAGCTCTTCCAGGTGAAGTACGTGTAGGACTGGCTGAAGCCGACCTTGGCCAGCGTGCGCATCATCGCCGCGCGCGTGAACGCCTCGGCGAGGAAGATCACGTCGGGATGCTCGCGGTGGACCTCGGCGATGAGCCACTCCCAGAATGCGATCGGCTTGGTGTGCGGGTTGTCGACCCGGAAGACCTTGACGCCGTGGCCCACCCAGAACAGCACCGTCTCCAGCAGCGCGTCCCACAGCCCGCGCCAGTCCGCGCACGCGAAGTTGACGTTGTAGATGTCCTGGTAGGACTTGGGGGGGTTCTCGGCGTACTTGAGCGTCCCGTCGGGCCGGCGGTTGAACCACTCGGGGTGCTCGGTCAGCCACGGGTGGTCGGCGCTGGCCTGGATCGCGAAGTCCAGCGCGATCTCCAGGCCGTGACGCTGCGCGGTGGCCACCAGCGCGTCGAAGTCCTCGAACGTGCCCAGGCCGGGGTGCAGCGCCGTGTGGCCCCCGTTCTGGTCGCCGATCGCCCACGGGGAGCCGGGGTCGCCCGCGGCGGCGACCAGCGCGTTGTTGGCGCCCTTGCGGTTCGTGTGGCCGATGGGGTGCACGGGCGGGAGGTACAGGACGTCGAAGCCCAGATCGGCCAGCCGCGGCACCTCGTCGGCGACGCCGCGCAGGCCGCCCCACGAGCGCGGGAAGAGCTCATACCAGGAGCCGAAGCGCGCGCGCACGCGGTCGACGTCGATGTGCAGGGGGGCGGCCATCACGGTGGACTCGGCGCGATCGGGGTGGCGCTGCACGGCGGCGAGCAGCTCGGGGCCCAGCGCGGCGTCGTGCTTGGCCTGCGCGGGCGTGGCGGGGTCGGCCAGCAGGGTGAGCGCATGGGCGATGAGCTTGCGGTCGGCGCCCTCTGCGCGCGCGGCGGCCTGCTCGAGCAGCACGACGCCCTCCGACAGCTCGCCGGAGAGGTCCTCCTGCCCGAAGGAGACCTTGCGCTCCAGCTCGTCGCGCCAGGAGGCGAACGCGTCGGTCCAGGCCTCGATCGTCCAGCTCCAGCGGCCGAGCTCGGTGACCGCGAACTCCCCCGCCCAGCGGTCCCCGTCGACGTGCGCGTCGATGCGCCGCATCGGTGCCTCCGCCCACGCGTCGGCCCCGGGCGCGCGGGAGCGCACGACCGCGCGCAGCACGTCGTGGCCGTCGCGGAAGATGTCCGCCTGCACGGTCACGACGTCGCCGGCGGTGCGCTTGGCCGGGTAGCGGCCGCAGTCGACCATCGGCGAGGGCCGTTCGATCTGGATGCGCGGCGGTGCGTCGGCGGGGTTCGGCGCGGGCACGTCTGTTGACTCTCTCCGTTCGCGGGGCTTCGTAACGTGGTGACTCTGGAGCCCGAACGATCAGCCGGGGTGCAGCTGCACCCGACCAGCCTGCCGGGGGGGCGCCTGGGCGAGGAGGCCTACCGCTTCGCCGACTGGCTCGCCGAGGCGGGGCAGTCGTGGTGGCAGATGCTGCCGCTCGGACCGCCGGACCGGATGGGCTCACCGTACAAGGCGCGCTCGGCGTTCGCCGCCTGGCGCGGCCTGCTCGCCGATCGCGCCGCCCCGGTCGGCGACGACGAGATCGCGGCGTTCCGTGCGCAGGAGGCGTCGTGGATCGGCGCCTGGGAGCGCGTCGCCGGCGGGCGCCGCGCGGTGGCCGACCAGGTGCGCTTCGCGCGCGAGTGGAGCGCGCTGCGCTCCTACTGCGCCCAGCGCGGGGTGCGGCTCATCGGCGACGTGCCGATCTACGTCGCGCCGGGCAGCGCCGACCACGTGGCCCACCCCGAGCTGTTTCGCTCCGGCGACGTCGCGGGCGCGCCGCCCGACGCGTTCTCGGACCGCGGCCAGCTGTGGGGCAACCCCCTGTACGACTGGCCTGCGCTCCAGCGCCGGCGCTACCGCTGGTGGGTGGCGAGGCTGCGACGGACGTTCGCGCTCTTCGACGTCACGCGGATCGACCACTTCCGCGGCTTCGTGGCCTGCTGGGCGGTTCCCGCGGGCGCATCGGACGCGCGCGGCGGGCGCTGGCGCCGCGGCCCGGGGCGCGCCGTGTTCGACGCGGCCGCCGCGCAGCTCGGGCCTCTGCCGGTGATCGCCGAGGACCTCGGCGTGATCACCGAGCCGGTCGTGCGCCTGCGCCGCGAGCTGGGCTTCCCCGGGATGGTGGTGATGCAGTTCGGCTTCGATCCCGACGATCCCGGGGGCCCGCACCGGCTCGAGCGCCACGAGCGCGACAGCGTCGTCTACAGCGGGACCCACGACCACGACACCCTGCGCGGCTGGTGGGAGGCCAGCCCGCCCGCGGTGCGCGGCGCCGTCGCCGCCGTGCTCTCCGGCGCCGGCATCTCCGAGCGCGAGCCGTGGTGGGGCCTGATCCGCCTCACGCTCTCCTCCCGCGCGCGCCTGGCGATGCTCCAGGCCCAGGACGTCCTCGGCCTGGGCAGCGAGGGGCGGATGAACCTGCCGGGGCGCGCGAGCGGCAACTGGCGCTGGCGCCTGGAGCCCGGCCAGCTCACGGCCGAGCACGCGCGGCGGCTGCGGGCGGCGACCGAGGAGGCGGGGCGGCTGGGCGGCGGCTGAGCGTGGCTTCGCTGAAGGATCCTGGTGGCCAGGACCGCCACAACCCTTCGGCGCAGGCCCGCTCGCCCCCGCCCCATACACTGCCGCCGCCATGGCCGCTCCCGCCAGCGCAGAGGCGATCCACGACGTCAACGTGCGCTACCACGACGCCGCCGCCGGCCACTACGACACCAAGTGGGGCGTCAACTTCGGCGAGGTCGGGCGCGCACAGGTGCTGGGGAAGGTGCGCAAGCTGCTGGGCTCGCCGCTGCCCAGGTTCGGGCGCTCGCTGGAGATCGGCGCCGGGACCGGCTACTTCACGCTGAACCTGCTCCAGGCCGGCGTCGTGCGCGAGGCCACCGCGACCGACATCTCGCCCGGGATGCTCGCGCGCCTGCGGGCCAACGCCGCGACCGCGGGCGTGGAGGTGCACACCGAGGCCTGCGACGCCGCCGCGCTGCCCTTCGCCGACGCGAGCTTCGACCTCGTCCTCGGCCACGCGGTGCTGCATCACATCCCCGACCTCGACCGGGCGTTCGCGGAGTTCCGCCGCGTCCTGGCCCCGGGCGGCACGTTCGTGTTCGCCGGCGAGCCCTCGCGCACCGGCGACCGGATCGCCGCCGCGCCCAAGGCTGCCGCGCTGCGCCTCGCGCCGCTGTGGCGCCGGCTGATGCGCGCGCGGCCCCTCGACACCGGGGCCCCCAGCCAATGGGCCGGCACGCACGACGACCTGGACGGTGAGGCGCTGGAGCCCTTCGTCGACGTGCACGCCTTCGATCCGGCCGACCTCGAGCGGCCCGCGGCGCTGGCCGGCTTCGCCGACGTGCAGGTGCGCGGCGAGGAGCTGCTGGCCAACTGGTTCGGGTGGATGAACCGCACGCTGGAGGCCACGGCGAACCCCGACGACATCCCGTGGCTGTGGCGTCAGTACGCCTTCCGGGGCTACCTGGCCCTGCAGCGCGTCGACGTCGCCCTCCTGGAGGGGCGCCTGCCCCCGGCCGTCTTCTACAACCTGATGGTGGCGGGGAGGAAGACGGCCTGAGCGCGGATCCCTGCCGGCTCGGCCTGGTCGCGCTCGGCGACAGCATCACGGTCGCCGAGGGGTCCATGATGCTCGGCGTCCCCGCCGTGCCCTGGGCGCTGTGGGTCGCCCGCGCGCTGGACCTCCCCTTCACCTCCTACGCGGTCAACGGCGCGACGGCCGCGGACGTGCTCGCGCTCCAGCTCCCGCGGGTCCGCGCCCGCTACGACGTGGGCTGCGTCTACGTCGGGGTCAACGACGTGCGCGCGCCCGACTGGGACGCCGCGGCCTACGAGCGCGACCTGCGCGCGATCCTCGCCGGCCTCGCGTCCCGCGCCGACCGCCTGCTCGTCCTCAGCCCGCCGCACGACGTCGGCCGGCCGCCCTGCGCGCCCAAGCCGGCGCTCGCGGCGCGGATCATCCGGCGCGTCGCGGCCGAGCACGGCGCGGCCGTGGCCGACCTCGCCGACCTGGGCGGCTGGCCGCGCGTGCTGCCCGACGCCGTGCACCCCACCGCGCTCGGCCAGGTGGAGATCGCCGACCGGGGCGCCGACGCGCTGGGCGCCGCGGTGGCGCCGAGCGCGCTGGCCGACGTCCGGATCACGCCGCGGCGCCTGGCGCGCGCCGCACCGGCGTACGCCAACGCGCTCGGCCGCGACCTCACCCGCCGCGCCTACGAGCGGCTGTTCGGTCCCGGCTGAGCCTGAGCGACGCGCTGGCTCATGCGGCGGCGGGCGCGTCCTGCGCCTCGGCGGCGAGGCGCAGCGCGGCCGCCCCGCCGAGCGCGACCGCGGCCCGGCATCGCGACCAGCGCCAGGAGCGAGCCCGCGAGCGCCACCGCGGCAGCCACGAGGAGCGCCCCGCTCATCGCGGAGACGAACGCGGCGTCGGCGGCGCGGGACAGCGCGGCGCCCGCCTCTCCGCCGATGCGCTCGGCCACGGCGGCCGCTCCGCCCAACGTGCCCTGCGCCGCGTCGGCGGCGGCGGGCGGGAGTCCGGCCGAGGCCTCCTCCATGCCGGCGCGGTAGGCGCCGGAGAGCAGGCTCCCGAGCACCGCGACGCCGAGCGACCCGCCCACGAGCCGCACGGTGTCGTTCATCGCCGAGCCCACTCCGGCGTGCTCGGGCGGCAGCGTGCTCATGATCGACTCGGTGGCCGGAGCCATCGCGGCGCCCATGCCCACGCCCAGGATCGTCAGGGAGGCGGCGACCAGGCCGTAGCCCGAGCCGACCTCCACCAGCGACAGCAGGGAGAGGGCACCGGCCACGATGACCAGTCCCGCGGCCACGACGGGGCGGGCGCCGGCACGGGCCGCGATCTTCGCCGACAGCGGGCCGCCGACGATCAGCCCGGCAGCGACGGGCAGCGTGCGGACGCCCGCCTCCAGCGCGGTGTAGTCCAGGACGCCCTGCAGGTACTGCGTCAGGAAGAAGATCGTCCCGAACAGCGCGAAGAAGACGAGCGCCAGCGCACCGCTCGCGCCGCTGAAGGCGCCGTTGCGAAACAGGCGCAGGTCGAGCATCGGCGCGGCACGCCGCAGCTCCCAGCGGACGAAGAGCGCGCCGACGACCGCGGCGACCGCGAAGGCGGCGAGGACGGAGCCGCTCGCCCACCCGCGGGCCGGGGCCTCGATGATCCCCCACAGCAGCGCGCTCAGCGCCATGATCGACAGTCCCGCTCCGACGGGATCCAGCGCGGACTGGCCCGGGTCGCGGGACTCGGGCACGAACGCGAGCGCGCCGGCGATCCCGATCGCGACGATGGGGAGGTTGACCAGGAACACCGAGGTCCACGAGAAGTGCTCGAGCAGCCACCCGCCCGTGACCGGGCCGAGGGCCACGCCCAGGCCGGCGACCGCCGTCCAGATCCCGATCGCCTTCGCGCGCTCCGCGCCCTCGAAGACGTTGATGAGGACCGACAGCGTGATCGGCATCACGAACGCGCCGCCGACGCCCATGAGCGCGCGGCTGGCGATCAGCGCGTCGGGAGAGCCGGCGGTCGCGGAGAGCAGCGAGCCCGCGCCGAAGACGGTCAGCCCGGCAAGCAGCGCCCGCCGTCGCCCGAAGCGGTCGCCGAGGCTGCCCGCGGTGAGCAGCAGGCCGGCGAAGACCAGGACGTAGGAGTCGACGATCCACTGCAGTTCGCCCCCCGATGCGCCGAGGTCGCGCTGGATGCTCGGAAGCGCCACGTTGAGGATCGTGTTGTCCAGCGAGATCACGAGCAGGCTCAGCGAGAGCACCGCGAGGATCGCCCAGCGACGGTCGTGCACGCGCTCGGGGCTCATGACGGCCGCCCCTCGAGGACGCGCTTGAGCGTCGCGCACTGCTTGGCGAACTGGCGCTTGAGGGTGAGCTGAAGGAGCGGCTCGGCGAGCCGCATCGGCCCGGTCAGGCGCCCGAACGCGTCGAAGCGAAGCAGCGTCCCGCCGCCGGACGGCGCGAAGGTCATGCGGGCATGGACCGGCGTGCCCTCGACGACGCGCAGCGCGAACGTCCGGTCGGGCTCGTACTCGGACACCTCGACGACCGAGGCGAGCTCCCTGCCGCCGGGGGCGCGGTGGACCTCGCGCAGCCGGGTCCCGACGCCGAGCGGGCCGTCACCCTCCTGCACCGCGGAGACGGTGTTCGTCTGCCACGTGGCCAGACGGCCGGCGTCGGTGCTGTACGCGAAGACCTCGGACGGCGGTCGCTCGATCCGGGTCTGGACGCTGAACTCGATCATGGGTCGTTCCTCTCTCTGACGATGTCCCACCAGGTCTTGAAGGCCCTCCGGCGCCAGCCGGGGCCCGTGTCCTCGCCGGCGAACACGCGCGCGAGCAGCGGGCCGGCGAGCAGGTCCAGCGCCGCCACGGGATCGATGTCGCGGCGGATGTCGCCGCGCTCCTGCCCGCGCTCGATGAGCGCGCGCACGACGGCGCGGCGCGGAAGCAGCACACGGCTGCGAAACGCCGCGATCAGCTCGGGATGGCGCTCGTGCTCGGCGATCAGGCCGCCGATCAGGCCCACGTACGCGTCGGCGTCCGGCGGGAAGCCCCGGTCCACGGCCTGCCAGAGCTCGGCGCGCGTGTCGTCCAGGTCCGGAGGCTCGAGCGCGGGCAGCTGCCCCGCGATGACCGTGGCGACGAGCTCGGCCTTGTGGCGGAAGCGCCGGTAGATGGCCGGCTTGCCCACGCCGGCGGCGGCGGCGACGCCCTCCATGGTCATGCGGGCGAAGCCCTGCTCGGTCAGCAGCTCGAGCGCCGCCGCGGCGATCGCCTGGTCGACGTTGGGGTCGAGGGGTCGGGCCATGGCTCATAACGTAACGTAACGGTATCGTTACGTCAAGCAGGAGTCTGCCCGGACGTCGACCCCGGCGCACAGGAGCGCCCGGGGATCCCCGCCGGTCGCACCGGCGACGCCCGCGAGATCGCCGAGGCGATCTCCTACCTGGCCTCCCCCGAGGCGTCCTACACGACCGGGGCGTCGCTTGTGGTCGACGGCGGAATGCTGCTCATGGCGGCGCAGGCCAACCTGATGGCGCGGGGCGCGTAGGCAATCAGCCGCTCAACCCAGCACTCGCTGCACCACCGCGCGCAGCGCGTGGCCGCGGCGCTCCATCGGGAACTCGGCCAGCACCCGCTCGCGGGCCCGCGCCCCGGCCCCGTCGTCGAGCTCCAGGGCCGCGCGGACGCCGGCCGCGATGGCCTGCGGCGTCGGCGCGTCGATCTGCACCCCGGCGTCGCCGACGACCTCGGGGAGCGCCCCCGCGCGGGTGACGACCGGCACGCACCCGGCGAGCATCGCCTCGGCCACGGCCATCCCGAAGCCCTCGTGGCGGGAGGCCTGCACGTAGACCGCGCTGCGCAGCAGCTCGGCATCGAGCTCGGCGCGCGGCAGGAAGCCGGCGAACGTCACGTTCTCGCGCGCCCCCTCCTCGAGCTCGCGGATCGCCTCGCCGTCCCAGCGCCCGATGAGCACGAACTCGACGTCTCCCAGCTCGGCGGCGGCGGCGACGAACGGCCCCAGTCCCTTGCGCTCGATGTTGCGCCGGTCGACGACGCCGATCGTGACCGCGCGGCGCGCACGGGGGCCGTCCTGTAACGAGCCGAACGGGTCCGGGACGCCGTGGTGGATCACGGTCACGCGCTCCTCCGCAAGCCCCGCGTTGCGCGACGCCTCCCCGCGGCTGAAATGCGAGTTGACGATCACCGCGCCCGCGCGGCGCAGGATCCAGCGGTCCACCCACCGCAGCAGGCCGCCGCTCTGCGCGCCGTAGCCGATCTCCGGCATCGCCGCCACGTCGACGCCGCCGGAGATCATCACCACCGGCCGGCGCAGCAGCCGGGCCAGCGCGACCGGGGCCAGCGTGTGCCAGCCGGCGAACCAGCCCACCACCACCTGCGAGCGCCACACCGCGCGGGCCAGCGCGGGCAGCCGCAGCGGCGACGGCCCCTCGTACCACTCGCGCACCGGCCAGCGCTCGCGCAGGAGCTCGGCGTCGAGCTCGACGAAGCGCGACCGCTGCCGCGCGACGAGCAGGATCACGGCGCGCCGGTGCCCGGCACCGTCACGCCCGCGCGGCCGGGACCGGGGTCGCCGCGGCGGGCGGCCTCGCCCCCGCGCCCGCGCCGTCGAGCCACAGCGACAGCGACATCAGGCCCCAGAGCTGGCGGCTGAGATCCGCTCGGCGCGCGACGTGGGCGTCGAGCACCGCGGTGACCGCCGCCGGCGCCAGGAGGCCCTGGCGCCGCACGCGCTCGGGCGAGAGCACCTCGCGCGCGAACGGCTCGAGCTCGCCGCGCAGCCACTCGGCGGCGGGAATCGAGAAGCCCCGCTTGGGGCCGCGCGCGATCGCGCGCGGCACGAGCGGCGCCACCGCCCGGCGCAGGAGGCGCTTGGAGGCCAGCCCGCGCACCTTCATCCCGGTGGGCAGCGCGAGCGCGAGCTCGGCCACGACCGGGTCCAGGAACGGCACGCGCAGCTCCAGCGAGTGGGCCATGCTCATCCGGTCGGTCTTGGTCAGCAGGTCGTCGACGAGGTAGATCCCCAGGTCGACGTCCTGCAGGCGGGCCAGCGGCGGCGCCCCCGCCGTCTCGGCGTAGCGCGCGCGGTAGACGTCCAGCGGGTCGGCGCCGCCCCGCCGCTCGGGCAGCAGCAGCTCGGCCCGCGCGTCGGGCGAGAAGATCTCCTTCCAGCCGTGATGGGCCTCCAGCGCCGGCAGGTGCGCGGCGGCCACGAAGCGCTTGGCCTTGTAGTCCAGGCTCACGCGCCGCGACGAGCTGGGCAGCCGGTTGACGATCGGCGCCAGCGCCCGGGCGCCGGGCCCCACGCGCGCGGCCAGCAGGTCGGCCACGTAGGTCTGATAGCCGCCGAACAGCTCGTCGCCGCCCTCCCCCGAGAGCGCGACCTTGACGTGCTCGGCGGCCAGCCGGCTGACCAGGTAGGTGGGCAACGCCGAGGAGTCCGCGAACGGCTCGTCGAACGCCGCGACGATCGGGGGCAGCAGCTCGGCGGCGTCGGGGCGCACGACGAGCTCGTGGTGGTCGGTGCCGTAGCGCCGCGCGACCAGCCGCGCCTGGTCGAGCTCGTCGAACGAGCGCTCCTCGAAGCCGATCGAGAACGTGCTCACGCGCTCGGTGGAGGACTGCGCGGCGAGCGCGGTCAGCGCCGAGGAGTCAATCCCGCCCGACAGCAGCACGCCCACCGGGACGTCGGCCATGAGGTGCGCGCGCACCGAGTCTCGCAGGCGCTCGCGCAGCTCGGCGGCCAGGGCCTCGGCGGGCTCGCGGCGCACCGCGTCCGCGCCGGCGGGCGCCGGGCGCGCGTAGCGCTCCACCCGCGGCTCGCCGCCCTGCTCCCACACCAGCAGGTGCCCGGCCGGCAGCTTGCGCGCGGCGCGGTAGATGGTCAGCGGCGAGGGGACCGCGTTGAAGGCCAGGAACGCCTCCAGCGCGTCGAGGTCGACCTCGCGGTCGAAGCCGGGCGCCAGCGCCAGCGCCTTGAGCTCGGAGGCGAAGGCCAGCAGCCCCCGGTGCGCGGACCAGTACAGCGGCTTGATCCCGAACGGGTCGCGGGCGAGCACCAGCCGCCGCGCGCCGCGGTCCCACAGGGCGACGGCGAACATCCCGCGCAGGCGCTCGACGAAGCGGGGCCCGTGCTCCTCGTAGAGGTGCACGAGGACCTCGGTGTCGCTGCGCGTGGAGAAGCGGTGGCCGGCGCGCTCGAGCTCGGCGGTCAGCTCGGCGCGGTTGTAGATCTCGCCGTTCTGCACGACGACCAGGCGCCCGTCCTCGTTGGCGATCGGCTGGTCGCCGCCTTCCAGGTCGACGATCGCCAGCCGCCGCGCGGCCAGGCCGACCGGCCCGTCGAGCACGGAGCCCTCGCTGTCGGGGCCGCGATGGCGCAGCGCGGCGCTCATGGCCTCCAGCGCCCCGCGGTCCACGCCGCCCGCGGCGTCCATGCGGGCCATGCCGCAGATCCCGCACATCAGTGGTCGCTCCGGTGGGTCCGTGTGCGCTTGGGCGGTCGCTGGCGGTGGCTGGCAAGGACGCAGGGAGGGAGATGTGCGTCCGGCACATGACCGACCGAGGACGCCGCCAGGCGCCGATCAGCGGCCGACCCAAGCGTGCAGGGATCCGCCGGAGCGACCACTAGGCGTCCCACTTGCCGCGCGCGACGCGCCAGGCGGTCTCGGCGATGATGTGCGCGTAGAGCTTGACCGAGCGGTCGGCGATGTACTCGAAGTCGTGGACGAGCTTCTCGGCCCACGACATCTCTCGGGTCAGCCGCAGCTGGGCGAAGCCCGTGAGCCCGGGGCGCACGACCAGCCGCTGCCAGTACTGCGGGATCTCCACGCACAGCTCGGCGAAGAAGGCGGGGCGGATCGGGCGCGGGCCGACGATGCTCATGTCGCCGCGCAGGACGTTGACGAGCTGGGGCAGCTCGTCGAGCTTCGTCGCGCGCAGGACCCGGCCCAGGCGGGTCACCTCGGCCGCCGTGAGCTGCGTGAGCTCCGGGCCCAGGTACGGGCCCAGGCGCGTCTCGGCGTCGGCGGCCAGCGTGCGGAACTTCAGCATCGTGAAGACGCGCCCGCCGCGTCCCACCCGCGCGCCGCGGTACAGGACCGGGCCGCGCCCCGTGGCGCGGACGGCCAGCGCCACGAGCGCCATCACCGGCGAGAGGACGACGGACGCGACCGCGGCGATGGTGACGTCGACCACGCGCAGCAGCAGGTCCACCGGCCGCGGCTCGAAGGCGTGCGCCATGCGCTGGTAGCGCTCGACGAGCGTGGCGCCGTCCGGCGGCGCGGGGGCTCCGGGCGCGGTGGCCGGGACGCTCACCCGGCGGCTCCCAGGATCAGGTCCATCAGCACGTCGGGGTCGCGCCGCAGCGGCGGCCGCTCGGCGGTGCGCTTGACGACCTCCATCGCGCGCGGGTCGGTGAGCGGGCGCAGGCGCCCCTCGCGGATCAGCCACTCGTCCACGCCGCCCAGGCGCCCGCCGTACGTCGTGTAGACCGGGGTGCCGAGCGCGACCGCCTCGCGGTTCATCGTGCCCCCGGCGGAGACGACGAGGTCGGCCAGCGCGATCAGCGACTGGGCGTCGATCGCGCGGTCGGGCACGATGACCGAGGGGAGCATCCGCGCCAGCACCTGCTCGCGCTGGGCCTGCGTGCGGGGGACCACGACCGCGTGGACGTCCTCCCGGCGCCCCAGCTCCTCCAGCGTCTTGGGGAACAGCGGGTTGGACTTGCGGTGATACAGCGACACGTCCGGCGGCGGGCGCATGACGACGACGACGCGGGACCGGTCCACGCCCAGGCCGTCCAGCACGGCCGGGTCGGGCTCGAAGTCCGACAGGTAGTACTCCTCCTTCAGCCCCGGGTAGCGGGCCAGGCGACCGTCGGACACGCCGTAGCGGCGCAGCCGGTCGGGCGGGATCGCCTCGGGCACGATCACCCGCTTCGCGAGGCGGCAGCCGATGTGGTGCTGGGCGACGGCGAACTCGTAGTCGAACGTGTTGACCGCGGGGATGCGCAGCCGCGCGGCGGCCAGCGCGAGGTCGTTGGACCCGTGCGCCACCGCCAGGTCGAAGTGCCCGCGCGCGCCGAAGCGCGACATGCGCGCGGTGCGCGAGATCAGCGCGGCGAGCTTGCGCGCCCGCGACGCGCCGCCGTGGTGGCCCAGCGCCACGTGCTCGATCCCCAGCCGCTCGAGCAATGCGAGCGTCTGCGCGTAGTCGCGAGCGGTCACGACGACGTCGTGACCGGCCTCGCGCAGCCGGGTCAGCACCGGCCGGAAGACGAGCGGGTGCGCCGGCGCGGTCATGTCGAACCAGATCCGCACTAGATGGTTGATTCCGCGGCCCGCGCCGCCATATGGCCGTGCATCGTGGATGCGGGGCGCCGCGGGCCGAAGGTGGACAGTGGCAGCGACACGGACGCCTCCGGCGCGTGGCGATCCTGCGCCGCGAGGCGCTGCCATATGGCGGTGGGGGTCGTGGAATGAGCCATCTCGTCGTCGACCGTTGCGGGAAGTGCCACCGCGACATTGTGGCCCCCGGGGGGGTCGGGTGTCGTCGCGCGGGAGCGGCGGGCGTAGCCTGTGGGCCATGGCGCTGGCGTCCGTTCGCGCGCGGCTCGCGGCCCGCCGCCGCGGTGTGCGGGCGGGCCGGGGCGTCGTGCTGGGCCGCCGGGTCCGCCTGGAGGTGCGGCCCGGGGGGCGGCTGGTCCTCGCCGACGGCTGCGCGATCGGAGCGGGCACGCGGCTGTACGCCGGCCCGGGGGCGACCCTGACGATCGGCCGGCGCGCGGTGCTGGGCGAGCGCTGCGTGGTCGTGGCCCACGGCGGCGTGGAGGTCGGGGAGGGCGCGGTGCTCGGCGACCGGGCGATGGTGGTCGACTTCGACCACGTCATCGACGACGTGGAGCGGCCGATCCGCCGCCAGGAGATCCGCGCGACCCCGGTGACGATCGGCGCCGCCGCCCGCCTGCACGTGGGCGCCTGCGTCCTGCGCGGCGCGACGGTGGGCACCGGCGCGGTGGTCGGCCCGCACGCGGTCGTGACCGCCGACGTCCCGGCCGGCCGCGACGTGGGCGGCGTCCCGGCGCGGCCGGGGGTGACGACGTGAGCGTGGTGCAGCCCTGGGAGCTGCGGGCGGCGTTCGCCCGTTCCGTGTCGGAGATGTACGGCCGCGAGGTTCCCGCGTACACCACGCTGGTCGAGGTCGCCCACGCGGTCAACCAGGACGTTCTGCGGGCCGCGGGCGCGGCCGCCGAGCGCCTGGGCAGCATCGAGCGCGTGACCGCCGAGCGCCACGGCGCGATCCGGCTGGGCACGCCGCGCGAGCTCGCGCAGGTCGCCCGCGTGTTCGCCGCGATGGGCATGCACCCGGTCGGCTTCTACGACCTGCGCGACGCGGCGCCCAGCCCGGTCCCCGTGGTGTCAACGGCGTTCCGCCCGATCGCCGAGGAAGAGCTCGCACGCAACCCGTTTCGCGTGTTCACCTCGCTGCTGGCCGTCTCGGACCGGCGCTTCTTCGATGCGGGCATGCAGCGGCGGCTGGAGGCGTTCCTGGACCGTCGGCGGATCTTCGGGGACGAGCTGCTGCAGCTCGCCGATCGCAGCGCCGCGGACAACGGGCTGGATGCGGAGCGGGCCGAGCGCTTCGTGGCGCTGGCCACCCGCTGCTTCGCGCTCTCGCGCGAGCCCGTGGACGCCGAGTGGTACCGCGAGCTCGAGGGCGTCTCCGCGGTGGCTGCCGACATCGGCGGGGTGGCGTCCACGCACGTCAACCACCTCACGCCGCGCGTGCTGGACATCGACGAGCTCTACGCGCGGATGCAGGCGCGGGGCATCGCGATGATCGACGCCATCCAGGGTCCGCCGCGCTGGGACGGCCCCGACGTCCTGCTGCGCCAGACGTCCTTCCGCGCCCTGGCCGAGCCGCGCCTGTTCCGGGGCGCCGACGGCACGGTCCACGAGGCCCGCGTCCGGGTCCGCTTCGGCGAGGTCGAGGCGCGCGGGATCGCGCTGACCACCCGCGGCCGCGAGCGCTACGACGCGCTGAGCGCCGAGGTCGACCGGCGGATGGCCGCCGACCCGCGCGCCGACCGGGCCGCGACTGCGGCTGAGTGCTGGAACGCGGGCATGCCGCGGACCGAGCAGGACCTCGCCTTGCAGGACCTGGCCTTCTTCGGCTTCGCCCCGGCCGACCCCGCCCGCCGGGCGCCGGGTCGCGAGCCGCCGGCCGATCCCGCCGCATTGCTCGCGGAGGGCTGGGTGACTCCGGAGCCGATCGTCTACGAGGACTTCCTGCCCCGCTCGGCGGCCGGCATCTTCCAGTCCAACCTGTCCGGCGACGGCGCGCACGACGAGGCCCAGGCGGGCGCCGACCTCGACGCGGCGTGGCTGTCGGGCGCGATGCAGCGCGAGCTGGCCGACCCGCTGGACCTGTACGCCGCCCAGCGCGCGCGCTCGCTGGAGGCGGTGTGCGCCGAGCTCGGCGTGCGCGTGCCTACCCTGTGAGGATCGCCACCACGGTCTCCCCCTTCCCGGTCACCTCCACGGACGAGCTGCGCGCCCGCGCCCGCGCCGCGCTCCAGCGCTGCGGCGTCGACCTGCCCGCCGGGCCGCCCGCCGGCGCCGCGCCGGTCGTGACCGCGCGCTCACCGATCACCGGCGAGGACCTCTTCGCCGTCCCCGGCGCCGGCCGCGCGGAGGTCGATGCGGCGATCGCCCGGGCCCGCACCGCCTTCGAGACCTGGCGCACGGTCCCCGCCCCGGTGCGCGGCGGCGTGGTCAAGCGCTTCGGCGCGCTGCTGGGCGAGCACTCCGGCGCGCTGGCGGACCTCGTGAGCATCGAGGCGGGCAAGATCGTCTCCGAGGCGCTGGGCGAGGTCCAGGAGATGATCGACATCTGCGACTTCGCGGTCGGACTCTCGCGCCAGCTCGACGGGCGCACGATGCCCTCCGAGCGCCCCGGCCACCGGCTCATGGAGACCTGGCATCCGCTCGGCGTGGTGGGCGTGATCTCGGCCTTCAACTTCCCGGTCGCGGTGTGGTCGTGGAACGTCGCGCTGGCGCTGGCCTGCGGCGACACGGTCGTGTGGAAGCCCTCGCCGCTGACCCCGCTGACCGCCATGGCCTGCACGGCCCTGCTGGACCGCGCGGGCGCCGAGAGCGCCGCGCCGCAGCACCTCAACGTGCTGGCCGTCGCCGACGCGGACGCCGGGCAGGCGCTCGTCGACAGCCCCGAGGTCGCGCTGATCAGCGCCACCGGCTCGGAGCGCATGGGCGCGCTCGTCGCCCCCCGCGTGGCCGCCCGCATGGGCCGCTCGCTGCTGGAGCTGGGCGGCAACAACGCCGCGATCGTCACCCCCTCCGCCGACCTCGACCTCGCCACTCGCGGCATCGTCTTCGCCGCGGCGGGGACCGCGGGCCAGCGCTGCACGAGCATGCGCCGCGTGATCGTCCACGCCGACGTGGCCGACGCCCTCTGCGCCCGGATCGCCCGCGCCTTTGCCGGCCTGCCGATCGGCGACCCGCTCGCCGAGGGGACGCTGGTCGGCCCGCTGATCGGCGCCGGGGCCGGCGCGGCGATGCAGGCGGCGCTGGAGCGGGCCGTGGCCGACGGCGGCGAGCTGCTGGCCGGGGGCGGGCGCCGGGAAGCGGCCGGCCATCCCGGCGCCTACTACGCCGAGCCGGCGCTGGTGCGCATGCCCGCGCAGACCGAGATCGTGCGCGCCGAGACGTTCGCGCCGATCCTCTACGTCCTGACCTACCGGGACTTCGCCGAGGCCATCGCCCTGCACAACGGCGTGCCCCAGGGCCTGTCGTCGAGCATCTTCACGGGCGACCAGCGCGAGGCCGAGCTGTTCATGGCGCCCGACGGCTCGGACTGCGGCATCGTCAACGTCAACATCGGCACGTCGGGCGCGGAGATCGGCGGCGCCTTCGGCGGCGAGAAGACCACCGGCGGCGGGCGGGAGTCCGGCTCGGACGCATGGCGCGCCTACATGCGCCGCGCCACCAACACGATCAACTACTCCGGCGAGCTGCCCCTCGCCCAAGGGGTGGAGTTCGGATAGGCGCCGCGACCAGGCCGAACGCGAGGCCGACTATCGGCTCGTCGCTATCGCGGTGCGACGGCGCGTACGGCCCAGGTGGAGGAATCGGCGTAGACGCCGTCATCGCGGACCATGTCGGCCATGTCCGCGAGCAGCGCCGCGCGGACCTTGGGCCGGATCTCCTCGACCCGATCGCCCCACAGCCGCAGGACTTCGCCGGCCGGGCCGATCGACATGACGAGGTCGACGGCATGCTCGAGGGTGTCGCCGGTCTTGATCAGCAGGTCTTGGCGCTTGAGGTGGATGTCCTCAAAGCCCGCGTGCTTGAGGACATCGGTGACGGTGTCGGCGTTCGCCATCGAGAAGGGGCCGGGGCCGCAGGTCGGCTCGTCGTACTCCCCCGGGCGGTCGAGGAACTGCTCGACGATCGTCTCGGCGCGGTGCAGCCATTCGTTGTCGAGCTTGCGCCGCCAGACGACCATGTTCACGCGCCCGCCGGGCCGTAGAGCGCGGCGCACGTTGCGAAGCGCCGCCACGGGGCTCGCGAAGAACATCGTCCCAAAGCGCGCGAACGCATAGTCGTAGGTGTCGGCGAACTGGGCGAGCTGCACGTCGGCGACCTCAAAGCTCACGTTCTCCACGCTCGCGCGCGCTGCGTTCGTCCGTGCTCCAGCGATCATCCGCTCGGCGACGTCGACGCCGTGCGCGTGGCCCTCGGGACCGACCAGCTCGGCAAGCTGGACGGTCGAGTCGCCGAGCCCGCAGCCGACGTCGAGCACGCGCCCGCCGCGCTCGGGGTGGTGGTCGACGAGTGCTGCGTCGCCGTGAGCCCTCGCGTTGGAGACGACGACGGCCTGGAAGTCCTGCCAGATGTCGAACAGGGGGCCATTCCAGGCCTCGGTCGCCTCCAGGTTCTCAGCCGCGACGCGGATCTCGGTCATCTCGGCGCGAGTCTAGAACCTTGCGCGAGCCGCAAGGCGGCCGCGACGGCCTGCTGTGCGGATTCGGAGCTCCTACCGCGATGAAGGCCGCGAGCCGCCGATCGGCGGCGGACACGTCGAGCAACCCACGATCCGATCCGACTCCTTCGCAGCATCCAGCGCAAGCTCGTGAGCATCGCGCGGCGCACGTAGGGCCAGCAGACGAACGCTCGTCAGGACGCGGTCGTCGGCCGACGGTCGTCCTGCCGACTCGCCCTTACAAGTGACACTCGAGCCGCCGGTGGTCCGGCAGTGGCACCACGCGTGACCACGGGCGGCCGGCCCCGCTAGTGGCCGTCGGGGTGGCGCGGCGGGCGCCCGGCGCGCATCGTGTCGATGATGCTGCCGTCCGGGTGGCGCAGGTATGCGACATGCGACTCGTCCTTGAAGACTGGAGCCTGCAGGCCGGCGTACAGGATGACGTCGCCGGTGTGTGTGCGCTGGCTCTTGCCCTTCCCGCTGTAGACGTAGGCGGTCTGGCCGGCGGCGAGATCGCCTTCCGCAAACGTGTAGAAGTGCTTGTGGTGCTGCCCGGAGCAGTCCGTCAGCTCGAGCCCCGTCACGGGCACCGGCGCAGCGCCGTCGTTGACGACCTCGACGTGCTCGCTGGGGGAGCTGGCTCCGCGCTGCACGACCGCGCAGATGTGCAGGCCCATGCCTGCGGGGCGCTCGTGCTGAGCATGCAGCGGCACGTCCGTGCCAAGCCATTCTCCGGACACGAACGCAGGATATCCAGGACCGCGCCGCAGGTACCCAGCCCGTTCGCTGCCCGCCGCAAAGGCCGCCGGTCCCGGGTGCGCTGCCCCTCGCCCGAGGGGTGGAGTTCGGCTGGCGAACGCCACCCCTCGGCGAGGGCCGGTCAGCTGACCAGCTCCTTCTCCATCTCCTCGGAGTACTCGCCCTTGGCCGCGGCGCTGTTGAGCTTCGCGCGGTGGTGGTAGGCGGCCTGCGCCGTGGAGACGTTGCCCTCGTCGCCGCGCCAGGCCTTCAGCGGCGGCGCCTGCAGCGCGCGCCCGTAGGAGAACGTCAGCGCCCAGGGCACGTCGCCGATCGCGTTCATCGCGTTGAGGTGCTCGGTCGCGCGCTCGTCGCTCTGGCCCCCGGAGAGGAAGACCAGGCCGGGCACGGCCGCGGGCACGACGCGCTTCATGACCTTCAGGGTCCGCTCGGCGACCTCCTGCACGTCGGCCTGGCGCTCGTTCTCATAGCCCGAGAGCACCATGTTGGGCTTCAGCAGCATGCCCTCGAGGTGGATGCGCTGGTGGTAGAGCTCGTCGAAGACCCGGTGCAGCGTCTCGGTGGTGACCGCCTCGGAGGTCTCGATGTCGTGGTCGCCGTCCATGAGCACCTCGGGCTCGACGATCGGCACGATGCCGGCCTCCTGGCACAGCGCGGCGTAGCGCGCCAGCGCGTGGGCGTTGACGCCCAGCGCGTAGTCCGTGGGCAGGCCGTCGCCGATGTTGATCACCGCGCGCCACTTGGCAAAGCGCGCGCCCAGCTCGTAGTACTCCTCCAGGCGCTCGCGCAGGCCGTCCAGGCCCTCGGTGACGGTCTCGCCGGGGGCGCCGGCCAGCGGCTTGGCGCCGGTGTCGACCTTGATGCCCGGGATGACGCCGAGCTGCTTCATCAGCTCGGGGAACGGCGTGCCGTCGGCGGTGGACTGGCGGATCGTCTCGTCGTAGAGGATCACGCCGCTGATGTAGTTCTCGGCGCCCTCCGTGGTGAAGAGCAGCTCGCGAAACGCGCGCCGGGACTCCTCGGTGGACTCGACGTCGATGCTGTCCAGGCGCTTGGTCATCGTGCTGTTGCTCTCGTCGGCGGCCAGGATGCCCTTGCCGTCGGCGACGATGGCCTTTGCGATCTCCTCGAGGTCGCGGTGCTTGTCGGTCATGGCGGTGAACTCTCCCCTTGTTTCGGTCTTGCGTGTTTGCCCACCCCGATCGTAGGCAATCGCGCCGGGAAGCTCACCCCTCGATTTCGAGCTCGTACTCGAACAGCGCCGACCGCCGGGCGCCGGTGCGCTCGTACAGGCGCTGGGCCTGGCGGTTGTCCAGGTGCGTCTGCCAGATCAGCGAGCCCAGGCCGCGCTCGCCGGCGGCCGCCCCCGCCGCGTCGATCAGCGCCCGTCCGATGCCCCCGCCGCGCGCGTCGCCCGAGACGTAGAGGTCGTTCATCAGCGCCGCGTCGCAGGCGCCCACCGAGGAGTACGTCCAGTACACGGTGGCGAAGCCCACCGGCTCGCCGTCCTCGGCGAAGGCGCCGAGCAGGAGGCCGCGTTCGCCGGGGTCCACGAAGCGCCCGAAGAACGACGCGTTGCGCTCGTCGTCCGGAGACTCCACGCCGTAGAAGCGCTGGTAGCCGGCGATGAGGGGCAGCAGCGCCTTTAGCTCGTCCGCCCGCGCCGGGTGGACCTCGACCGCCATCACGCCGCGCGCGGCAGGCGCCGGGAGATCACCTTGGAGATCCCGTCGTCGCCCATGGACACGCCGTAGAGCGTGTCCGCCGCCTCCATCGTGCGCTTCTGGTGCGTGACGACGATGAACTGCGCGCGGTCGGCGTAGCGGCGCAGCAGCGCGAGGAAGCGCGTCATGTTCAGGTCGTCCAGGGCGGCCTCGACCTCGTCGAGGATGTAGAACGGGCACGGACGGGCCAGGAAGACCGCGAACAGGAACGCGATGGCGGTCAGCGACTTCTCGCCGCCGGACAGCAGCGACAGGCGCTTGGTGGACTTCCCGGCGGGCGTGATCTCGATCTCCACCCCGAGCTGGTCCTCGGGCGCCGCCGCCTCGGCCTCGGCGTCGGCTGCGGCCTCGGCGCCGTCCGGCTGCCCCTGCGCCGCCGGCTCCTGGCCGCCGAGGACCGGCCGCGGCCCGCTGTCCTCGCGCACCAGGCGCAGCCGCCCCCGGCCGCCGGGGAACAGGTCGGCGGCAAGCTCCTCGAAGTTCTTCGCCGCCGTGGCGAAGGTCTCCTCGAAGGTCTCGCGGATCTGGCGGTCGGTCTCGCGGACCAGGGTGCGCAGCTCGCGCAGCGCGGTCTCCAGGTCGGTGCGCTGGGTCTCGAGCTCCTCGACGTGCGCGAGCGCCTCGTCGTAGGCGTCCCGGGCCAGCGGGTTGACGGGCCCGAGCTGCTCGCGGCGGCGCGCCAGGCGCTCGATCCGCCCGCGCAGCGCCTCGATCTGCGCGTCGCCCAGCGCCTCGGCGGCGGGCTCGGCGGCCAGGCCCAGGCGCTCGGCCAGCTCGTCGAGCTCGTGGCCGGCCTCGGCGGCCTGGTCGCGGGCCTGCTGCGCGCGCACCTCGGCGGCGGTGAGCGCGTCGCCCTGCTCGCGCAGCCCGCGCTGGATCTCGGCCTCCTCGGTCGCGCAGGCGCGCAGGCGCGCGGCGACGTCCTCGCCTGCGGCGCGGTCGGCGGCCAGCTCGGCCTCCAGCGCCTCCACGCGCGTGGCCAGCGCGCTCGCCGCGTTCTGGAGCGCGGCCGCGAGCCGGGCGGCGCGCGGCGCGAGCGCGCGGTCGGCGGCCAGGTGCTCGCCCAGCCGGGCGATCCGGCCGGCGCGCTCGGCGCGCTCGCGCTCGGCACGCTCGCTCATCCGTCGTTCGGCCGCCAGCTCGCCCTCGATCTGGGCGCGGCGCACGGCGCCCGCGCCCTCCTGCGGGGCCCGGCGGCGCTGCTCGATGATCCACGCCGAGCGGGAGACCTCCTCCTCGGCCGCTGCCAGCGCGCGGGCGGCGTCGCGGTGGGCGCGGTCGGCGTCCTCACGCTCGGCGTCGGCGCCCGCCACCTCCCGCTCGGCCGCGTCGGCCCGACCGCGGGCGGCGTGCTCGCCCCGCGCGGCGCGCTCGGTGGCGGCGATGAGCTCCTCGCGGCGGTTGCGCTCGGCCAGGACGCGCTCCTCGCCGCCCTCGGGGGTCTGGCGCAGCTCGCGGCGGCGGCCGTGCCACACGCGCCCGCCGCGGGTCACGGCAATGCCCTCAAAGCCCGGCGGAAGGCTCTCGATGCGCTCGACCAGCCAGGCGTCGGTCAGCAGCCGCTGCGCGACCGCCAGGGCGCGGGGCTCGCCGCGGATCAGGTCGGTCAGGTGCTGCGCGCCCGGCGCCGGCGGCGTCTGGGCCTGCGCCGCTCCGGGTGCCAGGTCGCCGGCGATGAGCACCCGCCCGCCCTCGCCGCCCACCGCGTCCAGCAGCGCGTTGCCGTCGCGCACCTCCGGGGCGAGCGTCGCGCGCAGCAGCCCGCCCAGCGCGGCGGCCAGCGCGCGCTCGTAGCCGGGCTGCACCTCCAGCGCGTCGGCCAGCGAGCGCGCGTCCTGCGGGCCGTCGCCGCCCGGGTGCAGCGAGGTCCCGGCGCGGGTGCGCAGGAACTGGCGGCAGGCGGCCAGCTCGGCGCCCACCCGCGCGGCCTCGCGGCGGGCGGCCTCCACGGCGCGCTCGGACTCCCGGCGCGCCGTGCGCGCGGCGTCGGCCGCCGCGTCGGCCGCCTCCAGCGCGGCGCGGCGCTCGGCCACCGCCGCGCGCAGGGACTCCACCTGCCCGGCGGCCTGCGCCCGCGCGGACTCCAGCGCCTCCAGCTCCCGGGACAGCTCCGCCTCGCGGTCGGCGGCCAGGCGCCCCAGCTCGTCGTGCAGCGCCGCGATCCGCGCGCGGGCCTCCTCGTCGGGAGCGTCGGCGGCCTCGCGCGCCTGCAGCTCGGCCAGCTGGCGCTCGCGGCGCTCGGCGCGCTCGCGCAGGTCCTGCGCGGTGAGGCGCGTGCGCTCCAGGCGCTCGCCCACCCGCTCGGCCGCCGCCCGGGCGGAGTACAGGCGGCGCGCGTAGGCCTCGCGCTGCTCCGTGCGCCGCGCCAGCGCCTCCTCGGCGACCTCGCGGCGGCGGGCGACCTCGTCCAGCGCTGCCTGGGCGGCGTCGCGCCGCGCGCGGGCGGCCGCAGCGGCCGCGTCGGCCGCGGCCATCTCGGCCCGCCGCGCGCGCACGGCGTCGCGGACCAGCTCCCAGCGCGCCTCGGTGCTCTGGCGCTCCAGGCGCTCGTGCAGCTCGGCGGCCTCCGCCTGGCGCTTGAGCGGGCGCAGCCGCGAGCGCGCCTCGCGCTCGACGTCCAGCGCCCGGTCGAGGTTGTCCTGCGTGCGCTCGAGCTTGAGCTGGGCGCGCCGCCGGCGCCGGCGGTGCTTGCCCAGGCCCGCGGCCTCCTCGATCAGCATCCGGCGGTCGCGCGGCTTGGAGGTCACGATCGCCTCCACCCGTCCCTGCGAGACCACCGAGTGCATCTCCTTGCCCAAGCCGGTGTCCGACAGCGTCTCGAGCACGTCGACCAGGCGGCAGCGCGCGCCGTTGAGGCGGTACTCGCCGGTGCCGGTCCGGTCCAGGCGGCGCAGCACCGAGATCTCGCCAAGCGGCAGGTCCAGCGCGCCGTCGGCGTTGTCGATGACGATCTCCACCTCGGCGGCAGCGCGCGCCTGGCTGCCGCGCCCGCCGGCGAAGATCACGTCCTGCATGGACTGGCCGCGGACGGCCAGCGGGGACTGCTCCCCCATCGCCCACAGCACCGCGTCGGTGACGTTGGACTTCCCCGAGCCGTTGGGCCCCACGATCACCGACACGCCCGGGCCGAACTCCAGCCGGGTGCGGTCGGGGAAGGACTTGAAGCCCTTCAAGGTCACCGAGCTCAGGTGCATGGGCTAGGCGCCGTCGTCCTCGTCGTCCAGCGGCTCGGGGCCGCCGGGGTGCAGGATCTCCAGCGCCACCCGCGCGGCGTGCTGCTCGGCGTGCTTCTTGGAGCGCCCGGCGCCCCGCGCCACCGGCGCCCCGCCGACCGAGGCGACGACCTCGAAGGTCCGGTCGTGCGGCGGCCCCAGCTCGGCGGCCACCGCGTAGCTCACGAGCTCCCCGCGGCGCGCCAGGCGCTCCTGCAGGGTGGACTTGAAGTCCACGGGGTTGCGCAGCGCGTCCTCGATCTCGGGCTGGAAGGCCTCCACGACGGCGGCGGCGGTGCGCTCGTAGCCGGCGTGCAGGTAGCAGGCGCCGATCACCGCCTCGATGACCGAGGCCAGGACGCGCTCGGTCTCCACCAGCGCCTCGGCGCTCTGGCCCACGCCGTCGGGCGCCGTCGCGCGCAGGCGGTCGGGCACGTCCAGGCGCTCGGCCACCGCCCGGCAGGAGACGCCCGAGACGGTCTGCGCGCGGATCTTCGTCAGGCGCCCGGCGCCGAAGCGCTCGGCCTCCAGGCGGGGGTAGAGGTGGGTGGTCACCGCGAGGCCGAGCACGGAGTCGCCCAGGAAGGCCAGCCGCGAGTAGGAGTCGCTGCGCCGCTCGGTCCAGGACGCGTGCGTGAACACCTGGCGGTACAGCCGCTCGGGCAGATCGTCGAGGAGTTCGGTGAGGAGCTTCAGCGACAGGACCTCGGTCAGTGGTGGGGCCTCAGGGCTCAGAGGGCTCATGGGCGGCTCCGTGCGCCAGGACGAAGTCGATCGCCTGGCCCACCGTGAGGATCCGCGCCGCCTGCTCGTCGGTCATCTGCACGCCGTAGGAGTCCTGCAGCTCCAGCACGAGCGTGTACAGGTCGAGCGAGTCGGCCGCCAGGTCCGCCTTGAAGCGCGTGCTCTCGTCGATCCGCGCGGGATCGATGTCGAGCTCGTCGGCCAGGTGGGCCCGGATGAGGGCGAAGACCTCTTCTCTGGTCATGACGCCGACACGGTAGAGCCGGTTCCGGACGCGGCGCGGCGCAGCGCGCCGGCCTGGTCGAGGGCCTCGTGGGTGCGGCCGACCACGTCGCCGCTCACCCCTCGGGCGGCGAGCAGGATCGCCTGGGAGAAGCCGTAGCGGGTGAAGCGCCCGTGCGGCACGACCGCGAGCCTGCGCAGCCCCAGCAGGTAGGCGCCGCCGGCGTACTCGGGGTCCAGCTCGTCGCGGAACTCGCGCAGCGCCGGGCGCAGCAGCAGCCCCCCGGCCTTCGCGCGCGTAGTGGACTCGGCGCGGTCGCGGATGGCGTCGATCATCGTCTCCGCCACCCCCTCCATGATCTTGATCGCCACGTTGCCGGTGAAGCCGTCGGTGACCACGACGTCGGCCACGCCGGCCGTCAGCCGGGTGCCCTCCACATTGCCGATGAAGTCCAGCCCGGTCATCGCCGACAGGCGCTCGTGGACCGCCTGCAGCAGCGGGGTCCCGCGGCTGGGCTCCTCCCCGTTGGACAGCAGCCCCACCCGCGGGTGCTCGATGCCCAGCACGACCTGCGCCAGCGCGCGGCCCATGAACGCGAACTGCACGAGGTGCTCGGGGCGCACCTCGACGTTCGCGCCCACGTCGAGCAGCGTGACCGGCGCCGAGGGCACCGGGATCGCCGCGGCGAGTGCCGGGCGCAGGATCCCCCGGTCGCGCTTGACGTTGAACAGCCCCGCGGCCAGCGCCGCGCCGGTGGAGCCGCCGGAGACCAGCGCGTCGGCGTCGCCGGCGGCGACCGCGCGGGCGGCCCGGACGATCGACGCCTCGGGGCTGGCGTGCGCCGCGCCGGCCGGGTTGGGCGCCTTGGCGATCGACACCGGGGCGTCGATGACTGTCACGTTGGGGCCGGACGCCTCTCCCATCTCCTCGGCGGGTCCGAACAGGAGCACCCGCACGCCGCGATCGGCGGCGATGGCGGCGCCCGCCGCCACCTCGGCGGGACCCAGGTCGGCGCCGTTGGCGTCGACCGCGATCGTCGCGTCGTAGCGCTCCTCGGTGCGGTTCGCGAGGCCGCGCAGCCGGTTGCGGGGCAGGGACATGGCCGTCAGCACGGACGACACCCGCTCGCCGTCCCGCCGCCGTCGACCGGGACCGGCGCTCATCGGGCCCCGCTTTCTAGTGGTCGTGGTCGTGGTCGTGCGCCGACGGCGCGACGACCTCACGGCCGGCGTAGGTGCCGCAGACCGGGCAGACCCGATGCGGGCGCCGCGGGCTGTGGCACTGCGGGCAGGCGTTGAACACCGGCGCGGCGATCTTGTGCTGCGCGCGACGCTTCGCCGTGCGGCTGTGCGACTGCTTCTGCTTGGGGACGGCCATGGCTGCGCAAGGGTACAGCAGCGCGGGAAGCAGCCCGCGGGCCCTCCGGCGCCAGGTGTGAGGATCGCGCCCGCGGCGTGCTGAAGCTCGGGAAGGAAAGCGGCAGCGGGCCGCGAACGGGATGCGCATGGTCTCCCTCGAGCTGGATCCCATCCTGCTGTCCACGCTGCGGGCACTCGACGAGCACCGGGTGGACTACGTCGTCATCGGGGAGGTGGCCGACGCCGTCTACGAGAACGGCGGACTCGTCGACGGGCTGGCGATCGTGCCGGGCGAGTACGCGCGCAACGTGGAGCGACTCGCCGGCGCGCTCGGCGCGCTCGGCGCCGCGGTGCGCGTCCCCGGAGGGCCCGAGACCCACCCGCTGGACCTCGATCCGGCGGCGCTGCGCGGCATGCCCCCCTGCACGCTGGCCACCCGCCACGCGGACATCGAGCTGGACTTCCGCCCGGAGGGCACGGCGGGCTATCGCGACCTGTACACCGAGGCCCAGCCGGTGTCGCTGGGCGAGGAGCTGTCCCCGCTGATCGCCTCGCAGGACGACCTGGACCGCATCGACGCCGCCCGCGAGCGCGCCACGCCGCCGCGCGCGGTCGACGCGCTCGAGCTTCGCGCGCAGGAGGAGGCTCGCGGTCCTATTCGAGCTTCAGCTCGGAGAGCTTCGCCCAGCGGGGGTCGGGCGGACGCTCGTGGCCGTGCTCCGGCCCGGCATCGTTGAGGTTCTCCCCGCACTCCGGGCACAGCCCGGCGCAGTCGTCGCGACAGACCACCTGCGCGGGCAGCGCCAGCGCCAGCGCGTCCTTGGCCCACGCGTGCAGGTCGATCACCTCGTCCTCCACGTAGGGGCTGGAGAGCTCCTCCCCCCCGCCGGGCTGGTCGACCTCCCGCGCGTCCACCGCGAAGACCGGGACCGCCGCCTGGAGGCAGCGCATGCACGGGCCGCTGACCGAGGCCTCGAAGCGCAGCCGCAGCGCGTAGCCGTTGGAGGTCATCCGCGAGACGTCCAGGCGGACGGGCACGGTGGACGGCTGCGCCGCGTAGCGCTCGCCGCCGAAGGCCAGCGGGTCCAGGGCGACCTCCAGGTCCAAGCGCCGGCCCTCCCCCGAGGTCAGGCGCAGGCGGCCGAGATCGAAGCTGTCGGTGCGGGCGGGCATGGTGATCTGAGCCTAGCGAGCAGGATGTGGCGGGCAGCCGGACTCCGAGGATCGAAGGACGACCAGCGGGCGGGACGTCCCCCTCGACCCCGCCCGACGCGCTCGCAGTCGGCGCTGACGCGGTCGCGCGAGTCCCCGATCGCGCCCAGTCCGACGGCGAGGGGCATCACGTATGATGAACGGCGATGCGCACGACGCTGAATCTTGATGACGACGTCACCGCGCGCGTGCGCGACCTCGCGCGCCGCGACGACCGCTCGCTGTCCAGGGTCGTCAACGACCTGCTGCGCGCGGGGCTGCGCTCGCGCCAGCGCGCGCGGCCCGAGCCGTACGAGGCGCCGGCGTTCGACACCGGCCGGCCCGCCCTGGACGTGACGGACGTGGCCGCTGCGCTGGAGCGGCTGGACGATGAGCGGTGAGCCCGGCGGCGCGCTGCTCGTCGATGCCAACCTCGTCCTGTGGGCGCACCACCGCCACTTCGAGCACCACGACGCGGCGCGAACGTGGTGGTCCTCCACGCTGACCGACGCGCCGGTCGTGGGCGTCCCGTGGCCGACCGTGCTGGCCTTCGTCCGGATCTCCACCCATCCGCGCGCCCTCCAGCGCCCGCTGGACGTGGGCACCGCGTTCTCGGTCGTCGAAGGCTGGCTGTCGCGGTCCAACGTCATCACCCCGGCGCCGACCGACCGCCATCTCCCGCTCTACGGGCGGATGCTGCGCGAGGGCAGGGCGTCGGGCAACCACGGCACCGACGCCCACCTGGCCGCGCTGGCGATCGAATGGGGGCTCGTGCTCGCCAGCGCGGACCGCGACTTCGGGCGCTACCCCGGATTGCGCTGGGAGGACCCCTCCGCGTCGTGGTGAGGCCGGCCGCGCGCTGACAGCACCGGCTTGACGTCGACCACCGGCGTGCCGTCCAGCGCCTCGAGCGGATGCACGTGCAGCCGCGCGCCCGCCACGGCCAGCACCTCCACCTCGTGCAGTCCGATCGGGTTGGGCCGGGCCGGGGAGCGGGTCGCGAACACGCCGCGCATCGGGTTGGCCGGGTCGCCGCGCGGGTGCACGCGCAGGACGTCGCGCTCGGCGCGGTCCAGCCAGGTCAGGAGGACGAGCCGGTCACCCGGCCGGATGCCGTCGAGGCCGTCGAGGACGGACGGCTCGAAGACGATCCACGCGTCGGGCGCGCCCTCGTGGCCCTGCTTGGGCGCGGAGGCGCGGTCGGTCAGGGCGGACTCCACGCGCCCGACGGGCATGACCTCGAAGGTCGTCGGCGTCACCGGCACCGGGCCGCGCGGTCCGCGTTGAGCTCGCGAAGGTCGTCGCTGACGCATGCCTGCGAACTCCGTCCGGTCTCAGCCCTTCCCCAGCTCGCGCTTGAGCACCTTGCCCGTCGCGTTGCGCGGGAGCTCCTCCAGGAAGACCACCCGGCGCGGGACCTTGAAGCGCGCGAGGTTGGCCTTGACGTGCTCCTTGACCTGCTTCTCGTCGAGGCTCGCGCCCTCCGTGGTGACGACGTAGGCCTCCAGGCGCTGGCCGAAGTCCTCGTCGGGCACGCCGATGACCGCGACCTCCTCGATGCCCGGCAGCGTGCAGATGGCGTCCTCGACCTCGCGCGGGAAGACGTTCTCGCCGCCGGAGACGATCATCTCGTCGTCGCGCCCGTCGACGAAGAGGCGCCCGCCGGAGTCGAAGTGGCCGACGTCGCCGGAGGAGAGCAGGCCGTCCACCACCGCCTTGCCGCCCCCGCCGGTGTAGCCGTCGAAGACCATCTCGTTGCCGACGAAGATCCGGCCGGTCTCCCCCGGCCCGACCTCGCGGTCGTCGGTGTCGTACAGGCGCACCACGGTGCCGCGTGGAGGGCGCCCGGCAGTGCCCGGCGCGGCGCGCAGGTCCTCGGGGGTGGCGATCGTCGCCCAGGCGACCTCCGTGGAGCCGTAGAGGTTGTAGAGGACGTCGCCGAAGGCGTCCATCGTGCGGATCGCCAGCTCGCCGGGCAGCGCCGAGCCGCTGGCCGCGATCACCCGCAGGGAGCTGAGGTCGTACTTGGAGATGACCTCCTCGCCGAGGTCGAGCATCCGCTGCAGCATCACCGGCACCACGATGAGCGCCGTGCACCTCTGCTCGGCGATGGTGCGCAGGGTGTCCTCGGGATCGAAGCGCCGGCGCAGCACGACGGTCGTCGACAGCGCCATCCCCAGGATGAAGTGCGCGAGGCCCCAGGAATGGAACATCGGCGCCGCGATCAGCGTGCGCTCGCGGGCGTGCAGCGGGATGCGGTCCAGCAGCGCGGCGGCCGGGTCCAGCGACTCGGGCTGCTTGCGGGCCGCGCCCTTGGGCGTGCCGGTCGTGCCGCTGGTGAGGATGATGACCCGCCCCTTGTGCGCCGGGGGCTGCAGGTCGGACTCGTCGCCGGCGGCGACGAGGTCCTCCAGCGTCGGGGCGCCGGCGGCGGCCCCGGCGCCCGCGTCCGACCAGCTGAGGAAGCGCGGGAGACCGGCCGCCGCGTCGGCGACCAGGTCGGTGAACTCCTCGTCGAAGACGATCGCGGCGGGCTTCTCCCGCGCGCACACGTCGGTGATCTGCGGGCCGGCGAACCCGGTGTTCAGGTAGACGGCGTGGGCGCCGAGCTTGGAGGCGGCGATGGTGGCCTCGACGAAGCCGCGGTGGTTGCGACACAGCATCGCGATCGAGTCCCCCGGCTTGATGTGGGCCTGCGCCCAGCCGTGCGCGATCGCGTTGGAGCGCCGGTGGACCTCGGTGAAGGTCAGCCCGCCGATCTCGTCGATGAGGGCGAGCTCGTCGGGGAAGCGGGCGGTGGAGGCCGTATAGCCGCCCGCGGGCGTCGGGCCCCAGGCCCGCAGGGCCAGCAGCGCACGCGCCAGGCGGTCCGGCCGGCCCGGCGCGACGGTGCCGGCCGAGATCAGCGTGCGGCCGGTGAAGGCCTTGGTGGACAGCACGCCGGCGGCCTTGCTGGAGAGCGTGCCGGCCCTGCTCTTGAGCTCCTCGAGATTCATGTCGAGGGCAACCTTAGTTCGGCGGGCACCTCCCCGCGCTCGATCAATGCGTGGATGGCCGGCGCCCGCCGCGGGTTGAGGAACACGTGGCGCTGGCCGACGCTCGGCTTCTCGGCCAGCAGGCCGGCCTCCAGCAGCGCCTCGCCGACCGCGTCGGCCAGCGCGCGTTCGTTGCCGGCGAACCCGCGCGCGAGGTGCGCGAAGTCGGTGTGGTAGCCGCCCCACTTGCCCATCCCGTGCAGCCGCTGGAGGACCCGGCGCGCCACGCGGCGGGCGGGATCGGGGTCCTCGTGGGGGCGCACGACGCGGTCGGACTCGACCAGCAGGGCCAGGACGGCGTCCTCGTGCTCGCCCACCGAGGCGGGGTCCGCGGGCCGCCCGCCGAGGCGCGCGACCGCCTCCGCGCTGCGCAGCGCCTGGGCCCGAGGCGGGCGCACGTCGGCGACCGCGGGAGCGATCACGTGCGCGGGCAGCGCCAGCGCGCCGGCGCGCAGGCGCGCGACGGGCGCGACGTGGTCGTCGAAGGCCAGCGCGGCGAGCTCGGCCAGCTCGGCGTCCGCGCCGGGGGCGGGGACGCGCAGCGCGAGGTGGCCGAGCAGCTCGCCGGCGCCCAGCGACAGGTCGGTGGCCGCCTGCGGGGGGGCGACCCCGGCGGCCTCGTACAGGGCGCCGATCACGGCCGCCACGAGCAGCAGCGCGCGCTCGACCGCCGCGTCGGAGTCGATCCGCAGCGCGACGGGGGCCGGCGTCGCGGCCAGGAGGGCTGCGTCGTGTGCGGCGATGCCGACGAGCACCGGCTCCTCGCGACCGGAGCGCTGGAGGCCCAGCTCTCGCGCCCCGCGCTCCAGCTCACTGCCCAGGAGCTTGCTCAGCTGCGCGCCCCGCTCGCGGGGCGCGTCGGCTCCGCCCGCGTCGGCCAGGGCGTTGCTCAGCGCGCTCATCGTGGGGCGAGCCTAGATGTTTGTGACATAGAGCACGTCGGTTTCCGGCTACGGCGCGGCAACGAGCGCTGCACACGCACGCCGCCGCCGGCCATAGGCTGTGCGCGGTGTCCGACTGGTTCGAGCGCTTCGGCTACACGGAGGTCGCCGACGATCTCCTCATCGGCGCCTACCCGCAGGACGCCGATGACGTCGCGGAGCTCAAGGGCGAGAGCGTGACACGCGTCTTCAACCTCGTCCAGGATCTGGAGTACGACGAGGGGGCGCGCGACGTGGCGACCGCCGCGCTGGAGGATGCGGGCATCGAGGAGCGCCGCCTGGAGCTGGTCGACTACGGCGGCATCCTCCCCGGCCACATGGAGGAGGCCGTGCAGGAGGTGCTGGGCTGGCTGGACGCAGGCGAGCGCGTCTACCTGCACTGCCGCGCCGGCTGGCAGCGCTCCGCCGCCGTGGCCGCGGGCGTCGTGGCGCTGCGCGACGAGATCAGCCTGCTCGAGGCGCTGGAGCGCATCCGCGACCGCAAGCCGACGGCCGACCCGCTCCCCCACCAGCGCGAGGACCTCGCGACCTGGTGGTCGCTGCGCCGCAACTCCACCCGCTGACGGGCTGGCTGGGCGAGAACGTGCGTTCCGTCAGGGGCGGGGCGTAGCGTGCGACCGGACCATCATGGAAGCTGCCCCGACTCTGCACTTCGCCCAGGTCCACGTCCGCAACGGCCGGCTCGCGATCGAGCAGCTGGTCGTCGAGGACGAGACGGCCGTGCGCCTGGCCTCCGAGCGCGACGATCCCGCCCGCCTGGTGGTCGAGGCGATCGAGATCGGCGCGCGGGTCCTCGATCGCGAGGCCACCGGCGCCAACGCGGAGTTCGTGCGCGCGGAGTTCGAAAAGACCGCCCGCGCGCTGGACGCCGCGTTCGTGGACCGGGCGCGCGTGGTCTCCGAGCGGCTGGACCGCAAGGTGGACGAGGCCTTCGGGCCGGAGAACGGCCACGTGACCCGCGCGCTGGCCCGCCACTTCGGCGACGAGTCCTCGGTCGCCGTCCAGAACCGGGTGAAGGCGGTCCTCGGCGAGGTCGCGGTCCAGATGCGCGAGGACCTGCGCCGGCAGTTCTCCGCCGACGGTGAGAACAACCCGCTGGCGGCCTTCCAGCGCGCGATGATCGCGGTGGTCAAGCAGGCCTCCGACCAGCAGGCCGAGGCGCTGCGCCTGACCGGCGACAAGCTCGAGACCATGAAGGTCGAGCTCACCGAGCTGCGCGCCGAGAAGGACAAGCTCGCCGGCGTCGCCGCGGTGGAGGCCAAGGGCACCGCCAAGGGCCGCACCTACGAGCAGGCCGTCGCCGTGGCGGTCGACGCGATCGCCGCCGCCCAGGGCGACGACTGCGACGCGGTCGGCGACGTCCGCGGCGAGGGCGGGCGCAAGGGCGACGTCGTCGTCGGCATCGACGCCTGCGCCGGACCCGCCCGCGGGCGCATCGTCTTCGAGGCCAAGAGCTCCCAGCTCTCCAAGCAGCGCGCGCTGGCGGAGCTGGACGAGGCGCTGCAGGCGCGCTGCGCGGACTTCGCCGTGCTGGTCGTGGCCTCCGACGAGCTGCTGCCCGCCCGCACGCGCCCGCTGCGCGAGTTCAACGGGGACAAGATGTTCGTCGTCTACGACGCCGAGGAGGACCAGCGCCTGGCGCTGGAGGTCGCCTACGGGCTGGCCCGCGCCCGCGTGCTCATGTCCCAGGGCGACGCCGACGGCGTCGACGTGGTCGCGCTGCGCGCCGAGGCCGAGCGGGCGATCGGGGCGATGGAGGACGTGCGCCGCGTCAAGACCCAGCTCAGCAACGCGACGACGGGCATCGACCAGGCCCGCCGGATCCTGGAGACGATGGCCGGCGGCGTCCGCGGCCACCTGGCCGCGATCGACCGGATGCTCACCGCGGCCGGTGCGCCCCCGCCCCGGCAGCCGTCGCTGGAGGGCGCCGAGTAGAACTCCGGGCGTGGTCCGCTCGGTCATCTTCGATTGCGACGGCGTCCTCGTGGACACCGAGCCGATCGCCAACCGCGTGCTGTCCGGGCTGCTGACCGAGGCCGGGCTGCCCACGACGTTCGAGGACTGCATGCGCGACTACCGGGGCCGGGCGATGGTCTCCGTGCTCGCGATGGCCACCGAGCGCCTGGGCCGCGAGCTGCCCTTCGACGTCGCGGCGCGTTACTACGAGGAGGTCGAGGAGATCTTCGCCCGCGAGCTCGAGCCGGTGCCGGGCGTGGTTGACGCGCTGGACCGCATCGAGCTGCCCGCCTGCGTGGCCTCCAGCGGCCCGCACCACAAGATGGCGGTCACGCTGCGCAGCACCGGGCTGTGGGACCGCTTCGAGGGCCGGATCTTCAGCGCCAGCGAGGTGGAGCACGGCAAGCCCGCGCCCGACCTCTTCCTGCACGCCGCGCGGGAGATGGGCTTCGACCCCGCCGCGACCGCCGTGGTGGAGGACAGCGTCCCGGGGATCGAGGCGGCACGGGCGGCGGGCATGCGCGCGCTGGCCTTCGCGCGCCACACCGACCGCGCCGACCTCGAGGCGGCGGGCGGAGAGCCCTTCGACGACATGGCCGAGCTGCCCGCGCTGCTGGACGGCCGGTGACCGAGCCGATCGCCCGCCGCGTGGTCGTCCACGGCCGGGTCCAGGGCGTGTTCTTCCGCGACTCCACGCGCGAGGAGGCCCGCCGGCGCGGGGTCGCCGGCTGGGTCACCAACCGCCCCGACGGCGCGGTCGAGGCCCGCTTCGAGGGACCGGAGGACGCCGTCCTCGCGCTCGTCGAGTGGTGCCGCTCGGGCCCGCGCCACGCCGACGTGGACGGGGTGGAGGCCGGCGCGGTGGAGCCGGAGGGCCTGGAGGGGTTCCGGATCCGGTAGCGAGCCGTGTCGGGCCGGCTACTCGCCGGCTCCGCCGATGTAGCCCGCGAGCGCGCTGAAACGCCCGTCGTCGACGAGGGCGTTCAGCACCGGCGCCGGCTCATCGCTGCCCCCGAACGGGAAGGTGGCGAGTACCAGCGCCCAGAATCCGGCCGGGCTGGAACTCGGCGCTCGGGTGCTTGACCCGAATCGAGGACGACGGCTCACCGACCCGCAGGTCGTTGACCGTGCGGAAAACGCGAGCCACGCCCGACGAAGCCCTGCGCGCGACCGACGGACGATGTGCAGGTCGTCTGCCGGGCCTCGTTCCGCCGAAGTTCTCGAAGTTGATCCGCAGACGTAGCCGACCCCATTCCACGCGGCATGTGGAGCGGTCGAGCCGCCGACGGCTCGGGCGACCGAAGGCACGGATTGCAGCCGACAGCCGCGGATTCTCCGCCGGGCGAAACGGCCCGATGCGCGAGACGAAGTATTGGCGAGCGACGACGGTGAAGGAGCTGCTGGCCGCCATCGCCGGCGGCGGCACGAACAGGGACACGGCCGTGAGGCCGGCCAAATGCACCGAGCAGTGGCATGCGACGTGCGATCCATGTGATGCATCACGCCGGGCGCCGTCACCGCTCACGGCGGTTGCCTCCAGGGAGGCCCGGCATCGCCCTGGTCGCGACGAGGCCCGCCGTGGCGGTGTCGCGCGCGAACGATCCGGTGGCGGCGTTGTCAGCCCAGCAGGGCGAAGAGGCCGCCGAACACGGCCAAGCCGCCCACGACGGTGCCGGCCATCGCCTTCATGCGCACGACCATGCCGACGCGGTTGGGATGCGGGACCAGGGCGAGGCGGGCGGGCATCGTGCGGGGCGCGGCGCTCATGGGTCACTCTCCTTGCGGGGGACGACGAACGCCGCCTTCATCGGCGGGGGAGGAGACGGCTTGAGGCCGCGGCGCCGGAATGGCCGGACCTCCGACCCGCGGGAGGCGAACCGAGGACGAACGTCCATTCCTACCCCCTATAGGGGGCACAAATGGACGTTCGACGCCGCAACGGAGGGTGAACGTTCATTTCTACCCGCCATAGGGGGTGGAAATGGACGTTCGGCCCGGCGGCGCCGCTCAGGTGCGACGAGGCGCTCCTCAGGCGCGCCGCGTCAGGCGACTTCGGCGGGCTCGTCCTTGCCCTGCAACCGCTCGCGGCCGCGGCCGACGGCGGCGATGAACTTGGTGAGGTTGACCTCGAGGGTGTTGAGGATCTCGTCGGCGTAGTCCTCGGCGCCGAGGCGGATCTCGCGCTCGCGGGCCCGGGCGTCCTCGATGATGTCCTCGGCGGCGCGCTCGGCCTGCTTGGTGACCTCTTCCTCGCCGACGAGCTGGTTCTGGCGCTCGCGCGCCTCCTTGACGATCCGCTCGGCCTCGCGCTTGGCCTCGGCGAGCATCTCCTGACGCTCCTTGACGATCCAGCGCGCCTGCTTGATCTCCTCGGGGATCGTGGCCCGCATCTGGTCGAGGATGTCGTAGATCTCTTCCTTGTCGACGCGGACCTGATCGGTGAGCGGCACGGGCTTGGCGTTGTGCACCAAGTCGTCGAGCTTGTCGATGAGCACCAGGACGTCCATAACACCCTTCAGTTCGCTAGTGCCCGAGCTCTTCCTTCAAGCGAGCGGCCACCGCACCGGGGACCAGCTCGTCGATGTTTCCTCCGAACCTGGCCAGCTCCTTGATCCCGCTCGAGCTCAGGAAACTGTACTGCGGGCTGGCCATGAGGTAGAGCGTGTCCAGCTCGGGGTCCTGCAGACGGTTGAGCTGGTGCATCTCGAACTCGTACTCGAAGTCGGAGATCGCACGCAGGCCCTTGACGATCGCCTTGGCGCCGACCTCGCGCGCGAAGTCCACGACGAGGTTGGAGAACGACGCCGCGCGCACCCCGGGCAGGTGTGCGGTGGCCTGCTCGATGAAGCCCAGGCGCTCCTCGATCCCGAACAGGGTCGTGCCCTTGCGCACCGACAGGTCGACGACGCCCACGACCACCTCGTCGAAGAGCGCGGACGCGCGCCCGATGACGTCGAGGTGGCCGTTGGTGATCGGGTCGTAGGAGCCCGGGCAGACGGCGATGCGGTGGTCAGGTGCCATGGATGCGGATGAGGGTGTCGCCGTAGCGGCGCTCGTCGGTGCACGGCAGCCCCAGCTCGAGCGGTGCGCGGCGGTCGCTCTCGGTCACGACGCGCGCCCCGGGCGCCAGCAGCGCGGGGATCGCCTCGGAGAGCTCCCGCCCCAGCCCGGCGGCGCGGCGGTACGGAGGGTCGAGGAAGACCAGATCGTATGCCTCTCCCCGCGCCGATGCCGTCCGGAGCGCCGTGCGGGCGTCCATCCGGCGGACGTCGGCCTCGATCCCGAGCGTCGCGAGGTTGGCCCGCACCGCCGCGACCGCGCGCTGCGAGCTGTCCACGAACACCGCGCACGCCGCCCCGCGGGAGATCGCCTCCAGCCCCAACGCGCCCGAGCCGGCGAACAGGTCGAGCACGCGCGCATCCTGCACCGCGGCGCCCAGCACGCTGAACAGCGCCTCGCGGACGCGGTCGCCGGTGGGCCGCGTGGCGGAGCCCGCGGGCGCCGCGATCCGCCGGCCGCCGAGCGTCCCGGCGACGATCCTCACCGGCGCACGCTCACGCCGGCAGCGGCCGCAGCTGCTCCTCGCCGTGCTGGGCGGCCAGCGCGTCGGCGAGCAGGGCGTGCTCGGGCTCGAGCAGGTCGGGGTCGGCGTCCAGCAGCGCCTCGGCGCAGGTCCGGGCGGTCTCGGCCAGCGCCTCGTCCTCGGGCAGGCGGGCGACCGCGAACTGCGCGAGGCCGGACTGCCGGGTGCCGGCCAGCTCCCCCTCGCCGCGCAGCGCGAGGTCGATGCGGGCCAGCTCGAAGCCGTCGGTGTGCTCGGCGACGGCGCGCAGCCGGGCGGAGCCCTTGGGCCCGAAGAGCAGGCACAGCGAGGCGTGCTCGCCGCGCCCCACGCGCCCGCGCAGCTGGTGCAGCTGGCTGATGCCGTAGCGCTCGGCGCCCTCGACGAGCATGATCGTCGCGTTGGGGACGTCGACGCCGACCTCGATGACGGTGGTCGCGACCAGCACGTCGGCGCCGCCGGCGGCGAAGGCGGCCATCGCCTCCTGCTTGTCGCGCGAGCGCATCTGCCCGTGCAGCAGCGCGACCCGGTAGCCGGAGAGCTCGCCGCCGCGCAGGCGCTCGAACTCCGCGGTGGCGGCGCGGGCCTGCAGCGCCTCGGACTCCTCCACCAGCGGGCAGACCACGAACGCCTGGCGCCCGGCGTCGAGCTCCTCGCGGATGCGCTCGTAGGCGCGGGAGCGCTCCGCGTCGGTGGCGGCGACGTGGGTGGCGATGGGCTGGCGCCCGCGGGGCAGCTCGCGCAGCGTCGTGACGTCGAGGTCGCCGTAGCGAAACAGGGCCATCGTGCGGGGGATCGGCGTGGCGGTCATGTGCAGCACGTGGGGCACGAGGTCGCCGGGCGCCTTGGCGTCCAGCGCCGCGCGCTGGGTGACGCCGAAGCGGTGCTGCTCGTCCACCACGACGACGGCGAGCCGATCGAAGCGCACGTCGTCCTCGATGAGCGCGTGGGTCCCGACCACGAACGAGAGCTCGCCGGTGGACAGCTTGCCCAGCAGGTCGGCCCGGCGGGCCGCGCTGGTGGACCCGGTCAGCAGTGCGGCACGGACCGCCTCGCCGGGCAGCAGCGCCTGCAGCGTGGCGAAGTGCTGCTCGGCGAGCGTCTCGGTCGGGGCCATGAACGCGGCCTGCAGGTCGTGCTCGACGGCGCGCAGGATCGCGTGCAGCGCCACCACGGTCTTGCCCGAGCCGACCTCGCCCATGAGCAGGCGCTGCATCGGGCGCGCCCGCGCGAGCTCGGCGTCCAGGACCGCCATGGCCGCGAGCTGGTCAGAGGTGGGCTCGAACGGGAGCAGCTCCTCGCGCCAGCGGCGCGCCAGGCCGGGCTCGCCGTCGAGCACGGGTGCCGTCCCGGTGGCCCGCCGGCGCGCGCGGCGGCGCAGCAGGGAGAGCTGGGCGAGCAGGAGCTCGTCGAAGGCCAGGCGGCGGCGACCGCCCTCCAGGTCGCCGGCGTGGGCGGCGATCAGCGCCGCCGGGCGGTCGGGCAGCCCCAGCCGCGTGCGCAGGCGGCCGGGCAGCGGCTCGGGCGCGTGGTGGGCGGCGGGCAGGTGCGCGCGCACCAGCGCGAGGATCTGCGTCGAGGACAGCCCCTCGGTCGTGGGGTAGTGGGCCACCTCGCCGGCGCCGCCGCCGTCCTCCGTCGTCAGCGCGTGACCGGAGACCTTGAAGCGGTTGGTGCGGTCGTACTTGCCGTGCAGGACCAGGCGCGAGCCGGGTGCGTAGCGGCGCTGCAGCCAGGGCTGGTTGAAGAACATCGCCTTCATCGGGCCGGTCTCGTCGGCCACCGTCGCCTCCACGAGCGGCTTCATCCCCCGGCGGCGCACGGGCCGGCTGGTGATCGAGTGCACGTCGACCACGACGGTGGCGGTCTCCCCGTGCGACAGCGCGGCCACCGTGCGCGCCTCGCGGCGGTCGCGCGGCAGGTGCTCGAGCAGGTCGCCGACGGTCTCCAGGCCGAGGGTCGCGGCCGCCTCGGCGGCCGGGGCAGGCTTGACCTTCAGCTTCGCGGCCAGCGCGGACGGCCGCGGCCAGTGCACGGGCGCGTCGAGCAGCGTCTCGCGATCGAGCTCCTCGGAGCCGGCGAAGGGGGTGGGCGGCACCCCTGCATGATGATCGGGGGCGCGGACCGGTGGCTCGGGGCGCGGGGCCGGCCGGCGCGCTACTCCGCCGCCAGCAGCCACCAGTAGCTCGGCTGCCCGCCCTCCTCGCACTCCAGCTCGACGGTGTCCGGGGCCAGCGCGCGGATCCCGGCCTCGTCGAGGGGTGCGTGCACGCCGGCGATGCAGGTCACCAGCTCGGCGCCGTCGCAGAGCGCGGCCAGCACCGCGCGCAGCGTGGGCTCGGCGCCGCCCCAGGCGACGATCTCGTCGTCGACGAAGCCGACGGCCTCGCCGGCCCGGAAGCGCCCGCGCCCGTCGTCGCGGGCCGCGGGCGCGACCGCGCCGGTGCGCACGCGGCCCAGCGCGGCGTCGACCGCGGCGACGTTGTCGTCTGCGCAGCGGTCCGGATCGAGCGCCAGCACCGCCGACAGGCCGGCCTGGGGAGAGCGCGTGGCGGCCACGCGGACCGTCTTCTCCGACAGCTCGGCCGCGCGCTCGGCGGTGAGGACCACGTTCGGGGAGTTGGGCAGGACGACGACCTCCTCGGCGCGCACGTCGTGGATGCCGGCCAGCAGCTCGTAGGTGGACGGGTTGAGGGTGGGCCCGCCGTCCAGGCAGCGCACCCCGAGGCTCTCGTACAGCGCGCGCATCCCCGCGCCGGTCACCACGGCCAGCGCCCCGCAGCGCCGCGCGGCGACCGCCGCGGCGCCGGGCGCCCCCCCGTTGCCGTCGCCGGCCCCGTCACCCGCGAGGCGCTCGGCGCGCTCGGCGACCTGCGCGTGCATGTCGGCGACGTCCAGCCGGGACACCTCGCCGGCCTGCGCGAACAGCGCGGTCGCGCTCTCCGGCGCATCGGTGTGCACGTGGACCTTCAGCGTGGCGGCGTCGCCCACCACGAGCACGGAGTCGCCGATGGCCTCCAGCGGCGCGAGCCACGTCGAGGCGTCCAGGTCGCGCCCGGTCACCGCGAAGTTGGTGCAGTAGCGGTAGGTGGAGGACTCGTGGTGCGGATGCGTCACCCGCGCGGGGATGTGGCGTGTGACCTCGGGCGGCGTGCTGCCGCGCAGCGCGGCGATGACCCCCGCGACGATGATCAGCAGGGCGTGGCCGCCCGCGTCCACGACGCCGCTCTCGCGCAGGATCGGCAGGAGCGCCGGCCCGCGGCGCACCGACTCCTCGCCGGTCTCCAGGGCCCGCTCCAGGATGTCGGCGATCATCGCGTTCTGCACCGCGGGGTCCTCCTCGTTGCCCAGGCGCGTGTCGCCCATGTGCGCGATCTCCGTGGCGATCCGCACCGCCATCTCGCGCATGACGGTGAGGATCGTGCCCTCGGCCGGCTCGCGGACGGAGCCGTAGGCGCGGTCGGCCGCCCGGGCCAGCGCGGCGCCGATCAGGACCGGGTCCACCAGCTCGCCGGGGCGGCTGATCAGCTCCTCGGCGGCCCCGCGGATGAGCTGGGAGAGGATCACCCCGCTGTTGCCGCGCGCGCCCAGCAGGGCCGCACGCGCCACGGACTCGACGATCTCGTCGCGGCCGATCTCGTCGATCAGCCGGCCCTCCTCGGCGGCCAGCCGGTCGACCTCGCCGAGCACCGCCCGGAGCGTCAGCGCCATGTTGTCGCCGGTGTCGCCGTCGGCGACCGGGAAGACGTTCAGGTCGTTGATCTCCTCGCGCCGGGACTCCAGGTGCGCGAGCGCCCCCGCGACCACGGCGCGGAAGCGGACCAGGCTGGGATCGGACACCGGCCGGCGCCCGAGCTCAGATCGCCTTGGTGACCTTGCCGGCCTTGAGGCAGCGCGTGCAGACGTACACGCGGCGCGGCGCGGCGCCCACGAGCACCCGAACCTTCTGGAGGTTGGGGTTGAAGCGCCGCTTGGTGGCGACCATCGAGTGGCTGCGGCTGTTTCCGAACGCAGGACCCTTGCCGCAGCTGTGACAGACCTTTGCCATGGCCGGGCAGTGTAGCCACCGGCCCGGTGCGGCGGCCCGGCGGGTTGGGCCCCGGGGCTGGATGGGTATCTTCGCCTGGATGCCCCTGGCCTCCCAGATCGAGCTGCCCGAGCGCTACCGCGTGACGCGCCACATCGCCAACGGCGGCATGGCGTCGGTGTGGGAGGCCGAGGACCAGCTGCTCGGGCGGATCGTCGCCGTCAAGGTGCTGGGCGCCCACTTCGCCGCCGACCCGGACGCGCGCGTGCGCTTCCAGCGCGAGGCGCGGACCGCCGCGCAGGTCTCCGACCACCCCCACGTGGTGACGATCTACGACATCGGCGAGCACGAGGACCGCGCGTTCATCGTCATGGAGCACTTCGCGGGCGGCACCGTCGCCGACCGGCTGCGCGCCGGCCGCGACGGGAGCGGGCCAATTGCGCGCGAGACGGCCCTGCGCTGGCTGCGCGAGGCCGCCGCCGGGCTGGACGCCGCGCACGCCGGCGGGATCGTGCACCGCGACGTCAAGCCGGCCAACCTGCTGCTGGACACGCACGGCCGCCTGGCGGTGGGCGACTTCGGCATCGCCCGGCTGGCCGACGACACCCAGATGACCTCGACCGGCCAGGTCCTGGGCACGGCGGCCTACCTGTCGCCCGAGCAGGCGCTCGGCCAGCCGGCGACGGGCGCCAGCGACCGCTACGCGCTCGCCGTGGTGGCCCACGAGCTGCTGACCGGCCGCCGCCCGTTCTCCGCCACCCACCCGGCCGCCCAGGCCCGCCAGCACGTCGAGGTGGACCCGCCACGCGCCTCGGACGTCGCCCCCGGCGTGCCCCGGGCGGTCGACGCCGTGCTGGCCCGGGGCATGGCGAAGGATCCCGCCGACCGCCCGGGCAGCGCGACCGCGTTCGTCGACGACCTCGAGGACGCCTCCGCCGAGCAGACGCCCGGGACGGAGCGGATGGCGCCCATCAAGCCCCGGCCCCCCCGCCGCGGCGCGGCGGCGGCCGGCGCGGCCGCGGCAGGCGCGGCCGCGGCGGGCGGAGCGCTCGCGGCCGACGGCGCCGCCCAGGCCGCGGACGAGGCCGACGGCGCGGCGCTGGCCGCCGGCGCGGCGAAGGCCAAGGCGCCGCCCCCGAGTCCTCCGCAGCCGCCGCCCCGGGCCCCCGCCAGCGGCGGCGCCGCGCGATCCGGAGGCGCAGCGCCACCCGTTCCTCCCCGCCCGCCGGCCCGCGCCCACCGCGACGGCCCGACGATCCCGCCGCTCGCCCTGGCGGCGGCCGCGGCCCTGCTCATCGGGGGCCTCATCGCGCTGCTCGCAGGCGGCGGGAACGACCCGCAGCGCGACAGCCGCGACGGCGCCGGGAGCGCGTCGCGCACCACCCAGCGCACCCAGGCCGACGAGCCCGCGGCGCAGCAGCCCGCCTCCGCCGGCCAGCAGCCGCAGCAGAGCTCCGGCGCGGATGCCGAGGACGGCGCCGGCCAGGGCGGCGACCCCAGGGCGCTGAACGCCCGCGGCTTCCAGCTCCTGCAGTCCGGGCAGTTCGGCCAGGCGGTCGAGCCGCTGCAGGCTGCGGTCAAGGGCTACCGCGACGCCGGCAGGACCAGCGACCTCGACTACGCCTACGCGCTCTACAACCTCGGCGTCGCGCTGAACCGCTCGGGCAACCCCCAGGCCGCGATCCCGGTCCTCCAGGAGCGCCTGAAGATCAACAACCAGCGCGCGAAGGTCCAGGCCGAGCTGGAGAACGCGCAGGCACGGGCCGCAGGCGCGGGCGGCGGAGGCGGCGGCAAGGCCGACAAGACCAAGGACGACAAGGGCGCCGAGGACGACGGCGACTGATCCGCCGCCGCGGCCGGGTCAGGCCGGCTGACGGGGCGCGGGGTCGGGCTCGGGCGCGTGGGAGGGCCGGCGGTCCGGGCGCGGATGCGCGTCGGCGATGCGCGCGCCCCGCTCGCGCAGGCGCACGGGGCTGGGGGCGGCGTCGGCCAGCGGCAGCGGCGCACGGTCGCCCGGCGGGCCGGGCGGCGGCTCGGGCGGGCCACCGTCCGGGCGGTCGTCGCGCGGCCACCAGCCGCGCCACCCGCCGCCCTTGGACGACTCCTCGCGGTCGATCATGGCCCACACGAGCAGAACCGCGCCCACCACGTGCACGACGAAGGTCAGCGCCAGCGCGACGATCTCCTGGGCCTCGCCCATCCCCGTCAGGGTACCGAGGTCTCGGGTCCTGGTCCTCCCTCGCGAGCGAGCTCCGCGCCCAGCGCCGCGAGCACCACCGCCGCCTCGGCGGCGTCGGCGCCGGTGTTGCGCTTCGCACCCCCCGCGCGGGCCTTGGCCTGCTCCATGGTCTCCACGGTGAGCACGCCGAAGCCGCACGGCACGCCGCTGTGCAGCTGCACGTCCAGGATGCCGCGGGCGGCCTCGGCGCAGACGTGGTCGTAGTGCGAGGTCTCGCCCCGGATGACGGCGCCCAGGCAGGCGATGCCGGCGTACCGGCCGGTCCGGGCCACCTGGAGCGCCGCCAGCGGCAGCTCGAAGGCGCCCGGCACCTGGAAGATGTCGACCCCGTCGGCCCCCGCCTCCTCGAACACGCCCTGCGCACCGGCGACGAGGTCGTCGGCCAGCTCCGGGTAGAAGCGGCCCACCACGATGGCGAACCTCACGGTGGGTCCGTCCGGTCGCGCTCGTGCTCGTCGTGCAGCATCTCCTCGTCGAGGTTGGCGCCCTGGTGGTGCAGGATGTGGCCCATCCGGTCGCGCTTGGCGCGCAGGTAGGCCTCGTTGTGCGGGTTTGACACGTGCTCGATCGGGACCTGCTCGGCCACCGACAGCCCGTAGCCCTCCAGGCCGCGGATCTTCTTGGGGTTGTTGGTCAGGATCCGGATCGAGCTCAGGCCGAGGTCGACGAGGATCTGCGCGCCGATGCCGTAGTCGCGCAGGTCGGCGGGGAGCCCGAGCTGGAGGTTGGCCTCGACGGTGTCCAGGCCGCCCTCCTGGAGCTTGTAGGCGCGCAGCTTGTTCAGCAGCCCGATCCCGCGGCCCTCCTGGGAGAGGTAGAGCAGCACGCCCTGGCCCTCGCGCTCGATCATCGCCAGCGCGGACTCCAGCTGCTCGCCGCAGTCGCAGCGCAGGGAGTGGAACACGTCCCCGGTCAGGCACTCGGAGTGCACGCGCACGAGGACGTCGGCTTGTCCGGCGACCTCGCCCTTGACGAGCGCGACGTGGTGCTTGTCGTCGACCAGGCTGCGGTAGCCGACGGCCTCGAAGTCGCCGAAGCCGGTGGGCAGCGCGGTGGAGACCACGCGCTCGACGAGCTTGTCGTGGCGGCGCCGGTAGGCGATGAGGTCGGCGACCGTGACCATCTTCAGCCCGTGCCGGGCGCAGTAGCGCACCAGGTCGGGCACCCGCGCCATGGTCCCGTCGTCGTTCATGACCTCGCAGATGACGCCCGAGGGGTTCAGGCCGGCCAGCCGCGCCAGGTCCACGGCCGCCTCGGTCTGGCCGGCGCGCTCGAGCACGCCGCCCGACCTGCTCTTCAGCGGGAAGACGTGCCCGGGCTGGACCAGGTCGCGGGGCCGGCTCTCGGGGTCGATGGCGACCTGGATCGTGTGCGCGCGGTCGTGCGCGGAGATCCCGGTCGTCACGCCCTCGCGCGCCTCCACGGAGACGGTGAAGGGCGTCTCGAACGGGGACTCGTTCTTGGCCGCCATCAGGTCCAGGCCCATCTCGTCGCAGCGCTCGGAGGTCAGCGACAGGCAGATGAGCCCGCGCCCCTCCTTGGCCATGAAGTTGATCGCCTCGGGCGTGGCGAACTGCGCCGCCAGGGTGAGGTCGCCCTCGTTCTCGCGATCCTCGTCGTCGCAGACGACGACCATGCGCCCGGCGCGGATGTCCTCGATCGCCTCCTCGATGGTGGCGAACGGGCTGCGCTTGGTCGCCGGGCTCACGCGCGCGCTCCGGCCAGCAACCGCTCGACGTACTTGGCCAGGACGTCGACCTCGAGGTTGACCTGCGCTCCGGGCGCGGCCGCTCCCAGCGTCGTGCGCCGCAGCGTCTCGGGGATCAGCGCGACGTCGAAGGCGTCGTCCTCCAGCCGCGCGACGGTCAGCGACACCCCGTCCACGGCGATCGAGCCCTTCTCGACGACGTAGCGCAGCACCTCCGGCCCCGCCTGGACCGTCACGACCGTGGCGAAGCCGTCCTCGCGCAGGGCGCTCACCACCCCGACCCCGTCGACATGGCCCTGGACGATGTGCCCGCCCATGCGGTCGGCGGCGCGCAGCGCCAGCTCCAGGTTGACCGCCGCGCCGTCGCGCAGGTCGCCCAGCGACGTGCGCCGCAGCGTCTCGTGCATGACGTCGGCGCCGAAGCGCTCGCCGCACACGCCGGTCGCGGTGAGGCACACGCCGGCGATCGCCACCGAGTCCCCCTCCTGCACGTCGCCCGCCAGCGCGGAGGAGATCGTCAGGCGCGCCCCGTCGACGGTTGCGTCGACGCGCTGCACGGTGCCCAGGTCGGCCACCAAGCCCGTGAACATCAGCTCCGCGGGGCGTCCGGCCCCGCGACCGAGATCGTGCTCGGCCTCCGGCCTCGCTTCATTACCACTCCCGCAGTCGCGCCGAGATCAGCAGGTCCTCCGCCACGCGCTCGCAGTCCAGGGTCATCGCCCGCAGTGCCTCGGAGATCCGCTCCACGCCCTCCCCCTCCAGCGGGTCCCGGGCGGCGCTGCCGCCCAGCAGCAGGGGGGCGAGGAACAGGCGCACCTCGTCGATCTCGCCCGCGTCCAGGAAGGCGCCGGCCAGGTGCGGCCCGCCCTCCAGCAGGATCGACATCACGTCGACGGCGCCGAGCTGGTCCAGCGCGGAGCGCACGCGGGCGGGCTCGTTGGCGCCCGTCGCCACGACCACGTCGGCGCCCGCCATCTCCAGGGCCTCGGTGGCCGAGCGCGGGGCCGCCCGCGAGACGACCACGGTCAGCGGCGGGTCGGGCGCGGCGGTGACGAGCTGGGAGGCCAGCGGCAGGCGCGCGGTGGCGTCGAAGATCACGCGGCGGGGCTGGTGGTGCACGCCCTCCACCCGCGCGGTGAGCTGGGGGTCGTCGGCCAGCGCGGTCCCCACCCCGACGGCCACGGCGTCGACGGTCGCGCGCCAGCGGTGCGCGCGGGCGCGGCTGGACTCGTCGGAGATCCACTGCGAGTCGCCGGTGCGCGTGGCGACCTTGCCGTCCAGCGTCATGGCGGACTTGAACAGCACCCACGGGCGCCCGGTGCGCGCGTGCTTGCGGAAGGCCTGGTTGACCAGCCGCGCCCGGTGGGCGAGCTCCCCCTCGGCCATCTCGATCTCGACGCCGTCGTCGCGCAGGATGCCCGGGCCGCGGCCGCCGGCCTTCTCGGTCGGGTCGTCGGACGCCAGGACGACGCGGGAGATCCCGGCGGCGAGGATGGCGTCGGTGCACGGCGGGGTCTTGCCCTGGTGGCAGCACGGCTCCATCGACACGAAGAGCGTGGCGCCGGTCAGGTCGGCGCCCCCGGTGGCCGTGATCGCGTTGACCTCGGCGTGCGGGCCGCCGAAGTCCTCGTGCCAGCCCTCCCCGAGCACCAGGCCGTCGCGCACGATCACCGCGCCGACCATGGGATTGGGGTGCACGCGCCCCAGCCCGTTTCCGGCCAGCTCGATGGCGCGCTCCAGGTGCTCGGCGTCCGCGGTGCTGATCAGCGTCACGGACGCAGCGTACTAGTGGCCCGGAGCGCGCCTCCGGCGCTGCGCGCCGGTCACGAGCAGCGCCCGCCGGTCAGGTGGTAGACCGTCATCTCGGGGCCGGGCCGGTGGTAGGCCAGCGGGTAGTAGTCGAAGGTCCAGTCGAAGTTGAACCTCACCGGCCCCTTGCCCTTGACGTACGGCGAGCCGTCGTAGGAGACCTCCGCGCGGCGCTCGAGCTCGCGGTAGTACGCGATCGCGCCCGGCGCCGAGCCCGGCTCGGCCTCGGCCCGCCCCCGCTGGGTGGAGCCCACCACCACCCAGCAGTACCCCTGGTCCTCGTACAGGTCGACCAGCTCGGGACGCAGCACGCGCTCGAAGTCCTCGATGTTGACGATCGTCCCCTCCCCGGGGATGCGCTCCCCGGTGCGGGGATCGATCTTGGAGCGGCTGGTCGGGTACTTGACCCAGCGGTTGCCGTTGCTGGTGATCAGCGACGGGTTGCCGATGTCCTGTGCCCACTGGTCGGGGACGACCGGCTCGATGACCACCTTGGTGCCCTCGGGCACGTTGTCGACCATCCAGTCGCGCGTGAGGTTGCGCGTGTCCTCCCGGGAGAGGACGAGGCCGCTGTGCAGGGAGTACACGAGCCCCTGGCCGCACGCCGCGACCACCGCCACCGCGATGAACGTCGGTCGCAGGGCGGGCCGCAGCCGCCCGGCCCACTCCGCAGCCTCCAGCGCGCCGTAGGCGGCCAGCAGGCAGACGATCGGCAGCACCGGCATCAGCCAGCGCCCGAAGAAGCGCTCCTGGGAGCCCATGAACGCCACGAAGAGCACGACGGCGGGCACGAGCAGCCACACCAGGCGGCGCTCGTCGCGCCACAGCCGCACCGCGCCGCCGGCCGCGAAGGCCATCGGCAGGTAGCCCAGCCCCCAGCCCATCGACCACAGGTAGTAGAGGTAGCCGTTCTCCTGGGTGAGCCCGAGCTTGCCGGCGGTGTCCCCCGACGCGTCGGACTGGTGGGTGACCCCGTTGAAGAACGCGTCGAAGTCGGCCAGCGCGTAGGGGTTGGCGACCAGGAACGCGGCGAACGCCGCCAGGAACGCCAGCGCCAGCCCGCGCAGCGCCACGAGCTTGCCGCCCGGCGCGGCCCACTGGGCCCCCGCCGCCGCGACGAGCGGCAGCAGGACGATGCCCCCGGTGTACTTCGTCGCGCAGGCCAGGCCCAATCCGGCCCCGGCCAGGACGTAGTCGCGGCGCCGCCCGTAGCGCAGCACGCCCGCGATCGCCCACAGCGCGAAGCAGACTGGCGCCAGCGTGGGGACGTCGTTCAGCGCGAGGTGCGAGTAGAAGACCGGCAGGAAGGAGACCGCGAAGATCCCGGCCGCCAGCAGCCCGGCCCGGCGGTCGATCAGCCGCGCGCCGGCGAGGTACAGCAGCCACACCGACAGCGTCCCGAGCACGGCGCACAGCAGGCGGGCCACGACCCACACCTGGCTCGGGTCCTCGGCGAAGACCTCCGAGACGCCTTCACGGCCCCCGAACCACACGGCCAGGACCATGTGCGTGAGGTACGTGTAGGCGGGCGGGTTGACGAAGTACTGGGGGTTCCAGTCGTGGCCGAACAGGCCGATCGCGCGGGTGACGAAGTGGGCGTTCTCGTCGGCGTTGTAGGCGTAGGGCAGCCCGTGGTTGATGCCCCAGACGCGCAGCGCGAACGCGACGGCGAGCAGGGCGCCCACCGCCAGGGCCCAGCGCCAGCGGGCGTCGGACGCCCGCACGTACGGCGTCGCGGCCGGCATCCGCCCGTTCATCGCGTCGCGCTCTGACCGGCTGCGCGCCGGTGGGCGCTCAGCAACGGACATAGGCCGCGTAGTACTGGCTGGCCGCCGCGCGGGTGAAGCCCGGCGGCGGCACGTTGTTGATGGGATCGTCGGCGTCGGAGACCAGCGCCTGCTTGAAGATCGCGATGCGCTGGTGCACGAGGATCACGACGCCGCGGCGCGGGGTCCCCACGCGACGGCTCGAGCGGGCCAGGACGCCGTCGCTGCGCCGGTCGAGGATCCAGCGGACGTCGGGGATGAGCTTGTGGTTGGGCACGTAGACGGGGCCACAGCGCAGCGCCGGCGCGACAGCGGGGGCGCGAAGGACCCGCTCCAGCGCCACATGGCCGTCGCCGCGGAAGCGCAGCTCGTTGTGGAGGGTCTCGAGGTTAACGCGCGTAGCGGTGAACGCGATGCCGAAGACCACCAGCGCCGCCGCCCCGGCGGCCCACACGCGCCGCCAGCGGGAGTCCTCGCGGAGCATCGTCCAACCGGCGAGGAACGCCGCGGCGAAGATCATCACGCACAGCGACGGGACCAGCAGGTAGCGCTCGATGACCGACAGGCCGGCGATCCCGACCATGGCGAACGTGCCCACGCCGATGCCGAACAGGGCGGCCGGCATGGCGAGCCGCCGCGGGGTCAGGGCGGCGGCGAGCAGCAGGCCGGCGACCGCCCCCATCACGACCGGGAACTTCGCGAGCTTGATCAGGAACGCGTAGAGCGCCTCGGGGACCGCCTCCAGCCCCTTGGCGCGCCCGAGCTCCTCGGCCAGCTCGCTCGTCGAGGTCAGCGAGAAGAGCGGGTCGCCGGTGACGGCCCAGTCCGTGGCCGCCCACACGAGCGGCCCGATCGCCGCCAGGACGGCGTAGCGCACGCGCTGCGGCCAGCTCGCGCGGGGAAGGAGCCACAGCCAGTACACGCCGGCCAGCAGCCACGCCTCGGGGCGCATGAGGCCGGCCGCGGCCAGCAGCGACAGCACGGCCACCGGGTGCCGGCGCGGCGCGCGGGCCTCGATCACCGCCGCCCAGATGACGACGGCGAGGTACGGGATGTCGATGTAGCCGCGCGCGGCCAGGAAGGGGAAGTCGAAGCGGGTGACCAGCAGGGCCGCGGCCGCCGCTCCGACCAGCGGTGTGAACGCGGTCTTCCCCAGCGCGTACACCCCGGCCGCCAGCGCCACGAACGAGCCGATGGCGGCGCCGACCATCACGCGGTCGGCGCTGTCGCCCAGCAGGCTCGCCAGCGCGCCGAACGCGATGGCCAGCGGATGCTCGGTGGGCGCCCGGTAGGCCTCGAAGGACAGCGTCTGGAGGTCGAGCAGCTCGCGCCCCCACAGCAGGGAGTAGTACGAGTCGTAGTTGGGGTAGGTCGGATAGACGATGAAGCCGGCGAGTGCGGCGAGCGCCAGGACGGCGAGCCCCCCGGCCTCCCAGGCGCGCAGCGACACGCCGCGCACCTGCCGACGGGCCTCCGGTGCCTCGACGGCCGGCGGCGAGGCGGCCGCGGACGGGCCCTCGAAGGTGGACACGGGTGGGGACGCGATGGCCGATAGGATCACATGCCGATCCACGGCATGAAGCTGATCATCCAGATCCCCTGCTTCAACGAGGAGGAGACGCTCCCGTTGACGCTCGCCGACCTGCCGCGCGACGTGGCGGGCTTCGACACGGTCGAGTGGCTGGTCATCGACGACGGGTCGACGGATCGCACGATCGAGGTCGCCCGCGAGGGCGGCGTCGACCACATCGTGCGCCTGACCAACAACAAGGGCCTGGCGGCCGGTTTCCAGGCGGGACTGGACGCGTGCCTGAAGCTCGGCGCCGACGTCATCGTCAACACCGACGCCGACAACCAGTACTTCGGCGGCGACATCCCCAAGCTCGTCGCGCCGATCGTGGCGGGCAAGGCCGACATGGTGGTCGGCGACCGCGAGGTCATGAACATCGAGCACTTCTCGCCGCTGAAGAAGACGCTTCAGCGCCTGGGCTCCTGGGTCGTGCGCCAGGCGTCCTCCACCGAGGTCCCGGACACCACCTCGGGCTTTCGCGCCTACAACCGCGAGGCGGCGATCCAGATGGCGGTGGTCTCGAAGTTCACCTACACCCTGGAGACCATCATCCAGGCCGGGAAGCTGCTGGTCGCGGTGGACCACGTCGCGATCCGCACCAACCCCAAGACGCGCGAGTCGCGCCTGTTTCCGTCGATGTGGGCCTACGTGCGGCGCAACAGCGTCTCGATCTTCCGCATCTACGCGCAGTACGAGCCGCTGAAGGTCTTCATGACCGGCGCGTTCATCCTGGCCATCGCGGCGCTGGGGGTGTGGGCGCGCTTCGCCTACTTTTACCTCGTGGAGAACGAGGGCGCGGGGCACGTCCAGTCGCTGATCCTCGGCGCGGTGCTCTTCAACGCGGCCATGGTGCTGGCGGCGCTGGGTGTCATGGGCGACCTCCTCGCGGCCCAGCGCACGATGGCCCAGCGCACCTTCGAGCGCGTGCGGCGCATCGAGCTCGAGCTCGGCGTGCAGCCCTCCCACTACGAGCCCGGCGCCGGCACGACCGGGCACCCGGCGACGACCGGCTCGCACGCGGGCGGCGCGACCGGCAAGACCGAGGAGCGAGAGGCCCTGCCGCTGTGAGCCCCGCGGTCACGGTGGACGACGAGGGCACGGTCACCGGCAACACCTACGACAAGTACGGCTCCTCCAACCCGGTCGTCAAGCGCCTGATGGCGGGCTTCGAGCGCAGCCTGCACGACCTGTTCGAGCGCGCCGCGCCGGCGTCGCTCCTGGACGTCGGCTGCGGCGAGGGCGTGCTCACCCACCAGTGGGCGCAGCGACTGGCCGACCGGCGGGTGGTGGGCATCGACCTCGACGACCCGCAGCTGCACGCCGAGTGGGAGCGGCGCCGGGCGCCCAACCTGGACTACCGCGTGATGAAGGCCGAGGACCTGCCCTTCGCCGACGGCGAGTTCGACGTAGCCGCCGCGATCGAGGTCCTCGAGCACGTCCCGGATCCCGCGCACACCGTGTCCGAGATGGCGCGGGTGGCCGCCTCGCACCTCCTCGTGTCGGTGCCGCGCGAGCCGCTGTGGCGGGGGCTGAACATGGCCCGCGGCGCGTACTGGAAGGACCTGGGCAACACCCCGGGGCACCTGAACCACTGGTCCAAGCGCGGCTTCGTCGAGCTGCTGGAGCGACACGGCGAGGTCGTCGAGGCGCGCTCGCCGTTCCCCTGGACCATGCTGCTTGTCCGCGTCTAGAGCCGGCTCCGGCTACGGCCGGGGCGCCCGGATCCTGGCGGTGGGGATCGCCACCACCGGGCTGGTCACCTTCGCGTACTTCTCGCTGGCCTCCTACGCGCTGAGCGAGGTCGAGTACAAGCGGATCTCGCTGCTGTGGTCGATCATGTTCGTGATCGTCTCGGTGATCTACCGCCCGATCGAGCAGCTGCTCTCGCGCACGATCGCCGACCGCCGCGCCCGCGGGCTGGCCTCCGCCCCGGGCGGGCGCGAGATCCGCGTCGCGCTGCTGTTGCAGGGCGCGTTCGCGCTGGGCTTCGCGGCGGCGGCGCTGGCCGCCCGGGGACCGCTTCAGGACGGGCTCTTCGACGGCTCGGCGGACCTGTACTGGATCCTCGTCGCGGGCGTGCTGGCCTATGCCGCGAGCTACTTCGCCCGCGGCTTTCTCGCCGGCCACCAGCGCTTCGCGCTGTACGGCGGGCTGGTCTTCCTGGAGGCGACGTCGCGCCTGTGCTTCGCGCTCGCGGCGATCGTGGGCATCGCGTCGGGCCAGTCGGCTGTCGCGCTGGGCATGGCCGCGGCCCCGTTCGTCTCGCTCGTCGTCGTGCCGGCGTTCTTCCTGAGCCGGGAGGACGACCCGCCGCCCGATCCGGGCGCCGTCCAGAAGACCGAGGGCGGGCTGACGCTGCGCCACGGCGCCGGCTTCGCGGTCGCGGTGCTCGCCGTGATGCTCGCCGAGCAGACGCTGCTCAACGCCGCGGTGCTGACCGTGGACGCGACCGCCGACGACCCCGCGCTGGCGGGCGCGGTGTTCAGCGTCCTGCTCATCGCCCGCGCGCCGCTGCAGCTCTTCCAGGCCGTCCAGGGGTCGCTGCTGCCCCATCTCGCCGGGCTGGAGGCGACCGCCGGCGGCGCGGAGTTCGGGCGGGCGGTGCGCACCACCGTCCTGGCCACGGCGGGCTTCGCGCTGGCGGTGGCGGCCGGCCTGTTCGCCGTCGGGCCCGAGGTGATGAACGTGCTCTTCGACCTCGACGCGGACTTCGCGCGCGGCGGCTTGGCGCTCATCGCCCTGGGCATGGGCTTCCACCTCGCCGCCGGGACGCTCAACCAGGCGGCGCTGGCCCGCGGCCGCGCGCCCGCGGCGGCGGTGGCCTGGCTGCTGAGCGCGGGGCTCTTCGTGGCCTGGATGCTCAGCCCGGTCGTGGACGACCAGCTGCTGCGCACCGAGGTCGGCTACTGCGCCGCCACCGCGCTGCTGTGCGCCCTGCTGGGGCTGCTGTACCGGGCCGGGCGCGCGCCGGCGCCCGCGACCGCCTCCGCCTGAGACATTTCGCCGGCCGGGGGCCCGGGCGCCCCGGGCACAGGGGTGGGCCGACTTATCCATGTATGCCAAGGACAGCTCGGCCCACTCCCGCGGACAAACCCCGGTGGGCCGACTTATCCACGCATGCCATGGACAACTCGGCCCACCCCCGCGAGCGCGAGCCCATGGGCCTTGCCTGAGACATTCGCCGGGCCTGGGCCCGGGCGCTTCACCGCGCGCCGTCCGCAGCCGACTCGTCACGGATGCGGACCGTCGCCCTGTTCATCGTCGTCGTGGTCTGCGGCCTCAGCGCCGCGCCGGCGTCCGCCAGGCTGCTGGGCGGCAGCGGCCTCGCCGACCGCCTGATCGGGGGCCTGACGAACGACCTCCTGCGCGGGGGCGGCTCGCGCGACACGCTGCTGGGCCGCGCCGGCGACGACATCCTGTCCGGCGGCTTCGCGGCGGACCGGCTGTTCGGCGGCGCCGGCGCCGACCGCCTCGACGGCGGCTCGGCGAACGACTTGCTCGACGCCGGCGAGGGCAACGACCGCGCGCACGGCGGGACGGGCAACGACGCCATCGAGGGCGGCGAGGGCGACGACGCCATCGACGGAGGCGACGGGGACGACCGCATCGTGGCCGGCCCGGGCAACGACTTCGTGGTCGAGCGGCGCTTCGGCGACGACGTCATGGACGGCGGGCCCGGCGACGACTACATGGACTCCAACCGGGGGGTGGACCGCAGCGTGTTCGGCGGCGAGGGCGACGACATCATGCGGCTGGGCAACGGCGCGGACTCGGCCGCCGGCGGCCCCGGCGCCGACGCGATCGACGGCGGAGCGGGCAACGACAGGATCGACGGCGGCGACGGGAACGACGTGCTCTCCGGCGGCCAGGCGGGCGAGGACGTCCTGACCGGCGGCCCCGGCGACGACACGGTCTTCACGGGCCCGGGCAGCGACGCGGTGGACTGCGGCGACGGCTTTGACACCGTCTTCGTCTCGACCCCCGGCGAGGGCCTGCGCGCGCTGGGCTGCGAGCGGGTCATCGGCCACGACCCGGTCGCCGACCGCGGGCTGGACCCGCTCGCCGACCGGACGAACGCCGGGCTGCAGCGCGGCGGGGCGCGCGCAGCAGCCAAGGGCTCCCCCGCCGTCGCCCCGCTGCGCCGCGAGCTGGGCCGCGGAACGCCGGGACCCGACGCACTGGTGGGAACACCGCACGACGACACGCTCGTGGGCGCCGACGGCGACGACGTGCTCGCCGGCGACGGCGGCCGCGACGACCTCGACGGCGGCCACGGCGCCGACCGCCTGCGCGGCAACGCCGGCGCCGACCGGCTGTTCGGCCGCTTCGGCTCGGACAGCCTGTACGGCGGCCCCGGCGCCGACGAGCTGGAGGGCGGGCGCGGGCGCGACCGCCTGTACGGCGGCGACGGCGCCGACCGGCTCAACGGCGGCTACGGAGCCGACCGCATCTACGGCGGGCGGGGCAACGACGTCATACGCGCCGTGGGCGGCGCGCGCGACATCATCGACTGCGGACCCGGCCACGACCGGGTCCTCAAGGACCGCCGCGACCGCGTCCGCAACTGCGAACGCGTCAACGGGCGTCGGCGCTGAGCGTCACCGGGCTGCGGACGGGGCGTCGCTGAGCGTCAGCGGCTCCGTCGCGGGCGTCCGGGCCTCGCGCACGATCGGGATCGCCGCCGCGAGCACCGCGGTCAGCGGGACCGCCACCAGCGCGCCGATGATCCCGGCCACGACCGCGCCGCAGCTCACGGCGAGCAGGATCGCCACCGGGTGCAGGTCCATCGAGCGCCCGACCACCAGCGGATAGAGCAGGTTGCCCTCGACCTGCTGGACGACGATGACCACGACGACGACGATCAGCGCGGTCACGGGCCCGCCGGCGACGAGCGCCACCAGCGCCGCGGCGGCCCCCGCCACGAAGGCGCCGATCAGCGGCACGAAGGCGGCCACGAAGGTCAGCGCGGCGAGCGGCAACACGAGCGGGACCCCGAGCACCGCGAGGGCCAGGCCGATGAGGACCGCGTCGACGAGCCCCACGAGCGCGATGCCGCGTACGTAGGCGCTGAGGATCCCCCAGCCGCTGGAGCCCACCCGCCGCACGTCCTCGCGCCGCCGGCGGGGGAACAGCCCGACCACCCAGCCCCAGATCCGCGAGCCGTCCTTGACGAAGAAGAACGCGAGCACGACCGTCAGCAGGAGCTGCGCGAGGAGCTGACCCACGATGACGGCGCCGTTGAGCACGCCCGAGACGACGCTGCCCGACTGCTTGCCCAGCCGCTCGCCGGCGTCGTCGATCGCCTGCTGGACCTCGCGCTCGGACATCCCGAACGGGCCCGAGGCGACGGTCCGGCCGACCTCGTCGATCCCGCCGCTGACCTGGCGCCCGACGTCGTCGAACTGGTCGACGATCGGCGGCACCAGCACGGCGGTCAGCGCCGTCACGACCAGCAGGGCGACCACGAACACCAGCGCGGTGGCCGCGCCCGGCCGCAGGCCCCCGCGCTCCAGCGAGCGGGTCGGGGGCGCCAGGAGCGTCGAGAGCAGCAGCGCGCCGAACACCGGCAGCATCACGAAGCGCACCTGCCACAGCGCGAGCGCGAGCAGGGCGATCGCGGCGACGCTGACGATCGCCCGCCAGCTCAGCTCGGAGAGCGTGACCAGCGTGCGCGGGACCGCGTCGGCCGGCCGGGGCGCGGGCACCACCCGCGCCGCAGCGCCGCCCGCAGCACCGGCGCCCGAGGCCGGGGCATCGGCCGCCGGATCTCCGTCGCCGGCGACGTCGAGGATCACCGCATCGTGTCTCACACCCACCGTGATACCCGCCCGGGGCCCCGGAGGACCGGGTTCGCCCGATCTCCGCTCAGGCCCCGGACGGGCGAGCGTCACTCGTAGGCCAGCGCCTCCAGGATCCGCAGCCGGGCCGCGCGCCGGGCGGGCCACAGCGACGCGACCACGCCCGCGACCGCCGCCGCCACCAGCAGCACGGCAAGCGTCACCACCGGGAAGGACAGCGTGAAGCCCTCGGACTCCAGCGGCCGGCTGATGGCCAGCGCGAACAGCACGCCGAGAACCAGGCCGAGCACCGCGCCGATCAGCGACGTGATGACCGCCTCCAGGCGCACGGTGCGCTTGACCTGGCGCCGCGAGGTCCCGATCGCGCGCAGGAGCCCGAGCTCGCGCGTGCGCTCGAAGATCGACAGCGCAAGGGTGTTGACGATCCCGAACAGCGAGACGATGACGGCCAGGCCCAGCAGCGCGTAGATCATGTACAGCAGCTGGTCGATCTGGCCCGCCTGCTCCTCCTTGACCTGCTCGCGGTTCTGCGTCTCAGCGTCGGGGAACCGCGCCGCCAGCAGGCGGTCGATCGACGAGCGCACCGCGGCCGGGTCCGCGGCCGGCGTGTAGCGCAGGAACACGAACGCGTCCTTCGTCTCGTCGAAGTCCCGGGCCAGGAGCGCGTTGGGCACCACGAGCCCGCCGCCCAGCAGCCCGAAGTTGCCGCCCTCGTCCAGGACCCCGCGCACCGTGTAGGTCACGCGCCTGCCGGCCGGGGTGAGCAGCGCCACCCGGTCGCCGACCGCGACGTCCTCGTCGAAGCCGGTGTCGGCGACGATGCCGTCCTTGCCCAGGCGGCCCAGCGTCGCATCCGAGCCGTCGCGCCACTGCAGGTTGTAGGTCTGCGCGAGGTCCGCCGGGTCGATGCCGACCACCGACGTCGTGTCCTGCCTGCCGCGGACCTTGGCCTCCGTGAAGCGCACGCCGCTGAGCGCCGCCACGCCCGGCACGCCGCGGACCGCGCCGGCCAGCGCCGCCGGGGTCTCGCCGAAGCCGGTCTTGTCCACGACGGCGAGGTCGCCGGCGAAGGAGCGGTCCACCGAGCGATCGATCGACCCCTGCAGCCCGGCCGCGAAGATCGAGACGAACGCGACCAGCGCCACGCCGACCATCAGCGCGGCGGCGGTCGCCGCGGTCCGGCCCGGGTTGCGCGTGGCGTTCTCGCGCGCCAGCCGGCCGGTGATCCCCGCGACGCGCTGCATCGGCGCGCCGACCAGCCACGCCAGCGGGCGTACGAGCTGCGGGCTGAGCAGGGCGACGCCGAAGAAGACGAGCACCGCGCCGGCGCCCATCGTCGCGGCGACGCTTCCGCCGGAGCCCCCGCCCACCAGCGCGTAGGCGAACACGCCCGCGCCGACGACGACGACCAGCGTGGCGAAGATCAGCCGGCGCCGGCCGCCGCGCGGCACCGCGGTCAGCCCCTCGCGCAGCGCGATCACGGGCGCGATGCGCGTCGAGCGCAGGGCCGGGACGATGCTGGCCGCCAGGGTCACGAGCACCCCGACGAGCAGGGACACGACGACCGTGCGCAACACGACGACCGAGCCCTCGGCGGGCAGCTCCCCGCCGAAGCTGTCGATGAGCGCGCGCAGGCCGGGCGCCACCAGGAGACCGCCGGCCAGTCCCAGGAGCGAGGCGACGACGCCCACCACGGCGGCCTCGAGCATCACCGACCGCAGGACCTGGCGCCGGGAGGCGCCGAGCGTGCGCAGCAGCGCCAGCTCGCGCGTGCGCTGCGCGACGGTGATCGAGAACGTGTTGTAGATGACGAACGCGCCCACGAAGAGCGCGATCCCGCCGAAGATCAGAAGCCCGATCCTCAAGAACGAGAACTCGCTCTCGAGATCGGATGCCTGTTTGTCGGCCTCCTCCGCCCCGGTGCGCACCGTCAGCGGCTCGCCCGCGAGCGCGATGCGCACGCGGTCGCGCAGCTGGGCCGGCGTGACGCCGTCCTCGGCGGTCACGCCGATGCTGTTCAGCTCGCCCTCGTGGCCGGTCAGCGCCTGCGCCGTGGGCAGCTGCAGGATCGCCACGGGCGCCCCGGCGAGGTTGTCGACCTCGCCGAACCTGGCGGTGCCCACGAGGTCGAAGCGCTGCGCGCCCTTGTCGCCGGCGATCGTGACGCGGTCGCCGATCGCGAAGCCGTGCTCGGTGGCGGTGCCGGCGTCCAGCACGACCTCGGTCGGCGTGCGCGGGGGATGGCCGGTGACGAAGTCGAAGGGCTCGAAGGGCTCGGGCTCGACCGAGGTCGCGAAGTTGGGGACCGCGGTGCCGATCCGGTCGCCCTGCTTGTCGCGGATGGAGACCTCGTCGAACACCGAGCCCGAGGCCGCGGCGACGCCGTCGACGGCGCGCACCCGCTCCAGGACACGCTCGTCGATCGGACGCGGGTCCGAGGAGAAGTCCTTATCGGCCTCGCGCCCGGTGATGGTGACGTCCAGGCCGGAGTTCGCCTGGGCGAAGATGTTCTCGAAGGAGCGGTTGATCGTGTCTGTCAGGACGTAGGTGCCGGCGATCATGGCCACGCCGAGCACGACGGCCAGGCCGCTCAGGACCGTGCGCAGCGGACGCGCGCGCAGGCCCTTCAGGACGACGGCGGTCATGACCGCAGGATGCGTCCGTCGGCCAGCTCGACGAGCCGGTCGGCGTGCGCCGCGGCGTCGATGTCGTGCGTGACCATGACGATGCTCTGGCCCAGCTCGTCGACCGAGCGGCGCAGGAGCGTGAGGATCTCCGCCGAGGCGGCCGAGTCCAGGTTGCCGGTGGGCTCGTCGGCGAACACCACGGCCGGCCGCGTGACCAGCGCGCGCGCGATGGCGACGCGCTGCTGCTGGCCGCCGGAGAGCTCGGAGGGCCGGTGGGTGCGGCGGTCGGTCAGCCCGACGGACGCCAGCAGCTCGTCCAGCCACTCGGGCTCGGCCTTGCGGCCGGCGATGGCCAGCGGGAGCGTGATGTTCTCCTCGGCGCTGAGGACGGGCAGCAGGTTGAAGGCCTGGAAGACGAAGCCCACGCGGTCGCGGCGCAGCTGCGTCAGGCGCCGGTCGCCGAGCCCGGTGAGCTCGACGCCGTCGAGCACGACGGAGCCGGAGGTGGGCTCGTCGAGCCCGGCCAGGATGTGCATGAGCGTCGACTTGCCCGAGCCCGACGCGCCCATGATCGCGGTGAACGCGCCGCGGGCGAACGCGACGGTCACGCCGTCGAGCGCGTCGACCGCCGCCGCGCCCTCGCCGTAGCGGCGATGGACGTCGGTGGCGGCGACGATCGCACCGGAGGCCGTGGGGGCGGCCTCGTGCGCGGTGGGACGGGTGGGGACGGCGGGGTGGCTGGTCATGCAGCCAGGATGGCCGATCCGGTCGCGGCCCGCCATACGGGATGCCCCCTAAGGGTCGTGGGGCTGACCCCCGGTGCTCAGGCGGCGCCGGCGGCCGCGGCGATCTCGCGGAACGCCGCCGCGGGATCGTCGGACTTGAACACGGCCGAGCCCGCCACCAGCCAGGTGGCCCCCGCCTGCGCGCAGTCCGCCGCGGTCTCCACGCTCACGCCGCCGTCGACCTCGATAGGGATCGTGTCGCCGAGCAGCGCGCGGGTGCGGCGCACCTTGTCCACCTGGGAGGCGATGAACGGCTGGCCGCCCCACCCCGGGTTGACGGTCATGATCAGCGCGAGGTCGACCTCGACCTCCGCGAAGACCGCCGGGCCCGTGGAGGGGTTGACCGCGATTCCCGCGCGGCAGCCCGCCTCCCGGATCGCGTTGAGCGTGTAGTCCAGGTGCGGCGTGGCCTCGGCGTGGATGGTGATGCCGTCGGCGCCGGCCTTGGCGAACTCGCCCACCTGGTTCTCCGGGCGCTCGATCATGAGATGCACGTCGAGGTAGGTCCCGTCGGGCAGCGCGTCGCGCAGCGCGGAGACGACGATCGGCCCCATCGTGATCGGCGGGACGAAGTGGCCGTCCATGACGTCGACGTGGATCACGCGCGCGCCGGCGTCCATGACCTCGCGCACCCGCGCGGCGAGGTCGGCGAAGTCCGCCGACAGGATCGACGGAGCGACGTGGACCTCCTCCCACAGCTCGGCCACTAGATCTCGCGGAGCATCGACGCTCCGCACGCGTTGCAGGTCATGACGGCGGACTTGGACATGCGCACGATCGTAGAGTGCTCGCCGCAATCGGGGCACAGCGACGAGAGCTCGAAGCGGTGCAGGCAGTAGACGCAGCGAAAGCGGGCCGGGAGGTTGGACGGGCGCAGCCAGGGCTCCCGGCAGTTCGGGCAGGTGGGCCCCAGGTCGACCTCGTCGGCGCTCACTCCGCCATGGTCGCGCATCGCACCCGCGGAGGGTCGCTACGCCGTCATCCGCGCGAGGTAGAAGCCGTCGGTTCCGTCGCGGTGGGGCAGGACGTGGCGCTCGGACTCGACGCGCAGTCCCGCCGCGGCGACCTGCTCCTCGTTCTCCCGGCGCGACAGCGTGCAGGTGGAGTAGACGAGCGTCCCGCCGGGCGCCAGCGCGGCCGCCGCGGCGCCCAGGATCGCGTGCTGCGCGACCGCCATCGCCTCGATCCCCGCCGGGGTGACGCGCCAGCGCAGGTCGGGATGGCCCTGGAGCGTGCCCAGGCCGCTGCACGGCGGGTCGACGAGCACGCGGTCGAACGGGCGCTTGGCGCGGTAGTCGGCGGCGTCGGCCACGGCGACGCTCACGCCGGTGGCGTGCAGGCGCGCGCACGTGCGCCGCAGCGCCTCGGCCCGGCCCGCGTGGCGCTCGACCGCCACGATCGCTGCCCTCGCCGCCCATCAGCGCGGCGAGATGCGTCGTCTTGGCGCCGGGCGCGGCGCACAGGTCGAGCACGCTCTCGCCCGGCTGCGGGTCCAGCGTGCGCGCCACGAGCATCGACGCGCGCGACTGGGCCGCGTAGGCGCCGCTCGCCCACAGCTCGTGCCCGTGGGCGTCGAAGGGACCGTCCACGACGAGGCCCTCGGGCAGCCCGTCGGCCGGTCGCGTGGGAACCGGCAGCGCGGCGGCGAGCTCGTCGCGCGTGGTCACCAGCGTGTTCGCGCGCAGCGCCAGCTCGGCCGGCTCGTTGTTGCGGCGCAGCAGGGCGAGCGTGTCGGCGGCGCCGAGCTCGTCGAACCACCGCTCCACCAGCCACTGCGGATGGGAGTGCGCCACGGCCGCGCCGGCCGGGGTGTCGTCGGCGGGCAGCACCGGCGGCTCGCGCGTGGCGCGACGCAGGACCGCGTTGACGAGCCGGTGGCCCGTCCCGTGGCCGTCCTTGGCCAGCTCGACGGACTCGTCGACGGCCGCGTGGACGCCTACGCGATCCAGGAACATGAGCTGGTAGAGCCCGAGGCGCAGGGCCGCGAGCGTCGGGGCGTCCAGGCGCTCGGGCGGCCGGCCCGCCAGCTCGGCGATCACATGGTCGAGCGTCAGGCGCCGCTGGATCGTGCCGAATGACAGGGCCATCGCGAAGGCGCGCTCGCGGGGCTCCAGTCCCGCCGCCTCGGCGTGCAGGGCGCGGTCGGCGTAGGCGCCCTGCTCGAAGACGCGGCGCACGACGCGGAAGGCGGCGCGGCGGGCGGGCGTCGCGCCCGCCGCCATCAGGGCCGCTCGCGGCCGCGCAGGTAGGCGGCCGCGTCCATCGGCCGGCCGCCGGGGGGCTGCACCTCGACCAGCTCCAGGCCGCCCAGGAACAGCCGTCCGTCCGCGCTGTGCAGGCCCTTGGCGGCGCCGTCGGCACCGGCGTCGGGCGCCAGCACGGCGCGCAGGACCCCCAGGTGCGACCCGTCCTGGAGCTCCACTCGCGCCCCGATGTGGGGATGCAGCGCCCGCACCACCCGCTCGTTGGCCTCCGCCGGCGCCTCGGGGTCCAGCGTGCGGTCCTCCGGGCCGATCTTCTCCGCGTAGGTCACCCCTCGCTCTGGCTGGTCGCGGAAGGCCGGTCGCTCGTCCAGCGTGCGCAGCAGCAGGTCGCGCCCGGTGTCCTGCAGGCGCCGCGCGAGCATCCCGTAGGTGTCGTCGGCGGCCATCAGCGCGGTCTCCGCCAGCGCGATGGGCCCGCTGTCCAGCCCCTCGGTCAGGCGCATGATCGTGACGCCGGTGCGCCGGTCGCCGGCCATGATGGCCCGCTCGATCGGAGCCGCGCCGCGCCAGCGCGGCAGCAGCGAGGGGTGCACGTTGAGGATCTCGTGGTCGGAGAGCAGCGGCTCCTTGATCAGGGCGCCGAACGCGCAGACGATCACGACCTCGGGCTCCGCGGCGGCGATCCGCGCCCGTGCCTCGTCGCTGTTGACGCTCGCGGGCTGGTCGAGCTGGAGGCCGAGCTCGCGGGCGGTGTCGGCGACCGGCGGCGAGGAGAGCTTGCGGCCCCGGCCGGCGGGGCGGTCCGGGCGCGTGACCACGAGCTCCGGGCGGTGCTCGCTGGCCGCGAGATGTTCGAGGATCGCCGCGGCGAAGTCCGAGGTGCCGAGGTAGACGGTTCTCACGAATCAGCCATCGCAGAGCCGACGGGCACGCCGTCGGCGCGGGCGCGGTCGGCCTCGCGCAGGATCCGCATGGCCGCCTTGCGCTGGTCGCGCGACGTGCGGTCGAGGATGAGCACGCCGTCGAGATGGTCGATCTCGTGCTGGATGACGCGGGCCTCCAGGCCGGTGGCCTCGACGAGGACCTCGTCGCCGAGCTCGTCGCGGGCGCGGACGCGCACGCCGATCGGGCGCTCGACGTCGACCAGGACCAGCGGCAGGCTGAGGCAGCCCTCCTCTGCGATCTCCTCGTCGCGGCTGGACCACTCGATCTCGGGGTTGACGAGCGCGATCACGGGGCTCTCGGGCTGGACGCGGTACACGAGCAGGCGGTGGGTGATGCCCACCTGCGGCGCGGCGAGCCCGACGCCCATCGCGTCGTGCATGAGCGCGCCCATGCGGTCCACCTCGTCGCGCAGCCGGTCGTCGAAGCGCTCGACGGGCCGCGCGGCCGAGCGCAGGATCGGGTCGCCGAGCTTGACCACGTGCGCCAGCGCGGCGGCGCGGCGCGCGCGCAGCTCCGCGGCCAGCGCGATCTGCTCCTCGCGGAGCTCCGCGGCGCGCGGATCCTCCGGCTCAGGCTCGGAGGCGGTGTCGTCCGTGGGCTGGTCGGCCATGCGACCCACCAGTCTAGATGCGCCTACTGGGGGTCGACGTCGACGCTGAAGGCCACGCCGCGGCGCGTGCGGTCCCCCGCCACGCGGGCCACGGCGTCGCCGACGGCCCGGACGGCGGCGGGGCGGTCGCCCGCCTTGACCACCAGCTGGGCGCGGTCGCGGCCGCGCAGGCGAAACAGCGGCGCGGGCCCGAGAATCTGCGCGCCGGGGACCTCGCCGAGCGCGTCGCGCACCGCCTGCGCCGCGGCGGTGGTGGGCGCGACGGCGGGCGCCGAGCACACCACGCGGATGAGGTGCGAGAACGGCGGGTAGCACAGCGCCTCCCGGCGCGCGAGCTCGCCGGCGAGGAACGCGTCGGCGTCGTGGCGCGAGGCCGCGACGATCGACGGCGCGTCGGGCGCGAGCGTCTGGACCAGCACCGTTCCGCCCTGTGCGCCGCGGCCGGCGCGCCCGGCGAGCTGGGCGACGAGCGCGAACGTGCGCTCCTCGGCGCGGAAGTCGGGGAAGCGCAGCGTCCCGTCGGCGTCGAGGACCACCCCGAGCGTCACGTCGGGGAAGTCGTGGCCCTTGGCCACCATCTGGGTGCCCACGAGGATCCCGCGCTCGGCGGCCTCGAAGCGGCGCAGGACGGCGCCCGCGTCCGCGACGTCGGCGTCGAGGCGAAAGACGTGGTGGCCGAGGGCCGCGAGGTCGTGCTCGATGCGCTCGGTCCCCGCCCCGTGGCGCGCAACGGACACCGAGCCGCACTGCCGGCAGCGCTCGGGCACGCGCTCGCGGTGGCCGCAGTGGTGGCAGGCCAGGCGCCCGCCGGCGCGGTGCAGGACGAGCGCGACGTCGCATTCCGGGCACGTCCAGGCGCGACCGCAGGAGCGGCAGTCCACGAAGTTCGACCAGCCGCGCCGGTTGAGCAGCACGATCGCCTTGGCCGCGTCGACCAGGGCGTGGCTGGTGAGCGGGTGCAGCGCGCCGGTCGTCCCGCGCATGTCGACGATCTGCACGGCCGGGAGCGCCCGGCCGTCGACACGCGCGGGGAGGCGCAGGCGGCGCAGCGCGCGCACGCTCTCGGGGCGCGGCGTGGCGCTGCCGGCCAGCAGGACGGCCCCGGCCTGGGCGGCCCGGCGCTCGGCGACGTGGCGCGCGTCGTAGCGGGGGTCGCCCTCGTGCTTGTAGGAGGCGTCGTGCTCCTCGTCGACGACGATCAGGCCGAGGTGCTCGATCGGCGCGAAGACGGCCGATCGCGGGCCGATGCACACCCGCGCCTGGCCGCTGCGCAGGCGGGTCCACTCGTCGTGGCGCTCCCCGGCGGAGAGCTTGGAGTGCAGGACCGCGACCGTGTCGCCGAAGCGGTCGGCGAAGCGCGAGACGATCTGCGGCGTGAGGCCGATCTCGGGCACGAGGACGATGACCCCCCGCCCCCGCTCCAGCGCGGTGGCCGCCGCGCGCAGGTAGACCTCGGTCTTCCCCGAGCCGGTGACGCCGTGCAGGAGCAGGCGCTCGGGTGCGGCGGCGGCCAGCGCGACCTCCACCTCTGCCAGGGCCCGCGACTGGTCGGCGGTCAGCGGCGGCGGGCCGGCGCGGCGCGCGCCGACCGCGTCGTGGCGGACGTGGCGGCGCTGCGGGCGGCGGGCCAGGTGGACGAGGCCGCGGGCCTCCAGGCGCCGCAGCGCGGCCAGGTCGCCCGCCGCGGGGCGCGGCCCGCCGGCGCGCAGCGCCTCCAGAAGCTCGCGCTGGCGCTCGGTGAGCGGGCGCGCGCCCTCCGCGCCGCCGTTGGCCTGCGCCCACCAGGCGAGCTTGGGCCGGCCGTGGGGCGGCGGGGAGACGAGCGTGAGCGCCCGCGCGACGGTCGAGCAGTACTCCGGGGCCATCCACTCCGCCAGCGCCACCAGATCGGGCGGCAGGTCGTGGTCCAGCACCCGCCGCGGGGCCACCAGGCGCTCGTCGGGCAGGTCGGAGCCGTCGGCCAGTCCGACCACCACCCCCACGACCTCGCGAGCGCCGAAGGGAACGACCAGCACCGACCCGATCCGCACGCCCTCGGGGCGCAGGTAGTCGAACGGGCCCCGCAGCGCGCGGGCCGTGGTGAGGGGCTCGACCTTGGCGACCGGCGGCATAGAGGATCTAGGATGCCTCACGCTGCGGCGGGGGAGCTGGTGGGGTTCTTGCGGCACGCAAATTCCGGCGGGCCTACCATCGGGGGATGCCGGATCGCCCACCCCGCGACCTGCCGACCGAGCCGCTGAGGCGCCCCGTGCGCCGGCCGAGCGACACGTCGATCGCGGCCGGGCGGGTGGCCCAGATCGTCGAGGCCGCCGAGCTCGCGGCCGACGACATGCGCGCCAGCGCCGAGGAGCGCACGCGCGAGCGGATCGCCGAGGCCGAACGCGCGGCCGACCTGCGCGTGCGCGCCGCCGAGGAGGAGGCGCTGGCCCTGCGCGCCGAGGCCGAGGAGCGCGCGCTCCAGATCGAGTCCGCCGCCCAGGCCGACGCCCGCGCGACGATCTCCCAGGCCCGCGCCGCCGCGCGCGAGGTCCTGCGCGACGGCGAGCAGCTCAGCGGCGACCTGCGCGAGCTGTCGGACTCCATGCGCGTCAACGCCGAGCGCCTGCTGCGCGACATCCGCATGGCCCACGCCGAGCTCACCGCGCGGCTGAACAAGGCGATGCCGGAGGAGAAGGGCAAGCCGCGGTCACGCGGCAAGGGCGCGGCGGCCGGTCGCACCCGGAGCGAGCCCGCCAACGGCGACCTCGACGTCCCGGAGTTCATCCCGAAGCGCTGAGCATTTCCGCCCGCTACACGAACTAGTGTTCGTACAGATGAGGGCGCTGACCTCGACCGAGGAAGGGAGCCGTGGCGGAGCTGAAGATCGCCGCTGCTGCCGCGGATCTCGGCATCGTGGTCTCTCGCCCGATGCTGGAGGCGCGGCGTTACGACCTGATCTTCGACGTCGCCCACCGGCTCGTGCGCGTCCAATGCAAGTGGGCCCAGTGCAAGGGCGACGTGGTCGGCGTTTCCATCGTCACGTACCGGCACAGCCCGACGCGAGGCCCAGTCCGGAGCACCTACAGCGCCGAGGAGATCGACGGCCTCGCCCTCTACTGCCACGACCTGGACCGCTGCTTCTTCGTGCCCATCGACGCCGTGGAAGGCCAGAAGTACCTTCATCTGCGCCTCACGCCCGCACGGAACAACCAGGTGTCCGGTGTTAGGCTTGCGTCCGATTACCCCCTTGGGGCTGTAGCTCAGCTGGGAGAGCGCCGGCATGGCATGCCGGAGGTCAGGGGTTCGATCCCCCTCAGCTCCATCGCCGGTCCCTGACCCGCGCTCACGCCTCGCGCGGGTCGTACTCCTCGAGGAAGCGGTCCACGAGGCCGCGGATGACGACGGCCATCGAGAAGCCGTTGTTCGCGCACCAGTCCTTGAGGCGCAGGTGTGTCTCCTCGGGGAACCGGACGGGAACCAGCTGCTGGCCGGCCGGTCCGGGCGTCCTCAGGTAGCTGACCGCCGACTGACGCGCGGCGCAGTCCTGCGTCAGGAGCCGGGCGCGCAGCGCGTACCACACAGCTTGCCGCCCAGCGGGCGTGGCCGCTCGAGCGAGAACGAGCTTGCGATCGGGCTCCGGGAGGCTCTCGATCGCCTCCAGCAACAGCTCCGGGATCCGTTCTCGCTCTTCAGCCCCCGCGCGGTCGCGGCGCGGTGGGCCGAGTTGTCATTGGTGCTCATGGACAAGTCGGCCCACGGACGGCGGCTGGAGACAGTGGGCCGACTTGTCAATGGCATGGATGGATAACTCGGCCCGGATGCACTGGCCGGGCAGCCCCCAGGCACCCGGGCAGCGCCCCGCCGGCGTGCCTGCCGCGCGCTTCATCGGCCCTACCCGCGGGCCTACGCCGACTCCACCGCCCGCGCCGGGACCTCGCCCCAGAGCTGCTCGAGGCGGTAGAAGTCGCGGGCCTCGGGGGTGAAGATGTGCACGACCACGTCGAGGTAGTCCATGAGGATCCAGCGGGCGGCCTGCACGCCCTCCACGCGGCGGGGCAGGACCCCGTGCTCGTCCTTGAGACCGGCGTGGATGGCGTCGTGGATCGCCTTGACCTGGCGGTCGGTGTTGCCCGAGCAGACGATGAAGAAGTCGGTGTAGCTGACCGCCTTGCTGACGTCGAGCTCCACGAGATCGATCGCCTTGCGCCCGGCGGCGTGCTCGGTGATCGCGCGGGCCAGCTCCTCGGGGCTCAGCACGTCCTCGGCGCTCACCGGTACAGGCCCCGGTCGGCGATGCGGGCCTCCACGGCGTCCGGGACGAGGTAGCGGATCGGCCGGCCCTCGCGCACCCGCCGGCGGACCTGCGAGGAGGAGATGTCCAGCCGCGGCATCTGGAAGAACGCGATGTCGGCGCCCTCCAGGTCGCGCAGGCGCTCGACGACGTCGCGGCGCTCGGCGCCCGCGCGCTCGGCCACGGCGATCCGCGCGAGGCGGAGCACGGCCTCGGGCTCGCGCCAGGAAGCAAGCCCGAGAGCGATGTCGCCCCCGACGATGAAGGTCAGGTCGTCCTCCGGCGCGCGTGCATGAAGCTCCCGAAGCGTATCGACCGTGTACGACGGGCCGCCACGGTCGATCTCCAGCCGCGAGACCTCCAGGCGCTCGTCGCCGGCCGCGGCCAGGCGGCAGAGCTCCAGGCGCTCGTCGGCGCCCGGGTCGACGGCCGCCTCCTTGTGCGGCGGCGTGGCGACCGGCATCAGCAGGACGCGGTCCAGCCCGAGCTGGGCCGCCGCCTCCGACGCGCAGACCAGGTGGGCGAGGTGCGGGGGGTTGAAGGTTCCGCCCAGGATGCCGACGCTCGCCACTACGGCCGGGTGTGACCGTCGCCCACCACGACGTGCTTGAACGTGCACAGCTCGCGGACGCCGATCGGCCCGCGGGCGTGGAGCTTCTGCGTCGAGTTGCCGATCTCCGCGCCCATCCCGAACTCGCCGCCGTCGGTGAAGCGCGTGGACGCGTTGACGTAGACGCACGCAGCGTCGACTCCGCGCTCGAACGCACGGGCGGCCGCGGCGTCCCGGGTCACGATCGCCTCCGAATGCCCGGAGCCGTGGGCGTTGACGTGGTCGATCGCGTCCTGCACCGAGTCCACGACGCCGACGGCGAGCACGAGGGCGAGGTACTCGGTGTCCCAGTCGGCGTCGGTCGTGTCGGCCAGCGTCGGGGCCAGCGGGCCGGACAGCGCGCGCGCCCGGCCGTCCACGCGCAGCTCCACCCCCGCCTCGCGCAGCGCGCTCAGCGCGCGCGGGAGGAACGCGGGCGCCGCCTCGGCATGCACGAGCAGCGTCTCGGCCGCGTTGCACACGCCGGGGCGCTGGACCTTGGCGTTGACGATGATCGCCTCCGCGGCGTCGAGGTCCGCCGACGCGTCGACGTAGACATGGCAGTTGCCCGACGCGGCATAGATCACCGGCACGGTCGCGACCGCCTTGAGCGCCGCCTTCAGCCCCTCCCCGCCGCGGGGGAAGATCAGGTCCACCACGCCGTCCTGCGTGGCCAGCTCGGCGAGCTCCTCGCGCCCGCCGCCCGCGACGAGCCCGATCGCGCCCGCCGGCACGCCGGCGCCCTCGGCCGCGTCGGCCGCGATGGCGGCCAGCACCGCGTTGGAGTGCGTGGCCGAGGAGGAGCCGCGCAGCACGATCGCGTTGCCGGACTTCAGGCACAGCGCCGCCGCGTCGATCGTCACGTTGGGGCGCGCCTCGTAGACCACCGCGACGACCCCGAAGGGCACGCGCACCTTGCGCACGTCCAGCCCGTTGGGCAGCCGGCGGCCCTCCACGACCTCGCCCACCGGGTCGGGCAGCGCCGCGATCGTCCGGGCCCCGGCGGCGACGCCGGCGATCCGCCCGGCGTCGAGGGCCAGGCGGTCCAGCAGCGCGGAGCTCAGCCCCGAGGCGCGGCCCGCCTCCAGGTCACGCGCGTTGGCCTCCAGGATCTCGGCGGTGCGCGCGATCAGCCCGTCGGCGATCGCGTGCAGCGCGGCGTCCTTCGTGACGGTGTCCAGGGCGGCGAGGGCTCGCGCGGCGCCCTGCGCGGCGAGGCAGACGTCGGCGACGGAACGGGTCGCGAGGGCCATCCCGAAAGGGTACGACCGTGCGCGGGGTCGCGTCGCCTCGCGCCGATCGGTCCCGCGCCCCCGCCGGGCCTGGTAGAGATAAACGCAGCCGCTCGCCGGGCGGCAGCAACCACGTAGAGGGGGTCGCAATGCGGATCGGCCGCAGCGGTGTCGCAGTGCTCGTGTGTGTCGCGGTGAGCGCAGGGCTCGGAGCCTGCGGGGACGACGACTCCGACACGGCGGAACCGGCGGCCACCGAGACCACCGCGGACGTGCCGGCCACGACGGCGCCCGCCGAGACCACCGCGGAGCCGGCGCCGAGCGACGACGGCGACGGGGGCGGGGCGACCACCAAGCCGGGCACCGAGCTGAAGGTCGGGGAGACCGCCCACGTGACGATCAAGCCGCTGACCGCCACGACGAGCATGAAGACCTACCCGCTCGACGTGACCGCGCTGAAGATCGAGAAGGGCGACATCGACGACCTCAAGGACGTCAATCTCCCCGCCGCGCAGAAGACGGCCACGCCCTACTACGTCACGGTGCGCGTGGAGAGCACCGCCGGCACGGTGCCGGTGAAGGGCAGCGACCCCGACATCCGCTTCGACGGCATCGACGACCGCGGGCAGGAGCAGGGCAGCGTCACGTTCATCGGCGACTTCGAGCGCTGCGACGACAAGACGGCGCCCGACCCGTTCACGCAGGGCAAGAGCTACGAGAGCTGCCTCGCCTACCTCGTCCCCCGGGGCGCGTCGATCACGGAGGTCCGCTGGACGGGCTCGGACGAGTACGTGCTCAAGCCGGTGGTCTGGAAGTAGCCGCCGCCGCTCGCCCGACGGGCGAGCGTCAGGCGAGCACGAAGTAGTCGCGGTGGATGGCCTCGTCGGTGGCGCGCGGGAGGATCTCGCGCACCCCCGCGGACTTCAGGCCCCGCACGCGGCGCAGCTCGTCGGCGGCGTAGTTGCAGATTCCCTTGCCGATGACGCTGGCGTCGTCGGCGACGTGCACCGCGTCGCCGGCGTCGAAGCTTCCGCGCACGTCGGTGATGCCCACCGGCAGCAGCGAGGTGCCGCCGTCGCGCAGCGCCCGGGCCGCGCCCGCGTCCACCACCAGCGTGCCGTGGGAGGGCTTGGCGTACTTCAGCCACAGCTTGAACGACGAGTACGGCGTCTCGCGCGCGGCGAACCGCGTTCCCTCCCGCCCGCCGTCCAGCGCGGTGCCCAGCGCCCCCGGTCGCAGGCCGCTGCAGATCACGGTCTCCACCCCGCCGGCGGTGGCCATCTCGGCGGCCACCACCTTCGAGCGCATGCCGCCCGAGCCCAGCGGCGAGGTCGAATGGCCGATGCTCAGCTCGCTGAGCGCCTCGAAGTCGGCCACCTCGGGGACCAGGCGCGCCTCCGGATCGCTGCGCGGATTGGCGGTGTGCAGGCCCTCGGTGTCGGTGAGCAGCACCAGCCGGTCGGCACCGACGAGCATCGCCACCTGCGCGGCCAGGAAGTCGTTGTCCCCGAAGGAGATCTCATCGGTGGCGGTGGTGTCGTTCTCGTTGATGACCGGGACGACGCGCCAGTCCAGCAGCTTGTTGAGCGTCTGGCGGGCGTTGAGATAGTGCGTGCGCGCGCTCATGTCGAAGAACGTCAGCAGCACCTGCGCGCTGGTCACCCCGCGCTCGCGCAGCAGCTCGTCGTAGACGCGGTAGAGCTTGCCCTGGCCCACGGCGCTGGCGGCCTGGAGCTCCTCGACGGCCCGCGGGCGCAGCGGGAGGGCCATCACCCGCATGCCGTGCGCGATCGCCCCGCTGGAGACGAGCACGAGGTCGTCGCCGCCCGCGTGGCGGTCGGCGGCCTCGGCGCAGATCGCCTCCAGGACGTCGGCGCGCAGCGCGCCGGAGTCCTCGGCGACGATGCTCGATCCGAGCTTGATGACGAAGCGGGCCATGGCCCGCCGGAGCTTAAGGGTCGCTAGGAGGGCGGCGCGGGGATCGGGCGCGCCGCGAGCGCGCGGGCCACGGCCAGCAGGTTCTGGGCCGCCGCCCGGCCCGTCGCGTCCGTCCAGTCGGTCTCAGCGGAGCTCAGGTACTCCTCCTCCCCGGGCCCAGGCCCCTTGTTCCAGTACGTCCAGGCCTGCCCGGGCACGGTGAACCCCAGGTCGATCGCCGCCTGGGCGAGCTCGGCGATCACGTGGTGCGCGCCGTCCTCGTTGCCGGTCACCACGAACCCGGCGACCTTGTTGTAGGCGACCGGCACGCCGTCGTCGTCGGTCTCGGAGAGCAGCGCGTCCATCCGCTCCACCGCGCGCTTGATGACGCTGGACGGCTGCCCCAGCCAGGTCGGGGTGGCGAGCACCAGGATGTCGGCCGCCAGGATCTGCTCGTGGACGCGAGGCCACTCGTCCCCGTCGCGGACCGCCTCGGAGGCGACGCCCGGCGCGATGTCGTGGTCGGCGAGGCGGACGGTCTCGCACTCCACGCCGTCGGCCTCCAGCGCGCCGAGCACGACGCGGGTCAGCGCCTCGGTGTTGGACTCCTCGGGGGACGGCTTCAGCGTGCCGTTGAGCGCGAGCGCCCGCACGGCAGGGCGGCCTACCCGGGATCGAGCTCGAACAACACTCCGGCGATCTCGACGTCGTCGCCGGGCTGGAAGCCCTCGGCCTCCAGCGCCCGGATGACGCCCATGCGCCGCAGGCGCGCCTCGACGTGGGCGAGCGCCTCGTCGTTCTCCAGGTCGTGGCGGGCCAGCAGGCGCTGCACGCCCTGCCCCTCGACGCGAAACGCGCCCTCCCCCGTGCGCTGGACCTCGAAGCCGCGGCCGGCCGCGGGCCGGAAGACGCGGTGCTCGGCGAGCGCCTCGCCGCCGGGCGGGGCGGGCGACGGCGCGGGCGCTTCGAGCGGCACGCGCCGCAGCAGCTCGCGCGAGAGCTCGTCGAGCCCCTGGCCGGTGGCGCTGGACGTGACCAGCACCGGCACGTCGGCGCCGAGGCGCTCGCGCCACTCCTGCGTCGCGGCGGCCGCCTCAGCGTCGGGCACGAGGTCGGCCTTGCTCAGCGCCAGCAGGCGCGGCAGCGCCGCCAGGCGGGGGTCGTGCGCCGCCAGCTCGGCCTCGATGATCGCGTGGTTGGCCACCGGGTCCGAGCCGTCCAGCGGCGCCAGGTCGAGCACATGCACGAGCAGGCGCGTGCGCTCGACGTGGGCCAGGAAGTCATGTCCCAGCCCCGCGCCGTCGCTGGCGCCCTCGATCAGGCCCGGGATGTCGGCGAGCACGAGCTGGCGGTCCTCGTTCTCCAGCGTGCCCAGCACCGGCTCCAACGTGGTGAACGGGTAGCCGGCGACCTTGGGCGCCGCGCGCGTCAGGCGCGCCAGCAGCGAGGACTTCCCGGCGTTGGGCACGCCGACCAGCCCCACGTCGGCGAGCAGCTTGAGGCGCAGGTCGATCCAGCCCTCCTCGCCCGCGACGCCGCGCTCGGCCAGGCGGGGCGCCTGGCGCGTCGCGGTGGCGAAGCGCTTGTTGCCCCGCCCGCCCGTGCCGCCCCGCGCGACGACGACCCGCTGCCCCGGCGTGACCAGGTCGTGGCGGGTGCCGTCCCAGGAGGCGACCTGCGTGCCGGGCGGAACCACCACCTCCAGCGTGGGCCCGTCGGCGCCGTGGCGCAGGGCGCCCTCGCCGTGGCCGGCCCGCGCGGCCTTGTAGTGCGCGCGGCGCTTGTAGGACTGCAGGTCGCGCAGCGAGTCGTCGCAGACCAGCACGACGTCGCCGCCGTGCCCGCCGTCGCCGCCGTCAGGGCCGCCGCGGGGGACGTGCGCCTCGCGGCGGAAGCTCAGGGAGCCGTCGCCGCCGCCGCCGGCCTGAACGAAGATTCGCGCCTTGTCGTAGAGCATGTGTGTCCCCCAATCTAGGAGAGCGCATGCCCGACCCCGTCTTCCTCATCACCGGCGCCTCGACCGGCATCGGCGCCGCCACCGCGCGCCAGGCCGCGCAGAACGGCTACCGCCTCGTGCTCGCCGCCCGGTCCACCGACAAGCTGGAGGAGCTCGCCGAGGAGCTCGGCGGCGCCGAACGCGCGATCGCGGTGACCTGCGACGTGACCGACTTCGCACAGCAGGAGTCGATGGTCGGCGCCGCGCTCGAGGCCTTCGGGCAGGTCGACGTCGTGTTCGCCAACGCGGGCTTCGGCGCCGCCCGCGGCTTCCTCAAGGAGTCGCCCGAGCACTGGCGCGAGATGGTCCTGACCAACGTGCTGGGCGCCGCCTACACGATCCGCGCCACCATCCCGGCGCTGACCGAGAGCAAGGGACACCTCCTGCTCACCAGCTCGGTGGCCGGCCGCCGGGCGCTCAGCGGCTCGCTGTACAGCGCGACGAAGCACGCGGTGACCGCGATGGCCGAGGCGGCCCGCCAGGACCTCAACGACACCGGCATCCGGGTCACGTCGATCGAGCCGGGGATGGTGGACACCCCGTTCTTCGACAACCCGGTCACCGACGCGCTGCAGGCCGACGACATCGCGCGCATCGTCCTGTTCGTCGTCTCCCAGCCGCGCCACGTGGACGTCAACGAGGTGCTCGTGCGGCCGGTGAGCCAGCCGACCTGATGCAGCAGTCCGCCTATCTGCGCGCGCTGGAGACCGCGGTCCACGGCGCCGGTCTGCCCTACGGCTACGCGGTCACGGTCTACTCGACCGGCTCGCCCTGGCCATCTCCAGCGCCGTGGCCATCTCCCAGATCCCCAGCCCGGTGGCCTGGGCGCTCGCGTCCTTCGCGGCGACGCTGCTGTACCTCGGTGTCGCGAGCGTGGAGGTCGCGCTGGTCGAGCACGACCCGCACGCGGACGCCGCCGAGTCATAGCGGCGGAAGCGACAGGAGTGTTGTCCTGCTGTTGCAGGACAACAGTAGGACTACACGCTTGCCGGCGGGTTGGCCAGCGCGTTCGGCTGACCGCCGTCCTGGGTTGTGGTCGTCCTGGAGCCCCAGGGCAGGACAGCGCCCCGCGGGCCGGCCCTGCTCAGGGCTGGGGCTCGGGCACGGGCTCGGGCTCGGCTGCCAGACGGCCCGCGGCCCACGCGTGCCCGGCGCTGCCCGCCGTGGCCATCACCACAGTCAGCGCCACTCCGGAGCGCGGGAGCTCGCGGCGGGCCGCGACGGTGGCGAGGAGGTCGACCGCGTCGATGCCCGCCAGCGTGCGCTGCCAGCGCGGTGCGACGTCGGGGTGGTCCAGCGTGTGCAGCGCCATCGCGCCCAGGACGAGGTCGCGGATGCCCAGCGCGCGACCGAGGACGCTCGCCCCGCCGCTGCCCGCGTCGGGGCCGATCCAGCCGCGCGCGGCACGGCGCGGCGCGAGCACCAATGCGGCGCCGATCGCGATCCGTCCCACGGCGAGCAGGCGGGCGACGTCGCGCGCCGGCGGCACGGGGCTACTCCGTGTCGGGCAGGATCGAGACGACGCGCTTGCCGCGCTTGGTCCCGAAGGAGACCGTGCCCGCGGCGCGGGCGTACAGCGTGTCGTCCTTGCCGATCCCGACGCCGTCGCCGGGATGCAGCCGGGTGCCGCGCTGGCGGACGATGATCTCGCCGCCGGTGACGGTCTGGCCGGCGAAGGTCTTGACGCCAAGGCGCTGCGCGTTGGAGTCGCGCCCGTTGCGCGACGAGCCGAGTCCCTTCTTATGAGCCATCGGAGGCCTCCTGTGGGGCGGCGGGGGCGGCGGCGAGCTCCTCGGAAGCAGCGGGGGCGGCGGCCTTGGTCGCCGCCGCGCGCTTGGGCTTCGGCGAGGAGGACCCCTCCACGGTCACGATCTCCAGCCGCGTGAGCTCCTGCCGGTGGCCGGCCGTGCGCTTGTACCCGCGCTTGGGCTTGAACTTGAAGACGCGCAGCTTCTCGCCGCGCTCGTGCGCGACGATCTTGGCCTGCACCGAGACGCCGGCGAGGCCCTCGCGATCGAAGACGGTGTCCGTCGAGCGGAACAGCAGCGGCTCGAGCGCGACGGTCTTGCCGACCTCGCTCGGGCAGCCGCTCGACGAGCAGGGTCTGACCCCGCTCGACGCGGTACTGCTTTCCGCCGGTCTTCACGATTGCGTAGGCCATTGCTCAGTTCTCGGAGGGTGCCGCGCCGGAGTCGGCCGTGGCGCGCGAACGGCGCCGTCCGCCCCTGCGGCCTCGGCGCCGAGTGCTCGATTCTACGCCATCGTTCTCGGACCCGCCCTCCGCGCCGTCCGCGGCGGGCGCGGACGCGGGCTCGCGCTCGGCGGAGTCCAGCAGCGTGGCCGTGGCCGACGTCCGGCCCGGCTCCTCGATGCGCACGAGCCGCTTGGACCCGACGAAGCGCCCGCCTCCGCTCACCGAGATGATGTAGCCGTCGATCTTGGCCACGGCGTCGTCCACGTCGTACATGTGCGGCTCGACGATGTCGACGAGCACCTCGTCGCCCTTGCGAAACGGCACCGCGCGCTCCTCGACCTCCTCGCGCGAGCCCTTCATGAGGATGTCGAAGTGGTTCAGCGGCAGCCCCTCCGAGCCCTCGAAGTGCAGGGTCTTGCCGGTCTCGGCCTCCAGCGCGCGCAGCATCCGCGCGCCGTTGCCGGTGAACTGCGCGCTCACCCGCGGGTTCATGTGCACGAGGAAGGCCTCCTCGCGCTTGAGCGCCTTGGCGGCGAGGACCCGCAGCCGGCGCTCGAACTCGATCGCGATCGTCTCCTCGGACTTGATCACGCCGTCGCCGTCGCAGGTCGGGCAGGGCCGGGAGATGATCTCGCGCACGCCCTCGGTGACGTTCTGGCGCGTCATCTCCACCAGGCCGAGCTTGGAGATCTCCGCCGTGAAGGTCTTGGTGCGGTCCTCGTCGAGCGTCTTGCGCAGCGTCTTCAGGACCGCGTCGCGGTTGCGCGCGCGGGCCATGTCGATGAAGTCGATGACGATGATGCCGCCGATGTCGCGCAGGCGCAGCTGGTTGACGACCTCCTCGGCGGCCTCGAGGTTCGTCTTGGTGATCGTGTCCTCCAGCCGCGCGCCCTTGCCGCGCCCGATGAACGAGCCGGAGTTGACGTCGATGACGGTCAGCGCCTCGGCGTAGTCGATGATCAGGTAGCCGCCGCTGGGCAGGTCGACCCGGCGGGCCATCAGCCCGTCGATGACCTTCTCGACCCCGTAGGCCTCGAACAGCGGCTTCTTATCCTCATAGAGCTCGACGCGGTCGACGAGCTCGGGCGCGGTGCGCGTGAAGAAGGACAGCAGCCGCTGGTGCTGCTTGGGGTCGTCGACGATCGCGCGCTCGAAGTGCGCGGAGAAGATGTCGCGCACGACGCGGACCGAGAGGTCGGCCTCCTGGAAGACGAGCCCCGGCGCCGGCGTCTCCGCCACGCGCTTCTCGAGGACCTGGTGCAGCTTGAACAGGTACTGCAGCTCGCGCTCGAAGTCCGCGCGCTTGGCGCCGTGCGCCGCGGTGCGGATGATCGCGCCGCCGCCCCCGAGGTCCAGGGACTTGGCCTCCTTGCGCAGCCGCTCGCGCTCGGCGTCCTCCAGGCGGCGCGAGACCCCGACGCCCTCGCCGGTCGGCGCGTAGACCATGTAGCGCCCGGCGATGGTGAGCTCCATGCTCAGCCGCGCGCCCTTGGTCTTCAGTGGGTCCTTGACGACCTGGACGACGATCTCCTGGCCGGGCTTCAGCAGGTCGGAGATCTTGCTGTGCGTCCCGTCGCCCGAGCCGCGGCCGCGCCGCGGCGTCTCCACGCCCGGCAGCACGATCTCGTCGACGTGCAGGAAGCCGTTCTTCTCGAGGCCGATGTCGACGAACGCGGCCTCTAGGCCGGGGAGGACGTTGTCGACCTTGCCCTTGTAGATGTTGCCCACGATGGAGCGGTTGCCGCGGCGCTCGAGGTAGAGCTCGGCGACGCGATACGCGTCGCCGGCGTCCTTCTTGGCGCGTGCGGGCTTCTTCGCGGCGCCGGGGTCACCCGTCGCCTCGAGCAGCGCGACGCGAGTTTCCCCGCGGTCGACGCTGACCAGTACTTGCTTTCGCATGTGTTCGCGATTCCTTTATTAGAAGCTGAGGACGCGGCCCTTCGTCGCAGACGCGACGCGCCCCTGCGCGTAGATCGACTGCAGAAGGCCGACGGCCAAGAGGGTGGTGATCACCGAGCTGCCGCCGTAGCTGAGCAGCGGCAGCGGGATACCGGTGATGGGCATGATCCCCACGTTCATGCCGACGTTGATGAAGACCTGGAACAGCAGCATGGCCACGATGCCCCCGGCGATCAGCGCGCCGTAGAGGTTCTTGGCCGTGGTGAGGATGCGCAACCCGCGCCAGACCAGCAGCGCGTACAGCGACAGGACGAGCCCCGCGCCCGCGAAGCCCCACCGCTCGCCGATCACGGCGAAGATGAAGTCGGTGCGCGCTTCGGGCAGGAAGTTCAAGCTGGCCTGAGTGGCCTGCTCGCGGCGGCCGGTCTTCTGGCCGGCGCCGATGGCGATGCGCGACTGGTTCTGCTGATAGCCGGCATCGCTGGGGTCGTCGGAGGGATACAGGAAGGAGGTTAGCCGTTCGGTCTGGTACTCCTGCACCACGCTCACGCCGATCGCCGGTGCGGCGGCCAGCACGAGGGCCACGGAGACGGCGGCCAGGGCGAACAGTCCCGCGAAGTGGCGGGCGCTGACGCCGGCCACGAACAGCACCGCGAACAGGATCGCCACGTAGACCAGGCCGGAGCCGAGGTCGCTGACGATCACCAGCGCCGAGGGCACCAGCGCGACGAGCACGAGGCGGGCGGTGGTCTGGCGCTCGCCCAGCCCGCGGGCGCGGTCCACGACGAACGCGGCCAGCGCCACGACGAGCAGCACCTTGCCCAGCTCGGAGGCCTGGACCTCGAAGAACGGCAGCTGGATCGCGCGCCGCGACCCGCGCGTGACGCCGCCGAAGACCGCGACGAGCAGGATCGCGCTCAGCAGCAGGCCGTAGATGCCGAACTTCAGCTCCCGCAGCCGCGAGTAGTCGATCCGGCTGAGCACCACCGCGGCGATCAGGCCGATCGCGAAGTAGATGCCCTGGCGGGTGACGTAGTAGTTCGGGTCGCCCGGGATGTCGTCGTCGGTGGCGGCGTGCAGGGTGACCAGCGAGGCGACGACCAGGCCGGCGGTGGCCAGCAGCAGCAGCGGGTCGAACGGCAGGCGCAGGCCCGTGAAGCGGGTGGTCGCGGGCTCGTTCATCGCGTGCGGTCCTCGCCCCGCACGATCCTCTTCTCGACGCCGAAATGCTCGGAGAGCAGCAGGCGCACGATCGGCGCCGCCGTCGAGGCGCCCCAGCCCCCGCGCTCCACGGTCGCGGCCACGACGATCGGCCGCGTCTTGCTGGGCACATAGGCGACGTACCAGGACTGGTCGGCCTGGGGCTGGCGCTCGGCCGTGCCGGTCTTGCCGAACACGGGGAAGCGATCGTGCGGCCAGTCGGCGAAGACGTCGTAGGACGTGCCGTTGGACGCCTGGGCGGCCGCCCGCAGCCCGTCCATGATCGCCTGGCGATTGGCGGGGTCGAACTTCACGCGCCGGGCGGCGGCGCGCTCGATGCGCTGGATGAGCCGGCCCTGGCCGTCCTCGATCTCCAGGCCCAGGTGCGGGCGCACGACCTTCCCCCCGTTGGCGATCGTGGCGTAGGCCACGGCCATCTGCAGCGGCGTCGCCTGCAGGTCGCCCTGCCCGACCGCGAGGTTCACGTTGTCGCCGGGGTTGTAGGGGCGGATGTCCAGCGCGTAGCAGGGCCGCCCCTTGTTGCCCGGCCGGCACTTGCGCTCGCGCTCGTTGAGGCGCTCGCGCCACTGGCGGTCGGGGACCACCCCGCGAAACTCGTCGGGGAGGTCGATGCCGGTGCTGCGCCCCACGCCGAGGCGGCGCGACCAGCTCTGCAGCACCTGGCGCTCCTCGCTGAACAGCCGCTGGCCGACGCGGTAGAAGTAGACGTCGGAGGAGACGCCGAGGGCGGGGCGCAGCGCGACGGCGCCGTTGGCCACCTTGCCGGCGTTGCAGAACTCCTGGGTGCCGACCTTGACGCAGCCCGGGTCGTCGATGACCGTGTCCGGGGTGATCGCGCCGCTCTCCAGGCCCGCCATCGCGGTGATCGGCTTGAACACCGACCCCGTGGGATAACGGCCCGCGACCGCCCGGTTGACGATCGGCGCGCCCCCGTCGTCGCCGAACAGCTGATCGGCGCGCTTCTGGGTGATCGGCTTGGTGAACACCGCGGGGTCGAACGTCGGGTGCGAGCCCATGGCCAGGACCTCGCCGTTGCGCGGGTCCAGGGCGACGAACGCGCCGGGGTTGTTGCCGCCGTTCAGCGGCCCGGCGAGCGCGCGCTGGCCGGTGCGCTGCAGGTCGTAGTCCAGGGAGAGCTTGACCTGGCGGCCGGCCACCGGCCGGCGGTCGCGCAGGCGGTCGTTGGGGATCGGGCGCCCGAACGCGTCGACCTGCACGCGGCGCACCCCGTTGGAGCCGCGCAGATAGCGGTCGTAGGTCTTCTCCAGGCCCGCCTGCCCCACGAAGGTGCCCTGGCCCACGCCGCGGTAGCGCTCCTGCTTGAGCTGGCGCGGGCTGACCTCGCCGACGGTGCCCAGCAGCTGGGCGGCCAGGCGGTCGTGCGGGTAGTCGCGCACGAAGACCTCGTCGACCGTGACGCCCGGGAAGCGCTCGCTGCGCTCCGACAGGTAGGCCAGCACCGAGCGGGGCACGTCGGTCTTCAGCCGCACCGCCGAGTAGGGGACCAGCACCAGCGAGCGCACGACGCGCTTGTGGATGGCGTCCGCCGACGTGTCCAGGACGCGGGCGATGCGCTCGTAGCGCGCGCGCAGCTCCGCGCCGGGGATCGGCGGGATCGCGATCGCCGGGCCGCGCCGCCCGCGGGGCCGGGCCGCGCGGGCGCCGGCGCGCCGGCCCCACTCGGCCGCGAGGTCGCGCTCGGCCACCGGAAGCTTGGCCGGGTCCATCTGCACGACGACGGCGCGCTTGTTGCGCACGATCACCCGGCCGGAGCGGTCGACGATCTCGCCGCGCGGCGCCTGGATGCGCAGCTCGCGCACGCGGTTGGTGTTGGCGTCGGCCAGGTACTGGTCGCCGGAGAGCACCTGCAGGTACCACAGGCGAAAGAAGACGATCGCGAACAGCCCCAGGGCGACCGCGCCGAGGATGGCCACGCGCAGCGCGAGCTGGGGCGTGATCGGCGGGCGGCGGTCGGAGACGGGATCGATCATCCGCGCGAGAGCGGGCTCAGCCCGCCGGTCGTGTACGCCCGCCGCCGCCGCCGGCGCGGGTCGTCGGGAAGGGCGGGAAGCATCCAGCGGCGCACGAGCGCGTACAGCGGCAGCGCGATCAGCGCGTTGACCACCAGCGTGGTGACGATCTGGCGGATCAGCGCCCCGCTGACCGGCGCGTCGACGCCGAGCAGGAACTGCATGATCGCGAAGCCGATGCTGAACGCCAGCGTGGCCACGGCGCCCACGGCCAGCGGGACGAGCGTGCCCTCGGGGTCGCGCGCCTCGCGGATGCGGCCCGCCCCGTAGCCGACGGCGAGCAGGACCAGCGAGGAGACGCCGAGCGTCTGCAGCAGCACGACGTCGAGGAACAGGCCCACTCCGAACCCGAAGCACGCCCCCGCCAGCGACCCGCACAGCAGGCCCACGGCCATGACCATGAGCGGCGAGAGATCGGCGTTGGCGCCGGCGATGGGCAGCTGCGAGACGGCCGCCGTCTGCACGATCACGCCCACCACGCACAGCGCGACCAGGCGGCCCGCGAGCCGCGCCGAGTCCGCGGTCACCGGGCCGGGCCCTCCGGGCGCGTGAGGATCTGGACGAAGTCCAGGTTGCGCATGTCGGCGAACGGTCGCAGGTGGATCTCCTGCGTGTCGGTGCCGGCGTTGGCGATCCGGGTGATGCGCCCGATCGGCAGCCCGGGCGGGAAGAGCAGCGACAGGTCGTCGCGGTCGGTGACCGTGCCGCGCGTGACCACCCGGTCGCCCTCGCGGAGGTTCACGCCGGAGGCGAAGTCGAGGACCAGGTCGGTCGGGTGCCCCGCGCTGGAGGGCTTGACGATCCCGAAGGACCCGCGCGCGCTCGTGCGCGCGGAGACCTGCGACTTGGAGTCGGTGATGAGCAGGACCTGCGCCGAGCCGCCGAACACCTCGGTCACCCGTCCGATCAGGGCCTGCTCGTTCATCACCGGCTGGCCCTTTCGCACGCCGTCGCTGGAGCCCTTGTCCACGCGGATGGTCGCGTACCAGACGGTCGGCGACTGGACGATGACGCGGCCGGTCTTTGGGGCGTAGTCGTCGAGGTTCAGCGCGCTGTTGAGCTCGACCATCCGGCGCAGCCGCGCGTTCTCCACCCGGGCCGTCTCGGCGTCCACGAGGCTGCGGCGCAGCTGGTTGCGCTCGGAGCGCAGGTCCTCCACCTCGCCCTTGGCGTCGATCGTGTCCCCGAACCAGCCGAACAGGTCACGGACCGGCTTGAGCGCGCGGCTGGCGCCGTCCTGGACCGGGTTGAGCACCTCGCTAGCGCCCCGCTGCACGCCGTGCAGCGCTCCGCCGGTCGACTCGCCGAAATAGGCGGTCAGGAGGAACAGGGAGCAGCCGACGAGCAGCCCGAGGACCGCCCGGCGCCGCCGGACCATCTTGTCGTACACGAAGGGAGGGTCTCCAAGGTCTGGGCTGGGACGTCACGCCTAGTAGCGGCGCCGGCGGTGCTTCGAATTCTTGCTGGTGCGGTGGATGACCTCGAACTCCTCGAGGGAGCGGCCCGAGCCGACCGCCACACAGGTCAGCGGCGACTCGGCGAGGTGTGCGGGCATCTGGGTCTCCTCGCGCAGGCGCTCGTCGAGCCCCTGCAGGAGGGATCCGCCGCCGGCCAGCATGATTCCACGGTCCATGATGTCCGACGACAGCTCGGGCGGGGTGCGGTCCAGGGTCTCCTTGACCGCGTCGACGATCTGGGTGAGGGGCTCCTCCAGCGCCTGGCGGATCTCCTCGCTGGTGAGCACGACGGTCTTCGGCAGGCCCGAGACCATGTCGCGCCCGCGGATCTCGGCCTGCAGCTCCTCGGGCATCGCGTAGGCGGAGCCGATCTCGAGCTTGACCTCCTCGGCGGTCTGCTGGCCGATGAGCAGCTTGTACTCGCGCTTGGCGTAGTTGATGATCGCCTCGTCGAGCTCGTCGCCGCCGATGCGGATCGACTGGCTGACGACGATCCCGCCCAGCGAGATCACCGCGACCTCGCTGGTGCCGCCGCCGATGTCGACGACCATCGACCCGGTGGGCTCGCCCACCGGCAGGCCCGCCCCGATCGCGGCGGCCATCGGCTCCTCGATCAGGTAGGCCTGGCGCGCGCCCGCGGACAGGCAGGCCTCCTCGACCGCGCGCTTCTCGACGCCGGTCACGCCCGAGGGCACGCACACGACGACGCGCGGGTGCGCCCACCGGTTCTGGTGCACCTTCTGGATGAAGTGGCGCAGCATCTCCTCGGTGACGTCGAAGTCGGCGATGACCCCGTCCTTGAGCGGGCGGATCGCCGAGATCGTCCCCGGCGTGCGGCCGAGCATCCGCTTGGCCTCGATGCCCACCGCATGGACCTCCCCGCTGCGCGAGTCGATCGCGACCACGCTCGGCTCCGAGAGAACGATGCCGCGGCCGCGGACGTAGACGAGCGTGTTGGCCGTGCCGAGGTCGACTGCCATGTCGCGTCCGCCGAAGCCGGTGAGGTAACTGAGGTAACCCATGGGAGAGGGGGGCGAAAGGCCCCTCTGTCGTGCGCTCGCTCGCAGCGCTGGGGGCCGGCGCCTCGTCGCAGTCTATCGGCGCACCGGGCCGGCCCCGGCAATCCCTCTACCAATGGCTGAGCATGAGGCTCGAGTCGAGGTCGAGCATTGCGCCGACCGGCAGACCCACCACGTTCAGGTAGTCGCCGGCGATCTCGCGAACCAGCGCTGCACCTTGGCCCTGGATCGCATAACCGCCCGCTCGGTCGCGCCATTCGCCGGTGGCGACGTAGCGCTCGAGCGCGTCGGCCTCGAGCGCTCGGAACGTCACCTTCGTTGCCTCGTGCACAGCCTGAGGGTTGCCGTCTCGGACGAGAACGAGCCCGCTGACCACGTCGTGGGAGCGTCCGGCGAGCCGTTTCAGGGTCCCCAGCGCCGCCCGCTCGGAGGCCGGCTTGCCGATGATCTCGCCGTCCAGCACGACCACCGTGTCGACGCCCAGCACGAGCCGGCTGGGCCGCTCCGCCCAGCCCGCCAGCGCCTTGCGCAGCGCGTTGGCGCGGGTCACGACGTCCGCGGGCCCGACCTGGTCCTCGTCGACGTCGACCGGGAGCGCCTCGAAGGCGATCCCCAGCTGCTCCAGGATGGCCCGCCGCTGCGCAGAGCGGCTGGCCAGCACGAGCGGCCCGCTGCTACGCACCGAAGAAGATCTCGATCTCGCGCTCGGCCGACTCGTCGGAGTCCGACCCGTGCACCATGTTGCGGCGCATCTCGATGGCGAAGTCGCCGCGGATCGTGCCCAGGGCGGCGTCCAGCGGGTCGGTGGCACCGATCACCTGGCGGGCGGCCTTCACGGCCTGCGGACCCTCGATGATCATCGCCACGAGCGGGCCCGAGGTGATCGAGGCCACCAGCGGCGGGAAGAAGGGCTTGCCCACGTGCTCGGCGTAGTGGCGGTGCGCGCCCTCCTCGTCGAGGGCCATGAGCTTGATGTCGGCGATGCGCAGCCCCTTGCGCTCGAAGCGCGAGATGATCTCGCCGGTCAGGTTGCGCGCGTACGCGTCTGGCTTGACCAGGATCAGGGTCCGGTCCATTCGCTTTCTCCTCTGGGTGAGACGGTCAGTCGACCGCGGTCTGCTCCGCCGTCGGCTCGCTGCCGGCCGAAGCGGCTCGCCGGCGCCGGCGCGGGACGGGGGACTTCTCGGCGACCGTCGCCTCGCAGTACGGGCACAGGTTCCAGGTCGGGTCCAACGGCTTGCCGCAGTTCGCGCACGGGTCCTTCAGCTTGCCCATGCACGACGGGCAGCGCAGGAAGTCGCGCTCGACCTCGTAGTCGCAGCGCGGGCACAGCACGTAGTTGAGCTCCTGCAGCCGGGCCTCGGCGGCCTGCATCTCCAGCTCGCGCTCGCGGACGTCCTCGAGGTACTCCGGCGGGCGGACGATCGTGTAGACGATCGTCCCGACGAACGGAAACAGGGACGAGGCAGCCGCACACGCGACCAGCATGGGGTCGGCGATCCGTCGGCGCGCGTCCATGTACGTCCAGTACACGAGCGCCAGATAGATGATCAGCAGGAAGAGGATCAACAGGTTGATGGCGAGGTTGACGCCATCGTTGTTGATCCCGAATACAGCCAGCACGATCGGCGCAGCTTAGAGAAACAGTCGGCCGAAGCCGTAACCCAGGGCGAAGAAGACCAGGATCACGAGGGCCACGATCACGGCGACGACGGCGATGAGAGCGAGTGCCGAGGGGCCGTCGTCGCTCACAGCGTGGATCCCCGGGGGCGGTCGGAGGGGCGCAGCAGGTCGGCGATCAGGTAGATGGAGCCCGTGGCCAGGACCACCCCGGGCGGATCCGTGCGGCCCGCGATCTCCCGGGCCAGCGCGAGCGCGCGCCGGGGCTCGGCCTCCAGGTGGCTGTCGGGCGCCGGGCCCACCTGCCCGGCCAGGGACGCGAGCGTGGCGGGCGGCAGCGCGCGGGGGTGGGCGCTGGCGGTGAAGACCGCGCGGTCGCAGCGCTCCAGCAGGCCGGCGAGCATCCCGGCGGCGTCCTTGTCGTCGAGGACCGACAGCACCGCCACGAGCGGGCGGCCGGCGAGGAAGCCCTCGAGCGTCTCGGCCAGCGCCGCGATCCCGGCGGGGTTGTGCGCGCCGTCGAGCACGGTCACCGGGTCGGTGCCGATGATCTCGAAGCGGCCGGGCACGGGCGTGGAGACCGCGGCCGCGCGGACCGCGGCGGGGTCCAGGCGGCCCAGGTGGGCCTCCGCGGCCGCGCACGCGACCGCGAAGTTGCGCCGCTGGAATGCCCCGCGGGCCAGCAGCTCGAGGTCGGGGGAGATCGCCGCGGGCTCGGCGGGCGCGCGGACGATGCGCGCGCCCTGGCGCTGCGCGACGGCCTGCGCCTCGGCCTCGGCCTCGGGATGCAGGTCGGCCCCCAGCACCAGCGTCGCGCCCGGGGCGACCACGGCGAGCTTCTCGCGCGCGATGTCGGTCACGGTCGGGCCCAGCCAGCGGGTGTGCTCCAGGCCCACGTTGGTCAGCGCGACGACCCCCGCGTCGAGGACGTTCGTGGCGTCCCAGCGCCCGCCCAGCCCCGCCTCCACGACCGCGGCCTGCACCCCGCGCGCGGCGAGCTCGGAGTAGGCCGCGGCGGTGAGCGCCTCGAACTGCGTCACGCGCTCGCCACCTTCCAGCGTGCGCTCGACGATCTCCGCGGCGTGGCGGGAGCGGGCGGCGGCGGCCGCGAACGCGGCCTCAGGGACGTCCTCCCCGCCGACGCGGATGCGCTCGGCGAAGGACACCAGGTGCGGCGAGAGGTAGGCACCGGTGCGCACGCCGTGGTGCTCGAGCAGCGCGGCGGTCATCCGCGTGGTCGACGACTTGCCGTTGGTGCCCACCACGTGGATCGCCGCGAACGCCTTCTGCGGCGAGCCCAGCGCGGTCATGAGCCGGCGCATGCGGTCCAGGCCGAAGCGCATGCCGAACAGCTCCAGCGAGAGCAGCCAGCGCTCCGCGTCGGCGGCGCTCCATCCGCTCTCGCGTAGCGCGGCGGTCGCGCGCGTCACGGCCCGCCCTCCAGCGCCGCGAGCTCGGCCCGCAGGCGCCCGAGCTTGTCGCGCTCGGCCTCCACGATGTGGGCGGGCGCGCGCGCGACGAACCGCTCGTCGGCGAGCTTGCCCGCGGCGCGCGCGATCTCGGAGTCCAGCGTGGCGCGCCGGTCCGCGCGCCGGCGCTCGGCCGCCCCGAGGTCCACGGCCTCCGAGGCCAGGACGCCGACGGCGCCGCCCGGGATGGTGACGGTCGCCACCGGCTCGCCCCTGTCGGCGCCGTTGAGCTCGAAGCCCGCCAGCGCCGCGACCGTTCCCGCCGTGGCCTCGTAGCCCTCGGCCTGCAGGACGCCGGGCACGGCCACGCCGCGGGTCACGCCCACCGACTCGCGCCAGGTGCGCAGGGCCCGGATGGCCTCCATCGCCCGGCCCACCTGCTCCTCGGCGTCGGGGTCGCGCAGCGCGTCGTCGGGCTCGGGCAGGCGGCCGGCGGCCAGCAAGCCCTCGGTCCCCGGCAGCGCGCCCCACAGCTCCTCGGTCACGAAGGGCAGGATCGGGTGCGCCAGCGCGACCGTCTCGCGCAGCACGTGCACCAGCGTCGCGCTGAGCGCCGCGCGCTCGCCGGGGTCGGCGTCCTCGCCCAGCCGCGGCTTGACCAGCTCCAGGTACCAGTCGCACAGCTCGCCGTAGATGAAGTCGTAGAGGCCCAGGGCGGCGCGGGAGAAGTCGAAGGCGTCCACGCGCGCCGCCGTGTCGGCCTCGATGGCCTGCAGGCGCGACAGGATCCAGCGGTCCTCCAGCGTGCGCGGCTGGGCCGCGGGGCGCACGTCGGGATCGACGCGCAGCAGCACGAACCGCGTCGCGTTGTAGAGCTTGTTGGCCAGCGCCTGGCCCTGCTGGATCTTCTCCGGGCTGTAGCGGACGTCCTGGCTGGAGGACATCGCCAGCAGGCCGAAGCGCACGGCGTCGGCGCCGTGGGCGTCGATCTCGTTCAGGGGGTCGATGCCGGTGCCCAGCGACTTGCTCATCCGCCGGCCGTCGGGGGCCTGGATGACGGAGTGGACGTTGACGGCGGCGAACGGCTCCGTGCCGGTGAAGCGCAGGCCCATCATCACCATCCTCGCGACCCACAGGAACAGGATGTCGCGCGCCGTGGAGAGCACGTCGGTGGGGTAGAACGCGGCGAGCTCGGGCGTCTGCTCGGGCCAGCCCAGCGTGGCGAACGGCCACAGCTGGGAGCTGAACCACGTGTCCAGCACGTCGGGATCCTGCGTCCAGCCGTCGCCCGCGGGCGGCTCGAGGCCGACGTAGGTCTCGTCGCCGCGGTACCAGACCGGGATCTGGTGGCCCCACCACAGCTGGCGCGAGATGCACCAGGGGCGGATGTTCTCCAGCCAGTCGACGTAGCGGCGCTCCTGTGACGGCGGGTGGATGCGCAGCCGCCCGGAGCGGACGGACTCGACGGCCGGGCCGGCCAGCTCGTCCATGCGCATGAACCACTGCAGCGAGATGAGCGGCTCGACGCGCGCGCCGGAGCGGTGGCTGTAGGGCACGGCGTGGACGTAGGGCTCCTCGCCGCGGATCCGGCCCTCCGCGCGCAGGTCGGCGACGACGCGCTCGCGCGCCGCCTCCACCGTCAGCCCGGCGTAGCGCTCGCCGGCCGCGGCGGTCATGAGCCCGTCCTCGCCGATGACGCCGATCTCCTCCAGGCCGTGGCGGCGCCCGATCTCGAAGTCGTTGGGGTCATGGCCGGGCGTGACCTTCAGCGCGCCGGTGCCGAACTCGGTCTTGACGTAGTCGTCGGCGATGACCGGCAGGCGCCGGCCGACGAGCGGCAGGACCGCCTCGCGGCCGACGAGGTGCGCGTAGCGCTCGTCGCCGGGGTGCACCGCGACCGCGGTGTCGGCCAGCATCGTCTCCGGGCGCACCGTGGCCACGACCAGCTCGCCGTCGTCATCGGCCAGCGGGTAGGCGATCGAGTACAGCGTGTCCTCGACCCCCTCGCGCTCCTCCACCTCCAGGTCGGAGATCGCCGAGCGCAGCCCCGGGTCCCAGTTGACCATGTAGTTGTCGCGGTAGATGAGCCCCTGGTCGTAGAGCTCGACGAAGACCGTCATCACCGCGCGGACGTAGCGCTCGTCCATCGTGAAGCGCTCGTCGCAGTAGTCCAGCGTGGCGCCCAGGCGCTTGAACTGCTCGATGATCTGGCCGCCGTAGCGCTCGCGCCACTCCCACACGCGGCGCACGAACGCCTCGCGGCCGATCTCCTCGCGGCTCGTGCCCTCGGACTCCAGCAGCTTCTCGACCTGGCGCTGCGTGGCGATGCCGGCGTGGTCGGTGCCCAGGATCCACTTCGTGCGCCGCCCGCGCATGCGGTTGGTGCGCACCAGGACGTCCTGCATCGCGCCGTTGAGCGCGTGGCCCATGTGCAGCACGCCGGTGACGTTCGGCGGGGGCACGGCGATCGAGTAGTTCTCCTCCGGTGATCCCGCCGGCTCGGGGTGCACGAGGCCCGACTGCAGCCAGCGCTCGACGATCCGGGGCTCCACCTCGGAGGGCTCGAATCGCTTCCGGTCGCGCAGGTCGGCCATCGCTTCCAGTCTATGGAGCGGTCGGCACACGTCGCGCGCTCCAACCATGAGCGATCGGTCATACTTGCCCATGGATGTCCCGTGCCGCCAGCCTTGTCCGCGAAGCCCGGCGTGCAGCAGGTCTCACGCAGGCCGAGCTCGCCGCACGCCTCGGCTTGAGCCAGTCCGCGATCGCCAAGCTCGAGCGGGCGGACTCGAACCCGACGGTCGAGACGCTGGACCGCACCCTCCGCGCCACGGGCCACCGGCTCCAGCTCATCGCGCCGGCTTGGACGAGCGGTCCGGGCGAGCCGGGTCCGTCGATCGACGAGAGCCTGGTCCGCCAGGACCTCGAGCGGACGCCGGCTGAGCGCATCAAGCACTTCGAGCGAAATCACGCGGAACTGAGGCGCCTCCAGACCGCGATGTTGCGATCGCGCGAGCGTGTCGGCTGAGTTCAGCGTCACGTCGCTGCTCGGCCGACTCGCCGCGGGAGGCGTCGATTTCGTCGTCATCGGAGGGATCGCGGTCATCGCGCACGGCTACGCGCGCAACACCGAGGACCTGGACATCTGCTACGCCCCCGATGAGGCAAATCTGGACGTGCTCGGCCGCGTGCTCATCGACCTCGGCGCACGTCTGCGCGGCATCGAGGAGGAGATCCCGTTCGTCCCGGACGCGCGCACGCTGCGCGGCATGCAGATCCTGACGCTGGACACGCAGGCCGGTGGACTCGACCTGCTCGTCGAGCCCGGGGGGTCGCCCAGCTACGACGTGCTCAAGGCCCGCGCTGAGCGGGTCGACCTCGACGGCGTCGAGATCCTCATTGCCTCAGTCGAGGACCTCCTGGCGATGAAGCGGGCGGCGAACCGGCCCCGCGACCAGGCGGACATCGAGGCGCTGGAGACGATCGCGCGGCTGCGCCGCAGGCGCGGCTAACGCCGCAGGCCGCGGCCGATGCGGGCCGCGGCCAGGTCCTTGCCGGCGGTGCGCAGGTCGATCTTGCCGACGATGCGCCGCAGGTCGGCGAGGTCGGCCTTGGTGAGGCGGTCGGGCCGGGTGGTGATCAGGCGCCCCAGGCGCCGGCGGTCGGCCGGCGAGAGGTCGTCGCGCACGCGCTCCCAGATGGCGCGCGCCACGGTCAGCAGCATGAGCCAGGGGACCGGCCGGGAGGTGACGGGGAGGCGCGCCACTAGGCCGACTCGGCCCGCCGGGGCGCCTGCTCGTCGGGCGCGGCCTCGGTCACGAGGGTCGGCGAGAGGCCCTTCTCGATCGTCTCCCGGGTCACGACGCACTTCTTGACGTCGCGGCGCGAGGGCAGCTCGAACTGCACCTCCAGCAGCGTCTCCTCGATGATCGAGCGCAGCCCGCGGGCGCCGGTCTCGCGCGCCAGCGCGCGGTCGGCGACCGACACCAGCGCGTCGTCGGAGAACACCAGCTCGATGCCGTCGAAGCTGAAGAAGCGCTGGAACTGCTTGACCAGGGCGTTGCGCGGCTCGGTGAGGATCGTGATCAGGTCGTCGCGCGTGAGCTGGTGCACCGCGCTGACCACCGGCAGGCGCCCGATGAACTCCGGGATCAGGCCGTAGTTGACGAGGTCCTCGGGGAGGGTCTGCTCGAAGACCTCGCCCTTGTCGCGCTGGATCTTGGACTGGATCGAGGCGCCGAAGCCGATCCCGTTGGACCCGATCCGCCGCTCGATGACCTTGTCGAGGTTGGCGAACGCGCCGCCGCAGATGAACAGGACGTTCGTCGTGTCGATCGAGAGGAACTCCTGGTGGGGGTGCTTGCGCCCGCCCTGCGGAGGCACCGACGCCGTCGTTCCCTCGAGGATCTTCAAGAGCGCCTGCTGGACGCCCTCACCGCTGACGTCGCGCGTGATCGACGGGTTGTCGGCCTTGCGGGCGATCTTGTCGACCTCGTCGATGTAGATGATCCCGGTCTCGGCCTTCTTGACGTCGTAGTCGGCGGCCTGGATGAGCTTGAGCAGGATGTTCTCGACGTCCTCGCCGACGTAGCCGGCCTCGGTGAGCGCGGTCGCGTCGGCGATCGCGAACGGGACGTTGAGGATCCGCGCGAGCGTCTGCGCCAGCAGCGTCTTGCCGCAGCCCGTCGGGCCGAGCAGCAGGATGTTGGACTTCTGCAGCTCGATGTCGGAGTCCTCGACCTGCATCATCTGCACGCGCTTGTAGTGGTTGTAGACGGCCACCGACAGCGTGCGCTTGGACTCGTCCTGGCCCACGACGTACTCGTCGAGCACGTCGTAGATCTCCCGCGGCTTGGGCAGGTTCTCGATGTCGAACGAGGGCGGAGCGGTCAGCTCCTCGTCGATGATCTCGTTGCAGAGATCGATGCACTCGTCGCAGATGTAGACCCCGGGACCGGCGATGAGCTTCTTGACCTGGCGCTGGGACTTGCCGCAGAAGGAGCACAGCAGCTGCTCGTTGGAGTCGGTCGGTCGCGCCATGACGGCTCAGTGCTCGTGGATCACCCGGTCGATGATCCCGTACTCCTTCGCCTGATCGCTGCTCATGAAGTAGTCGCGCTCGGTGTCCGTGCGGACCTTGTCGTAGTCCTGCTTGGTGTGCTTGGCGATGATCTCGTCCAGCCGCTGGCGGATGTCGATGATCTCCTTGGCGTGGATCTCGATGTCCGTCGCCTGGCCCTGGAAGCCGCTGGAGACCTGGTGGATGAGGATCTTCGCGTTGGGCAGCGCCATGCGCTTGCCCTCCGCGCCGCCGGCCAGCAGGAGCGCGCCCATCGACATCGCGATGCCCACGCAGATGGTCTGCACGTCGGGCTTGATGAACTGCATCGTGTCGTAGATCGCCAGCCCCGAGTACACCGAGCCGCCGGGCGAGTTGATGTAGATGGAGATGTCCTTGTCGGGGTCCTCGGACTCCAGGTGCAGCAGCTGGGCGACGATCAGGTTGGCGATCTGATCGTCCACGGGAGTACCGAGGAAGACGATGCGCTCGTTGAGCAGCCGGCTGTAGATGTCGAAGGCGCGCTCGCCTCGCGACGTCTGCTCGACCACCATCGGGACAAGGGGGCTCATGGTCCTCGCTCAGTTCGGCCCTACAGGACGAAGTCCTGTCAGGGGACGGATACCTTCCGGCCCCTCCGGGGGTGGAAGTCCTGCGCGGGCAGCGTACCAAGCGATCTGCTCCGGGCCCGAGGGTCCGGCCGTCGCACGGCGTGCCCTCAGGAGTCGGGCGTCCAGAGCTTGCCGCCCGCCGGCTTGTCCTGACCGGGGGCCCACAGCTTGCCGCTCGCCTCGGCCTTCTCGGGCGAGACCGGGACGGCGGACTCGGTGACGAGGTCGATCGCCTGGCGCGCCGCCAGCTGCTCGGTGAGCCCGCCCAGCCGGCCCGCCTCGCGCATCTGGTCGCGCAGCTGAAATCGGGTGATGCCCTCGCTCTCGGCCGCGGGCCGGATCGCCTCGAGCAGCTCGTCGTCGGTCGGCGCGATGCCCTCGGCCTCCACGATCGCGACGATCACGGCCTCGCGCCTGAGCGCCTGCTCGGCCTCGGGCAGCGCCTCCTTCAGCGCCTCGGCCTCGGTCTTGCCCGCGATCTGCAGGTAGAGCTCCTTGGAGATCCGCTGGCGGGCCAGGGAGTCGAGCATCCGGTCCCACAGCTCCTGGGCGCGCCACTTCACCAGGTCCTGGGGGACGTCGATCTCGGCCTGCGCCACCGCCGCGTCGATCGCCGCCTCGCGGAACTCCTCCTGCACGGCCTCGGCGTCGGCCTCGCGCAGGCGCTCGGCGATGTCCGCGCGCGCCTCGTCGAGCGTGTCGAAGCCCAGCTGCACCGCGAGCTCGTCGTCGAGGTCGGGCAGCTGCTTGACCTTGACCTCCTTGACGTCCACGGTGAACTCCGCCTCGCGGCCGGCGAGGTCCTCCTTGGGGTACTCCGCCGGGAAGGTCGTCAGCACCGTGCGCTGCTCGCCGGCCTCGGCGCCGGCCAGCGCCTCCTCGAAGCCCGCGATGAACCGGCCGCTGCCGATCTCGACGACCTGGTCGCGGCCCTCGCCGCCCTCGAACGGGACGTCGTCGAGCCGGCCCAGGAAGTCGACGATGACGAAGTCGCCCTCCTCGGCGGGGCGGTCGACGACCTCCAGGCGCGAGAGGCGCTCGCGCGCGGTCTCGATCTCGGCGTCGATCGCCGCCGGGTCGGCCGCCGGCTCGCGCCTGGCGACCTCCAGGCCCTTGTACTCGCCGAGCGTGGCGACAGGGCGCACGCCGACCTCCAGCGAGAACGTCAGCGCCTGGCCCTCGTCGGGCAGGTCGCCCATGTGGAGGTCCGGGTCGCCGATGGGCGCGATGCCCGCCTCTTCGACCACGCGCATGTACCACTGACCCATGCCCTCGCGCACGGCCTCGTCCATGAGGGTGCGGCGCCCGATGCGCTGGATCAGCACCGGCGTGGGGATCTTGCCCTTGCGAAAGCCGGGCAGGTTCATGTTGCCGCCCAGCTTGCGGGCGGTGGTCTCCAGCGTGCGCTGGACCTCGTCGGCCGGGATCTCGGCCTCGACGCGCACGCGCGACTCGGGCAGCTCGGTGACGGTGGTCTTCACGGCAGTGGTCATCGGGCGCGACACCTTATCGTCAGACCGTGCCCCGCCCCCGTCCGCCGCTCGAGGCGCTCGCCGCCTGGATCGCCACCGGCCCGGTGGGTCATCTGTGGGCGGGCGTCGCCGACTGGACGGCGCTGCTGGTCCGGCTGGCCCGGGCGCGCGTCCGGGGCGAGCGCACCTGAGCCTGTCGCGGGCCCGGCCGGCGGGGCGCCCGCAGGCGCCCCGCCGTGCCGCTGGCCGCTCAGCAGCTGGCGGTCAGATGGAACGGGCGGTCCGCCGCCGCGCCGGCGCCGTTGAACGTGCGCACGTCGACGGTCGTGTTGCCGCCGGCCACGCTCGGGGTCACCGTGACCTGGCCCGGGGCCGTGCCGGTGATCGTGGCCTCAAGCGCGCACTTGGACAGGTCGCCGGCGAAGACGACGTCGTAGTTGCCGTCGCCACCCTGCTTGCTGACGCCGCCGGACGGCACGCCGCGCGTCTCGCCTGCCGCCCCGGCCGAGGTCACCTGCGCGAACGGGTTGACGAGCTGGCCGGCCGCGACCGACGCCCGCACGATGTCGTCGAGGTCCTGGCCGTCGACGCGGTCGGCGTTCAGCCCCGTTGCGACCCCGGTCATGTTGGTCGTGAACGGACGGCTGGCGTCCCCGGCGCGGCGCGAGTTGATCGTGCCGCCCTGGATGCCGTCGGTCTCGAACTCGAACGTGAAGCCCTGGTTGAGGTTGTTGGCCCGCAGGCAGGGCTCGTTGTTGGCGGGCGAGCCGCCGGCGCCGGAGCGACAGCCGTAGATGGCCCCGCCGCCGTTGTTGGACTTGTTGGACTGGCGGGTGCCGTAGGTGCTGTTCTCGGCGATGATCTCCGTCTCGCGGTTGTACTCCACCGACTCGTTGGGCGACGGGTTGCGTGCGCCGCCGTCCAGCGGCTGACCCTCGCCCGCGCCGAGCGCGATGGGCGTGGCCAGAACGGCCACCAGCATTGCGCTGATGACGATGAGCTTCGCGTGCTTGCGCACAGGTTCGTACCTCCTGGTGGGGAAATCTTCTGGCCCCACAACTCCCGCGTATGCAGCCGGGTTGCGCTGCGGTGTCAGACTGCGAACGCGAAGACCGGCCAGTGCCCGGGAACCCCGCGCAGCTCGTGCGAGCCGCGATCCTCGAAGCTCAGGCCGGCGCCGACCACCGTCCCGTACACGGTGCCGGAGACCAGGACCTCGCCGGCCCCGGCCAGGGCGGCGATGCGCGCGGCGATGTGCACCGCCATGCCCCCCACGTCGTCGCCGATGAGCTCGCACTCGCCGGTGTGCAGTCCCATGCGCAGGTCGATGCCCAGCGGCGCCACCGCGTCGCGGATCGCCGCCGCGCAGCGCACCGCCCGGCTGGGAGCGCCCGCGAAGACGGCCAGGAACCCGTCGCCGATCGACTTGACGCTCCGGCCGTCGAAGGCGGCCAGGACCCGGCGCACCTCGCGGTCGTGATCGGCGAGCAGGTCGCGCCAGCGCTTGTCGCCCAGCTGCGCCGCGCGCGTCGTCCCGTCGACGATGTCGGTGAACAGGACCGTCAGCAGCGCGCGCTCGAGCTCGCCGCTGAGGCGGCCGCCGGTCAGGAACTCCTCCGTCTCGCCCACCAGCGCGTCGGTGTCCCCGACGCTGGGCAGCGAGTCGATCCCCGGCAGCTCGACCAGCCGGGCGCCCGGGATGCGCCGCGCGTACTCCCGGGAATGGCGCACGTCCATGAACGCGTCGTCCGTGCGGTGCAGGACCAGCGTAGGCACGCGGATCGACGCCAGCTCCGGCCGGACGTCCAGGCGCGCGGTGGACTCCACCAGCCGGCGCATCTGCCCCGGGCTGGCGGCCAGGCGCTCCAGGCGGGCGAACCAGCTGCGCAGCCGCTCGTCGCCGGCCGCCGACGGCGCGAGCAGATCGAGGTTCACGCCGTCCCCCCAGCGCTCGAGCAGTGCGTTCATGCGCTCCTCGCGCTCCTGCGCGGAGGCCGCCCAGGGGAGGTCGTCGTCGCCCGTGGGGTGCAGCATGCACGCGTACAGCGCGAGCGCGCCGACGCGCTCAGGGCAGCGGGCAGCGTAGGTGGCGGCCAGCGGCCCGCCCGCCGTGTAGGCCAGCAGCGCGGCCCGCTCGCTGCCCGCCGCGTCGAGCACCGCGGTGATGTCGCCGAGCTCGTGCTCGACGTCCAGCTCGCCGTCGTCCGACAGCCCCGAGCCGCGCCGGTCCATCACGATCAGCCGCGAGAAGCTCGCCAGCCGGTTCAGGAAGCGCGCGAGGCCCGGGTCCTCCCAGATGTGCTCGACGTGCGAGATGAACGCGCCGATGAACAGCAGGTCGATCGGCCCGTCGCCGTGGGTCTGGTAGGCGATGCTGACGTCGCCGTGGCGGGCGTAGCGGGTACGGGGCGCCATAGGTGTGCATCTTCCTCCGCCGCGACTGGCGACACACGCCCGGCCCGCCTCGATCATGCTTCGCGGCCATGGTCATCGCGCCCAGGCGGATGAGGCTGGTCTGCGCGCTGCTGGCGACCGCAGCCGCCGCGGCGGTCTCGGGCGCCGTCGCGCCGGACGCCGCGGCCCGCGTCGCGCTGGTCGCCACGGGCACGCCCGAGGTCGCGCTCGTGGACGTCTCCACCAACGCCGTGGCGGCGCGCCTGCCGCTCCCCGGACCCTCCCGCGCGGTCGCGGTCACCCGCAGCGGCGAGCGCGGCTTCGTCGCCGCCGGCACCGAGCTCGTCGCGCTGGACGTCAACCGCCGCGCGGAGACCGCGCGGACCGTCGCCGGCGGCGAGCCGATCACCGACATCGAGCTCTCCCCGAACGGCGGCACGCTCTACGTCGTGCGCGGGCGGCGCCTGGAGCTCGTCGATCCGGGGACGCTGGCGCCCCGCACCGCGGTCGAGCTGCGCGGGGAGGGCGGGGCGCTGGCCCTCGGCCCCGGCGGCGCGCTCGTCGCCGTCGTGCTGCGCAGCGGGCGCGTGGCCATGGTGGCGCCGGGCGCGGGCGGCCTGCTGCGACACGTCCGGGTGCCCGGGGCCACCGGCGTGGCCGTCGTCACCGGCGGGCGGACGCTGGTGACCGCGCGCGGCCGGCTGCGCACGATCGCCCCCTCGGCGCGCAAGGTCCGCCGCGGGCGCACCCGCCTGCCCGCGGGCGTCGGCGGAGCCATGCAGCTCTCGCCGGGACGGTCGCGGCTGGTGATCGGCGCGCAGCCGGGGGGCACCGGCGCCGCGCTGGTCGACGTGAGCAGCGGGGCCGTCCGGCGTCTGGCGTCCGGGCGCGGGCCCGGCACGCCGGCGTGGACGCCGGACGGCACGCGGATCCTGCTGGCCGACGCCGGCGGCGCGACGCTCTCGCTCGTGAGCCCGTTCTCCCGCCGCCGCGTGGGGACCGTGAGCCTGCCCGGCGCCACGCCGGTGGACCTCGTCGTGCAGCCCGGCCTGGCGCTCATCTCCGGAACCGACGGGCCCGACCGCCTGACCGGCACGCGCGGGCGCGACGTCCTCGAGGGGCTCGGCGGCGACGACTTCCTGGGCGGCGGGCGCCAGCGCGACCGCCTCGACGGCGGTCCCGGCAACGACCGCCTCTCGGGCGGCTCGTTCAGCGATCGCATCCTGGGCGGCGAGGGCGAGGACTTCCTGCTGGGCGGGACCGGCAACGACGTCCTCTACGGAGGCCTGGGCGCCGACGGCTTCGACGGCGGCACGGGCAACGACGAGCTGTTCGGCGAGGACGGCGACGACCGCCTCGACGGCGGCGACGGCGACGACACGATCAACGCCGGCCCGGGCAACGACACGATCGAGGAGAAGGGCTTCGGCGACGACAAGGTCCTCAACGGCGGCCCCGGCGACGACGTGGTCCGCGGCGGCCGCGGCTCCGACCAGCGCATCTTCGGCGAGGACGGCGACGACCAGCTCTTCGGCGAGACCGGCAGCGAGCGCATCATCGGCGGCCCCGGCGACGACCTGCTCGACGGGGGGCGGGCGGGCGACCGCCTGGAGGGCGACGCGGGCAACGACACGCTCAAGGGCGACAGCGGCAACGACCGCCTGACCGGCCACGACGGGATGGACCGCCTGGACGGCGGCTCGGGCACCGACCAGCTCGACGGCGGCGAGGGCGGCGACGAGCTGGTCGGCGGCAACGGGCCCGACGTGATCGACGGCGGCGCCGGCGACGACGCGCTGCGCGCGGCGGACGACAGCGCGGACGTCGTGCGCTGCGGGCCGGGCAGCGACACCGTGTACGTGGAGGCCGACGCGCCCGACCGCGACCAGCTCTCGGACTGCGAGCGCGTCGAGCGCATCGCGCCCGAGGCCGACAACGACACGATGCCGCCGCGCTCGGTCCGCGGCACCGACGGCGACGACCTCCTGTACGGCAGCAACAGCGAGGACTCGATCTTCGGCCGCAGCGGGGCCGACCGGATCTTCGCCAAGGCCGGCGACGACTACGTCGACGGCGACTCCGGCGACGACGAGCTGCACGGCGACGCCGGCGACGACACCATCGCCGGGCGCTCCGGCCACGACGCCCTGTTCGGCAACGCGGGCAACGACCGGATCACCGGCGACCGCGGGCGTGATCGCATCGTCGCGGGGCCGGGGGAGGACGTCGTGTTCGGGAACTTCGACGACGACAGCGTCGACGGCGGCCCGGGCAACGACCGCATCAACGTGGTGCACGGCGGCACCGACCGCGTGGTCTGCGGGCCGGGCCACGACACCGTCTTCGCGGATTCCCGCGACCGCGTGGCGCGCGACTGCGAGAACGTGCGGCGCTGAGCTCTGCGCGGCGAGCGCCGGATTCTGCACCACAGTGGTGCATGAACCGACGTTCAGGTTAGGCCGGGCCGCATCGGCCGCCGAACGCCGGATTCTGCACCACAGTGGTGCATGAACCGACGTTCAGGTTAGGCCGGGCGGCATCGGACGCCGAACGCCGGATTTGCGCTTCGCTCTGAGCTCCCGGTGGCGGCCGGCAGGCAGCGGGGGCACAGGCAGCGCTCGGCGGTGAGCTCGAGCGCCGCGAGCCGTCGCTGATCGACCGCGATCGCGGCGCACCAGCAGCCGCCCTCGCGCGCCCGGCACTCGAAGCCGGCGCCGCATTGCCCGCAGGTCTCTTGCATCAGCTCCCTAACCTTGGCTGACCGTGATCCTCGCAGAGACCGAGCTGGCCGATCTGGACACCGCGCGGGGACCGATGCGCACCGAGGTCCTGCGCCCCGCGGAGGGCGTGTTCCCCGGCCTGGTCCTGTTCTCGGAGATCTTCCAGATCACCGCGCCGGTGCGGCGGATGGCGGCCTTCCTCGCCGGCCACGGCTACGTCGTCGCGGTGCCCGAGATCTTCCACGAGCTCGAGGCCGCGCCCGGCGTCGTCCTGGCCTACGACGACGCGGGCAAGGACCGCGGCAACGCGCACAAGGCCGGCAAGGAGCTCGAGTCCTACGACGCCGACGCGCGCGCCGCGCTGGACCATCTCGCCGCCCACCCGGCGTGCACCGGCCGGCTGGGGACGATCGGCATCTGCATCGGCGGCCACCTCGCCTTCCGCGCGGCGCTGAACCCGGACGTGGGCGCGGCGGCGTGCTTCTACGCGACCGACCTGCACGGCGGCACGCTGGGCGCGGGCGCCCGCGCGGACACGCTGCAGCGTGCGGGCGAGATCGCCGGCGAGCTGCTGCTGGTCTGGGGCCGCCAGGACCCGCACGTGCCGCCCGAGGCGCGGGCGCTCATCCACGAGCGCCTCAGCGCGACCGACGTGACGTTCAGCTGGCACGAGGTCAACGGCCAGCACGCGTTCCTGCGCGACGAGGGCGCGCGCTATGACCCCGCGCTGGCGACCTGGTCCTACGCGACCGCGTTCGAGCTGTTTCACCGCCGGCTCTGCTCTACGGGCTGAGGGGGCCCTCAGCCCACGAGCCTCGCGAACAGGCGCGCGTGGGTCGCGGCGGGGTCGGCGGTGAGGCCGGTGTGGACCTCGCCGGGCTGGATGATCGTGGACGAGGGCGAGACCAGCCAGCCGAAGCGCTCCGAGGGCGGGAGCTTGGCGAGCGCGCCGCCCTCCGGGTCGCCGTCGACCACGCTGCACAGCGCGTCCAGGCGCGAGCGCACCGGCTCGAGGTCGAGGTCGGGATCCATCGCCGCCAGCCGCGCCTCGTCGACCTCGGCGAGCAGCCGCAGGTAGTCGCGCTCGCGGCAGAACAGCACGACGCCCACGTTCAGGCGCTCGCCGCGCTCCACGCGAGGCACCACGCGCAGGACCGCGTAGGCGAACGGCTTGGCCCCCGGGTCAGCCGCGGGCACGCTCCACCTCCGCGACGAAGTCGCGCGGCTCGGCGAGGCGGTCGCGCAGGAAGGCGGCGAGGTCCGCGCGGCGCGCCGCGGGATCCGCGCCAAGCCACGCGTCGGGCACGGCGTCCGCCGCCGCGTCGACCGCGGCGAGCGCGCGCTCGGCCAGCCGGGCGTCGGCCTCGGCGACCGGCCCGGCGACCGGCAGCAGGACGTGCTCGGCGAGCATCAGCACCGGCTGGCGGGCGGTCGTGGCCAGCGGCGCGTCGCCGTGCTGGCGGAAGAACGCGGCGCCGTGGTCGATCAGCCACGTGCGCCCGTGCCAGACCAGGAGGTTGGGGTTGCGCGGCGTGCGGTCGACGTTGGTCACGAGCGTGTCGAACCACACCACGTCGGCCGCGAACGCGGGGTCCAGCGGCGGGTCGGCCGGCAGCGTGAACGGCAGCGCACCGGGCAGGAAGTCCATCCCCAGGTTCGGACCCGCGCTGCCCAGGATCAGGTCCTGGATCTCCGGGTCGGGCTCGGCGTGGCCGAGCTCGGCCGCGACGTCGACGACCACCAGCTCCGGAATGGGGAGCCCCAGCGCGCGCCCCAGCTCCCCGGCGAGCACCTCGGCCACCAGCGCCCCCTCCCCCTGGCCCGCGCCGCGGAACTTCGTCACGTACAGCCCGTCGTCGTCGGCCTCGACCAGCCCGGGCAGCGACCCGCCCTCGCGCAGCGCGGCGACGTAGCGGGTGGCGGTCACGGTGGGCAGCGCGGCGGGCACGCGCGTGAGCTTCGCAGGGCCGGCCCACGGAGCCGCATTGCTAGAACCTGTCACGGCTCGCGCAGCAGCGGTCCGCCTCACCATGGACACGACCACCGTCGACGTCATCCACTTCACCGATCCCGGCTGCCCCTGGGCGTGGTCGGAAGCTCCGGCGCTGGCCGTGCTGCGCCACCGCTTCGGTGCTCAGCTGCGGTGGCGGATGGTCCTGATCGGGCTGACCGAGAGCGCGGACCGGTACGTCGAGCGCGGCTACACGCCGGCCCAGATGGCGCGCGCGTACGTCCGGTTCCGCCGCCGCGGGATGCCCCTGTCGACGGAGCCGCGGCCCCGCCTGCTCGGAACCGGACGGGCGTGCCGCGCCGTGGTCGCGGCCGGGCTGCTGCATCCCGGAGGCGAGGTCGCCGCCCTTCGCGCGCTCCAGGAGGCCTGGTTCTGCACGACGCTCCTGCTCGACGAGGACGACGATCTCCTGGCGGCGCTGCGCGACGTGGAGGGCATCGACGCCGGTGCCGTGGTCGCGGCCATCGACGACCCGGCGACGCAGAGCGCCTACGCGGCCGGGCACGCCGAGGCGCGGACGGCGGCGGGTGGCGCCGCCGAGGCGCAGGAACGCACCGCTCAGAGCGATGGGCGCGTGCGCTACACCGCCCCCTCCCTCGTCTTCGAGCAGGGTGACCGGCGACTGGAGGCCGGCGGGTTCCAGCCGATCGAGGCCTACGACCTCGCGCTCGCGAACCTCGCACCGCAGCTGGACCGCGCGCCGCCGGCCACGGACCCGCTCGCGCTGCTGCGGGCCGCGCCGCACGCCCTGACCACCCGCGAGATCGCCGCCTGCATCGCGGAGCGCAACGACGCGCCCGACGACCGCGCGACCGAGGACCTTCTGTCCGGCCTGCTCGCCGCCGGCGAGGTGACCTGCGCACCCCTGGCCAACGGCATGAGCTGGAGGCCGGTGTAGCAGTTTCCGGTGCATCGCGGCTGGTGGGCGGTACGCGGCGCCGGTATGGTCGCGCCGTATCCGAAAACACCCGGGCGCCTGCGTCGTTTCCGGCAGCCGGGACGGCATGGAAGGAGTGACCGTGGATCTCTACGGGATCATCCGGCGCAACGGCTGGCGGTCCGGCGCCGACCTCGAGGAGGCTGCCGCCCGCTCGACGGCGGAGGGCGACAAGGACGGCTCCGGCGTGCGCTGGATCCGCAGCTACGTCATCGCCGAGGAGAACGGGGACCTCGGCACGTTCTGCGTGTACGAGGCCGATGGTCCGGAGTCGATTCAGGCTCACGCCGAGTCGGCAGACCTGCCGTGCGACGAGATCGTGAAGATCGCCGACACGGTCGTCGTGCGCCCCGATCCGGCCTCGGTCGCCGGCTGACGCCCTTGGGCATGCGTGCCGGCCGTTTCGGAGGGTGAGCGAGGGGACTCGAACCCCCGACCGCCTGGACCACAACCAGGAGCTCTACCAGCTGAGCTACGCCCACCGCGTACGCGCCTGAATCTAGCAGCGCCCCGGCCGGCGACCGGCCGCGCGGGGCGATGCGCTAGACCATGGGCATGGCCTTCGCCCTGGGAGATCCCGCGCCCGCGTTCGCGCTGCCCGACACGGAGGGCACCGAGCACGCGGTGCCCGGCGATCCCGCGCCGGCAGCCACGGTGCTCGTCGTGACCTGCAACCACTGCCCCTACGTGGTCGCGTGGAACCCGCGCCTGCGGGCCGTCGCCGAGGAGTACGCGCCGCGCGGCGTGCGCGTCCTGGCCATCAACCCCAACGACGCGGCGCGCTACCCGGCCGACTCGCTGGAGGCCATGAAGCGCTTCGTGCGCGACCAGGACTGGCCGATCCCCTACCTGCACGACGAGTCGCAGGAGGTCGCCCGCGCGCTGGACGCCCAGGTCACGCCGCACGTGTTCGTGCTGGACGGCGAGCATCGCCTGCGCTACCGCGGCGCGCCCGATGCCGACCACAAGGACCCGAGCCAGAACGCGGCCTGGCTGCGCGCAGCGCTGGACGCCGTGCTGGCCGGCGGCGCGCCGGCCGAGGCCGAGACGCCGCCCCGCGGATGCTCGGTCAAGTGGCGCTGATCAGACGCCCGGCGGCCCGCACCAGCAACTCCATCCCGGTAAAGTGGGCGCAGAAGCGCGCGCCAGGTCGCGGTTGATCGCATCCGCCTTGACCATGTGCTGCGGAGCAGTGGACGGGCCGCACGGAGCCCGACCGGCGGGCGACATGCGAGCCCGCGAAGTCCGACAGGCGGTCCCTGGCGCTCCGGCGCCGGGCAGACCAGTCTGAGACGCGAACGACAGAGAGGAATGCATGACCGCATCTGCACGCTCGCATGGCACTCCCCCAGGCCCCGTGCTCCTCACGGGCGCCACCGGCTTCATCGGCATGGAGCTGCTCGTCCGCCTGCTGGAGAACACCGACCGACGCGTGCTCGCGCTCATCCGGGCCCCCGACCAGGACGGCGCCGACTCCCGGCTGCGCACCACGCTGGCCGGCCTCTTCGATGACCCCGCGCGCCACGCGGACCGCGTGCAGGCGCTGTGCGGCGACCTCATCGCCCCCGGCCTCGGGCTCGACCTGGACTCGCGCGCGCTGGCCCAGAGCGCGGAGGACATCATCCACGGCGCCGCGAGCGTCTCCTTCACGCTCCCGCTGGACGAGTCGCGGGAGATCAACGTCGAGGGCACCCGGCGCATGCTCGAGCTCGCCGGCTGCTGCGACGCGCTGCGGCGCTTCACCTACGTCTCCACCGCCTACGTCGCCGGCGTGAGCCGCGGCCGCGTGACCGAGGAGCACGGGCCTCAGCGCGCACCCGCTCCCCGCCGCCGGGTCCACGAGCGCATGCGCCGCCCGGCCCGGCAGCGCTTCCGCAACGCCTACGAACAGTCCAAGTACGAGGCCGAGGCCCTCGTCCACGCGCACGCCGAGCGCCTTCCCGTCACCGTGGCGCGCCCCAGCATCGTCGTCGGCGACCGCGCGTGCGGCTGGACGAGCTCGTTCAACGTCCTGTACTCGCCGCTGCGCGCCTTCGAGGCCGGCGCGTTCCCGATCCTGCCCGCCCGCCGGCGCTCCTCGGTCGACGTCGTGTCGGTGGACTACGTCGCCGACGCCGTCCTGGCGCTGAGCGCCGCGCCCCAGGCCGAGGGCCGGACCTTCCACCTCGTGGCCGGCGACTCGGACAGCACGGTGGGCGAGCTGATCAAGCTGTCCGCCAGGCGCTTCGGCCGGCGCGCGCCCACGGTGGTCCCGCCGGCGCTGTACCGCACGCTGCTGCGGCGCCTGACGCTCCGCCACAGCCCGCCCGGCGCGGCGAAGCTGCTGAAGCGCAACGAGACCTACTTCTCGTATCTCGGCGTTCGGATGCAGTTCGACGACACCGGCGCGCGCGAGGTCCTCGAGCCGCTGGGCATCCGGTCCTCCCCGCTGCCCGAGTACTTCGACCGCCTCGTGGAGTTCGCACAGACCGCGCGCTGGGGCCGGCGGCCGATCGGCCGCGCCGACGCGCGCCTGCTCGCGGGGCTGCCGCCCGCGCGTACCGCCCGGCCCGCGCTGCGCTCCCTCTCCGGTGCCCGCGCGGCCGTGCCCGAGCGCTGAGCCGCCGCCCGCCCGCGGCGGCTCAACCCGCGAGCTCGCGGGTAAGGCCAACTCCAGGATGAAGGACGCCCATAGCGCAAGGACGCCGTGATGCCCCCCTGGTCGCACTGGAACGCGAGCCGGGCCGAGACGCCCTACACCGTCGGCATCGAGGAGGAGCTCATGCTCCTCCGTCCCGACGACTGGTCGATGGCGCAGTGCAGCGAGGAGGTGCTCGAGGCGCTGCCCGCGGATCTGCGCGCGCACGTCACCACCGAGACGCACTCCTCCGCGCTCGAGCTGCGCACCGGCGTGCACGAGGCCGTCCGCCATGCCGTGGAGGACCTCGGCCGGCTGCGCGCCCGTCTGAGCGAGGTGCTCGACGGCCTGGAGCTCACCGCGGCGGTGGCGGGAACGCACCCGTCGGCGGTCTGGCACGACATGGCCGTCACGTCGCGCGACCGCCATCAGGCCGTCTACGGCTCGATGCGCTCGCTGGCCCGCCGGGAGCCCACCTTCGCGCTGCACGTCCATGTCGGCCTGCCCACCGGCGAGGCCGGCATCGCCGTGCACAACCGCATGCGCGCGCACCTGCCGGTGCTCCTGGCGCTGTCGGCCAGCTCGCCGTTCTGGCAGGGCCGCGACACGGGCCTGGCCTCGGCCCGCACGCCGCTGTTCCAGGCCTTCCCCCGCGTCGGGATCCCGCGCGCGTTCGGCTCCTACGGCGAGTACGTGCAGGCCGTGGACCTGCTGCTGGCCTGCGAGGCGTTCCCCGACCCGACGCACCTGTGGTGGGACGTGCGCCCGCAGCCCAAGCTCGGCACCGTGGAGGCGCGGATCATGGACGCCCAGTCCACGCTGGAGGAGACGACGGCGCTCGCCGCGTTCGTGCAGTGCCTCGTGCGCCTGGAGACCATCGACGGCTACGCACCGCCCGCGCTGGTCCACGCGCCCGAGGTCCTGGACGAGAACCGCTTCCTCGCGGCGCGCGACGGCGTGGCCGCCAAGCTCGTCGACCCGGCCGCCCGCGGCTCCGTCTCCGTGGCCGACGCGGTGGCGCGGCTACTGGACGCCTGCGCCCCGCACGCCGTGGAGCTCGACTGCGCCGCCGAGCTCGACAGCGTCCGCACGCTGCTGGCCGACCCCGGCGCCACCCGTCAGCGCCGCGTCGCCGAGCACCACGGGCTGGACGGCCTCGTGGCCGTGCTGTCCGCCGACTTCACCTCCCGCTCGGACCGCTCCGAGCGCGACGTCAGCGCCCCGCGCTGACCAGCTCCAGCACGACTTCGAGCACGACCTCGTAGGCCAGCGTCTCGCCGCCGCCCGGCAGCTCCTCCTGCCAGTCCAGGCCGAACGCGCGGCGGTCGATGGTGGCGGAGAGCTCGAGGCCGACGGAGTCCCCGCCGCCCATCATGCGCGGGCCCGGCACGCCGATCCGGCCCTGGGCCTCGACCGGCCGGGTGACACCGTGGAGCGTCAGCTCGCCCGCAGCGACCACGTCGCGGTCGGCGCCCGCCTGCACCTCGGCGCAGACGAAGCGCACCTCGGGGTGGCGGTCGGCGTCGAAGAACTCGTCCGACAGCAGGCGCTCGCGGAAGTCCGGACGCGAGATGTCCATGCTCGTCACCGGGACGGCGCCGGTCAGCGTGCCCGCGTCGCCGTCCAGCGTCGCGTCGATCTCCCGGAAGCCCGCGCGGAACATCGACACGCCCTGGTGGCGGACGCTGAACGTGACCGACGAGAACATCGGGTCCGCCGTCCACGTCCCACCTGGGAGGTGCTGGTCAGGGCCGCTCACCGGCGCGTTGTATCGCACCGAATGCGCCAGCGCCCCGGGCAGGACTCGAACCTGCGACCCGCTGCTTAGAAGGCAGCCGCTCTGTCCACTGAGCTACCGGGGCTCGTCGAGCGCAAGCGCTCGAGTCGGGACGGCCGGATTCGAACCGGCGACCCCTTGCTCCCAAAGCAAGTGCGCTACCAGGCTGCGCCACGTCCCGAGGTCCGGTCGCGAGTCTACGGGGCCTACGGGGCGCCAGGGTCAATCGCACATCCGTCCGCGCGCCGCGCGGCCCACCCGTCCACCGGGCGCCCCACGCACGAGCCGACGAGGTCGCGCAGGTCGATGCCTGATGTATGTCGTCACGCCTCCTTCACCTCGCGGGCCTCGCTGCGGTGCTCGCGCTCGGCGTGCTCGGCCTCGCTCCCGCGACGTCGATGGCCCAGGAGCGCTGCCCCGGCGAGAACCTCGCGCCCGACGCCACGAACGTGGTCCAGATCCAGCTGGCGACGCTGTGCCTGCTCAACCACGAGCGCGTCACGCGGGGCCGGCCGGCGCTGGCCATCCACGCCGACCTGCAGGCCGTGGGGCAGGCCTACGCCGAGCGGATGGTCCGCGAGCGGTTCTTCGCCCACGTGTCCCCCGGCGGCACCACGCCGCTGGGCCGGATCCGGGACACCACCGGCTACCTGCGCAACGCGACCAGCTGGTCGGTCGGCGAGAACCTGGGCTGGGGATCGGGGCGCCTGGCCACCGCCCGCGAGCGCATGGCGGACTGGATGCTCTCCGCACCACACCGGCGCAACATCCTCGACACGGAGTACCGCCACGCCGGCATCGGCGTGGCGCTGGGCGCGCCCGTGGGCACCGGCAACCTGGGCGCGGCCACCTACGCGACGGAGTTCGGCTCGAGCACCCGGCAGCTAGGGTCCCGGGCCGGATGGCGCACATCGAGCCGCTCAAGGCGCTGCACTACGACCAGGGCGTCGCGGGTCCGCTGCAGGCGCTCGCAGCCCCGCCGTACGACGTCATCGACCCGGCGCAGCGGGCGGCGCTCCAGTCGCTCGCGCCGCACAACGTCGTAGCCATCGACCTCCCGGAGGACCCCGACGGCGGCGACCGCTACGACCACGCCGCCGCGCTGCTGCGGGCCTGGCGCGAGGAGGGCGCGATCGTGCGCGACGACGAGCCCGCGCTGTGGGCGCTCGTCCAGGACTACACCGCGCCCGACGGCCGGCGGCTGACCCGCCACGGCTTCTTCGCGCGCGTGCGCGTGGAGGACTACGGCGCGGGGCGGATCCGTCCCCACGAGCGCACGCACCCCGGCCCCAAGGAGGACCGCCTGCGCCTCACGCGCGCCACCCAGGCCAACCTCTCGCCGATCTTCGCCCTGTACTCCGACCCGGCTCTCGCGGCCTGGCGCGCGCTGGAGCCCGCGACGGCCGGCGACCCCTTCGGCGAGGTCACCGACGACGACGACACCCGCCACCGGCTGTGGCGGGTCGCCGACCCGGCGGCCATCGCCGCGGCGCAGGAGGCGCTCGCCGATGCCGAGCTGCTCATCGCCGACGGCCACCATCGCTACGAGACCGCGCGCGTGTACGCCGACGAGGTGGGCGGCGAGGGCGATCACCGCTACGTGCTGATGTGCCTGGTCGCCCTGGAGGACGAGGGCCTGACCGTCTTCGGAACCCATCGCCTCGCCGACGGGCTGCAGGGCACCGACAAGCCCGAGGTGCTCGCGGCCACGCTGCGCGAGAGCTTCGACATCGAGGAGATCGCGGCGGACGACCTCGTCCCGCCCGACGGGGACGGCCCGCTGCAGATGGGCTACATGGACAGCTTCTTCAAGCGCGCGTTCCGGCTGACCCTGCGCGACCAGGCGATCGCCGACGCGGCCCTGCCCGACATGCCCGAGCCCTATCGCCGCCTGGACACCGCGGTCCTGGAGGCGCTCGTGCTCAAGGGGGCGCTGGGCCTCACCGAGGACGACATCTCCCACCTGCGCGGCCTGGGCTACGCGCGGTCCTTCGAGGAGGCCCGCGAGCTCGTCGAGTCGGGCACCTACGACGTCGGCTTCTTCCTGCGCTCGACCCCGGTGGCACAGGTCCGTGAGATCGCCGCGGCGGGCGTGAACATGCCGCCGAAATCGACGTTCTTCTTTCCCAAGCTCCTGTCCGGGATGCTGTTCAATCCCCTCAGCGAACGTGGGTAGGATTGACCTATGCGCGCTATCGCACGGCAGACCGACAAGCTGAGGCACGTCGTGAAGGTGCGCGACCACCAGCTGACCGTCGACGAGGTCCAGGCGCTCGGCGGTGAGGACAGCGGCCCGTCGCCGCAGGAGCTCCTGGCCGCGAGCCTCGCGTCCTGCACCGCGGTGACGATGGAGATGTACGCCAAGCGCAAGGGGTGGGAGCTCGGCGACGTCGAGGTCGTCTGCGACTACCGCCCGGCCGAGCGCGGCTGCCCCACGAAGTTCACGCTCACGCTGCGCCTGCCCTCCGACCTGAGCGACGAGCAGGCCGCGCGGCTGAAGGTCATCGCGGCCAAGTGCCCCCTGCACCGCGTGCTCGACGGCGAGGTCATGTTCGACGAGCGTGTCGAACGGGTCCAGCTCGCTCACTGAGGCGCTGCGCGCCGTCCTGCTCGAGCCCGCGGAGGCCGCCGCGCTGAAGGTCCACGGCCGCACCGTCGCCGCAGTGCTGGTCCCGCTGTACCTCGACGACGCCGGAGAGCTCAGCGCCGTGTTCACCCGCCGGGGCGGTGCGATGCGCCGCCACGCCGGCGAGATCTCGTTCCCGGGCGGCCGGCGCGACGCCGAGGACTCCGACCTGAGCGCCACCGCGCTGCGCGAGGCCGAGGAGGAGATCGGGCTGCCGCGCGCCGACGTGGAGATGGTGGGCGCGCTGCGCCCCACCCCCACGCTGGCGACGAACTACGCCGTCTATCCGTTCGTCGGCGTCGTCGAGGCCGGCCGCGAGTGGCGGCTGTCGGCGGGGGAGGTCGACGAGGTGCTCGAGCTGCGCCTCAGCGACCTGCGCGCCGGCTACGACCGGCGCCGGCTCCTGCTGCGCGGCGTCCCGTTTCGCACCGACGTCTACGTGGTCGCCGAGCAGCTCATCTGGGGCGCCACCGCGCGGATGGTCGGCGACCTGCTGCAGCGGGTGGGCCCGCTGCTCGACGGCGACGCGGCCTGAGGCGCACGGGCGGTGGAGGCCGACGACCTCGTCCGCAGCCTGGGCCGCCGCATCTCGGATCGCCGGGTGCTGGCCGCGATCGGCGCCGTGCCGCGCGAGTGCTTCGTCGACGCCGGCTGCGAGACGTTGGCCTACGAGGACCACCCGCTGCCGATCGGCGGCGGGCAGACCATCTCCCAGCCCACGGTCGTCGCGCGGATGTGCGAGCTGCTCGCGCTGCGACCCTCCGACCGCGTGCTCGACGTCGGCACCGGCTCGGGCTACCACGCCGCGGTGCTGGGCCGGCTGTGCGCTCAGGTGTGGGGCGTCGAGCGCGACCCGGCGCTCGCCGAGGGCGCCCGGCGAGCGCTGGCTGCGGCCGGCGTCACGAACGTGACGGTCGCCGTGGCCGACGGCACGCATGGCCTGCTCGAAGCGGCGCCCTTCGACGCCATCAACGTCGCGGCGACCGCGCGCGGGGAGATCCCCCGGGCGCTGCTGGATCAGCTGGCCGAGGGCGGGCGCCTGGTGGCACCCGTGCGCGCCCGCGGCCAGGAGCGCCTCGTGCTCGCGCGCCACGGCCCCGACGGGCTCGAGCAGATCGCGCTCGAGCCCGTTCGCTTCGTGCCGCTGCGCTGAACGCGCAGTGGCCTGACCCAGCTCAGCTGGGTTGCGGGACGATGCGGATGTAGGGCCGAGGCTCCTCCCACTCCCCGAAGATCTCCTTGGCCTGCTCGTTGTTGACCGAGCCCGCGATGATCACGTCGTCGCCCTGCTGCCACTGCGCCGGCGTCGCGACCTTGTGGTTGGCGGTCAGCTGCAGCGAGTCGATCACCCGCAGCACCTCGTCGAAGTTGCGCCCCGTGGTCATGGGGTAGACGAGGATGAGCTTGATCTTCTTGTCGGGCCCGATCACGAAGACGTTGCGCACCGTCTGGTTGTCGGCGGGCGTCCGCGACGTGGGGTCGCCGGAGACGTCGGAGGGCAGCATCCCGTAGAGCTTGGAGACGTTGAAGTCCGAGTCGCCGATCAGCGGGTAGTTCGGCGCGGTGCCCTGCGTCTCCTCGATGTCCTTCGCCCAGCCCGCGTGGTTGGAGACCGGATCGACGGAGAGGCCGATGATCTTCACGCCGCGCTTGGCGAACTCGGGCTCGATGCTCGCCATGTAGCCCAGCTCGGTGGTGCACACGGGCGTGAAGTTGCGGGGGTGCGAGAACAGCACGGCCCAGGAGTCCCCGAGCCAGTCGTGGAAGCTGATCGGACCTTCCGTGGTCTCGGCCTGGAAGTCCGGGGCCGTCTCGCCGATGTGCAGAGCCATAAGCAGTTCCTCCTGGAGCTGGATATCCGATCAGATTTGGAGGAATTCAGCCTAGCGCACGGCGATGAGACCGTCGATGGCCTCCCGCGCGGCCACCGCCCACGTCTCGGCGACCGCGGGTTCGGCGTCCACCACGGCGAACGGGATCTCGTTGATCTCGCGCGCGCGGCGGATCTCCGCCATCCCGGCGGCCAGCACCTCCGCGCCGGCGGTGCCCGCGGCCTCGTAGACGATCCCGCGCACGGTCGTGTCGATCGTGCCCGAGAGCAGCATCCGCAGCCGCGGGCCGTGCAGCGCCGCCACGGCCTCCGGGCGGGCCGCTCGCGGTGCCCAGCGCCCACACCACGATCGTCACGTGCTCCAGCGCGTAGCGCAGCGTGCCGACCACGCCCGGGTCGCCCGGCCAGCACTCGGCGCCCGCCGCCTCGATCGGCCCGCGGCCCTCCTCCCGGCGGGTCACCGCCCGCACGGCGTGGCCGTCGGCGACGAGGCCGCGGGTCAGGGCCAGACCGCGGCAGCCGCCGCCGACGAGCAGCACGCGCACGCGGTCAGAGCCCGCGGCCGGCGTCGCCGCCGTCGTCCGCGGCCACCGAGCGCCGGTAGGCGTCCAGCGCGCGGCGGTCGGCGTCCACGTCGGCGCGCACGTCGTCCTCGGTGCGGTCGGGCAGCCCCTTGCGCCGGCGCCGCTCGTTCTGGGCGGCGAGCATCTGCTCGATGTCGTCCTGCTCGTCCTGCGCCTCGGCGTCGAGCGGCCGCGTGGGCCTCCAGTCCAGGACGTCGGCGCCCGACCCGGGATAGAAGCGCCCGATGAGCAGCAGCGCGACGACCAGGACCCCGAGCATCACGGCGATGATCGCTCCGAACTCGTCGATGGGGCGATTGTAAGAGCCCCCGGTGCGACCCGCTAGCGTCAGCGCCGTGGACTTCGACCTCTCCGACGAGCAGCGCCTCGTCCGCGAGACCGCCCGCGAGTTCTGCGACGGCGAGATCATGCCTCGCGCGCGCGAGAACGCCCGCCGCCACCACTTCGACCTCGAGCTCGTCGGCCTGATGGCCGCGCAGGGCTACCTCGGCGCCACGGTCCCGCGCGAGTACGGCGGCGCCGGCCTGGACCAGCTGACCTACGCGCTGATCCTGGAGGAGATCGGGCGCGGAGACAGCGCCATGCGCACGGTCGTCTCGGTGCAGACCTCGCTGGTCTGCGAGTCGATCCTGCGCTGGGGCACCGAGGAGCAGAAGCAGGCCTACCTGCCGCGGTTGTGCTCGGGCGAGTGGCTGGGCTGCTTCGGCCTGACCGAGCCCGACAGCGGCAGCGACGCCGCGCACCAGCGCACCCGCGCGCGGCAGACCGACGGCGGCTGGGCGCTCGACGGGGCCAAGATGTGGATCTCGCTCGGCGTCCACGCGCGCCTGGCGCTGATCTTCGCCCAGACCGATCCCGAGCTGGGCCGCCGCGGGCTGGCCTGCTTTCTCGTCGACACCGACCAGCCCGGCTTTCACCCCACGCCGATCGAGGGGAAGATGGGCCTGCACGCCTCGGACACGGCGGCGATCGCGCTCGACGACGTCCACGCGGGCGAGGACGCCGTGCTCGGCGAGATCGGCCGGGGCTTCCGGGTCGCCATGAGCGCGCTGGACTCCGGGCGCTACTCGGTCGCCGCGGGCTGCGTGGGCGTCTGCCGCGGCTGCGTGGAGGAGTCCGTGCGCTACGCGACCGAGCGCCACCAGTTCGGCCGCCCGATCGCGAGCTTCCAGCTCGTCCAGGCGATGCTGGCCGAGATGCGCGTCAAGGCCGACGCGGCGCGGATGCTCGTCTGGCAGGCGGGCTTCCTCAAGGACGCCGGGCGCCCGAACACGACCGAGACGTCGATCGCCAAGCTCTACGCCACCGAGGCGGCGGTGCAGTGCGCGAACACCGCGATCCAGGTCCACGGCGGCGCGGGCTACGTCGACGACCACCCGGTCGAGCGCTGGCTGCGCGACGTGCGCGTCACCACGCTGTACGAGGGCACGTCGGAGATCCAGAAGCTCATCATCGGCCGCGCGCTGACCGGCATCGACGCGCTGGCCTGAGCGACCTCACGGACCGCGGCCGCGAAGCGTTCTGTTCCCCGTGAGCCACCTGCCGCCGTTCCAGCGCTTCGTGGACGACCACCGCGCCGACGTCCTGCGGTTCCTCGTCGCGTCGGTCGGGCGCCACGACGCCGACGACGCCTTCCAGGAGACGTTCATCTCCGCGCTGCGCGCCTACCCGCGCCTGCGGCCGGAATCCAACCTTCGCGCCTGGGTCCTGACCATCGCCCACCGCAAGGCGCTGGACGTGTACCGCGCCCGGCGCCGCCGGCCGGTCCCGGTGCCCGAGCTCGACGACCACGCGGCCCCCGCGGCCGACGCGGCGGCGGAGGGCGACGGATGGGAGCGCGTGCGCGCGCTGCCCCCGCGCCAGCGCGCGGTCCTCACCCTGCGCTACGTCGGCGACCTGACCCACGGCGAGATCGCGACCGCGCTGCGCTGCAGCGAGGAGGCCGCACGACGCGCCGCCGCCGACGGCCTGAAGAGCCTGCGAAAGGAGCTCGAATGTCAAGCGACGACGTGACCGCCGTGCCGCGGCCGCCGGCCGCCGATCCCGACCGCGCCGCGGTCCTGAGCGCCCGGCTGGCCGAGCGCGCGGCGGCGGAGGGGCTGGTCGACGTGGCCTACGCCACCGTGGACAGCCCGGTCGGGCTGCTCGTCGCCGCCGCGACGCCGCGGGGCCTGGCCCGCCTGGCCTACGCGGACTTCAACGACGGCGTGGACGCGGTCCTGGACGAGCTCGCCGCCGCCCTGTCGCCGCGGATCGTCGCCGCGCCGGCGAAGCTGGACGCCGCCCGCCGCGAGCTCGACGAGTACTTCGCGGGCCGGCGCCGCGGCTTCGACATCCCGATCGACTGGTCGCTGACGGCGGGGTTCACGCGCCGCGTGCTGCAGGCGACGGCGCGCATCCCCTACGGCGAGACGAGCACCTACCGCGACGTCGCCGTCTCCGCCGGCTCCCCGCGCGGCTTCCGCGCGGCCGGCAACGCGCTTGGCGCCAACCCGATGCCGATCGTCGTGCCCTGCCACCGCGTGCTGGCCAGCGGCGGCGGCCTGGGCGGCTACACCGGCGGCGTGTACCGCAAGAAGACGCTGCTGGGCATCGAGGCGGGCGCGGTGCCGCTGGGCTGAGGCTTCACGCCCCCGGCGAGGGGCCTCGGGCGGCCGAACGTCCATTTGTCCCCGCCATAGAGGGTGGAAATGGACGTTCACCGTCCGCGCGAAGGCCGAACGTCCGTTTGTCCCCGCCATAGGGGGGAGAAATGGACGTTCACCCTCCGGGCGCGGTGCCGCTGGGCCGATTGGCTAGCCTGCGCCGCCATGAACGCCACCGAGAAGCCCCAGGTCGACGTCCCTTCCGGCCAGGATCCGTCCTACCAGCTCGAACTGGAGGACATCACCGTCGGCGACGGCGACGAGGCCGTCCCCGGCAAGACCGTCGAGGTGCACTACGTCGGCGTGTCGTGGAAGAACGCCAAGCAGTTCGACGCCTCGTGGGACCGCGGCTCCACGTTCAAGTTCGGCCTGGGCAAGGGTCAGGTCATCCCCGGGTGGGACCAGGGCGTCGCGGGCATGAAGGTGGGCGGGCGCCGGCGCATCACGATCCCGCCGGACCTGGCCTACGGCAAGCGCGGCGCGGGCGGGGTCATCGGCCCCGACGAGACGCTCGTCTTCGTCGTGGACCTCGTCGGCGTACGCTGAGCCCCTACGCCGCGGGGCGGCGGTACTCGCTCGCCATCACGCGATCCCAGCCGCGGTCGCTGAGCAGCGCGTGCAGTCCGATCATCACCCGCGCGGAGGGCGTGACCCGGTAGCGCGTCCGGGGGCGCGAGGCGGTGATCGCGCGCTCGATCGCCCGGGCCACCGTCTCCGGGCCGCCGCCGAGCCGGGCCAGTGGGCCGCGCTCGTAGACGCTCTTCGTCGACGCGGCGACCCCGGCGTTGAACTCCGCGTAGGGCCCCTCGGCGGGCAGCGCCGCGTCCATCTGGCCCGCGGTCGCCTCGGCGAACCCCGTGCGGATGATCCCCGGCTGGATGATCGTCACGTCGACCCCGAATCCGGCCACCTCGAAGCGCAGGGCATCGCTGAGGGCATCGACGGCGTGCTTGGTGGCGTGGTAGTAGCCGCCGCCGGGGAACGTGAAGTTCGCGCCCATCGACGAGACGTTCGCGATCCGCCCGGCGCGGCGCTCGCGCATGCCCGGCAGCACGAGCTGGCACATCCGCACGAGCCCGAACACGTTGGTCTCGAACTGGCGGCGGACCTCGTCCATCGGCATGTCCTCGACGGCGCCCGACAGGCTGTAGCCGGCGTTGTTGACCAGCGCGCCCACCGCGCCGCCCTCCGCGTCCTGCACCTCCCCGACCGCCGACCGCATCGACTCCTCGTCGGTGACGTCGAGCGCCAGCGTGCGGCAGCCGGCCGCCTCGAGGTCGGCGATCGCCTCGCGGCGCCGGGCGGTCGCGTAGACGGTGTGGCCCTTGGCCACGAGATGGGAGGCCGTCGCGCGGCCGATGCCGCTGGAGCAGCCGGTGATGAGGACGGAGCGCGTGGGTGGCGGGGCCATGTGCGGGGACGATACGCTCGACCGGAATGTGGCCCCGCCTGATCCACGGGACATGAGCCAGCGCCACCTCGACCAGCTGAGCGCCATCGACGCCTCGTTCCTGCACCAGGAGGGCGCCAGCGCGCACATGCACATCGGCGGCGTGGCAGTGCTCACCGGGCCCCCGCCGGACTTCCAGGACATCCGCGAGCTGATCCGCTCGCGGCTGCACCGGGTCCCGCGCTACCGCCAGAAGCTGGCGGTGCCGCCAGCGAGCCTCGGCCGCCAGCGCTGGGCCGACGACCCGCACTTCAACCTGGACTACCACGTGCGCCACACCGGGCTGCCCGCGCCCGGCGACATGGAGCGCCTGCAGCGCCTCGTGGCGCGGATCTTCTCCCAGCGCCTGGACCGCACCAAGCCGCTGTGGGAGCTGTGGGTGGTCGAGGGTCTCGACGGCGGCCGGTGGGCGATCATCTCCAAGACGCACCACGCGCTGGTGGACGGGCTGTCGGGCGTGGACCTCGTGACGACGCTGTTCGACCTCACGCCCGAGCCGCCGGCGCCCGAGCCGCCCGACCCGTGGCAGCCGCACCCCGAGCCCTCCGCCGCGCAGCTCGTGGCGGGCGCGCTCACCGGCGCGGCGGGCCGCGTGCTCGGCGTCCCCCAGCACGTCGCGGCCGCCGCGGCGCGTCCGAGCGAGGCGCTTGAGGGCCTGCGCGAGGCCGGCGTCGGGGTGGCCGAGGTCGCCCGGAACCTCTTCGGCCCGCAGCCGGCCAACCCGCTGAACGTGCCCATCGGTCCGCACCGGCGCTTCGAGGTCGTCTCCGCCCGCCTGGAGGACTTCAAGGCGGTCAAGAACACGCTGGGCGGGACCGTCAACGACGTCGTGCTCGCCGTCGTGGCCGGGGCCCTCCAGCGCTTCCTGCACGAGCGCGGCGTCCGCACAGCGGGCGTGCGCCTGCGCGCCTGCGTGCCCGTGTCGGTGCGCACGCCCGGCCAGCAGGGCGCCATGGGCAACAAGCTGGCCCAGGTCATCGCGCCGCTGCCGGTCGACGTCGGCGACCCGGTGGAGCGCCTGGCCGCGGTCCGCCGCGTCATGGACGGGATCAAGGACTCCAAGCAGGCGCTCGGCGCCGAGGTGCTCGCCGGCGCGCAGGACTTCGCGCCGCCCACGATCCTCGCCCAGGCCTCGCGCCTGAACTTCTCCAACCGCCTCTACAACCTGCTCGTCACCAACATCCCGGGCCCGCAGTTCCCCATCTACGTGCTCGGACGCGAGCTCGGGGCGCTGTACCCGGTTGCGTTCCTGGCCGGCGAGAGGGCGCTCGCGGTGGCGGTCATCTCCTACAACGGCGCGCTGAACTTCGGGCTGCTGGGCGACCTCGACGCTCTGCCCGACCTGTCGGTCATCGCGGACGGCATCGAGGACTCGCTGGCCGAGCTCGTCGCCCTCGCCGCGCCGCCGGCCGGCGGGCGGCGCAAGCGCTCGCGCGCCGCCGCCCGCTGACCCCCGGCGTCGGCGGCGAATCCGCTGTCAGCGGGCGTCGGCGGTCAGGGGATGCGCTGCCCCGGCTCCTCGCGGGCGGCGCGCTCGAGGATGGACCGCAGCGGCACGGTTCCCTGCTCGACGACGCTGCGGTAGGCCTTGAACTCCGAGTGGGTCAGCGGCGCGCTGCGGCGCAGGGCATGCGCCTCGGCGGGCGAGCACGGCGGCGGCTTGGCATCGGATGACCGCTGTGGTGGCACGGGTTCCCCTTCCGTTCCGGATATCAGCCCCTGAGTCGGCACCAACCCCCCTGCGCGCACTCCCCGCAGGACTTGTGGCGCGGATGCTACCTCTAGGCGCAAATTCCAAACCCTGGGGCGGACGGAAGCATCCGCGCCCGACTCGGTAGCCTGCGCGGCACGATGGACACGCGACGATCGGCCGCCTACGGCCGGGTCATGAAGGCCCTGGCCGACCCCAGCCTCGCCCAGCTCACGCCCGAGGAGCAGGTCATCATCCGCACGGCCGCCGACGCCCTGTTCTTCGAGGGTGACGGCTACGACGAGCTGGCCGCCGTGGAGGATTTGGCGCAGCAGCTCGTCGACGCCCAGCGCTGGCCGCCCGCCGACGCCCGCCAGCTCGTGGACGACGTCGCCAGCTGCGGCCCGCCCGCCGGCGTCCACTGACCGCGTTCCCGCGCGCGGCCGCGCGGGTAGGTCCACGCCATGGCCATCCGTGAGACGTACGACCTGCCGCGGCGCACGCCGCCGATCCTGCGGTTCTCCGTGTTCATGGCGGTGTTCTCCGTCGGCGCGGTGATCCTCTGGCTGGCCCTGCCCGACAGCCCGGTCACCGTGGCGCTGCTGGCGATCGCCCTGCTGGGCATCGTCGCGACCGGCGTGTTCCGGATCTTCTCCTCGCGGCAGGTCACCGAGGCGCCCGGTCGCGACCCCGTCCGGGACGACCGCCCGGACGCACCGGTCTCGCGCCGGTAGGCACACCCGCCCGCCCCGCCTCGCCAGGCGCGATGATGCGCGCGCCGTGCGCGCCCTTCGCTGCGTCATCCACCTGCACTCCCACCACTCCGACGGCACCGGGAGCGTCGACGACATCGCGCGGGCCGCCTCACGGGCGGGGGTGGACGTCGTGCTGCTCACCGACCACGACACGCTCGCCGCGCGCGACCTGGGCGAGGACGGCGAGCGCCACGGCGTCCTGGTGATCACCGGGCACGAGGTCAGCCCATCGGGCGGCAACCACCTGCTCGCCTTCGGCCTCGACGAGGTCGTCGATCACGACGGACTCGATGCCGCGGGGATCGCCCAGGCGGTGCGTGACCGCGGCGGCTTCGGCATCGCCGCGCACCCGTGGTCGTCGGGCAACCCGCGAATGGCGCAGATGCGCGGGATGCCCTGGGGCGACCTGGACTGCGTCGACGCGGTGGAGCTGTGGTCGATCGTGACCGACAGCATCGAGGGCGTCCGCGCAGTTCCCGAGGCGGTGCGGTTCATCACGGCGCCCGACACGTGGCTGGACCATCCCCCCGACGGCCGCCTGGCCGCGTACGACGCGCTCACCGCGCGTCGGCGGGTCGTGGCCATCGGCGGCCTGGACGCCCACCAGGTGGGAATCCGCGTCCGGGGCCGGGTGCCGGTGCGCGTCATGAGCTACGAGCAGAGCTTCGGGCTGCTGCGCACGCACGTGCTGATCGGACCTGACGTGCTGGTCAGCGAGACGGCGGTGCTCGACGCGCTGCGCGCGGGCCGCTGCTACCTGGCGCGCGACTCGCTGGCACCCGCGCGCGGGTTCGCCTTCGACGCGCTGGGCCGCGCCGAGAAGGTCGCCGGGCACACGGGCGACGAGCTCGCCCACGCCGACGTGGACACGCTGCGCGTCCGCGTCCCCCGCGTGGCGCTCGTGACCCTGCGCCGCGACGGGGCACCGGTCGCCTCCGCCTGGACCACCGAGCTGCGCTACCGCCCCGAGCAGCCCGGCGCGCATCGCGTCGAGGCGCTGCTCTTCCACGACCGCCGCCCGCGCACGTGGATCGTGTCCAACCCCGTGTATCTGCGCTGATCTCCCGCGCCCTGGCGCTCGGATCGTCGTGGTTGAGCGCGCCGGCGGCCGGGGACAGTGCGGGAGCACGGACCCGGCCCGGCGGCGCCGTTCAGGCGCGGCGAGGCGGCGTCAGGGCCCCACTCAGCTCTCCACGCGACCGTACCTCGAGCTTGCGGTAGGCGTTGCCCAGGTGCCACTCCACCGCCTTGCGGGTCACGAACAGCGCCTCGGCGATCTCGCGGTTGCTCAGCCCCTCGACGGCGAGCGTCACCACCCGTCGCTCGCTCGGGCTGAGCGCGTCGGCGCCGCGTCGCGCCGCGCGCTGCACCCGCGCGCCGGCGACCTCGAGCTCGCGCGTGGCGCGCTGCTCCAGCAGCCGGGCGCCGCATGCGCGGGAGATCTCCAGCGAGGCGCCCAGCGCGCGCCCGGCCTCCGACCGCCGCCCCGCCCGGCGCAGCGCGATGCCCAGCTCGAACTGTGCGCGGCACTGCTCGAGGCGGGCCTCGGAGCCCTCCACCGCCGCCACCGCCTCGTGCAGCAGCGCGATCGCGACCTCGATGTCGGCGTCCGCGTCGACGTGCGCGAGCGCCCGCAGTGCCACGGAGATCGGCCGCGGCGCGCAGAAGCGCCGCACCAGCTCCAGCTCCTCCGCGGCCAGCGCCCGCGCCTCCCCGGCACGGCCCAGCCGCACGAGGGCCCGGGCCGACGAGGAGCGCCACCCGGCGAAGAACGCGGGGTTCCAGACCCCGGCCATCACGTCGCGCCAGGCCTCGAACTCGGCCAGCGCGTCCGCATCGCGGCGCTGGACGAGGGCCAGGCGGCCGCGGGCCTCGTGCAGGGGCGCGAGCATCGAGGAGCTCGCGTGCTCGCCGGGGTCGATCTGCGCGGCGCGCGCGGCCGCCGCCTCGATCTCGCCCAGCTCGAGATGCAGGCCCACCAGCAGGCCGTAGGCCATCGGCAGGAAGTGCGTCCAGCCGTAGCGTTCGGCGTCGAGGGCCCGCTCGACGTCGGCGAGGGCCTCGGCCAGGCGCCCCTGGGCCCAGCGCGGCACCGCCCGGCAGCAGCTCGCGGTGGCCACGCCCATCACCGACCCGCGGCCCTGCGCCTCCGCGATCGCCGCGGTGAGCACGCGGTCCGTCCAGGCCAACTCGTCGCTGACCGACAGGACCGCCGCGAGCGCGTACAGCGCGTTTCCGTCGGTGGCCTCGCCCGGCGACAGCCCGCCGGCGCCCACGACGCGCCGGACGAGGCCGAGCAGATCGTCGCGCGGCTTGCCCACGAAGCCCTCGCGCACGGAGATCGTCGCCAGCGTCAGGCCGTCGCTCACGAAGGCCGACCCGCCGCGCTCCAGCATCGTGCCCAGCCGGGCCACGAAGGCCGCGCGCCGGTCCGGGTCGAGCAGGCCGAGCGTCAGCGCCTCGGCCTCGGCCTCGCCCGCGAGGCGCCGGTCGTCGTCGCCGGCCTCGCCGGCCGCGCGCTCGAAGGCGCTCACCGCCTCGCACAACCGGCCGGCCGTGCTCAGCGTCCGCCCCAGCGCGAGCAGCGCCCGGGCGCGATCGCCGGGGACGCCGGCGACGGCCAGGGACTCCTCCAGCCGCCCGACCGCGGTCGGCAGGCCGGTCGCCGCCTCGCTGAGGCCCAGCCGGCGCAGCACGCTGGAGCGCTGGCTGGAATCGGGCGGCTCCTCGAGCGCGCGGCACAGGTAGCTGGACGCCGACTCCGGCGCGCCCAGCGCCATCGCCCGGCGCGCCGACGCGCACAGGACGTCGACGACCCAGGCCTCCCCGCTGCCCGGGCTGGCCAGCAGATGCGCGGCCACGCGCTCGGGGGCGACGTCCTGGTCATACAGGATCCGCGCCGCGCGGCGGTGCAGAGCGGCGCGCTCGGCGCCGCCGATGTCGGCGTACACGGCGGAGGCCAGCAGCGGATGGGCGAAGGTGAGCCGCCCGCTGCCCGCGGGACGCAGGATCTCCCCGGCGGCCAGCGCGTCGGTGGCGGCCCCGACGGTCTCCGAGCCGCGCCCGATCAGCGCGGCGACGTGGCGGGGATGCGCGTCGTCGCCGAGCACCGCCACGGCGCGGGCCACGGACGCCGCGTCGTCGGACAGGCGCATGAGCCGTACGGCGACCGCCCGCAGCACCGCCTCGGGAGCCAGCGAGCCGATCCGGGCCGCGTTGCGCGCCGTCGGCTCCCACCGCTCCGCCGCGATCGCCCGGACCAGCTCGCCCAGCAGGAACGGGTTGCCCTCGGTCATCCGCCAGCACGCGTCGGCGAAGGCGTCGTCCGCGCCCTCCAGCACCGCGCACAGCAGGGTCCGGGCCGCCGACCGCGACAGCGGCGCGGGACGCACCCCGCTGGTGCCGGCGTGGGCGGCGAGTTGGGCGAGCAGGTCGTCCGGCGCGCCGGGCTCCCCCAGCCGGCGCGCGACGACGACCGTCACGGCCATCTCGTCGAGGCGCTGCAGGACGTAGAGCAGCAGCCGCAGCGACGGCCGGTCCGCCCAGTGCGCGTCGTCGACGACGACCAGGACCGGCTCCGCGCGGGCGAGGTTGGACAGCAGCCAGAACAGCCCGTGCACGACGGGGTAGGCGCGGCCCTCGGGCTCGTCGTCCCCGCTCCCGGGCGCCGGCCGGCCGAGCAGCGGCGCGGCCAGCCCCGCCGAGCCCTCCAGCAGGCGGTCGCGGCGCTCGTCGTCGGCGCCGGCCAGCAGCGGCTCGAACAGCTGGCGCGCGACCCCGAACGCGAAGTCGCTCTCCAGCTCCGACGCCCGGGCGCGCAGCACCGTGACCTGGTGCTCGCGGGCGCGCGCGACCGTGGCGTCCAGCAGCCGCGACTTGCCGATTCCGGCGTGGCCCTCGACGAGGACGAGACGGCCTGCGCCGTCGCGTCCGGCGGCAAGCGCCTCCTCCAGCGCCCGCAGCTCGACGTCTCGTTCCAGGAGGTCCGTCGCCCTGGCGGTGGCTTGTCGCAGCTCAGTCAAAAGACTGGGGAGCCTCCCTAGTGTGCTCGGCAGGCCGAAGGTCTAGAAATCAGCCTAGCGGCTGACAGGGAAGGTTCACGCCGGAGCGCGGACACGGAGGTCGTGGAGCGCCGAACGTCACGCGGAACGCGCACGGAGGCTTCAACCGACCCGGGACCAAGATGGTCCCGGGTCCGCGTGGTTAAGGGAGGGTCCTGACGAGTGCATCGTCGTGGCTGAGCGCGCCGGCGGCCGGGGACAGTGCGGACGCACGGACCCGGCCCGGCGGCGCCGTTCAGGCGCGACGAGGCGCCGTCAGGAGGCGGGCGGGGCCCACTGGGCTTCTGCCAAGTCGCCGTCCGGCATCCCCTCGGGCGTGGGGATCTCGGGCGTGTCGCGCAGGTACCACTCCGCGTCCAGCGCGGACTGGCAGCCGGTGCCGGCCGCCGTGACCGCCTGGCGGTAGGTGTGGTCGACGACGTCGCCCGCCGCGAAGACGCCGGGGCGGTTGGTCCGCGTGGAGCGGCCCTCGGTGATGATGTAGCCCTCGTCGTCGGTGTCGATCTGGTCGGCGACCAGCGCCGACTGCGGCTCGTGCCCGATGGCGATGAACGCGCCGGCCGCCGGCAGGTCGACGTCCTCGCCGGTGTCGCGGTGGCGCAGCCGCGCGTGGCCGAGCGCGCCCTCCTCGCCGGCGACGAACTCCTCGACGGTGTAGGGGGTCATCCACGCGATGTTCTCGATCGAGCGGGCCCGCTCGAGCATGATCTTCGACGCGCGGAACTCGTCGCGACGGTGCACGACCGTGACCTTGGCCGCGAACTTGGACAGGAAGATCGCCTCCTCCATCGCGCTGTCGCCGCCGCCGACGATGATGGCGTCCTTGTCCTTGAAGAACGCGGCGTCGCAGGTGGCGCAGTAGCTCACGCCGCGGCCGCCGAGCTCCTCCTCGCCCGCCACGCCGACCTTCTTGTGCTCGGCGCCCATCGCCAGGATCACGGTGCGGGCCTGGTGCTCCTCGTCGCCCACCCACACCTTGTGCACGCCGCCGGGCTCGGTGGCGAGCTGCACCCTGGTGGCCTCGTCGGTGATGAAGCGCGTGCCGAAGCGCTCCGCCTGGTCGCGGAAGCGCTGCATCATCTCGGGCCCCATGATCCCCTCGGGGAAGCCGGGGTAGTTCTCCACGTCGGTGGTCTGCTGGAGCAGGCCGCCCCACAGGAAGCCCTCGATCACGAGCGGCTGGAGGTTCGCGCGCGAGGTGTACAGCGCAGCGGTGTAGCCGGCCGGGCCGGAGCCGACGATGAGGACGTTCTCGATGCGGTCTGGTGTGCTCACTTCACAAAGTATAGTGCGTTGGTGGTCCCACCGGGTCAAGCCCCGGCGGGGGCCGGCATCTCGGCAGAGCGCCGGCGGTCCTCCCGCCAGCGCGCGACCGTGCGCCGCAGTTGGAAGTAGGCGACCGCGCCCGGGATGGTCGGCAGCCAGAAGGCGAACGCGCGGTAGGTCAGCACGGCGACGATGGCCAGGCTGCTGTCCACGCCGAACGCGGCGAAGGCCCCGATCATGCCACCGTCCACGCCGCCGATCCCGCCGGGGAGCGGGAGCAGGTTGCCGAGAAAGCCGACGAAGTAGGCCATGACGATGATCGGCCACTCGGGCGCGTGGCCGAACGCGTTGAAGCATGCCCACAGCACCGCGATGTTGAACCCCCAGAAGGCGATGGCGCCGAGCAGCGCGGGGTCGCGCCGGCGCACGTGGTCGATCGCCTCGCGGATGCCCGCCGAGAACGCCGCGGGGGCGTTGGCGGCGCGCTGGGCGACCCGCGCCAGGCGCCCGCCCCGGCGCGCGAAGCCCTCCAGGCGGCGCTGGAGGTCGGGCGGCACGCGCGAGAGCAGGAGCGCGAGCGCGATCGCCACCAGGGCCAGCGTGGCCGGCACCACCGTGATCGCGAACGGCGAGCGCCCTGGGAACAGGCCGAGCTCCAGGCCGTAGCCGGCGATCACCAGCGCGCCCATGTACACCGCGTAGGTCAGCACCAGGAAGGCGACGGACTTGTCGGCCACGGTGCGGCGCGGCATCCCGGCGCGCCGCAGCGCCCACGCCGTGAGGGCGATCCCGCCCGCGCCGCCCGCGGCGAACAGCCGCGTCGCCGCCAGCCCGGCCATCGTGATCTGGTAGCTCGCCTTGAGGTCGATGCGCGAGCGCGACCCGACGAAGACGGCCTGGAAGAGGACCACGTAGCCCGCGAAGGACAGCAGCGTGAACACGAACGCGACGGCCAGCCACCACGGGTCGCCGTCGTCGATGCGGTTCCAGGTGTCCTCCAGGCCGGCGATCTGCGGCAGGACGAAGTACAGGAAGGCGACCGCGGAGACGACGAAGAACGAGAAGATCAGGATGCTCTTGCGCGTCAGCAACGCGCGCGGCATCACCTCGTCGGGGTCTTCGTCGTCCTCGACGGGCGGAGGGGGCTCGACGTCGGGGGGCGTGACCATCGTCTCGATGACGTCCGATTCCGGGGTGGGGCGCGAGTATAGGTCGGGGCGGGGACCTCACCGCAAGGGCGCGGCCGCCGTCGCGCGCAGCGCGCGGGTGCGCGCCGCCCGCACCTCGGGGTCTCCGATCCCCGCGAGCACGAACGCGTCGGGGTCGGCGGCGGGGTCCAGCAGGGCGCGGGCGCGCTCGAGGACCAGCGCCTCGGTCAGCGCCGGCAGGGCCCGCCCTCGCGCCGGCACGGCCGCGACGGCCTGCTCGCTGCCGTCCAGGCGCAGCGCGCCGTGGCGCGAGCGGTAGGCCTGAAGCCCGGCCCCCAGGTTCTCGCGCGCGTAGTTGGGCTCGGTGGCGTCCAGCGCCGCCAGCGCCGTGGCCGGCAGCCGCAGCAGGTAGACGGCGACCGCGGTGCCCGCGCTGGGCACGAGCGTCGCCGGGATCGCCCCGTAGGGCGAGACGTGCGCCGAGTACGCGACGTCGAAGCCGCACAGCGTCGCGGGCACGGCGCTGGCCGGCGCGCCGGCGCCGAGCTTGGCGGCCAGCACCGCCGGCGAGGCGTTGGCTCCGTAGGCCACGAGCGCCGGGCCCTCGCTCCAGCCCGGCCCGAGGTCGAAGGGCTCGCGCGCTGCGGCCAGCCCCGCGCCCGGGTCCGCCCCGCCGCCCGCCGCCGCCGCCGCCGCGCGCCGCCGCCGGCGCCGCGAAGGGATACGCGCGCACGCGCGCCACGGCCTCGCGGTCGGCGGCGTCCACGGGCGCGCTCAGCGCACGCCCGCGCGCGTCGCCCGCGCCTCGGCCACCAGCGCGCCGATGAGCCGGCTCGTCTCGTCGGCCTCGGGGTGCCACTGCACGCCCAGGGCGAAGCGGTTGGGCTCCAGCTCGATCGCCTCGGGCAGGTCGTCCACCTCCGCCCAGCCGGTGACCGCGTAGCCCTCCCCGACCTCGTCGACGCCCTGGTGGTGGTGGGACTTCGCGTTGTGGCGCTCCTCGCCCGCCGCGCGCGCCGCGAGCGAGCCGGGCGCGAGGCGGACGGCGTGGTCAGATCCCTCGAAGGTCCCCGAGACGCGGCGGTGGTCCTCGTGGCCGACGTGCTCGGGCAGGTGCTGGTGCAGGGTCCCGCCGCGCGCCACGTTCATGACCTGCATCCCGCGGCAGATGCCCAGCAACGGCAGGTCGCGCTCCAGGGCCCGGCGCGTCAGCGCCACCTCGAAGCGGTCGCGCTCGGGGACCGAGCCGATCGTCGCCGGATGGGCGCGCGCGCCGTAGGTCGCGGGATCGAGGTCGGCGCCGCCGGCGAGCATGAGCCCGTCGAGGAGGTCCAGCGCCTCGTCGGGCTCGGCGGTCAGCGCGGGATCGGGCGCCAGCAGCAGCGCCATCCCGCCGGCGCGGTGCACGGCGTCGACGTAGTTGCGTGGCAGCAGGAAGGAGTCGAGCTCCCACACGCCCCAGCGCGCGAGCTCCAGCGGGGTGCAGATGCCGATGACCGGACGCGACACACGCGACACCGTAACCCGGACGAACGCCGGGCGAACGCGAGCGGCGCGATAGCGTCCCCCGCCGTGGAGCACGAGACCGTCACCGTCACGCGTCGCGGGGCCGCCACGACCATCGTCCTGAACCGGCCCGAGATGCTCAACGCGTGGAACCGGCCGCTCGGGGTGCAGCTGCTCGCCGCGCTGCAGTCCGCGGCCGCCGACGACGCCGTGCGCGCCGTGTGCATCACCGGCGCCGGTCGCGCGTTCTCCTCCGGCGCCGACCTGAAGGACCTCAGCGCCGAGCCCGGGCCCGATGGCCGCCCCGACGTCTACAAGGTGCTCACCGAGCGCTACCACCCGATCATCACCGCCGTACGCCGGATGCCCAAGCCGGTGGTCGCCGCGGTCAACGGCCCGGCGGTCGGCATCGGCTGCTCCCTGGCGCTGGCCTGCGACCTGATCGTCGCCCGGCGCTCGGCGTACTTCCTGCTGGCCTTCGTGAACATCGGCCTGGTGCCCGACGGCGGCTCGTCGCTGCTGGTGCCCAGCCGCGTGGGGCTGGCCCGCGCGGCGGAGATGGCGATGCTCGGCGAGCGCGTCGAAGCGCCGCAGGCGCTCGAGTGGGGCCTGGTCAACCGCGTGCTGGAGGACGACGCCTTCGACCCCGGCGTGCAGGAGCTCGTCGACCGCCTCGCCGCCGGGCCCACGCAGTCCTACGCGGGGACCAAGCGCCAGCTCAACCACTGGCTCTACGAGCGCATGGACGAGCAGCTCGAGCTCGAGGCGCGCGTGCAGCAGGAGATGGTCGCCTCCGGGGACTTCGCCGAGGGCGTCGCCGCGTTCCTGCAGAAGCGCACCGCCGGCTTCCAGGGCGCCTGACGCACCGGCCACAAGCGCGGCACCTGCACCCCCGATGAATACAATGCCCGCCGCCTTGGGTTCTGCACGTCTCCGCACCCGTCGACGGCGTCTGTTCGCGCTCACCTTCGCCGCCGCGACGGTCGGGCTGCTCGCCCTCGCCTCGGGTGCATCGGCCGATCTGCTGACGCCGGAGTCCGGCGGCTCGCCCAACGCCGACGACATCGACACGCTCTACAAGATCATCCTGGCGGTCGCGTTCCTCGTCTTCGCGGGCGTGGAGGGCGTGCTGCTGTACTCGCTGATCAAGTTCCGCGCCCGCAAGGACGCGGTCGCGGCGCAGATCCGCGGAAACACGCGCCTGGAGATCGGCTGGACCGTCGGCGCCGCGGTCGTGCTCGTGGTGCTCGCGGTCGTGACGTTCCTCAAGCTCGACGAGATCCGCAACCCGCCCAACTCCGACGCCGCGGGCTTCCAGACGGCGACCGCCGACGGCGTGCTCGTCGCGTCGGCGTTCCGGCCCGAGCCGCCCGACGGCAAGGCCCTGAACATCAAGGTCAACGGCCAGCAGTACGTCTGGCGCTACACCTATCCCGACGGCGACGACAACCTGCTCAACAACGCGTTCGCCTACGAGCAGCTCGTCGTGCCCACGGGCACCACCGTGACGCTGGACATCGAGGCGCAGGACGTCGCGCACTCCTGGTGGATCCCGAAGCTGGGCGGCAAGTTCGACGCGATCCCGGGCCACACGAACCACACCTGGTTCAAGATCCCCAAGCCGGGCGTCTACGACGGGCAGTGCGCGGAGCTGTGCGGTCGCGGGCACGCGAACATGGTCGCGTCGGTCCGGGCCATCGCACCCGCCGAGTTCGAGCGCTGGCTGGAGAACAAGCGCACGGAGATCGCGGCGGCCAACAAGGGCGCGCAGGAGCGCCGCCGCGAGATCGAGGCCGAGCAGAGCCAGGGCCAAGAGGCTCCCTAGGATCCCCGCGCACATGGCCGCCGCCGACAGCACCGTCGCACTCCCCCAGATCGTCGCCCACGACGTGAAGCCCGAGCCCACCGGCTGGGTCTCGTGGGTGACGACGACCGACCACAAGCGGATCGGGATCCTCTACCTGGTCACCACGATGGTGTTCTTCCTCATGGGCGGCGTCGAGGCGCTGCTCATGCGCATCCAGCTGGGCGCGGCGAACAACACGTTCCTCACGCCCGACACCTACAACGCGCTGTTCACGCTGCACGGCACGACGATGATCTTCCTGTTCGTCGTGCCGATCATGGCCGGATTCGGCAACTACTTCGTCCCGCTGATGATCGGCGCGCGGGACATGGCGTTCCCCAAGCTCAACGCCCTGTCGTACTGGCTGCTGCTGGCCGGCGGGCTCGTGTTCTACGGCGCGCTGTTCTTCAACCCGCCCGAGGCGGGCTGGACCTCCTACGCCCCGCTGAGCTCCGACGCCTACTCCGAGAACGGCGGCATCGACGCGTGGATCTTCCTCATCCACCTCACGGGCCTGTCGTCGCTGATCGGCGCGATCAACTTCTACGCGACCATCGCCAACATGCGCGCGCCCGGCATGGGCTGGGGGCGCCTGCCGCTGTTCGTGTGGACGATCCTGACCTACGCGATCCTGCTGATCCTCGCACTGCCGGTGATCGCCGGGGCGGTGACGATGCTGCTCACCGACCGCCACTTCGGGACGAACTTCTTCAACGTGCCCCAGGGCGACCCGCTGCTGTGGCAGCACCTGTTCTGGTTCTTCGGGCACCCCGAGGTCTACATCATGATCCTGCCCGGCTTCGGGATCATCTCCGAGGTCCTGCCGGTGTTCGCGCGCAAGCCGATCTTCGGCTACAAGGCGATCGCCGCCGCGACGGTGACGATCGCGTTCCTGGGCCTGCTCGTGTGGGCGCACCACATGTTCGCCACGCCGAGCCCGACGATCGTCCTGGTCTTCTTCATGATCAGCTCGTTCCTGATCGCGATCCCGACGGGCGTGAAGATCTTCAACTGGGTCGCCACGCTGTGGCGCGGAACGATCGAGTACCGCGCGTCGCTGCTGTTCGCCGTGGGCTTCATCTCGGTGTTCCTCATCGGCGGGATCAGCGGCGTGTTCCTCGCCGTCTTCCCGGTCGACTGGCAGCTCACCGACACGTACTTCGTGGTCGCCCACCTGCACTACGTGCTCGTCGGCGGATCGGTGCTCGCGATCTTCTCGGGGATCTACTACTGGTTCCCGAAGATCACCGGCCGGATGCTGAGCGAGCCGATGGGCAAGTGGTCCTTCGCGCTGATGTACCTGGGCTTCAACGTCACGTTCCTCATCCAGCACTCGATCGGGCTGGACGGGATGCCGCGGCGCGTCTACGAGTATCCCGACGTCGGCAACCTCGAGCTCTACAACCTCATCTCCACGGTGGGCTCGTTCATCCTCGCGCTGGGGATCGGAGTGACCGTCCTGAACGTCGTGCGCTCGCTCAAGCGCGGGGCGGTCGCCGGGCCGGACCCCTGGAAGGGCAACACGCTGGAGTGGTTCACCCCCTCCCCGCCGCCGGTCAACAACTTCGACATCGTTCCGCGGGTGCGCTCGGTCGAGCCGATGAAGGACATCCGCCGCCAGGTCGCCCGCCAGAGCGGCGAGGAGGAGCAGGCGGCTGCCCCCTCACCCGAGTCGACGATTCGGGCCTAGGGGACCATGGAGGCCTCCCAAGTCCCCGGCCCGGTCGCGGCGCCCGCGGGGGCGGCGTCGGGCGTGCGGCAGGTCGTCGGCGACTACGTCGAGCTGACCAAGCCCAAGGTCCAGTCGCTGCTGCTGCTGACGACGGTCTGCGCCATGGAGATCGCCGGCAGCCCGTCGCTGGAGCTCATCGCGGTCACCCTGCTCGGGGGCTACCTGTCGGCCGGCGGCGCCGGCGCGGTCAACCACTACTACGACCGCGACCTCGACGCGCAGATGCCGCGCACGGCGAACCGCCCGGTGCCCGCCGGCCGCGTGTCGCCGCGCGCGGCGCTGACCTTCGGCATCGTGCTGGCGGGGCTGTCGTTCGTGCTGCTCGCCACGGCGGTCAACCTGCTCGCCGCCGCCCTGGCGCTCAGCGGCTTCCTGGGCTACGTCTTCGTCTACACGGTGTGGCTGAAGCGCCGCACGCCGCAGAACATCGTCATCGGCGGGGCGGCCGGCGCGGTCCCCCCGCTCGTCGGGTGGGCGGCGGTGACCGGCGAGCTCGGCGGCGTCCCGCTGTTCCTGTTCGCGATCGTGTTCTTCTGGACCCCGCCGCACTTCTGGGCGCTGTCGCTGCTCATGAAGGACGAGTACGCGCGCGTGGGCGTGCCGATGCTGCCGGTGGTGCGCGGGGAGGCCGAGACGCGCAAGCAGATCCTGCTGTACACCGTGCTGCTGTACGCGGTGACGCAGCTGCCCTTCTGCGCCGGCGGCTTCGGGCTGCCCTACCTGGTCGCCTCGCTCGTGCTCGGCGGGCTGTTCATCGCGGGCGCGGTCGTCCTGTACCGGCGCGCCGACCGGCGCAGCGCCCTGCGCCTGTACCTGTTCTCGCTGGCCTACCTGGCGCTCCTGTTCGGCGCCATGGTGCTCGACGCGCACGTCTAGCGCGCATACACTCCGCCGCCCATGGACCGCAAGCTCGCCAACCGCAACCTCCGCTCCGGCCTCATCGCCGCCGCGGTCTGCTTCTTCATGTTCGGCATGACGTTCGTCGCCGCGGCGATCTACGTCTAGGGACCGGCGGTGAGCCCGCTCGAGCGTCCGGTCCCGCCCGCCGGCGAGGAGATCCACCTCCCGGGCCCGAGCCTGCAGCCCATCCTGCTGGCGTTCGGCATCACGCTCGCGCTCGTCGGGATCACCGTCCACACCTTCCTCGTCGTCGCCGGGACGCTCCTCACCGTCTGGGTCATGGCGCGGTGGATCGCCGACACGCGGCGAGAGATCGCCGAGCTCCCCCCAGAGCACGCCGACCACCACTAGCCGTACCCGGAATTCCTCGCCCCGGGCGCTTGTGTCAACGCCGGCGCGGTAGCGTCTACGCGCCAGGTCATCGTCCCCGGGCGCATGCTGCTCATCCCCTTCGGGGGAAGCGACGTAGTAGAGCCGGTACATGCCCATTCAGCGCCCCGCCACCATCCGTCACCGTCAGAGCCTCTTCGAGGAGGCCGTCGCCATCGTGATGGTCGAGTACGCCTCCGAGCTGTCGCTCGACGACATCGCCCGGCGCGTCGCGTCCTCGCGACGCCAGCTGCAGCGCGCCTACGCCGAGGTCGGCCGCACGACCTTCCGCGCCCACCTGACCGCCGTGCGCATGGAGCGCGCCGCCGACCTGCTGGCCACCCGCAGCCTCACGGTCCGCGAGGTCGCCCAGCGCGTCGGGTACCGCCAGCCGGCGCAGTTCGCCAAGGCCTTCCGGCGCCGCCACGGCGTCGCCCCGTCGGACTTCCGCAGCACCGCCGGGCTCGCCCCGCGCGCTCACCGCGCGCCCGCCGCGGCCTGACACACCGCCCCGCCACAGGGCGGCCCACGGCCCCGCGCGGCGCGCGAGCGTCGCCGCGCCGGGGCGCCCGGGGCGGTTGCGCGTCTCGCCACCCCAGCACATAGGATCCCCGCCGCGATGAGGGAGCGCGACCGCCACGAGCGAACGCCGGTGCTGTGGATGGTGATCCACGGTGTGATCGCCTCGGCCCTGGGAATCACCCTCGGCCTGGCGATCAACTGGTTCCCGGAGCAGGCCTCCACGCAGGCCGGCCCGGTGGACACGCTGTGGGACGTCCTGATCGTCGCGTCGGTCCCGATCTTCGTGACCGTGATGATCATCGTGCTCTTCAGCGCGCGCAACTTCAAGATGCGCCCGGGCGAGGAGAACCTCGACGGCCCCCCCATCCACGGCAACACGCGCCTGGAGATCATCTGGACTGCCGCGCCGGCCATCATCCTCGTCGCGCTGTGCTCCTACTCCTACGTCGTGCTGCGCGACATCGAGGAGGCGCAGGCCAACGAGATGCGCATCAACGTCGTCGGCCAGCAGTTCACGTGGACCTTCGAGTACCCGCAGGCCGGCGGCAAGCCGGTGCGCTCCAGCCAGCTGTACCTGGCCCAGGACAAGCCGGTGCGCTTCTACGTCAAGTCCAAGGACGTCATCCACGACTTCTGGGTCCCGGACTTCCGCATGAAGGTCGACGCGGTCCCGGGGATCGAGACCAAGTACCGCGTCACCCCCAGCCGCCTGGGCAACTACCCGGTGGTCTGCGCGGAGCTGTGCGGGCTGGGCCATGCGTTCATGCGCCAGACCGCGCGGGTCCTGCCCCCTGCGCAGTTCGACGCCTGGCTGGCCAAGCAGAAGGCCCCCGACCAGGCCAGCGGCGGCGGGGCGCCCGACGGGAAGGCGCTGTTCACCGACGGCAACGGCGACGCCACCGCCTGCGGCTCGTGCCACACGCTGGCCGACGCGGGCACGACCGCCACCACCGGGCCCGACCTCGACAAGGTGCTGCCCGGCCAGGGCGCCGAGGCCATCCGCGCCTCGATCCTCAAGCCCAACGAGAAGCTCTCGGAGGGCTTCGGGGAGGGCATCATGCCGGGCAACTACGGCGATACGCTGTCGCCCCAGGAGCTCGACGCACTCGTGAAGTACGTGGCCGAGGCGGCCGGCAAGTGATCCCGGAGAGGAGGTGCAGCAGCCAGTGATCGCGAGGTTCCGCAGCCCCGGCTTTCCCCGCGCAGGGCTCTACACGCTGTACGGGATCGCGTTCTCCTACGGCCTGATCGCGCTCATCCGCGGCCTCTACGGATACGGCCCGACGATCAAGGGCGAGGCCGTGCTCGAGCTGTCGCTGATCGCCGCGCCGCTGTTCTTCCTGGCCGGCCTGGGCGCCTTCACCTACTGGGCCCGCTGGGCCCGCGGCGCGCCGACGATCCCCGAGGACCACTCCGGGCACGGGGCGCACTCCTGGCGCGACTACTTCAAGGTCAACACCGACCACAAGGTGATCGGCATCCAGTACGTCGTCACCTCGTTCTTCTTCCTCTTCGTGGGCGGCCTGTTCGCGATGCTGATGCGGGCCGAGCTCGCCCAGCCCGGCCGCCAGTTCGTCGACGCGAACACGTTCAACGGCCTGTTCAGCGTCCACGCGTCGCTGCTGATCTTCCTGTTCATCATCCCGGTGTTCGCGGGGCTGGCGAACTTCGTGCTGCCGCTGATGATCGGCGCGCCGGACATGGCGTTCCCGCGGCTGAACGCGCTGTCGTACTGGATGCTCCCGCTGGCCGGCACGATGATGCTGCTGTCGTTCTTCGCGCCAGGGGGGTCGTTCGCCAGCGGCTGGACCGCCTATGCGCCCTTGTCGATCACGGCGCCCGAAGGGCAGATCTTCTTCACGATCGGGGTGCAGTTCGCGGGCGCGTCGTCGATCGCCACCGCGCTGAACTTCCTGGTGACGATCATCACCATGCGCGCGCCCGGGATGAGCTTCTTCCGGATGCCGCTGCTGGTGTGGGCGAACTTCTCGACCTCGCTGCTGGTCGTCATCGCCACGCCGTTCATCGCCGCGTCGCAGTTCTTCGTCCTGTTCGACCGAGCGCTCGGCTTCAACTTCTTCAACTCCGTCAACGGCGGGGACGTGCTCATGTACCAGCACGTCTTCTGGTTCTACTCGCACCCGGCCGTCTACATCATGATGCTGCCCGGATTCGGGATCGTCTCGGAGATCCTCGCCGTCAAGTCCCGAAAGCCGATCTTCGGCTACCGGATGATGGCCTTCTCGCTGCTGGCCATCGTGGTGCTCGGCTTCACGGTGTGGGCGCACCACATGTTCGTCTCGGGCATGCAGGACTGGATCCGCATCCCGATGATGATCACCACGGCGATCATCGCGGTGCCGACCGGGATCAAGATCTTCTCGTGGCTGGCGACGCTGTGGCGAGGGGTGCTGCACCTCGACACGCCCATGCTCTTCGCCCTGGGCTTCCTGACGATGTTCACGCTGGGCGGGATCTCCGGCGTGATGCTCGCGATGCTGCCGGTGACCATCCACGTCAGCGACACGTACTTCATCGTCGCCCACATCCACTACGTGCTCTTCGGCGGCTCGCTGTTCACGATCTTCGCCGGCGTCTACTACTGGTTCCCCAAGATGACGGGCCGGATGTACGACGAGAAGCTGGGCAAGCTGCACTTCTGGACGACGTTCGTGTTCTTCAACGCGACCTTCGGCCCGATGCACGTCATCGGCGTGCAGGGGATGCCGCGCCGCGTCGCGGACTACGCCGAGAAGTTCGCCGAGTGGAACATGTTCATCACGATCGCGAGCTTCTTCGTCGGCCTCAGCACGCTGGTCTTCGCCTACAACATGATCGCCTCCTGGCGCGGAGGACCGCAGGCGACGGCGAACCCGTGGCGGGCGCTCACGCTGGAGTGGCAGGTCTCCTCGCCGCCGCCGATCTTCAACTTCGACGCGGTGCCGACGGTCGTCGGCGGCCCCTACGAGTACGGCGTGCCGGGGGCCGTGCACGGCGTATTCAAGGGTGCCGACGTCCCGACGCCCGCGGGCGCCACCGCCGTCCAGTCCAAGCCGGCCGAGGAGTAGGGGACCGACCGTGCCGCACATCCTTCTGATCGCCAACCAGACGCTCGGCGGCGCCAAGCTGATGGAGGCCGTGCGCGAGCGCGCCCAGACCCCCGACACGACGTTCTCGATCGTCGTCCCCATGACCAAGCCCCGCTCCGGGCTGGTCATCTACGACGAGGCCGTACGCGACGCGGCCCAGGTCCGGGTGGACCTCGCGCTGTCCTACCTGCACGGCCACGGCATGACCGCCACTGGCGAGGTCGGCGACGAGGACCCGTTCACCGCGGCGATGGACGCGCTGGACGAGTACCGGCCGGACGAGCTGATCATCTCCACCCTGCCCGCGCAGTCCTCGGGCTGGCTGCGGCGCGACCTCATCGAGCGCATCCAGGACGCCACGAAGGTGCCGGTCACGCACGTCGTGACCGACCTGGACGCCGAGGGCCTGCCCTTCACCGCGACGCTGGTCATCGCCAACCAGACGGCCGCGGGGGAGGCGCTGCTGGAGCGGATGAAGGAGAAGGCGGCCGCCACCGAGGACCAGCTGTTCATCGTCGTCGTCCCGCAGACCGAGGGCCACGGCAAGGCGGCCGCGGTGGCGCGCGCGCGGCTGGGCAACGCCCTGGACCACATGCGCGAGGCCGGGCTCCTCGTCGCGGGCATGATCGGCGATCCCGACCCCTTCGACGCCACGATGAACGCGCTGCAGTTCTACCGCGTCGACGGCATCCTCATCTCCACGCTGCCCGCCACCCGCTCGGGCTGGCTGCGGGCCGACCTCGTCGAGCGCGTGCGCAAGGCCTCCAACCTCGAGGTCGAGCACGTCGAGGCCGCGGGCGAGCCCGCCGAGGCGCGGTAGATCGCTGATGGAAGCGGCATCCGTCAGCGGGTCCGTCGAGCTCGAGCACCACGACGACGATCACCACGGCCCGCCGCCGGCCAACCGCAGCTCGCGCGTCGAGCCCCAGCTGCTGGGCATGCTGCTGTTCATCGTCTCGGAGATCATGATCTTCGGGGCCTTCTTCACCGCCTACTTCTTCATCCGGCTGGTGGCCGAGGGGCACCGCTGGTTCCCGTTCGACGGCCAGGAGCTGCCGGTGGCGGTCGCGGGCGTGAACACCGCGATCCTGCTGAGCTCGTCGCTGAGCATGCACTGGGCGCAGACGTCGATCAAGAACGGCAACCGCTTCGGCCTGAAGGCCGGGATCGTGCTCACGACGCTGCTGGGCGCGACGTTCCTGTTCATCCAGATCAACGAGTACGTCAACATCGGCTTCGCGCCGCAGGACCACGCGCAGGGCACGATCTTCTACGGGCTGACCGGGCTGCACGGCGCCCACGTCTTCGTCGGGCTCACGCTGCTGATGATCGTCACCGTGCGGTCCTTCCGCGGGCACTTCTCGCCCGAGCACCACGACGGCGTCGAGATCCCCGGGATCTACTGGCACTTCGTCGACGTGATGTGGATCGTCGTGTACACGGCGATCTACATCATCTAGCCGGAGGCCGGACGGGCACCCGTGCGACCGCCCTGGGAATCGGAGGAGGCGGCGTTCGGCTTCCTGCTGCGGGTGCTGGTCGTGTGCGCCGTGGTCGTGCTGGTCGCGGTCCTGCTGCGCGCCGTCTTCTGATCGCTCACGCCCGCCGCCGCGGGCGCGCGGTCACTTGACGGTGAGCTTGCCTTCCATGCCGGCCTCGCGGTGGCCCTGGACGGTGCAGTAGTAGTCGTACTCGCCGGCCTTGAAACTGGCGGTGAAGCGCGACGTTCCGCCGCCCTGCACGACCTCGCCCTTCTCGTTGATGCCGTTGCCCTCGACCGCGATGTCGTGCGGGACCGAGGAGTCGTTCTTGGAGGCGACCTCGAGCTGGCCGGGCGGCGCCATCGCCTTCGTGGTGATGTAGGCGAGCTGCCCGTTGGGGTCGGCAGGAATCATCAGCACCCCGTTCCTGGCCTCCGCGGGCTTGCCGGCGCCCGCGGGCTTGACGGCGGACGCGAGCAGGCCGCTGTCCTTGCCGCGGCGGGCGGTCACCGCCGCGACGTAGGCCGCCACGTCGGACGCGTCCTTGCCCTCGACCAGGTTGGCCGGCATGTACGCGGGGCTGCTCTTGGGCAGGCGGGCGGGATGCAGGATCTGGGAGCGCACGGCGCCCCGCACCGCGTCGCGGCCGAAGCCGTCGGCCAGCGCCTGGCGGAAGGCCTCGTCGAGGTTGGGGCCCTGGGTGCCCTTCGTGCCCGCGCGCGCGAGGATGTGGCAGGCCGCGCACTTCTCGACGAACATCTGCTTGCCTGCGATCAGGTCGGCATCAGCCGGAGTGGTGTCGCTCGCGCAGGCCGAGATGCCCACGACCAGCGCACCCCAGACGGCCACGCCGAGAACTCTCCTCGTCAGTTTCGGTGCGGCCATCCGCGGCGGAACACTATCCGAGGACCCTTGGCGGAGCGGAGGTCGTGCCGCGTCGTGGCGCAACTCCGCGCTCAGAAGGTGTTTGATGCTCCGGAACATGTTTCGACATGCCGCGGGAGCACGGTGAGACAGGTGGACGCGGGCCATCGGAGCGTCGCGCTGGTCGGGTCCGACGCCGCCCTGCGCGGCCGGCTGCGGGCGGCGCTGGCCGGCGAGCCCCTCATCGAGGCCGTCGTGGAGCTGGCCTCCGTGGCCGAGATCGCTTCCGCGGACGCCGCGCCCACCGTCGTGCTGGTCGACGCCACCGAGCTCGATCACGCGATCGCGGTGGCCACGCTGGCCCGCATCGACCTCGCCTGGCCCGCGACCCACGTCATCGTCGTCGCCCGCGACGGCGATCCCGCGCTCGTGCGCAGCGTCCTGGACGCCGGGGCGCTCTCGCTGCTGCTGGCGCGTGCCGACGCCGGCCAGACCCGCGCGACGGTCCTCGCCGCCCTGGAGGGCCGCGGCCTGCTCGACGTCGCCGTGGTGCGTCCGGTCATCGACGTCTACGCCGGCCTGCTCAGCGAGTCGCGCCGGCGCGACCGGGCGGTGATCGAGAGCCTGGCCGCCGCGGTCGAGGCCAAGGACTCGGTGACCAGCCTCCACCTGCGCCAGGTCAGCCGGCTCGCCGTGCAGCTCGCCGAGCAGGTCGACCCGCGGCTGGCGCGCACGGAGGACTTCGTCTACGGCTGCCTGCTGCACGACGTGGGGAAGATCGGCGTGCCGGAGGAGATCCTGCGCAAGCCCGGGCCGCTCACCGAGGAGGAGTGGCAGGTGATGCGCCGCCACCCGCGCACCGGCGCGCGCGTCGTGCGGCCGCTGGGGATGTCCTCCACCGTGGTCGACATCGTGCTCTACCACCACGAGCGCTGGGACGGCACCGGCTACCCGGAGCGCCTGCGGGCGAAGGAGATCCCGCTCGTGGCGCGCATCTTCTCGGTGTGCGACGCGCTGGAGGCCATGACGGCGGCGCGGCCCTACCGCGACGCGCTGCCCACGATGGTGGCCTTCGAGCGCGTGCGCATCGAGGCGGGCCGGCAGTTCGACCCCGAGATCGTCGAGGCGCTCACGCGCGCCACGCAGGCGGGCACCATCAACCTCGAGGACCGCTCGGCGGACGGGCCCGACCCCTCCGCCGCGCGCCGTTTCGACCGGGAGGGGTTGGTAGGGTTCCCGCCGTGAACGCCCCGCAGCGGTACCGCATGCGCGCGCCCTCGACGGGTCGGGAGATCATCCGAGAGGCCGAGCCCGGGCGCGTCTACGTCGACCGGGAGAGCGGCGAGACCCTCGAGGTCGTGGCCAAGGTCCTGCCGCTCCCGCCGTCGAAGTCCCGCCTGCCCTGGGCCGTGGAGACGCTGCGGTTCTGCTCCTGGTGCGACCAGCTTGCCCAGCGCGACCTCAACGACTGCCCGCACTGCGGCCGGCGCATGGCGCCGATCGCCTGACGGGAGGTCTGTGCGCGCCCCCCGGCTCGCCCTGCTCGCCGTCCTCGCGCTGACCCCCGTCCTGGCCGCGTGCGGCGGCGACGACGAGGTCTCCGACGCGGTCCCGCGCTCCACTCCCGAGCTGACGATCCCGACCGCCACCACCGAGGCGCCGGCCGCAGACGGCGGCGACAGCGGCTCCAGCACGACCTCCACGACGTCGACCTCGACGACGCCCGCCGGAGGCGCCGCCGCGCCCGCCACGCCCGCCCCCGCTGCGCCCGCACAGCCCGCTGCGCCCGCCACGGGCGGTCAGGCACCGAGCGACCAGAGCACCACTGGCGGGTCCGCCGCGGGCGGCGGGGAGTTCGAGGATTTTTGCGCCCAAAACCCTGGCGCCTGCTGATCTGACGCTGCGCCTGCTGATCTGACGGGCGCTCGTCGCGCCTGAGCGGCCCCTCTGGGGAGGGCCGTGCTGTCGCACTGTCCCTTCCTCGCCGACCCACTCAGCCATCGACGAATCGCCTCGTCAGATCAGCAGGCGTCGCCCTCCGGTTTGTCGCGTTTCGAGCCCGCCTATTCCGGCGCGACCGGGTTGGTGACGATCGTCGCGCTGTAGGTCAGGCGGGCGGTGCGGTACAGGCAGCGGAAGGTGGCGGCGCGGCGGGCGCCGAGCAGCGCGGTCTGGGTGGCGGTGTCCGAGCAGTCGTTGGGGTTGCGGGCCGAACGCCAGGACGTGTCCGAGCCCAGGCCGATCTGCAGCGCGGGGACCCAGGTGGGGACGGTGAGGCCGACGCTCTGGCCCTTCTTGATCGGCAGGCTCTGCGCCAGCGGGAACTGGACGAGCTGGCCGAAGTAGTCGTTGAGCTTGACCAGCGGGGCCTTGGCCACGACGCGGTGACGCAGCCGGGCGCCCGGCTCGAGCACCACCACGGCCGCCTGCGACTCGCCGCCCAGGCGCTCGGTGAAGAAGGTCGTCTGCTTGGGCCCCGGCCGGCCCAGGGCGATGGTCCAGGCCACGATGCGCCCGTCCTCGGGGGCCTTGTACAGCTCGCGGTCGGGGCCGACCTTCGCCTGGTAGCCCGTCGTCCGGCTGACGGCCTGGCAGTTTCGGGGGCAGCTTCCGCGCGTGCCTTCCGCCATGGCTCCGATCTCGGCGATCCGGGCCGAGGCGGTCGTGGGGAGGGCGAGCGTGGCGAGGGTGGCCGCCAGCAGGGCTCGTCTCATGCGCGCATTCAAACACGGACCCCCGGCCGTTGTTGCGACCGCCCCGAAAACAAGTTGCGCGTGCAATAGCATGGGGCGATGGCGGCGATCGAGGTCAGCGGGCTGGAGCGCGAGTTCAAGGGCGGGCTGCGCGCCGTCGACGGCATCGATCTGGAGGTGGCCGCCGGGGAGGTCTACGGCTTCCTGGGGCCCAACGGAGCGGGCAAGACGACGACCGTCCGGATGCTCGTCACGCTGCTGCGCCCGACCGGAGGCAGCGCCCGGGTGGCGGGCCACGACGTGGCCACCGAGCCGGCGCTGGTCCGCCGGCGCATCGGGGTCGCGCTGCAGGAGGCCGCGCTCGACGGGCTCATGACCGGCACCGAGCTGATCGAGCTGCAGGCCACGCTGCACGGCATCCCGCCGCGGTCCGTGCGGGCGCGCGGCTCCGAGCTGCTGCGGCGCGTGGGCCTCAGCCAGGCCGCCGACCGGCGCGTGGCGACCTACTCGGGCGGCATGCGCCGGCGCCTGGACCTCGCGATGGCGCTCATCCACGAGCCAGAGGTCCTGTTCCTCGACGAGCCGACCACGGGGCTGGACCCGACGTCCCGGCTGACGCTGTGGGAGGAGGTGCGCCGCCTGCGCGACGAGGGCACCACGGTGTTCCTCACCACGCAGTACCTCGAAGAGGCCGACCAGCTCTGCGACCGCCTCGGGATCATCGCCGCGGGGAAGATCGTGGCGGAGGGGACGCCGGAGATGCTCAAGGCCGAGGTCGGCCGTCCGCACCTGGACCTGGTGCTCGGCGACGGCACGGACCTCGTGCTCGCCCGCGAGGTGGTGGCCGTCTTCGGCGACCACCGTCCGGCGACCGAGGGCTGCCACCTGTCGATCGCGCTGTGCAACGGCGCCCGCGACATCGCGCCGATCCTGCGCGCCCTGGACGACAAGGGCATCTCCGTGGCCGAGCTGGAGCTCAAGCAGCCCACGCTGGACGACGTGTTCCTGGACAAGACCGGCGAGCACCTGGAGGGCGCCGACGAGCCCGCGCCCGACCCCGACGCGGAGCCCGCGCCGGAGCCCGCGTGAGGGTCGCCACCGTCGCGCTCGCGCGGCGGGCGCTGCGCAACTCGCTGCGCCGGCCCCAGTTCCTCGCCCCGCTCGTCCTGTTCCCCACGCTGTTTCTGGCCCTCAACGTCGGCGGGCTGGAGCGCACGACCGACCTGCCGGGCTTCCCGCGGGTCGACGGCTTCCTGGACTTCCAGCTCGCCGCCGCGATCACGCAGTCGCTGCTGCTCGGCGGCGTGAGCGCCGGGATCGCCGCCGCGCTGGACATCGAGGGCGGCTTCTTCGACCGGCTCGCCGCCGCGCCCACGCCGCGCATCGCGATCGTGCTCGGCAGGGTCCTGGCCGGCGGCGTCATCGCGGCGGCGCAGGTCGTCTACTTCCTCGTCCTCGGGCTGGTCTTCGGCGCCGAGATCAAGGGCGGCGCGCTCGGGATCCTGTGTGTGCTGGCGATCGGCATCACGGCGGGCACCGGCTTCAGCGCGCTGGGCGTGATGCTCGCGCTGCGGGCCAAGAACGCCTCGACGGTGCAGGGCATCTTCCCGCTGGTGTTCGTGATCCTGTTCGTCTCGTCGGCGTTCTTCCCGGCGGACCTGCTGTCCTCCCCGGCCGACGTGATCGCGGCCTACAACCCGCTCTCCTACATCGCGGAGGGCATGCGCCAGCCGATCGCCTTCTCCAACGAGGCCGCACCCGTGCTGGAGGGGATCGCGGCGGCCGCGGGCGTGAGCGCCGCCGCGATCTGGCTCTCGGTGCGGGCGCTGCGGGGAAGGCTGCGCGAGGCGTGACCGCGACGGCCCCTCGGATGCTGGTGATCGCGGCGCTGATGCGCCGTGGGCTCAACGAGATCCTGCGCGTCCCGGGCGGCGCGGTGCCCGGCGTGCTCGCGCCGACGATCTTCATGATCGGGCTGTCGGCGGTGTTCGGGAAGGCGGCCCAGCTGCCGGGGTTCGGCGCGGACGACTTCCTGACGTTCATCGTCCCGGTGGGGATGCTCCAGGGCGCCGGGTTCACCGGCGCCGCCACCGGGGTCAACCTCGCGCGCGACATCGAGCGGGGCTGGTTCGACCGGCTGCTGCTCGCCCCCGCGTCTCGCCCCGTCCTGCTCGCCGGGATCGTGGGCTCGGCCTGCCTGCGCTCGCTCCTGCCGGCCATCTTCCTGCTGACCGTCGCGTTCTCGCTGGGCGTCGACTGGCCGGGGATCGTCGAGCTCGCCCTCGCCGCCGTGCTGATCATGGGCCTGGCCGCGGCGGCGGCGTGCTGGGGCGTCATCATCGCCCTGCGCTTCCGCACGCAGCAGGCCGCGCCGCTGATGCAGATGGGGACCTTCATCGCGGTCCTGTTCACGACCGCCTACGCGCCGCGCGAGCTGCTGTCGGACTGGCTGCGGGCGATCGCCGACGTCAATCCCGTGACGCACGTCCTCGAGGGCGTGCGCCAGGGCTTCGTCGCCGACGTCACGTGGGCCGACACCTGGCCCGCGCTGGTGTCGGTCAGCGGCCTGATCCTGGTGCTCGGCTTCTTCGCCGTGCGGGGGATGAGCCGCCAGGGGGTCTAGCGCAGAGGCCGGGCGGGCCGGGTCGACGTCCACTTGTACCCCGCTCGAACGGGTGGAAATGGAGGTCATCCTTCGGGGCGCGGATCGAACGGTCATTCGTTGCCCCGTTTGGGCGGGTGGGCCGACTTGACCACACCCAGCAGGGATAACTCGGCCCACCCCCGCGGCTCGCGGGCTAGCGCAGGCGGAAGGTGCGCGTCGACGGCGCCTCGGGCGCGAGGTCGATGCAGGCGGTGCGGTCGCAGCCGGGCCGGTTGGCCTCCGCGGCGAAGCGGATGCGTGCCGGGCGCCCCAGCGCGCTCTGCGAGACGCGGAGGATGAGGCTGCGCCCGCTGCGGTTCAGCCTCGCCGAGGCGGCGCCCGTCCGGCGGGGCAGGCCGCTGCGGCTCTGCTCGAAGACGCTGGCGCGCAGCCGGTCCTCGGAGCGGGCGGTCACGCAGACCAGCCGGTCGGCCCGCGTGACCCGCGGGTCGGCGCCGGCGTCGGTCCACACCCGCAGGCACACAGAGCCGGGCGGACCGGACTCGGCCAGCAGGCTCGCCGGGGTGACCCGGGCCGCGAACGTGAAGGTCGCGCGCAGGCGACCGTCCGACGCGCGGCTCAGCGTCGCCTTCTTGAGGTCCAGCGGGCCCTCGACGTCGGCGGCGGCGTCGGGGATCACGACCGGCGGCGACGGCGCGGCCACCACGGCGGCCGCGCCGATCCCGAGCACCGCGACGGTCAGGCAGCCGAGCGCGAGCGCACGCACGCGCGACCGGCGGGCGGGCGGGCGCGGGCTCACGCGGCGAGCTCCGCCGCGGTGGCCTTGATCTCCTCCGCGTCCCCGGGCCCGGGCGTCCACGGCAGCTTCAGCGGGTCGTCCTCGTAGCGCGGGATCACGTGGATGTGAAAGTGAAAGACGGTCTGCCACGCCGCCTCGCCGCACGAGTTCAGCAGGTTGACGCCGTCGGCTCCGAGCCGGTCCTTCGCCTTGGCCGCCACCTTCTGCGCCAGGCCGACGCAGGCCGACAGGTCCTCGCGCCCGATCGTCAGCAGATCGCGCGCGTGGGTGCGGGGCACCACGAGCACGTGGCCGCGTGTGGCCGGGTTGATATCCATGAAGGCCACCGTTCGCCAGCCCTCGTCGACGATCGTGGACGGCACGTCGCCGGCGATGATCTGACAGAACAGGCAGTCGGGCTCGGAGTCGCTCACCGCCGACAGCCTAGTGCGGATCGGCGCGCTTCGGTCCAGAGGGAGACGCGGCGGCGAACGCGTCGACCGCCTTGTGCCAGGCCGCGTCGAGGTCGGCGCCGGGCGGGAACCGACCGGCGAGCTCGAGCTCGACCATGCCGTGCGCGTAGGCCCAGACCGCGCGGGCGAGGTCGGGGTCGCCGCCCACCGCGCGCACCAGCGGCGCGGCGGCGCGGGCCTCGAGGCCTTCGGGGAGGTCGGCGCGAGGCAGCGGGCGCCCGGTGATGAGCCGGTAGCGGGCGGGGTTCTCCAGCGCGAAGGACCGGTAGGCCGCGGCCAGGTCGGCGAGCCGCGGCCCGGCCGCCTCCATCGCCTCGGCGTGGCGCTCGAACCCCTCGGCGATGAGCAGCGCCTCGAGCGCACGCTTGCTGGCGAAGTGCTTGTAGAGCGAGGGCGCCTTGATGTCCAGCGCGGCCGCCAGACGTCCGACCGTGAGCGCCTCGACGCCATCGCGCGCCAGCAGGGAGCGCGCGGCGTCGAGGATCTCCTCCTGGCGACGGGTCAGCCCGCTGCCGTAGGCGATCCGGCGCAGCGAGGGGCGGGTGAGGGCGGTGGCGGTCATCTGGTTCTCCGGGTCGGCTAACGGAATTAGCCATAGGAGCCAATGCCGTTAGCTCGTCAAGGGAGAAACGGTCACGACCCGTCCTCGCGCAGCCGGGCCGCGAGCGCGAGCGCGTCCTCGGGCGTGGCGACCTCCCCCGCGTAGCGCGCCTCCTCGATCTCCCCCAGCAGCCGGCCGACCTCGGGCCCGGGCGCCAGCTTCAGGGCACGGCCCAGCTCGTCGCCGCGCACGAGCGGCGCGGGGCGCCCCGCGCGCCACTCCAGCGCGGCGGGCAGGACCTCGCGCGCGAGGTCGAGGTGCTTGGCGATCGACTCCTGCGCCTTGCGCCCGCGGGTCGCCAGGCGGTCGGCGACCGAGAGCAGCGTCACGTCGACCTCGACGGGGTCGCACGTCGCCAGGTAGCGGTACAGCGCACGCCGCGACAGCGGGCGCTCGCGGACCAGGAACCCCAGGCGCAGGTGATGACGGGCCAGGCCGGCGACGTGGGCCTTCAGGCGCTCGCTGGCGCGCAGGCGGGTGAGGACGTTGCGGGCGAGCTGCGCCCCGGCCCGGTCATGACCGATGAACGTGGGCGCGCCCTCCGCCGTGTGGGCCAGCGTCGCGGGCTTGGCCGCGTCGTGCAGCAGGGCCCCGAGGCGCAGCGCGCCGCCGCGGTCCAGCTCGTCGGCCAGCGGCTCGGCGAGCAGCGCGGCGACCGCCGCGGCGTGCTCGTCGCCCAGGACGGCGGCGGGGTCGGCCTGCAGGCGGACCGTCTGCTCGAGCACCTCCAGCGTGTGGCTGTGCACGTCGGTGTGGTGGTAGCGGTTCTGCTGCACGCCGCGCAGCGCCTCGAGCTCGGGCAGGACCGCGCGGGTGAGGCCCAGCGCGTCCATCTGCGCCAGGCCGGCCACGACGCCGTCGCCGGTGAGGATCCGCTTGAGCTCGGCGAAGACGCGCTCCTGCGCGACGTCGGCCACGCGGGCGGCGTGCGCGCGCGCGAGCTCGACCGTGGGCGGGTCGGGGCCGAGGTCGAGCTCGACAGCCAGGCGCACCAGGCGCAGCGCGCGCAGCGGGTCGTCGGCGAACGCGCCCGGGCCGACGGCGCGCAGGCGCCGGGCGGCCAGGTCGGCGGCGCCGCCGTGGTCGTCGATGATCTCCTCGCCGCCCAGTGGCTGGGCCATCGCGTTGACCGTGAAGTCGCGCAGCGCGAGGTCGGCCTGCAGCGAGCCGCCGCGCAACGGGCTGAGGTCGGCCTGCCACGCCCGGTCGGGGCCGATCACGCGCCAGGCGCCGAACTCGCCGGAGAGCTCGAACGCCGGGCCGGACGCGGCCCGCGCCACCGCGCGCGCCGCAGCGCGGACGTCGCCGTCGACGACGAGGTCCAGGTCGGTGGTGGGGCGGCCGAGGAGCCGGTCGCGCACGGCGCCGCCCACCAGCCACGCGGAGCGGCCGGCCAGCGCCGCGCGGACGGTGGCCAGCCCGTCGCTCACACCGGCTCCCCGTCGCGGTGGTAGGCGCGCGGCACGCGCGGCAGCAGCCCGCAGGTGATCTCGTAGTTGATCGTCTCCAGGCGACGGGCGAGCTCCTCGGTCGTGATGCGCTCGGATCCCTGGGCTCCGATCAACACCGCCTCGTCGCCCACCGCGCCGGCCGCGGGACGGCCGAGGTCCACCGTGACGTTGTCCATGCTCACCGCGCCCACGAGCGGCCGGCGCGCTCCGCGCACGAGCACGTCGGCGTTGTTGGTCAGCCCGCGGCGGACCCCGTCGCCGTAGCCGATCGGGACGGTGGCGAGCTCCGTGGGCTCGCGCGCGACGAAGCGCCGCCCGTAGCCCGCGCTCTGGCCCGGCGCCACGGCCTTGACCTCCGTGACGTAGGACAGCAGCTCGAGCGCGGGCTCCAGCTCGCGCTGCGCCGGGTCCTCGCCGAAGGGATCCAGGCCGTAGGTCGCGACGCCGGTGCGCACGAGGTCGAAGTGCGCGGCCGGGTCGCGCAGCGTGCCGGCGCTGTTGGCCGCGTGCACGACGATCTCGGGGTGGGCGGCGCGCACCGGCCCGACCCACTGCGCAAAGCGCGCGAGCTGCTCGGCGAAGAACGCGTCACCGCGCTCGTCGGCCGTGGCGAAGTGCGTCATCGCCCCGGCCAGGCGCACGCCGGGCGTGGCGGCGGCGGCCTCGACCGTCCGGCCGGCCTGGTCGGGGTCGCGCGTGCCCAGCCGGCCCATCCCGGTGTCGAGCTTGACGTGGATGGCGCCCCCGCCCCGGGCGGCGACGGCGGCCACGAAGTCCTCGCTCCAGCCCACGACGTCGGCGCGCGCGGCCAATGCCGTGTCGAGCTCGGGCGCCGACAGGGCGCCCATCACGAGGATCGGCCCCTGGATCCCGGCGCTGCGCAGCGCCGACGCCTCGTCGGCGGCGGCCACGGCCAGCCAGGTGGCGCCGCCGGCCAGCGCGGCGCGCGCGGCGGGCAGCGCCCCGTGCCCGTAGCCGTCGGCCTTGACCACCGCGCACAGCTCGCCGCCACCGACCAGCTCGCGGCGCAGGCGCGCGACGTTGCGCTCGATCGCCGCCAGGTTCACCCGGGCCAGCGCGCGGACCGCCGTGGAGACAGCCATCTACTCCTCGTCCTCCAGCGCGCGCGGCAGGGCCGCGATGACGTCGCGCGCGATGACCCCGTCGGCGTCACCGATCTCGCGCGCGGCGCGGCGGCCGGCGGCCGCGTGGCGGTGGACGCCCGCACAGGCCGCCGCGAACGGCTCGACGTCGCGGGCCAGCAGCGCCGCGATGACGCCCCCCAGCACGTCGCCCGTGCCCGCGGTGGCCAGCATGGGGGCGCTGAGCGGGTTGACCGCCGCCGTGCCGTCGGGCGCGGCGATGATCGTGTCGTCTCCCTTGAGGACGACGATCGCCTGCGAGCGCGCCGCGGCCTCCCGCGCGGACTGCAGGCGCCGGGCCCCGATCGCTTCGCTCGGGTGGTCCAGCAGGCGCCCCAGCTCGCCGGCGTGCGGGGTGAGGACGGTGGGCGCCTCGCGCGCGGCCAGGCTCTCCAGGGCGCCCGCGTGGGCGTTGAGCCCGTCGGCGTCGAGGACGAGCGCGACCGGCGCGCTCGCGGCCACGTCGCGCAGGAACGCGAACGCGCCCTCGCTGCGCCCCGCACCGGGACCGAGCACCAGCGCGCCGCCGCGGGCGGTCGCGTCCACCACCGCCTCCGCCGCCGCGGGCGCGAGCGCTCCGTCCTCGTCAGCCAGCCCGCGTGTCATCACCTCCACCAGGTGCGTCTCGAAGATCGCCTCCAGCGAGCCTGGGACCAGGGCGGTGACGTAGCCGGCGCCGGCGCGCATCGCCGCCTCGGCGGCCAGGCACGGCGCGCCGGTCAGCCCGCGCGAGCCGCCCGCGACGAGGACGTGCCCGGAGCTGAACTTGGTCGCCGGTGCGTCGCGGCGCGGGACGAGCGCGTGGACCTCCGGGGTGATCAGCCCCACGTCGGCCTGGATCGGCGCGTCGGGCCCGATCCCGATGTCGACGACCTCCAGCTCGCCGGTGTGCGCCTTGCCCGGCGCGATCCAGTGGCCGGGCTTGGTGAACGCGAAGGTCGCGGTCGCGGCGGCGCGCACGGCGGCCCCGGCGACGGCGCCCGTGGAGGCGTCCACCCCGCTGGCGATGTCGGCCGCCACCACGGGCGCGCCGAACGCGTTGATGGCGTCGATCGCGCCGCGGGCGGGCTCGCGCGGCTCCCCGGCGAAGCCGGTGCCCAGGATCGCGTCCACCACCACTGCGGCGCGGTCCAGCCCCTCCGCCGCGAACGGCTCGTGCTCGCCCTCGAGGAACATCAGGTTGTGGGCCGCGTCGCCCCCGATCTCCTCCGCGGGCCAGAGCAGCAGGACCCGCACGCGCCGGCCCATCGCGCGCAGCAGGCGCGCCGCGACGAACCCGTCGCCACCGTTGTTGCCCTTCCCGCACACCACCGCCACCGGGCCGCGGGGCACGAGCCGGTCGGTGAGCAGCGCGAGCCCCGCCCCCGCGCGCTCCATGAGATCCAGCGACGGGATGCCGCGCTCCTCGATCGCCCAGCGGTCCGCGGCGCGCATCGCCTCCGCGCCGGGCAGCGGGTGCAGCCAGCCGGGCAGCGTCATCGCAGCATCCTACGTTCGTCAGCGATCGGCGCCCTCGTGCCCGGTCCGCGCGAGCGCGCGCCGCGCGCGCAGATACGGCGCCGGGTCCAGCGGGCGGCGCACCACCCGGCGCAGCACCGCCCGGGGCACCACGCGGGTGAGGAACGGCCCGACGTCGAAGGACCCGCGCACGCTGCGCACGTGATCGCGCGGGATCGCACCCCGGACGAGGCCGAAGCTCAGGTCGGCGAGGTCGGCGCGGCGAAAGGGCTCGGCCAAGCGCGCGTGGGCGCCGCGGTAGGTGGTGGGGCGGTGGTGCTCGGCCACCACGACGGCGAGCTCCGGCGCCCACGCCGCGCGGCCGGTGCGCCGCAGCCATGCGTCCTGGGCCCGGATCGACGGCGCGAGGTAGTCCATCGTGGAGAACGCGTCGAGGTCGTGGAAGGCGGCGGCGATCGCCAGCTTGTCGTCGCGGTCGTCCTCGTCGGAGACCAGCGCGCGGGCCAGGTTGAGCACCCGGTAGACGTGGCCGCGGTAGCCCGCGTAGCCCGCCTCGTCGCCCCGGGCGTGGTCGCGGTGGGCCGCGAGGATCTCCTCGACGAGGGAATGGGTGCGGAGGATGTCAGGCGGCGCGATGGCCGCAGTCACTCCACCGTCACCGTCTTCGCCAGGTTCCGCGGCTTGTCGACGTTCAGCCCGCGACGGCGCGCGACGTAGTAGGCGAAGAGCTGCAGCGGGATGACCGCCAGCAGCGCCTGCAGCATCGGGTCGGTGGCGGGGACGTAGATGACCTCCTCCGCGTGGGCCCCGATGCGCGTGTCGCCGTCGGTGGCGACGGCGATGACGTGCGCACCGCGCACGCGGACCTCCTGCATGTTGCCGATCATCTTCTCGAGCGTCGGGCTGCTGGTGGCCACGCAGACGACCGGCGTGGACTCGTCGAGCAGCGCGATCGGGCCGTGCTTCATCTCGCCGCCGGCGTAGGCGTCGGTCGCGATGTAGGAGATCTCCTTGAGCTTCAGCGCCCCCTCCATCGCGACGGCGCGCCCGGCCTGGCGGCCCAGGTACAGGTAGAAGTTCGACGACGCGTGGCGCTCGGCGGTGGCCTGGATCGTGCCGTCCAGCGACTCGAGCAGAGCGGTGATGTGGTGCGGGAGCTGCTTGACCTCCGCGACCAGCTCCGTGCGGCGTCTGGCGTCCAGCGCGCCGCGCAGCTCGGCCAGGCGCAGCGCGAGCAGGTACATCGCGGCGACCTGGGTGACGAACGTCTTCGTGGCGGCGACCGAGACCTCCCAGCCGGCGCGGGTGTAGAGCACGCCGTCGGCGAGGCGGGTGGCCGCCGAGCCGACCACGTTGGTCAGCAGGAGCACCCGCGCCCCGAGCCGCCCGGCCAGGTCCATGGCGGCCAGGGTGTCCTTGGTCTCGCCCGACTGGGTGATGGCGACGACGAGGGTCCGCTCGTCGACGATCGGGCTGCTGTAGATCCACTCCGAGGCGACCTCTGTCTGGACCGGCACGCGCGCCCACTCCTGGATCGCCGAGCACCCGATCAGGCCGGCGTGGAACGAGGTGCCCGCGCCGAGGATGAGGATCCGCTCGATGCCCTGCAGCAGCCCCTCGTCCAGATCGGCCTCGGCGAGGTCGACGCCGTCGGCGCGCAGCGTGCGGTCGGCGATCGTCTCTGCCACCGCGCTGGGCTGCTCGTGGATCTCCTTGAGCATGAAGGTCTCGTAGCCGCCCTTCTCGGCGGTGGACTCGTCCCAGTCCACGGTGGTGACCGGGCGGTCGATCGCCTCGCCGGCGGGCGTGAGGAAGTCGACCCCGTCGGGGCGCACGATGACGATCTCGCCGTTCTCGATGATCTGCACGTCGCGGGTGTGAGCCAGGAAGGCGGGGATCGCCGACGCCAGGAACTGCTCGCCGTCGCCGCGGCCGACGATCAGCGGGCACTCCTTGCGCGCGCCGACCAGCGTGTCGGGCTCATCCGCGCTGAGCGCGACGAACGCGTAGTGGCCCTCGAGCTCGGCGTAGGCGGCGCGGACCGCCTCGACGAGACTCCCGCGCGCGCCATGGTGGGAGATGAGGTGGGCGATGACCTCGGCGTCCGTCTCGGACGTGAAGGTCGCACCCGTGTCGGCCAGGCGCTCCTTCAGCGCGAGGTAGTTCTCCACGATCCCGTTGACGACGACGTGGATGCGGTCCTGCGTGTCGAAATGGGGATGCGCGTTGGACTCGCTGACCCGGCCGTGCGTCGCCCAGCGGGTGTGGCCGATGCCCGTCGTGGCCGGGCGCACGACGGTCGCGACCACCCCGTCGGCCGGATCCGCCGCAGCGGCCTCGCGGCGGGCGACCGCGTCGCGCAGGTTGGCCAGTTCGCCGACCGCGCGTATGGAGTCGATCGCGCCGTCGGCGACGACCGAGATCCCGGCGGAGTCATATCCGCGGTACTCGAGCTTGGCCAGGCCCGCGAGCAGCAGATCCTGGACCGGGCGCGTTCCGACGTAGCCGACGATGCCGCACATGAGCGCGGAATCCTAGTCGGCGCCCGGGACCGAGCCGGAACGGGTCGGTCAGTTGCGCGTCGGCGCGCAGCCGGGCGCGGCGATGGCGTCGCCGGCGTCCGCGGCACGCGGTCCGGAGAGCCACTCCGGCCCCGGGGGCGCTCCGGCGTCCGCGGCGGCCGGCCCGGCGCCCTCGGCCGCCGCGGCGGGGGTCCGGTTCAGGGCCTGGCGCAGCGCGGCCGAGAGGTTCGCCGAGGGCGCCGACACGCAGGCCCCCCGGTCGCGCTGCGCGAGGGGCGCCGTCCAGGGCGCCACGGGCGGGCTGCCGTAGCCGATGACCACGAAGCGAGCACCGTCCGCCACGCTCGCGACGAGCGCGACGGCCGCGAGCAGCGCCGACAGCGCCAGGGCACGCTGGCGAGTCGGTCGTTCGGCGGCGGCGGCGGGATGCATGAGCGGGAAGTGTTTGTTCCCGCTCAGAGGGGCCGTTACACGCCGCTCTACTTCTTAGTGCGGCACGGGGGCGCGGCGGCCTCGACCACGGCGACGATCCGGCCGCAGACCGCGTCGGCCTCCTGCTCGGACGGGGCCTCGACCATGACGCGGACGAGCTGCTCGGTGCCCGAGGGCCGGACCAGGACGCGCCCGCGGCCGGCCAGGCCCGCGGACTCGCGCTCGGTCGCCGTGGTGAGCTCGGGGCTGGCCATCGCGCCGTCGCGATCGGCGACGCGCACGTTGACCAGGCGCTGGGGCAGCTTGTCCATCGCGTCGCGCGTCGCGAGGTCGGTCCCGGCCAGCGCCTCCAGGGTCAGCAGCGCGCTGGCGATGCCGTCGCCGGAGGGGACGAAGCCCATGTCGATGACGTGTCCGGACTGCTCGCCGCCCAGCGCCCAGCCGCGGGCGCGCAGCTCCTCGAGGACGTAGCGGTCGCCGACCTGCGTCGTGGCCACCGCGACGCCGGCGGCGCGCATCGCTGTGTGAAAGCCGTAGTTCGTCATGACGGTCACCGCCACGCCGCCGCCCGGCAGCCGATCCTGCGCGCGCAGATGCAGCGCGGCCAGCGCGATGAGCTCGTCGCCGTCGACGACCGCGCCGGTGCGGTCGACCGCCAGCACGCGGTCCCCGTCGCCGTCGAAGGCGAACCCCAGGTCGTGGCCCCCGTCGCGCACGGCGGCGACCGCCGTACCGATGTGCGTCGATCCGCAGCCGGCGTTGATGTTGCGCCCGTCCGGGGCGTCGGCCAGCACCGTCGGCTCGGCGCCCAGGCGCCGGAAGATCTCGGGCGCCGCGCGGTACGTCGCGCCGTGTGCGCAGTCGAGCACCACGCGCACGCCGCTGAGGTCCAGCCCGGCGAAGCGCTCGTGCAGCGCGCGCAGGTAGTCCTCGCGGGTGCCGTGCAGCGCGCGCACTCGCCCGATGCGCGGCGCCGTCTCGCCGGCGGGCGCCAGGTCGTCCAGGCGATCCTCGATGGCCAGCTCCGTGGCGTCGGAGAGCTTGAAGCCGTCGGCGCCGAAGAACTTGATCCCGTTGTCCTCGAACGGGTTGTGCGAGGCGGAGATGACCGCGGCGAGGTCCAGGCCGTAGCGGGCGATCAGCAGCGGGGCGGCCGGCGTCGGGAGGACTCCGCCGAGCAGGACGTCGCCGCCCGCCGCGGTGATGCCCGCGGCCAGGGCCGCCTCCAGCATCTCCCCCGACTCGCGCGTGTCGCGGATGACGAGCACCCGCGGGCGCGCCCCCCCGACCTCCAGCGTCGCGGCGCGGCCCAAACGCAGGGCCAAATCGGCGGTGAGCAGCACGCCGGCCACGCCGCGGACGCCGTCGGTTCCGAAGAGCGATCGGACCCGCTGCGCCGGCCGTGCCGACCGTGCCTCCGCCATGGCTCGAGGTCTAGCGCTTGCTGAACTGCGGCCGCTTGCGCGCCTTCTTCAGGCCGGCCTTCTTGCGCTCCTTGGCGCGCGAGTCGCGCGTGAGGAAGCCGCGGCGCTTGAGCTCGCCGCGCAGGTTCGGGTCGGCCTCCAGCAGCGCGCGGGAGATGCCGTGGCGCAGGGCGCCGGCCTGCGCGCTCACGCCGCCGCCGTGCATCCGCGCCACGACGTCCATGCGCTCCTCGTAGCCGACCGCCTCCAGCGGCTGGCGGATGTTGCGCTGCAGCGTGGGGCGCGGGAAGAAGGTGTCCAGCGGCTTGCCGTTGATCGTGTAGGCGCCGGTGCCAGGACGCAGGATCACGCGCGCGACGGCCGTCTTGCGCTTGCCGGTGGCGCGGTAGCGCGCGCCGGCGGCGAGGTCGATCGTGGCGGCGACGGGCTGCTCGTCGGCCCGGTCCTGCTCGGCCGCGGCCTCGGCGGCGGCCGCCTCGTCCTCGTCCAGGCCGGCCAGGGGGTCCGCGCCCTCGGCGACGATGTCGACCTCGAGGTCGGCGCCGGGGATCGCCGGCTTGGCGCGCGGCGTGTCGTCGTCGTCATCGGCGTCCGGGGCCGCGGCAGCGGGCTCGGGGGCAGCGGCAGCGGGCTCCGGCGCGTCGGCGGCGGGCTCGGGGGCGTCCGGGGCGGGCTCCGGCGCGTCGGCGGCGGGCTCGGGGGCGTCCGGGGCGGACTCCGGCGCATCGGTTGCGGGCTCGGCGGGGTCGGCGGTGGCCTCCGGCGCGTCGGCGCCCTCGGCGGTCGGCTCTGCGGGGGCGGGCTCGGGCTCGGGCGGGTCGCTCTCCTGCGCGGCCGCGGGCACCTGCTCGACCTCGTCGGGGTCGCCGGCCTCGGGGCGCTCAGGCGTCTCGTCGTTCACTGGGGCGGATCTCCATCGGTTGCGGTTTCTGCGCGACGTGTGGATGCTCGGGCCCGGCGTAGACCTTCAGCTTGGTCAGCTGCTTGCGGGCCAGCCGGTTGCGGGGGAGCATGCCCTTGACGGCCAGGCGGATGACCTCCTCGGGGCGACGGTCGAGCATCTCCTCGAGCGTGCGGGACTTCAGGCCGCCGGGATAGCCGGAGTGGCGGTAGTACGTCTTGGCCTGGCGCTTGTTGCCGGTGACTGCGATCTTCTCGGCGTTGACGACGACCACGAAGTCGCCCGTGTCGACGTGCGGGGTGTACTCGGGCTTGCGCTTTCCCCGCAGAGCGTCGGCGATCTGCGTCGCCAGCCGTCCGAGCGTGAGCCCGGTGGCATCGACGACGAGCCAGTTGCGCTGGCGGTCGTTGGCGTTGGCGACGTAGGTCTTCATGGCGTGAAAAAGGCCACGCGGAGACCGCGCGGCGACCCCGAAGCATAGGGAATCGCTTTGGGGCGTGGAATTTAGGTCGATATGCCGGCGCGACGGCCGAAAGATCGTCTACAGTGCCGCCCCAACACCGTGCCGAGTCCGCCGGAGAAGGGTCGGCGGAGCGGGGGAACCACGGGCGCTCGCATGCGGGCGTCGTGGGGCGAATCCGGGGTCATCCCCGGTAGCGCGGATCTCGACCGCGCGAGCCCGTCAGCTAACCCCGCAGGCAGTCAACGAGGGGGCTGATCGAGCTGAAGCGGTACGTCGCGCTGGCCATGGGACTCGGGATCGCCGCCGTTCCGGCGAGCGCGGGTGCGGCCGGCTCCGGCGGTGCCACGGCCTCGATGCCCGCCTCGATCTCGGGGGTCGCCTGCCGAGCCAACTGCGCCGGCGTCGGCGCCGCGCAGCCGGGCAGCGTGCTCCGGGTGCGCGGCCGGAACATGCGCGCGGTGCGCAGGATCGTCTTCCTGGGCGGCGGCGGGAACGCGGACAACGCGATCGCCACCGTGGCCGCCGCGCGGTCCACCAGCGTCGACGTCGTGGTCCCCGCCCGCGCCGTGAGCGGTCGCCTGCGGGCCATGAACGGCGACGGCGCGCGCTCGCGCCCGAGCCGCGCGACGATCACGGTCCAGCCCGCCGCCGGCACCGGGCCGATGGACGTCAAGGTCGTCGGCCGCCAGGTGTTCATCGACGCCGCCCGCCCCGCCCGGGTCGACCTGATGGCGCGCGAGCCGATGAACGTCACGGTCGCGCTCGTGCGCATGGCCGACGGGGTCGTCGTGATGGGCTGGCCGCTGGGTCCCGTCCTGCCCGGCGCGGTGCGCAGCGTGACCTGGGACGGGACGCTGGCGGGCGTGCCCCAGCCGCCCGGCCGCTACGAGTTCCGGGTGTTCTCGGCGGGCGCCGAGGCCCAGGCCGCCCAGGCGACGCCGATGGCCGCCGGCGCGTTCGACCTGCTCGACCACAAGTTCCCCATCCGCGGGGCGCACACCTTCGGCGAGGGCGCGGCGCTGTTCGGAGCCGGCCGCAGCGGCCACGTCCACCAGGGCCAGGACGTCTTCGCGGCCTGCGGCACGCCGCTGGTGGCGGCCCGCGGCGGCGTGGTCAAGTTCAACGAGTTCCAGAGCCGCGCCGGCAACTACATCGTGATCGACGGCGAGGGCACCGACCTCGACTACGCCTACATGCACCTGCGCGATCCCTCCCCCCTCCCCAAGGACGCGCGCGTGCGCACCGGACAGATCATCGGCTACGTCGGCCGGACCGGAAGCGCCTCGGCCTGCCACCTGCACTTCGAGATCTGGGCGGCGCCCGGGTGGTACACCGGCGGCGCGCCGGTGGACCCGCTGCCCGCGCTGCACGCCTGGGACGCGTACTCCTAGCGGGTCGTCTCCGCGTCCGGGCTCACAGCCCGGGCGGGTGGCGCGCGACGAAGCCCCCCGTGCCGCGCATGCTGCGCGTCCAGCGCGTGCCCCCTCCGCTCAGCGCGGAGGTGTCGAAGCGCCAGCCGCCGACGACCATGAAGGCGTGCCCGGCGTTGGCGTAGACGGTGATCCACTGCCCCGGTCCGCTCTCGCCCCAGCTCATGAACCCGGTCGAGGCCAGCGGCGAGGCGAGCAGGCCGGCGGCAGCGAGCGCGTAGCTCACGGAGCCCGAGCAGTCGTAGGCGCTGGCCTTGAAGCTGCCGTGCCCGCCGCCGTAGGAGTAGGGCAGGCCGGCGATCGCGTTGCCGGCGGCGATGACGCGGGCCACGGCCGCGGGCGCGCCGGCCGGGGCCGAGGCGGTTCCGCCGAAGTCCGTGGGGAGGGCGCCGTTGGCCGTCGGCGCGCTCGCGCGGGCCAGGCGGCGGCGCAGCGAGGAGAGCCGGTCCTGGACCTGCTCCAGCGCGGCCGCCTTGCTCGCCTTCCCGGCCAGCCGGGTCGCGCGCTCGCGCAGCAGGGCGGTCTCGAGCACCTGCGCGGAGTCGCGCCTGCGCTCCAGCGCCACGGTGAGGGTCCGCTGACGGCGCTGGATGCGCACCAGCGTGTTGGCCTGGCGCGTGACCTCCTCGCGCGAGGTCTTGGCCGTGTCCATGATCCGCGCGTTCTGGCGCGAGACCCGCTTGAGGAAGTCGGCCGACTCGAGGAGGTCGGTGAACCCGCGCGCGGTGACGACCACGCTCACGACGTCGGGCTGCGGGTTGCGGTAGGCGGCGACGAGGTTGGCCCGCAGCGCGTCGGTCGACCGGTGCACGCGGTTCTCCAGGCGCGTGAGCTCGATGCGGGCCTTGCGCAGGTCGCTCTGGACCGCCTCGAGCTCGGCGCGCCGGCGCGCGTAGTCGGCCTGCAGCGCGCCGAGGCGGGCCTGCGCCGCCGCCAGGCCGCGCGCGTTGGCACGGATCCGGCGGGCCTCGGCGGCGACAGCGGAGCGCAGCGCCTCGGCCCGATTCTGGTTGGCCGCGATCCGGCTGTTGATGTCCGCGCCGGCGGGGCCCGCGCCGCTGAGCAGGGCGACCGCGACCACCGCGGCGGCCGCGAGAAGGCAGGCGAGGAGGACGCGGCGGATCGAGGCGATCCGCGTGGGCAGGGTCGGGACCCGCGAAGGCGGCACACCGCGAGGGTGTCATCCGGCATCGGCATCCGGCCACTCGACCCTGCTCCTGCAAGGAATCCTGCACGCCGTGCGGGGTACGCAGGGGACATGGACTCCTCCCCCACGACCGTCGACGTGGCCTTCCAGGAGCGCTACTGGTACCCCGACGACGGCGGCGTCGTGTGGGTGGCGGGATACCACGTCGTGGAGCCCGAGACCGGGCGCTTCCTCGGCCGCGACGACCCGTCGCTGGCGACCCGCGGCCTCGTCGTCGCCGGCGTGGCCGGCGCGGCGGCGCACCACGGCGCGGCGCTGGCGTCCGACGCGGCCGCGCCCGGCCGGCCGCTCGCGCTGCGCCGCGATCCGGAGAACCCACACGACCCGCACGCGATCGCGGTGCACCTCGAGGGAACCGGCGAGCAGCTCGGCTGGGTCCCGCGCACGCTGGCGCCCGAGCCGGCCGCGGACCTCGACGCGGGCCGGCCGTGGTCGGCCGTCGTGCTGCGCGAGCAGCGCGCCTCGCCGCGCGACCCGCGCTCCGGGGTCACGATGCTGATCGCGCGAGCGCCGTCGGTGCAGCTGCGCGTGGAGGCCAGGCGGCCGGGCCGGCCCCGGCGCTGAGGCGGGGCTACCGCGCGGGCAGAGGGTCCGGTGGCGAGGCGGTGGACTGCGCCTGCTGCTCGGCGAGCGTGCCGGGCGACACGCGGTTTCCGCCCCGGTCCTTGGACCGGTACATGGCGCGATCGGCGGCCCCGAGCGCCGTGTTCAGGTCGACGGAGCTCCCGGGGGGCAGCTCGACGACGCCGATCGAGACCGTCATGCCGTCCGCGATCTGGCCCTCGGCCACCGCGCAGCGGATCCGCTCTCCGATGGCGAGGGCTGCGCCCGGGTCCGGCTCGCTGAACAGCACGGCGAACTCGTCGCCTCCGAGCCGAGCGGGGGAGTCGACCGCGCGCACGTTCGCCGACACGACGTCGGCCACGCGACGCAGGGCCGCGTCACCCGCCGCGTGGCCCTGGCGATCGTTGAGCGTCTTGAACCGGTCGCAGTCCAGGACCATGAGCGCACCGCAGCCGCCCGAGCGAGCACGCCGAGCGCGCTCGTTCGCGTACGCGTCGGCGAAGGCGCGGCGGTTGGCCAGCCCCGTGAGCGGGTCGGTGGCCGCATTGCGCGCGGATGCGCTCAGCAGCTCGTCCACCCGGACCCGGAACGCGCCGACCAGCAGGCCGATCGCGGTGACCGTGCCGACTCCCACGACGCTGGCGGCCGCCGGAAACGGCGCGTGCGTCGCCACGGTCGCCACGACGTACAGGACCGCGGCGCAGGCGATCTGGCGCGTCGCGCGCGCCGGCGCCAGGAAGTGGAACGAGTGCACGACGAGCCAGACGTGAAACCACAGGAACGGAGCGTCCGGTGCTCCCCAGAGGAATGTCAGCGCGGTGATCAGCAGCTGCCCGAGGTACGTCATCGCCTCCAGGGCGGCGGGAGGGAACGTCGCGGCGCAGAAGAACAGCAGCGCGGCGCCGAGGTACCCGACCACGACGACCGCGAGCAGCCCGAGCTCATGGGCCTCGCTGGGGTGAGGGAGCAGCAACGTGGCGGTCAGGCAGGTCGAGCCGAAGCCCCACACGTAGGCCAGCGACCGCCCGTTCCCGGACTCCTCGCCGCCGAGGACCCGTCCCATTCTTCCCAGTAGGGCCTCGATCATCTCTCAACCATCGGCATCGGGCGCCCGAGGGGATAGGCCTTGCCCGCACCTGATCGCCGACATGGCGCCTAGACGATCCGCACCGGCGTGCCGACCGGCATGAGCCGCGCCAGCGAGCGGATCTTCCCGTTGGGCACGCGGATGCAGCCGTGGGAAGGACGACCCGGGATGAGCTGCGGCTGGTTGGTGCCGTGGATGCCCACGACCCCTCCGCGTGGCCAGTCGCTGAGGCGTGAGTAGGCGGCGGTGCCGAACGCCCACGGGCCGTAGGCCGTGCGGCCGCCGCCCAGACCCCGCAAGCGGGTGCGGATCCAGAACCGCCCGGCCGGCGTGGGCGTGGCCGCCTTCCCGATGCCCACGCGCGAGGACCAGATCGGCCGGCCGCGCCGGTACAGCGTGGCCCGCAGCGCGCCGCGGTCGACGCGCAGCGTCGTGTTGACGCCGAACAGCGGGCCGAGGGCGTCGCGCTCGACCCACCCCGTGCGCCCGTTGGGGCGTCCCGGGATCCGGATGCGCACCCACTTGCGCCGCTCGGCGTCGACGACGCTCTCCAGTGCGAGGTAGCTCTCCAGCGGGCCGTCCTCGGTCTGGTAACGCAGTCGCGCGACGCGCGGTGCGCGACGGTGCGGCCAGGAGCGCACCGGCGCCCGCGCCGCGGCGTGGGCGTAGCGCGTGATGCGCTGCTCGTCGGACAGGCGCGTGACGCCCGGGCGCGAGGGCGGCGTGTCGGCTGCCGCGGCCACACCGGCCGCGCCCCCGCCCAGCAGGGCGAAGGCGCAGGCGGTGGCGCCGAGGATCCGGAGGATCTCCCTCACCTCAGCCCGTGAAGTGCGGCGCGGTGGCTCCCCGCGCGCACCCGAGGTAGCTGAAGCGCAGCGTGCGGGCGGGCGTGTTGGCCGAGGCGGCGAACGTCACCCGCGCGGTGACGCGGTGCGCCCTGTTGCGCGGGCGGCGGGGGGTGATCCGCATCCTGAACTCGGTGCGCCCGCCCGTCGCCCGGACCGTCCTGACCCTGCGCCCGTCGTGCAGGAAGGACACCCGCGCGATCCCGCGGCCGGTCACCTTGGCCATGAACGGCCGGGTGACGCAGCGCCGCGGCCCGCTCAGGCGCGCGGTTCCCGTCGCCAGGAGCGCGATGGTCCGCGGAGCGCCCAGCGACCGGACGGGCTCGCTCGACCCGCGCACGGCGGACGTACCGGCTACCGCCGGCTGGGTGAGCTGCGTGCTCGCCGGATCGCTCGCGGTCACGTCGCGGCCGCCGAAGCTGTCGGTCCCGGTGACGCTGGCGACGTTGTCGACCGCGGTCTGGCGGACCAGCGTCTGCACGGTGCACGTGTATGTCCACGCATCGCCCGGGTCGAGCTGGCCCGGCGACCCGTCGCCGTTCTTCGTCGTCAGGTTCGGCGGCGCCTCGCACAGCGCGTCGCTGACGTTGACGTTGGCCGCAGCGAACGGCACGTCGCCGGGGTTGGTGACGACGAGCGTGTAGGGCACCGGCTGGCCGGCCTGAGCGGTCGCGGGGCCGGTCTTGTCGATGGCGATCACGGGATGCAGGAGCAGCGTCGAGTGCTGGTCGGTGTCGGACACGTCGCGCTGGAACTCGTCGACCGCCGTCACCGTCGCCGTGTTGACGATCGGGTTCGCCTCCCCGGCGGCGTGCGCCGGAGCGGGCATCGAGCACTCGTAGACCCAGGTGTCGGTGAGGTCGAGCACGTTCGGTGTCGGGTCGGGGTTGCCGGCGGCGTCGCGCTTCTGGCTCAGCGTCACCGACGTGCAGCGGTCGTCACGGACGGCGACGTTGGTCAGCGGGCTGGCGCCGGAGTTGTTGACCGTGAACGAGAACGTCAGCGTGTCGTCGTGGTAGGCCCATTCGTTGCCGGCCTTCACGACGATCGCCCGGCCGTCGACCTTGCGGTTGGTGAACGTGCACGTCACCGTCTCGCCCGGTGCGATCCGGAACGTCGCGGTGCGGGCCGGCTCGTCGCCGGTGCTGTCCGCGTCGGTGCAGACGATGTCGTCGAGTCGGTAGCCGGACGTGGCCGCCTCGCTCGCCGTGTACGTGCCCGGCGTGACGTCACGCGACTCGGTCGCGCCATCGGCCAGCGAGAAGGTGCCCGAACCGGTGGCGCTGGTCGTGAAGCCGAACTGGCGGGGGTCGCCGTCGGGGAGCGTCTGCTTCTCGACGATGAGCCTGCCGTCCTTCGTGTTGGTGAAGACGCAGGTCACGGTCTCGCCCGGGCCCACCCGGAACGTCGCTGTGCGACCCGCGGTGCGTGCTGTCGCCGTCATCGCAGTCCAGGTCGCTCAGGGCCCAGCCGGCCTTGACGGCCTGGGTGGCGGTGTAGGTGCCCGGCTGTAGGTCGCGGGTCACCGTGCCGCCATCGGTCAGGGAGAACGTCCCTGCTCCGGTGGCGGTGGTCGTGAAGTCAAAGGACGCGGCGTCGCTGTTGGGAAGTGTCTGCTCCTCGACGATGAGCTTGCCGTCCTTGGTGTTGGTGAAGGTGCACGCCACCGTCTCGCCGGGGGCGACGCGGAACGTCGCCGTTCGGCCCGCCGTGGTGCTGTCGTTGTCGTCGCAATCCAGGTCCGTCAGGGCCCAGCCCGCCTTCGTGCTCTCCGTGGCGGTGTAGGTCCCCGGAACCACGTCGCGGGCCTGAGTCCCGCCGTCGGTCAGCGAGAACGTGGCGGCCCCCGTCGCCGTCGTCGTGAAGTCAAAGGAGGCCGGATCGCCGTTGGGAAGCGTCTGCTTCTCGATGATCAGCCTGCCGTCCCTGGTGTTCGTGAAGACGCAGGTGACCGTCTCGCCGGGAGCGACACGGAACGTCGCGGTGCGACCGGCGGTGGTGCTGTCGGCGTCGTCGCAGTCCAGATCGCTCAGCGACCAGCCGGCCTTCGCGGCCTCGGTCGCGGTGTAGGTCCCCGGCACCACGTCGCGAGTCACCGTGCCACCGCCGGTCAGCGAGAACGCACCGGCACCGGTCGCTGTGGTGGTGAAGTCGAAGGACGCCGGATCGCCGTTAGGAAGCGTCTGCTCCTCGACGATCAGCCTGCCGTCCCTCGTGTTCGTGAACGTGCACCGCACCGTCTCACCAGGACCGACACGGAACGTCGCCGTCCGCGCGGCGATCGTGCTGTCGGCGTCATCACAATCCAGATCGGACAGCGCCCAACCCGCCTTGACGGCCTCGGTCGCGGTGTACGTCCCCGGGACCACGTCGCGAGTCACCTGGCCGCCATCGGTCAGCGAGAACGTGCCGGCGCCGGTCGCTGTGGTGGTGAAATCGAAGGACGCCGGATCGCCGTTGGGCAGGGTCTGCTTCTCCACCACGACCTTGCCGTCCTTGGTGTTCGTAAAGACACAGGTCACCGTCTCGCCGGGGGCGACGCGGAACGTCGCGGTGCGCGCGGCCGTGGTGCTGTCGCCGTCGTTGCAGGCGAGGTCGGACAGGGTCCAGCCGGACTTCGCAGCTTCGGTCGCGGTGTACGTCCCCGGGACCACGTCGCGAGTCACCGTGCCACCGTCGGTCAGCGAGAACGTGCCGGCACCGGTCGCTGTGGTGGTGAAATCGAAGGACGCCGGGTCGCCGTTGGGAAGCGTCTGCTTCTCCACCACGACCTTGCCGTCCTTGGTGTTCGTGAACGTGCACCGCACGGTCTCACCGGGACCGACCCGGAAGGTCGCCACGCGACCCGCCGTGGTGCTGTCGGCGTCGTCGCAGTCCAGGTCAGACAGAGCCCAGCCGGCCTTGACGGCCTGGGTCGCGGTGTACGTGCCCGGCTGAAGGTCGCGAGTCACCGTGCCGCCGTCGGTGAGCGAGAACGCACCGGCACCGGTCGCTGTGGTGGTGAAATCGAAGGACGCCGGATCGCCGTTAGGAAGCGTCTGCTCCTCGACGATCAGCCTGCCGTCCTTGGTGTTCGTGAACGTGCACCGCACCGTCTCACCAGGACCGACACGGAACGTCGCCGTCCGCGCGGCGATCGTGCTGTCGGCGTCATCACAATCCAGATCGGACAGCGTCCAACCTGCCTTCGCGGCCTCGGTCGCGGTGTAGGTCCCCGGAACCACGTCGCGCGTGACCGTCCCGCCATCGGTCAGCGAGAACGTCCCCGCGCCGGTCGCCGTCGTCGTGAAGTCAAAGGACGCCGGATCACCGTTGGGCAGCGTCTGCTTCTCGATGATGAGCTTGCCCGTGTGGGAGTTGCGGAACGTGCAGTACCAGTCCTCGTTGCGGCGCACCATGGGAATCGTGGCCGTGGCCATGCCGCCGCTGGTCACGTCGGCATAGCCGCCGGTGCGGCACTCGGACGCGACGAAGGCGTAACCGGCCTGCTGCGTCTCCGCCACCGTGATCGCCGAGGCGCCGGCAGCCGGGATCTTGTCGACCGCGATGACGGCCTCGGCGGGCGTGCCCGCGGTGGTCACGGGACCCGCGGGAGCGAACGTCACCGTCGAGCTCAGAGGCTTTCCGGGCGTGAACGTCCAGCCCGCCTTGGCGACGGCCGGGTCGCCCGCGTCGGCGAGCTTGCGCACGTGGATCCGCGCGCCGCACAGCTGGTTGGCGATCTGCTGCAGCTTGGTGCCCAGCCCGGCGACGTCCGACGTGACGTAGTCGATGCCCGCGGTGGGCCCGGAGACGGCGGCGAGGTTCTCCGCGGTGACGCCGGTGCCGGCCCCCACGGCGAGGATGGTGGCGCCGGCGGACGCAGACTTGCCCTGGGTCTTGACCTTGTTGGCCGACGCCACGCCGAAGGTGAGGTCGAGCAGGTCCACCGTGGAGCTGCTGGTCCCCGACGACGTGTCGCGAACCGTTGGGTTGCCGTCGGTGATGAAGACCACGACGTCGACGCCCGCACCGGCCGCGAGGCTCATGCCCGCGTCCCAGTTCGTCGCGCCGCCGGTGTCCCCGTACACGTCGTCGATCTTGGTGTTGGCCGTCGTCGCGCTTCCGGGATTCTCGAGCCCGAGGAAGGTGGACTGGTCGGCCCTGGCGTCCTCCGCGAAGCTGAAGATCTTCAGCCGGGTCGGCGTGCCGTTCAGCGTGGAGACGAACTGCTTGGCCGCCGCGCGATAGGTGCTCTCCTGCGCCGTGATCGATCCCGACCGATCCAGCAGCAGCAGCACGTCCAGGCCGCAGCGCTCCGGAAGCGCGGGATTGCTCTTCGCCGCCACGAAACGGCCGGACGCCGTCGATAAGCCGGTCGGCGACCACTCCGTCGACGGCCGGACGGTGACGTTGGACCCGTTGCTCACCGAGACGTCGCCGACGTAGCCGCGGGTCGGGCTCGCCCCCGAGGAGCCCCCGCCCCACGCCACGTGGGTCAGCGCCCGCCAGCCCGACGGCGCGCCGCCCGGCGACTGGCGGACGAGGTAGCGCCCGTTGTTGAGGCTCGGCGAGGTGCACGCGCCGGTCGGAGTGCCGGTCGTGCATAGGGTCGACCAGCTCGCCGTGGCAGAGTCGCTGACCCAGTCCGCCTTCTGGAACGTCACGCCGTCAAGAGCGTCCGCGTAGCCGCTGTCCGTGTCGGTGGCGCTGCGCACGGCGCCCGCGGTCACGGTGATCGTCCCGGCGGCCTGAGCGCCGGCGGGGGCGCACAGCGTGCCGAGGAGGACCAGGAGCAGCAGGGAACGCGCGGCGCTGGGCAGCGTGCGGTCACGGGAGGCGGCGAACATTGGGCGGAGTCCTTCCTGAGGTTCAGCGGAGGCGTCTCCCCAAACGCGCCAGTCCGTGGTGCCGGGGGAGTGAGGAATGAGTCGAACTATGTGCTGGGGAACTCGAATTGTCCCGCCATCGGCACCCCGGGCTTCCAGCTAACTCGGACATGTGTCCTGCGCCGTGTTCCCGGCCTCAAGCCCAGACCCGACTCGGCCCACGACTGGTCAGGGACGGTTACGCCAATTTCTGGCGGATCTACGGGCCATTATGTGGTCGATGCCGCCGTACGGACGCGCAGACGTGTCACATCCGCGGTCGTGCATCCGTCCGCCGAGCGGCTTTCGACGGTCTGTCGAAATCGGCCTGGATCGGCCTCGATCGGCCGGTCTGCGGCGGTCAGGGCCTCGCCGGCGCGTACCGGCGCAGGGGCGGCCGCGGCCCCTCGGGAACCGTGTGGAACGCCCGGCCGTCGCGGGCCAGCGCGATCGCCTCGGACTGGCCCTCGGCGAGCAGGTCGGCGTCCGCCGCGCACGGGCGGCGCCGCAGGGCCGCGGGGAGCGACTCGCCGGCGCGGCGCGACCACAGCAGCGCGCGGGCGTACGTCCGCAGGGCGATCGTGCGTCCGTCGGCCGAGAGGCTGCCGCCCGTCACGGGCTCGCCGGGGCCCAGGCGCAGGGTCCCGGCCCGGCGCAAGGTCGTCGCGGCGCTCGATGACGGCCGGTCGGCGACGTACACGCGGGCCGTCCCGCCGAAGTCCTTGGTGACGATCACCAGGGCGCCGCGGGCGGGATCGACGAGCAGCGCTTCCGCGTCGTGGGCCCGGTCGGGATACCGGAGCACGAGCCGCGCGGCGGGAGCGGTGCTGTCAGGCGCGGCGCCGCCCCCGACCTGCGGCTCGCTCACGCGGTAGACCACGACCTCGGCACGGGCCTCGGCGTTGTCCCCGATGTCGCCGACGTACAGCGCGTCGCCGGGTCCCGGCGCCGGACCGATGGCGATCTCCTCCCAGTCGACGTGCTCGGCGCCCGGCACGGCCACCTCGGCCAGGAGCCTCCCGTCCGTGGCCAGCGCCAGCAGCCGGGCACGGTCGCCGGAGTCGTTGTGCGCCCAGAGCACCGCCGCCTGCGAGCGCGACCGCACGAGGCCCGAGAGCTCGGTCGCGGCCGGCGCGGCGACCCGGCCGGTGACGCGGGCGCTGAGCCGGGTGCACAGAGCCGGGCGCGCGGACCCCGGACCGGGCGCCGCGACGGTCGCGGTGCGCCCGTCCCCGCGCTGCGGAGCCTCGGCGCCGTCATCCTCGCCGCCGCCGCACCCTGTCGCGGCGAGCGCCACGACCAGCGCCGTCGCCCACCTCACCGGCCCCATGGGCGACGAGGCTACGCGCCCGGCGCTCAGGCGGAGCGGATCTCCCGCGATGCGGCGGTCACCGTCTTGACCACGTAGCTCACCGCCAGCACGAAGAACAGCGCGCCGATCGCCGCGCGCGCCTGGTCGACGCCCAGGGGCGTGCGCTGGGCGACCGGGCCGGCCAGGGCGTCGCCGACCTTGGCGCGCCAGCCCTGCAGGCCTGCGGTTCCGATTCGGGTGGGGTCGGGCATGGTGGGTCCTCCTCGTCGCTCGTCGCCGGGATCACCGGTCTTCCCGCCCGCGCGCACCGGCAACCCGCGCGTGGACGATGCGGCCTACCGGCGCTCGGTCCAGTCCGTGCGGTGCGTGCCGCGCTCCTCGCTCTCGCCCGGGTCGGCCCCCGGAAGGAAACCGGGCACCGTGGAGACCACCACCAGCCCGGCGGCGAGCAGGATGAAGTCCTTCAGCACGTACTGCCCCGTCAGGTCGGGGGCGTGGTGCTTGCCGTCGAACAGGTCGCCGGTGAACAGCAGGAGCGGGGCGAGGATGCCCACGAACTGCGCGACGAGCAGGTAGACCAGGATCTTCATCCAGCGCCCGACGATCAGCAGGAGCCCGACGACGGTCTCCAGGATCCCGATCAGCACGATCGCGATGTGCCCCGGCACGAGGTCGAAGCTCAGCGCGTCGGTCGTCCTGATCGTCAGCGGCTCCGCCGGACTGGTGTCGGGGAAGAACTTCAGGATCCCGAACAGCAGGAAGATGAGGCCGAGGCTGATGCGCAGCACCGCGATGCTGTGCGCCACGAGCCAGCGGTGCAGTGCCGCGTCAACTTTCTGGAGCGATCGGATGCGTGCGTAGTGCCCCGCGCAAGGTGCTTCCAAGCAGCGCCGTGCGCCGGACCCTCCGCGCCTATACCTCGGTGGGACGCCCGACGCGCCAGGGCCAGTGGTCGTGCTCGGTGTCCAGCCAGCGCTGGGCGTCGGCGCGGCCGAGCTCGATCAGCTCGTCGATGAACTCCCTCCCCAGGAAGAGGTAGCTGTACAGCTCGCCGTGCATCGGGTTGCGCGCAGCGTCGGTGATGCGGCCCAGCAGCGCCAGGTTGGGCGAGCGGAAGATGGCCCGGACGCTCTTGTAGTGGCGCTCGTACACGCGGAGGGCGATCCGGCCGATCTTCATCCGGTCCGTGGGCACGACGAAGATGTACGGGATCTTCTCGCGCGGCTCCCCCTTGTCGGAGGCGTCGCCCCCCTCGACCGCCTCGTTGATCGCGGTCAGCGTGGCCACGTCGCTGGCGAGCTGGTCGGCCAGCACGCTGAGCAGCGACGACGCGCCGTCGAAGAGGTCGGGCTTGGCCCGGACCGGAAGCTCCTCGGGCACCTCCGCGGAGTTCAGCCCGATCACGATGACCCGCTTGGCCCCGAGCTCGAGCGCCGGGTCCAGCGGGGCGTTCAGCCGCGCCCCGCCGTCCCCGTACCAGCCGCTGATCGACTCGGGCTCGTCGACCTCGACGGCCGGGAAGATGACCGGGATCGCGCCCGACGCCAGGACGTGGACGTTGGTCAGCTGCGCCTCCACGTAGTCGATCGCCCGCTCCTGGTTGCTGGGCGGGGTCTCGCCGCCCTGGTGGAAGACGAGGCTGCGGCCGGTCTCGTAGGACGTGGCGACGACGGCCACGGCGTACAGGGGCGACGACGTGTCCGCGACGTTCTTGGCGATCTGGTCGAACTGGATGACCTTGCTGAGCGTCTTGCGCAGCGGCGCGGTGTCGAGCAGGCTCGGCACCGCCTTGACCGGGAGGCTCAGGCAGGTGCCGATGAAGCGCACGAGCATCATCAGCGCCGCCGGCGAGAGCAGCGAGCGCATCGCGTCGCGGTAGCCCAGGTTGCGCCAGACCTCCGCGCCCCCCGCGGCGGCCTCGCTCAGCGGCTTGTGGGCGTTGGCGGCCAGGTAGGCGGCGTTGATGCCGCCGACGCTCGTGCCCACGACGATCTCCACCTGCTCGCCGCGCTCCTCCAGGACGGGCGCGAGCACCGACAGCGCGCCCATCTCGTACGCGCCGCGGGCACCTCCGCCCGCGAGGACGAGCGCTATCCGTCCCTTGGGAACGTCCTCCCCGGCTCCGGCTGTGTCGTCTGCTGCGACGACGATCCCCCCTTTGAACGCAAACGGCCTGGCGAGCGGCCCCGCGCCACCCTAGTGGCTCGCGCCGCCGCGGGGACCGCGCCCCGCGAGGTACGCCCGTCCGCGGGGCGAGAGGCGGTAGCCGCGCAGCAGGCTCTCGGTCAGCCCGAGCTCCTTGAGCCGGCGCACGTCGGTCTTGAAGGGGAGCTTCTCGCGACCCAGCGCGGCGGCGAGCTCCTCCGCCTTGGTCTCGGGCCGCTCGGCGATGAGCTCGAGGACCGTGGTGGTCCACGGTCCGTCGCGGCGCGCCGCGTCCATGCGCGCCAGACGCCTGTCGAGCTCGGCGCGCTCGGTGGCCGAGAGCCTCGCCCGCTCGCGCAGCGCGATGCGGGGGTCGGGCCCGGCCAGGTGAAACGCGATCCGGTAGAGATCTCCCTCGGGGCGCAGCGACCCCATCAGCGCGGCCCGGTCAGGGTGCCCCGCGCGGCGGGCCTCAGCGTCGGTGACGCGCTCGGGATCGACGACGTCGACCGACTCGATCGCCAGCACGCCCACCCGCGTGCGCAGCGTGCCGCCCGCCTTCACCGTCGGCCGGCGCCAGCGCCGGAAGGCGAGCGTGACCTCGCGCGCGGCGATGCCCTCCAGCGTCTTGGCGCGAAACAGCACGCCGCGGCTTCAGCGCGCCCCTACTCCCACTCGATCGTGCCCGGGGGCTTGGACGTGATGTCCAGCACCACCCGGTTGACGTCGCGCAGCTGGTTGATCATCCGCGACGCGATCTGCTCGAGGAGGTCGTAGGGCAGGCGGGCCCAGTCGGCGGTCATGGCGTCGTCGGAGGTCACCGCGCGGATGACGACCACGCTGCCGTACGTGCGCTCGTCGCCCTGGACGCCGACCGTGCGGATGTCGGGCAGGACGCAGAAGGACTGCCAGAGGTCGCGGTACAGGCCGGCCTTGCGGATCTCGTCCTGGAGGATCGCGTCGCACTCGCGCAGCAGGTCCAGGCGCTCCTTGGTCGCCTCCCCCCCGACGATGCGGATCGCCAGGCCCGGCCCCGGGAAGGGCTGGCGCCAGACCAGCCGGTCGGGCAGCCCCAGCTCGGTGCCGACCGCGCGCACCTCGTCCTTGAACAGCGCGCGCAGCGGCTCGACGAGCTCGAACTCGAGGTCCTCGGGCAGGCCGCCCACGTTGTGGTGGGACTTGATCGTCGCGGCGCCGGTGCCGCCCCCGGACTCGATGACGTCGGAGTACAGCGTGCCCTGCACGAGGTAGTGCGCGTCGCCGAGCTTGGCCGCCTCCTCCTCGAAGACGCGGATGAACTCCCGGCCGATGGCCTTGCGCTTGGCCTCGGGGTCGCTTACCCCGCCCAGCACGCGCAGGAAGCGCTCCTCGGCCGACACGGCCACGAGCGGGACCTTGAAGTGATCGCGGAAGGCGGCGACCACCTGGTCGCCCTCGTTCTTGCGCATGAGCCCGTGGTCGACGAACACGCACGTCAGCTGGTCGCCGATCGCGCGGTGCACGAGCAGTGCGGCGACGCTGGAGTCCACCCCGCCGCTCAGCCCGCAGATGACCTTGCCGTCGCCCACCTGGGCGCGGACGCGCGCGATCTGCTCGGAGACGATGCTCTCCGGGCTCCACGAGCGCTGCGCCCCGCAGACGTCGGCGAGGAACCGCTCGAGGATCGTCTGCCCGTAGGGCGTGTGCACGACCTCGGGGTGGAACTGGATGCCGTAGATCCCGCGCTCGACGGACTCCAGCGCCGCGACCGGCGAGGCGGTGGACGAGGCCAGCGCGGTGAACCCGGGCGGGGGTGCGTAGACGGTGTCGCGATGCGACATCCAGCAGGTCTGCTGCTCGGGCAGCCCGGCGAGCAGCCGGCCGGGCTCGCGCACGGTGAGGTCCGAGCGCCCGAACTCCCCGACCTCGGCGCCCTCGACGCGGCCGCCCAGCGACAGGGCGATGAGCTGCATCCCGTAGCAGATGCCCAGCACGGGGATCCCGAGCTCGAGCAGCTCCGGGTCCAGGCGCGGCGCGCCGTCGGCGTACACCGAGGCGGGGCCGCCGGAGAGGATCAGGCCCTTCGGATTGCGCCGGCGCACCTCCTCGGGACCGACGTGGTGGGGCAGCAGCTCGCTGAAGACCCCGAGCTCGCGCACGCGACGCGCGATGAGCTGGGAGTACTGGCCGCCGTAGTCCAGCACGACGACCTCCTCCACCGCCCGGGGGGCGGCGACGTCGCGGACGTCCTCGGAGACCAGCTCGGTGGCGGCCGTGGCCGCGGTGACCGGCCGCGTGAGATCGGCGCGATCGTCGCCGGCCACGAGGCCCGCCTCGGCGCTCACGCGGTGGCCGGCTCCCTTTCGGGCTCGGGCGCGTTCTCCGCGCCCTCCTGCGCGCCCATGCCGATCCCCTGCGCCGCCTGCAGCTGCTTGCCCTCGGTCTGCAGCGCCGGGGCGAACAGCAGCTCCGCGCGGTTGAACTCCGCGATGTCCTTGTAGCCGCAGGTGGCCATCGACGTGCGCAGCGCGCCCATCAGGTTGAGCGAGCCCTCGTTCTCCCGGGCCGGACCGACCAGGATCTCCTCCAGCGAGCCGATCTGGGCCGTCGCGACGCGCGCCCCACGCGGGAGGGTCGGATGGAAGGTGGCCATGCCCCAGTGAAAGCCGCGGCCGGGCGCCTCGTAGGCGCGGGCCAGCGGGGAGCCGAGCATGAGCGCGTCGGCGCCGCAGGCGATCGCCTTGGAGACGTCGCCGCCGTTGCGCATCCCGCCGTCGGCGATCACCTGGCAGTACTCGCCGGTCTCCAGCATGTGCTGTGAGCGCGCCCCGGCCACGTCGGCGATGGCCGTGGCCTGCGGGACGCCGATCCCCAGCACGCCGCGCGTGGTGCACGCCGCGCCGGGACCCACGCCGACGAGCACGCCGGCCGCGCCGGTGCGCATGAGGTGAAGCCCCGTGTGGTAGCTCGCGCAGCCGCCCACGACGACCGGGACCGGCACCTCGCGGATGAACTCCTTGAGGTTCAGCGGCGGGCGGGACTCGTCGCTGGAGACATGCTCGGCGGAGACGACGGTGCCCTGGATGACGAGGATGTCCAGGCCGGCCTCCAGCGCCAGCTCGTAGTAGGCACGCACGCGCTGCGGGGTCAGCGAGGCGGCGACGACCGCGCCCTCGTCCTTGATCTCCCGGATGCGCCTGGCGATGAGCTCGGGCTGGATCGGCGCGCGGTAGATCTCCTGCATCTCGCGCGTGGCGATCTCCTTGGGGAGCGAGGCGATGCGCTCGAGCTGCTCGTCGGCGTCCTCGTAGCGGGTGAAGATGCCCTCGAGGTTCAGGACCGCCAGGCCGCCGAGGCGGCCCACGATCCCCGCCGTGCGCGGGGAGACCACGCCGTCCATGGCCGAAGCGAGCACGGGAAGGTCGAAGCGGTAGTCGCCGAGCTTCCACGAGATGTCCACGTCGTCGGGGTCGCGCGTGCGCCGCGAGGGCACGATCGCGATGTCGTCGAAGCCATACCCGCGGCGGGCCTTCTTCCCGCGGCCGATCTCGATCTCCATTGGCGGATCCTAGGGCTGTGTACGGACGAAAAGGCCCCGCGTGAACGGGGCCGGAGGACGAACTTCATGCACTTTGCGAACGGCGGCAAGCACGCGATCTCCACCTTAGCAGCGGGTTTCGGGCGCCCCGGGCGGCTGGCTCCTTGGAGCGCCAGGAACGCGGCGGCGTGGCCATCGCAGTGCGCCGCGCGCTGCTGATCACCGCGCGCGGCAAGGAGGCGATCGAGGACCACCTCGACGGCGGCGACCGCGGGTGCGGCGATCCCGCGACGCGGCGGCCCGCGCCGGCCGGGCTCGGCGACGCGGTGCAGGAGGTGCCCGCGGTCGTGAGCGCGCTGGCCGAGCCGGCCGGTCTTGCGCGGGCGGGGCACGACGCGCTTCTGCGCGGACGCCCGGCGGCGGCTAGCGTGGCGACGGTGGACAGCGCCCGCGCCCATGTGGTCCAGGCCGAGCTCGCGCTCCAGGAGGGCTTCGATCCCGCGGCCGTCGGTGCGCTCGTGACAGTGGAGCTCTGCGGCCACTGGGAGCACGAGGGCGCGTGCCGGTGGCCGCACCACAGCGCGATCGACGCCGAGCGCGATCCCGCCCGCTTCCGGACGCTGTTCGTGGCCGACGCGACGGAGGAGCCGGACGTGCGCGAGCGCATCGAGCGCGTGCTGCGCGGCGAGGCCGGGTGGCGCACGGTGTCGGTCTCCGCGCGCCCCGTCGCGCCGGCCGAGCGCACGCACGCGGACCGGTTGGCGGCAGGTCCGCGGCGCGGGCCGCCGGGCCGCTCGGCGTGAACGCGCGCCGGCGGGGGTAGCCCCTGAGCGGTGCGCCCACACCGCCTCAGGTCCCTCCTCGTTCCCGGAATGCTCGCCGGCGCGCTGGTGCTGACGATCGCCGCGAGTGCCGGCGCGATCACCGAGCGCGGCGACGGCCGCAGCGAGACGCTCGTCGGCACGCCGCAGGCCGACCGCCTCGACGGCCACGGCGGCAACGACCGCCTGCGCGGCCTGGGCGGGCCCGACCGGCTCGACGGCGGCACCGGGCGCGACCGCGTCGAGCGGGGGCAGCGGCAGCGACCGGCTGCGCGGCGGCCCCAACCGCGACGTCGTCCTCGCGGGCGCCGGCGACGACCGCGCCGACGGCGGCGGGGCCACCGACCGCGTGGAGGGCGCGACGGGCGACGACACGCTGCTCGGCGGCGCGGGCCCCGATCGCGTGTCCGGCGGTCCCGGCGACGACCGCATCCGCGGCGGCGCGCAGGACGACGCCCTGGACGGCGGCGGCGAGCGCGACACCATCGCCGGCGACGCGGCCGACGACCGGGTGCGCGGCGGCGCCGGCGACGACACGCTCGACGGCGGCGCCGACGCCGACCGCGTCGAGGGCGGCGACGGCCAGGACCGCGTCGCCGGCGGCAGCGGGCGCGACGTGCTGCTCGGGGGCGACGGCCACGACTTCATGGTCGAGCGCTCCTCCGCCGCGGACGAGCGCCTCGAGGGCGGGGCGGGCGACGACTACCTCTTCACCGGCGGCGGGGCCGAGCGGATCCTGCGCGGCGGCGAGGGCAACGACGTGGTTCGCGGCGGCGCCTACCGCCCGGAGCGCCAGGAGGCCGACCAACTCGGCGACGGCATCTCCGACGGCGGCCCAGGCAACGACATCGTGCTGGGCGGCGGGGCGAACGACCGCCTCAGCGGCGGAGACGGCGACGACGTGCTGTACGGGGGCGCGCGCCTGGACGTCTACACCTGCGGCCCGGGCACCGACGTGGCCCACGTGGAGAACGCGCTGGAGGCCACGGTGGCCGCGGCGTCGGGCTGCGAGCAGGTGGTCGTCGGCGACCCCTCGGTGGCCGATCCGCGCTTCGACGGCCTCAACGGCGCGCCGCACCCCGGCAAGACGGTGGGCGGGGCGGCCGGCGCCGCGCTCATCGAGCAGGTCGCACAGCCCTGACGCTCCCCGCGCCATCGGGACCTGATCACCGGGCGCGCGCGCCGAGCACCACCCGGCGCACGGCGGCGACCGGAAGGCGCACGACGAGCAGCAGGCGGCGCGGCTCGTGCAGCGCGAGCGCCCCGACGAACACGCCGCGCCGCCGGCGGTACCCTCCGGCGCGCCGGCGCGCGAGCACGGCGCGCGCCAGCAGCACCTCGACCCGTGCCTCCTCGGACAGCACACGCCGGCCGGCAACGAACGCGCGAAGCGCAGGCCGTCGGCGAGCGCGTCCCCGTACGCCGGCGCCGCCACCGCGCGGGCGAACGCGGCGAAGCGCGGCTCGAACTCCGCACCCAGCGCGAGCGCGAGCGCGGGCCACGCGACCCGCACCGCGCGCCCGCGCTTGCGCCGCAGCGAGAGCGACGCCGCCGCGGCCTGCTCGGCGGCGAAGCCCTCGGGGTATCCCTCGCCGCTGACCAGCGCGCGCAGCAGGCCCGCCTGGCGGCCGGCGTAGGCGGCGCGGTCAGCCGGCATCGCCCCACGCCCGGTCCCGGCCCCGGCGCGCCGCCGCACGGATCGCGTCGAGCTCGGACGCCAGCTCCTCCTCGGCGGGGAAGTTGTCGTCGCGCTCGAGCAGCAGGCCGGGCGCGTCGGTGAGCGCGAACAGCTCCTCCACGAGCGCCAGCACGCCGGGCACCACGGGATCGGAGTGGGTGTCGTGGTAGACGCCGTCGCGGTGCACGCCGCCGCCGACGTGCACGTAGGCGATGCGCTCCAGCGGGAAGCGAGCGAGCGCGGCCCGCGCGTCGTAGCCGTGGTTGTGGGCGTTGGCGTAGAGGTTGGACAGGTCGAGCAGCAGCAGCGCGCCGGTGCGCTGGATCAACTCGCTCACGAACGCGGCCTCGTCCATCTCGGCCTCGGGCCACTCGACCAGCGCGGCGACGTGCTCGAGCGCCAGCGCCACCGGCAGCGCCCGCTGGGCGATCGTCACGTTCTCGACGAGGACCTCCAGCGCCTCGCGCGTGCGCGGGACGGGCAGGAGGTGCCCCGCCTCCAGGCCGCCGGCGCGCACGAACGCGATGTGCTCGCTGACCAGCGGCGACGCGAAGCGCCGCGCGACCGCCGCCAGGTGCTCCAGGCGCCGCTGGTCCGGCCGCTCGGCGCCGCCGAGCGAGAGCCGGATGCCGTGCGGGACGACCGCCAGCCCGCGCTCGCGCGCCGCCAGCAGCCCCGCCGGCGGGCGGCGCGGGTCGACGCTCTCGGCGATCGCCTCGACGAAGCCGAGCTCCGGCCGCGCCGCCACCCCGCCGATCTCCGGGCGCCAGCCCACGCCGAGGCCCAGCCGCTGGATCGTGCTCTGCGTGCTCATGACGCACCTCCGCAGCCGCCGCCGCAGCCGCCGCCTCCGCCGCCTCCGCCGTCCATGCCGGCGGCGCAGCCGCCGCCGGTGCCGCCGCAGCCGCCGCGGCGCGGGTCCCAGGCGCTCTCGCGCGGGACCCCCCACGCCGAGGCGATCCCCGGGTCCGCAGCCCACAGCGCCCCGCCGCCGAAGAGCGCGACGGCGAGCGGAAGCTCGGCCCCGGCGCCACCGCTGATCAGGTCCATGCGACCCGTGCGCCGTCGGGCGAGAAGGGCACGCCCCCGGGCGGAGGCCCACGGCCGCTGGAACGCCAGCCAGACGGTCGCGCACGCCACGGCCACGACCATGATCGCCAGGTAGGCGACCGGCGCGCCGGCGTCCAGGCCGGCCCAGACGCGGGCGGCGCCCAGCACGACCAGCGCGACCCCCGGCACCCAGAGGCGGCGCAGCCGCGCGATGACCTCGGGCTTCATCAGCAGGCCCACGTCGGCGAGCCGCGACGCCAATCCCGCCACCGGCTCGCTGCGCTCGAGCTCCCGGCGCAGCGCGGATGTCTTGATCTCGGGCTCGCGCCAGACGACGTCGAACACGGCCCGCTCCAGCTCGTCGGCGTCGCGGTCGAGGCGGCCGTCGACGACCAGCGTCCGCGGGCGGTCGCCGTCGCGCAGCACGCCCGCCGTGTGCAGCGTCGTGGCCGCGGCGGTGATGGCCAGCTGCGGGCCGCCGTTGAGCATCGCCAGGCGGTAGGCGTCGAGCTGTGCGCTCTCCACGCCGGGCTTGGAGCCGAGCGCCTGGCGCCATTGCCAGGCGATCGCCGCGGCGACCGCGACGCACAGCGCGCCGTACATCCACAGGAAGGTGGGGCCGGTCAGCCCCCACGTGGTCTGCGTCCCGATCATCACGACACCTCCCTTTCGCTGCGTGGGAAACGGTCGCTGTCGAGGATGCGGCGCGGCCCGCGCGCCGGCTACGCCCGCCGGCCCGCTGCGCTGCGGCGTCGGGACGACGCGCTGCGCGCCCGACCCGACGTTGATCCGACGCTGACCCGACGCTACGGTGGCGGCCATGGCCTCCCGGAGCCAGGAGCTCGCCGCCGAGCTGAAGGAGGTCATTCGCTTGGCGGCGCGGGACCCCGAGGCGCTGGAGGGCGCGCTCCCGGCGCTGTCGGCGTTCGTGCGGGTCACCGCGGCGAGCCCCGCCAGCGAGCCGGCGCGCGTGCACTTCATCCTGCACCGGCTCATCCCCGAGTACGCCGCGCGGCTCCCCGGCGGCCGCGACGGCCGCGCCATCCGCGAGCTGCTCACCTGGGAGGACGAGGACGGCGACCCGCGCTCGCTGACCACGCGCTATCACCGCGCCTCCGCGCACCTGGTCAACGCGGCCACCGACTTCGGCCGCCGGCAGGAGCCGCGCCTGCTGCTCGAGTGCGCGCGGCGCTTCATCGCCTCAGACCACGAGGACCGCCTCGAGACCGGCGGCGAGGTGCCGGCCGCGCCGCCGCCCGACGCGCTCGTCGACGACCCCGCGCTCAGCCCGCTCGCGCCGCTGCTGTGGACCAAGGCCGAGTCCGACCACCAGCGCCGGCTGGCCGCGATCCGGGGCGGGATCTTCAGCGTGTCCAACCAGGAGGAGGCGCTCGAGCTGCTGCTGACGATCACCCAGGTCGCCCGGCACAGCCTCCACGCCGTCGACCAGACCGACCTCGAGCGCTGGTTCGGCAACGCCCGGCTGCAGTACTACCTCGACGCTCAGCTCGACCGCGCCCGCGCCGACAGCATCAGCGTCGAGCGGCTGCGCTTCGTGCGTCCCGGCCAGCTCGAGGATGCGCGCCAGCGCAGCCTGCTGCGGGAGTTCATCCGCCTGCACGACGAGGCCGGCGCGACGCTGATGCTCTGTCCCGAGGACGCCGCGCGGGAGCTGCGCACGGGCTTCGACGCGGGCATGTTCATGGTCATCGTGGACATCGACACGACGCCCGCGTGCCTCACCGGGCAGCTCGGCGAGCAGGGCTACATCGAGCGCTCGCTGGTCTACCTGCGCGAGCTCGACCCGGTCCGCGCCTATTACGCCGACCTGCTGCGCGTCAAGGAGCACGTGCGCCTGAACCACTACAACGAGGCGGTCCGCGAGATCCTCGCCCGCCACGACGACCCGCCGCTGACCGAGGCCGACCGCGTCGCGCACCCGCCATGGAGCCCGCTGGCGCCCCCCGGGTAGCGGACTCGCGGCTAGCGCACGAACTCGATCTCGACCTCGTCGCCGGGCATGAGCGCCTTGACGCCCGCCGGCACGCGCGCCAGCACGTCGACGCCGAGCATCGAGGTCAGGATGTTCGAGCTCTGCGAGGCGTGCGTCGGCGTGACCTGCCAGCCGTCGGAGCGCAGCTCGGCGCGGCAGCGGATCATCGTCGTGCCGCCGCGGGCGCTGCGCATCTCCCCCGCGGCCACCGCCCGCGCGGTGCGGACCTCGTGCGACCGCCCCTGCAGAGCGTGCAGGGCGGGGACGGCGAACAGGCCGAAGGACATCAGCGCCGAGACCGGGTTGCCCGGCAGCGCGAAGACCAGCGTGCCGCCGTCGCGCACGCCGAACACGGTCCGGCTCCCCGGCCGGACGTCGACGCCCGAGAAGACCTCCTGCACGCCGAGCCGGTCCAGCGCGGGACGGACGTGGTCGTGCGGGCCGACCGAGACGCCGCCGACCGTGACGAGCACGTCGGCGTCCTCCAGGGCCCCGCCCAGCGTGGCGACCGTGTCCTCGAGGTCGTCGCCCACCCGCGCCCGCGAGACCACCTCGCCCCCCGCGCGCCGGACGGCGGCGGCCAGCGCCGGGCCGTTGGAGTCGCGGATCGCGCCCGGGGGGAGCGGAAGACCGGGGTCCACCAGCTCGTCGCCGGTCCCCACCAGCGCGACGCGCGGCCGGCGCACCACCACGGGTCGCGCGACGTCGATCGACGCCAGCACGCCGAGCTCGATCGGCCCCAGCAGCGCGCCGGCGCGCAGCACGGTCGCGCCCTTGCGCACGTCCTCGCCCGCCGCGCGCAGGTCGGTGCCCGGCGCGACCGCCGCCGTGATCTCCAGGCGGACCGTCGCCGGCGTCGCGGGTCAGCTCCTGGCGGACGATCGCGTCGGCGCCCGCGGGCATCGTCGCGCCGGTCGAGATGCGCATCGCGGTGCCGGCCTGCACCTGCGTGTCGGACGGCAGCCCCGCGCGCGACTCGCCGAGCAGGCGCAGCGTCACGGGCGCGCCGGCGGTGTCCGCCGCGCGCACCGCGTAGCCGTCCATCGCCGAGGAGTCGAAGACGGGCACGTCGCCGGGCGCCACGGCGTCCTGCGCCAGGGCCCGGTCCAGCGCGTCGTCGAGCGCCACCTCCTCGGCGCCCAGGACGGCCACGCGCTCGAGCACCGAGCGGCGCGCGTCCTCGATCGAGATCGTCACGCGGCTCAGTCCTGGTGCACGCCGGGCGCGACGAACGCCTGCAGGAACTCCTCGACGGTCATCGGCCGGACGCTAACAGCCGTCCGCGGCGATCCCCGCGCCGGGCCGGGTGAACCAGGTTATGGTCGGCCCGGCATGGGGACCGGGCCGCACCAGCTTCTCTTCTACGACTACGTGGACGACATCCTCGAGCGCCGCGCACCCCATCGCGAGGCGCATCTGGACCTCCTGAAGCGCTGGAAGGACGACGGGCGCCTGATGATGGCCGGGGCGCTGGGCGACCCGCCGCACGGAGCGGCCTTCGTCTTCGCGGTGGGCGACGCCGCGGAGGTCGAGGAGTACGTCAAGCACGACCCGTACGTCGATGCGGGCCTGGTGACCGGCTGGCGCGTCGAGACCTGGAAGGTCGTGGTCTGAGGCTGCGTGCCGGGGCGCCGCGGCCGGCGGCCTGACCGCCCGCTTCTCGTCAGGTTTCGAGCACGACGATGCCCAGCGCCGCGGCGAAGGTGTCCGCCGCGGAGATCATGTCTTCGCGCGTCATCGCGGAGCCGCGGAGCCCCTCGATCCGCGCACACGTTCGAGCATGCAGTCGCGCAGCTGCACTTCCCGGCAGCGGACGCCGGCGAAATCGACCTCGGACGGGTCACAGGAGTCGAAGCGGACGCGCCGCAGTCGCGCGTCGGAGAAGTCGGCCTGCCGCAGCCGGCAGCCGCGGAAGGTCACCGTCTCCAGCTCGGTGCCGCCGAACGACGCCAGGTCCACTCATGCGCGCATCCCTAGGACAGAGCCTGCCACCTCGCCACTGGCGTTACGCACGAGCGGGTCCTGGTCCTCGCCCCACACCCGCGAAGCTGCCCCCCACGGCAGGCAGCCGCCCGAACCACCGAACGTCCGTTTCTCCCCGCTCCAGCAGGTGCAAACGGACGATCGCCATCCCAGCTCGCCATCCCCAGCCCCCAACGTCCGTTTCTCCCCGCTCCAGCAGGTGCAAACGGACGTTCGTTCCGCAGCACGGGCACGGCCTAGGCACGCCAGACGGTCTCGTCGAGCGGCCGCGTGACGAGCGTCACGCCGTCGCGGGCCGCGGCCTGGCCGCGCCGGGTCCAGTACTCGAGCAGGGCCTGCGGGGGCGGCTGGTCGTACATCAGCGCGATCACGACCGCGCGGCCCTCGAGGCTCGGGTACGTGCTCACCATGGAGCCCTCCAGCGCGTAGCGCAGGTAGGTCGTCAGCTTGCGCTTCAGGCGGCCGCGGTCCCCCGATCCGTCCGCCGACCAGGGGCCCGTCTGGACGATGGACAGCAGTGCGTTGCCGTCGACGTCCTCCGCGATGACGTCGATCTTGTCGGGATCGTCGATGGCCGGCATGGGTGCAGCGTACGCGTCCCCTTCATCGGCTCGAAACACTCAGGGCACTGAGCCCGCCACGAGGATCCGGTCGCTGATCCGGGGGCTTCTAGGCGGTCCGCGCCCGGCGCAGCGCCACGAACAGCGCCCCGAGGCCGAAGACGGTGGCCAGGAACCAGACGAGGCCGCCGAGGAACGGGACCAGCGCGAGCAGGCGCAGGACCACGAGCCCGGCCAGGAAGGCCAGGATGCGCGAGCCCGTGACGAACCGGCGCCCGAGCACCCACGCGGTCGTCACGTAGGCGATCGAGAGCAGCGGCGGCAGGACGAGCAGCAGCCCGACTCCGAGCGGGATCCCCACCACCGTCACGAGCGCGAGGACCGCGAGGATCGGGAGCAGGATGAGCAGGACGATTCCCCACAGGAACGCGGCGAGCGGGCTCCCGCCGGCCTTTCGGACCGCGTCAGCCGCGCGGGGCGCGAGCAGCAGGAGCAGGATCCCCAGCAGCAGGGAGGAGACCGACACGGCGATCCACCAGCCGATGGCGATGCCGGCGCCGAACGGCGCGCCGACGCCCTCGATGTCGATGCGCTTGTGGTCGCCGTCGACCCGGGCCCCGCTGGTGACGTCGGGGCGCTTGCGCGCCCAGCGCAGATCGCCCTCGATGTGGGCGCGGCGGCCCAGCGTGGCGCGGCCGCGCCCGGTGAAGACGTCGCCGGTCACGGTGCCGCGGATCGTCACGTCCTCCTTGATGACGACGAGGTCGCCATCCACCGTGCCGCGGACGATGACGTCCCCGTCGACGACGACCACGTCGCCGGCGGTCTCGTCCTTATCGACCAGGACCGGGCCCTTGATGACGATCCGCTCCTCGGGATCGGCCGCCGCAGCGGTGGCCGGGAGGACGGCGAAGACCAGCAACAGCGCCAGGAGGGCCCGTCCCATCCGCAGCGCCCTTACCCCGAAGCGCGCGCTATGACACCTCGGCCGGGATGGTCAGCCGCTGCACCTCGACCTCGGGCAGCAGGCGGTCGACCTTCTGGGGGTCGATGAGCCCCGCGCCGAGGCGCTGGGTGGACTCCGCGCCGCAGGCCACGCCGTAGCGCAGGCACTCGGCGGGCGCCCGGCCGGAGTAGCGGGCCGCGACGAAGCCGGCCAGGAACGCGTCCCCCGCGCCGACGGTGGCGACCGCCTCGCGCGGCTCGATGCGCACCCGGTGCAGGACGCTCTCGTTGTCGACGTGGATCGACGCGAAGCAGCCGTCGGCGACGGTCATGATCGCCTCGCTGGCGCCCAGGGAGACGATCTCGCGCGCGGCGATCATGCGGTCCTCGTCGCTGTTGAACTCGTAGCCGACGAGCTCCTCGGCCTCCAGCACGTTGGGCGAGACGACGTGCGGGTTGCCGCGCATCGCGTGACGCAGCGGATCGCCCTCGGTGTCCACCACCACGATCAGGCCGAGCTTGCGCAGCTCCTTGGTCAGGACGCAGTAGACGTCGGGGTCAAGGCCGCGCGGCAGCGAGCCGGCGAAGACGACGATCGCCGCCCCCTGCGCGAGGTACAGCAGCTTGTCGCGGAAGAGCTCCAGCTCGCGGGCGCTGACCGTGGGGCCGCGCTCGTTGATCTCGGTCTGCTGGCCGTTGGTGGGGTCGAGCACCGCGATGTTCGTGCGCGACTCCTCGCGCGTGCGCACGAAGTCGTTGAGGATCGCCTCGTGGGTGAGCGCCTCGACGATGCGCGTGCCGGTCGGGCCACCCGCGAAGCCGGTGGCGATCACCGGCTGGCCGAGGGTCTTGAGCATGCGCGCGACGTTGACGCCCTTGCCGCCCGGCAGCGTGGTCTGCTCGACGGTGCGGTGCCGGCGCCCAAGGCGGAAGTTCGGGACCGAGAGCGACTTGTCGATCGCCGCGTTGAGGGTGACGGTGATGATCATGTCACCGGGGTCTCCTCCCTCCGGCGGGCCCGCCGGCGCTGAGCGTCCAGCGAGCGGCGGCGGCGTATCGCGCGACGGCGCAGGGCCACGAGAGGGAGGCTACAGGCCAGCAGGACGCAGAGCGCGACGACGGTCAGCGGACGGCGCGCGAGATCGTCCAGCCGCGTGCCCAGTCCCGCCTCGGTCACCGGCTTGGCGGTCACCAGCGGCACCCGCGCGATGACCCTGCCGTCCAGGCGGACGATCGCCGTTCCCGCGCGCGAGCCGCGCGGGAGCGGGCCGTCGAGCTCGGCGGGAACGCCCCTCGTCGTCACCCGCACGCGGTGCCCGACGCGCACCACGCGCTTGACGGTGCGCCCCGCCACGAGGTCGACGTGCTCGCCGGAGCGGTAGCGCAGCGGGGCGCGCGCGAGCACGCGCCCGCGGGGCAGCGGCGTCGTCGCGCGGTAGCGGCTCAGGCCGAACCGCAGGAGGGCGAGCGTCTCGTCGTTGCGCGCCCGCTCGCTGGGCTCCCCCATGACGACGCTCACCACCGTGACCCCGCGGCGCGACGCCGACCCCACCTGGACGTAGCCGGCCCGCGACGTCCGCCCCGTCTTCACGCCGTTGACGAAGGCCTGGCGGCGCAGCAGCGTGTTGCGGTTGACCACCGTCCGCGGCCGCGCGCCGCTGCGCAGCGTCGCCCGCGGCAGGTCGACCGTTCGGCGGAAGAACTCGTTGCGGCGCAGGCGGGTGGCCAGCCGAGCCAGGTCGCGGGCGCTGGAGTGGTTGCCCTCCTCGTCCAGGCCCACGGGGTTGGCGTAGCTCGTGTCGCTCAGGCCCAGCGCGCGGGCGCGGCGGTTCATCTCGCGCACGAACGCGCGCCGGGAGCCGAGCGTCCCCACGGCCAGCGTCGCGGCGGCGTCGTTGGCGCTCTCCAGCAGGAGCGCGCGCATGAGGTCGCGCACGGACATGCGCTCGCCGGGGCGCAGGCCGATCTGGGACTCCACCGGCGACGCGCGGTAGCTCGTGGCGCTGAAGACGTCGTCGAGATCGGCGCGCTCGAGCGTGACCAGCGCGGTCATGAGCTTGGTCGTGGACGCGATCGAGCGCCGCGCGCGGGACTGCTTGCGCAGGGCGACGTCCCCCGTGGAGGTCTCCACCACGATGGCCGCCTTGGCGCGCAGGGACGGCTGCCCCGATTGCGCGCCCGCGGTTGCGGCGGTCAGCGCCGACGCCAGGAGCGCCGCCGCGACCCCGGCGAGCAGGCGCGTCACGGTCCGAGCTTGAGCCGATCGCCCGCGTGCAGCGTCCGCGGGTCGGCGATCCGCGGGTTGAGCTCCAGCAGCCGCTCCATGCTGATGCCCTCGCGCTCGGCGATGGCGGACGGGGTGTCGCCCGACTTGACGACCGTCGTGCGCGTCTTCTTGCCGTCCCCCGAGCGGCCGCGCTGCTCTGCGGCGTTCGGCTTCGTCGCCGCGTCGTCGCCCCCCAGGCTGCTGCCGGTGATGACGGCCACCGCGAGCAGGGAGCCGACGAGCGCGATGGGCGCCAGGAGCCGGGCGTTGCTGCGGTGGGCCATGTGGTGCAGAGGATACGGGCCCAGGGTGGCGGCTCGCGGCTATGCGAGGGCCCATGCGGCCTCCCGGAGGCGCTCGGCCTCCGCCCGCGCCGCGGCGGCGGGCGCGCCGCCCGCCGACTCGTGCGCCGCGGCGATCGAACGCGACGCGGTGATCAGCCCCCCGGCGCGTCCCGGCGCGAAGGCGGGGCCGAGGTCCTGGACGCGCCCGCCCTGGGCGCCGACGCCCGGCAGGAGGAACGGCGCGCGCGGCATGAGCTCGCGCATCCGGGCCACGTGCTCGGGCGCGGTGGCGCCCACGACCGCCCCGACGTCGGCCAGCCCGCTGCGCGGGCCCGGCTCGCCCAGGCCGTCCACGATCGCGGCCAGGCGCTCCCAGAGCTGTGCGCCACCCGCCAGCTCGAGGTCCAGGACGTCCGCCGCTCCCGGGTTGGACGTGCGCACGAGGACGAACACGCCGCTGCCCGCGCCGCGGGCCGCCGCCACGAGCGGCTCGAGCGCATCGATCCCCAGGAGCGGGCTGGCGGTGAACGCGTCGGCCCGCAGCCCTGGGACCTCGCCGAACGGCGTGGGCGTAAGCCCCGCCAGGGCCGCCCCGTAGGCCGCCGCCGAGACCGGGACGTCGCCGCGCTTGCCGTCGGCCAGCACCAGCAGGCCGGCCTCGCGCGCGTGCGCGACCACCTCGGTCAGCGCGGTCCACCCGTCGGCCCCCAGGCGCTCGAAGCAGGCCAGCTGGGGCTTGACCGCCACGCACGCCGGCCCGGCGGCGTCGATCAGCGCGGCGCAGTGGGCTCGGACGGCCTCGGCGGCCCGACGGGCCGGCGATCCGTCCGAGGGGGCCCGCGCGGCGGCCTCGGGCCACAGGCGCAGGGGATCGGGATCGAGCCCGAGGACGATCTGCGACTCGCGCTGTGCGACGAGGGCCGCGAGCCGGTCGGCGAACGCCGGCCCCGTCGCGGCGGAGCGGTCTGGGGCGTCGAGCGTGGACGTGCCGCCTGACGCTAGCAACGGCCACGGATGAGTCGGCGACCGATCCGGCCGATCCGCGAGGATGCCGTCCGTGCCCCTGGAACGGATCGCCTGGCTGGCCACGGTCGCCGCCGCCGTCATCACCGCGGTCCTGCTGTTCCTCTCCGGCTACACGGGCTACGGCGCGCTGAGCCTGGCGGTCGGCGCGTCGGCCGCGATCAACCTGCGCTAAGTGGTTGATTCCTCGTCATCCGTCCGGTTCGGGCCGATCTCGGTGCCCGGCACGACGCGGTCCTGGGGCTCGAGGTGGATGAGCACGTCGGTGCGCTCCAGGCGCTCGCCGATCGCGGCCTGCAGCGCGTGGGCGGTGGCGTGGGCGTCCTCCAGCGACATGCCCTTGACGAACTGGACGTGCATGTCGACGTGGCGGCGGGCGCCCGCGCGCCGGGCGCGCAGCTTGTGGAAGCCGCACACGCCGCGGGGCCCGAAGGCGACGACGGTCTCGCGGATCGCGTCGAGCTCGGACTCGGGCAGCGCCTCGTCCACCAGCACGCGCGAGGATCGCGTCACCAGGCGCACGCCGGCGACGATGATCGCGCCCGCGACCACCAGCGCGACGATCGGGTCCAGCCAAGCGGCGCCGGTCAGCTCGACGCCGACGAGGCCGACCAGGACCGCGCCCGACGTGGCCGCGTCGGTGCGCAGGTGCGCCGCGTCGCCCTCCAGCGCCGGCGAGCCGGTCTGGCGCGCGCGCCGGGCGAGCACCGTCGACACGCAGATGTTCGCGACCAGCGAGAAGGCGATCACGCCGATGCCGATCCCCAGCGAGTGCACCTCGGATCCCACCGCCAGGCGCCGCGCCGACTCGTAGATGATCACGCCCGAGCCGACGAGGATGAGCATGCCCTCGATCGCCGCGGCGAGGTTCTCGATCTTCGCGTGGCCGTAGGGATGCTCGGCGTCGGCCGGCTTGTCGGCCTCGCGGATGGAGAAGTAGGCGACGATCGACGCGATCAGGTCGATCGACGAGTGCATCGCCTCGGTGATGATCGCCACCGAGCCGGTGATCACGCCGGCCACGAGCTTCAGCGCGATGAGCAGGGTGTTGGAGGCGATCGACAGCGCGGCCGCCCGGGTCTTCACGGTGCCCTCGCCCCCGCCGGCGTGGGCGATGAGCGAGCCGGCCATCAGGTCTCCGGCCGGTCCAGCCGTTCCAGCAGGGCGCGGGCGGCACGGCCGCGGTGGCTGATCGCGTCCTTCTCGGCCGGGTCGAGCTGGGCCATGGTGCGCCCGTCGGCGACGTCGTCGGGCAGGAACGCGGGGTCGTAGCCGAAGCCCCCCGTCCCGCGCGGCCGGGCCGCCAAGCGTGCCCGTGCACCGGCCCTCGACGAGGTGCTCGGTTCCGCCGGGATCGGAGTAGACCAGCGCGCACACGTAGGCCAGCGCGCTGCCCGCCGGCGCCTCTCCCACCAGGCGGGCCAGGTTCTCCTCGTCGGTCGCGTCCTCGCCCGCGAAGCGCGCCGAGCGCACGCCCGGCGCGCCCCCCAGCGCGGCGGCCTCGATGCCGGAGTCGTCGGCGATCGCGGGCAGGCCCGTCGCGCGCATGGCGGCGCGGGCCTTCTCCAGCGCGTTGGCCGCGAAGGTCTCCCCGGTCTCCGGGGGCAGGGTCACGTCGGCGGGGAGCGCGACGATCTCGTGGGGCGCCAGGAGCGCGGCGAGCTCCCGTGCCTTGTGCGCGTTGCGCGTGGCGAGGACGGCTCTCACTCCACGGCCTGGGCCTGCCGTTCGCGCAGCTGCTCGATCCCGCCGGCCGCCAGCGCGAGCAGCTCGTCGAGGTGCGCGCGCGACAGCGGCGTGCGCTCGGCCGTCGCCTGGACCTCGATGAGCCCGCCCTCGCCGGTCATGACGACGTTCGCGTCCACCTCCGCCGAGGAGTCCTCGGCGTAGTCGAGGTCGAGCAGCGCCTCGCCGCCGACCACGCCGCAGGAGATCGCGGCGACCGTGCCGGTGAGCGGCACGCGCTCGAGCTTGCCCTCGGCGACGAGCCGGCGGCAGGCGAGGTCCAGCGCGACGAACGCGCCGGTGATCGACGCGCAGCGCGTGCCGCCGTCGGCGGTGAGCACGTCGCAGTCGAGGTAGATCGTGCGCTCGCCGAGCGCGGCGAAGTCCATGACCCCGCGCACCGAGCGGCCGATCAGGCGCTGGATCTCCACGGTCCGCCCGTCGGGCCGGCCCTTGGAGACGTCGCGCTGCTTGCGCTCGCCGGTGGAGGCGGGAAGCATCCCGTACTCGGCGGTGAGCCAGCCGCGGCCCTGTCCGGACATCCAGCGGGGGACGCTCTCCTGCACCGAGGCCGTGCAGATCACGCGCGTCTCGCCCTGGGTGATCAGCGCCGACCCGGTGGCCGGCTTGACGAAGCCGGGCTCGATCGTCGTGGGGCGCAGCTCGCCGGGCGCGCGGCCGTGCGCGCGCTCGGTCATGCGGTCACCCGCGCGTCGCGCGCGAGGTCGACGTGGTCCACGGCGCCCATCGGGAGCTGCAGGAAGCGCGCGCCGACGCGCGCGAACTCGTCGGGGTCGCCGGTGCACAGGAAGGCGTAGCGGCCCTCGCCCTCCCGCGGCGAGGCGAGGTCGCGGGCCGCCAGTGCGTGCTCGACGCGGCGCGCGATCGCGGTGCCCGAGGTGATGAGGCGCACGCCGGGGCCCAGGACGCGCTGCAGCAGCGCGCGCACCATCGGGTAGTGCGTGCAGCCGAGGATCGCCGTGTCCACGCCGGCCTCGCGCAGCGGCGCGCAGTAGCGGCGCACGATGTCCACGTCGCCCTCGCCGATCGGTGCGCCGGTCTGGCTGATCTGGGCGAGCTCGGGGCACGCGACGCTCGTCAGCCGTACGAGCGGGTCGGTGGCGAGCACCGCGCGCTCGTAGGCGCCGCTGGCCACCGTGGCCGGCGTGGCCAGCAGGCCGATGCGCCCGCTGTGCGTGCTGGCCACCGCGAGGTTGGACTCCGGGCCGACGACGCCGATGACGTCGACCGGCCATCCGGCCGCGGCGACGTGGGCCTGCAGCTGCGGCAGGGCGCCGGAGGTCGCCGAGCTGCAGGCCACGACGAGCAGCTTGGCGCCGCGCTCCAGCAGGACGTCGGCGACCTGCCGGCTGAACGTCGCGAGCTCGGCGGGCGTGCGGTCGCCGTAGGGGAAGCGGGCCGAGTCGCCCAGGTACAGGAAGTCCTCCTGGGGCAGCGCCACGAGCAGCTCGTGCAGGACGGTCAGGCCGCCCACGCCGGAGTCGAAGACGCCGATGGGCGCGATGGGGGCGGGAGCCGGGGGCACGGGCCGCCATGTTCCCAGACGGCGCCGCGCTGCCCCGGGCGTCTGCGCCCGGCCCCGCGCGTCCCGCACCGGCCCTACGACTTGGGGACGCCGACCGTGTCGATCGTCTCCTTGAGCTTGTTGACGACGGTGCTGGCGATGCCGCCGCCGTTCAGCCCGCCGGCGGCGGCGACCACCCCGGTCAGGACGGTGGCGAGCAGCAGCATCAGCCCGACGTACTCGACGGTGCCCTGCCCGCTGCGCTCGTGCAGCAGGCGCGCGGCGACGGCGTGGATGCGGCCCATCGTGCGGTACGGCATGTGCGACCTCCCAGCGGGTGCGTGGTGTTGGACCGCCATGCTCCGCCGCATCGGGTGACAGGACCACACGCGCGTGTGACGATTTCGCCCCGTCGCGCGCACGGCTCTGTGACGGGCCTCCGTCGCTATAGTCGCCCCAGGCGCCGGCGGAGATCCGCCCGGCGCCCGTTCGCTATGAGGCAGCGTTTTTCCATGCCCGGTCCGATGCAGCGCATCTTCCGCCGGCGCTCCGGCGGGCCGCCACCGGTCGGCGGCCGCCGCCGGATTCCGTCCTTCCTGCGCCGGCGTGCGGGCGCAGCCCCCGGCGGCGCCCGCGCCGGTCTCGTGCAGCGGGTCTTCCGGCGTCGCCCCGGCTCGCACGTGCCCGTGCCGCCCGCCGGCACCGCGCCGGTCGAGGGCCAGCCGGTCGCGCCGGGCGTCCCGCCGCAGGCGGCGATCGCGCCCAGCGCGCAGAGCTTCCACGACCGCGGCCGCCTGCGCCGGCGGCTGCGCCACCTGCGGCGCGCGCGCGAGCTCGGCTACCGCGACCTCGGCGGCCTGCTGTTCGACCTGCGCCGGTTCGGGCGCACGCGACCGGACCTCGTCGAGGCCAAGCTCGACGCGCTCACCGCGGTCGACCGCGAGCTGCGCACGCTCGAGGTCGTCCTCGACGACCGCCGCTCGATCCAGGAGCTGCGCGAGCCCGGCATCGCCTCGTGCCCGCGCTGCGGCGCGCTGCACTCCAGCGAGTCGCACTTCTGCCCGAACTGCGGCCTGCCACTCGACGGCCCGCGGGCGATGGGCGAGCTCGGCGGAGCCAACGCCCCACCGCCCCAGCCGGCGCCCGCCCCTCCCGTCGCCGCGCCGCAGGCGCCCACCCAGGTCAGCGAGCAGCCGACCCCGCCGCAGGCGCCCACGCAGGTCAGCGAGCCGCCGACGACGCCGCTGGAGCCACACCAGGCGTCCGAACGCGGATCGTGAGCGCACAGCCTCCGGATTCGGCTCCGCCTCCGCCGGCCACCGCGCCCACCGCCGTCGCCGCGCCGGCGGGCCCCGCCGCGCCCGTGCCGATCCCCTGCCCCCGCTGCTCGGCGAGCGTGGGGCCCGACCAGGACTGGTGCCTGGAGTGCGGGGCGCCCGCGCGCACCCGCCTGGCCCCGACGCCGAACTGGCGCGTGCCGGCACTGGCGCTCGCCGTCGTGGTGGCCGTCGCCGGCGCGGCGCTGGCGCTCGCGTTCGTCGCGCTCACCGACGACGACGGGCCGACCCCGTCGGGCGGGACCGCGCCGGTCGCCGCCGAGTCCACGCCGGCGCCGACGCCGGCCGCCCCGGCGGTCACGAGCACCCTCGCGACACCGACGACCACCCCCGCCCCGGGCACCCAGACGACGCCGCCCACGACCTCCCCGCTCCCGCTTCCGGCGCCGGCCACCACGGCGCCTTCCACCACGGCGCCTTCCACCACGATCACCTCGCCGGCACCGGCGACCACGACGCCGCGCACGACGACCACGCCGGGGAACGGGAAGGGCCGCGGGCGCGGAGGCGGCGTGCAGCCCTGACGTCCGTGAGGTACCACTAGGCTGAAGGGACCCCGATCCAGCGACCCTGGAGCGCCGCATGTGCCGCAACATCCGCACCCTGCACAACTTCGACCCGCCCGCCTCCGACGACGAGGTGCGCGCCGCCGCCCTGCAGTACGTCCGCAAGATCAGCGGGGCCACCAAGCCCTCGCAGGCCAACGCCGAGGCGTTCGAGCGCGCGGTGGACGCGGTGACCGGCGCCTCCGTGCGCCTGCTCGCCGACCTCGTGACCACCGCTCCGCCGCGCGACCGCGAGATCGAGGCCGCGAAGGCCCGCGCCCGCGCGCAGAAGCGCTACGCGGCGTAGCCGGCCTCAGCCCCGGCCCGCAAGCTGGGGCCAGTGCCCCGCGGCCAGGCGCTCGGCGGCCTCGGTCGCCATGCGGTGCACCGCGACGTCCGGCAGGGCCGGCGGCTCGGCAGAGCCGGCCACCGTCAAGGTCGCCACGAGCGAACGCGCGAGCGCGTCGACGTCGTAGCCGCCCTCCAGCACGATTCCCAAGCCCACGCCGAGCTCGGCCGACAGGCCGCGCACCGACGCGGCCATCGCCGCGAACCCGCCGTCGGTGACCGCGCACGAGGCCAGCGGGTCGTCGACGTGCGCGTCGAAGCCCGCCGACAGCAGGATCACGCCGGGGTCGTACGCGCGGGCCAGCGGGCGCACGACGTGCTCGACCATCGACGACCAGACCGCGTCGCCGGACCCCGCGGGCACGGGCAGGTTGACGGTGTAGCCCGCTCCCGCGCCGGAGCCGACGTCCGAGGCGGCCCCGGTCCCCGGGTACAGCGGCGACTGGTGGATCGAGACGAACAGCACCTCGGGCGTGGCGTGGAAGATGTCGTTCGTGCCGTTGCCGTGGTGGACGTCCCAGTCCAGGATCAGGACGCGCCCGGCGTCGTGGTGGTCGAGCGCGTGCTGGGCCGCGATCGCGACGTTGTTGAACACGCAGAAGCCCATCGTCCGGGCGCGCAGGGCGTGATGACCCGGCGGGCGGTGCAGCGAGGCGGCGACGTCCGCTCCCTCGGCGAACAGCGCGTCCACCATCCCGGTCGCCCCGCCCGACGCGTGCAGCGCCGCCACCCATGACCCCTCGCTGACCACGGTGTCCATGTCGATCATCCCGCCGCCGCGCGCGCACAGCGCCTCGATCGCCGCCACGTAGCGCTCGTCGTGCACCGCCGCGATCCCGGGGCGGTCCTCCAGGGACTCGCGCACGTCCCAGCCCAGCCAGTCGCGCTCGCCCAGCGCGCGCTCGATGGCCACGATCCGGCGGGGGGACTCGGGATGCGGTCCCGTGTCGTGCTCCAGCGAGGACGGGTGGCGTAGGAGGACCGGCCGGGTCATCCGGATACGGTACCCCGCGCGTGGCCGCCGAACCGCTTGGATCCAACGACGTCGCGGTGGCCGGGGCCGGGGCGGCCGGCCTGTACGCGGCCCTGCGCGCGGCCCGCGCCGGGGCGGACGTGACGCTGATCTCGGCCACGCCGCTGGCCCAGACCGCCAGCTACTGGGCGCAGGGCGGCATCGCGGCCGCGCTGGCCGCGGACGACTCGCCCGCGCTGCACCGGGCCGACACCGAGCGTGCCGGCCGCGAGGCGGTGCGCCGGTCGGCGGCCGAGGCGCTGTGCGCGGAGGCGCCCGAGCGCGTCGCCGACCTCGAGCGCCTCGGCGTGCGCTTCGACGCCGACCGGCACGGGAACCTCGCGCTCGGGCTGGAGGGCGGGCACTCCATGCGCCGCGTGGTGCACGCGGGCGGCAGCGCCTCGGGTCGCCGGGTGGTGCGCCAGCTGTCGGCGCTCGTCGTGGAGGAGCCGCGGATCGCGGTCCTGGAGGGCGCCCGCGCAGCCGGGGCCTGGATGGGCGAGGGACGCTGCACCGGCATCGTGCTGGAGGACGGGCGGGCGGTGCGGGCGCGCGCGACGATCCTGGCCACGGGCGGGGCCGCCGCCCTGTGGTCGCGCACCACCAACCCGCCGGGCTCGCTGGGGAGCGGGATGGCGCTCGCGCACGCCGCCGGCGCGGATCTCGCCGACCTCGAGTTCCTGCAGTTCCACCCCACGGCGGTCATCGGCATCGCGGGGCGCGAGGGCTTCCTCATCACTGAGGCGATCCGCGGCGAGGGCGCCACGCTGCACGGCCCCGACGGCGAGCGCTTCGTCGACGAGCTGGCCCCCCGCGACGAGGTCTCGCGCGCGATCGCCGTCCTGCTCACCCGGACCGGCGCGACGTCCGTCGGCCTGGACATGCGCGCGATCGACCCCGCGCTCTTCCCCAACGTGGTCGCCGCGCTGCGCGAGGCCGGGCTGGACCCCGCGCGCGAGCGCATCCCCGTCTCCCCCGCCTCGCACTACATGATGGGCGGCGTCGTGACCGACCTGCACGGGCACACGACGGTCCCCGGCCTGTACGCGATCGGGGAGACGGCCTGCACGGGCCTGCACGGGGCCAACCGGCTGGCCTCCAACTCCCTGAGCGAGTGCTTCGTCTTCGGCGCGCGCGCCGCCGCCGCCGCGCTGGACGAGCCCGCGCCCGACGCGCCGTCCGGGCCGCCGCCCCCCGCCGCGGCGCCGGCCGATCCCTCCCGCGCGACGCAGGAGGCGCTGTGGCGCGACGGCGGCATCGTGCGCTCGCGCGCGGGCCTGGAGCGCCTGCTCGACGACCCGCACCCGCTGACGCGGCTCGTCGCGGCCTGCGCGCTGCGGCGCGAGGAGAGCCGGGGGGCGCATTGGCGCGAGGACTTCCCGGCCGCCGATCCGGCCCTGGACGACCGCCACGCCGTCGTCGGGGCCGACGGGCGCTCGCACCTCGAGAAGTGGATCTAAACGAACGTACGACCCGGCGAAACGCCAGGAACTGGGGTCCTTAACGCGAACTCAACATTGGTCGCGTTGAAGTACACACGCCCGCACCACAATCGCCGGGCTTCGTGGGACACAAGGAAGGAGACCCTGCCCATGTACCAGTTCAGCCGTGCGATCTACCGTGAGCTGGCTCCGCACATCGGAACCGGGAACCCGGAGGGCCACGCTGAAGTGCTGCATGCGTGCGAGGCCACGATCGAGCGATTGGCGACCGACCGGCACTACTTCGCGCGGCCGGCGCGCACCCTGTTCGCCGACATCCGCCCGCACTTCCCCATGGCGGCGCAGCAGCGGGTGTGGATGGTGGTCTCCGCCTATCTGTCCTGCGCGGAGGAGTGGCTCGCCAAGCAGCCGCACGCGGGCTACGACGTCCATGGCAACCCTCTGGAGTGCCGCGCCACCACCCGCCGCGGGACGCCGTGCCAGCGCATGCCGCTTCCGCGCAACGGCTACTGCCCCTCGCACCAGCACCTGGCCGAGACCGAAGAGGTCGAGCGGCCCATCGCCGCGTAGACCGCCCTCGTAGGCTCATGGGGTGCCCAGGATCGCGCCCCCGGATCCGCCGCTGAGCGACGACCTCGTCGTCCTGCGTTCCTGGCGACGCACCGACGTGCCCGTGCTGACCCGGGCCTGCCAGGACCCCGAGATCCCCCGCTGGACGTTCGTCCCCACCCCGTACACCGAGCTCCACGCGCGCATCTACGTCGACGGGGCGGCCGAGCGGATGGCCCTCGGCCAGGGAGCCGCGCTGGCCGTCACCGCCGCCGCGAACGGCGGAGGCCTGCTGGGCGCGGTGGGCCTGAACGTCATCGACTGGAACCTGCGCGCGGCGGACGTCGGGTACTGGGTGGCGGCCTGGGCCCGGGGGCGCGGCGTGGCCGCGCGGGCGCTGGCGCTGGTGGCGGGCTGGGCCTTCGAGACCCTCGACCTCGTGCACCTCGACCTGCGCCCGCACCGCGAGAACCGCGCCTCGCACGCGGTGGCCCGCCGCGCCGGCTTCGCGCCGGTGGCGGCCGCCGTCACGTCGCGCCCGGAGTGCGACGGCCCGGAGATGCTCGCGTTCGCCCGGCGGCGCGGGTAGCGCAGCGATGCTCCTGGGCGTGGACGTGGGCGGCACGTTCACCGACGCGGTGCTGGCCGCCGGCGGGCGCCTGGTCACCGCGAAGGCGCCGACGACGCCCGGCGACCAATCCGAGGGCGTGATGGCCGCGGTGCGCGCGGCGCTGGAGCGAGCGGAGGCACGGCCCGGTGACGTGGAGGCCTTCGCGCACGGGATGACCGTGGCCACCAACGCGCTGCTGGAGGGCCGCGGCGCGCGCACGGTGCTCGTCGCCACCGAGGGCTTCACCGACGTGGTGGAGCTGGGGCGCCAGGCGCGGGCCGACCTCTACCGGCTGTGCGCGGCCCGGCCCGCGCCGCTGGTCGGCGCCGAGCTGCGGGTGCCCGCCCCGGAGCGCACCGGCCCGGGCGGCGTGCTGCGCGCCCTCGAGGACCCCGACGCGCTCGCCGGCGCGGTGGCCGAGCACGAGCCCGAGGCCGTGGCCGTCGTGCTCCTGCACGCCTACGCGCATCCCGGCCACGAGCGGGTGATCGCGGCGGCGCTGGAGCGCCGCTGCCCCGGCGTGCACGTGTCGCTCTCGCATGAGGTCGTGGGGACGTTCCGGGAGTACGAGCGCGCGGCCACCACCGAGGTCGACGCGGCCCTCTCCCCCCTGTTGGCGCGCTACCTGCGCCGGCTGCTGGAGCGCGCCGCGGACGCCGGCCTGCCCGAGCCGCGCATCATGCAGTCCAGCGGCGGGCTGGCCGCCGCCGGGCTGGCCGCGCGCCACGCGGCGTTCACGGTCCTCTCCGGCCCCGCCGGGGGCGCGGCGGCGGCCGCGCTCATCGCCCGCCGCAGCGGCCGCGCGGACCTGTTGTGCTTCGACATGGGCGGGACGTCGTGCGACGTCTGCGTCGTGGAGGACGGCGCGGTCCGCGAGACCGCGGGGCGCGACGTGGGCGGGCGGCCGCTCGCGCTGGCGATGGTGGACATCCACACGGTGGGGGCGGGCGGCGGCTCGGTGGCCTGGCGCGACCCCGGCGGCGCGCTGCGCGTCGGGCCGCGCAGCGCGGGCGCCGATCCCGGGCCCGCCTGCTACGGGCGCGGTGGGACCGAGCCGACGGTCACCGACGCCAACCTGCTGCTGGGGCGCCTGGACGCGGGCGCGCCGCTGGCGGGCGGCGTCGCGCTGGACCGGGGGGCCGCCGAGCGGGCGGTCGCGACCCTGGCCGAGGCGCTCGGGCTGGAGCCGGTCGCCTGCGCGGAGGGGATCGTCCGCGTGGCCGACCAGGAGATGGTGCGCGCGCTGCGCGTGATGACCGTCGAGCAGGGCATCGACCCGCGGCGCTTCGCACTGCTGGCCTTCGGCGGCGCCGGGCCACTGCACGCGGCCGCGATCGCCGACGAGCTGGAGATCGACACGATCCTCTGCCCGCGCGCGTCGGGCGTGCTCAGCGCCCTGGGCCTGGCCGCCGCCGACCGCAGGGCCACCGAGCAGCGCACCGTCCTGCTCGCCGGCGACGGCCTCACCGACGCGGCGCTGGGAGGCGCCCGCGACGAGCTGGTGGACGCCGCCCGCGAGACGCTCGGCGCCCCCGAGGCCCGCGCCGGCGTCGCCTACGAGGTGCGCTACCGCGGCCAGGCCCACGAGCTGACCGTGCGCGACCTCGGCGAGGAGGCGGGGGTGGCGCAGGTGCGCGCGGCCTTCGAGGACCTTCACGCCGAGCGCTACGGCCACCGCGACGCCGACGCGCCGGTCGAGGTGGTCACGATGCGCGCGACGGCCAGCCTGCCCGGCCCGGACCTCGACCTCGTGGCGAGCGATGCCGCGCCGATCGAGCGCGGCCGCCGCGCCGTGGTCTTCGCCGGCGAGTCCCACGACGCCGAGGTGCTGCGCGGCGCGCCCGCGCCGGGCGCCGAGCTGGCCGGCCCGGCGGTCTGCGAGCTGCCCGAGGCCACGCTGGCCGTCCCGCCGGGCTGGCGAGGCGGCGTCGACGACGCGGGCACGATCGTGCTGGAGCGCTGATGAGCCTCGACGCGATCGCGCTGCAGGTGACCACGGGCGCGCTGCGCGCCGCCTGCGAGGAGATGGGCGCCGTGCTCGTGCGCAGCGCGCACTCGGCGAACATCAAGGAGCGCCGGGACTGCTCGACCGCGCTGTTCGACCCGTCCGGGGAGATGGTCATGCAGGCCGAGCACATCCCCGTCCACCTCGGCGCCATGCCCGCCGCCGTCGCCGCCGTCCGCGACGAGGACCACGGCGAGGGGCGGCCGTGGATCCTCAACGACCCCTACCGCGGCGGGACGCACCTCCCCGACATCACGGTCGTGACGCCCGTGCTGCGCGGCGGCGCGCTGCTGGGCTTCGCCGCCAGCCGCGCGCACCATGCCGACGTCGGCGGCCGGACCCCGGGCTCCATGCCCGCCGACTCGCGCTCCCTGGAGGAGGAGGGGGTCGTCATCGCGCCGCGGCCGCTGGACGACGCGGCGCTCGAGGACCTCGCCGAGCGGATGCGCCAACCCGAGCAGCGCCGCGCCGACCTGCGCGCCCAGCTGGCGGCCAACCGCACCGGCGCGCGGCGGCTGACGGAGCTCGCCGACCGGATCGGCGCGGACGCGCTGGCCGAGGCGACCGCGGCCGTCCTGGACTACACCGAGCGCCGCACCCGCGCCTGCCTGGAGGCGCTGCCCGACGGTGCGCGGGAGGCGGTCGACGTCCTCGAGGCCGCCGGCGGCGACGTCGAGCTGCGCCTGACCGCCACGGTGCGGGGCGACCGCGTGATCCTCGACTTCGCCGGCAGCGCCCCGCAGCACGAGGGCAACCTGAACTGCCCGCTCGCGGTCACGCGATCGGCCTGCTACTTCGCGATGCGCGTGCTCACCGATCCCGACGTGCCGCCCAGCGCGGGCGCCTACCGCCCGATCGACGTCCGGGCGCCGGAGGGATCGCTGCTCAACGCCCGGCCCCCCGCCGCCGTGGCGGCCGGCAACGTGGAGACCTCCAGCCGCGTGGCCGACCTTGTCCTCGCCGCGTTCGGGCGCGCGCTGGGCCAGGGCACGATGAACAACCTCACGCTGGGCGGCGAAGGCTTCACCTACTACGAGACGCTGGGCGGCGGCCAGGGCGCCTGCCAGGACGCCGACGGCCCCAGCGGCGTGCACGTGGCGATGTCCAACACGCTGAACACGCCGGTCGAGGCGCTCGAGCTCGAGTTCCCGCTGCGCGTCGTGCGCTACGCCCGGCGCCGCGGCTCGGGCGGCGGCGGCGCGCACCGCGGCGGCGACGGCGTCGTCCGCGAGCTGGAGGCCCTGGCGCCCATGTCCTACTCGCTGATCACCGAGCGCCGCCACCACGCGCCGCCGGGCGCCGACGGTGGTGAGCCCGGTGCTCCCGGGCGCAACCTGCTCAACGGCGATGAGCTTCCGGCCAAGGCGACGGGCGAGCTGCGCCCGGGCGACCGGCTGGCGATCGAGACACCGGGCGGCGGCGGGCACGGCGCGCCCGGGACCGGGCGCTGACGGTCAGCCCTTTCCGCGACCCAGGAACTCGTCCAGGCCGGCGCGCGCCTCGCTGCGCACCTTCCCGCGGACGATCGGCGTCCAGCCCAGGACGAGCCCCGCGGGGCCGAGCGCCTGGCGCGCCCACGCGTAGAACGAGAACGCGTCGTGGTGTTCGGCGATCAGCCCGCCCGCGAACGCGAAGCGCGCGTGGATGTCGTTGTGCACCCTGCGCCCCGTGCGAAACGTGTAGTCGGCGAGCCAGTGGGCGCTGCCGGTCGTGTCGTCGGCCCGGTGCTCGGGGAGCTGCACGGTCAGGTCCTGCGCGCGCGCGCACAGCATCCGCCACATCGCCCCGGGCTCCTCTCCCCGCAGGTCGGTGAACACGGGATCGGAGAACCGCGCATCGGGCGCGTAGCAGGCGGCCATCGCGTCGCCGTCGTGGCGACCGAAGGCGTCGTAGAAGCGCTGGATGAGCTCGGCGTTCGGGTGGGCCATCGGGCCACGCTACCCGGCCCCCGAGGCCGCGGCAAACCCGCGGCACTTGACGGTGGACTTCGCACTCGGTTAGCGTCGGCATGCGACCAAGGACCGGGTCGCTACACCTCAGTCGAGGGGGTCTGTGATGCTCGCGTTGACCTGCACGCGCCGCCAGGCGCGCGTCTGGCTGTCCGCTCTGCTCGCCGTCGTCGCGTCCGCCGCCCTGGGGGTGTCTCCCGCCGCCGCGGTCCTGCCGGGCTCGGTCTACATCCAGACCAATGCGCCGGTGAACAACGAGGTCATCGTGTTCACCCGCGCCGCGGACGGCTCGCTCACTGAGACCTCCCGCGTCCGGACCGGCGGCAACGGCGACCCCACCACCCCACCCTTCGGCTTCAAGATCCTCGACTCCCAGGGCAGCGTCGAGCTGTCGGACAGCCAGCATCTGGTGTTCGCCGTCAACGCGGGCAGCGGCACGCTGAGCTCGTTCCGCGTCGTGCCCGGCGGCAGCCTCGAGCTGGTGGAGACGGTGCCGGTCGGCGACCTGCCGGTCAGCGTCGACAGCCGCGGGGACCTCGTCTACGTGCTCAACGAGGGCGACCAGGGCGCCAACAACCCGCGGGCCGGGACGATCCAGGGCTTCCGCGTCGCCGCCAACGGGCAGCTGACGGGGATCCCGGGCTCCAGCAGGGGGCTCTCCGTCACCGGCAACTCCAACGCGGCCGCGGCGCAGATCGGGTTCGACGCGACGGGCCGGGTGCTGACCGTCACCCACCGCTTCCCGCCCGCCGGGATGTCAGATCGGATCGACACGTTCCTTCTCGGCCCAAGCGACGCGCCGGGACCGGCCATCGTCAACGGCGCCACCGGCTTCGCCGCGAACAACATCGCGCCGTTCGGCTTCGCCTACAACGCCAACAACGTCCTGCTGGTGTCCAATGCCCTGGACGGCTCGATCAGCTCCTACCAACTCAACGCGGGCACCGGGGCGCTGACGTTCATCGACAACGAGCCGACCACCCAAGCCGCGCCGTGCTGGGTCGTCATCTCGGCCGACGGGCGCTTCGCCTTCGTGACGAACACGCTGTCGAACACCATCACGCGCCTGGAGATCGCCGCCAACGGCAACCTGACCGAGCTGGGCCAGACGCCGGTCCCCGGCCCAGGCGCGGCCGCCGACGAGGCGCTCACGCCCGACGGGCGGTTCCTGCACGTGCTGCTCCCGACCGACCCCACGCGCCTGCTCGGGAACCCCAACCCGTCGGACACGAGCCAGACCGACACGTTCGCGGTCTCGGGGGGCAACCTCACGCTGCTGAACCCCGGAGGCACGACGGCCTCCAACCTGTACGCCGGCGTGTCGGGGCTCACGGCGACGGGAGCCGACGCGACCCCACCGGACACCGCGATCCTCGCCGGCCCGAGCGACGGAGCGCGGACGGGCACGCGGACCCCGACGTTCGCGTTCACCGCCATCCCGGTCGACGAGGCCAACCCGACGTTCACGTGCTCGGTCAACGGCGTGAACACGCCCTGCAGCTCGCCGTTCAGCACCTTCCCGCTCGGCGACGGCAGGCACACGTTCTCGGTCGCCGCGACCGACTTCGGGGGCAACACCGACCCGACGCCGGCGACGCGGACGTTCACGGTCGACACGCGCGCGCCACGACCGCAGCCCGGCTGCCCGCTGCGGGGTGGCCAGATCGTCGGCAACCGCCGCAACAACACGCTCAACGGCAACGCGCGCGTGAACATCATCTTCGGCCTGCAGGGCAGGGACATCCTGCGCGGCCGGGGCAACGGCGACTGCCTGTACGGCGGGTCCGGGAACGACAGCCTCAACGGTGGTACCGGCCGGGATCGCATGTTCGGCAACACGGGCACCGATCGCCTGACGGACACCAGCGGGCGCGACGTGTTCAGCGGCGGGTCCGGGAACGACCGCATCAACTCGCGCGACCGCAGCCGCAGCGGCCGGCGCCGGGCGGCGCGTGACTCCGTGCGCTGCGGCTCGGGCCGCCGCGACGTCGCGATCGTCGATCGCCGCGACAGCGTCTCGCGCGACTGCGAGCGGGTGTTCCGGCGCCGGATCTGAGCTCGTCACGACGGGCAGGCTGCGCGTCGCCGCGTAGCCTGTCCGCCGTGGGAATCCCCCAGCCACAGCGCGAGACATGCCGCCGGTAGACGGCGGGCCCGGCCGCGTCGGGTTCGTGGGCCTGGGGATCATGGGCTCGCGCATGGCGGCCAACCTCGCCGCCGCGGGCCACGACCTGGTCGTCCACAACCGCACGCGCTCCAAGGCCGAGGCGTGGGTGGCCGAGCACGGCGGCACGGTCGCCGACCGCCCGGCCGACGTGGGCGCGGGCGCCGACGTCGTCATCACGATGGTCGTCGACGGCGCCCAGGTGCGCGAGGCGCTGCTCGGACCCGACGGCGTGGCGCAGGGCGCGCGCGAGGGAACGCTGTGCGTGGACATGTCCACGATCGCGCCGAGCGACACGCGGGCGATCGGCTCTGAGCTCGCGCGGCGGGGCGTGCGGATGGTGGACGCGCCGGTCACCGGCTCCTCGCCCAGGGCCGAGGCCGGGACGCTGACGATCATGGTCGGCGGCGCGCCGGAGGACTTCGCGCGCGCCGAGCCGCTGCTGCGGGTGATGGGCGACCTCGTTGTCCATGCCGGGCCGCTGGGTCACGGCGAAATGATCAAGCTCGTCAACAACGCGGTCGCGGCCGTCAACGCCACCACGGTGGGCGAGGCGCTGCTCGTCGCCCAGGGCGCCGGCGTCGACCTCGACGCCCTCGTGCGCGTGATGTCCGCGGGCTCGGGCGGCTCGGCGATGCTCGAGCTGAAGGCCGGCCCGATGCGCCGCCACGACTACACGACGCTGTTCAAGCTCGAGCACATGCTCAAGGACGTCCGGCTGTGCCTCGAGGAGGGCCTCGCCGCCGGCGTGCCGTTCGCCGGCGCGGCCCACGCGCGTGAGGTGCTGGTGGCCGCGATGGCCCGCGGGCACGGCGACGACGACTTCGCCGCGCTCGTGGAGGCGCTGGAGGGACTGACGGGGGCGCGGCTGGAGGATGGCTGACTGGCCAGTCAGCCAGGGAACCCCCGTGCGAGAACCCCGATTAGGGGTATTCGGCTCCCTGTGAAACAATGCGTGCTCTCCCGTCGGCCGAGCCCTTGGGGTTCAGGACGACGGGATTGATTCCGTAATCCCCCGTCGTCTGGTTCCCCTTCCATGCCGATTGCTTTCAAGGAATGGGCGGTCACCGTCCGTGCGCTCGCCGAGGGCGAGCAACTGATCACCCTCCGCAAGGGTGGCATTCGCGAAGCCGAGAAGCTCTTTCGGCTCGACCACGACCGCTTCTTCCTCTATCCCACGTTCGATCATCAGCGCAACAACCTGGTGCGCGAGTCCCACGTTCCCGAGCTGAGCCGCGCGCTCGAGGAGGGCGTGTGGGCCGATGGCGAGCCGCCCGTCCACGCGATCACGCAGGACGGCGGCATCCCGCAGCCCGACCGCGTGCGCATCCGCGCGTGGGCCGAGGTCGCCGGTCACTTCACGATCACCGACCCGCGCTGCGTCGACGCGCTGTCGCCGTTCTACGTCTGGAGCACCGACTACGCCGAGAAGCGCCTGGCGTGGAAGCGCCGGCACCCGCTGCACGTGCTGCTGCTGCGGACCTACCGCATCCCGCGCCCGGTCACCGTCCGGGTCAAGGACGAGTACGGCGGCTGCCGCTCCTGGCTGGAGCTGCAGCGCGACCTGCCCTTCGAGGGCACGCCGGTGCTGTCCGACGACGAGTTCGACCGCGCCGCCGAGGAGATCCACGCGATCATCGACGGCGGCGTCCCCGTCTTCGCGTAGCGGGTTGCTGCGCACGCTCGGCGCCGCCGAGCGGGTCCTCGCCGTCGGCATCGGCGGCGGGGGCGATGTCGTGGGCGCGCTGGCCGTCGCCGAGCTGGCCGCCGAGCTGGACACCGGCGCGGTCGTCGGCGGCCTGACCTGGGAGCGCCGCCCGATCGACCCGCTGCCCGGTCCGCGCCGGCTGACTGAGATCAGCGACGCGCGGCCCCTGAACGACGCGGTCGCGCTGGCCGGGCCGCAGACCTCGGGCCCCGGCGGCTTCCTCTTCGCCGAGTCGCACATGGCCCGCCACCTGGAGGCGCCAACGGTCCTGCTGGACATCAACGGCGGGCCCGGCGCCGTGGCCGACGGCCTGGCCGGCGCCGCGCGCGAGCTGGGCTGCGACCTGGTCATGCTCCTGGACGTGGGCGGCGACATGCTCGGCCACGGCGACGAGGCGGGGCTGGCCAGCCCGCTCGCCGACGCGGTCTGCCTGGCCGCCGCGCCCGCGCTGCGCGACGCCGGGCTGGCCGTCGTCGCGGCGGTGTTCGGGGCCGGCTGCGACGGGGAGCTCGCGCCGGGCGAGGTGCTCGACCGCGTCGCGGAGGTCGCCGCCGCCGGCGGGCACCTGGGCACGTGGGGGCCGGGGCCGGACGCGGTGGAGCGCCTGGAAGCGGCCGTCGCCCAGATCCCCACCGAGGCGAGCGCGATGGCGCTGCGCTGCGCGCGCGGCGCCACCGGCGAGACGACGATCCGCGCGGGCCGGCGGACGGTCCAGCTCACGCCGGTGGGCGGCCTGATCTTCTTCCTCGACCCGCTGGTCGCGCTGCGCACCGCGGCGCGCTGCGCGGCGCTCGTGCAGGGCGCGCGGTCCCTGGAGGAGGCCAACGCGCGGCTCGCCGACTCCGGGATCCGGACCGAGCTGGACTACGAGCGCACGTAGCGGCAGATGAACGGTAGGGTTCTCTCGTCCACCAGGGGGAGGCCCGTCAGGTGTCGGTACTCAGGCTCGCAGCCAGCGCTTGCGCCGTGCTCGGAACGCTGTGCGGACTCGCCGCGCCCGCGGCCGCGCAGGTCCAGCCCTACCGCACCAACGACGCCGGCGGCTTCCGCGACGTGCTGCCGCCGGGGACCAACGGCCGCGTCAACGCCGTCGAGCTGGCCTCGTTCCTGGCCACCGGCGCGCGTCCGCGCCACAACGACGACCAGCGCGAGATGTATGCGCGGCTGGCGCGGACGACGCCCGGCGTCGGGCGCGAGGACCTCAACCGGCTGTTCAAGGACGCGAGCTTCGGGGTGATCCCGGGCGACGAGGAGCGCACCTACTCGCCCACCGAGGGGCTGACGATCGTCCGCGACCGCGGCTTCGGCGTGCCCCACGTCTACGGCGAGACCCGCGCGGCGGCGATGTTCGGGCTTGGCTACATCGCCGCGGAGGACCGCCTGTTCTTCATCGACGTGCTGCGCCACGCCGGGCGGGGGCAGCTCAGCTCGTTCGCCGGCGGGGCGGCGGGCAACCGCGCGATGGACGCCGAGCAATGGGAGATCGCGCCCTACACCGAGGAGGACCTCGAGCGCCAGGCCGAGTCCCAGGACGACCTCTACGGCGAGGACGGCCGGCGGGCCCAGGACGACGCCACCAGCTACGTGGCCGGGGTCAACCGCTACATCTCCGAGGCCCGGCTGGACCCGACCAAGCTGCCCGCGGAGTACATCGCGATCGGCCGGCCGCTCGGACCCGAGCCGTGGAAGCGCACCGACCTGATCGCGACCGCCTCGCTGGTCGGCGGGATCTTCGGCAAGGGCGGCGGCGCCGAGCTGACCCAGATGGAGCTGCGGCGTATGTTCATCGAGCGCTACGGCCCGCGCCGCGGGGATCGCCTGTGGCGCGAATGGGCGGCCTACGAGGACGCCGACGCCCCGACGACGGTCCGCCGCCGCTTCCCCTACCAGCGCCCTCCGGCCAACACGCCGGCCGACGCGTACGCGATCGCCGACGCCGGAACGCTGCGCCGCCATTCGGTGCTCGTCGACGGCAGCGGCACGGGCACTCCCGGCGGCCCGGCCGGCGGGCTCGCGGGCCTGCTGGACGGCCTGTTGCCCGGCCTGCTGCCGGGCCGCGGCATGTCCAACGCGCTCGTGGTCTCGGCCTCCGAGTCGTCCAGCGGCAGGCCACTGGCGGTGTTCGGCCCGCAGACCGGCTACTTCTCCCCCCAGATCCTCATGGAGCAGGACGTCCACGCCCCGACGATCGACGCGCGCGGCGCGGCGTTCCCCGGGGTCAACCTCTACGTCCAGCTCGGCCGCGGCCGCGACTACTCGTGGAGCGCGACCTCCGCCGGGCAGGACATCATCGACACGTTCGCGCTGGAGCTCTGCGAACCGGGCGGCGCCGCGCCCACGCTGGAGTCCACGCACTACCTCTTCCGCGGCAACTGCGTGCCGATCGAGGTACTCGAGCGCACGAACCGGTGGATCCCGACGGTGGCGGACACCACCCCACCCGGGAGCCAGACGCTGCGCGCCGAGCGCACGAAGCTGGGGCTGGTGTCCGCGCGCGCGGTGATCGGAGGGCGGCCGGTGATCTACACCAGGCTGCGTTCGACCTACAACCACGAGATCGACTCCGCGCTCGGCTTCTCGGACTTCAACAACCCCGACCGCATGCGCAACGCCGGCGACTTCCAACGCGCCGCCGCGAAGATCGGCTACACATTCAACTGGCTGTACGCCGACGACCGCGACATCGCGTACTTCAACTCGGGCAACAACCCCCAGCGCGCGCCGGGGATCACGGGACAGCTGCCGACGCCGGCGAAGTACGAGTGGCGCAACTTCGACGCCGAGCGCGCGACCGCCGCGTACACGTCGTTCGCCAAGCATCCGCAGACGATCAACGGCCGGCCGTTCTTGACCTCCTGGAACAACAAGCAGGCTCCGGGCTACGCCGGCGCGGACACCAACCTGTTCTCCTCGGTCTTCCGCTCGCAGATGCTCGATTCCGAGATCCGCTCGCGTATCCGCGGACGGCGCAAGATGACGCTCCCCGAGCTGGTGGACGCCATGGGCGAGGCGGCGACGACCGACCTGCGCGCCGAGAAGGTGCTGCCGCTGGCGCTGCAGGTCATGGCCACGCCGGCGAACGGCAAGCTGGCCGACGCGGTGACCAAGCTGCGCGCGTGGGTGGCCAGCGGCTCGCACCGCCGCGACCGCGACGGCAACGGGCGCTACGAGCACGCCGAGGCGATCCGGATCCTCGACGGCTTCTGGCCGCGCTGGATGCGCGCCCAGTTCGAGGCGTCGCTGGGAGCGCCGCTCTTCGAGGCGCTGCGCAACGCCCACGAGTTCGACAACGCCCCCAACGACCACGGCTCGCACGTGGGCTCCGCCTACCAGAGGGGCTGGTACGGCTACGCGTACAAGGACCTGCGCCGCGTGCTGGGGCTGAAGGTCAAGCAGCCCTACTCCAAGCGCTACTGCGGCGGTGGCAACCTCGCGCGCTGCCGCAGCGCGCTGCTGGGCGCGCTGGGCGAGGCGATCGACGCCGACCCCGGGCGGCTCTACGCGGACGCCACCTGCACGGCGGCGGGCAAGCGCGGCGACCAGGCGTGCTTCGACGCGATCTCCTTCCGCGCGACGGGCGCCGTCACGCAGCCGCTGATCGGCTGGCAGAACCGGCCCACCTACCAGCAGGCGGTGGAGGTGGAGGGCCACCGGCCCCGGCCGTAGCGCGGCGTGGCCCCCGTGGTGGCGGCCCGGGTGACGTCGCCGCAGACGCAGGCGCAGCCGCCCGGACGCCGCCGCGAGGCCGGCGGCGATCGCTCCGGCCACGAGCACGATGAGCCGGGCGCGCATGCGAGGCGCAGGACAGTGCACGTGGAGCGCATCGACCCGCGGACCGCCTGGCATGAGAGGGCCCGGCCCCGGCGATCGGCGTTTGCCATCGGCTCGGGCGCAATAATGGCCGTCCCACCCGAGGTGAACTCAGTGCGCAGCGCACTCGCAGCGACCCCTCTCGTTCCGTCGGGACCCCAGTGAACGGGCGGCAGATTTCGACGGAGAGCAGGTTTGGATCGGAGGCGGTGCTGCGTCTGCGGACCGCGTTCGACGAGTCGCGGCATCCGATGCTGATCGCCGACGACCACCGGCGGTGGGTGGCCGGCAACACGGCGGCCTGCGACCTGCTCGGGATCGGTCCCGAGGAGGTGCCGTGGCACACGATGGACGACTTCACGCCCCCGGCGAGCGCCGCCGGCTCGCCGAGCAGTGGGATGCGTTCCTGGCCAGTGGAGCGGCCGAGGGCTGGTATGAGCTCTACGTTCCCGAACTCGGGCCGGTGCCCGTCGAGTTCAGCGCGACCGCCAACGTGCTGCCCGGTCGCCACCTGTCGGTCTTCATCCCGCCCGACGAGAGCGGCACCGAGCAGACGGACGGTGCCTCGCCTCGGGCGACGGCGTGGACGCCGGTCCTCGCGGCGCGCCGTGCAGCGCTGCCGCTCACCGAGCGCGAGCGGGAGGTGATGACGCTCGTCGCCTCGGGGCTGCAGAGCGCCGACATCGCCGAGCGGCTGTTCCTCTCGCCCGAGACGGTCAAGTCACACGTGCACAACGCGATGGGCAGACTGGGCTCCCACACCCGCGCGCACGCAGTCGCCGTCGCCCTGGTCACCGGCGAGATCACCTGGGAGCTCCCGCAGGCTTAGCGGCGCCCGAGATCCGCGACATCACCTGTTCGGGGGATTGTGCCGATCGTCCACACGGCGGATGATTGAGTACTCAGCGCCGATCTGGCCTCGTCCGCCCGCCCGCGCTCCTCATCCTCGTATCAGCCCCCGTGTCGGACCGGCCTGGGGGTCCAGAAGGAGGCAGCGATGAAGCGCTCGTTCGCAGGGCAGGCTCAAGCCGCGACACGGCGTGGCGGCTCAGCCGGGATCGCGCTGCTCGCAGCGCTGGGCCTCACGGCTCTCCTCGCCGCGAGCGCACAGGCCCAGTCCGTCCCGCTGGGGACCGCGGACGGTTTTGCCGTTCTGGCGGCCAGCACCGTCACCAACACCGGACCCAGCGTCGTCAGCGGCGACCTGGGCCTGAGCCCGGGCACCGCCGTGACCGGCTTCCCGCCGGGCACCGTGACCGCGGGAACCATCCACGCCGCCGACGCCGTCGCCCTGCAGGCCCAGAACGACCTCACGACGGCGTACAACAACGCCGCCGGGCGTCCATCGACCGCCTCGGTCTCCGGCGACCTGGCCGGCCGGACGCTCACGCCCGGGGTCTACACCTCGGCCAGCTCCCTGGGCCTCAGCGGCGATCTCACCCTCGACGCCCAGGGCAATCCCAACGCGGTGTTCATCTTCCAGGCGGGATCGACGCTGACCGTCGGCGCCGGCAGCCGGGTCCTGCTCATCGGCGGCGCGCAGGCGTGCAACGTGTTCTGGCAGGTGGGCAGCTCGGCCACGGTCGGCACGGGCGCGGCCTTCGCCGGGAACATCCTCGCGCTGACCTCGATCTCGCTGACCACCGCCGCGACGCTGTACGGCCGGGCGCTGGCCCGCAACGGTGCCGTCACGCTGGACACCAACACCGTCACGCGAGCGGGCTGCGTGACCCAGACGTCGACGCCGCCGTCGGCGACGAACACGACGGCGACGACCCCCGCGGGGCAATCGGTGACCGTCGTGCTGCACGGCACCGACCCCACCGGAGGGCCGCTGACGTTCGTGGTCACCGCCGGACCCGCCCACGGGACCCTGGGACCGATCAACCAGAGCACCGGAACCGTGACGTACACGCCCAGTCCCGGCTACACCGGGCCGGACGGCTTCACGTACATCGTCACCAGTCCCAACGGCACGTCGACGCCCGCGACCGGCACCATCACGGTCACGCCGGCCCGGCCGGGCGCCTCGCCGGGCAGTGGCAGCCCGACCGTCACCGGCCCCGGCAACACGACCGCGCGCCTGACCGTCCCTCCACGGCCCGGGCGCTCCTGCGTGAGCCGGATCTTCACCGCGATGGTCCGGGGGCGGAACATCGCCCGGGTGGACTTCCGGCTCAACGGGCGCCGTGTCGCGCGCGTGACCCGGCGCGTCAACGGCGCGTTCCGTGCACGCATACGGCTGTCCCGGGGGTCGTCGACCGGCCGTGTGACCGCGCGGGTCGTGTTCGCGTCGAGCACGAACGCCCGCCCGAGAACGCTGACGGTGCGCGTGCGCAGGTGCGCAAGCGGCCGCGCGCGGGCGCGACCAGGCCCCTCGTTCACCGGCTGATCGGCCGGATGGGCAAGGGGCACCGTGTCGCGGCATGGGCGGGGCTGATCCTGGCCGCGGCCGCCGCCGGCGCCGCGACGCCGGCGCAGGCCTGGCGGGAGGCGCTCGCGCCCGGGCAGCCGTTCGTGGCCGGCGCCGTGCTCTCCGACGAGCGGCAGCTCACGCGCTGGGCTCACGCCAGCACCGCGGCGACGGTGCACCGCCTGCCCGCGGCGAGCTCGCCGCGGGTCGGCAGGCTGCGCCTGCGCACCGAGGACGACTACCCGGAGGTCTACGTGGCGCTGAAGGCCGCGGTCGACGCAGCGGGGGGGCAGTGGGTGCGGGTGCGCCTGCCGCGGCGGCCCAACGGGCGCACCGGCTGGGTCCCGCGCGCCGCGCTCGGAGGCTTCCACGGGGTCCGCACGTACCTCCGGGTGGACCGCCGGACGCTCACCGCGACGCTGTTTCGCTCCGGGCGGCGCATCTGGCGCTCGCGCGTGGGCATCGGCAGGCGCGCCACCCCGACGCCGACGGGCCGCTTCTATGTCCGTGAGCTGCTGCGGGTGCGCGAGCGCGGCACGATCTACGGGCCGTACGCCTTCGGCACGAGCGCCTACTCGGTGCTCTCGGACTGGCCGAACGGCGGCGTGGTGGGCATCCACGGCACCAACCGCCCGGCACTGATTCCCGGGCGCCCGTCGCACGGCTGCGTCCGCGTGCCCAACCGGGCCATCCGGCGCCTGGCGCGGCTCATGCGCATCGGCACGCCGGTGCGGATCGTCTGAGCGCACGGCCCGACAGGCGACCGGAATATGTCAGTCGTTGCCAGCGTCCACCGGTGCGTGATAGACACCGAATGTCTGCCCGGAACCCTCTCATTGCTCAATGGTGTACCCAGCGGTCGCTGCGGAGCCGTCGAGCGCACCGTGACCGACCCGGTCTTCGCGGACAGCAGGTTCGGCGCCCAGGCGGTGCTGCGCTTGCGCGCGGCGTTCGAGGACTCGCGGCATCCGATGCTGATCGCCGACGACCACCGGCGGTGGGTGGCCGGCAACACGGCGGCCTGCGACCTGCTCGGCATCGGTCCCGAGGAGGTCCAGTGGCACACGATGGACGACTTCACGCCCCCCGGCGAGCGCCGCCGGCTCGCCGAGCAGTGGCAGGCGTTCCTGGCCAGCGGGGCGGCCGAGGGCTGGTATGAGCTCTACGTCCCCGACATGGGCCCCGTGCCCGTCGAGTTCAGCGCGACCGCCAACGTGCTGCCCGGCCGCCACCTCTCGGTCTTCATCCCGCCCGACCGGGGCTCCGGACCGGCCGACGCCGGTGCGCCACGCGAGGCAGGTTGGACACCGGTCGTCGGAGAGGCCGATGGGCGACTGTCGCTCACCGAGCGCGAGCGCGAGGTCATGACCCTCGTCGCCTCGGGGCTGCAGAGCGCCGACATCGCCGAGCGGCTGTTCCTCTCCCCCGAGACGGTCAAGTCACACGTGCACAACGCGATGGGAAAGCTCGGCTCGCACACCCGCGCACACGCCGTCGCGATCGCGCTGGTCACCGGCGAGATCACCTGGGAGATCTAGCGTCCAGGGCACCGGCTCGCCCCGAGCTACACCTTTCGGCTAGCCCATCGGGGGGATATCGGCAGTAACTCACACGTTCGGGTGATTGCGGCCTTGCGTGTTGCTGTCGATGCTCGATCACAGCGTTGAATCCCGTGCGGTACGCCCGACTCGCCGCGCCTCATTTTCGTTACCGCGGCCCGCGGCCTGACCGGTCCGGGCATCAAGGAGCTTTCGCCATGCTTGGTCCGAACTTCCGCAGGCTGCTGCTCGTGTCCACCTGTTCCCTCGGCGTCCTGGTGCCAGTCGGCCTCGCCGCCGCCGCGTGTCCGCGTCCGCTGCCACCCTGTAATCCCACGGCGTTCGCGGGCAGCGCCGGAACTCAGCGCGCCGGGTGCGTTCGCGCGCGGCCGAGGTGCACGAACAGTCAGCGCGGTCCGCGCGGAGCCACGGGCAGGACCGGTGCCGGTGGCAGGGCCGGAGCAACGGGCCGCGTCGGGGCCACCGGCGCCGCCGGTGCCCAGGGGCTGGCCGGCGCCGCGGGTGGCGGGGCGACCGGAGCCACGGGGAGTGCCGGAGCGACCGGCGCCACCGGAGCAGCCGGCATCGCGGGTGAGCGGGGCCTGGCAGGCGTGCAGGGCGTCACCGGTGCCGCGGGGTCAACGGGGGCGACCGGCGCGCAAGGCGCAACCGGAGCTGTCGGCGCGGTGGGAGCCACAGGCGCGACCGGAACCGCCGGACTCACCGGAGGCACAGGCGCCACCGGAACCAACGGGACCACAGGCGCAGACGGAGCCACAGGCGCCAACGGGGCACAGGGACTTCAAGGCGTTCAGGGCACCACCGGCGCTGCCGGTACACAGGGCGCCACGGGCGCCACGGGCGTCACGGGAGCCAACGGAACTGACGGAACCACCGGCGCCACCGGCGCCACGGGGACCGACGGGGCCACAGGCGCCAACGGGGCCACAGGCGCCAACGGGGCACAGGGACTTCAAGGCGTTCAGGGCACCATCGGCGCTGCCGGTACACAGGGCGCCACGGGCGTCACGGGAGCCAACGGAACTGACGGAACCACCGGCGCCACCGGCGCCACGGGGACCGACGGAGCCACAGGCGCCGCCGGCGCCACGGGGACCGACGGAGCCACAGGCGCCACCGGAACCAACGGGACCGGTGGAGCCACAGGCGCCGCGGGCACCCAGGGAATCCAAGGTGTTCAGGGCATCGTCGGCGCGCCAGGCACGCCGGGCCCCACCGGCGCTGACGGCGTCGCCGGAGCCGCAGGGGCGACTGGCGCGAATGGCACCAACGGAACTGATGGAACCACCGGCGCCACCGGCGCCACGGGGACCGATGGCGCCACAGGCGCCGCCGGAACCAACGGGACCGACGGAGCCACAGGCGCCACAGGAACCAACGGAGCCACAGGCGCCACAGGAACCACTGGTGCCGACGGAACCGACGGGGCCACAGGCGCCACCGGAACCAACGGGACCGATGGAGCCAACGGAACCGATGGGGCCACAGGCGCCACCGGAACCACTGGTGCCGACGGAACCGACGGGGCCACAGGCGCCACCGGAACCACTGGTGCCGACGGAACCGACGGGGCCACAGGCGCCACCGGAACCACTGGTGCCGACGGAACCGACGGGGCCACAGGCGCCACCGGAACCACTGGTGCCGACGGAACCGACGGGGCCACAGGCGCCACCGGAACCACTGTGCCGACGGAACCGACGGGGCCACAGGCGCCACCGGAACCACTGGTGCCGACGGAACCGACGGGGCCGCAGGCGCCACCGGAACCGACGGGACCGATGGAGCCACAGGCGCCACCGGAACCGACGGGACCGATGGAGCCACAGGCGCCACCGGGACGCAAGGAATCCAAGGCGTTCAGGGCACCGCCGGCGCGGCAGGCACGCCGGGCCCCGCGGGCGCTGACGGCGCAACGGGCTCAACAGGAGATGCCGGAACCGACGGTGCCACGGGCGCCACCGGTACCACGGGCGCCACAGGAGTTGCCGGAACCGACGGCGCCACGGGCGCCGATGGCCTCCAGGGACTGGAGGGTGTGCAGGGTGAGACGGGCGCCGCGGGCTCCACAGGGCCCACCGGAGCGGATGGCGCCCCCGGCGCCGGCGGCGCCCCCGGTGCGGACGGCAGCGCCGGACCGCAGGGCGCTGACGGAGCGATCGGAGCCACGGGAGCCGACGGCGCCGCCGGGCCCGACGGCCCGGACGGACCCACCGGAGCCGACGGACCGGCGGGCGCGACCGGCGCCACCGGCGCGGACGGACCCGCAGGTCCGGCAGGTGGACTGTCCGAGTACGCCTACATCTACAACCTCGATCTGGAGACCGTGGCGATCGACGCCCCGATCCTCTTCGACCTCAACGGCGCGATCAGCCCCGGCATCACCCACGCACCGGGATCGGGCGAGATCAACCTCGCCAATGCCGGGACCTACAAGATCGCGTTCTCGGTGTCCGGTGTCGAACCCAACCAGATGGCGCTGTTCATCAACGGGGCCGTCGTGCCCGGTGCGGTCTACGGCTCCGGCGCCGGCACCCAGCAGAACACCGGGCAGGCGATCATCGAGGTCTCCGCCAACGACATCCTCTCGGTGAGGAGTTACTCCTCGGCCGCCGGGGTGATCCTGCAGACGCCCGGCGGAGGCACGCAGGCGAACACGAACGCCTCGCTCACCATCGAGAAGATCGCGTAGCGCGACTCGGTGCTCAACTCACAAAAAAAGGCGATCCATATGCCATCCATGACTCACACGAACCCGGGCGCGTCACCGAAACCCCGAGCGCGATCCCGTCGACGGAGGGCCGGGGCGCTGGTCGCAGGGGCCCTGCTCACCGCGAGCCTCGCCGTCACGGCCTGTGGTGGGTCCGAATCGCCCACCATCCTCAACACCGAGAAGGTCGAGCGGGCCATCGAGGCCGCCAGCCTGGCCCAGCGCGACGAGCACGTCACGGTGAGCTGCCCGTCGGGCGTGCACCAGAAGAAGGGCCTGAGGTTCTCCTGCACGGCGACGGGCACGCGCGGCCCGGTGGCCGAGCGCGCCAGCACGCGCTTCGCCGTCGTCGAGATGGACGACGCCGGGCGCGTCCGCTTCGACGCTCGCTGATGGCCGTGAGCGCCGGCGCCCGGGCCGTCCCCGTCGTGGCGGCGATCGTCGCGACGATCGCCGTGGCCGCCCCGTCATCGGCCGGTGCCCAGCGGGCGCCCGCCGTGGCGGCCACGCAGGAGCTCGCCACGCTGCTCACGTCACACCGGCTGGCCTCGGCGCCCCGCGCCGGGGCCTCCACGGCGGGCTCGGTGCCGGCGTCGCGCCCGATCACCGGCGGCCCGACCGTCCTCCCGGTCACCGGCCATGCCACCGCGCCCGACGGAGGTCGCTGGCTGCGGGTCCGGGTCCCCGGCCGCCCGAACGGCAGGCAGGCCTGGATCGCACGGCCTCAAACCAGGATCACGTCGACGAGCTGGCACGTCGTCGTGAAGTCGTCGAGTCGGCGGGTCCGGGTCTACCGCCGCGGGCGCCTCGTGCGCTCCTTCGCGGCGATCGTGGGCAAGCCCTCGACGCCCACCCCGCGCGGGCGGTTCTTCGTCGAGGAGAGCGTGCGCATGCGCCCGGGCAGCGCCGGGACCCCGTTCGCCCTCGCCACGAGCGCCCGCTCCAACGTGCTGCAGGAGTTCGCGGGCGGGCCGGGCCAGATCGCCCTGCACGGCGTGGGGAACATCGGCGGCACACCCGGGACCGCGGTCTCGCACGGCTGCGTGCGCCTCGCCGACGGACCCATCCGCTGGCTGGCGGCGCGCATCGCGCCGGGCGTGCCGGTGACCATCAGCCGCTGAGCGGCCCGACCGCGCACCGGCCGCCGTCAGACTCCGGCGCGATGGCCTGGGTGCAGACCAGCTCGCCGAGCTTCACGGCGCGCCACGACGAGCGCGACGACGAGGACGTGGTCGGTGTGCTCGAGCTGCTGGAGGGCACCCGCGCGCGTCTGGGCACAGCGTTCGCCGCCGTGCCCGACGAGGTCACGGTGATCGTCCATCCCAGCCAGGCGCAACTCGACCTCGCCCAGCCGGCGCTGGCGATCGTGCGCCGGCTCACCGCTCCCGCCGCGCGCCGCTACCTGGCGGGCTGGGCCGGGCGCAGCACCATCCACTTGCTCACTCCCCGCGTGCTCGCCGATCGTGCGTCCAGCGTGCCGGGCTCCCGCGAGATGCTGATGCTCACCCCCGCCGCGCTGTACTGCCAGCTCGTGATCGCCGAGTGCAACCCCGCGCTGCCGCCGCCGTGGGGGCGGCCCCGGGCGCTGACGCGCGCCTGGCGCTGGGCGTGGCTGCTGGCCGGCACGGCCCAGTGGTTCTCGGGCCAGACCGCGCACGCGCGGCCGGCCATCGCGCGACGCATGCGCGAGGGCCCGCGGCCGTCCTTCCCGCCGGGGCTGCGCGACGCCGCGCTGCTGGGCGGGACCGTCGTCGACCTCCTCGCCCGGGAGGAGGGCGAGCGCGCCGCCGTGGACCTGGCCTCGGTCCCGCCCCCGCCCGGCGGCCCCCGCCAGGCCCTGATCGGCGCGTTCCGCGGCCGCGCGCTGGTGCACACCGAGGCGACCTGGCGCGCGCACCTGGACCGGCTCGCAGGCCAGTGAGACACCACTGCCCGCGGGGTACAGTCGGGTGATGGCCATGGACCCCGGCGTCGACATCGGCCACGTCCACCTCAAGGTGGCCGACATCGAGCGCGCCCTGGGCTTCTATCGCGACGTGCTGGGCTTCGACGTCACCCAGCGCATGGGCGACCACGCGGCCTTCCTGGCCGCCGGCGACTACCACCACCACATCGGGCTGAACACGTGGGAGAGCGAGGGCGGAGCGCCGCCGCCGCACGGAACCACCGGCCTGTACCACCTCGCGATCCGCTTCCCCACGCGCGCCGAGCTGGCCAGGGTCCTGCGCCGTGTGCTGGAGGCCGGCGTCCCGCTGGTCGGCGCGGCGGACCACGGCGTCAGCGAGGCGATCTACCTGTCGGACCCCGACGGCAACGGCGTCGAGCTCTACTGGGACAGGCCACGCGAGGAGTGGCCGCGCGCCGCCGACGGCGAGCTCGAGATGGTCAGCGAGCCGCTGAACCTCCGCGAGCTGATGGACCAGGCCGCCTGACGGCGACGCGGCCGCGGCGCGCCGCGGCCGCGCGGCTCACAACCCGATCTCGGTCCCGATCCAGGCGATCAGCCCGACCAGCGCCACGGTCGCGAGCAGGGCGGCCAGGACGCGTCCGGGCCGCTGCGGCGTGACGCGCTCGTCGAGCATCTCGGCCTGGAGCAGGACCTCGCGCGCGGTCTCGCGGCCCGACAGGGGCACCAGCACGTCGCGCGGCCCGGCGGCCAGCATGTCGGGCACGTCGAAGCCCCGCGTGCGCCGCAGCACCGACGGCACGCCCTCCTCCAGGAGCATCCCCTGGATGAACTCGGCCTCGGTCTGGTTGGTCGCCCCGATGACGTGGACGAGCTCGCCCTCGGCGTACTGCGGCTTGATCTTGCGCGCGCGCTCGTGGCGCTCGGTGATCGGCTCGTCGACGCCGAGCGGTCCGGAGTAGACCAGCGGCATGGCGCAGTTGCGACAGAAGCGCTCGTCGAGCGGGTGGGGCTCCGCGCACTTGGGGCACACGAGGGGGTGGGAGACCATCACTCGACCTCGAGCGGCACCTCGGTGATCTCGGCACCGTCGATCAGGTAGGAGCGCACGTCCGTCGCGCGGCCGCCGGCCACTCCGACGATGATCCACTCCACCCCCGGCCAGCCGGCGGCGAAGTTCACGTCGGTCTGCGACGGATAGGGCTCCGAGCGCGTGTGGGAGTGGTAGATGGCGCCGAGATCGTCGCCGCCCTCCTCCATCTCCTCCAGCAGCGTGAACACGGTCATCCCGTCGACGTCGAAGCGAAACGGGCTGGCCTGCACGTTCTCGAGCTCGTGCACCGCGGTCGCGCCGCCGTCGCGCCGGGCGACCAGACCGCAGCACTCGTTGGGCGCGTCCCGGACCGCGTGCGCGACGATGCGGTCCAGGAGGGGGCGGGCGATCCTCACCGCCCCAAGGCTAGTGGTCCTCCCTGCGCGCTACGCCCCGAGGCGCGCGCGGTCCTTGTCCTCGTCGTCACGGTTCGCCGCGTTGGTCAGCGACTCCTTGAACTCGCGCATGCCGTGGCCCAGCGAGCGGGCGGCGCCCGGCAGCTTCTTCGGGCCGATCACGATGAGCGCGATGGCGAGGACGATGATCAGTTCCATGGGTCCGACGTTGAAAGGCATCTGGTGTGTGCTCCTAGATGGTTGGTTCCGCGGCCCGCGCCGCCATATGGCCGCGCATCGTGGATGCAGGGCGCCGCGGGTCGAAGGTGGACAGTGGCAACGCCACGGACGCCTTCGGCGCGTGGCGATCCTGCGCCGCGAGGCGCGACCAGATGGTGGTGGGGGTCGTGGAATCAGCCATCTGGCTCAGTGGGCTCATTTGACTATGACATCCGCTTCCATGAAGCGGTGAAAGACGCAGTAGTACGCGTACCGGCCGGCCTTGGCGAACGTGACCTTCTTGCGGTCCCCCAGCTGCAGGGTGTCGGTGTCGAACTCGGCGGGGCCCTTCAGGCCCCCGTTCTCCGCGGTGTGCGGGGCCTTGTCCTGGTTGACCCAGGTCACGCTGCCGCCGGCGGCGATCGTGATGGTCGGCGGAACGAACTTGAACGAGGCGATGTTCACGGTCACGGCGCGCTGCGGGGCAGCGTCGGCGGTCGTGGCGGGCCGCTCGGTGCGTGCGGCCTCCCCGTCGTCGCCGTCGTCGTCGCCGCAGCCCGCCGCGAGGAGGGCGGCAGCGGTCAGCAGGATGGTGGTCGCGCGGCGCACGCCTACCGCTCCCCCGTCGCGAACGCGCGCGGCACGGGATCGCGGCGCGCCGCCTGGCGAAGGACGACGAGGTGCTGGCCCTCGCTGGCCATGATCGAGGCACCGGCCTGCAGCAGACCCGCGTCGGTGAGCTTCTGGTGCGCGTCGTAGTAGGCGGCCACCGCAACCGTCTCCAGCTCGATCGCGAAGGTCACGACGTCGGCCTGCGAGCGCAGGCCGCGCAGGCCCTTGACCGCCTTGTCCACGTCGGCGACCGACTTCGGCGGGGCCGGCGGGGTCCCGCCGAGGTCCCTCAGCGCGCCGGTCAGCGCGGCCGCATGCTCGCGCTCGTGCTCGCGGAAGAGCCGCGCGACGCGGGCCAGGGGCCGGCCGAGCAACCCGCTGTCGATCGCCGCGGTGTAGGCGAAGACGGCCACCTGCTCCAGCCCGATGGCTGACTCCAGGATCGCTGCGTCGCCGTCGGCCTGAGCGAACGCGCGACGGGCGCCCACCAGCAGCGGGACGGTGGAGGCCGCGAGGACTCCGCCGCCCAGGGCGAGCCCGCGCCGCAGCAGCTCGCGGCGGTCGCGCTCGAACCGCGCGACGCTGGCGGTGTCGGCGTCGCCGTCGAGGATCCGGAGGCGGTCGTCGCGCATGGCTACGCCGCGGTCCCGGTCACGAAGGCCTCGGGGGACTGGGGCCGGCCCAGCGCGCCCAGGAGAACCGCCACGTGCTCGGCCTCGTTGGTGACGATCGCCGCGGCCGTCCCGCGCAGCGCGCCCCGGGAGAGCTTGGGCAGCGCGTCGATGTAGGCCGCGATCGCCACGTTCTCGAGGTCGATCGCGAAGCGCAGGACGTCCTCCTGGCTGCGCAGCTGGGGGAAGTCGTAGCTCGGCTTGGCGCGGTTCGGGCGACCGCCGAGGTCGGCGATGGCGCGCGAGAGGCCGTCGGCGTGCTCCTGCTCCTGCTCGAGGAAGCTGCGCCCGACGGCGAGGACGTCGCCATTGAGCAGGCGGGCGCCGGCACGGTAGGCGGCGACCGCCATGAGCTCGAGGTCCAGGGCGGAGTTCAGGATCTCGACGTCCGCGCGGGCGCTCTCGGCATCGCGCTCCTGGGTTCCGTCCGAGCTCGACTCCTCGTCGCCGCAGGCGGCCAGCAGGACGGCCGAGCTCCCGGCCACGCTGACGCCGGCACTGCGAAAGAAACGCCTGCGCGAGAGCGGATCGCGCAGGAAGCGGTCGAGGTCCATCCCAGCCTTCCTGATCGGAGTCGTCGAGCTACCCTGCGGACCGCCCGGGCGGGCGGATCACCACCAGACGGTGGAGTCCAGGTTCTCGATCTCCTCGACGGGCTTGGTGTAGATGCCGGAGGACAGGTACTTCCAGCCGTCGTCGCAGACGATGAACACGACGTTGCCCTCGTCGAGCTCGTTGGCGATCCGGACGGCGATGCTCGCGATCGCGCCGGAAGACACGCCGGCGAAGATCCCCTCCTCGTCGAGGAGCTTGCGCGTCCAGACGATCGCGTCGTGGTTGGTGACGAAGATCTTCCGGTCCAGCACGCTGAGGTCGATGATCGGCGGGATGAAGCCGTCGTCCAGGGACCGCAGGCCCTGGACGGGCTCGCCCTGCATCGGCTCGGCGGCCACGATCTTCACGGCGGAGCCGAACTCCTCCTTGAAGCGCCGGCCGTTGCCCATCAGCGTGCCGCCGGTGCCCAGCCCGGCCACGAACGCGGCGATCTCGTCGAGCTCCTCGAGGATCTCCTTGGCCGTGCCCTCGTAGTGCGCGCGCGGGTTGGCCTCGTTGCCGTACTGGTAGGGCATGTAGTAGCTCGGGTCCTGCTCGGCCATCTCCAGCGCCATGGCGACGGCGCCGTTGGAGCCCTGGTCGCCGGGGCTGTAGACGATCTCCGCGCGGTACATCTCCAGCAGCTGGGTGCGCTCCGGGGTCACGTTGTCGGGCATGACCACCTTCAGCGGGTAGCCCTTGCGCGAGCAGATCATCGCCAGGCTGATCCCGGTGTTGCCCGACGTGGGCTCGAGGATGGTCTGGCCGGGCTTGATCAGCCCTTTCTCCTCGGCGTCCTCGATCATCGCGCGGGCGACGCGATCCTTGACCGACCCGGTCGGGTTGACGGACTCGAGCTTGGCCCAGATGCGCACGCCCGGCTTGGGGCTGAGCCGCTTGAGCTCAACGAGCGGCGTGTTGCCGATCGCCTGGACGATGTCGCCGTATCGACCGCCGCAAGGACGGTTCTGGAGCGGGGCCACGCCCATTACTTCACGAAGTGTAGCCATGGACCGCCGGTCCTATGCGCGATGTGATTCGCTGGCCCGGCGGGTCGGTCGGCCACGGGCCGCGGCGGGGGCCCGGATCAGTCGCACGGGGCGTCGACGTTCAGGCGCCGCACGGTGCGCAGCAGGCGCGCGAAGCCCGCCGCGCCGCCGCGGCCGAGGTGGATGCCGTCGCCCGCGAACCAGCCCGAGCGCCCGCGGCTGTAGCGCACCCAGTCGAGCACTCGGATCCGGCCGGGGTGGCGGCGACCGGCGGCGCGGATCGTGCTCGCGTCCGAGCCTCCGCCGCCGCCCTCCTCCCGCGGCGTGACGAGCGCGAGCACGCGCCCGGGGCCGGCGATGCGCAGCGCCGCGCCGATGTCGGACGCGCGGATGACCCAGTTCGTCCCCAGGGCGACCACCACGAGCCGCGGGAGCGTCCCGGCCCGGCGCCGGGCGCGCATGAGCCGCAGCCCCTCGCTGATCTGCCGGCAGCCGCGGGTGTTGACCTCGAAGCCGGCCCCGGCCACCTGGCGAACGGCGCCCAGGAGCACCGAGTCCCCGATGACCAGCGGCGGGCGGGCGTCCGCGGTGCGCTGCGGCGGACTGGCCCGCTTGACCCCGCCGCAGGCGGCCTGGGCGGGCGCGGCGCCGAGGACCAGGGTGAGGGCGGCGATCGCCGCCGAGAGTCCCGTCGCGCGAGCCATCACGGGGGCGATCCTGCCAGAGCCCGGCCGAAACAGGGGCCGTCCTGCCCCGGGGTGCCAGGAGGACCCCAGGGCAGGATGGCGGGCCGGCGCTTACCGCGAGAAGCGCAGCTTCGGGTTGATCTGCTGCACGCCCGCTGCCGGCCGGGTGTACAGCGCCGGGATGTTGGTGCTCGACAGCGAGTCCACCCGTCCGGGGAGCGGACGGTCGGCGGTCAGGACGCGCAGGCCGCGGTGGGCGTTCACGCCGACCTGCTCCACGGTCGAGTCGGTCCGGCCGACCCGCACCCAGATCGCGTTGAAGCGCGTGAGCGTCGGGCTGACCACGCGCTGCCCCGGCCGGACGCGCCGCACGATGCGCACGTCGTCGCCGCCGTGGTTCAGCACGCGGATGATCGAGCGGCTGCCCTGGCCGAAGCGCCCGACGACGCGCGTCTCGGCGATGTCGGTCTCCGCCGGGACGGTCCGGAACAGGCGGGTGAGCGAGCGACCGAGACGGGCGAGGTACAGGCCCCTGCGCGCGCCGGTCGTCCGGGCAAAGGCGATCTTGTCCTTGAAGAAGGACGGCGCCGCCTCGGTCGCGCCGCTGGACAGCGCGCTCAGGCGCTGCTCGGCGGCGGCGCCCAGGTCGTAGCGGTACAGGTCGCCGCCGCGGGCGTAGACGACCGTGCGCCCGTTGGCCCGCGTCGGCCCCATGTCGGGGTCGTAGGGGACCGAGGCGGGCGGCACGGGCGCGTCGACCGTGAGGCCGGAGTGCCGGATCACGAGGCGGTAGGTGCCGTCGTCGGCGCGCCGCGACCAGGCGGCGGAGGTGGCGTAGCTTGTGACGTTCTGCGCCGTGGCGTCTGGCGTGATCGTGATGTCGGCGAGCGCCGGGGCGGCGCCGAGGGCGGGGAGGGCGAGTGTGGTCAGCACGGCCCCCAGCGCGAGCGAGCGGGGGATCATGGGAGTTCCTTGACTGGGGTGGGGATGGGACATGGACAGAGCATCGGGCCCGCAGCCCCCGTCCGGAAGCCACCCTGGGTGTGGCGCGGGGTCACCCCGGCGGTCGCGCGATCAGGCGCCGGGAGCGGTCCGCTGCACGAGCTCGACGTCCATCGCGCGCGCGTCGAGCTCCTCGCCGCAGGCGGCGCAGACGACCTTGGCGTGGGTCACGGACCCGCACGTCCGGTGGCGCAGGCGCAGGGCCTCGTCGCCCGTGGCCGGCAGGTGCACGTCGCCCCAGCGCAGCAGCGCGACGACGCCCCCGTAGAGGTCGCGGCCGCTGTCGCTGAGGACGTACTCGTACCAGTCGGGGTCCGTCCGGTAGCGGCGCCGCTCGAGCAGCCCGGCGGCCACCAGCGTCCTGAGCCGGCCCGCCAGCACGTTGCGGGCGATGCCCAGGTTGCGGACCAGCTCCCCGTAGCGCCGCACGCCGTAGGAGGCCTCGCGGAGGATCAGGATCGTCCAGCGGTCGCCGAGCAGGTCTGCCGCGCACTCGATCCCGTCCGGGCGTCGCGGCGCGTGGTTCTGTGGGCGCAACTGGTTTTCGCCTCCGCGTGGGTTCATTGCGCAACCAGTTGCCCGACGCTACTGCTCAGGGGCATGGAGATCGCCGAGAGCGAGCGGCCCGACTGGGTGGCGCCATGAGCCGCGGGTGGACCGCCGACGACATCCCGGACCAGTCCGGAAAGCTCGCGATCGTGACCGGCGCCAACAGCGGGCTCGGCCGCCTCGAGGCGCTGGAGCTGTCCCGCCACGGCGCGCAGGTCGTCGTGGCCTGCCGGCGAGTGGAGCAGGGCGAGGCCGTGGCGGAGGAGATCCACGCCGCCGCGGGCGGCCTCAGGCCGGAGGTCCAGGCGCTGGACCTGGCCAGCCTGGAGTCGGTGCGCCGCTTCGCCGGCGAGCTCAGCGCCCGGCGGATCGACCTCCTGGTCAACAACGCCGGCGTGATGATGACCCCACAGCGCACCACGGCCGACGGCTTCGAGCTCCAGCTCGGCACCAACCACCTCGGGCACTTCGCGCTGACCGGCCTGCTGCTCGACGCGCTGCAGCGCTCGGACGCGGCGCGCGTCGTCACGCTGAGCAGCAACGAGCACAAGGCCGGGAGCATCGACTTCGACGACCTCCAGCGGGAGCGCTCCTACAGCCCGCGCGGCGCCTACCAGGCCTCCAAGCTCGCCAACGCCGTGTTCGCCGTCGAGCTCGACCGCCGGCTGCGTGCCGCCGGCTCCCCCGCGATCAGCGTCTTCGCGCACCCCGGCTACGCCGCGACGAACCTGCAGAGCAGCGGCCCGACCGGCCTGGCCAAGGCGGCCATGAGGATCAGCAACCTGGTGCTGGCCCAGCGGCCCGAGCGCGGGGTCCTGCCGGTGCTCTACGCCGCGACGGCGCGCGACGTGGAGGGCGGCGCGTACTACGGACCGAACGGTCCCGGGGAGTTCCGCGGCTTTCCCCAGCAGGTCATGGCCAAGCCCGACGCGTACGACCCCGAGATCGGCGCGCGCCTGTGGGAGGTCTCCGAGGAGCTGACCGGCGTGCGCTATCCGCCGGCGGGCGCGGCCGCCGCTTAGGAGCCGCTGCGCGGCGTCGGAGGGCGCCGGGCTAGGCTGCGCGCGACCGTGATCTTCCCGACGGTCGAGTTCGCCATCTTCTTCTGCGTCGTGCTCGCCCTCTCGTGGGCGCTGATGCCGCGCCAGCACCTGTGGAAGCCGTTCGCGCTGGCGGCCAGCTACGTGTTCTACAGCGCGGCCAGCCCGGCGTTCTGCCTGCTGCTGGCGGGCGTCACGCTGGCCAACCAGCTCGCGGCGCGCCTCGTGCACCGCACCGAGGACGAGCGGCGGCGCCGGCGCCGGTGGCCGCCGCGGTGGTCGCCCACCTGGCCGCCCTCGGCATCTTCAAGTACTACGGCTTCTTCGCCGAGGAGGTCAACGCGGTGCTGGACAGCGCCGGCCTGGGGCTGCCCGTGCCGCTGGCCGCCATCGCGCTGCCGGTGGGGATCAGCTTCATCGTCTTCCAGGCGATCTCCTACACCGTCGACGTCCACCGGCGCCTGATCGCCCCGGCGAGCACGATCGACGTCGCGCTGTACCTGAGCTTCTTCCCGCACCTGGTGGCGGGCCCGATCGTGCGCGCGCGGGAGTTCCTCCCGCAGCTCGCCTCGCCGCGCGATCCGCGCAACGTCGCGGTCGGCGCCGGCGTGTTCCTGATCCTCGTCGGCCTGGTCAAGAAGGTCGCGGTGGCCGACTACCTCGCGCGCGAGGTCGTGGACCCGGTCTTCGCGGTGCCCCAGGCCTACGCGGCGGCCGACGTCGCGCTGGCCTCCTACGCCTACGCGGTGCAGATCTTCTGCGACTTCTCGGGCTACACGGACATGGCGATCGGCCTGGCGCTGTGATGGGCTTCGTGTTCCCGCAGAACTTCGACCGCCCCTACCGGGCGCGAGCTTCCGCGAGTTCTGGCGGCGCTGGCACATGACGCTGTCGCGCTTCCTGCGCGACTTCCTCTACATCCCGCTGGGCGGCAGCCGCGGCGGGAAGCTGCGCACCGCGCGCAACCTCATGATCACCATGGTGCTCGGCGGGCTGTGGCACGGCGCGGCGTGGGGGTTCGTGCTGTGGGGGACCATCCACGGCGCGTGCCTGGTGGTCGAGCACCTCCTGCGCGGGCGCGTCTCGCTGCCCCGGTGGCTGGGCTGGGCGATCGTGTTCCACATCGTCGTGCTCGCCTGGATCCCGTTCCGCGCGCCGGACCTCGAGCTGGCCGGGACGTTCCTGTCGCGGCTCGGGAGCCGGGGCCGGCCACGCTGTGGAGCGTTCCGGCCGTCGGGCTGATCCTCGTGGTGATCGTCCTGCAACTGCTGCCCGAGCGCCCGCTGGACGCGCTGCGCGTGCGCATCGAGCGCCTGCACCCCGCGCGCTGGGCGCGAGCATGGCGACCGTGATCGCGCTGGTCGCCGCCACGGTCTCCACCCAGGGCGTCCCCCCGTTCATCTACTTCCAGTTCTGAGGCCATGCCCACCGAACGCGACCCCAGCATCCTCGCCCGCCCCACCGGCCGGCGCCTGCGCGCCCGCGACGCGTTGATATGCGTGGGCGTCGCCGTGCTGCTGCTCCTGCTGGTCGAGGGGTCCTCGATCCGGCGCTCCGGGGAGGAGATGGAGACGGGGGTCGCGCGGACGCTGGTGCTCGCCGTCGGCCACCCCGCGGGCTGGGTGGCCGACCGCCTGCCGTTCGCCGGCGCCGCCGACCGGGCGACCGCGTGGCTGTCGCCCGACGAGGACCTCGGCGGGCCGGGCGGCTTCGAGGCCGGCGGACCGGCGCGCGGACTGGGGGCGTGGCGCCGGTGGGGCCGGAGGCCTTCGACCCGGCGGCGCTGGGCGAGCGGCCGGCGCGCCGGCCGCGCTGCGCCGGCTGCTCGTGACCGGCGACTCCCTGGTGCAGCCGCTGGACGCCGAGCTGGCCCGGCGCCTGGCCGGGGCCGGCGTGCGCACGGAGCGCGACGCGCACCTGGGCACCGGGATCTCCAGAGCGAGCTGGTCGACTGGGGCCGGCTGTCGGTGCAGCAGGTCCGCGAACGCCGACCCGACGCCGTGGTGATGCTGCTCGGCGCCAACGAGGGCTTTCCCATGCGGGCGGCCGGCGGCGGCACGGTGCAGTGCTGCGGGCCAGCGTGGGCCGCCGAGTACGCCACGCGGGCCCGGCGGATGATGGACACCTACCGCCGCCGCGGCGCCGCGCGCGTCTACTGGCTGACGCTCCCCGCGCCGCGCGACGGCGACCGCGCGGACATCGCGCGCACGATCAACGCGGCGATCGCGGTCGCCGCGCAGCCCTACCGGGCGCAGGTCCGCGTGCTCGACCTCGTCCGGGTCTTCACCCCGGGCGGGCGCTTCCGGGACGCGATGCCGTCCGGGGCCGCGACACGATCGTGCGCGAGCCCGACGGGATCCACCTCAACGGCGCGGGAGCCGAGGTCGCGGCGGACCTGGTCCAGCGCGCGCTGCGCAACGACTTCGGCGGGGGCTGAGGCGGCGCGCTACGTGTATTGCGTGTACGTGTGCAGGACGCGCGCGGTGCCCCGGCGGCAGGTCACATGGCTGTCGTACTGGGTGCGGATCACGGCGAAGCGGTGCTCGGTGCAGCGGTAACCCTCGGTCCGGCTGCAGCGCCCCCGGCGCCCGTTGCGGTAGCGGCAGCGGTGATAGGCGCGGACCACGTCCTCGCCGCGCCGGCAGCTCGTCACGCGCACGCTCAGCCGGGTGACGTAGGTCGGGCCCAGCCGGCGCTCCTTGCCGGCGATCGAGCAGCGGTGGGTGGAGGCGGCCTGGACCGCGGGCGCGCACAGGCAGAAGACCACGGCGACGGCCGCGCCGGAGACGGCGAGCGAGAGGCTCCACGTGGTGCGAGGCGGGTCATGGAGCGGACCTCCGTGTCGGGTGGGCAGCGCTGCGGGCCGGCGGCGGGAATGCCGTCCGTGCGTAGGATGCCCCGGTGCGGCGGATCGTACCGCGGGGCTGGCAGGAACGGTCGCCGTCCTGCTCGGGCTCGCGCCGGCCGGCACCGCGACGGCGGCGGAGCCGCGGGTGGTGGACGTCGGCGGACTGACGGGCCGGGCGGTGGACATCGCCGCCGCCGGGCGTATCGCCGACGGCGGCGCGATCGTCGTCGGGACCGTACCCCGCGCGGGCGCAGCGCGCGTTCCCGGCTGGTCGTCGCCCGGCTGCGCTCGGACGGGCTCGTCGACACGTCCTTCGGGCGCGACGGCGTCGCGACCGTGCAGCTCGCGCGCGGAGCGGGCGCCGGATCGCGCGGCACGGCGGTCGCGGTCGAGCCGGCCGGCGGCCGGTCGTGGATCGGCGCCGCGGTCGGCTCGCGTTCGTCGGGCGCGGTGCTCGCGCTCGACCGGCGGGGGCGGCGGGTTCGCGCCTTCGGCAACGGCGGCGTCGTGCGCCTCGCCGGCGACGCGGCGGCGCCGGTCGCGCTCGCTGCGGCCGGCGGACGGCTCGCGGTGGCGGCGGGGCCCCCGCCGTGTCGCGGCTGCGCGGTGGTCGTGCTCGACGCACGATCGGGCGGCGCGGTGCGCAGGGGGCGCTGGCGCCAGTTACCGGCGACCTCGCGGCGTGCGCCGGGGCGCAGGTCGGGAGCCTCGCGTTCGCCGGCCCGGGCGCCGGTCGCCGGCGGATCGGGCGGCGCCTGCCCCACCCGGGTGGCCGTGCACGAC
>CAWGTI010000010.1:0-1061894 GCA_963825515.1 uncultured Solirubrobacterales bacterium | reverse complement strand
AGCGGCAGCATAGGCGGCGTCGCGGGCGGCGCGGGGCGTGGGACCCAGCGCGGTGACGTTCAGCACGCGCCCGCCCGCGGTGACGATCTCGCCTCCGCGCGCCGCCGTCCCCGCGTGGCTGACCTCGATCCCCGCCGGCACCGCCTCCAGGCCGCGGATGACGTCCCCCGAGGAGGACGAGGCGGGGTAGCCGGCGCTGGCCAGCACGACGGTGACCGCCCAGTCGCCGGCCCACTGCGGGCGCGCGCCCTCCAGGCCGCCCGGGCGGGTCGCCGCCTCCAGCAGCTCGACGAGGTCGCTGCGCAGCCGCGGAAGCACCGCCTGGGTCTCGGGATCGCCGAAGCGGACGTTGTACTCGAGCACCTTCGGCCCGTCGGCGGTCAGCATCAGCCCCGCGTACAGGACCCCGTGAAACGGCGTGCCGCGCCGGCGCAGCTCGTCGACCACCGGTTGGTGGACGGACGCGGCGATCTCGTAGAGGTCCTCCTCGTCGAGGCCGGGAACCGGCGAGTAGGAGCCCATCCCGCCGGTGTTCGGGCCCTCGTCGCCGTCGAAGATGCGCTTGTAGTCCTGCGCGGGAGCAAGCGCCACGGCGCGCTCGCCGTCGCACAGCGCCAGCAGCGAGAGCTCCTCCCCCTCCAGGTGCTCCTCCACGACCACCCGATCGGTGCCGAAGCGCCGCGCGACGAGGAAGTCCTCCAGGGTCGCGCGCGCCTGCGCCTCGTCGGCGGCGATGACCACGCCCTTGCCCGCGGCCAGCCCGTCGTACTTCAGCACGACCGGATAGCGCTCGATGGCGGCCATCCCCGCCTCGACGCTGTCCACCAGCTGCCAGCTCGCCGTCGGCACGCCGGCGGCCGCCATCACCTCCTTGGCGAAGGCCTTGGAGCCCTCCAGCCGCGCGGCGGCGGCCGTGGGCCCGAAGGCGGGGATCCCGCGCTCGGCCAGCGCGTCCACCAGCCCCGCGACCAGCGGCACCTCCGGTCCCACCACGACGAGGTCACAGCCGGCGGCCGCGTCCACCAGCCCGGCCACGTCGCCGGCCGCCACGTCCAGCACCCGCGCGTCGGCCGCGATGCCGGCGTTGCCGGGCGCGCACAGCAGCTCGGGCGCGCGCGGCGAGCGGGCCAGCGCGCGGACGAGGGCATGCTCGCGCCCGCCGCCGCCGACGACGAGGATCCTCATCGCGCCCGGACCGCCGCGGTGCTCAGAGCGCGGCGATGAAGTCGTCGATCGGGATGGCGGGCATCGTCTCGTAGCGCGCGGTGCCCCGCGAGCCGAGCTCCAGCGAGATCCGGGCGATCGTCGCCTCGTCGGGCGCCTCGACGATGCTCACGAAGTCGAAGTGGCCCAGCGTCGCCCATTGTGCGCGGACGTTGCCGCCGAGCTGCTCGACCTCCATGTTCACCTCGCGGATGCGCTGCGGGTTGTTCTTGACGGTCTGCACCCCCTCGGAGGTCAGGATCGAGAGCATGATGTAGGTCGGCATGGCGTCTCCGATCGGTCGCGGCGAAGGCTCGGGAGTGACGGTTGTACTCCATCGGAGGGCCGAATTGTGGTCCCACGGGCACCCCACACACTTGGCCTCCGCGATCAGGTAGCGTCGGATCCGATGCGCACCGCGAAGCCGTCACGGGCGACGGTGACCCAGCGGCGCTTGGCCGTGGCCTGCGCCCTCGTGATCGCCGCCGCCCTCACCGCGGCGCCCAGCGCGGGCGCGGCGGTGCTGATGACCGACAACCGCTGCTACCAGGAGACGCAGGACGTCGTGGTGACGGGCCAGGGCTTCCGGCCCACCACGCTCGTGACGATCTCGCGCGGCGGCAGCTCCATCGGGACGGCGACGACCGACGCATCTGGCGCGTTCGTGGGCAAGTTCGGCAGCGAGTCGCTCACCGCGCCGGCCAAGGAGGCGCTCTTCGACCTCGCGGCCACCGACGGCACCAACACCGCGATCACGCGCTACCGCGTCACGAAGGTCTTCGCCGACTTCTTCCCCGGCCGCGGGAACCCGTCCACCCTGCGCGTGCGCTTCACGGTCAACGGCTTCGGGCTGCTGCGCCGGCGCTCCCCGGTCTACCTGCACTACGTCAGGCCCAACGGCGCGCACGCCCGCACGGTCCGCCTCGGCGTCGCCCGCGGGACGTGCGGGAAGATCCGCCGCACCGCCGAGCGCCGGCTGTTCGGCTTCCGGCCCGAGCGCGGCCGCTGGATCCTGCAGTTCGACACGAACGCCACCTACCGGCGGGCCACGCAGCGCTCGCGCTTCATCTGGGTGCGCAAGCCGGTGGAGGTCTTCCGGCGGGGCTGATGCCGTGCTTTGCGCCGCGTGGCGTATGTGTCGGAAGGGCCGGCGTCTGTGTCGGTTTGGCATCGAGGGATGAGCGGAAGGCGCGCTTCGGCCTCGGTTTGAGCGTGGCCGGCCGCATTCTGGGGGGGTGTGCGACCGAGACCGCCATATGGGCAATCAACTCAGCACACCCCCCTCTGCGGGGGTGGTGGACTCCGAGATCGCGCGCCAGGCGGCGCGCCAGCACGGCGTGATGACGCGCGCGCAGCTGCTCCATGTCGGCTTGACCGAGCACGCGATCGATCACCGCCTTCAGAGGGGGCGGCTGGTCGCGATGCATCGCGGGGTGTACGCGATCGGTCATCTGCCCTCATCGCTATTGGCCCGAGCCACGGCCGCGGTGCTGGCCTGCGGCCCCGGAACAGCCATCAGCCACCGTACTGCCGCGCTCATGCGCGAGATCATCAAGCGCTGGAAGGGACCGGTGGAGGTGATCGCGCGCCGCGAGCACCGCCTCGAGGGCGTGATCGTGCACCGCTCGCGCACGCTGACACGCCGCGACGTGCGCAGGCTTCACGGGATCCCGGTCACCACTCCGGCGCGGACCGTTCTGGATCTCGCCGACGTGCTGGACGACCGTGCATTGACCAGGGCGGTCCACGACGCGCGAGTCAAGCGGCTGCTGACCCTCGAAGACCTCGCCGCCCAGCTCGCTCGTTCCCCCGGCCGCCGCGCCACCCGGCGGCTGCGCCCGTTCATCGACGCCCGCCACGGCCCGACCAAGTCGACGCTGGAAGACGACTTCCTGCGCTTCGTCGACCGCTTCGGCCTCCCGGTCCCGCTGATCAACGACGAGGTCGCCGGCTACGAGGTCGACGCCGTCTGGCCCGACCAGCGCCTCGTCGTCGAACTGGACACCATCGACTACCACGGCCACGAGGCCGCGTTCGAGCGCGACCGCGACAAGGACGCCAACCTCCTCGCCGCGGGATACGCCACCGTCCGCGTGACCGGGCAGCGCCTGAACACCACACCAGACCGCGAAGCCGCCCGCCTCCACGCCCTCCTCACCGCGCGCAGCTGAGCGGCGCGGCGGCGCTCAGGCCGCCTCAGCCTGCGGCGCGCGCGCGCGCGTGACCACGAGCTCGCCGTCGGCGGCATCGACGCGCACGGCGTCGCCCTCGCCGAAGTCGCCCTGGAGCATCGACAGCGCGAGCTGGTCGACGAGGCGCTTCTGGATGACGCGCTTCAGGGGCCGCGCGCCGTACACCGGGTCGTAGCCGAGGTCGCCGATCAGCTCGCGCGCCTGGGGCGTGAGCTCCAGCGCGATGCCGCGCTCGGCGAGCCGGTCGACCACGCGGCGCAGCTGGAGGTCGACGATCTGGCCGATCTGCTCCCGGTCCAGCGACTCGAACTCGACGATGTCGTCCAGGCGGTTGATGAACTCGGGGCGGAAGTGCACCTCGGCGCCCGCGGCGCCGCCGGGCAGGTTGGACGTCATGACCAGCACCGCGTTCTTGAAGTCCACGGTGCGCCCGTGGCCGTCGGTCAGGCGCCCGTCGTCCATGACCTGCAGCAGCGTGTTGAAGATGTCGGTGTGGGCCTTTTCGATCTCGTCGAGCAGGATGACGGAGTAGGGCCGGCGGCGGACCGCCTCGGTCAGCTGGCCGCCCTCGTCGTAGCCCACGTAGCCGGGGGGCGCGCCGACCAGGCGGCTTACGGAGTGCTTCTCCATGTACTCGGACATGTCGATGCGCACCATCGCGTCCTGGGCGTCGAACATGAACTCGGCCAGCGCGCGGGCCAGCTCGGTCTTGCCCACGCCGGTCGGGCCCAGGAACAGGAAGTTGCCGATCGGCCGGTCGGGGTCCGACAGGCCGGCGCGGGAACGGCGCAGGGCGTTGGCGACCGCGCGCACGGCCTCGTCCTGGCCCACGACGCGCTGGTGCAGGCGCTCCTCCATGTGGACGAGCTTCTCGGTCTCGCCCTCGAGCATCCGGCTGACCGGGATGTGAGTCCAGCGGGCGACCACCTCGGCGACGTCCTGGGCGGTGACCTCCTCCTGGAGGAAGCCCTCGTTGCCGTCGGATCGCTCCTCGGCCTCGGCCAGCGCGCGCTCGATCTCGGGGATCTCGCCGTAGCGCAGCTCGGCGGCGCGCTGCAGGTCGGCCTCGCGCTCGGCGCGCTCTGCGTCGCGGTGCGCCTGCTCCAGGCGCTCCTTGAGGTCGCGCACGGCGGTGATCTGGGCCTTCTCGGCCTGCCACTGCGCCTTCATCGCGCCGGAGCGCTCGCGCAGCTCGGCCAGCTCGCGCTCCAGCGCGTCGCGGCGCGAGGCGGACGCGTCGTCGGACTCCTTGGCCAGCGACGTCAGCTCGATCTCCAGCTGCATCGCGCGGCGCTCGAGCTCGTCGATCTCCTCGGGCAGCGAGTCGATCTCGATCCGCAGGCGGGAGGCCGACTCGTCGATGAGGTCGATCGCCTTGTCGGGCAGGAAGCGGTCGGCGATGTAGCGGTGGCTCAGCGTCGCGGCGGCGATCGTGGCGGAGTCCTGGATGCGCACGCCGTGATGGACCTCGTAGCGCTCCTTCAGCCCGCGCAGGATCGCGATCGTGTCCTCCACGCTGGGCTCGTCCACCAGGACCGGCTGGAAACGGCGCTCCAGGGCGGCGTCCTTCTCGATGTGCTTGCGGTACTCGTCCAGCGTGGTGGCGCCGACGGCGCGCAGCTCTCCGCGGGCGAGCATGGGCTTGAGCAGGTTGGCGGCGTCCACGGCGCCCTCCGCCGCGCCGGCGCCGACGATCGTGTGCAGCTCGTCGAGGAACAGGACGACCTGGCCGCCGGCGTCGGAGACCTCCTTGAGGACCGCCTTCAGGCGCTCCTCGAACTCGCCGCGGTACTTGGAGCCGGCCAGCAGCGCGCCGATGTCCAGCGCGATCACGCGGCGGTCGCGCAGCGACTCGGGGATGTCGCCGGAGACGATCCGCTGGGCGAGGCCCTCGGCGATGGCGGTCTTGCCCACGCCGGGCTCGCCGATGAGGACGGGGTTGTTCTTCGTGCGCCGGCTCAGCACCTGGATGACGCGGCGGATCTCGTCGTCGCGGCCGATGACCGGGTCGAGCTTGCCCTCGGCGGCGTCCTCGGTCAGGTCGCGCCCGTACTTCTCGAGCGCCTGGACCTTGTCCTCGGGCGACTGGTCGGTCACGCGGTGGCTGCCGCGCACCTCGGCGAGCGCCTGCAGCAGGCGGTCGCGCGTGGCGCCGTTGCGGCGCAGCGCCTCGCCGGCGGGGGCCCTGTCGGCGGCCAGCGCGAGCAGGAGATGCTCGGTGGAGACGTACTCGTCGCTCAGGCCGCGCATCTCCTTCTCGGCCGCGCGCAGGAGCACCATCAGCTCCGGGGCGGTGGTCGGCTCGGCGACCTCGGCCAGCGTGGGCAGCGCGGTCAGCGCCGCCTCGACGTCGGTGCGCAGCGCCTCCGCCGCCGCGCCGATCTTGCGCAGCATCGGGATGACGATGCCGTCGTCCTGCTCGAGGAGCACGGACAGCAGGTGCTCGGGCGTGACCTGCGAGTGGCGACGGGACGGCGCCAGCGCGAGGGCCGCCTGGAGCGCCTCCTGGGTCTTGATGGTGAAGCGGTCGGCTTGCACAGATCTCAGTCTAGCTCACTGAGATTTGTACGCCAAGGGCCGGCCGCAGAAACGGCGTCAGTCGCCGCGGTCGACCGGGATCCGCCACTTGCGCGCGTCCTCGGCGCGGACGATCGCGCCGCGCGTCTGCTCGTAGCGGACGAGGTCGGCGCGGACCTCCTCGCGGCGGCCCTCCAGCGCCGCGACGTCCTCCTCCAGCTCCCGGCGCCGGCGCTCCAGCGTCTCGACGCGCGCCCGGGTGCGCTCCAGCTGCTCCTCGAGCTCGAGCACGAGCTCGACGCCCGCGAGGTTGAGCCCCAGCTCGGCGGTCATCCGCTGGATCTGGCGCAGGCGCTCGACGTCGGCGTGGGAGTACAGGCGCGTGCCCTTCGGGGAGCGCTTGGGCTCGATGAGGCCCCGCTGCTCGTACATGCGCAGCGTCTGGGGATGCATGTCGGCCAGCTCGGCGGCGACCGAGATCATGAACACGCCGCGGTCGGAGGAGACCTCGATGCGCGCGGTGGTGCGGCGCCGGCGCGTGCTCACGTGAACAGCCTCTCGCGCGGGTTGCCGTTGAACGCCTTGGACAGCTCGCCAACCGCGGCCTTCTGCTCCTTGGTCAGCTTCTCGGGGAGGTCGAGCACGAAGCGGTAGTGGATGTCGCCGCGCCCGGACGCGCCCAGCCGCGGCGGGCCCTCGCCGCGCAGGCGCTGCACGGTGCCGGGCTTGGTCCCCGCCGGGACGCGCAGCGTCTTGCGGCCCGCGAGCGTCGGCACCTCGACCTCGGCGCCGGCCAGCGCCTCCGGGACGGTGAGCGGAACCTCGACCTCCAGGTGGTCGCCCTTGCGCGCGAACACGGGCGAGGCCTGCACGCGGGTGATCACGAACAGGTCGCCGGGCGGGCCGCCCGCGCGACCGGGCTCGCCCTTGCCGGCCAGCCGCACGCGGCTGCCGTCCCGCACGCCGGCGGGGATGTTGACGCGGTACTTCTTGACCGTCCGCGTGACCCCGGCGCCCTGGCACGTCGGGCAGGGGTCCTCGATGACGGTGCCCGCCCCGCCGCAGCGCGAGCAGGGCTGGGAGATGGAGAACAGGCCCTGCCCGGTGGACTCGATCCCGCGTCCCTGGCAGACCGGGCACACGACCGGCGCGGTGCCGGGCTTGGCGCCGGTGCCCGAGCACGTCGCGCAGCGCTCCGCGGTGGGCACCGCGAGCGGGACCTGCACGCCGGCCACGGCCTGGTCGAAGCCGATCGAGACCTCGACCTCGAGGTCGCGCCCGCGCTCGCTGCGCGCCCGCGCCGACCCGCCCGTGCGCGCGCCGCCGCCGCGCGCGGCCTGGCCGAAGAGGTCGGAGAGGATGTCGCCGATCCCGCCCGCGTCGAAGCCGCCCGCGGTACCCGCTCCGCCCGGGCGGCCTCCGCCCGTGAACGGGTTGGAGCCCACGCGGTCGTACTGCTTGCGCTTCTCGGCGTCCTGCAGGACGTCGTAGGCCTGGGAGATCTGCTTGAAGCGCGCCTCCGCCTTGGCGTCGCCCGGGTTGCGGTCGGGGTGGTACTGGCGCGCGAGCTTGCGGTAGGCCTTCTTGATCTCGGTCGGCGTCGCCTTGCGGTCGACGCCGAGCACCTTGTAGTGGTCCTGCGCCATCGCCGCGCTCCTAGCCGGCCACCACGACGCGGGCGGGCCGCAGCAGCGCGCCGTTGATGCGGTAGCCGGGCTGGAGCACCGCGACGATCGTGCCCGGCGCGGCGCCCTCCACGGGCTGCTGGGCCACGGCCTCGTGGTGCTCGGGATCGAAGGGCTCGCCCTGGGGCTCGTAGCCCTCGATGCCGCTGCGCGCCAGCGCGGCGGACAGCTCGGACTGCACGAGGCGGATGCCGTCGGTCAGGTGGTGCTCGCGGTCGGCGGACTCCTCGGCGGCGGCCAGCGCCCGGTCGAGGTTGTCCAGCGCCGGGAGCAGCTCCTTGGTCAGGCGAGCCATGCCGCGGCCCTCGGCCGCGCCGACCTCGCGCACCATGCGCTTGCGGTAGTTGTCGAAGTCGGCCTGCGTGCGCTGCGCGAGCGAGAGGTACTCCTCGGCGCGACCGGCGCGCAGGCGCAGCTCGTCGAGGTCCTCCTCGACGGCGGCCGCGACCGCCGCCGGGTCATCCGCGCCGGCCGGCTCGGCCTGCGCCTCGACGCCGGCCTGCTCGGCCTCGGCCTCGACCTCGGGCTCCGGCGGACCCGCCTCGGGTCCGGGCGGGGGCGGGGCGGCGGCCTCCGAGGCCGCCGCCTTGGGCTCGTGCTCTGCTGCGGTGCGCTCGTCGCTCACCGTCTACCGCCCCTCGTCCACGACCTCGGCGTCGACGACGTCCTCCTCCGCCGACCCCTCGGTGGCGTCGGCGTCGGCCTCGGCGGACCCGCCGTTGGCGGTGCTCGCCGCGTGCTCGGCCTGGGCCTTCTCGTACATCGCCTCGGAGATCTTGTGGAACGCCGACTGCAGCGCCTCGGTCTTGGACGCGATCTCGCCCGCGTCCTCGCTGGTCAGCGACTCGCGCAGGTCCTTGACCAGCCCCTCGATCTCGGCCTTCTGGGCCTCGTCGATGTTCTCCTCGAGGTCCTTGAGCTGGCGCTCGGCCTGGTAGGCCGCGTTCTCGCCGGTGTTGCGGGCCTCGGCCAGCTCGCGCTGGCGGCGGTCCTCGTCGGCGTGCGTCTCGGCGTCGGAGACCATCTGCTTGATCTCGTCCTCGCTCAGGCCCGAGCCGGACTTGATCTCGATCTTCTGCTCCTTGCCGGTGCCCAGGTCCTTCGCGGACACGTTGAGGATCCCGTTGGCGTCGATGTCGAAGGCGACCTCGACCTGCGGGATGCCGCGCGGCGCCGGCGGGATGCCGGTCAGCTGGAACTTGCCCAGCGACTTGTTGTAGCGGGCCATCTCGCGCTCGCCCTGCAGCACGTGGATCTCCACCGACGGCTGGTTGTCCTCCGCGGTGGAGAACACCTCGCCCTTGCGCGTGGGGATCGTGGTGTTGCGCTCGATGAGCTTGGTCATGACGCCGCCCTTGGTCTCGATGCCCAGCGTCAGCGGGGTCACGTCGAGCAGCAGGACGTCCTTGACGTCGCCGGCCAGCACGCCGGCCTGGATGGCGGCGCCGACGGCCACGACCTCGTCGGGGTTGACCCCGCGGTGGGGCTCCTTGCCGGTCAGCTCCTTGACCTTCTCCTGCACGGCGGGCATGCGGGTCATGCCGCCGACCAGCACCACGTGGTCGATGTTCGACGCGCCCTTGTCCTTGGCGTCGTCGAGCGCCTGGCGCACCGGGGCCACCACGCGGTCGATGAGGTCGCTGGAGAGCTCGTTGAGCTTCGCGCGGGTCAGGCGCACGTCGAGGTGCTTGGGCCCGCTGGTGTCCGCCGTGATGAACGGCAGGTTGATCTGCGACTCCTGGGCGGTGGACAGCTCGATCTTGGCCTTCTCGGCCGCCTCGTAGAGGCGCTGCAGCGCCATTGGGTCGTTCTTCAGGTCGATGCCCTGCTCGCGCTTGAACTCGGCCGCGAGCCAGTCGACCACCGTCTTGTCGAAGTTGTCGCCGCCCAGGTGGTTGTCGCCCGCGGTGGACTTGACCTCGAAGACGCCGTCGCCGATCTCCAGCACGGAGACGTCGAAGGTGCCGCCGCCCAGGTCGAAGACGAGGATGGTCTGGTCGGCCTCCTTGTCCAGGCCGTAGGCCAGCGACGCGGCGGTGGGCTCGTTGATGATGCGCTTGACGTCCAGGCCCGCGACCTTGCCGGCGTCCTTGGTGGCCTGGCGCTGGTCGTCGTTGAAGTAGGCGGGGACGGTGATGACCGCGCTGTCGACCGTGTCGCCGAGATAGGCCTCGGCGTCGGCCTTGAGCTTCTGCAGGATCATCGCGCTGATCTCCGGCGGCGTGTGCTCCTTGCCGCCCGCCTTCACGCGGGCGTCGCCGTTGGGGCCCGAGACGACCTCGTAGGGGACGATGGACTCCTCCTCGCGCACCTCGGCCTCCTTGCGGCCCATGAAGCGCTTGATCGAGAAGACGGTGTTCTGTGGATTGGTGACGGCCTGGCGCTTGGCCACCGTGCCCACGAGCCGCTCGCCGGACTGCGCGAAGGCGACGACGGACGGGGTCGTCCGGCCTCCCTCGGAGTTCTCGATGACGGTCGGCTCGCCGCCCTCGAGGACGGCCATGCAGGAGTTGGTGGTGCCCAGGTCGATGCCGATGGTCTTGCCCATGTGGATGGGTCTCCTTCCGAAGTGCCAAATGTCTGACTAGGAAATCTGCGTCGGAGTATAGAAGATCGAAACGTTGGACCCTGACCGGCACGGGATCGACATCGCGGGGTCGGGCGGACCTGCCGACCACGCGTTTTGTGTCGGAAGGGCCGGGGTTTGCGACGGATTGGCATCGAGAGATGAGCGCAACGCGCCCGGTCATCGGGGTGCGGGGCGCCGCCGACCCGTTTGTTCTGGGGGTGCGCTCCCTGGAGCCCGATATGCGAGGACGAGGGAGCACACCCCCCAAGATCGCGGCCGGCCACCCCAGGCCCTAACCCGCGCGCCTTCGTCCCTCCGTCAGGCGCAGCTTGAGTCGGGAATGGCCGTCGCTTGTGACGGGCTTGCATCCGCGCGAGGGGGTGTGCTCGCTAACCCACGCTCACTGTGGCCACGGGAGCACACCCCCCCAGGTACCGCGGCCGGCGACGCCCGCACCCCACAACCGCGCGCCGTCGGGTCATTCGCCCGTCGCCCAACCGCAACCAGAGCCGGCCTCCGCGGACATGCCTCGCGCCCCATCGTGGGCGCTAGCGGATCAGCACGGGCGTGCCGACCGGCACGCGGCGGAACAGGTCGATCACGTCGGCGACGCGCATGCGGATGCAGCCGTGCGAGGCGCGGCTGCCGATCGAGTACTCCTGGCCGGTGCCGTGGATCCCGACCCCGTTGGCGATCCCCATCCAGCGGGCCTTGAGCGGGTTCGCCGCGCTGCCGCCCACCACGGTCGTGCCGGCCAGCTCACCGGCCCAGTCGCTGTTGGGGACCGACCACGTCGGGTTGACCTGCTTGGACTGGATGGCGAAGCGCCCGGTCGGCGTCGGGTAGGCGGGCAAGCCCACGGCGATGCGGTAGGTGCGGCGCAGCCGCGTGCGCTTGAACAGGCGCAGCTTGAAGTTCGAGCGGTCGATCGTGAGGACCGTGCCGGCGCGGCGGCGCAGATCGTTGGCGTTGACCCGCGCGCGCACCGGCACGAGCGCGGGGCGGAACACCCGCGAGGCGCCGGGAGCGGCCAGCGCGGCGGAGATCTGACCGGCCAGCGCCCGCTCGTCGATGTCGCGACCCGGGCGCGAGCGCCGCACGCGCACCCGCCGCAGCGTGATCCGCAGCGTCGCGTCGCGCGCCGCGCGGCTGAGCGCGCGGTCGACCCGGGCGGCGAAGCGGTTCACCGCGCCGGCAGAGTGCGTCAGCGCCAGCGGGACGTCGACAGCCGCGGGCTCGGCGCCCGGCGCCGGCGCGGACCGGTCGCGGCCCGCGTAGTACGCGCGGCTGGCGGTGCGGACGTGGTCGAAGCTCAGGCGCGCGCCGCGGGCCGACAGGCGCAGCGTCCGGCCGGCGGCCCGCACCGCGATGCCGCGCTCCAGGCGCCCGCGGAACGAGGCGTTGATCCGGTCGGCGGCGTCGTGCAGCGTGAGCCCGGAGACGTCGACGCCGGCGGCGCTCACGGCGGGGGCGATGCGCGCGTCCGGGCCGGGAGCCTGGGCGCCGGCGGCGGCCGGCGCGGCGAGCGCCAGCGCGAGCAGGCAGGCGAGGGTGGCTCCAGGACGCATCGTCCGGACTGTACCCCCGGGCCGCGGTGGGTTACCCCGCCTGACAGCGGCCGTGCAGACGGCGCCACCCGGCGCGCCCTTCGCCTCAGGCGACGACGCGCAGGCGTGCCCGGGCCGGCCGGCCCGGCGCCCCGTCGGCCAGGAAGCGGTCGATCTCCGTCCACGTGGTGCCCGCCGCCGCGCGGCCGGTCAGCACGCCCAGGTGCCCGCCCGGCGCGGTGCGCAGCCGGACCTCGGGGGCACCGGGCAGCAGCTCGGCCGCGGCGTGTGCGGCGGCGGGCGGCGCGATCGGGTCGCCCTGCCCCGCCACCGCCAGGACCGGGACCGTCACCGCGTCCAGCGAGATCGTGCGATGGCTCAGGCGCAGGCGCCCGCGCGCGAGGTCGTTGCCGCGGAACAGGCGGTGGTAGAGCTGCCCCAGCGTGCGTCCCGGGTAGGCGTGCATGCCGGCCGCGAAGCGGTCCACCGCCTCGATCTGGGCGAGGAAGTCGCGGTCGTGCAGGTGCATGAGCTGGGCCAGCGGCCGGGTCAGGACCTTGTCCATCGCGCTGAGCTGGAACGCGCGGCGCACGAGCGGCGCGGGCACGCTGCCCAGCGCCCGGTACACGGCCGTGCCGAACAGCCCGCCGGTCATCGCGTCCACCGGTCGCAGGGGCGCGACCAGCCCGACCCGGCGGGAGTCCAGCGGCGCCGCGACCATCGCCAGCGCGCCGACGGGAAGCGCGTCGTCGGCCGCCACCGCCAGCAGCGCCATGAGCGCGCCCAGGCACCAGCCCACGACGTGCACCGGCGCGCCGCCGGCGTCCTCGCTCACGCGGCGCACGACGGAGGGGATGACGTCCTCGATCCAGTGCTCGAGCCCGAGGTCGCGCTCGGCGAACGCGATGTCGCCGTACTCGACCAGGTAGGTGCGGTGGCCCGCCGCGAGCAGGTGCTCGGCCAGCGAGCAGCCCCGGCGCAGGTCGAAGCACTGGGCGGGCGCGCCCAGCGGCGGGACGAGCAGCACCGGCCGCTCGTGCGCCGCGGGCGCGTGGCCGGGCTCCAGGTAGCGATACAGCGTGCGCCGCCGCGTCTCGTCCACCACCCTGCGCGGCGTCGGTCGCACGTCCGCCAGGCCGTCGTGGCGCAGGGCGTCGTAGACGTTGGCGGCGGCGCGGGCGAGGTGGTCGGGATCGAGCGGGTTGAACATGCGGCCCGCCCACCAGCGTAGGCGGTTGATCGCGTGGAACCAGATGCAGGGCGCCCGACGCGGTCGTGGCCGCGATCGCGCCCAACCTGCAGCGCTACCTGTCGAAGCCCCCGACTGGGTCATAATGGGCCGGCTCGTGGCCGTCGACGACATGCAGGACCGCGCGGCGGTTCCCGAGGGGCTCATCGCCCGCCTGCGCGCCGACCCGCTGCGCGCGCCCGAGACGATCGCGCTGGCCGCCGCCGAGCAGCACGGCCCCGCCGCCGCCGAGTGGATCGCCGAGATGCGCGAGCGCTACGCGTACGGGCCCGAGGAGCTGGGGCGGATGGCCACCAAGCGCCATGCGACCTTCGCGCGCCTGGGCGGAGCGGCCACCGGCATCGGCGGCGCGCTGACGGTGGTGCCCGACCTGGCGGCGCTGGCCTGGATCCAGTCGCGCATGATCTTCTTCATCGCCGCGGCCTATGGCTTCGACCCGCTGGACCCCATGCGCGCGGCCGAGCTGCTCGTGCTGCAGGGCGTCTACGCCGATCCCGCCGAGGCGCGCGACGCGCTGGACGGCGTCGGGCGGCCGATCGCCGCCGCCTACATGGACATGCGCATGTCCAAGGACGAGGCGCTCGTGCGCAAGCTCGCGAGCTTCGTGGGGCGCCGGGCGGCCAACAAGCTGGCGGGGCGCCTGATCCCCGGCGTGGCGATCGTGATCAACGCGGTGAGCAACGAGCGCGACACGCGCCGGCTCGCCGAGCGCGCGGTCGCGTTCTACGGCGGGGACTGAGGCGGGCCGGCCCCGCGGCCCGCGCGGCTGCTCCCGGGCTGACGCTGCATCAGCGAGCGCGTCCACGCCGCGATCCGCGCCTGCCGGGCCTGATCGCGGCGCGCCGCCTGCCGGGCGCGCCGTGCGCTCAGAAGCTCCCGCGCGACGTCGTCGCTCGTCGGCTGCCAGGGTGTCGGGCGGTCGGACACGCCGGAAAGGTTCCCGCCCGCCGCTGGTGACTAACGTCACGAACGCGCCAAGATCGGGTCGCCCTGCGCGGCGGCCAGCGGCCGCGTCGCCGGGCCCTCGAGCACCGTCCCGTCGGGGGCGAAGCGCGACCCGTGGCAGGGGCAGTCCCACGAGCGCTCGGCGGCGTTGAAGGCCACGACGCAGCCCAGATGCGTGCAGATCGGCGACACCGCGCGGAGGGTGCCGTCCTCCTCGCGATAGGCCGCGACGCGCTCGGATCCGGCCCGGACGACCGCGCCCTCCCCGGGAGCCAGGGCGTCGACCGACCTCGCCGTCGCGAGCGCCAGGCGGCCGCCGACCAGATGCCGGGCGTCCTTGAGCGCCTCGGAGGCGATGCCCTTCGCGCTGCGCAGCGGCGTGAAGCGGCTGGTGTCGAAGAAGCTCGCCCACGGGTTCGGGCGCCCGGCGATCGTGTCGGCCAGGATCCCGGCGGCCATCGTGGCGTTCGTGAAGCCCCACTTGCGATAGCCCGTGGCGGTGAGGACGCGCCCCGAGACCGGCGTGTAGCGCCCGACGTAGGGGACGCCGTCGGCGGGCTGGAGGTCTTGCGCGGACCAGCGGTGGGTCACCTCCGCCGCCCCGAGGCGCTCGGCCGCCCAGCGCTCCAGCGTGCGGTAGCGCTCGCGCGGGTCGGAGTCCTCGCCCGCGGTGTGGCCCTCGCCGCCCACGATGAGCAGCAGCCGGCCCTGGTGCATGTGCACGCGCAGCGAGCGGGTCGGCTCCTGCGCGCTGATGAACATGCCGTCGGGCACGCTGTCGCCCGCGACCACCGCGATCGCGTAGGAGCGCTTGGCCGTCAGGCGCGTGAAGAAGAGCCCCCGGTCGAAGACGGGCATGTGGGTGGCCACGACGACGTGGCCGGCGCGGACGCGATGCCCGGCGTCCGTGACCACGGCGGGGCCGCCGCGCTCCTCCAGGCCGGTGACGCGGGTGTGCTCGAAGATCCGCCCGCCGCGCTCGGCCAGCGCGCGGGCCAGCCCCGCGCCGTAGGCGTAGGAGTCGAACTCGGCCTGGTCGTCGAGCACGACGGCGGCGGCCACGCCGAACGGCAGCGGCGTGTCGGTGACCAGCCGCGCGCCCAGCCCGGCCGCACACGCCGCGTCGACCTCGCGCTCGATCGCGTCGCGGCGCTCGGGGTCCTCGACGTAGGTGTAGGCGCTGCGGCGCCGGAAGGCGCAGTCGATCCCCAGCTCGTCCACCCAGCGCGCCACCTGCTCCAGTCCCGCCTGGTTGGCGGCGGCATAGGTGCTCGCTCCCTTCTCGCCGAAGTGCGAGCGCAGCTCGTCGTAGATGAGCGAGTGCAGCGCCGTGACCTTCGCGGTGGTGTGGCTGGTCACCGCGCCGGCGACCTGCGCGGCCTCCAGGACGGCGACCGAGGCGCCGTCCTGCGCGCAGCGCAGCGCCGTGCTCAGGCCCGTGACGCCGGCGCCGACCACCACGACGTCGACCTCCAGGTCCGTGGCGAGCGGCGGATGGGCCGGGCCGGGCGCGCCGTCGGTGAAGACGGAGACGGGCTTGCCGGGCAGCGCGCTCACGCCTGCGGCGCTACCCGGCGCCCGTGGCGGCCAAGCGCGTTCAGGCGCGGCCGTAGACCGGGACGTGGGCGCCGCTGACGAGCGCCGAGCCGTCCTCGCACAGGAAGAGCACGACGCGCGCGACCTCCGCGGGGGTCGGCCAGCGCGCGAAGTCGGCGTCGGGCGAGGACCGGCGGTTGGCGGGCGTGTCGATCACGCTGGGCACGATCGCGTTGGCGCGCACGCCGTCGTCGCGGTACTCGGCGGCCAGCACGTCGACCAGCGCGAGCACCGCTGCCTTGGCGACCGCATAGCCCGCCGCGCCGGCGAACGGGCGCAGCGCGGCCCGCGAGGAGACGCAGACGATCGCGCCCCCGCCGGCGGCGATGAGGTGCGGCAGGGCGGCCTGGCAGACGAGGTAGGTGGGGCGCAGGTTCAGCCGCAGCTGGTCCTCGAAGTCCTTCACCGGCATCTCGTGCAGGCGCTCGCCCATGGCGAAGCCGCCGACGAGGTTGACCACCGCGCCCAGCGGCGCCGCGTCCTCGCCCGCGGCCAGCTGCGCCACCGCCGCGGTCGACGCGAGGTGCAGCAGGTCGGCGGGCTCGAGCACGAGGCGTTCGTGCGCCTCGACGTTGCCGCGCTCGGACTCGTCGTAGAGCGGCACGACCACGCGCCAGCCCGCGTCGAGGAAGGCGCGGGTGACCGCACTGCCCAGGCCGCCGGTGCCCCCGGTGATGAGCGCGCTGCGGGCCATGTGTCAGGCGAGGCTATCCGTCCGCGACCGGACCTACCGTGTCGATCATGTTCGTGCGCGATTTGCAGGATGGAGTCGAGCTGGACCAGGTGCTGCTGGTTCGCGCGGTGCAGACCCGCGTCACACGCGATGGCCGTCGGTACCTGCGCCTTACCCTGGGCGACCGCACCGGCAGCGTGGAGGCCACCGTCTGGGACGGCGTCGCCGACGTGGCGCGCGTGGCGGCCGTGGGCGCACCGCTGCACGTCGCGGGCCGCTTCTGTGTGACCCAGCGCTACGGCCCGGAGCTCGAGCTGCGCGGCGTGCGGCCCGCCGAGCCGGGCTCGTTCGCCGAGGCCGACCTCCTCGACGGCCCCCGGCAGCCGCCGGCGCGGATGGAGGCCGACCTGCGCTCCCTGCTGGCCACGATCCAGGACCGTCACCTGCGCCGGTTGCTCGACGACGTCCTCGGCGAGGGCTCGGCCACGTGGGCGCAGTACGTGTCCGCGCCGGCGGCCAAGCGCTTCCACCAGGCCTATCCCCACGGGCTGCTGGAGCACTCGCTGTCGGTCGCGCAGGCGGTCAGCGCGATCAGCGCCACCTTCGGGGGGATCGACCGCGACGTGGCCGTGGCCGGGGCGCTGCTGCACGACATCGGCAAGCTCGAGGCCTACGCGATGCAGGGCGGCGCCATCGAGATGACCGACGCCGGCAAGCTCCAGGGCGAGATCCCGCTGGGCTACTACCGCGTCCGGCGGGCGATCGAGGACATCCAGGGCTTCCCGCCGCGCACCGCCGAGGCGGTGCTGCACATCATCCTCAGCCACCACGGCAGCCTCGAGCACGGCAGCCCGGTCGTGCCCTGCACGCGGGAGGCCACGCTCGTGCACTTCTGCGACAACCTCGGCGGGCGACTGGGCTCCTTCGACCGTCTGGAGAAGGAGCTGCCCAGCGGCACGCAGTGGTCGAGCTACGACCGCGCGATCGGCTCGGGCGCGTACTTCCCGGTCCCCGCACCCGGAGAGCTTGAAGCCGCGTGACGGGTCGTCTGCCCTGAGACCCTGGCCCTGGAGCCGGCCGTCCTCGCCGCTGCGGCCGAGCGCCGCGCGGGGCTGGAGCGTGGTCACGACTCCGCGGCCGATCTGCGCGACGCCCGCCCTGCGAAAGGGCCGGGGCGGCCGCGCCTCGCGGGGCGCGAGCCGGTAGCCCAGTCGTCGGGCACCCGGCACCGGGCTTCGCGCGGGTACGCGACGTTCGGCCGGGCCGAGGAAGGCGGCCAGGCGACGTGGGCCGACTTGTCCTTGGCATGCATGGGTACGTCGGCCCACTCAGCTCCAGGACACGATGTGGGCCGACTTGTCCTTGGCATGCATGGATACGTCGGCCCACCCGGCCATCCCCCGCGACCGGGGCGTGCCTCCCGCGGCCATCCGACAACCGCCCACTCGGCGAGCCCGCCTCCCCCGCGCAACGCACCCTCACCGTAGAAACACCGCAAAGAGCGGATCGCCGGGGCGCCATCCGCGGCGGCCGCTGACGGCAGGCCCGTATCTTGTCGGCGATGGCCAAGGACACCGAGAAGCTCATCCGTCAGCTCTCGCTGATCTCCTACCTGATGGCCGAGCGCAGGCCCGTGACGGCGCTGGAGATCCGCCGCGACGTCGAGGGCTACAGCGGCATGAACGAGGACGCGTTCGCTCGCCGCTTCTACGCGGATCGCTCCGAGCTGGAGTCGCTCTCGATCCACCTGACGGTCGAGCGGCCGGTCGACGGGGTCGCCGAGCAGGAGAACTACTCGCTGCGGCCCGAGAACTTCCACCTGCCGGCGATCGCCTTCTCGGACTCCGAGCTCGCGGCGCTGCAGACCGCGCTGTCGCTGCTGGACGGCGAGTTCGCCTACGCCGAGCCGCTGCGTCTGGCGCTCCAGCAGATCTCCTGGGGCCGCGCCAACCCGCTGCGCGCGCCCGAGCAGCGCTCGGTCGCGCTGGGGATCACCGCCTCGGCGGGCGGGCACGACCTCTCGCAGCGCCTGGCGAAGATCGAGACGGCGATCTTCCGCAACAAGACGATCACCTTCGGCTACTACACGATGGCCCGCGACGAGTCGGGCACGCGGAAGGTCGATCCCTACCACCTGCTCTTCCAGGGCGGCCAGTTCTACCTCCTGGGTCACTCCCACGAGCGCGACGCCCTGCGCGTCTTCCGCTTGTCGCGCATCCAGGGCAAGGTTGCCTACGCCACCAAGGCCGAGCACGACTTCCGCGGGCGCCCCGAGGGATTCGACCCGCGCGCGTACGCCAACCGCGCGGACTGGCAGTTCGGCGACGCGCAGGACACCGCCGAGATCTGGGTCTCCGAGCGCATCGCCTGGCAGATCGAGCGCCACTTCGGGCGCTTCGGCGAGGTCCGCCCCGGCGGCGCGGAGCACCGCGAGGGCGACATCGTGTTCGCCACGCCCTACGCCGACCGCCGCCAGCTCGCCGCGTGGGTCCTGCGCCTGGGCGAGCACGCGCGCGTCGTGGGGCCCCCCGAGCTCGAGCGCGAGGTGGCCGACCGGGTGGAGCTGCTGCACGAGCGCCACAGCGACGGGCCGCAGATCGCCGCCGCGGTCGCGCCGCGCCCGGACGCCGCCCCGGAGCCCAGCGCCAACGGCGCGTCGCGGCGCACGGAGGCCTCCATCCGCCCGGAGCGCTTCGCGCGGCTGGTGACGCTCGCGTCGATCCTCATCCAGGCCGGCCGCGCGGGCGTGCGCCCGCGCATGACCGAGATCGCCGAGCGCCTGCAGGTCTCCGACGCCGAGCTGCGCGAGGACATCGCGGTGCTCAACGTCGTCAACTTCGGCGGCGGCTCCTACGTGCTGTACGCCGAGGTGACCGCCGACGGCGAGATCGACGTCGACCCCGAGCCCTACGCGGACAACTTCGCGCGGCCGGCGCGGCTGCTGCCGGTGGAGGCCAAGGCCCTCGTCGCGGCGATCGACCTCATCGGCGAGCACCTGCCGGAGGGCTCGCTGGCCTCCGCGCGCGAGAAGATCGTCGCCGCGCTGGGCGCCGATCCCATGGACCAGGGGCTCCAGGTGGCCCGCGCCGGGGGCGACGACTCGGTGATCGCCCGCGTGGCATCGCAGGCGATCGTCGACCGGCGGCTGCTCGAGCTGGACTACTACAAGCCCAACGAGGACGAGTTCTCCGTCCGCGTGGTGGAGCCCTACGCCCTGATGAACGGCCGCGAGGGCTGGTACGTCGCCTGCTATGACCCGGCGCGCGGCGCCGTGCGCCACTTCCGCCTGGACCGCATCCGCGAGGCGCGGGTGACCGAGCAGGCCTTCGAGCCCCGTCCCGAGGTCGATCCGGCCGCCGAGGTCGACGGCTGGCTGCGCACCGGCGAGGTCGAGCAGTCGCGCACCGCGCGGGTCTGGGTCTCCCCCGAGCGCGCGCGCTGGGCGCGCGAGGAGCGCCGCGTCGCCGAGGAGCTGTCCGACGGGGCGGTGATCGTCGAATTGCGCTTCAAGGGCACGGATTTCCTGGTCCGCGACGTGCTCGCCGAGGCGGGCGACGCGGCCGTGCTGGAGCCCGTGGAGGCCCGCGAGGCGGTGCTCGAAGCGGTGCGGCGGCTACGCGCGACGGCGGTGCGCTAGGGCAGGGGCGAGGGCATCTCCGTCGAAGGAGCGCACAAAACATTCGTCCAGTCTGAGGTCGAATGGACGTGGACGCGGTTTTGCGTCATCGTCCGGATGGGCAGTACCGTTAGCCCAGAGGGTCCAAACATGCAGGCCGTGATCCCCTGCCCGCGCGGGCTGGTGCGAGAACCGGCATCGATTTAGGGGAGGAAGTCTTATGAGGCGCAGCGTCCTGGTGGTACTCGCGACGGCGGCAGGAGTCCTCGCCATCGCACCCGCCGCAGCTCAGGCTTTTACGACGCTGCCCGTATGGCAGTGCCGCGGGAGTGCCACCTACGCGTCGGTTGCCGGTCAGAACCGCGTCGAGCCGATCGTGGCCAACGGCAACATCAACACGGCCAACGGGGCCAGCGCCGATCGGGCCCAGTGCGTCAACGCCGAGACGGGCGCCGGGAACACAGCGACCCAGCTGGGCATCGCGCCCGGCTTCCTCGCCGCGGTGACCGGCAAGGCCAGCACGGGGATCACTCCCGAGCTCGGGCGCGCCATCGACCAGAGGATCGCGGCCGACGGCAGGGTGGAGGACCTGACCCTGCCGCTGGGCGGCACGGCGGTCGTCCTGGGCGTCGGGGCGGCGAACTCGACCGTCGAGGGCCACTGCGTCGCGGGGAACGTCAACCCCGTCTTCAGCGGCGACAGCCGTGTCGCGGACATCACGTTGGGCGGCACCCCCATCCCGCTCGACCGGCTGGTGACCGCGCTCAGCGACCTGCTCCGGCCCCTGGACTTCCTCGTCGAGATCAACGCCGACGAGCGGGTCGTGGAGCCCAACAAGTCGCTCACCATCCGGGCCCTGCACATCAAGATCCTCAAGAACGGCGAGCCGGCACCGGTGGTCGACCTCGTCGTGGGCGAGGCCAAGGCCGGCTCCAACGGCCCGGTCTGCGACCCGACCAAGCAGAACGACGGCAGCGGCAACATTCCCGCCTGCCCGTCCGGCTCGGTGCTCGACCAGGCGCGCGTGCTGTGCGTCATCCCGGCCACCTCGGGCTCGAGCTTCGGTGAGATCATCATCGGGCGCCCGTTCGAGGGCCCGAGCGGCGGCACCGTGATCCCGCTCGACCTCGCCCGCCGGCGCTTCGGCACCAGCCCGTGTCTGACCGGGAACCAGCGGCCGAGATTCGTGATCGTGGGCACCAACCGCGGCGATCGGATCACCGGCACCAACAACGCCGACCGCGTCCTCGGGCTCGGGGGCAGCGACCGCATCAGCGGCGGCCGCGGCAACGACTGCCTCGAGGGCAACTCGGGCCGCGACATCCTGTCGGGCAGCCTCGGCAACGACCGGATCTACGGTCAGGCCGGCGGCGACGCGCTGAACGGCGCGGGCGGCAACGACCGCCTCTCGGCCGGCAGCGGCAACGACACGATCAACGCCGGGTTCGGCGCCGACCGCGCCTTCGGCGGCGCGGGTCGCGACGCGATCAACATCGCCACGCAGGGCCCGCGGGCGACCGCGGACTGCGGCAGCGGGCGCGGCGACAAGGTCCGGTTCAACCAGAAGGAGCGCAGAGGGATCCGCAACTGCGAGACGCGGTACCTCATCCGCGACCGGTAGGCATCAACGGCGCCGGGAGTCGGCCGCTCGCGGCCGACTCCCCCACGGGCGGGGCGGACTACAGTCCCGCCCGTGAGCCGCCGTGACCAGATCCAGATGAGCGACGAGGAGGTCCTGGACTTCCTCGCCACGGAGCGGACGGTCGTCTGCGCCACCAACGGGCGCGACGGCTTTCCGCACCTCATGCCGCTGTGGTACGTCGTGCGCGCCGGCGAGCTGTGGGCGTGGACGTTCGCGAAGTCCCAGAAGGTGCGCAACCTGGAGCGTGACGCGCGGGCCACGCTCCAGGTCGAGGCGGGCACGAGCTACGACGAGCTGCGCGGCGTCATGCTGCGCTGCGACGTGACGATCCACCGCGACCCGCGACGCATCGAGGAGCTCGGCCGGGAGATCTTCGCCCGCTACGTGCCCGACCCCGACGGCGGGCTCGCGCCCCAGGTGCAGGAGATGGTCCGGCGCCAGGCGCCCAAGCGCGTCGGACTGCAGTTCGTCGAGCGCTCGCGCGCGACCTGGGATCACCGCAAGCTCGCCGCGGGCGTGTACTAGATGAAGGGGCTGATCCTCTCCGGGGGCAAGGGCACCCGCCTGCGCCCGATCACGCACACGAGCGCCAAGCAGCTCGTCCCGGTGGCCAACAAGCCGGTCCTCTTCTACGGCATCGAGGCGATGGCCGCGGCCGGCATCGACGACGTGGGGATCATCGTCGCGCCCGAGACCGGCGACGAGATCCGCACCGCGGCGGGCGACGGCTCGCGCTTCGGCGTGCAGATCACCTACGTCGACCAGGACGAGCCGCTCGGCCTGGCCCACGCGGTCCTCACCGCCGAGCCGTTCCTGGGCGCCGACCCGTTCGTCATGTACCTGGGGGACAACATCCTGCAGGGCGGGATCACCGAGCTCGTGCGCGCGTTCACGTCGGGACGGCCCGACGCGCTGATCCTGCTCACCCCGGTGTCCGATCCGCAGAACTACGGCGTGGCCGAGCTGGCCGACGCGGCCGAGGGCGACGGCGCCGGACACGTGGTGCGGCTCGTCGAGAAGCCGGCCGAGCCCGCCAGCGACCTGGCCCTCGTCGGCGTCTACATGTTCACCGCCGGGATCCATGCTGCCGCGCGGGCCATCGAGCCCAGCGCGCGCGGCGAGCTGGAGATCACCGACGCGATCCAGCACCTGGTCGACGGGGGGGCGCGCGTGGAGCCGCACATCGTGCGCGGCTGGTGGAAGGACACCGGGCGCCTGGACGACATGCTGGCGGCCAACCGCCTGGTGCTCGACCTGCTCGAGACGCGCATCGACGGCGAGCTGATCGACTCGCAGTGCGACGGGCGCGTGATCGTGGAGCCCGGCGCACGGCTGGAGCGCTCCAGCGTCCGCGGGCCGGCGATCATCGGCGCCGGGGCCCGCCTGGTCGACGCCTACGTCGGCCCGTACACCGCGATCGGCGAGGACTGCGTGATCTCCCGCGCCGAGGTCGAGCACTCGATCCTGCTCGCCGGCTCGGCGGTGCGCGACCTCGAGGGCCGCATGGAGTCCTCGCTGCTGGGGCGCAACGTCTCGGTCTCGCGCGGCGTGCGCCAGCCCCGCGCCTACCGGTTCATGGTCGGCGACAACTCGGAGATCGCGGTCCTGTGAAGCTGGCGGTCACCGGAGCCGGCGGGATGCTCGGGCGCGCCGTCGTGGCCGCGGCGTCGCGGCTGGGCCACGACGTGCGCGCGCTCGCGCGCCGCGACCTCGACGTCACCGACGCCGGCGCCGTGCGCCGCGCCATGGTCGAGCAGCGCCCCCGGGCCGTCGTCAACTGCGCCGCGTACACCGACGTCGACGGAGCGCAGTCCGACCGCGCCGCGGCCGAGGCGGTCAACGGCGACGGGGCCGGCAACGTCGCGGCGGCGGCCGCGGAGGTCGGCGCCATGATCGTCCACGTCTCCACCGACTACGTCTTCGACGGCTCGCAGCGCCGGCCGTGGGTGGAATCGGATCCCGTGGGGCCGCTGGGCGTCTACGGCGCGACCAAGCTCGCGGGCGAGGTCGCGGTGGCGCAGTCCAACCCCGTCCACGCGATCGTCCGGACGGCGTGGCTGTTCGGGGCCGGCGGGCGCAACTTCGTCGACACCATGCTCGCGCTGGGCGAGCTGCGCGACGAGGTCAGCGTCGTCACCGACCAGGTCGGCTGCCCGACGTGGACGGGTCACCTGGCGGGCGCGCTGGTCGAGCTCGCCGAGCGCCCCGGCGACACCGGGATCCACCACATCGCGGCCGCCGGGTCGTGCTCGTGGAACGAGCTGGCGGTCGAGGTCTTCGACCGGGCCGCGATCGACTGCCGGGTGCTGCCCACGACGAGCGACGCGTTCCCGCGGCCGGCGCCGCGGCCCGCCTACAGCGTCCTGGGCACCGAGCGCGCCGAGCCGCTTCCGCTGCCCGCCTGGCAGGACGGCGTCGCCGCGTACCTGGCGACCCGGGTGGGGGTGGCATGAAGCTGCTCGTCTGCGGCGGCGCCGGCTTCATCGGCTCGAACTTCGTCCGCGTGCGCCTGCGCGACCACGGCGACGAGGTCGTCGTGCTCGACAAGCTGACCTACGCCGGGCGGCGGGAGAACCTCGAGGGCCTCGACGTCGAGCTCGTCCACGCCGGCATCGAGGACGCCGCCGCGGTGGCGGAGGCCATCGCGGGCGCCGACGCGGTCGTCAACTTCGCGGCCGAGACGCACGTGGACCGCTCGATCGCCGAGCCCGACGCCTTCGTGATGACCCACGCGGTCGGCACCTGGGTCCTGCTGGAGGCCGCGCGCGAGCGGGGCGTGCGCTACGTGCAGATCTCCACCGACGAGGTGTACGGCTCGATCGCGGAGGGCTCGTTCACCGAGTCCTCGCCGCTGGAGCCCTCCTCCCCCTACAGCGCGACGAAGGCCGGCGCCGACCTGCTGGCCGCCAGCTACGTCCACACCTACGGCCTGGAGGCGCTCATCTGCCGCGGGTCGAACAACTACGGCCCCTTCCAGTACCCCGAGAAGCTCATCCCGCTGATGGTGCTCAACGCCCTGCACGGCGACCGGCTGCCGGTCTACGGAGACGGCATGCAGGTGCGCAACTGGCTCTACGTCGAGGACTTCGCGCGCGCGATCGGCTGCGTGCTGGCCGACGGTGCGCCGGGCGAGGCCTACAACGTCGGCGGGCCCGACGAGTGCGCGAACCTCGAGGTCGTGCGGTCGATCATCGCGCTGTGCGGCGCGGACGAGTCGCTGCTCGAGCACGTCACCGACCGCCCCGGACACGACCGCCGCTACTCGCTGGCCTCCGAGAAGGTCCGCGCGCTGGGCTGGGAGCCGCGGATGCGCTTCGACGACGGCCTGGCGCAGACCGTCGCCTGGTATCGCGAGCACCGATCCTGGTGGGAGCCGATCCGCTCCGGCGACTACCTGGACTACTACCGCCGGCAGTACGGGCGCGCCCTGGGCTGAGCCGGGCCGCCGCGTGCGCGGCGGCACGCGGTTGTGACGGAGAGACCCGCAGCGGCGCGGGACCGGGCGGGTGGCTCAGCGCTCGGCTTCGCCCAGCGAGGCGATCTTCCAGGCGCGGCCCTCGCGCTCCAGAAGCAGCGTGTCGGTCTTCTCGTCGCTGCCCGTGCCGGACGTCACCTTGACCGTCGCCGTTGTGCCGCGGATCGTGATGTCCTCCACGGTGAGGTCGAAGGCGTCGGCGTCGTCGAGCGCCTCGTTGACCGCCGTGCGGCAGTTCGTCCCGGCGCGGCGCAGGCGCTGGACAAGCGTGCGGGCCAGCAGCCGCTCGCAGATACGCGCCGGCTGGTCGCGCCGGGCGGCGTCCTCGAGGTCCTCGACCGTGACGGCCACGACGCGCTCCTCGCCCTCGAACTCCTTGGCGGAGTCCTGCGACGCGGCGCCGCAGCCGGCGAGCACCGCGGCGACCAGGCAGAGGGCAGCGGTGGCTCGCACGCGCGGGAGCCTAACGCGCGGGGCCGTATCTAGAATCCGGCCCGTGTCCGGCCCCCCCTCCCATCAGGCCCCGGTCCCGCGCGGGCGCCACGCGCCGCCCCTGGAGGTGCGCCTGGGCGTCCAGAAGCAGCGGCTGTTCGAGGCCGCCGCGGCGGTGTTCTCGCGCGCGGGCTACGCCGACGCGAGCGCGGAGGCGATCAGCCGCGAGGCGGGGATGTCGAAGGCCACGTTCTACGAGCACTTCGCCAACAAGGAGGAATGCATGCTCGCGCTGTGCGAGTGCGCGTCGGAGACGATGCTCGACGCGCTGGTCCAGGCCGCGCGCGGGGCCGGGGACGGCTTCGAGTCGCGCCACCGGGCGGGCCTGCGCGCGGTGCTGGAGACGATCGAGTCCAACCCGGAGATCTCGCAGGCCGTGATCGTGGAGATGGTGGGCGCCGGGCCCCGGGCGACCGAGCGGCGCGACGCGGCCCTGAACGGGTTCGCGGAGGTCATGCACGAGGAGACCGTGCGCGCCGCACAGCGCGGCGGCGGACCCGCCTTCGCGTCGCTGGACGACGCGTTCGCGATCGTCGGCGCCACCTTCGAGCTCGCCTCGCGCCAGCTGCGCACCGGCCACCCGGAGTCCATGCTCGACCTCCAGCCGCTCATCGAGCGGCTGATCCTCGGGCTCCTCGCTCAGCCCTCGGAGTGAGCGCCGAGGGGCTGGAGGCGCTCGCGGCCGAGGTCGTCGCCTGCCGGCGCTGCCCGCGGCTGGTGGACTGGCGCGAGCGCGTCGCGCGCGAGAAGCGCGCGGCGTTCGCCGGTGAGGAGTACTGGGGGCGCCCGATCCCGGGCTTCGGCGATCCCCGCGCGCGCGTGGTGCTGCTGGGGCTGGCGCCCGCGGCGCACGGCGCCAACCGCACGGGCCGCGTGTTCACCGGCGACCGCTCGGGCGACTTCCTGTTCGCGGCGCTGCACCGCACCGGCTTCGCCAACCAGCCCACGTCGGTGCGCGCCGGCGACGGCCTCGCGCTGCGCGACGCGTGGATCACCGCGGCCGTGCGCTGCGCCCCGCCGGCGAACAAGCCCACCCCCGCCGAGCGCGACGCCTGCCTGCCCTTCGCCGCGCGGGAGCTGGCGCTGCTGGAAGCACGTGCGCGTCGTCGTGTGCCTGGGCGCGTTCGCGTGGGCCGCGGGGCTGCGCCTGCTCGGCGAGGCGGGCGACGAGATCCCACGCCCACGCCCGCGCTTCGGCCATGGCACCGAGCTGAGAGCCGAGCCGTCCGGCCGCACGCTGCTGGGGACCTTTCACCCCAGCCAGCAGAACACGTTCACCGGAGTTCTGACCGAGGCGATGCTCGACGCCGTGCTCGTGCGTGCGCGCGAGCTGGCGGGCCGCTCGGGGTAGGCCGTTTCCTTCAAGGAGGCCGGACGGGCGTTGCCTATCCTGGTGGGGTGCCGCTGGACGCCTTCACCCCCACCGTCCGCGACTGGTTCGCCAGCGCGTTCGACGCCCCCACCGCGGTGCAGGAGCAGGCGTGGCCGGCGATCGCCACCGGCGAGCACACGCTCATCGCGGCGCCGACCGGCAGCGGCAAGACGCTGGCCGCGTTCCTGTGGGCGCTGGACCGGCTCTCGCGCGAGCCGTCGGACCGCACGCGCCTGGTCTACGTCTCCCCGCTGAAGGCGCTGGCCTATGACATCGACCGCAACCTGCGCGCGCCGCTGCGCGGGATCGGCGCCGACCTGTCGGTCGGCATCCGCACCGGCGACACGCCCCAGCGCGACCGCGCCGCGATGCGCCGCCACCCGCCGGACATCCTCATCACGACGCCCGAGTCGCTGTACCTCATGCTCACCAGCGGGGCGCGCGAGATCCTGACGAACGTCGACGCGGTGATCGTGGACGAGATCCACGCGGTGGCGGCGACGAAGCGCGGCGCGCACCTCGCGCTGACCCTCGAGCGCCTCGCGGCCCAGCAGGAGGGCGGGCGCGATCCGCAGCGCATCGGCCTGAGCGCGACGCAGAACCCGCTGGAGGAGGTCGGCCGGTTCCTCGTCGGGCCGCGACGGCGCTGCACGATCGTCGACGCGGGGATGCGCAAGCCGCTGGACCTGCGCATCCACGTGCCGGTCGAGTCGATGGTCGAGCCCGAGCAGGCCGCGGCGGGCGCGGCGGTACGCGACCCCCTCGACCCGGTCCCCGGCGGCGAGGCGACGCGCAACTCGATCTGGCCGGCGATCTACCCCGAGATCCTGCGGCTGGTCCTCGAGCACCGCTCCACGATCGTGTTCGTCAACGCGCGCCGCGGCGCCGAGCGCCTCGCGCTGCGCCTCAACGGGCTCGCCGAACGCGACATTGCTCGCGCGCACCACGGCTCGCTGGCGCGCGAGGAGCGCACCGTCGTCGAGGAGATGCTCAAGGCCGGCGAGCTGCCGTGCCTGGTGGCGACGAGCTCGCTGGAGCTCGGCATCGACATGGGCGCGGTGGACCTCGTGCTCCAGGTCGAGTCGCCCAAGTCGGTCGCACGCGGCCTGCAGCGCATCGGCCGCGCCGGCCACAACGTCGGCGACGTCTCCAAGGGCCGGATCTTCCCCAAGTTCCGCGCCGACCTGCTCGAGTGCGCGGTGGTCACGCGGCTCATGCGCGAGGGGCGCATCGAGCCGACCGTCGTGCCGCGCAACCCGCTCGACGTGCTCGCCCAGCAGGTCGTCGCGATCGCGGCCAGCGCGGAGCCCGAGCCGGTGGCCGTCGACGACCTGTACGCGCTCGTGACCGGCACGCACACCTACGCCGAGCTGTCGCGGCCGCTGCTGGAGAACGTGCTCGACATGCTCGACGGCCGCTATCCGTCTCAGGAGTTCGGCGACCTGCGCGCGCGCATCGTCTGGGACCGCGTCGGTGGGACGATCCGCGCGCGCAAGGGCGCGCGCCAGCTCGCGGTGACCAACGCCGGGACGATCCCCGACCGCGGCCTGTTCTCGGTCACGCTGCCCGACGGGCGGCGCGTCGGCGAGCTCGACGAGGAGATGGTCTACGAGGCCCGCGCGGGGCAGACGTTCCTGCTGGGCGCGAGCACGTGGCGCATCGAGGAGATCGGCCGCGACCGCGTGATCGTCACGCCCGCGCCCGGCGTTCCGGGCGCGGTGCCGTTCTGGAAGGGCGACGGCGTCGGGCGCCCGAAGGAGCTCGGCGAGGCGATCGGCGCGTTCAGCCGCTGGGCGGTCGACCAACCCGCCGAGGTCCTCGAGCGCGACTACGACCTCGACGCGCTGGCCGCGCGCAACCTCTCGGACTTCCTGCGCGAGCAGCAGGCCGCCACGCGCGTGGTGCCCAGCGACCGCACGATCGTGGTGGAGCGCTTCCGCGACGAGATCGGCGACTGGCGCCTGTGCGTGCTGTCGCCCTACGGAGGGCGGGTGCACGCCGCGTGGGGCCTGGCGCTCAGCCGGCGCATCCGCGAGGAGTACGGGCTGGAGTCCGACGCGATCTCCTCCGACGACGGGATCATCGTCCACCTTCCCGACGCCGATACCCTGGCGGGCACAGGCGAGCCCCCGGGCGCCGACCTCGTGCTGGTCGATCCCGACGACGTCGAGGAGGCGGTGGTGGCCGAGCTGGCCTCCAGCGCGCTGTTCGGCGCGCGCTTCCGCGAGAACGCCGGGCGCGCGCTGCTCATTCCGCGCGCGTACCCGGGGCGGCGCACGCCGCTGTGGCAGCAGCGGCTGAAGTCGCAGTCGCTGCTGGAGGTGGCCAAGCGCTACCCCGACTTCCCGATCATCCTGGAGACCTACCGCGAGTGCCTGCGCGACGTGCTCGACGTGCCGGGCCTGCGCGAGCTGCTGCGCGGCCTGCACTCCCGCGAGCTGTCGCTGGTCGAGGTGGAGACGCCCACCGCGTCGCCGTTCGCCTCCTCGCTGCTGTTCGACTACGTCGCCACGTACATGTACGAGGGCGACGCGCCCAACGCCGAGCGGCGCGCGGCCGCGCTGTCGCTGGACCGCGATCTGCTGCGTGAGCTCCTGGGCCAGGAGGAGCTGCGCGAGCTCATCGACCCCGGTGCGCTGGAGCGCGTCCAGGACGACCTGCAGCACCGCTCGGATCGCAACCGGGCGGCCAACCGCGACGGCCTGGCCGACGTGCTGCGCCGCGTCGGAGACCTGTCGCTTGACGAGGTCCGCGACCGCGTGCTCGCCGGGACCGACGCCGAGGCGATGCTCGCCGACCTGGCGGCCGAGCGGCGCGCGATCCGCCTGCGCGTCGGCGGCGAGGAGCGCTGGGTGGCCGCCGACGACGCGGGCCTGTACCGCGACGCGCTCGGCGCGATGCCGCCGGGCGGGCTGCCCGACGTGTTCACCGCCGACGTCCCCGACGCGCTGGACCGCCTGCTGTCGCGCTACGCGCGCACGCATGGCCCGTTCACCACGGCGGAGGTGCAGTCGCGCTACCGGGTCGACCCGGGCGCGGTGCTCGAGCGGCTCGAGCGCGAGGGCGCCCTGGTCCGCGGGGAGCTGCGCCCCGGGGGCAGCGAGCGCGAGTGGTGCGACCCCGAGGTGCTGCGGCGCCTGCGCCGGGCCTCGCTGGCCGCGCTGCGCAAGGAGATCGAGCCCGCCGACCAGCGGGCGCTGGCCGCGTTCCTGCCCTCCTGGCAGGGCGTGGACCGCCACCCCGCCGCCGGCGCCGGCATCGACCGCCTGCGCGAGGTGCTCGTGGCGCTGCAGGGGCTGGCCCTGCCGGCGGAGGTGTGGGAGCGCGACATCCTGCCGCGGCGCACGGGCGCGTACTCGCCGGCGTGGATGGACCAGCTGTGCGCGTCGGGCGAGGTGGTCTGGGTGGGCGCGGGAACGCTGGGTCGGACGACCGGGCGTGTGGCGCTGTACTTCCGCGAGGACGCGGAGGCGATCGGGCCGCCGCCGGGACCGCGCGGCGCCAAGGCGCCCGCAGAGCCCGAGCACGACGCGCTGCGCGCGCGGCTGGCCGAGTCGCCGTGCTTCTTCACCGACCTGCTGGCCGAGCTGGACCTCGCGCCCGAGCAGGTGCAGGAGACGCTGTGGGATCTCGTCTGGGCGGGCGAGGTCACCAACGACGCGTTCGCGCCGCTGCGCGCGCCCCGGCTCACGCTGGCGCGGGCGCGCCGGTCCGCCGCGCCGCGACATTCCGCCCGGCGCTTCGGGACGCGGCGGGGCGGCGCGCAGCCCACGGTGCAGGGCCGCTGGGCGCTGACCGACACGATCTTCCGCGCGGAGCCCGAGCCCGGCCAGCGCCGCCGGACCCTCGCCGAGCTGCTGCTGGAGCGCTACGGAATCGTCACGCGCGAGCAGGTCCTCGCCGAGGGAATCCCGGGCGGGTTCTCGATCCTCTACGACGCGCTGTCGCAGCTCGAGACGCTGGGCGTGTGCCGGCGCGGGTACTTCGTCGAGGGCCTGGGCGGGGCGCAGTTCGCACTGCCCGGAGCGGTGGAGCGACTGCGCGCCGGCGCGGGCACCGGGCGCGGCGCTGGCGGCGCGCCGCTCGAGGAGTCGCCGCCCGTCGTGCTCGCGGCCACCGATCCCGCCCAGCCCTACGGCGCCGCGCTGCCCTGGCCGCAGCGCGACTCCGAGCGCCGCCGGGCCGCCCGCGTCCGCGGCGCGTACGTCGTGCTGACCGGCGCCGAGCCCGTGCTCTACGTGGAGAAGGGCGGGCGCGGGATCGTGACGCTGGTGGACGGCGACGACCCCCGCCTGCGCCCGTCCTTCGAGGCCCTGGCCCAGTTCGTCACGTCGGTCCGCGGCCGCCGACTGTCGCTGGAGCGCGTCGACGGCGAGCCGGTGGTCGGGTCTCCGTACGAGGACCTGCTCATCGACCTCGGCTTCCGCGCGGGCCCGCGCAAGCTGACGCTCAGCGCGTAGCGAGCAGGGCGCGCAGGCGGTCGGCTTCGCGCGCGGGGCTTTCGTCGAGGCGGGGGCCGGTGACGCGGACGGTGGCGTAGCCGGCGGCGAGCAGGTCGGCGTCCTTGTCGCGGTCGCGTTCGAAGGCCTGCTCGTGGCCGTGATAGTCGCGGGTGTCCAGCTCGACGATCAGGCGCTGGTCGCGCCATAGGGCGTCGACCTCGTGGCCGGCGATCTTCTGGTTGACCTCGGGGCGGGGCAGGTCGAAGCGCTCGACGAAGCGCAGAAAATCGTCTTCGAGGGTCGATCGGGTGGGCCCGTCCCGCAGGTCGACGAAACGCCGCAGGCGCCCGGTCGCCCGGCGCCCGGGCGAACGGTCAAGCTGGACGGCGAGGTCGTCGAGGGTGACCCGCCGCAGGACCCTGGCCTCGTTGACCGCCCGGGCCAGCGCGCGGTCATCCAGGACGTCGGCGAGGTCCAGCAGGGTCCTTGCCGGCGTGGTGACCGGGACGGCCTGGTGCCTGCTCACATCGCGGTGAGTCAGTGTGCGCGAGCGGTGCACGATGACGCCCTCGAGGCGATGCTGCGCCCGGGCGATCACCTCGATCGGGCCGTTCCAGCGTTTGATGATCTCGCGCATGAGCGCGGCGGTGCGGTGGCTGATGGCTGTGCCGGGGCCGCAGGCCAGCACCGCGGCCGTGCATCGGGCCAATAGCGATGAGGCAGATGACCGATCCCGTACACCCCGCGATGGATCGCGACCAGCCGCCCCCTCTGAAGGCGGTGATCGATCGCGTGCTCGGTCAAGCCGACATGGAGCAGCTGCGCGCGCGTCATCACGCCGTGCTGGCGCGCCGCCTGCCGCGCGATCTCGGAGTCCACCACCCCAGCAGAGGGGGGTGTGCTGAGTTGACTGCCCATATGGCGGTCCCGGTCGCACACCCCCCCAGAATGCGGCCGGCCACGCCCAAACCGAGGCCGAAGCGCGCCTTCCGCTCATCCCTCGATGCCAAACCGACACAAACGCCGGGCCTTCCGTCACACGGCCCACGCGCCCGCCGCGGCGGCCCCCCTCAACCCCCCAGGATCTCCTTGATCCGCCGCATGACCCGGACGCCCTCGGGGATCGGGTACGTGGCGAAGGCGTGAAACATGCCGGGGTACTCGAAGTAGCGCAGGGGGACGCCCTCCGCCCTCATGCGGTCGCGCAGGCGCCGGGCATCGAGGACCAGCAGATCGCTCGTGCCGAAGAAGATGGCGATCGGGGCGAGATCCGCGACGTCGGCGTGCAAGGGGCTGAGCAACGGGTCGTTGACCGGCGTGTCCCCCGCCCACAGCAGGCCCGCCTCGACCAGCCCGGCGATGCCGAGGACGGGATCGAGCCCGTCCACCGCGTCCAGCCCGGCGGCCGTCATCGTCAGGTCCAGCCAGGGCGACAGCAGGATGGCGTGGGCCGGCTGCGGCAGCCCCGCGGCCCGGGCCAGCTGACACAGGGCCAGGCAGAAGCCCCCGCCCGCCGAGTCGCCCATCACGGTGATGCGCGAGGCGGGCGCCCGGGCCAGCAGCTGCGCGTAGGACTCCAGCGCCATCGCGTGCGCCGCGCGGTGGGTGTGCTCGGGCGCCAGCGGATAGACGAGGAAGGTCACCCGGCAGCCCAGCGCACGGACCAGCCGCGCCACCAGCAGCCAGTGCGCGCCGACCGCGTCGTGCACGTAGGCCCCGCCGTGCAGGTAGAGGACCTCGTGCGCCTGTCCACCGCAGCCGCGCGGGGTGAACGTGTAGCTCGGGTGACCCGCCACGTCGCTGCGCGCCACCGCGCACACTCGGCTCAGCCAGGCGGGCGGCTGAGCCCTGCCGTCGGGCCTCCGGGCGAGCGTGAGCCGCAGGCCCGCCGCGGTCGCACAGCTCTCCTTGGCGCCGGTGTGCCGGATCGCCGACATGAGCGCGCGCCCCGCGATGCTCGTCATGGGCGCCAACCCTACGCCCGGATCGCCGCCCGCAATGTCGAGCCGCGGCGCTCCCTACGCTGAACGCACGATGCCCGAGGGCGACACCATCCACTACGCGGCGAACCGCATCCGGCCGATCCTCGAAGGCCACACCCCGGAGGTGACCACCCACCGGCGCTTCGAGCGCGACCGGTGGCCCGAGCGCCTCGCCGGCCGCGCGGTCACCGCCGTCGACGCCCGCGGCAAGCACCTGTTCCTGCGCTTCGAGGACGACCTGGTGATCCACTCGCACCTGCGGATGACCGGGTCCTGGGGCACCTACACGAACGGCCGGCGCTGGCGGCGCGCGCCGAGCCGGGCATGGCTGGTCCTGCGCGCGGACGAGGGGGAGGTCGTGCAGTTCGACGGCCCGGTGCTCGAGCTGCTGACCGCCGCGCGGGCGCGCTCCGATCCCCGCCTGGCGCGCCTGGGCCCGGACGTCCTGGCGGAAGGCTTCGACGAGCAGCGGTTCCTGCGCCGCCTGCGCGCCGGCGACCCGACGCGGGCGATCGGCGACGCGCTGCTGGACCAGCGCATCGTCGCCGGGCTGGGCACGGTGTGGCGCGCGGAGGGCTGCTTCGCCGCCGGCATCGATCCCTGGCGCGCCACCGGCGGGGTGTCCGACGCCGAGGCGCTGGCGATCGTCCACGCCGTGCGACCCTCGATGGCGCAGTCGGCGCGGGACGGCATGCAGGACCTCCACAAGGTGGTCTACGGCAAGGCCGGCCGGCCGTGCCCGCGCTGCGGCGCGCCGATCCTGCGCCGCGGCCAGGGCGACGAGAACCGCGTGACGTACTGGTGCGGGGCGTGCCAGCGGTGACCGTGCGCCGCGTGGGCCACAAGGGCGCGGACCTCATCGCGCCGGGCAACACGTTCGCCTCCTTCGAGGCGGCGCTGACGGCCGGCGTGGACATGATCGAGTTCGACGTGCTCTCGGAGCACGACGACGGCAGCGGCGAGCTGCTGCTGGCCCACGACTACGAGGACGCCGCGGGCCGGGTGCCGCACACGCTCGAGGAGGGGCTGGAGCACTTCGCCCAGGTCGCCTACGACGGCATCGAGCTCGACGTGGACCTCAAGCTGGCCGGCTACGAGGACCGCGTGGTCGACGCGCTGCGCCGCCACGGGCTCGCCGACCGGGCGCTCATCTCGACGATGGAGGACTCGTCGCTGCGGGTGCTGCGCGAGCGCCATCCCGACGTCGACCTCGGCTGGTCGTTTCCGCGGATCCGCCACGACCCGCTGCGCAACCCCCTCACGGCGGTGGCCGGGCTCGGCGCGCTGTACTACGCGCGAGCGGCGCTGCCCGGCGTGGCGGCCAACCGCATCCGCCGCGGGGAGGTCGAGGCGCTCATGGTCCACTGGCGGCTCGTGACACCGCGCCTGGCCACCGCGATCGGCGCCACGGGCGGGGAGCTCTACGTGTGGACCGTGGACGACCCGGACCGGATCGCCCGGCTGGAGGCCATGGGCGTGACGGGGGTCATCACCAACGACCCCCGGCTGTTCGCTACGCCGTGATGGTGCAGTTGGCCGCGGTGTAGCCCGGGGGGTCGCTGCCGGCGGTGGACCGGTGGGGCTCGGTGGTGCGCTTGCGCGCGCGCCGCACGACCTCGCCGTTCAGGCGCCACTCGAAGGTGACCACCCCGCGCAGCAGCACCGAGGTGGACTTCGGGTCGAAGCGGATCGACCGGCCCGCCTGCCGCGCCTTGAAGCGGGCCTGGCCCGCGCGGACCCACTCCGAGAACTCGGGCGCGCTCTGCGTGCGGTGCCACTTGGAGTCCACCGTGGAGAAGTACTGCACCTCGAAGCGCATCCACATGACCTCCCGCCCGTCCCGCGACCCCGGCATCGAGCCGCGGATCCCGATCGTGTTGGGAGCCTCGGCGGTGTCGCAGACGTTCACCGTCGCCCACAGATGGCGGGAGTCCTCCACGGTGCGGGGTTCCCCGCGGTCGCGACCGCCCTGGCCGAAGGCGCCCGTGGGGGCGCTCGCGGCGAGGGCGAGCAGCACGACGGCGCCAAGCGTCCAACGCGGCATGGGCCGAGAGTAGCGCCGGGCCGTGATGATCTGCGGGCGGCGGCGTAGTAGTCGCATGAGCGAGGTTCTGACCATGGCTCTCCCACTCAACACGGCGGCCCCGAGCTTCGATGCGCTGTACCGGGAGAGCGCGAGAGACCTGTACGCGTACGTCCACGCCATCCTGCACGACGACTCGGCCGCCGAGGACGTCACCGCGCTGGCCTTCGAGCGCGCCTACCGGCGCCGCGCCACCTTCGACGATCGCCGCGGGAGCCGGCGCGCCTGGCTGTTCGGCATCGCCCGCAACGCCGCGCTGGACGAGCTGCGCCGGCGGCGGCGGTCCGCCGCCCTGGTCGCCGAGCCGCCCGACCCCGAGACGCCGGCCTTCGACGAGGAGGCCGAGCAGCTCGCTGCGCCGCGCCACCGTGCGCGCCGCGCTCGCCGGCCTGCAGGACCGCGAGCGCGAGATCGTCGCGCTGAAGTTCCACGGCGGGCTGAGCACCGCCGAGCTGGCGGCCGTCCTCGGGACCAGCGAGTCCAACGCCGCCACCCGCCTGCACCGCGCCGTCACGAAGCTGAGGGAGGCCTGCCATGCCCCGTCGTGAGCTGCTGGACCCCGACGTCGAGCGCGAGCTCGCCGCGCTGGACGCGGCCCTCGCCGGCGAGCGGGTCGACGACGACCTCCGCGACCTGGCGCTGCTGGTCGCCGACGTCCGCGAGGACGCGCCGCGCATGCGCGCCGAGGCCGCCGCGCGGCTGGACGAGCGCGTCGCGCAGGGCTTCGCGGGCGCGGCGGCGGGCGCGGGAACCGGGCGCCTGGCGCGCCGCTTCCCTCGCCTGAGCGCCCGCCCGCGCTGGATCCTCGTGCCGGCGGCCGGGGTGGCCGCCGCCATGCTGGCCGCGGTGGTGATCGTGGTCAACCAGGGCAATGACGCGACCCCCTTCAGCGGCGAGGGGGCCCCTCTCGTCCAGGACGGCGGGGGTGGCGGGCCGGGCGCAGGCGGGCCGGGCGCGGACGGAGAGGCCGCGGCGCCCGACGCGACGAGCGAGGCCGGCCCCGAGGGGCGGGCCCGCGACGAGGCGGCCGCCGAGCCGGCCCCCTCCGCCGCCGCCGCGCCCCAGTCCTCGGTCCCGCCCCAGCCCGTCCCCCCGCCCAGCGAGGACCTGGCACCCGACCAGCCCGTCCGCCGCGTCGAGCGCAGCGCGCTGCTCGTCCTCGAGGCGCCCGACGGCCAGGTGGAGGCGGTCGCCGATCGCGTCATCCGCACCACCGACCGCTTCGGCGGCATCGTGCGCTCGTCGAGCATCGGCGCGGCGGACGAGTCCGGCGGCGAGGCGACCTTCGACCTGCGCATCCCCACCGCGCGGCTGGACGCCGCGCTGGCCGCCCTGTCGCGGCTGGGCCACGTCGCCCAGCGCTCGCAGGACAGCCTCGACATCACAGGATCGTTCGCGTCGGCGCAGGAGCGCCTCGCCGACGCCCGCGCCGAGCGGCGCGGCCTGCTGCGCGCCCTCGGCCGCGCGACGACCGAGCGCCAGGTCCAGAGCCTGCGCGCCCGGCTGCGCGACGCGACGAGCCGGGTGGCGCGCCTGAAGGGCGACCTCGGCGCGCTGCGCCGCCGCGCCGACCTGTCGACGGTCAGCCTGACCGTCCGCGGCGCCGCCGGCGACTCGGGCACGGGCGACGCCGGGCCGTGGACCCCGCGCGACGCGGCCGGCGACGCCGTCCGCCTGCTCGAGGTCGCGGCGGGCGTGCTGCTCGTCGCCCTGGCCGCCGCCGTGCCGCTGGCCCTGCTCGGCGCGCCGGCGCTCATCGCCGCCCGCGCCGCCCGGCGCCGCCGGCGCGAGGCCGCGCTCGACCCCGCGTAGGGGGCGGCCGCACCCCGCCCGGGCGGCCGGCCGTGTGTGCTATTGCTCACGCATGGCCGAGGAGGACGATGAAGCCGCCGCGCTGCTCGCCCACGTGCCCGCGTTCGAGGGCCTGGCGCCGCCGGAGCTCGCGAAGGTCGCGCAGGCCGTCGTGCCCCGCGCCTTCGCGCCCGGGCAGGTCATCTTCCGCGAGGGCGACGCCAGCGACACGTGCTACATCGTGCGCCGCGGCCATGCCCGGGCGGTGCGCGCCCACGCCGACGGCCGCGCCATCACGCTCGCGCACTTCGGTCCCGGCGACATCTTCGGTGAGCTGGCGATGTTCGACGACGAGCGCCGGTCGGCGACGGTGGAGACGATCGACGACGTCGAGGCCATCGCGGTCCTGGGCGCCGACATGCGCCGCCTGCTGCGCGAGCACCCCGAGATCGCGGTCAAGCTCGTCAGCGGCCTCGGCCGCCGCCTGCGCGCCGCCAACGAGCAGATCGCCCGCCTGTCGTTTCAGACCGTGCAGAGCCGCGTCGCCGGCGTGCTGAGCCAGCTCGTCGCCGAGGCCCAATCCGAGGGCGCCGGCGAGACCGACGTCCTCCTCACCACCACGCAGGCCCACGTCGCGCAGCTCGCCGGCTCCTCCCGCGAGTCAGCCAGCCGCTTCCTCGCGGTGCTCGAGCGTGCCGGGGTCGTCACCCAGGGGCGCGGTCGTGTCACCGTCCACGACCCCGGCGCCCTCCAGGGCTACGTCTACTAGGCGATGCGCTCGGAGTTCTCGGCCGGCGGGGTGGTCTTCAACGACGCGGGGGAGGTGGTCGTGATCGTCCCCACCCGCCGGGCGGCGGACGGCGGCCGGGTCCTCGCACTGCCCAAGGGCCATCCCGAGGGCGACGAGGCGGCGGTCGACGCGGCCCGGCGCGAGGTCCGCGAGGAGGCGGGCGTCGAATCCGAGCTGGTCGAGAAGCTCGGCGACGTCCACTACTGGTACCAGCGCGGCGGCCAGCGCATCGCCAAGATCGTCTCGTTCTTCCTCCTGCGCTACGTCTCGGGCGCGGTCGAGGACCATGACGACGAGGTGGAGGACGCGCGCTGGATGGCCGCCGCCCGCGCGGCCGAGGAGCTCACCTACGAGGGCGAGCGCGACATGGTGCGCCGGGCGCTGCCGCGCCTGCATCCCGGGCAGTAGTCTGCCGCTCGTGCAGGTCCTCAACTTCTACTCGACGATCTTCGCCGACCAGCTCAAGCGCGGACGCAAGACGGCCACGATCCGCCTCGGTGACAAGTCCAAGAAGTACCGCAAGAACCAGGCGGTGCTCGTGACGATCGGCTACCAGCACTCCCCGCGCGAGAAGATCTTCCAGGCGGTGATCGACAGCGTCGAGGTCAAGCGCGTCAAGGACCTCTCGCCGCGAGAGATCGAGCACGACAACCCGGAGTTCCGCCGCACCGAGGAAATGGTCCACTTCCTCGAGCAGATCTACGGGCGGTCGGTGACGCTCGACGACACGGTCACGGTCGTGCGCTTCTCGCAGATCATCGAGAACCCGCCCACGATGACCGACCGCATGCACGGCATCGGCGGGGCCCAGAACTAGCAGCCGCTTTTGGCACTCCCCATGCGCGAGTGCCAAGTTCGCTAGAGTTCGGCCAGAACGTTGGCACTCTCAAGGGTGGAGTGCCAATCAACCAGACGTCGTGGAGGTCTGTCATGAAGCTGAAGCCCCTGGGCGATCGCCTGATCGTGCGGGCGATCGAGGAGGAGGAGACCACCGCTAGCGGTCTCGTGCTCCCTGATACCGCCAAGGAGAAGCCCCAGAAGGGCAAGGTCATCGCCGTCGGCGAGGGCAAGTACGACGAGGACGGCGAGAAGCGCATCCCGCTCGACGTCGCCGAGGGCGACGAGGTCCTGTACTCGAAGTACGGCGGCACCGAGATCAAGATCGACGGTGAGGATCTCCTCGTGCTCCGCGAGTCCGACGTCCTCGCCAAGATCCTTTAGGAGGGTTGACAACACATGCCGCATAAGGAACTGAAGTACGACATGGAGGCGCGCCAGGCCCTCGAGGCCGGCGTCGACGCCGTCGCCAACGCCGTCAAGGTCACGCTCGGCCCCAAGGGCCGCTACGTGGTCCTCGACAAGAAGTTCGGTGCACCGACGATCACGAACGACGGCGTGACAATCGCCCGCGAGATCTCGGTCGAGGACGTCTTCCAGAACCAGGGCGCCCAGCTGGTCCGCGAGGTCGCGACCGCCACGAACGACGTCGCCGGTGATGGAACCACCACCGCGACCGTGCTCGCGCAGCGCATCGTGCGCGACGGCCTGAAGAACGTGACCGCCGGCGCCAACCCGCTCGCGCTCAAGCGCGGCATCGAGAAGGCCGTCGACGCCGTCGTGGCCGACATCGGCCGCCAGTCCAAGGACGTCGCCGGCAAGGAGCAGATCGCCCGCGTGGCGACCATCTCCGCCGGGGACGACGACATCGGCGACGTCATCGCCGATGCCATCGAGAAGGTCGGCAAGGACGGCGTGGTCAACGTCGAGGAGGGCCAGACGTTCGGCATGGACCTCGAGTTCACCGAGGGCATGCAGTTCGACAAGGGCTACATCAGCCCCTACATGGTCACCGACCAGGACCGCATGGAGGCCGTTCTCGAGGATCCCTACATCCTCATCGCCAATCAGAAGATCGGCTCCGTCCGCGACGTGCTGCCGCTGCTCGAGGCCGTCATCCAGGCCGGCAAGCAGCTGCTGATCATCTCCGAGGACGTCGAGGGCGAGGCCCTCGCGACCCTGGTGGTCAACAAGCTCCGCGGCACCTTCACCGGTGTGGCGGTCAAGGCCCCCGGATTCGGCGACCGCCGCAAGCGGCTGCTGGAGGACATCGCGATCCTCACCAACGGCGAGGTCATCACCGAGGAGATGGGCCTCAAGCTCGAGAACACCCAGATCTCCCAGCTGGGCCGCGCGCGTCGCGTCGTGGTCGGCAAGGACAACACCACGATCATCGACGGCGCCGGTGACGCCGCGGCGATCAAGGGCCGCATCAACCAGATCAAGGCCGAGATCGAGACCACCGACTCGGACTTCGACCGCGAGAAGCTCCAGGAGCGCCTGGCCAAGCTCTCCGGCGGTGTCGCCGTCGTCAAGGTCGGCGCGGCCACCGAGACGGAGATGAAGGAGAAGAAGCACCGCGTCGAGGACGCACTGCAGGCCACGCGCGCCGCGCTGGAGGAGGGCATCGTGCCCGGCGGCGGCGTCGCGCTGCTGCAGGCGGAGTCGGCCATCGACCCCGACGCCTACGAGGACGACGAGCGCACGGGCGCGAGGATCGTCCTGCGCGCGCTCGAGGAGCCGCTGCGCCAGATCGCGCAGAACTCCGGCCTGGAGGGCTCGGTCGTCATCAACGACGTCCGCAAGGCCAAGAAGGGCCACGGCCTCAACGCGGCCACCAACCAGATCGAGGACCTCGTCGCGGCGGGCGTCATCGATCCGGCCATGGTCACCCGCTCGGCGCTGCAGAACGCGGCGTCGATCGCCAAGAACATCCTGACCACCGAGGCGATCGTCGCCGAGGTTCCGGACAGCAACGGCGGCGGCGGCCTGCCGGGCGGCGGCATGCCCGACATGGGCGGCATGGGCGGCATGATGTAAGAAGCCCCCGGTCCCGGCGCTCCGCTGCGGCGGAGCGCCGTCCGAGGACTTTCGAGGGCCCGGCGCGGTGCGCCGGGCCCTCGCTCGTTCCGGGCCGGGAGCGCGTGGCGGGGTCGCGCGGTCAGCTCAGGTGCTCGGGGCCCAGCGCGAGCACCTCGACCGCGAGGTCCGCGAACAAGGCGGCGCGCGTCACGTCGTCGCCCCCGTAGGAGCCGCCGTCGCGGCGATCCAGCAGCGAGAGGACCCCGACGGTCTCGTCGCCGCGCTTGAGCGGGACGATCAGCATCGTCACCGGGACGTAGCCGGTGTTGGCCGCGATCCGGGCGGCGAAGCGCGGGTCGTTGCGGCAGTCGGCGACGAAGATCGGCTCGCCGTCGTTGGCCACCGTCCCGGCCAGGCCCGTGCCCGGCGCGAGGCGCACGCCGACGATCTCGTCGGCGCCCGCACCCCAGGCGGCCTTGAACACGAGCTCATCGGTCTCGGGGTCGACCAGCGCGATCGAGGCCGCGGCGGCGTCGAAGACCCCCGCCGCCGTGCGGACCACGGCGCCCATGAGCGAGGGGCGCCCCTCCGGCTCGATCACGCTGCGCACGAACGAGGCGCCCTCGCGCTCGCGCAGCGGGCGCCCGATCGCCTTGGCGAAGGCGTCGATCGAGGCGATCCGCCGCTCGGGCATGAACTCCATCCCCGAGCGCAGCGCGTCGGAGAGCTCGGCGCTCACGTCGGGGACGCGATCGCGCAGCGACCGGCGATCCCCGTAGCGCGGCAGCTCGCCGCACAGCAGCGTGGAGACGGTGGCGGCCAGGCTGAAGACGTCGCTGCGCTCGGAGACCGCCCCGCCCGCGAAGATCTCCGGCGCCATGAACCGCGGCGTGCCGACGCCCACCGTGCCGACGTCCTCCGGGCCCTCCCCGTCGAGCTGGCGGGCCACCCCGAAGTCCACGAGGATCACGCCGCGCTCGCCGAGGATCAGGTTCTCGGGCTTGACGTCGCGGTGCACGATGCGCTGCTGGTGGACGTAGTCCAGCGCCTCACACGTCTGGTGGGCGTAGTCCAGCACGACGTCGACGGGCAGGCCCGGCTTGCCGCCGGCCTTCAGCACCTGGCCGAGGTCGGCGCCGCGGACCAGGTCCATGACCAGGAAGTACCCGCTGGGGTCGTTGAAGTGGTCGATGACGCGGACCACGCGCGGGTGCGAGAGGAACGAGAGCAGGCGCGCCTCGATCTCGAAACGGGCGACCTGCGTGACGTCCGTCAGCCGCTTGACGGCCACCTCTTCACCGGTCTGGCGGTCCAGCGCGAGGGAGACGGTTCCCATCGCCCCACGCGAGATCGGTGCCTGGACCACATAGCGCTTGGCCAGCACCATGCCGATGTCCATGCCAGAGGGGCCAGGCTCCTGCAACGGCTCACCCACGGAGCGAGGATAGCGGTAGCCTCGCGCCGTGCCGTGGGTCGAGGTCTTTTCCGTTTTCGTCGTCTGCCACCTCGTCGGCGACTACCTGTTCCAGACGGACTGGCAGGCGGCGCACAAGATGGGCGGCCTCGGACCCGATCCGCTCGCCCGCCGGGCGCTGCTCTCGCACATCGGCATGTACACGCTGGCCTTCGTGCCCGCGTTCGTCTGGCTGGCCGACGACCTCGGCGCGGGCGTCGTGCTTGTCGCGGTGCTGATCGCCGGGCCGCACCTGGTGCAGGACGACGGGCGCCTGCTGGACGGCTACCTGCGCCGCGTGAAGCGCTGCGACCCCCAGAGCGTGCCGGCCGTGCGGACGGCCGTCGACCAGGCGTTCCACGTCCTGGCCCTGTTCGGACTGGCCATCGTGGCGGGCGGCTGAGCCGATGGCGGAGGCCAAGCAGCGCAGCGACCGCTGGCAGCGACGCCACCGGCTGAAGATCGTCCTCCTGCTGGGCTGCGGCCTCATCCTCACGACGCTGACGCTCGGCCTGGAGCGCTCGGGCACCCTGGACCGCCTGGAGCTCGACACCGTCGACGCCCGCTTCGCGGTCCGCGGCACCGACAGTCCGCCCAATGACGTGGTCGTCGTCGCGGTGGACGACGTGAGCTTCGGCGAGCTGCGCCTGCGCTTTCAGGAGTGGCCGCGCACGTTCCACGCCCGCGTCCTGCGCAACCTGGCCCGCGCGAAGCCGAAGGCGGTCATCTACGACTTCCAGTTCACCGAGCCCTCGACCGACGAGCGCCAGGACGTCGCGCTCTACGAGGCGGCGGACGCGGCGCGGCCCGTCCTCTTCGCGACCACCGAGGTGGACGAAAAGGGCGGGACCGCCGTGCTGGGCGGGGACGAGAACCTCGAGCAGATCGACGCGCGGGCCGGACAGGGCCTGCTCCCCAACGATCCCGGCGGCGTGATCCGCCGCATGGGCTACACGCTCAACAACCTGAAATCGCTGGGCGTCGTGGCCGCGGAGACCGTCGGCCGGCGCCGCATCGAACCGCCCGCCGGGTCCGACGGCACCGAGTGGATCGACTACAGCGGCCCGCCCGGGACGATCGACACGGTCTCGTTCTCGCGCGTCTACAACAACAAGGTCGATCCCGACCGGCTGCGCGGCAAGGTCGTCGTGGTCGGCCCGACCGCGCCGTCGCTGCAGGACGTGCACCCGACGTCCGCGGGCGGTGGGCAGATGTCCGGGGCGGAGATCCAGGCCAACGCCTTCGACACCGCCCGCAACAGCTTCCCGCTGCGCAGCTCCGGCGGCACGGCCAACACCCTGCTGATCGTCCTGATGGGCCTCATCGCCCCGCTGCTGAACCTGCGGATGTCCCCGTTGCGCGCGCTGCCGATCGTCGGAGCTGCGGCGGCGATCTACGTGGTCGCGGCCCAGGTCGCGTTCGACTCGGGCACGGTGCTCATCCTCGCCGCGCCGGTGATGGGGCTGGTCCTGACGACGGTGGGCTCGCTGGCGGTGGACTTCTTCACCGAGACCCGCGAGCGCCGGCGACTGCGCGCGACGTTCTCGCGCTTCGTCCCGGAGGCGGTCGTCGAGCAGGTGGTCGAGCGCGGCGACGCGCGCCTCGGCGGCGAGCGCCTCGTGAGCACCGTCCTGTTCTGCGACCTGCGCGGCTTCACGTCGTTCTCCGAGAGCCTGCAGGCCGAGCAGGTCATCGACCTGCTCAACCACTACCTGGGGGAGATGAGCGACGCGATCCTCAACCACGGCGGCACGCTGGTGGCCTACATGGGCGACGGCATCATGGCCGTCTTCGGGGCGCCCATCGAGCTGGAGGACCACGCCGACCGGGCGCTGGCCGCCGCTCGCGAGATGCTGGGCGTGCGCCTGCCGCGCTTCAACGCCTGGATCAACGAGCAGGGGATGCCCGGCAACTTCGCGATGGGCATCGGGCTCAACAGCGGGCCGGTCATGTCGGGCAACGTCGGCTCCGAGCGGCGCATGGAGTACACCGCCGTGGGCGACACGACGAACACCGCCGCACGCCTGGAGGGCATGACCAAGGGCACCGGGCACCAGCTCTTCGTGGCCGACTCCACCCGCGAGCTCCTGCAGGGCAGCAGCGAAGGCCTGGAGCACTACGGCGACCTGCCGATCCGCGGCCGCCAGGCGGTCCTGACGGTGTGGGTGCCCGAGCCGGCCGAGGGCTCCGACGCCAAGACCGCGTCCCAGGCCGGGCTGAAGAAGCCGACCGCGACGGCGGTCAAGGAGCCGTCGGAGTGATGTCTCACAGAACGGTCGTAGCTGTGGTGGTGCTCGCCGCCGCACTCGTGTGCGCATCGCCCGCCGCAGCGGCGCCCGACAACGCCGGCACGGACTTCTGGGTGGGGTTCATGCGCAACCACACGGGCGGAGCGGAGAAGAGCCTGTTCATCACCGGCGGCACGGCCACGACGGGGACGGTGTCGGTGCCCGGCCTCGGATTCTCCCAGAGCTTCACCGTCACGCCGGGAAGCGTCACGACCGTGGCCATCCCGGCCGGCGCGGAGATGCCCGGCGCCGAGGTCAAGCAGGACGTCGGGATCCACGTGACCGCGGCCGACGAGGTCGTGGTCTACGGGCTGAACCGCCTGGTGTTCACCACCGACGCGTTCCTCGGTCTGCCCAGCGACGTCTTGGGCCGCGAGTACACGATGATGGCCTGGGGCCCCGGAGCAGGCCCGTCAGAGGTCGGCGTCGTCGCGACGCAGGACGACACAACGGTGACGATCACGCCGTCCGCCGCCACCTCGGGCGGACATGCCGCGGGCACCCCGTACACGGTCACCCTCGATGCCGGCGAGATGTACCAGGTGCAGGCGATCGGCGACCTCACGGGGACGACGATCACCGCGACGGCGAACGTCGCCGTCTTCGGCGGCCACGAGTGCGCCAACATCCCGAGCAGCAGCGTCATCGCCTGCGATCACGTCGTGGAGCAGATCCCGCCCGACGAGACCTGGGGCACCTCGTTCCTCACGGTGCCGCTGAAGACCCGCGTCGGCGGCGACACCGTCAAGTTCCTCGCCACGGAGGACGGCACGCAGGTCGCCGTCGACGGCACGACCGTGGCGACGCTGAACGCCGGCCAGCAGAACGAGCAGCTCATCGCCGGCCAGGCGACGATCACGTCCAACCATCCGATCCTGGTCGCGCAGTTCTCCAACGGGACATCGTTCGACAACGTCACGTCGGATCCGTTCATGATGCTGATCCCGCCGTTCGAGCAGTACCAGACCGGGTACACGGTCACGACGCCGGCGTCCGGGTTCGCGCAGAACTACCTCAACCTGGTCGTGCCCGACGCGGCCGTGGGGAGCATCCGGGTCGACGGCACCGTGGTGCCGAACGCCAGCTTCACGCCGATCGGCTCCAGCGGCTTCCAGGGAGCGCAACTGGACATCGCGGTCGGCAGCCACACCATCACCGGCAACGGGCGGCCGTTCGGCGCGTTCGTGTACGGGTTCGCCTCCGCCGATTCGTACGGCTACCCCGGTGGGTTGTCCCTGGCGCCGATCGCCAGCGTGACGACGATCGGGCTGGCACCCGCGACGGACACGTTGGTGGTCGGCGCTCGCGGGTGCGTCACGGCCACGGTGACCGACTTGGCCGGCGGCCGCGTGCCGGGCGTTCGAGTTGACTTCGCGGTCGCCGGAGCCAACACCGCGACCGAGTCGGTGATCGCCGGCGACCAGGGCGAGGCGCAGTTCTGCTACACGGCCACGAACATCGGCAACGACACGATCACCGCCTCCGTGGGCTCGGTGAGCGGGACGGCGACGAAGAGCTGGGTCTCCTCGATCGTGGTCCCCCCGGAGCCGACGCCCCCCGGCGAGACGCCGCCCGACCGTGACCGCGACGGCGCGCCGGACGCCACCGACAACTGCCTCGACGCCCCGAACTTCGACCAGGCCGACGCCGACGGCGACCGGATCGGCGACGCCTGCGACGACAGCGACGCGTCCGGGGGCCCGGAGAACGGGGAGACCGTCGTCGCGGAGGTCATGACCGGCACCGTGTTCTTCCGCCCGCCGCCCGTGGGCACGCCGGGAACTCGCGCACGGTCGTCGCAGGCCGCGCGGGGGACGCGCCAGCTCAAGGGCGCCGCGCTGCTGCCGATGGGCTCGGTCCTGGACACCACGCAGGGGCAGGTCCGGGTCACGACGGACACCCTGAACCGATCCAGCGGGCGCAAGGTGACCGAAGGGTCGGCCTTCCACGCCGGGATCTTCCAGGTCCGCCAGCGCCGCGCGCGCAATGCGGTCACGGACATCACGCTGCGCAGTCCGTCGGCGACCCCGTACGACCGCGTGTGCGCCACCGGGGCCTCCGCATCCGCCCTCCCGACCGCTGCGGCGGCCCAGCGCTCCTCACGCGTCGTGTCGCGGCTGTGGAGCAACGGCCGGGGCAACTTCCGTACCCGCGGGCGCCATAGCGCGGCGACCGTGCGCGGCACCGTGTGGCTGACCCAGAACCGCTGCGACGGCACCCGCACCCAGGTCCGCCAGGGCAGCGTCCGCGTGCGCGACCTGCGCGCCAACCGCACCGTCACCGTGCGGGCCGGCGGCAGCTACCTCGCGCGCGCCGTGCGCGCCACCGTGCGCCGCCGGCGGTAGCGCCGAGAAAACCCGCGGTCACCCCGCGGGTGGGGCTATGATCGCCGCACAGAGGCCGGGGAGGGCGCCACAGGACGCGGCGGCCGGAGTCTCTACGCAGACCACTCAGGAGATTGGATGTCTCGGAGAATGCCCACGCCGGCCCGGCGCCTCGCGGTCGCCGGAGCGGCCCTGCTCGCGACGATGCTCGCGCCGGCCACGGGCCAGGCCGCGATCACGACGATTACCTCGTCGGGGCCGCTCACCGAGATCCACGTCGGCTCGAACCTCAACTGCCAGGTGCGCTACGGCAGCGAGATCAGCTTCAGCTTCTACAGCCCCTCGAACTCGACGGGGACATGCGGCACGTACATCGCGCGGGGAACGACCGTGCTCCAGCCCGGCAGCTACATCGAGGTGAGCCAATCGGGCGTCACCGGATCGGGAACGGCCGGCGACCCCTTCCGGGTCGTGACACAGGTCTGTGCCGGAGACTCCTCGTCGTGCGCGGCGAACACCGCACCACTGGTCACCCGGACGATCAGCTACGTGACGGGCGAGGAGTTCTTCCGGATGGACATCCAGGTCCTCAACCGCAGCGCGTCCTCGGAGACCATCGGCATCTACCAGTACGCGGACTGCTACCTGCAGGGCTCGGACTCGGGCTACGGCTTCGTGGACTCGTCGACCGGCGGCGTCTACTGCGCCGCGAACCCGAACAACTCGCCCGCCGCGCGGATCGAGGGCTTCGTTCCGATCCACGCCGGGAGCAGTTACCACGAGGACCACTACGGCACCGTTCAATCACAGGTGGCCACCGGACAGGGCGCACCGCTGCCCAGCACCTGCGACTGCGCCCCAGCCTTTGCGGAGGACAACGGCATGGCGCTGGGCTGGACGGGCATCTCGGTGGCGCCCGGCGCCTCCGTGCAGCGCAGCCTCCTCGTCGCCTTCTCCCCGGCCGGCGTGCCGGCCGATCCGACGCCCGACCCGCCGCCCGTGGTGGACCCGCCGCCGCCGACCGTGGAACCCCTGTCGGTGCTCCCGCCTGGCGTCGTGGCCCAGGCCGGGCCCGACCGTGACGGCGACGGCGTCTCCGACGCCACCGACAACTGCGTCGATGCGCCCAACTCCGATCAGGCCGACGCCGACAGCGACAAGATCGGCGACGCCTGCGACAGCAGCGACGCGTCCGCGGGCCCGGAGATCGGCGAGACGGTGGTCGCCCGCGTCGTCAGCGGCGACGTCTTCTACCGCCTCCCTCCCGCGGGCGGACCGCGCACCGCGGCCCGCGCGTCGCAGGCCTCGCGCAGCACCGTGCCGCTCAAGGGAGCCGGCGTGCTGCCGGTCGGCTCGGTCGTCGACACGGCACAGGGCCGCGTGACGATCACCTCCTCGATGGGATCGGAGTCGCCGGGCACCCAGGCCGCGGACTTCTACGACGGCATCTTCCAGATCCGGCAGGCGCGCGCCCGCAACGCGGTGACGGAGCTGCGGCTGCGCAGCCCCTCCGCCGCGCCGTTCGCCCGGGTGTGCGGACGGGCGGCCACGAGCTCGCGCGGCCGGGGCTCGCGCCGGGCCGCGGCGGCGCAGCAGCGCACGAGCCGGGTGGTCTCCCGGCTGTGGGGCGACGGGCGCGGGCGTTACCGGACGCGCGGCCGCCACAGCGCGGCGACGGTCCGCGGCACCGTGTGGCTGACCGAGCAGCGCTGCGACGGGACCCTCACGCGCGTGCGCTCGGGCGTCGTGACCGTGCAGGATCTCGGCGACAGCGACACCACGGTGGACGTCAGAGCAGGCGAGAGCTATCTCGCCCGCGCACGGCGCGCCACGGTCCGCCGGCGCTGACGCCTCCCGGCCGCCGCGCGAGAAACCGCAACTCGGCCTGGCGGTCGAGGTTATGATCGCCGCAAGGAGACAGGGAAGGCCGCCGGAGCGCCCGGCGCCCGGAGTCTCGCTTCAGAGCTGCTTAGGAGATCGGATGTCTCGTCCAATGCCCAGGTCCGCCGGACGCATCCCCGCCGTCGGGGCCGCCCTGCTCTCGCTCATGCTGATCGCGCCCGCCGTTGGGCACGCCGACGTCACCATCAGGTCGTCGGGGCCGTTGACCGAGATTCATCTCAGCACGCAGCTGAACTGTCAGGTGCGCTACGGGACCGAGACCAGCTTCAGCTTCTACAGCCCCAGCAACCCCGTCGGAACCTGCGGGACGTACATCGCTCGCGGAGCGCAGGTCTTCGCGCCTGGCAGCTACGTCCCGGTGAGCCAGACCGGCGTGCAGGGATCGGGTACGGCCGAGGATCCCTACAAGGTCATCACCCAGGTGTGCGCGGGCACCTCGGCGGAATGCGTGTCGTCCAGCACAGCGCCGATCGTGACGACCGACGTGCGCTACGTGGTCGGCCAGGACTACTTCCGCACCGAGGTGCAGGTCACGAGCCGCGGATCATCGGAGACGATCGGGATCTACCAGTACGCGGACTGCTTCCTGCAGGAATCCGACAGCGGCTTCGGCTTCTTCGACAGCGCCACGAACGGCATCTACTGCTCGCGCCAGCCCAACAACTCGCCCGCGTCCCGGATCGAGGGCTTCGTACCCGTCGATGGCGGAAGCAGCTACTACGAGGCAGGATTCTCGACGGTGCGAAGCCAGATCACGAGCGGCCAGGGCGCAGCGCTTCCCAACAGCTGCCTGTGCACGACCGAGCTCGACAACGGTATGGCCATCGGGTGGACCAGCATCAATCTGCCAGCCTCCGGGTCGGTCACGCGCTCGTTGCTGACCGCCTTCTCGCCCACCGGCGTGCCGTTCGCGCCGCCGCAGATCGCACCGCCGCCCGTGGAGACGCCGCCGGCGACGGGCCCGCCGCCCGGGGACCGTGACGCCGACTCCATCCCGGACGTCGTCGACAACTGCCCCGACGCCGCCAACTTGAACCAGTCCGACGTCGACCGCGACCGCATCGGCGACGTGTGCGACACGTCGGACGCGTCGGTGCCGCCGGAGGTGGGTGAGACGGTGATCGCGCGGGTGGTCAGCGGCGAGGTGTTCTTCAAGCCGCCGGGCGCGAGCTCCCGCTCCACCGCGGGCGCGTCGCAGGCGACGCCGGCCGGCTACACCCCAGTCAAGGGCGCGGCGGTGATACCGGTGGGGTCGGTCGTGCACACCACGCGCGGGCGCCTGGCCGTCACGTCGGTGAACTCGGCGACCCGCGGCGGCACGACGGTGCGCACCCAGACCGCCCAATTCTACTCCGGCATCTTCCAGATCCGCCAGGCCCGCTCGCGGCGGCCGGTGACCGAGCTGCGACTGCGCAGCACGAACTTCTCATCGGTGTGCGGGAGCACCTCGCGTACGGCGAGCGGACCCCGCGCCATCGCGGCGCAACGCCGCTCGCGGGTGGTCTCGCGGCTGTGGGGCAACGGCCGCGGGCGCTTCCGCACCCGCGGGCGCCACAGCGCGGCGACGGTGCGCGGCACCATCTGGCTGACGCAGGAGCGCTGCGACGGCACGCTGACCCGCGTGACGCGCGGCAGCGTGAGCGTCCGCGACCAGACGGCCCGCCGGACGGTCGTCGTCCGCGCCGGCCGCAGCTACCTCGCCCGTGCCCGCCGCGCCACCGTCCGCAGGCGCTGACGGCGAAGATGTCTCGCATGCCGCTCAGGCCCGTCGCGCGCATCACCGTTGCCGGTCTCGCCGCGCTGGCGGCCACCGCGATCCTGGCGGCGACGGCATCCCCGGCCGCGGCCGTTCTGACGACCGACGACCTGGCCGGCGGCGCCCCCACGCCGACCCAGCTGGCCGAGAGCCTCGCGGGCGCCGGAGTGACGGTGTCCAACGTCACGCACCGGGGAGCGGACACCGCGCTCGGCCTGTTCGCCGGCGGGGGCGGGATCATCGGCTTCGAGGACGGGGTCATCCTGAGCTCCGGAGCCGTCGCCGGCGTGGTCGGCCCCAACAACTCCGACAGCGAGACGACGGCGCACCCCCCTACGTCCGGTGACGGCGACTCCGATCTCGACGCACTCGGAGGGTCCGGCGCCGAGCCCACGGAGGACGCGGCGGTGCTCGAGTTCGACCTCGTGCCCGGCGCCGGCACGCTGACCTTCAGCTACGTGTTCAGCTCGGACGAGTACAACGACTTCGTCGGGAGCGCGTTCAACGACATCTTCGCCTTCTTCGTCAACGGTCAGAACTGCGCGCTGGTTCCGGGGACGGGCAGCCCGGTCTCGATCAATACGATCAACGGCGGCAACCCGTTCGGGATGAACGCCACGAACGCCGCGTTCTACCGCAACAACGACCTCGGCGACGGAGGCGGCTCGATCGACACCGAGATGGACGGGCTGACCGTCGTGCTGACCTGCACGGCGGCGGTCAATCCGGGGCAGACGAACCACGTCAAGCTGGCCATTGCCGATCGGACCGACTCCACCCTGGACTCCAACGTCTTCCTGCAGCGGGGCAGCTTCGTCGCGCCGCCGCCGGCCGCTCCGCCGATCGACCCCGGCGTGCCCGGTGCGCCGGATCGTGAGAGCGACGGGGTGCCGGACGCGACGGACAACTGCCCGGATGCGGCGAATCCCGACCAGGCCGATCGCGATCGCGATCGGATCGGGGATGTGTGTGACAGCTCGGATGCGTCGGTGCCGCCGGAGGTGGGCGAGACGGTGATCGCCAGGGTGGTCAGCGGCGAGGTCTTCTTCCGGCCGCCGGGGTCGCGGAAAAGCTCACGCTCGCGCGCGGGGGCGCGCGCGTCACAGACTCCGGCAGGCTTTACGCCCGTGCGCGGCGCGGCGGTCATCCCGGTGGGCTCGACCGTGCACACGACCCGCGGGCGCCTGGCGGTGACGTCGGTGAACACCGCCACGGCAGGCGGGCGCACGATGCGCACCCAGACCGCGGACTTCTACCGCGGGATCTTCCAGATCAAGCAGGCCCGCGCCCGCCGGCCGGTCACCGAGCTCTCGCTGCGCAGCACCAACTTCCGATCGGTGTGCGGCAGCACCTCGCGCGGCGCGACCGCCAACGCCGCCCAGCAACGCCGCTCGCGCGTGGTCTCGCGCCTGTGGGGCAACGGCAGAGGGCGCTTTCGCACCCGCGGGCGCCACAGCGCCGCGACCGTGCGCGGCACCGTCTGGCTGACCCAGGAGCGCTGCGACGGCACCCTGACCCAGGTCACCCGCGGCAGCGTCAGCGTCCGCGACCTGCGCGCCCGCCGCACCGTCACCGTCCGCGCCGGGCGCAGCTACCTCGCCCGTGCCCGCCGCGCCACCGTCCGCAGGCGCTAGGGATCGTCGCGCACCGCAGTCCGCTACTCGGAGGCCGCCGCGGGGTTTGACCTCACGGCGGAGTCCCCCACCCTTTCGCTGAGGAGAAGGCATGTCCCAGTCGCTGAAGCCCAGGCCGCTCGTCGCGATCGCCGCCCTCGCGGCGTCGCTGGTCGCCGTCGCGATGGTCGCGCTGCTGGTCTCCTCCCCGGGCACGGCACCGGCCCAGACGACCGGCGACCGGTTCGTCGATCTCGACTCCGACGGATCGCGGGCGGAGGACGTGGGCGACACCCACACCGAGCGAGCGTTCGTCAACGAGTTCGACGGCTACACGTTCAACGCGGTGCCCGGCGTGGTGCTGCGCTACACGATCACGGGGGCCAATCCCGGGTCAGGCGTGCTGCCGGCGACCGACGGCAACGGCGAGACTCAGATCACCTGGACGGGCACGAATCCCGGCCGCGACGAGCTCGTCGTCTGGCAGGACTCCGACAACGACGGGACCGTGGACGAGAGCGAGCCGTTCGACGTCGCCACCATCACCTGGCGGGTGGTCCTGCGCCCGAGCCCCATCACCGAGATCTTCACGGGGCCCGACCTGTCCTGCCAGGCCCAGTTCGCGGGCGACGAGGATCCCGCGTTCGATCCCAACTTCATTGACGTGGACGGCAGCGACTTCGCGACCCCCGGCTCCGGCGACTGCGGGACGTTCATCTCCATCGACGGGGAGCTCTACGGGCCCGACCAGGAAGCTGAGTTCGCTCCGCGGCCGCCCGGATTCCACGTCTTCGTGGAGCCGTACACGCCCGTGAGCCAGACGACGCCCACCGGCACGGGCACGCGTGCGGACCCGTTCCGGGTCACCACCGTGGTCTGCGCCGGCAGCTCGGTGGACTGCGGGCCGGACGGGCGCGACCCCCTCGTGCGCCACGAGGTGACCTACGTCACCGGAGACCGGTTCTACCGCACGGACATCACCGTGATCAACCGCCACGACGTGGCGCACACCGTCGGCATCTACCAGTACGGCGACTGCCTGCTGCCGCGCGACGACGCCGACGACGACGACGGCTTCGGGTTCTTCGACACCTCCGCAAGCGGCATCTACTGCGCCACGACGGTCAACAACGATCCCCCCGGCCGCGTGCTGGGGTACGTGCCCGCCGACGGCGGCAGCAGCTACATCGAGGACGACGCCGAGGACACGCGTGAGGCGCTCGAGGAAGCGGCCGCCGACACCGAGGACAGCCCCGATCGCGACGGCCCGCTGCCGAACTTCTGCGAGGGCTGCTCGCTCGGAACCGAGGAGGACGACCACGACCACGCGGTCGCGATCGGTTGGGGCCCGCTCGAGCTTCCGCCCGGCGGGCAGGTGCGCCGCGGCTTCCTGACGGCCTTCGTGCCCAGCCGGATTCCCGACCCGCCGACGACGCCCGACCCCACCCCGCCGACCGTGATCATCAACCAGATCGTCAACCCGATCGTCAACCCGATCGTCACCCAGCTCGGTCCGGATCGTGACGCCGACGGGATCGGTGACAGTACGGACAACTGCGTCGATGCGCCCAATCCCAATCAGGCCGATGCCGATACGGACGGGATCGGGGATGCGTGTGATGAGTTCGATGCGTCGCCGGGGCCGACGAACGGGGTGGACATGGTCATCCGGGTGGTCAGCGGCAGCGTGTTCTTCCGCCTGCCGCCGGCCGGTGGGCCGCGGTCTGGGCCCGGGGCGCGTTCGTCGCAGGCCGCGCGCCGCGCGCGGCCGCTGCGCGGCGCGGCGCTGCTGCCGGTGGGCACGGTGCTGGACACGACGGCCGGGCGGGTGGCGGTGACCTCACACCAGACGACCACCGGCGGGCGCAAGAACGTCCAGAGCTCGAACTTCTACGCCGGGATCTTCCAGATCCGCCAGCGCCGCGCGCGCAACGCGGTCGCCGACATCACGCTGCGCAGCCCGTCGGCGGCCGTCTATGACCGCGTCTGCGGCACCGGCGCGTCCGCGTCGCGCGCGCCCAGCGCCGGCGCCGCGCAGCGGCGCTCCAGCCGCGTCGTCTCGCGGCTGTGGGGCAACGGGCGCGGGCGCTTTCGCACCCGCGGGCGCCACAGCGCAGCGACCGTGCGCGGCACCATCTGGCTGACGCAGAACCGCTGCGACGGCACCCGCACCGAAGTCCGCCAGGGCAGCGTGCGCGTCCGCGACAACGCCGCCCGGCGCACCGTCACCGTGCGCGCCGGCGGCAGCTACCTCGCCCGCGCACGCCGCGCCACGGTCCGGCGCGGGCCCTAGCCCGAGCGCACGCTTGCGTTTATCTCGATCCGGACTTAGGGTTCGGCTCGGGAGGTAGGGAGGTTTCCGGCTCATCCCCCGGCGGGGCGCCTTCCCGGAACGTGACGTCAGGCTCGGTCGCAAGCTCGATCCCAGGTCTCACACGCGCAAGGCTGATCCTCGCGTTCAGCATCGGTCTGGTTCTGCTCGGAGCAGCGGACGCGTCGGCCGGCGCGATCATCTCCAACGGGACCGTCAAGCTCGGCGTCAACGACGAGGGCCAGCTGAACTACGTCGATCCGGCGACCCGCGAGTACCGCGGCGTGACCTACGTCCCGACCGGCAACGACGGGACCCGCGCGGACTGCCGGTGCGAGGGATGGGGCGCTGCCAACGTCGCCGCCGGGAACACGTTCGCGGGCAAGGCGAACGAGAACCAGAACGTCACCGTGACGCCCGTGTCCTTCACGTCGACGCCGTCGACCGCCACCTCGGTTGCCACGATCGCGGGCAAGCTCCGGGTGACGCACACGTTCCGGCCATTCGCGGGCACGCCCAACCTCTACGAGATCGTCGTCGCTCTGCAGAACATCGGCGGTCAGGCGCTCCCGGACGTCCGCTACACCCGGGTGATGGACTGGGACGTCGAGCCCACGCCGTTTCACGAGTTCGTCACGATCCGGCGGGGAATCACGCCGACGCTGCGGTACTCCGACGACAACGGGTTCGCCGACAACAGCCCGCTCGGCAAGCGCGAGCCGATCGATTCCGCCAGCGAGAACGCCGACATCGTCCACTCGGGGCCCGATGACCACGGCGCGCTGTTCGACTTCGGCCTCGGGGCACTCCCGGTCGGGAGGTCGGTGACCTTCAGCATCTTCTACGGGGCGACCGCCACGGAGGCGCAGGCCGGCGCCGCGATCGCGGCCTCCGGCGCGGAGGCCTTCTCCTACGGCCAGCCCCGGACCGGCGCGACCACGCTGAACGACACGATCAACACCTTCATCTTCGGCTACCGGGGACCGGACACCGTGCCGCCGGACACCGCGATCGGCTCCGGGCCCTCGGGGCTGACCAACGACGCCACGCCGGCCTTCGCGTTCTCCTCCACCGAGGTCGACTCGAGCTTCGAGTGCCGCGTGGACGCGGGCGCGTTCGCACCCTGCACCTCGCCACACACGACGGCCCCGCTGGCCGACGGCGCGCACACCTTCGCCGTGCGCGCCACCGACCCGGCGGGCAACACCGACCCCGAACCGGCCGCGCGCAGCTTCCGGGTCGACGCCACCCCGCCCCAGACCACGATCGACGCCAGCCCGACGATCGACTCCGGGCCGGAGGGGACGACCGGCAACCCCACCCCCACGTTCGCCTTCTCGTCGGACGAGGGTGGCTCGCGCTTCGAGTGCCGGGTCGACTCGGCCGCCTTCGCTTCCTGTTCCTCCCCGTTCACCACCGGCGAGCTCCAGGATGGCCCGCACACGTTCGAGGTGCGCGCCATCGACCCGGCGGGCAACGCCGCTCCCAACCCTGCGAGCCGCCGCTTCACGGTCGCGAGGGTGGTCGAGGTCGAGGTCGCGCCCGACCGAGACCTGGACACGGTCGTGGACCCCAGGGACAACTGCGTCGACGTGCCCAACGCGGAGCAGTCCGACCTCGATCGCGACGGCATCGGGGACGCGTGCGACACGTCGGTCGCATCGGAGCCTCCGGAGGTGGGCGAGACCGTGATCGCCCGCGTGGTCAGCGGCCAGGTGTTCGTGCGCACGCCCGGCCCCGGCGGCGCCCGCACGACCGGGCGCGCGGCGCAGGCGCCACCCGGCTTCCGGCCGGTCCGGGGCGCCGAGGTCATACCCGTCGGCTCGACCGTCGACGCGGTGCGCGGCCGCCTGTCGCTGACCTCCGTCGCCGCCACCACCGCCCGCGGGCGGACCCAGCGCTTGCAGACCGCCGACTTCTACGCCGGGACCTTCCGGATCGGGCAGGCGCGTGCTCGCCGGCCGGTCACCGAGCTGGCGCTGCGCAGCCCCGACTTCGCGGCGGTGTGCGGGCAGGGCTCACGCAGAGCCGACGCGTCGGCGGCCCAACGGCGCTCGCGGGTCGTATCGCGGCTCTGGGGTACCGGGCGCGGGAGCTTCCGCACGCGCGGGCGGCACAGCGCCGCGACCGTCCGCGGCACGATCTGGCTCACACAGGAGCGCTGCGACGGCACGCTGACGCAGGTCCGCCAGGGGACCGTGAGCGTCCGCGACCAGGCCGCCGACCGCACGGTCACGGTGCGCGCCGGAGCCGCGTACCTTGCCCGCGCACGCGGTTGACGTGAGCACTAGAGTGGCGCGCAGCCGGCCCGGACACCGGATGGGCTCGACGCACAGACACACCCCGACGCTTGTCGCGCTGGCGCTTTCGCTGCTGGCGGTTGCGCTCGTCGCCCTGCTGGTCTCCTCTCCGGCCTCCGCGCCGGCGCAGTCGGGGCCGGAGCGCTTCCTGGACCTCAACCAGGGTGACTCCCAGCAGCCGGTCGGCGGCCGCCAGACCGTCCAGGTGTTCCTCTATGACTACGACGGCTACACCGTCACGCCGGCGCCGGGCGTCGTGCTGCGCTACCAGATCACCGGGGCCAATCCGTCCTCGGGGGTCCTTCCCGCCACAGACGCGAACGGGACCACGTCGCTCACGTGGACCGGCGTCAACGGGGGCCGGGACGAGCTGCTCGTCTGGCAGGACGACAACGCCAACGGCGAGTTCGACAGCGACGGCGAGCCCTTCAGCACCACCGGCGTCCTGTGGGAGGCGGCGATCGGGGCCAGCGGCATCGCCCAGATCTTCGCCGGCGCCGACCTGTCGTGCCAGGTGCGCTACGCAAGCGACTCCGAGGCGGAGTTCGACGGCGGGCTCCCCGGACGCTGCGGGACCTACGTCGCCGTCGACGGCCAGGTCTTCGGCCCCGACCCCGAGACCGACCTCAGCTCCACCGCATACCTCGAGCCCTACGTCCGCATCAGCCAGAGCGCGCCGGCGGGCAGCGGCACGGCGAGCGACCCGTTCCGGATCACGACGGTCGGGTGCGCGGCCTCCGAGGAGGCCTGCGACGCCGGCCAGGGCCCGCTCGTCCGCCAGGAGGTGACGTACGTCAACGGCGCACGCTTCTTCCGGACGAACGTCACGGTGATCGAACGCGACGGCTTCGACGCGGACATCGGCATCTACCAGTGGGGCGACTGCAATCTGCAGAACGAGGGCGACGGCTACGGGTTCTTCGACACCGCCGCCAACGGGATCTACTGCGCCCGCACGCCGAACAACAGCCCCTCCGACCGGGTGATGGGCTTCGTGCCCGTCAGCGGCGGCAGCAGCTACGAGGAGGGCGACGCGTTCGACGTCGAGGACCGGATCATCGAGGGCGGCGGCGCCTCGCTGCCGAACCTCTGCCTGTGCGACGTGCTCACCGACAACGGCATGGCGCTGGGCTGGGGGAGCCTGACGCTGCCGGCCGGCGGTCAGGTCTCCCGCTCGCTGTTGACCGCGTTCGAGGTGACCAGCCCGACCTCGCCGGTCGTGGAGCTGCCGCCGCCGGAGATCCCTGCGGTGTCCCCACTGGTCACCCAGCTCGGTCCGGATCGTGACGCCGACGGGATCGGTGACAGTACGGACAACTGTGTCGATGCGCCCAATCCCAATCAGGCCGATGCCGATACGGACGGGATCGGGGATGCGTGTGATGAGTTCGATGCGTCGCCGGGGCCGACGAACGGGGTGGACATGGTCATCCGGGTGGTCAGCGGCAGCGTGTTCTTCCGCCTGCCGCCGGCCGGTGGGCCGCGGTCTGGGCCCGGGGCGCGTTCGTCGCAGGCCGCGCGCCGCGCGCGGCCGCTGCGCGGCGCGGCGCTGCTGCCGGTGGGCACGGTGCTGGACACGACGGCCGGGCGGGTGGCGGTGACCTCACACCAGACGACCACCGGCGGGCGCAAGAACGTCCAGAGCTCGAACTTCTACGCCGGGATCTTCCAGATCCGCCAGCGCCGCGCGCGCAACGCGGTCGCCGACATCACGCTGCGCAGCCCGTCGGCGGCCGTCTATGACCGCGTCTGCGGCACCGGCGCGTCCGCGTCGCGCGCGCCCAGCGCCGGCGCCGCGCAGCGGCGCTCCAGCCGCGTCGTCTCGCGGCTGTGGGGCAACGGGCGCGGGCGCTTTCGCACCCGCGGGCGCCACAGCGCAGCGACCGTGCGCGGCACCATCTGGCTGACGCAGAACCGCTGCGACGGCACCCGCACCGAAGTCCGCCAGGGCAGCGTGCGCGTCCGCGACAACGCCGCCCGGCGCACCGTCACCGTGCGCGCCGGCGGCAGCTACCTCGCCCGCGCACGCCGCGCCACGGTCCGGCGCGGGCCCTAGCTGGAGCGCGGGGAGCTCCGCGCCGAGAGCGCTCCCGTGAACTGATCGCGTCCGCCGCGGGCCTCACCGGAGCAGCCGGCCAGCCCTTACCATCCGCGAACGCTCAGCGATGTCGGTTGCGCTCGGGGCCGAACTCTCGTTTCCTCCTGTCGCATACCGAAGTTCCCCGACACACGGAGGGCCTGATGAGCACGCACATGCTTGGAGATCGGACTTCGGCTCCGATCGCCGTCCGGCTCATGGCCACCGCCGCGGTGATGTTGGTGATGGTGGCCGGCATCTTCGTCTTCGGGCGACTGGCCGACGACGATCGCACCGCGATGCTCTACACGGGGGCGTGGTTCGGCGTCGTCCTGATCGGCGGAGCGCTCCTGACGCGTCAGCGGCCGAGCCTGCGACTGCCGCTCGGGGCCGGCTTCGTCGTCGTGGTCGCCGCCGCGACGGTCGTGCTCGGCCTGCCGATGCTGGTCGACGACGAGGTCAACGAGCGGGTCGTGACCGGCGCGCCCGCGACCGCGGCGCCCAGCGCTGGCGCGCGGGAGGACGCATCGCGCGCAGGCCGGGCATCGCGGGCTCCGGCGGGCAACGTCCAGGTCGCGGGCGGCAGGTTCGGGCCGCTGTCGCACCCCGGCTCCGGGGCCGCCGCCGTGGTGGAGCTGCCGAGCGGTGAGCGCATGCTGACGCTCACCGAGTTCGAGACCGACAACGGACCGGACCTGCGCGTCTACCTCAGCACCGGCAATCCCGCGGGCGGCGGCGAGCTCGGCGACTTCGAGGACCTGGGCGGGCTGAAGGGCAACAAGGGCAGCCAGCAGTACGAGATCCCCAAGGGCGTCGACGTCGCGCGCTTCTCTAACGTCGTGATCTGGTGTCGCGCGTTCAGCGTCGGCTTCACGTCGGCGCCGCTGGCCAAGCCCTGACCGGTCGGCGGTCGCTGCGGACCGACGCCCGGTCAGCGCGCGATGATCGCCGTGCCCGACGCTCGGCGCTGACCCTCCTCGATGTCCTCCAGCGACAGCTCCATCGTGGCCCGGCGCGCCTCCTCCTTGGGGATGAACAGGTCCACCAGCGGTCCGGTCATCATCGTGGTGACGATCGCGCCGATGACGAAGACGATCTGCATCTGAGGTGTGATGACCCCGAGCTGAAGGCCGATGAGAGCCACGACGAGGATCAGCAGGCCGCGACAGTTCATCAGCGCGCCCAGGGTCGCGGACTCCTTGGAGCTCAGGCCTACCCCACGGCCGGCGACGTACCCGACGCCGAGCTTGCCGGCGATCATCAGGGCAACGAAGAAGGCGCTGCCGGCGAGCACGGTCCCGTTGACGAGCGTCAGGTCGGTGCGCAGGCCAGAGACCGCCAGGAAGACGGGGAGGAAGAACAGGATCACCGCGTCGGTCATGCGGGCGATGACCGCTTGAGCCAGTCCCGGGATCGCGGGCACGGCCATGCCGAACAAAAAGCCACCGACGAGCCCCGCGCCGAGGATCCGATCGGTGGCCAGGCCGGTGGCCAGCGCGCCAATCAGCAGGCCGGCGAGCACGTTGCCCGGCAGGGGGCTGCCATCCTGCCAGCCGCGCAGCAGCCGCTCCATCAGCGGCCGCACGACCACCATGAGCACCACGGTCAAGCCGAGGACGAGCAGCAGCTTCGTCCCGACGCCCGACACCGCTCCCGATCCCTTCGCCGTGGCGCTGGCCGCCGCGATGATCAGGAACATGATCACGGTGACGATGGCGGCCGACCCCACACCGACAGCTCCCAGCGGCGACGCGAGCAGCTCCTTCTCCTGCAGGATGCGCGCCATGACCGGGAACGCCGTGACCGACAGCCCTGCTCCCATGAACAGCGAGAACGCCGTGGTGGAGACGCCTTCGGGCCTCCACGTCGCGTCGTCGAGCACCGCGCCGCAGAGGAACCCGAGCCCCACGGGGACCAGGGTGACGGCGAGGGCGACGATGAGCATCTGGCGGCCTTTGCCCTTCAGCAGGCGCTGGTCGAGCTCGATGCCGACCAGGAACATGTAGAACACCAGCGCCACCTGGCCGATCAGGTTCAGGAAGCTGAACGCCTGCAGCGGGAACAGGTCGTTGACCAGGCCCTCGCCCGCCACTCCGGGAACGCCGGGCAGCGGCGCCTTGGCGATGGCGCCGCCCAGGATCGTCGGGCCGATGAGGATGCCGGCGACGATCTCGCCGACGACCCGCGGCTGGCCGATGCGCTCGAACAGCTCGCCGACCAGTCGCGCGGCGATGAGGATGATCGCCAGCGCCGCGAGCACATAGGCCACGACGTCGGCGGGAGCGATGACCTCGGGGGGCATGGGCGTCGGCATGTCCTCACACTCCGGATCGCGGATCGGGCCGAGCCGAACTTCTCAAATCCGGACCTCCGTGGCAACGCACGCGTAAGGAAATCAACCTTGACCGTGGCCCCTCCCCGCGATGTAGGCTGCGCACCGTTATGACAGCCAACGGCACACGGGACTCAACCATCGCGATCGTCGGCGACGGCTTCGGATCGCTCATCGTCTACTCCACCGCGGTGTACCTCGGGTTCCGGCCCGAGGAGATCACGATCTACGGGCCCAGCGACAACCCCGTGGGGACCTACCAGCAGTTTGCCTTCAACCTCGGGCAGACCGTGCTGCGCTCGGAGTCTGAGTCGCACTTCCTCCCCGCCGACTGGCCCACGTTCGGCCAGCTCGACGCGCTCTCGCACCGCAGCCTCGCGCCCCTGCTCCGCTCCGCCCGGCGCAAGTACAACCCGGGCGTGCCGGACATCCTGGCCGAGGCGCAGGTCGTGGCCAAGCGGCTGAACTGGGAGGGCTCCCGGGTACCCAAGCGGGTCGGCTGGCTCCAGCGCGACGAGGGCGGCGGCACGCCGCACTTCGTCATCTACGACGAGGAGGCCAACCTCCTCGGCCGCTCCAAGCACGTGATGCTCGCGCTCGGCCACGGGCCGCTCGCCTTCCCGCCCCTGCTGGCCAAGGCCAAGCAGGACCCGGCGACCGGCGATCGCATCGTGCAGGCCTACGAGCCCAAGCAGTACGCGCCGGACGGGCGCTACATCGTCCTCGGCGCCGGCATCGCCTCGATCAACGAGTGGGCCAACGTCATCGATGCCGGCGGCAAGTGCATCGCGCTGCGCCGCAACCCGGCGCCGGACGAGCAGGACCTCAACGTGCCGCGCTGCCTCTTCGAGGCGCTGGGCATCGACAAGTTCCAGGGGCTGCCCTTCGAGCAGCGGGTGCAGTTCCTCGGCAAGGTCCTCAAGGGGACCACGCCCAAGCGGCGCAGCTGGCTGGAGCGCATCGAGCAGGGCACGACCGAGGGGCGCTTCGAGGAGATGGTCGGCGAGATCGATCAGGTGCAGCCCGGTCCCGCCGGCCTGCGGATCCACGTCATGAGCCGCCACGGCGACGACCCCGGCTGGCTGGACGTCACCGGCATCGTGGCCGGGACCGGCTTCACCAAGTCCGTCCTCGCCCTGCCGCTCATGCGCCGGCTCGTCGAGTTCTACGACATCCCCGTCGAGGAGGGCCGAATGAAGCTGCGCCGCAACTGTGGCGTGCCGGGCCTGGACCGCGACGAGTCGCGGCTGTGCCTGATGGGCCTGACGGCGAACACCGTCATCCCCCACGGCGACACGATCGCCGGGCTGAAGTACATCGGCCGGCGGTTCGTGGGCGACTGCGCGCGGGCGGAGAACCTGAAGTACCGCCCGTTCTTCAGCCGCCTGGGGATGCAGCTGTCGATGGCGCGGGAGACCGCGGACGCCATGCGCCACGTGCGCCGCACCGAGCAGCTGGCCTGACATGTGCCCGACGCCGCTGGGACGGACACAGACACGCACGGCGATCCTCGTCGGCCCCGCGATCCTGGGGCTGATCCTCTCCCTGCTCACGGGCAACGAGGGCTACATCGTCCTGATCGGGATCTACCTGATCATGGGCGTGATCCTCGACGTCCTCTTCTACCCGTTCGTCATCAAGTGGCAGCCGCCCTGGCTGACCTTCGTGCTGGCGATCGGGGAGTTCGTGATCCTCTACGTGCTCAGCCAGGTCCTCGAGGTCGGACTCTCTCCGGCCGAGGCGATCATCTTCTACTGGGTGTCCTGGGTGATGGCGAACTGGACGAAGATCGTCATCCTCCCCATCTTCGAGCTGACCTGGATCGAGAGCGGCGGCGAGTTCCGCGAGACGGGCTGGTCCACGCCCGCGGAGGCCGAGCTGCACCCGGTGCTGGCGACGGTCGACCCCGACCCGAGCGGCAGCCGCCTGGTGCGCGAGTTCTCCACGGTCAACGAGGTGCCCCAGGAGCTGCGCAACCTGCCGTCCCCCTCCGGCGTCCACCGCCGGCCGCAGCGCCAGGGCTGAGCTGATAGACGCCTGCTGAGGGCCGGCGGAATTCCGCCGGCCCTCAGCCCGGCCGCGCTTGGGGGGTGTGCTCCCCTGACCCCGATATACGAGGATAAATGAGCACACCCCCCGGGGCCCGGTCGGCCAGGCCCAGACACGGGCCGCAGCACACGCTCTGACCCCTCTCTCGATGCCGATCGGCACGACGGCGGCACAGCCGCCTTGATTGGACCGGGCGCGAACGCCGTGGGCGACCCTAGTCCAGCTTGACCCCGCCGCCGCCGCCCAGGCCCCCGAGCACGGGGCCGTGCCCCGGGGAGGACCAGGTGAAGCGGGTGACGTCGCCGCGCGGCGCCAGCGCACCGGGCCGCAGGCCGCGGCGGACGAAGAGGACCGGGGCGGGAGCCGCGCGGGCGATCTCCGACCGCGTGGTGCCCAGGCCCTCCTTGCGCCAGCGGTCCGACAAACCGATCACGAGCAGCCCCGCGCCGCTCGTGGACGCCAGCAGTCCCGGGAGGCCCGGCTCGGCGATGAGCGGCTCGGCGGAGATGCCGGCGAACTGCTGGACCACGAGCGACGCGTTGGCCAGCAGCCGGCTGACGTCGCGGCCCTCGTCGGTGGTGCCGCCCGCGCCGAAGAGCTTCAGCGGCGTCCCGTGCGAGGCGGCGATCCACGCGCCCAGCTCCAGGGCGGCCCAATCGTGCTCGGCGCCGCTGAAGGGCACGATGACCGGCGCGATCTCGGAGAGCTCGATGGAGGCGTCCTCGCGGGCCACGAGCACCGAGACGTCGCAGGGGGCCTTCGCCAGGACGGCCCCGACCTCACCGCGGGGCACCCCTTCGCCCAGCAGCGGCCGGCGCCCGTCCATGAGCACCAGGTCGACCTCCTCCGAGCCCGCGAGCTCGGCGAGGTCGCGGCCGGGATCGACCGACGTGAACGCCACGGCCCGCGCGGCCACGCCGCGCTTGAGCAGCCCGGCGCGCGCGCGCTCCATCTCCGACCACGCCTCGTTGAGCAGCTTCTCCTGCGTCTGCAGGCCGCCGCGCACGATCGCTCCGCCCGGCGGCTGCACGAGCTTGGCCAGGATGAGCTCGCGCGGCGGGTCCGAGCGCGCCAATGGCTCGGCCAGCGCCAGCAGCTGGGGCAGGGCCGCCTCGGACTGGGGCGCGACGAGGATCGACTGCTCCGGGATCGGGATCGGCGAGTCCACGAGCGACGCCTTGCGCGCCTCCTCCAGCTCGTCGGTGACCGGAGCGCCGAAGGTGTTCTTCGGGTCGAACAGCTTCAGCAGCGGCCCGGTCATGAACGTCGTGACGAGCGCCATGACCACCAGCGCGGCGAAGAGCGCCTCCGAGATGACGCCCATCTCCAGCGCGAGGTTGAGCACGATCAGCTCGGTCAGTCCGCGCGTGTTCATGAGCGACCCGATGACCGCTGACTCCCGCGCACCCAGGCCGGTCAGGCGCGAGGCCAGGAAGGCGCCGCCGAACTTGCCGAAGATGGCCACCGCCAGCAGCACGAGCGTGAGCAGGAACAGCTCGGGGCGCTCGAGCAGTCCCACGTCGGTGCGCAGGCCGGTGTAGGCGAAGAACAGCGGCAGCAGCAGCGTGACGACGAAGTCCTCGATGCGGCGCGTCACGTCCTCCGTGAGCTCCGCGCGCCGCGGCATGATCGCGCCCATGATGAAGGCGCCGAAGATCAGCGCGATTCCGATGGTCTCGGTGGTGTACGCCGACACCAGCACGCCCGCGAAGATCGCCGCGATCCAGGCGCCGGGCACCCGCCCGGCCTCGTCGTAGGCCTGCGAGACGCGCCCGAGCAGCGGCCGGGCCAGGAAGGCCATGACCAGGCAGAAGGCGACCGCCAGGGCGATCGTCTGGATGACGCCCGACGCCGACCCGGCGGTGGCGACCGCGCTGGCCAGGGCGATCAGGAACCACGCGGTCACGTCGTCGACCGCCGCCGCCGCGAGCGCGATCGCGCCAACCGGTTTCTGCAGCATCCGGCGCTCGGTCAGGATCCGGGCGAGCACGGGGAACGCGGTGATCGACATCGCCACGCCCATGAACAGCGCGAAGGCCAGGAACTCGGTGTCCGGCGCGACGAGCTCGTAGACGGGCAGGGCCACGGCCAGGCCGACGGCCATCGGCAGCAGCACCCCGGCGTTGGAGATCGCCGCGGTCTGGGCGATGCGCCCCTTGAGCTGGGAGAAGTCGATCTCCAGCCCGATGAGGAACATGTAGAAGATCAGGCCGAGGTTCGCCACGGCCCCGATGAACGGGATGACGTCGCTGGGGAACAGCGCGTCCTGCACCTCGGGCGCGATCCGGCCCAGCAGCGTGGGACCCAGTGCGATGCCGGCCAGGACCTCGCCCATCACGCGCGGCTGCCCGATCTTCACGATCGCCGCGCCCGCCAGGCGGGCCGCGAGCATGACCACGGCGATGGCGATGAACAGCGCGGCCAGCGTATGGCCGAACTCGCGGATCTTGTCGGCCTGGACGCGCTCCTCGCCGACGGTCAGCTGGAGGCTGCGGTTGCTCGCCTCGCCGGCGATCTCCGCCTCGCCGCCCTCGCCCTTGCAGGCCGCCTCGCCGGCGATCCGGCCGTCGTCGTAGCGCAGCTCGCCCATGGCGCCGCCCTGTCCGACGAGCTCCAGCGCGCCGCCGTGCTTCTCGATCTCGATGCGGCTGCCCAGGCACTCCGACCGCGGCGAGAGGCGGTACTCGCCGTCGATCGCGCCGGGCACGCGGACCGCCGACCCGGAAGCGGGCGGATCGCGGCGCAGCTCGGCGCGCAGCGGCTGGCCCGCCACCGTGCCGTCCAGGCCGCGGTCCCCGACGCGCACCTCGATCTCGCCCTCGGAGCCGTCGCGGCAGGTGACGTCGCCGGTGATGACGCCGTCCTCGAGGCGCAGCTGGCCCCCGGCATCGCCGGCGCCCTTGATGCCGACGAACTGGCCGGACTGCTTGACGTCGAACTTCGGTCCCAGGCACGCGCTCGCGCCCATCGCGTCATAGCCGCCGGCGATCTCGGGCTGGGCCTTCTTGTCCTCACCCGCCGCGACGACCACGAGGAGAACGACGGCGAGGATGGCGACGAGCGCCACATAGAAGATCGCAAGCCGTCGCTGCGGGCCGAACAACGCTGCCTCCTCGGAACGGACCTCCAAGCTCCCTGCGCCCTCGGGCGAGCGGTTATCCTAGTCGCGTGAGTGGCAAGTCCGTCAAGGGCGACCTCCAGACGGGCGACACGCTCGGGGACTACCGCATCGAGGAACAGCTCGGCGAGGGCGCGATGGGGTGCGTCTTCCGCGCGCGCCGGGAGGGCAGCGACGAGGTGGTCGCGCTGAAGGTGGTCCGCCTCGAGCTGGCCGCCGACGATCGCTATCGCCAGCGCTTCCTGCACGAGGCGCGCGCCGCGTCGGAGGTCGAGCATCGCCACCTGGTCAAGGTGCTCGACGCCGGCGAGGTGGAAGGGCGCCAGTACCTGGCCATGCGCTTCGTCCGCGGCCGCATGCTCGAGGAGCACGTCGCCGACGACGGGGCCATGCCCGTGGACGAGATCGTGCGGATCGCGAGCGAGATCGGCGGCGCGCTGGACGCGCTGCATGCCGTCGGTCTCATCCACCGCGACATCAAGGCCTCCAACATCATGCTCGACGAGGACGCCGACGGCGCCGCGGCGCTCACCGACTTCGGGCTGGCGAAGGGCACCGGCTACGCCGAGCTGACCCGCCCCGGGCAGATCGTGGGCACGATGGACTACCTCGCGCCCGAGCGCATCCGCGGCGAGCAGGCCTCGGCCGCAAGCGACATCTATGCGCTGGGCTGCGTGGTCTACGAGTGCGTCGCCGGCCTGCCCCCGTTCGGGTCCAAGGGCATGATGGAGGTCGCGTTCGCCCACCTCGAGGAGGAGCCCGCCGACCCCTGCGCCAATCGGCCGGATCTCCCTGCTGGATTCGGCGCGGCGGTCAACGCGGCGCTGGCCAAGGACCCGGAGGATCGGCCCGTCACGGCAAAGGCCTACACGGACTTGCTACGCGCCGCCTCCGCTGGTTAGGCTGACGCCGTGCCCACACTGATCGCCCGCTCAGGACCGCTCGCCGGTCGCCGCTTCGAGCTCGACGACGACGAGGTCGTGCTCGGACGCGAGGACGCAACCATCACGCTGTCCGACGAGGAGACGTCGCGGCGCCACGCCGCGATCCGCGTCACCGCCGGAGTGGTGGTGATCGAGGACCTCGGCTCGACGAACGGCACGTTCGTCGACGGCAAGCGCATCGACGTCGCCACGGAGCTGAACGGCGGCGAGACGATCAAGCTCGGCCAGACCGTGTTCGACATCGAGGTCGAGGTCGCCGAGCCCCAGGCGCCGCCGGTCGACGCGGGCGCCACGAGGATGGCGGCGCGTCCCGAGCCGATCGCCGATCCCGATCGCACCGCCGTGAGCCACACCCCGCCGCCTCCCGAGGCGGCCCCGCCGGCGCCGCCGGCCCCCCCTGTCCCCGAGCCCGTGGCCGCCGAGCCCGATCCGGACCGCACCGCGGTGCGCCCGCGCCCGCCCGAGGCGGCGCCGCCCGAGCCGATCGCCGATCCGGACCGCACCGCGGTGCGCCCGCGTCCGCCCGCGCCGGAGGCGGCACCTCCCCCCCCGCCGCCCCCGCCTGCCCCGCCTGCCCCGCCTGCCGCGGCGCCCATCGCCGATCCCGACCGCACCGCGCTGCGCCCTCGCCCGGGCCGCGAGCCCGGGCGCGAGCCCGCGCCCGCGGCAGCCGCGGCCTCCGCTCCCCCGCCTGCGCCCCCGGCCGCCCCGAAGCCGCGGGCGCCCGCCCGCCCGGCGCGCGGGGTCGCGCCCGCCGAGGAGCAGCCGTTCGGGGCCTTCGCACCTCCCGCCGGGCGCAAGCGGGGCGGGATCGCGACGCGCAAGCTCGCCCCGTCGTTGGTCTCCTTCGCCACGATCATCACGACCGCCGTGGCGCTCGTGGTCTACTTCATCGGTCGCTAGTCTCGGGCTCTCCACCGAGGCAGCGGCCCGGCGCGGGGACGCTCGGCGGCCCGGCGAGCCGGTGGCGGCGTGTACCCTGGGCGCGATGCCTGACCTGACCCTCCAGATCACCGAGGGTCCCGACGCGGGACGCACGGTGACGCTCGCAGGCGCGCTGGAGATCGGCCGCGATGCCGGCGCCGACCTGACGCTGGCCGACGACCTCGTCTCGCGCCGCCACGCGCGCATCACCGTGGACGAGGGCGGCGCGGTGATCGAGGACCTCGGGTCGTCCAACGGGACCATCGTGAACGCCACCGAGGTCCACGAGCCGACCCGCCTGACCGACGGCGACGAGCTGCTGATCGGCGCCTCGGTCATCCAGGTGCGCAGCGTCGCACCGGCGCCGGAGCCGGTGGCCTCGGAGGCTGCCCCTCCGCTCACGGTCGTGCCGCCCGCCCCGGAGCCCGAGCCGGTCGCCGAGCCCGAACCCGAGCCGGTCGCCGAGGCGCAGCCGGAGCCGGCCGCAGAGCCCGAGCCGGTCGCAGAGCCCGAGCCGGTCGCAGAGCCCGAGCCGTTCGTCGAGCCGGAGCCCGTCGCAGAGCCCGAGCCGTTCGTCGAGCCGGAGCCCGTCGCCGAGGCCGAACCCGAGCCCCTCGCCGAGCCCGAGCCCGACCCCGAGCCCGACCCGATCGAGGACACCCAGCCGCTCGAGGAACAGCCCACCCCCGAGCCCGTGGCCGAGGAGCCCGAGCCCGAGCTGATCGTCGACGCCGCGCCGTCGCCCGGCTACTTCGGCCAGGACCCGCGCATCGGCAAGGAGATGGCCGGATACCGCATCGAGGCGCTCATCGGCCGGGGCGGCATGGGCGTCGTCTACCGCGCCGAGCACCTGCGCCTCGGGCGCAAGGTCGCCCTGAAGATCCTGCCTCCCGAGCTGGCCGGCAACGAGGGCTTCCGCGAGCGCTTCGAGAGCGAGTCACGGCTGGCCGCGGCCATCGACCACCCGAACATCATTCCGCTCTACGACGCCGGCGACGCGGACGGGCTGCTCTTCATCACCATGCGCTACGTCGACGGGCACGACCTCAAGGCGCTGGTGGACAAGCAGGGTCCGCTGCCGCTCGACCGCGCGGTGACGATCATCGCCCAGGTGGGCGGCGCGCTGGACGCCGCGCACGACCGCGGCCTGGTGCACCGCGACGTCAAGCCGGCGAACATCCTCGTCGCCTCCGGCGCGGGGCCCGAGGCCTCCGACCACTGCTACCTGACCGACTTCGGCCTGACCAAGGACACGTCCTCCGGCGTGGGCGGCCTCACCGGCACCGGCCAGTTCGTGGGCACGATCGACTACGTCGCACCGGAGCAGATCGAGGGCCTCAACCGCGGCGGCGCGGCCGACCAGTACTCCCTGGCCTGCGTGCTCTACGAGTGCCTGACCGGCCGCCCGCCCTTCGAGCGCAAGACCGAGCTCGACGTCATGTGGGCACACCTCAACGAGGACCCGCCGTCGTTCAGCGGCCGCCGGGGCGACCTCCCGAAGGGGATGGACGAGGTGCTGGCTAAGGCGATGGCCAAGGCGCCCACCGATCGCTACGCCACCTGCGCGGAGCTCGCCTCCGCGGCGCGTGCCACCCTGGCCTCGGGCCGCCGCCGCCGCCGCGGCTGATCCGGCGGCCGGCGCGCAGCGCGGCGCCGCCCCGCCGGAGCGCGGGCGGCCCGGATCTGGAGGACCTAGTTCGTGCCGAAGTAGATGACGACGACGAGCACCACGAGCATGGCAAAGGCCAGCGGCGCGAGCCGGGCCTGGCTCTTGACGCGCGCGTCGACCAGCCGGTCGAGCTCGGGCACCAGGGCCCCGGGCTTCTGCTTCTGGGGCGCGCCCGCATCCCCGTCCGTGGGATCGGTGAAGGTCGGGCGTTTGGGCGCGGTCGCCAGCCCGGCCGGAACGGCGCGAACCGCCGACGGCTGCGCCGCGACCTGCACGGCGCTGCGCACGGCGATGACGGAGACCCCGATCAGGATCTCGTCGCCCGCCGTCACCCGTGTGGGCGCGAAGAGCTCGTTGTGGTTGACGTGCGTCCCATTGGACGATCCGAGGTCCTCGACGACTGCGCCGTTGGACTCCGGGCGGATGCGTGCGTGACGGCGCGACGCCTGGTCGTCGCCGAGGGGGAATCCCACTCCGGGGTCGCGACCGATCTCCAGCGCGCCCTCGAGCGGCACCGACTTTCCGGCGTCGGGACCCTCTACTACCTCTAGGGTTAGGTCGGCCATGGCGCGCAGACTACACGGCACGCTCGAGCCCGTGGGAAGGACATCGTCGTAGTGAACGACGACCCCCGCATCGGCACCGAGCTGGCCGGATATCGCATCGAGGAGATGATCGGCCGGGGCGGCATGGGCGTGGTCTACCGCGCCGAGCACCTGCGCCTGGGCCGCAAGGTCGCGCTCAAGCTGCTCACACCCGACCTGGCCGAGAACGAGGGGTTCCGCGCGCGCTTCGAGAGCGAGTCGCGCCTCGCCGCGGCCATCGACCACCCGCACATCATCCCGCTGTTCGAGGCCGGCGACACCGAGGGCCTGCTGTTCCTGACGATGCGCTACGTCGACGGCATCGACCTCAAGGGCCTGCTGCAGAATGAGGGCCCGCTGCCCGCCGACCGCGCGCTCACGATCGTCGGGCAGGTGGCCGGGGCGCTCGACGCCGCCCACGCGCGCGACCTCGTGCACCGCGACGTCAAGCCCGCCAACGTGCTGGTGGCCTCGGGCGTGGGGCCCGACGAGGCCGAGCACTGCTACCTCACCGACTTCGGGCTGACCAAGGACACCTCGCAGGGCGGGGGCCTCACCGCGACGGGCCAGTTCGTGGGCACGATCGCCTACGTGGCGCCCGAGCAGATCGAGGGCACGACGCAGAGCGGCGCCACCGACCAGTACGCGCTGGGCTGCGTGCTCTACGAGTGCCTGACCGGCCACCCGCCGTTCGAGCGCAAGACCGAGCTCGACGTCATGTGGGCGCACATCAGCGACGACCCGCCGGCGGCCAGCCAGCGCCGCTCGGACCTTCCGCCGGGCCTGGACGCCGTGCTGGCCAAGGCCCTGGCGAAGGTGCCGGAGGAGCGCTACGAGACCTGCGCGGCCATGGTGAACGCTGCGCGCGCGACGCTGCCCGCCGCCGCCGGGGCGGCCGTGGCCGGCGCGATGCCCGCCGGCGAGACCGTGGCCGCGGGCGCCACGCGCCTGTCCCCGGCGGGCGCGGGCCCCACCGCGCTGTCGCCCGAACCGGTGCCCGCGGGCGCCACTCGGCCCTCTCCGGCGCCCGCGGGCGCGACCGTCCCCTCCGTTCCGGCGGCGCCGGCCAGGCCCCGCAGCCGGGCCGGGCTGATCGGTGCTGGGCTGGCGGCCGCCGTCCTGGCCGCGGCCGCGGGAGCGGTGGCCGGCGGCTCCGGGGAGGAGTCCACGCCGCAGGCGGGCAACGTGGCCGCCACCGGCGGGCTGTCGCTGCGCTTCCCCGCCGCCTGGGAGACGCTGGCCTCCCCGCCCGACATCCAGGGGCTGGAGCTCCAGGACCGGATCGCGATCGGGCCGCGCGCCGGCGCCGGCCGCGAGGGCCTGATCGCCGGGCGCATCGCGGGCGGCGGCGGCGTGCTGCCGCCCGGCCTGGCGGGCGACGCGCCGCCCGCCCGCGACGCCGTGCGCCTGGGCGACGCCGAGGCGTTCCGGTACCCGCGCCTGCGTCCGTCCGGCTTCGCCGGGACCACGACGCTGTACGTGGTGCTGACCGACAAGGGACGCGTCGGGATCGCCTGCTACGCCGCCGCGGCGTCGCCGCGCTTCGCCAAGGACTGCAGCGACGTGGCGGCCTCGCTGGACCTCACGGACGCCAAGGCCCTGCCGATCACGCCCAGCGCCGACTACGCCAAGGCCGTGACCGACCTGCTCGAGAAGCTCGCGGGTGATCGCCGCCGGGGCCGGGCCGAGCTCATGCAGGCGGGCACGTCGGTGAGCCAGGCCCGTGCCGCGGACGCGCTGGCCGGCACCTACGCCGCGGCGGCTCGGCGGGCCCGCGGGCTGCCGGCGCCGGCCGCCGCGCGCGCGTCCAACGGCGCGATCGCCGCCGCGATCGCCGCTGTGGCCGACGGCTACGAGGGCGCCGCCGGCGCCGCCCGGGCCCGCGACGCCGGCCGGCTGAGGCGCGCCGGCACGGCGGTGCGCCGGGCCGAGGGACGCATCGCCGCCGCCGTCGGGGGGCTCGCCGAGCTCGGGTACGCCGTCCGCGCGTGACGGCGCAGCGCGCCCGCGGTCCGAGCGCCGCACCCGCTTGCCGCGCAACTCGTTTCGTGGGAGGGTGTTCCTCCCCCACGGAAGGGTCCTAACCGTGCTTGCCCGCAACATTCGCCGCAGTCTTCTTGCCGCCGCCGTCGGCCTCGCAGTGCTCCCCGCAGGGGCGCTCGCGGTGCCGCCCGCCAACGACGGCTACCTGCAGTCGATCGCGGTCAACGCGCGCGGCACGCCGCTGACCCCGGAGCCGCGCAAGGACCAGCAGGACACCACCGAGGCGACGGTCCAGGGGGACCTCTTCTCCCCGCCCGGCGCGGGTGGCGGCGTGGAGCGCACGGACTGCCGCGGGGGATTCTTCGGCGGGACCGTCTGGTACGACTTCCACCCGCCGGTCAACGGCGTGGCGGAGATCCAGGCCACGGGCTACGACACGGTCGTCGGGGTCTACGAGTTCAACCCGACCAGCGCGGCGATCGGCGCCCGGCTGGACTGCTCCAGCGTGCCCGGCACCGAGGACATGTTCGTCCCGGTCGAGGGCGGCAAGTCGTACACCATCCAGATCGGGGGCGCGGCGGGCGCGACAGGCCTGCTGGAGTTCACGTTCGAGTTCTTCGCCGACCGTGACCGCGACGGCGTGTTCGACGTCCTGGACGATTGCGACACGGTGGCCGCGATGACCCGCAGCGGGTGCCCGACCGAGCTGCGCGCCGTTCCCACCCTGCGCGCCACGCCGACCGGGAACGGCATCCAGGTCCGGTCGCTGGCCGTCGACGCTCCGCGCGGATCACGGGTGCGGGTGCGCTGCCGGCGCGGCTGCTCGTTCAACCAGACACGCACGGCGGGCCGGTCGGCGACCCGCTTCAGCGGGCTGCGCAACCGGCGGCTGCCGTCCGGCGCGCGCCTGGAGGTCTTCGTGACGCAGGCGGGAGCCATCGGCAGCTACGTCTCCTACCGGGTCACGCGCGGGAACTTCCGGCGCACCACGCGCTGCCTGCGGCCCGGGTCGACGACCCCGCGCCGGAGCTGCAGGTGACCCTCCCGCGGACGCTCGCCGTCGTGGCGATCGCCGCGCTGGCGTTCGCCGCGGCCTACCTGCTGACCTCCTCGGGCAGCGCCGAGAGCAGCTCCCCCAGCGGGCTGCGCGAGCTGTCGCTCCCGTCGCCGGCGGTCGCCGTGCCCGCCACCGGGTCCGGCCCGCTGCCCTCGCTGGCCCGCGGCCCGCGCCCGGCGCCCCGGGCGCCCACGCCGTCCGCACCCGCTCCCGTGGCTCCGACCCCGACCCCGTCGCCGGCACCGGCCCCCGCCCCGCCCAGCGGCGGCGGCGGTGGAGGCGGTGGAGGCGGCGGCGGCGGCGGCGGCGGGATCATCGAGGGCTGACGCTGCGCCCGACCGCGGGGTCGAGCGCTCCCGGCGGCGCGCTACCGTGACGCGGTGGCCCAGGGCACCGTCGTCTCGCTGCACCGCTGGCCGGTCAAGGGGATGGCCGGCGAGCAGGTCGCCGCGCTGAGCGTCGATCGCCTCGGGGCGCCGGGGGACCGCACGCACGCCGTGTTCGACGTCTTCCGCGACGCGCCGCGGCGGGTCACCGCCGAGCAGACGCCGCGCATGCTGGCCTGGGCCGCGGCGTATCCGGGCTCCTCCGGCGCCGCGCTGGAGCGCGAGGCCATCCCCGAGCCGACGGTCCGAGGACCCGACGGGGCGACGCGGCACTGGGACGACCCGGGCCTGCCCGGCGCGCTGGAGCAGGACCTGGGGCGGCCGGTCACGCTCGCCCGCCGGCCCGCCGGCCAGCAGGACCGCCCCGGCACCCTGCACGTCACCGTGGACGCCTCGCTGCGCGCGATGGAGGAGGCCGTGGGCCAGTCGCTGGACCTGCGCCGGTTTCGCTCCAACCTGCACCTCGACCTCGACGCCGACCCCTACGCCGAGGAGGCGTGGACGGGGCGGCGGCTGCGCGTCGGCGCCGCCGAGCTCGAGGTGCTCGAGGGCTGCGTGCGCTGCGCCGTGCCCACGCGCGATCCCGACACCGGCGCGAAGCTGCCGGGTCTGCTGCGCTGGCTGGCCGCCGAGCGGGCCACGACGTTCGGGATCATCGTCCAGGCGGTGGCACCCGCGGTCGTCCATCCGGGCGATCGCGTCGAGTTGCTGTCCTAGTCGGCGGCGGCGTGTTGCGCAGGACCGCGGGCTCAGGGATGGTTGACCGATGAGAGAGCGCACAGTTCCCTCGGAGATGGAGACGCTGGGCGCCGTCGCTCAGCGTCCATCGCTGGACGGCGCCCTGGACGCCGCCCGCGAGCTGCTGGGGATGGACATCGCGTTCGCCTCGCGCTTCGAGGACTCCGAGCAGGTCTTCGCGCGGGTGCGCGGAGACGGCGACGGCTTCGGCGTGCGCGAGGGCGGCCGCGTGCCGCTGCGGGAGAGCTACTGCCACCACATCCTGGCCGAGCGCATGGACCCGATGGTTCCCGACATGCGCGACGACGAGGTCGGCGCGACGATGGCCGCCACGGCGCACGCCGACGTGCGCGCCTACGCCTCGGTCCCGCTCGTGCGCTCGGACGGCCGGATCTACGGCACGCTGTGCTGCGCCAGCCACGAGGCCCGGCCGCTGGACCGGCGCGACGAGCGCTTCCTGCGGGTCCTGGCCCGGATCGTGTGCGGCGAGCTCGAGCGCGACGAGCACGAGGCGCGGGGCGACCGCCTGCGCGTCGAGTCGGCGAGCGTGCTGGCGCTCGTCGCCGCCATGGAGGCCCGCGACCGCTACACGGGCGACCACGCCCGGGCGGTCGTCGCCCATGCGTCGCGGGTGGCGCGTGGCCTGGGCCTGGACACGGACGAGCGGTTCGCGGCCGAGCGCGTGGCGCTGCTGCACGACATCGGGAAGATCGCCGTGCCCGACGCGATCCTGCACCACCCCGGCCCGCTGGACGACGCGCAGTGGGCGGTCATGCGCACCCACTCCACGATCAGCGAGCGCATCGTCGCGTCGATCCCCGAGCTCGCGCGCCTGGCGCCCGCCGTGCGCGCGGAGCACGAGCGCTGGGACGGCGGCGGCTATCCCGACGGGCTGGAGGGCGAGGCGATCCCGGTGTACAGCCGGATCGCGTTCGTCTGCGACGCCTACCACGCGATGACCAGCGACCGGCCCTACCGCGCGCGCATGTCCTCCGCCGCCGCCCGCGCGGAGCTGCGCCGCTGCGCGGGCACGCAGTTCGACCCGCGCGTCGTCGACGCGCTGCTGGTCACGCTGCGCTCGCTCTGAGGCGGCCGGCCGCGGCTCCGATCAGACGGCTGAGACCTGCCGCGGGCCGAGGCCCACGTAGCGCGCCGTGGGGCGGATGAGCCGCGAGTCGCGCTTCTGCTCGAGGATGTGCGCCGACCACCCGGCCACCCGCGCGCACGTGAACATCGAGGTGAACAGCTCGGCCGGGACGTCGGCGCGGTCGAGCACCACGGCCGACCAGTACTCGACGTTGGTGGCCAGCACGCGATCGGGCTTGCGCTCGGCCAGCTCGGCGAGCGCCGCGCGCTCCAGCGCCTCGGCCGCCTCCAGGCGCGGCGAGCCGAGGTCGCGGGCGGTGCGCCGCAGCACGCGCGCCCGCGGGTCCTCCGCACGGTAGATGCGGTGCCCGAAGCCCATGAGCCGCTCGCCGGCGTCCAGGGCGTTGCGCACCCAGCCCTCCGCGTCACCGGACGCCTCGACCTCGTCGAGCATCTTCAGCACGCGCGAGGGCGCGCCGCCGTGCAGCGGCCCGCTCAGCGCACCCACCGCACTGGACAGCGCGGCGGCGCAGTCCGCCCCGGTGGAGGCCACGACGCGCGCGGTGAAGGTCGAGGCGTTCATGCCGTGCTCGGCGGCGGCGACCCAGTAGGCGTCGATCGCCTTGACGTGGTCGGGGTCGGCCTCGCCGCGCCAGCGGGTCAGGAAGCGCTCGGCGGTGCTGCGGGCCCGGTCGATCTCGCTCTGGGGGACCGGCGGCTGACCGCTGCCGCGCGCCGATTGGGCGACGAAGGACAGCGCCATGACCGACGCACGCGCGAGGTCGTCGCGCGCCTGCTCGTCGGTGATGTCGATGAGCTGGCCGAAGCCCCACTCCGGGGCGAGCATCGCCAGCGCGGACTGCACGTCGACGCGCGGATCGCCCGAGCGCACCGTCAGCGGGTAGGCCTCGGCGGGCGGGAGGCCCGGCTCCAGGCTCCCGTCGACCAGCAGGCCCCAGACGCGCTCGTAGGGGACGATGCCGACGAGGTCCTCGATGTCGACCCCGCGGTAGCGCAGCGCACCGCCGTCGCGGTCGGGCTCGGCGATCTCGCTGGCGAAGGCGACGACGCCCTCGAGGCCGGACTGCACACCGTTAGCGCTCAAGGTCGCCTCCCTTCATCGGTTGGATAACGACCCAAAATCATCGCACGTTCCGAGATCGGCTCCGGGCGGCGGGAGCACGGAGACGGGCGGCAGTGGGTCGTCCACGTTCGTGGACGGCCCACTAGGGTCGGCCGCCCCCGATCGAGGAGAGCCGTGCCCGACGCCGCCGAGCTGATGTTCCGTCCCGTGACCGAGCTGGCGGCGCTCGTGCGCGCGGGCGAGCTCTCGGCCCGCGAGCTCGTCGACGCGTCGCTGGAGCGCATCGACGCGCTCCAGCCGGCGGTCAACGCGTTCGTGGACGTCGACCACGCCGGGGCGCGAGCGGCGGCCGACGCGATCGGCCCGGGCGACGCGCGGCCCTTCGCGGGCGTGCCGATCGCGATCAAGAACAACCGCGCGGTCCAGGGTCTGCCGCTCACGCTCGGGGCCGAGCTGCTGGGCGACTTCGTGCCCGGCTATGACCACAGCGTCACCCGCCGCCTGCGCGAGGCCGGGTTCGTGATCGTCGGCACCGCGTCGCTGGCGGAGTGGGGCATCCTGCCGGTGACCGAGCCGCGCCGGTTCGGCCCCACCCGCAATCCGTGGGATCCCGGGCGCACCGCGGGCGGCTCGTCGGGCGGCTCGGCGGCGTCGGTCGCGGCCGGGATGGTGCCGATCGCGCACGGCAACGACGGCGGCGGGTCGCTGCGGATCCCCGCCGCGTGCTGCGGGCTGGTCGGGCTCAAGCCCCAGCGCGGGCGCGTGTCGCTCGCGCCGGAGGTCGGGGCGCACTTCCTCGTCCAGGACGGCGTGCTCACGCGGACCGTGGAGGAGACGGCCCTGGTGCTCGACGTGCTGGCCGGTCCCGAGCCGGGCGACGCCGCGTGGGCGCCGCCCCCGCCCGAGCGATTCGCGGACGCCGCGGCGCGGGAGCCCGGGCGCCTGCGCATCGGCGTCGCGACGCTGACGCCGCTCTCCGACGAGTCCGACCTGGACCCGGTCTGCGCCCATGCCGCACGGGACGCCGGCGCGCTGCTGGCGGCGCTGGGCCACGAGGTCGAGGACGTCGTGCCGCCGTGGCAGCAGCCCGGGCTGCTGGACCTCTTCGCCGAGTCCTTCGGGCCGGCGATCGGCGTGTCGATCGCGGTGGCGGCGCTGCGGGTGGGCCGCGAGCCGGTCGAGTCCGACATGGAGCCTCTGAGCTGGATGCTCTGGCAGGCCTCCCGCGACATCGACGCCGTGCGCCACGCGCTCGCCGAGCTCCAGCTCCAGGCGTGGGCCCGCGGTCTGCTGGCCTGGATGGCGCCCTACGACGCGATCGTCACGCCCGCGCTGGCCTGGGCTCCGGTCCCCCACGGCACGATCGATCCCTGCGGGCCCGACCCCGAGGGCACCTTCGTGCGCTCGGGCCACTTCACGCCCTACACGGCGATCTGCAACGTCACCGGGCAGCCGGCGATCTCCCTGCCGGTCTACCAGCGCGACGACGGCCTGCCGCTGGGCGTGCAGCTCATCGGCCGCCCCGCGCAGGAGGGCGCGCTGCTGGCGCTGGCCGCCCAGGTCCAACGCGCCCACCCGTGGGCCGGCCGGCGCCCGCCGGTGGCCGCCGCAGCAAGTTGATTCGCTCACGCACCACTGACGCGGTCGCGGAAGCAGGGGCGGCCGCGCGGCATGTCACGCACGCACCGGCGTGGGTTGTTGTTCGGCATCGACACATGAGCCCAAGGCGCGCGGCGCCGGGGTCTGGGCGTGGCCGGCCGCGTGTTCCGGGGGGTGGTCCACCCGACCTGGTGCTTCGAGGTCGGCTCGGCCCACCGGGCGTCGAGTTTCCGTCTCAGGGAGGGGGTGGGCCGGATTCTGCCTGCTATTCGGGCAAAATCCGGCCCACCCCCGAAAGGGATGCGGTCGGCGGCGCCCGGACCCCGGCGACCGCGCGCGTTCTGCTCGCCTCTCGATGCCAGACCGGCACAAACGCCGGCCCTTCCGGCATAACCGCGCGACCACCGCCCGGCTGCTAATGCGACAGCCTCCCGGGGTGCAAAATCCGACGCTCGCGCCAGACTGACGGGTGTGGGCGCGCCGGACGACCTTCCGACCCTCGCGTTCGAGACCGCGGTGGCCTGGGAGCAGTGGCTGGACGCGCACGGCGAGGATTCCGCCGGCGTCTGGCTGATGCTGGCCAAGAAGGGATCGGGCGTGGCATCGGTGACCTACCGCGAGGCGGTGGAGGTCGCGCTGTGCCACGGCTGGATCGACGGCCAGGCCAAGTCCGTCGACGCCGCCGCCTACCGCCAGCGCTTCACCCCGCGCCGGCCGCGCAGCATCTGGTCGAAGATCAACCGCGCGCGGGCGCTCGAGCTGACCGCGGCTGGGCGGATGCGCCCTGCCGGCCTGCGGGAGATCGAGCGCGCCAAGGCGGACGGCCGCTGGGAGGCCGCCTACGACGGGCAGAGCACCGCCACGGTCCCTGACGACTTGCGGCGCGAGCTCCACCGCCGCCCGGCCGCGGCCGAGCACTTCGCCCAGCTCGACGCGACCAACCGCTACGCGATCCTGCACCGGATCCAGACCGCCACGAAGCCCGAGACCCGCACGCGGCGCATCGCGAAGTTCGTCGCGATGCTGGAGGCGGGCGAGAAGCCCCACGCCTAGCCTGGGCCGGGCGCGGCGCGCCTAGCCCGCGCCGAGCACCGCGGCCATCCGCCGCGGGGTGACGCCGAGCGCCTCGGCGTCCGCGGTGCCGTGGCGGGAGGTCATGGAGACCTCCAGCAGCTCGGCCTCGTCCCACGTGGCCGGCGCCTTGGACTTCATGAGCGTCTCGACGAGCCGCAGGGTGCGGCTGACGATCGGCGTCGGGACGTTGAGGATGGGCCGGCGGCGCCCGGCGGCGCGCAGCGCGAGCTCGACGATCGCTTGGTGCGACAGCGTCTCGGGGCCGGCGAGCTCGTGGCGGTCGCCGGGGGCGCCGTCCAGCGCGGCCATGATGCAGTCGGCGACGTCCTCGGCCCAGATCGGCTGGTAGCAGGCGCGGCCGCGGCCGCTGACCGGCATCACGGGCGAGAGGATCGCCATCCGCTCCAGCAGCGTCAGGAACGCGTCCCCGGGCGCGTAGACGATCGAGGGCGCGAGGACCGTGTGCGGCACGTCGGAGGCCAGGACCGCCTGCTCGGCCAGGGCCTTGGCGCGCAGGAAGCGCGTGCGGTCGTGGCTGGCGGCGCCCAGCGCGCTGACGAACACGAAGCGCTCCACGCCCGCGCGCTCGGCCGCGCGGACCATCCGCCACGTCGCGATCCCGTTGAGCTCCTCGATCGAGCCGGCGGGCTGGTCGCGGATCGCGGCCGCGAGGTGCACGACGGTCCGCACGCCGCGCAGCGCGTTGCGAAACGACGGCGGGTCGGCCAGGTCGCCCAGCGCGATCTGCACGCGCACCCGCTCGGCTCCCAGCCGGCGGGGGTCGCGCACCAGGCAGCGCACCGGCTCGGCGCGCCCGCCGGCCGAGGCCGGCGATCCGGCGCCGGTCAGCCGGCGCAGCAGGGTAGAGCCGACGAGCCCCGTGGCACCCGTCAGGAGCAGCACGCCTGGATACTATGTCCGGCCGCCCACAAGCCAGACCCACTACCGAGGAACCAACGCCCATGGCCTACGTCATCGCGGAGCCCTGCATCGGCACCAAGGACAACTCCTGTGTCGAGGTGTGCCCCGTGGACTGCATCCACCCGACCCCCGATGAGCCCGACTACGACGCCGTGGAGATGCTCTACATCGATCCGGAGGAATGCATCGACTGCGACGCGTGCGTGGAGGCCTGCCCGGTGGACGCGTGCTTCGCCGAGGACCAGCTCCCGGAGGAGTGGACGAAGTACACGAAGCTCAACGCCGACTACTACGCGCAGGGCAGCTAAACCTAGAAAGCCAGATCGTCTTTGTCTAGATTGGGCGGCCGTCCCCCACGACAGGAGCCGACCCGATGAGCACGACCGACGACCTGCTGAGCAACGCCGAGGCCTATGCAGCCTCGTTCGACAAGGGCGACCTCCCGCTTCCCCCGGCCCGCAAGATCGCGATCGTCGCCTGCATGGACGCGCGCCTGATCCCCAGCAAGCTGCTCGGGCTCGAGGAGGGCGACGCCCACGTGATCCGCAACGCGGGCGGCGTGGTCACCGACGACGAGATCCGGTCGCTGGCGATCTCCCAGCGCCTGCTCGGCACCGAGGAGATCGTGCTCATCCACCACACCGACTGCGGCATGCTCACGTTCACCGACGACGAGTTCAAGCGCTCGGTCCAGGACGACGTCGGCATCAAGCCGGAGTGGGCCGCCGAGGCCTTCCCCGACCTCGAGGAGGACGTGCGCCAGTCGATCGCGCGCATCGAGGCGAGCCCCTTCATCCCCAACAAGGACTCGGTGCGCGGGTTCGTCTACGAGGTGGAGACCGGCAAGCTGCGCGAGGTGTCCTAGCCGCGGGACAACGGCTCAGCCGGCCATCGGCAGGCTGAGCCCCGCCGGCGCCGGGGCCTCGACGGGCTCCGGCGCCTGGAGCACCGGCAGCGCGACGGGCGACAGCGCGACGATCCCGCGGGCGACGTCGCGCACCGCCTGGGCGGCGGGGTCGTCGGGATCGGTGACGACGAGCGGCACGCCCGCGTCGGCCTGGGCGCGCAGCGGCATCGTGAGCGGCACCTGGCCGAGCAGCGGCACGTCGAGCTCGTCGGCGAGCTCGCGCCCGCCGCCCGCGCCGAACAGCGCGTAGCGCTCACCTGTCGGGGCGGTGAAGACCGACATGTTCTCCACGACGCCCGCGATCTCCAGGTCCACCTTGCCGGCCATCTGGGCGGCGCGGCGGGCCACCCGCTGTGCGGTGGGCTGCGGCGTGGTCACGATGAGGAACTTGGCCTGCGGCAGCAGCTGGGCGAGCGTCATCGAGACGTCGCCCGTCCCCGGCGGGAGGTCGACGAGCAGGTAGTCCAGCTCGCCCCAGGCCACGTCCTCGAGGAACTGGGTCAGCGCCTTGTGCAGCATCGGGCCGCGCCAGACGACGGCGTCGTCCTCCTTGACGAAGAAGCCGATCGACATGACCTTCACGCCGTGGGAGTCCAGCGGCAGGATCTTGCGCTCGGGCGAGATCGGCGGCTTCTCGGCGCCCAGGCCGAACATGCGCGGCATCGAGTAGCCCCACACGTCGGCGTCCAGCACGCCGACCGACTTGCCGTCGGCGCTCAGCGCGGCCGCCAGGTTGGCGGTCAGCGTGGACTTGCCGACGCCGCCCTTGCCCGAGCCGACGCAGATGACGTTGGCCACCTGGGCGAGCGCGCCCTCGGGCAGCGAGGCGCGCCCCAGGGACTTGCGCAGGCCGGTCTTCTCCTCGTCGGAGAGCACGTCGAAGGTCACGTCGACCTTCGTCACGCCCTCGACGCCGCCCGCCTCGCGGGCGACGGCAGTCGTGAAGTGGTTGCGCACGGGGCAGCCGGCCGTGGTCAGCGAGACGGTGACCGCGACCTCGCCCGCGTCGGAGATCGCGATCGAGCGCACCATGCCCAGCTCGACGATCGAGCGGCGCAGCTCGGGATCGATGACACGCTCCAGCGCCGTGCGGATCTGCTCCTCGGAAGGCATCGCTTCAGTCTAGACGCGCCGATGTGGCGACTTCGCGCGCGGGGGCGGCCCAGAAACGCCGATGCCGGGCCCTTGGGGAGGCCCGGCATCGACTGGGGAGGGGAGGCGTACTGCTATGTGCCTTGTGATGCGATCTGTGAGCGAAGCTCTCTAGGCCAGGGCGGCGATGCGCTCCTGGACCCGGGTGGAGGCCTGGGTGGCGGCGGTCAGGCCGCCCTGCACGGCGTTCTCGACGCGCGCGCCGACGAGCTCGACGTTCTTGACGACCGGCTCGGTGCGCTTGTCGATGTCGCTGGCGATCGAGCGGACCTCGCGCTCGACGCGGGTGCGGCGCTGGCGCAGCTCGCGCTCGACGCGGGTGCGGGTCTTCTTGACCTCGCGCTCGACGCGGTTGCGCGCGGTGGTGCCCCGGCGCTCGAAGGTGCGCAGCTTGCGCTCGGCGGCCGACCGCGTCCCGTAGGAGCTGCGGATGTCGTCGAGCGTGGAGACCAGCGTGTCCCGGGCGGCGAGCGCCGCGCCGACCTGCACGAGGGCGACCTTCTCGGCGATCTCACCGGCGCGCTCGATCGGGGACTTGATCTCCTGCGCGGCCTCGGCGGCCTGCTTGGCGGCGGCGGTGCGCTGACGCGCGGCGGTCGCCTTGGTCTTGCGAGCAGTGGTCTTGCGAGCCGTCGTCCCGCGGTTGGCGGCGCGGGTCTGCGCGGCCTTCTTGGCGGTCGTCGAGCGCTTGGTGGCGTTGCGCTTGCGCGTCGCGGCGGCCTTCTCGGCGGCAGCGGAACGAGTGGTGGTCGTCGTGGCGGTGGTGGTGTTCTCGGCCATGTTCGGCGGGCTCCTCTGCTTGAGGACTAAGGATATTAGTTCTAACTAGCTCGCAGGATAGCACATGCGAACGTGTGTTTGTAACCCGGTCGGATCAGCCGGTTACGGCACGAACGCCGGTTCGCCTGATCCAGGCGTCCGGATCCCCGAGCTCGGCCGGGGTGGGCAGCCGCTCGGGCGCGTCGAAGACGCGATGCAGCGCGGCGGGTCCGGCGGCGGCGACCACCGCGTCGCAGAAGCGCTTGCCCTCCTGGTACTGGCGCAGCTTGGCGTCCAGCCCGATCAGCCGGTCGAGCAGCGCCAGGAGCGGCGGGCGATCGCGCCGGCGGCGATCGAGCGCCGCGCGCAGCTCGGGCGTCGTGCCCAGCGCGTCCTGTCCGACCACGTCCATGACGTGCTCGGCGTGGCCCTCGACCACGGCCATGACGGCTTGGAGGCGGTCGAGGACTCCCTTGCGCTCCGGTCCCGCGACCGCGCTCAGCAGGCCGCCCTCGCGCACGGCGTCGGCGAGGCCGCGCAGGTCCGCGCCGCTGGGCAGCCGGACCAGCGCGCGGGGGTCCATGTCGATCTCCAGCGACTCCAGCAGCTCGCGCAGCAGCCCGCCGATGTGTCCCCGCAGCCAGGGCACGCCGCCGAACTGGACCGCGTGGGTCACCTCGTGGAACATGATCCAGGCCCGCAGCTCGGCCGGGTCGACCTCCATGCGCGCGGCGGCCAGGGCGACGTTCGGGCTCACCAGGAGCAGCCGCGCGGGCGAGTCGTCGAGCAGGATCAGCTCGTACTGGCCCAGCACGCGCCGCGACAGGTAGCCCACCAGCACGCCCGCCTCGGCCGACATCACCATGCTCAGCGCAGCCTGCGCCGGCCCGCGCAGCGGCCCGAAGCCGCCGCTCATGCGCTCGGTGACCGGGTCCAGCAGGGCCGCCATCGACTCGACGTTGGCCGCGATCCACTCCGGGCGGCCCACGGGCTCGGAGGGCGGCAGCGGGGCCGCCGGGACCAGGCCGGTGTACTGCACGACGCGGCGCTCGGCGTCGGCGGACACGGCGTCCAAGTCGCCGGGCGCGTCGACGCAGGCGCCGTCGGAGCCGGAGACGAGCTCGGCGATGCGGCGGGTGAGGTTGCGGTCGAGCATGTCTTCCATCATGGCGAACCGGGTTCGCCGGCCCGGCTGCCCCGGCGCGCGAGGGGACCGGTGCCGCCGCGCCCGCGGACGTCGGAGGCCGAACGTTCATTACCACCCCCTATGGCGGGGAGGAACGAACGTTCACCTTCCCCCGGTCGGGGGCGGGCCGACTTGTCCATGGATGTCAATGACAACTCGGCCCACCTGCGCGCGCGGCCGCCCCACCCACCCGTGCGCCCGCACCCCACCGCCCCCGGCCCGGCGGGCCCGGGTCAGACGAGGCTCGCGAGCTGCGCCAGCGCCTCGGGCGTGCGGGCGGCGACCACGGGCGAGCGGGGCTCGAGGTCCAGCGGGGCGGAGAGCGGAGGGTCGAAGGCGGTGAACGCCACCAGCCCGCCGCTCTCGCGGACGATGAGCTGCGCGGCCGCGACGTCGACCGAGCGGGTGCGCCACAGGGTGGCCATGCCGTCCACCCGCGTCGTGGCGACCTGGCACATCGAGATCGCGATCGAGCCGATCGCGCGGATCCGGTGCACGTGTTCGACGAGGCCGTCCATGGCCGGCGCCATCCACCGGGGGTCGGAGGACTCGATGGCGAGGATCTCCAGGCGCCCGTCCGACGTGCGCCGCTCGGGCGGCGGGGAGTCGATCGGGCGACCGTCGAGCACGGCGCCCTCGCCGCGCCGCGCCCACCACTCCTCGCCCGGGCCGAGGTCGTACACGTAGCCGAACACGACATCGGCCATCGTCGGCCCGTCGGCCACCGCGATGGACAGCGCGTGGTGCGGCAGCCCCCGCTTCGCGTTCAGCGAGCCGTCGATGGGGTCGATGACCACGAGCACGCCGTCGTCGCCGTAGTCCACGACGCCGCGCTCCTCGCTGACCGCGGTGAACCGCGCGCCGGCCGCGTGCAGGCGGTCCAGCTGCGCGAAGACGACGTCCTCGGCCTGCTCGTCGATGATCAGCGTCCGGTCGCCGCCCTCGCCGCGGGTTCCGGTCTCCACCACCCGCTCGGCGCTGGTGGGGGCGTTGGAGAGCACGTCGCGCAGTCCCTCGACGGCCGCGCGGCAGGCTCCGAGCCAGTCGGCCCGCAGCGCGGTCGGAGTGGAGCGCATCGACGGCATACTAGGCGGGTGCCCATACCCGCGCTCACGCCGGCGCAGGCGCGGGCCGTCCGGCACCGCGGCGGCCCGCTGCTCGTGCTCGGGGGCGCGGGGACGGGCAAGACGACGGTGCTCGTCGCCCGTTTCGCCTGGCTCGTCCAGGCGGGAGCCGAGCCGGAGTCGATCCTGGCGCTGAGCGCCTCGGCGGCGGGCGCGGCCGCCCTGCGGCGCGGCGTCGAGGACGCGCTGGAGCGCCCCTACGAGGAGCTCGCCGTGGACACCGTGCAGGGCTTCTGCGCCCGGCTGCTGCGCGAGGAGGCCGCCGAGGCGGGCGTCGACGCGTTCTTCGCCCCGGTCACGCCGGCGGACCGCCTCGCGCTCCTGCTCGAGCGCATGGACGACCTGCAGCTGCGCCGCCACGACCTCGGCGGCCGCCCGGCCGTCCTGCTCGCCGGGGTGATCGAGCGCATCGATCGCCTCAAGGACGCGCTGGTCACGGCGGCCGACTACGCGGCGTGGGCCGGCGCGCTTCCCGAGGGCGACGACGCGCAGCGCGCGCGCGCAGCGCGGGAGGTGGAGTTCGCGCGGCTGTACCTCGACCACGACCGGCTGCTGGCCGAAGAGGCCGCGCTGGACTCCGGCGAGCTGGTCCTGCGCACGATCGCGCTGCTGGACGGCCATCCGCACGTGCGCGCGCGGGCGGGGGCGCGCCACCCGCACCTGCTCGTCGACCAGCTCGCGGACCTGGAGCGCGCGCCGGCGCAGCTCGTCCAGCGCCTGGCGGGCGCGGCGAGCGCGGTCGAGGACGCGACCGTCACCGCCACGGCGGACGACGACCAGGCCGCGGCCGAGCGCCCGGACGGCGGGGCCGCCGGCCTGGCCGCCGAGCTGGTCCACCCGCGCTCGGCGCCCGTCGAGGTCGTGCGCCTGGAGCGTTCCCTGCGCTGCCCCGAGCGCGTGCTGACGGCCGCCCGCGCCGTCGTCGCGCCCATCGCCGGGCGCGAGGAGCGACCCCTCACCGGCGAGCCGGGCGGCACGGTGCGCTTCTGGCGCGCCGCCGGGGAGCGCGCGCAGGCGCAGGCGGTCGCCGCCGAGGTGGAGCGCCTCGTGCGCGGCGGAGTGGACCCGGCCCGGATCGGCGTCCTCGTGGGCTCCGTGCGCGACGAGGGCCGCGACGTCGCGCTGGCCTTCGAGGAGCGCGCCATCCCCTTCCGGGTCGTCGGCGCCGCCGACTTCTTCGCCCAGACCGAGGTCCGCGACGTGCTGGCCTGGCTGCGCCTGCTCGCCGATCCCGCCGACGCCGGCGCGGTGGTCCGCGCGCTGGCGCGCCCGCCGATCGAGCTGCGCTCGGTGGACCTCGCGCGCTGCGTGCAGATCGCGCGCCGGCGCAAGCTGGACATGGTCTCCGGCCTCGTCGCGGCCACCGAGTCGCCGCAGCTTCCGCCCGAGGCACGCGAGCGCATCCACGACTTCCTCAAGCGCTACCGCGGGGCCGCCGCCGCGCTGGACACGACGCGGCCCGACCTCTTCGTGCACCGCCTGATCGACCGCCTGGGCCTGCGCCGCCAGCAGGTCTTCACCGCCCAGGCCGACGTGGTGGAGCGCCTCGTCGGCCTGGCCCGCCTGGGCGAGCTCGCGGGCGCCTACGCGCGCCGCGCGCCGCAGGCCACGCCGCGGGACTTCGCCCGCTACGCCGCCGCGGTGGCCGAGGCGGGCCTGCGCGAGGACGACGGCGCGCCGCCGCGGGCCGGCGCGGTCCAGGTCATGCCGCTGCAGGCCGCCGCCGGGCGCGAGGTCGACTGGGCGTTCGTGCTGGGCCTGCACTCGGCGCGAATGCCGGGCACGCGGCGGCCGGCGGCCGAGCCGCTCCCCGGTGCGCCGGAGGACGCGGCCGACGCGTCGCGCAACGGCCACGAGCGCGACGATCGCCACGCCGCGATGCGCCGCCTGCTGCACGTGGCGATGACCCGCGCGCGGGAGGGCGTCGTGCTCGCCTACCCGGCGTGCGCGGCCGGCGGGGCGCTGCAGCCGCCGTCCCCGTTCGCCGAGGAGGCCCGCGCGGCCGTGGGGGGCACGTGGGAGGACCGCGAGGAGGAGCTCTACGGGCCCGAGGAGTCGCTGCACGCCACGTTCCAGGTGCTGCGCGACGAGCTGCTGGGCGACGTCGCGCGGGTGGGCAAGGGGCTGGGCGAGCTGCGCCTGGACACCGACCTGGACGTCACCCACGCGGTCGCGCGCTACCTCGAGCTGGTCAAGCTCGCGGCGCTCCTGGAGCGCCCGCCCGGCCAGTCGGTGGCCGACGCGCTGGGCCAGGTCAACCAGCGCCTGGCGGCCGCCGCCTCGCCGCTGCAGCGCGAGGTCCTGGCCACGTCGCCGCTGGACGAGCTCCTGCTGGACGCCGAGCGCGACGACCGCGCTCGGGCGGCGGCGCGGGCGGCCCGCACCGAGCCCAGCCTGGAGGCGTTCCTGCCCCGCCGCGGCGCGGGCCTCATGCTGTCCGCCTCGGACATCGAGACCTACCGGACCTGCCCGCTGAAGTACAAGTTCGCGCGCGTCCTGCGCGTCCCGCAGGAGCCGACGCTGAACCAGCGCTTCGGGATCCTCGTCCACCAGGTGCTCGAGCGCTACCACCAGTCCGGGGGCGGCACGGTGGACGAGCTGCTCGGGCTGCTGGAGATCGCCTGGCGGCGCGGCGGCTTCGGGGACTCCGAGGAGGAGCGCCAGCTGCGCGGCAAGGCCGGCGCCTCCTTGCGGCGCTACCACCAGCGCTGCAGCGACGAGCCGGTCGAGCCGGTGTGGTTCGAGCGCCAGTTCTCCTTCCGCATGGGAGCCCACACGCTGCGCGGCCGGGTCGACCGCGTCGACCGCCTGGTCGACGGCAGCTACGAGCTCATCGACTACAAGACCGGTCGCCCGCGGTCGGTCACGCAGCTGCGCGAGGACGTGCAGCTCTCCCTCTACGCCGTCGGCGCCCGGGAGGCGTGGCAGCTGGACGCGGTCGAGCAGGCCTACCTGTACGTGCTCGACGACGAGAAGGTCCGCGTGCCGCGCGAGCAGATCGACCCGGCGTGGATCGCCGACACCGTGCTCGAGGTGGGCGACGGCATCATGGCCCAGGGCTTCGAGCCCACCCCGTCGGTCACCGCGTGCGCGATGTGCGACTACCGCATCGCCTGCCCGGCGGCGGAGATCTGACGGGAGCGGGCTTGGCTTCTGCCCATCCCGGGTGTGGTGCTTGATCACGGTTGAAGGTCCTGTGCCTCACCTGCGTTGGCAATCTCGCGCTCGGTCACCGGGCTAATCCCCTCCCGGCGGATGAGCAAGCGTCGTCCCGAAGAGTGGCGCAGCTCGTAGAGATCCAGGCTTTGCCGGGCTCCTGGTAGCGCCTGCGGCCGTCCGGAGGACCGGGACGACGATCCTGCCCGGCTGTTGTCAGGCAACAGCTAAACAGGACACCCGCCGCGATCGCACCCCGTACCGGGGCGGCCGTCCTGCCCTGCTGTTGTCAAGCAACAGTTAGGCACGCCGCCGCGCTCGAGCGGCTCAGCCCGTCAGCGTTCGGGACCCTGCTGCTGGCGGAGGAACCGCTGGAACTCGCTGGCGATCACGTCGCCGGTGGGCAGGTCGCCGAAGCTGATCGGCGGCGCCTTGTCCGCGGCGCTGCGCTCGAGGCGCTCGACGAAGGCCTGCACCTCGGGGTCGGACTCCACGGCGCGCGAGACCTGGCGCTCGTAGTCGGCGGCCGCGCCCTCGAGCTGGGTCGCGTCGACCGAGATCCCGACCAGGCCCTCGACCGACCGCACGATGGCCAGCGCCGCCTTCGGGTTGGGCGCGGCGGCGACGTAGTGCGGGACGCTCGCCCACAGGCTGGCCGACGGCAGGCCCGCGTCGCTGCAGGCGGCGTGCAGGACGCCGACGATCCCCGTCGGGCCCTCGTAGGTCGGGTGCGTCAGGCCCAGCTTCTCGATCAGCGCGTCGTCGGAGGCCAGCGCGGTCATGGACACCGGCGTCGCGTGGGAGACCTCGGCCAGCAGCGCGCCCATGCTGACGACGAGCTGCGTGCCCAGCGCCTCGGCCAGGTCGATGATCAGCCCGCAGAACGTCCGCCAGCGCATCGACGGCTCCGGGCCCTGGACGAGCACGAGGTCGCGCGACGCGCTGGGCACGCGCGCGGCGAACACCTCGACCGCCGGCCAGACGATCTCGCGCGTGCGGCCTTCGCTCAGCCGGATCTGCGGCCGGATGGACTGGAAGTCGTAAAAGTCCTCGGGATCGATCCGCGCGAAGCGCTCGGCTCCCAGCGACGAGCCGAGGAACGAGAGCGCCGCCGAGGACGCGTCGCCGGCGTCGTTCCAGCCGGTGAACGCGCACAGCAATGCGGGTGCGCGCAGGCCGTCGGGACGGCTCTCCCACTGCAGTGGCTGCATCCGATTGAAGGTACATCATGGGGAAATGAGCGTTGCCACCCTGCGCGCCGGCCAGGAGGTCGACGACGTCTTCGCCTGCGTGCGCAAGGACCGGCTGATGTCGCGCAGCGGCACCCCCTACCTCGCCGTCGAGCTGCGCGACCGGACCGGCGCGGTGCAGGGCCGCGCCTTCCGCGACGCCGACGTGCTGGCCGGGCGCTTCGACCGCGGCGACCTGGTGCGGGTGGCCGGGCGCGTGGAGCGCTTCCGCGACGAGCTCCAGGTCGACCTGCGCTCCATCGGCCGCGCCCGCGCGGAAGAGGCCGACCCCGCCGCGTTCCTGCCCGTCGCCTACCGCGACCTCGACGAGCTCGACGGCTTCCTCGAACACCTCTCGCGGGAGGTCCACGACCCCGGCTTCCGGGCGCTGCTGGAGGCGCTGCTCGCCGACGCGGGGCTGCGGCAGCGGTGGCGCCGGGCCCCCTGCACCCGCGGCGGCCATCACGCCTACCTCGGCGGGCTGCTGGAGCACACGGTGGCGGTCGGCACGCTCGCGCTGGAGACCTGCCAGCTGCACGTCCGGCTGAACAGCGACCTGCTGGTCACCGCGGCGCTCGTCCACGACCTGGGCAAGACCGAGGAGTTCACCTACGCGGCGGAGATCGGGCTCACCGACGCCGGCCGGCTTCTGGGCCACGTCGAGCTGGGGCTGCGGCTGCTGGAGGAGCGCGCGGCGCGGCTGCCCGCGATGGACGCCGACCGGCGCCTGGCGCTCGCGCACTGCGTGCTGTGCCACCACGGCGCCGACGCCGCCCCCGGGCGGCGCTTCGGCTCGCCCGAGGCCCTGGCGCTGTACCGCCTCAACGCGCTGGACGCCACCGTGAAGGGCGCGCTGGAGCACGGGCTGACGTAGGGCGCGCCTACCGCTCTGCCGCCGGCTCCTCCCCCGACATCCCCAGCGCCCGGCGCAGCAGCTCGACGGCGACGATGAGCAGGACCACGGCGAACCCGATTTCCAGGGCGCGCTCGGACACCGTGTTGGCCAGCACCGCGCCGGCCCCCGCGCCGGCCACCGACAGCAGCCCCAGCGTCACGCCGTCGCGCACGTCCACGTTGCCGTACGCGCGCTGGCGCCAGGCGCCCACGAGCGCCACGGGGACCATGGCCAGCAGCGACGTGGCCTCCGCCTCGACCTGGCTCAGCCCGAGGAACAGCGCGAACGCCGGGACCATGAGCGCGCCACCGCCGATCCCCAGCAGGCCGGCGAACACCCCGGCCACGACGCCGATGAGGACGGCCTCGATCACTCGACGATCAGGTCCACGGCGACGCCGACGAGGATGGCCACGAAGATGAGCGAGATCGCCCGGTTGGAGATGCGCTGCTGCAGCCACGTGCCGGCGAGCACGCCGCCCACCGCCGGCACGCCGACGAGCAGCCCCTCGGCGACGTGCACGTTGCCGTACGCGCCGTGCGCGGCGGCGGCGAACGCCGCGATGATCACGATGGCGGCCAGCGACGTGCCCGTCGCGCGGCGCTCGTCGTAGCCCAGCCACAGGACGAGGAGGGGCACGATCACCGACCCGCCGCCGACGCCGAAGAGGCCGCTGTAGCACCCCGCCGCCGTGCCGATCGCCGCCAGCCTGAGCGTTCGGCCCGAAGGCATGGGCGGCATACTAGAAGTCATGGAAGCCGCCGCTACGCTCGCCGAGGCGCTCGAGCCGCTGCGCGCCGATCCGACCCGCGCCGCGGTCCTGCTGGACGTCGACGGGACGCTTGCGCCGATCGTGCGCCACGCCGACGACGCCCATGTCCCCGAGCCCACCCGCTCGCGCCTCATCGCGGTCGCCCGCCGCTACGCGCTGGTGGCCTGCGTGAGCGGCCGCGAGGCGGCGATCGCGCGGCGCATCGTCGCGCTCGGCTCGATCGCCTACGTCGGCGCGCACGGCGCCCAGCTCCTGCGCCCCGGCGGGACCCGGGTCGAGCTGGACCCCGACGTCGCCGCCGGCGCCGAAGGCGTGCGCGCGTTCGCCGAGGAGGCGTGGAGCGGCGATCTGGACCGCCTGCGCGTGCGCAGCGAGGACAAGGGCGCGATCGTCGCCTACCACTGGCGCGGGGCGCCCGACGAGGCGGCGGCCGAGGACGCCGTGCGCGGCATCGCCGGGCGCGCGGAGAAGGCGGGCCTGGCCACGCACTGGGGGCGCAAGGTGCTCGAGGTCCGCCCGCCGGTGGCGATCGACAAGGGGCGCGGCGTCCAGTGGCTGCTGAGCGACGCCGGCCTCGCCGCGGCGCTCTACGTCGGCGATGACCTGACCGACCTCGACGCGTTCGCCGGCCTGCGCGAGCTCGTCGAGCAGGGCCTGCTCGGCGCGGCGGTGTGCGTGGGGGTGACCTCGGAGGAGACGCCTGACGCCGTGCGCGAGCAGGCCGACGTGCTCGTCGACGGCCCGCCGGGCGTCCGCGGGCTCCTCGGGGCCCTGCTGGACGAGTAGCGGGACGGCGCGCCGGTGCGGTTCGTCGACTTCCTGCGGGCGACCGTGCTCCTCTGCGCGGGAGCCGCCACGGCGCTGGGCGCCGTCACGGTGCTCGCCGCGGGCTCGGAGGCCGACCGCACGTTCGTGCTCGTCGTGGCGGTGTGGTGGGTCGTCGCGGGCGTGATCGGCGCACGCATGGGGCGCCGGGTGGAGACCAACTCCGCGATCGCCGACCTCCTGGCGGCCGCGAAGACCACGACCTCCCTGCCCCAGCAGCACGCCGGGCGCGTGCTGGTCAACCGGCTGTGGCCGCTGCTGCTCTCGACGATCCTCGCGCTCGGGCTCGGGCTCGTCGCGCCGCAGATCCCCGGGATCGCCTGCGGCTTCGCGATCATCGCCGCGCTCGCGTGGCGCCGCCAGGAGGCCGCGGTCACCGCGATCGAGGATCGCGACGGCGTCGCCTACTACGTCGAGCCGACTTCCCCGATGCGCCCGATGAAGCTCGTGCGCGTGCCGGGCCTGCGCCGCGAGCTCACGTCCCTGAACGGGGCGGCGCGCTGAGCGTCGACGTCCTCATCGTCTCGCTCGGCTCGACCGGCGGGCTGCGCGCGGCGGATGAGGAGCTGGTCTCAGCGCTGGAGCGCGCCGGCGCGCGTGTCGTGCTGGCGACGGCCGCCCGCGCGCCCGAGGTGCGCACGCTCGCGCTCACCGACCTCGTCTGGGCCCGCGCCGCCCGCGCCGCCGCCCGCCGCGGCATCGCCGAGCACGCCCCGCACGCGGTCGTCTACTCGACGGTGACTGCGGCGCTGCTCTGGCCGCGACCAGGAGCGATCCGCTTCGACGCCCCGGCAGCGTCCAACCGGCCCGGGCGCCACGGGGTCTGGCAGCGACCGCTGGAGCGCCGGCGCCTGGCCCACGCATCGCTGCTGGTCCCGATGGATCGCGCGACCCTCGACGCCACGCCGCATCCGCACGCCGACGGCGTGGTCGTGCCGATCCCGGTGGAGCCCTCGCCCGACGCCGGCGCGCCGCGCGACGTCGCGGCGCTGACCTACGCGGCCAACCCGCACAAGAAGGGCCTGGACCGTGTGCTCGCCGCGTGGGCGGGAGCCCGCCGCGAGGGCGAGGAGCTCGTCGTGGCCGGAGCGGACGTGCGCCTGGAGGCCGCCGGGGTGCGCGTCGCCGGCCGGCTGGCGCCCGCGGACTACCGCGCGCTGCTGCGCCGAGCGCGCGTGTTCGTCACCGCACCGCGACGCGAGGACTATGGCATCGCCCAGCTCGAGGCCCTGGCCGACGGCTGTGTGCTGGTGACGACAACCGCGCCCGGGCCGTACGCGGCGCTCCCGCTCGCGCGCGCCCTCGATCCGCGGACCGTGGTCGAGCCCGGCGGCGGGGAGGACGCGCTCGCCCAGCGGCTCGGCGGAGCGCTGCGCGCCGCGCTCGACGACCCCGCGCCCGGCTACGCCGCCCGCGCCGCCGAGGCGATCGCGCCGTTTCGCCGCGACGCGGTCGATGCGGTCGTCCGCGACGAGCTGCTGCCCCGCCTGCTGCGCTGAGATAGGTTCACCACGTGCCCCGTCTCGCCGTCGGAGCGACGCTGTGCGCCCTCCTCCTCGCGCTGGCCCTCGCCTCCACCGCGACGGCCGCGCCGGAGACGCGCCCCGTCCTCGTGGTGGCCAACAACTGGGACGGTACGGCCGACGTCGTCGATCCGCACACGTTCGAGCGGCTGACGCGCCTGAACATCGTCCCCGACCGCGACCGGCGGATCGCCGAGATCCTGCTAGACCCGGTGGGCGGCGCGCTGTTCCTCGGCAACAGCCTTCTGGTCGGGGAGGGCCATCACCAGTACGTCGACGACGCGTTCACGTCGCTCGACGGCCGCTTCCTGTACGTCTCGCGCCCCAGCCTGGCCGACGTCGTGGCCTTCGACCTGCGCACGCGGGAGATCGTCTGGCGCTTCCCGGTGGACGGCAACCGCGCCGACCACATGGCGATCTCGCCCGACGGGCGCCGCCTGCTGGTGTCGGCGTCCACCGCGCGCAAGGTGCACGTGATCGACACGCAGACCGGTCGGGCCGCGGGCGAGTTCGCGTCCGGCGACTCGCCGCACGAGAACAACTACTCGGCCGACGGCAAGCGGATCTTCCACGCGAGCATCGGTCTCGTCTACACCCCGGCCGACCTGCCGGCGCTGGACACCACCAAGGGCGACCGCTGGCTGCAGGTCGTCGACGCCGAGACGCTGGAGATCCGCAAGCGCGTCGACGTGGGCCAGATCCTCGCCGCCGCCGGCCATCCCGGCCTCAGCTCGGCGGTCCGGCCGATGGCGCTGTCGCCCGACGAGCGCATCGCCTACCTGCAGCTCTCGTTCCTGCACGGCTTCGTCGAGTACGACCTCGAGCGCGACGAGGTGCTGCGCATCGCGCGGCTGCCGATCACCGAGGCGGGGCGGGTGCCGCGCGAGACCTACCTCCTGGACTCCGCCCACCACGGCATCGCCATGGACCCGAAGGGCACGCAGCTGTGCGTCGCCGGGACGATGTCCGACTACGCGGCGCTCGTTCCCCGCGAGACGCTGGAGGCCGCGATCGTGGCTCGCGGCCGCAAGCCGTACTGGTCCACGAACAGCGCCGACGGGCGCTACTGCTTCGTCTCCTTCAGCGGCGACGACCGCGTGTCGGTGATCTCCTACGCCGAGCGCAAGGAGGTCGCGAGCATCCGCGTCGGCGACCACCCGCAGCGGATGCGCATGGGCGTGATGCGCTCGGAGTACCTGCCGCCCGCGGCCGACGGCGAGGCGCCGCGGCTGTCGCGCGTGCAGGTCGTGCGCCGCCGCGGGTCGCGCGGGCGCGGGCGGGCGCTGCGCCTCTCGCTCTCCGAGCCCGCGCGCGTGAGCGTCGACATCCGGCGCGCCCGGACGGGACGGCGGGTGGGCAGCCGCTGCGTCGCAGCGGCGCGGCCCCCGCGGGTCGGCCTGCGCTGCCAGCGCTGGCCGCGGGTGCGGGTGGTGGAGCGCAGCGCGGGCGCGGGCGTCGCCCGCGTGTCGCTGAAGCGCCTGCGGTCCCCCGGCCGCTACCGGCTGCACGTCAGCGCGACCGACGCGGCGCGCAACACCTCGCCGCAGCGGATCGTCCGCTTCCGCCTGCGCTGACAGCGCCCAGGGGGCGCGGGCCCACAGCGGCTGGTCTACCAGCGTGATACCATCTGGTCTACTTTGGCTAGTCCACCCCGCCGCCAGGGAACGCCGTTCCCGTTCGAGGGACCGGTCCCGCCGGAGCTGCTGATCGACCGCCAGGACGAGCTCGACACGCTCGCCCGGCGCGCCGCCGACCGGGTCAACGTGCGCCTTGTCGCGCCGCGGCGGTACGGCAAGACGAGCGTGCTGCTCGCCCACGCCCACCGGCTGATGGCGACCGGGTGGCGGACCGCGCACGTCGACTTCTCGCGCGTGACCGACCTCACCGACGTCGCGCGGCGCCTGACGGTCGCCTATTCCCATCTCGACGCGGGGTGGGTGCGCGCTCACCTGGCCGGACTGCTCGGCCGCCTGGGCGTCGGTATGAGCGCGAGCGGCCCCTCGGTCTCGCTCGCGGTGCGCCCGCCGACGCGCGACGTCGCCGCGGCAGAGACCGCGCTGCACCGACTGCTCGACCTGCCCCGGGTGCTGTGGGAGGCCGACCGCGAGCCGACGCTGGTGGTCTTCGACGAGTTCCAGGATCTGCTCGTCGCGCGCAAGGACCTCGACGGGCTGCTGCGCTCGCGCATCCAGTACCACGGCGACGCCGCCGCGTACGTGTATGCCGGCTCGGAGCCGTCGATGATGCGCGAGCTCTTCGACACGCGCGAGCGGCCGCTGTTCGGCCAGGCCGACCCGCTGGCGCTGGGCCCGCTGCCGCTGGAGGACACGCTGACCGACCTCGCCGGGCGCTTCGCGCGCGAGCGTGTGGACCCCGGCGACGCCCTGGGGGAGATCGTCGCCTTCGCCGCCGGGCACCCGCAGCGCACGATGCTGCTGGCCTACCTGCTCGCCGAGCGCCTGGCCGCCGGCGACCACGGCACACCGGCGCTGGCCGGCGCTGTCGTCGCCGACGCCGTGCGGCGCACCGAGCCTGCGCACCGAGCGCTGTGGGAGCAGCTCGGCCGCTCGGACCGCGTGCTGCTCGCCGCGGTGGCCGACGGCGTGGCCCCCACGAGCCGCGCGCTGGCCGCCGAGCACGGGCTCGCTCGCGGGACCCTGGACGCGGCGGCGCGGCGGCTCGCCGACCACGGGCACCTCGTCCGCCACGAGCGCGGCGCCACGCTCATCGACCCGCTGCTGGCGGAGTGGCTGCGCGGGCGCTGACCGCGCCGCCGGGACCTCCGCTACGGGGCCGTCGCCCGCGCCCGCTTGCGCAGCGCGGCGAACTCCGGCCAGGGCCGGGTGTTGGCGACGTCGTCGGGGGTCAGCCAGGCGCGGCGCGCCGTCGTGACCCCCCAGCGCACGTGCACGAGCGTCTCGGCGCCGTGCGCGTCGGAGTCGATCAGCACCTTCACGCCGGCCTCGGCCGCCGCGCGCGCGTGCACGTCGTCGAGGTCGCGGCGGTCGGGCGCCGAGTTGATCTCGAGCATCGTCCCCGTCCGGGCCGCCGCCTCGACGAGGGCGTCGACGTCGACCGCGTAGGGTGCGCGCTGCTGGATCTTGCGGCCGGTCGGGTGGCCGATCGCGTCGATCCACGGGTGCTCGATGGCGGTGACCATCCGCTTGGTCATCTCCGCCGACGACGCCGAGAACCCGGTGTGGACCGAGGCGATGACCCAGTCCAGCCGGGCCAGCAGGTCGTCGTCGTAGTCCGGCGAGCCGTCGGGCAGGATGTTGGTCTCGGTCCCGGCCAGGACCCGGATGCCCTCCACGCGCTCGTTGACCTGCGCAGCGCGCTCGATCTGGCGCTCGAGCTCGTCGGGCGTGACGTGGTTGCCGAAGCCGTGCGTCGCGGAGTGGTCGGTGATCGCGAGGTACTCGTAGCCGCGCGCCAGCGCCGCCCGCGCCATCTCCTCCATCGTGTTGCGCCCGTCGGAGGCGATCGTGTGGCAGTGCAGGTCCCCGCGCAGATCCTCGACGGTGACCAGGCGGGGCGGGGCGAAGCCCGGCGCGAGCTCGCCCCGATCCTCGCGCAGCTCGGGCTCGGGGTAGGCCAGCCCCAGGCGCTCGTAGACCTCCTCCTCGGTCGCGCACTCGTGCGTCTCACCGGTCGCGTCGTCGAGGATCCCGTACTCCGAGACGTGCAGCCCGCGGCGCACCGCGGCCTCGCGCAGCGCCATGTTGTGGCGCTGGGAGCCCGTGAAGTGCTGCAGCAGGTTGCCGAAGCGCGACGGCGTGACGACGCGCAGGTCCACCGGCAGGCCGGTGTGGGTGCGCCCGCGGGCGGCGTTCTCGCCCGGCGACGAGGCCGACTCCATGACGTCCAGCTCGGCCAGCGCACGGCACAGGGCGCCGGGGTCGGTCGCCGTGGCGATGATGTCGAGGTCCTTGACCGAGTCCGCGCCGCGGCGCGCCGAGCCGGCGAGCTCGACGCGGTCGGCGGCCGGGTGCGCGCGCAGCGCGGCGACGATCTCCTCGCCCTGGCGCAGCGCCCGGTGCAGCAGCGTCCGGGGCGCCGGGCGCTCGCCGGCGCCGGCGGCCAGCGCGTCCAGCACCGAGGCCTCGAACTTCGCCCCGAAGCCGCGCACGTCGCGCAGGCGCTGGGTCTCGGCCGCCGCGCGCAGCATCTCCAGCGACTCGACGCCCAGCTCCTCGAACAGCCGCCGCGCGCGCTTGGGGCCCAGCCCGGGCAGCCGCGTCATGTCCAGCAGCCCCGGCGGGTAGCGGGCGCGCAGCTTCTCGATCGCGGGGATCGTGCCCGTGTCCATCAGGGCGACGATCTTCTCCTCGAGCGTCTTGCCGATCCCGGGCAGATCGGTGACGCGGCGCTCCCGGGTCAGCTTGGCCACCGAGAGCGTCGCCTCGCGGACCGCCTTGGCCGCGGTGCGGTAGGCGACCACCCGGTGGACGATCGCGCCGTCGAGCTCGTAGAGGTCGGCGAGCTCGTCGAAGGCGGCGGCGATCTCGAGGTTGGAGGGGTCGGGCATCGTGTGCGCCTAGGGTAGAGCCGGACGATGCTCGGACCCGCGTGGTTGATCCTGCCCACCTACGACGAGGCCGAGAACGTGGAGGCCGTCGTCCGCGCCGCGCTGGGCGTGCTCGAGCGCGCGGCGCCCGACGGGCATCGCATCCTCGTCGTCGACGACGGCTCGCCGGACGGGACCGGCGCGATCGCCGACCGCCTCGCGGCCGAGCACGACGCGGTCGCCGTGCTGCACCGCGCCCGCCCCGAGGGCCTCGGCCCGGCCTACCTGGCCGGCTTCGACCGCGCGCTGGGCGCGGGCGCGGCGCTGATCCTGGAGATGGACGCCGACTTCTCCCACGACCCCGAGGACCTCGCGCGCCTGCTCGCCGCCGCGCGCGAGGCGGACCTGGTGCTCGGGTCGCGCTACGTCGCCGGGGGCAGCGTCTCGGACTGGGGGCCGCTGCGGCGGCTGGTCAGCCGGGGCGGCTCGTGGTACGCGCGCCACGTCCTCGGCCTGCGCGTCCACGACCTCACCGGCGGCTTCAAGTGCTTTCGCCGGGAGGTGCTGGAGGCGATCGACCTGCCCACCGTGCGCTCGCGGGGCTACGCCTTCCAGGTCGAGCTGACCCACCGCGCCGCGCTGGCGGGCTTTCGCATCGTCGAGCTGCCGATCGCCTTCCGCGACCGGCAGCGGGGGCGGTCGAAGATGTCGTGGCGGATCGCCGGCGAGGCGGCCGTGCTGCTGCCCCGCCTGCGCTTCGGCCGCCGCGCGCGCCGGGCGCGGCGCGCAGCGCCGCGCTGAGCGGCGGCCTACGCCGCTTCACTTTGTATAGTGGGCAGGCAACCACGTCCCCGAAGGAGAGCGAAATCCATGGCCGGCACCCTGCTCGAAGTCACCGATGCGAACTTCCAGGCCGAGGTCATCGAGTCGGAGACCCCCGTGCTGGTCGACTTCTGGGCGCCGTGGTGCGGCCCCTGCCGGGTGGTCGGGCCGGTGCTGGAGGAGATCGCCGAGGAGCGCGACGACCTGCGGATCGTGAAGCTCAACGTCGACGAGAACCAGCAGACCGCGGTGACCTTCGAGGTCCTCTCGATCCCCACCATGATCCTCTTCAAGAACGGCCAGAAAGCCGAGACGATCATCGGCGCGCACCCCAAGAAGCGCATCGAGGCCGCGCTCGAGCCGATCCTGGCGTAGGCGCTACCAGGCGCCGGACGTTCCCAGCACCAGGCGGCAGCCGCCCGGCTGCGCCACCGTCACGACGGTGCAGCGGCGCGCGGCGGTCCCATCCGCCGCCCGGTCCACGGTGAACACGGTGCCGGTCGCGGGCGAGGTCGTGCTGACCGCGAAGGACCGTCCGTCCGCCGCCACGCCGACGGCCAGCCCCGCGGCCTGGTTGAGCGCCGGCTCGAGCGCGCGCAGGTCAGCCGGCGTGGCGCCGGCGTAGGTCTGCGCGTCCGTGCCGGTGCGGTAGACCTCCATCGCGGTCTGGGCGGAGCGGACGGCGGACTTCGCCGCGGCGTCGCCCGCCTTGTGGCGCTGGCTCAGCAGCGAGGGGATGGCGAGCGCCGCCAGGATGGCGAGGACCAGGACGACGACGAGCAGCTCGATCAGCGTGAAGCCCCGTTGGTCACGGGACACGGGTGTTGCGCAGCGAGGACGTCATGCTGCCTCCAGGGACTGGTGGGATTCGACGAGCGCCAGTCCTCAGGTCCTCGGTGGTAACCCGGCTGACTCCGCGAGCGGAGCCCCGTGGCTTTGCGTCCCGCCCTCACGAGCGGTTTGCCCTTGGCACATCGGCCTGACGGGGAAGCATCGACACGTCGCCTCCGCCGCCTTGAGCGCCGGGAGCGAACCTCGGCGCAGTGCCGAGGGCCGTGCGTCAGCGCTGGACCCGCAGGCCGGGTGCGAGCTCGGCCAGCACGTCGAAGTCGTCGTCCTGCGTCCAGACCGTGAGGTCGTGAGCGAGCGCCGTCGCCGCGATGATGGCGTCCATGGCGCCGGCCCGCCTTCCGTGGCTGCGGGCCGCCGCGAGCAGGTCCGCGAGGTGTTCGGCAACGGACTCGTCGTAGGCCAGGGCGATGAAGCGTCGCGCACGGGCCAGGGTCGCCTCGCGCAGCTCCCGCAGCGGCTCGCCGGCGGCGCGGCGCACCCCCACGCCGAGCTCCGTCAGCGTCGCCACGGAGATGCGCGCCTCGCCCGTTGGCGGCCGGCCCAGCGAACGGCGCTGCTCGGCGGCGACGAACACGCTCGTGTCGGCCAGGTAGCCGCTCACCGGAGCATGTCGTCGGTCGTCAGGCCGACGTCGAAGTCCTCCGCGGGGGAGGCCACGCCGAGCTGCGCGGCGAGCTCGCCGACCTCGTGCAGGTCGGCGAGCAGCTGCTCGGTGGGCCGGCGCTCGCTGCGCTGCCGGCGCGGCACGATGTCGGCGACCGGCCGACCGTGGACCGTGAGCACCACCGGCTGGCCGCTCTCGATGGCGGCGATCACCCGGGCGGTGTGGTTTCTCAGCTCGCGAACGGACACATCCATGACGTGGCACAGCGTAGCACGCACGATGTAGACCCTACCTGCCGCGTCGGAATGAAACGTCACGCCGCGTCGGCAACCACGCGCGCCTCCTGCGGCGCCCGGCCGCCGGTGAACTCCAGGCCCTCGGCCTCCAGCAGCAGGCGCACCGCCTCGGGGTTGCCCAGCGCGGTCGAGGCCACGGTGCCGTCGGCCTTGAGCACCCGGTGGGCGTTGGGCAGCTCGGCGCGGATCAGCCGCTGGTTCAGAGATCGCGCCGCGCGCGTGTCGCCGCCCGCCGCCACGGCGACGTCGGCGTAGCTCATCCACTGCCCGGGCGGGATCTGCGCGAGCACCTCGCGCAACCGGTCGATGTCCATCGCTCCTCCTCCTCTCGATGTGTTCGAGAAGAAGAGGCCCGCGGCCGCCGAGGTTCGCCCCCCTCGGCCCGCTCAGGCGGCGGCGCGGGCGACGGCGATGCGCAGCTCGCGGCCCTCGATGCGCGCCGGCTCGCCGGCGCCGTCGCCGCCGTAGGAGATCTCGATCGCGAGCACCTCGCCGGTCAGGTACCCCTCGTGAGCGCGCGCGGCGTCCAGCAGCTCGTCGTCGCCGCCCAGCGTCAGGACGATGCGGTCCTCCACGGCGAGGCCCGCCGCCTTGCGCGCGCTCTGCACCGCGTGGACGATCTCCCGCGCGAGGCCCTCGCGGCGCAGGTCGTCGTCCAGCGCGAGCTCCAGCGCCACCGCGTGCGATCCCTCGCGCTCGAGCTGGTAGCCCTCCAGCGGATCGAGAGCGAGCAGGAGATCCTCGGGACCGAGCTGGTGGTCGTGGCCGTCGACGAACACGCCGATCGGCCGGCCGTCGCGCAGTGCCTGCGCGACGTGGTCGGGATCCAGGGCCGCGATCGCGTCGGCCGCCTGCGGCATCGCCTTGCCGAAGCGCGGGCCCAGCGAGCGGTAGTTGGGCTTGACCGTGTAGGTCCCCAGCTCGTCGGCTTCGCCGACGAAGCGCAGCCGCTTGACGTTGAGCTCGGAGCACACGACGTCGGCCAGGCGCTCGATCGCGTCGCGCTCGGCGCCCGCCGCGACGACCGCCGCCTCGCCCAGCGGCTGGCGCACCTTCAGCCGGGCTGCGCCGCGAGCCGCGAGGCCCAGGCGCACCGTCTCGCGGGCCACGGCCATCGCCGCCTCCAGCGCGAGGTCGCGCTCCTCGGGCTCGGGCCAGGCGGTCAGGTGGACGCTGGGCTCGGCCCCCTCGAGGTTGTCGTAGATCTCGTCGGCCACGAACGGGACGAACGGCGCCAGCAGCTGGGACAGCGTCACGAGGACGTGGCGCAGCGTCTCGTGGGCGACCGCGTCGCCCTGCCAGAAGCGCGAGCGCGAGCGGCGCACGTACCAGTTGGAGACGTCGTCGACGAGCTGCGCGATGGAGCGGCCCGCGAACGTCGCGTCGTAGCTCTCCAGGCGGTCGGTGACCTCGGCGACGGTCGCCGCCAGCCGCGAGCGGACCCAGCGGTCGAGGTCGGTCTCGGTCCCCTCGGTCTCCGGGGTGTAGAGCGTCGCGAAGTAGTAGGTGCTCCACAGCTGGCGCAGGAACAGGCGCACGCCCTCGCCGATCGCCTCCATCGAGAAGCGGTAGCCGTCCCACGGCTGCTTTGAGGTGAAGAAGTACCAGCGGAACGCGTCGGCCCCGAAGCGGTCGATGACCTCCCAGGGCGCGACGACGTTGCCCTTGGACTTGGACATCTTCTGGCCCTCGGCGTCGGTGATCAGGCCGAGGCAGACCACGTGCTCGTAGGGGACCTTGCCGCCGCGCAGCAGCGTGGAGACGGCCAGCAGCGAGTAGAACCAGCCGCGCGTCTGGTCCAGCCCCTCGCAGACGAAGTTCGCCGGGTAGAGCTCCTCCAGCGGGCGGGGGTCGTGCACCGGGGCGTGGATCTGGGCGAAGGGCATGGCGCCCGAGTCGAACCACACGTCGATGACCTCGGGCACGCGCGTCGCGGCCTTCCCGCAGTCCGGGCAGGCGAACGTGACGTCGTCGACGAACGGTCGGTGCGGGTCGGTCAGGCGCACGCCGGAGCGCTCCTCGAGCTCGCCCAGGGAGCCGATCACCGTGACGTGGCCCTCGTCGCAGCGCCACACCGGCAGCGGCGTGCCCCAGTAGCGCTCGCGCGACAGCGCCCAGTCGACGTTGTTCTCCAGCCAGTTGCCGAAGCGCCCGTGCTTGATGTGGTCCGGGTGCCAGACGATCTGCTCGTTGGCCGCCAGCAGCTCGTCGCGCAGCCGCGTCGTGGCGATGTACCAGGAGGGCTTGGCGTAGTACAGCAGCGGGGTCCCGCAGCGCCAGCAGTGCGGGTAGGCGTGCTCGTAGGACTCCGCGCGCAGCAGGCGCCCGCGCGCGCGCAGGTCCTCGACGAGGTCGGGGTCGGCGTCCTTGACGAAGCGCCCGGCGTAGGGGCCGATGCGCTCGTCGTAGGTCCCGTCGAGGCGGACCGGGTTGACGACGTTCAGGCCGTACTGCGCGCCCAGGCGGAAGTCGTCCTCGCCGAAGGCGATCGCGGTGTGCACCAGGCCGGTGCCGTCCACCGCGGTGACGAAGTCGCCCAGCAGCACGGTGTGGCCGCGCTCGCCGTACTCGCCGGCGGCGATGAACGGGAACGGAGGGTCGTAGCGCACGCCCTCCAGCTGCGCTCCGGGAAAGCGGTCCAGCACCTCGGCCTCCTCGCCCAGGACGCGCTCGAGCAGCGCCTCGGCCACCACGACCGGAGCACCGAGGCCCGGGCTGCGCGCGCGCACGTAGGCCAGCTCGGCGTCGACGGCCACCGCCGCGTTGGAGACGAGCGTCCACGGGGTGGTGGTCCACACGAGCAGCTCGTCGCCGGCCTGCACGGGACCGTGGTCCTCGCGCACTGGCAAGCGGACGTAGACCGACGGGTCGACGACGTCCTGCCAGCCCATGGCGACCTCGTGGCTGGAGAGCGCCGTGCCGCAGCGCGGGCAGTACGGGACGACCTTGTGGCCCTCGTAGAGCAGATCGCGCTCGGCGATCTGCTTCAGCGCCCACCACACCGACTCGACGTACTCGGCGTCCATCGTCCGGTAGGCGCCGTCGAGGTCCAGCCAGAAGCCGATGCGCTCGGTGAGCGCGTTCCAGTCCTCGAGGAAGGCGAAGACCGACTCGCGGCACTTCGCGTTGAACTCGGCGATGCCGTAGCGCTCGATCTCCTCCTTGGACGTGATACCGAGCTGCTTCTCGACGGCGATCTCCACCGGCAGGCCGTGGCAGTCCCACCCGCCCTGGCGCTCCACGTGATAGCCGCGCATGGTCCGGTAGCGGGGGAAGATGTCCTTGAACACGCGCGCGAGCACGTGGTGGGCGGCGGGCGGCCCGTTGGCGGTGGGCGGCCCCTCCCAGAAGACCCACGGCTCGCGGCCCTGCGAGCGGCGCAGCGACTCCCGGAGGACGTCGCGCTCGCGCCAGCGCTCGAGGACCTGCTGCTCGAGCTCGGGGAAGGACTGCTGCGGATCGACGGGCCGGTCTGCGATGCAGTCAGTGTAGGAAGCGCAACCTTCGCGCCGCCGGGCCCGTTGGGTGTGCATGCGCCCCGTCGCCATCGCCGCCGCCGTCCTCGGCGCCCTGCTGGCTCCCGCGAGCGCCGCGGCGGCGGCGGCGTGGAGCGCCCCCGAGACCGTCAGCCGGGTCCCCGGAACGCCGTCGGCCGCGGTGGGGCCCGACGGCCGCGCCGCGCTGGCTTGGAGCGCGCGCAACACCGCCTACGGCGCGCGGCGCACGTCCTCGGGGCGGGGCTTCGGCGCGCCCTTCGCGTTTCGCAAGCAGCGCAATCTGATCAGCGACTCGGTCGTGGCCTTCGATGCCGCAGGCAACGCGCTGTTCGCCCACCGGCGCTATCTCGAGGCGGCGCACCGCATGGAGAGCGCGACGCTGCGCCCAGGCGGCTCGCGCACGAGCCCGATCACGCTCAGCGGCGCGGGCAGCTCGGCCTACGGCGCGACGTTCGCGGCCGTCGCCCCCGACGCGTTCGCGGCGCGGCCGGTGCTGACCTGGTGGCGACGGGAGCCCGGTCGCGTGCAGCTGGCCACCGCGGTGAACGGACGGCTGCTGGCTTCCGAGAACGACCGGCTGCCCGACAACTCCAGCGCGCGCTACGCGCTGGGCAGGGACGGCACCCTGTATGCGGTCAGCGCGCTCTCCGGTGCGGTCATGCTCGCCGTGCGCCCGCCGGGCGGCACGTTCTCGACCGCGGCCCCCGTGGCGGTCGGGCGCGGCCCGTTCCGCGAGCCCGACATCGCCATCGGCCCCGGCGGGGCCCTCGGCATCGTGTGGCGCGAGTACGACGGGCGGACCTACCGGGCGCGCGCTGTCCTCGGCCGGCCCGGCGCGTTCGCCGCGGTCGCGACGCTGTCGGGCGCCGACGACCGCGCGGTCAGCCCGCGGATCGTGGTGAGCACCGCGGGCGCGGTGCGTGTCGCGTTCGTGTCCACCGCCCCCGGCACCGACCGGCCGCAGCGCGGCTATGGCCCGCTCAAGCTCGCGACGCTCACGACGACGCGCCAGACGCTCGCGACCGTGGCGGGCGCCGCCCGCACCTTCGCGCTCGGGGCCGACGGCCGTGGCGGGACCACTCTGGCCTGGCAGCGGCGCGAGGCCGGGCACTCCGGCGGCGCGATCTTCGTCCGGGCGATCGCCGCCTCCGGCCGCCTGGGCGCTCGGCGGACGCTCACCGCCCCCGGCGAGCGCGGCTCGGGCCTCAGCCTGGCCCTCGGCCCGCGCGACGCGCTGGCCGCCTGGACCACGCCGGGCCGCCTGCGCGCCGCCCACCGTCCGGGCTGAGCGGCGCGCGGGAGCCGACCGACCGCCCGCTCAGGCCTTGGCCTTGCTCTTGGACTTGCTGTTGGCGCCGTTGGCGCTGCTGGCCACCTCGCCCAGCGGCTCGTCGGGCAGGCCCGCCTTCTTGCGCAGCTTCTGCGCGATCTCCTTGATCTCCTCCGGCGCGTAGTCGGGTGCGAAGACCGCCGGCTGCGACGGCAGGTCGTGCGCCGGGAAGCCCTCGGGCGCCTCGTCGACGACCTCGAGCTCCTCGCCGGTCTCCGGGTGCGGCCCCGTGAAGACGGCGACGATCTCCTTGTAGTCGTTGGGGGAGAAGCGGTACAGCTTGGTGTGCACGCCCTTGTCGATGTGCTTCTTGGACTCCGGGATCTTGTCGGTCGGGATCCGCGGCGTGGGGAACATCTTTGTCAGGTCCGCGCCGGTCAGCAGCTCGACCGCGCGCGCGTAGGCGACCTGGTGCACGCCGCCGCGCACGAGCAGGTAGCCGGTCAGCGCGCGCGCCGCCGGGTGATCGCACATCTCGTAGACCTTGAGCTTGTTGTTGCGCGCCCCGGTCTCCAGGAAGAAGTTGTGGGTGAGGTCCTCGACCAGATCGCCGGAGGAGAAGACGTAGTCGCCCGTCCACGGCGCGCCGCGCGAGTCCTGGGGAAGGGCGCCCTGGCCGCCGGCGAGGAAGTGGTGCGGGTTGATCGCCTGTTCCTTCAGGTCGGCCAGCGCGTCGCCCGGCGGCTTGCCGTTGGCGGGCGGGGTCGCGCCGGTCAGCATCGTGTTGATCGCCACCGCGACGAGCTCGATGTGGCCGTACTCCTCGGCCGCGATGTTCGCGATGAGGTCGTAGAACGGCCGCGCCCCCTGTCGGTTGCGGAAGTTGAAGGACTGGAACGTGTAGTTCATGAGCGTCGACATCTCGCCGAAGCGCCCGCCCATGAGCTCCTGCACGCGCGCGGCGCCCGCGGGATCGGGGTCTGAGGGCGGCGGCATCTCCGTCTGGATGCGGTCCATGCGAAGGATCATCGGGCGGCTCTCCTCTGGTCGGGTGCGGAGGACACGCGTACCCGGCGGTGCGGCGCTCGATGCGCCAACCTGGCGCGCCGCAATCCGCGTCGAACAGCGCGAGGTACCGTCCCCGGTGGAGCGATCCATCCAGGTCCTGGAGAGGCGATGGGAACCGGCGTGCTGAGGGCGATCCTGGGGTTCGGGATCGTCTCGACGGGGCTGCACTTCACCCACAACTTCGTGCGGGTCGAGGACTATCCGTCGGGGACGATCAGCGACGGGGCGGTGCAGGCGGCCATCCTGCTCACCTGGCCGCTCTTCACGGCGATCGCGATCCACGCCGGGCGGCTGTACGGCCGCGGCGAGCAGGGCCGGGCGCGCGGGTGGCTGACCGCCTACGCGCTGTTCACGCTCGTCTCGCTCGGCCACTTCACCCAGGCCGGCCTGGACCTCCCGCCGTTCTGGTACGCGACGATCTTCACCGACGTGCTCGCCGGGCTGCTCCTGCTCGGCTTCCTGCTCGTGACCTCCCGCGCTCGCGTCGGCGCAACCTGACGGGGCCGATCCTTCAGGCGGCCAGTTTGCGGCAGATCTGGGCGAGCGAGCGCTTCTCCTCCTCGTCGAGCGCCGCGAACGCCGCGGCCACCCGCTCGGAGTGCTCGGGGAAGAGGCGGTCGACGATCTCCGCGCCGGTCGGCGTGATCGCCACGGTCGCCGCGCGGCGGTCGGTCGTCAGTCGCCGGCGGTCCACCAGGCCGCGCTGCTCGAGCGTCGTGACGACCTCGGTCGCGTTGGCCTTCGAGGTGTGCAGCCGCACGCGCAGCGTGCGCAGCTCCAGGCGCCCGCCCGCCGTCGTCAGGACGACGAGCACCGAGAACCCGGTCGCCGACAGGCCCTCGCGCTCGAGGTCGGCGCTCAGCCGGCGGCGTACGGAGGCCTCGGCCCGCAGCAGCGATTCGAGCGCGCGATGGGCCAGCGGGTCGCCGGGCACGAGCGTCATGTCGAGCGCAGACCGTAGTTCCCGCGGCGGACGTGAGCCGCGTGACAACCGGCCCGACCGGCCCGGGATGCTCGAGATGCTGCGGTCGCGCCGCTGAGGGCGCGACCGCAGCCCTCCCGGGTCAGGCCGCGACGCGCTCCTCGGCGGTGGTGGGGTCGATCGTCGTGCCCACGGTCGCGACGACGTCGGCGGGGAAGCCGGCGCACCGCGCGTGCTCGCGCACCGCCTCGGCATCGGGCGCGATGTACACGCAGTAGATCTTGTCCTCGGTCACGTGGCTGTGCACCCACTGGACCTCGCCGCCCATGTCGCCGAGCACCTCGGCCGAGCGCTGGGAGATGTCGCGCAGCTCCCGCTCGGACAGGTCGCCGGCACCGGGGATGCCCCGCTCGATCACGTACTTCGGCATGTCGCCTCCTTCGGTTGGTGGTGACGCCGAGCATCGCCGGGAGGTCGCGCCCGCACATGCGCAGCACTGCCGTACTTCGGCACCGGAACTGCCGTGATCAGGCCAGCAGGCCGAGCTCGCGGGCGCGCCCTGAGGCCTCCGTGCGCGAGCGGCAGTCCAGCTTGGCGAGGATGTTGCGCACGTGCATGTCCACCGTGCGGGTGCTGAGGAACAGCTCGCCGGCGATCTCCCGGTTCGTGCGGCCCACGGCGACGAGGCGCACGACCTCGAGCTCGCGGCGCGTCAGCCCGGCGCCGTCGTGCTCGGCCGCCGCGCGGCGCCCCAGGCGCAGCTCGAGCGACTCGCCCAGCGCCGCGACCTCCGCGGCGGCGCGCATCGCGAGCGGCCGGGCGCCCAGCCGGCGCGCGCCGCGATACGAGTCGCGCAGGAGCTCGAGCGCCGGCTCGCGCTCCCCCGCCGCGGCCAGCGCCGCGCCGGCGCGCAGCTGGACCCAGGCGCGCTCGTAGGGAAGGTCCAGCGCGCCGTGCAGCTCCACCGCGCGGCCGAGCTGCTCGGCCGCGGCCTCGGGATCGCCGTCCAGCAGCGCGGCCTCCCCCAGCGCGGCGGCCAGCGCGGCCAGCGCCTCGGTGTGCCCGGTGTCGGCGGCGATCGCGGCCAGCGCCTCGGCGCACGCGCGGGCGTCCGCCTCGGCGCCGCGCGTGGCGAAGTACGCCGCGGCGGCCCGCAGGGCGCCGATCGCGTAGTGGTGGTCCTCGCTGCGCCGCCAGCGCGCGAGCAGCGTGCGGTGCAGCTCGGCCGCCCCGGCGTCATCGCCCTCCGCCTCGGCCACGAACGCGAGCGCGGCGGTGGAGTCGACGCGCATGTTGTAGTGGTCGACCACGGTGGAGACGGCCAGCGAGGCGACGAGCAGCCGGCGCGCCGGCCGCAGGCGACCGCGGAAGGCCTCCATCGTGCCCAGCAGCCCCTGCGCCACCCACGTCGCGCTGTCGGCCGCGATCAGCTCCCGGCACAGCGCGGCCCCGCGCTCCCACTCGCCGAGCTCCCTGAGCACGTAGGCCAGGCAGCTCACGCAGGCGATCTCGCCGCCGCGCTCGCCGGTGGCCCGGCACAGCGTGAGCGCGGTCTCCAGCGCCTCCTGCGCCGGGCGGTAGTCCGCGGAGTCGTAGATGGCCACGCTGAGGCGCTGGTACAGCTCGCCGGCGACGGCCGTCAGGTCGTGCTCCAGCGCCAGCGACAGACCCGCGCGGATGGTCTGCAGGCCGCGCTCGAACTCCCCGCGCTTGGTGCGCGCGAGGCCCTCGAGGCCGAGCGCGCGCGCCCGCAGGTCCACGCGGCCGGCGGCGTCGGCCTCGCGGCCCGCGGCGAGCGCGAGCTCGACCGCGCCGCTGTGGTCGGCGGAGAGACGCAGGAAGTTCCCGGCCACGAGGCGCTCGGCCGCGGCCTCGGCGGGCAGGTCGTTCGCCGCGTAGGCCTCGGCCGCGACCCGGCGCGCGGCGATGGCGCGCTCGCGGTCGCCCTGCAGCTCGTACACGCCGGCCAGCCGGCGCTCGGCGTCGGCCAGGGCCCGGCCCGGGGCTGCGGCGGCCCGCAGCTCCCCGACCTCGCGCCACGCGCGCACCGCCTCCGCCAGCTCGCCCGCGAGCTCCGCGCAGTGTGCGTAGCGCTCGAGTACCTCGAGACGCCCGGCGATGTCCTCCTCGGGCCACTCCTCGATGGCGCGGCGCGCGGCGCGGGCGGCGTCGCGGTAGGCGTGCACGGCGGCGAACTCCGCGGCGGCGGCCACGAGGGCGATCCGGGCGCCGTCGGTGTCGCGGGCCCCGAGGCGGTGCGTGGCGATCTGGAGGCTGGGACCGCCCTGGCGCGCGAGGGTGTCGGCCAGCGCCGCGTGCAGGCGCCGGCGGCGCAGCCAGGGCACGTCGGCGTAGACCGCCTCGCGCGCCAGCGCGTGGCGAAACGCCGCGACGCCGGGCTCGGGCTCCTCCAGCAGGCCCTGCTCGAGGAGCTCCAGCAGCCCGCTCTCGCCGGCCAGCGGGGCCACCGTCTCCAGGTCGAAGCGCTCGCCCGCGACCGCCGCGGCCTCGGCCGCGGTGCGCGCCTGCGCCGAGACGCCGGCCATCCGCATGAGGACCGCGTCGCGCACGGTGGCCGGCACCGGAAGCTCCCCGCTCTCGGTCAGCTCGAGCCCGTGGCGGCCCGGCCGGATGCGTCCCCCGGCGACCAGCGCGGCGGCCAGCTCCTGCACGAAGAACGGGATCCCCTGCGTGCGGTCGTGCACGGCGCGCGCCAGGCCGCCCGAGGCGCGGTCGTCCAGCGCGTGGTCGAGAAGGTCCCGGGTCCCGGCGGCGTCCAGCGGCTCGACGCGCACCTCGTCCAGCCGCCCGGCCCGGCGCAGCTCGGAGCGCAGCCAGCGCAGGCGGTGCTCGCGCGGGAGCTCGTCGGTGCGGTAGGTCGCGACCACCAGCATCGCCAGCTCGACCAGCGGCCCCGCGAGCGCCGCCAGCAGCTCGAGCGTGACGTCGTCGCACCACTGCAGGTCGTCGAGCAGCACCAGGATCGTCCGGTCGGAGGCCATCTCGGCCAGGGCGCAGCGGACGGCCTCGAAGACCGTCGCGCGGTCCCCGCCCGGCGGCGGCGGCCCCAGCTCCGGCACCAGCAGCCCGAGGTGGGCGGTCAGCGGGCCGCAGCGGTCCAGCCCTCCGGGAACCGCGTGCAGGTAGGCGCGCAGCACGGCCACGATCGGGGCGTAAGGCGCGGCGCTGGCATGCTGTGCCGCCCCGCGCAGGACCAGGCCCGAGCACCCCGCGGCGAGGGCCTCGGCCAGCGCGGTCTTGCCCACACCGGCCTCGCCGGCGAGCAGCACGAGGGCGCCGTCGCCCAGCGCGGCTGCGGCGAGCGCCTCCTCCAGGCGGGCGCGCTCCTCGTCGCGGGCGACCAGGCCCATGCACCGAGTTTATGAGCGCTGGCACTTCGTGTCAGGATGGGACACGTGGGACGCCGCCTCGACGCCCTGGACCTCTCGCTCAAGCTCTCGCGCCCCGAGCAGGACGCGCGCCTGGCGGCGGGCGGCCAGCGCCTCGTGCAGCTGCGGCTGCATCTCGGCGGCCTGATCGGGGACGGCGGCCTGGGGCCGCCGGTGTGCGCGGTGTTCGAGGGCTGGGACGCGTCGGGCAAGGGCGGCGCGATCAAGCGCCTCGTCAACCCGCTGGATCCCCGGCACGTGCGCGTGGTCTCCTACGCCGCGCCGACCCACGACGAGAAGCGCCACCACTTCCTGCACCGCTTCTGGCCCGCGCTGCCGGGCTGGGGCGGGATGGCGGTGCTCGACCGCTCCTGGTACGGGCGCGTGCTCGTCGAGCGCGTCGAGGGCTTCGCGAGGATGGAGGAGTGGCGGCGCGCCTACGCGCAGATCGTCGACTTCGAGTCGATGCTTGCGGCCGAGGGCATGATCCTCGTCAAGTTCTGGCTGCACATCTCCGAGGAGGAGCAGCTCAAGCGCTTCGAGCGCCGCCGCCACGACCCGCTGCGGTCGTGGAAGCTCACCGACGAGGACTGGCGCAACCGGTCCAAGCGCGCCCCCTATGAGGAGGCGGTGGAGGAGATGCTCGAGCGCACCGACGCCCAGGCGGCCCCGTGGCACCTGGTGGAGGGCGACTCCAAGCGCTACGCGCGCGTCAAGGTGTTGGAGACCGTGATCAGCGAGATCGAGCGGGGGCTGCGCGCGCGGGGCCTCGAGCCACCGCCGCCCCTCCCACCGCCCAGCGACGACTGAGAAAGCGCGCGCCGAGCGTCAGCAGGCGGACGGCCATCAGGGCCAGCAGCCCGGCCCACACGCCGCGGATGCCCCAGTCGAAATGCAGCGCCGCCAGCGCGACGGGCACGTAGACGCCGAAGCCCGCGAGCACCATCGTCCACGCGAGGTAGCGGGTGTCGCCCGCGCCGATGAGCACCCCGTCCAGCGCGAACACCACGCCGGCCGCCGGCTGCATGAGTGCGAACATGACCCAGATCTCGCGGGTGCGCTCCAGCACGGCGGGGTCGCTGGTGAACACCTGGGGCAGGGGCCCGGTGAGCGCGAGCAGCACGAGGCCGAAGGCGCACCCGGCCACCAGGCCCCAGAAGAGCGTGCGGCGGGCCGCGGCGTAGGCGCCGTCGGTGTCGTCGGAGCCCAGGGCCCGGCCCACGAGCACCTGCCCGGCGATCGCGATCGCGTCCAGCGTCAGCGCGGCGAAGACGAACAGCTGGAAGGCGATCTGGTGCGCGCCCAGCGACGCCTCCCCGATGCGAGCGAGCACCGCGCTGGCGGTGGCGAAGGCAAGCAGCAGCGCCGCCGAGCGCACGAGCAGCTCGCCCGAGATGCGCAGGAGCGGGCGCATCAGCGCCAGGCTCGGAGCGCGGCTCGCCGCGGGCGTGCGCAGCAGCGCGGCGACGAACGCCGCGCCCATCCCCAGCTGCGCGATCACGGTGCCGGCCGCCGAGCCGTCCAGCCCCCAGTGCAAGCCGTAGACGAAGAGCACCTCGAGCACGACGTTCGCCGCCTGCGCGATGACGACGATGACCAGCGGCGTGCGCAGGTCGCCGATCCCGCGCAGGAAGCCCTGCCCCGCCAGGGCGATGAGCGCCATCGGCAGCCCGGCCGCGCTGATGCGCAGGTAGCGCTCGGCCAGGCGGCCGGTCTCCCCGTCCCCGCCGAGCAGCGCGATGAGCGGGTGCGCCAGCACCACGCACGCGACGGCCAGCGCGACCCCGATCGCGGTGGCCAGCCACAGCGCCTGGGCGGCGAGGCGGCCCGCCTCCTCCAGCTGGCCGGCGCCGTGCAGCCGCGCGACCTGCGCGGTCGTGCCGTAGGTCAGGAAGATGCACAGCGAGACCAGGGTGCTGAGCGCGGTGGCGGCGAGCGCGAGCGCCGCCAGCTCCGGCGTGCCCAGATGCCCCACGATCGCCGTGTCCACGAGCAGGTACAGCGGCTCGGCGGCGAGCGCGCCCAGCGCCGGGAGCGCGATGCCCAGGATCTGGCGGTCGTGCGGGGAGCGACGCACCGATGGACCTTACGATGCGCGCCATGGCCCGCCGGCTCGTGGCGATCCTCGCGCTGCTCCTGCTCGCCGGCTGCGGATCGGGCCGCGACCCGCTGCCCAGCGCCTGCCTGGTCTCGGGCACCGAGCTGGGCCGGGCGCTGGACCCGGCGCCCAACCCGGTGGCGCTGCGCGACGGCACGCGGCTGTCGGCCTGCCTGGAGCGTGCCTCCAGCGACGGCGAGCTGCAGTCCCTCGGCGTCGCGCTGACGACGGTGGCCGGGCGCCTGCAGCGCCAGGCTCCGCGCGACCCCGCGGCCGCCGCGCGGCTGGGCTACCTCATCGGCGCGGTCCGGCGGGGGGCGGCCGAGAGCAACGGGGTCTCTATCGAGCTGGGACGGCGCCTGGAGCGCACGGGCCTGCTCGACGCGCCGCACGCGGCCGCCGCGCAGGCGCTGCAGCGCGGGCTGCGGGCGGGGGCGCGGACGGGATGAGGCTGCGCCTCTTCCATGCCCGCGACGGCGCGCGGGTCGCCTACCGCGAGGCGGGGGTGGGGCCGACCCTCTGCCTCGTCCACAGCGCCGCGCTGTCGCACCGCGAGTTCGCGCCGCTCGTCGAGCACCTCACCGACCGCTTCCGCGTCGTGCTGCCCGACCTGCCGGTGCACGGCGACTCCGAGGACCGGCCCCGCTACCCGTACACGCTGGACTGGCTGACCGAGGTCATGGCCGCGTTCTGCCGCGAGGTCGGTGGCCCGCACCCGATCGTCGGCGGCCACGGGGCGGGGGCGGAGATCCTGCTGCGCGCCGCGGTGACCGGCCAGCTGCGCCCGTCCAAGCTCGTGCTCATGCCCAACCGCCTGCACCGCCCGCCCGAGCGCTCGCGCCTGCCCGGCCCGTGGCGGGCGCTCGCGCCTTTGGCGGCGGCGCCGGGGCTGGACCGCGCCGCCGCGCGCCTCGTCCACCTCGCCTACCGGCCCGAGCAGGGCATGAAGCTCACCGCGCGGGGCAACCCCGCCGCGCGCGACCTCGTGCGCCACGCGACCGCCGACGTCGCGGGCAACGCGAACCTCGCCCGCTCGTGGTCGCGGTGGGTGCGCCGCTGGCCCGCCGGCGCGCAGACCGGGCTCCTGGAGGCCTACGGCCGCGTGGACGCCAAGGTGCTGCTGCTGTGGGCCGACGCCGACCACTTCCATCCGCTGGAGGCGGCGGAGGAGGCCCTGGACCTCCTGCCCGACGCCCAGCTGCGCGTGCTCCCCGGGACCGGCTTCCTCCTGGCCTACGACGACCCGGTCGGGGCCGCGCGGGAGCTTCTGGCGTTCTGCGCGTAGGATCGGGCGATGAGCACAACCGAGCAGCTGTGGGGCCCGGAGACGGCGAAGGCGGTGGAGAACTTCCCGGTCTCCGGCGAGGCCGTGCCGGTCTCCGTCGTGCGCTGGCTGGCGCGGATCAAGGGCGCGGCGGCGCGCGTGAACGCCGACCTGGGCAAGCTCGATCCCGAGCTGGCCGGCGCCATCGCCGAGGCCGCCGACGCGGTCGCCGCGGGCGAGCACGACGCGCAGTTCCCGATCGACGTCTTCCAGACCGGGTCGGGCACCTCGACGAACATGAACGCCAACGAGGTCATCGCCAACCTCGCCGGCGGCGACGCGCATCCCAACGACCACGTCAACATGGGGCAGTCGTCCAACGACGTGTTCCCCAGCGCCGTGCACCTCGCGGCGCTCGACGAGACGCTGAACCGGCTGCTGCCCGCGCTGGAGCGCCTGGAGCGGGCGTTCGCGGACAAGGCGGCCGAGTTCGAGGACGTCGTCAAGGCCGGGCGCACGCATCTCATGGACGCGGTGCCGGTCACGCTCGGCCAGGAGTTCGCGGGCTACGCCGCGCAGGTGCGCCTCGGCGCCCGCCGCGTGCGCAACTCGCTGGAGCAGGTGGCCCAGCTCCCGCTGGGCGGCACGGCGACGGGGACGGGGCTGAACACCCATCCCGAGTTCGCCGAGCGCATCCGCGCGCTGCTGACCGAGGCGACCGGCGTCCCGGCGCAGGCGCCCGAGGACCCGTTCGAGGCGCAGGGCAACCGCGACGCGCTGCTCGAGCTGTCGGGCGCGCTGAAGGTCGTCGCGGTGTCGCTGTCCAAGATCGCCAACGACCTCGCGCTCATGGGCTCCGGGCCGCGCGCGGGCATCGGCGAGCTGCTGCTCCCCGAGCTGCAGAAGGGCTCGTCGATCATGCCCGGCAAGGTCAATCCGGTCCTCCCCGAGGTCGTGATGCAGGTGGGCGCGCAGGTGATCGGCAACGACGCCGCGATCACCGTCGGCGCGCTGCAGGGCAACTTCGAGCTCAACGTGCGCGTCCCGCTGATCGCGCGCAACCTGCTGGGCTCGATCGGGCTGCTGGCCACCACCAGCGAGCTGTTCGCGGCGCGCTGCGTGGAGGGCATCGAGGCCAACCTCGACGGCTGCCTCCGCTCCGCCGAGTCCACGCTGGCCGCCGCCACCGCGCTGAACCCGTACATCGGCTACGACAAGGGCGCGGCGATCGTCAAGGAGGCGGCCACGTCGGGGCGCATGCTGCGCGACGTCGCGCTGGAGCACGGCGTCGACGAGGCGACCTACGACGAGGCGATGGACTTGCGGAAGATGGCGCGGGGGTCGGCGGCGGGGGGTTCGTAGGTAGCTCCGGCGCCGGGCACCGGGGTGCCGGGTGCCGGAGCGTCAGGCTCGTCTCAGCCCGGGGTCGGTGGTTTCGTGATGGTTCTGCCGGTTTGGCTCCTGCCTGCGAGCGAACGTCCGGAACTCCCCGCCAGGGCGGGTGGAAACGTACGTTCACCTCCTGCCTGCGGACGAACGTCCGGAAGTACCCCCCGGGGCGGGCACAAATGGACGTTCATCCGCTGCCACCGGGGAATCGCCCCGTTGTGCGGCTGAACGCCGGTTCCAAAGCCCCGCCGGCCTGCGAGATCACCCACTGTTCAATGCCAAACCGGCAGGGCTCTCACCCGACCCGAGCACGGGGCCCAGACCGACCACACCACCCCTCGCCCAGGGGCGCCCCTGCGCCGGCTGGCGCTACGGAACCTCCGCCGCCGCCTGCCCCGCGAAGCGCCGGCCCACGGTGTCGGCGGAGGGCTTGGCCCGGTTGCGCAGGTCGAACAAGCCCTTCTGGTTGACGCCGCGCACGAGCCGGATGTTGGGCACCTGGCGGGAGATCGACCCGCCGGCGAAGGAGGGGGCGACCGCGAAGTCGCGCAGGTTCCACACCAGCGCGCCGGCGATGTTGGGGATGCTCTCGTAGGTCGAGAGGTGCAGGTCCAGCAGCGCGGACTGGAAGCGCAGGCCGCCCGGCTCGTTGGTGGGGTTCGTCCGGTTGCCCTCGGCGCCGAACTCCGTCACGGCGATGATCTTGTCCGGGAAGACGTCACGGATCTGGGCCAGGCGGCTGCGGATCTCGTTGCGCAGCTGCGCGTCGCTGGCGTAGGTGGACTCGTACCAGCCGATGTAGTTCGTCCAGCCGATCATGTCGACGTTGTCGTAGATCCGCGAGGTCCGGCGCGGCGGGTGCGCGCCCCAGATGTCCAGCGCGATCGGCCGCCCCGGGTCCTTGCGCTTGAGCTCGGCGGCCATGTCGTCGACGTAGGGGATCTGGCCGGTCGGGTGCCCGTTGCCGGCGATCTCGTTGGCCAGGTTCCAGGTGATGATCGAAGGGTGCAGCTGGGCCTGGCGCAGCGTGGTGCGCACCCGGTCCTCGGCCACGCGGCGCCGGCGCGGGCCGCGCGAGGTCCAGGCGCCCGGTGCGTCCGTGGGCCCGACGCCCTGCCAGATCATGATCCCGGCCGCGTCCAGGCGCTCGAGCAGCGCGGGGTGGATCGGGTGCTGCGAGCGCGTCGCGTTGGCGTTCAGGCGCCGCAGCGAGCGCACCATGTCGTCGTGGTCGGCGGGCAGCAGCGCGTCTCCGCGGCCGTAGACGTCCTCGTGGATCGACGCGCCGCGCAGGCGGATCGGCCTCCCGTTGAGCAGCAACTGGGGCCCGGCGGCGCGCACCTCGCGCAGCCCGACGCGCGCGCGGTACTTCGCCTCCCCGGGGATCTCCAGGTCGAGATCCCACAATCGCGGCGAGCCCGGCGCCCACAGCACGGGGTCGTCGACCCGGGCGGTCGCGCTGAGGATCTTCGTCTCCCCCTGGCGGATCGAGTCGGGGCCGAAGACCAGGTCGACCTTGCGGCCGTCGCGGGTGAGCGTGCCGCGCGGCGCGAGCTCGCGGTCGGCGGCATGGTTGCGCACGTGCACCTGGAAGCTCACGAGCGCGGCCCCGTCCTGCAGTCGGGTCTGCATCTGGGGATAGCTCAGCTCGCTGGCCCCCACCTTGCGCAGCGTGACCTCGCGGTTGATGCCGCCGAAGTTGAACCACAGCCGGTGCCAGCCGTCGCGCTTCATCCGGGTCGGGCTGCGCCAGTCGGCGCGCACGACGAGCCGGTTGCGCCGTCCGGGCTCCAGGTCCACGCGCGCCTCGAAGGGCAGGTACTCCCCGGTGTGCGTGGCGATCCGGCGGCCGTTGAGCCACACCTGGGCCTTGTGGTTGATCGACTCGAAGCCGATCGCGTAGCGGCCGGGCTCGTTGACCTGGAAGTTCGTGCGGTACCAGCCGACCATCCCGCGGAAGGTCGTGATGCTCCGGCGGCCCTTGATCTTCGTCGCGTCGGGCACGTAGGGCGGGCGCACGAGCACGCCCTTGAAGTGGCCGTTCTGGTAGCCGCGCCGCAGTCCCCTGTCGGCCAGGTCGCGCTTGAAGCGCCACAGGCCGTCGAGCAGCACCCGGTCGCCGGGGCCCGCGTGGATGGCGGGCTCCCCGCCGTGCGGCGCGGCGACGAGCGGAGGATCGGGCTCGGGTGCGGCCGTGGAGACGGTCGCAAGCACCACCGCCAGGCCGCCCAGCAGCACCAGCGCCGCTCGCACAAGCAGCCTGCCCACCGGGAGGTGTTCATCGCGTCGTCCCAAGTTCCTGCGCCGTCCACGCCTCCGGCGAGTCACCCGGCGCGAAGATCGATCACCGCGAGAACACCGCGGCCGGAGCAATGTACCGGCCCCCGCCGATGTGCACGCGCCCGGCTTGACCGCCATTATCCTCAACCGGCGTGGGCCGACGCTACGACGAGATCGACGAGCGCCTCGCCGGATGGATCGCCCGACAGGGGCTGTTCTTCGTCGGAACGGCCCCGCGCGCCGACGACGGGCACGTCAACGTCTCGCCCAAGGGGCCGATCGGGACGCTGCGGGTGCTGGATCCGAGCACGGTCGCCTACCTCGACGTGGTGGGCAGCGGCGCGGAGACGATCGCCCACCTGCGCGAGAACGGCCGCATCGTCGTGATGCTGTGCGCCTTCGAGGGCCCGCCCCGGATCGTGCGCCTCCACGGGCGCGGCACGGTGCTCCTCCCCGGCGAGGCCGGCTTCGACACGATCCGCGAGCAGGCCGCCTTCGCGGAGCCGGCCGCGGCCCCGGCCCGCCGCGCCGTCGTGCGGGTCGACGTGACGCGCATCGCGGACTCCTGCGGCTACGGCGTGCCGCTCATGGACATGGTCGGGGAGCGACCCCACCAGGCCGCGTCGGCGGCCAAGCGGCTGCGCGTCGGCGGGCCCGAGGCGTTCGAGCGCTACAAGGCCGACCACAACGCGGTCAGCCTCGACGGGCTGCCCGCGCTGGACCCGGGCTGAGCGGGCTGCGCCGCGTCATCATGGGCGCCGCCATGTCGCTGCGGGTGATCCTGCTGGCCGCCCTGATCGCGCTCGCCGGCGCGGTGGTCGGGAGGTGGGCGGCCTCCGGCGACGACCCGCCGGCGCGCAGCGCGCAGACCGCGCCGCCCCGGCCTCCGCCGGCCCCCGACGCCGCGCTCCCCGCCGACCCCGCGCGGCTGGCCGCGGCGATGACCGCCGCCGACCGGGCGCTGCGCCGCGCAATCGCCGCCTGGCGCACGGACGGGGACCCCGAGCGGGGCGAGCCGCCCGCGGAGGTCACGCTCCAGGCCCTGTACCTCCAGCGCGCGCTGCGCCTGCTCTCGCGCCGCCCGGACCTGACCGCGCGCACGGCCCGCCGGCTGGGCCCGCGCCTGGCGAGCACGACGCGCAACGTGACGGCGTCGCTGCGCGACCTGCGCCGCCTGTCGGCGGGCTGGAGGCCGCACCGCGTGCGCACCGGCCCGCCCGAGCCGATCGGCGCCCTGCTGGGCCATTACCGCGAGGCGCAGCGCCGCTTTCGCGTGGGCTGGCACGTCCTCGCCGCGGTGAACCTCGTGGAGTCCGCGTTCGGGCGGCTGCGCAACAACAGCGTCGCCGGCGCGCAGGGCCCGATGCAGTTCATCCCCGCGACGTGGCGCGCCTACGGGCTGGGCGGCGACGTCCAGGACCCGCGCGACGCGATCCTGGGCGCCGCGAACTACCTGCGCCGGTCCGGCGCGCCCGCCGACTACGCCCGCGCGCTGCACGCGTACAACCCCTCGCGGCTGTACGTCAACGCGGTCCGGCGCTACGCGCGCCTGATCGCGCGCGACCGCGACGCCGTCTACGCCTTCTACAGCTGGCAGGTCTTCGTGCGCACCCGCGCCGGCGAGCGGAGGATCACGGGGCCATCGCCACGTACTTGATCTCCAGGTACTCCTCGATGCCCTCCGGCCCGCCCTCGCGGCCGACCCCGGAGTGCTTGATGCCGCCGAACGGCGCGCCCGCGTTGGAGACGACGCCCTGGTTGAGCCCGACCATTCCGGTCTCCAGCGCCTCGCTCACGCGCAGCGCCCGCTTGAGGTCGGCGGTGTACAGGTAGGCGACCAGGCCGTACTCGGTGTCGTTGGCCGCCGCGACCGCCTCGGCCTCCGACCCGAAGCCCTTGACCGGCGCGACGGGGCCGAAGATCTCCTCGCGCAGCAGCCGCGCGTCGTCGGGGACGTCGCTCAGGACGGTCGGCCGGTAGAAGTGGCCGGGGCCGTCGACGCGCTCGCCGCCGGTGAGCACGCGGGCGCCCCGCTGTACCGCGTCGCGCACGAGCTCGTCGACCTTTTCCAGCTGCGCCTCGTCGATGAGCGGGCCCACGTCCACGCCCTCCTCGGTCCCACGGCCGATCGTCAATGCGCCCATCCGCTCGGCCATGCGCTCGGCGAACTCGCCGGCCAGGGCGTCGGCGACGTGGAAGCGGTTGGCCGCGGTGCAGGCCTCGCCGATGTTGCGCATCTTGGCCACCATCGCGCCGTCGACGGCGTCGTCCAGGTCGGCGTCCTCGAAGACGACGAACGGCGCGTTGCCGCCCAGCTCCATGGAGACGCGCAGGATCTGCTCGGAGGCCTGCGCCATGAGCGAGCGCCCCACCTCCGTGGAGCCGGTGAAGGACAGCTTGCGCGTACGCGGGTCCTTGACGAGGGGCTCCATCACCTCGCCGGATGACTTCGCGGTGATGACGTTCAGCACGCCGTCGGGCAGGCCCGCCTCCTGCAGGATCTGGGCCAGGGCGAGCATCGACAGCGGCGTCGCCTTCGCCGGCTTGACGACCATCGTGCACCCGGCCGCGATCGCCGGCCCCACCTTGCGCGTGCCCATGGCCAGCGGGAAGTTCCAGGGCGTGATGAACACGCACGGCCCGACCGCCTGCTTCATCGTCACCAGCCGGCCCTTGCCCTGCTCGTGCGTGGTGAAGCGGCCGTCGATGCGCGTGGCCTCCTCGGCGTACCAGCGCAGGAAGCTCGCGCCGTAGGCCACCTCCGAGCGCGACTCGGCCAGCGGCTTGCCCATCTCCAGCGTCATGAGCAGCGCCAGGTCCTCGGCGCGATCGGTGATGGCCTCGTAGGCGCGGCGCAGGATCTCGCCGCGCTCGCGCGGGGGATGGTCGCGCCAGGCGGCGAACGTCTCGTGGGCGGCGGCCAGGGCGGCCTGTGCGTCGGCGACGGTGGCGTCCGCCACCTCGGCGAGCGTGTCGCCGGTGGACGGGTCCTCGACGGCGAGCGTTCCCCGATCGGACGCCGCGCGCCAGCGGCCGCCGACGAGGAGGTCGTGGGGCACGGCGTCCACGACGGCCGCCTCGTCCGGTCCGTCCGATCCGTCCGCGCCGGCGGTGGTGGGCATGCTCCGACGTTACCCCGGGGGCGCGGCGCTCTCACGGCGGCGCGACCGGCGAGCCCGAGCGCCGAATCGGCCAGACTGCCCGGGCGGACGAGGGGTCCGGCCCGAGGGTGCCGAAGGACGTCCCGATCCCCCGTCCGTCCCCGCCATGCCCACCCCGCCCCGAATGCGTCCCCGCGCAACTCCGCACCCCCGGCCGTGTCCCGGCCGGGACATGCGCGCGCGCCTCGTCCTCCTGCTCGCCGCCACCGCGATCGCGGCGACGGCGGCGCCCGCCGCGACCGCCGGCGCCGCCTCGCGCCTGGTCGTGCGGGGCGCCGGCTTCGGTCACGGCGTCGGGCTCAGCCAGTACGGCGCCTACGGCTTCGCGCTGCAGGGGCGCGACCACGCCTTCATCCTCGCCCACTACTACACGGGAACGACCCTGTCGCGCCTGGACGCGCCCAGCGAGGTCCGCGTCCTGCTGCAGACCGCTGCGCGCGTGTCGTTCAGCGGCGCGACCCGCGTGGCCGGCGGGCGCCGGCTGAACCCGGCCTCGACCTATCGCGCCACGCGCGCGGGCGACAGCGTGACGCTGCGGACGTCCAGCGGCCGCGCGCTGGGAACCGCCGCCGGGACGCTGCGCGTCGCGGCCGCGCCGACCGGCCTGAAGCTGGTCGGCCGCAGCGGCAACGACGTGACGGACGGGCGCTACCGCGACGCCCTGGAGATCCGGGCCGGCGCGCTGGGCGGCCTGTCGGCCATCAACGCCGTCGACCTGGAGAACTACGTGCGCGGCGTGGTCGCCGGCGAGAGCCCCGCCTCGTGGCCGGCGGAGGCGCTGCGCGCCCAGGCCGTGGTCGCGCGCACCTACGCGATCGCCACCAGCAAGGACGGCGACGGGTTCGACCAGTACCCCGACACGCGCTCGCAGGTCTACAACGGCATCTCCGGCGAGACGCCGACCACCGACGCGGCCGTCGCCGCCACCGCGCGCGAGGTCGTCACGCACGAGGGTCGGCCCGCGGTCACCTACTACTTCTCCACGTCGGGCGGGCGCACCGAGAACGTGGAGAACTCCTTCATCGGCGCCGAGCCGCAGCCCTACCTCACCTCGGTCGAGGACCCCTTCGACCACGCGTCGCCGCGGCACCGCTGGACCGTGCGCATGAGCCTGGGCCAGGCCCAGCGCCGCCTGCGCGGCCTGGTGCGGGGCTCCCTGCGCCAGATCCGCGTGCTGCGCCGCGGGCGCTCGCCGCGGGTGGTGCGCGCCGAGGTGGTCGGGACGGGCGGCCGGCGGGCGGCGAGCGGGCCGCTGCTGCGCAAGCGGCTGCGGCTCTTCGACACCTGGGCCTCGTTCACGGTCATCACGGCCAACGTGAGCCGCGGGGACGGCTCGCCCGCTCGCGCCCCGGAGACCACCGACGACGGCACCCCGGCCGGCGGCGCCGCCCCGGGCGTGGCGCGCGCCGCGCGCCGCCAGGCGGGCGTGATCGGCGGTCGCGTCGCGCCCGCCGCCGCCGGCAGCTGGGTCACGCTCGAGCGCCGGGAGGGCGGGCGCTGGGTGACGCAGTTCGACGTGGCCGCGCGCGCCGGCGGCGTCTACCGCGCCGCGGTGGACCGGGCCGGGACCTACCGCGTGCGCTTCGACGGCGCCGCCGGCCCGGCGGTCCGCGTCCGGTAGCGCCGGGCCGAGCTGCGCACACCGGGGCGCGCGTGCGCCAAGGTGTGCGCCGCATGCGCCCGCGGCTCGGATTACTCGTCGCCGCCGCCGTCCTGGCCGGCGCGCTGGCCCCGGCGCCGGCACACGCGCTCGACGTCGGCGTGGGCGCCTGGGAGCGGCTCTGCCCGACGTCGGGCGGGGCCGCGGCGCAGGCGCGCTGCCTCGGGCCGGCGACCCTCGGCCTGTTCGGGACGCGGCGCGTGTCGCTGCGCATCCGGGTCGGCGACGCGACCGAGCTCCCCGCCGCCCGCGCGCTGGGGACGATCGTCGGCGCGCGCGGCGGCCGCGCGATCTTCGTCCTGCAGGGCGGCGCGGGCGGCGCGCCCGACAGCGGCCGGCGCCGGCGCGCCTACCAGCGCCTGGTGGCCGCCGCGCACGACACGCTGGGCGGGCTGGGCACGCTGGAGATCTGGAACGAGCCCAACCTCGCCTCCCAATGGGGCAGCCGGCGCCCGCGCGCGGACCACTACGGTCGCCTGCTGTGCGCGGCCCACGCGGCCGCGCCGGACGCCCGGCTGCTGCTGGCCGGCCTGGCCCATCCCCGCGCGGACCGCGAGCTGCCCACCTACCGCCGCCCGACCGCCTTCCTGCGCGCGACGCTGCGCACGCTGCGCCACGCATGCCCGACCGCGCCGGCGGCGCTCGCCGGGCTGTCCGCGCATTCCTACGGCACGCCTCCGGAGATGCTGGCCCGCCTGCGCGCGCTGCGCCGCGTGCTCACCGACGAGGGCCTGCACGGCCTCCCTCTGCAGGTCACCGAGTTCGGCTGGCCGGTCGCCGGCCCGCGCCACCCCGACGTGATCGCGCCCGCGCGCCAGGCCGCCCTGCTGGACCGGGTCCTCGAGCTGCTGGCCGGGCCGCGGGGCGCCGCCCTCGGGGTGGCGGGCGTGTACTACTTCGCGATCGCGGACGGGGTCCCCTACCGGGTGATCCGCGGCCGCCCGCACGACTACCCGCTGCTGTACACCGGCCTGCACGACGCCTCCTACGCGCCCCGGCCGGCCTGGAACGTGCTGCTGGACTGGCTGGCGCGCGCGCCGTAGCCGGACTCGCCCGAACACCATCCGTTCACCCCAAACCCGCTCGGAGCGGGGAACGTGCTCGGCTGCGTTCGTGTCGGAGGGCCGGCGTTCGTGACGGTCGGGCATCGAAAGAGGGTCGAACGGAGCGCTTCGACCTCGGCTTGGGTGTGGCCGACCGCATCCTCGAGGGGGTGTGCTCCCTGAACCCCCATATACGGGGTTGAGTGAACACACCCCCCCGGCATCTGTGGCCGGCCACACCCAAGCCGCCCACCATGCGCGCCTTCCACTCGTCCCTCGATGCCAATCCGTCACCAACGCCGGCGCTTTCGTCACCGCGGCCTCACCGCCGCGGCGCCAGCCACTACTCTGCCCGCGTGCCCGGCCCGCTGCTCGCCGTCGACGCTCCCTCGCTGCTGTACCGCGCGTTCTTCGCGCTGCCCAAGTCGATCACCGACGGCGACGGGCGCCCCGTCAACGCCCTGCTGGGCACGGCGAACCTGATCCTGTTCGTCCTGGAGCGCCACGACCCGCGCGCTGTCGTGCTGTGCTTCGGCGCCGAGGCCGCCCACTACCGCACCGAGCTGTATCCGCCCTACCACGCCGACCGCCCCGAGATGCCCGAGGAGCTGCGCCACCAGTGGTCCCAGGCGGGCGCGTTCTTCGGCGCCTTCGGCTGGAGCATCGCCTCCGTCGAGGAGCTCGAGGCCGACGACCTGCTGGGCTCGCTGGCCACCACGGAGTCGGCGGCGGAGGGCAGCGCGCTGCTGTTCACCGGCGACCGCGACATGTTCCAGTGCGTGGACGATCGCGTGACGGTGCTCTTCCCCCGCGGCGGCAAGGACGGTCCCGAGGTGATCGGCCCCAAGGAGGTGCGCGAGCGCTACGGGATCGACCCGGCGCAGGTCCCCGACTTCATCGCCCTGCGCGGCGACCCCTCCGACGGCCTGCCCGGGGCCAAGGGCATCGGCGAGAAGACCGCCCGCGACCTCCTGCGCGAGCACGGCGACCTCGAGTCGGTGTTCGCCGCCGCCGGCCGGCCGGGCACGATGACGCCGCGCGCCGCCGGGGCGCTGAGCGGCGACGCGGCCGACCAGGTGCGGGCCTACCGGGACATCGCGACCCTGCGCCACGTGGACCTCGAGCGCCCGCCCGACGCCCCGACGGACTTCGCGGGCGCGGCCGGCGCGGCCCGCGAGCGGGGGATGAACCGCCTGGCCGAGCGCCTGGAGAAGCTCGGCGCCGAGCGCGGAGCCTGAGCGCCGGCGCGAAGATCTGGACGGATGGCTCAAGTCCTCGTGCAGGAGGCCGATGAACCATCCGGTTGCGTCATCATGTTCCTTCGCGTGCCCCGGACGATCCTCCTCGCCCTCGTCGCCGTCATCACGGCCGCGGTGCCCGCCGCCGCGCAGGCTGCGACAGCGCCGGGTCCCGTGCCGCTGCAGCGGGGATGGGAGCTGGCGCCCGACGCCGGCGACCGCGGCGAGTCGCTGGGCTGGCCGAGCGGGCGCAAGGGCAACCGCTGGCGGCCGGCCAGCGTGCCGGGCGTCTTCGAGGCGCGCCCGATCGAGTCGGGATTCGGCGGCACCGTGGGCTGGTACCGGACCACGTTCCCCGGCCCGGACGCCGGCGGCCTCGGCTGGGCGGTGCGCTTCGAGCAGGTGCGCCGGACGGCGAAGGTCTGGCTCAACGGCCGCCAGATCGGCACGCACCGCGACCCGTACACGCCCTTCGAGCTCCCGGCCACCGGACTGCGGCCCGGGAGGCCCAACACGCTCGTCGTCCGCGTCGACAACCGCCGCGGCCCGCAGCCGCGGGAGGGCTGGTGGAACTGGGGCGGGATCCCGCGCCCGGTCAGCCTCGTCGCGCGCGGGCCCGTCGTCCTGCAGCAGTCCGGCCTGCTCCCGCGCCGCCGCTGCGCCGGCGGGGGTGAGCCCTGCCGCTGGAGCGTCCTGCTCGACGGCTGGCTGGAGAACCGCAGCGACGCCGTGCGCCACCCGGCGGTCACGGTCCGCCTGCGCTCCCCCGGCGGCGAGGTGTCCGAGGGCCGGACCGCGCCGCGGATCCTGCGGCCGGGCGAGCGCGTCCGCGTCCGCCTGCCCGTGGCGGTCAACGGCGAGCCGGAGCTGTGGTCGCCGGAGAGCCCCGAGCTGTACGCGGCCGGCGTGGACGTGCGCCTGGGCCTGGACACCGTGCAGTCCGACAGCCACCGCGTCGGCCTGCGCACCGTCGCCGTGCGCGACGGGATGCTGCGCCTCAACGACCGCGTGCTCGACCTGCGCGGCGCGTCGATCCAGGAGGACGTGCCCGGCCGTGGGCCCGCGCTGACCGACGCCGACATCGACCGGATGGTCTCCGAGCTCAAGGCGCTGGGCGCCAACGTGACGCGCGCGCACTACCTCATCAACGAGCGCCTGCTCGATCGCCTGGACGAGGAGGGCATCCTCGTCTGGAGCCAGGCCCCGGTCTACCACCGCGACCGCCTGCTGGAGACCGCCGCCGGGCGGGCGTACGAGCTGGGCGTGCTGCGCGACACGGTGCTGGCGGCGCGCACCCATCCGTCGGTCATCACGCACTCGGTGGCCAACGAGCTGTCGGCCACCCCGGACACCGTCCCCTCCACCGGCCGGTGGCTGCGCGACGCCGCCGCGCTCACCCGCGACCTCGACCCCACGCTGCCGGTGTCGGTGGACCTGCTCTCCTATCCGCGCATCCCGACGCAGCGGGCCTACGACCGCTACGACCTGCTGGGGATCAACTCCTACTACGGCTGGTACGAGGGCAAGACCAACCGCTCCACGCGCGACATCGACGGCCTCGCGCCGTACCTGCGCGGGATGCACGCCAAGTACCCGCGCAAGGCGCTGGTGATGACCGAGTTCGGCGCCGAGGCGACGGGCGGCGGGCCGGCGGACGTCAAGCAGACCTACGGCTTCCAGCAGCGCTACCTGCAGCGCAACCTCGATGTCGTGGACCGCCTCGGCTTCATGGGCGGGGCCATCTACTGGACCGTCCGGGAGTTCGCGGTCAAGCCGAACTGGGACGGCGGGGCGCACCCGCGCGGTGACCAGGACGGGATCCACAACAAGGGCCTCATCGCCTACGGCGGCAAGCACAAGCCCGCCTGGAACACCGCTCGCGAGTCCTTCAACGCGACGCCGCTGTACCGCGACGACCCGCGCGCGGTGGCCCGCGCGCAGCTCGACTCGCGCTCGGCGCTGGGCTCCTCCCTGCTGGTCATCGGCGTGCTCGCGCTCGTGCTGGCCCTGCTCGCGTTCGACCTGTGGTGCGTGCGCGGGATCTGGCGCGCGCTGCATCCCGACCGGCACCGCCAGGCGCAGGTCGTGCCGCTGCGCCGGGTGGCCTGAGGGGGCCGTGCGCCGCCCGGCACGGTCCTCGGGCGCCGCGGCGCTCGGAGTGCTGGCCGCCGCGCTCGCCGCCGCGGGCCCCGTGCCGGCGGCCGTCCGCGTGAGCGACGTCCCCGGCGCGCGCCCCGAGCTGGACGACCGCGCGGCGGAGCGCGCGCCGGTCCCGCGGGAGCGCGTCAAGGCGCGGGCGGCGCTGGAGCAGCGGCTGGGGTCCGAGGGCGTCGTGGAGACCGACCGGCCCTCCGGCGCGCTGCGCTTCGTCGGGCGCACCGACGGCCCCGTCCATTGCGCCGAGGGGGACCCGGCCGACGTCGCGCTGAGCTACGTGCGCTCCCAGCGGGCGGCCTTCGGCCTCGGCGAGGCCGATCTCGATGCGCTGCGCCTGGCCGCGCGCTATGAGTCGCACGACGGGGTGACGCACGTGACCTGGCTGCAGACCAGCCGCGGCATCGCCGCCTACGACAGCTCGCTCAGCGCCCACGTCACACGGCGCGGCTGCGTCCTGAACGTCAGCGGGGCCCCCGTCGCGGGCCTCGCAGTGCCGTCCACCGAGCCGGCGCTCGCCGCGGGCGCGGCGCTGGGCGCGGCGCGCCGGGACGCCGGCCGGGCGCTGGCGGCCCCGCCGCGGGGCCGCCAGGCCCCGGGGCCCGAGCGCCGCACCGCGTTCGCCGACGGCGAGTCGGCGCGGCTGGTCGTCTTCGGCGACCACGACGCCGACCGCCTCGCCTGGCGCGTTCAGGCCCGCGGCGGCGGGCCGTTCGTGTGGGACACCGTGATCGACGCCCGGTCCGGCGAGGTGCTGGCCCGCCACTCGCTGACGAGCTTCGCGGGCACCGCGCAGGTCTACGACCGCCACCCCGGGGCCCCGGCGGTGGCGGGCGCCACGCCCGGCGCCCGCCGTGCGGTGGACCTCGCAGCGGACACCGCGTGGCTGAACGACACCCTGGCCTCCACCCGGCTGGCCGGCAACAACGCGCACGCCTACGCCGACCTCGACGACAGCGACACGGCGGGCGCGGGCGAGAACGTCCCGGCCGACCCCGGCGGGGACTGGGCCTTCCCGCACGACACCAGCTTCGCTCCGCCCGGCCAGTCCTGCCCACCGCCGGGCTGCACATGGAGCTCGGCCAACACCGCCACGAAGGCGGTCAACCGCGCGCAGGCCACGACGCAGCTGCACTACTACGTCAACCGCTTCCACGACCACCTGCTCGAGCCGCCGATCGGCTTCGACGCGGCGTCGCACAACTTCCAGCGCTTCAACCCGGCCGGCGTGGCCGGGAGCGGCGACCGCGTGCTGGCCGAGGCCAACGACGGCGGGGGCACGAACAACGCGAACTTCACGACGCCGCCCGACGGTCAGTCCGGCCGGATGCAGCAGTACTTCTTCACGAACCCGTCGGTGAACTCGTCCGACGACGCCGAGGTCGTCTACCACGAGTACGCGCACGGCCTGACCGGCCGCCTGGTCAACAACGGGCTGGGCGGGGGGCTGACCCAGCTGCAGCCGCGCTCCATGGGCGAGGGCTGGAGCGACTGGTACGCGCTGGACTTCCTGGTCGGCGCGGGCTACGCGGCCGACACCGCGGCGCCGGGAGAGCTGGACTTCGGCGCCTACGTGGACCCGGGCGGGATCCGCACCCAGCCCACCGACTGCCCGGTGGGCGGGTCGGCTCCGGCCTGCCCGGGGACCGGCCCCGCCGGCCCGGGCGGGTACACGCTCGGCGACCTGGGCCGCGTGAGCGGCAACAGCGTGCACGCCAACGGCGAGATCTGGGCGCAGACGCTGTGGGACCTGCGTGCCGCGGTCGGGTCGGCCGCCGCGCGCGAGCTGGTCACCGGGGGCCTGCGCCTGTCGCCGGTCAACCCGAGCTACGTCGACATGCGCAACGCGATCCTCCAGGCGGACGTGGTGGCGGGCGGCGCGCGCTCGGAGCAGATCTGGGGCGTGTTCGCGGCCCGGGGAATGGGCTACAGCGCGAGCGCCACCCCCAGTGCCACGGCCGCCGTCGAGGACTTCTCCCTGCCTCCCGTCCTCGCCCCGGGCGGCGCCACGCTCACCGACCCGGAGCCCGACGGTGACGGCGACGGCGTGCTCGAGCCGGGTGAGTCGGCGCGGCTGGCGGTGGCGCTGAGCAACCCGGACACCCGATCGCTGACCGGCGTGAGCGGCACGCTGGGCTCCGGCGGGGCCGGCCTGACGATCGACCCGGCGTCGGCCTCCTGGGCGGACCTGCCGGGCCGGGCCTCGGGGACGGGCTCGCCGCCCTTCGGGCTGCGGCTGGCCGCCGGCGCGGCCTGCGGCGCCACGCTTGCGCTCACCCTCGCGGTGGCCACGGACCAGGGCGCGCTCGACATCCCGCTGACGCTGGGCGTGGGCCACCCGATCCTCCTGCGCAGCGGTGAAGGCCCGCGGGCGATTCCCGACGGCGCCGGCGCCGCGCCGGGCGTCCTGACCGCGTCGGTCGCCGTTCCGGCCGCAGCCGCGACGATCTCCGACCTCGACGTCGTCATCGAGGACCTGCGCCACACGTTCGTGGGCGACCTGGACATCCGGCTCACGTCCCCTTCCGGGACGACCGTGACGCTCCTGTCCCGCCCCGGCGCGGGGGTCGCCGGCGCTCGCGGCAACGACCTCCTGAACGTCGTCCTCGACGACGAGGCGGCGGCGGCGGTCGACACCATCCCCGACGTCAACCCGCCCGGCGGCTACACGGGGCGCTATCGCCCCGACCAGCCGCTGTCGGCGTTCGACGGGCAGAGCCGCGCCGGCACATGGACGCTGCGCGTCGCCGACGTGTCCCAGAACGACACGGGGACACTCAACAGCTGGAGCCTGACCAGCGGCGCGTTCGACTGCTCCGACGGTCCCGCGCCGCCGCCCGTGGACCTGCAGCCGCCGCCGCCCGCCCCCTCCGGCGGCGGCGACCCGCCGGCGGCAGATCCCCCGCCGGTGCTCGACGGGCCCCTCGCGCCACTCCTGCCCGATGCGCCTGCGGGCCCGGTGCCCCCGCCGACCGGTCCGTCCAATCCGTCCAATCCGTCCGCCGCAGTCAGAGCCGACCTCAGCCGCTCGCCCCGGACGGTCACCGCGAACCGCGACGGCGCCTTCACCTTCACGTTCACCGCGACGCCGGGCGCGGAGGGGACGGCCTCCTTCAGCACCGCCCGCGCGGTCGCCGCTCAGGCCCGGCGGCGCCGCGCGCGGGTCCTGCGCCTGGGCAGCGCGCGCTTCCGCGCCCCGGCGGATGGCCGGGTCCGCACGCGGATCCGCCTCTCGCGTTCCCACGAGTCGACCCTGCGCCGGCTGCGCTCGCTGCCGGTGCGCGCGGTGGTCACCGTCGGCGCCCGGCGCGTCGAGCGAGCGCTCACGCTGCGCGCACCGCGCCGCTGAGCACGGCGGATCGAACACACCAGCCAGCGTGATGCGACGATGCGATAGCATCACCCCATGCGCACGACGCTGAACCTCGACGACGACCTCGCCGCCGCCGCTCGTGAGCTGGCCGCCGCCGAGGGCCGCTCGCTGGGTTCGGTGATCTCCGAGTTGGCGCGGCGCGGGCTGACACCGGCGCGCGTCGAGGTCGAGGGGAACCTGCCGGTGATCCGTGTGCCGGCCGGGACGCCGGCCATCACCCCGCAGATGGTCCGGCGCGCCCTCGACGAGGACTGAGCCCGCGCATGGCGCTGCTGGACGTCAACGCGCTGGTCGCGCTCGCATGGGACTCACACGTCCACCACCAGGCGGTGCGCGCGTGGTTCGTCGCGAACGACGCGGACGGATGGGCAACCTGTCCGCTCACCGAGAGCGGCTTCGTGCGCGTCTCCTCCAACCCCAAGGTGCTTCCGAGCTTCGTCGCCGTCGGCGCCGCCCGCGCGGTCCTCTCGGTACTCCGCGGAGCGGGCCGCCACCGCTTCCTCGCCGACGAGGTCTCGCTCACCGACGCCGACGTTCCCGCGATCGTCGGCCATCGACAGGTGACCGACGTCCACCTGCTGACGCTCGCGCGCCGCCACGGGACTCGCCTGGTGACGTTCGACCGCGGGCTGATCGCGCTCGCCGGAGGTCGCGACGTCGAGCTCCTGGTCGCCTGAGCGGGCGAGCCGCAGCCGGCTCGCACCGAGCGGCTCCAGCCCTCAGGGCGTGAACTTCACCGTGATCACGTCGCCGTCGGCGATCGCGTAGTCGCGGCCCTCCAGGCGCAGCGTCCCGCGGTCGCGGGCGCCCGCGTAGCCGCCGGCGTCGACGAGCTCCTCCCAGCCCACGACCTCCGCCCGGACGAAGCCGCGCTGGATGTCGGAGTGCACCTCCCCGGCCGCGTGCCAGGCCGTCAGACCGCGGCGCAGGTGCCAGGACTGGGCGGGCTTGTCCTCCCCCGCGGTGAAGAAGGCGATCAGCTCGAGCAGGGCGAACGCCCCGCCGACGACGCGGTCCAGCCCGGACTCGCCGGCGCCCAGGTCGGCGCGCATCGCCGCCGCGTCCTCGTCGTCGCCGAGGTCGGCGAGCTCCGCCTCCAGGCGGCTGGAGACGGCCACCGCCACCGCGCCCTGCGCGGCCGCGTGGTCGGCGATCGCCGCCGGCACCTCCTCGTCGCCCTCGTTGACGTTGGCGACGAACAGCACCGGCTTGGCGGTCAGCGGGCGCAGGTCGCGCAGCGAGTGCGGCGCGTCGGCGGGCGGCGGGACCGTCCGCGCCGGGCGCCCGGCCTGCAGCGCGGCGATCAGCTCGCGCAGCCACGCCTCCTCGGCCACCGCCGCCCGGTCGCCGGAGCGCGCGGTGCGCACGACGCGGTCGTGGCGGCGCTCGGCCTGCTCGAGATCGGCGTAGACGAGCTCGGTCTCGATGGTCTCGATGTCGGCCAGCGGGTCCACCCGGCCGTCGGGATGGATGACGTTGGCGTCGGTGTGCGCCCGCACCACGTGGACGATCGCGTCGGTCTCGCGGATGTTGGCCAGGAAGCGGTTGCCCAGCCCCTCGCCGGCGTGCGCGCCGGCCACCAGGCCGGCGATGTCGTGGAAGTCGATCGTGTCGTGCACGACCTCCGAGGAGCCCACCGTGGCCGCCACCTGCTCCAAGCGCGGGTCGCGGACGGCCACGACCGCGACGTTGGGCTCGATCGTGGTGAACGGGTAGTTGGCCGCCTCGACCCCTGCCCGGGTCAGCGCGTTGAACAGCGACGACTTGCCCGCGTTGGGCATGCCGACGATCCCGACCTTCATCGCCCGGCGCTTCCGATGAGCGTCCCCAGCGCGGCGCCGGCCGCGATGTCCGACGGGTAGTGCACGCCGAGGTAGACGCGGGAGAGGGCCATGGCCGTCGCCAGGGCGTACAGCGGGGCGCCGGGCACCAGCGCCGAGTACGCGCGGGCCGCGGCGAACGAGGACGACGCGTGGGCGGAGGGAAAGCTCAGCGAGGTGGGCGTGGCGACGAGCGCCGGCAGGCCCTCCAGCACGGGGCGCTTGCGGCGCACGACCGCCTTCAGCGCGGTGTTCAGCGCGTACGCGGCGAGGACGGCGCGCGCGGCGCGCAGCCAGCGCGAGCGCCGCCGCGGGTCCACGAGCGCGCCCGCCGCGCCCACCGCGAGCCACAGGGCGGCGTGCTCGCCCAGCCGGGAGAACCGGCGCACCGGGCGCTCGTGCGCCAGGGCGTGGTTCTCGCGCAGGAGCCGGTACAGCCACACGTCCGACAGCGCGATCGCGCGCGCCACCGGCCCGCCGCGCAGGCGGGCGAGCAGGGAGCGCTGGGCGGCCGGGTCGGCCGGCGGCGGGACGGCGGCTGCGGGATCCGCCGGCGGCGGGAAGAGGTTGGCGTTCACGGCCGGGACCCTATGGGCAGGACTCGGGCGAATGCTGATCGCCCTCGTCGCCAATCCCCATTCCGGCGGCGCGACCGAGCCTGGCGAGATCGAGCGTGCGCTGGCCGCCGACGGCGCCCGGGTGCGCAGCACCGCGATCGACGCGCTGGTCTCCGAGCCCGACGCGGGGCTGGACGCCGAGCGGGTGGCCGCCGGCGTGCGCGAGCTGAGCGCGGACGGCAGACCGGACCGCGTGGTGGTGGCCGGCGGTGACGGGTCGATCGGCCCCGTCGCGCTGCTGGCCGCCGAGCTCGGCGTCCCGCTCGCCGTCGTCGCGGCGGGGACCGCAAACGACTTCGCCCGCGCCCTGAAGCTCCCCACGGACCTCGCCGCCGCCTGCGCGCTGGCCCGGGCGCCCGGCGCGCGCACCCGGCCCGCCGAGCTGGCCACGGCGGGCAAGCGGCCGTTCGTCAACGCGGCGTCGGCCGGGTTGTCGGTGCTCGCCGCCCGCGAGGCCAAGCCCTACAAGGCCCGCCTGGGGGCGCTGGCCTACGCCGTCGGCGCGCTGCGCGCCGGCGCCACCGCATCGCCGCTGCCCTGCCGCGTCGTCGGAGACGGCGAGGAGCGCTTCTCCGGGAAGGTGTGGCAGGTGGTCGTGGGCGTGACGGGCGCGTTCGGCGGCGGCAGCGAGATCGGCGGGACGGTGGCCGGCGACGAACAGCTGGACACCGCGGTGATCCCGGCCGGGTCGCGCGCCGCCCTGGCCTGGCGGGCGCTCGGGATGCGCACCGGACGCCTGACCGCGCAGTCCGACGTGGCGCACGTGCGCGCGGCCGTGGTGGAGCTCGAGCTGCCGCCCGGGACGGCGCTGAACGTCGACGGCGAGGTGTGCCGCCGCATCCCGTACCGCTTCGCGCTGCGCCCCGGCGGCTTCGAGGTCGTGGTGCCGTGAACCGGCGCTGGCCCACCGCGATCGCGCTGTTCGGCGCAGCCTGGTACGCGAGCGAGTCGCTGCGCCACCGCCGCGAGCGGGGCGAGGGCTACGAGCTGCGCGGCGAGGACATCGACGTGGGCTCCGACGCGTTCCTGCGCGCCGCCGAGGCGCTCACCAGCGCGCCGATCTCCACTGGCAACGACGCCGACCTGCTCATCAACGGCGACCGGATCTTCCCCGCGTTCCTGGAGACGATCGCGGACGCGGAGCGCTCGGTGAACCTGCTGACCTACGTCTACTGGCGGGGCGAGATCGCCCGCGACGTGGCAAGCGCGCTGTGCGCCCGGGCGCGCGAGGGCGTGGAGGTCAACGTGCTGCTCGACGCGATCGGGACCGTGAAGATGGAGCGCGAGCTGGTGCGCGACATGCAGGAGGCGGGGGTCACCGTGGCGCGCTTTCGCCCGCTGAAGCCCTACGCGATCCGGCGGGCCAACAACCGCACGCACCGCAAGCTGCTGATCGCCGACGGGCGGGTGGGCATGACCGGGGGCGTCGGCATCGCCGACGAGTGGACCGGCGACGCGCAGGACCCCGACCACTGGCGCGACACCCACGTACGCGTCCGCGGCCCGGTCGTCCGCGGCCTGCAGGGCGCCTTCGCCGAGAACTGGCTGGAGGCGACCGGGGACGTGCTGGTCGGTCCCGACTACCTCCCCGACCTCGACCCGGTGGCCGGCGGCGGGCCGATGCAGGTCGTGCGCTCCTCCGCGGGGGTGGGGGACACCAACGTCGAGGCGCTGTACTTCCTGGCCATCGCGTGCGCGCGCGAGACGCTCGACCTGACCGCCGCCTACTTCGCGCCGCGCCCTGCGTTCATCGAGGCGCTCGGCGACGCGGCCCAGCGCGGCGTGCGCGTGCGCCTGCTCGTTCCCGGGCGCCACATCGACAAGGGGTTCGTCCGCCTCGCGGGCCGCGGGACCTACGAGGAGCTGCTGGAGAAGGGCGCGCGCATCTGGGAGTACGGGCCCACGATGCTGCACGCCAAGACGCTGACCGTGGACCACCGCTGGGCGTCGGTGGGCTCGGTGAACTTCGACAACCGCTCCTTCCAGCTGCACGACGAGGCGACGCTGTGCGTGCAGTCCGAGCGCTTCGCGGGCGAGCTCGACGAGCAGTTCGAGCGCGACCTCGCGGTGTCCGAGGAGATCGACGCGGAGCGCTGGAACGGGCGCCCCGTTCACGCCCGCGTGCGCGAGCGGGCGCTCACGCTGGCCCGCCGAGAGCTGTGAGTTGACAGCACGGCCGGCGATCGAAAGGATCGCGACTCTGGCGCGAGCGATCCCCCTTCTGCTCGTCACCCTGATCTGCTGCGCCGCCGGCGCGCAGGGCGCCGCCGCCGCGCCGCCGTCCAACGACGCGTTCGCCGGGGCCACGCCGCTGGCGGTGCCCGCGGAGGTCCAGGGCACCGTCGCCGAGAGCACCCGGGAGCCCGGCGAGCCCATGCACGACGGTCTCGAGGGCACGGGCGGCGTCTGGTACTCGTTCACGCCGGCCGAGACCATGGCGGTGATCGCCCGGACCTGCCAGGCGCAGTTCGACACCGTCCTGGCCGTCTACACCGGCGATGGCATCGCCGCGCTGACGCGCGTGACCAGCAACGACGACTCCTGCGAGACCGGGAGCCTCGTGACCTTCACCGCCACCGCCGGCACGACCTACTCCATCTCGGTCTCGCCGTACGAGGCGCTGCGACCGACCGACCAGGGCAACTTCACGCTGAGCCTTGCGGTGCTGATGCCGCCCGCCAACGACAGCGTCGCCCAGGCGACGCCGATCGCGGCCGTGCCCGCCACGATCGCGGGGACGGTCGCCGAGAGCACGCGCGAGGTCGGCGAGCCCGCCCACGCCGGCCGGGAGCGCGTCGGCAGCGTCTGGTACTCGTTCACGCCGACCGAGACCCGGTCGGTGATCGCCCGCACCTGCCAGGCGCAGTTCGACACCGTCCTGGCCGTCTACGCCCCGAACGCGGCCGGGGCACTGACGAGCGTGGCCGCAGACGACGACTCCTGCGGCACGGGCAGCCTGCTGGGGTGGACGGCGACGGCCGGGACGACGTACTTCATCGCGGTCGCGCCGTTCGACACGCTGCCGCCCAACGACCAGGCGAACTTCACGCTGAGCCTGGCCGCCGGGACGCGGCCCGCCAACGACGCCTTCGCCAGCGCGCGGCGCGTGACCGAGGCGCGCACGGTGCGCGGGTCCAACGTCCTGGCCACACGCCAGTCCGGCGAGCCCCGGCACTTCAGCGGCGGCGGGCACTCGGTGTGGTTTCGCTACCGCGCGACGCGCACGCGGTCGGTGACGCTCGAGACGCGCGGGTCGAGCTTCGACACCGTGCTCGCGGTGTACCGCGGCAACCTGGGACGGCTGCGGCGCATCGCCCGCGACGACGACGGCGGGCCGTCGTTCACCAGCCGCATCCGCCTGCGCGTGCAGCGCGGGCGCACCTACTTCATCGCCCTGGACGGCACCGTGAGCGAGACCGGCAACTGGGCGTTCAGGCTGGCCCGGCGGCGCGCCCGTTAGCCGGCGAGCCCGAACCCCACCCGGTGCTCGTCGAGCTCGGTGCGAACGTAGATGACCTGACCGAGGTTCAGCCGGACGGTCCCGTCGTCGACCTTCAGGTCGTGCCAGTCGCCCGACGCCAGGGCCTCGAGGAGGGCCTGGAGCGCATCCTCCTCGAGGCGCACGGCGAGGACCTGGGCTCCCTGACAGCCGATGGAGATTCGCTGCAGTGCCATGTGGTCAGTGTCCCTTCGCGGGTTGGACGAGCTCGGTCAGCACCCCGCCGGTGGACCCGGGGTGCAGGAAGGCGACGCGCGAGTCACGGATGCCGGTGCGCGGCTGCTCGTCGATCAGGCGCAGCCCCGCGGCGCGCAGCGAGTCCAGCGCCGCGTCGATGTCCTCGACGCGGTAGGCGACGTGGTGCAGCCCCGGGCCGCGCTTGGCCAGGAACCTCCCGACCGCCGTGTCGGGGCCGAGGGGAAGCAGGAGCTCGACGTGGCTCTCGCCGACGTCGAGTAGGGCCGCCTCGACGCCCTGGTCCTCGACGACCTCGCGGTGGACGAGCGTCATCGCGTACTCTCGCCGGTGGAGGATGAGCGCCGCATCGAGGTCCTGGACCGCGATGCCGACGTGGTCGATCCGGCCGAACACGGCGGGGATGCTAGTGCGTGCGTCCCCGGCGCGGCCCGTGGTCCTGTTGCTGACGGCCTCCTTATTGTTCATTGTTCCTTGACTTATCCCACCAAATATTAGATGATTGGCACTTCATGAAAAGACTCTTGCTGTTGCTCACGCTGCTCAGCTTTGCCGCCATCGCACCGACCGCCTCCGCGGCGCCCCCGGCCAACGACAACCTCAACCAGGCCACGCTGATCCCGGCGCTGCCCGCCTCGGTCGCCGGGACCGTCGCCGAGAGCACGAAGGAGACCGGCGAGCCTGAGCACGCCGGCGCCCCCCGGGTGGGCGGCGTCTGGTACGTCCTCGTCCCGACCGAGACCACGGCGGTGCGCGCCCACACGTGTTCGGCGCGGTTCGACACCATCCTGGCCGTCTACACCGGCGCCGGCGTGGCTGCGCTCACGCCCGTCGCCTCCAACGACGACTCCTGCGGCACGGGGAGCGAGGTGACGTTCACCGCGACGGCCGGCACGCCGTACTTCATCTCGGTCTCGCCGTTCGACATGCTGCCCGAAGGGTCCGACGCGGGCTTCACGCTGAACGTCGCCGCCCTGACGGCGCCCGGCAACGACGCGTTCGCCGACGCGCTGCGCCTGGGCGGCCCGCGCCGCGTCCGCGGCTCCAACGTGGTGGCCACGAGCGAGCTGGGCGAGCCGGTGCACGCCGCCGGCGGCGGACACTCCGTGTGGTTCCGCCACCGCGCGACGTCGACGCAGACGCTGACGCTCGACACGCTCGGGTCGAACTTCGACACCGTGCTCGCGGTCTACCAGGGCAACTTCGGGCAGCTGAGGCGCGTCGCCGCCGACGATGACGGCGGACCGGGGCTGACCAGCCGCATCCGCCTGCGCGTGCGGCGCGGCCAGACGTACTTCATCGCGCTTGACGGCGCCGACGGAAGCACCGGCGACTGGGAGTTCGGGCTGTCCGACGGCGGCGTCCGGGGGGTTGGCCTGCGCGTCAGCATTCAGCCCGGCCAGACGCTGGACGGCGTCATCGCCAACGGTCTGCGCGCCCGCGTGGGCTGTGTGGCCCGCTGCCGCCTGGACTTCCAGGTCAAGGTCGGCGCCAGCACCGCGCGTCGCCTCGGGCTGGGTCGCAACGCGACGTTCGTCGCCCGTCTGCTGGGCAACACCGGCGGCAACGAGTCGGCCGACGTGCCCGCGGTCCTGCGCCTCACCCGCGCCGCCCGCAGGGCGTTCCGCGGTCAGGACCGTGTCACGCTCACGCTGGTCGCGCGCCTGCGCGGGACCCAGTCGCGCGACCGCAGCCTGGTCCAGAAGCTCACGCTGCGCTAGCTGGACTGAAACCATTCCGAAGCACCGAGGGCCGCCCGCCGGGCGGCCCTCGGTCGTTGTCCGAGGCCGGATTCCCGGGCTTGCGGGACCTCGCTTCAGAGTGTTGAGCGCATCCTCACCGCATCTTCCGGACACGGCCCGCGTTGCATTGACACCGTCCTTCAACCTGAAGAGGATCGCCCCGCTCATGCGCCGCCTCCTGCTCGCCGTCACGCTGGTCAGCCTCGCCATCGCCGCCCCGACCGCCTCTGCGGCTCCTCCCCTGAACGACAACCTCGCGGCGGCCACGCCCGTCGCGTTGCCCTCCGAGCTTCCCGGCACGGTCGCGGAGAGCACCCGGGAGGCCGGCGAGCCCGGCCACGCCGGCGTCCAGCGCATGGGCGGCGTCTGGTACTCCTTCACGCCGGCCGAGACGGCGTCGGTGATCGCGCGGACCTGCACGGCCCAGTTCGACACCGTGCTGGCGGTCTACACCGGCTCCGACGTCGGGGCGCTGACGCGCGTGACCGACAACGACGACTCCTGCGGGGTCGGCAGCATCGTGACGTTCACGGCCACCGCCGGCACCACGTACTACATCTCGGTCTCGCCGTTCGACACGCTGCCCACCACGGCGGGGAGCTTCACGCTGAGCCTCGCCGTCCTCACCCCGCCCCCCAACGACGCGTTCGCCAGCGCGACGCGCCTGGGCGGCCCGCAGCGCGTGCGCGGCTCCAACGTCGTGGCCACGGCCGAGCTGGGCGAGCCGGCCCATTTCACGGGCGGCGGGCACTCCGTGTGGTTCCGCCACCGCGCGACCCGGACGCAGACCCTGACGCTCGACACGATCGGGTCCAGCTTCGACACCGTGCTCGCGGTCTACCGCGGCGACCTCGGGCGGCTGTCGCGCATCGCCCGCGACGACGACGGCGGTCCGGGGCTCACCAGCCGGATCCGGCTGCGCGTGCGCCGCGGCAGCACCTACTTCATCGCGCTGGACGGCACCGAGGGGGAGAGCGGCGACTTCCAGTTCGGCCTCAGCGACGGCGGCGTGCGCGGCAGCGGGCTGCGCCTGGTCGTCGAGCCCGGGCAGACCCTGAACGGCGTCATCGCGGGCGGCCTGCGCACGCGCGTGGGCTGTGTCGCCCGCTGCCGCCTGGACTTCCAGGTCAAGGTCGGCGCCGGCACCGCGCGGCGCCTCGGGCTCGGTCGCCGGCCGGTCATCGTCGCGCGCCTGCTGGGCAACGTCGGCGGCCAGGGGCGCCCCGAGGTGCCCGCCGTCCTGCGGCTGACCCGCTCGGCCCGCAGCGCGCTGGCCGACGAGGACCGCGTCACGCTCACGCTCGTCGCGCGCCTGCGCGGCACGCGGTCGCGCGATCGCAGCCTGGTCCAGAAGCTCACGCTGAGCGGGTAGCCGTCTAGCACCGTCGCCGACACCCGGAACGTGCGAGGGCCGTCAGCCGGCGGCCCTCGTCGTTCAGGGCGACTCGTCCCCGGCGCCGTGCCCGGTCGAGGCGACGACGCGCAGCCCCATGCCCGGGCTGCGCTCCATGCGCGGGACGCCGGACATGATCGCGTCGATGTCGTCGCGCTCCAGGACCTCTCGCTCCAACAGGGCGCGGGCCAGCTCCTCCAGCTTGTCGCGGTTGGCGGTGATCAGCTCGCGCGCCGCGTGCTCGGCGGCGAAGGCCAGCTCCTGCTGCTCCTCGTCGCGGACGCGGCGGAAGGCCTCGGAGTCGGCGTCACCGTCGGCGACGGCGCGCTGCGCCGCGCGGGCGGTGCCCATCGCGTACTCGTGCACCATCGCGCGGCTGACCTCGGCCACGCGCTTGAGGTCGTCCGACGCGCCGGTGGTGACCTCGCCGAAGACGACCTGCTCGGCGATGCGGCCGCCCAGCAGCACGGTCATGTGGTCGATGAGCTCCTCGCGCGTCTTGAGGTAGCGGTCCTCGTCGGGCAGGTTCAGCGTGTAGCCCAGCGCCGTCCCGCGGGGGACGATCGAGACCTTGTGGACGCGGTCCACGCGGGGCAGCAGCTCGCCGCACAGGGCGTGGCCGGCCTCGTGGAAGGCGACGACCTCCTTCTCGTGCTCGTTGAGCACGCGCCGCGACTGCACGCCGGCGACCACGCGCTCCAGCGCCTGGTCGAAGTCCTCGCCGGTCAGGGCCGCGCCCTCGCGCCGGGCGCAGCGGATCGCCGCCTCGTTGCACAGGTTGGCCAGGTCGGCGCCGGTCAGGCCGCTGGTCTGGGCGGCGACGTGGGCGAGGTCGACGTCCTCGACCGGCTTGTCGCGCGTGTGGACCTCGAGGATGCGCTCGCGGCCGCTGACGTCGGGCGGCGAGACGAACACCTGGCGGTCGAAGCGACCGGGCCGCAGCAGGGCGGGATCGAGCTTCTCCAGCAGGTTTGAGGCGGCCATCACGACGAGCTCGCCCGACGTGTTGAAGCCGTCCATCTCGACCAGGAGCTGGTTGAGCGTCTGCTCGCGCTCGCCCGAGAAGTCCGAGCCGCGCCGGCCGCCCACCGCGTCGAGCTCGTCGATGAAGATGATCGCCGGCGCGTGCTTGCGCGCCTCGCGGAACAGGCGCCGGATCCGCGCCGCGCCGAGGCCGGCGAACATCTCGACGAACGCGGCGGCCGACTGCGAGAAGAACTGCGCGCCGGACTCGTGCGCCACCGCCTTGGCCAGCAGCGTCTTGCCCGTCCCGGGCGGGCCGTGCAGCAGGACCCCCTTGGGCACCCGGGCCCCGAGCCTGCGAAAGCGCTGGGGGTCGCGCAGGAAGTCGACGACCTCGCGCAGCTCGTCCTTGGCGTCGTCGACGCCGGCGATCTGGTCCCACCCGACCGAGGACTTGGCCTCGGGCCGGATCTGCTGGGGCTTCGTCCGCGGCATGAGCTTCAGCGTCCGCCAGAAGAAGAAGACGATCGCGCCCATGAAGATGAACGTCGCCACGCCGGACCATTCCAGCGCGAAGTTCTTGAGCCATTCGGCCATCGCCCTGCTCATCGGCAGGGGCGGCGCAAAGCTTCAGCGCACGACCTCGAGCCTGGCGTTCGGGCGGTGGGCGCGCCCGGCCTTCGCGCAGTGCTCGCCCTCCACCAGGACGACGTCGGCGGTGAAGTCGTTCTGGCCGCGGATGAGCGAGGAGCCCACGCCGTAGGCGTCGACGGGGGCCGCCGCGGCCTCGAACGTGCGGATGCGCTCGGCGTCGAAGCCGCCGCTGCAGACGATCCGCACGCGCTCGTGGCCGGCCGCGTCCAGGGCCGCGCGGACCTTGCGCACGAGCTCCAGGCTCACGCCGGCGGGCGCCTCGTCGCCCAGCTCCTCGAGCAGCGAGCGGTCCACGAGCGTCTCGCTGGTGTCCAGGCGCACGCCCCACAGCCGGTCGCCGAGCGCCTGCGCCACGTCCAGCGCCGTGCGCACGGAGTCGTTGACGAAGTCCACCAGCACCGTCACGTTCATCTCGCCCGCGAAGCGGTCGGCGAACTTCGTCGCCGCGCGGACGGTGTCGCCGCCGTAGGCCGCGATCAGCCCGTGCGGCACCGTGCCCACGCCGCGCCCGCCCCACCACGAGGCCTGGGCGTCGGTGGAGACCCCGATGGCGCCCGCGACGTGAGCGGCCCAGCCGTCGCCGGTCTGCACGAGCCAGTGGTCGTGGCGGGCGGGGAAGTAGAGGATCTGCTTGCCGCGCGCGGCCTGGACCACCTCGCGGACGTTGCTCATCACCAGCGTGCGGCGCGCGAGGCAGCCGAGGTAGACGGTCTCCAGGTGCGCGAACAGCGCGTAGTCCCCGGCGATCGTCAGGACGGTCTCCCACGGCGAGATCGCGTCGCCCTCGTACAGCGCGCTGACCTCCAGCTCGTCCCAGCCGGGGTTCCAGACGCCGTCGGGGTCGCGATGACCGCTGCACTCGCGCAGCACGGCGATCGCCTCGTCGATGCCGCCCAGCACCGCGTCGCGCTTCTGGAAGACCTGCACGAGCACGTGCGGGTGATGGTCGTCGTCCTGAAGCAGCTGCTTGGTGAGCACGAAGTACGCGTCGGAGTAGTACCCCTCGCGCATGCGCTCGACGGGGAGGCGGAAGGTCTCCGGCGGCAGCCTGGAGCGCGGAATGGAGCTCTCCCCGCCGGCGCGGCCGGCGCTCAGGCCGGGGTCTCGACGCGCAGGATCTCCGCCAGCGCGGCGCGCCCGACCTCGAGCTGGTGCTCGGTCGGCTCGCGCGTCCCCAGCACCCGTTGCAGCTCGTGGCCCGGCCGGCGCAGGGCCCGGGCGAGCGGGCTGGAGGCGTGGCGCTCGCTCCAGACGAAGACCTCCACCGCCAGCCCCAGCGACGCGACGCCGACAGCGGCGTGCGCCGCGGCGCCCGGGCGCTCCAGCGCGCGGCGCAGCAGCGCGGCGCCGGCCAGGTTGAACGACAGCAGCGGCGCGACCAGGTGCGACCCGCAGCGATCATGCTCCTTGGCGGCGCCGGCCGGGTCGTCGGAGTCCGCCTCGTAGGCGGCGATCGCCTTGTGCTCGACGCCGTGGTAGGAGGCCAGGTCGCCCCCGCGCAGCGCGACGAGGCTGGGCGCCAGCGAGATGGCCGCGACCGCCGTCTCGGCGCCGATCCCGGCGCGCATGCGCCCGCGCACCAGCCGCCCGCCGGTGGTGGCCGCGAGCATCGTGCCCAGCACCTTGGCGTCCTGGAAGGGCAGCAGCGCCTCGGGCAGGGCGCGCTTGACCAGCGGAATGACCGCGATCGCCTCGCCGAGGCGGATGACGCCGCGCACGCCCGCCACGTCGTCGAAGCGGCGCATGCGCGGCTTGGGGCCGGAGGCGACCGCGATCGTGTCGTCGGTGCGGCGCACCGCGGCGGCCCAGTGCGTGGGCCCGTGCACCAGCAGGCCGTTGCGCAGCGCCATCCCGCCCAGGCGCAGCTTGGGGGCGTGGGTCGCGGGCTCGGTCATCCGAGCAGGTCCACGGTCACGTCGCGGAAGAACGTCGCCGCGAAGCCCAGGTCGCGCACGTCGATGCGCTCGTCGGCGCCGTGGATGAGCGGCGCGGTCTCGTACAGGGTCATGTGGCGCTGCGGGAAGAACCCGTAGGCGACGCAGTCCGCGAACGCCGCGCGGAAGGTCCGCGAGTCCGTGTAGCCCGGCAGGATCGTCGGCACGACACGCGCCTCGGGGTCCTGGTCGCCGATCCAGCGCGTGATCGCGTCCATCAGCGGCGAGTCCACCGGCGACTGGTTGCCCACCACGCGCTCGGAGAACTCCAGGCGGTAGCCGTCGGGGCCGAGCACCTCGCGGATGCGCCGCAGCGCCTCCTCCTCGCCCAAGCCCGGGGGGACCCGGCAGTCCACCTGCAGCTCGGCCGTCGAGGGGATCACGTTGATCTTCTCCGAGGCGCTGATCCGGGTGGGGGCGAGCGACACGCCGAGCATCGGCTCGACGAGCAGGGCGAGCGCCGCGTCGCGCTCGCGCAGGCGCTCCAGCGCCGCGGCCGGATCGCCGTCCGGCGCGAGCCCGAGCGCCTCCAGCAGGGCCCGCGGGCCCTCCGTGAGGTCGAAGTCGGGCTGGCGCTCGGCCATGCGCTGCAGAAGGGGCGCCATCTTCAGCAGCGCGTTGTCGCCCATCTTGGGGATCGACGCGTGCCCGGCCACGCCGTCCGTGGTCAGGCGGAAGCGGAAGACGCCCTTCTCGGCGACGCACACGCCGTAGACGCGGCCTCCGTCGTAGGGGATCACGGCGCCCGCGCCCTCGTTGAGGACGTAGTCGCAGCGCACCTTGTCGGGATGGTTCTCGCACAGCCAGATCGCGCCCAGCCCGCCGCCGGTCTCCTCGTCGACGACCACCACCACGAGCAGGTCCCCGCCGGCCGGCCGCCAGCCCTCCCGGGCCAGGGAGATCGCCGCCGCCACCTCCGCCGCGGTCTGGGACTTCATGTCCAGCGCCCCGCGCCCCCACACGAAGCCCTCCCAGAGCCCACCCGACCACGGGTCCAGCGTCCACTCCGACGGCGTGGCCAGCACGGTGTCGACGTGGGAGAGCAGGCACAGCGTGGGGCCGTCCCCGGTCCCCCGCAGCCGGGCGATCAGGTTCGGGCGCTCGGGCTCGGCGCCGATGAGCTCGACCTCGAAGCCCGCGTTGCGCAGCGTCGCGGCCAGGAACTCCTGCGCGACGCGCTCGTTGCCGGGCGGGTTGACGGTGTGGCAGCGGATCAGGCGCCGCAGGAGCGCCACGGACTCCAGCTGCAGGTCGGGCGCCGTCGAGGGCTCGGGCACCCCCGGCATGCTACGCGTCGACCTGATGGCGGTCCGCGCCGGGGCTCGGGCTACCGGTACGCCGGGGGGATCGACTCCCACCGGGCGACCGTGCCACCCGCGACCCGCCCCGCGCCCGGCCGGACGATCAGCTCGACCTCCTCCAGCGTGAGCGTCTCGCGCTCCATCAGGGCGTCGGCGACGCGATGCAGGGCATCGCGGGAGTCCTCCAGCGTCCGCCGGGCCAGCTCCCCCGCCTCCGCCACCAGGCGGCGAACCTCGGAGTCGATCAGACGCGCCGTCTCCTCCGAGTGCCCGCCCTTTCCGTCGTTGCCGTACTCGTCGACGTAGTTGATCGCCCCGACCGCCTCGCTCATCCCGAGCTGGGAGACCATCATGCGGGCCAGGTTCGCGACCGCCTCGAGGTCGCTCGCCGCCCCGTCGCCGACCTCGCCGAAGATCATCTCCTCGGCCGTGCGGCCGCCGAGCAGCGTCGCCATCCGCTCGACGAGCAGCGAGCGCGAGTGCGTGCGGCGCTCGTCGGCCGCGGGCAGGTAGGCGGCGCCGAGCGAGTGGCCCCGGGGGATGATCGTGATCTTGTGCAGGATCCGCCCGCCGGGCAGCGCCATCGCCGCGAGGCCGTGCCCCGCCTCGTGGTAGGCGACGACGCGCCGGTCCTCGTCGGACATCCGGCGCACGCCGCCGATCCCCAGGCTGGCGCGGTCGATCGCCTCCTCCAGCACCGTCATCGTGATGGCGTCGGCGTGGCCCCGGGCCGCGAGGAGCGCCGCCTCGTTCATCACGTTGGCGAGGTCGGCCCCCGCCATGCCGCGGGTCAGGCGCGCGACCGCGTCGAGATCCGCGTCGGCGCCCAGCGGCTTGCCCTTGGCGTGGACGTCGAGGATCGCCCGGCGCGCCTCGAGGTCGGGAAGCTCCATGGCGACCTGGCGATCGAAGCGGCCGGGGCGCACGAGGGCGGGATCCAGCGTGTCCGGGCGGTTCGTGGCGGCCATCACCACCACCCCGGCGCGCTGGCTGAACCCATCAAGCTCGACCAGGATCTGGTTCAGCGTCTGGTGGCGCTCGGTGTGGTCGTTGAGCATGCCGCCGCGCCTGCCGCCCACCGCGTCGATCTCGTCGATGAAGAGGACCGCCGGAGCCATCGACCGCGCCTCGGCGAAGAGGTCGCGCACCCGGGCGGCGCCCTCGCCGACGTAGCGCTGGACGAAGTCCGTGCCCGACACCGAGATGAAGGCCGCGTTGGCCTCGCCGGCCACGGCCCGGGCCAGCAGGGTCTTGCCGCAGCCCGGCGGGCCCGAGAGCAGGTAGCCGCGGGGGATCCGCGCGCCCATCGCGGCGAAGCGGTCGGGTGCGCCGAGGTAGTCGCGGATCTCCGCCAGCTCGGTGATCGCGTCCTGCGCGCCGGCGACGTCCGCGAAGGTCGTGCGGTCCTGCGAGAGCGTCTGGCGACCCACGCTGCGGTCGCGCATCGACAGGCGCCGCTGGTGCTCGGGCGCCTCCATGACCCGCTCCAGCGCCGCGTCCAGGTGCTCCTGGGCGATCTGCGTGGCGCCGGCTCGGGCGGCCAGCAGCCCCGCCTCGTTGACGACGCTCGCCAGGTCGGCTCCCGTCATGCCCACGGCGCGCTCGGCCAGCGCCGCGAGATCGGCGTCGGCCGCGAGCGGCCGGCCCCGCGCGTGGACGGTGAGGATCGCCAGGCGCCCCTTCTGATCGGGCAGCTCCAGGCCGATCGAGCGGTCGAAGCGCCCCGGCCGCAGCAGGGCGGGATCCAGCGTGTCGGGGCGGTTGGTCGCGCCGACGAGCATGATCCCCTCCGTCGGGGAGAACCCGTCCATCTCGGCGAGGATCTGGTTGAGCGCCTGCTCCTGCTCGGCGCCGGAGGCGGAGGCGGCCATCCCGCCGGCACCGGCGCTGCGCCGGGAGGCGACGGAGTCCAGCTCGTCGATGAACACGATCGCGGGGGCGTTCTGCCGTGCCTCGCCGAACAGCTCGCGGACGCGCGCCGCCCCGACGCCGACGTAGAGCTCGACGAAGTCCGACCCCGAGATCGAGTAGAACGCCGCGCCCGCCTCGCCCGCCAGCGCCCGCGCCATGAGCGTCTTGCCGCAGCCGGGGGGGCCGAACAGCAGGATGCCCTTGGGCATCCGCGAGCCCATCGCGGCGAAGCGCTCCGGACTGGCCAGGAACTCCGAGATCTCCCGCAGCTCGGCCACGGCCGCGTCCTGCCCAGCCACGTCCGCGAACGTGACGTCGCCCTCCGTCGGCTCGATCTTGCGCGCGCCGCTGCGGACGCTGAACAGCCCGGTCCCTCCGCGGTAGGAGAGGATGAAGTACACGAACACGATCACGAGGATCAGCGCCGGGGCCAGGACGGAGAGCGGTCCGATGAAGCGCTTGCCGGTCTGCTGGTCGACCGTCGTCTTGATCTGGTTGGGGACCAGCACGGCGGTCAGCGACTCGCGCAGCGTCTCCGCCTTGTAGTAGGGCGTGTTGAAGCGGCGGACCGCCGAGCTGCCGGTCCGCCGGTAGGACCCCACGACGTAGGCGTCGACGTCCAGGATGCGGGCGTCCTGGATGCGGTCGCGCTCGGCGAGGTCGATGAAGCGGTCAAGCGTGAGCCGGTCGCCCGAGACGTGCGGGCGGGAGTACTCCAGCAGCGCCGCGTAGCCGGCCAGCAGGATGGCGATGCTGACCAGCGCCCAGACGCCGGCCGAGGGCCTCTTGGTCTTCGTGGATCCGGGCGTGCGGTTTCCGGGCTTGGCCCCCATGGCGTCACCAGCTTAGGGGGTCCCGCCGGCGCTCGGTGCAGACTCGATCAGCGGCGCCGCCCGCGGCCGAGGAGCCCCACCGCCGCGATCGCCAGAGCGACGCCCAGGAGCCCGAGTGCGACGAACCCCGGGAGCCCGAGGCCGCTGTCGCTCCCGGAGGAGTCCGGCGCCGTCGCCGCCGCCGGCGGCCGGCGGACCGGGCGCAGGACCCGCGGGAGGAAGGAGCGCTTGTCCAGGATCCCGCTGCCCCCCGCGTAGAGCCAGCCGTCGTAGACGCCGTGGCGGAACACGAAGGCCCCCTCCTGGAAGAAGAGCGGCACCACCGGGGCGTCACGGGCGAGGAGGTCGAGCTCGTCCTTGACCAGGACGCGGCGGTCCCTCGGGTTCGCGGCCGAGGCCGCACGGGCGGCGAGACGGTCGAACTCGCTGCTGCGATAGCCCGAGTAGTTCAGCGGCGCGCGCCCCGAACCGAACACGACGCGCAGGAAGTCGGGATCGTAGGACGCCAGCGGCGGCGAGTTCCAGATCGCCGCCTCGAAGTCCACGGAGCCCCCGTCCTGGCCCACGGCGGCGGCCAGGCGCCGCGCGGACACCTCCACCAGCGTAACGGCGGCTCCGGCCCGCTGGAGCGCGAGGACGACCTGGCGGCCGGCCTCGCGCCGGACCGGGTCGTTGTCGGGCGCCAGCACGCGGATCCGGGGCAGGCGCAGCCGGCGGAACGCCGCCCGCGCCCGCGCCGGCTCGAACCGGTAGACGGTGCCGGGCGTGGTCCAGCCCGAGGCCGGATGCAGGTAGCCCCGGTCCGCCGGCACGGCATCCGCCCCTCCGATGGTCTCGTTGCGGGCGATCCGCTGGAGGTCCAGCGCGCTCGCGACGGCACGGCGCGCCTCGGGCCGGTCGAACGGGGCGCGCCGCAGGTTGAACATGAGCGTGGTCCCCGTGAAGAGCGTGCCGAAGCTCGTCTTGAACCCCGCCCGGCGGACCCGGTCCTGGGTCGACTCCGGAATGGTGAACGGGAGCGCGTCGATGCGCCGCGCCTCCAGGGCGCGCACGGCCCGGTCGAAGTCGCCGAAGAACGACACGTCGATCCGTCCCACCCGGGGCCGGCCGAGGAAGTAGCCGCCGTTGGCCCGGAAGCGGTAGCCCCTCCCGCGCCGGTGCTCCACGAGCCGGTAGGGCCCGCTGCCGACCGGCAGCCCCTTGGGGGCGGCGGCCCCCGCGGGCAGCCGCTCCCACAGGTGCCGCGGCAGGATCGGCACGTCGGAGAGCGGCAGGACGCCGAAGCCCGGCGAGGGGTGGCGAAGGGTGAACACGACGGTCCCGGCGCCCACCGCCTCGACGCGCTGCACGGCCTCGAGCTGGGGCGTGAAGCGCGGATGGAAGCGGCGGGCGAAGTAGCGGAAGGTGAAGGCGACGTCGGCGGCGGTCAGAGGCCGGCCGTCGTGCCAGCGGACCCCGTCGCGCAGCCGGATCGTCACCCGCTTCCCGGCATCGCTGCGCCGCAGCGAGCGGGCCAGCCACTGGCCCCCGCCACGCCACCGCAGCGTGTCGTAGACGAGCGTGACCAGGGGATAGCCGAGCTCGAACGTGTAGGGCGTCAGCGTGCCGTCGTCGCGCGGGAACGCGATCCGCACGCGCTCGGCGGTGTTGCCGGCCCCGGCGCTCTGCGCGTCGGCCACGGAGGTCACCGAGAGCGACACCGCGAGCCCGGCCACCGCGGCGCACGCTGCGAGGCCGGCGCGCCTCACCGCCCCGGCTCCGCGCGGCCGGCCGGCCGGCGCCGGTGGAAGGCGATCGGGGGCATGCGGGCCAGATGCTACGTCCTGCCTGGGGTGAGCCCGCCGCCCGAAATACTAGGTGCCTAGGTGTTCCGCACACCTATTGACTCGCGGATGCGCGCGACCGTAGTGTCGGCTGGCCTAGATGAACGGATCACTCATGGGCGAGCGCACATACGGGCAGTCCGCGCACGTCAAGAACGGGGGAAGCACAGACATGCCACGGAATGCACGGGCTCTGCTCACGCTGTTCGTCTGCGCGCTGGGCGCAGCCTTCGCCGCAGGGCCGGCTGTAGCCGCCCCCGGCGATCTGCAGGGCGTCGACCTGTCGCTGCAGGCCAAGCACGACCTCGCCTCTCCTGGCCACGACGGCCAGATCAAGCCGCGCGGTCAGAACGGCGACCTCGACGTCCTCGGCAATACCGTCTACGTGGCGGGCGGCGCGCGCTTCCACGGCGCGCAGTCCACCCCCGGGCGCGTGTGCACCGACTTCGGCGGCGTGAAGGTCGTCGACGTCAGCAACCCCGGCTCGCCCCAGTCCTGCGCAGCACGATCGACATCGCCGACGCGAAGACCGTCCTCAGCGGCCCGGTCGGCAACGCGCGGCGGGGCCAGTCCGTGAAGAACGTGTCGGCCAGCGCGAGCGCGGTCGACGCCATCGACCACCCCGTGGCCAACAAGAAGGTGCTGGCGATCGCCACGCAGCGCTGCGAGCAGTCCTTCTTCGACGGCGCGCGGATCGAGTTCTGGGACGTCACCAATCCGGACAGCCCGAGCATGATGGGCACCTTCGACCCGGAGTCGATCCCCAACCCGCTGTGCAACCCGACCTGCCCCGGGGGCGTGCCTCCCAACGGCAGGTGGGGCATCTTCGAGGACGTCCGGATGTTCACCCGCAACAACGGGCCGGGCGGCTCCACCAAGGTCTACGCGGTCGCGACGTCGCCGTTCAGCATCGGCAACTCGCACGACGCCTCCCCGCAGGGCGACTTCCGGCTGCTCGACGTCACCAACCCGGCGTCGGTGCAGCAGATCGACACCTTCCCCAAGACCTCGATCTCCTCCGAGCCCCAAGAACGGCTGCCGCATCTTCGACGGCGGACGCTCCGCCGCGCCGACCCCGGACGGGACCGGCGCGATCCTGTCGTGGTACGACGGCGCGCAAGCCGAGCGACACGACGATGGCCAACGCACCGAACTCCGCGGCCGTGTTCCGCCTGAACCTCGACGGCCTGCCGCAGTTCGTGGGCGGTCCCGCTCCGAAGGAGTTCAACCCCAAGCCGCCGACGTGGGGCTTCCCCGCTCGGTCTGCCCGGCGGCATGACGCCCGCCGGTGAGATCGAGGGCAACGCGGCCGACGTCCAGCCGTTCACGGCCTCGGGCGATCGCCTGATGAGCTTCATGTCCGAGGAGGACGTCGACCCGGCGCTGACCAGGGTCACGATCAGCGGCGGACCGGCCAGCGCGGCCTATGACGGCCGCGGCTGCGAGCTGATGTTCACCCGCAAGCTGCACCAGCGGGCCAACCAGCAGCTGACCGGCCCGGTGGCCTACGTCGGGCGCGGCTGCCCGGCCTCGCCGCTGGGCAAGAGCCGCCTGCGCGCGGCCGACCCGTACCTGCAGAACCCCGCGGGCAAGCTCGCGATCTTCGAGAGCGGCGGCGACGGCTTCGACGGCTGCAGCGGCGGCGCCAAGATCAAGCGTGCGGCGGCGGCCGGCGCGACCGGGGTGTTGCTGAACATCGGGGCGAACATCCTGAACCTCACGATCCCCGGGCCCGACGGCGGGATACCGTCGATCCCGAGCGTGAACATCCAGCTCGACGCGTTCAACAAGATGGTCGGCTCGTACGTGCCCAACCGCATCCTCGCGGGCACCGCGTTCCCGCCAGCCGTCAGCAACGCGGCCGCCTACGACCGGACGCTGACGAGCACCACCGTCACCACCACCAGTGACACGGTTGGCGGCACGACGACCACGAGCATGGCCGTGCAGCCGCTGAGCACCGCGCTGCCCGCCGGCACGGTCCTGCAGTTCCCGGTCGGCTCGGGCACGGCGCAGGTGATCACGCGCGCCGCCGCAGCGATGGGCGCCACGACCCTGTCGATCGACCCGCCGACGTTCGTGCCCACCACGCCGAGCACGATCGCGTCGGGCGCGGTAGGCGCGGTGACCAACGTTCGCGTCCTGCCGCTGGGCCTCAACATCAGCGGGGCCACGAACGCGGGCCCGATCGAGATCACCACGACGACCGTGCACGGCCTGCGCACCGGTGATCGCGTCTCGATCACCGACGTCGGCGGCAACACGAACGCCAACGGGTCCTTCACCGTGACGGTGACCTCGTCGACGAAGTTCACGCTCGACGGCTCGACGGGCAACGGCGCGTACACCAACGGCGGGACGGCGCGCCAGTGCCGTCCGTCGGACCCGAGCTGCTCGCCCACTGACCACGTCCGCACCGACGTCTCGCGGTTCCGCAGCGAGGCCAACGCGGACGACCGCGTCGCCCGCGTGCGGAGCATCGGGGCCGCCGGGCGGTTCCCGGTCACGGCCGGCCAGGCCTACCGGGCCAGCTCCCTGATCGAGATCGCCTCGCGCGTGGACGGTACGTTCAAGGCCGCCGTCACGTGGCACGATGGCGGCGGCGTGGAGCTGTCGCGCAGCGAGTTCGGCAGCCTCAGCGCGGTGCAGTCACGGTCGCTGTCCACCGGGGTGGTGACGGCGCCCGCGGGCGCCGTCACCGGCGCGGTGAGCTTCGAGTGGACCGGCGCCGCGGCCGAGGGCGTGGCCTACATCGACGGCATCGGGCTCACCCCGGAAGGGCTGTCGGTGACGCTCAAGGACAACCAGGGTCAATGGGGCGCTCAGCGCATCATCGACTTCTCCCAGAACCCGCCCGCGCTCGCCGGGACGTATCGCAGCCCGCGGTCGCAGGTGTGGCCGCCGCCCAACGACGGCGTGTACTCGCCGCGCCTGGCGCGCATGGCCGCTCCGGACCTGGCGCTGACCACGTGGATGGCCGACGGCCTACGCGTGCTCGACGTCAAGAATCCGTCCTCGCCGCGGGAGATCGGGTCCTACGTCCCGCCCGACGTCGACGACCCGTCCAACCAGGCCGGGGCCGGCCCCACCAACCTCCGCGACAGCGAGAACCCCAACCTGCTGCGCGGCGAGTCGTGGCCGGACCGGGCGTCGGTCACGGGGGTCGGGTTCATCCCGCGCGAGGGGAACACCGGCACGGTCGTGGTCAGCGACATCAACGCGGGTCTGTACGTGCTCAACGCGGTGATCCGGCGTGAGGGGCCAGCGGCCCCGCAGAACCCGTCGCAGGACCCGCCGCCGCAGGACACGCCGGCGCCGCCCGCCGACGTCCTCGCCCCGGTGGTGCCCGGCCAGGTCTCGCCACTGGCGCGGGACACGACGCCGCCGACCGGCAGGATGCTGTTCACCTCCCGGGCCGTGCGCCGCGCCGACCTGTTCGACGGCAACGGACTCGCTGTCGGCGTGCAGATGGGCGAGGCCGGCACCGCGCAGGTCGACATGTACGTCAACAACGGCGCATCGCTGCCCACGCTGCGCGCCGGGGCGGCCCAGAACCGGCCGCGTCTGACCCTCCTGGCGCGCGGCCGGGGCACCCGGCGCACGCCGGGACGCGTCACCGTCCGCGTGCGGCCCACCCGGACCGGCCGCAGCTTCCTGCGGCGCAACCGGCGGGCCAGGGTGATCATGGTCGTCACGCTCCGAGACACCGCGGGCAACCCACGGCGCCTGCCGCGGCGCACGGCCACCGTCCGCTAGCTCGCAGCGCGACCGCTCGCCGCCCGGGCCCCCGGCCGGGCGGCGAGCCTCGCGCTCGCGGGCGCGCGCGCCCGCGCGGCAAGCGAGCGGCTTCGCCGGGAGCCCCGGCCCCCGGATCGCTCAAGCCCGGGGCCCCCGCGGCCGATGACCCGTTTATCGGGCGGTCGACGAGCCGCCCCGGGTGGTAGGGAAGCCGCCCCGGAACCCTTTCTGGTCTGAGGAGCGCCACACATGCACCGTCATTCGAGCGGGCGCAGCCGCACGCCCGCGCCCGCTCCCACGCGCCTTGCCCTGCTGCACCCCCGCGCCGCGCTGTCCGCCTGGCTCGCCGTCGTCGCCGTCCTCGCCGTGGTCGGGTTCGGCGTCGGCAACCATCTCTCCCCCAGCGGCCTGACCGTCGGCGGCTCGGAGTCCGCGCGCGCACACGCGCTGACCGGTGCGAGCTTCGACGACGGCGCGACCGTGCCCGTCCTGCTGCGCGGCCCCCGCGCCGCGGTCAAGTCGCAGGGCCGGGCGCTGGCCCGCAAGCTGGCCGGTCGCCCGGGCGTGCGGGTGCTGAGCCCGTGGACGCGCTCCGCCGGCCCCACGCCGCTGCGCCCCACCCGCGACCGTGCGCTCCTGCTGGTGTCGGTCACGGGCGACCCGGACCAGACCGAGGCGCGTTCCCTCGCCGTCGAGCGCATCGTCGCGGATGCGACGTCGAAGCCGGTGCGGGCCGTGGTCACGGGCCTGCCCGCGCTCAACCGCGAGGGCGCCCGAGCCTCGCTGGCCGCCGTGCACCGCGCTGAGGCCATCGCGTTGCCGCTGCTGCTCGTCGCGCTGCTGCTGGTCTTCGGGTCCCCGCTCGCCGCAGCGATCCCCGCCCTCTTCGGCGCGGCCACCATCCTGGCCGGCGCGGGGGCGCTCGCGCTGCTGGCCGACCTGGTGCGCATCGACGCCTTCTCGCTGGCGCTCGCCTCGATGCTCGGGCTCGCGCTCGCGGTGGACTACTCCCTGCTGATGGTCTCGCGGCTGCGCGAGGAACGCGGGGCCGACCCGTCGGGCGACCCGACCGCCGCCGTGGGCCGCGCCGCGGTCCCAACCGTGCGCACGATCGCCGTCGCCGTGGCCGCCATCCTCGCGGCGATGGCCGTGACGGCGGCGCTCTCACCGGGCAGCGCCGTGCTCTCCGTGGCGCTCGGCGTCGGCGTGGTCGCCGTGCTGGCCGCGGTCGGCGCGGCCGTCGCGGTGCCGGCGGCGCTCGTGCTCTGCGGCCACCACCTCGATCGCTTCGCGCTGGCCCCCAGCCGGCACGGCCGCGAGGGCGTGAGCGCCCGCCTCGCGACCGCCGCGACCCGCGGGCCGGTCCTCGGCCTGATCGCGGTCGCGCTGCTGGCGGGGCTCTCGGTGCCCGCGCTGGGGCTGCGCACGGCGGCCCCCGGGCCGGCCTCGCTGCCCGACAGCAGCGGCGCTCGCGCCGATCACGCCGCGGTCACCAAGGCCATGGGCCCGGGCTGGGTCGAGCCGTTCGAGATCGTCGCCGTCACGCGCTCGGGCCCGGTCACCACGCCCAAGCGCCTGGCCGTCCTCGAGCGGGTGCAGCGCCGACTGGCCGACGACGGCGCCGTGCGCGCCGTCCTCGGGCCGGGCGCGATCGCGCGCCCCGCCGCCCGGCTGCGCCGTGCCGGCCGCGACGCCGCGGCCGCCACCGGCAGCGCGCCGCGGGCGGCGGGGCAGCGCCTGCGCCGCCTCGACCGCCGCGTGAGCAGCGCCGCCAGCGGCGTCGACGGACTGCACGGAGCGCTCTCCGACGCCACCGCCGCGGCCGGCCGCATCGAGGCCGGCTCGCGCGACGTGCGCGGCGGCGTCGGCGCGCTGCGCTCCGGGCTGCAGGGAGCCGGCACGGGCGCTCAAAGGCTGGCCGCCCGCCTGGAGGGCGCCGCAGAGGGTGCCGGCACCATCGGCGCGAGCGCCGCCCAGGCGCGTTCCGGCGCCCGGGGCCTGCGCAACGGCGCCCAGAAGCTGGGCAGCGGCCTGCGGTCGCTGTCCTCCAGCGCCCGCGACCTTCAGGGACGGATCCAGCGCCGCGGCCAGTCGCTGGACCGCATCCGCTCCGGCCTGCGCGCGCAGCGCCAGCAGGCCGGCGCCGCGCTGGACTCCGCCGAGCGCTCGCTGCCCCGCTTCGGGTCCGGCGTCGCCGCCGCGCGCTCCGCGCTGCAGCAGGCGCGTCGCGCGCTCGCCGTGGACGGCGCACAGGCGCTGGACGACCCGCTGACCAAGCTGAACCAGGACGCCGCCTACGCCGGCGCGATCGCGACGGCGACCCCCGTCGACGAGGCGCGCGCGGTCGCCGCCTCGAGCGCGCGCCTGGCCGACGGCGCCGACCGCCTCGCCGAGCGCGTCGGCGGGCTCGGCGGATCGGTCCGCGCGCTGAGCGGCGGGACGCGGGAGGTCGTCGACGCGATCAGCCGTCTGGACGGCGGCGCCGATCGCCTGGGCGCCGCCTTCGGAGCGGTGCGCGGCGGCGTGAAGGGTCTCCAGGCCGGCGTGCTGGACGGCGAGCGGCGCACCGGCGAGCTGGCCGCGGGCCTCGACGGCGCGCAGCGGGCCGCCCGTGGGCTCGGTACCGCGAGCGCCGGGGCCGACGCGGGGTCCGCGCCCGCACCCGCGCCCGGGTTCTTCGACTCGGGCTACTTCCTGCTCGCCGCGCTGGAGAGCGACAAGGGCGCGGCCCCGTTCGGCGTCAACGTCGACCGCGGCGGCCAGGGCGCCCGGATCGTCGTGGTGCCCCGCTATCCCCGCGACGACCCGCGCACCGAGGCGCTGTACGCGCGGCTGCGCACGGTGACCGCGGAGCTCGGCGTCGCGCTGGGCGCCCGCGCGGCCGTGGGCGGGCCGGCGGCGCGGCTGGCGGACTACGACGCGTCTGCCGACGCCCGCCTGCCGCTGATCGTCATCGCGCTCGCGCTGGTGACGGCGCTGCTGCTGGGGATCATGCTGCGCTCGATCGCCGTCCCGCTCATCGGCGTGGCGCTGAACCTGCTGGCCGCAGGCGCCACGCTGGGCCTGCTGGCGCTGCTGTTCCAGGGCGACACGCCGCTGCTCGGCGGCCCCGGCGAGATCGACGCGGTCGCGGTGACCGCGATCTTCGGGATCGTCTTCGCGCTGTCGATCGACTACCAGCTGTTCATCGTCACGCGCGTGCGTGAGGAGTGGCTGCGCGGCGCCGGAGCGGCCGGCGCGGTGCGCCTCGGGCTGGCCCGGACGTCGCGCGTGGTCACGGGTGCTGCGCTCAGCATGCTCGGCGTCTTCGCCGCCTTCGGCCTCTCCGACGTGGCGACGCTGCGCCAGTTCGGCGTCGGGCTGGCCATCGCGGTGGTCCTGGACGCGACCGTCGTCCGGCTCATGGCGCTGCCCGCGGCGCTGTGCCTGGCCGGCCGCTGGGCCTGGTGGGTGCCGGGCGTGCGCATGCCGCACGCGTCGCACGAGTCCCACGTGTCGGACACCCCCGAGGCGCCGCGCGAGTCCTACCTGCCGCACCTGTCCCAGGTATCGCCCGCGCCCGAGGCGCACGGTCAGACCAGCCGCTACGCGACGACCTGAGCGAGCATCGCGGCCGCCGCCACGAGCAGGATCACCGCCACGGCGCGGATGAGCTGCGGCTCGGACAGGCGCCCCGTCCAGCGGGCGCCGAGCAGCGCGCCCGGGACCGAGGCGCCGGCACCGACGGCGGCGGCGGTCCAGTCCGGCGACTCCGATGGCAGGTGCCCGAGCGCGCCGGCCACGCCGACGAGCACGCCGACCGTCACGTTGGTGCCCACCGCGCGGTGGACGCTCTCGCCGACGTACTTGATCAGCGCCGGCATGCGCAGCGTGCCCAGGATCAGCCCGACCAGACCGCCCAGGAGCCCGATCGCCGCTCCGGCCAGGACCGCCGCGCGCACGTTCAGGCCCTCGGTGTCCGCCCGCTCCGTGCCCGCCGGCGCGGGCGGCCGGGGCTTCCAGCGCAGAAGGTCCAGCCCGCTGTAGAGCAGGACCACCGCGATGCAGGCCAGCAGCACGTCCTCGCCGATCACGCCGGCCAGGTAGCCGCCCACCAGGGCCCCGGCGATCGACGGCGGTGCCATCCAGCCCACCAGGCGCCAGTTCACGCGGCCCGCCCTGATGTGAGCGATCGCGGCGGCGGCCGCCGCCGCCGCGCTGATCAGCAGGTTCGCGCCGCCCGCGGCCGCGGGGCTGGGCGCCACGAGCACGGTCGCCGGGAGGCGGATGTTGCCCAGCACCAGCCCGGCGAGCCCCCCGGCCAGCGCGACGAGGAAGCACCAGACGGCGAACGCTGCGAGCTCCATCCGCGGCGCGACGATACTCACAGGATCGAGGAGCAGTTGTTTCCCACCGGTGACGGGCCCGCCAACCGCACGCCGGTGCCCGCGGGCGACGCGCCGCTGGCCGTGCGCATGCGTCCGCGGACGCTGGACGAGGTCGTCGGGCAGGAGCACCTGCTGGGCACGCCGCAGGAGCCGACCGTGCTGCGGCGGGCGATCGCCGAGGGGCGCCCGCACTCGATGATCCTCTACGGGCCGCCGGGCAGCGGGAAGACGACGCTGGCCCGGATCGTGGCGCAGTCCACCAGCGCGGCGTTCGAGGAGCGCAGCGCCGTGGAGGCAGGGCGCGCCGAGGTGCGCAAGGTCATCGACGCCGCCGCCCAGCGCCGCCAGACCAGCGGGAAGCCGACCGTCTTCTTCCTCGACGAGATCCACCGCTTCAACAAGGCCCAGCAGGACGCGCTGCTGCCCGCCGTCGAGGAGGGGCTGGTCACGCTGATCGGCGCGACGACCGAGAACCCCTACTTCGAGGTCAACTCGGCGCTGCTCAGCCGCGCGCAGGTCTACGAGCTGCACGAGCTCGAGGCGGCCGACGTCGAGACGCTGCTGCGCCGCGCGCTGGAGCGCGGGGAGTGCGGCGAGGCCAACGTGCCCGGCGAGGTCGTGGCGTTCCTCGCCTCGCGGTCGGGCGGGGACGCCCGGACGGCGCTGGCCGCGCTGGAGATCGCCTGCCTCAGCGCCGGCGGCGAGGCCGTGACGCTGGAGGGCGCCGAGGAGGCGCTGCAGCGCAAGGCGCTGCGCTACGACAAGACCGGCGACCAGCACTACGACTACATCTCGGCCTACATCAAGTCCGTGCGCGCCTCGGACCCCGACGCGGCGCTGTACTACCTCGCGGTCATGCTCGAGGGCGGCGAGGACCCCCGCTATCTCGTGCGGCGCATGATCGTCCTGGCCTCCGAGGACGTCGGCAACGCCGATCCCCAGGCTCTCGTCGTGGCCACCGCCACCGCCGCCGCGGTGGAGCACGTCGGCCTGCCCGAGTGCGAGTACGCGCTCGGCCAGTGCACGATCTACCTCGCGCTGGCGCCCAAGTCCAACGCGGCGACCCGCGCGATCGGCGCCGCCCGCCTGCACGTCCGCCGCTACGGCGCGGACTCACCACCCGCGGCCCTGCGCTCCGCCGCGTACCCGGGCGCCGCAGCGCTGGGCCGCGGCCAGGGCTACGAGTACCCCCACGACCAGCCCGGCCACCTGTCCAAGCAGGAGGTCGCGCCCGACGAGGTCGCCGGCGTGCGCTTCTACGAGCCCGACGAGGCGGAGGCGGAGATGGCCGCGCGCCTGGAGGAGATCCGCCGGCGGCGCGGGCGGTCCGACCAGCAACGCTGAGCACGACCACCGACCGACCGCTGTCCTGCCCCGGCGTCGCGCTGGCGCCCCGCGGCAGGACGGTGCCCGCAAAGCCGGTTCCGCACGGGGACCGAACGGCCGCCTGACAGAATCGCCCCGATGGCAGCGCCGGACAGCACCGTCGCGCGGATCGAGTCGGTCAGCCCGGTGGACGGCCTGGTTCGCGGCGCGGTGCCGGTCACGGCGCCCGCGGACGTCCCGGCGGCCGTGGCCGAGGCCGCGGAGGCCCAGCGCCTGTGGGCGCAGCTGCGCCTGAGCGACCGCGCGCGCTACCTCACCCGCGCCGCCCAGGCGGTGATCGACGAGTGGGACGAGATCGCCGCGGTGATCGTCGGCGAGCAGGGACGCCCGATCGCCGAGGTGCAGACGATGGAGCTGCAGCCCGCCGTGGCCACGCTGCAGTGGCTGGCCGAGGCGGGCCCCGGGGTGCTGGCGCCCGAACGCGTCGGGGTCTCGCGCATCCTGCACCCGCTCAAGCGTGCGCGGCTCACCTTCGAGCCGCTGGGCGTGGTCGCCGTGCTCACCCCGGGGGCGGAGCCGTTCGCGACCCCGCTGGGCGACGTGGGCGTCGCGCTCATGGGCGGCAACGGCGTCCTGCTGGTCCCGTCTCCGCTCGCCGTGCTGGCCGCCGAGCGCATCGGCCGCGTGCTGGCCCGCGCCGGCCTGCCCGAGGGGCTGGTGCGCATCGTCCACGGCGACGTCCGGACCGCCCGCGCCGTGGTCTCCGCCGACGTCGCGCACGTGCGCTTCACGGGCTCCTCGCAGGCCGGGCGCGACGTCGGGGAGGCGTGCGCGCGCGAGCTCAAGCGCGCGACGATCGAGGTCGGAGGCAAGGACCCGATGCTGGTCCTGGCCGACGCGAACGTCCCGCGCGCGGTGGCCGGCGCTCTGTGGGGCGCCTTCGCCAACGCCGGTCAGTCGGGGGCCAGCGTCGCGCGCGCCTACGTGGTGCGCGAGCACGCCGGGCGGTTCCTGGACGGGGTGGTGGCCGGCGCGCGCCGGCTGCACGTCGGCCATCCCGGCGACGCGCGGACCGAGGTGGGCCCGCTGCTGGCCGCCGACCGGGCCGACCGGCTCGACGAGCTGCTGCGGGAGGCCGTCGCCGGCGGGGCCACGCTGCACTGCGGCGGCCGCGTGGAGGTCCCCGGCCTGGCGGGCACGTTCTACGCGCCCGCGGTCCTCAGCGGGGTTTCGCCCGACGCCCGCCTGCTGCACGACGACGCGCCCGGGCCGTGGCTGGTCGTGGAGGGCGTCGACGGCGAGGAGGAGGGCATCGCGCGCTGCAACCAGAGCGCGGCGGGGCTGGGCGCGTCGGTGTGGACGCAGGACCGCCACAAGGGCGCGCGCATCGCCCGCGAGCTGCACGCGGGGATGGTGTGGATGAACGACCACGTGGTGTCGCGCACCGTCCCGCAGCTCCCCTGGGGCGGGACGCACGGCGCCGGCATCGGGCGCGCCCGCGGCGCGGCGGCGCTGCGCGCGTCGGTGGAGCCCAAGCTCGTGACCTGGGACCCGCCCTCCGGCCGCCAGCCCTGGTGGCACCCCTACGACCCCGCGCTGCTGTCGGCCTGGCGGGCGCTGGCGCGCCTGGCCTCCGTGCGCGACTCCGACCGCGAGCGCGCGTGGCGCACCGGCGCGCTGCCGCTGGCCCGCGTCGCGGTCCGGGCGCTGCGCGCGGCCCGGCGGCGCTGACCGGTCCGGCCGGCGCCGAGCAGTCCGGGGACTAATCCCGGAAATGCACTCGGGTTTGGCGGATATGTAGCCTGTCGGCATGACCTACGTCATCGTCGGCAGCTGCATCAAGGACGACTCCTGCATCGAGGTCTGTCCCGTGGACTGCATCCACCCCAAGCCGGGCGCGCCCGACTTCGAGACGGCGGAGCAGCTCTACATCGACCCCGAGGAGTGCATCGACTGCGACGCCTGCGTCGAGGCCTGCCCGATCGACGCGGTCTTCGCAGAGGCCGAGATTCCCGGGAAGTACGAGTACGCGCTGGAGCTCAACGCGGAGTTCTTCTCCGAGCAGAGCACCGCGGACCGCACGGCCACCGCCTGATGGGCGACACGGGACCGCGGGTGGCGATCGTCGGCGCCGGGCCCGCCGGGGCGTTCGCCGCCGCGTCCCTGCTGCGGGCCCGGGGCGACGCGGAGATCGACCTGTTCGAGCGCCTGCCGACGCCATGGGGGCTGTTGCGCGGTGGGGTGGCCCCCGACCACCAGGAGATCAAGCGCTTGGAGAGCTCCTTCGACCGCCAGACGCTCAAGCGCGGCTGCCGCTTCCTGGGCAACGTGGAGGTCGGCGTCGACGTCTCGCACGCCGAGCTCATGAGCCACTACACGGCGGTGATCTACGCCACGGGCGCCCAGACCGACAAGTCGCTGGGGATCGCGGGCGAGGACCTGCCCGGCAGCTGGGCCGCCACGGACTTCGTCGGCTGGTACAACGGCCACCCGGACTTCCGGGCGCTGGAGTTCGACCTGTCCGCGCCGCGGGCCGTCGTGATCGGCAACGGCAACGTGGCGGCGGACGTGGCGCGCATGCTCCTGCTCAGCCCGGCCGAGCTGGAGCGCACGGACGTGGCCGACCACGCGCTCCAGGCGCTGCGCGAGAGCCGAGTCGAAGAGGTGATCGTGCTGGGCCGCCGCGGGCCGGCGCAGGCGGCGTTCACCAGCGCCGAGCTGCGCGAGCTGGGGAACCTGGAGGGCGTCGAGATGCAGGTCGACGCCGACGAGGTCGAGCTCGATCCCGTGTCGCGCGAGTGGCTGGCCGACGAGGGCACCTTCACCGCGCGCAAGAACGTGCAGCTGCTGCGCGAGTTCGCGGCGCGGCCCGCGCGACCCGCGGGCGCCGACGCCCGCGGCCGGATCGCGCTGCGCTTCCTGCGCTCGCCCGTGGAGATCCGCGGGACGGGCCGGGTCGAGGCGATCGACGTGCGCCGCAACGAGATCGCGCGCGCCGACGACGGCACGCTGCGGGCGCGCCCCGTGGACGACGACGTCGAGACGATCGAGTGCGGCCTGGTCCTGCGCTCGGTGGGCTACCGGGCGGTGCCGCTGCCCCACGTGCCCTTCGACGAGCGCCGCTTCGTGCTGCCCAACGAGCGCGGCCGCGTGCTCACGCCCGAGGGCGATCCGCTGCCCGGCGTCTACGCCGTGGGCTGGATCAAGCGCGGCCCCACGGGGATCCTGGGCACCAACAAGCGCGACGCCGAGGAGACGGTGAGCTGTCTCGTGGACGACCTTGGCGCGGCGGGGCTCTCGCCCCCGGCGAACGCCGGTCGCGAGCAGATCGACGAGCTGCTGGCAGCGCGCAAGCCCGACCTGGTGACGGTCGAGGGCTGGCGCGCGATCGACGGCCACGAGCTCAGCCGCGGCCGCGACGAGAAGCGCCCGCGCGTCAAGCTGGCCTCCAGCGACGAGCTCCTGGCCGCGGCCGCGGCCGCCACTGCAGCGGCCGGCTCCTGAGCCGAACGCCGATCTGACCGGGCCTACGCGATCCGCGCGCTGGGCACCAGCCGCAGGCGCCGCGGCGCGAGCGGGACCAGCACCCGCTTGGCGTACTCGGCGCCGCCGCGCAGCGCGAGCTCGCGCAGCGGGTCCCACGACAGCCCGTACTGCCGGCGCAGGCCGGTGGGCAGCAGGCCGACCGTGATGAAGTTCGCCAGCTCCAGCAGCGGTCGCGTGCGCAGCCCGACCGGCGGGCGCATGACGATCTGGATGGCCAGGTCGCGAGCCTCCGGGGTCACGTGGAGCTCGTCGCCGCCGAGCATGTCGCCCATGTAGGCGTCGAAGTCCTCGATGTCGCCGGGCATCTCGCCCGGCCGCAGGCCGAACAGGCGGCCGACGACCTTGTAGTCCTGCCAGAACGCGTCGCGCTCGTCGCGCGAGAGCGTGCGCACGTAGCGGTCGTGGACGACGAGCGCGGAGTCCGCCAGGCAGGCGAGGATCCACAGCAGCAGGACCGGGTCGTCGGCGGCGTAGGGCGTGCCCGCCGCGAAGCGGCCCGCCGGGTGCTCGAGCTCCCCGCGCACGCGCCGGTGCATGGCGCGGACCCGGCGCGTGGCCCGGTCGGCGTCGGCCCGCGCGCCGAAGGCGATCGTGCTCATCACCTTCGCGGTCCGGTTCAGGCGCTCGTAGGGCTCGTCGAGCGCGCCGGTGTGCGCGAAGAAGCCGGCGAAGGCGACCGGGTGGGCGGCCTGCATGAGCAGCGCGCGCGGGCCGGAGAAGCCGACCGCGGTCTCGCGCTGCACGCGGCGCAGCATCGAAGCGTCGTGGAAGTAGGACTCCATCTGCGAACTCCTACGGATCTCTACCCTGATGGGACCATGCCCGCCCAGGCCTACGCCGGCAAGGAATGCGTCTGCCAGCTGCGCAGGGGGATCTGCGACCAGTCCTGCGTGCGCGGGATGCTGGACACGCCGTTCTACATCGCCTGCCTGAAGCTGTCGGGCCGGCGCTGCCTGGTCGTGGGGGGCGGGGAGATCGGCCTGGAGAAGGTGGAGGGCCTGCTGGCCTGCGACGCGGCGGTGACGCTCGTCTCGCCCGACGCGGTGGACGCGCTGCGCGACCTGGCCGCCGAGGGCGCGATCGCGTGGGAGCGCCGCGGCTACGAGGCCGCCGATCTCGAGGGCGCGTTCATGGCCATCGCCTGCACGGCGGACACCGAGGTCAACATCCGCGTCTACGAGGACGCCGAGGCGCGGGCGATGCTGGTCAACATCGTCGACGTCCCGCCGCTGTGCAACTTCATCCTGCCGGCGATCGTGCGCACCGGGCCGCTGGCCATCGCGATCTCCACGGCGGGCGCGTCGCCCGCGCTGGCCAAGCGGATGAAGCGCGAGGTGGCCGAGCTGTTCGGCGAGGAGTACGCGCGCCTGGCGATCATGCTCAACGACGCGCGCGGCTGGGCGAAGGGCACGCTGCCCACCTACCAGGACCGCAAGGCGTTCTTCGAGTCGATCGTCAACGGCGAGCCTGACCCCGTCGCCCTGCTGCGCGACGGGGACGAGCGCGCCGTGCTCGACCTCATCGCCGCCGCCCAGCGCACGCACGCGCCCGCCTGAGAGCGCGGTCGTGGCCGGCCGCGCCCGCGTCGCGGTCACCGCCATCTTCTTCCTCAACGGCGCCGCCTTCGCCGGGCTGTTCTCCCGCCTGCCGGAGCTCCAGCGCGAGCACGGCCTGAGCGACGGCGCGCTGGGCCTGATCCTGCTCGGCGGGACGCTGGGCCTGATGGTCAGCCAGCTGCTGGCCGGCGCGCTCGTGGTCCGGACGGGCAGCCGCCCGGTCACGCTCGCGGGCGCGCTGGGCGGCGCGGTGCTGCTCCCGCTGCCCGCGCTGGCCCCGAGCGCCGGGCTGTTCGCCGCGGCCATGATCACGGTGCTGACGGTCAACGGGGTCCTGGACGTCGCGATGAACACGCAGGGCATCGCGGTCGAGCGGCGTCATCCGCGCAGGATCTTCGCCTCCTTCCACGCGGCGTTCTCCTTCGGCGCGCTGGCGGGAGCGGCAGCGGGCGGGCTATCGGCGACGGCGGGCGTGGCGCCAGAGGGTCAGCTCGTCGGCGCCGCGATCGTGCTCGCCGTCCTGGCGCTGGCCGTCCGCCCATGGCTGCTGGAGGCCGCGGCCGACGCCCGGCGCGAGGGCCCGGCCTTCGCGCGCCCCTCCCGCGCACTGGCCGCGCTGGGCGCGGTCGCGTTCTGCGTGCTGCTCGCCGAGGGCGCCGTGAACGACTGGAGCGCGATCCACCTGCGCCGCTCGCTGGAGGCGTCGCCCGGCCTGGCGGCCGCCGGCCTGGCCGCGTTCTCGCTGACCATGGGGATCGGCCGCCTGGCCGCCGACCGGCTCGCCGACGCGCTGGGCGCGCAGCGGATCGTCCGGCTCGGCGGCCTGCTCGCGGCCGGCGGCCTGAGCCTCGCGCTGCTCGGGGGATCGCCGGCGGCGGGGATCGCCGGCTTCGCCGCGATGGGCGCCGGGCTGTCGGGGATCTTCCCGCTGGCCCTGGACGCCGCCACGCGCACCGGCACCGAGGCGGGGCCGGCGCTGGCCGCCGTGTCGACCACCGGGTACGTCGGGTTCGTCGCCGGCCCCCCGACGATCGGCCTGGTCTCCGAGGCGACGTCGCTGCCCACCGCGCTGGCGCTCGTCGTGGCGCTGTGCCTGGTCGCCGCCGCGTTGGCCGGAGCGGTGGGGCGGTCGGCACCCGGGTCACACGGGCCGTGAGGACGCGCACCATGGTGGTGGGCCGACTCATCCATGCATGCCAATGACAACTCGGCCCACCTCGCGCGGAGCCGACCAGTGGGCCGACTCATCCATGCATGCCAATGGCAACTCGGCCCACCTCGCGCGGAGCCGACCAGTGGGCCGACTCATCCATGCATGCCAATGGCAACTCGGCCCACCTCGCGCGGAGCCGACCAGTGGGCCGACTCATCCATGCATGCCAATGACAAGTCGGCCCACGTCACGCGAGGCTGGCCCTTCGCTCGCCGTGGCTCAGCCCGCCCGGCGCGCGAGCACGACCATGCGCCGGCTGCCCGGCCGCAGGGCCTCGCCGTGCTCGTCGCGCACGCTCACCTCGCCGAAGCCGGCCGCGCGCAGCTGCCCGGCCAGCTCGGGGAAGGTGGGCACCGCGACCGAGAAGCGGACCCGGCGCACCCGGCCGTCGCGGACGATGATCCGCTCGGTGCGCGTGCGCCCGGCGACGGGGTCCAGCCACACGCGGTCGAGCATCAGGTCGTCGCCGCGCTCCTGGAGGGAGAGCAGCGGGGCGCCTGCGCCCGGCAGCGCGCGCACGATGACCTCGCGGTGCAGCTGCTCGAGCAGCAGCCGGCCTCCCGGCTTCAGCGCGCGGCACAGCCCCGCGAGCTGGGCGCGGTTGCCCGCGTCGTCGAAGTAGCCGTAGGAGGTGAACCAGCACAGCGCGGCGTCGAAGCGCGCCTCCCAGGGCAGCTCGCGCAGGTCGCCGGGGACGTACTCGACCGCGAGCCCGGCGGCCTTGGCGTCGGTCTGCGCGCGCTCCAGGAACGCCGGCGTCCCGTCCAGTCCCGTCACCGCACAGCCGCGCGCGGCGAGGCGGTTGGCGATCCGGCCGTGGCCGCAGGGCGCGTCGAGCACCGCGTCGCCCGCGGCCAGCTGCAGCAGGCCCGCGACGCGCTCGGCCTCCTCGTCGCTGCGCGCTTCCAGGTACGACTCGTAGAAGTGCACGTAGTCGTCATCGAAGAGCTCGCTCGCCCGGTCGTCGTGCCACTCCATGCCCGCATGCTGACACGGCCTCCGATCATCTAGCGTGCGGCGCCATGGGAGCTCCGCTCTTTCGCATGGTCTGCATCCCGGCCGCGCTGGACGGCGCGCCCGCGGGCTGGGCGGCCGACCTGCTCGATGACGGCGAGATCGCCCTGCTCGTCGACGGCGGGGGCCTGGACGCGGTGTCGGCCGTCGCGCACGCGCTCGACTTCGTGGCCGTCCCCGTGCTGCGCTCCGAGCAGACGCCCGAGCAGCAGGAGGAGACCGTCATGGCCTACGCGGCCCGGCTCCCGCTGGTGTGGGTGGCCGACAGCTTCGGCGAGCGTACGCGGGCGTGGGCGCGCGACCGCGGGCCGATGACGCTGCTGGTGGAGTCCGCAGGCGCCCTCACGGCCGACGATCGGCGGCGCACCGAGCGCTTCGTGGCCACGCTCGGCCGCCAGGCCGAGTAGCGCCGCGAGCGCGATCCGATGCCCGAGCCCGCGGTGCAGCTCGACGGCGCCGGGCGCCGCTACGGCGAGCGAGCGGCGCTGCGCGACGTGACGCTGTCGCTGGAGGCGGGGCGCAGCCTGGTCGTGTTCGGCCCCAACGGCGCGGGGAAGACCACGCTGCTGCGCCTGCTGGCCACGCTGCTGCGCCCGCACGCCGGCACGGTGCGCGTGCTGGGCGCCGCGCTGCCCGAGGACGGCTGGCGCGTGCGCGGCCGGATCGGCTTCCTGGGCCACGAGCCGCTGCTGTACCGCGAGCTGAGCGGCCGCGAGAACCTGCGCTTCCACGCGCGGCTGCACGACGCGCACGCGGAGCGGGTCGAGCGGACGCTGGAGGCGGTCGGCATGGAGCGCCGCGCGGACGACCCCGTGGCCGAGCTGTCGCGGGGGATGGTCCAGCGCCTCGCCGTGGCGCGGGCGGTCCTCCACGAGCCCGAGCTGCTGCTCCTCGACGAGCCGCTGGCCAACCTGGACCCCGCCGCCGCGGCGCAGGTCCAGCCGCTCATCGGCCGCGCGAGCGGGTGCACGCGCGTGACCACCAGCCACGACCCGGTCAGCGGCCTGGCGGACGCCGACCTCGCGCTGGGGCTCAAGAACGGGCGCGTGGCGCTGCTGGCCCCCGCCGCCGAGGTGTCCGCGACCGAGATCGGAGCGTTGTACACATGAGGCGGGCCGTGGGCGCGCTGCTGCGCAAGGACATCGCGGTCGAGCTGCGCACGCGGGAGTCGGTGCCCGCGATGGCGCTGTTCACGCTCACCACCTACGTGATCTTCCACTTCGGGCTGGACCGCGACACCGTCGAGGGCGACCTCGCGGCCGGAGTGCTGTGGGTCACGATCCTGTTCGCCGCCATCCTGGGGATCAACCGCCTCTTCGTCGCCGAGCACGAGCAGGGCGGCTTCGACGCGTTCCTGCTGGCCCCCGTGGACCGCACCGCCCTGTTCGTGGCCAAGGCGCTCGCCCTGTTCGGCTTCCTGGCGATCGTCGAGCTGGTGGCGGTGCCGGCCTACGCGATCCTGCTGCTCGGCCCCGATCCGCTCCCGGCGCTGCCGGAGCTCGTGCTCGTCCTGCTCGCGGCCAACGCCGGACTCGCGGTGGTGGGGACGCTCGTCGCGGCGCTCGCCATCCAGACCCGCGCGCGCGACCTCATCGTCTCCCTGCTCGCGCTGCCGCTGCTGGTGCCGGTCGTCCTCGCCGCCGCGGAGGCCACCACGCCGCTGTTCGCGCCCGACGGCCCTGGGGCCCTGCCGCTGCGCTGGCTGACCGTCCTCGGGCTCTATGATCTGCTGTTCGGGCTGATCGCCTACGCGGTCTTCGACTTCCTGCTGGAGGACTGACCCATCGTCTACGGCAAGGGCCTGCGCGCCCTGTCCATCGCCACCGTCGCCGTCCTGGGCACCGCGTTCGCGCTCGTGTTCTTCTACGCGCCGCTGGACGCCGACCAGGGCTTCATCCAGAAGATCTTCTACGTCCACGTGCCGATGGCGATCGTCGCGCTGTGCGGCTTCGTGGCCGGCGGGATCTTCGCGATCATGTACCTGCGCACGCGCGACTCGCGCTGGGACATGCACTCCTACGTGGCGATCCACCTGTCGATCGTGCTGGCCGTCGGGGTGCTGATCACCGGCTCGATCTGGGCCAAGGCGTCGTGGGGGCACTGGTTCGTGTGGGACGAGCCGATGCTCGTGTCGTTCCTCATCGTGTTCCTGCTCTACGCGACCTACCAGCCGCTGCGCTTCTCGATCGAGGATCGCGAGAAGCAGGCGCGCTACGCCTCGGTGTTCGCGATCGTGGCCGGCGCGTTCGTGCCGCTGAACTTCGCCGCCGTCCGCATGGCCCAGAACTTCGTGCACCCGCAGACGCTGGAGACCACGACCGGCGGACTGCCGCCCAAGATGGCGCTGACCTTCGTGATCGCCCTGGTCGGCATGGGCCTGCTGTTCGTCACGCTGTGCAAGTACGAGATGGCCTCCAAGCACGCCACCTTCCGGCTGCGGGCGCTCAAGCGCCGGCTCGCGGGCGACGACGAGTTCCTGTCCGCCGCCCCCGTCCGGAGCGCCGCCCCGACGCTCTGATGCCGGCCCTCCCGCTCGACGAGGCCGGCAAGTACGTCGCCGCCGCCTACCTCGTCTTCCTCCTGCTCGTGCTGGTCTACGTGGCGATCATGGCCGTCAAGCTCAGCCGCCTGGAGCGCGACATCGTCGACCTCGCCGAGGTGGTCGAGCGCCGCGACCGCGAGTCCGACGGCGAGGGCGAACGGGTGCGGGAGGCCATCGGATGACCGAGCTGACCACGCTGGGCATCTCGCACAAGACCGCGCCCGTGCAGCTGCGCGAGCGCCTCGCGCTGCTGGAGAGCGCCGTGCCCGACTTCCTGCGCGAGGTCGCCGGCCACGACGAGGTCGACGAGGTCGTCGTGATCTCCACCTGCAACCGGACCGAGATCACCATGGTCGTCGGCGACCCGGTGGGCGGGGAGACCGCCGTGCTCGGCCTGCTCGCCCAGCGCGCGCACGTGCGCCCCACCGAGCTCGCCGAGAGCATCTACTCGCCGCGCAACTGCGACGCCGCCCGCCAGCTCTTCCGGGTGACCGCGGGCCTGGAGTCGATGATCGTCGGTGAGGCGGAGATTCAGGGACAGGTCAAGCGCGCCTACGAGGCGGCGCTGGCCGCGGGGACCACCGGCCCGCTCACCAACCGGCTGTTCACCGCCGCGCTGCAGACCGGCAAGCGCGTGCGCACCGAGACCGGGATCGGCGCCGGGCGGGCCTCGATCTCCTCGGTCGCCGTGGACCTCGCCCAGGACGTGCTCGGCGACCTGGCCCGCCGCCGCGTCGTGATCATCGGCGCGGGCGAGACGAGCGAGCTGACCGCCCGGGCCCTGGCCGAGCGCGGGGTGCGCACGATGTTCGTGGCCAACCGCCACGCCGACCGGGCGCGCGCGCTGGCCGGGCGCTTCGGCGGCGAGGTCGCCCCCCTCGACGAGCTCCCCGCCCAGCTCGAGCAGGCCGACATGGTCGTCGCCTCGACCGCCTCGCCGCATCCCATCCTCGGCCAGGAGGAGCTCGAGCTGGTGATGCGCGCGCGCGGGCAGCGGCCGCTGCTGCTCGTCGACATCGCGGTGCCGCGCGACATCGATCCCGCCTGCGACGACCTTCCCGGGGTCACGCTGTACGACATCGACGACCTGCAGGGCGTGGTCGCGCGGACGCTGTCGGTGCGCGGCGTCGAGGCGCTGGACGCCGAGGCCATCGTGGAGGAGGAGATCTCGCGCTTCGCCGAGTGGCTGGGCTCGCGGGCCGTGTTGCCCACGATCCGCGCCCTGCGCTCCTACGGCGACGCGATCGTCGACCAGGTGCTCTCGGAGAACGCCGGTCGCTGGGAGGGCGCGTCGGCCCGCGACCTGGCGCGCGTGGAGGCGGTCGCCCGCGCGGTCATGACGCGCCTGCTGCACGAGCCCACCCTGCGCCTGCGCACGCTGGACGAGGCCCGCGCCCACGGGCGGCTGCAGATCATGCGCGAGCTGTTCGGGCTGGAGGGCGTGCCGCCCGAGGGCGCGGCGCAGGAGCCGGGCGCCGAGCGGAAGGACAACGTCCGCCCGCTGCCGCGCCGCGCCTCCGGCAGTTAGGTCGCGGCCGTGCGGCTCGGCACCCGCGGCAGCGCGCTGGCGCTCGCGCAGGCCGGGACGGTGGCCGCGCTGCTGGGCGGCGCCGAGGTCGTTCCGATCACGACCAGCGGCGACCGCGACCGCTCCGCGGTCGACAAGGAGAAGTGGGTCAAGGAGCTGGAGGCGGCGCTGCTGGCCGGCGAGGTGGACCTCGCGGTGCACAGCGCCAAGGACGTGCCCAGCGAGCTGCCCGACGGGCTGGAGCTGGTCGGCGCGCCGGCTCGGGGCGACGCGCGCGACGCGCTCTGCGGGGCGCCGTCGCTGGACGCCCTGGCCGACGGCGCGCGCGTGGGGACCAGCAGCCTGCGCCGCGCGGCGCAGCTGCGCGCGCTGCGCCCCGGCCTGGCGGTGGCCGAGCTGCGCGGCAACGTCGACACCCGGCTGGCGAAGCTGGCGGCGGGCGACTACGACGCGATCGTGCTCGCCGCCGCGGGGCTGGAGCGCCTGGGCCGCGCCGATGCCGCGGACGCGCTGCTGGACGAGCTGGTGCCGGCGGCGGGCCAGGGCACGCTCGTGCTCGAGGCCCGCGCCGGCGACACGGCGGCCCGCGCGGCCGCGCGAGGCGTGACCGACCCGGCGGCCTGGACCTGCCTGACCGCCGAGCGCGCCCTCGTGCGCGGGGTCAGCGCGTCCTGCCACACGCCGCTCGGCGCGCACGCCACCCCGCCGAGCGCCGGGTCCCTCGTGCTCGTCGCCTTCGCCGGGCTGCCGGACGGCTCGGCGTGGGTGCGCGACCGCGTCGAGGGGCCCGACGACGATCCGGAGGGGCTCGGCGCCGAGGCGGCGCGCCGGCTGCTGGCGGCCGGCGGGGCGGACCTGCTGCGCCGCGCCGAGGAGATGGCGGCGGCGTGAGCACCGGACCCGAGCCCGGGCAGGTGTTCCTCGTCGGGGCGGGGCCGGGCGACCCTGGGCTGATGACCGCGCGGGCGCTCGAGCTCGTCGCGCGGGCCGACGTGATCCTCTACGACCGGCTGGTGCCCGGGGGCGCGCTGGACGGAGCCCGGCCCGATGCCGAGCTGATCGACGTCGGCAAGGTGGGGGGCGGCGAGCAGGTCCCCCAGGAGGTGACCTCGCGGCTGCTGCTGGACTACGCGTCGGCGGGCCGCACGGTGGTGCGCCTCAAGGGCGGCGACCCGTTCGTCTTCGGCCGCGGCGGCGAGGAGGCCAAGCTCATGCGCGAGAACGGCGTGGCGTTCGAGGTCGTCCCCGGCGTGACCGCCGGGGTGGCCGCCGCGGCGTACGCGGGCATCCCCGTCACCCAGCGCGGCCTGGCGCCCGCCGTGGCCTTCGTCACCGGCCACGAGGATCCGTCCAAGTCCGAGACGCAGCTCGAGTGGGGGGCGCTGGCCGCGTTCCCCGGCACGCTGGTCTTCTACATGGGGGTGCGCGGCCTGGCCGCCATCGCCGAGCGCCTCGTGGCCGCCGGCCGGCCCGCCGGCGAGCCCGCGGCGGTCGTGGAGCGCGGCACATTGCCCGACCAGCGCGTGATCTCGGGCACGCTGGCCGACATCGCCGCGCGGGCGGCGGAGGCCGGCGTGCGCGCGCCGGCGATCACCGTCGTCGGGCCGGTCGCCGGGCTGCACGCCGAGCTCGCCTGGTTCGGCACGGGGCCGCTGGCGGGCGTGAGCGTCGCGGTGACCCGCGCCCGCGCCCAGGCCAGCCCGCTGGCGAAGCGGCTGCGCGAGCTGGGCGCGCGGGTCGTGGAGGCGCCTTCGATCCGCACCGAGGCCATCGATGCGGTGCTGCCCGACCTGGGGGGCTTCGACCTGCTGTGCGTGACCAGCCCCAACGGCGCCCGGCGACTGCTGGAGCTGGTCCCCGACGCTCGGGCGCTCGCCGGCCCGTCGATCGCGGCGGTCGGGCCGGGCACGGCGCACGCCCTGCGCGAGGGCGGGATCGCCCCCGACGTCGTCCCCGAGCGGGCGGTCGCCGAGTCGCTGGTCGAGGCGCTCGCGGACGTCCCCGTGCGCCGCGCGCTGATCGCCCGCGCCGAGGAGGCCCGCGAGGTGCTGCCCGACGCGCTGCGCGCCCGCGGCGCCGAGGTCGAGGTCCTCGCCCTGTACCGCACGGTCCCCGAGCCGCTGGACCCCGCCGTGCGCGAGGCGGCCCTGGCCGCGGACTACGTCACGTTCACCTCGGCCTCGTCGGTGCGCTTCTTCTGCGCCGCGGCCGGCGGGGCGGACGCGCTGCGCGACGGGCCGCGCCTGGTCTCCATCGGGCCCATCACGTCCGCCGCGCTGCGCGACGAGGGGCTCGAGCCCCACGTCGAGGCCGCCGAGCACACGCCCGACGGCCTGCTCGCGGCGCTGGTGGAGGACGCCGGCCCGGTCAACTAGATGGTTGATTCCGCGGCCCGCGCCGCCATATGGCCGCGCATCGTGGATGCAGGGCGCCGCGGGCCGAAGGTGGACAGTGGCAACGCCACGGACGCCTTCGGCGCGTGGCGATCCTGCGCCGCGAGGCGCCGCCAGATGGGGGTGGGGGTCGTGGAATCAGCCATCTAGCCGGGGCTACGCCGGCTGGTTGTCCAGCGAGCGCCACAGGGCGAGGCTGGCCAGCGAGCGGTGCGGCCGCCAGGGCTCGCCCATGGTCAGCAGCTCCGCGGGCGAGGGCAGCTCGTCCAGCCCGTAGGCGCGCTGGACCGCGCGGCGGATCCCCAGGTCGCCCACGGGCAGCACGTCGGGGCGGCCGAGGTGGAAGATGAGGAACATGTCGGCGCTCCACTGGCCGATCCCCTTGACCGCGGTGAGCTGCGCGGAGACCTCGTCGTCGTCCAGCGAGGCGAGGTGCTCGAGGTCCAGAGCGCCGCTGTCGACGCGCCCGGCGAGGTCGCGCAGGTAGGCGGCCTTGGCCCGCGACAGGCCCACCGCGCGCAGGGCGTCGGCATCGGTGGCCATCAGCTCCGCCGGCGTGGGGGTCCGGCCGCCGTAGAGGTCCAGCAGCCGACCGTGGATCGTGCGGGCGGCCTTCGTGGAGAGCTGCTGGCCGACGATCGCGCGCACGAGCGTGCCGTAGGAGTCCGTCGGGCGCGGGTCGGGCCGGCGCGCGGGACCGTCCGGCGGCCCGTGCTCGGCCAGCAGGCGCTCCATGACGGGGTCGGCGGCGCGCAGATGGGCGACGGCCTCCGGGAGGGCGGCCACCGGCCGGCTGCGACTTCCTGCGCTGGGGCGGGGCACGGGCGCACAGCCTAGGCTGTGGTGCATGGCAGCCGAATCACAGAGGGATTGGCTGGCCGAGCACCCCCCGCCGGATGCCGCGTTCACGCAGAGCTTGGCCCGCATCGCGGTGCGCGTCGTCGGGGGTGAGGATGTCCGGGTCGCGGTGCGGGACTTCCTGGACGAGTTCTCGCTGCTTGCTCACGACGGACTGCGCGACCGGGCGATTCGCGATCGGCCCGCTGCAACCGGCGACGCTCGCGCGGATGCTTACTTGGCGGCGCTCGCCGAGCACCTGGCGGCGCAGGTTCATGTGCCTCGGCCGAACTGGGCGACGGACCCGAACCGCTTCCTTGATCGGTTCTGGTTTCTCAGCGACGTGCCGGGATTTCGCGCCACCGCAATCGCCCAGTCGCCCGCCGCGTTTCGCCGCCGGGGCATCTTCATCGCCTCCGCAGCCCTCGAGCGGGTCTGACGCATGGACCGAGAGGAGATCGTCGCCGCGCTGACAACCCTCGCCGAGTCCTTGGAAGCGCGCGGCGTCCGCGGCGAGATGTACGTCGTGGGTGGGGCGGCGATCGCGCTGGCCTACGACGCGCGCCGTTGCACTCACGACATCGATGCTCGGTCTGCGCGACGCGGAGGCCGTGCTCGACGTCGCGGAGCAGGTCTTCGGCAACCGTCTCGACGCGGCCTCCCGGTTCTTCGTCGAGCAGCTGTTCGAGGCCGGGTAGCGCGCTTCCGGCGGTCCTACCCCGTCATCGGCGGGTCGTCCTCGCTGGGCAGCCCGGGGAGCGAGACGTCCTCGTCGTCGGCCTCCTTGTGCGGCTCGTCCTCGAGCGGCACGCCGAGCGGCGGCGCCTCGCGGGCGTCGTCGGGCAGACCGCTGGGCGGCTGCAGGGGGTCGCCCTCCATCAGACGCCGACCCCCTGGGCCTGCAGCCAGGCGGCGACCTCCGGGGGCGGGTGCGCGTCGAACTCGGCGCGCGCGGCGAGGCGCAGCAGGTCCTCGTCGTCGTCGCTGACCTCGTCGCGGCGGAACGCGAGGTAGGTGGCGACGGCGGCGGCCATCGTGAGGGCCGGATCGTCGCCCTGGCCCTCCAGCTTGCCCGCCTCCTCGAAGAACTGGCGGTCGCGGTCGCTGACCGCGGTGACCGGCTCGTCGCGGTCCTCGTGGCGGCGCAGGAACTCGTCCACGCGGTCGTTGTCGCCGTCGGGGTCGACGATCGCGACGGCCCGGCGGACGACGTCGAAGACGGTCGGGGTGGTCCAGTGCTCTCCATGGCGCATGGCTCAGGGCTACCCGGTCGCGCCGCGGGCGAACACCCGCGCGGGGGCACCGAACTAGACTCGCCCGGCGCGATGGGCGTCGTGACGTTCCTCAGCGACTACGGCCTGGCCGACGACTTCGTCGGCGTCTGCCACGGTGTGATCGCCCGGATCGCGCCCGGCGCGCGCGTCATCGACGTCGCCCACGGCATCGCGCGCCACGACGTCCGCACCGGCGCGCTGGTGCTGCGTCGCGCGTTGCCCTACCTCCCGGCTGGGGTGCACCTCGCCGTCGTGGACCCCGGCGTGGGGACGCGGCGGCGCGCGATCGCGGTCCGCTGCCGGACCGAGGACCGGCAGCTCGTCGGGCCCGACAACGGCCTCCTAGCCCCAGCAGCGCAGAGCCTCGGCGGCATCGCGGAGGCGGTCGACGTGGGGCGCTCGCCGGTGCGCCTGGACCCGGTCTCGGCCACGTTCCACGGCCGCGACCTCTTCGCCCCGGTCGCCGCCCACCTCGCCCTGGGCGCGCCGCTCGGCGCGCTCGGCGAACCGCTGGATCCAGCCGAGCTGAAGGTCCTGGAGCTTCCCCACGCGCGCATCGGTCCCGCGGGGGTCGTCGCCCACGTCCTCGGCGCCGACGGCTACGGCAACGTCACGCTCGACGTCGAGCCGGTGCAGCTCGCGAGCGCGGGGCTGACGGAGGGCGGCGCCGTCACCGCCGGCGGCCGCCGCGCGCGTTTTGCCACGACGTTCGCCGACGTGGACGGCGACGAGCTGCTGCTCTACGTCGACGCCTACGGCGCGGTGGCGCTCGCGCTCAACGGAGGCTCCGCGCTCGCCGCGCTGGGCTTGGAGCGCGACGCCGAGATCACGATCGAGGCCGCGCCGTGACCCCGAGCCTGGGCACGCCGCGACTGCACCTGCGCGCCACGGACTCCACGAGCGCGCGGGCCAAGGAGCTGGCCTCGGGCGGGGCGCCGCACGGGACGCTGGTGACCGCCGGCGAGCAGTCCGCGGGGCGCGGGCGCCAGGGGCGGACGTGGAGCGCGCCGCCCGGGCGCGCCGTGCTGATGTCGCTCCTGCTGCGCGAGTGGCCCCGGCTCCTGCCGCTGGCCGCGGCGGTCGCGGTGGCCGACGTCGCCGGCGAGCGCGCCGCGATCAAGTGGCCCAACGACGTCCTGCTCGACGGCGGCAAGCTCGCCGGGATCCTGGTCGAGGGACGCGCGCACGAGGACTGGGTCGTGCTGGGCATCGGCGTCAACGTCGCGGTGCACCCGGCCGATCTCCCGGCCGATGTGCGCGACCGCGCGGCGACGCTGGGCCTCACCGCCGGCGCGATCGAGCCGACGCTCGCCGCGCTGCTCGCCGCGCTCGAGCACCGGCTGGGCGAGGAGCCCGCCGCCCTGCTGGACGCCTACCGCGCGCGCGACGCCCTGCTCGGGCGCCCGGTCGCCTGGGAGGCCGGAGCCGGCACGGCCGCGGGCGTGGACGACCGCGGCCGCCTGCTCGTGGACGGCGCCGGCGGCGAGCACGTCGTGCTCGACGCCGGGGAGGTGCACCTGCGCGCGCACGAGCGGGGATGAGTTTCTCCCCGGCCGGCGGTCTATGAGACGCCAACCCTCCGGGACGACCGTCCCGCCCTACGAGAGGAGCACGTCGTGAAGCAGAGGATCAGCCCGAACCTGTGGTTCGACACCGAGGCCGAGGAGGCCGCGGCCTTCTACATCTCCGTCTTCGAGAACTCGCGCGTCGTCAACGTGACGCACTACCCCGAGGACGCGCCGCGCGAGGCCGGCATGGTCATGACTGTGGAGTTCGAGCTCGACGGCCAGCGGTTCGTCGGCATCAACGGCGGCCCGGACTTCAGCTTCAGCGAGGCCGTCTCCCTCGAGATCGGCTGCGAGGACCAGGACGAGGTCGACTACTACTGGGAGAAGCTGTCCGAGGGCGGCCAGGAGGGACCGTGCGGCTGGCTGAAGGACCGCTTCGGGCTGTCCTGGCAGGTCGTGCCCAGCGGGATGGACGACATGTTCGCCGACCCCGACCCGGCGCGCGCCCAGCGCGCCATGCAGGCGATGCTGAAGATGGGCAAGCTCGACATCGCCGCCCTGCGCAGCGCGGCCGACGGCGTGCCGGCGCGCTGAACGCAGCTAGGCCGCGGACTCGACGTCGTCGCCCGGGCCGGAGCCCGAGGGCTTCTTGCGCGGCGGGCGGCGGCGCCGGGGTGCCCTGGGCTTGGGCTTGGGCGAGTCCTCGCCGCGCGCGGCCGCGAGTGCGGCCGCCGCGCCGGCGATCGCCTCCACCGCCGCGGCCTCGTCCACCTGGCCGCCGTTGGGCACCGTCTCGCCCGCCGGTTGAGCCTTGGTCTCGCTCGCGGTCTCGGTCTCGGCGGCGGGCTCCTTCGCGCGCTCGGCGGCGCGCCCGTTGCGCCGGCGCTGGGACTGCTTGTCGCCGCTCCCGGCGGCCACCGGCGTGCGCGCCGGATCGGCGCCCGAGCCCTTGCCGCGCCGGCGGCGGTTGCCGCGCCGGCCGCGGCCCTTGGGGAAGTTGCGCAGCAGCTCGCGCGACAGGGCGCTGGGCTTGCGGGCCATCCGCGTGCGCGCACCGCGCAGGACCTCCTCGGCCTCCGGCGTGTGCGCGATCGCCGCGGCCAGCAGCGCGGCGGACAGCCGGCGGTCCTGCTTGCGCGCGGCGTGCACGAGCCGGCGCGCGTTGCGCGCGTGGGCCGCGCCGCTGGAGTTCACCAGCAGCCCGAGCAGGCGCTTGGTCTCCGGCCAGCGCTGCACCGCGTACTCCTCGTGGACCTCGCGCGTGTAGGAGGCCAGGCGCCAGATCCACGCGTTGGCCTGGTCGCGGCGCCCGATGCGCTTCTCGGCCAGCGCCTGGAGCATCACCTTGGTGCCCTCGCGGCGCTCGTCGCGCGACCACGTCCCGACGACGTCGATGGCGGTGTCGAACGCCTCGCCGTCGCGGGCGGCCGCGATCTCCTGCAGCGCGCGGATGCGCAGCTGCGAGTTCTTGTTGCGCTGCACGGCGGTGAGCAGGAACGCGCGCTTGAGCTCGCCCCCGCGGTCGAAGTGCAGCATCGCCCGGGCCCGGCGCCAGCCGCTGGGCGCGACGCGCGCGCCGGCCAGCGCGGCCCACTGGATCTGCTCGCCGTAGGGCAGGTGCTCCACCGCGATGCGCCACAGCTCGCGCTCGAAGACCTCGATCCGCCGCTCCTCGTCGGAGGTCACCGGCAGCACGCGGCGCTCCACGCGCACGCGGCGCCCGCGCCCGCGGCGCACCGGCCCGACGACGATCGCGCCGCCGCGGTAGACGTCGCGGTCCAGCAGCGAGTGCAGCGTGACGACCGGGTCGTCGTTCTTGGTGTCCGGGGCGACGAAGTCGATGACGACCCCCGCCTCCTTGCCCGGGTGCCGGCGCGTCACGCGGCCCACGCGCTGCTGGTAGATGCGCTTGGAGGCCGTGGGCGCGAGGTGCATGCAGACCGTCGCCCGCGGCGAGTTCCAGCCCTCGGCCAGCAGCTGGGCGTTGATGAGCACGTCGATGTCGCCGCGCTCGTAGCGGGCGAGGATCTCGGCCAGCTCGCGCTTGCGCGTCTCTCCGGACACCGCCTGCGCCTTCATGCCCGCGTCGCGGAAGGCCTGGGCCACGTTGTAGGCGTGGCGCACGCCCGCGGTGTAGACCACGCCGGGCACGCCGTTGAAGCGCGTCTTGTAGAGGTCGGCGATCGCCACGTTGAAGGGCTGCTGGTCGAGCAGCTCGGCCAGCATCTCCTGGTCGAACTCGGTGTCGACCTCGCCGCGGCGCAGCGGCACCTTGGCGATCGTGCGCACGCCCGGGCCCGGCGGGATGCGCACGCAGCGCAGCGGCGAGATGACCCCGCGGCGCGCGGCCTGGCCGAGGTCGAAGCGCGAGGTCTGGGTGGGGAACAGGTCGGTGACGTGGCGGGCGATGAGCGCGCCGGTGGCGGTCATGCCGATGAAGATCGGGCCCGTCCAGGCGCGGATCGCCGCACTGGTCTTCTCCCCCAGGGCGGTGTGCGCCTCGTCGCAGATCACGATCGAGTAGCTGGGCGAGATCCGCCCCGCGTTGCGCACGAACCACTGGTAGGTCTCGACGGTGACCGGCCCGTCGGCAGAGTCCTGGTCGTCGAGCAGCGCAGGCGTGATGCGCTTGGCGTAGCCGCGGTCGCGCAGCTCGCCGTGGAACTGGTCGACGAGGTTGCGCCGGTGGGTGAGGATCAGCACGCCGCCGGTGCGCGACGCCTCCACGAAGCCCATGGCGGCGACGGTCTTGCCCGCGCCGGTCGCGTGCTCGAACCAGAAGCGCTTGTGGGCGTTGGGGTCGTCGGGGGCCTCGTCGAGCTGGTCGGCGTCCAGGGCGACCTCGGGGGCGTCCTCCTCGGGCGCGTCCTCGGGCTCGTCGTCCTCCTCGTCCTCGGGGACGGCGGCCTCGAGCTCGTCGTCGTCGTCGTCCTCCTCGGGGGCCGCGGCCACGAGGTCGTCGTCGTCGTCCTCGCCGTCGGGATCCTCGTCGTCCTCGGCGGCGTCGTCGACCTCGTCGTCCTCCGGCTCGTCGTCGGAGTCCAGCGCGGGCTCGTCCTCGTCGGCGACGTCGTCGAGGTCGTCCTCGTCGAGCGCCAGCACGGGCATCGCCGCCGGCGGGGGGGTGTACCCGTTGCGCTGCGCGTCGGCCAGCAGCGCGGTCAGGGTGCCCGACAGCGCATCGACCTGGTGGGGGTTCAGCAGCGCGCCGTCGGCGAGCCTGGGCTCGTCCTCGGAGAGCACGCGCTCCAAGCCGAGCATCAAGGAGAAGCGCCGTCGCCATTCCGCCGACGGGAACCTGGCGCCCGCGGCGATCTCCGCCAGCGCGGCGTCCAGTGCGTGGCGGCGCGCCGTGCCGGGCGCCAGCGCGTCGGCCAGCTCCTCCCCGGAGTGCACGAAGCCCTCGCGCGTGAAGCTCTCAGCACGCGCGAGGTCGTCGGGGCGAGGTAGGGACGTGGCCTCGGTGGCCACTGGCGTGGGATCAGCCAAGATCGGCTTCCTGCTCACTAGGTGCTGGGATCGCGAGCAGCTCTCGTCACGATCCGGAACCCGGGACGCACCCGGGAGGGGCCGAGTGACCTCCCAGTGAGATCAGCACTCGACCGCGTCGCCAGGCAGCATACCGAACCTGGGAGCACGCTCGCATCCGCCGCAGCGACGTCTGCGAACCTATCCCGATGCGCAAGGTGGCGGTGGCGATCGCGGGGCTCGCCGTCGTCGGCGTGCTCGCGGTGGGCCTCGTGCAGGCCAGCGACGACGACTCGTCCTCAAGCTCCCCGCCGCAGGCGCTGTCGCGCGCGGAGGTCTCCGAGCCGCTGGACGGCGCGCCCCCGGACCTGGCCGCGCTGCGCCGGCGGGTCAACGAGCTGGTCGGCGGCGGCATCAAGGCCTTCGACGCCCAGCTGCGCGCGCTGAAGGGCCACCCGGTCGTCGTGAACATGTGGGCGTCATGGTGCGGGCCGTGCCGCTACGAGCTGCCCTTCTTCCAGAGCCAGGCCGTGGAGCGCGGCGACGAGGTGGCGTTCGTCGGCGTCAACGTCGGCGACAACCGCAACGACGCCGAGCTGTTCGCCGAGGAGTTCCCCATGCCCTATCCCTCCTACGAGGATCCCCGCCAGGCCGTGCGCGACCGCTACGGCGCGCGCGGGCTGCCGGCGACCGCCTTCTACGACGCCCGGGGGGAGCTGCAGTTCCTGCACCAGGGCCTGTTCGCGACCGAGGACCAGCTGTCGGCCGCGATCGAGCGCTACGCGCAATCGTGAGCGCGGCGGAGCTGCGCGTGGCCACCGGCGAGCGCGAGCTGCGCGCCGCCATGGCGCTGCGCGAGGAGGTCTTCGTGGGCGAGCAGGGCGTCCCGCTGAGCCTGGAGGTCGACGACCACGACCCGATCGCCACCCACCTGATCGTGGTCGAGGACGACGTGGTGGTGGCAACCACGCGCCTGCTCGAGGACGGCGACGTCGTCCGCCTGGGCCGCCTCGCGGTGGCCCGCCACGCCCGCGGCCGCGGCCTGGCCCGCAGCCTGCTGGCGGAGGCCGAGCGGCGTGCGCGCCAGGACGGGCGCAGCCGCATCCTGCTCAGCGCACAGACCTACGCGTGCGAGCTGTACCGCGCCGCCGGCTACGTCGAGCGCGGCGCGCCCTACATGGAGGCGGGAATCGAGCACGTGACCATGGAGCTGAGCATCGATGCCTGAGGTGCGGGTGGACCCGCTCACCGGGCTGCGGGCGATCGTCGCCGGCGACCGGGCCACACGGCCGGGCGGCGGCCTGAGCGTCACGCCGCCCGAGCCGATCGATCGCGAGAAGGACCCGTTCGCGGAGGGCCACGAGGACCGCACGCCGCCCGAGCTGCACGCGGTGCGCCCGGGCGGCGGGGCGCCGGACACGCCGGGGTGGACGGTGCGCGTCGTGCCCAACCTGTATCCCGCGCTGACGCCCGACAGCCCGGACCCGCCGCCGCAGGCCCGGCCGGCGCTCTTCAGCGCGCTGCCCGCCCGCGGCGGCCACGAGGTGATCGTCAACAGCCCCGAGTCGGTCGTCTCCCTGGCCGACCTGCCCGTGGAGCAGGCGCGGGCCGCCGCCGACGTCTGGCGCGAGCGCATGCGCGCGCACGACGGCGCCGCCTACCAGCACCTCCTCGTCAACGAGCGCCGCGAGGCGGGCGCCTCGCTGCCGCACACGCACGCCCAGCTCTACGCGCTGGAGTTCGTGCCCCAGGCCGTGGCGCGCGAGCGCGAGCGCTTCGGCGCCTACGCGACGCAGACCATGGGCGGCAACCTGCTCGCCGACCTCGTGCAGGAGGAGGTGCGCCTGCGCGAGCGCATCGTGGCCATCGACGACGAGGCGGTGCTCATGTGCCCCTACGGCGCGCGGCTGCCGTTTCAGCTGCTGCTCGCGCCGCGCCGCGGGCGGCCTCGCTTCCAGGACGACGGCCCGACGGGAGCGGCGCTCCTGCACGAGGGGCTGACCCGGCTGCGCCGGCGCTTCGGATCCAGCCCGCCCCTGAACCTGTGGATCCGCACGGCGCCGCGGGGGGCCGACAGCTTCTGCTGGCGCATCGACATCGTGCCGCGCCTGACGCACCTGGCCGGCCTGGAGCTGGGCACCGGCGTGCACCTGAACATCGTCGCGCCCGAGCAGGCCGCCGCCGAGCTGCGCGAGTGCGAGGCCTGAGCCCGGCCGCGCCCGCGTGATCGCGCTGACGCTCGCGATCGCGGCGTCGGTCGCCGCAGGCGTGGGCGCCCACCGCCGCTGGGGCGCGCGCGCCGAGGCCGGCATCCGGCGGGTGATGGACGCCCTGCTGTACCTCGTGGTGCCGTTCATCACGTTCTTCGTGATCGCGCGCACCGAGCTGACGACCGGCGTGGGGGTCGGGCTCGTCCTGGCCTACCTCGAGCTCGCGATCGTCGGCGTGGCCGCGTGGGCGCTGGCCGTCCGCGTCCTGCGCCTCCCGCCCGCGTCGGCCGCGGTCGTGGTGATCGCGGTGGTCTGCTCCAACACCGGCTTTCTGGGCATCCCGCTCAACGCGGTGCTGCTGGGCTCCGACGCCCTCGGCCCGGCGATCACCTTCGACACGGTCGTGACCGGGCCGATGTTCTCGGTCGGCGCCTTCGCGGTCGCCGCCGCCTTCACGACGCGCGGCGAGCCGATCGTCGCGCGCCTGCGCGCCTTCGCCGGGCGCAACGCGCCGCTGGCCGCCGTGCTCGCCGCGCTCGTGGCGCCCGACGCGCTGGCCCCCGACCTCCTGGTCGACATCGCCGAGACGGTCGCCGTCGGGCTGGCCCCGATCGGCTTCTTCGTGCTCGGCGTGACTCTCGCCTCCGAGGCGGGCGACGGCGCGGCGGGCTTCTTCCCGCGCCTGACGGCGCCCGTCGTGGCGATCCTCGGCCTGCGCCTCGTCGCCGCGCCGCTGCTGCTGCTCGGCCTGGCGGCCGTCACGGTCGACCTGCCCGACGCCTACCTCGTGCAGGCCGCGATGCCCGTGGCCATCGCCACGCTGCTGGTCTCGCACGCGTTCGACCTCGACCTGACCCTCGCGGCCGCCGCGATCGCGTGGTCGACGACGATCGTGGTCGTCGCGGCGGGGGTGGCCGCCGTGGTGCTGTGAGGTCGACGACGGGCCAAGCAGCCGAACGGGGTCACGCGGCATGTGACCACGGGCCGGCGTTGGTGCCGGATTTCGCATCGAGGGATGAGCAAGAGGCGCGCTTGTGTGGGCGGCTTGGGCGCGGCCGGCCGCATCGTGGGGGGTGTGCTCCCGCGACCCCCATATACGAGGTGAAGTCGACACACCCCCCCAGAAGGGCCGCCGGCCGGGCTCGGACCGCCGAGGACGAGCGTGTTCCGCCCATCCCTCGGTGCCCTTCTGACGCGAACGCCGGCCCTTGCACAACACCCTCTCTGCAACAGCAGGGCAGGACGCGTGCCGCGCGAACCCAGCCGACTCGCCTGAGCCGAGGTCGCATACGATCAGCCCATGGCTCGCATCGGGGTACTCACCGGCGGGGGCGACTGCCCTGGCCTGAACGCGGTCATCCGCGGAATCGTCCGCAAGGGCGTCGACGTCCACGGCCACGAGGTCGTCGGCTTCCGCCACGGCTGGCGCGGCGTGCTGGAGGGCGAGACGATGCCCCTGGACCGCGAGGCGGTCAGCGGGATCCTGCACCGGGGCGGCACGATCCTCGGCACCTCGCGGACCAACCCGTACAAGGAGGACGACGGCGAAGCGCGCCTGCTCGGCGCGCTGGGCGAGCAGGGGATCGACGTGCTGATCCCGATCGGCGGCGACGACACGCTGGGCGTCGCGCGCAAGCTGTCGGCGGCGGGCTTCAGCGCCGTCGGCGTCCCCAAGACGATCGACAACGATCTCAACGGCACCGACTTCACCTTCGGCTTCCAGACCGCGGTGCAGATCGCGACCGACGCCATCGACCGCCTGCACAGCACCGCCGAGTCGCACGACCGCGTCATGGTCGTGGAGGTCATGGGCCGCGACGCCGGCTGGATCGCCGCGTGGTCGGGCCTGGCCGGCGGCGCAGACGTGATCCTGGTCCCCGAGCGGCCCTTCGACATCGAGGACGTCTGCGCGCACCTGCGCCACCGCCACGAGAACGGGCGCAACTTCTCGATCGTGGTGGTCTCCGAGGGCGCGACCCGGGCCGACGGCGGCGGCGCGGAGACGCTCGGCACCGCCACCGACGCCTTCGGCCACGCGCGTCTGGGCGGGATCGCCATGGAGCTCGAGGGCGAGATCCAGGAGCGCACCGGCTTCGAGAGCCGCGCCACGATGCTCGGCCACGTCCAGCGCGGCGGCACGCCGCTGGCCTTCGACCGCGTCCTGGGCACGCGCTTCGGCGTGGCCGCGGTGGACGCGGCCACCGAGGGGGACTTCGGCAAGATGACCGCGCTGCGCGGGACCGCGATCGAGCTCATCCCGCTCGACGACGCGCTGCAGGAGCCCAAGCTGCTGGATCCCGGCTTCTACGAGACCGCCGAGGTCTTCTTCGGTTGAGGGCGCTGGTCCAGCGCGTCAGCCGCGCTGCCGTGCAGGTCGATTCAGAGCGCGTCGCCGCGATCGGGCCGGGGCTGCTGGTCCTGCTGGGCGTGACCCACGACGACGACGAGTCCGTGGCCGACCGGCTCGCCGACAAGGTCCGCGCCCTGCGGGTCTTCCCCGACGCCGAGGGCCGGATGAACGAGCCGCTGGGTGACCGCGAGGCGCTGTGCGTCAGCCAGTTCACGCTCTATGGCGACACCCGCAAGGGGCACCGGCCCTCGTACGTGGCCGCCGCCCGGCCCGAGGTCGCCGAGCCGCTGTACGAGCGCTTCCGCGCGCGCCTCGGCGCCCAGGGCGGGGTGTTCGGTGCCCACATGGAGGTCGAGCTGGTCAACGACGGCCCGGTCACGGTCATGCTCGAGGCCGGTCGGTAGGGTCCCGCGCCATGCCGCCCGAGCCCCGCTTCGTCTGCCGCTTCGTCGCCGAGCCCCCGCAGGAGCCGCTGCCCAGCGGCCGCTGGGCCGACCGGCTGGGCCGCCACTTCCTGGGCGCCTGCGACGACATCGATCCCGGCGACGAGGAGCTCGGCGAGCCCGAGGAGATCAGCTTCTTCCCCGACCGGACCTGGAACGGGCGCACGTACGTCCCGGCCACGGCGCGCACGACCACCGGCCTGGAGGTCTACGGCTACGTCTCCTTCGTCCCCGGCGACGGCGAGCGCGAGCCGCGCGACTTCGACGCCGTCGCCGACTACACCGACGCCACGGCGGAGGCGAACCCCGACTGGCAGCTCGATCTCTGCGACCAGGTCGTGGGCACGTGGCGCGGCGAGCAGGGCAAGACCGCCGAGATGACGCTCGTCTGGGGGCGCCCGCTCATCGCCGGCGGCTCGGTCGTGACCGCCGAGCTGGCCGATCTCGTCGTCGACCAGTGCCCGGTGGTGGACGACCGCTTCACGCTGCTGGCCCCCGACGGATACCGCCAGGACACGCTGGAGTGCAAGCTCTTCGACCACCGCGACGCCGAGCTCGCACGCGAGTCGCTGTACGAAGACGACGAGACCGGGTAGCCGCAGGGGACGTGGATCTCGACGAGGCCATCCGGACCCGGCGCACGCACAAGGCCTACGCGCCGGAGCCGGTCGATCGCGAGATCCTGCTCGAGCTCTTCGAGCTGGCCCGGTGGGCACCCAACCACCACCTGACCAACCCCTGGCGCTTCCGGGTCCTGGGGCCCGCCGCGCTGGAGCGCCTGATGCAGGCGGCCGGCCCCGAGGCCGCCCCCAAGCTGTGCCGGGCCCCGACGCTCGTGGTCATCTCCGCCACGCAGGGCGGCGAGGACGCGTACGCGGACGAGGAGGACGTCTGCGCCGCAGCCTGCGCCGCCTACGCGGTCCTGCTCGGCGCCCACGCCCGCGGCCTGGCGAGCTACTGGCGCACGCCGGAGGTGCTGCGGCGGCCCGAGGGCCGGGCGGCCGTCGGGGTCCCCGAGGGCGAGCGGGTGCTGGGCCTGCTGCACCTCGGCCGGCCGCGGCAGGAGCAGCGCGCGCCCGAGCGCGCGCCGGTCGATGACGTGGTCCGATTTCTGGACTAATGCGAGCGGCAGCGCGCCAGGGAGCAATCGGCGTCGGAAATTGAACGCTGGGGTACGGTGAAGGCGTCGTTTCCTCGCTGAGGGGGAAGGACATGGGTGCCGGGCCCCATACCGACCGCCCGGCTCCGCTTGAGGAGGTGGATCCCTTGTCGCACAAGTTCCGGGGCATCGCGTGCGTCGCGTTCGCCTGCACCGCGATCATGGGCGTCGCGGCCTGTGGCGACGACGACGATGACGGCGGTGGCGCCACGTCCGGCGGCGACGCCGCGCAGGGCCAGACCGGCGGCTCGATCAAAGTCGCGTACACATCGTTTCCCGACTTCCTGGACCCGGCGCTGAGCTACACCCAGGAGGGGTGGCAGACGCTGTGGACCGTGTACACGCCGCTGCTGACCTACAAGCACGCCGAGGGCGCCGAGGGCGCGGAGCTGATCCCCGGACTCGCGGAGGCCCTTCCTGAGGTCTCGGCCGACGGCAAGGTCTACAAGCTCAAGCTGCGCGAGGGCCTGAAGTACTCCGACGGCAAGGCGGTCAAGGCCTCGGACTTCGAGCACACCGTCCAGCGCGTGCTCAACCTGGAGTCCGGCGGCTCGGCCTTCTACCAGAAGATCGCGGGCGCCGAGGAGTACCTCAAGGAGGGCAAGGCGAGGGCGGACATCTCCGGCATCGAGACCAACGACCAGACCGGCGAGATCACCATCACCCTGAACGCACCGGACGGGTCCTTCTCGAACATCCTGGCCATGGACTTCGCCGGCCTGGTGCCCGGCGACACGCCGTTCGAGAACCAGACCAAGAGCCCGCCGGCCGGCGTCGGGCAGTACAGGTTCGAGAACGTGCGGATCAACCGGGGCTACGACCTGGTCAAGGTCCCGTCGTTCAACATCCCCGGCATCCCGCAGGCCAAGCTCGACAAGCTCGAGATCTCGGTGGTCAAGAACCGCCGGCGCCAGACGCAGGACACGATCCAGAACAAGTTCGACTACATGAACGACCCGCCCGCGCCCGACCAGATCCGCATGGTCAAGCAGCAGTACGAGGGCGAGCGCTACAAGGAGTTCGTGACGAACTCGACCTACTACTTCTTCCTGAACCACCGGGTCGCCCCGTTCGACAAGAAGGAGGTCCGCCAGGCGGTCAACTACGCGATCGACAAGCGGGCCCTGGCCCGGCTGTTCGGCGGGCTGCTGGAGCCGGGCTGCAACTTCCTGCCGCCCGGCATGAAGGGCTACGAGAAGATCGAGCCGTGCCCCTACGGCGACCCGAACGCCGCACCGGACGTCGACAAGGCCAAGCAGCTCATCCAGCAGGCCGGCGTCGCGGGCGACGAGGTCACCGTGTTCAACAACGACGAGCCGGAGTCCAAGCCGGTCGGCGCGTACCTGTCCGACGTCCTCAACAGCATCGGCCTGAAGGCCAAGCCCCGGACCGTCGAGGGCTCGGTCTACTTCGCCACGATCGGCAACGCGGAGACCAAGCCGCAGGCCGGCTTCACCAACTGGTTCCAGGACTTTCCGCACCCGTCGAACTTCACGTTCCTCATCGACGGGAAGTCCATCCAGAACACCAACAACCAGAACTTCGGCAACGTGGACGATCCGATGATCAACTCTCTGCTGGAGGAGGCCAACGCCAACGCCAACATCGATGACGTCGCCGACGACTACGCCAAGGTCGACAGGCGCCTGGCCGAGGAGGCGCACATCGCGCCGTACGGGCATCGCAAGCTCACCGCCTTCTATTCGGAGCGGATGAACTTCGAGGACTGCACGACGTGGCATCCGGTGTACAACCTCGACTTCACGGCCCTGTGCCTGAAGTAGGTCGCTGATCCCGACGGGGGGCCGCTGCGGCGGCCCCCCGGCCCGGGTCTCGCATCCGTGTCCACCACCGACCCCGCCACCACCGAGGTCTCCACCGACGTCCCCGCCGTCCTCGCCGGCGAGGAGCACAAGGCGGTCCCCACCGGCGGGCTGGGACCGTGGCAGCTGGCGATGCGCCGGCTGCGGCGCAACAAGGTCGCGCTGGCCTTCGGCGCCCTGTTCATCGTCCTGGTCCTGTGCGCGATGGCGGCGCCGCTGTGGGCCGACCAGATCGCCGAGACCACGCCCTCGCGCAACCGCCTCGCGGACACCATCCTCGTGGACGGCAAGCAGCGCAACATCGTCGAGGTCGACGGCGTGCCCATCGGCCCCACCTGGAGCTCCAAGTACTTCCTCGGCGCCGACACCAACGGGCGCGACGTCATGGTCCGCCTGCTCTACGGCGCGCGCAACTCGCTGTTCATCGGCGTCGCCGCGGCGCTGTTCACCACGTTCTTCGCCGTGATCCTGGGCATGCTCGCCGGCTACTTCCGCGGGTGGGTCGACGCGTTCATCTCCCGCGCCCTGGACGTCATGTGGGCGTTCCCCGTGCTGCTGCTGGGGGTCGCGCTGGGCGTCTCGCTGGCGCTGGGCGGCCTGCAGATCGGCCCGCTGACCATCGAGGGCAGCTCCAAGTGGATCCCCACGCTGATCATCGGCTTCGCCTACGTCGTCTACCTCGCGCGGCCGATCCGCGGGCAGGTGCTCTCGCTGCGCGAGAAGGAGTTCGTCGAGGCCGCGCGGGCGCAAGGGGCCGGCCCGGTGCGGATCATGATCAGCGAGCTGCTGCCCAACCTCGCGTCAACGATCCTCGTGTTCTTCCCGCTGCTGGTGGCCAACGCGATCCTGCTCGAGGCGGCGCTGTCGTTCCTGGGGGCCGGGGTCCAGGCGCCCGAGCCGTCCTGGGGCACGATGATCTCCGACGGCCTGGACCTGCTCGTCACCTCGCCGCACCTGACGGTCGCGCCCGGGCCTCATGCTCGTCCTCACCGTGCTCGCGCTCAACGTCTTCGGCGACGGCGTGCGCGACGCGCTCGACCCGCGGGCCAAGGTCCGCATCGATCACTAGTGGTCGGACGGATAGATGGGCCGCTTCATCGTCCGCCGCCTGATCGGGATGGTGCTCGTGATGTTCGCGGTCACGGTGCTGGTCTTCCTGATCTTCAACGTGATCCCCAACGGGGACCCGGAGACCCGGATCGCGGGCAAGAACTCGACGGAGACCCAGCGCGCGGCCATCCGCCGCGAATGGGGCTTCGACGAGCCCGTCTACACGCAGTACGCGACGATGATGGAGAAGGTCTTCACGGCGGACCTCAAGTCCTACGCCAACCAGACCAACGTGGTCGAGGAGATGGTGCGCGGCGCGCCGCGGACGTTCGCGCTGGCGATCGGGGCGGGGGTTCTGTGGTTCGTGACCGGGGTCGCGCTCGGGTTGTTCACCGCCGTGCGCGCCGGGCGGTTCTCCGACCGCCTGGTCACCGTGCTCGCGCTCGTGGGGGTGTCGATGCCGGTGTTCTGGCTGGGCGCGGTGGCGAGCTACTACCTGGGCTTCAAGCTCGGGCTGTTTCCCAACGGCGGCTACGCGGAGATCGGGGAGGACGGGCTGTGGGAGTGGTTTCGCCACCTCGTGCTGCCCTGGTGCGTGCTCGCGGTCCTGTTCATCGGCGTCTACTCGCGGGTGCTGCGCTCCAACGTGCTGGACACGATCAACGACGACTACGTGCGCACCGCCCGCGCCAAGGGCCTGTCCGAGCGCCGGGTGCTGATCCACCACGTCCTGCGCAACTCCATGATCCCCATCATCACGCTGTGGGGGCTGGACCTGGGCATGGTGCTCGGCGGCGGGGCGATCCTCACCGAGACCGTGTTCGACCTGCAGGGCGTGGGGCAGTACTTCGCCGAGTCCGTCGGCCAGCTCGACGTGCCGCCGGTGCTGGCCACGGTGATGTTCGGCTCGTTCTTCATCGTCCTGCTCAACACCCTCGTGGACATCGTCTACGCGGCCCTGGACCCCCGGATCCGGCTGTCGTGAGCGCGCCCGCACCCGCCTCGCCGCAGCGCCTGCTCGACGTGGACGGGCTGCGCGTCTCGTTTCGCACGGAGGAGGGCGTCGTGCAGGCCGTCGACGACGTCTCGTTCACGCTCGACGCAGGCGAGGTGCTGGCCATCGTCGGCGAGTCGGGCTCGGGCAAGTCGGTGACCGCGATGACGCTGATGGGGCTCACGCGCTCCCCGAACGCCGGCTTCGACGGCGCCGCGCACCTGCGCGAGCTGGACCTGATCGCCGCCACCGACGCCCAGCTGCGCCGCGTGCGCGGCAACGAGATCGCGATGATCTTCCAGGATCCGATGACCTCGCTGAACCCGGTGCACCGCATCGGCGACCAGATCGTGGAGCAGATCCAGGCCCACGAGGAGGTCACCAAGGCCCAGGGCCGCGACCGCGTCGTGGGGCTGCTCGAGCGCGTCGGCATCCCGCGCGCCCGCGAGCGCTACGACCACTACCCGCACGAGTTCTCCGGCGGGATGCGCCAGCGGGCGATGATCGCCATGGCGCTCTCCTGCGAGCCCTCGGTGCTCATCGCCGACGAGCCGACGACCGCGCTGGACGTGACGATCCAGGCGCAGATCCTCGAGGTGGTCCGCCGGCTGCGCGACGAGACGAACGCCGGCGTGATCCTCGTCACCCACGACCTCGGCGTCGTCGCGGACATCGCCGATCGGATCGCCGTCATGTACGCGGGGCGGATCGTCGAGCACGGCAGCACCGACGAGATCTTCTACAACCCCCAGCACCCCTACACATGGGGCCTGCTGGGGTCGATCACCCGGGTGGACAAGCCGCGGCCCGAGCGGCTGCCGTCGATCGCCGGTCTGCCACCGTCGCTGATCCGCCCGCCGCAGGGCTGTCACTTCCGCCCGCGCTGCCCGCACGAGTTCGCCGCCTGCGCGCAGAAGCCCGAGCTGGCCGCGCACCTGCCGGGGGAGGCCGGCCACGCGGACCGCTGCGTCCTGCCGGTGCAGGACAAGCTGCGCGCCCGCGACGTGGGCGACGGGCAGATCGGGCTCGTCGCCGAAGGGGCGCGATCGTGAGCGCGGCCGTGGCCCAGCCCGACGGGACAGCCCCCGAGCCCGCCGCGCCGGTGCCGCTGCTGGAGGCCGAGCACGTCAAGCAGCACTTCCCGATCAAGAAGGGACTGCTGTTCGATCACGAGGTCGGACGCGTCCACGCGGTCGACGACGTGACGCTGTCCCTGAACGAGGGCGAGACCCTCGGGCTGGTGGGCGAGTCGGGCTGCGGGAAGACCACGCTGGCGCGCACGCTCATGCGCCTGCTGGACCCCACCGAGGGCACGATCCGCTTCCGGGGGCGCGACATCACCACCGCCGGGCGCTCGCAGCTCAAGCCGGTGCGCCGCCAGATGCAGATGGTCTTCCAGGACCCGTTCGCCTCGCTGAACCCGCGCAAGCGGGTGGGCCAGATCATCGCCGCGCCGCTGCGGCTGCACGACGTGGACAAGGGCGAGATCCGGGAGCGCACCCGCGACCTGCTCGAGCGCGTCGGCCTGCAGGCCGAGCACATCAACCGCTTCCCGCACGAGTTCTCCGGCGGCCAGCGCCAGCGCATCGGGATCGCGCGGGCGCTCGCGCTGCAGCCGCGGCTGATCGTGCTCGACGAGCCGGTGTCCGCGCTGGACGTCTCCATCCAGGCGCAGATCGTCAACCTGCTCGACGACCTCCAGGACGACTTCAACCTGACCTATCTCTTCGTGGCCCACGACCTGTCCGTCGTGCGTCACGTGTCGGACCGCATCGCGGTGATGTACCTGGGCAAGGTCATGGAGCTCTCGCCCGCCGAGGACCTCTACAGCAAGCCGATCCACCCCTACTCGGCGGCGCTGCTGTCGGCGATCCCGGTTCCCGACCCGCGCGAGAACCGCGCGCGCACGCGCGTCGTCATCTCCGGCGAGCCGCCCTCCCCGGTCGACCCCCCGCCCGGCTGCGTGTTCCACACCCGCTGCCCGCGCGCCCAGGACCTGTGCCGGGTCGAGGTCCCGCGGCTGAGCGAGTACGCCGGCGGCCACCTCGCCGCCTGCCACTTCCCGCTGCACGTCACGCCCGCGGAGGCCGCCGTCTCGACGCACTCCCCCGCCAGCCCGGCCGCCGCGACGGACTCCGCGCCGCAGATGCTGCCCTCCAGCGCCGTATCCTCTGCGGCCTAGCCACAACCGACCGGCTCGCCCCGATAGCTCAGCCGGATAGAGCGACTCCCTCCTAAGGAGTAGGCCGCTGGTTCGAATCCAGCTCGGGGCGTTCGAAAAGCCCCGCTAGGTTCTCGTTCATGGGAGACATGGGTTTGCTGCGCAGGCCGCCCCGGGCTTGGCTTCCAGCGCACGCCTTCGCGGTGCAGAGTCGCTCGCGCGAACGAGGGGCGGACGGCAGTCAGCGCCCGGAGTTCGAGACGAGTCGAGAGCTCGAGGTGGAGTGGGAGATCCGTGTAGATGGTCGCGAGCCCTACTGCTTCAGCGAAACGCGTAAGGCCCCCGTCTGGGTCAGCCGCAGCCGCATCGGCGGGGGCAAGCGCTGGTACTCCGTTCGCCTCAAGCGCGAGTACGGCCTGATGCCCACGGTCGGCGTGCCGTGTCTCGTCGACCCCGAGGACCCACACGCGATCTGGATCGACTGGGACGCCGCGTACGAACGTCACCAGCCCGCCTGGAAGGACTACACCCGCCTTGCGCCCGAACGCCGCGCCACCGAGCGCGAGCGCCTCCAGCGCGAGGAGGCGGCGGTCATCGCACGGGCGGAGGCGCAGCCCGTCGACGCCGACACCTCGGCGCTCACCGACGTCCAGCGGCTCTACGCCCTCGGCATCACCGGATCGGCCACGGTGCTGTCGGCCACCGACACCGGACGCGTCGTGACCGGCGTCCCCGTCTGGCGGTTCGAGCTCGAGCTCGACGGCGGCCGGCGCGTGACGATGGAGCAGGCCGTGCCGCCCCGTTCACTCGAGCTGTACAGCGCGGGGAACGAGATCACGGTCTACAGCGATCCGATCGATCCGGACGCGCTGGCACTCGGCTGACCGGAGCGCCGAAGGCGAGGGGCTACGTTAGGCGCGGGTGGATCACACCGTCGATCGGTTCGAGCCAGGCACGCCGCATCCGCCGCGGTGGTATCGCGCTGCCGCGCGCGTGAGAGTGTCCATGTGGAGGGCGGGGTGGCTCATGGTGCTCGTCGCACTACTCGCGGCGGTGATTTCGACAGGGGCCGACGGTGCCGCATTCGGCCTGGTGGTCGCCGGCTGCCTGCTGGTGGGAAGCAGCCTGGGGTTGGACTCGCTCAGCACTCCGCCGATGGCGCCGCGGGCAGTCGCCCCGCCGGTCCGTGGCCGCTGGGGCGCGCTGAACAGCCCCGCCGATCGGGTGCCAAGCCACGGCACCCACGCCTACGGCCAGACCTTCGCGATCGACCTCCGGTACGAGCCCGAGGGCGGGGCTCCGCCGGTCGGGGCAGGCGCGGGCTTCGCGCCCCCACGGGAGTTCCCGGGCTTCGGGAGGACGTGCTCGCGCCGGCGGATGGGCGCGTCGCCGCGGTCCACGATCGCGCGCGCGACCACCGCAGCCGGTCGACACCGAGCGCCCGCGCCTACATGCGGCTCGAGGCTCAACTCCGCCAGGCGTTTGGTGGAGCGAGGTTGCTGCTGGGCAACTTCATCGTGCTCGACCTCGGCGGCGAGGTGTATGCGTGTATGGCCCACCTTCAGAGCGGCTCCGCACAGGTCGAGCCCGGACAGCGTGTCGCTTGCGGCCAACCCCTCGCCCGCTGTGGCAACTCGGGCAACTCGAGCGAGCCACACGTTCACTTCCAGCTCATGGACCGTTCCCGTTGCACGATCGCCGCCGGGCTCCCGTTCGTCTTCACCGCCGGCAGGGATGGCCAACCGCCGCGCGATCCGGGCATCCCACGTAGCGGGGAGCTGATTGACGGGACCGAGAGCGACCACGCGGCCCTCAGACCGCCCTCGCGGGCCTGATTGCGAACGTCCGAAATCACGAGCATCGGGGTGTAGGTTGAGGCTCACCAGCACACCGAACGGAGGGACGTGATGTACGCACGCGTAGTCAGGTTCACCGACGTCGATGCCGACCATCTCGCCGGGCGCCTGTCCGAGGCCGAGAGCAGGGGGGATCGGGCGCCGGTCGACATTCCCGCCAAGAGCATCCAGATCCTTCACGACGCCGACCAGGGGACCGCGGTGGTGATCCAGCTGTTCGAGACGGCCGACGACATGGCAGCGGCGGAGGGCCCGCTCGACTCGATGGACTCGGGCGAGACGCCGGGCACGCGCGCCTCGATCGACCGCTGTGAGATCAAGGCCGAGCTGAACCTGGGCTGAGCCCGTAGGCGCCCATACGGGATGCGCCGTACCGCGCTCAGCCGGCGCGCGGTCGGGACAGGGTCGCCAGCGCGATGAGGGAGGGTGCGCCACGGACCTTGCCCAGAGAGGTCAACCGGCCCGAGGAGAGGTCCACGCGGTAGAGCGTCAGGACCCTGTCGAGGTCGGTGCGGGAGAGAAGGTAGGCGGCGCCGTCACGGGCCGAGATGTCGAACCCGGTGGGGGACTTGAGATTGACCCCGAGCGGGCCGACCGTGCTCAGGACGCCCTCGTTCGGCGTCTCCTGCAGGACGAGGGTGCTGCGCGCGATCTCGATGCCGTAGAGCGCGGTCGACGTCGCGCCGGCCACGTTGTTCGTGTACGCCGCCCCCACGATCACGGGGGTGACCCCGACAGCGACGTCGCCGTCCTTGTAGCGCAGGGTCCCGTCCGTCCCCACGACCGTGGCGCTGGCCGGGTCCAGGCGCAGGTTCTGGCGCGACGCGGACACGACGCGGATGCGGTCGACCATCGGGTTGAAGTCGAAGCCGAAGCTCGCGCCCAGGAGTGCCGGGGCAAAGGGCGCGGGGCCGATCGGCGTCACCGAGCGCTTCGCGCGGGAGATCTCGACGAGCCGGCTGCGGTTCGTCAGCCCGATGAGCTGGCGCGTGGCCGGCCGCACGTCGAGGCCGACGATCCGCTCGCCCGCGGGAAGGCCCCGCAGCGCCGCGCGGGTCCACGTGCCGGGACTGCGGTCGTCGAACGCATAGAGGCGGTTGGCGGCGTCGACCGCCGCGAAGCGCTCTGCGTGCGCGAGAGCGGGAACGAGCGCCGTGGCCATCAGCGTGGCGAAGGCGGCGAGAGCGAGACGGCGCGGCATGGGACCTCCATGGTTCGGCTTTGCCTGTCTCCTGCGCGACGCCGTCGCATTCGGTTCACGGGTTGGCGCCGCGGAGTCCACGCACGTCGAGCTCGACGTGCGCATCGACCCCGCTCGGAGCGCTCGGCGTTGAAACGGAAGGGCCGCCCGGCGTAGGGTCAGGGCGTGACGATCCTGCGCACGGTCCGCGTCGCCGCGCTTCAGGCGACGCCGGTGATCCTCGATGCCGAGGCGACGGTCGCCAAGGCCGTCCGGCTGCTGGGCGAGGCGGCACAGGCCGGCGCCGAGCTCGCCGTTCTGCCCGAGACGTTCGTCTCGCTGTATCCCTCCAACGGATGGGCACATCAGGCGGCGACGTTCACCGGCAGCGACGAGCTGTGGGAGCGCATGTGGCTGAGCTCCGTCGACGTGCCGGGACCGCTCGTGGACGCGCTCGTCGCCGCCTGCCATACGCACGGCATCCACGCGGTGATCGGGGTCAACGAGCGCGAGTCCGAGCGGCCGGGAACGCTGTACAACGCGATGCTCTGGCTCGGGCCCGACGGCCTGCTGCACAAGCACCGCAAGCTCATGCCCACGCAGCAGGAGCGCGTCTTTCACGGGATCGGGCGCGGCGACGACCTGCGCGCGGTCGACACGGACTGCGGGCGGATCGGCGGGCTCATCTGCTGGGAGAACCGCATGCCGCTCGCGCGCTACGCCGTCTACCTGCAGGGCCCGCAGATCTGGGTGGCGCCGACGGCCGACGACTCCGACGGCTGGATCGCCTTCATGCGCGCCATCGCGATCGAGTCCGGCGCGTTCGTCGTGTCGGTCCCGCAGTACATCCCGCGCAGCGCGTTCCCCGACGACTTCCCGCTCGCGCTGCCCGACCGCGACGTCTACGGCAACGGCGGCGCGGTGATCGTCGAGCCGACGGGAGGCCGGATCGTCGCCGGGCCGCTCTACGGCGAGGAGGGCATGCTGCTGCACGACTGCGACCTGCGACTGGGCCTGCACACCAAGCGCGTCTTCGACGCCGTCGGTCACTACTCGCGCGACGACGTGCTCGCCGGCTTCGTCCCCGCCGCGGCGGCCGAGCCGCGCGACGGGCACGCGACCGCCGCCACCGAGCCCACCTGACGCCGCCCGCGAGCGTGCGTGGCCCCCGAGGGGTCACGGCGTCAACTCGGGCGCGCTGCCCTGGTTGGCGGGTGCCGGCACGGTGCTCGGGTTCCCCGGGGCCGGCCCGGTGGTCGGGCTCCCCGGGGCCGGCACGGTGCTCGGGACCTGAGGTTCGGGCGCACGCGCGGGCTCGCGCACGCGCACGCCGCCGCGGGCGGGGCGGCAGTCCTCGGCGGCGATCGACGCCGCGCCGTCGCTCAGCGCGACGACCTCGTCGCCGTCGAACAGGGCGCGGCAGCCGGCGAGCGCGCCGGCGGCGGTGCCCGCGGCCTCGGGCTCGTCCGGGACCTCGCGCGGCGCCGTCCTCGCATCGGCGCCGTCGCCGGTGTTGAGCCTCTCGCAGTCCGTCGCGGTGTAGTCGCGGCCACCCTCGGAGAGCGACGCGCCCGAAGCGTGCTCGAACAGCGCCTCGCACCCGTCGTCGAACGCGGCCGTGTACGCATCGGCGAACGCCTCCCAGTCCGCGCCCTCGCGCGCCTTCCAGTCGGCCTGCCGGCAGTCCACGGTGATCGTCACGCGATCGCCCTTGTGCACGCGCTCCCCGGCGATCGGCCGCTGCTGGGTGACCTCGCACCCGGTCGCGTCGCGGCCCGGGTTGAACTCGAAGTCGTCGCCGGCGTCCGCCAGCCGCGCCTCGAAGCCCGCCGCCTCCACGGCGGAGACCGCCTTGGCGCCGTCTCCGCGCCGGAGGTCGGGCACGGCGACGAGGCTCTCGTCGACGACCTCGTACCCGCCGTCCGACCCCCCACAGCCCCCGAGCCCGAGGCAGAGTACGAGCAGGAGCACTGCGCGCGCCGGCACGGACCGGAACCTACGCGCCGGGCGGTGATCCGCCAAGCGCGGTCGCGGACACGGCGCGCTAACCTTTAGCAAGCTAATGAGTTCTCCGCCCCCTTCCACGCAGCCACCCGCCGATCCGGCGGTCGACCGCGACTACGTCGCACTCTGGGAGGCCTGGGACGGGTTCTTCACCGCGCTGAACCAGGCCCGGGGCCGCGCCGCCCGCGAGCAGTCGGGCGGCCTGACGATCTCGCAGTACCGCCTGCTCCTGGCCGTGGCCGGATCGCCGGCCGTCCGCAGCGGCGAGCTGGCCGATCGGGCGGGCGTGAGCGCCCCGACCGCCACCCGGATGCTGTCCGGGCTCGAGCGCGCCGGGATCATCCGGCGCGCGGCGTCCGCCGCCGACCGGCGCAGCGTGAGCATCACGCTGACCGCGAAGGGGCGACGCCTCCTGCGCGAGAAGGAGGCGCGGGTATCCGAGAAGCGGCGCGCGCTGTACGAGTCGCTGACCCCGGCGGAGCGGGCCCAGGCCCGCCGGCTGCTGCGCCGCCTGGCGGACGGACTGGAGGCGCTGTGAGCGTCCGATCCCCGGTCGAGGGAGAGGCGCGGCAGCACTACGGGCTGACGCTGGGAATCCTCGTCGTGTGCGCGCTGGCGTACTCGCTCTCCCAGACGCTCGTCGCTCCGGCTCTGCCCGAGATCCAGCACCAGCTCGGGACGTCGACGACGGCCGTGACGTTCGTGCTGACCGCCTACCTGCTGACCGCCTCGGTCGCGACCCCGATCGTCGGCCGGCTGGGCGACATGTTCGGCAAGAAGCGCGTGCTCGTCGCGACGCTGGGCGTCTTCGCCGTGGGGTCGCTCGTCGCGGCGCTGTCGCACTCGATCGGCATGCTGATCGCCGGACGGGCGATCCAGGGCGTCGCCGGGGCGGTGTTCCCGCTGTCGTTCGGGATCATCCGCGACGAGTTCCCGGCTGCGCGCGTGGCCACGGGGATCGGCCTGATCAGCGCGACCTTCGGGATCGGCGGCGGGGCCGGTCTGGTCCTGAGCGGCGTCATCGTCGACCACCTCGCCTACGAGTGGATCTTCTGGCTCGGTCTCGCCGTGGTCGCCGTGGCCATCGCCGCGACCTATCTGTTCGTGCCCGAGTCGCCGGTGACGAGCCCGTCTCGGATCGACTGGGGCGGGGCGGCGCTGCTCTCCGGCGGCCTGGTGGCGCTCCTCGTCGCGGTCAGCGAGGGCAACGCCTGGGGCTGGGCCTCGGCCCGGATCATCGGCCTGTTCGCGCTCTCGGCGGCGTTCCTGGTCGCCTGGGTGCGCTTCGAGGCCGGTCAGTCCCATCCGCTCGTGGACATGAAGATGATGCGTGAGCGGGCGGTCCTGAGCACGAACCTCACGGCCTTCCTGGTCGGCTTCGGCATGTTCAGCTCGTTCATCCTCATCCCGCAGCTCGTCCAGACGCCGGCCGCGTCGGGATTCGGGTTCGGCGCCACGGTGTCCGAGGCCGGGCTCTTCATGCTGCCCTCGGCCGGGATGATGCTCTTCGCCGGGCCGCTCGCGGGCTGGCTCGGCGGCCGCTTCGGCTCGAGACTCCCGCTGCTGATCGGGACGGCGGTCGCGACGTGCAGCCTCGTCTCCCTCGCCCTCTTCCACGACGCGCGCTGGACGATCTACGTGGGCACCGCGCTCCTCGGGATCGGCATCGGGTTCTCGTTCGCGGCGATGGCGAACCTGATCGTCGGGGCCGTCGAGCAGACCAGGACCGGCATCGCGACGGGCATCAACACGATCATGCGCACGATCGGCGGCTCCCTGGGCGGCCAGATCGCGGCCAGCATCGTCGCGGGCCACGTCGTCGTCGCGACCGGGCTGCCCCAGGAATCCGGGTTCACCACCGCCTTCGCGATGGCGGCGGTCGGCGTCGGACTCGCCTTCGTCGCCGCGCTCACGATCCCGCGACCGTCCCCCCGGCGGGCCCAGTCGCCGCACGCGGCGCGGCTCGAGCCCGAGGCGGCCGCCCGGTAAGTCGGACGGCGTCTGTTCGCCATCACCGGTCCGGACGGTCGGGGTAGACGTCGTCGATCGTGGTCAGCGCCTCGTACGGAGCCCCGGCGGCGGCCTCGATGCGCGCGCCGCCGCCGGCCAGGCGATCCAGCACGCTGACCACGCCGCAGATCTCGTGGCCGGCGTCGCGCAGCGCTTCGATGGCGGCCACGGTCGAGCCGCCGGTGGTCACCACGTCCTCGACGACCAGGCAGCGGTCGCCGGGCTCCAGGAGCGGGCCCTCGACCCGGCGGGCGAGGCCGTGCTGCTTGGCCTCCTTGCGCACAAAGAACGCCTTGACGTCGGCGCCCCCGGCCAGCGCCGCGCAGGCGACGGGGTCGGCGCCCATCGTCAGGCCGCCGACCGCGGTCGCCCCGAGCGCCCGCGCGCGGTCGGCCAGGAGCTCCCCCAGCGCGCGGAACCCGGCGGGGCGCAGGATGGCCCGCTTCGCGTCGACGTAGTACTGCGCGGTGGCGCCGCTGGTGAGCGTGACCTCCCCGAGGATCACGGCGTGCGCGCGCAGCTCCTCGATCAACCGTCCATGCGCGCTCATCGGGGGCGTACCTTAGCCCCGTGATCGAACGTTCCCTGCGCATCGTGGCCATCGCGCTCAGCACCGTCGTGGCGCTGAGCTTCCTGCTGTTCGCGCTGGACGAGGCGCGCGGCGCGACGGCCGAGACGCGCAGCCAGCTCGGCATCTTCGAGCGCCCCGATCCGACGCCGGCCGGCGAGCGTGCCCGCGAGCGCCGCCAGGGCGACGTGCGCGAGGCGATCGACGACGCCGACGACGTCCTGCTGCGCCCGTTCGCCGGCGTGACGCGCTCCGGCGGGCGCTGGGTGGAGCGCGGCGTGCCGACGCTGCTCGCGCTCGCGGTCTACGGCTTCGGGCTGGGCTTCCTCGCCCGCGTCAGCCGGACACGAGCGTCGCGGCTTCCGCTGCGCGCCGCCCACCCGTAGCTATCCATACACGTCTACCGGGGTGCCATAGCGGACCCATCGGAAGATCGAGAGCGCCTCGGCGTTGGGGACGCGCAGGCAGCCGTGGCTGGCGTTGTAGATCGGGACCGACGGATAGCCGTGGATCGCGTAGCCGCGGATGAAGTAGCTGGAGTGCAGCATGCCCTTGGCGTTGACCCCGGGCGTCTTGGAGTAAACGCGGAACGACCCGCGGACCGTGGGGGTCCCGGGCGCGCCGGAGGACGTCGGGTAGATGCGAATCGCGCGCCCGCGGTCGATCAGCGCGAGGACCTGGCGGGAGAGGTCGGCCTCGACGTGGCGGCCGTGGCCGGGGTGGCGGACCCGGAAGCGCCCGGCCCCGCGGGCCAGGCGGCGCAGCACCGACGAGCTGGCGGCGGTGGTCCGCCGCATCCCCGTCACCTTGCGGAAGGCGAGCACTGCCCGCGCCGTGCGCGCATCGAAGCGCCCGCGCCGCCCGACGACGTAGCCCAGCGCCCGCAGGCGGGTCTGCAGCGCTCGCACCGAGGCCCGGCTGCTGCGCCGGCCCACGCGGCGCGGCAGGACCACGACGCTGCGGCTCGCGGCGCTGAACGCGGCAAGGGCCGCGGTGGCGGCGTGCTCCACCCGGATGCTCACCGTGCCGGGGCGGGGCGGCCGGTAGGACAGCTCGAAGCGCGCGGTCCCGTCGGGTCCGGGCTGCAGCGTGACCAGCTTGGCGGCCACGCCGCGCCCGCCGCGCCGGAAGTGGACGGTGACCTGCTCGCCGGGAACGTAGACGTCGACGACCCCGCGGATGCGCAGCCGGTCGCGCGCGAGCGTCGCTCCGCGCGCCCCGCCCGACGCCGGCTGGGCGGTGACCGTCATCTGCGCCGCCAGCGGCTCGCCCGTGACCGGGTCCTGCGCGAGCGCGGGGGCGGGAAGCGCCACCCCCGCGACGAGGCCTGAGAGGGCGGCGAATCGGCGCACAATGCGGACTATCTCATGCGGCCCCGTCGCGATGTGCCGCCTCGGTCGGCGCGCGACTCAGGCCGCGGTCGGGGCGGGAGCCTTCCCGGCCCGGCCGCGCTCCAGCTCGCGGCCGATCCACATCGTGACCGCGATCGACACGACGACCGATCCGGCCATGGTCACGGGGATCTGCCACGTCCAGTCCTGGCTCACGCCGAAAGCGATCGAGTTGTTCAGCGCGTGCAGCGCCACGCAGGGGTAAAGCGAGCCGGTCTTCTCGTAGAGGATGCACAGGCCCGCGCCGAAGATCGCCAGCGGCACCGTGAACCCCGCCGGCGACGAGCCGAGGTGGATGGCACCGAAGACCAGGCCGGTGATGATCGCCGCGGGCCACATGCCGCGCCAGTTGCGCAGCGCGCCGAAGAAGTAGCCACGGAAGAAGAACTCCTCGGCGACCGGCGCCATGACGACCACGAGGACGATCACGAACCCCAGGGCCAGGGTCGACTCGTCGGCGCCGAGCTGCTCGGGCAGGTCGTCCTGCTCGTCGATGCTCAGGGCCGCGATCCACAGCGCGCTGAGCGCGTAGAAGCTGATCCAGACCGCGAAGAGCACGCCGATCGCCCGCGCCAGCGGCGGGGCGCGCAGGCCGAAGTCCTGCGCGCGCGGGCGCGCGGCCAGGCGGGCGAAGTACAGCGCCGCGCCGATGAACACGATGTCCTGGATGAACGTCAGCGCGATGTTCACGCCGGCGGGCGGATCGTCGATCGACGCGCCGAACGCGCTGCCCACCAGCGACGTGATCAGCGAGGCGAAGAGCGTGATGAGCAGCGCCGCGAGGAGCGCGACGAAGCCGCCCCACGGCCTCCAGCGCTCGCGCCCCGAGGCCGTGCGCGCAGGTGCGCCGGCCGGGCGCTCTGGCCGCTCGGGCCCCCCATCGGGATCGCTGAAGCCGGGCGGCGGGACGCTGGTCACGTGGCTCAGAGACTACGTGGCGAGCGCCGGGAGCTCGGCCAGCGAGGCGATCCACGGCCCTGATGCACCGGGCGGCTGCCCGTCGGCGCCGCGCGCGACGAGCACCGCCCGCATCCCCGCCGCGAGCGCGCCGGCGACGTCCTCCTGCACCGAGTCGCCCGCGTGCAGCGCCTCGCCCGGATCGGCACCCGCCCGTCGCAGCGCCGGCGCGAAGATGCGCGGATCGGGCTTGGCGACGCCGAGCTCGGCCGAGCTGAACGCCGCGTCGACCAGCTCGCGCAGCCCGGTGTCCTCCAGCGCCGCGTGCAGCGAGACGTCCCAGTTGGAGACGACGACGAGCGCGAGGCCGGCGTCGCGCAGCGCGCGCAGCGCCCCGGGGACCTCGGGGAACGGACGAAAGCGGATCGCGGCCAGGAGCGCGCCGCGCAGCTCCCCGTGGTCCAGGTCCGCGGCGGCGGGCGCCAGCGCTCCGCGCAGCACCTCGGTGCAGCGATCGCGCAGATCCTCCAGCGCCGCCGCGTCGACCGCCTCGTGGTGGTGCGCGCGGTAGTACGCGATCTCCGCCCGCACCGCGAGCGCCGCATCGCGCTCCCCGCAGTGCACGCCCCGCGCGCCCAACTCGCGCACCAGCAGCGGCGCCGGCGGCTGGAGCTCCAGCAGCGTGCCCAGCGCGTCGAGCGTGACCGCCCGGATCGCCCCGGCGCTCACGCCACCCAGTGCCAGGTCGCGAACAGCCCCGTGTAGACGGCCAGGCCGGCCGCGAACGCGCCGAGCACCAGCCGCTCGCGCCACGCGCGGCCGGTCATCCACAGCGCGAGCCAGATGGCCAGCGGGAACAGCACGGCGATGAAGCGCGGCAGCGACATGAGCGGCTGCGGGCCCACCGGATAGGACAGCGGGAGCGCGAGGGCCGCGAGCACGTAGGCGCCGTAGGCGGCCGGCAGGCGGCGCAGGACCCCGACCACCGCGGGCACGGCGAGCAGCAGCCACGCGAACAGCTCGATGTTGTGGCGCGCCACCACGAACGGGTCGCCGCCCGCGGCGGTGAACAGCACCGGCTCCCGCGAGCCCGAGGCGAGCTGGCGCACGCCTTCAAACGCCGCCACGGCCCCGTCCCACGCGCCGACGAACGGTCCGGCGAAGGCGCGAAACCACGCCTCCTGCGCGTCGAAGGGCGCCAACGGGTCGTGCCCGGCCAGCGCGAGCAGGCCGCAGTACGCCGCCAGGCCGAGCGGGACCAGCCCGAGCCACAGCGCGTCGCGCCGCAGCGGCCGGCGCGCGCGCAGCGTCGGGCGGGCGGTGTCCCACAGGTAGATGACCGCGAGCGGGACCAGCAGCAGCACCCCGGCGCTGCGCGTCGACGCGGCCAGCGCGCCGAGCGCGCCGGCCCAGGCCCAGTGTCGCCGGCGCGCCGCGTAGACCGCTCCGACCGACAGCGCGAGGAACAGGGACTCGCTGTAGACCGCCGAGAAGAAGAACGCCATGGGGAACAGCGCGGTGACCGCGACCGCGTTGCGCGCCACCGCGCGGCCGTGGTCCAGCGCCACCAGGCGGTGCAGGAGCACGAGCGCCACGCCCAGCAGCGCGGTGGACGCCAGCGCGCCGCCGACGAGCGCCGAGCCCAGCGGCGCGCCCGCCACCTTGACCAGCGCCGGATACAGCGGGAAGAAGGCCTCGCCGGCCCCGCCGCCGTAGCCCGACCCGGCGATGGTCAGAAACCAGACGGAGTCCCACCGCGCGAAGGGCGCGACGAGCGCGTCCCCCACCGCCCCGAACGGCGCCGTGAGCCCGGTCGGGTCGAAGTCCGCCTCGCGGCCGGACAGCCCGAACAGCGCGACCGCTCCCGCGCCCGCGACCCACACGAGCAGCCGCGAGACCCACAGCGCGCGCCACGCATCGGACAGCGCCGCCGCCAGGGCGGGGTCGCGCTCCAGCGCGCGGGCCGCTCGAGCGCGCAGGGCTGTCGCGCGAAGCGCTCTGGCGGCGCGGGCGGGCACGGCGCGTGCGGGCACCGCCCGGATACTGGCAAGGCGGCGGCGCGGCGGGCGCCGCAGCCGTCTACGACACGTTATCTCGTGTTCGCATGGGCGGCCACCCCGCGCGCTGATGGAGAGCGCCCTCGCTCTCGGGTCGGCAGCGAGAAGGCTCGTCGTTGATCGGGCGGTTGGGGCGCACGAAGCGAGGCCCGGGGGGCCGAGTGAAGTGCGCTCCAACCGCTGCGCGCCGCGCCGGAGGGGGGCCTCGGGGTCAGGTCGTGTGCCAGGCGGCGCGGTGAGTGTCGAGGTCGATCTGCAGTCAGCAGCCTGTCGCGGTTGAGGCGGGCGATGAGCGGGCGGTGGGTGTGTCCGACCAGGCCGATCGGCGCCTGCTGGCGGGCGAGGTGGGCGGCGGCGTCTTCGGGGTTTGAGATCCAGCCGGTGACGGGGTCCTCTGCGCTGCCGTGCCAGACGCGCATCGTCAAGACGGTTCGTCGGACGGTGGGTGCTCTGGGGCGTGGTGGACGAGCGCGGCGGCGAGGTAGCGGTAGGTGTATTCCTCGCCGAGCTTGCGTGAGTCGGCGAAGACGATCGGGACGGCGGGGTAGCGGACCTGTAGGCGCGCGACGAGCTCCAGCAGCCAGCCGGGCTGGGTGTGCTCGTGGTTGACCAGCGCGCCGTAGCGCTCTTCGACGACGACCGCGGCCGCGGGCAGCGCGGCGAGCTCCGCCAGCGCGTAGTTCAGCGCCCCGTCGACCAAGGACTTGGTGAAGTCCTCGGGGGTCTTGCGCTCGACGACCGCGACATCCGCCCGCGCAGGCGGGGCTGACGGCGGATCCCAAGCCATCGCGATCTCGCGCGGCGGCCCGGCCTGCGAGATCACGGCCGAGACGAGGCGGCGGTCCTCGACAGTCCCTGCCCTCGCGCAACGGTTCATCGCCGACCGGGCGTCGTTGCTGCCGACGGTACCCGCCGAGCCATAGGCGAAGCGCTGAGTTCGCGCTCAACTTCGTCCACGAGCTCCTCGTGGAGCTTGAGGTAGCGGCGTAGGAAGCGGGCGACGATCAGCAGGTATTTCTCGCGGTGGGGGAGGGCGTGCGCCTCCTCCTCGGCCTGGTCGAGCCGCGCGGCGATGTCGGCGAGGTCGTCGCGCAGCGAGGCCATGCTCTCGCGTGTCACCTCCTCGCCGGCGAGGTCGCAGATCAGCATGCGCAGCAGCGCGTCGCTCTTGAGCGGCGTGAAGGTGACGGGGTGCTTCGCGTACTCGCGCAGGGCCTCCAGCCCCTTGTCGGTGAGCGTGTAGACGGTGCGCTGGCGGGTCTTCCCGGGCTCCTTGTGAGTGGCGAGGTAGCCGAGTTTCGCGAGCCGCTTGGGCTCGGTGTAGTACTGGCTCTCGCCCGCCCACGCGAGCATGCGGCCGCGCTGCGCGAGCCGCCGCAGGTCGTGCGGCCCGGCGCCCTGACGCCCGACGAGGCCGAGGATCTCGATCGAGAACAGGCTGAGCTCGGTGGTGGCCATGTAACGGGGGCGCTCCTCGCTTGACAAAGGTACGATTCATAGCTTATAGTAGCTATGGTTCATAGTCTAGGAGAGAGCGGAGATGACACCGACCGCCGTCACCGGAAGTGCAGAGCGTTGGGGCCCATTGTGGGGCGCGCGGCCCGCGGACTGGGCGCTGAGCGAGGACCAGCAAGTCCCGAACTACGAGGACGCGCTCGCGCGCGTTGGGCTCGAGCCGGGCGGGCTCGTGCTCGACGTCGGCTGTGGCGTCGGGGCGTTCCTGCGCCTTGTCGCGCAGCGCGGCGCACGCCCGCACGGCATCGACGCCTCGCAGGCGCTGCTCGAAGTGGCCCACTCGCGACTGCCCGATGCCGATCTGCGTCATGGCGACATGGAGGCGTTGCCGTATGCCGACGACACCTTCGACCTCGTCACTGGCTTCACGTCGTTCTTCTTCGCCAACGACATCGTCGCCGCCCTGCGCGAGGCGGGCCGCGTCGCCAAGCCCGGCGCTGCGGTCGTCATCAACGTGTGGGGCCGCCACGAGGCCAACGACCTCGAGGCCGTGAAGGCGATCCTCCGGCCCTACTTCCCGCCTCGCCCCGCCGACGCGCCGGCCGAGCCCGACTACTCCGAGCCCGGCGTGCTGGAGGACGTCGCGATCCGCGCGGGGCTCGAGCCGCAGACGACGTTCGACACCACGTGGGCGTATGTGTTCGAGAATGCGGAGATCGTCCGGCGCGCGATGGTCGCGCCAGCCGGGCTCGCCCTCCTCGTCGGCCCCGACCGCGAGGACGAGGTCAAGGAAGCGATCGAGCGGGGGCTCAAGTCGTATCGCGCCGGCGACGGCAGCTACCGCCTCCAGAACACCTTTCGCTCCCTGATCGCGCGCGCGCGATGAGCCTTTACTCCGTCATCCGCGAGGCGGGCCCTGGCTTCCTCGACGGCGGGATTGCCGCGCAGCCTGACGTCGCCGAGCACGCTGCGTTCATGAACGGGCTCGCCGAGGAGGGCTTGGTCCTTCTTGCGGGCCCGCTCGCGGGCACCGAGGCCGGCCGTCTGCGCGCGCTGCTGATCATGAGTGCTGCTGGCGAGGACGCGATCCGCCGCTGTCTCGACGACGACCCCTGGGTCCGCGCGAACCGGCTCGTGATCACGAGCATCGAGCCGTGGAGCGTCATCGTCGGGGTGGAGCGGCTCGCGGTGTCCAGCGCTTGAGCCCGACGTGAGCGCGACGACCCGCTGCGGGTGTTCTGCGAGCGTCACGCTCCAGCCTGCGGGATTCAAGGTGCTGGCAGCCAAAACGCGGGTCTCCTGACGTTTCCGTGGGTCGGTGAACGCCGGTTCATCGAGGCAGCGGCGGGCAGAGGTCGGCGAGGCTGCGCATCGCGAGGGCGATCAGGGCGTCGGGGCTGTGGAAGCTGAACTCGCGTCGCGTGATCAGTCGGATCTGGGTGTTGATCGCTTCGACGCGGGCGTTGGAGAGGCCATGGCTCGATCGCGGCGACGATGCCGGCGCGCTGTGCGGTGATCGTCCTGGCGAGCTTCACGAACGGTCCCAGGCGACAGGGCCGAGCCCAGGCGATCCACTCGTCGAGCAGCTCGATCGCGGCGTCGCCGGGCAGCCGGTAGATCTGCCTAAGCTGCTCTTTGAGCAGGTAGGCGCGATACAGCCGCGCGTTGGTCTTCTGGATGCTCGAGAGCTTCGCTTGCTGGCGGCCGGTGAGGTTCTCGGGGTTCTTCCCGGCGTGCCCGAGACCGCCGTCCCTTTACAGTGGATGCCACCACGCGTGCACCACCCGGCCCCGCGCGTGGCCTCATCCATGTCCGCCCGTCGAGAACGCCAGCGGAGGCGCCGCCAGCGCAGCGGCGCCACCCGCATCACCCTCCTCACGCTCGGTGTCCTGACCGCCTGCACGGCGATCGCCCTGCTGAGCGCGATCGGCTACGTCGTGGGCATCGCCTCCTCGGCGCCCGACCTCAACACGCTCAAGCCCCAGGACCCGGGGCGCAACTCGGTGGTCTTCGCGGCCAACGGCTCGCGTCTGGGCGTGATCCAGAACGACATCCTGCGCTTCCCCGTGGGATCGCGGGCGATCCCCGAGATCGTGCGGCAGGCCACCGTCGCCATCGAGGACAAGCGCTTCTACCAGCACAAGGGCGTGGACTTCGAGGGCATCGTCCGGGCCGCGTTCAAGAACCTCAAGTCCGGCGAGACCGTCCAGGGCGGCTCCACCCTGACGATGCAGCTCGTGCGCACGCTGTACATCAGCCGCGAGCGCACGTTCAAGCGCAAGATCCGCGAGGCCAAGCTGGCCGAGGAGCTGGAGAACGTCCACACCGGCCGGCGGGGCAAGGAGTGGATCCTCAACAAGTACCTCAACTCCGTGCCCTACGGAACCGTCGGCGGCCAGACCGCGGTGGGCATCCAGGCGGCGGCGCGCATCTACTTCGACAAGCCGGCGGCCGAGCTGGACCTGCACGAGGCGGCGCTGCTGGCCGGCCTCCCGCAGGCGCCGAGCTCGTACAACCCGTTCCGCGAGGAGGGGCGCGCGACGGCCCGCCGCAACGACGTCCTGCGCCAGATGGCCGACCAGGGCTTCGTCGACGAGCGCACCGCCATCCGGGCGATGGCCCGGCCGCTGGACGTCAAGCCGACGCGCTACTTCCGCGAGCGGCGCGAGAGCTTCTTCTTCGACTACGTGACCGACGAGCTGATCAAGGAGTACGGCGTCAAGGCGGTGCGCGGCGGCGGTCTGCGCATCCGGACCACGATCGATCTGAACAAGCAGCGCCTGGCCCGTGACGCCATCGCCACGGACCTGAGCTTCCCCGGCGCGCCCTCCTCGGCGATCGTGACGATCGACCCGTCCAACGGCTACATCCGCGCGATGGCCTCCTCGGCGAAGTACCAGGACTCGAAGTTCAACCTCGCGGCGCAGGGCAAGCGCCAGCCGGGCTCGGCGTTCAAGATCATGGCGCTCGTCGCGGCCGTGCGCGAGGGCATCGATCCGCGGTCCAAGAGCTACGCGTCCAAGCCGCTGAAGTTCAACCACCCGCGGTGGGGCCAGATCGACGTCAACTGCTACGGCGGGCGCTGCGCGGGACGCACGAAGAACCTCGTCCAGGGCACGCTGAGCTCCGACAACTCCGTCTACACGCAGCTGGCCCTGGATCTCGGGCCCCAGCGGGTGGCGAAGGCCGCCCGGGACCTGGGCATCAAGTCCAAGCTCGAGGGCTACCCGGCAGAGGTGCTCGGCGGCCTGACGCGCTGCTGCTCCCCGCTGGAGATGGCCAACGCCTATGCCACGATCGTCTCCGGCGGCTGGCGCAGCAAGCCCAAGGCGATCACCGAGGTGCGCTTCCCCGACGGCAAGGTCGAGGACCTGTCCAAGCCGCGCCGCCACAAGGCGTTCGACTCCGCGGCGATGTACGAGGTGACGAAGATCCTCGAGCAGAACATCGCGGCGCCGGGCACCGGAGCGCGAGCGGACACGGGCTGCCCCGCGGGCGGCAAGACCGGCACGACGGACCGCAACACAGACGCGTGGTTCGTGGGGTTCACGCCCCAGCTGGCCACCTCCGTCTGGGTGGGCTTCCCCCGCGGCCGGGTCCCGATGCCCGCGCTGTTCAACGGCGGGCCGGTGGACGGCGGCACCTTCCCGGCCCAGATCTGGGGGCGCTACATGAAGAGCGCCGCCGGCGGCTTCTGCGGCAAGTTCGCCAGGGCCGACCATCCGTTCCGGTCCAGGCCGTTCTCCAACGAGCGCGAGGCCCAGGTCCGCGGCGACGCGACCCGGACCACCCCGGGCACGCCCGTCCCGGTGGACCCCGGCGTGCGACCGATCCCGTCGCCGCCGAACCCGGACTCGGGTGGCGACGAGTACGACGGCAACAACGCCAACCAGTTCGATCCCAACACCTACGAGTCCCCGCCCCAGCCCGACCCCCGACCCGAGGTCGAGGAGGACGGCGCCGAGTAGGGCGGTGACGGCCCCGGCCGCAGCCGCCGCGCGCTGCTACGGTCCAGTGAATGGCCAAGGAAGAGAAAGTCGAGTTCGAGGGCGAGGTGATCGAGGCCCTGCCCAACGCGATGTTCCGCGTGAAGCTCGACAACGAGCACGTCGTCCTCGGTCACGTCGCGGGCAAGATGCGGCGGTTCCGGATCCGGATCCTTCCCGGTGACCGGGTGCGCTGCGAGCTGTCGCCCTACGACCTCGACCGCGCGCGCATCGTGTACCGGCACCGCTGACCGCCGAGCGCGCCCTCATCGCGGAGTTCCAGCGCGCCTTCGGCGCGCCGCCCGCGCGCGTGCTGCGCGGCAGCGGGGACGACGCGGCCGTCGTCGCCGCGCGCGCCGTGTGCGTGACGAGCGTGGACGCGATGCTCGACGGCGTGCACTTCCGGCTCGGCGAGACGGCGAGCGCCGCCGACGCCGGGCACCGCGCGCTGGCCGGCGCACTGTCGGACATCGCCGCGATGGGCGCCGATCCCGGGGAGGCGTACGTCGCGCTGGGGCTGCCGGCGGGCTTCGCCGCCGCCGACGTCACGGCGCTCGGCGAGGCCATGGCGGCGCTGGCGCGGCGCTGCGACGTGGCGGTGATCGGCGGCGACGTGACGAGCGCGCCCGTGCTGCTGCTGGCGGTGACGGTCACCGGCTGGGCGGACGCCGCCGCCGCCGTCGTGGGCCGCGACGGCGCCCGGCCCGGCGATCTCGTCGGGGTCACCGGCACGCTCGGCGCCTCCGGGGCGGGCCTGGCGATCCTCGAGGGGCGCGCGACCGGGCCCGCGGCCCTGGCCGAGCGCCACCGGCGCCCCGAGCCGCGCCTGGCCGAGGGGCGCGCGCTGGCCCGGGCGGGCGTCCACGCGATGATCGACCTCTCCGACGGCTTGGCCACGGACGCGGGGCATCTCGCCGATCGCAGCGGCGTGGCGATCGCCGTGGACCTCGACGCGCTCCCGCTGGCCGACGGCGTGCCCGAGGTCGCATCCCAGCTCGGCGTGCCCGCGTGGGAGCTGGCCGCCGGCGCGGGGGAGGACTACGAGCTGTGCGTCTGCGTGGGCGAGGACGGGCGCGCGTTGGCGCAGGCCGCCGCGTCGCTGACCTGGGTGGGACGCGTCGCCGACGGGCCGGCCGCGCTGGAGCTCTCCTCCGGCGGCGTGGCCCGCGACGTCCGCGGATACGCGCACCGCCTGTAGGCCAGCAGCCGGCGCAGCAGCGCCTCGGCCACCGCGGCGGGGTCGACGACGTACTCCGCTCGCTGGACGCGGCGCCTGATGTCCTGCGTTCGCATCCCCGACCGGGATCGCATCCCGTGCGGTTCATCGGGCGCGGCCGCGCTGCGCTTGAGCGCGCAGGGCCCCGAGGCGACGACCGTTGCGGTGCTCAGCGCGCCGTCAGGGCGACGCCCCGCGGTGCCGCGTTGACCAGACGCGCGAAGACCACGATCCGCTTGTCGGCGCTGTAGAGCGGATGGCAGGCGGAGAGGACGAGCCGGTCGTACCCCGTGCGCGCGACGACCGAGACCTCGGTGGGGGGAACGATCCGGGTGCGCTGCACCTCGTAGGTGAAGCGCCCGTAGGGCATCTCCACGACGATGTCGTCGCCCCGGTCGAGGTCGTCGATGTGCCGGAACGGCGACCCGTACGTGGTCCGGTGCCCGGCGATCGCGACCGTGCCGGGGGCGCCCGGGAACGGCGTGCGGTCGTAGATGCCGGGGCCGGTGCGCAGCGAGGACGTGTCGCTTCCGTCCACCACCACGAAGTTCGCCCCGAGCCGCGCGATGCGGATGCGCCCGACGGCGTCGCCGCGCCGGGCGGCGCGCTTGAGCGCGCGGGCCAGGAAGGCCAGCCGCCGGCGCTCACCGTCCAGGGAGGCCAGCGCGGCGCGCTCCACCGCGCTCAGCCGGGCGCGCTCCAGCGCGCGCAGGTCGTCGTCCAGGCCCGCCTGGCGCAGGTGCGCGTAGACCGCCGAGACGGGCTCCTGCCACGCGACGGTCAGCCCCGCGTCGACGAGCAGCAGGGTCCCGGAGACGATCAGGACCGTCGAGATGGCGCGCACCGCATGGCGCATGCCGTCAGCGTCGCAGCGCGGACTCGGTCCCGCCCAGCGAGCCGGGCCCGGCGTAGGAGCGCGGGCCGCGGACGGTGATCGGGCGGCGGTCGTCGCCGGGCGCCTCGCGCCCGCGCGCGGCGATCAGCAGCGCCCCGAGCGCGCATCCGCCCACGATGCTCCACAGCAGCACGCCCAGCCACGAGACGTGGCCCCCCGCCACGAGGAGCATCACCATCCACGCCGCCTCGCCCACGCTCAGTCCCAGCGCGCCCGACAGGGCGACCGCGACCACGATCCCCGGGACGACGCCGAGCGCCACGACCGCCACGCCGACGCCCTGGCGCATCCGGAACTCGGGGGCGACGGCGAACAGCCACAGGTGAGCGGCGGGCACGAGGAGCGCGGCGGCATAGGGGTTGCCGATCCACACGACGATCGCAGCGGCGACGAGCACGAGCATGACCATCGCCCCGGCCCCGGGCGAGGCGGGATCGCGTCGCGCGCCGGCCAGCCGCAGCGCGAGCGGCCGGGCCCCCACCCAGCCCAGGACGAACACCAGCGCGACGGCGAGCAGGGCGGGCACCTGCACCGGGAGGGCCTCCGGCGCCACCGGCCCGTCGGGCACCGCGGCGAGCAGGCCCGTGGTGGCCATCGCCAGCACGAAGAGCGCAGCGAGGATGAACGGCAGCGCCCCGGCGAGCGTCCACGACAGCCACGCGGCCAGCGGCTCCCCGCGCCGGCGCACGCGCGCGAAGACGTCCAGCGCCGTGACCAGCGGCGCGATGAGCAGCACCCCCACGAGCAGGCGCACCGCCCAGCCGGGGAGCACCTTGCGGCGCGTGATCAGGTCGCTGCTGGTGATCTCCGCCGGCACCCCCGGCGGCACCGCGGCGCCGTCCAGCGCCGTCAGCGTGCGCAGCGCCGCCCGGCCGAAGGCCTGCAGGCGCGCCGGCGACACGGCGGCGTCCGCGGCCGGCGGGCGCTCGCCGCTGACCGACAGGCCCACCGCCGGGAGCCCGCGGGCCAGCAGGGGCCCCTGCTCGCCCAGCGTGCCCGGCACCGCCAGGCGCGCGATCTGGGTCAGGGCGCGGGGGGAGTTGCGCCCGGTGTCGGTCTCCTGGCTCACCGCGTCCTCCAGGGTCCGCCGCAGGCGCAGCGGCGAGGCCCCGAGCTCGTTTGACCAGGGCTGGATGACCGGCCCGCGCAGGTCGCGCGACGCGAGGTCGCCAAGCGCGAGCACGGCGCCCACCGGCCGGCGCAGCTGGCCCGCCAGCGCGGCCGCCCCCGCGGCGCCGCCGCTGCCCCCGCTGGTGGAGACCAGCGTGAGCGTCCGGCGCGTGCGCCGCTGCCCGGCGCCGAAGACGCGCGCGAGCTCCAGCAGCGCGGCGGTCCCCGACAGCTCGGCGGCCGCGCCGCGGCCGGCGGCGTCGCGGTGCGCGACGACGACGACGCGCGAGTCGGCGATGCCGGCCCGCTCGGCCACGATCGTGGTCAGGGGCTGCTCGCCCTCGATCGTCTGCGCGGTCACGCGGTGGGTGCGCACCGCGAAGCCCGCGCGGCGCATCTGCGTGGCCACGCGGCGCGACAGCGCGACGTCGTCGGCCGACCCGGGGCGACGCGACGGGAACGCGGCGGCGAGGCGCGCGAGCTCGGCGTGCGCGCGCGTGCCCTGAAATGCGTCGGGCGGCAGGGTCGTGCGGAACGGACGCGGTCGATCCTCGAGGGAGAAGGCGACGAGCACGAGCGCGAGGAGGACGGGGATCATCCCGGCCCGGTAGATGCGCGGGTCGAGCATGTCGTTCGCCACACTATTGCGAATGGTCGGACGCACTCCCCGCATCCTGCTCGTCGACGACGAGCAGGCGATCCAGACGCTGCTGTCCTATCCGCTGCGCAAGGACGGCTACGACGTCGTGCAGGCCGCCGACGGCCAGGCCGCCCTGGAGCGCTTCGAGGAGGGCACCTACGACCTCGTCGTGCTGGACCTCATGCTGCCCCGGCTCGACGGCCTGGAGGTCTGCCGCCGCATCCGCGCGCGCAGCACGGTGCCGATCATCATGCTCACGGCCCGCGCCGAGGAGATCGACAAGGTCCTGGGGCTGGAGCTCGGCGCCGACGACTACATCACCAAGCCGTTCTCCATGCGCGAGTTCCGCAGCCGGGTCAAGGCCGCCCTGCGCCGCGGGGAGATGGCGCGCAACGGCGGGCAGGACGACGACGACGTGCTGGAGCGCTACGGCCTGCGCATCGACTTCGCCAAGCGCTCCGTGCGCGTGCACGACCGCGACGTCCAGACCACCTTCGTGGAGTTCGAGATCCTCGCCGCGCTGGCCGGCAGCCCGGGCCGCGTGTTCACGCGCGAGATGCTGCTCGAGCGCATCTGGGGGGACTCGGCCTACCGCGACCCGCGCACGATCGACGTGCACATCCGCCACCTGCGCGAGAAGCTCGAGACCGAGCCCAAGCAGCCCGACTACCTCTTCACCGTGCGGGGCGTGGGCTACCGCTTCCGCGACGCGGAGCGCTAGGCCGTGCGGCTGCTGCGGGCCGTGAAGTGGCGCTCGCTGCGCACGCGGCTGACCGTCACGTTCTTCGGCGTCACGCTGGCCGCGGTCGGCGTGATCTTCTTCTACGTCACGCCGCAGCTGGAGTCCTCGCTGCGCGAGCAGAAGATGCGCTCGCTGACGACGGCCGCCGAGGCCTACACCCCGATCATCGCCCGGGTGGTGCGGCGCAACGCGAACTCCGAGCGCATCGACCAGCTCGTCGCGCAGGTGGCCGACCGCACCAGCACCCGCGTGACGCTGCTGTCGGTCGGCGACGGCACCGAGGGCCTGCAGCTCGCGGTCATCTCGGACTCCACGACCGAGGTGGAGATCCGCGACCTGCGCTTCGAGGTGGCGGCGGGCGCCGCGCGCCGCGCGCGCCGGGCCACCGGGATGGAGTCCTCCCGCGAGGGCCCGCTGGGCGAGGTCGCCGTGCCGATCCTCGACGGGGGCACGGTGAGCCGCGTCGTGGTCTTCTCCGCGCCGCTCTCCGACGTCCAGGGCAACGTCGCGCTCATCCGCCGCCAGATCCTCATCGCCGGCGGCCTGGCCCTGGCCTTCGCGCTGGTCGGCGGCTTCTGGGTCTCGCGCGCCATCACCCGCCGCGTCAAGGCGCTGGAGGAGGGCGCCCGCAAGGTCGCGCAGGGCGACTTCACCGCCACCTTCCCGGCCGAGCACGACGACGAGCTCGGCGAGCTCGCCCGCGCGCTGGACGACATGCGCCAACAGCTCGGCGAGCTCGAGTCCGCGCGCAAGCGCTTCATCGCCACGGCGTCGCACGAGCTGCGCACGCCGATCTTCTCGCTGGGCGGCTTCCTGGAGCTGCTGCACGAGGAGGACCTCGACGAGGAGACGCGGCGGGAGTTCGTCGGCGCCCTGCGCGAGCAGGTGGCGCGCCTGGGCCGGCTGGCCACCGACCTGCTGGACCTGTCCAAGCTCGAGGCCGGCTCGCTGGAGCTGCGACCCGAGCCGACGGACCTCGGCCTCCTGCTGCGGGCGGTCAGCGCCGAGTTCGGCCCCGCCCTGGACAAGCACGACTCCAAGCTCGAGCTGCGCCTGGGTGCGCAGGTGATCGAGGCGGTCTGCGATCCTGAGCGCGTGGGCCAGGTGCTGCGAATCCTCATCGACAACGCGCTGACGCATACGCCTCCGGGCACCGACATGGTCGTGACCGCGTCGCGGGACAACGGCGTGGTGCACCTGGCCGTCCGCGACGCCGGGCCGGGCATCGACCGCAACGCGGTCGGGCGCGTCTTCGAGCCCTTCTTCACGTCCGACGACGCGCAGGGGTCGGGGCTGGGCCTCGCCATCGCCCGCGAGCTGGCCGAGCGCATGAACGGCTCGCTGGCCGTGGACGCCCGCCCGGGACGCACGACCTTCTCCCTCGAGCTGCCCGCGTGAGGCGGATCGCATCGACGCTGGCGTGCGCCGTCGCGCTCGCCGGGACCGGCTGCGGGGACTCCGGCTCGGGCGACGGCGCCGAGACGAAGGCCGAGACGGTCGAGCGCAACACCCGCGTGGAGGTGGTCAAGCGCGTCGGCGACGACGAGGGCTTCGACCCGCGGACGATCTACGAGCGCGAGGCGCCCGGCGTGGTGACGGTCTTCAGCGTCATCGGCGGCGGGAGCGGCGACGGCCTCTTCGGCGGGGGCGACGGCGGGCAGGGCGTGGGCTCGGGCTTCGTCCTCAACGGGCGCGGCGAGATCGCCACCAACGCCCACGTCGTCACGCAGGGCGAGGGCGACAGCATCCGCAGGGCGCGCGAGGTCTACGTGGCCTTCGCCGACGGCAACCAGGTCTCGGCCAAGATCGTCGGCTTCGACCCCAACGCCGACGTCGCCCTGCTGAGGATCGACCCCTCCGGGCTGACCCTGCGCCCGCTGCCGCTGGGCACGACGCGCGACCTCGAGGTCGGCTCCCCGGTGGCGGCGATCGGATCGCCGTTCGGCGAGCCGCAGTCGCTGTCGATCGGCGTGGTCTCGGCCGTGGACCGCTCGATCCAGTCGCTCACGGGCTTTCAGATCGCGGGCGCCATCCAGACCGACGCGGCCATCAACCGCGGCAACTCCGGCGGGCCGCTGGTCAACGGCAAGGGTGAGGTGCTGGGCATCAACTCGCAGATCCGCTCCACGTCGGGCGGCGGCGAGGGCGTCGGCTACGCGGTGCCGGTGGACACCGTGCGGCGCACCCTGGACGGCCTGCGCGAGGACGGCGAGGTCCGCTACTCCTTCCTGGGCGTCTCCACCACGCGCGTCTACCCCCAGCTCGCCCGGCGCTTCGACCTGCCGGTTCGCCGGGGCGCATGGATCCAGGAGGTCGTCAACGGCGGCCCCGCGGACGACGCGGGCCTGCGCGCGGGCGACGACGAGACCCGCTTCCAGGCGCGACCGGTGGTCGACGGCGGCGACATCATCACCGCGGTCGACGGCAAGAAGCTGCAGGAGGAGGCCGACCTCGCGGTGGAGCTGCTGCGCTTCGCCCCGGGGGAGAAGATCACGCTGGAGATCTACCGCGACGGGCGCAGGCGCGACATCGACGTGGAGCTCGGGGCCCGCCCCGCGGAGACGGCGGCGCCGCGGGAGCGCCCCTAGCGCCCTGCGGGCCGCTTCGTCCGGAGCGGGCCTAATCAGACGAACACTTAGACTGGCGCCGTGCTCCAGCCCGTCGCCGTCGGCACGAAGTCCCTCGCCGACTACACCCACATCTGCGGCAAGGACCTGATCGAGGAGATCCGGACCCTGGCAGAGCCGCTGCGGGGCGCCCGCGTGGTGCACCTGTCGGCCACGGCCTTCGGCGGCGGGGTCGCCGAGATCCTCTACACGCTCGTGCCGCTCATGCGCGACGTCGGCCTGGAGGTCGAGTGGGAGGTCATCTACGGCCGCGAGGAGTTCTTCAACGCGACCAAGCTCATGCACAACGCGCTGCAGGGCGCGCCCGAGGACCTCACGCCCGACCAGTGGGACACCTGGCAGCGCTACAACGAGATGAACTCGCGCGAGCTCGTCGGCGGGTGGGACGTCGCGCTCGTGCACGACCCGCAGCCCGCCGCGGTCTTCAAGCTCGTCCCCGAGAAGGCGCACGGCTGGATCTGGCGCTGCCACATCGACGTGTCCACGCCCAACCCGGCGACCATGGACCGGCTTCTGCCCTACGTCAAGGACTACCCGCAGTCGGTGTTCCACGTCGACGGCTACGTGCCGGCGGGGATGGGCGGCCACGTCAACATCGTGCCGCCGGCCATCGACCCGCTGGCCCCCAAGAACATGGCCCTGTCGCCTGAGGACGCTTCCTACGTGTGCGAGCAGTTCGGCATCGACGTCGACCGCCCGCTCATCACCCAGGTCTCGCGCTTCGACCCGTGGAAGGATCCGCTGGGCGTGATCGACGCCTACCGGATCGTCAAGGAGACGCTGCCCGACGTGCAGCTCGCGCTCGTCGGCTCGATGGCCTCCGACGACCCCGAGGGGTGGGACTTCTTCAACGCGACGATCGCCCACGCCGACGGCGACAAGGACATCCACATCCTCAACAACTTCAACAACGTCGGGGCGATCGAGGTCAACGCGTTCCAGTCGCACTCCGACGTGCTCGTCCAGAAGTCCACGCGCGAGGGCTTCGGGCTCACGGTCACCGAGGCGATCTGGAAGGGCCGCCCGTTCATCGGCGGCAACGTCGGGGGGATCCCGCTGCAGGTCCAGGACGGCGTCTCGGGGTACCTGGTCGACAGCGTCGAGGCCTGCGCCGACCGAGCGCTGACGATCCTCGGCGACCCGGCGCTGGGCAAGCAGCTCGGGCTGCGCGGCAAGGAGCACGTACGCAAGCACTTCCTCACACCCCGCTACCTGCGCGACTACCTGAAGATCTTCACCGAGCTGCGCAACAACGGGTCGGGACCGTGACCCCGGCCCCGACGGGCACGCCCGAGGGCTGACCGATGGCCGACGCGCCTCTGGTGCTGGTCTCCAACCGCGGTCCGGTCACCTTCGAGAACGACGGGTCGTTCAAGCGCGGCACCGGCGGCCTGGTGACCGCGCTCACCGGCCTGGCCTCGCACCGCGACGCGGTGTGGATCGCCTCGGCCCTGGGCGAGGGCGACACGCGCAAGGCGCGCGAGAGCCGCGGCAAGCCCTTCAAGGTGCGCACGCCCGACGGCGCGGAGTACCACGTGCGCCTCGTGGTCTCCGACGCGGAGGCCTACGACCGCTTCTACAACGTCTTCGCCAACCCGATGCTGTGGTTCATCCAGCACTACCTGTGGGACCTCTCCAACGCGCCCTACATCCGCCGCCACGAGGTCGAGGCGTTCGAATACGGCTACAACGTCGTCAACGAGGACCTCGCCGAGGCGGTCGTCGAGCAGATCGCCGACGAGGACGAGCCCGTGGTGATGGTCCACGACTACCACCTGTACACGCTGCCGGGGATCGTCCGCAAGGCGCGGCCCGACGTGTTCCTGCACCACTTCATCCACATCCCGTGGACGCAGCCCGACGCCTGGCGCGTGCTGCCCAGCAGCATCCGGCGCGACATCTTCAACGGGCTGCTGTCCAACGACATCATCGGCTTCCACACGCGCTCGTACCGCTGGAACTTCCTGCAGTGCTGCCGCGACCTCATGGACCTCGAGGTGGATTTCGAGAACGGCATCGTGCACGCCGGCGACCGCGAGGTGTGGGTGCGGGCCTACCCGCTGCCGATCGACTACAAGGCGACGCGGGAGGTGGCCCGCAGCGCGCGGACCAAGGAGTTCGAGACCGAGCTGCTGCGCCGCCGGCGCGACCACCTGATGCTCCGCGTGGACCGCGCCGACCTCTCCAAGAACGTGCTGCGCGGCTTCAGCGCGTTCGACCTGTTCCTCGAGCAGCACCCCGAGTTCAACGAGCGGGTGACGTTCATCGCCCAGCTCATGCCCTCGCGGATGGACGTCCCGGAGTACGCGGAGTACCTCGAGCGCATCGAGGCCCTGGTCGCGGTGGTCAACCACCGCCACGGCACGCCGGACTGGATGCCCATCCAGCTCAAGCTGCGCGACGACCTCGAGGAGGCCGTCGCCGCCTACAAGCACTACGACGTGATGATCGTCAACGCGATGTTCGACGGCATGAACCTCGTCGCCAAGGAGGGCCCGCTGGTCAACGAGCGCGCCGGCGTGTCGATCCTGTCGGAGAACACCGGGGCGCACGAGGAGCTCGGCGAGTGGGCGCTGAGCGTCAACCCGTTCGACATCCAGGAGACCGCGGACTCGATCCACGCGGCGCTGACGATGGCCGAGCCCGAGCGCAAGCGCCGCTCGGAGGCGCTGAAGGCGGCGGTGACCGCCCGCGACCCGGGCGACTGGATCGACGAGCAGCTGGCCGACATCCGGGCCAAGGCGAAGCACTCGGCGCGGGCGTAGGGCCCGGCCGGCTAGCCGGGCTCGAAGTCGAACTCGCGGGGGGTGGGGCGAGGCGGAGGCGGGGAGGACGGCGGGCGCGGGCGTGTCCTCGGTGCGGGCGCCGGCGCACGCGGCCGAGCCGGCGGCGCCGGAGCGGCCCGCCGGGGGGCGGGGCGCGGGCGCGGACGGACCGGACGGGCTGGACGGGTTGGACGGACCGGCCGGACCGATTGGACGGGCCGGCGGCGGCGCGGACGGGCCGGCCGCCGCGGCGCGACGTCCCGGGCGTCCTCGGAGACCTCTGGCGCGGGTGGCCGATCCAGGCGGTCCGGGACCTCCGGCGGCGGGGGCGTGGGCGGCGCCACCGGGACCGGATCGGCCGGCGGCAGCGAGGGCTCCCCGGCGCGCAGATGCGGCCAGGCCACGATCCCGGCGACGAGGGCGAGGAGGGCCAGAGCGCGGGCGAGGTTGCCCCAGCGGATCCGGGCGCGGAGCGGGGTGGGGCCGTCGCGCTCCATGTCCTTCCTAGGACCGCGGCGGGCGGCCCTCGCCCCCCGGTCGCTATCATCCGCGGCCGCCTGCGGGCGATGACCATGGCTGCCACCGAACCCCTCTACGACCTCGTGCTGATGCTCGACACCACGGCCGAGGACGACCAGCGCGAGCGCGTGCTCGCCGACACCGAGCGCCTCATCGACGCCTCGGGGGTCATCGTCAACAAGCAGGACTGGGGTCTGCGCCAGATGGCCTACGAGATCCGCCACCGGCCCGCCGCGGACTACCACCTCCTGCAGTTCCACGGCGACCGCGAGCTGCTCGAGACGCTGCACCGCACGCTGCGCATCGCCGACGCGGTCCTGCGCTTCCGCGTCATCAAGCTCGCGCCGGGCACGCCCGCCCCGCCCGAGAGCCGGGCCGAGCCGCGCCCGGTCGGCGCCGCCGCCGCAGCCCCCACCAGCCCGCCCGCTCCCGCCGGTCCGGCCAGTCCGTCCAGTCCGGCCAGTCCGTCCAGTCCGTCCAGTCCGTCCGCTCCCGCAGCCCCAGCGGCCGATGACGCGCCGGCCGCAGCCAGTCCGTCCGCGCCTGCGGCCGCCGAACCGGCCGCCTCGGCGTCATAGATCGTCACGACTTCGCGACTTAAGCGCGCAGAGAGCGGCGTCGCGGCGGCCACCAGCCGATCGCGGCCGTAGACTCGCCCGAGCTTTCGAAAGGAGTCCTGAATGAGCGGTTTCGACATCAACACGGTCACCGTCTCCGGCAACCTCACGCGCGACCCCGAGGTCCGCCAGGTGCCCGGAGGACAGAGCGTCTGCGGCCTGCGGATCGCGCACAACGAGCGCTTCAAGAACGCCGAGGGCGAGTGGGCCGACCGCACGTCCTACTTCGACGTGACGATCTGGAGCGGCCTCGGCGAGTGGATGGGCCGCAACCTGCGCAAGGGGCAGAAGGTCGTCGTCTCGGGCCGCCTGAAGTGGCGCGAGTGGGACAGCCCCGAGGGTCAGAAGCGCCAGGCCGTCGACATCACCGCAGACAGCGTCGTGCCGGTCGTTCGCGAGGGCAGCGGCGGCGGCGGGGGCTCCAACGGCTTCACGCCCCGCTCCGACGTGCCCGCCGACACGAGCGACTACCAGCCCGCGCCCACCGGGGGCGGCGGCGGGGCCAGCGGCAGCCCGCCCGACGACATCCCGTTCTGATCCGCACAGGGCCCGGCCCGGCGCGGTAGCCTGCCCCCGGCCCGGCCCCTCCCACGCGGAACAGGGCCGGTGCCGGAACAGGAGACCGGACCGTGCACAGCGTCAGCCGCCTGCGCCCGCGGAGCGCGATCCTCGCGCTCGCGACCGTCGGTGCGCTGGCCGGCGGAGCCCCTTCGGCGAGCGCGCAGACGAACGTCATCACGACGGTCGCCGGCACGACGAGCGGCTTCAGCGGCGACACGGGTCCCGCGACGGCGGCGCAGCTCAACAACCCGATCGACCTCGCTGGCATGCCCGGCGGCGGCTTTCTGATCGCCGAACAGGGCAACGCCCGCGTCCGGCGGGTGCTGCCGGATGGCACGATCGTCACGGTCGCCGGGAGCGGAACGACCGGGTTCGCGGGCGACACCGGGCCGGCGACGTCGGCGCAGTTCAACACCATCAACGGAGTGGCGGTGACCACCGACGGCGGGTTCCTGGTCGCCGACTCCTTCAACCACCGGGTGCGCCGCGTGTCGCCGGGCGGCACGATCACCACGGCCGCCGGCACGGGGACCGGCCCGTTCAACGCCGACAACATCCCCGCGACCACCGCGAACATCAACTTCCCGGTCGGCCTGGCAGTGCTGGGCGACGGCGGCTACCTCATCGGCGACAACGACAACGAGCGGGTCCGGCGGGTGAGCCCGGGCGGCACGATCACGACGGCGGCGGGGACCGGCTCGATCGGATCCACCGGAGACGGCGGCCCGGCGATCCTGGCGAACCTCAACGGCCCCGCCGGCGTGGCGGTCGCCACCGACGGCGCGATCCTCATCGCGGACGCGAACAACCGCCGGATCCGGCGGGTCGCAACGGACGGCATCATCACGACGGTCGCCGGGGACGGGATGCCCGGGAGCGGAGGCGACGGCGGCCCGGCCACGGCGGCGCAGCTCAACAACCCGGTGGACGTCGCGGCGATGCCGGACGGCGGGTTCGTCATCGCCGACACGAACAACCACAAGATCCGCCGCGTCTCGCCCGGTGGCACGATCTCCACGCTGGCCGGCACCGGCGCCGTCGGCTCGGGCGGCGACGGCGGCCCGGCCACCGACGCCCAGTTCAGCACGCCGCTCGGGTTGGGGGTCACCGCGGAGGGCGACGTCCTCGTCGCCGACACGTTCAACCACCGGGTGCGCCTGATCGACTCGGGAGCCACGCCGCCGGTCCCGCCGGGCGTGATCCCCGAGTTCGTCCCGCCCATCGCGGAGATCGCGCAGGTCCCCCCCGGCGAGCCCGACCGCGACGCGGACACGATCCCCGATGCGCGCGACAACTGCCCCGACGCGCCGAACCTGGCGCAGTCCGATCGGGACGGCGACCGCATCGGCGACGCGTGCGACGACTCGGACGCGTCGGGCGGGCCGACGCTCGCGAGCACCGTCGTGGCCCGGGTGGTCAGCGGCGAGGTCTTCGTGCGCCTCCCCGGCACCCGCCCGCGGGCCCGGCCGGGCGGCCGCGCCGCGCAGGTGCCGGCGGGCTTCGTGCCGCTCCGGGGCGCGGCGGTCCTTCCCGTGGGCACGGTGGCCGACACCCGGCGCGGACGCGTGGGGATCACGTCGGTGGCCGGCGCCACCCGCACCGGCCGGCGGCAGTCGACGCAGCGGTCGGACTTCTACGAGGGGATCTTCCAGATCCGCCAGCGCGCGCGCCCGGCGACCGGTCACCGACATCCTCGTGCGCAGCACGAGCTTCCCGCGGCTCTGCGGCGCCAGCTCGCGCGGCGCCACCGCGCGAAGCGCCCAGCGGCGCTCGCGGCGCGTCGTCTCGCGGCTGTGGGGCGACGGGCGCGGGCGCTTCCGCACCCAGGGACGCCACAGCTCGGCCACCCTGCGGGGGACGATCTGGCTGACCGAGGAGCGCTGCGACGGCACGCTGACGCGCGTGCGCCGCGGCAGCGTCACCGTGCGCGACAAGGTCGCGCGCCGGACCGTCATCGTGCGCGCCGGGCGCAGCTACCTCGCCCGCCGCGCGGCGCGGGCCCGCGCGCGGCGGGGCTGAGCGGGTCCGCCGGGGAGCACCTTCAACCGGGCTGATCCTGCCCGCAGGACAGGTTGCGCGCGACCTTTGCCACAATGGCGGGCCGACGTAGGTATCCGAGAGAGGGTTCGACTCAGTGGCCAAGCAGCGCAATCGTGCAAAGCCCGCGCGCCGGCGGGACAAGAAGGGCGGTCCCGGCAGCGGGCGGCGCAAGCCGTGCCCCTACTGCAAGGAGAAGATCGAGCAGGCCGACTACAAGGACACGGCCATGCTGCGCAAGTTCATCTCCGAGAAGGGCAAGATCCGCTCGCGGCGGATCACCGGCGCGTGCCGGCGCCACCAGAGCCAGATCGCCCGCGCGGTCAAGCGGGCCCGCGAGCTCGCCCTGCTGCCCTACGTCAACGAGGGCGGGCGCGAGGACGCCGGCGAGCGCGGCGGTCGCCGCGGCCGCGACGACCGCTGATCGCATGCCCGAGGTCATCCTCCTCCAGGACGTCGAGAACCTCGGCCGGCGCGGCGACGTCGTCGACGTCGCCAAGGGCTATGAGCGCAACTACCTGATCCCGCGCCGGCTCGCACAGCCCGCGACGCGCGGTGCGGTGGACGCCGCCCGCCAGCGCGCGGCGGCCGCCGACCGTGCCGCTCAGGAGGTCGTGGCCCGTGCCTCGGAGGACGCCGAGGTCCTCAACCGCACGGTCCTCACGCTCAGCCACCAGGCCGGCGACGACGGCCGGCTGTTCGGCTCGGTGACCAACCAGGACATCGCGGACGCCATCGAGCAGGCGCGAGGCGTGAAGGTCGACCGGCGCAAGGTCCACCTCGAGGATCCGATCAAGCACGTCGGCACCTACATGGTCGTGGTGGAGGTCGCCGACGGCGTCACCGCCAACGTGAAGACCATGGTCGTCGAGCAGAAGTAGGGCCGCTGCCGCTGCTCATCGCGGCCGTGGCGGACACCGTGTGGGCGATCGTCGCCCTCGTCGGCGGCCTCGGCTCGATCGTGTTCCTGGCCATGATGGCCGGCCGCGGCCACGCCGACCGCTCCGAGGAGGACGCGGCGCGGGAGTACTTCGACCGCCACGGCCGCTGGCCTGACGAGTAATGAGCCGTGCGCTGACCGACGCGCAGGCGCGCCGGCTGCGCGAGGCCTCCCAGCGGCTGACCGGGCCGCCGGCGCGCAAAGCCCACGAGGTGGTCCGCGCCCTGTGCGCCGTCCCGGCGCAGGACACCCGCGCCTCACGGCTGGCGCTCCGCCCACGCAGCGCGGGCCTGGACGCCGCCGCGGTGGCCCGGGCGGCGAGCGAGGAGCGCTCGGTCATGCGCACGTGGGCGATGCGCGGCACGCTGCACGCCCTGGCCGCCGAGGACGTGGGCTGGGTCGTGGGCCTTCTGGGCCCGATCTTCGCCGCCGCTGGCCGGCCGCGCCGGCTGGCGCTCGGGCTGGACGACGAGCTCAGCGATCGCGGCGTGCGCGCGCTGCGAGAGATCCTCGCGGCCGAAGGTCCCCTCGTCCGTCCGGAGCTCGCGCGGCGCGTCGCCGCGGCCGGCGTGCCGATCGATGCCGACGGCCAGGCGCCGGCGCACCTGCTCGCCTACGCCGCGATGCGGGGCGTCGTCTGCCGCGGCCCGGAGACCGAGCGCGATGAGGCCACCTACGTGCTGCTCGAAGACTGGACGGATTGGTTCGGCACGCAGCGGGCCGTCGATCCCGAGCGCGCGCTGGCCGAGCTCACCCGCCGCTACCTCGCCGCGCACGGCCCGGCAGGCGAGCGCGACTACGCCGCGTGGTCCGGGATCGGGCTGCGGCGAGCGCGGCGAGGGCTGGCGCTGATCGCCGGCGATCTCGACGAGGTCGCGGTCGCGGAGGACCGGGCCTGGATGCTCCGCGGCACCCTCACGGCGAGCTCGGGCTCCGCCGAACCCGGCCCGCGGGTCCGCCTGCTCGGCGCCTTCGACCCCTACCTGCTGGGCTACCGCGACCGCGCGCTCGTCCTCGATGCCGGGGACGCCCGCAGCATCCGGTCCGGCGGCGGCATGATCCGCCCGGCGCTGCTCGTGGACGGCCGCGTCGCGGGCACCTGGCGCCAGGAGCGCCGGGGCGACGCGATGACGGTCGAGGTGCAGCCGTTCCGCGCCCTCGATCCCGACGTCCTGCCAGAGCTCGAATCCGAGGCCGCCGACGTGGGACGGTTCCTCGGGGCGGACGCCACGCTGGCCGTCGGCCCCTGAACGTCCGTCCGCTCCCCCTGCGAACATGTGTTCGTCCAGCCCGGGACCGCAAAGTTCATCCCGCAGATAGCGGGACCGGCCCTCGCTCGCGTCGCGCCCGCGACCTACGCTCGCATCCCCGTGAACAGCTTTCCGGACCACGGCTCCCCGCCGCCCACGAACGTCGCGACCGGCGTCGCGCCGCCGCACTCGCTGGAGGCCGAGCAGTCGGTGCTGGGCGGCATCCTGCTCAGCGACCGGGCGATGTACGGGCTGGTCATCGAGGAGGGGCTGAAGCCGGAGGACTTCTATCGCGAGCGCCACCGGGTCGTCTACGCCGCGATGCTCGCGCAGTACCGCGAGAGCGAGCCGATCGACGTCCTGACCGTCACCGAGCACCTGCGCGCGTCGGGCCAGCTCGAGGCCGCAGGCGGCAAGGCCGCGATCGACGAGCTCACCGGCGGCGTGCCCAACCTCGGCGGCATCCGCCGCTACGCCCAGATCGTCCGCGAGCACGCCCTCATGCGCCGCGTGCTCAACACGACGTACGAGATCCAGGCCTCGGTCCTCAACCGCCAGGCCCCCGCCCGGGAGCTGGTCGAGCACGCCGAGCGGGCGATCCTCGAGGTCGCCCACGACGACCGCCGCAAGGACTTCCGCACGATCGACGAGATCCTCGACGACGAGCTGAAGAAGATGGAGAAGCTCTCGCGCGAGGGCACCTCCCTCACCGGCACCCCCTCCGGCTTCCGCGACCTCGACGAGATCACCGGCGGCTTCCAGCCGGGAAACCTCATCGTGATCGCGGCAAGGCCGGCGATGGGGAAATGTCAGAGCGGCTCAACTCTCATCTACGACGCAATGACGGGCGCCCGTCGTCGCCTGGATGACGTCGTCGCCAGTCACGAAGGCGGCGAGGAGGCCTGGGTCGCGGCACTGGGTCCTGACCTACGTATGCGGTCGGCCAAGGTCTCCGCGACCTTCCGCAACGGCGTCAAGCCACTGTTCCGGGTCACGACCAGACTCGGCCGCCGGACCGAGCTCACAGCGAACCATCCCCTCCTTACCTTGGACGGATGGAAACGAGTCGACGAGCTCGGATCGGGCTCGCGAATCGGCGTTCCGCGGACACTGCCGCGGCGGGACCGCCCCTCCGTTCTTCCCGATCACGAGATCGTCCTTCTGGCGGCGTTGATCGCCGACGGTTCGGTGATCCGTGGCACGCCGTCCTTCACCTATGCCGCCGACTCTCCCGTCGCGGAGGAGGTCCGTGTGGCCGCCGAATCGATCGGCGCATCCTTCCGCCCGGTGGGGAAGCCGGGAGGCAACTACTACTACACCTATCTCAGCAAGACAGCGGGTGGTCCCAAGAACCCGGTGACCGCGCTCTGCCGCGACCACGGGATCTGGGGCAAGCGCTCGGAGAACAAGTTCGTTCCCGACGCGATCTTCGGCCTGAGCGAGCGCCAGATCGCAAGATTCCTCGGGATCCTCTACGCCTGCGACGGGCACATCTACGCCTCCGATCGCCTTCGCCAGATCGGCTACTCGACGATCAGTGAGCGTCTCGCGCGCGATGTCCAGCACCTGCTGTTGCGACTGGGCATCGTGTCGTGCATCCGAACCCTGAAGCGGTCGGTCTACGAGGGAACCGACAAGGTCGCGCGTGAAGTGCGAATCACCGGTCAGGCCGGACTGGGGGCGTTCTGCGCGCTGGTCGACGTCTGCGGCAAGCAGGAGCGGGCCGATCGGCTGGTCGAGCGGCTCGACGCGCTCACGGCGCAGACCAACGTCGACACGCTCCCCGTCGCGGTATGGGACCGCGTCGTGGCCGTCAAGGGGACCCGGACCTGGCGGGAGGTCAGCACCGCGGCCGGGCATCCGCCCAACCACAACTGGCATGTGGGCACGCGCGGGCTCTCCCGTGGCCAGCTGCAGAAGATCGCCGACTGGAGTGGCGACGAGGGACTCGACCACCTCGCCACCTCGGACCTCTGGTGGGATGAGATCGTGTCGATCGAGCCCGCCGGCGAGGCCGAGACCTTCGACCTCACGGTGCCCGTCCATCACAACTTCGTGGCCGACGACATCGTCGTCCACAACAGCGCCCTGGTCACCAACATCGCCGAGAACGCGGCGATCGACCACGACCGGCCGGTGGCGCTGTTCTCGCTGGAGATGTCCGAGACGGAGTTGGCGCAGCGCTTCGTCGCCTCTCAGGGGCGCATCAAGGGTGACGAGCTGCGCAAGGGCCGGGTGGCCGACCACAAGTGGCCGAAGATCCTGGAGGCCGCCGAGCGCCTGGCCGCGGCGCCGCTGTTCGTGGACGACTCCTCGGACGTCGGGATCCTCGAGATCCGCGCCAAGGCGCGACGGCTGCACCAGCAGCAGCCGCTGGGGCTGATCATCATCGACTACCTGCAGCTCATGCGCCCCGACGGCCGGGTCGAGTCGCGCGTCGAGCAGGTGGGCCAGATGAGCCGCGGGCTGAAGATCCTCGCCCGCGAGCTCAACGTGCCGGTCATCGCGCTGTCGCAGCTCAGCCGCGCCGTCGAGTCGCGCACCGACAAGCGCCCGATCCTCTCCGATTTACGTGAAAGTGGACAGATCGAGCAGGATGCAGATCTGGTCGCCTTCATCTACCGCGAGGAGTACTACGACAAGGAGTCCGAGCGGCAGGGGATCGCGGACATCATCATCGGCAAGCACCGCAACGGCGCGATCGGGAACGTCGAGCTGACGTTCGCCAAGGAGTATCCGAAGTTCCTGAACTACACCTCGCCGGAGCGCTACGCCTGATGGTCGACGCCTGCGCGTTCGGCCAGTGCGACGGCAGCGGCTTCCTGGTCGACGACGCGACGAACACCGCGACCGACTGCCCGTGCCGCGCCCAGCGGGTGACGATGGCCCGCTCGCGCTCGCTGAGCGGGGTCATCCCGCGCCGGTACCGCGGCGTCTCCTTCGACCGCCCGCCGGTGACCGAGATCGCGCCCGCGGTGACCTCCGCGGTCCGGAGCTTCGTGGGGCGCATCGACGAGAACCTCGACGCGGGCCGCGGGCTGTGGTTCTTCGGCTCGGTGGGCACCGGCAAGACGACGCTGGCCATGCTCGTCTCGCGCCACGCGCTGGAGTCCGGCCGCAGCGTGGCGATCTACTCCCTGCCGCGCCTGCTGGCCCAGATCCGCACGACGTTCGACGACGAGCGCGGCGGCACGTACGTCGACCTGCTGGACCGGCTGACCGCGGTCGACCTGCTGCACATCGACGACGTCGGCGCCGAGAAGTCCAGCGAGTGGGTGCTCGAGCAGCTCTACGCGATCGTCAACGCGCGCTACGAGGACGAGCGGTCGGTCATCGTGACCACCAACCTGGAGCGCGACGAGCTCGCCGAGCAGATCACCGAGCGCACCGTCTCGCGGCTGGAGGAGATGTGCGAGGTGCTCCCGCTGTGGGGCGCCGACGCGCGGCGCTACCGCCCCGACGTGCGCTCCGCGTGACATGATCGCGGCATGGGAGCGTCGGCCTTGAGCCTCCGCGCTCGCGCCCTTGTGCGCCTGCTGGCAGGCGTGTGCCTGGTGGGCGCCCTGGCCTCCTGCGGCGGCGACGACGACGCGGGCAACGGCGACAGCGACGGGGGATCAAAGGACTCCGACCGGGTCACCGACGTCATCCGGACGGCGGCCACGACCACCGACCCGGGCCACTGCACCAAGCTCCTGACGCCGCGCTTCCTGGAGCAGAGCGAGCAGACGAAGGGCCGGGCGGCGATCGAGTCCTGCCGCGAGGACGCCGGCGACACCGCGGGCAACGCCCGGTCGGTGACGGTCTCCAAGGTGGAGGTCGGCGGCGACACGGCGACCGCGACCGCCGCGTTCGAGGGCGGAAACAGCGACGGGCAGGCGGTGAACCTGAGCCTGGTCAAGCAGGGCGACCAGTGGAAGCTCGACCACATCGACTCCTACGCCCGCTTCGATCGCAGGAGGTTCCTGACGGCGATCCGCGCCTCTCTGATCCGGCCGCCCGACGCCCTGCCCGAGGCCGTGGCGATTTGCATCACCCGTCGCCTCGACCGGCTCTCGGACCGGGAGATCCAGGACTTCGCCATCAAGGCCGACCCTGCCGCGGGCCAGGCGCTGGTCACGCCGTGCATCCAGGACCTGCAGCGCGAGCAGGGCGCCGGCGCAGAGGCCCCGGCGGCGCGGCGCCCGAAGTTCCGCTCGCCCGATCGCACCGTGGCGTAGTCCGCACCCGGCCTACACTGAGGACCGTATGCCCGGCATCTGCATCGTCGGCGCCCAGTGGGGTGACGAGGGCAAGGGAAAGATCGTGGACCTGCTCGCCGAGCAGGCCGATGCGATCGTGCGCTTTCAGGGCGGCAACAACGCCGGTCACACCATCATCCGCGACGGCGACGTCTTCAAGTTCCACCTGATCCCGTCGGGCATCCTCTACGCGGGCAAGCGCTGCATCATCGGCAACGGCGTGGTCATCGATCCGCGCGTGCTCACCGACGAGATCGACGGCCTGCGCGCGCGGGGCGTGGACACCAGCGGCCTGCGCATCAGCGCCAACGCGCACCTGATCATGCCCTACCACCTGCTGCTGGACACCGCGGGCGAGACGAAGCTCGGCAAGCTGCAGATCGGCACGACGCGCCGGGGGATCGGCCCCGCCTACGCCGACAAGGCCGCGCGCCTGGGGATCCGCATGCAGGACCTGCTCGACGAGAAGATCCTCAAGAAGAAGATCACCGCGGCCATCGACCCCAAGCGCCTGAGCCTGCGCCCCTTCATGAAGGATCCCTCGCTGGACCTGCAGTCGATGACCGAGGACTACCTCACCTTCGGCCACCGCCTGGAGCAGTACATCGCCGACACCTCCCGCCAGGTGTGGGACTCGCTGGACGCCGGGAAGCTGGTCATCTTCGAGGGCGCCCAGGGCGCCATGCTGGACATCGACCACGGCACGTATCCGTTCGTGACCTCCTCCAACCCGGTCGCGGGAGCGGCCTGCGTCGGGGCGGGCGTCGGGCCCCGCGACATCGACGAGGTCTGGGGCATCGCGAAGGCCTACGTCACGCGCGTGGGCGCCGGGCCGTTTCCGACCGAGCTCGACAACGAGCTCGGCGAGGACATCCGCCAGCGCGGCGGCGAGTTCGGCACGACCACCGGCCGCGCCCGGCGCACGGGCTGGCTGGACATCGTCGCCCTGCGCTACGCCGCGCGGATCAACAGCCTCACGGCGCTGGCGATCACCAAGCTCGACGTGCTCTCGGGGATGGAGAAGATCATGGTGGCCACCGGCTACCGCGGCGCCGGGGAGGCCGAGTTCAGCGACTTCCCCTACCACCAGTCCGTGCTGCACCACTGCACCGGCGAGTACGTCGAGCTCGAGGGCTGGACGGAGGACATCGGCGAGTGCCGCAACCCCTCCGAGCTGCCGGGCGCGGCCCGCGAGTACCTGGACTTCATCGCCGACAAGATCGGCGTGCCGATCGCGCTCGTGGGCGTGGGCCCCGGCCGCGACCAGGTCATCTGGATGCAGGATGCGCCGCAGCTCGCGGCCGCGGCGTAGCGCCCGCGCCGCGCTACGCCTTCACGACGCGCGTGTTCACGACGAAGTCGTGCAGCGCGCGCTTCTCCTCGTCCCACAGCGGCCACAGGTTGTCGAGCAGCATCGCGACCGGGAAGCCGGCGGTGATCGCGTTGCCCACGACGTTGAACCCCAGCCACTTGACGACGACCTCGCGCAGCGCGGCCCAGCCGAAGGTCATCTTCTCGCCGCCCGTGCGCACGACGCGGCAGCCCGTGGCCTGCTTGCCCAGGGTCTGCCCGTCGGTGACGGCCATGTACACCGGCTCGTAGAGCAGGCTGGCGACGGCGAAGGCCGCGAAGCCGAGGAGGAGCGCGACGATGACGGCCACGATGCCGGTCGTCTCGTCGCCGGCCAAGAAGCCGATGCCCAGCGCGGAGCCCGCGCCGAGGAGCACCAGCACGGCGAAGACCGCCTTGACCAGGAAGTCGATGATCGCGGCGCCCGCGCGCTGGCCGTAGCTGGCCAGCACGTAGGGGCCGGACGGCACCGGCACCTCGGGACCCGAGAGGGCGCCCGGCGGCACCGGCCCCGAGCCGTAGCCGGCGCTCATGCCGTCGCCCCGGGAGGCGAGGGAGGCGAGGGTGGAGCGCCGAGCACGCGCCGCTCGCCGCGGCGCAGGGCCTTGGTCGCCAGCACCGCCGCCGACGTCAGCGCCAGCACGGCCAGGGTGATCTGCACGCTCACGATGCCCTCCTCGGTCCAGTAGACGTCATCCAGCTTGAGCAGCAGCGCCGACTCGTCCAGCGTCAGCGCGGCACCGACGCCGAACGGCAGCGCCAGCAGCGGGTCGATCTCCTCGTTGCGCGACAGCACCGACGCGCCGCCGGCCAGGAAGACCAGCACGATGCCGGGCACGAAGTGGTGGATGTGCCGCCCGCCCACGAGCACGTCGCGCACCGGCCCGAAGCGCCCGCGGCGGCGGATGAGGTACGTCGCCAACCGCGCGCAGCCGAAGGTGATGGAGAACGACCCGAGCAGGTTGAGCGCGGCGTTCTCGCGGGTGCTGCCGGTCTCGTAGCCCGCCACGGCGACCGCCACGGTGTCGCGCACGGCCGCGTCGGCCGATTCGAGCAGGTCGGGGTCGGGCTCCGCGCTGTGCGCGGCGCGCAGGCTCCACACCCGCGCCAGCTCCGTGCCCGCCACCGCCGCGGTCAGCCCGATCGCCGCGACGCCCAGCGCCCAGGTGCCGCGCTCGGCCTTCATCCGCCGCCGCCGCGCGCCGGGCGGCTCGAGCGCGCCGGGCAGCCGCACGCCGAAGGGCAGGACGCGGTTCAGGCCCACTGCTCGAGCAGGTCGGCCTCGGGGACGTCGCGCACCACCCGCGCCGGGACGCCCATGACCACCTTGCGCGCCGGCACGTCGCTGGTCACCACCGCGCCCGCGGCGACGAAGGCCTCCTCGCCGATCTCCACGCCGGGCAGGAGCACGGCGGCACCGCCGACCCGGCAGGCGCGGCGCAGCTTGGCGCCGTGCAGCGGCGCGCCCGGCGGGTGGCGGGCCATCGTGTCGTCGTTGGTGGTCATCGCGCAGGGGCCGAGGAACACGTCGTCCTCCACCACGCTGTAGGCGGTGAGGTAGACCTGGGACTGGATGCGCACGCGCGCGCCGACGCTCACGTCGTTGTCCACGCCGCTCGCGCGCCCCACCACGGTGCCCGCTCCGATCCGCGCGCGCTCGCGCACGAAGGCCTGGTCGCCGATGATCGCGCCCTCGCCGATGCGTGCCCCGGCGAAGACGATCGCCTGCGTGCCGACGACGACGCCCGCCTCCAGCACGAGCGGCTCGGGCGCGGTGCGCGGCGCGGTGGAGTGCCGGGCCAGCGTGGGCGCCTTGCCCAGCACCGCGCCGTCCTGGATCGTGCAGCCGTCGCCGATGACCACGCCGTCGCCGACGACCACGTGCGCCCCGAAGCTCACGCCGGTTCCGACCGAGGCGGTGGGGCTGAGGATGAGCCCGGGGGCAAGCGGTGGCGTGCTCATCGCGCCCGCAGCGTAGCCAGCGCGGCCACCACCCGCTCGCCGGCGCGCCCGTCGCCGTACAGCCGCGGGCGCTCGGCGGGCGGGGTGCGCTCCAGCGCGTCGCGGGCGGCCCGGGCGTCGAGGTCGACCAGGACGTTCCACCCCGCCTGCACGGTCTCCACCCACTCCGTGCGGTCGCGCAGCGTGACGCACCGAACGCCGGCCAGGTAGGCCTCCTTCTGGACGCCGCCGGAGTCCGTGAGCACCGCGCGCGCGCCGTGCAGCAGGGCGGTGAAGGCCAGGTAGCCCAGCGGCGGGCAGATCGTCACGCCGGCGCCGAGACGTTCGAGCAGCCCGGCGCGCTCGAGGCGGTCGCGCGTGCGGGGGTGCAGCGGCAGGACGACCGGGACCCCCAGCCCGAGCAGCAGCTCCACCAGCAGCTCCAGGCGCGCGGGGTCGTCCACGTTGCCCGCGCGGTGGGCGGTGACCAGGACGTACTCCCCCGCGGTCACGCCGGCGCGCTCCAGCGCGTCGCGGTCGGCCCGCGCGCGCTCGGCGAACAGCTCGGCCACGTCGACCATGACGTCGCCGACGTTCTCCACCCGCCCGCTCACCCCCTCCCTGGCCAGGTTCTCGGCCGCCACGTCGGAGGGGACGAGCAGCAGGTCGGCGGCATGGTCGGTGAGCACCCGGTTGAGCTCCTCGGGCATACCGCGGTCGAAGGAGCGCATGCCCGCCTCGACGTGGGCGACCGGGATGCACGCCTGGGCGCCGGCCAGCGCGCCCGCCAGGGTGGAGTTCGTGTCGCCGTAGACCAGCACGCCGTCGGGCGCCTCCTGCGCCAGCAGGTCGCCCACCGCTCCGAGCATCCGCGCGGTCTGCTCGGTGTTCGTCCCGCGCCCCAGGCCCAGCTCGTGCTCGGGGCGCGGGATGCCCAGCTCGGTGACGAAGATCATCGACAGCTCGTCGTCGTAGTGCTGGCCGGTGTGCACGAGGACCTCGTCGTGCTCGGCGCGCAGCAGCCGCGACACCGCCGCCGCCTTGACGAACTGGGGGCGGTTGCCGATGACCGTGACGAACTTCACGCGCCGGGCGGCTCGGCGAGCTCGGACTCGATGTGCTCGCGGATGCGCGCGGACGCGTCGAGGCTCACCGGGCCGGGGGCCGGCAGCGCGATGTCGTCGATGGCACGCACCGGGTGGACCTCGCGCAGCGTCGAGGCGAGGAACGCCTCGCTGAGCGACGCGAGGTCCTCGCGCGCGGTCACGCGCTCGCGGGCGTCGGTGACCCCCATCAGGCGGCGCCGGGTGATCGAGTCCAGGATGTGGTCGCTGAGCGGCGGCGTGCACAGGTCGCCGTCGAGGACGTAGAAGAACGCGGTGGTCGGCGCCTCCAGCACGCGGCCGTGCGGGGTCACCAGCAGCGCCTCGTCGGCGCCCTGCTCGCGGGCCAGGCGCGAGGCGAGCATGTTCGCGCCGTAGGACAGCGACTTGATGCCGTCCAGGACGCGGGTCGGCGCGAAGGTGATCGTCGCCAGCGCGAGCGTCTCGGGGCGCTCCTTGAGCGTCTCGATCAGCGCGATGCGCCGGCCGCCGCGGGTCACGAGCACCCGCAGCGCCGCGTCCACGGGCCCGGCGGCTTCGAGCAGAGCCGCGATGTCGGCGCGCATCGCGTCGGGGTCGAAGGGAAGGCGCAGGTTCGCGGCGCTGTTGACCATCCGCGCGAGGTGGTCGTCCAGCGCGAACGGCCGCCCCTCGTACAGGCGCATGACCTCGAACACGCCGTCGCCGCGCAGCAGCCCCTCGTCGGTGACGGAGATCTGCATCAGCGCCGCGTCGGTGACGACGCCGTCGAGGCTGCCCAGGGCGGTCATGTGCGACGCACGCTAGTCGAAGGCCTCCAGGGAGTCCTGCAGTGCCAAGGCGATCGCGAGGACGATCGCGCCCGCGAGCACCACCGTGACCACCAGGGACAGCGCCGCGAGCGCGAGCGTCGCGCCGGCGGTTCGGCCCCGCGACCGCGCGTATGCGGCGGTCAGCAGCGGGGCGACCGGCAGTCCGAGGAGGTAGGCGGAGGCCACGCCGGTCAGGGCCACGCCGGCCAGGACCATGGCCGCGACCCCGGCGACGGGCGCGATGAGAAGGGCGACGAGGCCGTCACCGGCGGTGACACGCGGAGCAGTGCTCATGGCGGGGGCAGGGGCGGCCCAAGGGGGCCGGTCGAGGGGCTTCTCTGACGTTCGCAGCACGCCACGGCGAAAGGCTGCGCCCATGACGTCCCCCGACCGACCGAACCGCGCAGGAGCCATGCTCGCCGAGATCGACCCGACGGCCACGCACGCAGATGGAAGCGCGCGAGCGGGCGGGACGTCGACCCGGACTTCCTCCACGGGCCCGGGGCGCGCCGGTCCGGGGCGCGCCGCCAGCGAATGCCCCCGCCAGGAATCGAACCTGGAACCTTCGGATTAAGAGTCCGCTGCTCTGCCAGTTGAGCTACAGGGGCGTGGGTCCGGCCGACAAGCCTAGAGGGTGGTTCCGGCTAGCCGCCGGACGGCGGCGGCGTGGGCGTCGGCGTCGCGCCCCCCGCTCCTCCGGTCGCGCCCGCGGCTCCGGCCGCCCCGGCCGCCCGCTGCTGCGCCTCCGTCTTCTCCTGCTCGAGCTGCTGCTTGAGGAGCGAGCGCTCGTCCTTGTCGGCGAGCTCCACGGCGCGGGCCGCGGCCAGGTCGCCCTTGCGGGGCTGGCCGGCCTGGTAGGCGAGCGCCGCCAGCTGGGCGTAGAGGTTCGAGCTCGGCGGCGTGCGCACCTCGGTGATGACCTCCTGCGCGTCGACCGCCTTGTCGAGCTGGTTCAGCCCGCCCGCGCCGTAGGCCTGGACCATCAGCGCCGCGACCCGGTCGTCGGGCTTCTCCGGCTTCAGCGCGAGGTGGCGCTCCCACGCCTGCGACGCCGCTCGAAGCTTGGCCTTGCCCTCCGCGGTGAACTGGCCGGTGGCCTGATCGAAGCCGTCGCCGATGCCCGCGGCCTGGTAGCGCACGCGGGCCAGGGTGGCCAGGCGCTGCGGATCGCTGGGGTTGGCCCGGACCGCCGCCTCGGCGCGCTCGATCTGGCGCTCGATCTGCTTGGAGGCGTCGGTCCCCTGGGAGCCCTCGTTGAACGCGTCGAACAGGCCGCCCTGCACCTCGCCACCGATGCCGAAGAAGACCAGCCCGCCGCCCATCAGGACGGCGAGGGTCAGGTAGACCGCTTGGACGGTACGGCGGCGCCCGCGGCCCCGCAGGTCAAACAGCATTCAGGCAAGGTCCTCGTGGTCGCGATCGGGCTCGAGCGGATCGAGCGGCGGATCGTCATCTTGGATGTCGGGAGGCTTGATCCGGTCAAGCCATGCAGCCAACAGGATACTCAGCTCGAACAGGACGATCAGGGGGCCCATCGCCAGCGTCATCGTGACCGGGTCCGGCGTGGGAGTCGCGACCGCGGCCAGGATGGCGATGCCCAGGATCACGTAGCCACGGTTCTTGCGCAGCTGGCGCGGCGTGACGAGGCCCAGGCGGGTGATCGCCAGCACGCCCACGGGGATCTGGAACAACAGCCCGATCCCCGCCAGGAACGTCACCGCGAAGCGGAAGTAGTCCTTGGCCTGCAGCAGGATGTCGAACGAGTCGTCGTTGAAGTTCTGCAGGAACCCGACGGCCGGCTCGAGGATCACGAAGTAGCCGAAGGCCACGCCGGCGATGAACAGCACCGGCACCATCGCCATGAGCGGGATCGCGACCCGGCGCTCGCGGGGGCTGAACGCCGGCAGGACGAACGCGTAGGCCTGATAGAGCAGCATCGGCATCGCGAGCAGCAGCGCGGCATACAGCGCGATGGTGATCGTCGACGTGAACGGCTCCGCCACGCCGAGCGTCACCAGGTTACGCCCCTGGTTGCGGGGGACCGCCCGGGCGGCCTGGGCCACCTCGGTCCCCGCCGCCGCCAGGGAGGACGTCGCCCGGTCCAGGCTGCGGCGCTGCGCCGCGGAGAGGTTGTCCGCGCCGCGCAGGTCGCCCAGCGCCCGCGCGGTCTGCGCCAGGGCCGGCGCCGTGGCCCGCAGCGCCTCACCCTGGGCGCGCTGGAAGCGCGCGCTCTGCTCCAGCGGGTCCTCGCTGCGGCCGTCGGAGCCCTCGAGGTTCTGCGTGTTCTGCACCGGCTGGGTGAAGATGTCCAGGACGGCGTCGTTCTGCCAGAAGCACAGCGTGAACGCCGCCAGGAGGGTCACGGCGCAGATGACGAGCCGCGTACGCAGCTCGCCGAGGTGGTCGACGAGGCTCAGGCGGTCGTCATGGCGAATGGGCCGCAGCGCGGTGGCCATCGGTCGGCTCGGCTGTCGCGCGCGGGGGCTCAGCCGCGCGGCTGGCTCACGGCGTCGTCGTGCTGCTCGGTGATCGCCGGCTTGTCATCGTCGTCGTCGTGCCGGCGTCCGCCGGTGATCGAGTCCTTGAACTCGCGCATCCCCTGGCCGAGCGAGCGGCCGAGTCCGGGCAGCTTCTTCGGGCCGAAGATGACGAGGACGATGACAAGGACGATGATCAGTTCGGTCGGGCCCACGTTGGGCATGAGGGCTCCTCAGTGTTCGGGGTGCTCACAGGGTACCGCCACCTCGGGCACGACTTGGCGCGTTGACACCACGCGTCCAACATCAAGTTCCTCGCCGCGTTGCCGATGAGTAGGCATGGAAGAGTTCGGATCGCGTCCTCCGGCGGATCACCCGCAGCAGTCACCGGCGGCCCCCTCGCCTGCCGCCACGGCCTCCGAGACCGCCCTCCACGTCTGCCCCTCCTGCACCTCGGCGCTGGTCTACCCGACCGAATGGGCCGAATCCGGCCGCACGCACTGGTCGGTCTTCCTGCGCTGCCCCAACTGCGAGTGGCGCGGATCGGGCCTCTACGAGCAGTCCGAGGTCGAGCGCTTCGACGACGAGCTCGAGCGCGGGACGACGGCGCTGACGCGAGACCTGCGCCAGCTCACCCGGGCCAACATGGAGGACGCGGTGGACCGCTTCGCCGACGCCCTGCACACCGGGCACGTCCTGCCCGAGGACTTCTAGCCGGCCTACGTGTAGCGGTCGACCACCGAGTCGGCCACGAGGTCCAGCGCGCGCCGCTGGCCCCCTTCCAGCCCCAGCGCGGCCAGCCGCTCCTTGGCCTCGCTCACGATGGCCAGCGCCTGGGCGCGCGCCTCGTCCAGCACGCCGGTGGACGCGATGCTGTCGCACACCGCCTCGGCCTGTCCCGGCGACGTCACGCCGCGCAGGTCCATCACGCCCAGGCCGGCGTCGCGCTCGCGGGCGAGGATCAGCGGCAGCGTCACCGTCCCGTCGAGCAGGTCGGTGCCGCGCGGCTTGCCGGTGCGCTCCGGGGGCCCGGAGACGTCGAGCACGTCGTCGAGCAGCTGGAAGGCCAGGCCGATCCGGCGCCCGAAGGCCGCCAGGCCCGCCGTCTCGGCCTCGGGGCGCCCGGCGCACAGCGCTCCCATCTCGCACGCCGCCTCGAACAGGCGCGCGGTCTTCAGCTCGCAGCGATGCAGGTAGCGCTCCAGGCTCACGTTCACGTTCCACGCGTCCTCGCGCTGCAGCAGCTCCCCCTCGGCCAGCGCCGAGCTCGCCCGCGACAGGGCGCGCACGGCGGCGAGCGAGCCGCCCGCGGCGAGCTCGGCGAACGCGCGCGAGAACAGCAGGTCGCCCGTGGCCACCGCCAGGTCGCGACCGCCGGTGGCCCACACGGTCGGGCGGCCCCGGCGCAGCGCGGCGGCGTCGAGCACGTCGTCGTGGACCAGCGTCGCGCTGTGGACCAGCTCGACCGCCGCCGCCGCGCGCACCAGGCCCTCCGCGGGGCCGTCGGGCGCGGCCAGGGCCTCCGGCGCGGGGCTCGCGGCGAGGAGCACGAGCAGCGGGCGCAGGCGCTTGCCGCCCGCGGCGATCGTGGACCCGGCGTGCTCGGCCAGCACCGGGCCGTGGCCCGCGACGAGCTCGGCCAGGCGCTCCTCCACCCGCGCCAGCAGCGCCGGCACGTGCGGGCCCGCGGCCTCCACGATCGCCCCGACGGCGGCGGCCGGGCTGCTCACGCCCGCGTCCCGACGTGCAGGGCGATGATCCCGCCCGCGGTGAGCACGTAGCGGATCTCCCCCAGGCCGCAGCGATCCATGATCGCGGCGAGCTGCGCCGGCGCCGGGAAGCGCTTGACCGACTCGGGGAGATAGCTGTAGGCGACGGGCTCGCGGGTCGCGCGCCCGATCAGCGGCACGATCCGGTCGAACCACAGCCGGTAGAACGTCGACAGCGGCGGTCGCGTCGGCGTGGTGATCTCCAGCACGACCACCCTGCCGCCCGGGCGCACCACCCGCGCCATCTCGCCCAGGCCGCGCTCCAGGTCGGAGAAGTTCCGCGCACCGAAGCCGACCGTGGCGGCCGCGAACTCCCCGTCGGCGTAGGGCAGCTCCAGCGCGTTGCCCCACTCGAAGCGCACCGCGGCGCCATCGCCCGCCTGCCCCTTCTCGCGCGCCCGGTCGAGCATCACCTCCGAGAAGTCCGACCCCACGACCTCCCCGCCCGGGGCGACGCGCCGGGACAGCTCGAAGGCCAGGTCGCCGGTGCCGGTGGCCACGTCGAGCACGCGGTCCCCCGGGCCCACCGCGGCCAGGTCCACGGCGCGCCGGCGCCAGCCGTGGTGCAGGCCGGCGGTCATGACCGAGTTCATGGCGTCGTAGAACCCGGCGATGCGGTCGAACATCGCCCGGACCTGAGGCTCCTCCAGGGTGCCCGGGGATCGGGACGGCGTGGTGCTCACCGTGGACCGCGGCGGGCGAGGTCCGCCCGCCTACCTCAGCTGCGAGAGGAAGGCGACGAGGCTCTCGAACTTCTCGGGCGGCAGCGAGCGGTAGGAGGGCATCGGCGCGGTGGGGTTGATCAGCGTGCGCTCGATCGCCTGCTTGGGCAGGCGGTCGCCCACGTCGGCCAGCTCGGGGCCTGGACCGCCGTTGCCGTTCTCGCCGATCTTGTGGCAGGCCAGGCAGCCCGACTGCGCGAGCACCTGCTTGCCGGCCTCGTACTGCTCGAGCTCCGCGCCCCCCGCCTGCTGGATGCGCGCCGGCGTCTCCATATCGATCTCGTTCGGCGAGCCGGCCGAGGCGCCCAGGTAGGTCAGGTAGCCCATGGCCAGGATCGTGAAGATTCCCGCGGCGGTGGCGATCGGCCGGCGCTCGGGGCGCCGCTCGGGCCCGCGGTCGTAGAACGGCAGCAGGAACAGCAGGATCATCGCGATCGCCGGCACGCCGATCGCGGCCAGGGGCACCAGCGACGCCGGCTTGATGACCCGCAGCACCTCGAAGAGGAAGTACAGGTACCACTCGGGGCGCGGCACGTAAGTCGTGGTCGTCGGGTCGACCTTGGGCCCCAGCTCGGCGCCCAGCGTCAGCGCCAGCAGGATGATCACGATCATGACCACGCAGGCCATGAGCGAGTCCTTGGCCACCGCGTAGGGGAAGAACGGCTTGCCCTGGGACTTCAGGAGCGCGTACTCGCGGAGGTAGGCCTCCTTCTCGCGCTGGTTCATCGCTCGCGCCGGCTCACGACGGGTCCTTGCGCAGCTCGGGGCTCTTGTCCGCGGTCAGCCACGGCGGCGCCGTCGTCCCGAGCCGGGCCACGAGGTACAGGTGGGCGGCGATGAGCGCGGCGATGATGCCGGGCAGCAGCAGCATGTGGATCGAGTAGAAGCGCGTGAGGGTCGTCGCGCCGAACTCCGGCCCCGCCCGGGCGAAGTCCGACAGGTAGGGACCGATCAGCGGGCCGGTGCCGTTGATGGCCAGGCCGACGATCGTCGCCCAGTACGAGCGCTGGTCGAACGGCAGCAGGTAGCCGGTGAAGGACATCAGGATCGTCAGGATCAGCAGGACGACGCCGATGACCCAGTTGAGCTCCCGCGGGTACTTGTAGGCGCCGAAGAAGAACGTGCGCGCCATGTGCAGGAAGACGAGCACGACCATGACCGTCGAGCCCCACTTGTGCATGCCGCGCACGAGCTCGCCGAGGAAGACCTCGTTGGTGATGTAGCGCACCGACTCGTAGGCCCGCGTGGCCGACGGGTCGTAGTACATGGCCAGGAAGACGCCCGTGACCGCCTGCGAGAGGAACGCGAACATCGTGGCCGAGCCCAGCGTGTAGAACCAGTTCGTGCCCTTGGGCACCTTGCGGAACATCGACCAGCGCGCCATGCCCGACAGCGACGTGCGCTCGTCGATCCAGTCCACCGCGTTGATGCCGGCCTCGCGGGCGGACTCCTTGACCCCGGGCCGCGACTTCCTGCGCCGGCCGTTGGGCGCGGCCGGACGCGCCGGGCTCGGGCCGGGGACGTCGTCGATGGGCGGGGGCGTGGTCTTGGCCATGGGCGGGCCTACGTCTCCGGGAGCTTGCGGATCGTGGGACGGGAGGGGTACAGGTACTGCCCGACGCCGTCGAGGTCCTCGCCGGGGTCGCGCGGCGAGAAGCGCTGGAACTTGGAGTCCAGGCTGTAGCGCGGGCCGACCTCGACCTGGCCGTTGCGCTCGCGGGTGTAGAAGCGGTCCAGCGGGCGCACCGGCGGGCCGCCGCTGACCTGACCGCGGACGTCGTACACGCCCCCGTGGCAGGGGCAGATGAACTTCTCGGAGGCCGGCACGTAGCGGACGGGGCAGCCGAGGTGCATGCAGCGCGTGGAGATCGCGACGTAGGCGCTGAACTCGTCGCGCGGCTCCTTGTCGATCTCGGGGTTGAAGCGACGCACGTAGACCGTCGTCTTGCCCGTCTCGCCGATCCCCGGCGTGATCGTGACGATCTTCGGCACGTACACGTCGTCCTCGAAGTCGGTCGGCGGCCCGACCGGCGTCCAGTGCTGCGGGACCTCCTCGAACACCGGTCCCAGCGCGAAGCCCAGGGCGGGCAGCGTGAACGCCGCGGTGGCGATCCCGCCGGAGATGTGCACGGTCGACGTCATGAAGCGCCGGCGGGTGACGGTCTCGCCTTCGAACGCGCCGGGGATCTGGCGGTCGACGGTCAGCTCGGGCTTGTCACGCTTGCGCTTGTCGGGCACTGGGGGAGGACCTCGGGCCGGGAGTCGGCGGTGCAACGGCTGTCCTGAAGTTTACGGCCCGCGGGGCCGCGAAGCGCTCCTGCGCTCAGCGTCAGGGCGCCAGATCGCCGGCCAGCGTGCGGGCGGCTTCACGCATCGCTCCGGCCGCATCCGGCTCGCCCGAGCGCGCACGGACCTTGGCCCCGACGGTCTCCGGGGTCGCCCCCCAGCCCACGACCGCGCCGCCGAGGTCCCACGCCGCGGCGGCGAGGTCGGTGTCCTGCTCGGCGTGCGCCTGGGCGGCCAGCGAGATGACGTCGGCCAGCTCGGCGATGGAGGGCAGGTCCCCGAGCGCGGCCAGCCGGGCCAGGCCCAGCGCGTAGAGGCGGTCGCCGGCCAGCAGGGCGAGGTCGTCGTCGTCGACCTGGAGCGCGCGCGGCTGCGCGTAGTGCAGCCGGTAGCCCTCGTGGACGGCCTCGACGGCCAGCTCGAGTTCGTCGCGGTGCACCGCTGAGCGCGGCCCGGACGCGGCGTGCTGGGCCGGGCCCGCCGGCGCGTCCGCGTGGTCGGCGCCCAGCGCGCCCGCCAGCGGCGCGGCCTCCGCGCGCACCGCCGCGCGCAGGCGCTCGATGGCCGCGCCCGCGCCCGTCATCCCGCCATCTCGGCGAAGGCGGCGCGGGCCGCCTCGGCGGTCCGCTCCACGTGCTCGGCCGTGTGCGCCAGCGAGGGAAACCAGGCCTCGAACTGCGACGGCGGCGGGTAGACCCCGCGCGCGAGCAGGCCGCGGCACCACGCCGCGTGGGCCGCGAGGTCGCAGGCCTGGGCGCCCGCGTAGTCGGTGACCTCGTCCGCGCTGAAGAAGACCGTGAGCAGGCCGGGCGCCGTGGCGATGCGCACGGGCGCGTAGCCGGCGGCGTCGGCCGCGGCGGCCAGGGCCTGCGCGAGGGCCTGCGTGGTCGCGGCCAGCTCGGCGTACGGGCGCTCGCCGTCGAGCAGGCGCAGCGTGGCCAGGCCGGCGGCCACGGCCAGCGGGTTGCCCGACAGCGTGCCCGCCTGGTAGACGTCGCCCGCCGGCGCGATCCGCCGCATGAGCGCGCGCGGCCCCCCGTAGGCGGCCGCGGGCAGGCCGCCGCCGATGACCTTGCCCATGATCGTCAGGTCCGGCACGACGCCCTCGCGCTCCTGGGCGCCGCCCCGGCTCACGCGAAAGCCGGTGATGACCTCGTCGAAGACCAGCAGCGCGCCGGTCGCGTCGGCGCGCTCGCGCAGCAGCGCCAGGAAACCCTCGGCGGGCGGCACCAAGCCCATGTTGGCGGGGTAGGGCTCGGCCAGGACCGCGGCGAGCTCGTGGCGCTCGGTCGCGTCCACCACCGCGTCGCGGTCGTTCCACGGCACCACCACGGTCTCGGCGGCGGCGGAGTCGGGCACCCCCGGGCTCGCTGGGATGCCCTGCGTGGCCAGCCCGCTCCCGGCCTCGGCCAGCAGGCCGTCCACGTGCCCGTGGTAGGCGCCCGCGAACTTGAGGATCTTCGTGCGGCCGGTGGCCGCGCGGGCCAGGCGGATCGCGCTCATCGTCGCCTCGGTGCCCGACGAGGTCATCCGCACCATCTCGACCCCCGGCACCCGCCGGGCGACCTCCTCGGCGAGGTCCACCTCCCCGGCCGTGGGCGCGCCGAAGCTCGTCCCGCGGCGTGCGGCCGCGCTCACCGCGTCCACGACCTCCGGGTGCGCGTGGCCGGCGATCAGGGGCCCCCAGGAGCAGACCCAGTCGACGTAGCGGTTGCCGTCGGCGTCGATGAGCTCTGCGCCCTCCCCGCGGTCCACGAAGATCGGGTCGCGGCCGATGGCGCGCATCGCGCGCACGGGCGAGTTCACGCCGCCGGGCAGGACCTCGACGGCGCGCCCGTACAGCTCGGCCGACGTCTGATCGCGCAGCGCGACGCTCATGCGGACCGGACGCTCATGCCGACCGACTCAGGAGTGCTCGGCTTCCCAGCGCTTGAAGTCGTCGGTGAAGTACAACAGCCGGACCTTCTTGAACTCGGTCGACGAGTACAGCGTGGCGCGCTCGGCGATGTCGAACTCGCCCGCGATCGCGTCGAGGATCGCGTCGCACTCCTCCTTCGAGCGCCCGTGGGCCATCGTGAAGATCGAGTAGGGCCAGTCCTGGTAGGTCGGGCGCTGATAGCAGTGCGAGATGCCGCGGAAGGAGGCCATGAGCGGGCCCACCTCCGCGATGCGCTCGTCGGGGACGACCCACACGCCCATGCCGTTGGCCGAGAAGCCGGCGCGGCGGTGAAAGAGGATCGCCGCCACGCGGCGCAGCAGCCCGCGCTCCCTCATGCCCGCGAGGTGCTCGAGCAGCGCCTCCACGGTCATGCCCAGCTGCGCGGCCGCGGCGACGTAGGGCTCGGGCACGACCGGCAGGTCGCCCTGCGTGGCCGCGATCACCGCCCTGTCGAGGTCGTCGTGGTCGACGCGCTCGATCGTGACCGGCTCCTCGGCGACGCCCGCGGTGGCCAGCGACTCGGTGTCGCCCTGCATCTCGAGGTCCATGCGGATCTTGAACAGCTTCAGCGTGGGGAGCTGGCGGATCGACTCCGCGCCGGTGAGCTCCTGCAGGACGTCCAGCGTGCCCTGCAGCCCCAGCCGCGAGTCCTCCTCCACCGCGATCGTGAACCACATGTTGAACTCGTGGTTGCGCAGGTAGTTGTGGCTCACGCCCGGGTGGGAGTTGACGATCCTGGCCGCCCGCCACGGGTGCTCCGGATCGATCTTCGCCGCCACGAGCATCGAGCCGTAGCCCAGCGCGCGGGTGTCGTAGATCGGCGTGACCTGGCGGATGATGCGCTCGTCGAGCAGCCGCTGGACGCGCCCGAGGACCTCCTCCTCGGTCAGCCCCGCCTCGGCGGCCACGGCGGCGTACGGCCGTGGGACGAGCGGGAACGAGCCCTGCATGAGGTTCAGCACGCGGCGGTCGACGTCGTCCAGCGCGACGGCCGCGCCGCCCTTGCGGGAGCGCACCTTCACGTTTGCGGTCAGATCGCTTGAAGCCATCTGGCGGCGTCCTTGGCGTGGTAGGTGAACACGATGTCGGCGCCCGCGCGGCGGATGCAGGTCAGCGCCTCCAGCACCGCGGCCCGCTCGTCCAGCGCGCCGGCGGCGACGGCCGCCTTGACCATCGCATACTCCCCGCTGACGTTGTACGCGGCGACCGGCATGCTCGTGGCGTCCTTGACGCGGCGGATGACGTCCAGGTAGGCCAGGGCGGGCTTGACCATCACGACGTCGGCGCCCTCGGCGACGTCCAGCAGCGCCTCGCGCAGCGCCTCGTCGCCGTTGGCGGGATCCATCTGGTAGGCGCGGCGGTCGCCGAAGGCCGGCGTGGAGTCCGCCGCCTCGCGGAACGGGCCGTAGAACGCCGACGCGAACTTCGCGCTGTAGGCGACGATCGGCGTGTCGGAGAAGCCGTCCTCGTCGAGCGCCGCGCGGACGGCGCCGACACGCCCGTCCATCATGTCGCTGGGGGCCACGACGTCGGCCCCGGCGCGGGCGTGGGAGACCGAGGTGCGCGCGAGCAGCTCCACCGAGCCGTCGTTGTCGACCGTCCCGTCGTCGCGCAGCAGGCCGCAGTGCCCGTGGCTGGTGTACTCGCACAGGCACACGTCGGTGATGACCAGCAGCTCGGGGTGCGCGTCCTTGATCGCCCGCGTCGCGAGCTGCACGATCCCCTCGTCGTCGTACGCGCCGCTGCCCTCGGGATCCTTCTGGTCGGGGATGCCGAACAGCAGCACCGCGGGCAGGCCGAGCGCGTGCGCCTCGCCGGCCTCGCGGACCGCGGCCGAGATCGACAGGCGGTCCACCCCCGGCATCGTCGCCACGGGCGCGCGGCCCGGGCCGCTGCCGTCCGTGGCCTGCACGAACAGCGGCAGGACGAGGTCCGCGGGGCTCAGCCGCGTCTCGCGGACCAGGTCGCGCAGGACCGGCGTGGCACGCAGGCGGCGTAGCCGGGTGGCGGGGAACGGCATGGCTCAAGCGTACCCGGCGGTACCCATCACTCGCCGTCGCGCGACACGACCGTGGTCGCCTCGTCGGGCTCCCACTCGGGCGCCCGCACCTCGGGCTCCTCCACCGCCGGCGCCGCGGCCGGCGCCCCCGGTCCCGGCGCGACGGCGCCCACCACCCCCGGCGACACCGTCGTGCCCCACGGCTCGAAGACGAGGTGCTCGCGCAGGTAGACCACGGTTTCGCGCAGCACCGCGGCGATCGGCAACGCGATCAGCGCGCCGATGAAGCCGTAGATCTCCCCGCCGAGCAGCAGCGCGAGGATGACCAGCAGCGGGTTGAGCCGCAGGGTGGCGCCGAACACCTGCGGCGCGACGACGTGGCCCTCGAGCTGCTGGAGGGCCAGGAACAGCAGCGCGACCCAGACGGCCGTGAGCGGGTCCTGGGCGAGCGCGACGATCACCGGCGGCAGCGCGCCCAGCAGCGGGCCGATGTAGGGCACGAGCTCCATGAGCCCGAAGAAGATCCCGAACAGCGGCGCGTACGTCTCCCCCGGGGGGAAGATGCCCAGCAGCCCGAACAGCCACAGCGCGACGCCCGCGCTCGTGCCCATGATGAGGCTGAAGAGCAGCTGGCCGCGCACATAGCCGTAGACCGCGCGCTGGACCCGGGTCGGGTAGTCGTCCTCGGGCGTCCCGTCGCCGGGCGGCATCACGGAGCGCACGAGCGTTCCGATCCGCGGGGCGTAGACCAGCATGTAGATCGACAGGACGAGGACGAGCACGAGGTAGAACCCGACCTCGACCAGGCGGCGCAGCAGGTCGCCGGTGAGGGAGACGATCTCCCCGGAGCCCTCGAGCACCTGGTCGCGCAGCGTGTCCAGCGCGTCCTCGCCCTGGCGCTTGATCTGCACGTCGACGCCGTTGTCGTCGAAGAACTCCTGGACGTCGGCCAGCCCGGCGTTGGCGTCGTCGATCAGGCCCGGGACGTCGCGCGCGAACGTGCGCGCCTGGTCGGCGACCGGATTGGCGAGCAGGAACCCGGCGATGAGCAGCGTGATGAAGAATGCGAGGTAGACCGCGACGACGGCGGGCGTGCGCGGCAGCCGCGTGCGCTGAACGAAGGTCACGACCGGATTGAGGATCAGCGCGATGACCCCCGCGAGCATGAACACCAGCAGGACCGTGCCCGCGGCCTGCGCCACCGCGTACAGCGCCAGCACGGCGAGCGGCAGCATCACGAGCTGGATCCACCGCGGGACCACGACCGGGGAGACCCGGGCCGGCCGCTCGGGGGTCACGTCGTCGCCGGTGGACATGTGCGTTCAGGGTACGCGCCGTGCCTGAGGCCCCCGCCACCATCCTGTTCGTCGGCGACCTCGTGGGCTCGCTGGGCAAGCGAACGCTGCTGGGCCTGCTTCCCGTGCTGCGCGAGCGCCACGCGCCGACGTTCGTGGTGGTCAACGCCGAGAACGTCGCGGGCGGCCTGGGGATCACCCCCAAGATCGCCGACCAGCTCTTCGCGGCGGGCGTCGACGTCATCACGCTGGGCAACCACGCCTACCACCGCCGCGAGGTCTTCGACTACCTCGACGACCACGACGCGATCCTGCGGCCGCACAACTACCTGCCCAGCCAGCCCGGACACGGCACGTGCGTCGTGCAGCGCGACGGCGTGCGCCTCGGGGTGATGAACCTCAGCGGGAACATCTTCCTGCGCGCGGCCCGGCCCGCGTTCGGGGAGGCCGACGTCGCCGTCAACGATCTCGTCGCCCGTGCCGACCACGTGCTCGTGGACTTCCACGCCGAGGCGACCAGCGAGAAGATCGCGCTGGGCTGGCACCTCGACGGGCGCGTGACCGCGGTGGTCGGGACCCACACGCACGTGCCCACCGCCGACGCGCGGGTGCTGCCGGGCGGGACCGCCTACATCTCCGACGTGGGGATGACGGGGCCGCGCGGCGGGGTCATCGGCGTGCGCAAGGAGCAGGCGGTCCGCGGCTTCGTCACCCAGATGAAGGAGCGCTTCGACACCTCCGACGAGGACCCGTGGCTCAACGCGGTGCTGGTGCGCTGCTCGCAGCCGCTGCGCGCGGACTCGATCGAGCAAGTCCTGCTGCCAGCCACGCCAGCGCCATGAGCAGCAGCGCGTTGCGCGCGGCCACGACGAGCACGACCGTCCGGTCCTCGTTGATGAGGTCGAAGTAGCGGCTGGGGAACTCGACGTGCGTGAGCACGATCGCCGCGCCGACCAGCAGTGCGACGACGCGCTCCCCCCAGGCCCAGGCGATCGCGGCGAAGGGCGCCAGCCAGATGACGTACTGCGGGGAGAGGACCTTGCCCAGCGCCACGAAGGCCAGCACCGCGGCGAACGCGCACAGCACCAGCCGCCGCGGCGTGGGCGGCGGCGAGCGGCGTGCCGCCAGGGCGAGGATCCCCGCCAGCGCCAGGGCCAGCGCGACGGCGAACAGCGCCTGCACGGGGCCGTCCGCGCCGCCGTCCAGGCCGTTTGACTTGAAGCGGTCGGGGCGCAGGTTGGTCCCGGTGACCTCGGAGTCGCCCAGTGCGAAGAGCACGGTCGCGGGGGTGGACTCGATCTGCACCGGGCGGTCGAGGTGAAAGCGGAAGGACTCCACCAGGCCGTCGCCCGCGAACGGCAGCGCGACGGCGAGCACGACCGCGACGAACACCCCGACCCCGCGCAGCGCGGCCCGGCGCTCGCCGCGGGCCAGCAGCCAGGCCACCGCCAGCGGCACGACCAGCACGGGGAAGAGCTTGGTCGCCGTGCCCACGCCCAGCAGCGCGAACCCGATCGCCGGGGCCTGGCGCGCGAAGGCCAGCAGCGCCCCGACGAGCAGCGCGACCGGCAGCAGGTCGAAGTGCGTGCGCACCGAGGCCCCGATGACCACCGGCTGCAGCGCGAGCAGCCACGCCGTCGTGACGGCGGCGCGGCCCGTGCCGGCCAGGCGGGCGGCGAGCTGCTGGCCGGCCAGCGCGCACAGCGCCATCAGCGCGGCGAAGCTGACCGCGTAGCCGTCCTCGCCGCCGCCGGGCAGGGCGGCGAGGCCGAGCGGCAGCGCCGCCAGCGGCGGGTACTCGAAGTCGAAGTCCAGGAACGGCAGCTGCCCGTCGGCGAGCACGTCGGCGTAGGAGCGGTAGACGAACAGGTCGTTGACCGTGGTGTCCGAGAACGGGCCGACCGTCGTGGCGACGGCCCAGAGCGCGGCGAGCACGAGCGCCGGAAACACAGTCCCCGAGCCGGCATCAGGCCGGCTCCTCTGAAATGGCGGGTCGCCCTCCGGGCGCCCTACTGGACGGTTCACGCGGCCGAGGCCCGCGCCGGCTCGCCCCAGCGGCCCAGCAGCGCGATCATCACCAGCGGGAAGAACCACGGGACGTAGAGGTAGAACCAGTGGGTGACGCCGAGCTGCAGCGCGATCAGGATCGCCGCGCTCAGCGCCGCCAGGCCCACCGCGTCGCGCCGGCGCGGGACCAGGGCGAGGGCCACCGCCGCGACCGCGGCGGCGATCTGCACGCCGCGCTGGATGCCGTCCAGCCAGCCCGGCTCGTACAGCCCCCAGATCGAGAACGGCGAGCCGCGCTCGGCCTGGAAGCCCACCGTCACGTCCCAGAAGCGCCCGAGGTCGTTGTGGGCCACCACGAGGACGAGCGCGAGCGCCGCGGCCGCCGCGAACGCGAGCGCGAAGCGGACCACGCCGCGGGGGCGCACGCGGTCCTCGCCGCGCTCCGGGTGCAGCGCGAACAGCGGCGCGAGCGCCAGCGGCGCGAACTTCGTCAGCCCGGCCAGGGCGATGAACGCCCCGCGCGCCGGCGCGCTCGTCGCCGTCCACAGCGCGGCGAGGACGAGCACCGCCACCAGCCCGTCGTTGGCGTTGGTCATCGACGCGTACAGCGTGAACGGGAACGCCGCCCACGTATAGGCCAGGACGACGCCCAGGCCCGGCCCGCGGATCCGCCGCCCGATGAGAAAGCACAGCAGGCACGCGAGCAGGTCGAAGGCGATCGCCGCGCCGTGGGCCGCGGGCAGGTCGTCCCAGCTCCCGCTCCAGGGCATCGCCTGCTCGAAGGGCACGTAGGCGGCGTAGTTGACGGGGCCGTAGGTGTCGCCGTGCTCGTTGTCGGACGGGAACGCGCCGTACAGCTCGCGGCCGTCGACGATCCGGTCGGCGCCGATGACCCCGGCGTAGCCCACGTCGATCACGTTCGAGCTGGTCACGTTCAGCGCCACGCGGAAGCCCAGCAGGAAGATCAGCGCGATCGTCAGCCACGTCACGGGCACGAGCAGGCGCAACGGCCGGCGCGCGCGCTCGGCGACGTCGCGCCGGCGCAGCCCGACCCACAGCATCCGCACGAGCAGGTAGACGAGCAGCGGGTACACGAGCGGCACCGAGGTGCGGATCTCCGCGTCGTTGAAGAACGCCAGCGAGACCGAGAACGCGCTCAGCACGAGCAGATCGAGGTGCGCCACGCGCAGCGGCCGGCGCGGGTCGACGAAGGGCAGGACGAAGGCCACCGCGAGCGGGATCCACACCCACGGCGAGTTGACCTTGCGTCCGAACGCGCCGGGGTAGCCGCGCGCCATCGTCCACGCGACCTGGTGGCCGGTCCACGCCTCCAGCACCCCGCCGCTGCGGTCGTCGACGAGCACCTGGGCGATCTCCGGGCGCGGCTCGCCGCGGCGCGCGCGGGCGTAGTAGCTGACCTGCCAGCGGTCGGTGCCCTTGAGGAAGACCGAGCGCGTCGAGCCGGCGAAGCGCCCTCGCTCGGCCCGCACCTTCCCCACCCCGTCGGCGATCGCCCGCACCCGCCGGCCGGTCAGGCGCCGTCCCGCCGGGGGCACGTCGAGGCGCGCGGGGCGCACCAGCGCGTTGGGGTCAGCGGGCGCGCTGGGCAGCGTGAGCGGCGAGCGCGGCGCGCTGCCGGGGGTGCGCTCCTGCGCCACGGCCGGCCCGGCCGCGCCGAGGAGGAGGGTCCCGGCCAGCACCGCGGCGCACCGCGCCGCGGCACGGGTCAGTCGCGCGCGCCCCACAGGGTCACGCCTGGAAGCTCCACAGCTTGTTGCCGAGGAAGTTCAGCGGCGTGGCGGCGGCGATCGCGAGCGCCTGGGCCGGGACCTCGGGCACGTCGAAGGCGGCGACCAGCAGGGACAGGACGGCCAGGTTGGCGCCGAAGGCGACGAGCGAGACGACGACGAAGCGGGCGGCCTGGAAGCCTGCGTGGCCGGCGCGCGCGCGGAAGGTCCAGATCCGGTTCCACACGAAGTTGTTGGTCAGGGCCACGAGGAACGCGCCCGTGGCGGCGACGCGGTAGTCCACCGACGCCGCGTGCACGAGCGCCGCGAAGACGGCGAGGTTGACCACGTACCCGCTGGCCCCCACGGTGGCGAAGCGGACCAGCTCCAGCCAGTTGCGCGGCCGGCGCAGGCCGCGGCGCACCCGCGTGCGTGTGGTGACCACCTCGGCGACGAACGCGTCCTCGGACATGGGCGGGAGGGTACCCGGTGGCCTGCGCCGCCCGGCGGGCACGCCGCGGAACGTAACGCGGGCCTAACCCGCGCCGAAGTGCGCGATCGCCATCGGGGCCACGTCGGCGATCGACCACGCGCCGGCCGCCCGCTCGGCGGGCGGCTCGACGCCGCAGAACAGCAGCGCGCCGAGCGAGTCGGCGCGGTGCAGCGAGCCGTGGCTGCCGCCGCCGACGTGTGCCTCGCCGCCCCAGTCGGGGAACTCGTAGGCGGGCTCCGCGGAGAGCAGCAGGTCACCCGAGGTGGGGCAGTCCAGCGCCGCCCAGACCCGGGCCAGCGCGTCGGGGTAGTGCTCGCTGTGCAGCACGCCGTCCTCCAGGCTGGCCAGCAGCGTGTCGAGCTCGCCCTCGACGTGCCAGCGACGGCCGCGGGCGTCGGCCACCGGGCCGCCCGGCGCGAAGCGCAGCTCGCCGCGGCGGCCGGCGATCCAGGCCTCCGTCCCGGGGCCGCCCGGGCGCCACATCACGAGGTCGACGCCGTCGGTGGCGCGCGCGGTCTGCACGAGGCGGGGCAGCGCCACGGCGCGCCCCTCCTCGATCAGCGTGTAGACCATCGCCGAGCGCGAGCCCGGGCACAGCGCGAGCTCGGCGTGCTGCGAGCGAGCGCCCGAGGGCTGCAGGACGTCCCACTCGGCGAACGCGCCGACGAAGTCGATCACCTGCTCGACCGGTGCGTGGGAGTGGTCGGACACGACGATCACCGCGTGCTCCTCGAGGAAGGCGTCGACGCCGCCGCCGGCGTGCATCAGGCGCTCCAGCTCCCGGTCGGCGGCGGCGATCGAGACGACCTGTGCGTGCGGGCCGTTCTTGTGGGAATGGGTGTCGTTGTCGGGCAGCGAGAAGAGCAGGAAGTCGAACAGGTCGTGCTCGGTGAGGTAGGCGCCGACGCAGCCCGTGTGCTGGTCGCGGATGCCCGGCAGCCCGAGCTTGGACCAGCAGCCCGTGGTGCGGCTGGCGAACAGGTCGGCGTAGAAGAACTCCCGCGGGCCGAGCACCGGCTGGCGGAACAGCGTGGAGGCCAGGCGGGTCAGGGCGAAGTCCTTGGAGACCTGGTGCGGGTGGCGGCCGCGATACATCAGGTAGGTGGTGCCGGCGGTGCGCACGTCGGCGTCGTCGAGCGCCTCGAACACCGTCTTCGTCTCGCTGGAGAGGTGGTCGCGGTTCATGTGGTAGATCGTGTCCAGGAGCTGGCGGTTGATCCCGAACCGCCGCGCCGCCGAGAACGAGGAGCCGTACTCGACGTAGCGCGACTCCGCCCGCGAGTACCAGTTCATCGACGGGATGTGGTGGGCGTCCTGCAGCACGCCGGTGGCGATCGTGGCGGCGCACACGGGCGTCACCGAGGGAAAGGCCGCGCAGCAGTCGTCGACGTACGTCCCGCGGTCGCGGATCGCCTCCAGCGCCGGCGCGCGGCCCGTCGCGATCGCGCGCTCGAGCATCGAGGGCTTCAGGCCGTCGATGACGGCGAGGACGAGCTTGCCCGGCTTGCGGCGGCCCCGCCGCCTGCCCCGTGCGCCTGAGCCCGCGGGGCTCACCGCAGGATGCGCAGCCCCGCGTACTTGGCGCCCTCCCGCCGGCGCCCGCGGATCAGCAGCGAGGCGAGCAGACCGAGCGCCAGGACCGACACCGGCGGCACGACGATCGACAGGGCCGCCAGCAGCAGCGCGCAGCCCTCGATGTAGACGGGCAGCGCCGTCTGCGCCTCGGCGTCCAGCCGCGCGCGCACGCCGGTCAGCAGCGAGCGCGCGGCGGCGGCGGCCAGCGCGGCGCACAGCGCGCCGGCCAGCAGGCCGGGCCACCACAGGTCGTGGCGGTCGTCCAGCGTGCCGGCGAACAGCAGCGCGCCGATGCCGATGGCCAGGCCCGACAGCGCGGCGCCGTAGCGGGGATCGCCCTCCAGGCCGCGCCGCTGGGCGATGACGGTGGCGATGAGCGCGAGCACGACCGCCAGCAGCCAGCCGGGCGCCTCCAGGAACGCGAACGCCGTCCCGTCGAAGTCGACGAGGATGTCGCCGCTGGCGAACGCCCCCGCCACCAGCGCGGGCAGGAAGGGCCGCAGCCCGGCGGCACCGGCCAGGCCGGCCCCCTGCAGGATGTCGAGCAGCAGTCGCACGTCCGGTAGCGTGAAGCCGCATGACCATAGACGACAGGCACGGCCCGCCCGGCAGCGGCGGGGCGCGCGGGTCGGAGCCGGGGCAGCGCGGCGGGGGGCGCCGCGTGCGGGTTGCGGTCCGGTCATCGTCGCGCGATCTGGAGCGCTACGCGGGGCTCTTCGCCGCGCGCACCAAGGTCATGAAGTCCTCGGCGATGCGCGACCTCATGGCCATCACCGAGCGCCCGGACATCATCTCGCTGGCCGGCGGGCTCCCCGACACCTCGTCCTTCCCCGCCGAGTCCTACGCGGCGATCATGGCGCGCGTCGCGGTGGACTCCTGCGCGCGTGCGCTGCAGTACGGACCCACCGAGGGCCTGTCCGTCGTCAAGGACTGCATCGTGCAGGTCATGGCCGCCGAGGACACCCCGGTGGACCCCGACGACGTCCTGGTCACCAGCGGCGGCCAGCAGGTCATCGACCTGGTGTGCAAGACGCTGGTCGACCCCGGAGACGTCATCGTCGCCGAGGCGCCGACGTACCCGGGCGCGATCCCCACCTTCTGCTCCTACGAGGCCGACGTCGTGCAGATCGGCCTCGATGCGGAGGGGATGCGCATCGACGAGCTCGAGGCGGTGCTCGAGCGCCTGGAGCGCGAGGGCCGGCGCCCGAAGTTCATCTACACGGTGCCGACCTTCCAGAACCCCGCCGGCGTCTCGATGTCGCTGCCGCGCCGGCGCCGGCTCGTGGAGGTGGCGCGCGAGCGCGAGCTGCTCGTGCTGGAGGACAGCCCCTACGGCCTGCTGCGCTACGAGGGCGCGCCGCTGCCCACGCTGCACGCGCTGGACGGCGGGGAGTTCGTCATCCACCTGGGCACGTTCTCCAAGATCCTGTCGCCGGGCGTGCGCCTGGGCTGGGCGGCCGGGCCGCGGCCGGTCATCGCGAAGATGAACATGGGCAAGCAGGCCGCCGACCTGTGCTCCTCCTCGATGAGCCAGCACTTCGTGGCCGCCTACTTCGCGCAGGGGCGCTGGCTGGACTACGTGCAGTCGCTGAAGGAGATCTACCGCCGCCGGCGCGACGTGATGCTCGACGCGCTGGCCGAGTGCTTCGGCCCCGAGGCGCGCTGGACGCACCCGCAGGGCGGGCTGTTCATCTGGGCCACGCTGCCCGACTACATCGACACGACCGACCTGCTGGCCCGCGCGCTGACCGAGCACGTGGCCTTCGTGCCCGGCCGCGCGGCGTTTCTGGACGGTCGCGGCGGCTCCTCGATGCGCCTGAACTTCTCCGGCGTCGGCGAGGCCGAGATCCGGGAGGGCATCCGCCGCATCGGCGAGGTCGTCCGCGAGCAGATCGACCTCTACGGCACGCTGACGGGCTCGCGCCGGGCCGCACCCGCTCCCGCCCGGGCCGAGCCGGACGCAGACGCCGAGCCGCAGGGCGACCGTGACGTGGGCGCGCTGGCCGACGTGCTGCACCTCCCGCCCCGCCAACGCGGGCGGCGCGACGCACGGGAAGGCTGAGCGGGCCGGTGGCCCGCGTCGCCGTCCTCAAGGGCGGGCGCTCGCTGGAGCGCCAGGTGTCGCTCACGTCGGGCGCGCGCGTGGAGGACGCGCTGGAGCGCGGTGAGCACGAGGTCCTCGGCATCGACGTCGGCGGCGATCTCGTCGCCCGGCTGCGCGAGGCCGCGCCCGACGTGGCCTTCGTCGCCCTGCACGGCCGCGACGGCGAGGACGGCACCGTGCAGGAGCTGCTGGAGGCCGTGGGCGTGCCCTACACCGGCTCGGGCGTGTCGGCGTGCATCCGGTGCGCCGACAAGGTCCTGGCCAAGCACCACATGCGCGACGCCGGCATCCCGACGCCGGACTTCTTCGCGTTCAACGAGACCGCGTTCAAGGAGCTGGGCGCGGCCGAGGCGCTGCCGGCCATCGAGGAGCGCCTGGAGTTCCCGATCGTCGTCAAGCCCTCCAGCCAGGGCTCGGCGCTGGGGATCAAGTTCGCACGCACGCCCGCCGACGTCCCGGCCGCGCTGGTGTCGGCGTTCTCCTACGGCGACAAGGTGCTGCTCGAGCGCCACGTGGCGGGGCGCGACCTGGCGGTCTCGGTGCTCGACGGCCGGACGCTGCCGATCGTCGAGGCGATCCCGCGGGAGGAGGACTTCTACGACTTCGAGGCGCGCTACGTGATCGGGCGCACCCGGTTCGCCTGCCCGCCGGACCTTCCGCCCGGGGTCGGCGAGCGCGCCGAGGAGATCGCGCTCGAGGCCTGGGAGGCGCTCGGCTGCGCAGGCTTTGCCCGGGTGGACCTCATGCTCGACGCGCGGACGCAGGAGCTGGCGGTGCTCGAGGTCAACGCGGTCCCGGGGCTGACCGAGACGTCGCTGCTGCCCATGGCCGCCGAGGCGGCGGGCATCGGCTTCGACGAGCTGATCGCCCGGATCCTGGATCTGGCGGCGGACCGCCCGTAGCCGCCGGCTGCGCCGCGCGGGGCGCTCCGCGCCCCGGTCCTTACTCCTCGCCCGCGAAGTCCTCCGGCGAGACCTGGTCGAGGAAGTCCTTGAACTTCTCGACGACCTCCTCGGTGTCCTCGACCTCGTGCTCGAACTCGATCGCCGACTCGGCGATGACCTCCTCGGCGGCGAAGATCGGGGCACCGGAGCGGACCGCGAGCGCGAGCGCGTCGCTGGGCCGGGAGTCGATCTCCATCTCCTTGCCGTCCACGGCCAGGGTGATCGAGGCGAAGAAGGTGTTGTCGCGCAACTCGGTGACCGCCACCTGCGTGCAGCGGACCTCGAGCTCGCCGAGCATGTCGCACAACAGGTCGTGCGTCATCGGGCGCGGCGTGCTCGCGCCCTGGAGCTTCATCAGGATGGCGGCGGCCTCCGGATGCCCGATCCAGATCGGGAGGAACTTGTTGCTGTCGACGGTCTTCAGCAGCACGATCGGCTGCTTTCCCACCATGTCGAAGCTGACGCCGTAGATGACCATCTCCTGCATCGGATGGAGCATAGCTTCCGGCCCGAGGACCCTGAAGGAGCGCGCCGGCCGCGCTTAACGGCGCATCAACCTGCGCCGGTGGCGCATGCGCCGCCAGCGCCGCACCGGCCGCCTGGCGCGCACCAACCCGAAGACCACCAGCGACACCGAGGCCATCGCGCCGAACGCGTAGGCGAAGGAGCGCAGCAGCGACGACTCGTCGCCGCCGACCGGGAGGGCCTCCTCCGTGACGTCCACCGCCATGCGCCGGATGGGCAGGCCGGCGGTTCGCAGCGTCCCGGCCTTGCGGCCCTTGATGGCGAAGCCGTCGAGCTGGCGCAGCAGGGCCTCCTCGGTCGGCGCCACCACGTCGATCAGCCGCTCCCGGCGGGCGCGCACCGCCGACACGTTGGTCGCCTCGCGGATCATCCGCTCGGCGAGGTCCGCGTTGCGCCCATGGTCCTCGGCCAGCGTGCGCACGAGCGCCACCACGCTGTTGACCGACTTGCGCTGCAGGTCCTGCAGGAGCTGGTCCTCCGATTCGGTTTGCGCCGCAGGGCCGGCCCACACGGGAGTTGCCGAGCCGATGTTCGTGGCGGGTGTCATCGCCGCCACGTCGGCGGCCAGGGTCAGGGGAACGCCCGCCGAGTCGGCCCTGCCGCCGCCGGGATGCACGTAGACGATCACCGGCAGCCGCGAGGCGAGGATGTCGCGCACCATCGAGCGCATCGTGTCGAGCCGGCCGCCCGGCGTGTCCAGGCGGACGATCACCAGCGAGGCCTCCCGCTTCTGCGCATCCTTCAGCGCCCGGGCCAGCGCGCGGCCGACCGGGGGCTCGATGTCCTCGGCCAGCTCGATCGAATACGCGAAGCCGCGCTCGTCCTGCGCTCGGGCCCGGTCGGGGGTCAGCGCGTGCGCGACGACGAGCGCGAGCGCGCCCGTCGCGAGTGCCCTTTCACAGCCGGGTCGCGTCGGTCAGGATCAGGTCCGTCCGTCATCCCGACCGGAGGGCACCATGTCCAACCACACCTATCGCGTCACCGAGATCGTCGGCACCTCGCCCGAGAGCGTGAACGCCGCCATCGACAACGGCATCCAGCGCGCGTCCAAGACGCTGCGGGGCCTGAACTGGTTCGAGGTCACCGAGGTCCGCGGCTACATCAGCGACGGGGCGGTGGACCACTACCAGGTGGGCCTGAAGGTGGGCTTCCGCCTCGAGGAGGGCTGAGGAGCTCGGCCGGCCCCGCGTCAGCGGAACACGTAGCGAAAGCGGGTGCCGTCGCAGAACCGGCGCAGCTTCGCCCCTAGCGATGCGCCGTGGGAGCGGTTTTCGCTGCTGGGGACGTACATCACGTGCGCCGACCAGCCGCGGGGGTTGACGCCGCGCACGAGGCCTCGGCGGTCCCCGTTGGCCCGGCCGCGCCCCACCGCGGCGGGGTACTCGTCGCGGTCGAAGCCCGACCGGGCGGGGAACTCCTCCAGCAGGCGGTCGCGCCGCGCCCCGGTGCCGCTGCGGTTCAGGACCATGACGCGCGGCCAGCCCCGAGCGATCGCCGCGATGTAGTGGCGCCGGATGTTCGGGTAGCGCGCCCGGCCGAAGCTGACGCGCTGGACGGCGCTCGGGCGCGCGCACGACGCGCGGGGCCGCGGAGCGGGCGCCGGAGCGGGGCCGGCTCCGCCTCCACCGCCCCCGCCGGGGTCGGTCGCACACGGGCAGGGCAGCGACTCGCAGTAGATCCCGTCGCCGTCGCCGTCGCGCGTGTCCGCCGCGCGCTGGGCCTCGGCCTGGCTGGAGTGATCGCTGCAGGTCGCGGCGCTCGCGCCGGGTGGGAGCAGGGCCAGCGCGATGAGCAGCAGGGCGACGGCCAGGGCGATGCGCGTCATCTGCGCCCACTATGCCGGAAGACGGTGCTACGGCAGCCGCGCAGGCGCTAGTCGGACCACCAGTCGCGCTGACCCTCGACATCGTCGCGCGGATTCTCGCCGAGATTGGGCGCACCGAAGACGAGGATCTCGAGCCCCGCCGGCCCGCCCTCGTAGCCTCGCCAGGTCCCGGGCGGGACGCGCACCACGTCCCACTCCTCGACCGCGACGACCTCGTCGTCGAGCTTCATCCGCCCGCTCCCGCGCACGACCACGTACACCTCCTCCTGCTCCTTGTGCGTGTGGCCGTACGGGAAGCGATAGCCGGGCGGGATGCGCTGATAGCTGAGGCCGGACCGCTCAAGCTCGAGCGCCTTGCTCGCAAGGCGGAACTCCAAGTCCGGCGCGCCGTCGAAGTTGGACCCGAGGTCCTCCAGGTCCCCCTTGAGGTTCCTGAGCGTGAACGGCACGGCCGCGATTCTACTGTTCAGTCTCCACCTCGCCGGGCCCCGCTGGGTGACTGGACCACAAAAAAGGTGCCCGTTCCAGGGTCTTCTCGATGGGCGATCCAGGACTCGAACCTGGGACCTCTTCCTTATCAGAGAAGCGCTCTAACCGACTGAGCTAATCGCCCTGGGGGGCGGATCCTAGCGAGCGCTCACGCGGCCGCGCGCGGCCGCAGGCGGCGGGCGAGGGCCAGGGCCTCGTCGGCGTCGGAGAAGGCCAGCTCCACGCGGTAGCCGTCCGCGCGCGGCTTGACCGCGACGTCGACCCCGAGGGCCGCGCCGAGCACGTCGGCGATCTGCGCGGCGGCCTCCTGCTGGTCGGGGTGCACGCTCGTGGCGCCGCGGCGCGTGCGGGCGGCGGGCGTGCCGGCGGCCGCGTTGACCTCGCGGGCGCGGGCCTCGAGGACGCGGACGGACCACTCGCCCTCGGCGGCGTCGCGGGCCAGGCGGCGACGGTCGGCGTGGTCGCCGGCCAGCAGCAGCGCCCGGCCGTGGCCCTCGGTCAGCGCGCCGCGCTCGATCAGGGCCATGGCCTCGTCGGGGAGGTCGAGCAGGCGCATGAGGTTGGAGACCGCGACGCGGCTGCGCCCCACCCGGCGACCGACGTCCTCGCGGGTCAGCCCCAGCTCCTCGACGAGCGCCTCGCAGGCGCGCGCCTCCTCCATCGGGTTGAGGTCCTCCCGCGCCATGTTCTCGATCAGCGCGACCTCGAGCGACTGCGCGTCGTCGCGGGCGCGCACGAGTGCCGGGATCGTGTCCAGGCCGGCGATCGTGGCGGCCCGCCAGCGGCGCTCGCCGGCGACGAGCTCGTAGGTCCCGCCCGCCAGCGGCCGGACGAGCACCGGCTGGAGCACGCCGCGCTCGCGCAGGGACTCCGCCAGGCGGGCGAGGCCGTCCTCGTCGAAGCCGCGCCGGGGCTGGCGCGGGTTGGGCACGATCAGCTCCACCGGAAGCTCGCGCAGCTCGTCTCCCCCGTCGGCCTGCTCGCGCGAGACCGACAGGATCGCCGCCAGCCCCCGCCCCATCCCGCGTTCGTTGCGCTTGCTCACGCCGCCTCCTCTCCGGGCCCGGCCACGCCGGCGACGACCTCCTGGGCCAGCGCCGCGTAGGCCTCGGCACCGACGCAGTCCGGGTCGTGGTGGGTCACCGGCCGTCCGAAGCTCGGGGCCTCGCCCACGCGCACGTTGCGCGGGATGACCGTGTCGAAGACCAGGTCGGGGAAGTGCTCGCGCACCTCGCGCTCGACGTCGCGCGCCAGGCGGGTGCGCCCGTCGTGCATGGTCAGCAGCATGCCGGCGACCGTGAGGCGCGGGTTGAGCTCGCGCTGGATCAGCGCCAGCGTGTCCAGCAGCCCGGCGAGCCCTTCGAGGGCGAAGTACTCGGTCTGCACGGGGATGATCACCCGGTCGGCCGCCACCAGCGCGTTGACGGTCAGCGGGCCGAGCGACGGGGGGCAGTCCACGAGCACGTACGCGAAGCGGTCGCGGGCGGGCGCGAGCGCCTCGCGCAGGCGCGTCTCGGACCCCGGCTCCCGGGGGAGCTCGGAGTTCGCGCCCGCGAGGTCGGGGTGGGCAGGGACCAGGCGGAGGTGGTCGATGCCGGTCTCGCGGATCGCGTCCTCCAGCGCGATCGTGCCCGCGAGCACGTCGTAGATGTTCGGCTCGGCGTCCCGCGGCGCCCCGACGCCGACGGTGGCGTTGGCCTGGGGATCGATGTCCACCAGCAACGCCTCGTGGCCGGCGTCGGCGATGCAGGCCGCGACGTTGACCGCCGTCGTGGTCTTGCCCACCCCGCCCTTCTGGTTGGCGATCGCGTAGACCATGGCCATCGCACCCAAAGCTACCGCCGCTCACGGTCGGAGGTCGGGAACGTTCGGTGTCGAACGCTTGTCCTTACGTCAAGTCTGCGCTCTCAGCGGACGTTTCTGCGCAATTCCGGCCCGCCGGGGATATCGGTTCGGGGTCGAACCGACCTTCAGGTAGAGGTGCAGGTGGCGTCGCTCGGCGCCGGGCCAGGGGTGCGCGCGGCGGACACCGGCGGCGCGCAGCCCCGTCTGCTCGGCCGCGGCGGCGCCGTCGGCCTCCTCGGCCGGGTCGCGGCCGCCCTTCCAGGCCACGAGCGCCCCGCCGGGCGCGAGGAGCGGCGCCGCGTACTCCACGAGCACCGGGAGCGCGGCCACCGCCCGCGCCGTGACGAGGTCGCAGTCACCCAGGCCGTCGCGCCATTCCTCCGCGCGCGCGACGACGACCTCGGCGTTGGCGGCCCCCGCCGCCTCGATCGCGCGGGCCAGGAACACGCCCTTGCGCGCCGAGCTCTCGACGAGTGCGACGCGGGCCTCGGGCAGCGCCACCGCGAGCGCAAGCCCGGGGAAGCCGGCGCCGGAGCCGAGGTCGGCCACGCGCCGCGCCGCGCGCACCTCGTCGAGCTCGAGCGCCACCAGCGAGTCGGCGACGTGAACGTCCACGCCCTCCCCGGGAGCGCGCACGCTCGTGGGCGCCGCGGGATCGTCCTCGACCAGCTCGAGGAGGCGGCCGAACGCCTCCGGCACACCATCGGGCAGCGCGAACCGCTCGGCGAGATGGGCGAGCCGCTCGCCGACGGCATCCGTGCGCTGCGCCACGGCCTCACGATACCGCCTGCTCCGCCAGCCTTCCCGCGACGCCGGTCACGTTTCACGTGAAACGAACGGCACGTCAATGGCGCCTCCGGATGGGGTCTACTCGGGCCCCCGGTGGGCGTGGCGCGTGTGCACGGCCGTGCGGGCGCCGCCCTAACCCCCGGCACCGGCAGGGCCCCGTAGATCAGGTCAGCGGGGCCACCACGAGGTGGCGGTCGGGCTCGTCGCCCTCCGAGTAGGTCTGGACCTCGCCGCGGTCACGCAGGTACTCGTGGACCAGCCGGCGCTCGCTGGCCGTCATCGCGTCCAGGGCCACCGGGCGGGCGTAGCGCAGGGCGTCCTCCGCGGCCTGGTCGGCCTGGCGATGCAGCATGGCCTCGCGGCGCTCGCGGTAGCCCGCCGCGTCGATCGCGATGCGGGGTCCCCCGCCACCGCGCACGCCCGCGCAGCGCTGGGCCAGGTGCTGCACGGCGTCGATGGTCTGCCCGTGGCGTCCGATGAACAGGCCGAGATCCTCGCCGTGGACGATCCCCGTGCAGGTCTCCTCGTCCTCGACGACCTCCACGGTCGCCTCCAGGCCGAGCGCGGAGACGACGCGCTCGAGCAGGTCGCGGACGGCCTCGCCGGGAGCGGCGTCGTCGGTCATCAGCGCCGGCGCCCCGAGCGCTTCTTCTTCTTGCGCGGGGAGCGGGGCGGCGGGCCGCTGGGACGAGCCGCGGGCTTGCTCCCGCTCCCCGAGCCCGACTTCGCGGACTTGGCCGACCCACTCGCACCCGCCTTGCCCGAGCCGGCGGTTCTCCCGGCGCCGGCCGCCTTCCCCGAGGCGCCGGCGGCGGTCTTCCCCGCGCCGTTTCCCCCGGATTTGGCCTTCGCCGCGCCGCCACCCGTGCCGGACTTGCCCGACGAGCGGCCGCCGGCGGCGACCTTCTCCTTCTCGCCGTCCGCCTGGCCGTTCGCCGTCGACGGGCTGATGCCGAACGACTCCAGGAAGCCGCTGAAGCCCTTCGGGGCGGGGCCCTCGCGTGGCGGCTTGGGCGGCGTGATCGGCCCGATCGTCTTGCGGATGACGATCCCCTGGCCCACGGTCCACAGGTTGGTCGTGATCCAGTAGACGATCAGCCCGGCCGGGAAGCTGATGATGAACGGCGTGATGATGAACGGCAGGCCGAAGATCAGCAGGCGCTGGTTGCGGTCGGCGGTCACCGACATGAAGACCCCGGACAGCAGCTGGGAGCCGATGTACAGCAGGATCAGCGTGATCAGCACGCCGCCGGTGGCGTCCGCGGTCAGGTCGGGGATGAAGAGGAACTTCTCCGGGTCGCCGGCGATCTGAGTGACCGACGGATCCCCGCAGACCTTGGCCGCCTGGCCGCAGATCTCGTGGCGCAGGTCGCTCTGCAGGAGGTAGAACAGGCCCAGGAAGAACGGCAGCTGCGCCAGCAGCGGCAGGCAGGAGGCGAACGGGTTGACCTGGTTCTCCTTGTAGAACTTCATGATCTCCTGCTGCTGGCGCTGCTTGTCGTCCTTGTACTTCTGCTGCAGCGCCTTCAGCTCGGGGGCGACGGCCGCCATCGCCTTCATCGACTTCATCTGCTTGACGGTCAGCGGCACCAGCAGCGCCCGAACGACGACCGTGAGCATCACGATCGACATCCCCCAGCCCAGGCCGACGCTGTCGTGGAAGAACACGAGCACCGGCTGCAGCAGGTCGACGATGACCTGGATGGGGCCGAAGAGCGCGAGGAAGGTCACAGAGATCTCGGGGCGGTGGAGCGGGGGGAGAACAGCCGCTGTGCTTCGACGGGGTCATAGCCCCCGTGGCTGAAGGGGTTGCAGCGCAGGATGCGCCACCCCGCCAGCAGCAGCCCGCGAAGTATGCCGAACTCGCGCACGGCCCCGACGGCGTAGGCCGAGCACGTCGGCTCGTACTTGCAGCGCCGCGGCAGCGCGGGCGACACCACGCGCTGGTAGGCCACTATCGGCGCGAGCACGATCCGGCGCGCTGCGCTCACGCGCTCAGCCCGGCCTGGCGCACCAGCTCGCCCAGCGCGCCGCGCACGCCGGCCAGCCCCTCCCGCTCGGCGAGCTCGCGGGCGGGCGGGCGGGCCACCACCACGACGTCCTGGCCGTCGGCAACCGCCTCCTGGGCGAACGCCTCGCGCAGCAGCCGCTTGACCCGGTTGCGGTCCACCGCGCCGCCGACCTTGCGCGACACCGACACGCCCAGGCGAGGGGCGGCGCCCGCAGCGCCGGGAAACGCGTACAGGACGAGGTAGCGGTTGCCGTGCGAGCGGCCCTGGCGGTAGACGCGCTCGAACTCCGCGCTGCGCGACAGCCGCCCGCGCCGGCCGCGGGACGAATGGGCAACACGCGTGCGAAGCTCGTCCATTCCCCCAGAGCCTAGTGGTCGCGGGGGTGATCCCATGCGCGCTCGGGCGCTCGCCCGGCGGCGCTAGACCGTGAGTCGCTTGCGGCCCTTGGCGCGGCGGCGCTTGAGCGTGTGCCGACCGGCCTTCGTCTGCATCCGCTGGCGGAAGCCGTGCGTGCGTGCGCGCTTGCGCTTCTTGGGCTGGTAGGTGCGCTTCATGGGCCGCCGATCGTAGCGGACGGACGGACGCCGCCCTCAGCCGATCGTGATGGCCAGCTTGCCCAGGTGGTGTTCGTGCAGGGCGCGATGTGCGGCCGGGATCTGATCGAAGGTGAACTCGCGCGCGATGTGCACGTCGAGCGGGCCGTCACCGACGAGCGCAGCGAACCGTTCGAGGAGCTCCGGGTCGGGCTCGCCGTTGAACGCCCGAGGCTCGACGGACGGTGTCGAGGCAGGCTCCGGCTGGACGCCGGTGGGGTACGCCACCCGCCCGCCGGGCCGCACCGTCGCCACGGCCGCATCGGCCTCTGGGCCGCCGACGGTCAGCAGCGCGGCGTCTAGGCCGTCGGCGGAGATTCGGCGGGCGCCGTCGGCGACCTGCTCGGCCCGTCCATCGATCGCGACATCCGCGCCGGCGCGCGTCGCCAGCGCGACGCCGTCCTCGCCGGACGCCACGGCGAGGACCTCGGCCCCGAGTCGCTTGGAGAGCTGGACGGCGAGGTGTCCCATGGCGCCACTGGCGCCATGGACGAGCAGCGTCTCGCCGCTGCGCACGGCGAGCGCGTCCTGCAGGCCGCGCAGGGCGGTCATCCCCACACCGCCCATCACCGCCGCCTGCGAAGTGCTCAGGCCGGCCGGCACCGGCGCGGCCAGACCAGCGTCGACGCAGACGTACTCGGCGTAGAAGCCGCCCGTCGGATTCAGGAAGCCGACGGCGAAGACGCGCTCGCCGACGGCACGGCTCGTCACGGCGTCGCCGACGGCCACGATCGTTCCTGCGCCCTCCGAGCCGAGCACGTAGGGAAACGACGGCGCCGTCCCCTGCATCTCGGCGTAGCCGCCCTCGCGCTCGAACGGATCCCAGGAGCCGACACCGGCGGTCTCGAGGCGGATCAGGACCCGTCCCCGGCCAGGCGAGGGCACCGGCACCCGGCATTCATGCAACCGCTCCGGCCCGCCGAAGCCGTCGAGCACCATGGCCCGCATCGTGGGGGTGTCGCCGGGATCCGGGTTCGCCATGCAGCCATCCTTCTACCCCGACGGCGGCCTGCGCGACGGTTTTTTGCGCGCTGTGCGACCTCCGCCGCCGCGGTCACCCGGACACACCGCGGCAGGGCCACGGAGCGCTGGTATATTCGCCGCCGCCCGGGGCCGGTGGGGGCCCCCATCTTCCATCTCGCCGCCACACCGCTCGGAAGGAGCCGATGCCGCCTGCCGTCCCCCCACAGCTTGCTCACGACTGGGCTCGCATCCAGTCCGAGCTGCGGCGCGCGGTGGACCAGACGACCTTCGACGTCTGGCTGGCGCCGTTGCGCGTGCACGGGCTGGCCGACGGCACGCTCCTGGTCAGCGCGCCCGAGCAGATCCGCGCCTGGGTGGCCGACCGCTTCGGCGCCCTGCTGGACACGAGCGCCCGGGCGGTGCTCGGCCCCGACGCGCGGGTGCGGCTGACCGGCCCCGGCGCCCCCGCCGCGCCCGCCGCGGCCGAGGAATCCGGGCCTACGCAGGACTTCAACCCCAAGCTGACCTTCGACCAGTTCGTCATCGGCGACTCCAACCGCTTCGCCCACGCCGCCGCGCTCGCCGTCGCAGAGCTGCCCGGCCAGACCTACAACCCGCTCTTCCTCTACGGGCCGCCGGGCGTGGGCAAGACCCACCTGCTGCACTCGATCGGCAACTACGTCGAGGCGTTCGGCGCCGGCCTGTCGGTCCGCTACACGACCGCCGAGCGCTTCACGAACGAGTTCGTCACCGCGCTGCGCGCCAACGCCATGGGCACGTTCAAGTCGCGCTTCCGCCACAACGACGTCCTGCTCATCGACGACGTCCAGTTCCTGCAGAACAAGGCGAAGACCGAGGACGAGTTCTTCCACACCTTCAACGCGCTGTACGACACCGGCAGCCAGCTCGTGATCACCTGCGACCGCATGCCCGGCGACATCGCCGCGCTCGAGGACCGGCTGCGCGAGCGCTTCGCTGCCGGCCTGGTGGCCGACATCGGCCCCCCGGACCTCGGCACCCGCATGGCGATCCTGCGCAAGCGCGTCCAGCTCGACGGCATCGACCTGGCCGACGACGCCGTCCTGCGGCTCATCGCCCAGCGGATCACGGTCAACGCGCGGGCCCTGGAGGGAGCGCTCGTCCGCGTCGTCGCCTTCCACTCCCTGACCTGCCGGCCGCTCGACGCGGCCCTCGCCGACGAGGTGCTCTCCGGGCTGTACCCCCACGCCCGCGACGTGCGGCCCGCGATCACGATCGACCGTGTCCAGGAGCTCGCCTGCGAGGCCTTCGGCGTCTCTCGCGATGATCTCCTCTCGCCCCGGCGCACCGCGCTCGTGGCCTGGGCCCGCCAGGTCGCCATGTACCTCTCCCGCAAGCACACGAGCACGACGCTGCCCGCCATCGGCGAGCGCTTCGGCGGCCGCAACCACACGACCGTCCTGCACGCCTGCCGGCGGGCCGAGCAGCGCATCGCGGAGGACCCCGCGTGCGCCGCGGCCGTGCACGAGCTCGAGGATCGCCTCACGCACGCGGGATGAGACCGACGAAGTTGACACACTGCCCACGTCCGCCCCGCGGTCTTCGCCTTCCTCCCCTTCCCGCCCGACGGGCGTTCAGCGCCACTGTGCACATGTCCACACCCCCTATGACTCCTAATCCAGATCAGAGGTGTTCGTCGTGAAGCTGGTTGCGTCGTGCGCGGAGCTCCTCGCGCAGCTCGGCACGGTCTCCCGTGTCGCGTCGACGCGCAGTGCCGTCCAGGCGCTCTCCGGCGTCCAGCTCATCGCCCAGGACGGTGGCGCCGAGCTGCGCGCGACCGACATGGACGTCGGCCTGCGCGTCCCGCTGGGCGCCACGGTGGAGCGTTCCGGAACGGTGGTCCTGCCCGCCCGCCTGATGCTCGACGTCGCCCGCTCGCTGCCCGGCGACGACGCGACGATCGAGCTGCGCCCCGCCGAGCAGGACGTGGAGGTGGTGTCGGGGCCGGCGACGTTCCACATCCGCACCCTGCGCGCCGAGGACTTCCCGCCCTTCCCCGAGCCGGGCGGCGAGGCCACCGTCGAGGTGCCGGCCGCGGCGTTCGTGGAGACCATCAACAAGGTCGCGCGGTCGGCCTCGCGCGACGAGACGCGGCCGATCCTGACCGGGATCCTCGTCTCGGCGACGGGCTCGGAGCTGCGCATGGTGGCCACCGACTCCTACCGGCTGAGCGTGAAGGAGACCGCGTTGGACGCGCCGCTGGAGGGGAGCTTCGAGGCGAACGTCCCGGCCCGGGCGCTGCAGGAGCTCGCGCGCATCGTCCAGGCCGCCGGCGCCGACGCGCTGACCGTGTCGGTGCGCGAGAACCAGATCGTCTTCCAGGTCGACGGCAACGTGCTGTCGTCGCGGCTGATCGATGGTCAGTTCCCGAACTACCGCCAGCTGCTGCCCGACGCCTACGAGCACGAGCTGACGCTGGCCGGCGCCGAGCTGACCGAGGTCGTGCGGCGCATCAGCCTCATGGCCCAGAAGAACGCGCCGCTGCGCCTGCGATTCGAGGAGGGCGAGCTGACGATCTCGGCCCAGACGCCGGACATCGGGGAGGCACGCGAGAGCCTGCCGGTGCCGTTCGCGGGCGAACAGTTCGAGATCGGCTTCAACCCGGAGTTCCTGCGCGACGGCCTGGAGAGCGTCGAGTCGGGCGACCTGATCCTCAAGCTGATCAGCCCGCTGCGCCCGGGGCTCATCGAGGCCGCCGACGACAGCGGCTTCCTCTACCTGATCATGCCGATCCGGCTGAACCTGTAGGCGGGGCGGCCGCCGGGCCCGCCATGGTCGTCACGCACCTGCGCCTGCGCGACTTTCGCACCTACGCGCGCGCGGAGGTGCGCCTCGGCGCAGGCCTGACCGTCGTGCACGGACCCAACGGGGCGGGCAAGACCAACCTGCTGGAAGCGCTGTACTTCGGCTGCACGGGCTTCTCCTGCCGGACCACCAACGAGCGCGAGGTCGTCCGCTTCGGCGCGCAGGCCGCGCGCGTGGAGGTGGTGGCCCGCGACGGCGACGGGCGCGACCACGAGCTCGCGGTCGGCTTCGAGCCCGGGCAGCCCAAGCGCCTGAGCGCCGACGGGGCGGCGGTCGAGCGGCTGGTCGACGTCCAGGCGCGGCCGCTGGTGTGCGTGTTCCTGCCCGACCGCCTCGAGCTCGTCAAGGGCCCGCCGGCGCTGCGCCGCTCGCACCTGGACCAGGTGGTGGCAGCGACGTGGCCGGCCCGGGCGGGGACCCGCCGCGCCTACGCGCGGGCGCTCGCCCAGCGCAACGCGCTGCTGTCCGGGATCCGCGCGGGACGCTCCTCGCGCTCCTCGCTGCCGGCGTGGGACGCCGAGCTGGCCCGTCACGGCATCGCGCTGCGCGACGACCGCGCCGCCGCGGTCGACCTGCTCGCCCCGCGCTTCGCCGAGCACGCCGGGGCGCTCGGCCTGGCCGGCGCCGCCGCGCTGGCCTATCGCCCGCGCTCCCGGGCCGCCGACGCCGCCGAGCTGGCGGAGGAACTCGCCGCGCGCGTGGACAGCGACCTGGAGCGGGGCTTCACCGGGCACGGACCGCACCGCGACGACCTCGCGCTCCAGCGCGACGGGCGCGAGCTGCGCGCGTACGGCTCGCAGGGCGAGCAGCGCCTGGGCCTGCTCGCGCTCCTGCTGGCCGAGCGCGCGGCGCTGGCCGACGCCCGCGGCGCGCCCCCGCTCACGCTGCTGGACGACGTCATGAGCGAGCTGGACGCCGAGCGCCGCCGCAGGCTGGCGCAGACGCTCGCCGGGGAGGGCCAGAGCGTGGTCACGACGACCGACCTCGCCCACGTGCCCGGCGGGCGCGGCCCGAACGTCGCGCGCCTCGCGGTCGCCGGCGGGGCCGTGCGCGAGGGCGACGCGCCCGGCGCCGGAGCCGAGGGGGTCCTGGCGGCATGAGGCGCCACGCGCCGCGCCCGGTCGCGCCGGCCGTGCAGGCCCTCGCGCGGCGCCTGGCGCCGGCGACGCTCCTGGCCGACGTCCAGCGCGTCTGGGCCGCCGCGGCGGGGCCCATGATCGCCCGCGAGGCGGAGCCGATCTCCGAGCGCGACGGCACCCTCACGCTGCTGTGCTCGTCGGCCGTGTGGATGCAGGAGATCGACCTGATGGGACCCACGCTCACGGCCGCGCTGAACCGCGAGCTGGGGTCCGATCGGGTGCGCGGCGTGCGCTGCGTGGCGACCCGCGGGCACCGCCCGTCGCCGGACTCCTGAACAGGACCGTCTTTCTGCTGTTTTGCAGCACTTTCGTGCGATTCTGCGGCCCGAGCTGGCGACCCGCTTGTGCTAGACTTCTGTCAACCCGCAGCACCGGCCCCGGCCCGTTCTGATTTGAAGCGGATCCGGGGCTTTCTCACGTTCGGAGGATCAGTTGGCGAAGGACGAAGGCAAGCTCGACGGCCGCACCGGGAGCACTGGATACGACGCACGGGACATCACCGTCCTCGAGGGTCTGGAGGCCGTCCGCAAGCGGCCCGGCATGTACATCGGCTCGACCGGCGTGCGTGGCCTGCACCACCTCGTGTACGAGGTCGTCGACAACTCCGTGGACGAGGCCCTGGCGGGCCACTGCACCCAGGTCGAGGTGACGATCCACCCGGACAACTCCGTCACGGTGGTCGACGACGGCCGCGGCATCCCGGTCGCGATGCACGAGCAGGAGGGCCGCCCCGCGCTGGAGGTGGTGCTGACGCTCCTGCACGCCGGCGGGAAGTTCGGCGACGGCGGCGGCTACAAGGTCTCCGGCGGCCTGCACGGCGTCGGCGTGTCGGTCGTCAACGCGCTGTCCGAGCTGCTCGTCGTGGAGATCCGCCGTGACGGCCACGTCTGGTGCCAGGAGTACTCCCGCGGCGCCCCCCAGCACGACCTGATCAAGGGCGAGCCCACGAAGAAGACGGGCACCACGATCACCTTCCGGCCCGACGCCGAGATCTTCGAGACGACCGACCTGGACTTCGCGACGCTCGAGCAGCGCCTGCGCGAGACCGCCTTCCTCACCCGCGGGCTGCGCATCTCCCTGACCGACGAGCGCGGCGAGCGCGCCAGCGTCGAGTTCAAGTACGACGGCGGCATCGAGGACTTCGTGCGCCACCTCAACGCCAACAAGGAGGCGATCGGCCGCAAGGTCGTCTTCTTCGAGGGCGAGAGCGACGAGGGCGCCGTCGAGGTCGCGATGCAGTGGAACACGACCTACCAGGAGTCGGTCTTCTCGTTCGCCAACAACATCAACACCCACGAGGGCGGCTCGCACCTGTCGGGCTTCCGCTCGGCGCTGACGACCGTGCTCAACCGCTACGCCAAGGCGCGCGGGCTGCTGAAGGAGAAGGACGACAACCTCACGGGCGAGGACGTGCGCGAGGGGCTCACGGCGATCATCTCCGCCAAGCTCACCGACCCGCAGTTCGAGGGCCAGACGAAGACCAAGCTGGGCAATCCCGGCATGGAGGGCTTCGTGCGGTCGATCGTCTACGACCGGCTGACCGAGTTCCTCGAGGAGAACCCGCCCGAGGGCAACGCGATCATCCGCAAGGCGGTCCAGGCGGCGCAGGCCCGCGCGGCCGCCCGCAAGGCCCGCGACCTCACGCGGCGCAAGACCGCGCTGGAGAACTCCACGCTGCCGGGCAAGCTGGCCGACTGCTCGGTCAAGGACCCGTCGCTGGCCGAGCTGTTCATCGTCGAGGGCGACTCCGCCGGCGGCTCGGCCAAGCAGGGCCGCGACCGCAACACGCAGGCGGTGCTGCCGCTGCGGGGCAAGATCCTCAACGTCGAGAAGAGCCGCATCGACAAGGTCCTGAAGAACATCGAGATCCAGAACCTGATCACGGCGATCGGCACCGGCGTGCGCGAGGAGTTCGACCTCGGCCGGGCGCGCTACCACAAGATAATTCTCATGTGCGATGCCGATGTAGACGGGGCTCACATCCGCACGCTCGCGCTCACGCTGCTGTTCCGCGAGATGCCCGAACTGATCGAGGCCGGGTACGTCTACATCGCCAAGCCGCCGCTGTACAAGCTCAAGCAGGGCAGCAGCGAGCGCTACGTCGAGAAGGACTCCGAGCTCGAGCAGATCCTGCTCTCCGACAAGTTCGAGAAGATCGCCGCGTTCGACCGCGACGGCACCGCGTTCCAGCTCACCGAGACGCGCTGGCAGCGGTACTCGCGGCTGCTGAAGCAATACGAGGGCTGGGCCTCGACGCTGCGCGCCGATTACGGGCACGACACCGTGGGCTTCCTCGAGGAGTCCGGCGTGCTCGACGAGCAGATCGTCACCGCCGAGGACGTCATCGAGCTGATCGAGCGCGAAGGCATCGAGAACGCGCCCTACGAGACGTCGCTCGTCGACGCCGACGACGACGGGATCCTCGTAGTCCGGGCGGTCGAGACGAAGACGGGCCTGGCCCGCGCCCTACGCATCCCGCGCCGGCTCTTCGAGGCCCACGACTACCACCGCTTCGTCCGCGTGCACGCGCAGCTCGTCGAGCTGGCCGGCCGGTCGCCGTTCACCGTGCGCCTCGGCGACACGAAGGAGGACGCGCTGTCCTTCCAGGCGCTGCGCCAGGCGGTGCTCGCGGTGGCGCAGAAGGGCATCACGTTGCAGCGCTTCAAGGGCCTGGGCGAGATGAACGCCTCGCAGCTGCGCGACACGACGATGGATCCGGCGCACCGCACGCTGGCGCAGGTCGCATCGAGGACGCCGCGGCAGCAGACGAGATCTTCTCGATGCTGATGGGCGACCTCGTCGAGCCGCGCCGCGCGTTCATCGAGGACAACGCGCGCCTCGTGGCCAACCTGGACGTCTAGTCGATGGCCTCCATCGACACGCTCAGCGGCGGGAACATCGAGCCGCGCGCGCTCGAGGACGAGATGCGCTCGGCGTACCTGGACTACGCCATGTCGGTCATCGTCGGGCGCGCGCTGCCCGACGTGCGCGACGGCCTGAAACCGGTCCACCGCCGCGTCCTGTTCTCCATGTCCGAGAACGGCCTGGGGCCGACCCGCCCGTACCGCAAGTGCGCGTCGATCGTCGGCGACGTGATGGGCAACTACCACCCGCACGGCGACTCCGCGATCTACGACGCGCTTGTGCGCCTCGCCCAGGAGTTCTCGATGCGCTACCCGCTCGTCGACGGGCAGGGCAACTACGGCTCCATCGACGACGATCCGCCAGCCGCGATGCGCTACTGCTACCGCAGACACGCGCGTCTCCACGCCCGAGGGCACGATCCGGATCGCGGACCTCGGGGCCGGGCTGGAGCCCGACACCGAGGCCGACGTCGACCTGCTCGTGCACGATCGCCTTGGGCGCCCCGTGCGGGCCTCGAAGGTCTTTCACTCCGGCGAGCATCCGACGCTGCGGATAGGAACGGACGCCGGCTACTCGGTCACGGGAACGCACAACCATCCGGTGTTGTGCCTGGTCGATGCCCTAGGCGTGCCCCTGCTGCTGTGGAAGCGCCTCGACGAGCTGGCGCCCGGTGACCGCGTGCTCATCTCGCGCACGCGGCGCGCACCGGGGCGCGAGATGGCGGCCGACGAGCGCTCGCTCGCGGAGCTGCTCGGGGCGTTCGTCTCTGAGGGGTGGGCCAGTGAGCGGCGCGCCGGCTTCAACAACGTCGACCATGAGTTCTTCGACCGGGTGCTCGCCGCCTACGACCACCACGTGGGTGGGCCGCGGTACGCCTACGAGCGCACGATCCGCTCGGGCAGCCGCCTGCGCGAGCTCGACGTGCAGAACCTGAAGAGCCTGCGCGCGTCGCCGCTGGCCGGTCTCATCGGCGTCGCCAGCCGCGACAAGCGCGTGCCGGAGCAGGTATGGCGCGGCTCGCCGTCGTTCAAGCGGGCGTTCCTGCAGGCGCTGTTCACCGGCGACGGCTCGTCGTCGCTGCTGCCGCGCTCCACGATCCAGGTCTCCTACTCGACCTACAGCTCCGGCCTGGCCCGGGACGTGCAGTTGCTCCTCCTCGAGTTCGGCGTCGTCAGCCGGCTGTGCACGCCGACGCCGAAGGGTGAGCACAAGGTCGTCATCACCAACCGGCGTGACGCCCGGGCGTTCGCCAACGCCGTCGGCTTCCTCGGCGCCAAGCAGGGCAAGCTGCGGCGTGACCTCGAGATGATCCCGCTGCACAGCCGCGCGCTGAGCCGCGACCACGTCCCGTATGTCGCGCGGTACATCCGCGCCGACTGCGGCGGGCGCTGGACCGAGCGCGACTGGCTGCGCCGGCACAACGTCGATCGCATCGAGCGCTGGGAGCGCGACGGCGTGGCGATCATGGAGCGCATCGCCTCCCCGGAGACGCGCAGCGTCGTGGAGCCGCTGGTGACCGGCGACTACTTCTACGCCACGGTCGCCTCCGTCGAGGACGGCGGAGTGCAGCCGGTCTACTCGCTGCGCGTCGACACCGACGACCACTCGTTCCTTACCGACGGCTTCGTGAGCCACAACACCGAAGCCCGCCTGGAGCGCATGGCGATGGAGATGCTGCGCGACCTCGACGCCGACACCGTCGACTTCGTGCCCAACTACGACGGGCGCAAGCAGGAGCCCGTCGTGCTGCCGGCGCGCTTCCCGAACCTCCTGGTCAACGGCTCGTCGGGGATCGCGGTGGGCATGGCGACCAACATCCCGCCGCACAACCTGCGCGAGGTGATCGCGGCCGTCACCGCCTACATCGACGACCGCTCGATCTCCACGGAGGAGCTCATCCGCCACATGCCGGGACCGGACTTCCCGACCGGCGGCATCCTCCTGGGGCGCCAGGGCATCGTGGACGCCTACGAGACCGGCCGCGGCCGGCTGCGCGTGCGCGGGCGGGCCCACACCGAGGAGATCGGGCGCGGCAAGGAGGCCATCATCATCACCGAGCTGCCCTACGCCGTGAAGAAGGGCGGCGAGGGCGGCCTCATCACGAAGATCCGCGATCTGGTCCTCGAGAAGAAGATCGGCGGGATCTCCAACCTGGAGGACCACTCCTCCGAGCGCGGGGGCATGCGGGTCGTCGTCGAGCTCAAGCGCGACGAGATTCCCGACGTCGTCCTCAACCAGCTCTACAAGCACACCCCGCTGCAGACCACCTTCGGCGTGAACATGGTCGCCCTGGTCGACAACGTCCCGCGGACGCTGTCGCTGAAGCGGGTCATCGAGGCCTACGTCCAGCACCAGCGCGAGGTCGTCGTGCGGCGCACCCAGCACGAGCTGCGCGTCCTGGAGCGCCGCGTGCACGTGCTCGAGGGCCTGCTCATCGCGATCGAGCACCTCGACGCGGTCATCGAGCTCATCCGCGCCTCGCGCGACCGCGACAGCGCGCGCGGCGAGCTGGTCGAGCGCTTCGGGCTGACCGACATCCAGGCCTCCGCGATCCTCGACCTGCGCCTGGCGCAGCTCACCGCGCTGGAGTCCGGCGCGATCCGGACCGAGTACGACGACAAGGTGGAGCGCATCGGCGAGCTGCGGGCGATCCTCGGCGACGAGCACCGCGTGCTGGCGATCATCAAGGAGGAGCTCGAGGAGATCGGCGAGCGCTTCGGCGACGAGCGGCGCACCCTCATCACCGACTCCGAGGACGAGATCGACATCGAGGACCTGATCGCCGAGCAGCAGATGGTGATCACGATCACGAAGTCCGGCTACATCAAGTCGCTGCCGCTGACGACCTACCGCGCCCAGCAGCGCGGCGGCCGCGGCGTGACCGGGATGGACATGAAGGACGGCGACTTCATCGAGCACCTCTTCGTGTGCTCCAGCCACGACTACCTGCTGTTCTTCTCCAACCGCGGCAAGGTCTACCGCTCCAAGGTCTACGAGCTGCCCGAGGCGTCGCGCACCGCCAAGGGGCGCGCGCTGGTCAACGTGCTGCCGCTGCGCGAGGGCGAGCGGGTGCAGTCCGTGCTGGCCACGCGGGACTTCCAGGAGGGCCGCTACGTCGTCTTCGCGACGAAGCGCGGCGTGGTCAAGAAGACCGAGTTCCTGGCCTACAACACGCCGATCAAGGCCGACGGCATCATCGCCATCAACGTGCGTGACGACGACGAGCTGGTCAGCGTGCGCAGGACCAACGGCGACGACGACATCCTCATGGTGTCGCGCAAGGGCCAGGCCGTGCGCTTCCACGAGGGCGACGTGCGCGCCATGGGCCGCGACACCTCGGGCGTGCGCGGGATGAACGTCGACCAGCCCGACAACGAGGTCCTCGTCATGGACGTCGCGCGCGACGACCAGGAGCTGCTGGTCGTGACCGAGAACGGCTTCGGCAAGCGCACGTCGATCGCCGAGTACCGCAAGACCAAGCGCGGGGCCATGGGCGTGGGCACGATCAAGCTCACCGAGGCCAAGGGCGCGCTGGCCGGCGCGCTGACGGTGCGCGAGCACGAGGAGCTCGTGTTCATCTCGCAGTCGGGGATGGTGCAGCGCACCGCGGTGCGGGGGATCAGCCGCTACGGCCGCCTGGCGCAGGGCGTGACGGTGATGAACATGAAGGAGGACGACCGCGTCTCCGCGGTGGCGCTCGTCGTGGAGTCGGGGCCCGAGGAGCCCGGGCCCGGCCCGAACGGCGCCCCTGACGGGGACGGCGACGGCGCGTCGCCCCCGCCGCTTGCGCCAGGCTGACAGCCAGCCACCAGACCGTCGCCGGCCTGCGCTACCCTGCGCGGACCAGAGAAAGGAGGTGGTCCGTATCAGTTCAAGTGCTTGCGGGACCCTGGAGGTGACCGGCCGCTAGGTCGGAAGGGCTGGCTCCGCCCAGCGAATCCACACCGGGCCACCCCCGAGCCGGATGCCGGACTGGTCCCACCGGCGTAGCACTGTTCATCCAGCTCGGGCTTTCAGTCCAGTCGGGAAGTACGTGAGGGGCGTCCTGTCGAGGGCGCCCCTCACGCCGTTTGCGGGCGCGCGAAGAAGGCGTGCCATGGCGCGGAGCCGGCGAGCGGCCCGCGCGGACTGCGTCAGCGAGCCGGCGCCGGGTTGGGGAAGTTGATCGGCAGCGGCCCGACGGGCAGGCCTGGTCCGGGCGAAGCGCAGCGGAAGCCGTAGAAGGTCTCGCCCACGCCGCCGCCGTAGCGCCGGTTCATCGCGCGAACGTCGTCGCGCTGCGGTCCGCAGCGCACGACGCCGGGCGGGTAGGTGGAGTTGCAGGCGGGGATGTCCGCGGGCGTCTCCGCCTCGGCGTACATGAGCGCGCACTGGGACTTGATGTGCGGCAGTCCCAGCGCGTGGCCGATCTCGTGTGCGGCCACGTCGGCCTGATAGCGGAACTCGCCCGCGTTGAAGCTCTCGCGGTCCAGGTCCACGCGGCCGTCGGGCGGAAGCCCGGCGAGGCCGGCAGAGTCGAGGTTCGCCGACACTATGCGCACCTGGGCGCGCTGGCCGGGACGCGCCCGAACCAGCTTGAGCCGGCCCGGAGCGTCGTTCCACCACTTCACGGCGAGGTTGACCGCCGCGGGCCAGTCGCTGCGGTCGCGGAAGGTGACCGTGGATCGCGGCCACTTGTCGATCGCCTGGGCCGACGCGGCGAACAGCAGCGTGGCCAGCAGGGCCGTCGCGGTCATCACAAGCAGGCTGGGCACCCATGCCCGTCCTTGGTGTTCCGTCAAATCCGTCTCACTGCTTTGTGTATGCATGTGAGGCGAGTCAAGCAGCTTCGGGCAGCCACTGTCGCCAGGCCGGCGGGATCGACGGGCTGGCGACGTGGATGAAGACCTGCGGGTGGGGCACGCGGGGGGCCCGGCGCGGGTGCATGCCCACCTTCGCCGGCAGATGGTCGCCCTTGCGCCGGTTGCACGGCGCGCAGGAGGCGACGATGTTCTCCCACGTCGACGTGCCGCCCTTGGAGCGGGGGATGACGTGGTCGACGGTGAGGCTCGCCCGCGCCCCGCAGTACTGGCACTCCCACCCGTCGCGGGCGAAGACGGCGCGCCGGGTGATCTTGCGCCGGTGGGTGTCGCGCGGCACGTTGACGAAGGTCACGAGGCGGATGACCACCGGCCGGTTCATGGTCGAGTGCTCGGAGCGCAGCTCGAGGCTGGAGTGCTCCACCATCTCGGCCTTGGCCTTGAGCAGGAGCACCGCCGCGCGGCGCACCGTGCAGACGTTGATCGGCTCGTAGGTCGCGTTGAGGACGAGCACACGCCCAGACTCCCGTCCGCGCCGCCGGTGCTCCGGAGGCGACGCGAACCCCGATGGTCCTGGTGGCGTGCTGTGGCTCCCCATGACGCTCGCGGCGAAGTCTAACCAGCGGCCGGGTAGGAGCCCAGCACCCGCACCTCGTCGCAATGGGCGCGCAGCCCCGCGACCGCCTCGGCGACGGACGGGTCGGCGCGGTGACCCTCGCAGTCCAGGAAGAAGCGGTAGTGCCCGAGGCGCCCGCGCATCGGGCGCGACTCGATCTTGGTCAGGTTCACGCCGCGGAAGGCGAACTCCGACAGGCAGCGCACGAGCCAGCCCGGGCTGGCGTCGCCCTCGCCCGAGAACGTCAGCGTGGTCTTCGCGGCCTGGCCTTCGCCGGGTTCGAGATCGGCCGGCCGCTCCGCGCCGGCCAGCCACAGAAACCGCGTCGCGTTGCCCGGCTCGTCCTCCACGCCCTCGGCGAGCACCGCGCAGCCGTACAGCTCGGCCGCGCGCCGCGTGCCCAGCGCGGCCCACGGCTCGCTGCGGCCGGCAACGATCCGCACGGCCTCGGCGGTGGAGGCGGCGGTGACGACCACCGCGTCGGGCAACCGGTCGCGCAGGAACCCCGCGCACTGCGCGATTCCCTGGGGGTGCGAGACGACCTGGCGCACCGCGTCCATCCCGAGCGGCTCGCGCGCGATCAGGCACTGCGACACGGCGAGGACGCTCTCCCCGACGATCACGACGTCCGCCGCCTCGCCGGCGAGCGTGTCCAGGGTGATGCCGACCGTGCCCTCCAGCGAGTTCTCCACCGGGACCACCGCCTGCTGCACGCGGCGCTCCTGGACCGCCATCACCGTGTCGCGCACGGTGGGCAGCGCGACGAGCTCGACGGAGGCCGCCACCGACGCGGCGCGCGCGGCCTCCTCGGAGAACGTGCCCTCGGGGCCGAGGTACCCCAGGCGCAGGACGGGCGCGGCCGGCTGCGCCATCAGCCCATCGCCAGGCGGAGGACTTCCTCCTCCTCGGGCGAGAGCTGCAGCTCGCCCTGACCCTCGAAGACCTGCTTGGCGTACAGCCGCGCCTGGTCGCGATGGTGGATCGAGGACAGCACGAGGCCCGACCGCGAGCTGTCCAGCAGGGCGATCGACGTGGACTGGCGGCCGGACATCTCGTTGTAGGCGTCGTAGCGGATGAGCCCCCAGTGGGCCACCGCCCCGTCGAGGCGCTGCTCGGCCACGCCGAGGCGCGCGTCCAGGCGGGCGGCCACCTCGGTGACCTCCCCGTGCAGGGCGTGGAAGGAGGAGTCCAGCCGGGCGGCGTGGGCGACCAGGTCCTCGGCGCGATCCGCCCCGAGGACGGCGCGCTGGTCGGCCCGGACGCGGCGCAGCTGGGCGAACAGGATCGCGGCGAGGATGAGCGCCGCGAGCGCCACCGCCGCGGCGCCCAGCGCGACGAGACCGGGCGTGGAGGTCAGCTCAGCGTCCATGCGGGCACGGTATCCGGTCGGCCGGAGGCCGACCCTCCCCGCGGCGGGCTACCCGCGGGTGAACAGCGCCGTGTACTCCTGGCTGTTGTTGTCGGTCTTCTCCTCGCCGGGGACGGGCCGCACCTCGACGATGATCGTCACGGCGGCGCCCAGCGGAGGCGCCTGCCCGAGCGGGACCGAGACCTCGGCGTTGGCTCCCGGACGGGTCTCGTCGACCGTGCGCTGGACGGTGATGGTCTTGCCCGAGCCGCGGACCCGGATGCGCACCCGCACGTCGCTCTCCGGGCTGCCGCCCTGGTTGGCGATCGTCACCCGGAAGGCGAGGTTCGAGCTGGCGGGGATCCGGTTGGAGGCCGGGCGCGGCTGCAGGGTCGTCTGGCCCACGGCGACGCTCACCAGGCCGTGGCCGTGCGGCCCCGGGGTGGGCTCGTCGGTGCCCGTGCTCCCGCTCGAGCCGCCGCCGGCCTCCGAGCCGATGCGGCGGGCCACCGTGCGCGGGTTCAGCCAGCCGAGGTTCTGCTGCAATGAGCTGGCCTGAATCGTCTGCCCACCGATCTCCTCCTTGTCGAGGACCTCCTGGATGAGGGCGGCGGTGCGCTGCGAGTAGACGACGTCGGCGGCCGTGAAGGCCTGCATCTGGGCGGCGATCTGGTTCACGGCGTCCTCGGCGGCGTTGGCGTCGCTGGCCAGCGCTCCGGGCAGCCGCTCGGCGATCTCGCCCATCGCGCCCTCGATGAGCGACAGGGACAGCAGCAGGTTGTCGTGGGCCTCGGCCATGTCGCCGGGCACGTCGAAGCCCCGCGCCCGGCGCGTCTGGCCCTCCGCGCGCACGCGCAGCTGGTTGACCTGGGTCTGCAGGTCGGTGGACGAGGCGCCGCCCGCGGTCAGGGTCTCGAAGAAGTCGTCGGCGTTCTCGTTGGCCGCCTGCACCACGCCGGAGACGTCGCGGTTGTAGTTCTTCAGCGCCTGCTCCTTGCGGCTGTCCAGGCATCCGCGCACGCCGAACACCAGCAGGAAGACCACGAGCAGGCCGACGCCCACCGCGATGACGCGCCGGACCAGCAGCTGCTGGGCGTCGGCGGCCGGGGGTTGGGACGCGGGCGCAGGGCGCCGCGGGCGCGTCGCGGTCGTCCGGGTGGGCCGGGCGCCGCGGGGCTCGTCATCGTCGGTGAACGACAGAGGTTCGCTCCTTGGCGAAGTCGCGGATCGTCATTATGCCCCTCTGAGCAGCGAGAACGTCACGGTGCAAGTTTGCCGCCAGCGCGTCGATCCCTGCTCGCGCAGGCAAGGAGCCAGCCCTGAGCACGCCGAATCAACAGCCGGTGTCGCACGCGCACACGCCCGCTCCTGCCGTGCCCGGTGGCGAGCTCGTCCTCGCCCGCTACCGCCTCCGACGGCGGATCGGGGCGGGCGGGATGGGAACCGTGTACCTCGCCCACGACGAGCGGCTGGAGCGCGACGTGGCCGTCAAGCGCATCGCGGTGGAGGGCGACCTCGACGCGCGCGCCGAGCGCGAGGCGATCGCCGCGGCCCGGCTCTCGCATCCCGGGATCGTCGCGCTGTACGAGGCCGGCCGCGACGATGACGCGGTCTACCTGGTGTCCGAGCTCGTGCGCGGGCGCACGCTGTCGGAGCTGCTGCGGGCCGGGGCGCTGTCGGACCGCGACGTGCTGCGCATCGGCATCACGCTCTGCGACGCCCTGGAGCACGCGCACGCCCGGGGGGTGATCCACCGCGACGTCAAGCCCGCCAACATCATCTGCCCCGAGCACCCCGAGGAGGGCGGCGGCGTCGCCAAGCTGACCGACTTCGGCATCGCGCGCCTGGCCGACGGCGACGCGCTGACCCGCACCGGCGACATCGTGGGGACGCTGGCCTACATGGCCCCCGAGCAGTCTCACGGCAAGCGCATCACCGGAGCCGCCGACGCCTACGCGCTGGCGCTCGTGCTCTACGAGGCGCTCGCGGGCGTCAACCCGATCCGCGCCGGAAACCCGGCGGCGACCGCGCGCCGCGTCGGCACGCGGCTGGCGCCCCTGCGGCGCGCGCGGCGCGACCTGCCCGGGCCGCTGTGCGCCGCCATCGACGCCACCGTGGCACCCGATCCCTCCGCCCGCGCGACGCTCGACGACCTGCGCGCCGCGCTGGCGAGCGCGCTGCCAGACGTCGCAGACGAGCCGGGAGCGATCGCGGGCAGCGCGCTGGAGGGGCTGACCGGCGCGGGCCGCGACCGCGCCGGCGTCACCCGGGGCTGGCGCCAGCGTCCGGCGCCGACCGACCTCTGGCCGCCGCCCGGGGAGGACGCGCTTGCGCGCGGGCGCCGACGACGCGAGCGCCGCGCCCCGGCGCCCGGTCCGCTGCTCGACCCGCGCCGGCCGGCCGGCGCGGACCAGACCGCCGTGCCCGAGCGCCGCCGGTCGCGCCTGGGCTCGGCGCCGCGGGCGCTGGCCGGCGTGAGCGCCGGGGCCCTGACGGCCGTCGCCCTCGCCGCGCTCGGACCCGAGCCGCCGCTCACGCCCGCCGCCGGCGCCGTCACTGCGGGCCTCCTCGTCGCGCTGCTGCCCCGCCTGGGCTGGCTGGCGGTGGCCGGCGCGCTGCTGGCCTGGCTCGCCGTCCCCGCGCCGGGGATCGCGCTGCTGGTCGCACTGGCCGCGGCGCCCGTGGGCGTCGCGCTGTACCGGACGCCGGCCGCGTGGTCGCTGCCCGCGCTGGCCCCGGCTCTGGGCGCGCTCAGCCTGGCCGGCGCGTGGCCGGCGCTGGCCGGCCAGGCGGCCCGCTGGCCCGCCCGGGCGGCGCTGGGGGTGCTCGGGTTCTGGTGGCTGGCGCTCGCCGAGGCGCTCACCGCCGAGCGCCTGCTGCTCGGCCCGTCGCCTGGGACCGAGGGGCGCTCGACGTGGGAATCGTCGGCGCTGGACGCCGCGCGCGACGCCGCCTGGCCGCTGCTGTCGGGCGGCGCGCTGGCCGTCGCGCTGCTGTGGGGGATCGCCGCCGCGCTGCTGCCGATCGTCGTCCGCGGGCGGTCGGCCGCCGCGGACGTCGTCGGCGCCGCGTTCTGGGCCGCCGCGCTCGCCGCCGGGACCAGCGTGCTGGCCGAGGCGCTCGTCGCGCCCGCTCCCCGCGGGCTGGTGGCCGGGGCCGTGCTCGCCGGCGCCGTGGCGGTGGGGGCGCGGGCCGTCCGGGGTAGGGTGTGAGCAGCCCGGTCGGCGCGCCGGGCTCGCGCCGGCGAGGCAGCAGGTTCTCCCGCACGGAAACGGCGCGCGGGTCCGTAGCATGCGCCCCTAGATGAGTGCCCTGCGCAACCTCGAGACCAAGCTCGCCGACCTCGTGGAAGGGACGTTCGGGCGCGTCTTTCGCTCGGAGGTCCGACCGGTCGAGCTCGCGCGCAAGCTCGCCCGCGAGATGGACGAGCACAAGACCGTCTCGGTCTCGCGGACCTACGTGCCCAACGAGTACGTCGTGTGGCTGTCGACGGAGGACCGCTCGCGCTTCGAGGAGGTGGAGGACTCGGTGATCGACGAGCTGAGCGCCTACCTGCTCGAGCACGCCCGGCGCGAGAAGCTCGCGCTGGTCTCGCGGCCGCAGATCGAGTTTCGCACCGACGACCGCCTGGCCCTGGGGGAGTTCGGGATCCAGGCCCGGCTCGTCCGCCCGGCGGCCGAGGAGGCGGCGGAGGCGGGGCAGGCCGTGCAGGCCGACCACGGCAACACGATGATCTACTCCACCGCCAACCGCCTGCGCCGCCCGGTGGAGGCCGTGCAGGGCCCGCGCGCCGGGCGGGCGCTGCTGCTGGCCGAGGGCCGGCGCCACGTGGTGGGGCCGCGCGGAGCGGTGCTCGGCCGCAGCCGCGAGTGCGACATCGTCCTCTCGGACGCCAACGTGTCGCGCCGGCACGCGGAGGTGCGCCTCGACGAGGCGGGGACGTGGACGATCTCCGACCTGGACTCCACCAACGGCGTGCGCGTCAACGGGCATCCCGTGACGGTCGGTGCGCCGCTGGCCGCCGGCGACCGCCTCGCGCTGGGCACCGCCGAGATCGTCTTCGAGATCGAATGAGGGCATGACCGATGCTCGAGCCCGTCTCCGTCGGCCTGAAGTTCGCCTTCCTGGCCCTGCTGTACCTCTTCCTGCTGTGGGTCTCGCGCAGCGCCCTGAAGGACATGCGTGCCTCGGCCTACGGAGGCGGCATGCGCGAACGCCCCCCGCAGGACGCGACCGGCGTGCACGCGGCCTCGCAGCCCGGCGTGGCGCATCGCGAGACGACGCCGCGGCTCGTCGTCCAGGCGGTCCCGGGGCTGCAGACGGGCATGGAGTACGACATCGCCGAGGGCGCCACGCTGGGCCGCGGCGACGTCGAGATCCAGCTGGAGGACGCCTTCGCCTCCTCTCGGCACGCGCGCCTGGTGCGCCAAGGCGCGATCATGGTCATCGAGGATCTCGGCTCCACCAACGGCACCTACCTCAACGACGAACTGCTGGACGGGCCCCAGCCGCTGCACGCCGGCGATCGGCTGCGCATCGGCGACAGCGTGTTCACGTACGACGATCGCTGACGGACCGCTGATGCTGCGCGTCGCCACCGACCACTTCTCCCACTCCGACACCGGCCGCCAGCGCCGGGCGAACGAGGACTCCTACTTCGCCCGCTCGCCGGTGTTCGTCGTCGCCGACGGCATGGGCGGCGCGCAGGCGGGCGAGATCGCCTCCGGCGTGGCCGTCGAGGCCTTCGAGCGGGGGCTGGACTCCGACGGGGGAAGCCCCGAGGAGCTGCTGGCCCAGCGCGTCCGCGAGGCCAACGCGCGCATCCACGAGATGTCGCGCTCCGATCCCGAGCGCGCGGGGATGGGCACGACGATCACCGCCGCCCACGTGGGCTCCGACCACGTGGCCGTCGCCCACGTCGGCGACTCGCGCGCCTACCGCCTGCGCGGCGACGAGTTCGAGCGCCTCACGCAGGACCACTCGCTGGTCGAGGAGATGCGCCGCCGCGGTCAGATCACCGCCGAGGAGGCCGAGGAGCACCCCCAGCGCTCGATCATCACGCGCGCGCTGGGTCCCGAGGCCGACGTCAAGGTCGACACGTACTCCTGGCGCGGCCAGGCCGGCGACGTGTACCTGCTGTGCAGCGACGGGCTGACGTCGATGATCCCGGAGGCGCAGGTGTCCGAGGTGGTCCGCGCGGGAGGATCGCTGCGGGAGATCGGCCAGGCGCTCATCGACGCGGCCAACGACGCGGGCGGGCGCGACAACATCACCGTGATCCTGTTCCGCCTGGAGGAGGTCGGCGACGGCGGCGACGCGGACGCCGGGGCCACCGTGGTCTCCGATCGCCCCACCGCCGTGGGCAGCGGCGCGCTGAAGACCGCCGAGGTGCGCGCAGCCGTGGCGACCGCGCCGGCGCCGCGGCCGCAGGCCCCGCCGACCTCGCGCAGCGACACGACCTTCCGCCTGCAGCCCCGGGCACCCGCGGCGCCGCCGCCCGCCCCGCCGTCCCGGCGCGCGCGAGGTGCGCGGCGCCTGGCCAAGGCGCTGGTGATCGTGGCCGTCGTGGTGCTCCCGCTGGGCATCGGCGGCTACCTGGCCAGCCAGGCGGTGTACTTCGTCGGCACCAACGAGGACGGCTTCGTGGCCCTGTATCGCGGCCTGCCCTACGAGCTGCCCGCCGGCGTGAAGCTCTACCGGCTCAACTACGTCTCCGGGGTGCCCGCGAGCGCGATGCGCGAGCGCCGCCGCGAGCGCCTCCTGGACCACAGCCTGCGCTCCCACGACGACGCCACCGATCTCCTCCGCCAACTCGAGCGTGGACGCCTGGCCTCGTGAACGAGCGCAACCGCGAGCTGCTCGCGCTCGTTCCGGCGTCGCTCCTGGTCACCGCAGGCTTCACGGCCGTCTTCATCCAGCGCAACGATCTGCTGTCCAACCTCTCGCTGACCTACGGCGCGCTGTTCCTCGCGCTGTGCCTCGCGGCGCACCTGGTCCTGCGCTTCACGCTGCCCCACGCGGACCCCTACCTGTTCCCGCTCGTGGCGCTGCTGGCCTGCTTCGGGCTGGTCATGCTCTATCGCCTCGACGAGGAGTTCGCCCGCGAGCAGGCGCAGTGGTTCGTCGTGGGCCTGATCTTCTTCGCGGGGACGATCATCGCGCTGCGCCGCGACTACCGCGTGCTCGAGCGCTACCGCTACGTCATCGCGACGGCCGGGATCCTGCTCCTCCTGCTGCCGCGCCTGAGCGCGCCGATCAACGGCGCCTACCTCGCCTTCAAGGTCGGGCCGATCTCCTTCCAGCCCGCCGAGCTGGCGAAGATCGCCATCGTCGTCTTCCTGGCCTCCTACCTGCGCGACACGCGCCAGGTCCTGATCATCGGCGCGCGGCGCATCATGGGGATCACGTTCCCGCCGCTGAAGCACCTCGGTCCGCTGCTGGCGGTGTGGGGTGCGGCGATGATGATGCTGTTCGTCATCCAGGACATCGGCTCCTCGCTGATGTTCTTCGGCGGCTTCCTGGCCGTTCTGTACGTCGCCACCAACCGCGTGTCGTTCGTCGTCATCGGCCTTGCCATGTTCGCGCTCGGCGCGCGGCTGCTCTACGCGCTGCGCCCCACGATCGAGAGCCGCGTCGAGGCCTGGCTGCATCCCTTCGACCGCCAGCTCTACGAGCAGGAGGTGGGCGGCAGCTACCAGGTCGCCCAGTCGATCTTCTCCCAGGCCGACGGCGGGCTGTTCGGGCAGGGCTTCGGCCAGGCGATCGTCGAGCTGCCGGGCGGCACGAAGATCCTGCCCGCCGCGCACACGGACTTCATCTACGCGGTCATCACCAACGAGCTGGGCCTGCTGGGCGCCTGCGCGGTGCTGCTCACCTACCTGCTGATCATCGAGCGCGGCTTCAAGACCGCCATGCTGGCCGGCGACTCGTTCTCCAAGCTGCTGGCCACGGGCCTGACCGCCGTGCTCGCGCTGCAGGTCTTCGTGATCGTCGGCGGGGTCACCAAGCTCATCCCGCTGACCGGAGTCACGCTGCCCTTCATCTCCTACGGCGGGTCGTCGATCGTCGCGAACTTCATCCTGCTCGCGCTGCTGCTGCTGATCTCCGACCGTGCGCGACGGGAGGCGCAGGCGCGGTGAACGGCCCGATCCTCAGGCTGTTCGTGCTGGTCCTCCTGCTGTTCGCGGCGCTGGTCGGGTTCACGAGCTACAACAGCGTCCTCAACGCGGAGACCTACCGCGACCACGCGCTCAACCAGCGCAGCCTGCTGCAGGAGCAGCGCATCCGGCGCGGGACGATCCGCGCCCGCGACAACGAGCTGCTCGCGCGCTCGGTCAAGGGCGAGGCGGGGCTCTACCGCCGGACGTACCCCGAGGCGGCGCGCCTGTTCGCCCACGCCGTGGGCTACTCGTTCATCGGGCGCGGCCGCGCCGGCCTGGAGCGCTCGCGCAACGACGCGCTGATCGGGGAGCGCAGCGCGCTGACGTCCGTCTTCGACGAGCTGCGCGGCCACCAGCAGGAGGGCGACAACGTCGTCACGACGCTCGACCCCGGGGCGCAGCGGGTGGCGCAGCAGGCGCTCGGCGGGCGCAAGGGGTCGGTGGTGGCGATCGAGCCCGACACCGGCAAGGTGCGCGTGATGCTCAGCGTGCCCGACTACGACCCCGACGGCGTGCGCGAGGAGGACACCTTCCGGCGCCTGAACTCCGATCGCGACAACGCGCCGCTGGTCAACCGCGCGACGCAGGCCACCTACCCGCCCGGATCGACGTTCAAGGTCGTGACCGCGGCGGCGGCGCTGGACAGCGGGGAGTTCACGCCGGACTCGACCGTGGACGGCAACTCCGGCAAGGCGATCTCCGGCGTGCCGCTGTCGAACTTCGGCGACAAGGACTGGGGGTCGATCACGCTGACCACCGCGCTGACGAACTCCGTCAACACGGTGTGGGCCCAGGTGGCCGAGCGGCTGGGCAACGAGACCATGAACCGCTACATGGAGCGCTTCGGCTTCGGCGCCGAGCCGCCGATCGACTACCCGCGCCAGCAGCTCGTGCCCAGCGGGGTCTACGACAAGGGCGACCTGCTGTCGGCCGCCTCCAGCCGGGTGGACATCGGCCGCGTGGCGATCGGCCAGGAGCGCCTGCAGGTCACGCCGCTGCAGATGGCGATGGTGGCCTCGGCCGTGGCCAACGACGGCGAGCTGATGAAGCCGGTGCTGACCGAGCGCACCGTGGACCGCGACGGGCGCACGATCGAGTCCATCGATCCCGAGTCCGAGGGCCGGGTCATGAAGTCCTCCAGCGCGCAGGCGCTGACCGAGATGATGGGCAACGTCGTGCGCGAGGGCACCGGCACGGCCGCGGCGCTGGAGGGCATCGACGTCGCCGGCAAGACCGGCACCGCCGAGATCATCGCGACGCGCGACGTCAACCAGCCGTGGTTCATCGGCTTCGCGCCGCAGCGCGCGCCGAAGGTCGCGATCGCGGTGACGATCGAGCGCTCCCAGGGCGGGCAGGGCGGCACCGAGGCCGCGCCGATCGCCAAGCGCGTGCTCCAGGAGCTGCTGGGATGAGGGATCTGCCGGCCGACACGGTCGTCGACGGGCGCTACCAGGTGATCGATCGCCTGGGCTCGGGCGGGATGGCCGACGTGTTCTGCGCCCAGGACCTGCAGCTGGGGCGCAAGGTCGCGCTGAAGCTGCTGCACGACCGCTTCGCCGAGGACGAGGAGTTCGTCGAGCGCTTCCGCCGCGAGGCGTCCTCCGCCGCGGGGCTGCAGCATCAGCACGTGGTCGCCGTCTACGACCGCGGCGACTGGGACGGGACCGCGTACATCGCGATGGAGTACGTCGCCGGGCGCACGCTGAAGGAGGTCGTCGACCAGGAGGGCCCCCTGGAGGGCGCGCGCGCGGTCGACATCACGATCCAGATCCTGCGCGCCGCGCGCTTCGCCCACCGCCGGGGCGTCATCCACCGCGACCTGAAGCCCCACAACGTCATCGTGGACGCCGAGGGACGCGCGAAGGTCACCGACTTCGGCATCGCCCGTGCCGGCGCGTCGGACATGACCCAGACCGGCTCGATCATGGGCACGGCGCAGTATCTGTCTCCCGAGCAGGCCCAGGGCCACGCGGTGCACGCGACCTCCGACCTCTACGCGGTCGGCGTGGTCCTCTACGAGCTGCTCACGGGGCAGGTGCCCTTCGACGGGGAGTCGGCGGTGACGATCGCGGTCAAGCAGGTCAACGAGGCCCCGGTGCCGCCCAGCCGCGTGAACCCCGCCGTCACGCCGGAGCTCGAGGCCGTCGTGCTGCGCGCGCTGGAGAAGGACCCGGCGCGGCGCTACGCCGACGCGGACGAGTTCATCGCCGCGCTGCAGGACGCGGGCTCCCGGCAGCGGACCGTCGCCGCGGTGGCCGCGGTCGCCGGTCCTCCCGCCGGCGGCGCGGCGGCGGGCGGGAACATTCCGCCGCTGCCCCCGACCGCGGCGACCGCCTACCAGGCGCCCGGCCCCCCGCCGCGCGAGGTCGAGCACGAGCGCGTCTACGCCCCCCCGCCCCCCGCGCGACGGCGCTGGTGGCCGTGGCTGGCCGGGCTCGCCGCCCTGGCCGCCGCCGGCCTGGTGGCCCTGCTGCTGCTCACCGGCTCCGAGCCGGTCCCGGTGCCCAACGTCGTCGGCAGCAGCATCTCGGTCGCCTCGCAGACGCTGGAGGACGCGGGCTTCGAGGTCAGCGCCATCCGCGACAACTCCGACAAGCCGCGCAACACCGTCATCGGGCAGAACCCATCCGGCAGCGAGACGGCCGCGAAGGGTTCGAAGGTGACGATCACGGTCTCCGACGGGCCCGCGTTCGCGGCGGTCCCCGACGTGGTGGGCAAGGGCCGCCGGGCGGCGCGCAAGGAGCTGCAGGACGCGGGCTTCAAGGTGACCGAGCGCCGCGAGTTCTCCGGCGAGGTCCGGGTGGAGCGCGTGATCTCCCAGTCGCCGGAGGGCAACGCGCAGGCGGGGCAGGGCTCCCCGGTCACGATCACCGTCTCCCGCGGGCCGGAGCGCGTCGCCGTGCCCGGCGTGGTGGGCCGCAGCGAGGACCAGGCCCGCGACGCGCTGGAGGCGGCGGGCTTCCGGGTGACCGTGCGCAAGGAGGAATCCGAGGACGAGGACCCGGGCACGGTGCTCACCCAGGACCCCAGGGGCGAGGCGCCGCGCGGCTCCACCGTGACGCTCACCGTGGCCACCGAGCCCAAGGAGGTCGAGGTCCCAGACGTCGTCGGGCGCTCGCAGAACACGGCGACCGAGACGCTCTCGGCCCGCGGCTTCGAGGTCGACGTGGAGGAGGCGCCGGTCGAGACCCTCCGCGAGGACGGCATCGTCATGGAGCAGAGCCCGGCCGAGGGGCGCCGCGAGCGCGGCTCGACGGTCACCATCACCGTCGGGAAGTTCGATCCCGACCTGAACCCCGACCCCGAGCCCGACCAGACGCCGCCCACCGGCGGCGACGGCACGACGACGACGACGCCGGCGTCGCCGTGAGGGTGGCCGTCCTCGCGGGCGGGCGCTCCAGCGAGCACGAGATCTCGCGCACCGGTGGCGCCGCGGTCGCCGAGGGCCTGCGCGCCGCCGGCCACGCCGTGAGCGAGGTGGTGCTCGAGCGCGACGGCACCTGGGTGCACGACGGGGCCGAGCTGGCGCTTCACCCCGGGCGCGGCCTGCTGGACGCCGACGTCGCCTTCCCCGTCCTGCACGGACCGTTCGGCGAGGACGGCACGGTCCAGGGCCTGCTCGACCTGCTCGACGTTCCCTACGTGGGGTCGGGCGTGCTGGCCTGCGCGGTCTGCCTGGACAAGGTCGTCTCCAAGGACCTGATGGCGCGGGCCGGCGTGCCGCAGGTGCGCTACGCCGGCGTGGAGGCCGCGGCCTGGGAGTCCGACCCCGAGGCGGTCCTCGCCGGGCTGGCCGAGCTCGGGCTGCCGGTGTTCGTCAAGCCCGCGCGCCAGGGCTCGTCGTTCGGCATCGTCAAGGTGGACGCGGGGGACGACCTGCCCGGCGCGCTGCGGACGGCCTTCACGCACGATCCCCGCGCGATCGTGGAGGCGATGAGCCCGGGGATCGAGGTCGAGTGCGCGGTGTTGGGGCCGACGCACGGCGCGCGGGCCTCCGAGCCCGGGGAGATCGTGCTGGGCTCGGCGGGCTGGTACGACTACGCCGCGAAGTACGAGCCGGGCGGCATGGAGCTGATGGTGCCCGCCCGCGTCTCGCCGGCGGCCCGCGAGCGGGTCCGGTCGATCGCCGTCGAGGCGTTCGCGCGCTTGGGCTGCAGCGGGCTGGCCCGCGTGGACTTCTTCGTGGAGGGCGACGACGTCCTGCTCAACGAGGTCAACACCATGCCCGGCTTCACCGCGACGAGCGTCTACGCGAAGCTCTGGGAGCGCACCGGCGTCGCGTACCCCGAGCTGGTCAGCCGCCTGTGCACGCTGGCGATCGAGCGCCACGCCGACGAGCGGCGCTATCGGTTCTGAGGGCCCGATCGCGCGGGACGGCTTTCAGGCCGCTGCTGCGCGGACGAACCGATCGAATCTGGTCTGGAGGCGGGCCGTGTCGGGGCGCTCCTCCTGTCGGCGCGGCACGCCGATGCGCGCGCCGTGGAAGCCCTGCAGCCCGGCACGCAACATCGGACCGTCGATCTCGCGCAGGAGCCGCCCCGCGATGTGGACGACCCCGTCGGGATCGATGCCGAGGAGGTTGCGATCGAACGCCAGGTGATGGATGGCGCACAGCGCGAGCCCGTTCACCACGGCGGCGATGCCCTCGGGCTCGATGTCCGCAACGATGTGAGCGGCCTGCACCAGGTCGCGTTCCCGCAGGGTGCAGATGGCGCAGCGGTGACGGTAGGCGCGCATGACGTCGAGCTTGAAGCGCTGCTGGTGAAGACGGACGCGCGCCTCGCGGGTGGCGTACGCGCGCACGTCGACTCCCGAAACGAGCCCGCCGGACCGCATGTCCTGGACGGGGAGTCCTTGCTCGAGGACGACGGCGCGAGCGGCCGGGTCGTCAGCGGTCACGAACATCGGCGCGACCACGAGGTATTGACCTGGCGCCAGCCCGCGAAAGTAGACGAGCGGCGTCCGCAGCTCGAACGCGTCGCGTAACGCGCGGTTGTCCGGCTGGTCGACGGAGCCGCTGCGGTACGCGTAGGTGAACATCGCGCCGGCCTCGTCGAACGCATCCGAGTAGGGGTCGTTGACCGAGGTCGTCAGCGTCAGGGCGGCGGGTCCCCGCTGAAGCCGCGATCGGTGAATCCCCTTCTGAAACGACCCGAAGCTGACGCGCTCCCCATTGAACGCAAAGCCCTCGCGCAGCCGAGCCACCGGGACGAGGTCGTCGTAGGCCTGCGCGAGCTCGCGGGCGTGCGCGACGGCCGCCTGCCGGAGCGCGAGATCAGGATCGGCGGACGCCACGGCGCCACCTTCGCGCACGCCCGCCCCGGAGGCAAACGGCGGTGACGCACTGGGGGTCAGCCTCCGCGCCGAGCGTCGGATTCTGCACCCCTGTGGTGCATGAAGCCACGTTCACCTTTCCGGCGGCGCTGCGCCGCCCCGAGCGTCGGATTCTGCACCCCTGTGGTGCATGAAGCCACGTTCACCTTTCCGGCGGCGCTGCGCCGCTCCGAGCGTCGGATTGTGCATCTCAGTGGTGCATGAAGCCACGTTCACCTTCCTCTCCGGCCCGCTGCCCGCGGGTCAGCGCCCGAGATGCGCCCGGATCGCGCTCGCCAGCGCGCCCGCGACGCGCTCGCGGTGCGCGGGCGTGCGCAGGCGCCGGGCGTCGGCGGCGTTGCGCATGTTGCCCATCTCCACGAACGCCTTGGGCACACGCGACAGGTTCAGTCCGCCCAGGTCGTTGCGGACGTCCAGGCCGTCGCGGGCGATGTAGGTGGCGGGCGCCAGCCCGATCCCGCGCAGCGCGGTGCGCAGGCGGCGGGCGAGGCGCAGGGAGGGGGCGGCGATCCCCGGCGCCACGAGGCGCGGGCCCGCCGCCGGGGCGATGACGTGGAAGCCGTGGCCGCCGCGCGGACCGCCGTCGGCGTGCAGCGACACCGCGGTGTCGGCCCGGGCGCGGTTGCCGATCGCGGCGCGCTCGTTCACGCACGGACCCACGCCGCGGTTGTCGCGCCGCGTCATCGCCACCCGGGCGCCGAGCCGGCGCAGGCGGCGCTCCAGGCGCAGCGCGACGTCGAGGTTCAGGCGCGCCTCGGTGAGGCGCCCGTCGTCGGTCTGGGTGCCGGTGGTGTCGCAGGCCTTGCGGTAGCCGCGGCCCGCGGGCACCTGGCGGTTGATCGTGTCCGGGTGGCGGCCGTTGGCGCCGTTGTGCCCGGCGTCCACGTGGATCGTCGCGCCGCTCAGCGGCAGCGCGGCGGCGACAGCGGCCGTCGCCAGCAGGCCCGCGATCACCGGAAGAGCAGGATCTCGGAGATCTCGGCGCGCTCGCTGTCGGGCGCCAGCTCCACGATCCACACGAGGTAGCGGCGGAAGCGCCGGCCGCCGGTGTCGAGGTCGATCCGCTGGCGGCCGCCGATGCGCCGCGGGCCGGCGATCCGCGCCCAGCCGCCCTCGGCCGGCGGCCCGGGCAGGTCGTTGCCCGCCGCGTAGACCTGTGCGCGGAACCCCGGGGTCGGCGTCTGGATCTCCAGCTGCCGGGCGACGACGCCCGGAGCGGCATCGATGACGATCCCGACGCCCGCCTTCTGCAGACCGCTCTCGTAGCTCTCGGTGGACCACGTCGACTTCGGGTCGCCGTCGGTCACGAAGCTCGTCTCCTCCGAATGCTCGCCGTCCCCGCCGATCGGGTCGAAGTCGCTGGCGGCGCGCTGGCGCAGCGGGACCTCCTCGAGGCCCGGCGGCGCCGGGGTGTCGGCGCGCTGGCCGGTGCCGCGCTCGGTGCGGTCGGCCGCGAGCACCAGCACGCCGACGAGGACCGCGCCCGCCACCACGAGCAGCGCGATCAGCCCCGCGGCCGACCGCCGCATGCGCAGCGGCAGGCGCCGGCGCGTCTCGCCGGGCAGCGTGCGCAGGATCGCGGTCGCCTCGCCCGTGGCCTGGCCGCTGCGTGAGGTCTCGATGGCCAGCACCTCCTCGAGGTGGGCGATCAGCGAGTGCGCGTCGGGGTAGCGGTGCTCGAGGTCCTTGGCCGTCGTGTGGTCCAGCACGGCGGCCAGCGCGGCGGAGACCTCCGGGCGGCGGACCTGCACGTCGGGCAGGTCGTCGCGCACGTGCTTCATGGCCACGGCAACCTGGTTGTCGCCGTGGAAGGGCACGTCGCCGGTGAGCATCTCGAAGAGCACGATGCCCAGCGAGTACAGGTCGGACTGGCCGGTGACGGGATGCCCGAGCGCCTGCTCGGGCGAGACGTAGTCCGTCGTGCCCAGCACGCGCCCGTCGGCGGTCAGCCCCTCCTGGTCCAGCGAGCGCGCGATCCCGAAGTCGGTGACCCGCGCCGTGCCCTCCTCGTCGATGAGCACGTTCTGGGGCTTGACGTCGCGGTGCACGATGTGGCGCTCGTGCGCGGCCCCGAGCGCGCGCGCGATCTCGATCGCGTAGGCGATCGCCTCGGGGATCGGCAGGCGCCCGTTGCGGCGGATGCGGTCCTTCAGCGTCTCGCCCTCGACGTACTCGAAGACGATGTACGGCGTCGGATGGTCGGGATCGCCCTCCTCTCCGGCGTCGATGACGCCCACCACGTGGGGGTGGTTGAGCTGCGCGACGGCGCGCGCCTCGCGCCGGAAGCGCTCGAGCTGGTCGGAGTCGCCGGCGATCTCCCGGTGCATCAGCTTGATCGCCACCTGCCGCTCGAGGACGGTGTCGAAGGCGCGATAGACGGTCGACATCCCGCCGGCCCCGACCTGAGCGTCGAGCCGGTAGCGGTTGGAGAGCAGCGTGCCGACCGGGGATGCCATCGTCCTATTGTGCTGGTGCGCGGGGACCGTCTGCGTCTCTTAGTACACCGCGGGGCCCAAGGGGTACCCCGCGCGGGGCGGCGATGATCAGCGCGGGCGCTCCACCCGCCCCGCCCGGTCGGTCACGGTGCCGATGCGCCGCGCGCCCCGGTGCCGGCCGGCCAGGACCTCCGCGGCGCCCTGCGCATCGTCCGCCGCCACGATCGCCACGAAGCCGCAGCCCATGTTGAAGACGTCCCACATCTCGGCCTCGGGGACGGAGCCCAGCCGCGCGATCAGGGCGAACACGCCGGGCACGTCCAGCGGCTCCTCGATGGCGAACCCCACGCCCGCGTTCAGGCGCAGGAGGTTGGCCAGCCCGCCGCCGGTGATGTGCGCCAGGCCGTGCACCTCGACGCCCGAGCGCAGGAGGTCGAGCACCGCGCGCACGTAGATGACGGTCGGCTCGAGCAGGACGTCGGCCACCGAGGCGCCGCCCAGCTCCTGCGGCCGGTCGTCGTGCCCCAGGCCGCCGTCGCCCAGCAGCGCCCGGCGGGCCAGCGTGTAGCCGTTGGAGTGCAGGCCGCTGGACGGCACCCCGACGATCGCATCGCCGGGCGCGACGGCGTCGCCGGTGATGACGGCGTCCAGCGCCACGGTTCCCACGGCGGTCGCGCAGAGGTCGAAGCCGTGCGGGCTGGGGTGCCCGCGGATCAGCTCGGGGAGCACGGCCAGCTCGCCGCCGGGGATCTCCACCCCGGCGTCCTGCGCGCCTGCCTTCAGCCCCAGCGCGATCTGCGCGAGCGCCTCGGGGTCGACCTGCTCGACCGCGAGGTAGTCCAGCAGCGCCAGCGGCTCGGCGCCGACGCAGACCAGGTCGTTGACGTTCATCGCGACGCAGTCGATGCCGACGGTGTCCAGCCGGCCGGCCTGCTCGGCGACGACGAGCTTGGAGCCCACGCCGTCGGTCGACAGGGCGATCCCCAGGTTGGGCGCCACCCGCAGGACGCTGGCGTAGTGCCCCGATCCGAGGACCGACCGCGACGGGCGCCCGGGGTCGATCGTGCGCAGGACGTCGACCAGCGCGCGCACGCCGGCGTCGCTGGCCGCGACGTCGACCCCCGCCCTGGCGTACGTGCCGCTCATCGGCTCCCATCCTGACGCAGCCTCCGGATCACGACGGCGGCCAACGCGAGCCGGTACGCCGCGTACGGCGCCAGCGAGCGGTCGCGCTCGACCAGCCGGATGACCCGCACCGACGCCAGCGTCGACGCGAACGCCGCCCCGATCCCCGCGGCGAACGCGCGCGCCGTGCCCGGCGGCAGGCCGCGCCGGGCCAGCCGCGTGCCCTTCAGCGCGACCGCGCCCACGATGATCGGCAGCGCCACGTGGCGCGAGAGCACGTTGGCGTCGTCGCGGTCAAAGCCGCGGGCGCGCGCCGCGGCCAGGGTCGCGCCGTTGCGCGAGACCCCGGGATAGAGCGCGCAGGCCTGCGCGAGGCCCAGCAGCAGGGCGTCCACCGCGCCGGCGTCGTCGCGGCGGCGACCGGTGGCGCCGCGCGCGTCGGCGGCGGCCATGGCCAGCGAGCCGGCGACCAGGCCGGCGGCGATCGTCGCCGGCGTCCCCAGCCGGCGCTCGATCGGGCGCTCGAGCAGGTAGCCGGCCGTGGCGGGCGGCGCGAAGCTCAGCGCGATCAGGACCGCCCGGCGGCGGTCCAGGCCGCGGGCCGCCTCGCCCACCTCGGTGCGCAGGCCCACAAGCAGGGCGGCCGCGGTGCCCGCGTGCAGGGCGATCTCGAAGGACTTGCGCAGCTCGCCGTCCAGCTCCCCGTAGGGCCAGCCCAGCAGCCAGGGCACGAGCGTGACGTGCCCGGAGGAGGAGACGGGCAGCAGCTCGGCCGGCCCGTGCAGCAGCCCGAGCGCGACGGCGTCCCGCAGCCGCAGCCCGCGCTCAACGCCCAGGGCCGTCCGCCCACCCACCGGCCGGCTCGGCGGAACCCGCCGCCGGTTCCGGCGGGTCCTTCGGGGTACGGCGGTGCCGGATCACCAGGTAGGCGACGCCCACGACGATGCAGGCGGCGACCGCGTAGTCCACGTAGTGCAGCGAGTCCTTCCAGTCCTCCCAGTTCTCGCCGACCTGCTGGCCGGTGAACGTCAGCGCGAAGACCCACGGCACGCAGCCCGCGAGCGTCAGGGCCGAGAAGCGCCAGAACGGCATCCGGGCCACGCCCGCCGGCAGCGAGATGAACGTGCGGATGATCGGCAGCATCCGCGTCCAGAACACGGTCGCGTCGCCGTGGCGCTCGAACCAGCGGTCGGCGGCGTGCAGGTGCTCGGGCTTGATGTGCAGCTTGCGGCCGTGCTTCTCGAGCACGTCGACGCGGCCGTAGTAGCCGACGGCGTAGGCCAGCCAGGAGCCGACGAGGTTGGCGACGGACCCGACGACCGTCACGGCGACGAGGCTGTACTCGCCCTCGCTGACGTTGAAGCCCGCGAAGAGCATCGTCGCCTCGCTGGGGATCGGGATGCACGCGCTCTCCAGTGCCATGAGCACGAACACGCCCAGCAGTCCCAGGTCGGCGACGACGTTCGTCGCGAACTCGACGATCGGGTCCGTCAGGGAGGCCATGACGAACACGCGGCGAGGGAGGCTACCGATCGGGCGCGTGCGGCCCGCCGCCGCCACAGACTCCCGCCCGCGCCCGCGCGAGGCCCGTGCGCGCGCCCACGACGCCGCACCCGTCCCTACAATCACCGCTGATGCGCCGACGGATCCGCTCCGCGGCCTTCCCCCTGCACCGCCACTCGCTTCCCCAGCTCGCGGTCGACGGGGCTCTGGTCGCCCTCGCGTATTGGCTCTCCTACCGGCTCCGCTTCGACGGAGCGACCGGCGTGCCGTCGCGCTACCAGGACCTCTTCGAGGCCACGATCGTGCCGGTGGTCGTCGGGTCGCTGCTGGTGTTCGCGCTCTTCCGCCTCTACCAGAAGTGGTGGCGCTACGTGACCCAGCGCGACTACACGATGATCGTGCAGGCCGTCGTCATCGCCGCGCTGGTGCTCCCCGGCTACGTCGCCCTGGTCAAGCCGGTCACCGTGCCCTCGGCCGCGGGGCAGACGACGCTCACCGCGCCCACCGGCGTCATCGCGCTGCACCTCCTGCTCACGATGGCCCTGGTGGCCGGGGCGCGCTTCCTGGCGCGCAGCGTGTACGAGCGCCCGCTGCGCGGCTTCCGCGCGCGCAAGGACGCGCGCGGGGTGCTGATCGTCGGCGCCGGCGACGGCGGGCGCCTGGTCCTGCGGGAGATCGTGCGCAACCCCGAGCTGGGCCTCAAGCCGGTCGGCTTCGTCGACGACGACCCGACCAAGCAGCGATTGCGCATCGACGGCGTGCGGGTGCTGGGGACGACCGCGGAGCTCCCGCGCATCCTCGACGAGTCCGAGCCCGACGAGGTCACGATCGCCATCCCCTCGGCGCCGGGCATCGTCAAGGCCAACGTGGTGCGCGCCTGCCGCGAGCGCCAGATCCCGGTGCGGATGCTGCCCACGGTGTTCGAGCTGCTGCGCACCGGCGGCAACTTCGTCCGCCAGGTGCGCGAGGTCCAGGTCGAGGACATCCTGGGCCGCGAGCCGGTGCGCATGGAGCTCGACCGGGTCGGGGCGTACCTGAGCGGCGAGGTCGTCCTGGTGACCGGGGCGGGCGGCTCGATCGGCAAGGAGCTGTGCCGCCAGATCGCGCGCGTCGGGCCCCGGCGGCTGATCGCGCTGGACCACGCCGAGGACAACCTGTTCGAGATCCAGCGCGAGCTGGAGGACGACCGCCACGTGCACCCCCAGACGCTCGCCGCCGTCCTCGCGGACTGCAAGGAGGAGGAGCGGATGCGCGAGGTCTTCGCCGGCTACCGGCCGACGATCGTCTTCCACGCCGCCGCCTACAAGCACGTCGGCCTGATGGAGTCCAACCCCGTCGAGGCGGTGCGCAACAACGCGATCGCCACGCGCATCGTCGCGCGCATCGCCGGTCAGGCGGGCGTGCGGGCCTTCGTGCTGGTCTCCACCGACAAGGCGGTCGCGCCGGCGACCGTCATGGGCGCGTCCAAGGCGCTGGCCGAGTTCGCGGTCGAGGCCGAGCAGGCCCGCTTCCCGCGCACGCGCTACAGCGCCGTGCGCTTCGGCAACGTGCTGGGCTCGTCGGGCTCGGTGGTCCCGATCTTCCGCCGGCAGATCTCCCTCGGCGGCCCCGTCACGGTCACCGACGAGCGGATGACGCGCTACTTCATGACGATCCCCGAGGCCGTCCAGCTGATCATCCGCTCGGGCGCGCTGGGCGAGGGCGGCGAGGTCTTCGTGCTGGAGATGGGCGAGCCGGTGAACATCCGCGACCTCGCGCGGACGATGATCGAGCTGTCGGGCCTGGACCCCGACCGCGACATCGCGATCGAGATCATCGGGCGCCGGCCGGGCGAGAAGCTGCACGAGGAGCTGTTCAACCCCTACGAGCATCCGCAGCCCACCGCGGCCGAGAAGATCCTGCGCGCGGAGCGCGAGCAGCGCGGGCCCGAGGCGGTGGACGACATGTTCGACCAGATCGGGCTGCTCGTGCTGGAGGGCGATGCAGCGGGGCTGGCCGCCAAGGTGTCCGAGCTCTCAGCGATTCGCGGCGGCGGGCTCGTCGCCTAGGATCTGGCGTTTGATGAGCTTTCCGCTGGTCCACGCCCTATCGCTGAGCGAGCAGATCGAGAAGTTCGGCGCCTATGCCGGCCTCGGGGCCGTCGTGGGTCTCGCCGTGCTCTCGCTGCTGTACTTCTCCCAGGCGCGGGAGGTCAAGCGCCTGCGCGAGTGGGCCGGCCGCGCGCCGGAGCGCGCCTTCGAGCTCGAGCAGCGCGTCGCGACCGACGCGCAGCGGCGGGTCGGGCAGCCCACGGCGGCGCCGCAGACCGTCGCCGCCCAGCAGGCCGCCCGCCCCGCAGTCGTGGTGCCGCCGGCGGCCGCGACCGTCGCAGGCGCGCAGGGGCGCCCACCCGGCCCGGCCGTGCCCGTCGCGGCGCCGGGCGCGGCGGCGCGCATCATCCCGGCCAGCGGGACCCAGCCCATCCGCACGCAGGTCCCCGGGCCCGCCGGCGCGCCGGCGCCCGCCGCGGGCGCACCGGCCGGGGCTCCGCAGGTCCCCGGCGTCGCGCCCCCGCCCGGCGCCGCCCCGGGCATCGCCGTCCCGGGAGCTCCCGGGAAGCCCGCCGGCGCACCCGGCGCGATGCCGGGAGCCGCTCCCGGGCAGCCGGTCGGCGCACCCGGCGCGATGCCGGGAGCCGTCCCGGCCAAGGCCCCGGTTCCCGCCCCGACCACCGGCGGGCTTGGCGCCCCGCCGGCCTCGCCGCCGTCCGCGCCGCCCCCCGTGCCCGCCTCCTCCAACGGCCCCAGCACGCTCCCGCCCGCCCGCCCGCAGGCCGTCTTCGCGCCGCGCAGCAGCACGTCGGCGATCGCCCAGGCGTCGCGCTTCGCCTCGCCGCCGACCGAGTCGGTGCGTCCGGCGCCGTCGGCGCAGCGCTCCACCGGCCGCCTGGTGACCATGGTCGCCGGCGGCGTCGCGGCGGTCGTCGTGGTCGCCGTGCTGGGCATCACGCTGCTCGGCGGCAGCGGCGAGGAGCCCGAGTCGGCGGGCAACCGCATCGCCGACGCCCCGGCGCCGGGGACCGAGACGGTCCCCGAGGCGGCCGACGAGCGCGGGCAGACCACCCCGGTCAACCGGCGCAGCACCACCGTCGCGGTGCTGAACGGGACCACGCGGGACGGCCTGGCCCGCAGCGTGGGCAACAAGATCGAGGAGAGCGGCTTCGCGCTGGGCACGGTGGGCAACAACGCCGACCAGGCCCGTTCGGCGACGATCGTCTCCTACACGCCCGGCAACCGCCGCGCCGCGCAGACCGTCGCCCAGATCATCCGCGTCGGCAGGGACGCGATCTCGCCCATCGACCGCAACACGGCGGTCGCTGCGCCCGGCGCCCGCGTCGTCGTGACGGTCGGCTCCGACCGGGTCGAGTAGCGCCGCCGCACCCGCGGGGGAAGGGCACGCCATGGCCGGCTCCGAGGAGGTCCTGCTCGCACGCCACGGCGAGACCGACGACAACGCCGCCGACCGCTTCCAGGGCCAGCTCGACCCGCCGCTGAACGACACGGGCCGGGCGCAGTCGCACGCGCTGGCGCACGCGATGGCGGGCGAGGGCATCGTCGCGCTGTACTGCAGCCCGCTGCAGCGCGCGCGGGAGACGGCCGCGATCGTGGGCGCGCGGATCGGGCTGGAGCCGATCCTCGACGAGCGCTTCATGGAGGCCGACGTGGGGGAGTGGGGCGGCCTGCTCTACAGCGAGGTCGTGGCCGCGCACCCCGGCGCCTTCGAGGCCTGGCGCGAGGCCCGGCCGTCGTTTCGCTTCCCCGGCGGCGAGTCGGTCGCCGAGCAGCGCGAGCGGGTGACCGCGGCGCTGGATGACGTGCGCGCCGCCGGGCGGCTGCCCGCGCTCGTCGTCTGCCACGGCGGGACGATCCGGGCCGCGCGGAACTGGAACGCCCCGGGGGACGTCGTGGCCAACTGCGCGGTGCACCGCCTGTGAGCGTCCTCGCCCGCGCCGCGTTCGCCGTCCTCGTCTGCGCGACGTTCGGCGCGTTCTTCGTGGCCCAGGAGCTCAAGAGCACCCCGCCGGTCCTCCAGGAGCTGACCGTGACGCCGTTCTTCTCGCCCAACCGCGACGGGCGCTTCGACCGCGCGCGGGTGTCCTTCGTGGTCAAGCGCACCGACGACGTCACCGCCCGCGTCATCGACCCCGACGGCGACACGGTCCGCGAGCTGATCGACGGGCGGCGCGTGGCCGGCGGCCGGCGGGTGCGCCTGAGGTGGGCCGGCACCGACGAGGACGGCCGCCCGGTCCCCGACGCCACCTACCGCATCCGCGTCAACCTGCGCCGCCAGGGCCGCTCGGTGACGCTGCCGCGCAACGTCGTCAAGGACACCACGCCGCCGCGGGTGGTCGTGACCTCGATCGGCCCCGAGGGCGGGCGCCCGCGGCCCGAGCTGCTGCCGCGCACCGACCGCCGCCCGGTGATCGTGCGCTTCCAGGCGCCCGGTCGCCGCAAGCAGCTGCTGGTGTTCCGCACCGACGTCTCGCCGCCGCGCCCGGTGTTCCCGAAGCCGGTCGCCCTGCCCGACGACGCGAAGAGCTGGGAGTGGGACGGCACGGTGGCCGGGCGCCGGGTCGCCTCGGGGACCTACCTGGTGACGGTCGGCTCGCGCGACCGCGCCGGGAACATCGGCTTCTCGGTTCCCCCGCCGCCGCGGCCGCGCTACGGCGCGCCGTACCCCGGCCGCGGCGGGATCACCGTGCGCTACCTCACCGCGCAGTCCTCCGTCCTCCCGGCCGGCGCGGGTGAGCGCGGCCAGGTCGCGGTGGACTCGGTGGACGCCGACTTCACGTGGACGGTCCGCCGCGTCGGCGAGCAGGGAGTCCGCTCACGCGGGCGGGGCACCCGGTCGCGCGTCGTGGGCTTCCGCGCGCCCGGCGGCAAGTCGGGGCTGTACCTCTTCACGGTCCGCACGCGCACGCGCGCGGTCTTCGCGCCGGTGGTCGTCCAGTCCCAGGAGCAGTCGCCGGTGCTCGTCGTGCTCCCCGCGACGACCTGGCAGGGACGCAACCCCGCCGACGACGACGGCGACGGGCGGGCCGACACCCTGAACGCGGGGCTGGGCGTCCGCCTCGCGCGCCCCTACGCCGGCGACGGCCTGCCCGACCAGATCCCCCGTCACGAGGCGCTGCTGCTGGCCCACCTGGACCGCGAGGGCCACCGCTACGACCTCACGACCGACGTCGCGCTCGCCCAGGGCACGGGGCCGCGGCTGGGCGGCCACGCCGGGGTGATCCTGGCCGGCGACACGCGCTGGCTGGCCGGCAACGTGGCCCGGGCGCTGCGCCGCTACGTGCGCGGTGGCGGCCGCGTCGTGTCGGTCGGCACCGGATCGCTGCGGCGCACGGTCCAGCTGACCCCGCGCGGCCGGGCCGTGGCGCCGACGCCGCCCACGACACGCGACCTGTTCGGCTCGCGCCTGCGCTCGCTGGTCCGCGAGCCCGCCGTCCTGACCAACGTGGTCGACGACATCGAGCTCTTCGCCGGCACCGAGGGCCAGTTCTCGAACATCGCCGCCTTCGAGGAGACGCTCGATGCCGGGGCCGGCGCCCGGGTGGTCGCCGCGGCCGCGACCGCGGAGGGCCAGCGCAACGTGATCGTCGCGACGCAGGTCGGCAAGGGGCTGGTCATCCGCCCCGGCCTGCCGGACTTCTCGGCCCGGCTGCGCGACGACACCGAGCTCGCGGGCCTGATGGAGCGGCTGTGGACGCTGCTGAGGCGCCGATGACCCTGGCCGTCTCCACGCTGGGCGACATCGCCCAGACCGCGGGCGTGATCACGGCCGCGCTGCTGGCCGCCGCCGCGCTGCTCACCCGCCTGCCGCGGCTGCGGGCGTGGGCGATGCTCGGCGCGCTGGTCCTCACGCCGGTGCTGCTGGTGGCCAGCATCTGGTCCACCGAGCAGTTCGAGCCGCTGCGCGACCGTCCGGGCGTCGCCGCGGGAGCCGCGGCGGTCGCGCTCGTCGTGGTCGTGCTCGGCGCGCTGGCGGTGCGCCGGCGCCCGTGGCTGCTGGCGCTGGCCGCCGCGGCCACGCTGCCCTTCCGCATCCCGATCGAGTCCGGCGGCGACACCGCCAACCTCCTCGTCCCGCTGTACCTCGTCATCGGGGCCGGGGCGCTGGCCTACACCCTGGACGTCCTGCGCGGCGGGGCCCAGAGCGGCGCGCCCGAGGAGCGCGGGCCCGGGTGGCTGGAGTGGCTGCTGGCCGGCGCGGTCGTGCTCTACGCGGCGCAGTCGGCCTACTCCAGCGACTTCGACCGCGCGCTGCAGCAGGTCATCTTCTTCTACGTCCCCTTCGCGCTGCTCTTCGCGCTGCTGGTGCGGATCGACTGGAGCGCCCAGCTCGCCGGCCGCTGCCTGGCGGTGCTGCTCGTGCTCGCCGCCGGCTTCGTCGGGCTGGGCTTCTGGGAGTACGACCAGCGCGAGCTGCTGCTGAACCCCAAGGTCATCGCCTCCAACCAGATCGAGTCCTACTTCCGCGTCAACTCGCTGTTCTTCGACCCCAACATCTACGGGCGCTTCCTCGCGGTCGTGATGCTGGGGATCGTCGCCGCGATCCTGTGGACGCGGCGCACCGCGGTGGTGCTGGCCGGCGTGGTCGGGCTCGTCGTGCTGTGGGCGGGGCTCGTCCTCACGCTGTCGCAGTCGTCGTTCACCGCGCTGCTCGCCGGCCTGGCCGTGCTCGGCGCGCTGCGGTGGGGCCTCGGGCGCACCGCGGTGGTGGCGGGGGCCTTCGCGGCGGCCGGCATCGTCGTCGTGCTCGCCGCGCCGGGCGCGGTCGGGCTCGACCAGTCCGCCGACGCGGTGACCAGCGGGCGCTCGGAGCTCGTCACCGGCGGCGCGGAGCTGTTCGCCGAGCGGCCGCTGCAGGGCTGGGGCGCCGCCTCGTTCCGGCGCGAGTACCGCGCGCAGGAGAAGGCCTCCAGCGTGCGCGCCGCGGCCGCATCGCACACGATCGCGGTGACCGTCGCCGCCGAGCAGGGCATCGGCGGGCTGGCGCTGTACCTGGCCCTGGTGGTGGTCGCGATCGGCGCGCTCGTGCGCGGGGCGCGCGGCTCCCCCGCCCGCGCCGGCGTGGCGGCGGCGTTCGTGGCGCTGGTGGCCCACACGCTGCTGTACGCCGCCTTCCTCGAGGACCCGCTGGCCTGGGCGCTGCTCGCCGCCGGGGTGGGGCTGGCGCGCGGGGACTCGTGAGGGCGCGGCTGTCCGGCATCCGCGCCCGGGTCGTGTTCGGCGCGCTGGGCGCGCTCGCGGTGGGCGCCTGGGCGCTCGCTGCAACCTATCCCAACTACGACGCCTACTACCACCTGGTGTGGGGGCGCGAGCTGCTCGACGGGATGACGCCCGGCTTCGAGGCCTACGCCGCGCCGACCCAGCACCCGCTCTACCTCGGCGTGGCCGCGCTGCTGTCGGTCTTCGGCGAGGACGCCGACCGCCTGCTGGTGCTGCTCACGGTGCTCAGCCTGGTCGCGCTGACGTGGGGCGCCTACGCGCTGGGGCGCGAGCTGTTCGGCGCGTGGGCGGGCGCGGCGGGCGCGCTGTTCGTCGGCTCGAGCTTTGCCTTCGCGCTCTACGCGGTGCGCGCCTACGTGGACGTGCCGTTCCTCGCGCTGGTGCTGTGGGCCGCCGCGCTGGAGGCCCGCCGCCCGCGGCGGGGAGCGGCGACGATGGCGCTGCTGGCGGTGGCGGGGCTGCTGCGCCCGGAGGCCTGGGTGCTCGCGGGCCTGTACTGGCTGTGGTGCCTGCCCGGCCGCGACCGGGGCGCGCGGCTGGGGCTCCTGGGCCTGGCCGTCGGCGCGCCGGTCCTCTGGGCGCTCGTGGACCTGTCGGTGACGGGCGATCCGCTGTTCAGCGTGCGCTCGACGAGCACGCTGGCCGAGACGCTGGGGCGCGAGCGCGGGCTGTCCAACGTGCCCGGGTCGTTCGTCTCGTTCCTGGCCGACGTCGCGCGCCCGCCGGTGGCCGCCGCCGGGGTCGCGGGCGCCGTATTGGGCGTGCGGCGCTTCGGCTGGGCGCGGATGGCCGTGCCGCTGGCGCTGCTCGGCGCCGGCGCGCTGACGTTCGTCGGCACGGGGATCGCCGGCCTGTCGATCCTGCCGCGCTACCTCACGGTGCCCGCGGTCGCGCTGTGCGTGCTCGCCGGCTACGCGGTCCTCGGCTTCACGACGCTGCCCGCCGGGCGCACCCGCGAGCGCTGGCGCCGGGGCGCGTTCGGCGCGCTGGCCGTCGGGGTCGCGTTCCTGATCGTCAAGGCGCCGAGCTTCGGCCGGCTGGCCGACGAGCTGCGCTTCAACGAGCGCACGCACCTGCAGCTCGCTGCGCTGCTCGATGACCGCCGTGTGCGGCGGGGGATCGAGCGCGACGGGCTCACGTTCCCGACCTACCGCCTGGTGCCCGACGCGCGGTGGCTGCTCGACGCGCCGCAGGACCGCGTGTTCTCCCGCGCGGTGGCCGCCGGCCGGTGCACCGGGATCGACGTCTACGTGCGCGGCACCGACAAGGAGCGCGAGCGCTTCGGCGAGGCCGACGGCGTCTCGCGCCGCACGAACGTCCTGCCGGGCAGCGGCCTGCGGCGGGTGGCGCGCCGCGGGCCGTTCGTGGCCTACGCCCCCACGCGGGAGACCACCTGCATCAGCCTGGGGCCGCCCGACCGCTGATCACGCGATGCCCAGCGCGCGCAGCCGCTCCCACAGCGGCGCGTTGACGCGCTCGGCGGTCTGCTCCAGCGCCCACGCGCGCAGCTCGAGGTCGGGCCGCGTGCGTGCGCCGGCGTACGCGCGCAGCGCGTCGGCGAAGGCATCCGGGTCGGCGGCGGTGGTCACCGCCCGGTCCCACGTGCGCACGCCGGCGAGCTCGGGCGACACGGTGTGGCGCCCCAGCCGCGCGTACTTGAGGATCCGGTAGGGCAGCGCAGCGTCGTTGAACGGCTCCACCCGGAAGGGCAGGATGCCCACGTCGGCGCACAGGATCAGCCGGGCCGCCTCGTCGTCGCTGCGGCGCCCCAGCCAGATCAGGTTGGGCGCGGCGCGGCACCACGCGAAGTCGGGGTCGCCGGCGCACTCGTCCTCGTGCCACTCGCCGACGAGCAGCGCGACGAGCTCGGGCATCCGCTCGGCGACCGCCCGCAGCAGGGCCCAGTCGGTCCGCCAGCCGAGGTGCCCGAGGGAGACCGCGACGACCGCCGCGCCGGGGTCCGGCGCGGGGAACGAGTCGGCGGCCAGGCCGACGAGCTGCGCCTCGCGGCCGGCATCGCGCTCGAGCTCGGCCAGCTTGCCCGACACGACGAAGGTCAGCGACGAGCGCTCGGCGGCCTGCTCGTGCATGAGGGCCAGCCGGACGCGCATCGCGGCCGACGCGTCGTAGGCCACCTCGTAGCGGTCCCAGCGCCCGTACCACAGCTCGGAGTTCGGGCGGGCGTCCAGCAGCGCGCGCGCCAGCGGCCACTGGACGGGATGGAAGATCGCCACCGCGCGCATGCTGCCCGGCAGCGCGCGCAGCAGCCGCGCGGCGGTCCGGCGCGCGATCCGGTCGGCGATCGGCTCCGGCAGGCGGGCCACGGCGCCGTAGGGGATGCGCGGCGGGTCGGCCGCCACCACCCCGTCGGCGCGCAGCAGGTCGCGGGCCTGGTCGGCCAGGATGAAGCCCTCCAGAGGGCGGGGGAGCAGCAGCAGCGCGCATCGCTCCGGCACCGCGCGCACAGTAGTGATCGCCGCTGCGGGGGCAGTAGCGTGGGCGCGCGATGCGCGCCCTCCTGACCCGCTTGGTGGCCGGCGGCGCGGCCTACCAGGCGTCGAGCGTGCTGTCGGCCGTGCTCGCGCTGGTCACGCTGCCGCTCTACACCGACGCGCTGAGCCCCGCCGACTTCGGCGTGGCGGAGACGCTGCTGACGTTCATCATCCTGGCCTCGATCCTCCTGCGCTTCGGCCTGGGCGAGGCGTTCGTGCGCTTCTACTTCGCGCAGGAGTCCGACGCCGAGCGCGACCGCCTCGCCCGCACGACGACCGGCACCGTCCTGCTCGCGACCAGCGCGGCCGCGCTGCCGGCCGCGGCGCTGGCCGGCCCGCTGAGCGAGCTCCTCCTCGGCTTCGAGGAGGCGGGGCTCATGCGCATCGCGGTGCTCGGCCTGTGGGCGTTCACCAACCTGGAGATCGCCTACGCGCTGCTGCGCGTGGACGAGCGCCGGCGGACCTACCTCGCCGCGTCGCTGACCAACGTCATGCTCACCGTGGCGCTCACGGTCACGCTGGTCGTCGCGCTGGACCAGGGCGCGCGCGGCTACCTGGCCGGCAACTACGTGGCGTCCACGGCCGTGCTGCTCGGGCTGTGGTGGACGCTGCGCGCGCGGATCGGCGTGCGCCCGGAGATGGCGCTGGGCCCGCTGCTGCGCTTCGGGGCGCCGACCGTCCCCGCCGACGCGACCGTCTTCGCGCTGAACGTCGTCGACCGCGCGTACCTGCTGCGGACCCAGAGCGCCGCCGCCGCCGGTCTGTTCGCGCTGTCGGTCAAGCTCGCGACGGTGGTCATCGTGGCGGTGCGGGGCTTTCAGCTCGCGTGGCCGCCGCTGGCCTACGGCATCGTCGACGACGACCAGGCACGCCGCCTCTACGCGACGGTCACGACGTACTACGTCGTGGTGACCGGTCTCGTCGTCGCCGGCCTCACGCTGCTCGGGCGCTGGGTCGTGCGCCTGCTCGCCGCGCCCGAGTACTTCCCCGCCCACGAGGCGCTGCCCTGGGTCGCGCTGGGGTGGGCGATGTACGGGCTCTTCCTGGTGCTCGTGACGATCGGCGGGCGCGCGGGGATCACGACGCGCACGTTCCCTGCCGCCCTGGCCGGGATCGTCGTCAACGTCGTCGTGCTCGTCACGCTCGTGGACCCGCTGGGCATCGCCGGCGCCGGGATCGCGCTGGTGGCCGCGTACGCCGTGATGATCGTGGTGGCGCACCTGCTGACGCGCGGGCTGTTCGCGGTCCCGTTCGAGTGGGGGCGCCTGGCGCACGCGGTCGGGCTGATCGCCGCCGTCGCGGTGGCCGGGGAGATGGCGCTGCCCACCGACGGCGCCGGCGGCCTCGTCACGCGCGCGCTCGCGCTGGCCGCGATCCCCGTGGCGCTGCTGGGCACCGGCTTGGCCCGGCGCGCGGAGCTCGCGCCGGTGCGAGACTTCCTGCGCCGCCGAACCACGCACCCGGAGGACCGCTCTTGACCCGCCGCCTCACGATCGCCGCCGCGCTGGCCTGCGTGCTCTGCCTGTGCCTGGCGAGCGCCGCACCGGCCGCCTACGACCGCGACAGCGTGATCGTCAAGCCCTCCGACCGCGGGCTGGCCGGTGCGCTCGCGCCGCTGCTCGAGCGCGCCGGCGCCGGCGAGGTGCTGGGCACGGTGCGCGGCCTGGGGGCCAGGGTGCTTCGCGTGTCCGGCGACCCGGCGGCGGTGGCCGCGCGGCTGAACCGCTCGCCGCTGGTGCAGTACGCCGAGGTCAACCACATCCTGCGCGCGACCGCGGTGCCCGACGACGCCCGCTTCGGCGACCTCTACGGCCTGAACAACACCGGCCAGCTCGGCGGCCTGGCCGACGCCGACATCGACGCCCCGGAGGGCTGGAGCGCCGCCGGCCTGGGCGCGTTCCCGACGACCGGCGGCGTCAAGGTCGGGATCGTCGACACCGGCATCCGCGCGACGCACGAGGACCTGATCGACAAGGTCTCCGACTGCGCCGGGTCACGCGGCTTCTTGATCTTCCCCGGCCGCATCCGGGCGGGCACGTGCGGCGACGACAACGGGCACGGCAGCCACGTCGCGGGCACGATCGCCGCCCGCGCGAACAACGGCGTGGGCGTCGCCGGCGTGGCGTTCAACTCGCCGCTGGCCGTCTGCAAGGCGCTGGACTCCCAGGGCTCGGGCATGACCGCCGACGTCGCCAACTGCATCGGCTGGCTGCGCGACCGCGGCGCGCGGGTGATCTCGATGAGCCTGGGCGGCTCGGGCTCGGAGACGCTGCAGGCGGCGGTCGCGCGCGCCTACGGCGGCGGCGGCGCCGACGGCTCGCTCCTGGTGGCCGCGGCCGGCAACAGCGGCGGCTCCACGCCGGACTACCCGGCCGCGTACCCCGAGGTGATCTCGGTGGCCGCGACCGACCGCCGCGACCAGCGCGCGCCGTTCTCCACCGCCAACGACGACGTGGAGCTCGCCGCGCCCGGCGTGGGGATCCTGTCGACGACGTCGGCCTCGAACTCGTCCTACGGCACGCTGTCGGGCACGTCGATGGCAGCCCCGCTGGTGGCGGGCGTCGCCGCGGTGGTCGCCGGGCGCGACCCCGGGGCGCCGGTCACGTCGATCCGGGCCAAGCTGCAGGCGGCGGCCGACGACCTCGGCCCCGCGGGCCGCGACCCGGCCTTCGGCTTCGGGCGGGTCAACCTGGAGCGCGCCGCCGGGGCGGGCTCCACGGCGGCGACCCGGGGCGGCCGGCGCACGGGCGCCCGCCGCCGCTAGCCCCACCGCGCGGGAGCTCGCCTGGACAGGCGGGGTACGGGGGCGGTGTACTGGGGGCGTGGACCCGGCCACGCTGGCCGCAGGGCGGTACCTGGCGCACGACGCGGCGCGGCTGGTCGGCGTCCCCGGCGAGCGCATCGGCCAGTGGGCGCGCTGGGGTCACATCCGCGCGTCGGTCTCGGCGGGCGAGCCGCACGTCTATGCGTTCGGCGACGTCGCCGAGGCGCTCGCGGTGCACCTCCTGCTCGACGCCGGCTTCACGCTGCCGGTGTTGCGCCACGCGGTGCGGCGGCTCAGCGACGACGCCGCCTGGCCGCTGTCGGGCGGAGGGCTCCACGTCGTCGGGAACCGGCTCGCCGTCGAGCGCGGCGAGGTGCTGGAGGACGTCTTCACCGACCACGGCGTGCTGCCGCTGGACGGGCGCGTGCCCGCCGCCGAGCTGGTGCGCCGCGGGGGCTGGCCGGCGCGCAGGCTGGGCGACCTGGACAGCGTGGAGGTCGACCCCGAGCGCCTCGGCGGGCGCCCCGCGCTGCGCGGGCGCCGCGTTGCCGTGGAGGACGCGGTCGCCGACCCGAGCGGCCTGGGCCTGAGCGACGCCGAGGTCGCCGCCGCCCGGCGGTGGTGGGCGGAGGCAGAGGCGTGCGCGTCCTGATCCTCGACGAGATGCTCCCCGGCGCGCTGGCCGCCGAGCTGACCGAGCGCGGGCGGCCCGCGCGGGCGTTGACCGACATCTCTGCGCGGGGAGCGGCGGACGCTCACGCGGCGGCCGTCGACGGCGTGCTCGTGACCGCTGACGAGGCCACCGCCGAGCGGCGGCCGCCCGGCACCGCGGTGGCGCTGGTCACCGCCCGCGCCGGCCCCGCCCGCCGCGACGCCGTCCACCGCTGGGCGCACGCGATGGCGGCGCAGCGCCCCGGCTCGCTGCGGCGCTACGGCTGACCGGGCGCCGTGCCGGCGACCGGCGATGTAGCTGCTAGCCTCGTTGGTATGACGCTACCTGGTGACGAATACGAGGTCGGGGTCCGGGAGCTGCACGACCGCCTCAGCGAGCATCTCGATCGGGTCGAGAGCGGCGCCGAGGTGGTCGTCACCCGGCGCGGCCGACCCGTCGCCCGGCTCTGCGCCGTCAACGACGACGATCCGCTGGCCGACCTCGTCAGACGTGGGCTCGTCAGGCTCCCGAGCACGCCGCGCCAGGCGCGGCGCCCTCGCGTCAAGCCCCGGCGCCCGGTGTCCGACCTCGTCGCCGAGCAGCGCCGCTGACGCTCTACTTCGACACATCGGCGCTGATCAAGCTGGTCGTCATGGAGGACGGGTCCGACGTGGCCACCGAGCTGTGGGCACTGCGGCACCGAGCCGCCTCGAGCCTCCTGTCCTACCCGGAGGGCCGAGCCGCGCTCGCGGCGGCTCGCCGCGAGGGGCGTCTGAACGCCGGCATGCACCGCCGCGCGCTCGCCGACTTCGAGGCGGCGCACAGCGAGCTTCTCCTCGTCGGGATCGACGAACGCCTCGCCCGGCAGGCGGGTGACCTCGCCGAGGAGCACGCGTTGCGCGGGTACGACGCCGTCCACCTCGCGGCGGCGCTGGTGGTCGACGCGGAGGTCACGCTGGTCACCTGGGACGCGGAGCTCAGCCGTGCCGCGTCGCGAGCCGGCTGCGCGGTGGCACCGGCGCTCTGAGGCCTCCCTGAAGCGTTGTGGTGGCCGGGGCCACCACAAGGCTTCAGCGAACCGTCACAGCCGCCGCCCGCGGTTGTGCTCGGAGGCCGCTTCGCGCAGCCCCTCGCCGCTGGCCGGGCGCAGCGTGGCGGTCACGTGGCGCCAGTAGCGCCGCGGCTCGTGGCCGCGCAGCACGACGGCGACCGCGGCGCGCACCGCGTAGGTCCACGCGGTCAGCCAGCGCACCGCCCACGCCGCCAGCCGGGTGTGGTGCTTGCGCATGTAGCGATCGCGGTTGCGCGAGAGCTCGACGATCCGGCGGCTGGGCACCGCGTCGGTGGAGAGCTGCTCGTGGTGGACCGCCTGCGCGGCGGGCACGTACAGCGTGCGCCAGCCGGCGTCACGCAGGCGCTTGCAGAAGTCGACCTCGTCGGAGTAGACGAAGAAGTCGGGGTCGAACCAGCCGATCTTCTCGGCCGCGGCGCGGCGGACCAGCAGCGCGGCGGACTGGGCCCAGTCCACCGCGCGGACCCGGTCACCGGTGCTCTGGACGGTGTAGCGGCGGTGGGCCATGACGGCGGCGGCCAGCGCGGTGGCCGGGGTGGGAAAGCGCCACGCCGAGGGCTGCTGGACGCCGTCGGGGCGCAGCAGCATCGCCCCGGCCGCGCCCGCGTCCTCGTGGGAGAGCAGCGCGTCGCGCAGCGCCGCGGTCGCGCCGGGCCGCAGCTCGGAGTCCTCGTTGAGCAGCAGGCAGAACCGGCCGTGGGCCAGCTGGAGCAGCGCGGTGTCGTTCTCGCCCTTGCCGCGGCGGCGCGCGAGCGCCACCAGCTCGGTCGTCGCGGGGTGGCGGCGCGCCGCGCCCGCCGACCCGTCGCCCGAGGCGTTGTCGAGCACGAGCACCTCCGTCGTGAACCCCAGCCCCGAGCGATCGGCCTGGATCGCGTCCAGGCAGCGCACCAGCAACTCCCGCTGCTCGGTGTTCACGACGCAGTAGGAGACCTCCACGTCCATGTGTCCCGACGATACTTCGCCGCCGTGCGCATCGATGTCGTCGATCCCTCGGCATACACCCCGCCCTACGACCACGCGCTGTGCGCGGCGCTGGCCCGCGCGGGCGCCAAGGTCACGCTGCACACCAGCGCGTTCGCCTACGGGCCGGTCCCGCAGGCCCGGGGCTACGCGGTGTGCGAGCGCTTCTACGCGCGCCAGCCCGGTGCGCCCGGCTCGCGCGCCCGGCTGGCGGCCAAGCTCGTCCAGCACGTGCCCGGCATGCTGCGCTACCGCCGCGCCGCCGCCGCAGCCGACGTCGTGCACTTCCAGTGGCTCGCGGCCCAGCCGCTGGACGTGCACCTGCTGCCCCGCGGCCGGCCGCTGGCGATCACCGCCCACGACGTCCTGCCCCGCGAGCCGCGCGGCCGGTGGGCCGGGATCCGCGACGCCCAGCGGCGCCTGTACGAGCGCGCCGACGCCGTCGTCGTGCACTCCGAGCACGGGCGCGGGCGCCTGACCGACCAGCTCGGCGTCGATCCCGCCAAGGTGGAGGTCATCCCGCACGGCGCCTTCGTGCACCTCACGGCGGTGCCGGGCGAGCGCCCGCTGCCCGCCGACCTCGCCGCGGTCCGGGGACCCGTGGTCCTCTGCTTCGGCCTGCTGCGCCCGTACAAGGGGATCGACGTGCTGCTCGAGGCCTGGGCTCAGGTCACCGGCGCCGAGCTGTGGATCGTGGGGATGCCGCGCATGGACATCGCGGCGCTGCGCGCGGCCTCGCCGCCGTCGGTGCGCTGGATCCCGCGCTTCGTGCCCGACCCCGAGCTGGCCGCGTACTTCCGCCGGGCCGACCTCGTCGTGCTGCCCTACCGGGAGATCGACCAGTCCGGCGTGCTCTTCACCGCGCTGGCCTTCGGCTCGGCGCTGGTGCTCAGCGACGTCGGCGGCTTCCCCGAGCTCGCCGCGCAGGGCGCCGCGGAGCTCGTGCCCGCCGGGGACCCGGCCGCGCTGGGCGCGGCGCTGACCGGCCTGCTCGGCGATCCCGCCGCCCGGGAGGGGCTGTCGGCGAGCGCCCGCGCCGCCGCGGCGGGCCCCTACGCCTGGGACGCGATCGCCCGCCGCCACCTCGGGCTGTACCGTCGGCTGGTGTGAGCATGCGCCGCACCGCGACCGTTGCCCTGGTGCTCGTGGCCGGCTGCGGCGGCGGCGACGACGAGGACGGAGACGGCGAGCCGGCGACGCCGGCGCAGGCCCGGGCCTGCCTGATGGACGCCGGCTACACCGTCACCGGCGGGTCGCGCTCGGCGGACGACGCCGATGCCCCCGACCACGAGCTGGTCATCGCCGGGCGCGGGCCCGGCGCCTTCATCGCGTTCTACGACCGCCTCTCCCGCGCCGAGCGCTACGAGCCCGCCCTCCGGCGCGACGCCGCGCGCTTCAAGGGCGTCGTCGAGCGCCACGGCCGGGTCACGATCGTCTGGGTGCGGCCTCCCGGCGTCGCCGACCAGGCGCGCGTCCGGCGCTGCCTGCGCTGAGCCCCGCGCCGCCACCTCGGACACAATGGCCGCCATGACCGCCGCGAAGATCGCGTTCTGGGTGGGCGCCGGCCTGGTCGTCTACGCGCAGGCCGGCTACCCGCTGGCGCTGGCGGCGGCGGCGCGCGCTCGGCGGCGCCACCTGCCCGCCCCGGCCCCGCGCCCGCCCGGGGACGACGAGCCGCTGCCCGGCGTCAGCCTCGTCGTCGCCGCGCACGACGAGGAGGAGGTCATCGCCGCCAAGGTGGCCGACGCCCTGGCGCTGGACTACCCGCGCGATCTCCTGGAGGTGATCGTCGCCAGCGACGGCTCCGCGGACGCGACGGTGGCCCGGGCGCGGGAGTCGGGCGCCGACGTCGTGCTGGACCTGCCGCGCGGCGGCAAGATCCGGGCGCAGGACGCCGCGGTGGCCCGCGCCCGCGGGCAGATCGTCGCGTTCTCGGACGCCAACGCCCGCTGGGAGCCCGACGCGCTGCACGCGCTGGTCACCGCCTTCGACGACCCCGCCGTCGGCTACGCCTGCGGCCAGGTCCGCTTCGTCAACGCCGGCGGCACCAACCAGGAGGGCCTGTACTGGCGCTACGAGATGCTCGTGCGCGCGCTGGAGTCCCGCCTCTCCTCGGTCACCGGGGGCAACGGCGCGATCTACGCGACGCGGCGCGCGTCCTACATCGAGGTCGACCCGATCATGGGCCACGACCTCTCGTTCCCGTTCAACATGGTCAAGCGCGGGTGGCGCGCGGTCTACGTCCCCGGCGCGCGGGCCACCGAGAAGATGGTCCCGTCGATCGAGGGCGAGTTCGCCCGCAAGCGGCGGATGATGAGCCACGCGTGGCCGATCGTCGTCCGCGGCGGGCTGCTCTCGCCGCGGGGCTATCCGCCGGGCTACGCGGTGATGATCGCCTCGCACCGCGTGCTGCGCTACGGGGCGCCGCTCCTGCACGTGGTCGCGCTGGCGGCCAGCGCCGCCCTGCTCGGCGAGGGCGCGCTGTACACCGCGGCGTTCGCGGTCCAGGTCGCCCTGCTGGCGGCCGCCCTGCTCGCGGGCGTGCTCCCGGTCGGACCGCTGCTCGTCGCGCGCTACTACGTGCTCACCACCGCCTCCGTCGCCGCCGGCCTGTGGGACTGGCTGCGCCACGGGACGGCGGCGGCCTGGGACCCTGCCCCCGGCACGCGATGACCCGCCGCGCGTTCGACATCGCGGTCGCGGCGATCGGGCTCGTGCTCGGCGCGCCGCTGCTGCTCGCCGCGATCGTCGCCATACGCCTCGAGTCCAAGGGCCATCCGATCTACCGCCAGCGGCGCGTCGGCCGCGACGGGCGGCCGTTCGACGTGCTCAAGCTGCGCACGATGGTCGCGGGCGCCGAGTCGATCGGGGCGGGCCTGGCGGTCAACGAGGGCGACGAGCGCATCACGCGTGTCGGGGCGCTGCTGCGCCGCTGGTCGCTGGACGAGCTGCCCAACCTCGTCAACGTCCTGCGCGGCGAGATGGCGATCATCGGCCCGCGCCCCACGATCCCCGTGCAGGTCGAGCAGTACACCGAGCGCGAGCGCGGCCGGCTCGCGCTGCGGCCGGGCATCACGGGCTGGGCGCAGGTCAACGGACGCACGTCGCTGCCCTGGCGCGAGCGCATCGAGCTCGACCTCTGGTACGTCGAGAACCGCTCCTGGCGCGTCGACCTCGACATCCTGCGGCGAAGCGTCCGGATGGTCGTGGCCGGCGACGGCCTCTACAAGGGCGCGACGGGCGGGTGGCAGGGCGACCTCGGCCCGCCGCCCCAGGAGCCCGGCGGCAGCGCCGACTGACCACGGCCGGCGCCTCAGCGCCGCCGGACCTCCTCCTCGAGGTCGTCCAGGGCGTCGCGCAGGTCGGCGATGCGATGCGACAGGGCGGTCACGCGGTCGGGCTCCCCCTCCTGGGCGCGCTCGGCGCGCTCGCGGCCGTGCTCGATCTGGCGCGCCTCCTCCAGCGAGTTGATGACGACGCCGATCAGGATGTTGAACAGCAGGAAGGCCGCGACCAGCGCGTAGCTGATGAAGTAGATCAGCGTCCAGTCCGACAGCTCGCGACCGAGGGCGAGCTGCTCGGGGAGGTTCTCCAGCGAGAGGGTGACGAAGAGCGTCAGCATGGCCTCGCCGACCGTGCCGTACTGGTCGGGCGCGTGGTCGGCGAAGATCGTCCAGCCGACCATGCCGTAGACGAACAGCGTCAGCACTCCCAGGATCGTCAGGCTGGCCACCCCGGGAAGGCTGCGCCCGATGGCCACGACGAGCACGCGCAGGTCGGGAAGCAGCCGCACGATCCGCAGCACGCGTGCCAGGCGCGCGATCCGCAGCAGGGTGGTGTTCTCGCGCAGCCCGGGGGCGAACGACGCGGCCACCACCACGAAGTCGAAGACGTTCCAGCCGCTGCGGAAGAAGCCGCCGGGGCGTGAACCGAAGGCCGTGATGCGGATCACCAGCTCGACGACGAAGACGCCGAGGAAGATGCTGTTGAGCGCGTCGAGGACGTCACCCGCCTCGCGCGCCACGCCCTCGTAGGTCTCCAGGCCGAGCACGACCGCGTTGGCGAGGATGACCCCGAAGATCGCGATGTTGAACGGCGTGGAGTCGGCCAGCGCCGCGCACCGGCGCACGATCGGCGAGCGGCTGACGTGGGTCTCGCCACCGTCGCTGGGGTCGGGCCGCCGCATGGCGGCGCAGCCTACGGAGTCGCTCCCGCGCTCAGCGGGCCCGCGCCCCGCCCGTCGCCGAGCGCGGGCGCACCGCGCGCACGTACAGCTCCCGCGAGCGCCCCCGGCCGTTGCGCTGGTCGGGGGCGAACGCGATGCGCAGGCGGTGCAGGGCGGGGCGCCGCAGGCGCACGCGGGCCGTGAAGCGCCCGCCACGGACCTTGACCGCCAGGCGGGCCACCACGTGCATCCGCTCGTCCGAGCCCGGTCGCGCGACCTCCAGCCGGAGGCGGCCCCGGTGCGGGCGCATGCTCCCGCTGACCGTCAGCGCGCGCCGGACCACGACGCGCGGCCCGGCGGCGCGGGCGCGGATCCGGGGCGCGACCTGCACGCGCACGCTCGGCGAGGTGACGCGCACGCCGGCCGGGGTGTCCGCCACGGCGCGCACGGTCCGGGTGTAGGCGGTGGGCAGCGCCGCGGACCAGCGCCCGTCGTCACCCGTGGTCGCCGCCGCGACCGCCCGGAAGCCGGTGCCCCCCGCGATCTGGATCGCCACGCGCGCACCGCCCACCCCGGCGCCGTCGAGCCCGCCCAGGCGCCCGGAGGCCTGTGCGGGCTGGGGGTACTCCAGCGTGCGGTCGGCGACCTCGAGCGTCAGCCCGTTCGCCGCGACCGGCGCGAGGGCGGGCGCGCGCGCCGCGGCCTGGCGGCGGATCTCCGGCAGCTGCGCGTAGAGCAGGTCGCCTGGGCACTCGGTCCGGTCGGCGTCGCGGTGGCCGGAGATGCGCTGGAAGGTCACGTCGCTGCCGCTCGGATAGCGGTTGACGTCCCCGCCGCCGGAGCGCACGGCGACCGTGCCCTGCACCGGGGCGCCGTGCAGCGAGAGCTTCCAGGCCAGCACGTCGGCAGTCGCGCGGACGCCCTCGGCGGTCTGCGGGACGTTGGTGAACGTGCCGACGTTGGCCACGCCCGTGGAGACCGCGTTGTAGCCCTGGGCCTGCGCGCCCACGACCGCCTGGTCGATCCCGCCCGCGCGCCCCTCGAAGACGCGCCCGAAGCGGTCGACGACGAAGTTGTAGCCGATGTCCTTCCAGCGGTTGGAGTAGCGGTGGTAGCGGCACATCGCCAGCACGATGGCGGCGGAGTCCTCCGGCGCGTACTCGTTGACCGAGACCGTGTGGTGCACCATGCCGACGTCCACCCGCCCGTATTCCGGCGTGCCGCCCGGCGGGCACTGGTCCGCTCCCCACGCCGCCCGCGGGACGATCTCCGGGGCACCGCTCGCGCTCTGCGCGCGCGCCGGCGCTCCCGCCAGCGCCACCACCGCGCCGCGGACCGCGCGGCGCAGCGCGGTGCGTACGCGGTCGGCGCGCGTCGCGGTCCCCGTCGTGTTGACGAAGTGGGCGCGCAGGCCGCGCGGCCGGCGGTCCAGGCGCAGCTGGTAGGCGTCCGCGCCGCCCGTCCACAGCGGATCGGTGCCGCGCACGCCGTGACCCTCGCCCATCTCGATCCAGCGACTCCAGCGGCCGGCCGGCGTGCGCACGCGGATCCGGGCCGTCACCTCGCCGCGCGCGGTCCAGCGCAGGCCGACGAGGTCAAAGCGCCGCGGGGCCCGGACGACCGGGCTGCGCCAGCCCGAGGCGGCGGAGCGCGCGGCGCCCGAGCCGCCGGGATCGAGCGCCTGCTCGAAGTCGACCGCGCGCGGGACGTAGGCCTGGGCGGAGAGCGCGGGGCCCGCGGCCCAGACCAGCAGGCCGGCGGCCGCGATGAGGACGGCAAGGCGACGCATCAGTGCCTCCAACACGCTCCCACAGCGACCGGTGCGATCCCGCAGGACCGCTTGCGCCCCGCCCCGCCCCGTCGCGACCGGGCCCTGCGGGTCCGGCTACGGAACCTGCTCGGGCGCCTTGTCCACGTAGCGGTCGCGGAACGCCCGGAAGGCGTCGAAGACGCGGTCGTCGAACTGCGGGCAACCGACGTGGTTGCGCCATGCGACCGCGGCCACCGCGAAGGGCATCTCAGTGTTGTTCTCCATGAGGACCATGTGGTAGCCCTCCGGCCCGCCGGCGACGGGCTCGCTGAACAGCGTCTCCAACTGCTGGACCCGCCGCATCGGCGTGCCCGGCTTGTACATGAGGATGATGCGCCCGTGCTCCAGGGTGTGGACCCAGTTCTCGAGCTTGGGCGAGTTGCCGGGGTCGTAGATGCCGTCCTGGGCCGGTGTCGGGTTGTGGTTGCCCGAGGTCGGCGGGTTGGTCTTGTAGTCCTTCGCCGTCAAGGCGTCGCTCACGTGCTGCTGCCCCTCGTCGGGGAACGCCTTCAGCGTGCAGCCGGCGGCCATGACCGCCTTCTCGAGGTCATCCTCGCGCTGGGACGGGATCGGGACGCCCGAGTCCGACGAGCTCGAGGGCCCGTCGTCGCCCCCGCCGCTGTTCGTCGCGGCGAAGACCACGCCGGCGAGGACCGCCAGCACGACGATCGCCCCCCCGACCATCTGGGCCAGCCGTTTGCGCTTGGCCGCCTGGGCGGCGGCCCGCTCGCGCTCCAAGCGCTCGCGCTTGCGCTGTTCCTTCTCCTCCTGGCGGCTGGACATCCGGCGGGAGCCTAGCTAAGGGACGGTGCCGATCAGCCGGGCACGCCGGCGACGCGGCGGCGCGCCGCCGGCTTGCGGCGACGCGGGCGCCAGCACTCGTCGAGGAAGTCCGCGATCTCGCCGGTCAGGCGCTCGGGGGAGAGGCGCATCTCGAGGATCGAGTCGGCCTCCAGCAGCCGCGCGTTGGGCAGCTCGTCGACGAGCTGCCCGGAGTCCGAGAACGGGTGGATCGGATCGCGGCGGTGACCGATCACCAGCGCCGGCGCCTGGAAGGTGCGCCGCTCGTCGCGGTGCGGAGCCACCCGCCCGAAGAACAGCCCCTGCACCACGGCCGCGCTCGGGCCCGGGTCCTGCGCCAGGGCGTCCAGCGCGAGGTCGAGGCCGAAGGGCACGATGCGGCGCGGGATCGCGTTGAACGCGCGCCGGCTCACGCGCATGATCGGGGCGCCGAACGTCAGGCCGAAGAGGAGGGGCGTGAACGTCATCGCGGCGGCGGGCAGCGCGTTGTCGAGGACCGGCATCTCCAGCACCAGTCCGCGCACTCGCTCCGGCGCGCGTGAGTACGCCTCGAGGGCCGTGTTGGCGCCCAGGGACGTGCCGCCCACGATGGCCTCGTCGAGCTCGAGGTGGTCCAGCAGTGCCACCACCTGCTCGCCGAAATGGCCCATGGAGTAGCGCCACATGTCGCGCGGGCGATCGGACTGGCCATGGCCGAGCATGTCCACCGTGATGACCCGGTGACCGCGGGTGGCCAGCTCGCGCGCCAGCGGCTCGTGCATGCGCTGGGAGAGCAGCAGCCCGTGGACCAGCACGCACACGCGCGGGCCGTTGCCGAAGCTGCGATAGGCGATCCTCTGACCCTGGAAGCGGAAACTGGCCACGTGGCCAGGATAACCGGCCAACCTGTCGTGGTTACGCGCGTTGGACAAACGTGTCAGGTCTTACAGCGTGGGGGTCGATACTTCAGCCATGGATGTCGCTGCTGCCCCGAGGGCACGCGTCGGCCTGCCGCGACGGGCGCTGCGCGCGGCGGCCGACGAGCGGCTCGTCGCGGGCGTGCGCTCCGGCAGCCGCGCTGCCTTCGAGGCGCTGTACGACCGCCACCACCGCGGCGTGCTGGCGTTCTGCCGGCACATGCTCGGCTCCCGCGAGGAGGCCGAGGACGCCGTCCAGCACACCTTCGCCGCCGCGTACACGGCGCTCATGGCCGACGACCGCGAGATCGCGGTCAAGGCCTGGCTGTTCACGATCGCCCGCAACCGCTGCCTGTCGGTGCTGCGCGCCCGCCGCGAGCAGGTCGGGCTGGACGACGTGGACCCGCCGGCGCCCGAGACCGCCGGCCTGGCCGCCGCGGTGCAGCGGCGCGAGGATCTGCGCGACCTGCTGGCCGACCTGCAGCGCCTGCCCGACGACCAGCGCGCCGCCCTGGTCCTCGCCGAGCTCGGGGCGCACTCCCACGAGGAGATCGCCCTCGTCCTGGACGTGCGCGCCGCCAAGGTCAAGGCGCTCGTCTTCCAGGCCCGGGAGACGCTCGTGAGCCACCGCAAGGCCCGGGAGGCCGACTGCGGCGAGATCCGCGAGCAGCTGGCGACGCTGCGCGGCGGCGCGCTGCGCCGCGCCGACCTGCGCCACCACGTGGAGCACTGCGAGGGCTGCCGCTCCTTCGAGTCCGAGGTCCGGCGCCAGCGCGCCGGGATGGCGGTCCTGCTGCCCGTCGCCCCGACGCTCGCGCTCAAGCACAGCTCGCTCGCCGCGGCGTTCGCCGCCGCCGCCGGGACCGGCGCCGCGGCGACCGGCGGGACCGCGGTGCTCGCGAGCGGCGGCGCGGTCCTGGGCGTCAAGTCGATCGCCGCCAAGACGCTGGTGGCCCTGGCGGTCACCGGGGGCGCGGGTGGTGGCGGCTACGTGGCGGTCGACGAGCTGCGCGGGGACCCCGCCGCACCGGCGCGCTCGCAATCGGTCCGTCCGCCGGCCCCGCGTGCGGCGACGCCGGCGCCGACGCGGTCCGCTCCGACGCCGGCCACGGGCGCGCTACCGACCGCCGCACCGACCCGCGACGCCGGAACCCGGCGCGACGCCGCGGCCGGACGCCGCCGCGCCGAGGACCGGCGCCCAGGCCGTGGCCGCGGTCCCGGATCGCGCGGTCGGGACGGCCGGCGCGGGACCCCGGGCGCCGGCCCGAACGGCCGCCTCGGCCCGGGCGGTGCGCGAGGCGACCGCGTGGCGCGCGGCCCCGCCGAGCGCCGGCGCGCCGCGCAGCGCAGCCCCCAGCGCTCCGCACCGGCCGCCGCTCGCCCCGCACCGTCCGAGCGCCCGGCGCGCCGCCGGGCCGAGGGCGGCGCTCCCGTCCGGACACCGACGCGGCGGACCGGAGGCCGCGGAGGCCGCGCGCCCCAGACCGTCGCCCCCGTGCCGGCGGCGCCGACCACGGAGCCGGAGGCCGGAGCGGGCGCCCCCGAGCTCCCGGCGCGCACGGCGCCGGCGGACGGCACCGGCACCGGCGGCTGAAGGCGCGACGGCGGCCCGAGGCGAGCCGGTAGGTTCGGCGTCATGGCCCGCCGCCGGCCCCGAGCCCTTCCCGGCCTGGTCGCCGCCGTCACCGGCGGCGCGCGCGGGATCGGCCGCGCCACAGCGCAGGCGTTCCTGGAGCGCGGGATGCAGGTGGCGGTGGGAGACGTCGACGCCGAGGCCGCGCAGCGCACCGCCGCGCAGCTGGGCGCGGGAGCGATCGCGGTGGAGCTCGACGTCACGCGACGCGCTTCGGTGCGCGCCTTCCTGGACGAGACCGAGGCGCGGCTGGGCCCGCTGGACGTGCTCGTCAACAACGCCGGCGTGATGCGCCTGGGGCCCTTCGTCGACGAGGACGACGCGACCACCCGCCTGCACGTCGACGTCAACTGCCACGGCGTGCTGTTCGGGATCAAGGAGGCGCTGCCGCGGATGCTCGCGCGCGGCCGCGGTCACCTGGTCAACGTCGCGTCGGCGTCGGCGCGCCGGGCCGTGCCGGGCGGCGCCACCTACTCGGCGACCAAGCACTTCGTGCTGGGCGTCAGCGAGGCGGTCCGCCTGGAGCTGCGCGGGACGGGCGTGGAGATCTCCTGCGTGATGCCGGCGATCGTGCGCACGCAGCTGGCGGCGGGGATGCCCACCGCGCGCGGCATCCCCATGCTCGCGCCCGAGGACGTCGGCGCCGCGATCGCGCGCACGGTCCAGCGGCCGCGCTTCGACGTGTACGTGCCCGCGTCGATCGGCCCGGCCTACGGGCTGGCCGGCGCGCTGCCGCGGCGCCTCCACGAGACGGTCACCCGCCTCCTGCGTGCCGACCGCGTGTTCACCGCCGCCGACCAGCGCGCCCGGCGCGGCTACGAGGAGGGCATCCACGAGGCCGCGACGGCCCGCGACGGCGAGCCGGAGCCGGGCGCGGCCGGTGAGGCCTCGACCTAGATGGCTGATTCCACGACCCCCACCACCATCTGGCGGCGCCTCGCGGCGCAGGATCGCCACGCGCCGAAGGCGTCCGTGGCGTTGCCACTGTCCACCTTCGGCCCGCGGCGCCCCGCATCCGCGATGCGCGGCCATATGGCGGCGCGGGCCGCGGAATCAACCATCTAGTCCGCGTCGGCCGGGGCGGAGCTCGCCCGCTCCCTCCACGGGTCGGGCAGCGGGGTCAGCGTCTGCTCCAGCTGTGGTCGCAGCCGTTCGAAGTTCGGCGGCAGCGAGAGGCGCTCGCCGAGGTGGTGCGGATCCTCGTCGGCGGCGAAGCCGGGACCCATCGTGGCCAGCTCGAACAGCACGCCCGACGGCTCGCGGAAGTAGATCGACCGGAAGTAGAAGCGGTCGATCACCGGTGTCGGGTTCGCCCCGGCGGCGGCCACGCGGTCGCGCCAGGCCTGGTGCTCGTCGATCTCCGTCGCAAACGCGATGTGGTGCACGGTGCCGCCTCCCTGCACCGGGCGGACGTCCGGCGGCGCGTCGTAGGCGTAGATCCCCCCGCGCCGATCGCCGCGCACCTCGTAGCCTCCGTCCTCGCCGCCGGTGAACCCGAGCGTGTCGCGCAGCAGCCCGTCGCTGCGCGCCGGGTCGGCGCTGTAGGCCCGCACGCCGTCGAAGCCCTGCAGCGCCAAGTGGCGCGGCACGTCCGGCGCCCCGGCCACCAGCGGCTCGTCGCCGACCGTGGAGACCGCCAGCTCGTGGTCCAGGCCCTCGGGGTCCGAGAAGCGCAGGGCGCCCCCGTCGCGCTCGGTGGCCACGCCGTTCTCGCCCAGGCGCTGCTCCCAGAAGTCCAGCGCCGCCTCGGAGCCGACGCGCCAGACGATGCGGTGCACCATCCCCGCCCCGGCCCGGCCCGGCGCCGCGCCGGGGTACTCGAAGAAGGTCAGGTCCGAGCCGGGCGATCCGTGCTCGTCGGCGTAGAACAGGTGGTAGATCGTCGGGTCGTCCTGATTGACGGTCTTCTTGACCATCCGCAGGCCCAGGACACCGGCGTAGAACTCGACGTTGCCCGGCGCGTCGCCGGTGATCGCGGTGATGTGGTGGATGCCTTCGAGCTTCATCGCAGTCCCTCCGGTGGCTTGCGTCGGTCCCTATGTTGCCCCAAGCGGGCACTACGCTCACCACATGGCGCGCGCGCTGCTCGTCGTGGACTACCAGAACGACTTCGCCGCGCCGGACGGCGCCCTCTCGGTGCCCGGCGGCGAGGACATCGCCGCGCGCATCAACGCCCTCGCCGCCTCGGACGACTACGCGGTCGTCCTGGCCACGCGCGACTGGCACCCGCCCGACCATGGCTCCTTCGACACGGCCGACCCGCCGGGCCCGTGGCCGGTGCACTGCGTCGCGGGCACGCCCGGCGCCGAGCTGCACCCCGCCCTCGATGTCGCGCTCGTCGACGCGATCATCGACAAGGGCCAGGACCGGGGGACCGACGGCTACTCCGCGTTCGACGCCACCGGCCTCGGCGCCATCCTGCGCGACCGCGGCGTCGACACGGTCACGGTGACCGGGCTGGCCACCGACTACTGCGTGAAGAACACCGCGCTCGACGCGCTGGCCGAGGGGTTCGCGGTCCGCGTGGACCGCTGCGCCGTGCGCGGCGTCGACGTCGAGCCCGGCGACGCGGATCTCGCGCTGGAGCAGATGCGCGAGGCCGGCGCCGACGTGGCCTGAGCGAGCGCTACTCGCCGAACAGGTTCAGCAGCGAGAGGAAGATGTTGATGACCGACACGAAGATGCCGGTGGCCAGCAGCACGGCGACGTCCTCGGTGCCGTGCTTGCGCAGGTAGTTGAGGTCGACCATGATCAGCAGCGCCGACGCGCCGTAGATGACCAGGCTGAGGATCGGGCTCCCGCCGCTGCCGAAGGCGACGAGCACGATCGAGACGATCACCGCGCCGAAGACGAAGAGCGACAGCGGGCGCATCCAGCGCGCCAGGTCCTTGCTCAGCGCGAAGCCCAGGGCGCCCATGCCGAACACGGTCAGCGCGGTCCCGCCGACGGCCGACGTGATCGTCGAGGGATCGTTCTCCACCATGTAGGCGATGACCGGGCCCAGGCCCAGGCCGATCATCAGCGCCGTCGTGTACAGCCAGCCGATCGCGAAGGCCCCGACGCGGAAGCGCGCGCCCCCGAACGCGCTGATGAGCAGCATGCCCAGCCCGGCGAACGAGCAGATGGTGGCCGTTCCGTCCTCGAGCCCGCGTCCGATCCAGGTGCCCAGCGCGGTGAATCCGATCGCGATCGCGACCAGGAACATGACCTGGCCCAGCAGCGTCGCGGTGCTGACCGCGGCGCGGGCGCCGGTGCCCGCGTGAGCGGGACTGGCGGTCCGGACGTCCTGCATCGCAGCTCCTTCGTCGGGTAGGTCAGGCTACCTGCCGCGGTGGGCGCGATGGACGGATGTCGACCCGCCCGCACGTCCGGCCCGAGGTCGCGATACTACGCGGCCATGACACCTACAGACGCCCCGCCAGCCTCCGACGTGGACCGGCTCTGCGTCGACACCATCCGCACGCTTTCCATGGATGCGGTCCAGAAGGCCAACTCCGGCCACCCCGGCCTGCCGATGGGGATGGCGCCCGCCGCCTTCGTCCTCTTTCGCCGGATCATGCGACACGACCCGAGCGATCCCACGTGGCCGGACCGCGACCGCTTCGTCCTGAGCGCCGGGCATGGCTCGATGCTGCTGTACTCGATGCTGCACCTGACCGGCTACGACCTGCCGATGGAGCAGCTCAAGCAGTTTCGCCAGTGGGAGTCGATCACTCCCGGGCACCCCGAGCTGGACCGCACGAACGTCACCCCGGGCGTCGAGGTCACCACCGGCCCGCTGGGCCAGGGCTTCGCCAACGGCGTGGGCATGGCGATGGCCGAGAAGTTCCTGCGCGAGCGCTACGGCTCGGAGGTGATGGACCACCACATCTACGCGATCGTCTCCGACGGCGACCTGATGGAGGGCATCGCATCCGAGGCCGCGTCGCTGGCCGGCCAGCTCGGCCTGGGCCGCATCGTCTACGTCTACGACGACAACGACATCTCGCTCGACGGGCCGACCTCGCTGAGCTTCGACCGCGAGAACGTCGAGATGCGCTTCGAGGCCTACGGCTGGCACGTCCTCAGCGTCCACGACGCCAACGACCTGGTGGCCATCGAGACCGCGGTGCGTGACGCGCAGAAGGTCGAGGACCGTCCCTCCCTCATCCGCGTCAAGTCGATCATCGGCTACCCCTCGCCCAACAAGGCGGGGAGCAGCAAGGCGCACGGCGCGGCGCTGGGCGACGAGGAGGTCGCGGCGACCAAGGAGGTCATGGGCTGGGACCCCGACAAGACCTTCCACGTCCCCGACGGCGTCTACGACGCGTTCAGCGTGGTCGACGAGGGCGCCAAGGCGCACGCCGAGTGGAACGAGCGCCTGAAGGCCTGGAAGGCCGAGCACCCCGATCTCGCGGAGGAGTGGGACCTGGCCTGGGAGGGCCGGCCGCTGCCCGGGCTGGCCGACGCGCTGCCGAAGTCCTGGGACAAGGACAAGATGGCCACGCGCAACGCGGGCGGCAAGGTGATGGCGCTGTTCGAGCCCTTCACGCCGACGATGCTGGGCGGCGCGGCGGACCTCACGGAGTCGACCAAGACCATCTTCCCCGAGTCCGACCGCTTCACCGCCGAGAAGGCCGGGCGCAACATCTTCTTCGGCGTGCGCGAGCACGGCATGGGCGGGGCGGTCAACGGCCTCGCGGCGCACGGCGGCATCGTGCGCCCGTACGGCTCGACGTTCCTGCAGTTCTCGGACTACATGCGCGGCTCGGTGCGCCTGTCGGCGCTCATGGGCCTCAAGGTCGCGTGGGTCTACACGCACGACTCGGTCGCGCTCGGCGAGGACGGCCCGACCCACCAGCCGGTCGAGCACGTCGCCGCGCTGCGCGCCATCCCCGGGCTCGTGGTCCTGCGACCCGGCGACGCGGACGAGACCGCGGAGGCGTGGCGCGTGATCCTCGAGGACCTCGAGGGGCCGGCCGTGATGGCGCTCTCGCGCCAGGACCTCCCGGTCCTCGACCGCTCCGAGGGCGGCGAGTACCCGAAGGCCGACGTGGGCCGGGGCGCGTACGTGCTCGCCGACGCCGACGACGCCCAGGCGACGATCATCGCCACCGGCAGCGAGGTGTGGGTGGCGCTGGCCGCCCGCGACGAGCTCGACGTGCCGGTGCGGGTCGTGTCGATGCCCTCCTGGGAGCTCTTCGAGCAGCAGGACGACGACTACCGCGCGTCGGTGTTGCCGGTCGACCTGCCGGCGGTCTCGGTCGAGGCGGGCATCCACATGGGGTGGGAGCGCTACGCCGACGCGCATGTGTCGGTGGACCGCTTCGGCGCCTCGGCGCCGGGCGGCACCGTCCTGGAGAAGCTCGGGATCACGCCGGCCAACGTGGCCGACCACGTGCGCCAGCTGCTGGGCTGACGCGCTGCGGCGGGCCTAGCGGGCGACCGGCTGGGCGGGCTCGCCGTCCTGCTCGGCGGGCTCCGTGAGCTCGGTGCCGGACTCGGCTCCGGACTCGATCCCCGCCGCCGCCGCGCTCTTGCGCGCGTCCTTGCGGGCCTGCTTGTCCAGCCGCCGCTCGCGCAGCTTGCTCTCGCGGTTGAGCTTGGCCATCGTGGTCTTCTTCTTGCCGCCTGATGCCATGTCTGTCCTCTGATGGTGGAGCCGGAGACTCTGATGGTTGATTCCGATGCCGGCGGGGGTGGCGATCCGGTGGTACCGGCGATCGGGTGCGCGGTGCGACCTAGCCAGCCGTTGGCCCGTCGGCGGCCGGGCGCCTACCGCGACAGCACGCCGAGCAGCATCCGCGCCCGCTCGCTGACGGTCACGTGGATCGCCGCGGGCTCGCGCACCCAGGCGATGAGGTCGTGGGATTGCAGGCGGTCGAGCATGAACTGGAAGGCCAGCGCCTGGTCGCGGGAGCGGTAGCGGCGCAGGACGTCGAACGCCCAGCCGGTGGTGTGCAGCGAGTAGTTGTGGGTGGCCTCGGGGTTGGTGCGGACGAGCAGGCGCTGGTAGCGGCGGTCGCGCACGGTGCTCGACAGGACGAGCGGGCGCTCGTCGCTGATCGCGCGCGTGCCGGCCCCGAGGTAGACGAGCAGCGCGAGCGCCTCGCGGCGCAGGCCGCGGTAGGTGCGCCGCGAGCGCTTCAGCCGTCCCGCCAGCTCGCCCATCTGGGGATCGATCCGCAGGCCGTGGCGGGCCAGCTCGGCCCGCGGCAGCGCGACCAGGCGCCCGTCGGCGTAGGCCGCGCGCAGCTCGCCGGGGGTGGCGAAGCGCTCGGTCTCCGCCGCCGGGTGCAGGACCTCCTCGGCGGAGTTCTTGGCCGTCTGCAGCCGCGAGACGCGGTCCAGCGCGTCGGGGTCGGCGCGGTAGGAGCGCATGATCTCCCGCGCCGCGCCGACCCGCCACAGGTAGGTGGAGGAGTCGTCGCCCAGCGCGGCGAGCTTGCGCCACGCCTCCGGGTGGCTGAGCGGAGAGGAGTCGAAGTACAGCCGCGCGTAGGGGATCTCGTCCTCGCCGTAGGCCTCCAGCGCGCTCTGGAGGTTCCCGATGCCCATGTGGTAGCTGACCACCGCCAGGTCCTCGCGGTCGAGCTTGTCGCGCGCGATGGTCAGGTAGCGCGCGGTGCCGGCCAGCGCCTTGGGCGGGTCGAAGCGCTCGTCCACCCGCCGCCGGCGCTCGCGCAGCCGCTGGGCCCGCTCGGCCTGGCCGCGGCGATCCGCGCGGCGGATGCTGCGCCCCAGCCGCCGCGCCCCGGCAGGGTCCACGCGCATGCCCAGGAGGTTGGCGCCGGTCTCGGCCAGGATCTGGGTGAGCCCGACGGCGCCCTCCAGCCGCGCGTCGGCGACCGCGTCCGGGCGCCCCGCGCTCTCCAGCAGGACCATCGCCTCCAGCGTGTCGGGATCCATCCCCGCGGTCCGGGCCGCGGCCTCCACGAGCGGGCGGTAGCGCGCGGTCCGCGCCGCGCTGGCCCGCGCGCCGCCCGGGCTCTTGGCGTAGAGCACGTGGGCGTGGCCGCGGGCGGCCGCGGCGACCAGGTCGTCCTCCCGCGCCGGCGTGTAGGCGAGCGGGTCGACGGCCTCGTCGCTGGAGCCGGGCGCCTGGCCGGACCCGGGCACGAGGTCAGGGCGCTCCGGCTCGCGATCGAGCAGGAGCACGGCGCCGGCGCCCGCCAGGGCGGCGACGACCAGCACCACGAGCAGGCGGCGCAGCAGCGGCGGCATCGGCCTCTAGGCTGGCAAACCCGGCCGGCGGGCAGCGCCGCGGCGGGCCGAGCGACCGCCCTCGGGCCTAGCCTTGCGGGCCATGCGCACGCTGCGCCCCGGCGACCCGGTCGCCCTCGACGACGACCTGCTCATCGAGGGCGACAACCTCGCCGCCATGGCCGGCCTTCCCGCGGGCGCGTTCGACCTCGTCTACCTGGACCCGCCGTTCAACACGGGGATCGAGCGCCGCCGCGGCGACCTCGGCTACGCCGACGCGTTCGCCGACCACGGCGCGTTCCTGGCGCCGCGCATCGAGCGCGCGCGCGAGCTGCTGGCCGCGCACGGGACGCTGTACCTGCACCTGGACTACCGCGAGGCGCACCGCGCCAAGCTCGCGCTCGACGACCTGTTCGGGCCCGAGTGCTTCCTCAACGAGATCATCTGGGCCTACGACTACGGCGGCAAGCCGCGGCGGCGCTGGCCGGCCAAGCACGACACGATCCTCGTCTACGTGCGCGACCGCGAGCGCTACCACTTCGACGATGGCGAGGTCGAGCGCGAGCCCTACATGGCCCCCGGGCTGGTGGGCCCGGAGAAGGCGGCGCGCGGCAAGCGTGCGACCGACGTCTGGTTTCACACGATCGTTCCCACCAACTCGCACGAGAAGACGGGCTATCCCACCCAGAAGCCCGAGGGCATCGTGCGCCGCATGGTCGCGGCGTCCTCGCGGCCGGGCGGGTGGTGCCTGGATCCGTTCGCGGGCTCGGGCACGCTGGGGGCCGTGTGCCGGGCGCTGGGCCGGCGGTTCGTGCTCGTCGACTCCAACCCGGCCGCGATCGCGGTTACCCTTGCGCGCTTGGAGCCGCTGCCCGAGACCTCCGCAGGATCCGCGTGAAGCTCTACGTCTGCTGGGGCACGTTCCCGGTCCCGGTCCGCCCGGGAGGCCATCCGTGTCGCAACGCCTACACGGCGCTGCGCGCCGCCGGCCACGATCCCGAGGTCGTGCGCTCCTATGGCCTGGCGCCGCTGCCGAAGGTGCTCAACGACACCGCCGGGCGCCGGCGCGCCCAGGAGCTGACCGGTTCGCGCTGGGTCCCGGTGCTCGAGCTCGACGACGGGACGGCGATCGCCGACTCGCGCAAGATCGTGGCCTGGGCGCGCGACCACCCCGCCTGAGCGCCTACTCCACGGCGATCTTCTGCGGGTCGTCCACGAAGTCCGGGGCGTCGGAGGGGTAGAGCACCACAGCGCCCAGGAGCCCCAGCACCACGGCGGGCGCGGAGCCCCACCGGAGCTCCGACCCTGGTCCACGCACCTGTTTCCGGAGGGATATATTCGGCGCTCCACGCACCTGTTTCCGGAGGGATATATTCGGCGCCGGAGGTCGCGTGTGTCTCCCGGCCGGGACTATTCAGCGCCGTGGGCCACTTCGAGATCGTCATCGCCGCGCTCTTCGTGTCGATCGCCGGCCTGAACGTCCTGGCGCACTGGTTCTCGATCCCGTACCCGATCCCGCTCGTGCTCGGCGGCCTGGTGCTGGGCCTGGTCCCGGGGATCCCGGACATCGAGCTCGAGCCCGAGCTGGTGCTGGTCGTGTTCCTGCCCCCGCTGCTCTACGGCGCGGCGTTCTTCTCCGACCTGCGCGCCCTGCGCACCGACCTGCGGGCGATCTCGCTGCTGGCGATCGGCCTGGTGCTCGTGACGATGTGCGCCGTCGCGGCCGTCGGGCACGGGGTGCTGGGGCTGTCGTGGCCGCTGGCCTTCGCGCTCGGCGCGATCGTGTCGCCGACGGACCCGGTCGCCGCCACCGCGATCATGCGCCGCCTCGGCGCGCCGCGGCGCATCGTCAACGTCATCGAGGGCGAGAGCCTCGTCAACGACGCGAGCGCGCTGGTGGCCTACAAGGTGGCCGTCGGGGCGGCGGTGGGGGGCAGCTTCTCCGTCCTGGACGCGGGCCTGGAGTTCGTCGGCGCCGCCGCCGGGGGCATCGCGGTGGGGCTGGCGATCGCGTACGTCGTCGCGGAGATCCGGCGCCGGCTCGACGACGCGCCGACCGAGCTGACGATCTCGCTGCTGACCGCGTACGCGGCGTTCGTCCCCGCCGACGAGCTCGGGCTGTCGGGCGTCCTGGCCGCCGTCACGGCCGGCGTCTACCTGGGCTGGCGGGCGCCGCAGCTGACCACGCCGCAGACCCGCCTGCAGGCCTTCGCGGTCTGGGAGGTCCTCACGTTCCTGGCCAACGCGACGCTGTTCATCCTCATCGGCCTGCAGCTCCCGGTGGTGGTGGACGGCCTGGAGGGACGCGGAGCGGGCGAGCTCATCGGCTACTCCGCCCTGGTGTGCGCCACGGTCATCGGCGTGCGGTTCGTCTGGATGTTCACGATCCCCTACCTCATCCGGGCGCTCGACCGGCGTCCGTCGCAGGTCGAGCGTCGCGGGAGCGCGGCCGAGCGCGTCGTCGGGGCCTGGGCGGGGCTGCGCGGTGCGGTCTCGCTGGCGGCGGCGCTCGCGCTGCCGCTGCAGACCGACGCCGGCGCCCCGCTGCCCGACCGCGACCTGATCCTGTTCGTCACGTTCGCCCTGATCCTGGTGACGGTGGTCGGCCAGGGCCTGACCCTGCCCCTGCTCATCCGCCGCCTCGGCGTGAACGAGGACGGGACCGAGGAGGAGGCGGAGGAGATCCGCGGGCGCCTGGTCGCCAACCGTGCCGCGACGGAGCGCCTGGACGAGCTGGCGATCGAGGAGTGGGTCCGCGACGACACGGCCGAGCGGGTGCGCGCGATGCTGGAGTTCCGCCGCCGCCGCTTCAAGGTCCGGGCCGGCAAGCTCGACGACGAGGACGGCATCGAGCAGCGCTCGCTCTCCTACCAGCGCCTCATGCACGAGCTCTACGACGTCCAGCGCCTGGCCCTCGTCGAGCTGCGCAACGGCGGCGACATCTCCAACGACGTCATGCACCGCCTCGAGCGCGAGCTCGACCTCGAGGAGGCGCGCCTGGACGCGTAGCGATTCTTCACGGCGCGGCGATGAGTTTGCGCCGCCGCCGCGGTATCAGGGGTAGTCGTCGATCACCACCGCGCCGGCCAGCCGGCGCCGAAAGGAGAGAGCATGGGACAGCCGGTCGTCCACTTCGAGGTCATCGGGAAGGACGGGGAGAAGCTGCAGAGCTACTACTCCGAGCTGTTCGGCTGGGAGATCGACTCGGACAACCCCATGGGCTACGGGGTCGTCCAGCGCGACGGGAACACCAACCCCGACGGCGCCGGGATCGGCGGCGGCGTGGCCGCGGGGCCCGAGGGCTACGACGGCCACGTCACCTTCTACATCGAGGTCCCCGACCCCGAGGCCTCGCTGGCCATGGCCGAGGAGCTCGGCGGCAAGCGCCTGTTCGGCCCCGACCAGGTGATGCCGGGGCTGGTCATCGGCCAGTTCACCGACCCCGAGGGGCATCTCATCGGCGTCGTGAAGACCGGCGAGTAGCTCGCACGCCGTGAGGCCGGCCGCAGGGGCCGGCCTCACGGGTTGACGCGCTACAGGCCAACTGGTACAACCAGTTGCATGGAGTCGCCGCGCATCCCGCTGTCGGAGTCGATCTTCGTCCGCCTGCGCGACGCGATCCTCGGCGGGGAGCACCGCGCCGGCGAGCCGCTGCCCTCCGAGCGCGTGCTGGCCGAGCGGCTGGGCTGCAACCGCCACGCGGTGCGCGAGGCGGTCAAGCGCCTGCAGCAGGCGGGCCTCGTTGCCGTGTCGCACGGCGGTGCCACGCGCGTGCTCGACTGGCGCGCCACCGGTGGGCTGGACCTGCTCGCGCAGCTCCCGCTCCACGCGCCGGGTGAGGCGCCCGACCGCGTCCTGCTGCGCTCGATCCTCGAGATGCGCCTGTCCGTCGGTGCCGACGCGGCGCGGCTGTGCGCCGAGCGCGCGCCCGCGGGGACCGTGGCCGCGCTGCGAGCCGCGCTCGCCGCCCTGCGCGACGGCGATCCGTCCCGAGCGCCCGTGCTCTACGCCGAGCTGTGGGACCACGTCATCGACGGCGCCGGCAACATCGCCTACCGGCTGGCCTACAACAGCCTGCTCGCCGGCCTGGACCCCGGCAGCGAGCCGTCGCGCGCGCTGTTCGGCGCCGAGGCGGGCGATGACGCCGCCGCCGCCGAGCTCGTCGCCGCCATCGCCGACCGCGACCCCGACGCAGCGGGCGCCGCGGCGACCGGGCTGCTGACCCGCGCTCTGGCGCACGACATGGAGGCCATCGGTGGCTGAGGTCCTGTACTACGCGACCCCCGCGTTCGTCGCACTGCTCGTCGTCGAGGCGATCTCGTTCGTCGTCGCGCGCAACGAGGCGCTCGTCGGCTACGAGTCCAAGGACACCGCGACGAGCCTGAGCATGGGGATCGGCAACGTCGTCATCAACTTCGGATGGAAGTTCGTCGTGCTCGTCGTCTACGCCGGCCTGTACGAGCTGACGCCGCTGCGCATCCCCGCCGACGCCTGGTGGGCCTGGGTCGTCCTGTTCTTCGCCGACGACCTCGCCTACTACTGGTTTCACCGCGTCAGCCACGAGGTGCGCGTCTTCTGGGCCAGCCACGTCGTCCATCACTCCAGCCGGCACTACAACCTCTCGACCGCGCTGCGCCAGACCTGGGTCCCGATGACCTACCTGCCGTTCTGGCTGCCGCTCGCCCTCGCCGGCTTCCCGCCCTGGATGATCCTCACCCAGCAGGCGATCAGCCTCATCTACCAGTTCTGGATCCACACCGAGCGGATCGGCCGGCTGCCCCGCCCGGTCGAGTTCGTCCTCAACACGCCGTCGCACCACCGCGTCCACCACGGCGCCAACGAGCAGTACCTCGACCGCAACTACGCCGGCATCCTCATCGTCTGGGACCGGATGTTCGGCACGTTCGCCGGCGAGCAGGAGCGCGTGCGCTACGGCCTGACGAAGAACATCGAGACGTTCAAGCCGACCGAGGTCGCCTTCCACGAGTACAAGGCGATCGCGCGCGACGTCCGGGCCACGCGGTCCTGGCGGGAGCGCTGGGGGTACATGCTGCGCGGGCCCGGCTGGGCGCCGCAGGGCGAAGGACCGCCCGGCGACGTGAGGCCGGCCGCCCGGGCCGGCCTCACGGGCTGACCGTCGGGCGGGCGCCGCACGTCAGAGGTCGGCGCGCGTGGCGATCCCGGGATAGTCGAGGACGAGGCCGGCCTCGTCGTAGACGAGCTCGCAGCGGAAGTCGAACGCGGGGGACTCGTAGTCGTAGCGCTCGCGCCCCGTCCCGTCGTCGCTGCGCGCGTAGCGCTGCTCCAGGCGCTCCACACCTAGGTCCAGGGCCCGCACGTACGCCGCCGGGGCGTCCGCCCTCTGGCCGGGAGCGAGGCGGAGGCGGTGCACCGGGAACGCATTGGTCAGCGCCGAGGACTCGAGATCGACGTCCACGCACCCATCCAGGCGCGTCGCTTCGTGGCCGTCCACGCTCCAGCGCCCGGCGCCGTCGGTCTCGAGGGTCACGGCGCCCGACCCGCGCGACGACCGGCCCCAGACCTGCGCGGAGCGTGTGCGCCACCGCTCGTCCAGCTCGATCGAATAGCGCACCGCGAACGGCTCTCCATCCTCCACGGCCGCGGTGTGGCCGTCGAGGCGCAGCCCGCCGGCGGTCGTAGCGAAGAAGACGACCTCGAAGCCCTCGCGCGCGTCGCGGTGGCGCCAGGCCGCGAACGTCGGCAGCGAGGGCTCAGGCTCCATGGCTCGGGAGTCCATCGACCGGAGTATGCGGTTGCGGCCGATCCGTGGCCGCAATCGCCGTTAGCGTGCTCCACGCCCCAACCGGAAAGGACGCGTCATGGACTACAAGCTCGAGCTGGTCGCGGTCCCCGTCTCCGACGTGGACCGCGCGAAGGCCTTCTACACCGACCAGGCCGGCTTCGTCGCCGACCACGACCACGCCGTCAGCGACGAGATCCGCTTCGTGCAGCTGACGCCTCCCGGGTCGGCCTGCTCGATCGCGATCGGGACGGGGATGCTCGACACGCCGCCGGGCTCCAGCCAGGGACTGCAGCTCGTCGTGGGAGACATCCAGGCGGCGCGGGCGGAACTGCTGGAGCGCGGCGTCGAGGTGGGCGAGGTCCAGGAGTTCCCCTGGGGATCGTTCGTCTTCTTCAGCGATCCGGACGGCAACGGCTGGTCCGTGCAGCAGCTTCCCGCCCGCGAGTAGGCGGCCGGGCGCGCGCGGTCACCCGCCGGCCAGGCGCTCGGTCATACGGTCGAAGAACCCGCCCCAGCCCTCGCCCGCGGGCCCGTACTGCTCGGGCGTCATGCGCCCGCGCTGCTCGAAGCGCATCTCGGTCCGGCCGTCGCCGAGGTCCGTGAGCTCGACGATCACGACCTCGTACCACGGCGGGTCGGGCCGGTCGGTGATCGTGAACACCAGCCGTCGCGGCGCGACCACCTCGCGGTACTCGCCCTTCCAGTGGATCTCCTGGCGCCGCGGCCCGGCCACCATCGTGGCCCGCCATGCCCCGCCCTCCCGGACGTCCATGGAGACCGAGGACAGCGGGATCTCGATCTCGCTGCCGCCGAACCAGTCCGCGAAGGCGTCGGGCTCGGTCCACTCCCTCCACACGCGCTCGCGGGGGGCGTCGAAGACACGGGTGATGGCGATCCCGGGCGGTGGCTCAGCCATCGCCCGGATCCTGGTCGCTGGACCGCACGCGGGCGTCCAGGCGGTCGAAGCCGGCCTCCCAGAACCGGCGGTAGTCGCCGAGCCAGTCGACGGCGCCCTTGAGCGGCGCCCCCTGCAGGCGCGACGGCCGCAGCTGTGCGGTCCGCCCGCGCGTGATGAGCCCGGCGCGCTCGAGCACCTTGAGGTGCTGAGAGACCGCCTGCAGGCTCATCGGGAACGGCTGGGCCAGTTCGGTGACCGTCGCCTCGCCCTCGGCGAGCCGGCCGAGGATCGCGCGCCGGGTGGGATCGGCGAGCGCGGCGAAGGTGGTGCTGAGCTGGTCGACGGGCACGGTGGTCAAGTCACTGCTTGATCAAGCGACAGATTGAATATAGTACGCCCCGAGCCGGTCGTCACGGCTTCAGAGCTACGGCAACGAGGTAGGAGGATCGAACATGGGACGGATCGTCGTAACCGAGTTCATGTCGCTCGACGGCGTGGTGGAGGACCCGGGCGGAAGCGAGGACTTCAAGCACGGAGGCTGGGCCTTCAAGTTCTCCCGCGGCGACGACGGCGACCAGTTCAAGCTCGACGAGGTCTTCGCCGCCGAGGGGCTGCTCCTGGGCCGCGTGACGTACGAGGGCTTCGCGAACGCCTGGCCGGACCGCGACGGCGAGTTCGCCGACAAGTTCAACTCCATGCCCAAGTACGTGGTCTCCTCGACCCTCGAGGATCCCGAGTGGAACAACTCGACCGTGCTGGACGGGGACGTGGCGGACGCCGTGTCGACGCTCAGGGAGAGCGCGGCGGGAGACCTCTACGTCCACGGCAGCGTTCAGCTCGTGCAGGCCCTGCTGGAGAACGACCTCGTCGACGAGCTGCGCCTCATGGTCTTCCCGGTCGTCCTCGGGGCGGGCAAGCGCCTGTTCGGGGAGACGAGCGACATGAAGGGCCTGAAGCTCGCGCAGTCCAGGACGGTCGGCGACGGCGTCGCGATCCTGGTCTACCGGCCGGCGGGGTAGGCGGACGGACGGATGGAGCTAGGGGGACTCGAACCCCCGACCTCCTGGGTGCGATCCAGGCGCTCTCCCAACTGAGCTATAGCCCCGAGGAAGCGACAGTGTAGCCGCGGGCGGGCGCGGTCAGGGCTACGGGAGACCCCCGTTCCCGCCGATACGCTCAGCAGGCCGTGAGCTTCCGCAGCCGCCTGACGTTCTTCTTCGTGCTCATCGTCATCGTCCCGATGGTGTCGGTGGCGTTCGTGCTGTTCCGGCTCATCTCCGACTCGGAGAACGGCAAGGCGGACGCGCGGGTCGCCGCCCAGCAGGAGTCGGCGATCCGGCTGTTCCGCGAGCAACGCGAGGCGGCGGCGCGACATCTGAGCCCCCTGGCGCAGGATCGCGTCCTCGCCCAGGCGCTGCAGTCCGGGCAGAGAGGACGGGCGACGGCGCGGGCGCGCCGGCTCGTGCGCTCACGAGATCTGGAGCGCATAGCGATCGTCGACGGAACGCGCACGATCGTCAGCGCCGGCGACGGGGAGGCGATCGCCCCCGCGATCGCGCCCCTGGCCAGCGAGTCCGGCCGCTCCTTCGGCCGCCTGGAGGTCTCGATCACTGACGCCGACGAGTACGCCGGACGGGTGCACCGCCTCACCGGCCTGGAGACGATCGTGCGCGACGGCAATCGGGTCCTCGCCGCCACCGACGCCGAGCTCGCCCGGCGCCCGCTCCCGCGTCGGGGGACCGTGACGATCGGCGGCCGGGAGCTGCGCGTCGTCTCCTTCGACGCGCCCGGCTTCGCCGGCCGGCGGCTGCGCATCGCCACGCTGGGCTCGCGCGCGGACATGACGTCCAAGGTGCAGCGCAGCCGCATCGTCGCGGCGGCGATCCTGCTGGGCTTCTTCATCGTCGCCGTGGCCTGCGCGCTGCTGGTCTCCCGCTCGCTGCAGCAGCAGATCGCGGCCTTCCTGGAGGCTGCCCGGCGCCTGGGCGGCGGCGACTTCTCCGCGCAGGTGCCCACGAGCGGCAAGGACGAGTTCGCGGAGCTGGGCGAGGAGTTCAACAAGATGTCGCGCCAGCTCGAGGCGCGATTGGAGGAGCTGCGCCGCGAGCGCGAGCGTGTGCAGGGCTCGATGCGCCGGCTCGGTGACGCGGTCGCGTCCAACCTCGACCGCGACGCGCTGCTGGAGATCGTGGTCCGCACCGCCGTGGACGGCGTCGGCGCCGACGCCGGGCGCGCGAGCATCCGCGGGGAGGACCGCACCACGCTCCAGGAGCGCTCACGCGTGGGGAGCCTCAACGGGCTGCAGGCGGCGATCGACAGCGTCGAGGTGGACGCGCTGCGCCTCGGCGGCCCCCGGGAGGCGACGGTCGGCGACGCGAGCGCGATCGCCCACCCGCTGCACGGCGCCGGCGGGGGCGACAACCTGGTCGGCGTGGTCTCGGTGGCGCGCGCCGGGCGGAGCTTCACGACCAGCGAGCGCGAGTTCTTCCGCTACCTGGCCAACCAGGCGGCGGTCTCGATGGAGAACGTCGACCTGCACGAGACCGTCGCGCGCGAATCGGTCACCGACGACCTGACCGGCCTGGCCAACCGGCGCGGCTTCGACGACGCGCTCTCGCGCGAGGTGGAGCGGTCCAAGCGCTTCGGCACCGAGCTCGGGCTCGTGCTGCTCGACCTCGACGACTTCAAGGACATCAACGACACCCACGGCCATCAGCAGGGCGACGTCGTGCTGCAGGAGGTGGCGCGCGTGCTGCGCGAGAGCTCGCGCGAGGTCGACGAGGCGGCGCGCTACGGCGGCGAGGAGCTGGTGCTCGTTCTCCCCGGCACCGACCTCACCGGCGCGTTCCAGCTCGCCGAGCGGGTGCGCGAGCGCATCGAGGCGCTCCGGGTCCCGCGGCTGGTGGGAGCCGGCACGCTGCGGGTGACCGCGAGCTTCGGCGTGGCCTCGATGCCGCAGAACGCCACGGAGGAGGCCGCGCTGCTCGCGGCGGCCGATGCCGCGCTCCTGCGCGCCAAGCGGACGGGCAAGAACAAGTCCGAGCGCGCGCAGTAGGCTGTGGTTTGGAGATGGGACTGCTGGACGACGCCATCCGCGAGCACCTGGAGCTCAAACGCCGGCGCGGTGCCGACACGGGCGAGGTCACTCGCCAGGAGCAGGAGGCGCTCGGACCGGCCCGCCGGACCGCCGAGCCGCCGGCCCCGCCGGGGGCCGAGCCGCAGGCCCCGCGCGAGCCCGCCGAGCCCGCGCACTTCGAGCCCGCGTCCGCGGGCTTCGCCGACGACGACGAGGCGTGGGAGGACGAGCTGCGCCACCCGGAGCCCGCGGACGAGCAGCCCACGCTGGGCGTCTCCCGGCCGACGGTCGAGTTCGACGTCCAGGAGCCCGAGCCGCCCCCCGCGCCCCCGCCGCCCGCCCGTCCGTCCTCGAGCCCCTTCGAGTCCTACCCGACGACGTCGTCGCGGCCCCCGGCCCCGGCTCCCGCTCCGGCGCAGCGCGACGACGCGCTCGCCGACCACGAGCCGGACATCGTGCCCGCCGACGAGGAGCCCGAGGGCGAGGACCTCCTGGAGGAGACGCCCGAGTTCCTCGAGGAGACGCCCGAGCACGACCGGCTCTGGTTCGAGCAGCGCCCCCCGCGCGACTTCGACTTCGGCAACTGAGCGCGCCGCTCAGCGGTCGGCAGGCGGCGCCGGCGGGCCGGTGCGGTCCCCGTCGCCGTCCTCGATGTAGCCGCGGGTGCGCGCCGCGTTCAGCACGCGCTCGATCCCCAGCTCGTAGGCGGCGACCCGCAGCGACGTGCCGGCCTCTTCCGCGCGGGCGCTGGTGTCGCGGTAGGCGCGGCGCATCGTCTCGGCGAGCTCGTCGTTGACCTTCTGCTCGTCCCAGCGGAAGTGCTGGAGGTTCTGCACCCACTCGAAGTAGGAGACCACGACCCCGCCGGCGTTGGCCAGGACGTCGGGGACCACGTAGACGCCCTTGTCGTGCAGCAGCTCGTCGGCGGCCGGGGTCATCGGGCTGTTGGCGGCCTCCAGGACCGCCCGGCAGCGCAGGCGCTCGGCGTTGCCGGTGTGGATCGCGCCGCCCAGCGCCGCGGGGATGAGCACGTCGCACTCGATCTCGAGCACCGCCTCGGGACCGAGCACCTCCACGTCGGGGAAGTCCTCCAGCGCGCCGCCGGCGCTGCGATGGCGGTGCAGCGCCTCGCAGTCCAGGCCGTCGGCACGGTGCACCGTGGCCCGTGAGCCCGAGACGGCGATGACCTTGACGCCGAGGCCCTGGAGGATGCGCCCCGCCCAGCTGCCGACGTTTCCGAACCCCTGGATCGCCACGCGCGTCTCGGACGGGTCGAGCCCGAGCGCCGGCGCGACCTCCTTGTAGACGTCGACGACGCCGCGACCGGTGGCCGCGTCGCGGCCGTACGAGCCGCCGAGCGCGATCGGCTTGCCGGTGACGATCGCGGGCGTGTGGCCGTGCAGGCGGCCGTACTCGTCCATCATCCACGCCATCACCTGGGCGTTGGTGTTGACGTCGGGCGCCGGGATGTCGCGCGTCGGGCCCAGGACCTTCTCCATCTTCTCCATGAACGAGCGCGACACGGCCTGCAGCTCGGCGGGCGTCAGGTTGCGCGCGTCGCAGTTGACCCCGCCCTTCGCGCCGCCGAACGGCACGCCGACCAGCGCGGTCTTCCACGTCATCAGCGAGGCGAGCGCGCGGACCTCGTCGATCTCCACCTCGGGGTGGAAGCGCACGCCGCCCTTGTAGGGGCCGCGCGCGCCGTTGTGCTGGACGCGGTAACCGGAGTACACGTGGATCTGCCCGTCGGCCTGGCGCAGCGGGATCTGCACCTGCACCTCGCGGTAGGAGGAGCGCAGCACCGCCCGCACGTCGTCGGCCACGCCGAGGCGGTCGGCGGCCGCGTCGAAGTAGTGGTTGACGGTCTCGAAGCTCGACAGCTCCGCCGGTCGCGCGAACGCGGCACGGTTGGCGACGCGGGGAGAGCGGTCCGCGTGGCTGCTCATGCGGCGCACCCTAATCGGAGGGCAGGCCGAAGGAGCCCGCCGGGGTGGCTGCTCAGCGGCGCACGGCGTCGCGGTAGGCCTGGATGGCCGCGGTCGCCAGCAGTTGGTGGCCTGCCCTCGTCGGGTGCACCTTGTCGGCCTGGAAGTAGCCCGGGTCCGCGTCGAGCAGCTGGTCGGCGTCCGCCGTGACCACGCGCCCGTCCCCGAAGCGCGCGACCACCCGGTCGATCGCGCGGTTCAGCGATCCGACGTCGGCGCTGTCGGGCTCGTGGAAGGACGTGCGATAGGCGCTGTAGGACGGCACGCGCGGCTGGCGCAGCGCGACGATGACCGGCGGCGCCGCCGCCTCCATGTGCCACCCGTAGAACTCGGCCCGGCGTGCGACGCCGGAGACGTCGACGTGCAGCCTCCTCGCGCCGCGCGGGATCTTGACCCGGGCGATGTACGGCGTGGTGACGTCCGGGCGCGGCGGCCGGCTGGGAAACAGCCCCTTGGTCGTCAGCCGTCCGGCTGGCTTGCGGTCGACGGAGAACGCGTACTCGCCACCGGTGCCCTGGCCGGCGGGGGCCACGAAGCCCAGCGTGCCGCCGTTGCGGTAGGCCGAGACGTCGATGTCGAGCTCGCCGTCGCCCGCGATGGAGGCGACGTCGCCGTCGGGCTTCCAGCCGGTGCCCAGCGAGACGGAGGAGTCGGTGTAGGGCTGTGCGTCGCCAGGCGCCACGCGCATCCGCGACAGCAGGGACTCCAGACCGTTCTCGAAGCCCGCGAAGTCCGGGCCGAACTGGGCCAGGTCGTTGAGCCCCCACATCACGATCCCCAGCTGCGGCGCCGCGTCGGCCTCGTGGCGCTTGAGGTTGCGCTCGTACACGTCGCCCAGCTGCTCGGTCACGCTGGCGCCGCCGCCCCCCGCCTGGCCGCCGGTCAGCCGGAAGTGCCTGGCCACGAGCGAGAAGAAGCCGTCCTTCGGGTCCAGGCCGGCGGCGCCCATGTAGGAGTGGCCGAAGCCCTCGATCCGCTTGGCCTCGCCGAGTCCCGGCACGGCGATCGGGCCCGCGCGCGGCGGCTCGGCGGCGGTCTTGGTCCCGTCCTCGCCCTGGGCGCCGCAGCTCGCGAGTGCGACGGCGAGCACGAGCCACAGCAGCAGGGTCTGCAGGCGCCGGCGCATGGTCCGGGAAACCTTAGAGTCGAGCGCCCGGGGCCTGCGCAACTCGGCGCGGGGGCCTCGGGCGGCGCGCGGCCATGGAGCCAGCCGGGCTCGAACCGGCGACCTCCTGCTTGCAAAGCAGGCGCTCTCCCAGCTGAGCTATGGCCCCTGGGCCGTCGAGTGTAGAACCAGCGCTCAGGGTCCGGCCTGGCCGGCGTCGACCCGGAAGAGCAGGTGTCCCGGGGGGCGGTCGCCGTCGCGGACGGCCGAGATGGTGCCGGCGATGGGCACGAGCAGGCCCTGGGCATGCATGTAGCACGTCTCGATCTGGGCCTCGGCGATCTCGCCGGCGCGCAGTCGACGTGCGAGCTCGCGGTGCGCGTCGGCGTTGTCGCGGTCGATGACCGAGGGCCAGCGCACGGCGCGCAACTGCTCCGCGCGGTAGCCGAGCATGGCGCAGAACGCCTCGTCGAAGGCCGCGAAGACGCCGTCCGGGCCGATCAGGACGCTCGCTTGGCCGGACGCCCCGCCATCGGAAAGCGCCGCCGCCGCCCCGTTCGCCGCCGCGGCCGGGGTCTCGAGCGCGAACTCGGCCCGGATCGCGTCGGCGGCCGCACGCGCGCTCTGGGCCTCGCGACTGGCACGGGCGCGGGCCGCGTCGCTCTCCACGCGGGCCGCCTGCGCCGCGGCGATCGCGTCCTCGAGCTGCGCGCGCAGCGCGTCGCTGGCGGCGCGCGCCTGCTCCAGCTCGGTCCTCGAGCCCTCCAGCTCGGTCCGCACCGCGGCCAGCTCGGCGCGCAGCTCCTCGGCCTGGTGCCCCGACGTCGACGCGCTCATCTGCAGGCGCTGCAGGGACGAGCGGGTCACCCCGAGCTCGGCCCGCGCGCTGTCGGCCGCCGCCCGCGAGGACTCCAGCTCGGCGGCCAGGCATCCGGCACGCTCCTGCGCGGCCTCGCCGTCGCGGCGCGCGCTCTCGGCCGCGCCCTGAGCGGCCTCCAGGTCCTGGCGAGCGGCTTCCAGGTCGCGCCGCGCGGCCTCCAGCTCACTTCGCGCGGCCTCCGCCTCCTTCTGTGCTTCCTCGGCCTCACGCCGCGCGTCCTCCGCCTCGCGGGGCGCGGCCGCGGAGAGCGCCTCGAGCTCGTGGCGGGCGCGCTCGGCCTCCTGCGCCGCCTCCCGGGCCTCCGTCTCGGCCGCCTCCCGGCGCTCGGTCTCGTCGTCGCGCACGGCGCGGATCTCGGCGAGCTCGGCCAGCAGCTCCTGGTGACGGGCATAGGACTCCCCCGCGGCGCGCTCGGCCCCGGCGAGACGGTCGCGCAGGACCCGCGCGTGCTCGACCACGTCGTGCAGGTCGAGCGTCTCGGCCCCGCCGCCCGCGCCCTCGCCCGCACCGGGGTCGGCCGGGTCCGAGAGGGCAGCCTCTCGCGCGGTCGCGCGCCGCTCGACGACGCGCTCGTGGACGACCTCGCGCGTGAGGGGCGGCGCCTGGGTCTCGCACAGCACGACGAGGACGCCGGCCAGCTTGGCCTCGGGCTCGCGCTCGGCGTCCGCGCTCGCGGCAGCGATGGCGTCCAGCGCCCGCTCGTGTCGTCGGCGCAGCCCGGCGGACGTCCAGGTCCCCGGGTCCCGGGTCCCGAGCTCGCCCAGCAGCGAGGTGAACTCCCATCCGAGCGCGAGCGCCACCGGCACGACGGTCAGCTCCAGCTCGGGCCGGTCCGCTTGCGCGGTCCCGGCCGTGACGGTCTCGCCGCCGGCGCGCAGCATCTGCGCGAGGCGATCGCGCTCGTCGCCGGCGGAGCCCGCGAGCAGCCCGGCGGCGTCGGCGCCGGCCGCCTCCTCCGCCGCCACGCCAAGGAGCGCGAGGGCGCCGTGGCCGCACTCGGCGACCACTCCGTCCGGCGTGCTCAGGAGGTAGCTGCCGCCGGCGAGGGCGAGCAGAAGCTGCTCCTCGGCCTCTTGGTCGCCGCCGCGGACGGCGACCTCTTCCCCACCCGGGCTCATGACATCTCTTATCGGCAGACGGCGATCTGCCGAAGTCGCGGCCGCGCCGGGTCGACCAAACGTCCAGGTCCGGGCCCCCGTGCCGCCGAGCGCAACGGCCGCTGTGGGCCTTGTAACGCCTATATGCCCCGGTTTTTGGGGTGGCCTGTCCGGAGGCTCCGGCAGGGGACCTGCAGTCCCGCGGTTGCCCCTTTGATCCCGGGGACCGACCAAGTATGCTGCCGGGTTGCAGAGCTGCTGCTCACGGAAGAACGCAACCAATTCACTGCCACAGCGGCACGGGAGAGACACATGCGGGCTACGACACTCACGGTCATCCTTGGTGCCATGGTGCTCCTGTGCAGCTCCCCTGCGCTGGCCGCCGAGTGGCCTCTGCGCGACTTCCGTCAGGCGACGGGAGCGCAGTACAACACCACGACGAACAACACCACCACGAACAACACGACCACGACGCCCGGCACGTCGACCGACACCACGGGCGACGACACGGCCGGTGACGACACCGCCGGCGACGACTCCTCGGGCTCCGACGACGGCGGCCCCGTCCCCTCCGCTCCCGCCACCGGTGGCGGAACCGGCACGGGCACCGGAGCGGGCGCCGGCACGGGCACGGCGGGCACCGGCGTCGCGGCCACCACGTCGGTGGCGATCATCTCCTTCGGCGATCCCGGCGACATCGGGGACGACATCACGGCCGCCATCGCGCAGGCCGGCCTGACGCAGGGCCCCTCCGCGGCGCTGACCAAGGAGTCGGTCGAGGCCTTCCTCGCCTCGGACGCCGGCAAGGCGCTGGCCACCGGCGGCGCCGAGGCGATCGGCGCGGCGGTCGCCGAGCTGCTCCTCGCTCCCACGGATTCCTCCGCCGCTGCGCTCGGCGACCTGTTCGGCACCGCGCCGACCGAGGCGATCACGCACGGCGTGTTCACCCAGGCGGCCGAGGCCGAGGGCGACTATGCGGCGTTCATCAAGGGCCTGGTCGAGGGACTCTCGTCGATCCCGACCGCCTATGTCGAGGGCTCGGACGCCGACCCGTCGTTCGTCGACGACTTCGAGGAGCTCGACGTCCCGACGGTGGACAACATCGACGAGGCGGCCGGCAAGGCCGCGCTCGTGGCGATCCTGGTCGATGGCGCCGAGACGGCCAGCGGCGAGACGCGGTCCGCCGAGATCGGACCCTCGCCGTTCCGCGAGGACGAGGGCACGCTGGGCGGCGCCACGCCGTTCGTGCTGCTGCTCGCGCTCGCGCTGGCGGCCGGAGCATGGGTGGGCGTCGGAATGCGGACGAGCCGCCGGCTTCGCCGCACCGGATCCTGATCCCGCTCTTCAGCGAGCTGATCTGAACGCCCAGCCGCGCCTGGTGCGCGGCTCGTCGCGTTCCAGAGCGACGCCTACGGCGTCCGGAACGTCACCGTGCGCCCGGGCCGGTGGTACTTCAGGCCCGGCCCGCCGGCCCGGACCAGGAGGCGATGCCGGCCGGCCGCGAGCCGCCGCGGGACGCGGTAGGTCCCGGGCTTGCAGTCCACGGGGGCCGCGCCGTCGAGGGCGCAGAGGAAGGACGTGGCCTGCGGATCGCTGGAGGACAGCCGGAACGTCGGCCGCGTCCCGCCCGACACGAGCCGGGCACGCGTGGTCCGCGGGGCCCTCAGCATGCGCGCGAAGACGTCGGAGCGCTCGTTGGTGTCGCCGCTGACGAGGTTGCCGGCCGTCGAGGTGAAGACGCCGACCTCGGCGTCGGCGGTGAGCTGCGGGCGCTGGAGCAGCTGGCGCACGCCCTCCGGCGCGCGCCGGCCGCCCGCGTTGGGCACGCCGATCACCGACGTCGTCTGGCCGGCCAGGTCGCGCAGCATCGCGTCCTCCCGCGGCGCGTCGTCGGGCGCGAGGTTGCCCGCGAGCGACGAGAACGCGACGTGGGACCCGTCGCCGGAGACCGTCGGGAAGAAGCTGTCGGAGTCACCCTGGACGTTGGCCGAGCTCAGGCTCGCGAGCACGGTCGTGGCCCGGGTCCGGTCGCGGATGAACACGTCGGTGTGGCGATTGACGTCGCGGCGCACGAGGTTCGTGGCGTCGGAGTCGAAGGCCACGAAGCGACCGTCGTCGCTCAGCGAGGAGACCTGGGGAAACGGGCCGCCCACGGCGCGGTTCTGCTCCTCGCCTCCGGTCCGCACGCTGGCCCGCGCGGTCACGCCGGCCGTGGGGATCCGGACGAACACGTCGTCCACGCCGTTGGTGTCCTCGGGGACGAGGTTGTTGGCCCGCGAGGTGAAGCTGATGACGCGCCCGTTGCCGCTGAGCGTCGGGTTCGCCGAGGGCCCGTTGGCCTGGCGCCCCGAGGCATCGACGCTCATCCGCCCGGTGAGGCCGGTCACGAGGTCGCGGACGAACACGTCGCGCACGCCGTTGGTGTCGCCGCCGACGACGAGATTGCTGGCGCTCGACGTGAACGCGACGTAGCGCCCGTCGCGCGACAGCGTGGGCTGGCCCGACGCCCCGTTGGACTGGCCGCCGTCGGCCGCCGTGCTCACCAGGACCGGCGGGGCATCTCCGCCGCGGGCGAACACGTCGGCCACGCCGTTGGTGTCCTCCGGTACGAGGTTGGTGGCCGTCGAGGTCCAGGCCACGACGTTCCCGTTGTCGGCGATCGCCGGCTCCCCCGAGGGGCCGTCCGCCGGCAGGCCGTCCGGCGGCGCGCTGACCAGCCGCAGCGCGCCCGAGATGCGATCGCGCGCGTAGACGGTGCCGCCGCGGCCGGGGAAGGGAAGCCCGCCGAGGTTCAGCGCGCGCGAGACGAAGGCCACCTGATGGCCCTCGAGCGAGAGCGCCGGCTGGAAGCTCGCGTCGTCGGCGACGACGCCCGGCGCGCCGGACATGAGCGCGGTGCGCAGGTGCGAGCCGTGGGCGGGCGGTGCGAGCACCGCGCTCGCCGCCGCCAGGCCCGCCCCCAGCGCGGCCAGCCGGTGACCGCCGCGGGCGTTGGGCGCCCACGCGCTCATCGGTGGAACTCGGGCGGGATCGGGGCGGACGGGTTGAGCTTGAGCACCTGGGACATCTCCCGCCGCGCGCGCCGCCGCAGCCCGAGGTCGAGCAGGTTCAGGGCCCGGTCACGGCGGATCGCCCAGTCGTTGGGGCTGGAGCGCAGCGCGTCGGCGAAGGCCTGCTCGGCGGCGCGCCGGTCGCGCCGCCCGCGGGCGGCATAGGCGCGCACGAGCGCGGCCTCGCCGGAGGCCGGCTGGACGCGCACGCCGTCGACCCGCGCCGCCGCGCCCGCGTAGTCGCCGCGCTCGAGGAGCTCGACGCCGTCGCGGACCTTGTCGACGTCGCGGGCCGCGAGCCCGAGGTAGCCCGTGATGAGCAGGCAGCCCACGGCCGCGATCCGGAACGCCGCGCGCGGGGACGGCGGGCTCACGCCGGCTGCTCCTTGCTGCGCCGCTGGCGGGTCCGGCGACCGTAGGGATAGAGCGTCGCGGCGAGCACGAGCACGAGGCCGGTGAGCGCGGGCATCTGCCAGTCCCAGTCGATCGCGCTGTGCGCCGCCCACACCGCGCAGGCGGCGGTGACCGCCGCGGCCTCCCCCGTGGTCAGGCCACGAGGACGGCTCAGCGAGCGGGCGGCGGCCACGGCCAGCGACCCGAGGAAGGCGCCGAGCAGCGCCAGCCCGACCAGCCCCGTGTCGCTCAGCGTCTCGAGGTACAGCGAGTGGGCGTTGCGCAGGTCGTGGGCGACCTCGCGGTCGCGCGCCCAGCGCACGCGGAAGGAGCCGGCGCCGTCACCCGCCACCGGATGATCGCCGAAGCCGTCCAGCGCCACGCGGTAGACCTCGCTGCGGGTGCCCTCGCTGCTGGTCAGGCGCGCGCTGCCCACCCCGGGCGCGGCGGTCGTGGGGCGCAGGAAGTCCTCCCATTGGCGATCGACGTAGTCGCCGGCGCGGTTGGTGGCCCTGTCCACGCTGCCCGCGCTCGCCGCGTACCCGACCAGCGCCACGACGAGCGCCAGCCCCGCGGCGTACGGGGCCAGCCGGCGGGCGCGCACGAGCGCCGGCTGCCACCGGCGCGCCGCCACCGCGACGAGCGCCTGCGCGATGGACGCGGCGAGCGCCAGCACCACGAGCCAGGGGATGAAGGCGCGACCCTCGTCGACCTGCCCGGAGCCGGCCGCCGGATCCTCGACCAGGCCGGGATAGCCGCGCAGTCGCAGCAGCGCGATCGCCGCCAGCCCGCCGACGATCGCCAGGCTGGTCAGCACCGCCGTGCGACGCGGCCGGACGGCGATGAGCACGACGATGCCCACTCCGAGCGCAAGCCAGGCGCCGCGCGACAGGCTCAGATACATCCCGACCACCGCGAGCAGCGCCGCGCCGGCGGCCACCGCGCGCTGCACGATGTTCCCCCGGTCGTCCGCGGCCAGCCCGACCCCCAGGACCGCCGTGAGCGCAGCCAGGGCCCCGTAGGCGTTCCAGTAGGAGAGCGGGTAGTCCAGCCGGTAGGCGATCGGCGCCACGGTCTCGGCGGCATCGGGGGCCACGCGGTGCACGAGACCGGCGACGACGACCACGGCGGCCGTGGCGCCCAGGACCCGGACGACGACACCGGCCAGGCGCCCGGAGCCGGCGGCGAGCAGGCCGAGCCCGAAGAGCGCCACGTAGACCAGGTCGCGCTGCATGTCCTCCAGTCCGGCCCCTGCGTTGAGCGACCAGGCCGAGGACAGGCCGGTCCACGCCGCGAGCCCGGCCAGCGCGCCGAGTCCCAGCAGGGCGTGGGTGCTGACCGGGTACGTGGGCGGACGCAGGATCAGCACCACCGCGCAGATCGCCCAGGCCAGCGCGCCCGCCGGGAGGAACGCGGTCGGGAAGTATCCGCCCGAGCGGAACGCAAGCCAGGTCACGATCGCGGCGGCGCTCAGCGCGGCGATCAACGACGGCCACGTCCGCGCGGCGACCTCTGAGGTCGCACGCTTCTGCCGCTGTGCCCCCGTCGTGCTCGATTCCTCCGGCACGGTCACGCCCGACGCGCTCATCTAGCGCTCAAAATAGCGGGGCATCGAGCCGGCCGGGCCACGCCATGCGCCGGGCGCGCCGGTTTCGTGCGGCCGCGCCGTCGGTCCCGCGCCGCGATGCGCCGGCCGCGCGCCCGCCGGTCGTCACGGCGTCGACGAGCGCCCCGGGAGGTCCGAGCTCGGCGGTGCCGGGTTCGACGGTGTCGCGGTGGGCGCCTCGGGCTCGGGCGCCGGCGCCGGCGTGCGCGTGCGCGGGCGCGTCGCCGGGGGCCGGCGGACCGGCGCGACGACACGGGGACGCACCGGGACGGCCGGCGTGCGGGCCACGGGGGCGCGGGCGCGGGCGTGGTCGCGGGTGCGGCCGAACGCCGACGCGCCGCGCGGCGGCGTGCCGCCCGCGCCGCCCTGAGGCGCGCCGCACGCCTCCGCGCGCGCTCGGACGTCCGCGCCGGCGCCGGCCGGGCCGCCGGGACGCGCCGCGACCGGTCCGCCGCCGCGAGCTCCGCGTCGGAGAGGTCGGTGCTGGACAGCGGGACAGCGGCCGTGCGCGCCGGCGCCGGAGCGTCCTCGTCGCCGCCCGACAGCACCGTCGCCGCGGCGGTCGCACCGCATCCCAGCAGCGTCAGGCCGAGCAGGGTGAGCGCGACGGTGCGCGAGCTGACGGGTCCCCCGGGACGCCGCAGGCGCCCCCGGACCGCATTCCCGGGGCGGGCGAAGGCAGCGCCCACCGCGCGCGCCGCCGGCCGCACGTCGAGCGACGGCCGCCGCGGGGGCGGGGCGAAGATCACGGGCGCCCGCGCGTGGTGGCGTTGCGTGGGTGGCGCCGCCGCTGTCGGTCGCGTCGCAGCGGGCGCGGTGGGCGCCGTGGGCGGAGCGGGCTCCGCCACCTTCGTGGCCTCCGCCACCTGCGGGGCCTCTGCCGCCTGCGCGGCCTCCGCCACCTTCGTGGGAGCTGCGGGCCGCGCGGCGGCCGGGCGGGTGGCGGCAGGCCTCGCCGACGGCCGCGTCGCCATGGGCCGTGACATCCGGCGCTCGTAGCGCCGGCCCGAGGACGCCAGGCGGTAGCGATGCCAGTTGGCGCCGATCAGTCCCGCCGCGAGGGCGACGAGGAGCGGCACGGCGACGCCGATGAGCAGGGTGTGCGTGCTGGAGAGGCTGAGAGGCGCGAACATGGCCTGGCGCGAGATCGGATTGTGGGTGGACGGTCGGTCTCAGGCCAGTCCACCGACCGGTAGATTACCTCGGGGATCAGACCCGGCCCTCCGCTACCCTCGGACATAGAGACCTTGCCTCCAGCTACGGATAGCTCCTCGTTCTTTCGGCCGTTGCTCAACGTCCTGCGGGTCCGCAAGTGGATCATCCTGCAGGCGGTCGTCCTCGTGCCGCTGGTGGCAGCCGGCCTCTCGCTGTTCCTGCAGGACGCGAAGTACGAGGCGTCCTCGCAGGTCCTGATCAGCCGCACCAACCTGGGCAACGTCCTCACCGGCACCCAGGACCCGGCGGCCACCGAATTCGACTTCAACCGGATCGTCCAGACCCAGGCCAACCTGGCGACCACGCCGCGCGTGGCCCAGCGCACGCTGGACGCCGCGGGCGTCACCGAGCTGACCCCCGACCAGTTCCTCGCGGCGTCGTCGGTGGCCACCGACCCGAACACCGACATCCTCAAGCTGGTGGTGACGGATGGCAACGAGGAGCGCGTCGTCCGCCTGGCGACGGAGTACGGCCGCCAGTTCGTCGCCTACAAGCAGGACGCCGCGGTCAACCGGCTCGTGAAGCTGCGCCAGCAACTCACCGACGAGCTCGCCCGCCTGTCCCCGCGCTCGCCGCTGGCCGCTCAGAACCGCGCGCAGCTTCAGCGGATCCGCAACCTCGAGTCGCTGGGGGACTCGTCGATCAGCGTCGTGCAGACGGCCCGCGAGGCCGAGCAGACCCAGCCCAAGCCGATCCGCAACGCCATCCTCGGGCTCGTCCTCGGCCTGATCATCGGGATCGGCCTGGCGTTCATCTTCGACCAGCTCGACTCCCGGCTGCGCCGCAGCGGCGAGCTCGAGGAGCGGCTCGGGCTGCCGCTGCTGGCCCGGCTGCCCGCCCCCGCCCGGGACCTGCGCAAGAACGACCGGCTGGCGATGCTCACCCACTCGTCGGGGCCGGCGGCGGAGAACTTCCGCAACCTGCGCACGAACCTGATCTTCGCCGACGTCGACCACAGCGCGCGCTCGATCATCATCTCCAGCGCCGTCCAGTCGGAGGGAAAGTCGACGACGGTGGCCAACCTGGCGGTCGCGCTGGCGCGCGCCGGCCAGCACGTCGTGCTCGCCGACCTCGACTTCCGCCGTCCATACCTGGAGCGCTTCTTCGACCTCCCCCGCGAGCCGGGCGCCACCGACGTCGTGCTGGGCCGGGCGACGCTCGAGGACGCGCTCGCGGACATCCCGCTGGAGACCGGCGAGTCCACGCCCATGTTCCAGGAGACCAACGGCAACGGCGGGGCCCCCACCAGCGGGCTGCTGGGCAACGGGCGCCTGGAGGTCCTGCCCACCGGCGCCCTGCCGCCGAACGTCGGCGAGTTCGTGACCAGCGAGGCGCTGCGCACGCTGATCGTCTCCCTGCGCGACCGCGGCGACCTGCTGCTCATCGACGCGCCGCCGCTGCTGCAGGTGGGCGACGCGATGGCGCTGACCGCCAACGTCGACGCCGTCCTGATCGTCGCCCGTCTGGGCGTCGTCCGGCGCCAGATGGTCGACGAGGTCCGTCGCCTGCTGGCCACCTCGCCGGCGCCGACGCTCGGCGTGGTCATCACCGACGCGACGGTGGAGCCCGGCGTCGGCTACGGCTACTACTACGCCTACGGGTACGGCGAGACGAGGCGCGGAGGGTCGCCGGCGCCGCCCACCCGCGTGTCGTGAGCCGTTGCGCCCCGCGCACCGGACCGGTGCGGGCGACCGCCGGATGACACCGGACCCCGGCGGGACCGTGCGCACCGGCCCCGCCCACGTCTCGCAGGAGAGCGGGGAGTCGCCCGCGCCCCATCCGCGCGACGGCGCCGCGACGCTGCGCCGGCTGGGCTCCTTCGCGCGCCAGTACGGCCCGGTCTACGCGGCGCTGTCGGTCACGCGCAAGCTTGCGGGCTGGCTTCCCGAGCGCATCGACGACCGGATGCTGGCCATCGAGGGGCGCCGAGGCGTGCTGGGGCCGGCGCACCGGCGCTGGAGCCAGCACTCGGTCACCACCAACCGCGAGGTCTGGTCGGCCTGGGAATGGGACCGCGGCGGCGAGGAGTGGACCGCGTCGCCGGAGTGGAAGGCGAGCCTGATCGACGACGTCCTGGTGCCCACGATCCCCGCGGGCGGGACGGTCCTGGAGATCGGGCCGGGCGCCGGACGCTGGACCGAGGCCCTGCACGAGCGCGCCGCGGACCTGATCCTGGTCGACATCACCGACACGACCCTGGAGCTCTGCCGCCGCCGGCTCGGCGATCCGCCTGACGTCACCTACCTGCGCAGCGACGGCGCCGGCCTGCGCGGCGTGCCGAGCGCGAGCGTGCACGCCGTGTGGTCCTTCGACGCCTTCGTGCACATCGCGCCGCTCGACGTCGAGGGCTACCTCGACGACATCGCGCGTGTGCTGCGCCCCGGCGGCGTCGCCGTGATCCACCACGCGGGCCGCCGCGACCGCACCGGCTGGCGCAGCCCGATGACCGCGGCGCTGTTCGCCAACCTGGCCGCGCCGGCGGGCCTGGCCGTGGTGCGCCAGTTCGACACCTGGGGCGCCGGGCGCTTCGGCGTGCGCCGGCAGGGCGACGTCATCACGCAGCTGCGGCGCTCGGGCTGAGTGAGCCTGGAGCGGGCCGGCGCGGGCGCTCAGGATCCGCGCAGCAGCGCGGGGATCGTGAGCAGGAGGATCTTGACGTCGAGACCGAGCGACCAGTGCTCGATGTAGAAGTTGTCCAGCTCCACGCGATCGGCCAGGGGGGTCTGGCCCCGAGACCCGTGGACCTGAGCCCAGCCGGTGATCCCGCAGCGCACGCGGTGGCGGTCGTGGTAGCGCTCGAGCTCCTGGCGGAACAGCTCCGCGAACTCGGGCCGCTCGGGCCGCGGGCCGACCAGGCTCATCTCGCCGCGCAGCACGTTGATGAGCTGCGGCAGCTCGTCGAGGGACGTGCGGCGCAGCAGGCGGCCGACGCGCGTGCGACGGTCGGCGCCCTCCACGCCGCCAGGGGCCAGCCCGGCGTCCGGCGCGTAGTCCACGTCGCCCTCCACCTCGACCATCGTGCGGAACTTGAGCAGGTCGAAGACCTTCCCGTCGTGGCCGGCGCGGGGCTGGCGGAAGAGGATCCGCCCCGGCGAGGAGACCCGCACGGCGAGGGCGATCAGCCCCAGCAGCGGGGAGAGCACGATGAGCGCGATCGCGGCGACGATGCGATCGATCGCGTGCTTGATCGTGAAGCGCCAGCTCTCGGGCCGGATCGCGCGCAGGTTCAGCAGCGGCTGGGTCCCGAGGTACTCGAAGCGCGTCTGGTAGTTCATCGAGTTCGACAGACGGGGGACGACGGTCGTCTCCAGGCCCAGCTCGTCGCAGCGCGACACGAGCGCGAGGACCGCGCGGTACGGCGCGTCGGGGAACCCGACGATGACGTGGCGCACCCCGCGCATCGTCGCGATCTGCGGCAGGTCCTCGAGGTCGCCGAGCACCGGCGGCGCGCCGTTGGACGGCGGATCGACGCGCTCGCCGTCCAGGAAGCCGACGGCCCCCAGCCCGTACTCCGGATGGCGCGCCAGGCGCGCCGCGATGTCCAGGCCGGTGGAGTCGGCGCCCACGATCAGCGTGGGCGTGACGAGCAGACGGCGCTTGCGCGCCGCGTGATGCACGGCGGTCAGCGCCGTGCCGGCGAGCGTCACGCCGGTCAGCGATGCGAACCATGTCCACACCATCAGCGAGCTGACCGCGTCGCGGTCGGAGGTCATCGACAGGGCCAGCATGAAGACGACCATCGTGCCGATCGAGATGGCCCCGAAGCCCGGGGCGATGCTGTCGAGCACGACGTCGCGCACCCCGCGCAGGTAGCGACCGCGCGAGTACAGGAGCACGATCGTCAACGGCGGGAACAGGACGAGGATCCAGCTCGTGTGCCCCGCCCCCGGCGCGACCATGAGCGCGACGACGCAGCCGGCGATGAGCATGACCACGTCCGACACGACCCGCAGGGCGATCCACGAGGAGCCGTCGAGCGCACGCAGGAACAGCCCGCGGGCGCGGTGCGACCGAATCGGCCTGGTGGCCCGCTCCGCGTCCGGTGACCGGGGCGATGCGGTGGGATCGTGTTGGGGGTTCGCGGCTGTGGCCATGAGGACCTACCGATCCCCGATTCGATAGGCGTCGGTCGTAGATTCCGTTCCCGGTCCGCTGCTGGACTCTCGCGTCTCCCGGCCAGCGGAGTGTAATCCAACATCGGCCGGTCGGACACCGGTTCTCGACGAACAACCGATCCTGTGCGCTCAGCGGCGGGCGACGATCAGATAGTGCGTGGCGAGGTTCGCGCGCCCGGACCCGCAGGCCCAGTCCTCGTAGACGAAATACGCCGCGCGCAGGCGCGGGGAGAAGTTGAAGTACGAGCCGCCCTGGAAGAGCGGCGTGATCGCGGCCGACGACCACCGCGCCAGCAGCCCGCTCAACGCGCCGGCGTAGCAGCCGTCGTAGTAGGCCGGGAAGACGGTCTCGGGATCGCGACGCAGCAGCCGGCGCATGAGCGCCGCGCCGAGCTTCCCGGGGAGCACGGCGTTGAGCAGCCCGAAGGCCGAGAAGCGCCCCGACAGGACGGCGATCATCCGGCCGCCCGGGCGCAGGTAGGCGTGCAGGTTCTCCAGCGCCCGGTCCAGGTGGCGGACGTGCTCGAGCACCTGCCAGCTCAGGACGAGGTCGAAGCCGCCCTCCAGCGCGGGGACGCGCACGGTGATGTCCGACACGACGACGTCCGTGTAGGAGCCGGCCGGCGCCCGCTCGAGCTCCGCGGCGGACAGGTCCAGCCCCGCGTACCGCGACCCCGACGGCCGCGCCGCGGGCTCCAGCGCCGGCCTGCGCCCGGAGCCCACGTCGAGGATGTCCAGGCCCGGGCGCAGCTGCGCGGCGACCGCCGCCGCGAACAGGTCGGCGGGGTGGCGGTCATAGCGGGCGGGGATGCGCGCGCTCATCCTGTGCGTCCGGCCCGGCGCTCGAACTGCGCGTAGGTGCCCAACGCGAGGGCGGCGATCGCCCCCGCGTAGACCCAGGCCGCCGCTTCGGCGCCGCCGCCGGGGATGAGCAGGATCGCGGCGAACAGGGTCCCGGCCGCGCTCGCGACCGCCACCGCGAGCACGTCGCGCTCGCGGTGGTAGGCGACGAGGCCGAACCACGAGATCCAGAACATGCCCATGAACGGCACGCTGAGGATCATCACCGACGTGGGACCTCCCGAGGATGCGTACTGGCTGCCGAACACCGCGCTGGCGATGTCCGAGCCGAACGGCGCCACGACCGCGGCGAGCGCCCCCCCGCCCAGGAGGCTCAGTGCGATCGCGCGACGGGCCAGGCGCTTGGCCCGCCCCGGGTCGGTGCTCGCGAGCGACGCGATGCTGGGCAGCAGGGCCTGGCCGGCGGTCAGCGCGAGGAGGTAGGCGGCGTCGACGAAGCGCAGGCCGGCGGAGAACGTCGCGACCACGGCCGCCGACGCGGCGCCGCCGAGCACGATCAACGGCAGGCGGGTCGCCACGGCGGTGGCGGCGGCCGCCACCGAGAGCTTGACGCCGGTCCTCAGCAACTCGCGCGCGCGGCCCGCGACCCGCGCCGGCGGGCCCACGTCACGGCGCAGCACGAGGTGGCAGACCAGCGCCGATCCGATCGCGTGCGCGCAGAAGACCGCGAGCACCGCCGACACCCCCAGGCCGGCGGCCGCCACGGCGGTCGCCACGGCCACCAGCAGCACCGTCCCCGTCGTCTCGATGATCGCCTCGGTGCCGAAGCGGCCCAGCGCGCGCAGCATGTCCAGTCCCAGCCCGAACAGCCGGTTGAAGAAGACGAACGCGGCGGCCAGCGCAAGCGCCCAGCCAGAGCTGCCCGGCCCCGAGTCGACCAGGCCGAACGCCAGCAGCGCGATCGCGCCCACCAGGGCGCTGGCGACGACCAGCGGCAGCGCCGACCAGTAGGCGGTCGCGGGCGTGTGGCGCCCGCTCGAGACGTCGCGGCCGGCGACGATCGAGACCTGCGGATCGGCCAGGATCGCGAAGGTGAACGCCAGCACGAGCACGTAGGAGTAGATGCCGTACTCCTCCTTGGTCAGCAGGCGCGCGGCGACCACCAGAAAGGCGACGACCGCGAACTTCGAGATGCCCCGGCCGAGGAGGGTCAGCGACGACCGGGCCAGCACCCCGCGGTCGGTCCGGCCGGAGTGGTCCAGCCGCTCAGGGACGGTCCGCGCGGGAGGAGGCTCAGGGGTATTCGGCAAGCGGGCTCGTGCGTGGAGCTGAGCTCTGGCGGCCGGCGAAACCCTACTTCACGGCGCCCCGCGCGCCGGGCGCCGACCGGCCGGGAGGGCGATGGGCATCGGCTACGATCGCCGCGTGCTCAAGCCCCGCCGTGCGACCGGCGGCCTCCAGCTGGCGCTCGCCCTCGCGCTGACGCTGCCCTTCGCCGTCCTGTTCGGCTACGTGGTGGGCCGCGTGCCCGAGGGCACGTTCAGCGCGGCGCCGCACTTCCTCCTCATCGCGCTCCTCGGAGGCGCCGCGGTCGCCACCGTGGTATGGGCGGCGCGCAGCGAGGAGCTCCTGGGGCCGCTGGGCATCCTCGCCCTGACGATGATCGCGTACTTCGTCGTGCGCCCCCTGCAGCTCGCGCTGGCCAGCGACGAGCTGCAGCACGTCTCCTACGACTACTTCGCCGGCGTGCTGGACACGGTCCAGAAGCTCACCGCCCAGGAGATCACGCTGTACGTCCAGACGCAGCTCGTCGGCTCGTTCGACGGCGCGATGACGCGGGCGATGCTCGTGATGGCGATCTTCTTCGCGATGGTGCTCGTGGGCTACCGGCTGCCGGTCAGCCGCCAGCTGGCCGAGCGGGCGTCGCGCTGGGGCACGGGTATGCAGGCGCTGGACGTCCGCTGGGTGATCGGCGCCTTCCTGGTGATCGGCCTCATGGGCGAGGCGCTGATCTTCGGCAAGCTCGGCGGGCTCGGAACGGCCTTTCGGCAGCTGGGCACGCAGGGCAACCTCGCGGTCGAGTTCACCTACCTGGTCATCCTGAACTTCTACACGGCCGCGCTGGTCCTCTGGGCCTGCTTCCACCCGCCCACCCACAGCCGCGCGAAGGTCGGCCTGGGCATCGCGGTGGCGCAGCTCGCGGTCTTCTACGCGCTGCTCGGATCGCGCACGCTCGTGCTCATCCCGATCCTGCTCATGCTCCTGGCCTGGAACGAGACGCACAAGCCGATCCGCCCGCGCGTCCTGGTGGCGACCGCCACGGCCGCGATCCTGTTCTCCTCGGCCTACCTGTCGGTGCGGGAGAGCTCGCGCACCGAGTCCTTCGGGAGCGTGATCGTCAACGTGCCCAAGTACGCCGTCGACTTCCGGGCCATCCTGAGCAGCAGCCCGGTGTACGACCAGCTCTTCGTCGCGGTCGAGCACGTTCCCGAGCGATCGGGGTACCGCTACGGCGGCGAGTTCGGCCAGGGGCTGCTCGGCACGGTGCCCCGGGTCGTCTATCCGGGCAAGCCGGAGTCCACCGACGTCAGCTTCCGCAAGCTGATCTGGGGGGATCGCTTCCTGGCCGGCCGGCCCATCAGCGCGGCCGGCGAGTTCTACCGGGACTTCGGCTGGATCGGGGTCGTGGTGGGGTCCCTGCTCTTCGGCGTCGTGACCCGCGTGCTGACCGGGCTGCGCGCGCGCGCCGGCCCGGCCGACGGCCGCGCGCTGCGCGCCGCCGTGTTCGTCGTGGGGCTCGTGCTGCTCTACCAGTTCGCGATCGGCAGCTGGTCGATCCTGTTCGGCTCGGGCCTGGCGATCGGAATCCCGCTGTTCCTGGCGCTCCGGGTGTTCGCGCGCCCGGGGTGAGCGGCCGCGTCGCACTCGTCCTTCACGAGCCCGGGCTGGGCGGCGCGACCAATGCGATCCTGCGCGCGCTGCCGGCCCTGGAGCGCGACGGCTGGGAGTTCTGCGTCTGGGCGCCGCAACCGGGCCCCGCGGCGGACGTCCTGCGCGCCCGCGGCCACCGGGTCGGCGGCGAGCCGCGGCCGGCGCGCTACAGCCTGCGCGCTCTGCGCGAGCCCCCCGGCGCCTGGGCCCGCGCCGGCGCCGTGCCGGGCTACCTGCGCCGCTTCGCCCGTTTTCTGGCCGACGAGGCCCCCGACCTGGTGCACGCGAACACCGTGGTGACGCTGCCGGAGGCGATCGTCGCACGGGCGAGCGGCCGCGCGTCGCTGCTGCACGTGCACGAGATGCTGCTCGACGGCCCCCGCGCCCGCGCGGCCATCGGGCTGGCGCGCCGGCTCGACGGCGTCGCCACCGTGTCCGAGGCCTGCGCCGCGCCGCTGCGTGCGCGCGGCGTGCGGGCGCTGGTGGTCACCGCGGGGATCGACGCGCCCGCGCCCGCGCCCGTGCCCGTGGCCGCGCGCAACCGCGAGCGGGTCGTGGTGGGCACGCTGGGAACCGTGAGCGAGCGCAAGGGCAGCGACGTCTTCGTGGCCGCCGCGCAGCGACTGCTGCGCGAGCGCCGCGACGTGGAGTTCCGGCTCGTCGGCCCGCCGGCCGCGGGGCCGGACGCCGCCTGGGCGAGCGAGGTCGTCGCGCGCGCGCGCGCGGCGGGAGTGCGCTGGTCGGTGACCGACGACCCGATGGGCGAGCTGCGCGGGTGGGACATCTTCGTGCTGGCATCGCGGCGCGATCCGTTCCCGCTCGCGGTGCTCGAGGCGATGGCCAGCGGCCTGCCTGCCGTCGTCAGCGCGGTGGACGGCGTCCCCGAGCAGGTCGACCCCGACTGCGCCGTGCTCGTGGCCCCCGGCGACGAGGACGCTCTGACCGGGGCCGTGCGGGGCCTGCTCGACGATCCCGTGGCGCGGGAGGCGATGGGTCGCGCCGGCGCTGCCCGCGCGGCGCAGCGCTTCACGCCGGCCCGTCACGCGCGGGAGCTCACCGCCGCCTACGAGCACGCGCTGCGGGTCGCGGCGCTGCCGGGTCGCCGGCCACGCCGCCGCTATGGTGCCCGCCCGTGATCGGCCACCGAGCGTCCAGGACCGTGCTCGCCCGCCGCCGGAGCGCGGCGTGAGCTTTCCCGCTCCCGGGGCCGCGGGCCTGCCCCCGCGCTCGGCACGGCGGCTGGTGCGGCGCGCGATGCTCGCCGCGCAACCCGTCCTGCGCCACACGCGGCTCACCGTCCACGTCGGGCGCGCGCTGGAGCGCCGTCGCGCCGGCGCGCCGCTGACGCCCGACCCGGCGACCGGTCCCGACGGGCTGCCGGTCCCGCCGCCCGCGCTGCGCGTCGCGAACATCAACACGCCCGATCTCGCGACCTTCTTCGAGTACGGCGAGCGCACCGAGGCGGCGATCGCCGCCTCCGCCGAGCGTCACGGGCTCCCGATGGCCGACGTGGGCCGGCTCCTGGACTTCGGGTGCGGCTGCGGGCGCGTGCTGCGGCGCTGGGGCACCTATCCGGGCCTGGAGGTGTGGGGCTCGGACCTCAGCGCGCCGGCGACGGCGTGGATCGAGGCCAATCTCCCGTTCGCCGGCGCGCGGCCCAACGCGCTCGCGCCGCCGCTGGAGCACCCCGACGGCCATTTCGGCCTGATCTACGCGATCTCGGTGTTCACGCACATGCCCGAGGACCTCGGCGCGGCGTGGCTGGCCGAGCTGCGCCGGCTGCTGCGGCCCGGCGGCCTGCTGCTCGTCACGCTCAACGGCAGCTCGTGGCTGCCCTACCTGACCCGGACCGAGCGCGCCGCGTTCGCGCGCGGCGAGTTCGTCGTCCAGTTCGCGGAGGCCGCCGGCGAGAACATCTGCGCGGCCTACCACCCCGCGGCCCATGTGCGCCGGATGGCGGCGGACTTCGAGGTCCTCGAGTTCTCGCCGCCGGAGGAGCACGGCTTCGTGCCGCAGGACCTATGGGTCCTGCGCCGCCCCGGCTAGCGGCCTCCGGCGCGGCTGCCGCGGCGCGGATCGGGCGGGGTGCTCGCCGCGGCGCGGGCCCTATCCTCCGGCGTCGTGATCAGCCAGGCCGCGCGCCGATCCATCCGCCAGGGACTGCTGCGCACCCCGCTGCCCGTGCGCCGCCGGGTCGAAGTCGGCCTGCTGCGGACCTATGAGGCCTACACCCGGCTGCGGTCCCGGCACGAGGACGAGGGCCCGCCGAGCGCCGGCGGCTACCCCGTCCCCCCGGCCAAGCTGCGCATCCTGGTCTCCAGCACGCCCGATCCCGAGTTCTTCCTGGACACGGGCAGGCGCCAGGCGGACCTGTTTCGGTCAATGCTGGAGCGCAACGGCGGCGCGCTGGAGGACGCCGGGGCGATCCTGGACTTCGGCTGCGGCTGCGGGCGGGTGACGCGGTGGTGGGCCGGCCTGGAGGGGCCGGCCATCTTCGGCTGCGATCCCAATCGCGAGCTGATCGCGTGGACGCGGGCCAACCTGCCGTTCATCAACGCCGCCGTCTCGGAGGAGAACCCGCCGCTGCCCTATCCCGATGCGACGTTCGGGTTCGTGTGCGCGCTGTCGATCTTCACCCACCTGCCCGAGCGCCAGGCCCTCGACTGGATGGCCGAGCTGCGGCGCGTGATCCGGCCGGGCGGCCACCTGCTGTTCACCACGGCGGGCGAGGCCTATCGCGACCGGCTCACCGCCGACGAGGCGGCGCGCTACGACCGCGGCGAGGAGGTCGTCCAGTTCGACACCGCCCGCGGCACGAACCTGTGCATCGCCTACCACTCGCCCTCCTTCGTGCGCGAGCGCATGCTCGCGGGCTATGAGGAGGTGGAGGCCTTCCTCACCCCCGAGCACCCGGAGGAGTCCGCCGCGGCGCGCATGCCCCAGGACTGCTACCTGGTGCGTGCCGCGCCGCGATGAGCCGGGTGCGCCGGCGGTCGGCACTCACGGCCCAGGCGGTGCAGCTGCGCCTGCGCCGGGTCCCGCTGGCCCGCCGCCTGAAGACGGCCGCCCTGGCGTCGGTGGACGGCGTCGAGGCCGCCCTGGGGCGGCGCGACCCGCTGCAGCCGCCGCGCACGCTGCAGCGCGTCGGCGGCGGCGACTTCCGCGCGGTGGGCGCGCAGGCGCTCGACCTGCTCGCCGGCGTGGGCGGCCTGCGCCCGGACGCCCGCGTGCTGGACGTCGGCTGCGGCGTGGGGCGCCTGGCGCTCCCGCTCACCGAGTACCTCGACGGGGGCTCCTACGCGGGCTTCGACATCGCCGAGGACATGGTCGACTGGTGCCGGCGCACGATCACGCCGCGCCATCCGAACTTCGAGTTCGCGGTCATCGACGTGGCCAACGGCCACTACAACCCCGACGGCGGGCTCGATGCCGCGGGGGCGGCGTTCCCCTACGAGGCCACCTCGTTCGACTATGCGGTGGCCACGTCGCTGTTCACGCACATGCTGCCCAGCGGCTTTGGCAACTACGCGCGCGAGATCGGGCGGGTGCTGCGACCGGGCGGCACGTTCTTCGGAACGTTCTGCCTGATCGACGCGGACGCCGCCGCGCGCCTGGAGCGCGGGGAGGCCGAGCTGGACCTGCGCCACCGCCTCCGTGACGAGGCCGCCGGGGTCGAGTACCGCGTGCTGGACACCGCCTCGCCCGAGACCGCCGTGGGTCTGGACGAGGGCTTCGTCAGCGACTCCCTGCGCGACGCCGGCCTCGAGGTGACGGCCATGCATCCCGGACTGTGGTGCGGGCGCCCGGAGGGGACGACGTACCAGGACATCCTGGTCGCGCGGCGCTCAGCCGACCCGCTAGCGTGACCGGCGTGTCCGATCCATCCAGTCCGTCCAGTCCGTCCGAGCTGTCCGCGCTGGACCCCGTCGTCGCCGTGCGGCGCGACAACGGCCTGGCCGCCGAGCCCCCGGACCGCGGGCGCCTGGTGCTGGTGACCGGGGGCGGGGGCTACATCGGCTGCGTCCTGGTGTCGCGGCTGCTGGCGCGCGGCTACCGGGTGCGGGTGCTCGACCGCCTGTACTGGGGGCGGGGGCCGCTGGAGGAGGTGCTCGATCGCATCGAGCTGGTGGTCGCGGACGTGCGCGACCTCCCCGCGTCCGCGCTGGACGGCGTGGACGGCGTCATCCACCTGGCGGGCCTGTCCAACGACCCGACCGCCGAGTACGACCCCGAGGCCAACTGGCAGATGAACGCCGTGGCCACCGAAGCGCTGGGCCGGGCCTGCGTGGAGCGGGAGATCGCGCGCGTGGTCTTCGCGTCGTCGTGCTCGCTGTACGACGGGCTGGCGGCGGGGATGCACGACGAGGCGTCGCAGATCTCCCCGCGCGGCGCGTACGCGACCGCGAAGCACTACGGCGAGCAGGCGCTGCTGGCGATGACAGGCCAGGGGCTGTGCCCGGTCGTGCTGCGCAACGGCACGGTCTACGGCCACAGCCCGCGCATGCGCTACGACCTCGTGGTCAACACGTTCGTCAAGGACGCGCTGCTCAGCGGGCGCCTGGCGCTGCACGGCGGGGGCTGGATGTGGCGCCCGCTGGTCGACGTCCGCGATGCCGCCGACGCGCAGATCGCCGCGCTGGAGGGACCCGAGGAGCTCGTGCGCGGCGAGACCTTCAACGTCCTGCACTCCAACTACCAGATCCGTGAGCTGGCGATGCTCGTCGCCGGATCGCTGCAGCTGATCGGCCGCGCCGTCACGCTCGAGGAGCAGCCGGCGCCCGCGCTGACGCGCAACTACGAGTGCTCCAACGCCAAGCTCTCCCAGCATCTGGGCTTCATCCCCTGCCGCTCGGTGCTCGAGGCGGTCACCGACCTGCTCGCCGCGGTCGACGTCGGCGATCACACGGCGCTCAGCGACCCGCGCTACTACAACATCCGCTGGCTCGAGCTCTACCACGAGCTCGCCCCCCGCATCGAGCGGTTCGGCTCCGTCCTGTAGTGGGGGTCCTGGTGACGGGCGGCGGCGGCCAGCTGGCCGCCGATCTACGGGAGGCGCTGGAGGGTCGCGGGGAGGAGGTCCGCGCGCCCGCCCGCGAGGAGCTGGACATCACCGATCCCGCGGCGCTCGACCGCGCGTTCGCCTCGGCGGCGCCCGGGCTCGTGCTCAACTGCGCGGCGTTTCACAACGTCGACGCGTGCGAGCGCGACGAGGTGTCGGCCTGGGCGACCAACGTGCGGGCGGTGCGCTCGCTCGCCGAGCGCTGCGCGACGTCGGGCAGCCGGCTGGTGCACTTCAGCACCAACTACGTCTTCGACGGGCGGCGGCCGGAGCCCTACGGCGAGGACGACGCGCCCAGCCCGCGCAGCGTCTACGCGCTGACCAAGCTCGCGGGCGAGCACGCCGCCCTGGCCTACGCGCCGGGCGCGCTCGTCGTCCGCACCGCCGGCCTGTACGGCCTGCACGGCAGCGCGTCCAAGGGCGGCAACTTCGTCGAGCGGATGCTGGCGCGCGCGCGCGACCAGGGCGAGCTGCGGGTGGTGGCCGACCAGCGCCTGACGCCGACGTTCACCGCCGACCTCGCCGCCGCGGTGCTGGGGGCGGTCGATCGCGGCGTCGAGGGCGTGCTGCACCTCACCAGCGCGGGCGCCTGCTCCTGGCACGAGTTCACCGTGGAGATCATGCGCCGGGCGGGCGTCGACGTCCCGGTCGCGCCGACGCGGACGACGATCGCGCCCGGCAGCCCCGACCGCCCGCTCAACGGCGTGCTCGCCGGCCGTCGCGCCGAGGCGGCGGGCATCGCGCCGCTGCCGGACTGGCGCGACGGGCTGGGGCGCTACATGGACCGGGCGGGCCTGGCGACCGGCGCGCCGAGCTAGCGGTTGCCTAAGGTTTCGCCCATGGGACTGCTCCAGGCCGGCCGCGACGCGGCGCTCCGCGTGACACCCAAGCCGCTGCGCAGCCGCCTGCGCGACGTGCCGCTCGTCCGCCGGCTCGCGGGCGTCCCGTACGTGGACGTCGAGCAGGCCGACCCAGGGGTCTACGAGCGCTCGCAGGCGCGCTGGCGGGCCGCGCGTCCCGACGAGGGGCTGACCCTGGGCACCGAGCTCTCGGGCGTCCCGTGGTCGCGCAAGATCGCCGAGCACGCGAGCCCCGACGCGAGCACGCGGGTCCTGGAGATCGGGCCGGGCTACGGGCGCCTGCTGGACGGCTGCCTGCAGGACGGGCTGCCGTTCGGCAGCTACGTCGGCCTGGACGCGTCGGCCGACAACGTCGAGCACCTGCGCGGCCGCTTCGACGACCCGCGGGTGCGCTTCGTCCACGGCGATGCGACGAGCGCCCTCGTCGAGCCGTTCGACCTGGGCATGTCCTCGCTGACCTTCAAGCACCTGTACCCGTCGTTCGTGGTCGTGCTGGAGCACTGCTGCGCCTCGATGGCTCCCGACGGCCGCTTCGCCTTCGACCTCATCGAGGGCAGCAAGGCGTTCTTCCAGCCCGACGGCGTGACGTTCATCCGCGCCTACGAGCGCGAGGAGATCGCCGAGCTGCTGGCCTCGATCGGCCTGCGCGCGCTGGCCTTCGACGAGGTCGCCCACGCGCCCGAGCACCGCCGCCTGCTCGTCGTCGCGGGGCGCTGAGCGGTGCAGCGCCTTCCGACGCGGCTGCAGGGGCCGTCGCTGATCGAGCCGCGCGTCATCGGCGACGAGCGCGGGTTCTTCATCGAGACCTACCGGCGCAGCGTGTTCACCGAGCTGGGCATCGCCGAGGAGATGGTCCAGGACAACCACTCGCGCTCGGCTCGGGGGATCGTGCGGGGCATGCACTTCCAGATCGGGGCGGGAGCGGCCAAGCTGATCCGCTGCGCGCGCGGGGCGATCCTCGACGTCGTGGTCGACATCCGCCGCGGCTCACCCACCTTCGGGGAGTGGGAGGGCTTCGCGCTGACCGGCGACAACGCGCGGATGGTCTACTGCCCGATCGGCTTCGCGCACGGCTTCTGCGTGACCAGCGACGTGGCCGACGTCATGTACAAGCAGAGCAGCTACTACGCCGACGAGACCGAGCGCGGCTTCGCCTACGACGATCCCGACGTCGGAATCGACTGGCCGATCGCGGCCGCCGAGCTGCGGCCCTCTCAGCGCGACTCCACGGCGCCCCGCCTCGCCGACGTCGCCGGCGACCTGCCCTTCGTCTACTGAGCCCGCTCGGCCGGCGCGGGGTCGCCGCGCTCGGCGATCGCGGTGCCGCCGATCGCGCCGCCGCGCCGCGACAGCGCGCGGCCGACCCCCTGGACGGGCTCGAGGGGGACCGGCCGGCGCGGGCGGCCGCGGGCGCGGTAGGTGCGCCACTCCCGCATGCCCCGCAGGCGCCCGCGCAGGGGCGCGAGCGTGCGGTCCGTGACCGCCGTGAAGACGACGTAGGCCGCGTCGTAGGCCACGATCGCCGGGCCATAGCGCAGCAGGTGCGCGGTGGGGACGTGCTTGGCCAGCATCCGCACGCGGTTTCGCCCCACGAAGAAGTGCTTGCGCGGCGAGCCGTGGACGTTGGTCGCGGAGTGGTGATGGTGGATCACCGCGCTGGGAACGTGCAGGCAGGTCCAGCCACGCATCCGCGCGCGCCAGGCGACGTCGACGTCGTCCATGTACAAAAACAGCGACCCGTCGAAGTCGCCGATCTCGTCCAGCATCGCGCGCCGCATCAGCGTTCCGCCGCCGCAGGCGCCGAAGACCTCGGTCACATCGCGGTCGCTGGACTCGGGGGGCAGGCCGATGTGACGCTCGAACGGGACACCGAGCCGGTCGACGCCGAAGCCCGCCGAGTTGATGGTCCCGTTGCGCGAGAAGCGCATCTGGGCCGCCAGCGAGCCCACCTCGGGCCGCCCGTCGGCCGCGGCGAGCAGCTCGGCCACGCCGCCGGGCTCGATCGTCGCATCGTTGTTGACCAGCAGCACCCACTCGCCGGTGGTGGCGCGCAGGCCCACGTTGACGGCGCCGGGGAAGCCGAGATTCGCGCCCGTCTGGAGCACGCGGACGTCGTCGAAGCGCTCGCGCAGGGCGTCCGGCCCGCCGTCGTCGGAGCCGTTGTCGACGACGACGATCTCCGTCGGCCCGTCGACGCGGCCGAGCGCGACGACGAGCGAGTCAACGCAGGCCAGCACCAGCTCGCGAGCGTTCATGTTCACCACCACTGCCGAGACGAGCATCAGCGCAGCTCCCGGCGGGCGATCGCGCTGCGGGCCACCGACACCGCCAGCTTCAGGCCGAGGCCGGCGTACACCACGGCGTCGAGCGCGGGGTGGCGGCCGGAGTGGAACTTGCGGTAGAAGCGCCCCATCGCGCGGTGGAAGGCGATGTTCGTGCGCAGCGCGCGGTGGCGACCGCGGCCGCGCTCGTGCACCGAGGTCGCGCCCTTGACGTGCAGCACGGTCACGCCGCCGTCGTAGAAGACCCGCCAGCCCGCGCGCTGGAAGCGCAGGCACCAGTCCAGGTCCTCGCCGTACATGCCGTAGCGCTCGTCCATCAGCCCCACCTCGGCCATCGCCGCGCTGCGCACGAGCATGAAGGCCCCGTTCACCGCGTCGACGGTGCCCGCGGCGTGCTCCTCGAGCTCGGGCGCCCGGTACTGCGCGAGCCGGGCCGACGCGCCCGCGCCGCGCCCCACGCCGGTGAAGTGCCCGACCGCGCCGAGCAGCGTGGGGAAGGAGCGCTTGGCGGCGTGGTCGAAGCTGCCGTCGGGACGCACCAGGCGCACGCCGACCACGGCGACGTCGTCGTGCGCGCCGAGTGTGCGCAGCGCCCCGTCCAGCGCGCCCGCGGAGACCTCGGTGTCGGGGTTGAGCAGCAGCACATGGGGCGCGCGCGTCTCGCGCAGCACGACGTTGTTGGCCGCCGCGAAGCCGGCGTTGCGCGGCAGGGCGACGAGCCGGACCCAGCCGAACTCGGCGGCCACCATCTCGACGGTGCCGTCCCCGCTGGCGTTGTCGACGACCCAGGTGCGGGCCGGGCCCGCGGTCAGCGGGTGGCGCTCCAGCGAGCGCAGGCAGGCCCGGAGCAGCTCCCGGCCGCCGGCCGCGGAGACGATGACCACGTCGAGCAGCGCGTCATCCGCCGGCACGCTTACCCGGTCATGCCGGAGTGCAGCGGCCGCACGCCGCGCTCGCGACGGTCGCCGATCACCCGGGCCGGGTTGCCGGCCACGATCATGTAGTCGGGCACCGGGCGGTGGACGACGCTGCCCGCCCCCACCACGCAGTGGTTGCCGACGTCGGCCATGATCGTCGAGTTCGGGCCGATCAGGCAGTCGTTGCCGATCCGGATCTGCCGGACGACCCCGCCCTGGGCGTTGATGGGCACGTCGAGGCGCTCGAAGCTGTGCTGGCGCGTGCCGTCGGTGATGACGACGTTGTCGCCGATGAGGCAGTCCTCCCCGATCGCCGCGTGCTGGACGTTGGCGTAGTGGGCGATCACGGACATGCGTCCCACGCTCAGCGGCGGGCGCTCGAGGATCGCCCCGAAGCGCAGCAGGGCGGCCTCGCCGATGGGCGTCCCCATGCGGACGTGCAGCGCCGCGCGCATGCGCTCCCCGCGGATGCCCGGCCACCGCGCGGCCCGCTCGGAGAGCTCCAGGTATGCGCGCTCGTCGCCGATCAGTTGCCGGCGCGCGCGGTAGGAGGCCGCCAGCGGCGCGACGCAGAGGGCGGCGAGCGACTCGAACGCCTGCTTGGCGCCGCGATGCTCGAACGTCGTCTTCATGTCGAGCGTCCAGAGTACGGCACGCGGAGGGCTCCGCGTGCCGCCTATAATGGCGGCGGTGGCGGCTCACGGAGGCAGCACCTTCCACCGGCTCTACGTGCGGGTGGCGGGTCGCCATCCGGACCTGCGGCCGTGGCACTTCCAGTGGCTGGCGGGCATGCCGCTCTACCGGCTCCTGCGCCCGCTGCTGGCCTCGCTGCGCGGCGACGTCCTGGACGTCGGCTGCGGCTACAAGCCCTACCGGGCGTGGCTCCCGGGCGCGCGCCGGTACTTCGGCATCGACGTCTTCGACGGGCCCGAGGTCGACGCGGTCATCGAGCCCGGCCGTCCCTGGCCGGTCGGCGACGCGGAGTTCGACGTGGTGCTGTGCACGCAGGTGCTCGAGCACGTCGGGGACCTGGAGGTGACGGTCGACGAGCTCATCCGCACGATGAAGCCGGGCGCCGACGCGATCATCACCGTTCCGTTCTGCTTCGGCGAGCACAACCCCCCGCACGACTACCGGCGCCTCTCGCGCCACGGGGCACGCCGGCTGCTGGAGGACCGCCTGGAGATCGTCGGCGTCCACCCCCACGGGGCGATCGGCAGCACGGTCGGCGCCATCGTGCTCGGCTGGACGTTCGACGCGATGCCCCGGGGCGGTCGCGCGATGATCGCGTGGGCCCCGCTGCTGCCGTTGTGGGCGCTCTTCTGCCTGGCGGTCAACGGCCTGGGCTGGGCGATGGACCGCGTGGACCGCACGGGCCTGTACTACGGCAACGTCCTGGTGCACGCCCGCAAGCCCGCGCTGCAAGCGGCCGGCTGAGACCCGTCAGGGGCGCGACGGCGCCTCGCTGATGCCGAAGCGCTGGTGCAGGCGCCGCAGCGGCCCCGGCGCCCACCAGTTCAGCTCGCCGAACAGGCGCATGAGCGCCGGGACCAGCAGCGCGCGCACGATCGTCGCGTCGATCAGCACGCTCGCGGCCTGGGCGACGGCGATCTGCTTCATGAAGAAGACCGAGCTCACCGCGAAGGCCAGGAACACCACGGCGATCATCACGGCGGCCGCCGTGATCACGCGCCCGGTCCGCCCGACGCCGATGGCCACCGCCTCCTCGTTGGGGATGCCGAGGTCGTGCTGCTCCTTGATGCGCGACATCACCAGCACCGCGTAGTCGGTGGCCAGGCCGAACGCCACGGCGAACAGGAAGACGAGGCTGGTCACCTCGATCGCCGCCGGGCCGGTGTAGCCGAACAGCCCGTCCAGCCAGCCCTCCTGGAAGGCGAGGACGACGATGCCCAGCGTGGCGGCCAGCGTGAGGGCGTTCATGAGCAGCGTCTTGAGCGGGAGGATGACCGAGCCGGTCAGCAGGAAGAGCAGGACGAAGGTGGCCACCGCCACGAGCGCGATCACCAGCGGCAGATGGTCGGCGAGGCTCTGCTTCTGGTCGACGAAGCGCGCCGTGTTGCCCGACACGAGGACCGTCCCGGCGCCCGGCGCGTCGATCGCGCGGATGGCGTCCACGGCGTCCTGGGACCGGCGCGCCAACGCGACCTGCTCGGCCGCCACGGTCAGGAACGCGACGTCGCGCGACGCGCGGGTAAACGGCGTTGCCGGGCCGGCGCCGTCCACGCCGGAGATCGCGCCGCTCAGCGCCTCCAGCTGGCCGGCGGTCGCCCTGCCGCGCAGGGTGACGATGATCGGCTCCAGCACGTCACGTCCGTAGTGCTCCTCGAGGTAGGTGTTCGCGTCGTAGGACGGCTGGCCCGGCGGCACGGCCTCCGCGCTGGGGCCGGTCAGCACCGTGGACAGCAGCGGCAGCGACACCGCGATCAGCACCACCGACGTCGCGAGCGCCACCGCGACCGGCCGGCGCATCACCCCGCGCGCGAGCCGGTACCAGCCCGTGGACTCGTCGGAGACGGCGGGACCGCGCCGCACCGCGAGCGCGTTGATGCGCGCGCCGAGCAGGGACAGCAGCGAGGGCACCACGAGCACCGCCAGCACCGCGGAGAGCAGCGCGACGGCCGCGCCGGCGACGGCCATGGAGTACAGGAAGCGCTGCGGCATGACGGCGAGCGACGCCATCGCCACGGCCACCGTCAGGCCCGAGAACAGCACGGTCCGGCCTGCGGTGGTCACCGTCCGGCGGTGGCTCTCCCGGGTCGCACCGCCGCTTTCCAGCTCCTCGCGGTAGCGCGACACGAGCAGCAGGGCGTAGTCGACCGCCAGGCCGAGGCTCAGCGCCGTCGCGATGTTCAGGGCGAACAGGGAGGTGTCGGCGAACCCCGCCATCACCCGCAGGACGAGGAACGTGCCGAGGATCGACATGACGCCCAGCAGCAGCGGGATCGCCGCCGCCACGACGCCCCGGAACACGATCAGCAGGAGGATCGTGAGCAGCGGGAACGCGATCAGCTCCGCCTTGGTCAGGTCCTCGCGGGTCAGGTCGTTGACCTCGTTGAAGCTCGGGGCGAAGCCGCCCATCGACACGGCGAGCGACTGCGATCTGACCCGCCGTCCAGCCTCCTCGGCGGCGTCGCCGCCCTCGCTCTCCACGTCCTGGGTCGAGAGGTGCGCGGCGATCAGCAGCGAGCGCCCGTCGCGCGCGATCGCCGAGCGCCCCCGCCGCCCGTCGCGCAGCGGGTCGACGACGCGGCCGACGTGCTCGACCTTCCCGAGCTCCCGGCTGAGGCGGTGCACCTCCCGGCGCACCGCAGGCCGGGCCACGTCGAGGCGCCCGCCGTCCTTGGCCCGCACGAGGACGACGATCCCGGGATTGACGTCGTAGCCGAGCTCGTCGCGCAGCAGCGCGGTCGCCCGCTCGCTCTCGGACGCGCTGTCGGTGAAGCCGGCGGCCACCAGGTGCCGCTCGACGTCGCGGCCGACGACGAGCGCGACGAGCACGAACGCCCCGACCAGCGCGAGGACCAGCTTGGGCCGGCGCCAGGTCAGGTCGGCGATGCGCTCCAGCACGGGCGGGCGCGACCCCGGGTCCGGCTAGGCCGCGCCGGCCGCGCTCAGCAGCTCGCCCGCGACGCGGTCGCAGGCGTCGCCGATCCCGCCCAGCAGCCGCCGCGAGAGCTGCGCGCGGCGGAAGAAGAGCGGGGCGTCGTGCTCCCACGTCGCGCCGGTGCCGCCGTGCACGGAGATCATCGTCCGCGCGGCGTGGTCCAGCGCGTGGCCGGCCGCCGTGCGCGCCGCGCTGGCGGCGAGCGGGAACTCGGTGGGCGCGTCCTCGTAGGCCCACCCCGCGTACACCAGCAGCGAGTAGGTGTTCTCCTTGCCGCGCAGGATCTCCACGAGGCTGTGCTTGATCGCCTGGTAGGAGCCGATGGCCCGACCGAAGGTGAAGCGCTCCTTGGCGTAGGCGACGGAGACCTCCAGCGCGGTCTCCACCGCGCCCAGCGACTCGGCGGCGATCAGCACCTGCGCGAGGTGCCAGGCCGAGGCCAGCTCGTCGGCGCCGACGTCGTCGAGCACGCTGCCCGCTGCGCCCTCGAACGTCACGTGGCCCAGCGAGCGCGTCGCGTCGTAGCGGGTGGCCGGCTGCACCGAGACCCCGTCGTCCGCAGCGTCCACGACCACCGCCCGCGCCGCGCCGCCCGCGTCGAGGGCCGCGACGACGTAGACGTCGGCGCCGGGGGCGTCGGGGACCCAGGACGCGGTGCCGGTGAGGCGGCCGTCCGCGTCGACGGTGGGCGCGGGCGCGCGCGTGGACCCCGACGCCGGCTCGACGGTCCACTCGGTCAGGACGTCGCCCGGCGGGCGCGCGGGGACGAACGCCGCGCGGCGCTCGCCCTCGGCCACCGCGGCGAGGTCCGCGTAGCCGCCGCGGTCCAGCAGCGCGCTCGCGGGCAGGTGGCCCAGCAGCGCCACGCCGGCCAGCACGCGGCCGCACTCCGTCATGACGAGCATCGCGTCGAAGGCGCCCAGCCCGGCGCCCCCGCCCTCCTCGCCGACCAGCAGCCCCGTCCAGCCCGCCTCGCACGCGCTCGGCCACAGGTCGGGCAGCGCGCCCGGGTCCTCCAGCGCCTCGCGGGCGGCGGGGACCGTCTCCAAGCGCGCGAGCGCACCGCGCGCGGCCTCGCGCAGGAAGACCTGCTCGTCGGTGAGCTCGAGGTTCATGCCACCGCCTCCCGCTCCTTGGCGCGCAGCTCGGAGAACGGGACGCCCTTGTCCAGCCGCGGCTCGGGCGGCAGGCCGAGCACGCGCTCGCCGATCATGTTGCGCAGGATCTCCTCGGTGCCGCCGGCGGACTTCAGGCCGGGGAGGAAGGAGATCATGTAGGCCCACTCGCCGTCCTCGTCGAGCGCCTCGGGCCCGAGGACGTCGGCGATGAGATCCCCGGCCGCGGTCGCGGCCTCGACCGTGGTGACCTTCGCCAGACCGGCCTCGGGGCCGGGGATCTGGCCGTGCTGGAGCAGGCTGAGGGTGCGGTAGCTCGTGAAGCGCACGGCCAGCAGCTCCGTGGACAGCTCGCCCAGGCGCCGGCGCACCTCGGCGTCGGTGCGCGCGTGGTCGTCGCCGGCGATCGCGGCCGCATAGCGATCGGCGCGGTAGCCGAAGCCCTCCGAGCCGAGGCCGATGGCCACCCGCTCGAACATCAGCGTCGTCATCGCCGTGCCCCACCCGCCGCCCAGCGCCCCGCAGGCCGCGTCGGCGTCCAGCGCCACGTCGTCGAAGAAGACCTCGTTGAACTCGGCCTCGCCGGAGATCTGGCGCAGTCCGCGGATCGTCACGCCGGGCGCGTCCATCGGGACGATGAACATGGTCAGGCCCTTGTGCTTGGGCACGTCGGCGTCGGTGCGCGCGAGCAGCAGTCCGTGGGCGGCGAACTGCGCGTTGGTCGTCCACACCTTCTGCCCGGACAGGCGCCACGTGCCGTCGGGCTGGCGCACGGCGCGGGCCTGGACGGCGGCGAGGTCCGAGCCCGCCGCGGGCTCGGAGAAGAGCTGGCACCACACCTCGTCGCCGTGGAGCATCGGCCCGAGGTAGCGCTCCTTCTGCGCGTCGGCCCCGTGGGCGATGATCGTCGGGCCGAGCATGCCCACGCCGATGACGTCGAGGATGCCGGGCACGCCGGCGCGCCCGATCTCCTGGTTGACGATGACCTGCTCGATCGGGCCCAGCCCCTGGCCGCCGTACTCCTTCGGCCACGTGACGCCGGCCAGTCCGGCCTCGGCGAGCGTCCGCTGCCACGCGCGCCGCGCGGCCACGATCTCGTCCTCGTCCTGGAGCGCTCCCTCTCCCTGCAGCGCGGGCGCCTGCGCCCGGTGCTCCTCGAGCCATGCGCGCACCTTCGTCCGGTACTGCGCCTGCTCGGGGCTGTCGTTCAGATCCACGCCCGGACCTCCTTTGGCTGACCGGCCAGTCGACTGCCTGGACGATACACCGCAGGCGGCATTCGCTGCCCGGTGGCAGCCCGCGCTTGATCTGAGGATTCCCGGGTAGGTTCACCGCTCAGAGCCCGGGTGGGGACCGCTCGGGGGCCGATCGACAAGCCAGGGACGCGGGCGTCGGCACGCCGACCGCCCGCCGGGACCTCGCCGCGCATACACACCAGCGGAAGGGGGCCCTGTGCACACCATGGATGTTCCGGCGAGCGCGGACCGCAGGCCGGCGCGCAGCGCGCGCGAGCGCGGCGACCGCGAGCTGTTCGAGCGACTGCGCGCGGGAGACGACCCGCACGCGCGCGACCTGCTGGTCGAGCGCTTCCTGCCGCTGGCGCGGAGCATCGCGCTGCGCTACCGCGCGCACCGCGAGCCGATGGACGACCTGCTCCAGGTCGCGGCGTACGGGCTGATCAAGGCCATCGATCGCTTCGACTGCGACCGCGACGTCGCGTTCTCGTCCTACGCGGTGCCCACGATCGCGGGGGAGCTCAAGCGCCACTTCCGCGACCGGACCTGGGGCGTGCGCGTCCCGCGCGACCTCCAGGAGCGGGTGCTGCGCATCGACCGCGCCACCGAGCGCCTGACCGAGACGCTGAACCGCGCGCCGACGGTGGACGAGCTCGCGGCCGAGCTCGGAATCGAGCAGGGCGACGTCCTGAGCGCCCTCGCGGCCGGGTACGCGCACCACGCGCTGTCCATCGACGTGCCCCACGGCGACGACGAGGAGGGCGGGGCGCTGGTCGACGTGCTCGGCGGCGAGGATCCCGCCTACGCTGGCGCCGAGGAGCGCACGGTGCTGGACGGCCTGCTCGACCAGGTCTCGGCGCGCGAGCGCGAGGTGCTGCGGCTGCGCTTCGAGGAGGACATGACGCAGGCGGAGATCGGGGCGGTCCTCGGCGTGAGCCAGATGCAGATCTCGCGGATCATCCGCGGTGCGCTGGCCAAGCTGCGCGGCGCCGCCGCCATGTGCGCGGCCTGAACGTCCCCGCCGGCCACAAATGTCGCCCTCCCGCTGGACATCCCAGGGCCCTGTGTACTAGTGTCGCGCCCGGCAACCGGGCCGGTTGGGGTACAGGTTCACGGTTCGGGGGCGTTTAGTGGGAGTGAGCAGCTGTTGGCGGGGGCCATGCGCCCCCCTTGGCAGGTGCATGAACAGAGGGGAGCCTCAAGTGCTAAGACGGCCCGTGCAATCGGCGCCAGATCGGTGGAGCGTCCCATGCCCGTGCTGAGACGAGCACGTGGGGGTTCGCCCTCCAGCAGCCGGCCCAGCGCCGCACCGAGAGGCGTCCTGCCGCTGAACCTCGCCATCCTCGTCGTGGTCGGCGTTGCCGTCCTCGCCGCGGCCATCCTCTTGGCGCAGACGGTCAGCGTCGCGCAGCGCATCGACAAGAAGGCGACGAACATCGCCGAGAACGGTGAGGGCATCAACGTCTCCACCGACTCGATCGTGCAGCTGCGGCGCACCAACCAGCTCGCCGACTCCATCCTCACCACCGCCCGCCCGCTCGACAGCCGGCTCACCCGGATCGTGGCGCGGGCTCGCTCGATCGACGGTCTCGCGACCGCGATCGACAACAAGGCGGGGACCATCCTCTCCACCGCGGGGACGATCAACACCAGCGCCACGACGATCAACGGCAGCGCCGGGAGCATCAACTCCAGCGCAGGCACGATCAACGCGTCGGCGCGGGAGATCAACACCACCGCCAAGACCATCGGCGGTTCCGCCAACGGCATCGACGATGTGGCCGGCCGGATCAACAGCAGCGCGAAGACGATCAACGCCAGCACGGGTTCCATCGTCCGCACGGCCACCCTCATCGACAACGACGCAGCGGCGATCAACCGCAACCTCGACGGCACGATCGCCGTCGCGCGCGCCATCAAGGTCGACACCGGCAACATCCTCGGTCAGGCGGAAGCCGCCAAGGACACCGCCGCGTGCATCGATCGCAAGCTCGACGGCGGCGGAGCCGACACCTCGGACTGCCAGGGCAAGCCATGAGCTCGGTCAACTACGAACTCTCGGGGAGGTCCGCATGCCGCGCCTAGCCACGGACGTGAGATGGACCTTCATCTTCGCCACCATCGCGATCCTGGTCGTGCTCGTCGTGATCGGGTTCCTGCTCGGCATCACGAGCGCGCTGGAGTCGATCGACGACGGCCTCGCCGAGGCCGACCAGTCGGTCGAGAGCATCGAGGGCGAGGCCAAGCCGCTGCCCGGCTACATCAAGGACATCAACAACAACCTGACGAGCATCGACAAGGCGCTCAAGCCGGTCCCGCGGCAGGCGACCCAGATCCTGGGCTCGCTGACCTCGATCGACGGCTCGCTGGACCGGGTGGACACGTCGCTGGCCAGCACGACCTCGTCGCTGGTCAACACGTCGGGCTCCTTGGTGGACACGTCCAACGGGCTGAGCACGATCTCGGGCTCGCTGGTGGACACGTCCTCGTCGCTGATCGACACGTCGCGCTCGCTGCGCGGCACGTCCAGCGTCCTGGTCGGAGTTCGCTCATCGCTGGTGAACACGTCGGGCGTCCTGGTCGACGTGAACACGGAGGCGCGGCGCATCGACACCGAGCTCAAGGGCGCCCAGACGGTCGCCTCCGAGGGCACGGCAGCCATCCATCCGAGGGTCGCGGTCGCCAACTCGGTGCTGCAGCCGGCGGAGGACGATGCCAAGGCGATCAACGGCGGCCTGGTCTCGGTCAACACGCACCTGACCAGCATCTGCCGGTCTCGCGTGCTCGGGATCCCGGTGCCCACCCAGGTCACCCCCGGCCCGAACTGCTGAGGGGCCGCGACTATGCGTGGAATCCTCACCGGCTCGCGGGGCATGGCTCCGGTCGCGCTGGTCATCGTGATCGCGGCGGCGTTGCTGGCGGTCCTGTTCCTCACGGGGACATTGATCGCCGCCCGCAACATCGACCGCAACGTGGAGCAGGTCATCACGCCGACGTTCTCCGATACGAAGGGGAACGTCGGCGCCGAGGCCAAGTTCATCGACGAAGCGCGCAAGACCGTTCGGATCTCCGGGGCCATCGACGACGCGGCCAAGGACCTGAGCGGTCACCTGGACAGGACGTACACGGCGGCACGGAGCATCGACCGCACCGCCAAGAGCATCCTGACCAAGGCGGGCCCGATCAACAACACGGTCAAGGACATCAACGGCAACGTGCTCGCGATCGGATCGACGGTTCGCTCCATCGGGGGGAACGTCGCCACCATCGGGGGCAGCGTGCAGTCGATCAACCGCACGGTGCGGGGGATCGGGGCCGACGCGAACTCGATCGATCAGAGCGTGCAGGAGATCAACGCCAGCGCGCGGTCGATCCTCGAGAACGGGCGAACGATCCTGACCCGGGTGCGGTCGATCGACCCGGCGGTGGCGGGCATCAACGGCCGCGCCGCCACGGCCATCGGCATCGTGCGCCCCATCGCCAGCGACCTGCACAGCGTGCTGGGGCTGGTCGGAACCAACACCGGCGGCCAGACGATCCTCGCCCACGCGGCCTCGATCGACTGCAGCCGGCTGCTCAACGTGCTGTTCTCCACGACCAGCTGTGAGAGGTAGCCAATGGCCACGTTCATCATCGCGGGGCAGTACACCGACTGGTTCATCGGCCTGACGCTCGCGTTCGCCGCCGTGACGGTGGCGGTGATCATCGTCGCGATCATCCTGACGCTGGCCGCCCGGATCGCGGACCAGGCGCAGACCGCAGTGGGAGGGGTCGACGCCGTGCGCTCTCAGACGACGAGTCTGAATCACGGCGTCGACGAGATCATCGACTCGGCGGTCCGGATCCTGCACTCGGCCCGGGCCGTCCGGAAGGTCGTGGTGGGCAAATGAACACGGTTGCACTTGCTGACACGCACACGATCTGGCAGGTCGCTCTCGGTCTGGGCGCCGTCGTGGCGCTGGTCGTCGTCGTGCTCATGATGCTGCTGCTCAGCCTGATCAAGGACATCGAGGGCAGCGTGGGAACGCTGCTGGAGACCGCGGGGGTCGTGGCCGGACAGACCGCGAACATCCCGAAGCTCGCCGCGGTGCCCGGGGTGCTGAACGGCATCATCGACGAGGCGGTCGTCCAGGACGGCTACATGGACGTGCTCGCCGAGGCCTTCGGCCTGACGGGAGGACCGGCAACATGAGCACCGAGGCACTCATCCTGCTGAGCGTGGCCGAGGCAGTGCTGCTCGTCGTCGTGCTCGCCATCGCGCTGACGCGGATCCGGCAGCGCCTGACCAACATCTCCGAGGGCCTCGGGGCGCTGGGCGGGGCCCTGGCCACCGTCGAGTCGCAGCACCTGCGGCCGATCGGCGCCGTCGTCGCCCAGATCAACGCTCCGCTGCAGACGATCATCGCGGTGTTCCCCGGGATCGCCGCCAAGGCCGCCGCCGTGCTGCGCAAGGTTCAGGGGGGTTAGCGCATGGTCTTCTGGTGGATCGGAAACATCGTCCTGCTGGCGGTGATCGCCCCGGTCGTGGTGATCCTGCTCAAGGGTGTGCTGGACGCCGCGAACGCCATCGTGCCGAAGGTCGACGCGATCGCATCGGTGGGCGCGGCTGCGTCGAAGGACCTCGACGCCGTGATCCAGCTCGTCACGACGCAGAGCTACATCAACACGACTGTCGCCGTCGTCGCCGACTACGGCGGGACGCTCGACCAAATCCTGCCGGACGCCTAGGGGTCATCCATGGGAACCACTGCAACCATCGAAGCGGCCGGCGTCGTCACGATCCTCGCCGCAGTCGTGGTCGTGCTCGCTCTCGTGTACTTCCTCGTGCTGACGATCGTCGCGTTGCGGAAGATCACCAACGGACTGGACGTCGTCGTCGAGGCCGTGGGCGAGATCGTCACCAAGACGGCGCCCGTCAACGGCGTCGTCGACGCGCTGGGCATCACGCTCGGCCAGGGCCGCGACGTGCTCGAGGGCCTGCTCGTCAAGAAGGCGGGCGACGATGCCGCCGGACTCGTCGAGTCCTGCTTCCCCGGGGAGGGCAGCAACTTCAACAACCGCACGCGCCGGCACGGACCGGTGCGCAACATCGGTGAGGTCTACCCGCGCGGCGAGGAGATCCTCGGATCCGTCCTGGCCGCCGCGGCGAGCCTCAACCCGGCGCCTGCCGCCGCCGCCGCGCCCGCCCCCGCGGGCGAGCGGATGTCGGTGACGGGACGGCGTCCGTGGGAGGACGAGCCTGCGCCCGCGGCAGCCGAGCCCGAGCCCGCTGCAGCCGAGCCCGAGCCCGAGCCGGAGGCCGCTGCGCCCGCGCCGGCGGAGGCGTCTGACCCCGGACGGATCGCCGTCGGGAGCCAGCGCCCCTGGGAGACCGGAGGCGCACCCTCCGCGGCCGCCGCGCCCGCGCCCGCCGCCGCCCCGGCGGCCGCACCGGCGCCGGCAGAGCAGCCCTCTGACCCCGGGCGTATCGCGGTCGGGCGTCAGCGTCCCTGGGAGACCGGGGGCGGCGGGTCCAGGCCCGCGCCCGCCACGGTCGTCTCCGCCCGCCCGCCCGCGCCGGCCGAGCAGGCGTCCGACCCGGGGCGCATCGCCGTGCGGCGCAGCCGTCCCTGGGAACGCTGATCGACGTCCGATCCGGCTGCGGCCGGACTCGGACCTCCGCTGATTCACCCCGAGCCGGCGGACCCCCCAGGGTCCCCGGCTCGTGGTCTTCCCGCCGGCGCACCGGCCCGGGTGCCGGGGCCCGGTCGTGACCCGCCGCTGGCTGGTCGGGGGAGCCTGCGCGGCGGTCGTGGCGATCGTCGTGGGGACGACGCTGGGACGCAGCCTCATCGACTCGTCCGAGCCGTCGGTGTCCTCGGGCTCCGACCGGCCGTCGGCGTCCGCGGAGCGCGGATCCGAGCGGCTCGTGCGCTTTCACGACGTCCGCGCGAACTTCTCGATCGCCTACCCCGCGGGCTGGACGCGGCTGAAGCCGGCCGACCCCGAGGTCGAGCTGCTCGTCGCGCGCGACGAGAACACCTCGATGCTCGTGCGCAACTCGCCGGTGGGTCTGAAGGTCACGCGCACCACGCTCTCCCTGGCCCGCGACCTGACCGACTCGCTCGTTCGGGTGGACGGCCGCGTGCGGCTGCGCGGCGAGCCGCGCGAGATCCTCCTCGGAGGCCTACCGGGCTTTCGCTACGTCTACGAGTTCTCGCTGTCGGAGGCGCTGCGCGCCGTCCACGTGCACTACTTCCTGTTCAAGGCGGGGCGCATGATCACGCTGGTGTTCCAGACCGCACCGCCGCAGGAGCTCGAGCGGGTGGGTCCGCTGTTCGACCGGCTCGTGCGCACGTTCGAGGGCTCCGGCTGACGTGCCCGGCCGCCGCTGAACGCACGAGGGCCCGGGCGCAGGCCCGGGCCCTCGGCAGTCCGTCCAGCGACTTCAGGCGTGCGCGCCGCTGCGCCGCCCGGCCGCCGTCGTTCGCGTGGCGGAGACGAGGCCGATGAGGATCGCCGCGATCCCCGATGCGAAGTGCAGGAACGTGTCCGCGGAGGTCGCGGAGGTCGTGCTGAGGATCTGGAGGTCGTTGGTCGCCCCCAGGATCCCGGCGACGACGTACACGATCCCCCCGCCGATCAGCGCGCCCTCGGCGACCGTCGTGTCGAAGCGCGACACGAGCAGCAGGTAGAGGCCGATGAACAGGTGGATGAGATTGTGGAGCGGGTTGATGTCGAACACGAGCAGCTTGCTCGTCGTGTCCTGGGCGAAGTTGTCGAAACCGGTGATGAAGAACCCGATGATCCCGACCGCGATGTACACGACCCCGACTGCGAATGCACCCAGCTGCGCCAAGCTCTTGCCGGACGTTGCCACTTGCCACCCCTCTCCGTTGGTGAAACCCCTTGTACCCGCGGGGGAGTGTACCGGCCCGAGGGCGCTTTTCAGCCCGCTTGTGCCCCACTCCGGCGCGCCGACTCCCTCGTGAGGATGGTGGAGGTGAGGCCGATCGCGATTGCCGCGAGCCCAGAGAGGAAGTGCAGGAACGTGTCGGGCTGCGTGGCCGAGTTCGAGCCGATGATCTGCAGGTCGTTCGTGGCGCCGAGGATTCCCGCCACGAGGTACACGATTCCGCCGCCGATCAGGGCGCCCTCGGCGACCGTCGTGTCGAAGAACGAGACCATGATCAGGTACAGGCCGACCGCGAGATGGACCACGTTGTGGAACGGGTTGATCGCGAACACGCCGAACAGGTGGTCACCGGTGACCGCCGTGAAGTCGCTGAACCCCGTGTACATGAAGCCAAGCACCGCGATGGCCAGGTACACGATCCCGACCACCCGTGCTGCGAACTGCGCCACGCTGATTCCCGGCGTTGCCACTCGCTCCACCCCTCTCCCTGTCCGAATCTCTCGCCCCTGCCGGGCGGAGTCTAGTCCCGTCAGTATAGGTGTACTAGACATACAGCGCTACGCGAGATAGGCTCCGAGCCATGTCCTCTCTGGGGCAGTACGCAGTGGAAATCCCGGTCGCCGCCGTCCGCGGCGGCTGGTGGGGCGGCCTGGGCCTCGGCTTCGGGATCGTCGTCGTGGTCGTGGTCCTGGCCGCGATGATCCTGACCTACGCCGCTCGCATCGCCGACCAGGCCAGCGAGGGCATCGGGAGCATGGACGCGGCGCGCTCCAACACGCTCCCGGTGTGGGAGGTTCAGGACATCAACGTGGCGGCGACCGCCATCTGGAGAGCCACCGAGCGGGCCCGCGAGGTCCTGGAGGGCAGGAGATGACGACGCTTTTCGCGGTCTCGTCGGATGAGAAGGTCGTGTGGCTGATCGCGCTCGGGATCGCGTTCGTGGTGGTCCTGGTGGTGATCGCGCTGCTGTCGCTGCTGTCGTCGATCGTGACCGACATCGACGACAACGTCGACGACCTGTGGACGGTCACCAAGCGGATGGCCCAGAACACCACGGGCCTGTACCAGCTCGCCGGCACGGGGTCGATCGTGCGCGCCCTCCGCGAGGAGGCGCTGCGCCAGGACAAGCTCTTCGAATCCAACCTGCCCCGAGGGCTCGAGCGATGAGCACCACGCTGCTGTACATCCTCACGGTCGTCGACATCGTGGCCCTGGTGGTCGTGCTCGCGGTCATGCTGCTGAGAATCGCCCGGCAGCTGCGCTCCATCGTGGGCAACCTGCAGGAGGTCACCTGGGGCGCACGAGCCGTCGAGCGCCAGCTGCGCGCGGTCGACTCCAACATCGGGCAGATCAACACCGCGCTCAGGGACGTCAAGGACGTGCTGCCGGGCCTCACCGAGAAGATCGAGCGCTACAACGAAACGGAGGCGCGGGCATGACGCTCATGTGGATCGGCGACCTGCTGCTCATCGGCGTGGTCTACCCCGCACTGCTCTTCGTCCTCATCACGCTGATGCACCCGATCCGGCAGATCAAGGCCTACGCGGAGGACATCGCGGTTCACGGCTCGCTCTTCGGGCCGCACCTGGACGCCCTGCATCAGCTGGACACCACGCGCGCCCTCGTCAAGGAAGTCTCCGGGGAGCTCGAGCGCTATTGCGCCGCGCTCGACCGGATTCGCTAGGAGACCGATCTCAGATGGAACCCGCTCACATCGTCCTGTACGTCGGCATCACCCTCGCGGTGGGCACCATCGCCGGCTACCTCATCGCGATCGTCTGGCACCTCCGCGTCGTGTTCCGCCAGCTCGAGGTGATCCTCGGCGCCGTGGGGGCCGTGGTGCAACAGTCCGACGGCCTCGACGAGGTGATCGGCGAGATCGCACGCGACCTGGCCGCGGGCCAGCAGGCCGTCGAGGCCTGCGTGGACCGGCTCGAGGCGCGGGCCAGCGGCACCGAGGAGCGCCCCGCCGCGGCCTAGCGCCGCGCGAGGGCTAAGCTCATCACATGTGTCTGGCCATACCAGGACAGCTCGTCGAGTGGGTCAACCGCGAGCACAACATCGCCAAGGTCGTCGTGTCCGGCGTCAAGCGCAACGTCAACGTCGGGCTCCTCGCCGGGGAGGACGCGGTCGACGTCGGTGACTGGGTCCTGATCCACGTCGGCTTCGCCATGTCGAAGATCGACGAGGAGGAGGCGGAGTCCACGCGGCAGTTCCTCCTGGAGCTGGGGGCTCCGTACGAAGAGGAGCTGGCCGAGCTGGAGCGCAGCGCCATCGAGTGAGCAGGGCGGGGCGGGGGACGGCGCCGGCGCCAGGGATGGCGCCGCGCAACGCCGCCCCGGCCGCCTAGTCGTGCGGGCCGCGCTCCTTGTCGTCCGGCGCGGCGTCGTGCGGCTTCGGGTCCTCCTGGGTCTCGGGAACCGAGGGCACGCGCGGCATCTCGCTCATCGGGTCGCGCCCGGCGTATCCGCCGATGCCCGGCTCCACCTGGGGCTCGCCCGGCGTGTCCGCCTCCTCGGGGCCGTGTCCCGGAGGATCGACCGGGGGCTCCTCGCCCGTGGCGACCTCCTCCCAGGTCTCGCGCTTGTCGTCCGTCATTGAGGCCTCCTTGGCTGGTCGCGGTTCTCCATCGGGGCTACCCGAGCCGAAACCGGGCTAGCCGGACGGCGGAACGGGCGCGGAGGGCGGAAGCGGCGTGGCCGTGTAGCCGCGGCGCTGCGGGCGCCCGCCGCCCAGGCCGGCGATGAGGGCGCCGAGGCCCGCCACCGCGCGCGGGTCGTGCCCGGGCACGAACTCGTCGATGAAGGGCATCGCCGCCCGCATCCCGATGGCCAGCGGCTGCTGGTCGATGCTCATGGGGCGGGGGTTGATCCACACCAGCCGGCGCGCCTGCATCTGCAGTCGCCGCACCTCGCTGGCCAGCGCCCGCGGGTCGCCGCGGTCCCACCCGTCGCTCACGACGATGACGATCGCGCCGCGGGCGTACCCGCGGCGCGCGAAGCTCGTGTTGAACTCGTTCAGCGCGCCGCCGATCCGGGTGCCTCCCGACCAGTCCGGGATCCTGGCGCGCGCGAGCTCGAGCGCACGCTCGAGGTCATGGCCGTCCAGGGACTTGGTCAGCCGCGTGAGGCGCGTCGCGAACACGAAGGCCTCGGCCCTGCGCGCTGCGCCGATCGCCGCCTTGAGCGAGGCGAGCAGCACGCGTGAGTAGCGCTCCATCGAGCCGGACACGTCGCAGATGAACAGCAGCCGCCGCGGCCGCGGCGACGGGGAGCTGAACGAGAGCCGGAACGCCTCCCCCTCCGTGGCCATGGACTCGCGCAGCGTGCGCCGCACGTCGAGTACGTGCCCCGCGGCGGACGGGCGCGTGCGGCGCGAGCGGCGCACCGGCATGGAGCGCTTGATGTCCTCCGCGAGCTTGCGCAGCGCGGCCAGCTCGGCGTCCTCGTATTGCATGCGATCCTTGGCGCTCAGCGTCTCCTGTGAGCTCCAGGCGGCCAGCACGCCGATCTGCGGCCGGCTCATGCCCTGGTCGCCGTCGGGGTTGGCCACCTCGCGGTTGGCCTTCTTGCCGTCCCCGTCGATCGGCGCGGCGTCCTTGCCCTCGCCGCCGAACTGCGGCAGCGCCTCGCCGCCGTGGTGCGAGCCGCCCATGCGCGCGTCGCTCTCGCCGTGCTCGGCGCCGCGCTCCTGGAGGATGAGCGGCCGGCCGTCCCAGAAGCGCTCGAAGATCATGTCGAACACCTCGCGCTCGTCGGGGTTGTGCACGAACGTCGCGCGGGCGGCCCAGAAGACCTGGTCGCGATCGCGAAGGTCGATCTCGGCCAGGGAGCGCAGGAAGTTGTGCTCGCTGTCGACGCTCGCCGACATGCCGAAGCTGCGCAGGGCGCGGGCCAGGCCCACCGCAGCCATCAGGATCGCCTCGTCGGACGTCCGTGCGGCCGGGTGCGGCGCCATCGTCATCGAGGCCCGCGCTCCCCCCTGAGCTCGGCCGCCCGCTGCATGGACCGGGCGACGAGGCCGTCGAGCCCCGCGCCGCGGATGCGGGTCAGGTCGTCGCGCTCCTTCAGCAGGGTGCCCAGCGTGACGTCGGCCGTCGCGGTGTCGATGTCCTGGCGTCCCATGGTGTGGAAGGCCTCGGCCCAGTCGAGCGTCTCGCCCACGCCGGGCGAGCGGTAGAGGTCCAGGAAGCGCAGGTCCTGGACGAAGGCGCACACCTGATCGGCGAGCCGCTGCCCCACGTGCGGCAGCCGCGCGTGCGCGATCGCGATCTCGCGCCTCAGGTCCGGGTGGTCGATCCAGTGGTACAGGCAGCGGCGCTTGAGCGCCTCGTGCAGGTCGCGCGTCCGGTTGGACGTGATGATGACCGTGGGCGGATCCGGGGCGCGCATCACCCCGATCTCGGGGATCGTGACCTGGAAGTCCGAGAGGAACTCGAGGAGGAACGCCTCGAACTCGTCGTCCGCACGGTCCAGCTCGTCGATCAGCAGCACCGAGTTGGGCTGGGCGAGAGCCTCCAGCAGCGGCCGGCGCACGAGGAACTCCTCTGAGTACAGCGGCTTGGTGCCCCCCGCGCGCAGCTGGAGGAGCTGGCGCGGATAGTCCCAGTCGTACAGCGCGTGGTGGACGTCGATTCCCTCGTAGCACTGCAGGCGGATCAGGGGCGCGCCGGTGGCCGCGGCCAGCGCCTTCGCCAGCTCGGTCTTGCCCACGCCGGGCTCGCCCTCGACGAGCAGCGGCTTGCGCAGGCGCATGGCCAGGAACACGACGGTCCCCAGCCCCTCGTCCATGAGGTAGCGCTGCTGGCCGAGCGCCGCGCGCGTCTCGTCGATTGAATTAAAGCCAGGCATCAACGGTCTCCTCGATCTTGGTCACGGCGATCGCCAGTGCCCGCTGTACGGGTGCTGAGAGCTCTCCCATGAGCTCGTTCATCTCGAGCGGCTGGCAGCCGATGATCACCACGCGCTCGGGCAGCACCCCCATGGTCTTGGCCATCGACAGTACGCGGTCGGGGTTGGCCAGGTGGATGTCGGGCACGTGGACCGCCTCGCCGACCTCGGGCTCCAGCACGAAGACCGTGCCGGGCTGGGCTCCTCGATCGACCGCGTCGATCAGTACCAGGCCGCAGCAGCCGGCCATCAGCTCCTGCAGGAGCGCGATGCCGCCGATCCCCGTCTCGATCACCTCGGCCCGCTCGGGCAGGTGGCCCAGCAGGTGGGTGACCGCCGGCCCGAAGCCGTCGTCGCCGCGCAGCACGTTGCCCACGCCGGCAACGAGGATGCGGTCGGCCCGGGCGTCGACCGCGCCGGAGGAGATCGGGATGCTCATGCGACGTTGGCCGCGACCTGAAGGACGCCGTCCCGGTCGGCGATCGGCACGATGGCCAGCGAGGGCTGGCCGGGCTCGTCGTCAGCGCGCTTGCCGGAGCGAACGTCGTAGGCGCAGTTGTGCCACGGGCAGACCAGCACGCTGCCCGTGAGGCGGCCGCCCTCGAGCGGCAGGCGTCCCTCGATGGGGCACACGTTGGCGAAGGCGTAGGGCTCGCCGTCGACGTTGGCGATCAGGATGGACCGCCCGTCGACGTCGACCGCCTTCATGGCCCCCCGCGGGAGGTCCTCCAGGCGGCCGACCTCGACGAACACCGGCCGCTTGAGGCCCTGGATCTGCAGGAGCTCGCCGCCCTTCGCCGCAGCCGCGGGAGCAGGGGCCGTGTCCGCAGTCGGAGCCGGGCTGCCGCCGTCCGCTCCGGGCGCGTGCAGCTCGATCTGCAGCAGCGGCCCCGCGCCGGCGCCGTTGGTCGCGGCGTCCGCGCCGTCCTCGGGCGGGTGGGCGATGACCTCCTTGAAGTTCGCGATGCGCTCGCGCAGCTTCTCCTCGACGCCGCGCCTGAGGGTCATGGCGGAGGCGGCACACCCGTTGCAGGAGCCGCCCATGCGCACGTGCACGACGCCGTCCTGCACGTCGAGCAGCTCCAGTTCGCCCCCGTGGGACTCGATGTAGGGGCGGATCTCGTCGAGGGCCTCCTCGACCTCGATCTGCTCGTCGACGTCGGCGAGCTCGTACATGGCCAGCAGGGCCTGCGCGACGGGATGATCGACATCGCCGGCCAATATCAGGCCGAGTGCCGGCCGGTGGACGGCGTCCATCAGCTGCAGCAGGTGCAGCGCGCGCTCGTCGCCGTCGCGCTCGAGCGTCTCGACCAGCGTCGAGAGCTCCGCTACGGCCGTGTCAAATTCCATACCGTCTCCGTGATCTCGGGCAGCTTGGCCTCGACCTCCGGGCTGAAGCCCTCGCCCCACGTCTCGTCGGCGGGCTCGACCTCCACCACCCAGATGTCGTCGGGCAGCACCTTGAACGCCTCGGACACGATGATCAGGTTATCCAGCGAGATCGTGCCGGTGACCGAGTCGCCGACGTGCTCCTGAACTTCCTCGGGTGAGGGGAGGACGTGATCGTAGGCATACACGGTGACCGTGCCCGGCGCTCGTCCCCGGTCGATGGCCCCGACGAAGACGATGCGGTCGTACGGCGGCCGGTCCTGGAGGTTCTGGGTGAAGCCGACCGGGTGGTAGCCGAGATCCTCGAACTCGACGCCGTTGCAGGCGTGTCCCTCCAGGGTGTCGGTGACGTGGACGCCGAGCGCGTTGTCACGCAGGAACCGGTACCCGACCCCGCAGACCAGCACGCGCACGGCGCTCACCTCCGCTTCGATACCGGGGGCCGGCCTAGTGGGTGTGGTCGTCGTCCGCGCCGCACGCGCAGCTGATGATCTCGCGCGAGATCGTCCGGTCGTCCGTGTGGATGTGCGTCGTGCACGGCATGCAGGGGTCGAAGCTGCGGATCGCGCGCAGGACGTCGATGCCCTTGAAGTCCTCGGGCTTCTCGTAGTTCTCCAGCAGCGGCGTGGCCAGCACGGCCTCCTCGTAGGGCCCCGGGTTCCCGAACGGGTCCTTGGGGGAGGCCATCCAGGTCGAGGGGGTGAGGATCTGGTAGTTCTGGATGACGCCCTCGTCCATCTCGAGGTGGTGCGTGAGGTAGCCGCGGCCCGCGCCCCACAGCCCGACGCCGATGCGGTGGTCCTTGGGGACCTTGTAGGGCACCGACATGCGGGCGTCCGGGCCGCCCTTGCGCAGGAGGTCGTACGCCAGCAGGAGGTTGTCGTAGGCGATGCCCGCGGTGTACAGGATGCAGTACGCGCGCGCCCGGTTGCGCTCGAACGCGCCCCACGTCTCGGGGATCTTCCACTCGATCTCGGTGTTGGGCAGGTCGGCCTTGGGCAGGTGGACCTTCATGCTGTGCCCGGTGGACTCGACGAAGCGGCTCTCCCGGAAGTTCTCCGGCCCGGTCTGCGCGGCCGCCCAGATCCGCGAGTAGGCGCCGGTCTCCATCGCCTGGCGATCCCAGCGCGGCGCGGTGGCCCAGGAGTACTTCTCCTTCCAGCTGGTCGCGGTCGGCTTGGGGATCGTCTCCTTGTTCCACGGGTGGTAGGGCGACAGCGGGTTGCCGGACGGGTCGGTCGGGTGCTTGTAGTACTCGCTGTTGCCCTGGCCCGTCCACTCCTCGTAGAAGGCGTGCTCGACGAACTCCTCGACGCCCGCGTTGAGCATCTGCAGGCTGGTCGTGACGAGCTCGCCGTCGACGATCACGCCGGGGGGCGCCCAGCGCTTGCGTCCCCACTCGTCGGCGTTCGCGTAGGTCCCGTCGAAGGCGTAGGGGTCGTCCCACTGCCCGGGCTCGATCATGTTCGCCGGCCGGGTTCCGATGTCGCGGTACTTCGGGTTGACCTCGTAGAAGAACTCGGAGATGTCGTCCCAGACCGCCACGGCCTTGCGGCCGTAGTCGAAGTACTTGATCACGCGGAGCATGATCTCGTTGAGGTCCGAGGTGTCGATCGTGGTGCTGACGCCGCCGGGCACGACCGTCTGGGGGTGCGGGTACTTGCCGCCGATGAGCACGTAGGCCTCGCGCGCGACGCGCGTGTAGTGCAGGCCCTCGAGGTACAGCTTGCCCGTCAGCGGGGTCAGGTCGGTCATGAGCTCGGACATGTACTCGTAGCCGTGGATCGCCCGGCCGCGCGTGCGCGTGTTGGTGGCGATCTCCCAGATCTCGGGGTTGGTCTCCCGGACGGCCGGCTCGGAGAAGTCGGGACCGGCCAGCAGGCCGAGGTGGATCGGGTGGTCGTAGAGGTACTCGACCGACAGCAGCAGGTTGCGCGCCACGACGCCCATCGGGGGCGGGCTGATGCCGAACGCCATCTCGCAGGCCAGCGCGGACGTCGTTGCGTGCACGCCGCCGCACACGCCGCAGGCGCGGCTGGAGATGAAGATCGCGTCGCGCGGGTCGCGGCCCTTGAGGATGATCTCGTAGCCGCGGAAGAGCGTGGCCATGGAGGCCGTCTCCATCACGGAGCGGTTGTCGAGGTCCACCACGGTGTGGAACGCCAGGGCGCCGGCCACCCGGGTGATGGGGTCGAAGTCCACGCGGCGGACCGAGCCGTTGCGCGCGAACAGCTCGCGCATCTTCTCGGGGTCGTCCTCGATGGGAGTCGGGGCGGGAGTCTCGGTGTACGTGTAGGGGTTGGCGACGCCCGGCTTCAGCGTGGCGTTCCCCTGCGCGTCGAACTCGATCGGCAGGTTCTTAAAGCACATCTATCGCTCCTCGCGGGACAGAGCGTCGACGCCGGGGTTGGCGCCCACGCCCTTCTGTTGCAGGATGCCCCGGCTCTGGGGGAGAGGCTGCTTCTTGTTCCGCTTGCCGTAGTCCACGGATCCGCGGTACTGCAGCTTCTTGTAGAAGAATGCGTTCACTCGGTCGACGGGCCCCGGGAGTGTCCTGCTCGCCCCATCCGGACGGGCTCTCCCCGGCATGGTCCCACAGCGGCTCGCGGTTGCCGTTCTTCATCGACATGCGCCGCAGGCGCCGGATCCCGCCGCCGGTGACCTTGGAGACGCCGCCCGAGATGGCGGAGCCGGGGGGCGCCTTGTAGAAGGGGCTGAACTTGTCGGGGAAGCCGGGCATGGTGCAGCCGATGCACGCGCCGCCGGCGACCATGCAGCCGCCCATGTGGTTGATGGCGCCGCGCTCGACGATGTTGCACTGCACGACGGGGCCCCAGCAGCCGATCTCCACCAGGCACTGGTTGTCGCCGGGCTCCTCGGAGAAGACGCCCTCCTCGTAGTAGCCGGCCTTCGGGCAGTGGCGGTGCACCGTCTCGGTGAACAGCCACGCCGGGCGTCCCAGCTCGTCGAACTTCGGCAGCGGGGCGAGGTTCTGGAGGAACAGGAGCACGGCCGCGACCGTCTCGCTGAAGTTGTCGCCCACCGGGGCGCAGCCGGGGAGGTTGACGACCGGTACGCCCAGCGCCGAGCGGTAGTCCTTGCCCAGGAAGTCGGTCAGGCTCATCGAGCCGGTGATGTTGCCGGCGGCGGCCGGGATTCCGCCCCAGGACGCGCAGGTCCCCATCGCGACGTAGGCCGCGGCGCCGGGCGCGAGCTTCCACAGCCAGTCCGTCACGCGATTGGGCTGGTCGGTGTCGGAGTCGGGGTCGAAGCCGCCGGCGCCCATGGCCGAGAAGTAGCCGATGTCCGAGGGGAAGGACTGGTCGTCGGGGACCGAGCCCTCGAGCACCACGACGTACGGGGCGCCGAGCTCGCCGTTGACCGCCTGACGGAACGGCCGGATGAACTCGGTGCCCGCGCCCGGCGAGAGCACCGGATGGTGCAGCACGACCTTCGGCAGGTTGGGGATCCGGCCCAGCAGCAGATCCTCCACGGAGGGGTTCGTCGCGGCGGAGGCGGCGATCGTGCACCCGTCGCAGCTCATGCCCGCGATCCAGAAGACGTGGACGACGTTGAGGGGCCCGGTCGGGCTCCCGCCAAGGCCGCCGAGCCCCACGGGGTTGTCGGCGCCGAACACGCCGCCGCCGTGTGGCACGGTCTGCAGCTTCATTCCGCTCTTCGACATGAACCTTGGCGCACTCCTTCCCGGATGGACACCGCTCTGTGCATAGTACACATAGAACGCGCCCGGCACGGCCTCGTAGCAGAAGTTTTCCCCGATTGGCGCGTTACCATCTCCGGCCCGCCCGATCTGCCCGTCCAAATCATGACCGACGACCGAGAGAACATGGTTCCCGTCCAGACCGCCGTGGTCCTGGACACGCTCGTCGACGCCATGTTCAAGGAGGTCGAGAAGCGCGCCGCCGACGGGGCGCCCAAGGGCGCCACGGCGGCGCTGGACGACTTCGACCAGGTCCTGGCCGGCGCCAACGAGTTCGCCCTGGATCGGGCGCTGCGGCACGCCGGGTATCTCGCCCGCTGCGTCGAGGTGGACTTCTTCGAGCCGGCCCGCCGGTCGGCCGACTGGGCCGAGGACGCGGTGACCGAGCGCTACGAGGCCACCGGCAGCTGGCCGGCCGCCCTGGCCGCCGTGTGCGCGGAGCTCGCTCTCGCCGAGACGGTGGAGCGTCCCAGCCCGACCGACCCCGACGCCATGAGCTGGCGTGTCCCCGGCCCGGGTGGGCACGTTCGCCACTTCCTGGCCCGGCGCGCGATCGAGGAGCTGCTGCAGGAGCGCGACAAGCCGGTGCGCGGAGAGCCCGCCGAGCTGAAGCGCCCCTGGCTCTACGGGTTCTTCGTGCGCGCGTGCGAGGAGGCGCTCCCCGAGGGCACCCTCCCCGAGGCGGACTCCGACGCCTGAGCACTTGAATGAAGGGTTGTGGTGGCCGGGACCACCACAACCCTTCAGCGAGGCCCCCACCCGGGGCCCGCGGTCAGCGGCGCGTCAGTGCGCCGCGCAGGCCAGGCAGGGATCGAAGCTGCGGATGGCGCGCAGCACGTCGATGCACATGTCCCGCCGCTCGCTGCTGATCAGCGGCGTCGCCAGCACCGCCGCCTCCATGGGGCCGGGCTTGCCCGACGCGTCCTTCGGCGACGCGTTGAACGTCGAGGGCCCGACGATCTGGTAGTTGACGATCTGGCGGTCGTCCAGCTCCACGTGGTGGCTGACGAAGCCGCGGCCGCCGCCCCAGTAGCCCACGCCGACCGTGTGGTCCTTGGGGATCCGGTAGTGCGCGGAGATCTTGGAGTCCGGGCCGCCCTTGCGGGCGAGGTCGTACGCGATCACGACGTTCTCGTAGGCGACCACGAGGGCGTGGCCCAGCGCGTACGCACGCGCGCGGTTGCGCTCCAGCGCGTTCCAGCGCGCCGGCACGTGCCACTCGTGCTGGCTGGCGGGTATCTGCGCCATCGGAATGCTCATCTTCAGGCTGCGCCCCGTGGACTCCAGGAAGTCGCCGTGCGGCACCTTCCGCGCGAGCGCCGTCGTCCACATGCGCGCGTAGGCGCCGGTCTCCATGGCCTGGCCGTTCCAGCGCGCCGCGGTGGACCAGGAGTACCTCCCCTGCAGGTCGGGCGCGCTGGGCCGCGCGACCGTCTTCTTGTTCCACGGGTGATGGGCCGTCATCGGGTTGCCGGCCGGATCGGTGGGATAGATCTCGCCGCCGCCCCACTCCTCGTAGAAGGAGTGCGCGACGTACTCCTCCACGCCGACGTCGAGGGCCTGGAGGCTGGTGGTCTTCAGCTCACCGTCCACGATCGCGCCCGGCGTCGCCCAGCGGCGCTCGCCCCAGCGCGGGGCGTTCTCCAGCGTCCCGTCGTAGGTGTACGGGTCGTCCCACAGGCCCAGGTCGATGAAGTTCGCCGGCCCGGCGCCGACCTCGGCGAAGCGCGGCTCGGCCTCCAGCAGGAAGTCCACGAGGTCGTCCCAGACCGTGATCACCGTGCGCGCGTAGTCCAGGGACCGGACCACGCGCAGGAGCACCAGGTTCAGGTCGGTCGCGTCGACGGTCGAGCTGATCCCGGCCGGCACGATGGTCTGCGGGTGCGGGTACTTGCCCCCGATCAGAACGTAGGCCTCGCGCGCGAGCCGCGCCTGCTTGGCCGCCTCCTGCCACAGGGAGCCGCTGAAGCTCGTGAGCGCGGTCATGATGTCGGAGATGTGCCAGAAGCCGTGGGTCGCGCCGCCCGGGGCGATGGCTGCCTCCGCGCGCGTCCACAGCTCGGGGTTCGTCGCGCGGATCACCGGCTCGGAGTAGTCCGCGCCGGCCCGCAGGAACAGGTGGGTCGGGATGTCGGACAGGCACTCCGTCGCGGCCAGCAGGTTGCGGGCCGCGATCCCGTACGCCGGCGGCTGTGCGTCGAAGGCCATCTCCAGGGCCAGCGCCGAGCACGAGGCGTGCGCCCCGCCGCAGAGGCCGCAGGCGCGGCTGGAGATGAAGACCGCGTCGCGCGCGTCGCGGCCCAGGAGGAGGTTCTCGTAGCCGCGGAACACCGTGGCCATCGCGGCGCTCTCGAGCACGGCGCCGTTGTCGAAGTCGATCACCGTGTGGAAGGCCAGCCCGCCGCCCACCCGGGACACGGGCTCGAAGTCCACGCGGCGGCTCTGGCCGCCCTGGTGGAACGTCGCCGCGTGCGCACCCGACCACGACGCGCCCGCCGGATTCTGGAAGGACATCTAGAGCTCCTCTCGGGCGACGACCCGCTCGCCCAGCACGTCGGTGCTTTGCGTGTGATCCACGCCCTTCTGGCGCAGGATGTCCCGGCTCTGCGGCTGCGGCTGCAGCTTGTTGCGCACACCGTGGTGGACCGACCCGTGGTACTGCAGCTTCTTGTAGAAGAACGCGTTCGCGCGCTCGATCGGGTTGGGGGGGAGGTCCGCCCGCGCCCAGGCGGACGGGATCGCCTCCTCGCGGTCCCAGATCGGCTCGCGGTTGCCGTTGCGCATCGACATGCGGCGCAGGCGCCGGATCCCGCCGCCGGTGACGCGCGACACCGAGCCCGAGATGGCGGAGCCGGGGGGCGCCTTGTAGAAGGGGCTGAACTTGTCGGGGAAGCCGGGCATGGTGCAGCCGATGCACGCGCCGCCGGCGACCATGCAGCCGCCCATGTGGTTGATGGCGCCGCGCTCGACGATGTTGCACTGCACGACGGGGCCCCAGCAGCCGATCTCCACCAGGCACTGGTTGTCGCCGGGCTCCTCGGAGAAGACGCCCTCCTCGTAGTAGCCGGCCTTCGGGCAGTGGCGGTGCACCGTCTCGCCGAACATCCAGGCCGGCCGGCCGAGCTCGTCGAAGTCCGGCAGCTGCTTCTGGCCGTTGAGGTACATGAGCACCTCGCCGAGCGTCTCGGTGAAGTTGTCGCCCACGGGCGCGCAGCCCGGGACGTTGACCACCGGAATGCCGCGCGCCGAGCGATAGTCGGCGCCCAGGTAGTCCATGAGGCCCATGGAGCCGGTGATGTTCCCCGAGGCGGCGGGGATGCCGCCCCACGTCGCACAGGTCCCGATCGCGAAGCACGCGGCAGCGCCGGGCGCGAGCGCCCAGGTCCAGTCGCTCATCCGCAGCGGCTGCTCGGCGGGCCGCGTGGACTTCATCCGCTGCGGCCAGTCGCCCCCCACGCCCAGCGCGGAGAAATGGCCCTCGCGCTCGAAGGTCTGGTCGTCGGGGATCGAGCCCTCGACGACGAGCACGTACGGCTCGCCGAGCGTTCCCTCCACAGCCTGGGCGTAGGGCGCCATGAACTCGTGCCCGGACTCGTCGGAGAGCATCGGGTGATGCATCACGACCTGGGGCAGCTGCGGGATCCGGTCCAGGACCATGTCCTCGACCGAGGGGTTTCCGGCGCCCAGCATCGAGACGGAGCAGCCGTCGCAGCTCATGCCCGAGAGCCAGAAGACATGCATCACGCCGGTGCTCTCCGTGTAGGCCATATGTCTCCGTCCTCCCTGGTGTTTCCCGGGCGAGCGCCGTGTCGCAGCGAGCACTCTCCGGCGTCTAGAACGCTAGGTGTTGTGATCATACACCGGGGGGAGTAGCCTTACCAACATGAAGCTCGCCATCGCAGGAAAGGGCGGTTCGGGCAAGACGTCGATCTCGGGGACGATGGCCCGGCTGCTCGCGCGCAGCGGTCGCCGCGTCCTGGCGATCGACGGAGACTCGAACCCCAACCTCGCGCTCACGCTCGGCATTCCCGCCGAGCGGATGAGCGACATGCCGGTGCTCCCGCCCGACCTCCTGCGGCGTACGCCGGGGGGGCCGAGCTGACGCAGACGCTCGACCAGATCAAGGCCTCGCACTCGATCAGCGGGCCTGACGGCGTGGACCTCCTGGTCATGGCCCTGCCCCAGCACGCGAACACCGGCTGCCTGTGTCACATGCACGCGACGGTGCGCTCGATCATCGACGTGGTCTCCGACGACGACCGCGACGTGTGCATCCTCGACACAGAGGCCTCGCCGGAGCACCTTTCCCGGGGCACGGCCCTGTACGCTGACGCGATGCTCGCCGTGGTCGAGCCCTACTTCAAGTCGCTGGAGACCGGGCGGCGGATGGCCGCCCTGGCCCAGGATCTCGGGCTCGAGCGCGTCGCGCTCGTGGCCAACAAGATCCGCGACGAGCGCGAGCTCGAGGCGGTCCGGGGCTTCGCCGCCAAGCACGACCTGGAGATCGGCGGCACCGTGCCCTTCGACGATCTCTTCCGGCTGGCCGAGCGCGAGGGCATCGCGCCGCTGGACTTTGCGCCGGACGCCGCGGCGATCGGCGCCATCGACGAGATCGCGCAGCGCTGGGCAGGGAACGCCAGGGCGCAGAACGCCGGCGTGGGGATGGGCAATGGACGAGCTTGAGGTCCCCCCGGTGGACGAGCTCGAGGTCCTGCGCGTCCGCGACGAGGTGCTCCAGGCCATGTACTGGATGCGCTCGGAGATGATCATCGAGACCCCCACCCTGGAGGAGCTCTCGCGCTTCCTGGCCGTCCCCCCGGGCGCGCTCGGCAAGTTCCTGCACCGCTTCGTGGAGGACGGCCTGCTCGAGCCCCAGGGCTCGTTCTACGTGCTGAGCCCCACCGGCCTGGAGCAGGGCAAGCGCACGTTCGCCGACGAGATGGCCGACCTCACGCGGCCCACGCACGGCGAGTGCGACGAGGACTGCTGGTGCCACGACTCCCCCGAGGCCGCGGCGGACTGCCTCCACGAGCGGACGGGCCATGCCCACTCCCACTGAGTCCCCGCTCCCGCCCAACGTCGTCCCCAAGAACTTCCTGCGCCCGTGCCTGCTCCTGCTGCTGCGCGAGCATCCCGCGCACGGCTGGGACCTGCTCGAGCGCCTGCACCCCCTGGGCTTCAGCCGCGACGATCCCGGACGCCTGTACCGCGCGCTGCGCGCGCTCGAGGCCGACAACCTCGTGCGCTCGGCGTGGGAGCGCTCCTCCAGCGGGCCCGACCGGCGCACCTACGAGATCACGCGCACGGGCATGGAGTCGCTGCACGAGGCCGCCCAGAGCCTGATCGCGACGCGCGAGATCCTGGACGTGTTCCTGAGCCGGTACTCGGAGTTCGTCGCGCTGGAGCCCAAGCGCTCGGCGACGCGCGAGCCCCGCTGAGTTGCGCATCGAGCTTCGCGCGCGAGGGGTCTGAGACCCGTGCGCCTCGCGGTCGTCGGCAAGGGTGGAGCGGGGAAGTCGGTGGTCGCGGCGACGCTCGCGCGGACGCTGGCGCGGCGAGGCAACCGCGTGCTCGCGCTGGATTCCGACACGCTTCCCGGCCTGTCGCTGAGCCTCGGCGCCACCGTGCCCGACGACCCGCCCCTGAACGCGGCCGCGGAGCGCAACGAGAAGGGCCGCTGGCGCATGGTGCACGGCGTCGGGCCCGTGCGCGCGGTGCAGCGCTACGCGACCGACGCGCCCGACGGCGTGCGCCTGCTGCAGATCGGCAAGATCTCGCACGAGGGGCTCAACCCGGTGCGGGCGTCGCACCAGGCGTTCTACATGGTGATCCACGGGCTCGAGGACGCGGCCGCGCTGCGCGACTGGGTGATCCTCGGCGACCTGCCCGCCGGCCCGCGCCAGACCGCGTTCGACTGGGCGCCCTACGCCGAGCGCTTCCTCCTGGTCGTCGAGCCGACGTGGCAGTCGATGCTCACCGCCCGCCGGATCGTGCGCATCGCCACCGCGGCGAAGCACGCCGCCGTGATGTCGCTGGTCGTCAACAAGGCCACCGGGGACGCCGACGCCGAGCGCGTGCAGGCCTTCCTCGAGGTGCCGCTGCTGGGCGTCGTGCCTGCGTCGGAGGAGGTGCGCTCCGCCGAGCGCGCCGGAGTCGCGCTGCTCGACCACGCGCCGGACTCCGAGGCGGTCCACGCGATCGAGCGTTTGGCCGACTCGCTATGTGTGGCTAACATGGGCCGATGAAGATCGTCGTAGCCGGAAAGGGTGGCGTAGGAAAGACCACGGTCTCGGGCACCGTCGCCCGGGCACTCGGACGGGCGGGCCACAACGTGCTCGCACTCGACGCCGACACGAACCCGATGCTGGGCGTGTCGCTGGGCGTGGGCCCGGAGGAGACCGACCTGCTCGTGGCCGTCCGCCAGGGGCTGGAGACCGGCGAGACCGAGCACGAGCGCTCCACCGAGGGCTTCATCGAGCGCTTCGGCCGCGACGCCCCCGACGGCGTGCGCCTGGTGGTGGCCTCGCGCATCGAGCAGGCCAATCCGGGATGCATGTGCTGCGGCGTGTCCGCCGAGCAGCTGCTCGGCGAGATCGAGGGCGAGGACCACATCGTCATCGGAGACCTCGAGGCCGGCATCGGCACGGTCCTGCGCCTGCAGCCCGGTCAGGCCGACGTCGTCCTCGTGGTCGTGCAGCCGACCGCGAAGTCGATCGACGTCGCGCGCCGTGCGCTGCGCCTGGCGACCGAGCGCATCCCCCGGCTGATCGTGATCGCCAACCGCGTTCGCGACGACGAGGACCTCGAGGTGATCCGCGCCGCGGTGGGTGACGAGCCCGAGATGGTCGTCATCCCCGATGAGCCCGCCATCGCCGAGGCCGACCGCGACGGCCGCGCCGCGATCGATGTCGATCCCGACGCCCCCGGCGTCCGCGCGCTGATCGAGCTGGCCGACCGGCTGGCCGGCATGCGCGTCGCGGCCTGAGGCGGCGCACTACCCGGAGGTACGCGGTCGCGTACGACGGCGCCGCTTGGGAGCGCCGGGCTCGCGGCGGGCGCGTGCTCGGTAGCGGGTGGTGAAGTCGTGCACCACGGTCTCGAGGTCCTCCAGGGTCTGGGCGTCGTGATGCAGGTGCGCGATGCCCTGCGGGGTGAGGCTGTAGGTGCGCCGGTCGGGCCCGTGGGTGCCTGCCGTCCAGCTTGACGACACATGGCCCTCGCTTTCGAGGCGGCGCAGGAGGCGGTAGATGGCGCCGTTGTCGGCGCACAGACCGACCTCGGCGAGGCGGTCGGCCAGTTCGTAGCCGTGGCCGGGGCTGCTCCAGAGCAGCAGAAGCGTCCAGGGGCGGACGAGGCCCTGCAGCAGCCGGGCCGATCCCTCGGGGTTCACCCGGATCCGCACGGGGATCCCGTCGCGCGCGCCCACCCGGTCCAGCGCGCGCCGCTCGAGTTGCAAGACGCGCTGTGTGCTGATCTTCAGCAGCCGCCCCACCTCGGCGAGCGTGTGCGGGTGCTGGCCGTCCAGACCGTGGCGCAGCGTGAGGACCCGGCGTTCGCGGTCGTCGAGGCTGCTGAGGGCGTGGTCGAGGTCCGGCCTGCTGTGCAGGTCGTGCATCCGGCGGGAAGCTATTCGTGCCGGGTCGGAAAGAACATGGGCCAGGTGGCTAGAGTTTTTGCGGGTCGCGCCCGCGGCGGCCTTGACCCACCCCCGGGCGGTGCGATACTCGACGACATGCAACCGGCGACCGACGCGCAGTACTCACCTGGGGAGCACGTCAAGCGGCTCAACGACGGCGCTCCCGGCGTCGTCCGGGAGATCGGAGCGATGGGCAACGTCTGGGTGACCTGGGACCAGAGCGGCGCGACGACGGTCATCAGCATCGGTCTGGTCGAGCGAGCCTGAAGGCAGGCGCGCCCCGGTCGCAGGCGCACCCCGACGAGGAACGCGAACGCCGTGCCGGCCAAGAGCAGACGGTCCAAGCGCAACAAAGAGAAGAGCCGCCTCGGGCTGTGGTGCATCTTGGCGGTCCTTGTGCTGCTCGGCGCCTACGGGGCGGTGCTGGAGTTCTCCCGCCCGCACGTCGAGGGCGAGAAGCTGCGCTTCGACACGGTGGTGAGCTACGCCGGGGAGGGTCGGCTGAGCACGGTGACGATCCTCGACGAGGACGCGTACGTGACCGGGTTCTACCGCCGCAAGGACGGCACGCGCGTGCGCTTCAACACGCCGTACTTCAAGGGCGCGACCCAGGAGCGGTTGATCGACATCCTGCTCAAGCGCGACGTCCCGTTCACGATCGACCAGCAGTTCGCCAAGAGCCTGGTCCTGCCCGCGACGCTGCTGATCCCCTCGTTGATGCTGGTGACCGTCTTCGTCTATCTGATCCTGTCCTACCGCCGGGGGTCGGGATTGTTCGGGATCCGCAGCGGCGCGCGCAAGATCGAGCCGGAGGAGGGCGGCGTCACCTTCGCCGATGTGGCCGGCCAGGAGGCAGCGATAGCGGATCTGCGCGAGCTGGTGGGGTTCCTGTCGGACCCGACGCGCTTCGCGCAGGTGGGCGCGCTGATCCCCCGCGGAATCCTGCTCTACGGGCCACCGGGCTGCGGCAAGACGCTCGTGGCGCGCGCGCTAGCCGGAGAGGCGGGGGCGGCGTTCTACTCCATCTCCGGCTCGGACTTCATCGAGATGTTCGTCGGCGTGGGAGCGGCGCGGGTGCGCGACCTGTTCAACGAGGCGCGCGAGAACGCTCCGGCGATCATCTTCATCGACGAGCTGGACTCCGTGGGCTACCGGCGGTCGTCCGGAGCGAGCGGGGCCGTGGCCTCCCACGGCGAGCAGGAGCAGTCGCTGAACCAGATCCTCGCGGAGATGGACGGCTTCGCTCCCACGGAGAGCGTCATCGTGATCGGCGCCACCAACCGGCCTGACGTGCTGGATCCCGCGCTGCTGCGCCCGGGCCGCTTCGATCGCAGCGTCGGGCTGGAGAACCCCGACGAGAAGGCGCGGCTGGAGATCCTGCAGGTGCACGCGCGCTCGCGGGCGCTGGACCCGGGGGTCGACCTGGCGCCGGTCGCGACCAAGGCGATCGGCATGACCGGGGCCGACCTGGCGAACGTTGTCAACGAGGCGGCGCTGCAGGCCGGGCGCGCGCACCGGCTGACCATCACGCAGGAGGACCTCGAGCTGGGGTTGAAGCGGATCCTCGAGGCGCCCGAGCGCCAGCGGCGCCTGAGCCTGCGCACGCGCAGCGTCGGGCGGCGCGCGACCGGCGCCGAGGAGCGCGTGACGTTCGCCGACCTGGCGGGCGTCGACGACGCGATCGACGAGCTGCGGGAGATCAAGGAGTACCTGACTGCGCCCGAGCGCTTCGCGGAACTCGGCGCGCGGGTCCCGCGCGGGATCATGCTCGCCGGGCCGCCGGGTTGCGGCAAGACGATGCTGGCCAAGGCGGTCGCGGGCGAGTCCAACGCCGCGTTCATCACCGCGTCGGGCACTGACTTCGTGGAGATCTTCGTGGGGCAGGGTGCCGCCCGTGTGCGCGACCTGTTCGCCGAGGCCAAGAACCTCGCGCCCGCGATCGTGTTCATCGACGAGATCGACGCGGTCGGGGGCAGGCGCGGCACCAGCAGCACCGACGGTCACCGCGAGTCCGAGCAGACGCTCAACCAGATCCTCGTGGAGCTCGACGGCTTCGAGCCGCGCACCGGGGTGATCGTCATCGGCGCGACGAACCGGATGGACAAGCTCGACCCCGCGCTCGTCCGCGCCGGGCGCTTTGACCGCCACGTCACCGTCACGCTGCCCGACCGCGCGGGCCGCGAGGCGATTCTGAAGGTGCACGCCAAGGGCAAGCCGCTGGCCGCGGGCGTCGACCTGGCGGCGGTCGCGCGCGTGACGCACGGCTTCTCCGGGGCCGAGCTGGCCAACATCCTCAACGAAGCGGCGCTGCTGGCCGGTCGCGCGCAGCGCACGGACGTCACGCCCGCGCTGTTCGAGGAGGCCGTCGAACGGGTGATGATGGGCATCGCCTCGCGCCGGCACATCCCCAGCGAGGCCGAGCGTCGCGTCACGGCGTACCACGAGTCCGGCCACGCTGTGGTCGGGCGGGTCCTCCCGGGCCTGACAGTCCCGCACAAGATCACGATCGTCCCGCGTGGCGACGCCGCGGGCTACGTGTGGACGATCGACCCCGACGAGCACGTCGTGGCGTCGCGCTCGGTGCTGATCAACCAGCTGGCCGGGTCGCTGGCCGGGCGCGCCGCCGAGCATCTGGTCCTCGGCGAGTTCTCGGCCGGCGCTCAATCAGACCTGTCGCGCGTCAGCGAGCTGGCCCGCCAGATGGTGTGCGAGCTGGGCATGAGCGAGAAGCTCGGACCCCGGTTCTTCGGACGCCTCGACAACGGCATGCCGGACTACTCCGAGGACGAGGCGCGCCAGATCGGGATCGAGATGCGGCGGATCATCGACGAGGCCGACGACCTCGCGCGCCGGACGCTGGCCGCCGAGCGCGCCGCGCTGGACCGCACCGCCGCCGCCCTGCTCGAGCACGAGACGCTGACGTCCGACCAGCTCGAGGTGCTGATGTCCGCGCCGCTGGTGGCCTTCCGCCGGGGGGCCTGAGCGCCGCCCGCTCGCCGGGTCCGATGTGTGTTCCAGGCACTTACTTCCCGGCAGGCGCAGTTCTAGGATGGCGCGGCAGGGACGGGCGTGCCGGCGGGACCGCGCCCCGGCCACTCGCATCAGGCCGCCGCCAAATGCGCAGGAGCCTAGAGATGGGTCGACTTTCCGCCCCCACCCTGATCGGCAGAGACCGCGAGCACCGGCTGCTCGTGGAGGCCGTCGTGGACGCTCCCGTGCTCATCGCGGTGGAGGGCGAGGCCGGGGTAGGGAAGAGCAGGCTCGTGCGCGAGGCGCTGAGCAGCCCGAGGCTGGCCGGCTGCCGGGTTCTGATGGGCCACTGCCATCGCCTGCGCGAGCCCTTCCTCTTGGGCCCGGTGGTCGAGGCGCTGCGCGGGGTCGGCAACCAGCCCCCCGCCCGGTCGCTCAGCCCCGTGGCGGGGGCGCTCCAACCACTGTTGCCCGAGCTCGCGGCGATCCTGCCGCCCGCGCCAGACCAGATCGGCGACGCCCGCGCCGAGCGCCACCGGGTGTTCCGCGGTCTGCGCGAGCTCCTGGGAGGGTTCGGGCCGGTCGCCTGCGTGCTGGAGGACCTGCACTGGGCCGACGAGGGCACGCTCGAGTTCCTGTCCTTCCTCCTGTCCCAGCCCCCGGACGGGCTCGCCCTGGTGCTGACGTATCGCACCGAGGACCTGCCCCGCTCCTCGCCGCTGATCGGCCTGGGCTCCTGCGGTCCCCGGGAGACACCGACGAGGACGATCGCGCTGGCGCCGCTGGGCGTCGAGGACGTCCGCCTGCTCGTCGGGGAGCTGCTGGAGACCGACAACGTCTCGATGGAGCTGGCACGATCGCTGCACGAGGCGACGGCCGGCATACCGTTCGCCCTCGAGGAGGTCGTGCGCCTGCTCCGCGACGGCGGGCAGCTACCCGCGCGGGGCTCCACCGGTACGTCCGCCGCCGACGTGCGTGGCGTCGGGGTCCCTCCGGCCATCCGCCAATCGATCGCAGAGCGGCTGGAGCCGCTGACGGCAGACGCCCAGGCGGTCACCCGGGCGGCCGCCGTTCTGGCCGTTGCGGCCGGAGAGGACCTCTTGGCCGACGTGGCGGGGCTGCCTGCCGCACGCGCGCGCCGCGGGCTGACCCGGGCGCTGGCCTCCGGCCTGCTCCAAGAGCGCGAGGCCGGCTCCTACGGCTTCCGCCACGTGCTCGCCGCACAGGCTGTCTACGACGAGGTCCGCGGCCCCGAGCGCCGGCAGCTGCACCTGCGTGCCGCCCAGGCGCTGCAACGGGGCCCGGACCCACGTCCGCTCGCCCAGCTCGCCCATCACTTCAAGGAGGCCGATCGTCCGCAGCAGTGGGCCCGCTGCGCCGAGGCGGCGGCGGACGCGGCGGCCTCTGCGGGAGACGACCGCGTGGCGGCCCGCCTCCTCGAGGACGCACTGACTGCGGACGGCGCAACGCGGGCGGCGCGGGTGCGGATGGCGGTCAAGCTCGGCTCCGCCGCGCCCTACAGCGACTCCTCGCTGACGGCCATCGGCGTGTTGCAGCAGATCCTCGATGAGGAGCCCATGGCCGTCGGCGTCCGCGGCGAGCTGCGCTTTCGCCTGGCCCAGCTGCGCTACAACGCCGGCGACGACGGCTCGTGGCGGGAGGAGATGGGTCGCGCCGTCGCCGAGCTCAGCCGCCGACCGGACCTGGCCGCCCACGTGATGATCAGCCTCGCCTGGCCCTCATACGGGGACGGGGACGTCGAGGACGACCTGGCCTGGCTGGAGCGCGCGGTGCGCACCGTGGAGCAGACGAGGGACCCCGTGGCCCGGATCGCCGTGCACTCGCAGCGGGCGGCCATCCTGCTCTCCGTCGGCGACCCGGCCGGCTGGATCGCGGTGGACGATCTCCCTGCCCAGGGCCAGTCCGTGGACGAGACGCTGGCGCTGCTGCGCGGCTACCACGGTCTGGCGATGGTCACGCTGAGCCTGGGGCACCTGCGCAGGACGGAGGCCTTCCTGGACGAGGCGGCGCGCCTGCATCGGGAGCTGGAGGACGTTTGGTGGGACCCCTGGGGCGAGCGCACCCGGCTGTCGCTGGACTGGCGCACCGGTCGCTGGGACGGGCTGGAGGCGCGTGCCCGCGACCTGGCCGAGGTGCGCTCCGGGCGCGTGGTGCTGTCGGTCGGCAGCGAGATGATCCTGGCATCGCTGCAGCTCAGCCGCGGGGAGGTCGCGGAGGCCGCGAGCACCTTCGCGGCGATCCTCGAGCAGGCGCAGGACCGGCGGTGGATGTCGGCCCGGGTGAGCGCATCGGCCGGGCTCGCGCGTGCGCACCTCGCCCGCGACGACGCGGCGGAGGCGCTCCGGGTCGCCACCGTGGGTCTGGACGTCGTCCGCACCAAGGGCGTTTGGATCTGGGGGGCCTCGGTGGTGCCCGTTGCGTTGCGCGCGCTCCTGGCCTGTGGACGACCGGGCGACGCCCGTGCGCTGGCCGAGGAGTTCGCCGCCGGCGTGCGGGCCCGCGACGCCCCGGCGGCGCGGGCCGCCAGCACCTCCTGTGACGCGCTAGTCGCCGAGGCGGAGGGCGACCGCCGGGCGGCGGCCAGGCTCTTCGCGAACGCGGAGCGGGTCTGGAACGCGCTGCCCTGTCCCCACGAATCCGCTCGGGCGCGCGAGGCCCAGGCCCGGTGCCTGCGCGACGAGAACGGCGACGCCGCCGACCGCCTCCTCGTGGATGCCCTGCAGACCTACGAATCCCTGGGAGCGACCTGCGACGCCGCGCGCGTGCGGGCCAACCTGCGGTCCCGGGGCCTGGCACCACCATCGGCCGCGCGCGGCGGACGCCGGGCCTACGGGAACGACCTCTCGCCGCGCGAGGCCGAGATCGCGCGGCTGGCAGGCCTCGGCCACAAGAACCGCGAGATCGCCCAGACGCTGTTCATCTCCCCGCGCACGGTGGAGGCGCACGTCGCCTCGGTCCTCAAGAAGCTCGGGGTCGCGTCGCGCCAGGACCTGGCGTCCGAGGACCTCGATCTCGATGAGCCCGAAAAATACGTAGCGGCCGCAAAAAATACGTAGCGGCTACGGATTGAGCGGGGCGCGACCCTGCACCACCCTCCAAGGGGTGGGTACCCGGGAGCGGACGGCGGGTGCCCGTGAGCACACGCCATGCCGACACGGGAGAGCTGACCATGAAGATCCGTCCGTCTGCCAGCACGACCACGCAAATGTGTGTCCTGGCCGTTGCGGCGACGCTCGTCCTCGGTGCCCCCGGCTCCTTGGCCGCGACATCCGACACGCCGTACAACGTAGCGGCGCTCGACTCCCCCGACACGCAGCCCTTCGCGCGTTATCCCGAGCGGCTCATGGACGCCGGCGACCTGACGGGCGACGGCGTCCGGGACATCTTCGCCTCCAGCTACCTCATGGACGTCGCCGGCGTGGCGGATGCCGGGAAGGTGACGCTGGTCAGCGGCAGGGACCGCACCGTCCGCTACGAGCTCACCGCCCCGGACCTCCAGGCGGGGGCCCAGTTCGGCTTCTACGTCTCCGTCCCCGGTGACGTCAACGGGGACGGCAGGGACGACATCGTCGTGGGCGCGCCCTACTTCGACGTCTACACCGGAGCGGGAACGGCATGCGGAGCCGCCGAGCCCAACGGCTGCAACGAGAACCAGGGCCGCGCGTACGTGTTCAGTGGGGCCACCGGCGGGCTGCTGCGCCAGCTCGAGAACCCATCGCCGCAGCCCGACGAGGGCGTCTTCGCGACCTTCGGGGCGCGGATCGGCGCCGCCGGGGACATCAACGCCGACGGTCGCGCCGACTACATGATCGGCTCCCCCGCCAACGACGTGCCGGGCGGCTGCAGCCACGAGGTGCCGATTCCGGCGGGCTGCCGGAAGAACGAGGGGGAGACGTTCGTCTTCAGCGGGGCCACGGGTGCGGTCCTGCGCACGTACCGGATCCCGGACGCAGACCGCCAGGAGGAGGCGTGCACCGCCCTGGGTGCCAATCCGCGCTGCGGCCACATGAGCGTGCCGCAGAGCCCGGGCGACCTCACCGGCGACGGCGTCCTGGACCATCTGGTAGCCGCGTACGGCCTGCGGCGGCCCAGCGCCGCCGCCCCGCAGTTCTTCGGTCGCCTGTACCTGTTCAACGGTGCGACGGGCGCGCTGCTGTCTCGCATCGACCAGCCCGAGGCCGACCCCGACGCGTTCTTCGGGCTCCAGGACGTCGCTCCCCTGACCCCCGGCGACGTCAGCGGCGACGGCGTGCCCGACCTGTACGCCACCGGGTTCCTCCAGAACGGGTCCGCCGGGTCGCAGGGCCGGGCGTGGGTCTTCAACGGCGCGGCCTCGATCGCGGCCGGCACCGGCGTCCTGCTGTACGAGGTCCGCGACCCCACCCCCCGCGCGTCGGAGGCCTTCGGGTTCACGGCGAGCAGGACGGACTACAACCGCGACGGCAGGCCCGACCTCTACGTCAGCGGCCTGGCGGGCCTGAACACGTCCACGGACATCTTCGACGGCCGCGACGGCTCGCTGCTGCGCACGCTGGCCCTTCCGGGCAGCGAGGCCCAGAACAACGCGCCCGGCAACAGCGGCAGCGCCTTGGGCTGGAGTTCGCGCGCTCCGGGGGACCTCAACGGCGACGGGGAGCCCGACTACGTGGCGGCGGCGCCGATGGCCGACGCGGGGGGCAACCAGGACCAGGGCAAGCTGTACTTCTTCCTCTCGGGCACGACGCCCGGACCTGCGCCACCGCCCGAGGACGGCGTCGGGCCGGCTCCGATTCTGACCCCGCCCGCCCTTGGGAGCGTGCCTCTCCCCACTGCCGTTGTGCGGCGCCGCCGCGGCTCGCTCAGCGCGCGGGTCAGCCCGTCTGCCGACCTGAGGCCGCCGTTCCGCTTCCGCGTGACGGGCCGACTCGCGCTCCCGCGCGGGACGTCGCGCGCCGCGGGCTGCTCCGGTCGCGTTTCGGTGCAGGTCCGGCGGGGACGGACGACGCTCTCGACGCGCAGGGTTCGCCTGCGGCGGGACTGCACGTATTCCTCGGCGGTGTCCTTCAGCGTCCGCCGGCGGCTGGGGCGCGCCACGCGCCTGATGTTCCGGGCGCGCTTCACCGGCAACGCGCTGGTGTCCCCCGACGCGGCACCGATGCGCGCCGCGCGGATCCGGCGGCGCCCGTAGAGGTGGGGACGAGCAGGCATGGGAGTAGGTCCATCGAGGTGAAAACAAGGAGCTCCGGTATGGAACGTGTGCGGTTGATGACCTGGTGTAGGACGTGCGTGACCGGCATGCACCTGCCCGCGTTCGCGGCGGCGGAGGGCGGCGCGTTCGCCGAGTACGGGCTCGACGTGGAGTTCGTGCCGTGCGCCCGCGCGACCGACTGGTCGCTGCGGGGGTTCACCACGCGCCCCCGCGCCGTGGCCGAGGGCGACGCCGACTTCGCGCTCAGCGGAGTCGCGTACCTGCTCGCGGCGCAGACCGACTGCGGCGGGCGTCTCCCGGCGCGGTTCGCAGCGATGTTCCACCAGAGAAACCCGATCGTGGGCATCGTGCGCGCCGACAGCGACCTGCACGTGCCCGCCGATCTGCAGGCCGCCCGGGCCGCGAGTTGGAGCATCCCGTGGTTCGCCCAGGAGTACGCGGCCGCACTGGAGCACATGGGGTTCGAACGGCCGCCGATTGTCGAGACCGACGGCGATCTGGACGAGGCGCTCGGTCGCGGGGACATCGACGTGATTCCCACCTGGTTGGAGATGACCCTCTACCACCGCAAGGCGGACTTCCCCATCCGGGCCATCCCGCTGGGCATCGAGGTCTACAGCACCGGCCTCCTGGCGGCCGACCGGGTGGCGCCGGACGTGGCCTCGCGCATGTGCGACGCGCTGCGAGCCGGGTACGAGCTGCACCGCACGCAGCCTGATCTGGGCATCGAGGGGTTCCGTCGCCGCTTCCCCGATGTGTCCGCCCAGCATGCGCGTGACAACTGGGAGCTGTTCGCGCCCAACGCGTTCGCGGGCGGCGCGCCGGGTGCGATGGACGCCGAGCGCTGGGAGGCGACCATCGCGCACGTCAGCGCGGCCCATGGCCTGGCCGCCCTGGAGCCCGAGCGGTTCTACCGCCCGGAGCTGCTGGCCGACCCGATCGCCGTCGCCGCGTAGCGGGAGCGTCGGGTCTGCCCAGCTCGAGCTCCGCCCGCCTGCGCCCCGGTCGGCGGCGGCCCCGAGCCGCCACGGCCGGGGGTGCCCTGGCCGGGGTTGCCCTGGCCGGGCTCGTCGCCGTCTGGGCGCTCGCTGCGCCGGCCGGACAGGCCGCCTTCTCGGGGGAGAACGGTCGGCTGGCCTTTGTCCTGGCCGAGGAGATCCACACGATGGCTCCCGACGGGTCCGACGTGCGCAACGTCACCGGCGACCCGGGCCGTGACGAGGACCCGGCCTTCTCGCCCGACGGGTCACGGATCGCCTTCACCAGCTTTCGCGACGGACCCGCCGCCATCTTCACCATGCGCGCCGACGGCAGCGACGTGAGGCGGCTCACCGCCCTGCCCACGGGAGACGCCGATCCCGCCTGGTCGCCGGACGGCTCGCGGATCGCGTTCACGAGCTTCCGGGACGGCAATGCCGAGATCTACGTGATGAACGCCGACGGCTCGTCGCCCGTCCGGCTGACCAACCACAGCGCGGCGGACGCCGAGCCGGCGTTCTCCCCCGACGGGTCGATGATCGCCTTTCACAGCTTCCGCGGCGGCGGCACCCAGCCCCAGCCCGAGATCTACGTGATCAACGCGGACGGCACGGACCTGGTCCGGCTCACCAACGAGGCGCGGGGCAACGCGGAGCCGGCGTTCTCGCCGGACGGCTTCAAGATCGCCTTCACGAGCTTTCGCAACGACAACTACGAGATCTACACGATGGACGCGGACGGCTCGAGGCTGGCTCGGCTCACCGACACCCCGATCCCGCCACCGGCGACGGGACCGCGCATCGATCGCACGGTCGACGCGGAGCCCGCGTTCTCCCCCGACGGCTCGAAGATCGCCTACCGCAGCACGCAAGGCGAGGGCGTCTTCCAGATCTACGTGATGAACGCCGACGGCAGCGGCGCCGCGCCACTCACGGCGGGCCCCGGCTTCAAGCACGGCGTGGACTGGGGACCGGTCCCGCTCGGGGTCGCCCCGCCCGCTGCCACCCCTCCGCCCGCTGCAGCCCCGCCGCCGTTCGCGGGCTGCCCGACCCCCACGGCGGGGGTCCTTCGGGCCGGCGCCGCCGCCGAACGGGTCACGGGCACCTCCTCCGCCGAGCGGATCTTCGCCGGGTCGGGCAACGACATGGTGGACGCCCTCGGCGGCGACGACTGCGTGGACCTCGGTCCCGGCGCCGACCGCGGCCTCGGCGGCGCGGGCCGGGACCTGCTGCGCGGCGGACTCGGCGCCGACCGCATCACCGGGAGCTCCGGGAACGACCGGATCGCCGGCGACGCGCAGGGCGACCGGCTGCGCGGAGGGCCCGGCGACGACGAGCTGGTGGGCGGCGCGGGTCGCGACCTCCTGAGCGGTGGCACCGGCGCCGACCGGATCTCCGGCGGATCGGGCTCCGATCGCATCTGGGCCCGCGACGGCCGGCGCGACCGCATCCGCTGCGGGCCCGGGGCCGACACGGTCAGCGCGGACCGGCTGGACCGCGTGGCGCGCGACTGCGAGCGCACGAGGCGCGGTCGATGATGAGCGTTGGCCGAACACTCCGTGCTCCCGGCCCGCGGGCCGCAGAAAAGTACGTAGGTGGTTCGAAAAATACGTACCGGCCACGAATTGCCCGGGGGTTCGCCCTCGGTCACTGTGAACCGCACTGGGGGAGCCGATCGCTGGAGCGCACGGCTTCCGACGACGTACGGAGGGAATCCTGCACATGAGCATCCGTCGCCTTTTCCCGGCAGCCTTCCTGTCGGTCCTGTCCGTCGCGTGCGTCGGCGTGGGACTGGCCTTCGCATGCGCGCCCAGCAACTGGGGCTGGACAGCGCCGAGCGCACCCGAAGCGTCTGCCGTCTCGCCGCGGGCCCAAGCGCCCGGGGAGCCCGCCGTGGTGGCCCAGACCCCGGCCACCCAGACGCCGGCCCAGTCGCCGGCGCCGTCCTCGCAGTCGGGGACCGTGGAGAGCATCGCCTCGTCTCCGGCCCAGAGCCCCGCTCGGTCGCAGAGCCCCGCTCGGACGCAGAGCCCCGCTCGGACGCAGACGCGTCCGTCTGAGCGCAGCACGAGCGACACGTCCGCGCGCCGGGCGCCGCAGGCTCCCGCGAGCGCTCCCGTTCCCACCCGTGCCCCGCGCACCACGGTTGACAGCGGCCGCCAGGCCGGTGGCGCGTCCGGCGGGGGCGCCGTCGCCGAGCGGTCCCGCCCGCAGCGCTCGGCGTCCGGTCGGGGCGGCGACGCTCGCGGTGCCCGTGAGCCGCGTGCCGACGGCGCCCCGGCCCCGACCGCGCAGGCCCGTCCGCCGGCGAGCACGCGTGCGGCGGATCTGTGGAGCGACAGCGCGAGCGACGCCGAGGCCGGCCCGACCGGCCCGGGCAACGAGATCGCGCTGGGCGCCGGTCTGCTCGGCCTCGGAGCGGTCGTGCTCTTCGGAGTCTTCGCGGTCGCCGGCATGCGGCGCAGCCGCGTCGCGGCGCGGTCCGAGGGACCGTCGGCGCGCGATCGCTGAGCGCCGGGAATGGCGAGCACGGGGCGCGGGTCACCCGCGCCCCGTGCGCGTGCTCGCGGGGTTCGCGCTCGTCGCGATGGGCGCTGGGGCGCTCGTGCTCGCCACCGGCTCGCGCGTGGAGACGCGCGTCCAGGCGCGAGGCGACGCCCCGGTCGGCGGCGGGGCGCTAGACCGGACGGACATCCGGTCCAACAACTCGCCGACGCTCGCGCGCAACCCGGCGCGGGCCGGCAATGTCGCGCTGACCAACCGCGTCGACACGCCGCGGTACGAATGCGTCCTGCAGGTGTCCTTCGACGGCGGCGAGCGATGGCGCCGCACCCTGATCCCGCTCCCGTCGGGCGAGGAGCCCAAGTGCTTCGCGCCCGACGTGGCCTTCGCGCCGGACGGCACCCTGTATGTGTCCTTCGTGACACTCGAGGGCCGGGGGAACGTCCCCAACGCCGTCTGGACCGCGCGCTCGGCAGACGGCGGGCGAACGCTGTCGAGGCCCGTGCGCGCGCTCGGCAAGCTGGCCTTCCAGGTGCGCCTGGTGGCCGACCCCACCGACTCCGACCGCATCTACCTGTCCTGGCTGCAGGGCGCACAGGTCGGCTTCCTGCGGTTCACCCGGACCGGCAACCCGATCCAGTCGATGCGCTCCGAGGACGGAGGCACGACGTGGGAGCCACCGGTCCGGATCACGAGCCCCGATCGTGCGCGCGTGATCGCGCCCTCGCCCGCGATCGGCGCCAGGGGCGAGCTCTACGTGCTCTACGTCGACCTCGGCGAGGACCGGCTGGACTACGACGGTGGTCACGGCGGCGAGGGTGGTCCGAAGTACGCGGGCATGTACCGGCTCGTGCTCGCCAGGTCGGCGGACCGCGGGCGGCGCTGGGCCGAGATCGTGGTGGACGATCGGATCGTCCCCATCGGGCGCTTCGTGGTCTTCTACCCGCCGTTCCCGGCGCTGGCGGTGGACCGCTCGGGCGGACGCGTCTACGCTGGCTACCACGACGCCCGGCTCGGGGACGCCGACGTCTGGGTGTGGTCGCTGCCCCCGGGCGGCGGGAGCTGGGAGGGCCCCACGCGGGTCAACGACACCCGCGAGCGCGACGGCACGTCGCAGTACCTCCCCCAGCTCGCCGTCGCGCCCGACGGCCGCCTCGACGCCGTGTACTACGACCGCCGCTCGGATCGCGGCAACGTGATGAATCAGGTGTCGCTGCAGTCCTCCGTGGACTCGGGCAAGACGTTCACCGGCTCGGTCCGCCTCTCCAGCCGGGCGTTCGACTCGCGGATCGGGTTCGGGAGCAGGCACGGACTCCCCGATCTGGGCAGCCGCCTGGCGCTGCTGTCGGGCGACCGCCGGTCGCTCGCGGTGTGGACGGACACCCGCGCCGGCACCCAGGCCACGAACAAGCAGGACCTGGGCCGCTCCGTCGTGGCGTTCTCGGAGTCCGCGTCCCTCCCGAGCGCCGTGCGGTACCTGGTGGGCCTCGCCGGGCTGGCACTCGTGCTGGCGGGCCTGGCGCTCACGGCCCGCGTGGTGGCAGGCGGTCGGGTGTGATCTCGCCGCGGTGCCCATGCTCTCGCCGACCTTCCACGGCTAGGTTCTCGGCGGATGCACGAGTCGCGCATGTGCTCTACGCCGCGCTGTGGGACCACGTCGTCGACGGCGCCGGCAAGTGCGTGCCGATCAGGAAGTCGGCGACCATCCGATCGCGGGACCCACCTCGGCGACTGTGGCCCCACCACGCGCGACCGGCCGCAATCGCCTCGTCGGCTGTCATCGCCGAGAACTCGACGGTCAGCCGGCCCAGCGCCCAGCCTCGAACTCCAACACTGCCCCGCTGCGATCCCCAGTTGCTCGCGCAATCACTTCGGCATCGTGACCCGCCCGCGTTCTGAGACCCTGCTCTTCGTACGCAAGAGGTACGTACTCATACAGAGCTTGTCCATTGGGGGACCGCGCTCTGAACTGATGCGCTAAGGTGATGCATAGCGTGCGCACCACCGTCAACATCGACCTCGACGCTTTGCGTGCGGCCAGCAGTGCGCTGGGCACTCAGGGGACGAGCACCACGGTCAACGCGGCGCTGCGCGAGGCTGCGCGCCGCCGGATCCTCGCGGGCTTCGACGTCATGTCCCACATCGACGGGACCCCGGCTGAGGTCGAGATCGGCCGTGAGCGAGGGGAATTGGGCGCTGGCTGAACGGCGTACCTCGCTGGCAGCGCCGACGCTGGTGGACACGGGCGTGTGGACATGGGTCCGCGACCGGCGGCGCCCCGATCTGGCGCGGTGGTTCAACGCGCAGGTGGCCGCGGGCGCGGTCCTCGTCTGCGACCTGATCGTGATCGAGCTCGTCCGGCTGGCGCCGAACCCCGGCCGCGCCACCGAGGTGGCCTCTCGTCTGGCCGCGTTCGCCTCGATTCCCATGCCGATGTCGCTGTGGGGCGAGGCGCGTGCGCTGCAGCTCGCACTCGCCGAAGCCGGCGTGCATCGCAGCGTCCCGCCCGCCGATCTGCTGATCGCCGCCGCAGCGATGGGGGCCGGTGTGCCGCTGCTGCACTACGACTCCGACTACGAGGAGATCGCCAAGGTGAGCGCGCTCGAGCAGCACTGGCTCGTCCCTCGCGGAACGCTGTGACCGGTCCAGCTCGCTGACGGCGAAGCGATGCCGGCGACGTGGTCGCGGGCTGGCGCGTGCCAATCGGCCGGCTCTTCGACTGATCGACGCCGACGGGCAGCTCACGCGTGTGCCGCCTGAGTGGGGCCACCCGGCCCCAATGTGTCCGAAACACTTATCGGGACGTCGGTGATTGGCTAGCCTCGCTGCCCTGGTGACCACGGGGGAGCCGGTGATGCCGGCCACGACGAGCCGCTTCCTGGGCCGAGAGCGGGAGATCTCGGAGCTGGTGAAGCTGATCGCGGATGCTCGCCTGGTCACGCTGAACGGCGCGCCCGGCATCGGCAAGACGCGCCTTGCGCTGCGGGTGGCCGAGACCTGGGGAGATGCCACGGCGGCGGTGGAGCTCGCGCCCGTCGGCGATGCCGCGCTCGTGCCCCGTGCGGTGGCGTCCGCGCTCTCCGTGCAGGAGGTCGGCGGCCAGGACCTCACCGACACGATCGGAGCCCACCTGCTCGGACGGCGCATGCTGCTCGTCCTCGACAACTGCGAGCACGTCATCGACGCCTGCGCTCAGCTCGTCGACGCGCTGCTGGGGACGTGTCCCGATCTCCGGGTCATCGCGACGAGCCGTGCGCCGCTCGGCACCGCGACCGAGACCGTGTGGCAGGTCCCGCCACTGTCCGTGCCTCTGGCCGGTGACGCCGACCGGCCCGAGGACGCGCTGCGCTACGAGTCGGTGGGCCTGTTCGTGGAGCGCGCCGCCGCGACGGAGCCCGGGTTCACGCTGAACGCCTACCTGGCGCCCGACGTGGTGGAGATCTGCCGGCGGCTGGACGGGATCCCGCTCGCGATCGAGCTCGCCGCCGCGCGAGTCCACATGCTCACCCCCGCGGAGATCGCCGACCGGCTCGACGACCGCTTCGGCCTGCTCACCAGCGCGACCGACGCCGATCAGGGGCGCCACCGGACGCTCGAGGCGGCATTGGACTTGAGCCATGAGCTGCTCTCGCTCCCCGAACGGGCGCTGCTGAGACGCATCTCGGCGTTCGCCGGAGGATTCGACCTCGAAGCGGCCGAAGCGGTCTGCGCCGGCGGCGAGGTCGAGGCCGGCGACGTCCCCGATCTGCTCGACCACCTCGTCGCGAAGTCCCTGGTCGTCCCCGTCTCGGACGCGCCCGCCCGGTACCGCCTGCTGGAGACGATCCGCGCGTATGCCGTCGACCGGCTCGAGGAGGCCGACGAGGTGGCGGACCTGGGACGCGCCCACGCCGGCCACTACCTGGCCGTAGCGGAGGAGGCCGAGCCGCTGCTCACCGGCGCGGGCCAGCGCGAGTGGTTCGATCGACTGGAGCGCGAGCGCGAGAACCTGCGCCGCGCGCTCGAATGGTCGCTGGGCCACGGCCACGGGGAGTGGGCGCTGCGCCTCGCCGGGGCTGTCGTGCTCTTCTGGCGCGTGCGGTGTCACTTCGGCGAGGGGCGGGAGCTGCTCGAGGCCGCGGTCATGGCGACCGAGGACGCGCCGCCGGCGCTGCGCGCCAAGGCGCTGTGGGGGGCCGGGTTCATGGCGCTCATGACGGGTGACAAGGCGGCCGCCCTCGACCCTGTCGAGGAGAGCCTCGCGATCGCCGACGATCTGGCCGACATCCAGATCCGGGGCCGCGCGCTGCTGATCCTCGGCAACGCCAGACAGCACTGCGGTGATCCGAAAGCGCTGGCGCTGCTCGGCCAGAGCGCGGCGTCCGCTCGGGAGGCCGGGGACTCATGGTGCCTCGCCCACGCCCTGGGCTGTGCTGGGCTCGAGCACTGCTATCTCGACGATCTCGCCGCCGCGCGGCCGCTGCTCGAGCAGTGCGTCACGGTGGCCCGCGAAGCGGGCGACAAGCAGGGGCTGCGCTTCGGGCTGCTGGGCCTGGGCGAGGCCGCGGCTCGCCAGGGCGACCTCGGGCGGGCGGAGTCGGCCTTCGACGACACGCTGGCGGTCGCGGAGGAGCTGGGGGAGAAGTACACGAAGGGCACGGTGCTGATGAACCTCGGGCAGTGCGCGCTGGCTCGCGGCGAGCCGGACCGAGCCCGGCAGTTCCTCGACGGCTCACTCGCGCTGCTGCGCGAGGCGAAGCCCATGGAGCTCATCCCGCCACTCGTGCTGCGGGCCCGCGTCGCCTCCGCTCAGGGTGACCGGGCCTGCGCCGAGCGCCTACTCGAGGAGGCGCTGCCGCTGGCCAGGGCCGGAGCCGCGAGCGGGGCCTACGCCGTTCTGGCCCTCGGGCAGCTGGCCGCTCAGGCGGGCAACGTTCGCACCGCGCACCGACTGTTCGAGGAGACGCTCGACCTCGCCCGACAGGCCTACGACCGGCGCGCTTCGGCGAGCGCGCTGCATGCGCTGGCCGACCTGGAGAGCAGGGAGGGCGACGTGAAGCGGGCGGCGGTGCTGCACCGCGAGGCGCTCCAGCTCCGCCACGAGACGGGGGACACGTGCGGGATCGCCGTCTCGCTGGCGGCGATCGCCGGCCTGGTCGTGGTCGGCGGGCGCTGGGAGCACGCAGCCCGTCTGCTCGGCGCGGCTCAGGCAGTGGCCGAGTCGGGCGGGCTCATCCCGGCGGTCTGGGCCGGCCCGAAGTACGAGTCGGACGTCGCCCGCGTCCGCGAGGAGCTCTCCACCACCCGGTTCGAGGCGGTGTTCGCGGAAGGCGCCGCTCTCGCGCTCGACGGGGCCGTCGCGCAGGCGTCGGTCACCAACGGCAACGGACGCCCGGCAGGCGGCTGGTCGAGCCTGACCGATACCGAGCGGCAGGTCGCGGAGCTGGTCGCGCAGGGCCACACCAACCAGGAGATCGCCGACCTGCTCTTCCTCTCCCTCGGAACGATCAAGAAGACGCTATCGCGCATCCTTCGGAAGATGGGCGTGCGCCGGCGGGCGGACGTCGCGCGCGAGGTCTCGCGGCTGAGGGCGTAGAGGCTCCGAGGCGTGTATACGCAGGTGCTCGGCGTCGATCGCTCCGAGATCCTCCGCGATGCGCTGCACCGTGCGAGCAGCTTCGACAGGTCGGTCTTCGCCTGAATGTCGGTTCATGCACCACTGGGGTGCAGAATCCGCCGCTCGTGGAAAGGTCGACGGCGAGACGTCCGGGTCGGCCGCTAAGGCCAGCCGTGACGCTCGTCGTAATACATCCAGGTGACGATTCCGTAGAAGCGTGCTGATCCGCGGCATCGGGTCATCGCCGCGGCCGTCACGGACGGCGCGAAGTCGCGCACGTCCAGCGAAAAGGGGCCGAAGGACCCCTGTCTTATGGGGATGAGCGCGCCTAAGGTGCCACTTGGATGGCATGAGGCTGGGCTTGCAACGGACTTGGGCATTAGGGGGAGATGACTTGACTCGTATCGGGGGCGCGCTGCCGGTCGGACCGTCGGTGCCGGAAGGACGTTCGGGCCGCCGCGGTCGCCTCGGCGGCGCAGCGCTCCTCGGGCTCGGTCTGCTCGCGGCAGGCCTGGCCGGACTCCTCTCCGCGGGCGGCGCCTCGACCCCGAGCTCCGTCGTTGCGCCGAGCGCCGCAACGGCCACGCCCCAGCAGGAACGAGCGGCGAGGCAGACGCTGGCGAGCCTGCCGCTGCGCTTCGAGCGCAACGTGGGGCAGACCGACGCGCAGGTGCGCTACCTCGCGCGCGGCCAAGGCTTTGCGCTGTTCCTCACGCCACGCGAGGCCGTGCTGTCGCTGACCGAGCCTGGCACCGACGGCGGCCGGCCGGGGTCCGGCGGGGATCCAGCCAGTGAGGGCGCTGTCGTGCGCATGCGCCTGGCCGGCGCCAACCCGCACCCCGCGATCGCGGCCGCCAAGCCGCTGGGCGCCAAGAGCAACTACTTCATCGGCAACGAGCGCCACGTCGGCGTGTCCAACTACCGCGAGGTCACCTACTCCGGCGTCTATCCGGGCATTGACGTCACCTGGCACGGGCGCCAGGGTGCCTTCGAGTACGACTTCATGGTCGCGCCGGGCGCCGACCCGTCCAGGATCGCACTGGATTTCAAGGGCGCCGAGCGGATGTCCATCGACGGCAGCGGGGACCTGCTGCTGAAGACCGCTGCCGGCACGCTGCGCCAGCCCCAGCCCGTCGTCTACCAGCGCACGGCCGGCGGCCGGCGCGCGGTGGCGGGCCGGTACGTGCTCCTGGCTGACCAGCGCGTGGGCTTCCGCGTCGGCGCCTATGACCGGTCGAGGACACTCGTGATCGACCCGGTGATCACGTACTCGACATACGCCGGCGGGATCAGCAACGGCGGCGTTCAAGATCAGGGAGCCGACGTCGCGGTCGACGGCGCGGGCAACGCCTACATCGCCGGAAACACGCAGTCGCTCGACTTCCCGACGACGGCCGGAGCCCATCGGACGACTTACCCGGCGGGTGCCGGTTCGGTGGCGTTCGTCATGAAGGTCGACACCACCGCGGCCGGTCCGGACTCGCTGCGCTACTCGACGTTCCTCGGTGGTGCGTCCGGCTCCACCGACGCCAACGGAATCGCCGTGGATGGGTCGGGCAACGCCTACGTCACCGGCCTGGCGTTCTCCACCGCCTTCCCGAGCGTGAGCCCACTGCCGGGATCCACATGCGATCCCGCGCCGTCCGGGAACAGCGGCGCCGGGTTCGTCACGAAGGTCAACCCCGCCGGGTCGGACCTCGCGTACTCGACCTGCCTCGGCAGCCCCGCGATGGGCTCGGTGGGCAGCGACGTCGCGGTCGACGCAACGGGCGCCGCCTACGTCACCGGCTTTACGTTCGGCGGCTTCCCCACCACCGCGGGGGCCTTCCAGAGCTCGATCGGAGGCGCGACCGACGCGTTCGTGGCCAAGCTGCAGCCGATGGCCTCGGCCGGGCTCGCCTACGCCACCTACCTCGGTGGAACGAGCGACGAAGGTGCATCGGACATCGCGCTGGACGGGGCGAACAACGTCTACGTGACAGGCGTGGCGCTGGCCGGCTTCCCGACCACCGCCGGCGCGTTCCAGACGGTCAACGCCGGTGGCAGCGACCCGTTCGTGGCGAAGCTCAACACCGCCGCCGCCGGCGCCGCCTCGCTCGTGTACTCGACCTATCTCGGGGGGAGCGCCGACGACCCGTTCGTGGAGTTCTTCCCCGGGGCCGATCCGCCCGAGGGGGGCATCGCGGTGCTGTCCGGCAGCGCGTACGTGACCGGGAACACGGAGTCCTCGGACTTCCCGACCCAGGGCGCGCTTCAGGGCTCCAATGCCGGCGGCCAGGATGCATTCGTGGCGAAGCTGAACACCGCCGGAACCGGACTGGCGTACTCCACGTACCTCGGCGGCGCCGGCTTCGACAACGGCCTCGACGTCGCTGTCGACGCGGCAGGCAGCGCTCACGTGTTCGGCGGCATCTTCAACTCGAGCTTCCCCACGGCCGACCCGCTGCCCGGCTCGTCGTGCGCGACCGGGAGCAACGGCGCGTTCGTCTCGAAGCTGAACCCGAGCGGATCGGCGTTCAGCTACTCGACGTGCATTCCCGGTGCGACCACCAGTTCGGTCGGAGGCGGTATCGCCGTCGACGCCGCGGGCGACGCGTACGCCGTGGGGACCACCCTGGGAGGGGGCATCGACGGCTCCGACGACCTCGAGATCGTCAACGGCTTCCAGGAGCAGCGGATCACGCTGCGCGACGCCTTCCTGGTCCGGGTCGCGCCGAGCGCCGCGCGCCCGCGCGTGGGCGCCCTGGCGCCGCGTGGCGGGCCCACGTCGGGGGAGACGCGCGTGGCCATCAGTGGCCAGCGCTTCACGGGCACGACGGCCGTCAGCTTCGGTGGCACGCCGGCGTCGAGCTTCACCGTGGACTCCGATTCGCAGATCACGGCCGTTGCGCCGGCGCGCGCCGCGGGCCGGACGTTCGTGACCGTGACCAACGGCGCCGGCAGCTCGCCCGCGCGCAGCACGCTGGCCGCCTACTCCTACGGCGAGGGCGGATGGAAGGCGACCGCGCCGATCCCGACGGCGCGCCGGGTCGGGCATGCGGCGACGCTGCTGGCCGACGGCAGGGTCCTTGTGACCGGCGGTCGCGCGCAGTGCCCAAGCTCGCCCTGCACGGTGCTCAGCTCCGCGCAGCTCTACGACCCGCGGACGGGCACGTGGACGACGACCGAGAACATGGCGACCGCGCGTATCCGTCATACGGCGACGCTGCTTCCCAACGGCAGGGTGCTGGTGGCCGGCGGGTTCACCAACGGCGCCCCGTTCACGTCGATCACGTCCGCGGAGATCTACGATCCCGCGTCGGGAACGTGGAGCCCCGCGGCGAGCATGGGCCTGTCGCGGCAGGGCCATACGGCCACCCTGCTCGCGGGCCCGACTTCGGTATGCGGGACCAATTGCGGCAAGGTGCTGGTGGCCGGCGGCTCCGCGCCCGCCCACGCTCCGCGCAACACGTCCGAGCTGTACGACCCTGCGAGCAACACCTGGGCACCGACGGGTCTGCTCGCGGCGACGCGCTCGCTTCACACGGCGGCCGCGATTCCCGTCGGGCCGGCGTCGGTCTGCGGCAGCCGCTGCGGACGGGTGCTCGTCTCGGGTGGCTTCCATTCGGCGGGGGCGCCTCCAAGTGAGCTGTACGACCCGCTCGTCGGGACCTGGTCCGCACCCACCGGCGGGCCGGCCGGTGCCGATCGCACCGCGATCAGCTCGAACACGCTGCTCAGCGGCCGTGTGGTCGCGGCAGGGGGCGGCTGCTTCGAAACCGTCCCGGGACTGACCAGCGACTCCCAGATGTTCGACCCGGCTGCCGGGACGTGGGCCGCGACCGGCCTGCTCGCCGGGGGGCGCGCAAGCCATGCGTCGGCGGCGCTGCCGAACGGGAAGATGCTCGTCGCCGGCGGCTATGCCACGTGCCAGGGGTCCTATCACACCAGCGCGGAGGTCTTCGACCCCGGCATGGGCGCTGCGGGCGGCTACCGCCCAGGCGGCGCCCTGCAGGTCGGCAGGGGGACGGACTCCTACACTGGCGGTCCCACGGCCACGCTGCTGTCCAGCGACCCCACGACGTTCGCGGCGGGCGCCTCCTGCGGTGAGAACTGCGGGCGGGTGCTGATCGTGGGCGGCACGGGATCGAAGATCGCGGAGCTCTACACGCCACCGCCAGCGATCAGCGGCGGCAGCGGGTCGGGTTCGACGGCGGGCGGGACGGCGGTGACGATCACCGGGACAGGGCTGAACAACGGGCTGCGCGCGGTGCGCTTCGGCTCCACGCCGGCGGCGAGCTTCACCGCGGACTCGTACGGGCAGATCACGGCGCTCAGCCCGGCGCACGACGCCGGGACGGTCGACATCACCGTGGTGACCGAGGGCGGCGAGGCGCGGCGGTCCAATGCGTTCACGTACAGCACGCCTCCGCCTCCCCCGCCGCCCGGGCAGACGCCGCCGGGCGAGGAGCCTCCGGCCGTCACGCCGCCGATCACCATGCCGCCGCTCAGCGTGACGCCGCTCACGGCATTGCAGGATCTGCTTGCTCCGAACGTGAGCGGGTTCGGGCTGAACCGGAGCGTGTTCGCCGTGGGGCCGAATCGCACCCCGATCTCTGGCAGCGCGGCGCAGGTCCGTCGGGGCACGACGTTCCGCTACACGCTGTCGGAGGCGGCGACGGTCCGGATCGCCATCGGGGCACGGCGCTCCGGTCGGCGACGTGCCGGGCGGTGTGTGGCCCCGTCGCGGCGGCTGCGCCGCGCGCGGCGGTGCACGCGTCTGGTGGCGCGGGGGACGCTGACGCGGACGAGCAGGGCTGGAGCGAATCGCGTCGCGTTCTCGGGGCGCGTCGGATCGCGTGCGCTGCGCCCCGGCCGCTACCAGGCTCGGATCACCGCCACGGACGCGGCGCGGAACGTGTCCCGGCCGCGGACGGTCTTCTTCAGGATCGTGAGGCGGTAGACCTTGCGGTGCCGTGCTGATACCCCGCACGAGACGACCCGAGGTCGCTGAGCAAGCGCACTGGCCGGCGAACATCCTTGTCGGTGTTCTGCGTCGAGCCGTCGTGCTGGTCACGCTGTCGTGCGTCCTGCCCGCCTCCGCCGTCGCGGAGCGGGCGTCGGAGCCGGCCGAGACCGCGGCGGGCCGGATCGACGTGGGCGCGTTGCACACGTGTGCGATCCAGGAGGGCGGGAGCGTGCGCTGCTGGGGCTACGGCCCAGAGGGCGAGCTCGGCTACCCCCTGATGAGCACGGTCGGCGACGACGAGACACCCGGGTCGGTGGGACCGGTGAACGTGGGCGCCGGGCGCACCGCGACGCAGATCGCGGTGGGTGACTTTCACACGTGCGCGCTGCTGGACGACGGCACGGTTCGGTGCTGGGGGTTCGGTGCCGACGGCCGGCTGGGTTACGGCAACACGCAGAACATCGGCGACAACGAGACGCCCGGCATGGCCGGGCCCGTGAACCTCGGAGCCGGGCGCACCGCGGTCGCGATCACAGCCGGGAGCGGCCACACGTGCGCGGTGCTCGACGACGGCGCGGTGCGGTGCTGGGGCTTCGGCGAGGACTTCCGGCTGGGCCGCAACGACCCGGGCTCGATCGGCGACGACGAGTCCCCCGGGTCGGTCGCACCGGTGAACCTTGACCGCGACGCGGTTGCGCTCAGCGCCGGCCTGAACCACACCTGCGCGACCCTCGACGATGGCGCGGTGCGCTGCTGGGGGCTGGGGCGCAACGGCCAACTGGGCTATGGGGACACGAGGACGGTCGGCGACCCGATGATCGCGGTGGACAGCATGGGCAACAGCACTACCAGGCCGCCGGTGATCCTGGGCGTCGGCCGCACGGCCGCCGCGCTCAGCGCCGGCGGCGAGGAGACGTGCGCGGTGCTCGACGACGGCAACGTGCGCTGCTGGGGCTACGGCGGCTTTGGCCGCCTCGGCTACGGCAACTTCGACACGATGGGCGACAACGAGCACCCCGGGTCGGCGGGACCGGTCAACATCGGCGCCGGCCGCACCGCGAAGGCGGTCAGTGTGGGTGACGGCTCGGTGTGCGCGCGGCTGGACGACGGCAGCCTACGCTGCTGGGGGCTGGGGGGCTACGGCGCCTTGGGTTACGGCAACCGCAACGACATCGGTGACACCGAGACGCCCAACACCGTCGGGCCGGTGCATCTCGGGACGGGTCGATCGGCCCTGGCGGTCAGCGTTGGTCGCTTCCACACGTGCGCGCGGCTGGACGACGGGAGCGTGCGCTGCTGGGGCCTTGGCGACAACGGGCTGCTGGGTTACTGCAGCGCCCAGAGCATCGGCGACGACGAGACCCCGGCGGCCGCCGGCCCCGTCGACCTGGGCGCCGGCGGCGCCAGCTGCGTCACCCAACCGACGCCGGACCCGCCCCCGGCTGCAACCGGCACGCCAGCCACGGGTCCGCCGGTCACGGTCCTGCCCGAGGACCCGCTGGCGTCGCCGCCTCCCGGCGACGCCACGATCTCACCGTTCGCCGCGGACGCCCTGCGCGCGAGCGGTCTGCGCACCTGCCTCGCGGCGGCCCAGCGCCGTGCGCGGCGTCGCCGCAGCAGCGCGCGCCGGAAATGTCTGCGCCGCTTCGGGCGCACCCCGGGCCGCGTGACCGGGCTGCGCGCCCGGGCGCTCTCGGGGAGACAGATCGAGCTTCGCTTCGCAGCCCCCGGGACCGACGGCGGCAACTCACCGCCGGCGGTCGCCTATCTCGTCAAGCAGTCGCCTCGCCCCATCCGCAGCCGCCGCGCCTTCGACGCCGCCCACTCCTTGTGCCGAGGCAGCTGCCGGTTCGCCGTCCAGCGCGTCGGCGAGGAGGTGACGCTGACGGTCACCGACCTGCGCCCGCGCACCGCGTACGCCTACGCGATCGTCGCCCGCGACAACGTCACCGCCCGCCGCGGGCCACGCTCACGGACCGTGAGCGTCAGGACTCGCTGAAGCCGCCCCAGAACCCGGCCTATGATGCCCCATGCTCGTCGTTGACCTGATCGCCGGGGCGGTGATCGCGGGGGCGGTCCTGTGGGGCTTCAGGCAGGGTTTCGTGGGAGCGCTTCCTCTCGCCGGCTTTGCCGCCGGGGCGGTGCTCGGTACGCGGGTTCCGCTCCTGGCCGGCGAGGAGCTGCGCTCGTCGTCTGCCTTGCTGATCGCGTTGCCCGCTGCTCTCGTGCTCGGCGCTCTCCTGGCCGCCGCGGCCGAGCGGCTGGGCAGTCGCCTGGGGCGGCGGCGGCGCGCTCGAGGGCGCGATGGAGGCGTCCGTGCCGTGGTGAGCTCGACCGGGGGGGCCGTGCTGGCGGGCTCGCTCGCGGTGGTCGCGGTGTGGATCGTGGGGTCGGCGGCGACCGAGGTGAAGTCGCTCCGCGAACCGGTCGACGACTCCTCCGTGCTCGCTCGGCTGAACTCGGTGCTCGTGCCTCCCGGCCCGGTACCGGCCGAGGGGCAGCTGCCGATCGAGCAGCTCCCGCGGTTCGCGACCGCGCCACCAGACGTCCCGGCGGCCGATCCACGCCTGGAGACCGACCCGGACGTGCGACGAGTCGTCCGGAGCGTCGTGAAGATCGGCGTCGTGGGCTGCGGTCGCGGAGGCCTGGGCGCCGGGTGGTTCGCGGCCCCCGGCATCGTGGTCACCAACGCCCACGTCGTCGCCGAAGGCCGCGCCTTCCGGGTGCGTCTCCGGGGCACCGGGCCACGGCTCGAGGCGATCCCGATCTGGTTCGATCGCCGCAACGACCTCGCTCTCCTGCGGGTGCCCAAGCTGACCCACGTGCCGCATCTGCCCATGGTTCGCCAGCCGCGTAGCGGCACCTCGGGCGCCTCGGTCGGCTTCCCCGCGGGCATCCGGCGGATCCGCCGGGCGCGGCTGGGGCCGACGTCGCGCAAGCTCGAGGGGCGTATCACCGGGCCCCGGAACGGGTTCCGCAGCCAGCTGTACGGGCGACTCCTCACGAGCTTCCGCGGTCGGGTGCGACCCGGCAACTCCGGTGGCCCGGTCGTGGACGGGCGCGGACGCGTGCTCACCACTGCGGCAAACGCCTCCACGGCCGGCGGGCTCGGCGTTCCCAACCGGTTCGTTCGCTCCGCGCTGCGCCAAGCTGGCCCGATCGTCGGCACGGGCGACTGCTCCAGGGGCGTCTTCTGATGCCCCACGACCACGGCCGCGATCGTTAGGCTGGTGGACCCGTGAAACTTCGAAGTGCCAGGAAGCGGTCTACGTCGGGATCCTCCAACGCATCACGACGCCTCTTCAGCTCCCCTGGGTTCTGGGCCGCTCTCATCATCTTGGTGCTGCTGGTCGCGTTCGTCCAGGTCATCCTCGCCAGCCAGCCGCACCCGAAGGGCAAGCGCGTCGACTTCTCGACGATGGTCAACCTTGCCGAGACGGACAGGATCGAAGACGCGCGCGTCCTCGATCAAGACTCGCATGTCGAGGGGACCTACCGGCAGCGCGGCGGCAAGGCCGTTGCCTTCTACACCCCGTACCTGAAGTCAGAGGTCAGCCGCGGCGATCTGGTGCAGGTCCTCGAGTCCAACCAGGTCAGGCTGAAGATCGACCAGCAGCTCGGGAAGACGCTCCTGCCGTATCTCTCGGTCCTGCTGCCGACGCTGATCCTCATCGTCATGCTCGGGTACTTCATCATCTCGTTCCGGTCAGGATCGGGGCCGTTCTCGGTGCGCAGCGGGGCGCGGAAGGCGGGCGGCGCCGAGAGCGTGCTGCGCTTCTCCGACGTCGCCGCCCAGGAGGCTGCGGTGACGGAGCTGCGTGAGCTCTCGCAGTTCCTGTCTCATCCCGAGCGATTCTCGCGTCTCGGCGCGCGCATACCGAAGGGCGTTCTGCTGTTCGGTCCCCCCGGCTGTGGCAAGACGCTGCTCGCACGCGCCGTCGCGGGCGAGTCGGGCGCGGCGTTCTACTCGATCTCGGGGTCTGACTTCGTCGAGATGTACGTCGGCGTCGGCGCCGCGCGCGTGCGTGAGCTGTTCCGGGAGGCGCGTGAGAACGCGCCCTCCATCCTGTTCATCGACGAGATCGACGCGGTGGCTCGCAAGCGGCGGTCCGGCCCGAACGGCACCCAAGGCGATGAGCAGGGCCAGGCTCTCAATCAGCTCCTGACCGAGATGGACGGCTTCTCGCAGGTGGAGGGAACGATCGTCATCGGCGCCACGAACCGGCCCGATGACCTCGACGCCGCGCTGCTGCGGCCCGGCCGCTTCGACCGCACGATCGGCGTCGACCGGCCCGACGAGGCCGGCCGAGCGGCGATCCTCGCGGTCCACGCCCGCGGCAAGCCGGTAGCCGCTGACGTGGACCTGGTCGAGATCGCCCGCAAGGCGATCGGTTTCACCGGCGCGGACCTCGAGAGCGTGATGAACGAGGCCGCGTTGCTGACCGCCCGCGCCGACGGCCGCGAGATCTCGAACACCTTCCTCCAGGAAGCGCTTCAGCGCATCCTGGAGGCGCCGGAGCGTCAGCGCCGGCTGTCCATGCGCGACCGCACGCTCGGACAGCAGTCGCTGGGCTCCGAGCGGGTGACGTTCGCCAACGTCGCCGGCATCGGCGACGTCCTCGCCGAGGTCACCGAGATCAAGGACTTCCTCGGCGACCCCACCCGGTACGCCGAGATCGGGGCGCGGTTTCCCCGCGGGTTCCTGCTGGTCGGCCCTCCCGGCTGCGGGAAGACGCTCCTGGCCCGGGCGGTGGCCGGCGAGTCCAACGCCGCGTTCCTGGCGGTGGCGTCGACCGAGTTCACCGAGGTCTTCGTCGGCGAGGGCGCGGGCCGCGTCCGCGACCTCTTCAACCAGGCCCGGGCGTCGGCGCCCGCGATCATCTTCATCGACGAGATCGACGCGATCGGGGCACGCCGCGAGGCCGGCTCGCTGGACAGCCACCGCGAGCGCGAGCAGACGCTCAACCAGATCCTGATCGAGCTCGACGGCTTCCGTCAGCGCGACGGCGTGATCGTCATGGCCGCCACCAACCGGCCCGAGATCCTCGACCCCGCGCTCGTGCGCGCCGGCCGCTTCGACCGCGAGATCTCCCTCGATCTGCCCGACCGGGCGGGCCGGCGGGAGATCCTTGGGGTCCACGTCGGCACCAAGCGGCTCGCGCCCGACGTGGACCTCGACGCCATCGCCGGGATCACCCGCGGGCTGTCGGGCGCCGACCTCGCCAACGTGATGAACGAGGCGGCCCTGCTGGGCGCGCGAACCGGCCGCACGGAGATCTCGATGGACACGCTGGAGGCTGCCGTGGAGCGCTCGACGGTCGGCATCGCCCGGGCGCATGTACTCAGCGATGCGGAGCGCCGGACGATCGCCGTGCACGAGGCCGGCCACGTGCTCGTCGCCCGCGCCGTCCCCGAGGGCCGCATGCCGCACATGGTCAGCATCATCCCCTCCGGCCGCTGGCTCGGGCGCGCGTGGATCATCGACACGCACGACCGCGTCGTCCAATCGCGTACGGCCCTGCTCGACGAGATGGCGATCCTGCTCGGCGGCCGCGGCGCGGAGGAGCTCGTGTTCGGCGAGGGGGGCTCACTCGCGCTGGGCGACCTGGCGCAGGTGGGCCGCATGGCTCACGAGATGGTGAGCGAGCTGGGCATGAGCGAGCTCCTGGGGCCGATCGGCTACGCCAAGCAGGCGGACGACCTCGGACGCGTCGTCCGGTACTCGGACGACACCGCCCGCACGGTCGACGCCGAGGCCCGCAAGCTGGTCCAGCAGGCCCAGGACCGGGCGGACGCCATCCTGACGTCATCGAGGGAGGCGCTGGACCGGCTCGCCGGCGCGCTGCTGGAGGCTGAGACGCTCACCGCGGACCAGATCGAAGCGCTGGTCGGCGGCCCAGCGCGGACACTCGCGTAGCGCCGGCGCCCTGCTACTGGCTGGGCACGCGCCCGGGCACGCGTCCCGAGAAGTCGATTCCCGGCCCAGTCAGGCGGCAGGAGCGGATGACGTCGAGCACATCCGGCCGGATCGGCTGGTGGATGTGGGGCGCAAGCCCCGGCTCCTCGAGCAGGGGCCAGCCGGTGTGCCGGCGAATCCTCTCGGCTCCGGCTCCGTCGGCGCAACGCAGCAGGACGGAGGTGGCGCCGCGCGTGGTCTCGAGGACGTTGAGGCGCTGGTCGGGCAGTGAGACGATCAGCTCCGGCCGGCCGGTCGTGGGCAGCACGTAGCGCTCCAGCGTGAGCTGCGAGCGGACGGGGCGAGGCTGTTCGTCGGCGCGGTCGCCCGAGCCGTCGCCCACGAGGATCGCGGCAGCGACGGCCACGACCGCCGCGGAGGCGACCGCTGCCACGATCAGAATGCGAGGGTTGTGCACGACCGCATCATCGCCCGAACGGCGCCCCTGCGCCGGTCAGCGAGCCCTGCTCAGCGCATGGTGACCCTGGCGGTCGGGGAGGGCCGCCCCACCCGGTTCGAGACGTTGTCGCGCGCTCTTATCGTGTAGCGGTAGACGCTGCGCGGGCGCAGGTTCGTGATGCTGAGGTTGAGCTGTGCCCCCACGTCGGTCACCGAGAAACGGCACGAGCCGTTGCACAGCGTCTTCGTCCGGCCGATCGTGCGGCCCCTCAGGGAGCGGCGCGATTGCCGGATGAGGTAGGCGCGGGCGGCCGGCGGGTTGGCGCCGTCGCTGCCCGGTGCGGCGAAGCTCATGACGGCCCGCGTGCGCGAAACCGATTGCAGCCGCACCCCCGTGACGCGGCCGGGTGTCCGTCCGTGCTGCCTCGTGCATGCCCTGCGCGCGCGAGCGCGCTGGCGCCTGGGCCGCCGCGACGCTGCGGAGAGACAGCTGCGAAGGCGCTGGGTGCGGGCAGCCTCCTCGGCCAAGCCGAGCGGAGTGGCCGGCTGATCCCCGGCAAGGGGGACGGCCTCGGTGGCGGGCGTGCTCGTATCGGCTTGGGTTCCCGAGCCGCCGCCGCCGGACCCCGCGCTGGTGGGAGGCGAAGGCACCGCAGGGCAGCCCGCGTTGGCGGTCCCGAAGTCGACGGGCCCCACGGTCGCCGGCGACTCGGTGTCGCCGATGGTCACGTCGCTGCAGTAGCCGAGCTGGCCAATGGACCCGCGTCCCCAGCACCGCACGCTTCCGTCGTCGAGCTGGGCGCAGGTGTGCTGGACGCCGGCCGTGACGGCGGTCGCTGTCCTTCCCGCCCCCAGCGCCACCGGACCGGCCGCGGCGACCGAAGGACTGGGCGGGGAGTCGCCGACCGTGATCGTGTTCGGATACCCGATCTGACCGAAGGTCCCGACGCCCCAGCAGCGGACCGTGCTGTCGTCGAGCACCGCGCAGGTGAAGTCGCCGCCGGCAGTGATCGCCTTCGCCGTGCGCGGACCGAGGTCGAGCGGCCCGATCTGTCCGGGAAGCGTGGTCATGGTGCTGCCGGTGGTGTTGCCGTTGCCGTAGCCCAGCCGGCCCCCGCCGCCCGTGCCCCAGCACTCGACCATGTCGGTATCCAGGATCACACAGGTGTGGGCGCCCCCGGCGCCGATGGCCTTGGCGGTGCGGGGCACCATCGCCGTGCCTAGCATGACGGGCCCGAAGTCGCTGGCCGGCTCGTTGTCGCCGACGCCCTCGCCGGGCAGGTTGCTCGCAAAGCCGTATCCCAGCGCGCCGGCGCCGCTGTAACCCCAGCAGCGCACGGTGTCGTCGTCGAGGATCGCGCACGTGTGGAAGTCGCCGGCGCTGATCGCCTTCGCCGTGCGCCCCGCGCCGAGGCTGACCGGCGCGACGGTGGACGGCAGCTCGTTGTCGCCGATGCGCTCCTGGTTGCCGTAGCCGAGCTGGCCGGCGAAGCCGTGGCCCCAGCAGCGCACGCTGCTGTCGGCCTTCATGATCACGCAGTTGTGGGCGCGCCCCGAGGTGATCGCCTTCGCTCCACCGCCGAGGCTCACGGGCGCGATCGTGTTCGGGGTCTCGTCGTCGCCGATCGTGGGGAGGGCGGGATTGCCGATGCCGAGCTCGCCGTTGCCGTTGTATCCCCAGCAGCGCACGCTGTCGTCGTCCAGCAGCGCGCACGTGTGCCAGTAGCCGACGCCGAGCGCCGTGGCGGTCCGGCCCGGACCCAGGTTGACGGCCCCGGCCAGGCCCGGAGACTCGTTGTCGCCGATGCTGTTCGTATTGCCGTAGCCCAGCGCGCCGTCGCCGCCGTACCCCCAGCAGCGCACCGTGCCGGCGACGATCGCACAGCTGTGAAACCGTCCTGCCTCGATCTGGCCGGCCGCGGGCGACAATGGCTGCGACGCCTGCTCCGCGTGCGCGGCGACGGGGAGGACGAGCGCAGCGGCCACCATCAGGATCAGGGAGCGGCGCGCGCGTCGCATCGGCCCGCCGAATCCGTTCGCTCGTGGAGCGTTCCTCACGATTCCACATCCCTCGATTCGCATCCGTACATGCCCTGACGGCGCAGCCGGTCAGCGCTCACAATCCCTCCGAGACTCTATCTTCCGCGATATCAGCGAGGTGCGAGGTCTACCAGACGCGGTGACGAGCGTCTACGCGCGACTCGCGAGGTGGACGGCCGCCATGTTCGGCGCGGTCGGCGTGTGCTGGCTGTCGCTCGCGGGCGGCGCGCTCGCTCAGGAGCGGCCGGTGCGGGTGGCGGCGCCGGACGATCCGCTGTTCGCGCACCAGTGGAATCTCCACGCGATCCAGATCCCCTCGGCCTGGGCGGTGTCGCGCGGGGCGGGCGCGACCGTGGCCGTCCTGGACACGGGTGTGGCCTACGAGGACCGCGGCCCCTACCGCCGGGCACCGGACCTCGCGTCAACGCGCCTCGCGCCCGGTTGGGACTTCGTCGACGGCGATGCCCACCCGAACGACGTGGCCCCGCGCGGGCACCGGCGCAGCCATGGCACCCTGATGGCGGCCATCATCGCCGGGACCGCGGGCAACCGGATCGGCGGCGCCGGCGTCGCGCCGGCGGCGACGATCATGCCGATCCGGGTGCTCGGACCCGACGTGACCGGGTCCCCGTCCGCCGTCGCCCGCGGCCTGCGCTTCGCGGCCGACCACCGCGCCGATGTCGCCAGCGTGAGCATCTCGGGCCACGAGCGCAGCCGCGCCGTGACCGCCGCGATCCGCTACGCCACGTCGAGGGGCACGACGATCGTCGCGGCGGCCGGCAACGACGGCGCAGCGACGGTCAGCCATCCGGCCGCCGACCCGAGCGTGATCGCCGTGGGAGCGATGAGTCGGGACGGCCACCGTGCGCGCTACTCCAACTTCGGCGCGGCGCTTGACCTGGTCGCCCCCGGCGGGGCGGGCAACGGGATCGACGTCGGCTATGGCCCGCCCGACGGCGTGGCGGCGCAGACCCTGCGGGGCGGGCCCGGGGACTTCTGCATCTGCTTCAGCGCGTCGACGTCGGCGGCGGCCGCGCATGTCTCCGGTGTCGCGGCGCTGCTCGTCGGCTCCGGGCGGGCGCGGACCCCCGTCCGGGTGCGCGCGGCGCTGGTCTCGAGCGCGCGCGATCTCGGCCCGCCCGGGCGTGACCCAGAACACGGCGCGGGACTGGTGCAGGCCCGCAGCGCGCTGGCGGCCGCTCGCGCTCCTGCCGCAGGCCGGGCGACGCCCCGACGTCCGGCGTCAGGTCCCTCCCGGACGGTCTGGTGGGTTCTCGCGTTCGGGGCGCTGGCGTGCGCCTCTGGGCTCGCCCTCGCCTGGCGCCGACGGCGGGGGAATCGAGATGGGCCCTCTCCCGCTATATGATGCAAACACCTATGCACCGTGCCTATAGCCTGTTACAGATGGCGCTATGCGGTGCCCCACAGGGTGTCTCGGCGATGCCTGGGGCCGCAGATCGTTCAACAAGGAGGGGTGATGAGGCGGAAGGTCTGTTTGCTCGTAACGGTGATCGGGGTACTTCCGCTGGTCGCCGCCGAAGGTGCGTCGGCACAGGGTGCCCTGCTGCGGGTCACGCCGTCTTCCGCCGCGCCCGGCGCGGAGGTCAAGGTGACGGGCAGGGGGCTGGACAACCAAATGACGTCGACGAACAACAACATCCGCCTCTCGACGCGCAACGGCACCATCCTGGCGCCGGGGTTCAGCGTCGACCCCGCGGGCCGGATCGACGTCGATATCCCGGTCCCGAACGTTCCCCCCGGCACGTACCTCATCATCGCCACCCAGGACCGGACCGCGGCGCTTCCGTCGCCCCCGGCTCCGCCCGGCATCACCGGCCAGCCGACGAGCTTCGGCCCGGCCCGCTCCACGCTGCGGGTCACCGCCCCGAGCGCGGGCTCCGCGGCCGCCGCGGTCCCTGCCGGTGACACAGGCAACGGCCCCCCGCTCGCCCTCGTCGCCGCGGCCGGCGCGCTGTTGTTGCTGCTCGCCGCCGGATCGACGCTCACGGCCCGCCGGCTCGTGACGCTGCGCCGACCCCAGATGGGTCGGTAGGGAGAACATGATGCTCTTCAAGCGCGCTCTCAGCCTCACCGCCGTCATCGTGGCCGCCGCGTCGCTCGGCCTCGCCACCACCGCCGCAGCCCAGGTCCGCGTGACCCCGAACTACCGGCTCGGCTCGAGCTCCAGCCCGTTTCGCGGCAGCGACGCCGTCGGCCTGGCCGTGAACCCGGGCAACCCGTCGCACGTCGTGCAGGTCAACGTCAACTACCTGACCCAGCTGTGCGAGGGCACGGCGAGCTTCGACGGCGGCGTGACGTGGTCATCCGCCTTCCCGCTCACGTATCCGGCATCCGGGCTCGGCTTCCGCGAGCTCTGCCTCGGCTTCCAGGCCGTCGAGTTCGGCACCGGCCAGAACGTGTACTTCACGGCGGCCACGCCCAAGATCGGCGCCACCGCCGACGAGGGAGCGTCCGTGCTGCTGTGGAAGTCCACCACCGGCGGCACGACGTGGGCGCCCGGCGTCGTCGCGATGCAGGGCGGGCCGGGCGATGCGGACCTCGGCTTCGAGCCCGCCGACGGCCCCAACTACAACCGCCCGGGTCTCGCGGTGCAGGCGGGCGCGGGAACCGACGGAGCGGACCGCATCTACCTCTCCGCCCAGGACCTGGCCGGCAACGGCAACGTCGTGTGCTCCGGGACGGCGCCGAACGAGCGCGGCTGCGTCGACACGGAGGTGGCCAGGTCCAACGACGGGGGCGCGACATTTGCCGCCTCCGTCTCGGCCTCGCCGCTGAGCACTGCGGGGAACACGACCGACGGCCCGACGCGGCCGGTGGTCAACTCCGACGGATCGGTCACGGTCGCATGGCGCACGGCCGCCATCAACGGACTGATCCAGGCCGCCCGGTCGACCGACCAGGGCGCGACCTGGTCAGCGCCGGTAAACGTCACCGGCGTCGTCAACAGCGGCCACTCGACGGCGACCCACGTCCCGCCCAACCCGCTGACCGGCCAGTCGACCAACGGCAGCTACCCGCGGATGGTGAAGGGAGCGACGGCCGGCACGCTGTACCTGGTCTACAGCCAGGGCGGCAACGGCCCGACCCAGTGCGCGGGGTGCTGGACGGGCGCCGATCACTTCATCAGCCCCGACTCGGCGGTCTTCTTCCAGCGCTCGCTGGACAACGGGGTCACATGGTCGACGCCGAAGCTGATCAGCGATCGCACGACGTTCCCCGGTAGCCAGACCATCCAGACCCGGCATCCGAGCGTCTCCGTCTCGCCGGGCTCTCCCGGTCGCATCAACATCGTCTGGCACGACCGCCGTCACTGGTACCAGGAGCGCCTGGAGCGCAACTGCGATCACTCGCACCAGTTCTGCTCGGAGATCCGCCTGGGCGACACCTACCTGTCCTACTCGACCGATGGCGGGGCGACCTTCGAGCCCAATGTCCGCATCAACGACCGATCGCACAACAACGAGACCGGGTACGACACCCGGCCGGTGGGCTACTGGGCCCACTCGCCGCAGGCGGTGACCGTGGCCAACGGGCGCCTGCTCGTGGGCTGGATGGACTCGCGCGAAGGCAACTGGGACACGGACACCGAGGACATCTACCTCGCGAGGGTCGACTTCGGCGCCTCGGGCGAGCCCCCGCGGACCAACATCGACCAGCCTGACGCGGTCTCGCGGGCGCTGGCGGTGTCGCAGTTCGCCTATCCGGCGGGCGCCGAAGGCGGCGAGAACGGCGTGTCCTCGAGAAACGCGACCAACGTCGTGATCGTCAACAACACCGACGTGGCGGGCGCGCTGGCGGGCTCCGTGCTGGCGCGCGCCAACCCTGGTCCGATGCTGCTCTCGCCCGCCTCCGGGCTGCCGACGAGCGTCATCAGCGAGGTCCGCCGGGTGACGCCCGTCCGAGCCTTCGTGATCGGCGACACCTCGGATCTGTCCGCGCAGGTGGTGACCGACCTGCAGACCGCAGGCGTTCCCGCCGGGATGATCACGCGCATAGAGGGCGCCGACGACGCGACGCTGGCCGCGAACGTCGCCGCGGCGATGGATCGCCGGACGGATCCCGAGAAGACGGCGGACCAGTCCGCCTTCGACGCGGCGGTGATCGCCAACCCCGCGAGCCCGGAGGCCGCCGCGGCGGCCGGCTTGGCCGCGGCGCGACGGCTGCCGTTCCTGTTCGTCAACGCCGCTTCGACACCGGCGGCGACGACCGCGGCGCTGACCTCGCTGGACATCAACACGACGCTGGTCATCGGCGGCACCACCGTCATCAACTCGACCGCCGGGCTTCCCAACCCGACGCGGCTGGGCGGGGCCAATCAGTACGAGGTGTCGCAGGCGGTCGTGACGCAGTCCAAGGCGCGCGGGCTGCCCGGGAACATCGGCTACGTCGCCGACGGCGCGCAACCGATGGACGGCGCACTGCTGGCCGGGGCGGTTGCCCGGGCGACAGGCATCATGCTGCTGGCTCCGGCTCCGCTGCACAGCACCGCGGTGGGCCAGGCCAACACGTTCGGCCTCGTCTCCGGCAACCGGCTCATCGATCGGCTCATCCTCCTCGGCCCGCCCGTTGCGCCGCCGAACCCCGGCGGTGGTGGCGGCGGTGGCGGCGGTGGCGGTGGTGGCGGTGGCGGCACGACCGACCCCGGCACGACCGACCCCGGCACGACCGACCCGGGCGCTGCGGCCCCGGGCGGGTCGACCGGACCCGGCGCGGACACGAGCGCGCCGGCAGTGACGGGCGTGTCCTTCCGCAGCCGCTTCCGAGTCGCTGCGGGTAAGGCGAGGGCGAGCCAGCGGGCGCCCGCGGGCACCACGATCCGGTTCCGGCTGTCCGAGGCGGCGAGGGTGTCGATCACCTTCGCGAAGCCCTCGAGCGGGCGGCGCCGCGGGAGCCGCTGCGTGCGACCGACGCGAGCACTGCGCAGGGCGCGCAGGTGCACCCGGCTCACGACCCGCGGGACGCTGACCAGCAGCCGCCCGGCGGGCGCGACCTCGGTGCGGTTCTCCGGGCGCCTCCGTGGGCGGGCGCTGCGCCCCGGCCGGTACCAGTTCTCGCTGCAGGCCACGGATACGGCCGGCAACCGGTCCAGGCCGATCGTGAGGACCTTCACGATCGTGCGCTGAGCGCGAGCGGCGCGAACGCGCCACTCCGTCATCGATAGGAGGAAGCGCCGCCGGGCTCCGACCACATCGGAGCCCGGTGGCGTTTCAGGTAGCGACAGCGAGCTCGGGGCCGTGTTCGCGGACGTCTGGTGCGCCGATCCGAAGGTCGTCCTCAGCCGCACGCTCGACAGCGTCCACGCCAACGCCCGGCTCGCCGAGGCGCCACTGGCCGAGGAGGTCGCGCGGCGCTCGACGCGACCGACAAGGACGTCTCGATCGGCGGTGCCGGCTTGGCTGCGGCGGCGATCGAGCTCGGCCCCGCAATCCGGTCGTCGTCGGTGGCGGCACGCCGTTCCTGCCGCCGGTCACCGAAGACCTTCCGCTGGACCTGATCGAGACGAGGACGTTCGGCTCGCGCGTGATCTACGAGCGCTACGGGCGCGCCCGCGGTGAGTCGGACCGACTCGCGGCCGGGCCTCGCCTCGCCCGCAGTCTGACGGTCAGGGCCGCCACGTCCTGCGCCGCTGCGCCAGGGCGTAGCCGGCCAGCAGGACGACGATGCCCAGCACCACGAGGGAGATCGTGCTGACGACGCCCAGCGAGGAGCCGGAGTCGTCGCCCTCGTCGTCGGCGACCTCCTCGACGGCGGTGGCCTCCGAGCGGCCCGCCGACTTCGCTCCGGGGAGGAACGAGCGCTTGTCCAGGATGCCGGTCCCCTTGACGAACTCCCAGCCGTCGTAGATCGCGGAGCGGAACCCGAACGTGCCCTCGGAGAAGAACAGCGGGATCGATGGCAGGTCGCGTGCGAGCAGCCGCAGCTCGGCGCGGACCGCGTCCAGACGGGCCGCCCGGTCGGGCGCGGCCGCGACGCGGCGGGCGAGCGCGTCGAATGCAGCGCTGCGGTAGCCGGACATGTTCAGCGGTGCGCCTGGTCCCGGCGAGCCGAACAGCGTCGCCAGGTAGGCCGGGTCCTGGGAGGTGAGCGCCGGGATGCTGCGGATGGCCGCGTCGAAGTCCGGAGGCGAGCCGTCCTCGCCGACGGCACGACTCAGCTCGGCGGGAGACAGACGCACGAGCGTCGCGGTGGCCCCGCCCCGTCGCAGCGCGAGCACGACCTGCCGGCCGGCTTCCAGGCGCGCGGGGTCGTTGTTGGGCGCCAGGACGCGGATCGCCGACGGCCCCAGACGCGCGAGAGCCAGGCGGGCGGCGCGGACATCCGTCCGCTGCAGGGTGACCCCCGGCGACCAGGCGGAGGCCGGATGAATCGGCCCCTCGGTGGCCGCCACGCCGGGTCCGACGTTGCGCAGGATCCGCCCGAGGTCCAGCGACGCGGCAGCAGCGCGGCGAACCTCGGGGTCGGCGAACGGTCGCGCGCGGAGGTTGAGCAGAAGCGTCGTGCCTAGGTAGGACGCGCCCCTGCGTACGGCGATCCCGGCGGTCCGCTCGATCTCCTCGGCCGCGCGGACGGGCAGGCTGAGCGGGACCATGTCCACCCGGCGCCGGCGCAGCGCCTCGAAGGTCCGCTCCGCGTCTCCGACGATGGGCACCCGCACCTCCCGAACCCGCGGCGCACCGCGAAAGTAGCCCCGGTTCGCGCTCAGGACGTAACCGCCGGTGCGGCTGGCGCCGGCGAGCCGGTAGGGACCGCTCCCGACCGGTGGTCCCGGCGGCGCGTCACGTCCCGAGGGGAGGCCTCGCCAGAGGTGCCTGGGAAGGATCGGCAGATCGGCGAGCGGCTGGTCCTCGAAGCCGAGCGAGGGCCGGCGCAGGTCGAACGTCACGGTCAGCGCGCCCGCGGTGCGAACCCGCCGCACGTCGGCCAGCTGCGGCGTGAAGCGCGGGTGATAGCGCCTGACCACGAAGCGAAACGTGAACGCGACATCGGCGGCGGTCAGCGGCCGGCCGTCGTGCCAGCGCACGTTCGGGCGCAGGCGTACGGTCACGCTCCGGCCTTCGCGCGCGCGAGTAACGGACCGGGCGAGCCAGGGACGCGGGACACCGGCCGCGTCGCGCCACGTCAGCGTGTCGTAGACGAGGGTGACCACGGGATAGCCGAGGTCGAACGTGTAGGGCGTGAGGGTGCCGTCGTACCGGGGCAGGGGCAGACGGACGACGGCGGCGCTGGTGGGCCCGGCCGCGGCGGGTGCCGGCGTCAGGGCCGCCGCGAGCGACGCCGCAGCCAGCGCGCCGAGCGCACCCCGTCTCGCGTCGACGACCGCCACGCGCCGCAGACTACCGCCGGTGGACGGGAGCGGTGTCGCCATCGCCCCAGAAAGAAGTTGCACGGCGCTCGCGGAAGGTGGTACGTTCACCTAGCCGTCAACCAACTGCATGGAGGAGTGGCTTATGCGCAGGCGAGCCCGCGCGCTTTCAACCGCCGTATTGTCAGTACTCTGCGTCGGGGTCGTCGGGGCTGGCATCGCCTGGGCCTGCACTCCGTCAGGCTTCGGCACCCCGGCAACACCGGCGCCGCCGTCAGGGCAAACGCCCACTGCGCCGCCGGCCACCTCAGGGGTTCCCGCGGCACCGGCGCCTGTCGCGCCGGAAGCGGTGACGCCTGCGCCGGCGCCGTCCGCCGCGGCGGCGACGCCCGCTCCGGCCCCGTCCGCCGGAGCTCCCTCCTCGTCGAGCGCTTCGGGCACGACCAGCGGCGCGACTCCGAGCCAGAGCAGCTCTCCGGCCCGCAGTAACGCCAGGACCGGCAGCAGCACGCCTTCGGCTGGCATCCCGGCGCGTGTCGCCGGCGCGACCGCAGGTGTGACCTCCGAGGCTGGAACCCCGGTGTTCTCCAGCTCGACCGCGCCGAAGTCGGCCGCGCCGAAGTCCTCGAGCAGCAGCTCGGCGACCAAGAGCCCGGCCCGTTCGACGCCGACGCCGGCCGCACCGGCACCCACGCCGACGCGCGGCGCAACCGGTGACATCTGGAGCGGCGTCAGCTCGGGCAGCTCCCCGTCCCTCGCCTCGGCCGCTTCGGCTGCCGGTGGGAGCGGAGGGCTCGGCACCGGCGTGATCGCCGGTCTGGCCATCCTCGGCTTGGGCCTCACCGGCCTGGCCGGCGGGCTGCTGGTGGCTCGCCGCCGCACTGCCGGAGCGTCCACCACGCGCTAGCAGTTCGGATGAAGACTCAGGAAGCCTCCCCGGAGGACATCTCCGGGGAGACTTCACAGAGAGCGACCACGAGCCCCGACCGCCACCGGCGTCGGGGCTCGTTGGTGTTCGTGCTGCTCGGGCTGTCGCTCGTGCTCGTCGCAGGCGGCGCGCTGGTGGTGTCGGACTCGTTCGACGAGCGTCCGACCGTGAAGCTGGCCGGTCGTGACGCGCCGGTGAACCTCTCCGCACGCAGTAACGACGACATCAGCGCGCACAACTCGCCCACGCTGGTGCGCAATCCGATGCAGCAGAACAACCTGGCGGCCTCCAGTCGCATCGACACGCCGTTCTTCTCGTGCGCTCTGCACTTCTCCGTCGACGGCGGCAGGAGCTGGAAGCAGACCGCGATCCCTGCGCCGGGCGGCGAGGACCCGAAGTGCTTCGCACCCGACGTCGCCTTCGCGAGCGACGGGACGCTGTATCTCTCCTTCCTGACGCTCGGGGGCAAGGGCAACGTCCCCCACGCGCTGTGGATCACGAAGTCCACGGACGGCGGTCGCACCCTGCTCAAGCCGGCCAGGGTGGGTGGCGAGCTGACCTTCCAGGCGCGCCTCGCCGTCGATCCGCAGCGGCCCAAGCGCGTCTACCTCAGCTGGCTTCAGGCCGAGGAGGTGGGGACGCTGAGGTTCAGCGGGAGGGACAACCCGATCGTCGTCATCCGCACCGAGGACGGCGGCGCGACGTGGTCGGCGCCGGCGCGGGTCAGCAGCCGGGCCCGCGAGCGGGTCGTGACCCCGGTGCCGACGGTGGGACACGACGGCACGCTCTACGTCCTGTACCAGGACCTGGGCGATGACGCGCTGAACTACGGTGCGGGACACGAGGGCATGGGGGGCCCGCCGTACCCCGGGAAATATACGCTCGTGCTGGCCCGATCGCGCAACGGTGGGATGAAATGGGACGAGTCTGTCGTGGACACCGACCTGCGCGCGATGTCGCGCTTCGTCGTGTTCCTGGCGCCGGCGCCGACGGTCGCGGTGGACCGCGACGGCCGGGTCTACGCAGCGTTCCAGGACGCCCGCCGCGGCGATCCCGACGTGATGCTGTGGTCCCTGGACCCCGGCGAGGAGGACTGGAACGGACCGACGCGCGTCAACGACACCAGGCCGGGCGACGGCACCGCCCAGTACCTGCCGAAGATCGATGTCGCGCCTGACGGCAGGCTCGACGTCGTCTACTACGACCGCCGCGCCGATCGGCGCAACCTGCTCAACCACACCTCGCTGCAGTCGTCGTTCGACCACGGCAGGACGTTCACCACAGCGCTGCGGCTCACCAGCAAGCCATCGGACTCACGGATCGGCTTCGGCGCGAAGGAGGGCCTCCCGGACCTCGGCAGCCGTCTGGCGCTGGTGTCCGGCGATCGCGCGGCCCTGGCGGTGTGGACCGACACGCGGGCGGGAGTTCCCGAGACGCAGAAGCAGGACCTCGCCGAGGCCGCGGTGTCGATCAGCGACCCGGCCCGGCTCTCGGACTCCGCGCGCGACGCCCTGCGCTACGGCGGGCTGGCCGCCGGCGTCATCGGTCTCCTGCTGTTCGGGTACGGGCTGTGGCCTCGCACGCGAGCGCGGCCGGCCTGAACGCGGCCGGTGTAGGCGAGTCAGGCCGCGACGGGGCTGCCGGCCAGGCGATCGGCGAGCGCCACGATGGCGGCGACGCCGGGAGCGTCCACGTCGAGGTCGATCGGCGCGGTCCCGACGCGCTCGGCCGCGACGATGACCGGGTCCTCGGGGATGACGATGAGCTCGCGGTCGGAGAGCACCTCGCGCATGAGCTCGATGTCGGACTCGTCGCGCACGCGGTTCGCCAGGACGATGATCTCCGCGCGGCCGGAGGCGAGCTCGATCGCCCGGCGCGCCACGTCCAGCGACTTTGCGGTGGGGTTGGCCACGACGAGGACGACGTCAGCCTGACCGGGCTCGAGCCGCTCCAGCGTGCCCAGCCCGGCCTCGAGGTCGCACACGACGGTGCGCTCACCGTGCTCGAGGTCGCGGACGAGCTTCTCGGGGTTGACGCCGCAGCACTGACACCCGGTGTTCACGGCCTCCAGCCGCGAGGCGACGACGAGACGGACGCCGTCGGGCGCGTCGGCGCCAAAACGCTCGACCAGGCCCTCGAGGGTCAGCTCGTGCTCGGCGTCGCCGGCGGCGACGGCCTGGCGCGCGGCGAGCACCAGCTCGGTCTGCTCGGCGCCGACGCCCAGCGAGATGCCGAGCATCGGGTTCAGATCGGCATCGAGGGCCAGCACCTGATGGCCGGCGCGCGCGAGCGCGCGCGCCACCGTTCCGGACACGGTCGTCTTGCCGACACCGCCCTTGCCCGCGACCGCGATCTTCACCGGTCCACCATCCAAGCGAGCCTACACCAGCGGAGCGGGGCGCTGGGAAAGGGCGTCCAGGAGTTGATCCATCGCGGCGATGGCGGGCGAGCGGGGGGCATGATCGATGGGCGCGATGCCGAGCCGCTCGGCGGCGGCCACGTCCGCGTCGACGGGCAGGGACGCGAACACCGGCTCGCCGAGCAACCGCTCGACGTGACGCACGTCGTCGGGGTCGCTGACTCGGTTGGCGATGAACCGGACGGCGGCGTCGGGCGCCTGCAAGCGCGCCAGGCGCCCCACGCGCTTTGCCGACAGCGCCGAAGGGACGCTCGGCTGGGCGACGACGAGGTACGTCTGCGCGTAGGGCGCCCAGTCGTCTGACGTCTGCCACGGCCCCGCGGGGAGGTCGCCGACGAGGGTCCAGTCCTGAAACTCCGGGGCGCTCACGAGGCCGTGCGCCACCTCGTAGAACGCCTTGCTCGCGCCGACCAGCGGCGGGAACCCGTCGCGCCCCATCTTGCCGCGCTGCAGCAGCCGCACGCCGTCGGGCGCCGTGGTCGCAAAGCGCTGCGCGGCGACCGCCGCGTCGATGCCCTCGCGCCATCCCCACCGGCCGCTGGCGTCCTGCTCGGCCGCCTGGAGCAGCGGTGGCTGCGCCGGCTCCGGTCCGCTTCCGAGGCTCAGCGACAGGCCGGGCAGCAGGTCGGAGTCCAGCGCGAGCACCTGCGCCCCGCGGCGGGCGGCCAACCGCGCCATCGTTCCTGCTATGACCGACTTGCCCGCCCCGCCCTTGCCGACGACCGCGACCCTCATCGCTGACGCCGGCCGGCCGCGATCACGCGCTCTATCTCCTGCACGATGCGCTCCGGGATGACCGGCTCCATGTAGTGGGGCGCGTCGACCACGATCCGGCGCCCGGGGGAGAAGCGGTCGACGAAGGCCCGTTGCGCCCGGCGGATGGCGGTGGCGATCCTCGGCTCGAGGTGGAGCTTCGCCGCGATGTACGTGACGGGGATCTTCGGCCTGTGTCCCTGGATCGTCCCGGCCTCGCGGAACGTCGCCAGCCGGTCGAGCCTCTCGGCCTCACCTCTCCACTGGCCCGGCTGGGGCCCGGACCCGGGCGGGTACAGGCGCTTGTAGATGCCCAGGTAGGCGGGCACGGTGGAGTCCAGCAGGACCATCCCGGCGACGTCGTCGGGGTACGCCTCGGCGTAGAGGTCGGCGATGGCGCCGCCGAGCGACCCGCCGAGCAGCACGAACGGGCCCCGGACCTGGGCCTCGGCGAGCAGCGCGTGCAGATCCCGCACGCTGCCGCGCCCGGTCAGCGGACCGGGGGCCGGATCGCTGCGCCCCACGTTGGCGCGGTCGTAGCTGCAGAACCGGTGGCGATCCTCCAGCAGCGCCGGAATCCGGGCGGCGCTCCCCCGCCCGCCGTCGCCGGCCTGCTGGACGGAGCCGTGCAGGTACACGACGGTCGGCGAGCCCGTTCCCCGGCACTCCAGGTAGAGCTTGCGCCCGCCGACGTCGAACACGCCCGCGACCTCGGAGGCGCCGCCCGCGTGCGGCTCGGCTGTCCGGGCGGCCCTCTGGGACTCCCTGGCCTGCTCGAGCAGCTCGTCGTCGTCCGATCCGCACCCGGCGGTCCACGGGGCCGACGATGCGATCGCGACCGCGCAGATCAGGAGGTGAGGCGCACGCCGGTAGGGCATCCGATCGCTGACCGTACGCCATTGCACCGAGGCGGGCCAGGCTTGCTCCTGGCGCACAAACCGTGCCGCTAGGTGTCAGCAGCCTCTAACATCGAACCGTGCCTGACGCCCTCCGCAAGCTCGCGCTGCCGGTTGCCCTCCTCGTGGTCGGCCTGCCGCTGGGCATCGGCACGGTCATGGCCATGAGCGACGACGAGCCTCGCAGCGAGGAGACGGAGTCGGGGTTCCGGCCGATCGCGCAGGGCTCGGGGCCGCACCAGGTCCGGCGCGCCCAGGCGCGCTGGGAGCGCGTCACCACGCTGACCGGGTCGGGGGCGGCCCGGAGGTCCTTCGCCGTCGCCGACGGGGCGGTTCAGTGGAAGGCCCGATGGAGCTGCGAGTCGGGCCGGATGCGGATGACGGTCGACGGCGACCGGCTGGCGGAGGTCGGCTGCCCGGACGTGGGCGAGGAGGTCTCCACCGCCGGTGGCTCGCACGCGATCGAGGTGAGCGCGTCCGGGCCGTGGCGGGTCGCGGTGCGCCAGCAGGTCGACACGGCGCTCGAGGAGCGCCCCCTGCGGGGGATGACCGCCGCCTCCCTGATCTCGCGCGGGAGCTTTCACCCGGTCCAGAAGGACGGGGTGGGGACGGTCTCCGTGCATCGCATGCGCGGCGGCCGCCTGGCCCTGCGCTTCGAGGACTTCTACACCGACGCCAGCCCCGGCCTGCGCGTGTGGCTCAGCCGGTCGCGCGACGCGCGCTCGACGCTCGACGCCCGGCGCGCGGACCACATCGACGCGGGTCCCGTCCGGTCGACGCTGGGCAGCTACAACCACGTGCTTCCGCGCAGCGTGCGTTCCGAGGACTTCCGCAGCATCGTCATCTGGTGTCCGACCGTGACCATCGCCTTCAGCGCCGCCGCGCTGGGCTCGCCATGACCGCACAGCGCGAGAGCCGTGGAATCGGGCGCCGCTGACGCCGGGCGCCTGGCGTCGCCTCCGCCCCGCCGGCTGATCGTCGACCGGCGGCTGATGGGAATCGCGGTGGTCACGGAGATCATGGCCGTGTTCCTGGCCTACATGGTGGTCAACGTGCCGGTGGAGGGCCCGAAGCTGACGTCGGCGGAGGTTCCCGAGCACTGGCCCTCGGCCCTGATCGGGGCGCTGGTCGTGGCGCTCGGGTCGGCGTTCGTCATCGCCCGGACGCTGCGCGCTCGGCGGCTCACCCCCGAGGGGCCCGCGGACGCCGGCACCGAGACCGATCGGCCCCGCATCCCCCGCTCGCTGCGCTTCGAGCACGTCCCGGGACGGTGGGTGGCGATCGCGGCCACGTTGTCGCTGGCATCGATCGTGCCCACCGTGGCGCTCGGCGCTCCGCTGTGGCTGATCTGGCTGGCCATCCTGGCCCCGGTGATGCCGCTCGTCGCCTCCGAGGCGCGCTACAAGCACTCCCGCGACGCGATCTTCGCGGCCTTCGGGCTGCTGGTGATCCTCCAGATGCTGCACATGGTCGAGCACTCGACCCAGATCGGGCAGCTGCTCGTCACGAGCGGCGACCTCTCGCGATCCCACGGTGTCCTCGGCCAGCTGGACTTCGAGCTCGTCCACTTCGTGACCGACACCACGCTGTGGATCGTCCTCGGCGCCCTGACGATCATCTTCCGCGGCCGCAACCTCTGGCTGTGGGTCGCCTTCGCCGCCGCGGCGCTGCACCAGGTCGAGCACTTCTACCTCTTCTGGCTGCACATCACCGACAACGCCTTCTACCTGGCCGGCGGCGTGGCGGGGATCATGGGCAACCACGGGCTGATCGGCTCCCCGCTGGACCGGCCCTACCTGCACTACACCTACAACTTCATCGTGTTCGTCCCGATGGTGATCGCGGTGTGGGACGAGGCGCGGCGGGTGGACCGCCTGCATGCGGGCAAGCAGACGCCCGTCCCGGATGGTGTGTGACCAGACCCTAGATGTACGAGACACATTCAGGTATCTTCGGCCCGTGGCTCTCACCAGCCGCGGCGGCTCGCGGACGTGCCATCTCATCTGCGAGTCGTAGAGCACCAACCCCCCCGGGGCGGGGGCCGCGCTCGCGGCCCTCGCCCCGAATTGATCTCGGGCACGCCGCCTCTCAGCGCCGCGGCCGGGACAGCGCGTAGCGCTCCCGCATCCCCTCGACCATCTCCGCCGGAGCGCTCTCCGGGGACCCCGCATCGAAGGGCGGCTGCGGGTCGTACTCCAGGATGAGCTGGATGCGCCGGGCGACCTCTTCGCCCGCTTCCAGCGCGGCCAGGCGCAGCGCCATGTCGATGCCCGCGGAGACCCCGGCCGACGTGATGATCCTGCCGGACACGACGACGCGCTCCTCCCGCCGGATCGCGCCGTGGTCGCTCAGCTCGGGGTGGATGAGCCAGTGGCTCGTCGCTTCGACGCCGTCGAGGAGGCCGGCCGCGCCGAGCAGCGTGGATCCCGAGCAGACCGAGGCGGTCCAGCGCGTGTTCCCGTGCGCGGCGCGCAGCCAGTCCAGCACGCGCTCGTCCCGGGCCGCCGCCGGCGCGCCGGGCCCGCCGGGCACGACGACGACGTCGGGCCGCGGCACCGCGTCCAGCGCCTCACCGGCGATCAGGCGCAGCGGGCCGTCGGTGGACACCTCGCCGGCCTGCGCGGCGACGAGGCGCACGTCGGCGCCCGGCATCAGCTTGAGCACGTCGTAGGGCCCGATCGCGTCGAGCGCGACCACGCGGTCGAACAGGAGGATCGCGACCAGGGGTCCGGGCAAGCGGCGGCTACGCGACGGGCGCGGGCTCGGCGACCAGCCGCTCCACGATCCCGGCGATCGCGCGGACGCCGGGGGACCGGTCGTCGAGGTCGATCGCCGCGACGCCCTCGGCGTCGGCGTCGGCGATCGTCGGGTCGTCGGCGATCACGACCATGTCCTGCTCGCCGAGCACCGCCTGGATCGCCTCCAAGTCGGCGTCGTCGCGCACGCGGTTGGCGACCACCAGGACGCGGGCCCCGCGCGCGACGGTGGTCTTGGTCGCCCGGCGGGCGACCTCGATCGACTTCGGCGTGGGGTTGGTCACGACCAACACGATGTCGAGGCTGCCCACCCCCATCCGGGCCAGGACGCCGATGCCCGCCTCCATGTCGCCGAGCACGATGCGTCCGGTGCCCTCGAGCCCGGTGAGCAGGCGGTCGGCGGTGAGCCCGCCGCAACCGCAGCCGGAGTCCACTGTGTCCACTCTCGAGGCGACGATCACGCGGACGCCGTCGGGCGCATCCACGCCGTAGCGCTCCAGGGTCTCCTCGGCGGTCGCCTCCTCCTTGGTGTCGCCGTTCCACGCGTCCTGGCGCACCGCGACGAGCTCCTCGGTGCGGTCCATCCCCAGGCCCAGCGAGATGCCGAGCATCGGGTTGACGTCGGCGTCGACCGCCACGACGGAGTGTCCCGAGCGGGCCAGGGCGCGGGCGAGGGTCCCCGAGACCGTGGTCTTGCCCGCGCCGCCCTTGCCCGCCACCGCGATCTTCATGACGGCGCCAGCCTACGCTCTTCGAGAGCGTCCGCCAACCGCGCGACGGCGCGCACGACCGGCGATCCCGGGGCCGCGTCGAGCACGGCCAGCCCGCGGCGCTCGGCGTCGGCCACCGCGGGGTCCGCTGGGATCTCGAAGTCGGCCTTCTCGCCCAGCAGGCGCTCGACGCGCTCGCGCTGCTCGCGGTCGGCGATCTTGCTGGCCACGAAGAGCACGTCGGCGCCGAGGTGCTCGCGGGCGATGCGCGCGATGCGCCGCGCGGTGAGCGCCGACTGGCTCGTCGGCTCGACCACGGCGAGGTACAGCCGCGCGTAGGCCGAGAAGCCGGCACCGGGATGGCGCGGCCCGGCGGGCAGGTCCCCGACGACCGTCCAGCGGCGCAGGGACTTCGACTGGGGCATGCGCTCCACGATGCGCAGGAAGGCGGTGACCGCCGCAGTGAGCGACTGCAGCCCGTCCGTTTCGGCCTTGCCGAGCTGGAGCATGCGCACGCCGTCGGGGGCCGGCGTCGTGTAGCGGGCGATCGCCCGCACCGGGCCGACGCCGGGCTTCAGGCGCCAGCCCCGCTCCTGCATCTTCTCGGCCGCGTCCATCAGGGCGGTCACGCGGGGCTCGTCGACGCCCAGCGAGTGGGCCATTCCGGGCATCGGATCGGAGTCCACCGCCAGGACGCGGTGTCCTCGGCGGGCCAGGATGCGCGCGAGCGTTCCCGAGAGCACCGACTTCCCGGCGCCGCCCTTGCCGGCCACCGCCAGCCACAGCGGGACGTCGTCGCCCGGCTGGAGCGCGTTGGCGGCGTGCAGCTGCGCCGTCGTGGGCATGCTCATGCGCGCACGGGGACGGGCCCGGCGATCTCGGCGACCTCGTCGAGCGTCAACGTCTCACGCTCGAGCAGGGCCTCCGCGATGCGGTCCAGCGTCGCGCGCGCGCCGCGCAGCACCTCGTGGGCCAGGCGCTCGGCCTCGTCGACGAGCTTGCGGGCCTCGGCGTCGATGATCCGGGCGGTCTCCTCCGAGTACCCCACGCCGCCGTTGGTGGAGTAGTCACCGACGTAGTTGATCGACCCGGTCGCATCGCTCATGCCCAGCACGGCGACCATCCGGTGGGCGATCGAGCCCACCTGGGCGAGGTCGTTGCCCCCGCCGTCGGAGGTCTCCCCGAAGACGATCTGCTCCGCCGCCAGCCCGCCCAGCAACGTCGCCATGCGCTCGATCAGCACCGACCGCGAGTGCAGGCGCCGGTCGTCGGACTCCGGCAGCCAGGTGACCCCCGCGGACGTCCCGCGGGCCACGATGCTGATCTTGTGCAGGATCCGCCCGCCCGGCAGCGAGCGGGCGACGAGCCCGTGGCCCGCCTCGTGGTAGGCCACCACCTGGCGGTCCTCGTCGGAGAGCCGGCGGCCGCCGGAGATCCCGACGCCGGTGCGCTCCAGCGCCTCCTCGACGAGCGCTTGCGAGATCCGGTCCTCGCCCGCCCGCGCCGCCAGCAGCGCCGCCTCGTTGAGGAGGTTGTCCAGGTCCGCGCCGGCCATTCCGTAGGTGATGCGGGCGATCGCGTCCAGGTCGACGTCCTCGCTCGTGCGCCGGTTGCGGGTGTGCAGCTCCAGGATCGCGCGCCGGGCGTCCACGTCGGGCAGCTCGAGCTGGATCGTGCGATCGAAGCGCCCGGGGCGCCGCAGCGCCGGATCCAGGATGTCGGGCCGGTTGGTGGCGGCCATCACGATCACGCTGGACGTGCGGCCGAAGCCGTCGAGCTCGACGAGCAGCTGGTTGAGCGTCTGCGCCCGCTCGCTGTGATCCGACAGACCGCTGCCGCGGTGGGCACCGATGGCGTCGAGCTCGTCGATGAAGACGATCACCGGCGCGATCCCGCGGGCCTGCGCGAACAGGTCGCGCACGCGGGCGGCGCCCTCGCCGATGTAGGTCTCCACGAACTCGGTGCCGGCCACCGCGATGAACGCGGCGTTGGCCTCGCTGGCCAGCGCGTGGGCGAGCAGGGTCTTGCCGGTGCCCGGAGGGCCGGTGAGCAGGAACCCCTGGGGGATGTGGGCGCCCACCGCGTCGTACCGATGGCGGTCGGCGAGGTACTCGCGCACCTCGGCGAGCTCCTCGATCACGTGGTCCATGCCAGCGACATCGTCGAACGTGACGCGCTCGGTGTGCAGCAGCGACTGGCCGATGCGCCGGTCGCGCATCGACAGCCGGCGCTGGCGCTCGGGGGCGTCGCGCACGCGCTCGAGCGCGTGCTCGAGGTCCTCGGGGAGGATCGACTTCCGCCGCGCGCGGGCGGTAAGCAGCGCCGCCTCGTTGAACAGGCTGGCCAGGTCGGCCCCGGTCATGCCCGCCGTGCGCTTGGCGATCGACGCCAGGTCGGCGTCGGCGTGCAGCGGCTTTCCGCGAGCATGGACCTCGAGCACCTCGAGCCGGCCGCGCTCGTCGGGCAGCTCGAGCCCCACCGCGCGATCGAAGCGCCCCGGACGCAGGAGCGCGGGGTCGAGCACGTCGGGCCGGTTGGTGGCCCCGACGACGATGACGCCCTCGGCGGGAGAGAACCCGTCGATCTCGGAGAGCAGCTGGTTCAGCGCCTGGCCCTGCTCCTCGCCCGAGCCGGCCGAGCCCACGTTCGCTCCGGCCCGCCGCCGCCCGACGGAGTCGAGCTCGTCGATGAAGATGATCGCCGGGGCGTTCTCACGGGCGTCCTTGAACAGCTCGCGCACGCGCGCCGCGCCGATGCCCACGTACATCTCCACGAAATCCGAGCCGGAGATCGAGTAGAACTCCGCGCCGGACTCGCCGGCCAGCGCGCGGGCCATCAGCGTCTTGCCGCAGCCCGGGGGCCCGAAGAGCAGGATCCCGCGCGGGATCTGCGCGCCCAGCTCGTGGTAGCGGTCCGTGTGGGCCAGGAAGTCGGAGACCTCGCGCAGCTCGGTGACCGCCGTGTCCTGCCCCGCGACGTCCTCGAAGGTGACGTCGACGTCGTCGACCCGCGCGGAGTGCGCACCGCGGCGCCGGCCCCGGAAGCCGTCCCCGCGCACCGACAGGATGAAGTACAGGAACACGATCGTGAGCATCAACGCTGGAAGCAGCGTCGTGGCCGGGCCGGCGATCCGCTTGACCAGCTGTTGGTCGACGGTCGTGGGCACCTGGTTGTTGACCAGAAGGTCGATCAGAGGCTGGCTGGTTGCGTTCTGATTGCGCGAGAACGGGACGTTGAAGCGCTGCAGCCGGCCGTCGGTGCGCTCGTAGACGCCCTCGATGTAGCGGTCCTGGTCGAGGACGGTCGCGCTGCGGATCCGCTCGCCCTTGACGAGGCTGTCGAAGCGGTCCAGGCGCACTCGCTCGCCGCTGAGGTGCGGGCGCGACGTCTCGAGCGCCACGAGGTAGAGCAGCACCAGGACGCCGATCGCGACGAAGCACCAGAAGCCCAGCGAGCGACCCCGGCCGGAGGACCGATCGGCCCGTGGCTTTCCGCCCTGCTTCTTGTCCGACCGCTGACCCACTGTGAGTGAAGAACATACCTAGACGGTGCGCGTGCACGCCGCACCGGCCTGGGGCGCTAGGGCACCGTCACCTCCGCCACCATGCCCTTCTCGACATGGGGCGGGCCGCCCGCCCGATCGCGGACGAAGCACAGCACCGCGTAGCGCCGCGAGCGCAGGTCGAGCTGGGTGACCTGTCGCCTGCCTCCGTCCAGGATGACCGTCTCGCGAGCCGTCTCGTAATCCACCGGCTCCGGACCGGCCGAGCCGCTGGTCGTGACGAACCTGCGGACATCGTCCAACGTGGCCTCAGGTCGCATCGGCGCGAGCAGCGCGTGGTGCGGCTCCTTGCCCGTGTTGCGGAACTCGATGTTGATCCGCCCGGCCTTGATTGCGGAGAAGCGGAAGTCATGGTCCACGGCGGTGATCCGGGCAGTCGCCGCGGGGGCCCGCGCGCGCCCGGGGCCGCCCGTGACCCGCACCTCGGCCGCGCCCGTGCGCGCACTGCCGGCGCCGCTGACGTAGTACCTGCCCGGCGTGAGGACCTGCACGGCGGAGCCGCGGGCCCCGGGCTTGACCACGCCCACCCCCCCGGCGGCCTCGATCCACGCGGGCCTGCTGTCCTGACGCAGGGCGAGCGCCTCGGCCACCGTGTGACCGGGAGCGATCCGCCACAGCTGCGCCTTGTGATCGGCTCTGCCGCGGTTCGCGAGGCGGATCTCGACGAGCCCGCCGCGAACCGTGGGCTGCGCGCGGTAGCGATAACGCCGTCCCACCTCATCGACCGAGATGTCCAGCCGGCTCGCCTTCACCCCCTCGGGCACGATCGCCTCGACGCTCGATCCGGGCGCGCCAGCGCCGTCCGGCAGGTCGTCATCGCCCCCGCAGGCTCCGAGCGCAGCCGCAGCAAGTGCGACCAGCATCAGCGGCCGCGCCACCACCACCACCCCGAGCCGAGCGCGAGGAGGGCACCTAGCCCGATGATCAGCGGCACCAGCGACGTGCCGGTGCCCTCGTCCCCGCCCTCGGGGACGGCCGGGTCCTGCCGTTCTGAGCGCCGGGCGGCGACGCGACTCTCGCCCTCCTGGTTCTGCACGCTCAGGAACGAGTGCTTGTTGAGGACGCCGGTGCCGGGAATGCTGATCCAGTCGTCATAGGCCACCCTGCGCCACGCGTACGCGGTGCCGCCGAAGACCAGGGGCACTGCGGGCACGTCCTCGGCAAGGACGCGCAGTTGCTGCTCCACGAGCCGGCGCCGCTCGGCGACGGTTGACGCAGCGGCCACGCGGTCCGAGAGGCGGTCGAAGCGGGCGCTGCGGTAGCCGCCGTCGTTCAGCGGAGCCTGATCGGGCGGCCCGAACACCGCCCGCAGGAAGGCCGGGTCGTAGGAGGCGAGCTGGGGAATGCCGACGATGGCGGCTCTGAAGGAGGCTCTCCCGCCGGTCTGACCGAGCGCCCGGACGTACGCGCCTGGGGAAAGCTCCACGACCCGCGCGCTCCCGCCGGAGCGGTTGATGGCCCGTACGGCGCGGCGCCCGGACTCCAGCGCGACGCCGTCGCCGCGGGAGACCAGGACGGGCAGGGTGCCCAGCCCCGCCTCCGCCAGGCCGATCCGCGCCGCGCCGCGGTCGAAGCGATGCAGATCGCGCGGTGCGGCCCAGCGCGACATCGGATGCAGCATGCCGCGGTTCGCCGGGACGGTCGTCTCGGGTGCCCCGATGCCGGCCATGCGTCGCAGGTCGATCGCGCTGGACACTGCGCGACGTGCCTCGCGGCTGCGGAACGGTCCTCGGGCCGAGTTGAACAGAAGCATGGTCCCGTTGTAGGAGCTCATCTGGTCCTGGCTCACCGCGGTGCGCTCGTTGGAGAGCCGGGCGGCGGCAAGGGCCACCGGGATGGCGTCCAGGCCCCCGGCGCGCAGGCTGGCGATGCTCTGGTCCTCGTTGCGGACGATCGGCACGTCGATCCGCGACACCTTGGGTGCACCGCGGAAGTACCGGCGGTTGGCCTGAAAGACGTAGCGGCGCTCGACGTCGTGGCGCACGAGCCGGTAAGGCCCGCTCCCGACCGCGAGGCCGCGCGGCGCCAGGCGCGTACGGGGCAGGCCCGCCCACAGGTGGCGGGGGAGGATGGGCACGTCGGCGAAAGGCTGGTCCTCCAGGCCGAGCGCGCGCCTGCGCAGGTTGAACACCACGCTCCGGGGGCTCACGGCGCTCACCGACCGGATGTCCTGCACCTGGGGCGTGAAGCGCGGATGGTTCCGCGAGGCCACGTGGCGGTACGTGAACGCCACGTCCTCGGCGGTCAGCGGGCGGCCGTCGTGCCAGCGGATGCCCCGTCGCAGCGTGACGACCACGCGGCGCCCGTCCGCCTCCCGGCGGATGGTGCGCGCGAGCCAGGGCTGCGGCACGGCGTGCTCGTCGCGCAGTGTCAGGGTGTCGTAGACCAGCGACATGAGCGGGTAGCCGTTCTCGAAGGTGTACGGCGTGAGACCGCCGTCCTCCTGGGGGAACGCGACGCGCAGGACCTCGGTGCCCTGAGCGCTCGCAGCGGTCGCGGGAGCGAGCGTGGCGACGAGCGCCAGTGCCGCGATCGACGTCCCCCGCTGCCGCATGGAGCGAGCACCATAGTCGCCGGGATAGGGTCGCTGCATGTCCAAGACACCGACGGGCACCGCCCCTGCTCCGCCGTCGAGCATCGACCGGCGTCTGACCGCGCTGGCGGCGGTGGCGTTCGTATCGATGCTGCCGCCGTACGTCGGCGAGCTCGTCGGCCTCGAGCTCAACGTCACGTCGACCGTCGAGGTGATCGACCACGTGGTACCAGGCGTGGTGGCGCTCGCCGCCGCCGGCCTCGCGCTGTGGCTGGTCCGGCGCGGACAGGCCGACAGCACGGCGGCCTTCGCCGCGCTGGCCTCGTGTGCGCTGGCTGGGCTCTTCCAGACGGTCAGCCATCTCTCGCTGGTCTTCAACATCGGCGAGGCGGGTCACCCGGCCGGCGCCGTGGTGCTGCACGCGACACCGTGCTTCGCCCTCCTGGCCGTGTCGCTGTGGCTTCTGGTGGCGCCCCAGCCCGTTGCTCCACGGGCATGAGCGCGGGCCGGGTCCTGTTCGTGGGCTGCGGTCCGGGGGCCGCGGACCTGCTGACCCTACGCGCCGCCCGGGCCGTCGGCTGAGCCGCCTACCCAGATGTACTTGAGGTTGATCAACGTGTAGTTGATGTTGCCCTAGATGTACTTGACACTATGGTGTATGTTCGCCAGCGACCGCCGATCTGCGGCGATTTTCCCGAAAGGAGTCCGTCGTGTCCCCGAAGTTAGGGTTTGCCGGTGCACTGCGCCGGCGTGGCGTAAGCATCGCGTCACTGGCGGTGGCCGCCGTGGTTGTGCCGGTCGCCATTGCTTTCGCCTGCAACCCGCAGGCGCACATCTCGCTCGACAAGACGTCGTACCAGCCTGGTGCGGCGATTGGCGTGCACGGGTCGTACTTCCCCGGTAACACCGGCGTTGCCGTGAGCGGTCCCGCTGGTGGGGCCACCGCCACGACCACTGCCGGTGGCGGGTTCCAGACGACGCTTCAGGCGCCGTCGACCCCGGGCAACTACACCATCACCGCGTCACGTGCCACGGGCGGCTTCGCGGCCGCGTCGTTCACGGTCGCAGCGCCGGCAGCGCCGGCGGCGGCTCCGCAGCAGGCTGCTGCGGCACCGCAGACGCAGGCTGAGAGCCCGGCTCCGACGGCGGCACGGACAGCTCCGCGCTTCCGGACCCCGGACGTCGCGCGCAGCCAGGTGACCTCGACGCCCGATCGCGGCGGCTCCTCGAACTCCGAGGGTCGCTCGAACAACACGGGCGGCGGTTCCGGTGGCGGCTCTGACAGCGGCGTGACCGTCGTCAGCGGCACCCCGGTGTTCGCCGGTTCGGCCCCGGTTGCGGCTCCCGCAGCTGTGGCGTCGGCTCCGGCCACCGTCGCTGCGACTCCCGTCGCGCGCTCGCAGCGTGGCGAGAGCCGGGCATCGCGTTCGGCGGCCGCTGCTCCGGCTCCGGCCGAGCAGACCGCGCTGAGCGACCTGTTCAGCAACTACCAGCCGGGCCGCACGCCGTCGCTCATGGGCGACGCCTCGGGCGCCCCGACGGGTGGCACGGGCTCCGGCCTGGGCCTCGGGATCGCGCTGCTGGGCTTCGGCCTGCTGGCGCTGGTCGCGGGCCTCACGGCCGCGGAGGCTCGCAGGCGCCGCCCGGCCTGACAGCCACACCGGTAACAAGCAACGCCTGGGGCGGGGGCCGCGAATGCGGCCCCCGCCTCTTTTTGTGGGCCGGGGGCGGGGAAAATGCCGCCTTTCCCCTGCACCCTGAAGAAATTCGCATCTGGCCGGGGGCTAAGTGTAGGCTGCACCGAATGGGGGTGCACGGCGTGCGAACGACCAAAGGTGTTGTCGATGCTTGAGCGAAACGGACTTCGGCGGCGTCGGCTGCCACTCTTCTGCCTGCTGGCGCTGCTGAGCGCCATCTCCGCGGCGCCGGCGAGCGCCCAGGCGCCGGGCCTGCCCCGCACGTTCGACGTGCGGGCGATCGATACGCCCAACCCCCTCAGCGGCGGCTCGTTCGGGTGGGGCGTCACGAGTGCCGACCTGACCGGCGACGGCCGGCCGGATCTCCTCGTGGCCCAGGCCCAGACCGGCCCCGGGCAGGTCTTCATCTACGACGGGGCCACCGGTCAGCTCATCGACACGATCAACCCGCCGGAGAAGAACCCGGGCAACACGAACGACGAGGTCATCGCGTTCGTCTACGTCGAGACGATGCCCGACGTGGGCCAGTGCCCCGGCGGGGACGGGCCGGACGCCGACAGGATCTGCGATCTCGCGGCGCTCCCCGCGACCGGCGACGGCATCCCCGAGATCCTCGTCGGCGCGCGCAACCTCAAGGTCAACTCGGTCAACGGCGCGACGCCCCCTGTCGCGGGCGATCAGAACATCGGGCGCACCTACATCATCGACGGCGCCACGAGGGCCGTGCTCAAGCGCATCGACATGCCGCAGGCCGACCGTGCCTTGCAGGATGGCCTCAACGCCAACTCGCAGTTCGGTCGTCAGACGATCTCAGCCCAGGCGATGCCCCCGTGCGCGGGCCTGAGATCCGAGAACAACAACCTCGGAGTGGGACCGTGCCCGGACGTCCCGCAGGCGAGCCGCATCGGCGACCTCAACCTCGACGGAACGCCCGACATCGTCGTGACCGCACGCAACTTCGTCGAGACGCCGGCGCAGTCGGCCGCCACCTCGCAGTGCCGGAACCAGACCGCGAACTGCACCTCGGGCAAGGCGTGGGCGTACTCCGGCGCGGTCGCGGGCACGAACCCGCAGACGATCAACGAGACCCCGCTCTACGCCATGCAGAACCCGCGCGCGCAGTCCGGCGGCCAGGAGTTCGGCGGGAACGTCTATCGCGTCGGCGACGTGACCGGGAACGCCGCGCCCGAGTTCGTGATCACAGCGCGCAACCTGACCTATCCGCTGGCCGGGATCGGCACGCCGCCGGTCCTCGACCTCGAGTTCGCCAGCGTCGGCGCGGCCTTCATGTTCAACGGCAACACCGGCGCGAACACCAACACCGCCGCCGGCAACGCGATCACCAGCCCCGAGCCCCAGAAGAACGCGCAGTTCAGCGGCTCGTTCAACGGCGGCCGCGCGGTCGGCGACGTGGGCGCCACGACGCTTCCCGACATCCTGCTGCCGGCCGCGCTGCAGAACGACCGCTTCGCCGACGACGGCGTCGTGTGGGCCTTCAACGCCGTCGGTGGCGGCGGCGGCGCGACCGGCAGCTGGAACTTCGCCAGGTTGACGGATCCGACGCCCTCACCGGGCGGGAACTTCGGCGGCTCGTTCTCGGGCGTGGGCAACCTGGCCGACGGTCCGGACAACCCCGCCAACGAGGTGCTCTTCGGCGGCTACCGCTTCGATCCGTTCACCGAGACGACGGCGCAGGTGAGCGGCGACCTGCACATCATGAACGTGTCGAGCGGGCGCAACCTGATGACGATCCCGCACCCCGAGGGCGGACGCGACGACGGCTTCGGCGTGGGCCTCACGCCGATGGGCGACCTCAACGGCGACGGGTACCTGGACCTCGCCGCGACGGCGTACCTGTACAACGCCTCGGTCGCCTCACAGGGGCGCGCGTGGATCTTCACCAGCAACAACGCCCCGCTGCCGGCGCCGCCGTCCTCAGCGCCGACCACGGCCACCGGCCCGGCCGCGATCTCCGCCGCCGTCCCCGCGGCCGAGCGGCCGCCGCTGCTGGCCGGGCGCTGCACCAACCAGAGCCTCGGCACCGACGGCCCCGACCGCATGGGCGGGACGCTGGCCGGTGACCAGATCTTCGCCTTCGAGGGCGACGACGTCATCAGCGGCTTCCAGGGCGCGGACTGCCTGGACGGCGCCGGCGGCAACGACCTGCTCGACGGCGACGACGACCGTGACAAGCTCGTCGGCGGCACCGGCCACGACACGCTCGCCGGCGGCGACGACCGCGACGAGCTCTTCGGCGAGGCCGGCAACGACGCGCTGCTGGGCGAGTTCGGCCGCGACATGCTCGCCGGCGGCGCCGGCAACGACCGCCTCGTGGGCGGCAACGACTCCGACCGCCTGTTCGGCGAGGACGGCAAGGACCGGATCATCGGCGGACCCGGGGCCAACGTGATGGACGGCGGCGCCGGCAACGACTCGATCGAGGCTCGCAACGGCCGTGTGGTGGACAAGGTGTACTGCGGCCGGGGCCGCGACCGCGTCCGCGTGGACGGGGTCGACCGGGTCGGCACCGACTGCGAGGTCGTGTACATCGGCCGCAGCCGCAGGCCGGCGAGCAGGGCCGCCAAGGCCAGGCTGGCGCGTGGGGCGCGTGGGTGAGATCACCTCCAAGGAGCCGGACACCACCCGGGTCTCGGCTCGCTTCTCGGACTCCGAGCGCAAGCGCTCCGCGCCGTCGCGGCGCGGCGGCGTGGCGCTGCCCTTCGTCGCCGTCGCGATCGCGCTCGTGGCAGCGGGCGCCGGGGCCATCGTGGTCTCCGGCTCCTACGACACTCCGCGCGAGGCCGCGGCCCTCGGGCGCAACCTCGCCGTCAACGACGGAGCGCGCAACCCGCTCGACCTGAGCGCCAACAACTCCCCGACGGTCGTGACCAACCCCGTCGACGGAGCCAACCTCGTGGCCGTCAACCGGATCGATTCGCCGCGCTACTCCTGCGCCGTGCACGTCTCCACCGACGGCGGCGGGCGCTGGAACCAGGTCCCGGTCCCCGCGCCCGGACGCAGCGCGGGCGCATGCTTCGCCCCGGACGCCGCGTTCGCGGCCGACGGCACGCTCTACGTCTCCTTCGTGACGCTGAAGGGCCGTGCCAACTCGCCCCACTCGGTGTGGCTCTCGCGCTCCAGCGACGGCGGCAAGACGCTGTCGCGCCCCATCGAGACCCCGCTCGGCGCGCGCGCCTTCGGCGTCCGGCTGACCGCCGACCCCCGCTCCGCCCGGCGCATCTTCCTGACCTGGCTGAAGGCCTCCGAGCTGGGGCTGTACGCGTTCTCGGAGACCGGCAACCCGATCATGGCCATCCGTTCCGACGACGGCGGTTCGAACTGGACGCGGCCGACGCGCGTGAGCAGCTCCTCGCGCCAGCGCGTCGTCGCGCCCGTCCCGGCGGCCGGCAAGGCCGAGGGCGAGCTGAACGTGCTGTACCTCGACCTCGGCGACGACGTCCTGGACTACGCGGGCGGGCACAAGGGCCAGGGCGGCCCGCCCTACGACGGCCCCTGGCAGCTCATCCTCGCGCGCTCGACCGACAACGGCGCGACGTGGAAGGAGCTGCCGGTCGACCGCGAGATCACCCCCACGGAGCGCTTCGTCGTGTTCACCCCCCCGGCCCCGTCGCTCGCCGTGGACCGCGACAGCGGCCGCCTCTACGCCGGATTCCACGACGGGCGGTCGGGCGACTCCGACGTCCTCGTGTGGTCGCTGGCGGCGGGCAGCGGGCAGTGGGACGGGCCGGAGCGCGTCAACGACACGCCGCAGCGCGACAACACGACCCAGAACCTCCCGGCGCTGTCGGTGGCGCCCGACGGCCGGCTGGACGTCATGTACTACGACCGCCGCGCGGACCGCACCAACGTGCTCAACGAGGTCTCCTTCCAGTCCTCGTTCGACTCGGGCAAGAGCTTCAACGACCGCATCCGGCTCTCGGATCGGGCGTTCAGCTCGCGGATCGGCTCGGGCCTCGAGCGCCGGCTTCCGGATCTCGGCAGCCGCAACGCGCTGGTCTCGACCGACACGCGGGCCTACGGCATCTGGACCGACACCCGCCAGGGCAGCCGGCGGACGGCCAAGCAGGACCTGGCCCGCGGCCTCGTGGCGTTCAACGATCCGCCCCGCCTGTCCAGCACCGAGGAGAACCTCCTGCGCTTCGGCGGCATCGCGCTGATCGTCCTGGGCCTCGGCGTGCTCGTCCTCGGGCTGGCTTCCGGCCGCCGGGTCCGCTCGGCCTGAGCGGCTCGGCGCTCCCTCAGCGCCTTATGTGCACCTGATTCCTCTACGGCCTCGGCGGCGCTCCGGGCTGAGCTACGCGCCGCCCCGCCGCAGCGACGCGGCGGCGTAGGCGATCTGCACCGGCTCGCACCAGATGACGACGGACCGGATCGAGTCGGCGTCGATGCGGCGCGGCAGGAGGTAGTTCTGGTCCCCGATCGTCGACTTCAGCAGCGCCACCTCGACGTGGCGCGCGCGGAAGGACTGCTGGGTCGTGCGCGGCCGGCGCGCCACGCTGAGCCAGACGAACAGGTCGGAGTTGGCGGCCGTGCGGAAGTCCTCCAGGCGCAGTGCGAGGCGGCCGGTCGCGAGGCGGTACAGCCGCGCGGAGCCCGTGCCCCTGCGCTCGATGCCGTAGAACCGACCGCGCGCCACGACGGGCGCGGACCGCATGGCCGCGAGGGGCGGCTCGCTGAGCGGGGTGTCGACCTGCTGCTCGATCACCGCGCTCCAGCGCGCGGTCGCGGCGACGGTCAGGCGGACCGGTCCCGTCCGGATCCACTCGGCCGACCCCGAGCGGGGGCAGCGGGCGTCGTGGCGGGCCTCGCCCGACGCGGGGGCCGGCGCGATGGACAGCGCGATCCGGCCGGCGCTGCAGCGCCAGCGCGCGCGCCACTGGATCGCCCGCTGCGAGATGTCCAGGCGGGTCGTGCGCTCGCCGGTCCCCGCGATCCGCGCGACCGGCTCCCACCGCGGTGCGGCCCGGCTGGCCGCCTTGACGGTCTGGGGCCGGTCCTGCACGGCCTGGAACGGGTCCGTCCGCGCCCCCGGCTCGTCGTCGCCCCCGCACCCGGCGGCGACGAGGACCAGGCCGGCGACGAGCAGGGCACGCGGCCGCGCGGCGGCGGCGCCGATTACTCCGCTCCGTCGCGCTCGGCGCGGCGCACGACCACGCCGGCGACCTGGCGGCCGATCCGAAGCCCCTGCGTCACGTCGATGCGCCAGTGCACGCCGCCCCACAGCCGGGAGTATCCGGCCTCGCGTCCCCGGCGGCGGAAGAGGTCGGCGTCGTCGGGGAACAGGTGCGCCATCACCTCGCTCGCGGCGCCGGAGTAGCCCGACGTGCCGGAGGGATAGGCGGGGAACAGCGGCGTGGGCAACAGGGGCTTCCAGCGGCGGTCCAGGCCGAGGTCGCGGATCGCGTTGGTCGGCCGCGGGTCCCACCACCCGGTGAGGAACTTGGATGCCCACACCACGCTGCCCGCATCGGCCATCGCGACGTTGAGCAGCGCGAAGGTCCGCGCCTGGCGCGGCACGCTCAGATCCTTGTCCTTCACGTGCTCGAACACCACGCGGTTCCACACTCCGGCCGGCAGGGGCGTTCCCTCCGGTGCGGCCCAGAAGCGGGCGATGCGCCTCTGCGCGGGCGTGAGCCGGTCCTGCACGCGCATCACGTCACGCGCGTTGGCGAGGAAGGCGCGCGAGCCGTACCTCGGCGGCGCGGGCGGCCGGAAGCGGAGGGGCCGGCCGACGACCCACGTCTTCCACGTCCCCGCGAGCGGCTGGTTGGGCTGTCCGCGCGAGCCGGGGGGCGGTTCCCAGTGCTCCGGGCCGTGCGGCCGCCGGCCGTTCCACCTGCGGGTTGACCCGTCGCGCCGCGCCTGCGCGATCACGCGATCGGCCACGGCCCGTCCGAGCTCCAGGCCGGCCGCGACGTCGCTGGGACGGCTCGCCCCCGCGGCGACCCGGGCCCGCGCCGCCGCCTCGGCGCGCTCGTCGAGGCGCGCGCGCGGATACTGCGGATACAGGTAGGCGAGCACGCGCGACGCCGCGCCCGCGATCGCCGCGTGCTCGGACGGGTACGAGGAGTCGCCGGCGGGCACGAGCGCGTCGGCGTCCGGTGGTTCGCGGTCGTAGACCGACTGCCAGTGCGCGGCGGCGATGGCCGCGTCGGCCATCGCGACGCTCACGTTGGAGTAGGCGCGCGAGGACGCGGGGACGTCCTTGGGCCGGCGCGCCACCAGCTCCATGTTCTGCTCCAGCCACGGGCGCACCACCGGCGCCCGGGCGAACACGCGCGCCTTTCGCTCCTGGGCGGCGGTGCGGCGGCGCACCGCCCGCTCGAACGCGGCGTCGTCGCGCCGGGCCGCGGCCGAGCCCTCCTTCGGCGGGGGCGCCACCATCACCTCCGCGCCGGACCGCAGGACCCACGGCTTCCAGTCGCCCGCGTCCGCGTCGGCGCGCTCGTCGTCTTCGCCGCCGCAGCCGCCGGCGCCCACGAAGAGCCCCACCGCGGCCACGCCCAAGAGGATTGCCCTCAGAACCCGCCCCCGCACAGCCGTATTCAACCCTGCATGTCTGCGACACACAATCCGTATGTTCCCGCACCGGGCCGGCCGCGCCCCCGGTTGCAATGGGCTACCACGCTAATGAGACTCGTTCTTGTTATTGTCGGGCGTGTGCCTGCCCGGGCCCGCCTCTGCGCCGCGCTCGCCGTCGCCGGTCTCCTGGCGGCGGGGTGCGGCGACGACGAGGGGGCAGGCGGTGGGACCCGCGTGGTGGCCACGACGACGCAGCTCGGCGACCTGGCCCGGCAGGTGGCCGGCGACCGGGCGCGGGTCACGCAGATCCTCGAGCCCAACAGCGACCCCCACGAGTACGAGCCGCGGCCCAGCGACGCGCGGGCGCTGGGCGACGCCGACGTGGTGCTGCGCTCGGGCGGCGACCTGGACGAGTGGCTGGGCGACGTGCTGGCCGGCGCCGGCAGCGACGTGGAGGCGGTGACGCTGCTCGACGCCGTGCGGCCACGCCGCGCCGGGGGCGAGGTCGATCCCCACTGGTGGCAGGACCCCCGCAACGCCCGCGTCGCGGTGCTGCGCATCCGCGACGCGCTCGGCGCCGCCGACCCCGGCGGGCGCGCGACCTACCGGCGCAACGCCGCGCGCTACGTGGCGCGGATCGACCGGCTCGACGCGGCGATCGGCGCGTGCATGGGCGCGATCCCCGAGGGCCGCCGGCGGCTGGTTACCAGCCACGACGCGCTGGGCTACTTCGCCGCCCGCTACGCGATCACGGTGGTGGGCACCGTCCTCCCCGCCCTCTCCACCCGCGCGCAGCCGTCCGCGAGCGACGTCACGCGGCTCGTCCGCCGGATCCGCTCCGAGGGCGTGAGCACCGTCTTCCCCGAGAGCTCGCTGAACGCCCGGCTGGAGCGCGCGATCGCCCGCGACGCCGGCGCGAAGGTCGGGCCGGCGCTGTACGCCGACACGCTGGGGCCCGCGGGCTCGCCGGGGGCGACGTACCTCGGCTCGCTGCGGGCCAACGCCCGCGCCGTGGCAGCGGCGTTCACCGGCGGTCGCGCCGGGTGCGAGCTGTAGGCCGTCAGTCCTCGGGCGGCTGCTCGCGCAGGGCGCCGAGGATCCCGAAGCCGAACATCCCGAGCACCAGCAGCGAGATGAAGGTCAGGACGTCGACGCCCTCCTTCACGGCCACGATCACCGTCAGCGTCCCGAGCAGTGCGATGAAGGCGAGCGCCGCGACCAGGATCGCGGCGCGCATCAGTACACGGGGTACTTCGGCGGCGTCGGCTTGTCGCGCTGCGCGAACAGCTTGATCGCGGCCAGGCCGAAGACGAACCCCCCGATGTGCGCGAAGTAGGCGACACCACCGCCGCCGCCCGTCGGGTTCGTGAGGTCGTAGGCGCCGAAGGCGACCTGCTGCAGGAACCAGAAGCCCAGGATCAGGATCGCCGGCAGCTCGATGATCGTGAAGAAGAAGACGATGAAGATCAGCGTGACCACGCGCGCCTTGGGGAACATCAGCAGGTAGCCGCCGAGCACGGCGGCGACCGCGCCGGAGGCGCCGATCGTCGGGATCGCGGCATTGGGCCCGACGAGCACCTGGCCGGCCAGCGCTGCGAGGCCGCCCAGCAGGTAGAAGGCGATGAAGCGCGCGGGGCCCATGGAGTCCTCGACGTTGTTGCCGAAGATCCACAGGAACAGCATGTTGCCGGCGAGGTGCAGGATCCCTCCGTGCATGAACATCGAGGAGAACAGCGTGAGGATCGTCGGGGGCTGATCCGGCGCGCTGCCCTCCACGCCCGGCTGGCCCTCGCAGACGATCTGGTTGGCGGTGACGGCGCATTCGTCCCCGAGGTGCGTGATCTCGTAGGGGATCGCCCCGTAGTCGATCACGATCGCGTCGCTGGGCCCGCTGAGGATCCCGCCCTTCTGCAGGACGAAGTACACGACCACGTTGATCGCGATCAGCGCGATCGTGACGAACGGCGTGCGATCCGTGGGGATGTTGTCCTTGAGCGGGAACACACGCGGTCGCCGGCCCCGACCCTACCCGGCCGGCACCGGTCCCTACCCCGCGGGGCTCAGGAGGTGGCAGCCAGCGGGCCGGTGCCCGGCTCGTCGTGCGCGACGTGCTGGTCGGCGTGATAGGAGCTGCGCACGAGCGGGCCCGCCGCAATGTGGTCGAAGCCCAGCGCGTAGGCCGCCTCCTCCAGCGCCCGGAACTCGTCGGGGTGCCAGTAGCGCACGACCGGGAGGTGGCGCTCGGTGGGGCGCAGGTACTGCCCGACGGTGAGGACCTGCACGCCGTGCTCGCGCAGCACCGCGAAGGTCTCGACCAGCTCCTCGTGCGTCTCGCCCAGGCCCACCATCAGCCCCGACTTCGTCGTCACCGCGTCGCCGCCCATCTGCTTGGCGTTGCGCAGGACGCGACAGGAGCGCTCGAACCGCGATCCGCGGCGCGCGACGGGATACAGACGCGGCACGACCTCGACGTTGTGGTTGAAGACGTCGGGACGCTCGGCGATCACCTTGGCCAGCGGCATCTCCTGACCGCGGAAGTCCGGCGTGAGCACCTCGACCTTGCAGCGCGGGGCCTGGCGGCGGATCTGGCGGATGACGCCGACGAACGCGCTCGCGCCGTAGTCGGGCAGGTCGTCGCGGTCCACGGAGGTGATGACCGCATGGCGCAGGCCCATCTTCGCGATCGAGCGGGCGACCCGCGCTGGCTCCAGCGGGTCGTTCCAGGTCGGCCGGCCGGTCTTGACGTTGCAGAAGCCGCAGCGGCGCGTGCAGGTGTCGCCCAGGATCATGAACGTGGCCGTGCCGCGCTCCCAGCACTCGCCCACGTTCGGGCAGGCGGCCTCCTGGCAGACCGTGTGCAGGTTCTCGGACTCGATGAGCGCGGTCAGCTCGCGGTAGCGCGCGCCGCCCGGCGCGGGGACCTTGAACCACGGCGGCTTGCGCTCGCGCAGCGGGCGCACGTCGGGGCCGAGCACGCTGAGCACGTCCATGCCACCGGGGTTGGCCCGGGAGCGGGTGGAGTGGGTGCGGTCCTCGGTGGCCATCGCTACGAGCGTATCGCCGGCTCGGGAGCGCGGACGGCCGTCTCCAGCCGCGTTCGGCCGACCAGTCGCTGGCGGCGGTCGAAGGCTTCCGCGAAGCGGAACGCCATCCGCTTGCGCAGGCAGGGCAGGAGGTCGCCGTCGCGGCCCGACTCGCGCGCGAGCGAGGTCATGCGCACGCCCTCCAGCCCGCAGGGCACGACCCACTCGAACGGCTCCAGGTCGTTGGCGGCGTTGATCGCGAACCCGTGCGTCGTGACGCCGCGGGAGACGTGGACGCCGATCGAGGCGATCTTGCGCTCCTGGGTCCAGACGCCGGTGAAGTCGGGCCCGTCGTCGGGGCGCGGGTAGGCCGGCAGGCCCTCGTCGGCCAGGGCGGCGACGATCGCGCGCTCCATCGTGCGCAGGTGGTCGATGACGTCGTCGATGGCCATGATCGGATAGCCCACGAGCTGCCCAGGCCCGTGGTAGGTGACGCGGCCGCCGCGGTCGGTGTCGATGACGTCGATCCCCCGGGCGCGGTACCACTCCTCGCCCAGCGGCAGCTCGCCCGGCGCGGACCGGCGCCCGCGCGTGTAGACCGGCGGGTGCTCGAGGAGGAGCAGCACGTCGGGCACCGCGCCGGCCTGGCGGGCGGCGCGCACGCGCTCCTGCAGGGCCAGCGCCTCGCGGTACTCCACGAGGCCCAGGTGGCACACCCAGAGCTCGGGATCGGTCATGCACACAGCGTCGCACACCGGGTGGCGCTACCAGGCAGGCGCGTGGGCGTCGCGATGAGCGATAGCCGGGTTGGCATTGGATGAGAGGAGGCGAGCGCGTGGTTGCGGCACGACGGCGCCGGCATGCGAACGTCCCGAAGTACCCGCTGGGGCGGGTGGAAATGGACGTTGACCGCCTGGGGCGAAGCCGCACTCCCTCGAACGTCCGGAACTACCCGCTGGGGCGGGTGGAAATGGACGTTGGGCCCCGTGACGGGACCCCGGAGACGCTTCGATGTCCCTCCCCGGGCCCCGCGGGGTTCGCGGGGCCCGAGCCCGGCCGGTGCGGTCAGCCGGCGCGGCCCTGGAGGAAGCCCGCCAGGTCGACGTGGCGCGGGACCTGGGGGACGTGGCCCTGGGTCACGGCCGCGACGCGGTACTCGATCGCCGCCGGGGCGAGCCTCAGCGTCCGGGCCCGGCGGGTGAGCCGGTAGACGGCGCTGCGCCCGTTGCGGGTGATGCGAAACGTGCCGGTGGCGCGTCCCTGGTCGCCGACGTTCGGCACGGCGGCGGCGCGCACGAGGATCTGCGACGCGCGGGCGTCCTGCAGCCGGGCGAAGTCGCGGATGCCCTTGCGGATGGCCGCGGCCGCGCTGACCCGCGCGGCGCTCGCGGTGGCCTGCTCGGAGCCGGCCGAGGCCGCCGTGGGCCCGGCCGCGAAGGCGAGGCCGGCGAGGACGAGGGCGAGGCCGGCCGCCAGGCCGGCGAGGGTGAGTCGGGGGAGGTGGAGGTTCATCTCGGGTCTCCTGTGGGACTGGGGGTGGTTCACGTCCACAGTGTGGATCCGCGCACGCCGTCCTCCGCCTCACCCAGGTGGCCGGTTCCCACACCTCCGCGTCGTCGTCGTCAGGCGTCCAGCGTCTCGATGCGCCGGCGCAGCTCGGCCAGGAAGCGCGCGGCCAGCACGCCGTCCATTGCGCGGTGGTCCCACGACAGGCCCAGGACGCACAGCGGGCGGATCGCGATCGCGTCGCTGCCGTCCTCGCCGGTCACGACGACCGCCCGCTTGACGACGGCCTCGACGTCGAGGATCGCGACCTGCGGCTGGTTGATCACCGGGGTGGCCATCAGCGTGCCGTACTGGCCGGGGTTGGTGATCGTGAACGTGCCGCCCTTTACGTCGTCGGGCGTCAGCTGCTTGGACCGGGCGCGGCGCGCGAGGTCGCGGATCCGGCCGCTCAGGCCCTCGGCGCTGAGGTCCTGCGCGTCGTGGATGACCGGCACGATGAGCCCGTCGGAGTCCAGCGACACGGCGATGCCGAGGTTGACCTTCTCGTGCACGGTGTGGCGCTCGCCCTCCAGCCACGAGTTCAGCGCGGGGAACTCGCGCAGAGCCCCGATCGTGCAGCGCGCGACGAGCGGCAGCGCGGTGACGCCGAGCTCGCGGCGCACCCGCTCCAGGCGCGTGAAGTCCACCTCGATCCACGTGGTGCACGTCGCCGCGGTCTCCAGCGAGCGCTTCATGTGCTCGCCGATCGAGCGGCGCATCCGCGACAGCGGCCGGGCCTCGGGCGGCTGGTACGCGCCGGCGGGCGGGTCGGGACGGTACGGGCTCTCGATGTGCAGCGGCGCCTCGTCGCCGTTGGCGCTCGCCGCCTGCTCGACGTGGGCCAGGACGTCCTGCTTGCGCACGCGCCCGCCGCGGCCGGTGCCCTGGACGTGCTCGAGGTCCACGCCGTGCTCGGCCGCGACGCGCAGCACCACGGGCGAGTAGCGCCGGGCGCCGGGAGGCCGCGGCACCGGCGCGGCCGCGGTGCCCGGATCGGGCTCGGGCGCCGGAGCCGGGGTGGAGGGCGCCGGCGAGGTGCCCACGGCGGCGGCCGCGTCGGAGGCGGGCGGCGGCTCCGGCGGCGCGCTCTCCGCCGCGTGGGGCTCGCCCGGCGTCGCATCGGTCGCGATCCGCGCGAGCGCGACGCCGACGTCGACCGTCGTGCCCGCCTCCACGAGGATCTCGGTCAGCCGGCCGCTGGCGGGGGCCGGGATGTCGGTGTCGATCTTGTCGGTCGAGACCTCGGCGATCGTCTCGTCGGCCTGCACCCAGTCGCCCGGCTGCTTGCGCCACTCCACAACGGTCCCCTCGGCGACGGAGACGCCCATCTGGGGCATGGTCACGTCGACCACGGTGGCCTCAGTACGCGAGGAGCTCACGGCACGCCTCCCGCACGCGCTCGACGCTGGGCAGCACCGCCTGCTCGAGCGGCGGCGAGAACGGGATCGGCACGTCGGGCGTGGCCACCCGCACGACCGGCCCGTCGAGGTCCTCGAAGCCCTTCTCGGCGATGAGCGCGGCGACCTGGGCGCCCGCCGCGCACGTCTGGTTGGCCTCGTCGACGACGACGACCTTCGAGCACGTCCGCACGGCGGCGAGGATCGCCTCCTCGTCCAGCGGCACGAGCGAGCGCAGGTCCAGGACCCGGATCGACGCGCCGTCGAGGTCCTCGGTCGCCTCCATCGCCGTGTGGACCATCGCCCCGTAGGCGATGACCGCCAGGTCGGTGCCCTCGCGCACCACGCGGGCGGCGAACGGCGTCTCGTAGGAGCCGGGCGGGACCTCGCCCTTGACGCGGCGGTACAGGTGCTTGTGCTCGAGGTAGACGACGGGGTTGGGGTCGCGGATCCCCGCGATGAGCAGGCCCTTTGCGTCCTCGGCGCTGCTCGGCGCGACCACCTTCAGGCCCGGCGCGTGCATGAACCACGCCTCGGGGTTCTGGGAGTGAAACGGCCCGCCCGAGAACCCGCCCCCGCTGGGCAGCCGCACCGTGATGTTCACCGGCAGGCCCTGGCGGTAGTACATCTTCCCGGCGACGTTGACGAGCTGGTCGAAGCCGCAGGAGATGAAGTCCGAGAACTGCATCTCGCACACCGGCCGCAGCCCCACCACGCTGGCGCCGACCGCCGTGCCGATGATCCCGGACTCGGCCAGCGGGGTGTCCATCACGCGGCCGGGGCCGAACTCCTCGATGAAGCCCTGGGTCACCTTGAAGGCGCCGCCGAAGACCCCGATGTCCTCGCCCATCACGAGCACGCGCTCGTCGGAGCGCATCTCCGTGCGCAGGCCGTCCGAGATGGCCTGCAGGTAGGTCATGGCGGCCATCAGCCGGCCGCCTTCGCGTCGGCGGCGAAGGCGCTCCACGGCGCCTGGCCGTCGCCGAGGACGATCGGCTCGGCGTCGCGGGGATGGAAGAGCTGGTCGGTGGCGGTCGCCGGATCGGGCATGGGACCGGCCAGCGCGGCCTCGGTCGCCGCGTCGATCTCCGCCGTGACCTCCGCGCGCAGCGCCTCCACGTCGACGCCGAGCTCGGTCAGCCGCGCGCCCTGGCGGTCGATCGGGTCCTTCTGGCGCCACTCCTCGACGAGCTCGGTCGGGACGTACTTCATGTCGTCGTGGGCGGCGTGACCGTGCATGCGCATCGTCACCGCCTCCAGCAGCGTCGGGCCGCCACCGGAGATCGCGCGCTCGCGCGCCTCGCGGGTGGCGTCGAACATCGCCTCGGCGTCGTTGCCGTCCACGCTCATGCCCGGGAAGCCGTAGGCCGCGGCGTGCTCGACCGGGTTGACCGCGAACTGCGCCGTCGTCGGCGTCGAGTACGCGTACTGGTTGTTCTCCAGCACGAAGACGACCGGCAGGCGCTGCACGCCGGCCCAGTTCATCGCCTCGTGGAAGTCCCCGCGCGACGTCGACCCGTCGCCGAACCAGGTCAGGGCGCAGCGCGCCTCGCCGCGCAGCTTGAAGGCCATCGCCATCCCGACCGCGACGAGCATCATGTCGGGGAGCATCGAGACCATGCCCACGCAGCCCAGGCGGTGGTCGCCGAAGTGCACGTTGCCGTCGCGCCCGCCCGTGACGCCCGCCTCGCGCCCCATGTACTGGCTGAGGATCGTCGTCGGCGTCACGCCCCGGATGAGGTGCGCCGCGAGGTCGCGGTGCAGCACGCACAGCCGGTCCTCGGGAGCCATCGCGAACGCGGCTCCGGCCGAGACGGCCTCCTGGCCGAAGCCGTCGTAGAAGGACCCGGGCACCTTGCCCTGGCGGTACAGCTTCATCGCGCGCTCCTCGATGCCGCGCATCAGCAGCATGTAGCGCAGCAGCGCGGTGCGGTCCGAGAGCGTCAGATGCTCCGCGGCACCGGCGGTGGGGCGGTCGGACCCGACAGGGGTGTCCCGGGTGCTCGTCGCCATCGAATTGCCCTTTCTCCGTGGTCCGGGGTGGCTCGGGATCTCCGCTCCACCGTCCTGCACCATGTCGGCGGGATCTCCGCGTCGGGTGCTTGTGTCTCCTCGTCCGCGAGGGTACCGGGTACGTACTCTCCAGCGCGATGGACGCACCCGCACGCTCAGAGCGCGGCGACCGCCTGACGCGCCTGCGCTGGCGCGTGCGCGGCGCGTGGCAGTGGCCCGCGTTCGTGCTGCTGACGCTGGCCGACGCCGCCCTGCTGCACTGGCTGCCGCTCGCCGGCGAGGGCACGGGGTGGGTTCCGGCGCTCCTGCTCTCGGGCTGCCTGAACCTGATCGCGCTCGCCGCGCTGGGCCCGCTGGGGGGCTGGGCGCTGCGCCGCCGCCGGGTGGACCTGCCCAAGGTGGTCGCCGACGACTACGCGGGCGTCGCCGTCCTGGTGACGCTGGCCGCCGTGTTCGTCGCGATCGGGATCGCGCACCGCGGCGAGGTGCTCGAGGAGCGCGCCGACTTCGCGCGCCAGTCCGCCGCCGTGCGCCGCTGGGTGGCGGCCCACGGCGATGCGGTCGCGCGCGCGGGAGTCGACCGCGCCAACAGCCTGCGCCTGGACGAGAACCTGTTTCGCACGTGCGTCCCGGGCGCCGACCCGAAGCGCTGGCTGTGCCTCATCGTGGACACCGCAGCCGTGCCCCCGCGGGTGACCCGCGACGCCAACCGGGAGTCCAACGCCTCGCTGGGCCGCGCCGGCGGCTTCAGATAGGCGCGCGCGATGCCGATAGCTACAGCGTGCGTAGTCCTCTGGCCTTCTTGGCGTCCCTGGGCGCCAGCGCCGCACTGGTCGCCGCGATCGCGGTCTCCCTGCTGACGTTCAGCACGGTCGTCGCGCTGCAGGGCTGGCCGGGCCTCGGCGAGGAGGAGGCCGGCGCGCAGTCGGCACTGGTCGTCGACGGCGCGGTCCGCGAGCCCGCCGGTCCCCAGAGCCGCCGCGCGGCCCGCCGCGATTCCGTGGTCCTGCGCGCTCCCGCTCGCCCCGCGGCCCGCCGCGTGCAGCAGGCCGAGGAGGCCCGGGTCCGTCCCACCCGCCCGGCCGTCGGCCCCCGCGCGACCAACCTGACCGGCTCGCGCCTGCCGGCCATCTCCTCTCCGCCTCCGGCGTCGGGCGACGCGAGCCGCGAGCCGTCGCCCCAGGCGCAGGGTGGCGCGCCGACACGTTCCGCCCCGCCGCGCACCGGCGACGCCGTCCGCAAGGTCGGCGACGACCTGAGCGGCGGCGTGCAGGGAGCCGGCGAGGCGCTCAACGGCGTCGCCGCCCCGCTCAGCCCCGTCGTGGGCCAGACGCTCGAGGAGCTGACCAAGCTCATCGCGGCACTGCTGCGCAACACCACGAACATCGTGGGCGCGGCGCTGGACCGGCTCACCCAGTCCCGGTAGCGGTCCTCAGAGCATCGCGGGCAGCGGCGGGCCGACGACCTCGACGCCGCGCTGGGCCAGGTCACGGGTTAGCGCCGCGACGTCGGGCGGGCCCGCGGGCAGCGGCGGCAGCGTGCGCTCGCCGGCCGGCTCGCTCCACGCGTCGAAGAAGCTCTCAAGCCCGGCGGGGGTCAGCAGCAGCACCGCCCGTGCGACGTCCGAGCGCACGGCGAAGCCGTGGGGAACGCCGCGCGGCAGGAACACGTAGCTGCCCGGCTCGGCGTCGACGCGCTCCTCGCCGACCTGGAAGGTGATGCGCCCGTTGAGCACGAGGTAGGCCTCGTCCTCGCGCTCGTGGACGTGCAGCGGCGGCTCGGTCCCGGGCTGCAGCGTGACCTCGACCAGCGCGAAGGTGCCGCCGGTCTGCTCGCCGCGCGCCTTCCACTCGAAGAGCGAGCCGAGGTACCAGCGCGGGTCGCCGCCGGCGGGCGGAAGGGCGTAGGGCTGCGGGGCGGTGAGCGTCGGCATCGGGGGCCTCCTTCGGTCGGGTGCCGACACGGTCGCCGATGCCGGCGCCGAAGGGAAAGACGGAGTAGCGCGCTACTGATCGGGCGCGTCCGATGAATCGCCCGCGCCCTCCGCCGCCACCCCGCGGGCGATCTCCACCAGCGCCTGCACGACCGGCGTCTCGTCCGCCGTGCGCCAGCCTAGCGCGAGGGTGGCGGGCGCGAGGTCGGCGACCGGCCGGAACGTGATGCCCGGCCAGGCGGAGACCTGCGCCTGCGAGCGCGGGATAGTCGCGACGCACAGCCCGGCGCGCACGCCCTCGAGGATCCCCTCGATGGAGCTGATCGTCGGCCCGCGGCCCGCCGCCGCGCCGCCGCGCTCCTTGACGCAGGTCCAGAAGCCCAGGGCGACCGGGTCCGTGTCCACCCACGGCCAGGGCTCGTCGACGAGCTGCGCGATGCGCAGCTCCGCCTCGGCGGCCAGCGGGTGCGCCGCCTCCAGCGCGGCCACGCGCGGCTCTTCGTGCAGGGTCGCGAAGGCCAGGCCGTCGTGCTCGAAGGGCAGCCACACGAACGCCGCGTCGACCGAGCCGTCGCGCAGGCCGCCGGAGTGGTCCTCCCAGCTGATCTGCCGCAGGTCGACGTGCACCTCGGGACGGGCGTCTCGGAAGGCGCGCAGCACGCGCGGGACCTGCTCCACCCCGGCGGTCGCGCCGGTGGACACCCGCAGGCGCCCGGTCTCGCCCCGCGCCGCGCGCGACGCGTCGGCCAGCGCCTCGTCGGCCTCGGCGAGGATGCGGCGCGCACGGGCCAGGAACTCCTCGCCGGCCGGGGTGAGCTCCACCTTGCGGGTGGTGCGCCGTAGCAGCTCGACGCCGAGCTCGGCCTCCAGGCGGCGAACCTGCTCGGACAGCGCGGGCTGGGCGATGTACAGGCGCTCGGCCGCGCGCGTGAAGTGCAGCTCCTCGGCCACGGCCACGAAGTAGCGCAGCGCGCGGAAGTCCATGGCCATGGCCGCAATGATCGCCGCTGGGCTACGCGGCGGTGGCCGGATCTACAGCGCCAGCGCGAGCGGCTGCTCGAGCAGCTCGCGGATGCGCGCGAGGAACAGCGCGGCGTCGGCGCCGTAGAGGATGCGGTGATCGCAGCCCAGCGTCACCGCCATGGTGTGGCGCGCGACCAGCGCGCCGTCGCGCACGACGGCCTTCGGGGCCATCGCGCCGACCGCGAGGATCGCCGCCTGCGGCGGGTTGATGACCGCCGTGAAGCTCGTCACGCCGAACATGCCCAGGTTGGAGACCGTGAACGTCGCGCCGCTGAGCTCGGGCGGCGTGATGGCGCCCGCCCGCACCCGCTCGGCCAGCGCGCGGGTCTGCTGCGCGATCTCACCCAGCGCCTTGCGGTCGGCGTCGAAGACGGTGGGCACGACCAGCGCGCCGGGGGCGGCGACCGCGAAGCCGACGTTCACGCGCGAGTACAGCTCGAAGCGCCCGTCGCGGTAGCTGGCGTTCGCCTTCGGGAACTCGCGCAGCGCCAGCGCCGACGCCTTGACCACCATGTCGTTGTAGGACGGGACGGGATCGTCGGGGCGCAGCGCCTTGAGCTGGGCGCGCATCTGCACGCACCCCTCCATGTCGATCTCGGTCTGGAGCGTGAAGTCCGGGACGGTGGCCCGGGACTCGGCCATCCGCCGGGCGATGACCTGCTGTGTGCGCGACGGCTCCTCGACGGTGACCTCGCCGCGGCCGGTCGGGGCGTCGCGCTCGGGCGGCGGGGGCGGCGGCGCAGCGGGGGACGCGGCTGCGGGCTGCGGTGAGGCGGGTGGCGCAGGTGGCGCGGGTGGCGCCGCCGGGACGGCGGCGGGGGCCGACTCCAGGTCGGCCTTGACGATCCGGCCGCCGGGTCCGGTCCCGCGCACGGCGGTGAGGTCCAGGCCGCGCTCGCGCGCCATCCGCCGCGCGACCGGGGACGCCTTGACCCGGCCGTCGCCGTTTCCGCGCTGCGCCGGGGCGGCGGCCTCCGCAACCGGAGGCGTTGCCGCCGGTACCGCCGCGGGCGCGGGCGCGGCAGCGGGGACGCCTCGACCGCCGCCGGCTCCGCGGCGGCCGCCACCGGCGCCGCCTCCCCGTCGGCCACCAGCCGCGCGATGACCGCGCCGATCGGGTGCGTCTCGCCCTCCGCGGCCACGATGCTCAGCACGCCGCCGTCGGCGGCCTCGTAGGTCATCGTCGCCTTGTCGGTCTCGATCTCGGCCAGCTCGTCGCCCCGGCCGACCGCCTCGCCGTCGGCCTTCAGCCAGCGCAGGATCGTGCCCTCCTCCATGGAGTCCGACAGGCGCGGCATCACGACGTCGGGCACGGTCAGATGGTGGTGGGGGTCGTGAGATCAGCCATCTAAAGATCCCGGAACGTCGCCAGCACCGCGTCGACGACCTGGCGCTCGTGCGGGAAGGCGAGCTGCTCCAGCGGCTTGGAGTAGGGCATCGGCACGTCCGCGCCGGTGACCCGCCCGACGGGCGCGTCGAGGTCGTCGAAGGCCTGCTCCTGCACCAGCGCCGCGAGGTTGGCGCCGACGCCGCCGTGCGGCCAGCCCTCCTCCACGATGATGCAGCGGTTGGTCTTGCGCACCGAGGCGAGGATCGTGTCGAGGTCCAGCGGGCGCAGCGTGCGCGGGTCGATGACCTCGCAGTCGATCCCGTGCTCCTCGGCGAGCTGGGCGGCGGCGCGCTCGGCGGTGATGGCCATCCGGGAGATGCCGACGATCGTCGCGTCGGTGCCCTCACGCGCGATGCGCGCGACGCCGAAGCGCACGGTGGCGTCCTCGTCGTCGGGGACGTCGCCGCGCTGGCCGTAGAGGTACTCGTGCTCGATGAAGATCACCGGGTTGTCGTCGCGGATCGCTGACTTCAGCAGGCCCTTGGCGTCGGCCGCCGTGGCCGGCACCGCGACGAGCAGGCCCGGGGTGTGCAGGTACAGCGCCTCGAAGCAGTGCGAGTGCGTGGGCCCGAGCTGGTGGCCGGCGCCCTGGGGCATGCGCACGACGAGCGGCACCTTCACCTGCCCGCCGAACATGTAGCGGATGTGCGCGGCGTGGTTGACGATCTGGTCCATCGCCAGCAGCGAGAAGTTGATCGTCATGAGCTCGACCACCGGGCGCAGGCCGGTCATCGCGGCGCCGACGCCCATCCCGACGATCGTGTTCTCGGAGATCGGCGTGTCGCGCACGCGCCGCTCGCCGAACTCGTCCAGCAGGCCGGCGGTGACCTTGAACGCGCCGTTGAAGACCCCGATGTCCTCGCCCATGAGCATGACCGACTCGTCGCGCGCCATCTCCTCGCGAAGCGCCTCGTTGAGCGCCTCGCGGTAGCGCATCACCGCCACTAGTCCTCCTCGGCCTGGGCGGCGTCGGCCGGCTTGGGGTCGACCGCCTTGACCGCCTGGTCGTAGTGGCCGTGGTGGGGCAGGTCGGCGTTGTCCATGCCACGCTCGTCCTCGCCGCGATGCGGCGTGGGCGTGCGCTCGTCGACCGAGTACCAGCCGCGCACCTGGTCGCCCAGGACGTAGACGTCGTCGTAGAGCGAGTCGGGCTCCGGGAACGGCGAGGCGTCCGCGAACGCGACGGCCTCGTCCACCCGGGCGATCGCCTCGGCGTCCAGGCGCTCGCGCTCGTCCGCGTCGAGGACGCCGTCCTGCACCAGGCGGTCCCCGAACGTGACGATCGGGTCGCGCGCGCGCCAGGCGTCGACCTGCTCCTTCGTGCGGTACTCCTCGGGGTCGGCCATCGAGTGCCCGCGGAAGCGGTAGGTGACGGCCTCGACGAGGACCGGCTGGCGCTCCTCGCGCGCCAGGCGCAGCGCCTCGGTGGTCACCGCGTACGTGTCGAGCACGTCCATGCCGTCGCAGCGCATGCCGGGCACGCCGAAGCTCTCGCCCTTGCCCCGCAGGTCGGTCACGGCCGAGTGGCGCTCCAGCGACGTGCCCATCCCGAACTGGTTGTTGGTGACCATGAAGACGACGGGGAGCTTCCACAGCGCGGCGAGGTTCATCGTCTCGCCGAACGTGCCCTGGTTGGAGGCGCCGTCGCCGAACTGGCACAGCGTCGCCTCGTCGCGGCCCATGTAGTCCGAGGCCAGGCCCATGCCGGCGGCCAGCGGCAGGTTGCCGCCCACGATCCCGTAGCCGCCCATGAAGCGCCGCTCGAGGTCGAACATGTGCATGGAGCCGCCGCGCCCGCGGCAGCACCCGTCGGCGCGGCCGAAGAGCTCGGCCATGACGGCGTTGGGCGGCGTCCCGCGTACGAGCGCGTGGCCGTGGGAGCGGTAGGTGGAGATGAGGTAGTCGTCGTCGCGCAGGGCGCGGGCGGCGCCGACGATCGTCGCCTCCTCACCGATCGCGAGGTGCAGGAACCCGCCGACCTTCGCCTTGGCGTACATCTCGCCCGCGCGCTCCTCGAAGCGGCGGATGAGCAGCATCGTGGCCAGCCACTCGCGGGCGGTGTCGGCGTCGGGCAGGTCGGCCGGTGTGGGCGGGTCGGCGACGCGTTCGGCCATTGGACAGTCAGAGTAGCGAGCGGTCCGTCCCCGCCCTGGGGCCCGGCCGGCTACGTTTCGGCCATGACGTCCACGGGTAGGGGCGTGCGCTCAACGCCGGGGAGAACGCGTCATGGCCGACGAGGCCGATCTAGAGGTTTCGCTTCCGCGGGCACGCTCCGCGCCCGAGCTCGCCCGCCGGGCGGTGCGACGGTGGGGCGCCGAGCGCGTCGAGGCCGACGTGCTCGAGAAGGCCGAGCTGCTGGTCAGCGAGCTGGCCACCAACGCGATCTCCCACGGCCGCGGAGAGATCGCCCTGCGCGCGAGCCTGGACGAGGACCGCCTGCTCGTGGAGGTCATCGACGGGGGCACCGGGTTCGAGCGCCGGCTCCGGCGCGATGCGGCCGGCGAGGCGGGCGGCTGGGGGCTGGGCATGGTCGAGGACCTGTCCAGCCGCTGGGGCGTCCACGAGGGGACGACCCACGTCTGGTTCGAGATCGAGCGCTCGGGCCCGCGCCTGGGCGAGCCCGACGACTAGCAGCTACGAGCGCCGGCGGGACCGCAGCGCCCCGTCGAGCTCCAGGCGGCGCGGCAGGCCCTTCTCGCGCAGGCGTGCGCGCTGAGCGTCGATACGGGCTCGGCGCTCGGCCTTGCGCGCCGCGATGGCCTCGACGTGCGGGGCCAGCCGCTCGCGGGCGGCCGTGCGGTCCGCGTCGGTGAACAGGTGCGCGTAGGGCTTGTCCTCGGCGGCCACCAGCGACTCGCAGGCCAGGTCGAGGGAGTCGGCCTTCTCGAGCTTGCGGTAGCCGTCGCTCGGAGGCTTGTTCAGGTAGCGCCTGACGTACTCGGCCACCGCCGCCCCGCCGTCGTCGATGGCGTCCTCGAGCCCGCGCTTGTAGTGCGCTGGGTTGTAGGGCCGTCCGGCGTCGTTCTTGATGCCGCGCGGACGCAGCTCGTCGACCTGCCAGCGCAGGTCGCCGATGAGCGCGTCGATCGCTGCTGGGTCGTCCACGTCGTCCACCCTACGCGAGATCCGAGCGGGCGGTCTCGCGGTCGCGCCGCCTACGTCTCGCCCCAGCGGGCGAGGAACTCCTCGTCGTGCAGCCGGCCGAGGTCCTCGCGCAGCGCGCCGGCCCGCCGCCCCGCCTCGCGCGCGTCCAGGTCCCAGAACAGCACGACCTCGCCGGAGGCGATCTCGACGACCTCGAGGTGGTCGATGCGGGTGGGGTCCAGCCGGCCGGGAAGCCGGCTGGAGCGCGTGTGCAGGACCCGGTAGGAGGCCTTGGCGAGGGTCATCCGACGAGCACGGCGGCCGCCTCGTCCAGGCCCGCGTCGCCGTGATACAGCGCCCCGTCCAGCCAGATCGCCGGGACCGTGACGACGCCGCGCTCGACCGCCTCCCGGGTGGCCCGGCGCAGCTCCTCGCGCACGGAGCGCAGCTCGGCGCCGCGCAGCACCGCGGCCGGGTGCATCTCGCAGGCCGACGCCGCGATCAGCACGTGGTCGGCCACCGACAGGTCGCGGCCGCCGGCGTAGGCCTGGCGGAAGGCGGCCAGCGCGAAGGCAACGGCCCGGCCGATCTGCCGGGCGTACGTCGCCACGCGCATCGCCAGGTCGGAGTCGAACGGCATCGCGGGCGGCCAGCGCACGGGCTGCAGGCCCTGACCCGCGGCCGCGCGCTCGATCCGCTCGAGCTCGATCTCGCGTTCGTCGGCGCAGCGCCACGCGCCGGTCCCCGGGCCGCCCCCGCCCGGCAGGTCGGCGGCGAGCACCGGCGTCCACGCGCAGGCCACGGGGAGGGCGTCGAGGATCCGCTCGGCCGCGAGGTAGCACTCGGGCGAGCCCAGGTCGAAGTAGAACGCGGCGTCTTCAGCCGTGGATGAGCCAGCCATCGGCGTCGCGCGCGGCCTCCATGACCGCTTCGGAGAGCGTCGGGTGGCCGTGCACGATCCGGGCGACCTCGCTGAAGCCGCCCTCCAGGGCGCGGACGTTGACGAGCTCCTGGATGAGCTCCGTCGCCCGCGTGCCGACGATGTGCCCGCCCAGCAGCTCCCCGTAGCGCGTCTCGCCGACGATCTTGACCATGCCGGTGCGGTCTCCGTAGACCGTGCCGGCGCCGACGGCGCCGTACTGCAGCCGGCCCACCACGACGTCGTGCCCGGCCTCGACGGCCTGCGCCTCGGTCAGGCCGAAGCTCCCCACGTTGGGCATGCAGAAGGTGGCCCGCGGGATGTCCACGTAGTCGATCGGGTGCGTCGGGTGGCCGGCGGCGGCCTCCACGGCGATGATCCCCTCGTCGGACGCCTTGTGGGCGAGGGCGGGACCGGGGACGAGGTCGCCGATCGCGTACACGCCGGCCAGCGACGTCCGCAGCGCGCCGTCGACCGCCACCAGCCCGCCGTCGGTGAGCGCGATCCCGGCCTCCTCGAGCCCGAGGCCCTCGATGTCCGGCGCGCGGCCCGCCGCGATCACCAGCCACTGCGCCTCGCCCGCCTCGCCGCCGGCGGTGAACGTGACCGTGTCCTCGCCGGACTGGACGTCCTCCACGAACACGCCGGTGTGGACCTTGATCCCCTGCTTCTTGAACGCCCGCTCGGCGACCTTGGAGATCTCGGCGTCCTCGGTGGGCAGCACGCGCTCCAGGCCCTCGTACAGGGAGACCTCGCTGCCCAGGCGCGCGTAGGCCGACGCGATCTCGGTGCCCGAGGCGCCGGCGCCGACGACCGCCAGCGAGGCCGGCAGCGCGTCCAGCGCCCAGGCCTCCTCGGTGCCGATCACCCGCCCGCCGAACTGCGTGCCGGGGATCGGCCGCTTGACCGAGCCGGTGGCCAGCACCACGGTGCCCGCCTCGATCTCCGTGCCGTCGAACGTGGCGCCGATGCGCACGTTGGCGGAGTCGGTCACCGCGCCGTGGCCGGCGATGACCTCGATCTCGTTGCGCTTCATCAGGCCCGCGACGCCGCCGGTGAGCGTCTTGACGACCTTCTCACGGCGCTGCATCACCGCGGGGAAGTCCACCTCGGGGTCGGAGACCTTCAGGCCGAAGTCGCCGGCCTCGCGGATCTCGGTGAGCACGTCGGCCACGCGCAGCACCGCCTTGGCGGGGATGCAGGCGTAGTTCAGGCAGCGCCCGCCGACGCGGTCGGACTCGACGACCGCCGTCTTCATCCCCAGCTGGGCTGCGCGGATCGCCGCCACGTAGCCCCCGGGGCCGGAGCCGATGACGACGCAGTCATAGGAGGAGTCGGGCATCCGGGCTGAGACTAACGGCTCGTTTCGCTCGGTCGTCGCTGCGGCATCTGCAGGCGGGCCATGGCCCGCACGAGCTTCCAGAACAGCCACCCGAGCAGGCCGATGACGATCACCATCCCGACGCCCACCCACCACTTCTCCACGACGAGCAGCGCCAGCGAGAGCACGATGATCTGCAGCGCGAGGACCGCCTGGAATCCGAGCACGGCCCAGTAGCGCGCGCGCAGCATGCCCACGCCGGCCACGACGAGGATCACGGTCGTCACGACGGTGATGAACACCGGGTCCTCCTCCTCGGCGGCGAGGTCGTTGCCGCTGAGCGCCAGGGCGATGTTGGCGATGGCGAAGGCGAACGCGACGATCGCGGCGGCCGTGACCGGCGTGGGGCGCTCGCCGGGAGCCAGCGGCTCCAGGCCGGCGCGGATCTTCTCGTCGCGCGCGCGGCCGCGGGCGTAGCCGCGGCGCATCGCCTCCTGCGGCGCGGGGTCGGGGCCGGCGGGCTTCGCGGCAGCCCGCTCGGGGGCGGTGGCGGTCCCCGGACGGGGACGGCGCTTGCGGCTACGCGACCCCATGGCCGACCTGTGCCGTGACGGCGGCGCGCAGCGCCGCGGCGGCCTCGCGGGGCTCGGCGGCGCCGGCGATCGCGCGCACGACCGCGATCCGGCTCGCCCCCGCCTGCACGACCGCGTCGACGCTGGCCGCATCGATCCCTCCGATGGCGAAGAACGGGACCCGCGCGTGGTGCGCGGCGTAGCGCACGAGGTCCAGCCCGACCGCCGGGCGGCCCGGCTTGGTAGGCGTTGCGTGCACGGGCCCGACGCCGATGTAGTCCGCATCGCCGGCCGCGTCGATCTCCTGCGGCGTGTGGGTGGACAGGCCCACGATCGCTCCCCGCCCGGCGAGCGTGCGCGCCTCGGCCACGCCGACGTCGTCCTGCCCTACGTGGCAGCCGTCGGCGCGCGCCGCCGCGACGAGGTCGGGCCGGTCGTTGAGGATCAGCAGGGCGCCCGCGTCGTCGCACAGCGCGCGCGCCGCGGCGGCCGCGGCGAGCAGGTCGGCGTCGCCGGCCGCCTTGTCGCGCAGCTGCACGACGTCGACGCCGCCGGCCAGCGCGGGACCCAGCACATCGGCCAGCGCCCGGCCCCCCGGCCGGATCGGGCACACCAGGTACAGGCGGGCGTCGCGCAGTCGGTCGTGTCGGTCGTCGCGGGTCACGAGGGCATTGTCGCAACGCCGGGTGGTCCTGGCCTCAGGGCGCCGGGACGGCGAACCCGTGGGCCACGGCCGCGGCGGTCAGGGTCGCGTCGAAGCATGCGAACGTGTCGCAGCGCGGGTCCACCTCCCGAACCGCGAGGGCAGCGGCCAGCTGGACACCGTCATAGGCACGAAGCCCGTGTGCCGCGACGAGGTCGGCGGCGTGATCGAGCAGTGGCTCGCCGACCGCAACCACGGCGAAGCGGGGTGCCTGGTCGCCGGTCCCGTGGAAGTCCGCCTCGAACGCTCGCACGAGCACGCCGGCCTGGGGCGCCGTCAGCTCGCCGATGCGCAGCTTGCGCCACAGAGCGGCCGGCACCTCCACGCGGGCGAGCGCGACGATCGCCGGCGACTCGATGGCACGCACGATCTCGTGGTGCTGCTCGTCCGCATAGAGCTTCACGACGGCCGACGAGTCGGCGAACGCGATCAGCGCCGGTCCTCGCCCACGATGTCCGCGAGCGACCGTCCTTGTCCCGCGGCGCGCCTGGCATCGGCGACCTCGGTCTCGGGCGGCCGATCGCGTCGAGGCATCGCGCGTGCGAGCAGGCCGGCCTGCGCCAGGCGCTCGCGCAGCTGGGCCGCCTCGCCGTCCGCCGTGTCGGGATCCACGGCCGCGCGCAGCACGAGCTGGGCGTAGCCGTTGACGCTCTGTCCCCGCCGGACCGCCTCGTGCTTCAGGCGATCCGCGAGCTCCCCGTCCAAGCGCAACGTGACCTGTCGCATGCTGTCACGGTAGCACTCATGGTGTCATCGCCTTTGCGGCTAGCATGAGAGCAACGGGAGCCTGCCGCGGAGAGCAGGCTGAGAGGGCCGCAGGCCGACCGTCAACAGCTGATCCGGATCATGCCGGCGAAGCGAGGTGTCATGCCGCAGGACGCAACCCCATCCTTCGACGTCGCCGTCATCGGCGGCGGCGTCATCGGGCTCGCCGTGGCCTGGCGCGCGGCGCAGCGCGGCCTGCGCGTCTGCGTGCTGGAGCGCGGGCCGCTGGGCGGGGGCGCCTCCCACGCCGCCGCGGGGATGCTCGCGCCCGTCACGGAGGCCGACGTGCGCGAGCGGGCGCTGCTGGAGCTGGGGCTGCGCAGCGCGCGCCTCTGGCCGGCGTTCGCGGCCGAGCTGGGCGAGGCGTCGGGCACCGGCGCGGACGGCATCGGGTACCGACGCTGCGGGGCGCTGGTGGTCGCGCGCGACGCCGACGAGGCGCAGGCCCTGGAGCGCGAGCTGGGCTTCCGCCGCGAGCTGGGCCTCCCGGTGCGCCGCCTGCGCCCCAGCCAGGCCCGGCGGCTGGAGCCGGCGCTCGCGCCCACGGTCCGCCTCGCGCTCGAGGCGCCCGACGACCACGCAGCCGACCCGCGCGCGCTGGTCGCGGCGCTGGGCGAGGCCGCGCGCCGCGCGGGCGTCGTGCTGCGCACCGGGACGGAGGTGGAGCGCCTGCGCGTGTCCGCCGGCCGGGCGACCGGCGCCCAGCTGGCCGGCGGTGCGGGCGTGCGCGCCCGCACCATCGTGATCGCCGCGGGCGCGTGGTCGGCGACGCTGCCCGGCCTGCCGCCCGAGGCGCGCGTGCCCGTGCGCCCGGTCAAGGGTCAGATCCTGCGTCTCCGCGACCCCGCGGGGCCCGGGCTGATCGAGCGCATCGTCCGCTTCGAGGGCGGCTACCTCGTCCCGCGCAGGGACGGGCGCTACGTGCTGGGCGCGACCGTGGAGGAGCGCGGCTTCGACACCACGGTCACCGCCGGCGGGCTCTACGAGCTCCTGCGCGACGCCGGCGACCTGGTCCCCGGCATCCACGAGCTGGTGGTGGAGGAGACCGCCGCCGGCCTGCGCCCCGGGACGCCCGACAACGCGCCCGTCCTGGGCCGCGCGGCGGACGTCGAGGGGCTGGTCTGGGCCACGGGCCATCACCGCAACGGGATCCTGCTCGCGCCCGTGACCGCCGACCTGCTCGCCGGGGCGCTCGCCGACGGGACCGAGCTGCCCGCTGCGTTCGCGCCCGACCGGTTCGCGCGCGCGCGCCAGGAGGCGCTGCGATGATCTACGTCAACGGAGCGCCCACCGCGCTGCCCGCGGGCGCCACCGTCGTGGACGTCCTCGCGGTCCTGGAGATCGACCCGGACCGGCGCGGGATCGCCGTGGCCGTCGATGCCGAGGTCGTTCCGCGCGGGGCGTGGGAGGACCGTCCCGTCCCCGACGAGGCGCGCGTGGAGATCGTGGGGGCGATCCAGGGCGGATGACGCCGCCCGCCCAGACCCTCACGATCGCCGGCCGCGAGCTGCGCTCGCGCCTGCTCCTGGGCACGGGCGGCTTCACCCGGCTGGAGACCCTGGCCGACGCGATCGACGCCAGCGGGGCGGAGCTCGTCACGGTGGCGCTGCGCCGCGTGGACCCCGCGGCCCAGGGCTCGCTCGTGGATGTGCTCGCCGAGCGCGGCGTGCAGCTGCTGCCCAACACCGCGGGCTGCTTCACCGCACGCGACGCCGTGCGCACCGCGCGGCTGGCGCGCGAGGCGTTCGACACCGACTGGGTGAAGCTGGAGGTCATCGGCGACGAGCGCACGCTGCTGCCCGACGCGCCGGAGCTGCTGGCCGCGGCCGAGGAGCTCGTCGACGACGGGTTCGTGGTCCTGCCCTACACGACCGACGACCCGGTGCTCGCACGCCGCCTGGAGGACGTGGGCTGCGCCGCGGTGATGCCGCTCGGCTCGCCCATCGGCAGCGGGATGGGCATCGCCAACCCCGCGAACCTCACGCTCGTCGTGGAGGGCGCGGGCGTGCCGGTCATCCTCGACGCGGGGGTGGGCACCGCCTCCGACGCGACGCTGGCCATGGAGATGGGGTGCGACGCGGTGCTGTGCGCGAGCGCGATCGCCCGCGCCGCGGACCCCGTGGCCATGGCGCGCGCCATCCGCCTCGCGGTCGAGGCCGGCGTGCTGGCCCGCGGCGCCGGGCGCATCCCGCGCCGCACCTACGCCCGCGCGAGCACGTCCTTCGAGGGGATGCCGGAGTTCGCCGAGTGAGCGACGCCGAGCGGATCGTCGACGGCTTCCGCGCCGCGTGGTCGCACCGCGACGACGCCACGTTCGCGACGGTGTGCACGCCCGACCTGCACTACGAGGACCCGATGACCGTCGAGCCGCTGGAGGGGCCCGAGGAGCTCGGTGCCCACGCCGCCCGTCTGTGGCAGGCGTTCCCCGACGCGCGGATGGAGCGCATCGGCGCGCCGCTGACCGACGGGCGCTTCGTGGCCGCGCCGGTCAAGCTCCTGGCCACGCACCGGGGCGAGATGCCCGACTTCCCGGCCACCGGGCGCTTCGTGATCGTGCACGCGGTCTTCTACTGCGAGCTGAACGAGGCACGCACCCACCTGTGGCGGGTGCGGGCGTTCTTCGATCTCTACGACGCGGCGGTCCAGCTCGGCGTGCTGCCCAAGCCGGGCTCCATGGGCGAGCGCGCGCTGTTCCTGCTGCGCGGGTTCGGCCTGCGCCGGCCCGGCCCGGCCGCTACTCGGTGACCGTGATGCTCCCCTTCTGGTTGGGGTGGATCGTGCACACGTAGGCGATCTCGCCGACCTTGTCGAGCTTGTACTCGAACGTCCCGCCGGCGTCGACGTTGCCCGAGTCGAAGTCCTCGCCGTCGGTGGCGGTGACGGTGTGCGGGAAGGTGTCGTTGTTGGTCCACACCACCGTCTGATTGACCTTCGCGGTCAGCTCCATCGGGATGTACTTGATGTCCTTCATGGATACCTGGACCTTGCCGCCGCCGCCTCCCCCCTTGCCCTTGCCCTTGTCCGGCTTGCCGTCGGTCGACTCCGCCGCCGGCTGGGTCTGGGCCGCCCCGTCGCCCTCGTCTTCGTCGTCGTCGCCGCAGCCGGCGAGCAGCGCGCCGCCGAGCACGAGCGCGACGCAGGCGAGGGCGGCGGTCATCCAGCGAGCCATCTCGGTCCTCCTCGGAAGGGTCGCCCGAGATTAGCCGGAACCGTGGGCCTGAGCGACGGCAACGGAGACGAGCACCGGCGCGTGGTCTGACAGCTCGCCGCGGTCGAGGATCACGGGCTCGCCCGCGCGGCGCAGGCCGCGTCCGAGCACATGGTCGACCCCATGGCCGCCGAGCGGCCGGAAGCCCGGAGCGAACGGCTCGCGGACGTTGAGGTCGCCGCCGAGCACCGCCGGTGCGGCGCCCGCCCAGCTCAGCGTGGCCCGGGCCGCGCGCGCGATGTCGGCCTGCGCGCGCTCCTCGGAGTGCACCTGCGCGTGGAGGTTCGAGAGCCACAGCCCGCTCCCCAGGCGCACTCCGTGGCACACCCGCCGCTCGGGCCACCGCCGCAGTGTGACCTGCCGGTGCTCGGCGATCGCCTCCGAGCGCACGAGGATCGCGTTGGCGCCGCCGCCGTTTGACTTGACGAGATCCGGCCAGCGCTCGGCCAGGAAGCGACGAACGGCGAGCAGCGCGTTGCGCGAGGTCAGCGCGGTGCGCTCCTGCGCCCCGGCCGCCGCGGCGAGATGCGGCGGCCACCAGGGCGGCACCTCCTGCAGCAGCGCCACGTCCCAGTCCCAGCCGGCCAGCGCCGCCGCGAACTCCGCGCGCAGGTCGCGGCCCGCGGGCGGGACCGCGCGGCCGTGGAACAGGTTCCAGGTGAGCACGCGCATCGCGTCATAGACTGCCCGGCTTGACGCGCCACTTCCTGACGGGCACCGAGCTGAGCGCCGCCGAGCTGCGCGCCCTGCTGGACCGCGCCGCGGCGCTGAAGCTCGCGCCGCTGTCCTCGCGGACGCTGGAGAGCCGCAGCGTGGCGCTGGTCTTCGAGCGCCCGTCCACCCGGACGCGGCTGTCCTTCGAGGCCGGGGTCTTCGAGCTGGGCGGGCAGCCGATCGTGCTGCGCTCCGACGAGCTGCAGCTCTCGCGCGGGGAGTCGCCCTCGGACACCGCCCGCGTGCTGTCGCGCCACGTGGCGGCGATCGGCGTGCGGACCGGCCCGCACGCGGTCCTGGAGGAGCTGGCCGCCGAGGCGACGGTCCCGGTGTTCAACATGCTCACGGCCGAGCACCACCCGTGCCAGGCGCTGGCCGACCTCATGACCCTGCGCGAGGCGTTCGGCCACCTCGAGGGGCTCAAGCTGGCCTACGTGGGTGACGGCAACAACGTCGCGCGGTCGCTGGCGCTCCTGGGCGCGCTGGCGGGCGTGGAGGTCGCGGTCGCCTCGCCGGACGGCTACACGCTGGTGGACGCGCCCGGCGCGCGGCTGACGAGCGATCCCGCCGAGGCGGTCGCGGGGGCCCACGCGGTCTACGCCGACGTGTGGGTGAGCATGGGCGACGAGGACACCGCCGACGCGCGGCGGGCGGCGCTCGGGCCCTATCGCCTGGACGCGGCGCTGCTCGACCGGGCGGCGCCCGGCGCCATCGCGCTGCACTGCCTGCCGGCCCATCCGGGGGAGGAGATCGACGCCGAGGTGCTCTACGGGCCGCGTCAGCGCATCTGGGATCAGGCCGAGAACCGCCGCCACGCCCAGAAGGCCCTGCTGGAGCTTCTCGTCAGCGGGTAGCCTCCGGCGCTATGGCGCAGCCCAAGAAGGCCGGCACATCCGGTCGCCGCAGCACCCCACGCCGGCCGTCCGCGCCGGACGAGCAACACGACGAGGACGCGCTGCTGCGTCACGTCTCGGCGGTCCGCGAGCTGCTCCTCAAGCGCGTGGTCGACACCGGCGACCGCATCCAGGAGATCATGGACGAGGCGGTCAAGCGCGGGCGCATGACCCGCTACGACGCCGAGGAGCTCGTCCAGAGCCTCGTGCAGGTCGCCCGCAAGCAGTCGATGGACGTCCTCGCCGAGCTCGAGAGCCTGGTCGGCCGCGGACGTTCCGGCGTGGACCGATCGGCGGAGGAGACGCGCGCTCGGACCCGGGCGCGGGTGTCCAGCGTGGCCACGGCCGCGCGCCGGGCGCCGGGGACCGACCGCGCGCTGCGCGAGGTCGACCGGGTCCGCCGCGCCGCCGGCGTGGGCGGTCCGTTCCCGATCACCGGCTACGACGACCTCACCGCCGCGCAGGTCAGCGAGCGGCTCGCCGACCTGACCGCCGTGGAGCTGCGCAAGGTGCGCGACCACGAGCGGCGCAACGCGAACCGCAAGTCGGTGCTGGCCGCGGTCGAGAAGCACCTCGGGTCGCTCGGGTAGCTCCGGGGGTCCTAGGCGATGGAGTCCTCCACCTTCACGCGGCCCGAGCGCGGGGCCGAGCTCGACCTGCGGATCGACGCGCTGGCATACGGCGGGAACGGGATCGCGCGGCTGGAGGGCTACGTCGTCTTCGTCTCGGGCGCGATCCCCGGCGACCGGGTGCGCGCGGTGGTGACCAAGCGCAAGCGCTCCTACGCCGAGGCGCGCACGCTGGAGGTGCTCGAGCCCAGCGCCGAGCGCCAGGAGCCGGTCGCCGACCATCCCGGCGCCCCGTGGCAGATCCTGCCCTACGAGCGCCAGCTGGAGGTCAAGCAGGAGCAGGTCGGCGACGCGCTGAGCCGGATCGGGCACCTGGACGGCTACGCGCTGGACGAGATCGTGCCCGCCGAGCAGACCTGGCGTTACCGCAACAAGCTCGAGTACTCGTTCGGCACGGCGCCCGACGGCACGCTGGTGTGCGGCTTCCACGCCCCGGGCTCGTGGCACGAGATCGTGCCGGTGACCGACTGCCTGCTCGCCTCCGAGCCGGGCAACGCGGTGCGCGAGCAGGTCGTGGCCTGGTGCCGCGACCAGGGGCTGACCGCGATGGACCGCCGCACCCACGAGGGGCTGCTGCGCAACCTCGTCGTGCGCGAGGGACGCCGGACCGGCCAGCTCCAGGTCCGCCTGGTCACCGCGGGCGGCTCGGGAGCCATCGACCGCGACAGCCTCGCTGCCGCGGTGCAGTGCGACGGGCTGCTGTGGACGCGCACCGACGCGCTCGGCGAGAGCACCCAGGGCGGCGACACCGAGCTGATCTCCGGCACGTGGGAGCTCGAGGAGGAGATCAGCGGCCTGCGCCTGGCGATCTCCCCGCACGCGTTCTTTCAGACCAACACCGAGATGGCAGAGCGGCTCTACGCCGTCGCCGCGCGGCTGGCCGACCTGCAGGGCTGGGAGCGCGTCTTCGACCTGTACTGCGGCATCGGCACCGCGGGCCTGACGCTGGCGGGCCGCGCAGGCGAGCTGTGGGGCCTGGAGATCGTCGAGGAGGCCGTCGCCGACGCCATCGCCAACGCGCGGCGCAACGAGGTGGCCAACGCGCGCTTCTTCGCCGGCGACGTGCGCCTGGCGCTGCGCGAGCTGGTCGAGAAGGCCGGGCGGCCCGACCTGTGCCTCGTCGACCCGCCGCGGGCCGGCCTGTCGCAGAAGGTCGTGCGCCGCGTCATCGAGGCCGCGCCGCGCCGGATCGTCTACATCTCCTGCAACCCCACCACGCTCGCGCCCAACGCCGCCCAGCTCGTCGAGGCCGGCTACGCGCTGCGCCGCGTCGTCCCCGTCGACATGTTCCCGCAGACGCCGCACATCGAGTGCGTGGCGCTGCTGGAGCGAGTCGGCTGACCCCGGCCACGCGCTAGCGTCTGCTCGCACCGCCGACCCCGGAGCCCACATGAGCGATCTCGAACGATCCAAGTCCCGCCGACCGTCCCGCCGCTCACGCGAGCAGCGCGCCTACCAGCTCACCCTGGCCACCGGCGGCCTCGCCGTCGTGGCCGTGGTCGGGATCCTGCTCGCGATCTTCGGCGTCGTGGGGTTCGGCATACCGATCCTCGCCGGCATCATCGCGGTCGTGCTCGGGTTCGTGCTGCGGCGGCAGCTGGGCGGTTAGTCCGGGCCCCACCGGGGGGGCGAGTTCCCGGGTCGTCCTACCTACCTGTTGCTGTGCAACAGCAGGACAGGACGGCGGAACGCGAGGGGGGCGAACTCGAGCGTCTTCCTGCCTACCTGTTGCTGTGCAACAGCAGCGCAGGATGGTGGAAAGGGAGCTGGCCCGGATCGCCGGGGCGTCGCACGGTGTCGTCACGCGGGACCAGCTGCTTCGCGCCGGCGTGACTCCCGAGGAGATCAGGCAGCGCTTGCTCAGAGGCGCGCTGCTGCGTGAGCACCGGGGTGTCTACCGCGTCGGGCACCGTGCGGCGTCCGTCGATGCGACCTACCTGGCGGCGGTCCTGGCCTGCGGCGCGGGAGCGCTCCTGTGCCGCTGCGCGGGCGCACACCTGCTCGCGGTGGTCAAGGGCGCGCCTCCGATCCCCGAGGTGATGGCTCCGACCGAGCGGCGGGTCCGCGGAGTCGTCACGCGTCGCTGCCGAGACATGGACCCGCGGGACGCCTTCTCGTGGCGCGGCATCCCGGTCACGACCGTTCAACGCACGCTCGTGGATCTCGCCGCCATCCTGACCGTCGACGACCTGGCGCGCGCCTGTCACGAGGCGGGCGTTCGCTACGGCACCACCCCGTCCTCCGTCGATGCAGTCCTCGCGCGGCGTCCGAGCAGCCCGGGAGCGGCGAAGCTTCGCGCGGTCCTGCACGGCGACGTCCACGTCACGCTGAGCACGCTGGAGGCGCGCTTCCTCGAGCTCCTGGAAGCGGAAGGACTCGTCCTTCCCCAGACCAACCGGCCCGCCGGAGGGCGCCGCGTCGACTGCCGCTGGCCCGAGCAGCGACTCACCGTCGAGCTCGACAGCTACCGCTACCACCAGTCCCGCCACGCCTGGGAGCAGGACCGCCGACGCGAGCGGGAAGCACGAGCGCGGGGCGACGAGTTCCGCCGCTACAGCTACGGCGACGTCTTCGAGCGCCCGCGGCTCATGCTCGCCGAGCTGCGCGCGCTCCTGCCTCCGGCTTGACCCGAGGGGGGCCCGCCTCAGGTCGCGTCGCGCAGCGCGCGGAGATCCGCGCGCAGGCTGGCCACCTCCGCCTCGAGGCGCTGGACGCGCTCGGCGAGGCGGGGTGCGGGGGCGACCGGCGTGATGCCGGGGCTCGTGGCGGGCGCCTGCGGGGAAGCGACCACCGCCTCGCCGGCCTCCTCGTCGCTGAGCCGGTGCCCGTAGCGCTCCTCCTTCTGGCCCGGCCGGCGGTCGAGCTGCGCGACGAGGTCGCGGTCGATCAGCCGCTCGAGCGTCACGTGCACGTCGCCCAGGCCGGTGAACGGGTGCAGGCGCTCGGTGCGCTGCTTGAGCTCGCCCGGCGTCTGCGGCCCGCGCAGCATGAGGACGCACAGCAGCGCCAGCTCGTCGCTCGCACGGGTCAGCGTCTCGTCGAGCAGGTGGCGGTACTTCGGCGCCCGGCTGCCCGCGCCGCTGGCCAGCCGCGCCCAGCGGCGCCGGCTCAGGCGGGCCATGGCGTCGCGGATCGTCGCGTCGTCGTAGGCCACGACGGGGTCGCGGTTGGTGCTCTGGTTGCAGGCCGCGCGCAGCGCGTTGAGCGTGAGCGGGTAGGTGTCGGGGGTCGTGCGCTGCTTCTCCAGCAGGCAGCCCAGGACGCGGAGCTCGTGCGCCATGAGGTCCACGCGGCCGGAGGCTACTTCAGCGCGACCAGCCCGCCGGTCAGTCCTTGCCGCCCGGCCCGCGCAGCCAGTCCCCGAGCTGCTGGCCGGCGCTGTTGACCTGCTCGCCGGCGTCGCGGAACAGGTCGCGGAAGCGGTCGGAGTAGTGGGCGACGGCGTCGGCGCCCTCCTCGCGGGGCGGGCGCTCGTGCCCGCGGCGCGTGTACTCCCCGCCGATGATGCGGTCGTAGTCGCCGCCGCGCACCCAGGCCATCAGCTCGGACATCCGCTTGACCGGCATGGAGTGGGTGAGGTTCAGCTCGGTCGTGAGCCGCTGGAGGCGGTCCATCCCGCTGCCGCCCTCCTCGTACTCCATGCCCTGGCGCGTGAACGCGTCGAGGTCCAGCCGGCTCGCCGGCAGGCCCCCGGCCAGCGTCATCAGCGTCGAGCTCGTCGCCCGCGGATCGCGCGTGACCAGGGTCGCCGCGCGGTCGCAGCTCAGCTCGGCCGCGCGCGACCACTCCAGCAGCGCGTAGCGCACCGCCAGCAGCGGCAGTCCCGCCAGCAGCGGCAGGCGGACGGCGCCGCCGATGCGCAGCAGGATCATCAGCGCCGTCTGGTACAGGACGTGGTCGGAGAGGATGTGGCCGACCTCGTGGGCGAGCACGGTCTCCAGCTGGCGCTCGTCCAGCAGCGACACTGCCGTGCTGTTGATCATCACGATCGGCTTGCCCGCGCCGATCGCGGCCGCGTTGGCGATCGGGAACTGCGTGAGGTAGAGGTCGTAGACCTCGGGCATGTCCAGCACGCCGAGCACGCGCCGGTAGGTGCTCCAGACCTCGGGCATCTGGTCGGTCCCCAGGCGCACCGACGAGCCGAGGAAGCTCTGGCGCAGCGCCCGCTCGTAGCCGAACTCGATGAGCTTGCGCACCACGACGTCGAGCATCGGGATCGAGGCGAGTGCCGCGGTGGCCGCGCGGTCGGCGGGATGCTCGTAGGCCTTGGGCGAGATCTGGGTGAGCCGATAGGCCTCGGCGGGGAGCTCCACGCCCACAGCGTACGCGGCCGGGCGCGGCGGGCGGAACGGACGCCACCGCCGTTCTACACTCCCGCCGGTGCGGGCCGTCACCATCCGCGACGGCGAGGTTCTCGTCGAGGAGCACCCCGACCCCGAGCCCGGTGCCGGCCAGGTGCTCGTGCGCGTCCGCGGCGCGGGCGTCAACGGCGCCGACATGCTCCAGCGCAAGGGCGCCTATCCCGCCCCGCCGGGCAGCCCGCCGGACATCCCCGGCCTCGAGCTGGCCGGCGAGGTGGCGGCCCGCGGCCCGGGCGCCGAGCGCTTCGCGGACGGCGACCGGGTGATGGGGATCGTCGGCGGCGGCGGCCAGGGCGAGCTCGCCGTGGTCCACGAGCGCCAGCTCATGCCGGTGCCCGAGGGCCTGTCCTGGCCGGAGGCCGGCGGCCTGCCCGAGGTCTTCACCACCGCCCACGACGCGCTGTTCACGCAGGCCGGGCTGGGCCTCGGCGAGCGGCTGCTCGTCCACGGGGCGGCGGGGGGCGTGGGGACGGCGGCGGTGCAGCTCGCTGCGGCCGCCGGGGCGCACGTGACGGCGTCGGTGCGCAACACCGATCACCACGACGCCGTCCGCGAGCTCGGCGCACACGCGGTGATCGAGCCCGAGGGCTTCGAGGGCCACGGCCCGTTCGACGTCGTGCTGGAGCTCGTCGGCGCTCCGAACCTCCCCGGCAACCTCAAGGCGCTGGCCACCGGCGGGCGCGTCGTGGTCATCGGCGTGGGCGCGGGTCCCAAGGCCGAGCTCAACCTGCTCGCGCTCATGGGCAAGCGGGCGCGCGTCATGGCCTCGACGCTCCGCGCCCGCCCGCTGGAGGAGAAGGCGGCCACGGCGCGGGCGATGGAGCGCCACGTCCTCGGCCTCTTCGACCGCGGACAGGCCCGCGTCCCGGTCGCCGAGACCTTCGCGCTCGACGCCGCCGCCGAGTCCTACGACCGCTTCGCGGCCGGCGGCAAGCTGGGCAAGATCGTGATCGAGCTGTAGCACCGGGATTTGGAGCGAGCGTCGCCTGGGCAGTGGCCTGAGGAGATGCTCGAACTCGACGGCCTCTCCCGCCGCTACGGCGACCTCGTCGCGCTCGACGAGCTGACCTTCGCCGTAGAGCCCGGGCAGATCTTCGGCTTCGTGGGGCCCAACGGGGCCGGCAAGACGACCGCCATGCGCATCGTCCTCGGCGTCCTGGCGCCCGACGCGGGCGAGGTGCGCTGGGACGGGCGGCCGGTGGACGCCGAGGTGCGCGCCCGGTTCGGCTACATGCCCGAGGAGCGCGGGCTGTACCCCAAGATGCGCGTGCGCGACCAGCTCACGTATCTCGCCCGCCTGCACGGGCTGCGCGCCGAGGAATCCGCCGCGGCCGCCGGCCGGTGGATCGAGCGCATGGGCCTGACCGCGCGAGCCGGCGACCGCGTGGAGGCCCTGTCGCTGGGCAACCAGCAGCGCGTGCAGCTCGCCGCCGCGCTCGTCCACGACCCGGTCGCGCTCGTGCTGGACGAGCCGTTCTCCGGCCTGGACCCGATCGGCGTCGACGTCATGAGCGGCGTGCTGCGCGAGCGCGCCGACGCCGGCGTGCCCAGCGTCTTCTCCAGCCACCAGCTCGAGCTCGTCGAGCGCCTGTGCGACGCGGTGGCGATCATCAAGGACGGCCGGCTCGTCGCGTCGGGCACGGTCGACGAGCTGCGCGCCCAGGGCTCCCGGGACGTCTGGCGCGTCGCGGTGGAGGGCTCGGCCAACGGCTGGGTGAGCCGCCTGGACGGCGTACGCGTGCTGTCCGAGGACCGCCGCGGCGTCCTCGTGGCGCTCGAGGGGACCGACGACCAGGCGCTGCTGGACGCCGCCCGCGCCGCCGGGCGCGTGCGCCACTTCGCCCGCGAGGAGCCGACGCTGGCCGAGCTGTTTCGCAAGGTGATCGCGTGAGCGGCCGCGAGGCCGTCCGGCTCGTCGCACGCCGGGAGATCGTCGAGCGCATGCGCGAGCGCTCGCTGTGGATCTCGACGATCGTGACGCTCGTCATCCTCGCCGCCATCGTGCTGGTGCCGGCCGCGCTGGACCTCGGCGGCGACGACGAGTACACCGTGGCGGTGGCCGGCGGGAAGGCCGAGGAGGTCGCCCGCATCGCCGAGCGGCTGGCCCCCGACGCGGGCGCCACGGTGACCGTGGAACGCGTGCGCGACGACGCCGCCGTGCGCCGCGCCGTGCGCGACGACGAGGCCGACGCCGGGCTGGCCTCCGACGGGCGGGAGATCGTCGTGCTCGAGGAGCTGCCCGACAAGCTCGGCAGCGTGCTCCAGCAGGGCGCGCGCATCCAGCGCACGGAGCAGGCGCCGCCGCCCGGCCTGCCGGTCCGCGAGCTCGACCCGCCCGAGAAGGGCGCCGAGCAGAGTGAGGGGATCGCGTTCGTCGCCGTCCTGCTGCTGTACTTCCAGCTCATCGGCTACGGCTTCTGGCTGGCCTCCGGCGTCGTGGAGGAGAAGACGTCGCGCGTGGTCGAGCTGCTGCTGTCCACGATCCGTCCCACCCAGCTGCTGGCCGGCAAGATCATCGGCATCGGCATCGTGGGCCTCGGCCAGCTGCTGATCATCGCCGGCGTGGGCGTGGGGGTCGCCCTGGCCGCCGGGTCCCTGGATGTGCCGTCGTCCGCCATCGGCGCGCTGGGCATCGTCCTGGCCTGGTTCATGGTCGGCTACGCCTTCTACGCGTGCCTGTTCGCCGTGGCCGGCGCGATCGTGCCGCGTCAGGAGGAGCTGCAGAACTCCATTTCCCCGCTGACGATCATGCTGCTGGGCTCCTTCATGTTCTCCTTCGCGGCGCTCAACGATCCCGACGGCACCCTCTCCACGGCGCTGTCCTTCGTCCCGCCGAGCGCGCCGCTCGTGATGCCCATCCGCATCATCGCCTCCGACGTCCCCGCCTGGCAGGTGGTCCTGTCGGTGGCGATCGTGCTGGTGGCGGTGGCCGCGCTCGTCGCCTTCGCTGCGCGGATCTACTCCAACGCCATCCTGCGCACCGGCGCGCGCGTCAAGCTGGCCGAGGCCTGGAGGGCGGCGCGGGCGTAGGCTGACCGATGTGAAGGCCGCGGTCGTAGCGGCGTTCTGGGCGGCCCCTACGCGTGTGGGCCGCCTCTAGCGCGAGGGGATCAGGCGGCGCCCGGCGGCGCGGGCCCGCCCTCCGAGTCGTCCACCTCCACCACCTCGGCCGCGTGGATCGCGCACAGCACGGGCCCTCCGCGCTCCAGCGCGACCTCCAGCTCGGCAGCGGTCAGCTCCACGCCGCACTCCTCGCAGCGGTTGCCCGCGCGCTCGACCGTCTCCTCCTCGGACGCCATCCCGCGCCCGAGACTACTCGGGCGTGCGCCCGCGCGACAGGGCCCCGAGACGATCGAGGTTGGGCAGCAGATAGCCCGCCGCCAGCAGGGCGAGCACCGGGACCGCGCGGTCCAGCGCGACCTCGAGGACCAGCGCCGCGATCAGCGCCAGCCCGAGGCCGGCGACGGTCGGTCCGCGGCGCAGGCCGAAGCGCCAGGCCCAGGCCGCGAACATCGCCAGGAACAGCACCTCGGCGACACCCAGGCGCCCCGCGCCGCCCAGGTCGCCCCACGCCGGCAGGTCGAAGCTGAGCGGGTCGGACGGCTCGCCGCGCGTCGTGAGCCGCCGGGCCGACTCGGGCTCGCCGAGCGCGGACACCACGTCGATCGCCGCGACGAACACCGGCACCGCGACCGCGACGGCGGGGGTGCCCAGCACGCGCGCCAGCAGCAGGCCGGCCGCGCCGGCCAGGAACGCCTCGAAGACGTTCGCGGCGGCGCCCACGCCCGCCGCGTTCAGCGCGGCGACGACCAGGGCGGACCCGAGCAGGATGAGCGCCGGCCCGATCACCGTCTCGCGCGCGCCGAGCAGGGCGAGCGCGCTGGCCGCCACCATCAGCAGCCCGACGCCGCCGGCGACGAGCGTCGTCTCGTCGCCCACGGGCAACGCCGGCAGGGACGGCGCAAGGAGGAAGTAGACGAGCGCGGCGACCGGGACGCCGATCGCGACCAGGGCGCCCGGCTCCGCGCGGTCCGCGCTCAATACGGCGGCAGGTCTGCGTACCACTCGCCGAGCATCCGCAGCGCGGACCAGAACGCGCGCTTGGCCGCCTCCTCGTCGAGCGCCTCGTCGATGTTCGGCACGTACAGCGCGTCGATCGACGGCGTGAGCTGCTGGACGGTGCCGGTGTGCGCCTCGACGGTCCCCGCCAGCGGCACGTCGAGCTCGTTGAGGACCGCGAGCGCGTCCTCGCCCATGACCACGACGATCTTCGGCTGCACGATCGCGAGCTCCTCGACGACCCGCGCGACGCAGGCGGGGTCGGCCAGCGACGCGTCGCCCACGGGGCACTTGACGCACAGCGTCCCGTAGACGGCGAGCGGGTCGATCGCCAGGCGCTTGAACGCCTTCATGAGCGCCGACCCGGCGCGCCCGTAGAAGGCCACGCCCTCCTCGATCTCGGCGGGCATCGGCGCGTGCTTGAGCAGGAAGACGTCGGCCTGCGGGTGCCCGGAGCCCAGCACCGGCATGAGGTTCCCGCGCGGACAGTGCGCGCAGGACTGCAGCTCGCGCGTCAGGGTGTTGAGCTCGCGGATCGCGCGCTCGAGGTACTTCTCCCTGATCTCGTCATCGGTCGCGGGCATGGCTCCGACGGGGTTCGACGGTGGCCGGTGGGCGCCCTTCGCGTGCATCACGGCTTGCGGGCGACGTCCTTCGCGCGCCGGACGCGGCGCTCGTTCAGCGCGCGCCGCGCGCCGGGCGGCGTGGCCTTGGTCTCCAGGAACTTCAGCGCCTGGACGTAGAGCAGGGACGAGGGCTTGGTGACGATCTCGGCCTCCCGCAGCGCCTCCAGGAACTCCTGCGGCCCGTCGAAGTCGGGCATGCGCACGCGCACGGAGCCGAGCCCCTGCGCGACGTGGGAGTCCGACCCCGCGCCGGCCAGGATGCGGTACTTGGCCGCGAAGCGCTCGGCCTCCTCGTTGAAGGACCCGATCGCCACGCGCGGGTTGTAGATCTCGATCGCGTCGACGTCGTCGACGATGCGCAGCAGGTGCTCGTAGTCGGGCACCGAGTGCATCCGGTCGAACGGGTGCGGGACGTACACCAGGCCGCCCTGGCGCCGGATCTCCGCCACGGTCTCCTCCAGCGACATCCCGCGCGCGATCTTCTCCTCCAGGAAGAGGCCGATGACCTCGCCCTGATGGGCGGTCTTGACCTCCTCGGCCACGATGACCTTCACGCCGAACTCCGCCGCCTTCGCGCGCGCCTCCAGCGCGCCGGAGATCTCGTTGTGGTCGGTCACCGCGATCGCACCGAGGCCCTGCTCGCGCGCGGTGGCCAGCAGGACCTCCACCGGCGTCGCGCAGTCGTGCGAGTGGTCGGTGTGCATGTGCAGGTCGACGTCGATGCGCGGGCGCCCGGCGATGCGCGCTCGCATCGCCGGGTCGCCCCCCGTCGGGTGGCGCCGCGCGACGAGGCCGGCGTAGACGTCCTCCAGGTCGTCGGCCACGCGCGACCAGGCCAGCTCGTCGCGCGCCGGAGCCGCCGCGGAGCGCAGGTGCTCGCGCAGCGGCGCGTCGGCGACCAGGCGCCCGAGCTGGGCGGTCAGGGTGGCCAGGTCGCCGCACTCGAACAGCAGGCCGCGCTCGCCCTCCTGGAGCACCTCCTCGTAGACGTCCAGCCGCGCGGCGAGCGGCACCGCCCCGCCGGCCAGCGCCCGCTGCAGCCGGGCGGGCACCGGATCGGTCCCGTCCGACGCGGCCACGACGACGTCCGCCCGGGCCACCGCGTCGCCCGCGGCGAGCTGCTCGGGGTCCACGAAGCTCACCCGCGAGCGCAGCTCGGCGCGCAGCGGGGTGCTGCTGGACGGGCCCCGGGCCGTGAGGACGGTCGCCTCCCACTCGGGCTCGAGGTCCAGCCCGCGCAGGGCCCGCAGGAACAGGCGCAGCGCCGCGCGCTCCTCCTCGTCGGCGAACAGGATCCGCACCGGCCCGGCCCCGTCGACGCGCTCGGCGGGCGCGTCGACGCCGGCGGCGAGCACGCGGTAGTCGGCCGGGAAGAAGCGCGCCATGAGGTCGGCGGTGGCGGCGAAGTCCGTGGTCCGCGCGTCGAGGCGGCCGAACACGAGCTCGACCATCTTGCGCCCCAGCTGCGCGGCGAGCTGGCGCTCGGTGGGCAGGTGGAAGGTGCCCACGTTCAGCGCGCGGGAGTGGCGCAGCGCGGCGCTGGCGACCGACGGCGCGAACGGGTCGTGCACGTGGCAGACGTCCAGCGGAACCGCCGTCAGCAGATCCTCGATCGTGCGGGCCACGTCGACGGGCAGCGCAGGGGTGCGCCGGCGGCTGGAGGGCAGGTCGGGCAGGACCTCGCCGACGGCGAGCACGCGCGGCGGCGCGCCGGGCTCGGGCAGCAGCTCCTCGGGCGCCTCGCGCGCGGCCCGCAGGGCCTGGCGCGTCTCGCGCACGGCCGCCTGCGAGCGCGAGGGCGCGACGATCACGACCCGGTGCCCGCGCCGCGCCAGCTCGGCGGACACGCGCTCGACGTACGTGTTGACCTCCGGGCGGCCGTCCTCCCAGGGGTGCGGGGTCACCTGGGCGACGGCGAGGGGCGCGGCGGGCACCGGCAGAGGATACGAAGGGCGCCGTGAAGCGAGGCCCCGCCCCGCCCGGAGCCGGCGCCCCGCGCTAGTGCTTCGCCGCCGCCTTCTGCGCCGGCGCCGCCGTTGCCGCGTCGCGCGCGTACTTCGCGATGAAGTCCTCGGTGGCCTCGTGCGCCTCGTCGTCGGGGCGCTGGTTCATCGGGGACTTCATGAGGTAGGAGCTGGGGCCGTCGAGCTGGCCGCCGAGCCCGTGGTTGAGGGCCAGCTTGCAGCAGCGCACGGCGTCGATGACGATGCCCGCGCTGTTGGGCGAGTCCCACACCTCGAGCTTCATCTCGACGTTCAGCGGCACGTCGCCGAAGGCCTGGCCCTCGAGGCGGATGTGCGCCCACTTGCGGTCCGTCAGCCACGGCACGTAGTCCGACGGCCCGATGTAGACGTCGTCGGCGGGCAGCTCGTGGCCCATGATCGAGGTGACCGCGTTGGTCTTGGAGATCTTCTTGGACTCCAGCCGCTCGCGCTCGAGCATGTTGTAGAAGTCCATGTTGCCGCCCACGTTGAGCTGCGACGTGCGCATCATCTTCACGCCGCGGTCGTGGAACAGGCGGGCCAGCGTGCGGTGCACGATCGTGGCGCCGACCTGGGACTTGATGTCGTCGCCGACGATCGGGAGCCCGGCCTTCTGGAAGCGCTTGTTCCAGTAGTCCTCGCGGGCGATGAACACCGGGATGCAGTTCACGAAGCCGCAGCCGGCCTCGAGCACCTGCTCGACGTACCACTTGGTGGCCTGCTCGGAGCCGACCGGCAGGTAGGACACGACCACGTCGGTGTGGGTGTCGCGCAGGATGTCCACGATCTGCGCGGTCTCGCCGGGCGCCTTGGCGATCTTCTCCTTGAGGTACTTGCCCAGGCCGTCGTGCGTCATCCCGCGGTACACGGGCACGCCGAGCTTCTCGGGCACCTCGGCGAATTTGATCGTGTTGTTCTGGCCGGCCCAGATCGCCTGGCCGAGGTCCTTGCCCACCTTGTCGGAGTCGATGTCGAACGCTGCGGTGAACTCGATGTCGTCGATGTGGTAGCCGCCGAGGTCGACGTGCATGAGCCCCGGCACGGGCTCCGTGGTGCTCGCCCGGCGGTAGTACTCGACGCCCTGGACGAAGGCCGACGCGCAGTTGCCGACGCCCACGATCGCGACGCGGACCTTGTCGTGCTGGTAACGGCCTGCACCGTTGGTGGTGGCGGCGCCGTTGGAAGTGGAGGGGGTCATGTTCGTGCGTTCCCTTCTGGAAGTTCGGGGCTGCAAACCCCGTCGCGGACCGCTCGTTACACGGGCGCCGGCCGCGACAGCTTGCCGCGGACGTGGATGATGCGCTGGGCGACGGTGATCGTGCTCAGGCCGGCGAGGACGTAGACCGCGGGCTCGAGCGCTCCCAGGTCCGCGAGGATGAGCCCCGCCGAGAGGATCACCACCCGCACGGCCCGGGTCGCGATGCCGACCTTGCACTCCACGCCCAGCGCCTCGGCCCGAGCTCGAGTGTAGGACACCAGCAGCGACATCAGCACGGCCACGACGACGGCGGCCGTCGCGAGCTCCATGTCGGCGCGGGCGAACGTGGCCGCCACGGCGGTGAGCACGATGCCCTCCTCCAGCCGGTCCAGCGTGGAGTCCAGGAAGGCGCCGAACGGCGAGCCCTTGCCCGACATGCGCGAGTAGGCGCCGTCCAGGGTGTCCATGACCGAGCCGACGACGAACGCCAGCCCGCCGAGGAAGAACTCGCTCTGCCACACCAGAACGGCCGCCAGCACGTTGAGCGCCAGGCCGGTGAGCGAGATCGCGTTCGGGGTCAGCCGCGACTCGATGAGCCGGCTGCGGACCTGGTCGCGCTTCTCGGCCGAGATGAGCGGCGCCTTGGCGCGGCCGTTGCGCTCCGCGGCGCGGGGCGGGTCCTGCGTGCCCGACGGCATCAGAGGATCGCCGGGGCGGTGGCCCGCCGGGGCGCGAACGACCACGCCGTCGGACGGGCGCGGGCCATGGCCCGGGCCACGAGCGCGCCGACGCCCGCGGTGGCGGCGCCCAGCACGGCGTCGGCCAGGAAGTGGTTGGCGGTCGCCACGATCACGAAGGTGACGATCAGCGGGTAGGCGTACCAGAAGACCTTCAGCGCGCGCCACTTCACCAGGCGGGCCAGGGGCAGGCCGATCATGAGCGCGAAGCCCACGTGCATCGAGGGAACCGCGGCATAGGGGTTGAACAGGGCGTCGACGGTCACGCTGTCCTGCGGTATGCCCGTGAAGTCCGCAACCGAGTCGAAGAATCCCCATTCCGGCAGAAAGCGCGGCGGGGCGGTCGGGTAGACGACGTAGCCCACGAGCGCGATGCAGAAGGCCACGAGGAACATGTTGCGCACGAAGTAGAAGCTCGGGTTGCGAAACAGGTAGATCCACGCCAGCGCGATGACGGTGACCGAGGACTGCGCGTTGATGTACATCCAGCTCGACGCGTCCAGCAGCCATTGCTGGCCGGCCGCGAAGCCCTGGATCGACGGCTCGATGAACAGGTTCAGCCCGCGCTCGATCGCGATCAGGTCGCGCGCGTTCTGGAAGGCCGCCGTGGCCGCCTCGGGGTCGTTGACCAGCCCGCGCGAGATGCGGTACAGGTAGTACGCGCCCATGAAGAGCGCAACCTGACGGACAAGGTCGACGGGTCCGTTGGGAAGGACGCGCCGCCGGATACGGGCGAGCGGGGCGGGCATGGAAGAGGGCCATCGTACCGGCGGGAGTACCCGTCGGGCATTCGTTCGTGTTAGCCCGTCAGCGGCGGCAGTGCTCCCCGGTCAACCGGGCGCGGACGGTCACGGTGCCCGCGCGCAGCGTGCGCACGCGGGTCATCCCGGCCCGGCCCGGCGCGACGCAGGCCGCTCCGCCGGTGACCGCCCACCAGCGCGTGTGGCGCACGCGCACCAGCGTCGTCCCCGGACGGGCGTCGCGCAGCACGAATCCTTCGGGATCGAGCTCCACGCGGGAGGCGGAGCCGGACGCGACGGGCGCCGGGTCGCGGACGGCGAACAGGCGCCAGTGCGCGTCTCGCCACACGGGGCGCAGGTAGGGCAGTCCGCGCCGGATGAGGCGCGCCTCGGCGCGCGCGGCGTAGTCCAGCTCGGCGTCGGGGAGCGCGACGTACGCGACCGCGTGGCGATCCAGCCACGCGCGGTAGGTCCGGGCGTCGAGGCGGCCCTCGTAGAACAGCGCGGCGTGGCGGCGGTCGAGCTGGCGCTCCCAGCCGCGGGCCAGCGGGACGGAGGGGGCGACATGGGCGGCCTCCCAGTGGTTGGCGGTCGGGGGGATCTCGACGCGGAACGTGCCCGGGCGGCGCTGGAGCTCGCGCACGAGCGGCGCGTGGTAGGCGGCCTCGGTGGCCGGATCGCCGACCGCGCCGGCGACGTCGCGGACCGGCGGGTACAGCTGCCAGTAGGCCAGCGGGAGCGCGATCGCGGCGAGCACCGCCGGTCGCCGCCGGCCGGCCAGCGCGCCCAGCACCACCGGCCCGGCCGCGAGTGCCGCCAGGCGGGTGACGTTGCCGCCCAGCGGCGTGCTCAGCGCGAACGTGGCGACGCAGCCCAGCGCGTACAGCCCGGCGCCGATGCGCAGCGCGCGCTCGCGCGCGGGCAGCAGCGCCGCGAGGAGCGCGAGGGCGGCCAGCGCCGGCCAGAACGCGGAGGGCACGAACGGCTCGCTCCCGCCCTCGGGGAAGAGCAGGGCCAGCGCGAGCACCGGGGCCAGCGCGGCCGTCGCGAGCAGGGCGCCCGTCGTGCGCCGCTCGCGCTGCGCAAGTCCCCAGGCCACGAAGCCCAGCGCCGCGAACAGCCCGGCGACGGGGCTGGCCAGCGCGGTCAGCACGGCGAGCGCGGCGGCGGCGGCGGTCCGCTCGTGTTGCAGCGCGAGCGCGGCGGCCAGTCCCACCGCCACTCCCAGGACGAACGTCAGGCGCCCCGTGGCCAGCGTGGCGGCGATCCCGGCGGCGAACCACAGCGCGGCCCAGCGCCCGCGCTCCCCCCAGTGCCCCCGCGCGAGGCGGTCGAACAGCGCCGCGGCGGCGACCGCCGCCAGGGCCCCCGCGAGCCGCACGCCGATCGCGGCGCCCAGCGGCGGGAACAGCACGCTGTAGGCCGGCGTGTGGTGGCCCGCGTACCAGTCGCCGTTCCACAGCCCGAGCCCGGTGCGCTCCACCAGCGCGGCTCGGTACTGCTGGGCGGCGAGGTCGGCGCTGGGCGGGTCCAGCAGGAGGTAGGCCACCGCGCCGAGCGCCGCGACGCTCCATGCGGGAGGCGCGCGTCTCATGTCGTCAGGAAGGCGACCATGCGCTCGACGACGTCGGGCCGGTCGATCCACGCCCAGTGCCCGGCGCCCGCCACCTCCTCGTGCGTCGCGTCGGGCAGCTCCGCGGCATAGCGGGCGCCGAGCTCGGCGGGCAGCCACGGATCGCTGTCGCCCCACAGGACGAGCGCCGGCGCGGTGATCCGGTCCAGCCGCTCGCCGGCGCGCGCCAGCGCCTCGGGCGGTGTGGCGCGAAGGAGCCGCAGCACGGCGCGCTGGGTGCCCTGGTCGAAGTCGCGGTTCAGGGCGTCGAGCATCTCGGCCGGCAGCGGTCCGCCGGACCCGGACGCGTGGCGCAGCGCCCGGCGCCAGACGCGCATGACCATCCCGCCGACCGCGAACTCGCCGACCCCCGGCGTGCGCCACGCCCGCGCGGCGAGGTGCCAGCGATAGCCGGGCAGCAGCGGGACCGCATTGACGACGAGCAGGCGCTCCACCCGCTCGGGGTGCTCCATCGCCCACACCAGGCCCGCCGCCCCCCAGTCGTGCACGACCAGCCGCACCCGCTGGACCCCGAGCTCGTCGAGCAGGCGCCCGACGAAGCCCGCCTGGCCCTCCAGCGTGTAGTCGAGGTCGCCGCGCTTGCCGCTGCGCCCGAACCCCGGGAGGTCGGGAGCGACGCCGCCGGTGGCGGCCAGCGGCTCGACCCAGTCCAGCGAGCTCGTGGGGAGGCCGTGGAGGTAGAGGACCGGCACCGGATCCTCCCCCGCGCAGCGCAGGAAGACGGGCTGGCCGTCGAGCTCGATCGTCCGCGTCGTCACCGCCGGCACGGCGGCGGAAGATACCCTCCGGCCCGTGCTCACCCTGTGCCTCGGCGAGGCGCTCGTCGATCTCGTCTGCCAGCGCCCGGTGGCCTCGCTCGCCGAGGCGGACGCGTTCGTGCCCCACTTCGGCGGCGCGACCGCCAACGTCGCGGTCAGCGCGGCCCGTCACGGGGGCGCGGTCGCCCTGGCCGGGGGCGCGGGAGACGACGAGTGGGGCGACTGGCTGTACGAGCGGCTGGAGGCGGAGGGCGTGGACCTCGAGTGGTTCACGCTGGTGGAGGGGCTGCGGACCCCGCTGGCCTTCGTCACCGTCGACGGCGACGGCGAGCCCACGTTCCGGATCCACGGCGAGGGGATCGAGCCGACGCTGACGGCCGTCGGCGACCGGCTGCTGGACGCGGTGCAGGAGGCGGGGGCGTTCTGCTTCGGCTCGAACACGATGGTGGGCCAGGCCGAGGTCGAGCTCACGCTGGCCGCCCGCGAGCGCGCGCTCGAGCTCGGGCGCCCGGTGGTCTTCGATCCGAACCTGCGCCTGGGGCGGTGGGACAGCCCGGCCCGGGCCGGCACCGTGACCCGCGAGTGCGTGCGCGACTCCTTCCTGGTCAAGTGCAACGAGCAGGAGGCCCGGCTGATCACGGGCGAGGACGACGCCCGGGCCGCCGCGGACTCGATGGTGGCCGGCGGCGCGCGCCATGCGATCGTGACGCTGGGCGAGCGCGGCGCGATCCTGCGCGGCCCCGGGGTCTCGCGCGTCGTGGCGGCGCGCCCGGCGCGGGTGCTCAACACGACGGGCGCGGGCGACGCGTTCCTCGGCGTCGTGCTCGCGGCCCTGAGCAAGACCGAGTACTACCCGCCGGCGCTGGCCGCCGCGCTGCCCCAGGCCGTGGAGGAGGCCACCCGCGCCTGCGAGCGATGGGGCGCGCTGGAGTGAGCGCGGGCCGCGCGGCGTGGGCGCCGCCGGCGCGCGCCCGGGTCGGCCGCCTGCGCCGGCGCCTGGCCGAGGTCTACGGGGTCCCGGTCCAGCCGCCGCACGGCGACGGCGTCGCCGAGCTGGTGCTGACCGTGCTGTCGCAGTCCACCAACGACCGCAACCGCGACGTGGCCTTCCTGCGCCTGCGCGAGCGGTGGATGTCGTGGGAGGCGGTCCGCGACGTGCCCGTCGAGGAGGTCGAGGAGGCGATCCGCCCGGGCGGGATCTCCAAGGTCAAGTCCGCGCGCATCCAGGCGATCCTGTGCGCCATCGGCGATCCCCTCGACCTGTCCTGGATGAGGACCGCGCCGGTCGCGGAGGCGCAGGCCGCGCTGTGCGCCCTGCCCGGCGTGGGGCGCAAGACCGCCGCGTGCGTGCTGCTGTTCGCCTACGGCCGCCGCGACGTGCCGGTGGACACCCACGTCGGCCGCGTCGGCACGCGGCTGGGGCTCCTGCGCGCGGGCGCGGGCTCGGAGGAGTCCCACGACGCGATGGTCGCGCTCACGCCGCCCGGCGCCGAGCTCGAGCTGCACATCAACCTGCTGCGCCACGGCCGCCGCACGTGTCACTCGCAGCGGCCGGCGTGCTCGGACTGCGCGCTGCGGCGGATGTGCCCGAGCCGGCACGAATTTGCGCCCTGATCGTCACGAACGCGTGGTGTTCTGTGTGCGGTCGGGGCGGACACTGCAGGGGTGGGCTGGATCTATCCCGAATCGCAGGACAAATCCGGCCCACCCCCCGGGGAGGTCGCCGTACGGGACCGCGACTGGGCGATCGCGGTGTTGGCCGAACGTCAGTACGGGGTTGTCGGCGCCGGTCAGCTGATGGCCATGGGGATCAGCCGGAGCGCGATCGGCGCTCGCGTGACGGCGGGCCGGCTGCATCGCCTGCACGCCGGCGTCTACGCGGTCGGCCACACGGTCCTGGGTCGCGAGGGCCGGTGGCTGGCCGCGGTGCTGGCGTGCGGTCCGCGCGCCGCGTTGAGCCATCGCGACGGCGGGGCGCTGTGGGCCGTGCGCGGGACGTCGCGGAGGCTCATCGACGTCACGGTCCCGCGCGGGCGCGGTCCGCGCGAGGGCATCGACGTCCACCGCGTACGCCGGCTGGATCCCGTCGACGTCACCGTGCGCGACGCGATCCCGGTGACGACGCTGGCGCGCACGCTGGTCGACCTCGCGTCGGTGCTGACCGAGCGCCAGCTGCGCTCCGCGGTCCGCGAGGCGGAGGTCCTGCAGCTCCTCGACGTCCGGGCGGTCACCGGCGCCATCGCGCGCGCCAACGGCCGCACCGGCCTGGCCGCACTGAGCCGGGCGCTCGGCCTCGACGAGGAGCCCTTCATCCGCTCGAAGCTGGAACGCCGTTTCCTGGCCCTGTGTCGCCGGGCTGGCCTCCCGCTTCCTCAGGCCAACACGTGGGTGCCCACCCCAGACGGAGGCTACGAGGTCGACTTCCTGTGGCCCGCGCACCGCCTCGTCGTGGAGACCGACGGCGGCGCGGTGCACGCCACCCGCCACGCCTTCGAGGACGACCGTGTCCGCGACGCCGACCTCACCCTCGCCGGCTACACCGTCGTGCGCTTCACCTGGCGACGCATCACCCAACAACCCGACGCGGTCGCCGACACCCTGCGCCGCCTGCTCGACGCCCGTCAGCCCGCGGGCGCGATCGCACCCGGCGACGCCGACCCGCGCGGCGCCAGCGCGAACGCCTCGGCGATCAGCTCGTAGGACCGCCGGCGGGCGGCGTGCTCGTGGGTGATGGTCACGACGAAGGCCTCGTCGGCTCCGTAGGCGCTGGCGACGGCCTCGAGCTCGGCGCGGACGACCGCCGGCGCTCCCGTGACGATCCGCCGCCCCGTGGGATCCCCGCGCCGCTGGTGCATGAACAGCAGCGCACGCTCGACCGGCGGGACCCGGATCGGCCGCCCGCGGCCGGCGCGGCGCATCGCCATCTGGATGCTCGACGCCAGCACGTCCGCCTCCCCGGCGGTCTCCGCGCAGATCGCCGCAGCGGCGACGGCCACCCGCGGCGCCGCGAGCCGACGCGACGCGACGAAGCGCTCCCGGTACATCGCCGTGAAGTCGGTGCCGTCGGGGTTGATGAAGTCCGCGAACGCGTAGGGCAGGCCCAGCTGCGCGGCCCACACCGCGCTCTGCGCCGAGGAGCCCAGCAGCCACACCTCGGGGCTCTCCGGGCGCCCGGGGAGCGTCGCGGCCGGCGGGGCGAGCGGGTGCCCCTCGGGCAGCGCATCGTCCAGCACGGCCAGCAGCTCCGGGAGCTGCTCGGCGAAGTCGTCCGGCGCGACCTGGCGGCGATCGCGCTGCAGCGCGAACGCGGTGATCGGGTCGGTGCCCGCGGCGCGCCCGACGCCCAGGTCGATCCGTCCTGGGAACAACCCGCTCAGCACGCTGAAGGTCTCGGCGACCTTGAACGGGCTGTAGTAGGGCAGCAGCACGCCGCCGCTGCCCACCCGGATCCCCGTCGTCGCCGCCGCGAGCATGCCGATCAGCGCTTCGGGGCTGGGCCCGGCGAGCATCGGGCTGCCGTGGTGCTCGGCCACCCAGTAGCGGTGATAGCCGCGCTCGTCGGCCAGTCGCGCCAGGTCGAGCGTGTTGCGCAGGGCCTCGGGCCCGCTCGACCCCTGGGAGATCGGCGACTGGTCCAGGACGCTCAGGCGTAGCGCGGCGGTCATCGGGCGATGATGGCAGGGGCCTTTCCCCGCCCCCCGCGCGCCGCCGCTAGTTGACGCGCCGCGCGATGCGCCCGCGCGCGTCGCCGAGGAACTGGGCTCCGCCGCGCATGATCACGCTCCAGTCGGCCAGCGGGCCGAGCCCCGCGAGCAGCACCGCGTAGTCGACCTGGCCGACCGGCCGGCGCAGCCGCCCCGCGGCGCTGCGCGCCAATCGGGAGGGGGCCGCGGTGTTCACCGTCGCGAACGGGACGGTGTCGAGACGGCCGAACCCGGGCCCGCTCGTGGACAGCACGCGGAACTCACCGTCGAAGCGCGCCTGCACCGAGCGCAGGCGCCCGCCGCGGGTCAGCAGCTGCGCGTCCACGCGCTCGGGCGCCACGCGCAGCGTGCGCAGCCTGCCGAGGCCCTCGTTGCGCATGCGCGCCAGCGCCGGCGCGAGGTTGCGCCGCAGCAGCATCGAGCGCGGTGCCAGGCCGCGGGGCGGCGTCGCTTCCGCACCGGGCGACGGGGTCTCCTCCGACGGGGTGGCGGGCCTCGGCGCGTCGGGCTCCGCCGGCGTCGGGACGGCGGGCGTCGGCGCGTCGGGCTCCGCCGGCACCGGGATGGCCGGCGTCGGCGCCGCCGGCGTGGAATCGTCCGCGGTCGGGGGGTCGATCGACACGTCGCTGCTGGTGGCCAGCAGCGCGACGCCCACCGACAGGACGGCGAAGAGCACGATCGCGATCACGAAGACGCGGATGACCTTGGACGCCGTGCGCACCGCACCGGGCGGGACCGTGAACGTCGAGGGCACGGCCGGCGACCGGGAGGCGGTCGGCGCCCGCGGCCGTTCGGGGGCGGGGCGTTCGGGGCGATCCTCGTCGGGCGCCAGGTCCGGCTCCGGGGCGGGCGCGATCACCGGCTCGCGGTCGGCCGCGATCACGGGGTCGTCGCCGAAGGAGCCGAGCCCTTGCAGCGTGTTCTCGTCCGCTTCGCGCCCGAAGGCGTCGCGCTCGGCCACGAGCCGATCCCATCACCGTGCCCCCCGCCCTGTCAACGCGACCCGCCCGCCGGTTCCCGCTCACCGGGCCGAACGCGAGGGCGCGGGGCAGCGTATACCCCAGGGTGGTAGGGTAAAATGTCACGCCCGGCCGGCTAGACTCGAGACATGGCGAAGACCTGGATCCTGGACACCGAGACGAAGGGCACCGGAGCGCAGATGGTGCCGCTCGAGAAGGTGCTGCGCCGGCCCGGACGCGAGCCCGCGCTCGACCTCGTCTCGCTCGGGCGGCCGCCGCGACCCGAGCCCGCTCCGGAGGTCGCACCCCCGCGGCGCTTCAAGGTCGTGGACATCATGACCCGCGAGGTCCTTGCCGAGGACGCCGACGCGCGCACGACCGTCGCGCTGCTGGAGGGCGTGCGCAGCATCGTGGACGTGACGGTCTCGGTGTGGCAGCCCAAGCGCGGGACGTGGCGCTGCGCTCACGCTCGCCGAGCAGCGGGCGCTGTGGGACTTCCGCGGCCGCGGCGCCGCCGGCCGCGCCGCCTGACGTCAGGGCGGTGGAGCCGCCGGCGGCACGGGCGGCGCCACGCGCATCCCCAGCGTGACCCCGAGCGCCACGACGCCGACGGCGGCGAGCCGCGCCGGCGTGACCTGTGCCGCCCCGATCGCCGCCGAGCACGCCAGCGCGCTGACCGGCAGCACGCCGGAGAACAGCCCGGCGCGCTCGACGCCCAGCAGCCCCAGCGCCGAGTACCACAGCAGGAAGCCGCCGACGGTCACCACGGCGCCGAGATAGGCGAGCGCCGCGAGCTCCTCTGCCGACGGCGCGGGCAGCGCGACGCCGTCGGTGGCCAGCGACCAGACCGCCAGCAGCGGGAGCGCGAAGAGGCACGCGTAGGTCGAGACCGCCAGCGGGCCCAGGCGGGCGAGCACCGGCACCGCCACCAGTGAGAAGGCCGCCTCGCAGGCCAGCGCGCCGAGCGCGTAGGCCAGGCCCAGCGTGCTGATCTCCCCGCCCGCGTACTGGACGCCCGCCGCGCCCAGCGCGACCAGCACGGCGGCGCCCACCAGCGCGGGGCTGATCGGCCGGCCACCCAGCAGCGGTCCCAGGAGCGCGAGCACGACGGGGACGCACCCGATGATCACGCCGACGGTCGCCGGATCGCCCTCCCGGACGCCCTCGACCACGCAGAGGTTGAACAGGACGAGCCCGGAGGCCGCGAGCGCGACGAGCCAGCCGGCCTCGCGCAGCGTCAGGCGGGGCAGGCGGCCGCGCGCGACCGCGAGCAGGACGGCCGCGGCCAGCGTGTAGCGCAGCGCCTGGCCGCCCGGGATGGGGTAGCCCTCGATGAGGTCGGAGGCGGCGACGAGCGAGCCGACCAGCGTCAGCGCGCCGCAGGCGGCCAGCGGGCCTCGGATGCGCGGGGACACGGCGGGCACGGTACGCGCCACGGCGCCCGGCCGATGAGTTTCGGCGCGCCGGCTGGTCTGAGTGACATCCCGGCCCTCACCAGGAGGAACCCATGACCCCCGCGACCGGCGCGCGCGTCCTGGTCGTCGACGCGGTCGCCCGCGGCGACACGCGGTGCCTGTGCGAGCGCCTGCGGGTCCTGCTGGCCGGCAGCGACGCAGAGGTGGTCGTCTGCGAGGTCGGCGCGCTGCCGGCGAACGCCGTCACGGTCGACGCGCTCGCGCGCCTTCAGCTCACCGCGCGCCGGCTCGGGCGTCAGATCCGCCTCGACGGAACCACGCGTGAGCTGGACCGGCTGATCGCGTTCGCCGGGCTGGCCGACGTCCTGCCCGGTGGGGCCGGGCTAGATGGCTGATTCCACGACCCCCACCACCATCTGGCGGCGCCTCGCGGCGCAGGATCGCCACGCGCCGAAGGCGTCCGTGGCGTTGCCACTGTCCACCTTCGGCCCGCGGCGCCCCGCATCCGCGATGCGCGGCCATATGGCGGCGCGGGCCGCGGAATCAACCATCTAGGCGTCCAGGTGGTCGGGCAGGCCGAAGAGCGGGAACAGGCGCGCCGTGTCCAGGAACGAGTTGATCGCGGTGATGCGGCCGTCTGAGATCTCGATGACCTGAAGCGCCCACGGCTCGTGCCTGCCCCCCGGGCCGCTGGGACGGTACTGCCCGAAGCCGGGCAGGCCGTTGGCCATGATCGGCAGGATCCGCGAGCCGCGACACTCCGCGCCCTTGCCCAGGAACCACCCGACGATGTCCGGGCTGCCGCGCAGCCACAGGTCGTAGGGCGGCATGGAGAGCGTCGCCTCCTCGTGCAGCAACGCCACGAGAGCGTCCATGTCGTACTCCTCGAAGGCCTCGACGTAGCGCTCGAGCAGCTCGCGGTCGTCCTGGTCGGTGAGCGGCGCGGGGTCGGTCACGGCCAGGTCGTGCGCGGCCAGCGTGGCCCGGGCGCGCTGCAGCGTGCTGTTGACCGACGCGACGCTCGTCTCCAGCAGCTCGGCGACCTCGCTGGCCTTCCAGCGCAGGACCTCGCGCAGGATCAGCACCGCCCGCTGGCGGGCCGGAAGATGCTGCAGCGCGGCGACGAAGGCCAGGCGCAGGGTCTCGCGCGACAGCGCCAGCTCGGCGGGATCGCCGTCGGTCGGCAGGACGCGGGCGTCGGGCATCGGCTCGATCCACGTCGTCTCGGGCAGCGTCGCCAACGAGGACTCCGTCGTTCCCGCCGGCCCCATGTCCATCGGCCGCGCGCGCCGGGTGCGCCCGTCGAGCATCGTCAGGCAGACGTTGGTCGCGATGCGGTACAGCCACGAGCTGAGCGCCGCGCGACCCTCGAAGCGGTCGAAGCTGCGCCACGCGCGCAGCAGCGTCTCCTGGACGGCGTCCTCGGCCTCGAACGCGGAGCCGAGCATGCGGTAGCAGTAGCCCGTGAGCTCCGGACGGTGCTGCGCGAAGTGCGCCTCGAGCTCGCTCGCCGCGGGCTTCGGCGGCGGGGACGGAGTCGACGGGAGGGCGGCGGTGGCTTGCAGATCAGCCATGGGTGGGTGGCTCCTCTGGGCTCGCGGGGGAGTCCCGATGGTAATGCCGTCGCCGGGGGCCGTGCGGATCGGCTGGTACTGCCGTCGCCGGGGCCGTGCGGATCGGTTGGTAATACCGTCGCCGGGGGCCGTGCGGATCGGCCGATGGAATCCGCCCGGTTGGCCCGCTTCTGAACCTCGGCCTTACGCGGTGGCGTCCGCCGCCAGCGCCAGCAGCTCGCCGCGCGGCGGCCCCGGCGGCGGGGTCGGGGTGGCGGTCAAGTCGGCGTAGATGCGCTCGATCCGGTCCTGCACCTCCTCGTCCTCGTCGAAGGTGCAGGTGCGGTCCAGCAGCCCGATACGCCCGACCGCCCGGCGCAGGACCAGGTCGTCGTGTGGCGCGGCGGCGAGCGCCGGTCCGAACGCGAACAGGGGATAGCAGCCCTCACGCCGGCCGACGACGAGCGGCTCACCGCTCCAGGCCCGAATGCGCGCCGCGTCGGTCTCGCACGCGAAGGCATGGCGCTCCGCGGCCTCCGGCGCGACGTCCTCGAGGTAGGCCTCCACCACCGCGTCGGCGTCGTCGTGGGCGGTCGCGGCGTGCGCCAGCGCCTGGGCGTGCACGAGCGCGAACGACAGCCCGAACGCGTAGCTGGGGTTCGTGTGACAGAGCGCGTCGCCGACGGGCGCCACCCGCCGTACCCCCGGCTCGGCGGTGCGCAGCACGTTGGCCAGGCCGCCCATGGGCAGCACGCCGGTCAGCGGCCGGGCGGCGCCGGGCGCCGTCATGGCGTCCAGGGGCCGGATCGCCCCGCAGGCCGCCATCCACGCCGCCTCGTGGCGCAGCGCCCGCAGCTCCCGGTCCCGGGAGGGCACGAGGAGGATGACCGCGAACGTGCGGTTGTCGCCGCGAAACGTGTTGAAGCCCATGTAGCCCAGATCGCCGCGCGGGTTGAGCAGCCACGGCCCCTCTGCGTGGGAGGCGCCGTCGGCCAGCGAGAAGTAGCGGCTGTAGTAGATGGCGCCGCAGTCCGTCGGCTGCGCTGTGGCGCGCGGCCAGCCCTCCGGAGCGCGGTAGCGGCCCAGGGCGTCGACGACGACATCGGCCCTGATCTCCTCGCCGTCGCCGAGGGTCAGGCCCACCGCGCGCCCGCGGTCATCCGCGACGATCCCGGTCACGGTGGCGCCCGCCCGCAGCTCGACGCCCGGCTCGGCGGCGGCCGCGCGCCGCAGCGCCCACTCGATGAGCGGGCGGCGGACCCACAGGTAGACCAGGTCCTCGTCGCCAGGCTCCCGCGGCCCGCGCAGCTTCGCCGCCAGGTCCTGCTCCTCCGCGCCGGCGTCGCGCAGCGCCTCCAGGACGTCGGGCGCGGTCTGGCGCAGCACCCGGCGCCCGCGCGGCAGGAACGTGTGGGGCTGCTGGAAGTGCGGGATGCCGTGGCGCTCCACGTCGAACGCGCCGCCGGGGGCCGCCTGCGGGTCCACGTCGTCGCGCTCGACGATCACCGCCGTGTGGCCGGCGCGCGCGACGCTCACCGCGACGGCGAGCCCGGCGACGCCTCCGCCCGCGACGGCGAACCTCATCTGGCGACGCTACCGGCTGACGGGCGTGAGCACCATGTCGCCCGGGCCGGTTCCCGGCGCGCCCGTGCACGCGTAGGAGCCGGGTCGCGCGGCGTACAGCGCGGTGACGCAGTCGCCGAGCGCCATCTGCCCGTAGGCGTCGGGGTGGAAGACCTCCTGCGTCTGGCCCTGCGCGATCGTGCTCGCGCTGACCGCGCGGCCCCATTCCGACGTGGTCGGCGCGGGCGGGGCGCCCGGGCCGGCCGCGGCGGCGGTGCGTGCGCAGACCTCGTGGCCGGTGAACGCGCGCAGCAGCTCGAGGACGGGCACCCCGCGCGCCGCGGCCGCGGCGCGCACCGCGCCGCCGATGCGCGGCGCCGCGACGTCCTGGGCCCAGTCCATGTCGGCGTCGTAGAACGGGCAGCCGTACACGCCGCGCTCCGGGCCGGTCTCCGGGTAGCGCGCGTCGGCCGCGCGCGGGATGACGACCGGGTAGGTCTGCAGGACGAGGCGGTACTGGCCGGTGCGGTAGCCGGCCTCGCGCATGACCGCCCGGATCTCGTCGATCACGTGCGCGATCTTCGCCGCGGCGGCCGCGACGTTCTCGTCCGACAGGGCCGCGGCGTGGCTCTGGCTGCACGGCGTCCCGCGCGTGAGGTAGGCCGTGAAGCAGGCCTGCACGATCGAGGCGAAGCCGAGGTCGTTTCCGCCGATCGAGACGACGATCATCTTCACCCGCGTGTCCCGGGCGGCCGTGAGCAGCTGGTCGGCCTGGGGCGGCTCACCGTGCGCGGGCGTGCCTCCACTGGAGGCGCGGATGACGTTCGTCGTGACCGCCCCCGAGCACGCGAGGTTGATGCGCCGGTCCACGGGGAGCAGGGCGGAGCGCACCTCGGCGACGTCGGAGCGGTGGCAGCCGTTGGCCGCCGTGCCGTCGATGTAGACCCGGGTCTCGTCATAGCCGGTGCAGACGCCCAGCGTGTACACGCACGCGCGGTCCGTGCCGTCGCGGTCGAGCAGGACGTTCGGGCTGTTGCCCAGCCAGCGCCCGCCCTCGCCGGAGATGTAGCTGTCGCCGATCGTGACCACCGACGACGGCGGCTGAGCGGCGTGCGCCGCTGCACCGCAGGCCAGCCCGAGGAGCACGACGGCAAGCAACGATCGGGCCAGGTCGCGCCGCCAGCTCATTTACCGAAATCTAGTTGAACTGCTCCGTTCGGGCAAGACTCCTGGCGCACCGGCGCGCGGCGCTGCGCCCGGACGGGGGTTCGGGTTCGCCGGGACGGGCTGACGGACCGACCGCCCCCGGGCCGTCGCCCAGAGTGCGAGGCTTCGCCCGTGGCGAGGACCCGATCGTGGACCATGGTGGCGGGGCTGCTGGGGACGGTGGCCGCCCTGGTCGCGTCGCCGCCGGCCGCGGGCGCCGACGCCACCGCCCGGCAGATCGCTGCCGCGCTGCAGCGCGACGCGGTGTTCGTCGACGAGAGCGCGGCGGACCTGCTGTCCGGCGCGGAGGCGGCGCGGCTGCGCGCGCGGATCGCCGAGCGCGACCGGGGGCGGGTCCAGCTCGTCGTGGTGTCCAAGGAGCGCTCGGCGCGCACCGGTGGGCTCAGCACGCTCGCCAACGCGGTCGACCAGGCGGCGGGGCAGGGGCGTCGCGGGGCGCTGGTGGTCACGGACTCCGCGGGCTTCCACATGGTCACCTCCTTCGCCAATCCGGAGCCCACCACCGCCGCGCTGCGCGCCGCGGTCTCCGGCTATCAGGGCGATCGGCTGGCCGGGGCGCTCATGGCCGCCGTGGATGCGATCGCCGAGGTGGAGCCCGGGCGCAGCGCCGATCTCGCCGAGCGGGTCGGCCAGGGACGCGCGGGCCCGCCCGGCGGCACGACCGTCACCGCCAAGGACGTCAGCGGCTCGGTCAGCGTCGCGCTGATCGTGGTGGCGGTGGCGTTGGCGCTGCCCCTGCTGCTGCTCGCCGGCGGGATGCTGCTGCGCTGGCGGCGGGGCCGCACGCGGGCCACCGATCAGCGGACGATCGCGCTGAAGGATGCGCGCACCGCGCTCGGGGCGCTCGGCGACGACATCACCGCCATGGACCTGGACACCGAGATGCCGGGGGCCTCGCCGGACGGGCGCGCGGACTACGACCGCGCCGTCGACCTCTACCAGCGGGCCAGCCGTGCGCTGGACGACCGCGATCTCGGCGACGTGGAGCTCGCGGACGTCCAGCGCTCCCTGCAGGAAGGGCGCGCCCGGATCGACGCGGCGCGCGCGGCGTTCGGGGGATGACCTCGGAGCGCGCCGAAGGGCCGTCGGACCGTCTGAGATGATCGCGCCGATGGACCCGGGCGACGGCGGCGATCAGCTTCTGGAGGGCCGGCGCGCGCTGGAGGCCGCGCGCTGGGAGGACGCGCGGGCGGCCTTCGAGGCGGCGATCGGCGACGAGGACACAGCCGACGCGCGTGACGGCCTCGCGCAGGCGCTCTGGTTCCTGGGCAGCGTGGACGAGGCCATCGCCGCGCGCGAGCGCACGTTCGACGCGTACGTGCACTGCGGGAGCTGCGACCAGGCCGCGCGCGTGGCGGTGTGGGTCTCGCACCAGTACCACGTCTCGGGGCGCGCCTCGGCGGCGCGGGGCTGGCTGTCGCGCGCGGAGCGCGCCCTGGAGGGCGTGGGCCCGTGCGCCGGGCACGGCTGGGTGGCGGCGGAGCGGGCGCGCCACGCCGAGCGCGTGGAGGAGTGCGCCGAGTACGCCCGGCGGGCGATGGCCATCGCGCGCGAGTCCGGAGACGACGACCTCGAGGTCTTCGCGCTCAGCCTGCTCGGGCGGGCGGAGGTCAGCGCCGGGCGGCGGCAGGAGGGGATGCGACTGCTCGAGGAGGCGATGGCGGCGGCCTCGGCCGGGCGCGTGCGCAACATCCACACGCTGGGCGAGGCCTACTGCAACCTGATCCTCGCGTGCACGAGCGCCGGCGAGTGGGAGCGCGCGACGGAGTGGTGCGAGCTCGTCGACGACTTCGCCCGCGGGCACGGCGTGACGCCGCTGTTCGGCGCGTGCCGCACGGCCCACGCCGACGTCCTGCTGGCCACCGGCCGCTGGCCCGAGGCCGAGGAGGCGCTCGAGAGCGCGCTCGCGGCGCACGCCCGCTACGTGCCGGCGATGGGCGCGCCGACCGTCGCGACGATGGCCGAGCTGCGCGTCCGCCAGGGACGGCTGGCGGAGGCCGAGCAGCTCCTGGCCGGCCGCGAAGAGCATCCGTCGTCGCTGCGCGCGCTCGCCGAGCTGCGGATCGCCGAGGGCCGGCCGCAGGTGGCCGCCGCGCTGCTCGAGCGCGGGCTGATGGCGGCCGAGGGCGACGCGATCCGGGGGACGCAGCTGCTCGCGTCGCTCGTGGACGCGCGGCTGGCGTGCGCCGACCGCGACGGCGCCGCGGCCGCCGCACGGGACCTGGGCGAGCTCGCGGAGAGCTCGGGGATGGCACTGGTCGCGGCGCGCGCGGATCTCGCGGCGGCCCGGGTGGCCCTCTCGGCGGGCGATGCGGCCCAGGCCGCCGAGCCGGCGCGCCGGGCGCTCGCGGCGTTCGGCCGGCTCGCGATGCCGCTCGATGCCGGCGAGGCGCGTCTCGTGCTCGCCGGCGCCCTGGTGAACGACGCGCCGGACCTGGCGCGCGACGAGGCGCGCACCGCGCTCGCGATGTTCCAGCAGCTCGGGGCCTCGCGGGCGATGGACCGCGCCGGCGCGGTGCTCCGGGAGCTGGGGGCCGGGACCGCCGCGCGCGGGCGCACGTACGGCGAGCTCACGGCGCGCGAGGAGGAGGTGCTCGGGCTGGTGGCGCGGGGCATGTCCAATGGCCGGATCGCCGAGACGCTCTTCATCAGCGAGAAGACGGCCGGCCACCACGTCAGCCGGATCCTGGCCAAGCTCGGCGTGAGCAATCGCGCCGAGGCCGCCGCGCACGCGGCGCGCGCCGAGCGCGCGACCTCCACCGGATAGGCAGCGGATAGGGAGTTCGCCCGATGTGCGGGGCGCCGCGGGAGCAGATGCTCCCCGCAGCCGACCCACCGAACGAAGGACGAAGACCATGACCGCTGTTGCTGATCTGAAGGCCGTGCACCGGGCGACCTGGGCCGCGGGCGACTACGCCGCCGTCGCGCAGGTGATCGACGAGGTGCCGCCCCGCCACCTCCTCGCGCTGGCGGACGTGACGCCCGGACAGGACCTGCTCGACGTGGCGACCGGGACGGGCAACATCGCGCTGAAGGCCGCGGCCGCCGGCGCGCAGGTCACCGGGCTGGACCTCACCCCCGAGCTCTTCGAGACCGCTCGGCGCCGCGCCGATGAGCAGCGCGTGGCCGTCGACTGGGTCGAGGGCGACGCCGAGGACCTCCCGTTCGAGGACCACAGCTTCGACCGCGTCCTCTCGGCGTTCGGCGTGCAGTTCGCACCGCGCCACGAGGTCGTCGCCCGCGAGCTCGCGCGCGTCTGCCGGCCCGGCGGCCGCATCGGGCTGGTCAACTGGACCCCGGAGGGCCAGATCGGCGAGCTGTTCAAGGTCATGGGCCGCTACCTGCCGGCACCGCCGGACTTCGCCTCGCCGCCGCCGCTGTGGGGCGACGAGGATCACGTGCGCCGCCTGTTCGCGGGCACCGGTGTGGAGCTCGAGTTCGCCCGCGGGAACAACCCGTGGCGCTTCGAGTCCCCCGAGCACTACATGGTGTTCATGGAGACCCACTACGGCCCGACGCTGAAGGCCCGCGAGCGCCTCACCGCAGAGGATCGCTGGGAGGAGTGCCGCCGGGAGATCCGGGCGACCGCGGAGCGCCGCAACGAGGCGACCGACGGGAGCCTGCTGATGCACGCCGAGTACGTGGTGGTCGTGGGGCACAAGGCCTGAGCCGACCCCCCGGGCCTTGGATCGGACGCCCGGGATGGCACGCCGGCCGGGCGCGCGTTCACCGGCCCGCCAGACCCACCACGAGCGCTTGGCGCCGCCGGCGTGCGGTCACTCCGGGATCGTCACAGGGCCGCGTGCGGGTGCGGCCGGGCTCTCCCGGCCGTCCGTGCCGTCGCGTCGCACCGCGCGGGTGCGAGTGGCGGCCACCGCGGCGACGAGCAGCACCGGGAGGAACGGGAGCGCCTCGATGGCCCAGTGTCCTGCGTGTGCGATGACGAACATGACCCTTCCTCGGTCCGGTGTGGCGGTGCGGGCGGGGGGCCGGGAACGCGCTCGCGCTCCCGGCCCCCGGAGCTGCGTGCTAGGCCGTGACCGCGCGGGGCGCGCGGCCCGTGGTGGGGCTGGCCAGGCCGACCGCGATGCCGGTCACGGCGATCGCGAGGTGCAGCAGGTTGTCGGCGGTGTTGATCGGGATGATCGACAGCAGCAGTCCGCCGTCGCCGACGATGAAGCCGAGGATCGTGACGAGCACGTAGACGATGCCGTAGCCGATGCTGAACAGCCGCGCCCTCGCGGCCGTCCCGGCCATCGCGAGCCCGACGACGCCCGACAGCAGGTGGACGACGTTGTGCCAGCCGTTGATGTCGAAGACGATCAGCGTCCCGCGCTGCGCGTCGTCGCCGACGCTGAAGCTGGGCTCGACGACGAAGCCGACGATCCCGACGACCACCAGCACGGCCCCGAGCGCCAGGGACCAGATCTGCGCAAGCGTCTTGCCTTCCATCGCTGCCTCCTGAATACGTGGGTGTTGCGGGCAATGCGGAGGCACGGCGGTCACCGGATCAACCGGCTCGCTGGATTGCCTCACATCTCGGTCGGATAGGCTGGCCAGGACACGACCCAGGAGGGGCTGCCATGAGCATCGTTGTCCGTTTCCCGCCCTCGAACGTGACGCGGCAGCAGTACGACGCCGTTCGTAGCGCTATGACGGAGGCGGGCGAATGGCCCCCGGACGGCTGCCGGCTTCACGTCTGCTTCGGGGACGAGCAGGACATCCGGGTGAGCGAGGTCTGGGAGTCGCAGGAGCAGCTCGAGGCGTTCGGCGAGAAGCTGCGACCGAGATTGGACGACGCCGGCATCCAGCTCTCCGGTGAGCCGGAGGTCCTCGAGGCCCACATCGTCGAAACCTACTGAGCAAGCGCGTCTTCGACGCCTTCGGTACGCCTAGTCGTAGTTCTTGATCATCCGGACGTTGAGGACGAGCATCACCACGCCCATCACGGCGACCACCCCGAACCCCGGCAGGATCTTCTCCCAGTCGAGGTCGTCGAGGATCAGCGATCGCATCGACTCCATCAGGTAGGTCACCGGGTTGACCGAGGCCGCGACCTCCATCGGCTCGGTCAGCATCTCGCGGGGGACGAAGTTGGGCGTGAGGAACAGCAGCGGGAAGAAGATCAGCCCGCCGGAGTTCGTCGCCGCGGCGCTGCGGGTCTTCAGCGCGATGAGCTGCATGAACCCCGCGTAGACGACGCCCCACAGCGCGCTCAGCGCGACGAGCAGGACGAAGCCGAACAGCCCGCTCGCGATGGTGATCCCGAAGGGCAGGGCGATCAGCACGATCAGGGACGAGAGGACGATGCCCTTGGCGCCCTCCGCCACGAGGCGGCCCAGGACCATCGCGTAGCGCGGGATCGGGATCGCGCGCAGCTTGTCGAAGTAGCCGCCCTCGATCTCCTCGACCAGGAACAGCGCGGCCATCCCGAACGAGGCGGCCAGCAGCAGCGTGATCGGAAGCTGGAACGCCCCGTACCCCTGCCCCTCCAGGAAGTCCGTCGACGACGACGGAAAGAGCTCGGCGGCCTGGCCGGTGTTGACCACCAGGAAGAAGATCGGGATGAACATCGTCATGACCAGCGCGTCGGGCTGGCGCAGCGCCTCGCGCAGCGCGCGCTTCCCCAGGACGATCGTGGCGTTCATGCCGCCACCTCCTGGACCTCGCCCGCCGCGCGGTCGCGGGTGCGCCCGGTCGCGTCGAGGAACACGTCGTCGAGGGTGGGCGCGTCGATCTCCGGGTGGCGCTCGCGCAGGTCGGCCTTGAGCCGGACCGGCGTGCCCTCGCGCACGATGACGCCGCCGTCGATGATCGCGAGGCGGTCGCAGAGCTGGTCGGCCTCCTCGAGGTACTGCGTCGTGAGGAACACCGTCGTGCCGTGCCCGTTGATCCGGCGCAGCTCGTCCCAGACGGTCAGCCGGCTCGCCGGATCCAGGCCCGTGGTCGGCTCGTCCAGGAACAGGACCTCCGGCTCGTGCACGAGCGCCGCCGCGAGGTCGAGCCGGCGCTGCATGCCGCCGGAGTAGCCCTTCACGACGCGGTCCGCGGCGCCCTCGAGCTCCACCAGCGCCAGCAGCGCCTCGGCGCGCGCCTTGGCCTCGCCCGCGCCGAGGCCGAACAGGCGGCCGTGCATGATCAGCAGCTCGCGGCCGGTCTGGCGGGGGTCCAGGCCGGCCTCCTGCAGCGCGACGCCGATCCGGCGCCGGACGCCATCGGGGTCAGCGCCCACGTCGACGCCGGCCACCTCCGCGCGGCCGGAGGTGATCGACAGCAGGGTCGTGAGCATGCGCACGGTCGTCGACTTGCCGGCCCCGTTGGGACCCAGGAACCCGAAGATCTCGCCCGCGTGGATCTCCAGGTCCACGCCACGGACGGCCTCGACCGTGCCCTCGCGGCCGTCGTAGCGCTTCACGAGCGCCTCGGCCCGGACGGCCGGGCCCATGGTCTGGCTCATCTCCATTCGCTGTGCTCCTTGTGGGGGTGGTGCCGGCGCGGACCGCATCCGGAAACGTTGCCTCTGCTCCTCCGACCGGGCGGAGCCGCGAAACTCATCGGTGCGCCGGCGCGGGCCATGTTGCGACGCTCAGGATCTTGGAGGGTGCGAAGCATCCGCCCACGACCCGCGATCTCCGCCGCTCGATGAGTTTTCCGCCCGGTGCCCGTCACACTGGCATGACCATCTCCACGCAGGATCACCGCCCCGCCGCCGACGACGCGGCGTTCACCGAGCAGCTGCACCGCCATCGCCGCGAGCTGCATGTGCACTGCTACCGGATGCTCGGCTCCTTCGACGACTGCGAGGACCTCGTGCAGGAGACGTTCCTACGCGCGTGGCGCGGCCGGGCCACGTTCGCGGGGCGGTCCTCCGTGCGGGCGTGGCTGTACAAGATCGCGACCAATGCCTGCCTGGATGCGCTGGACAAGCGGCCGCGGGTCGCCAAGGACGGCGAGATCGTGTGGCTGCAGCCCTATCCCGACGAGCTGCTGGAGGAGCTTCCCGGCTCCGGCGACGACCCCGACGCCGCGGCCGTGGAACGGGAGACCATCGAGCTCGCGTTCCTGACCGCGATCCAGCACCTCCCGCCGCTGCCGCGGGCGGTGCTGATCCTCCGCGACGTCCTGGAGTGCTCGGCGCGCGAGACGGCGGAGCTGCTCGAGACGACGGTCGCGTCGGTCAACAGCGCCCTGCAGCGCGCGCGGGCCGGCATGCGCGAGCACCTCCCCGAGCGCCGGCTGGAGTGGGCCGCGGGCACCGACCCCACCGCGGCCGAGCGCGAGCTGGTGGACCGCCTCGTAGCCCTCAGCGAGGGCGCCGACGCGCGCGGCTTCGCCGCGATCCTGCACGAGGACGTCCGCTTCGCGATGCCGCCCGACCCGCGGACCTGGACCGGGCGCGACCGGGTGCTGGAGAGCTGGATCGAGGGCGGGTTCGGCACCGAGGCGTTCGGCTCGCTGCGCTGCGTCGTCACCCGGGCGAACCGCCAGCCCGCGGTGGCCAACTACGTCAAGCGCCCGGGCGACGACGCATACACGCCGATGGCGCTCGACGTGATCCGCATCCAGGACGGCGCGGTCATCGACATCGTGACCTTCGGGCCGAACGTGTTCGAGGCGTTCGGCCTGCCCCGCACGCTCTGAGCCGCGGCGTGGTTCACGCCCCTCGACGCGTGATCATCGATATGCGTTCATACGCATGATCGTGCACAGAACCCGGAGAAGACATGGCCTTTGACGAAGATCTCGGCGACCGGATCCGAGCTGTCCTCGCCGACCGCGACGCGGTGCGCGAGCAGCGCATGTTCGGCGGCCTGGCCTTCATGGTCCGCGGTCACATGACGTGCGGGATCATCCGCAGCGACCTGATGCTGCGCCTGGGCGAGGAGGGGGCGGACGCGGCCCTAGACGGGCCGCATGTCCGGCCGATGGACTTCACGGGGCGGCCGATGAAGTCGATGGTGCTCGTGGCGCCTCCCGGCATCGAGACGGACGCGGCGCTGCGCGGGTGGATCGAGCGCGCCCTCGCCCACACCGAGACGCTTCCGCCGAAGCGCTGACGCCTCCAGGCCTCAGCGCCGTCAGTGCGACGCGTCGAAGAGCGCCGGGGTCAGGCGCCGGCTGCTTCAAATTTCCGTGCGTGGCGCATGTAGGGGCAACGAAGCGGGACGCGTCGAACGTAGCGCTGGGTTCTCCGAGCACCACCCTGAAGCGAGAGGATCCGTGTCCGTGAGCCCGCTGTCCTCTGACCGGCCCGCGCCGATCCGGTCGCGCCCGCGCCTGCGACGGGTCCAGTGCGGTCCACCCGAGCCCATCGCCGACGGCGTCTGGCTGCTGCGCGGCGGGCTCACGCGGGTGATGAACGTGTATCTCCTGCGTGACGCGGCGACGGGCGGCGTGGTCGTCTACGACGCCGGCGAGAAGGGCATGGCGGGCCCGATCGCGGCCGCGGCAGCGGCGCTCGGCGGGATCGCCCGGGTGGTGCTGGGGCACGGGGATACCGATCACCGCGGTGCCGCTCCGGCCCTGCGGGCGGTGGCCGAGGTCCAGTGCCACCCCGACGCGGTGCAGGAGGCGCAGAACTCCGGCGGGCGCGACTACTGGGATCTGGGCGCGCTCCCGCGCGACGTCCGGCTCCTGCACGGCTTCCTGCACCGCTTCGTGTGGGACGGCGGACCGGTCCCCATCGACGGCACCGTCCGGGAAGGGGACGTCGTCGCGGGCTTCGAGGTCATCGACCTGCCCGGGCATGCGCCCGGCCAGATCGGGCTGTGGCGAGCGGCCGACGGCGTGGCGCTCGTCTCGGACTGCATCTACGTGACCGACATGCACGGCAGGGCGCAGCCGCCGGCGGCACCGCTGGACGCCTACAACCTCGATTCGACGCAGGCTCGCGCGTCGATCGCCAAGCTGGCACGGCTGCGACCGCGGATCGTGGGTCCCGGCCATCGAGGGCCGCTCGAAGGCCCCGACGTCGTGGCACAGCTCGAGGCGGCGGCGGAGGCGTGAGCGTCTCCTCGCCGGGGACCGATGAGTTGCGGGGCTCTGCGTGGTCTGAGCCTGGACAGAGCCCGAGGGAGCACGCGAAGGAGGAACGACCCAGATGGACATGCCGCCGATCGTGTCGCCGCAGGAGTGGGAGGCCGCCCGCGAGGAGATGCTGGTCAAGGAGAAGGAGCTGACCCGCGCGCGCGACGCGCTGGCCGCCGAGCGGCGCCGGATGCCGCGGATGGCGGTCGAGAAGGACTACCGCTTCGAGGGCCCGGACGGGCCCGTGGGCCTGCCCGACCTGTTCGAGGGGCGCCGTCAGCTCATCGTCTACCGCTTCTTCTTCGAGCCGGGCGTGTCCGGCTGGCCGGAGCGCGGCTGCGGCGGCTGCTCGTTCCTGGCCGACCAGGTCGCTCACCTCGCCCACCTGAACGCCCGCGACACGACCCTCGCCTTCGTCTCGCGCGCGCCGCAGGCGGACATCGAGCGCTGGAAGGCGCGGATGGGCTGGAGCATGCCGTGGTACACGCTCACCGACGACTTCGACGCCGACTTCGGCGTGGGCGAGTGGCACGGCACCAACGCGTTCGTCCGCGAGGGTGACGAGATCTTCCGCACCTACATGGTCAACAACCGCGGCGACGAGCACATGGGCAGCACGTGGAGCTACCTCGACATCACCGCGCTCGGCCGCCAGGAGGAGTGGGAGGACTCGCCGGCGGGCTACCCGCAGACCGCGCCGTATGAGTGGTGGGACTTCCACGACGCGTACGGCAAGGGGGCGTAGTCGCCACCTGCGGGCTGTGACGGTCTCGCCGGCGTGTGACACCGGAGTACGATCGCCCATGAGATGGGCGTCCCCGGGTCGGTCGACGCAGCACAGGACGCGGTGCCCCGTGCGGTGCGCGAGCTCGCGGCCGACCTGCTGACCGACGTCCCGCGGCTCACCCGCGAGCTCACCGACCACTTCTTCGCGACGGTGCCCGAGCTGAGCGCCGTCCATGACGACGCCCTCCGCGCCGAGACGCTTGCGAGCACCGAGGCCAACCTCGATCAGGCGATGCGGATGCTCCGGCGCGGCGGGCACGTCGATTCGCTCGTGCTTCCGCCCGAGGCCGCCGAATACGTCTGCAGCCTCGTCCGCCGCGGGATCTCGCTGCCGCCGCTGCTGCGCACGTATCGCCTCGGCCACGCATGGCTGTGGGACGTCTGGTCGCGGGCGCTGCAGGAGCGCATCGCCGACGCCGACGAGCTGCACACCGCGCAAGAGCAGAGCTCGGCGTTCATGTTCGCCTACGTCGACCGGATCTCCGACCTGCTGGTGGCGGAGTACGCCACCGAGCGCCGGCGCGCGATGCGCGGCGCCGAGCAGCTGCGGGCCGGGACGGTGCGCGCGATCCTCGCCGGGGAGCCGCTCGACGAGGAGGTGGCCGCCGGGCGCCTCGGCTACCGGCTGCGCCGCCACCACGTCGCGCTGCGGGTGTCGAGCTGCGCAACCGAGGTACGCGGTCTGGAGCGCGCCGCGCGCGAGGCCGCCGCTGCGCTCGGGACGGGTGAGCCGCTCGTCGTGCACTCCGGCGCCGCGAGCCTCGACGTGTGGTGCGGCGCCTTCGGGGCGCCCGACACGGACGCGCTCGAGTCCTACGCGCCGCCCGACGGCATCCGCGTCGCGGCCGGCACGCCGGGCGAGGGCGTCGCGGGCTTTCGCCGCTCGCACGCGGAGGCCGTGAACGCCGCGCGGACGGCGGCGCTCGCGGGGGAAGCGGCGCGTGCCGTCACCACCTACCGCAGCGTCGAGCTGGTGTCGCTGCTGGCGGCGGACCTCCCGCGCGCGCGGGCCTTCGTCGCACGCCACCTCGGCCCGCTGGCGTCCACGGAGGAGCCGGTCGCCCGGCTGCGCGACACCGTGTTCGCGTTCCTCGCCGCCGGCGGCAGCAGCACACGCGTCGCCAAGGACCTCCACGTGCATCAGAACACGGTCGCCTACCGCGTCAAGCGCGCCGAGGAGCTGCTGGGCCGGCGGGTGACCGACGGCGCGGTCGAGCTGACGTGCGCCCTGGCGCTCGCCGCCGCGCTCGGGCCCGTGGTGCTCACGGAGGCGTCAGCGCAAGAGCGGGAGTGAGCGGCGAGCCGGTCGGTATCAGGCGGACTCCTCGGCGTAGAGCGCGTCGATCTCGGCCGCGTACTTCTCCGCGATCGGCTTGCGCTTGAGCTTCATCGTCGGCGTGAGCTCGTCGCCTCCCGGCGCCCAGTCGCCCGGCAGCAGCGCGAAGCGCTTGATCTGCTCGGCGCGGGCGAGGCGGTCGTTGGCACGCGCGATCTGGCCCTCGACGTCGGCCAGGACGTCCGGGTCCTGCGGCTGGCGCCCGCCGGCCACGTCGGGGTCCAGCGTGACGAGCGCGACGTTGTACGGTCGCGCGTCACCGATCGCGCAGACGCAGCCGATCAGCGATCCCGCGGTCTTGACCGTCGCCTCGATGTTCGCCGGCGACATGTTCTTGCCCGCCGCGCTGATGATGAGCTCCTTGATGCGGTCGACGATCGTCAGGTAGCCGTCGGCGTCGAGCTCACCGATGTCGCCCGAGTGCATCCAGCCCTCGGCGTCGATCGCCTCGGCGGTCGCGTCGGGGCGGTTGCGGTAGGCGCGCATGATCACGGGGCCGCGCATCAGCACCTCGCCGGCGTCCGAGAGCCTGACCTCCACGCCGGGCAGCGCGCGGCCGACCGTCCCGGCGCGCATGGCGCCGGGTGGGTTGACGGTCGCGACGCCGGTGGTCTCGGACATGCCGTAGACCTCGCAGAGCGCCAGGCCGCACGCGTGCCAGAACTCGATCACGTCGGCGGGACAGGGCGCTGCGCCGGTGACGGCGATGCGCGCCTGACCGAGGCCGAGCGCGCCGAGCACCGTCGGGCCGTCGGGATGCTCGCCGAGCCTGGCGATCGTCGCGGCGCGCAGCTTCTCCCAGAGCCGCGGCGGCGAGAAGAAGAACCCGGGGCGCACATCGGCCAGGGTCGTCGTGATCGCGCGCGGGTCGCCGAGGCAGGTGACCGACCAGCCGAACGTCATCGGCACGTAGTGCGTGCACAACCGCTCGGCGACGTGGGCCATCGGCAGCCACGAGATCGCCTGCGTGCGCGGCTCGAGGGCGAGCGCCTCGGACGCCGCGGCGATCTGTGAGACGACGTTGGCATGCGTGAGCTCGACGCCCTTCGGCGGGCCCGTCGTCCCCGAGGTGTAGATCAGCGTCGCCAGGTCCTCCGGGCGGACGGCGGCCGCCATCGCGGCGACGTCGAAGTCCGCGCGCGCACCCGCCAGCAGCTCCTCCCAGCTGATCGCCTGCGTGTGTGCGCCGTCGACGAGCACGATCAGCTCGAGCGCGGTCCGGCCGCCGTCGCGCAGCGCGAGCGCCCGCTCCAAGAACGCGGCCTCGGTGATCAGCACGCGGCTGGCGGCGTCGCCGACGACGTGCTCGGCCTGCTGCACCGTGAACGTCGCGTAGATGGAGAACGGCACCGCGCCCAGCTGCATGGCTGCGGTGTCGGCGACGTGGAACTCGGGCCGGTTGGACAGCCACAGCGCGACGGTGTCGCCGCGCTGCACGCCCAGGCCGGCCAGGCCCGCTGCCGTCGCCGCGACGCGATCGGCGTAGTCGCGCCACGTCCATGCGATCGCGCCGTCGGCCGTGCGCAGCGCGGGCTCGTCGGCGTGCGCGGTGACGGTCGCCGCGAAGGCGTCGCACAGCGTCGCGGTCTGCCTGCCGGCGGTGCGGGTCATGAGGTCACCTCAGAGGGGCGTTGGCGGACAGGGGCGAACCTACGGCGGGCCGGTCCTGGCGCCGATGGGCCATCGGCCAAACAACCACGCCCGGCTTTGTGGCGCGCCCACAAACGTCCCGTGAGCTTCGTCGGGCCGTCCCATGTCCCGAGCGCCCCGTCCGCTTGTACCTTCGCTGCTGCATGGGACTCACGACAGGCAGCTTCCCGCCGGTCGACCCGGCCACGTTCATGGAGATCCCGTACCGCGAGCGCACGAAGACGCTCGCGCGCCACTGGGTCGAGTACGGCTTCGGCGCCCCGAAGATCACGGCGCTGATCTACATCGGCAAGCTGCTGGTCTTCTACGTGCTCGGTGGCGCGCTGGTGGCCACGGTCAGCTCGGGCCTCGATCCGCTGCACCCCGCGCAGTGGTGGGACGAGCCGATCGTCTACCAGAAGGCGGTCCTGTGGACGGTGCTGCTCGAGTGCCTCGGCGTCGCCGGCTCATGGGGCCCGCTGGCCGGGCACTTCAAGCCCTTCACCGCCGGCTGGCGTCACTACGCGCGCCCGCGGACGATCCGCATGCCGCCGTGGCCCGACAGGGTGCCGTTCACGAGCGGCGACGACCGCACGGCGCTCGATGCCGGGCTGTACGTCGCGCTGCTGGCGAGCATCGTCGTGGCCATCGTCGTCCCGAGCGCCGGCGACGGCCTGGTGCCCACCGGCGCGGTCGTGCCGGTGCTCGCCCTGCTCGTGGTCCTCGGGCTGCGCGACAAGGTGCTCTTCCTCGCGGCGCGCGGCGAGCAGTACGTCCCCGCCCTCGTCTTCTTCGCGCTGTATCCGTTCGTGGACATGATCGTGGCGGCGAAGGTGCTGATCGTGATCGTCTGGACGGGCGCGGCGTTCTCGAAGTTCGGCCGGCACTTCGCCAGCGTGATCCCGCCGATGGTGAGCAACACGCCATGGCTGCTCAGCAAGGCGATCAAGCGCCTGCACTACCGCAGCTTCCCGGACGACCTGCGCCCGTCGGAGCGCGCCGTCGGGCTGGCGCACGTCGGCGGAACGCTCGTCGAGTTCGTCACGCCGCTGGTCCTGTTGTTCTCGCACGACCACACCGTGACGGTCGCCGCGGTCGTGGTGATGCTCTGCTTCCACGTGTTCATCATCTCGACGTTCCCGCTGGCCGTGCCGCTGGAGTGGAACGCGCTGTTCATGTACGTCGCCGCGTTCCTGTTTCTCGGCTACCCCAACCAGGATGGCTACGGCCTGGGCGACATGGACCCGGCGCTGCTGGGCGTGACCGTCGGCGCGCTGCTGTTCTTCCCGGTGCTGGGGAACCTGCGCCCGGACCTGGTCTCGTTCCTGCCGGCGATGCGCCAGTACGCGGGCAACTGGGCGTCGGCGATGTGGGCGTTCGCGCCGGGTGCCGAGCAGATGCTGAACCAGCGCATCGTCAAGTCCGCGCAGGTGCAGTCCGACCAGCTCGCCGAGATGTTCAGCGAGGCGGAGGCCGAGGTCGTGATGGCGCAGCCGCTCGCGTGGCGGGCGATGCACAGCCAGGGCCGCGGCCTGAACTCGGTGATGATCAACCAGCTCGGCGAGGACGTCGACACCTACACGCTGCGCGAGGGCGAGTTCTGCTGCAACGCGATCCTCGGCTTCAACTTCGGCGACGGGCACTTCCACGACCACCGCATGATCGAGGCCGTGCAGAAGCGCTGCGCGTTCGCGCCGGGTGAGCTCGTCGTCGTCTGGGTCGAGGCCGAGCCGGTCGGAAACGGCCGCCAGCAGTACATGGTCATCGACGCGGCCGTCGGCATCGTGGAGCGCGGCAGCTGGGCCGTGAAGGACGCCGTGGACGAGCAGCCGTGGCTGCCCAACGGCCCGATCCCCACCGAGGTGTCCTACCGGATGGCGGGCTACGAGCGCGTCCGTCACGGCGCCGCGGCGACGCCGTCCGCGGTGCCCGCATGACACCGCGACGTCGTCGGCAACGGTCCATCACCGAAAGGAGCAGCAGCGATGTGACTCGCCTACGTCCACCATTTCTCAATCTCACTCGACGGCTTCGGCGAGAAGGACTACGAGGTCGAGGCCACCTCCTCGCCCAGCGGCGTCACGCACGTGACGTTCACCCGTGCCGGTGTGTGAACCGCCATCACGCGCCGGGCGCCGCGCTCGCGCTCTCGCTCACGACGGGGTCCTGGTTCTCGGGCACGAACTGGGACGCCGTGAACGTCGCGCCCTGCGGGTCGGTGATGACCGTCATCCGCACCCAGGGCGCGTCGAACGGCGCGACGACGACCTTGCCGCCGAGCTCGGCGGCGCGCTCGGCGATCGCGTCCGCGTCGTCCACGGCGAACGTGACGCCCCAGTGCGCCGGCGTGTCGGGCTGGTCGGCCGGGATCGGGTTCAGGCTGGCCACGACGCTCTCGAAGCCCGCCGGAGCGCCCATCTCGGCCTGGTTGGCGCGCAGGCCCGGGGTCCGGGCCTCGAGGAAGTCGCCGTAGGCGGGCAGCGTCCACATCTCGGCGCCGCCCAGGTCCAGCGCCTCCCAGCCGAACACCGCGCCGTAGAAGGCCTTCGCACCCTCGGTATCGCGCGTGTGGAGGTCGTTGAAGTTGACGCTGCCGTGCTCGTTGACCACCGTCGCACCCCGCCGCCGCCGCGGCTGCCAGGCGCAGAACGCGGCGCCCTCGAAGTCGGCGAACACGGCCATCCGGCCGGCGTCCCCGACGTCGAACGGCTCGGCCAGCACGCTGCCGCCGGCCGCACGCACCTTCGCGGCGGTCTCGTCGGCGTCCTCGACCCAGACGTAGGTGTTCCACCCGGCCCCGGGCGGCGCGCCCTCCGGGACCGAGCTGATGGCGCCGACGTCGCCCGCGCCCAGCCGGGCGATGAAGTACGCGCCGGGCGAGCTCGAGGGCATGACGTCGTCGAGGTCCCAGCCGAACAGCCCGCGGTAGAAGTCGACGGCCGCCGCCGGGTCGGGCTGGCTGGTGTCCACCCAGCACGGCACGCCTGCGATGTAGCGATCTCGCTCGGTCATCTGCGCTCCCTTCTCGATTGACGACTCGAGAGGACCCTACGCGCGGTTTAGGCCACAAACTGTCCGCGATGTGGCGTCGCTGCCGCCGATCCAGTTCTGCACGGTGCGAACCTTGCCGCCGACGTGCTCGAGCCTTGTGCCAGCGGTCAGGCGCCGGTGGATCGCCAACAGATGCTCGACCGTGATCGTGGTCACGGCTGCATCCTTGGGTCGTGCGTAGGGTCGGCGTACATGGCAGGGCAACCGTGATCGCTGGCTTCGGGGATCAGTTCGAAGTGCCAGGGTTCGTTGCCGTAGATCCGGCACAACCCGTACTCAGCGCCGCTCCTGGACAGCCACGTCGCGGCGGCGGGGGGCCCGATGTCGACGGCGTCGCCCGACACGTGAGCAGACGTGTCGGGGGAGGCCACCCATCGCGCAGCTTCCCCTTCCGAGCCGTACTTCGAGACCGCCTCGCGGCGTAGGTGTTCCTGGTAGTCCGGGGAACGCCAGCCGCTGTCGACGACGAACTCGACGCCGTCGGCTGCGGCATGCGTCGCGGCCCGGCGCAGGGCGCCGAGGAGTGCCGAATCGAGGTTGGCGACTCCCGGAACCTCGTCATCGAAGGCCGTCGTGCCGTCGGGGACGGCACCGTCAGCCTCGCCGAGCGCATCACGCTGCTCGCTGCGGGAGCGGTCGACGGGAAACGCGACCGACGCGGGCAAGGACACCCGCGAATGGGAGCCGAGGGCTGCGGCGATCGCCACGATGACGACGAGCAGACCGGCGACACGGGTCCTGCGCCTGCCGATCCGGCGGGGCGCCGTGCGTGCTGGTTCGCGGTGGGCCACGCCGCCATTGAAGGCAGCGTGGTGTTGCCGGCACGTATGCGACTTTCGATACGCCGACGATATGTGCCGGCTCGTAGCATCCGAGCGTGCGCGTGCTGATCGTCGAGGACGAGCCCTATATGGCCGAGGCCATCCGGGAGGGCCTGCGCCTGGAAGCGATCGCGGCAGACATCGCCGGGGACGGCGCCATCGCTCTGGAGCTGCTGAACGTCAACGCCTACGACATCGCCGTTCTCGACCGAGACATCCCCGCGCCCTGCGGTGACGAGATCGCCAGGCGCATCGTCGCGTCCGGCAGCGGCATGCCGATCCTCATGCTCACCGCCGCCGACCGTCTCGACGACAAGACCACCGGGTTCGAGCTCGGCGCCGACGACTACCTCACCAAGCCCTTCGAGCTCCAAGAGCTCGTGCTCCGTCTCAGAGCGCTCGACCGCCGGCGAGCACACCACAGGCCGCCTGTGCGACAGATCGCGGGCCTGCGGCTGGATCCGTTTCGCCGCGAGGTCTACCGCGACGGCCGCTACGTGGCGCTGACCCGCAAGCAGTTCGCCGTGCTCGAAGTGCTCGTCGCCGCCGAAGGCGGCGTCGTCAGCGCCGAAGAGCTGCTCAAGCGGGCGTGGGATCAGAACGCCGACCCGTTCACCAACGCCGTGCGCATCACCGTCTCCGCCCTGCGCAAGCGACTCGGCGAGCCCTGGGTCATCGCCACCGTCGCCGGCGCCGGCTACCGCATCGACACGCAGCCAGACACCGGGCGCGAGAAAGAAGACCGTGGATAGAGCCCCTGGTTTGAGCGTTCGCCTCAAGCTCACTCTCAGCTACGCCGGCTTTCTCATGCTGGCAAGCGCCTTGCTGCTCGCGGCCGTGTGGGTGTCGATCCTGCGATACATACCCGACGAGGTGGTCTACGGCGTCCCGTGGCTCCCGACCCACCGCTCCGATCCCCTGAACGGCTTCGCGTTGCCCGCGGCCGTCGTGCTGGCGTTCCTGCTGGTGTTCGGCCTGCTGGGAGGGTGGCTGCTCGCCGGCCGGATGCTCGCACCCCTGGCCCGCATCACGGACGCCACGCGCACGGCCACGACCGGATCTCTCTCCCACCGAATCCGATTGGAAGGCCGCAATGATGAGTTCCGCGAGCTCGCCGACGCCTTCGACGCCATGCTCGCGCGCCTCGAAGCACATGTCTCAGAACAGCAGCGATTCGCAGCGAACGCCTCCCACGAGCTGCGCACCCCATTGGCGATCACGCAGACGCTTCTCGATGTGGCCCGCAACGATCCGAGCCGCGACGACGACGAGCTTGTCGACCGCCTCCACTTCGTCAACGCCCGAGCGATCGACCTCACCGAGGCGCTGCTCCTGCTCAGCCGCGCCGACCGGCGGTCATTCGCCCGAGAGCACGTCGACCTGTCCCTCATCGCGGAAGAAGCCGCCGAAACGCTCCTCCCGCTCGCAGAAGAACGCGGCGCCACGATCGAGACCTCCGGCGACACGACCCCCACCACCGGCTCACCTGCCCTCCTGCTGCAGATGGCGACAAACCTCGTGCACAACGCCATCGTCCACAACCTGCCTGAACACGGCACCGTGTCGGTCACGACCAGCGCTCACCCCACGAGCGTGGAGCTCGCCGTCGAGAACACCGGCGAGAAGCTCACCGCACCGCTGGCCGCCACGCTTGCCGAGCCGTTTCAGCGCGGCAGCAAACGCATACGCACCGACCACGCGGGCGTCGGCCTCGGGCTGGCGATCGTCAAGAGCATCACCGAGGCACACGACGGAACCCTCACCCTCACCCCACGGGCCGCTGGGGGCCTCTCCGTCACGGTGCAACTACCTGCCGCGCCACCGCACGCCGGCGGGTGACCGGTCGCGCCGGTCCGGCTGGCCCCTGCGTCCGAGGGTGCGAGACTGGCGCGGTGGGCCAGCTTGCCTTCGACGAGGAGACCGGCAAGCAGCTCGCTGAGGTCTGCTGACCGCAGCGAACGACTTTCGACGCTGCCGGCGGCAGGTGCCGGTGGCATCCTGGGCGGATGCCGTTCACGGTGGTCAAGGCCGAGCTCGATCATTATGCGTCCGGGCTGGACCGTGAGATCGCGCTTGATCTGCGCGGCGCGCTCGGCGGCGGGCCTTCAACCCCCGCGTGCACCTGCTCATGCACCAGGCAGTGGCCGAGCGCCTGATGCGCGACGATCCGCCCGAGGACTGGCTCGTCTTCGAGGCCCTGCTCGCGCGCGGTGTCGACGCACACGAGGCTCAGCACGCCATGGGCCGACGACTCTTCGAGGAGGTGGTCGCCGAGCTCGGCCCGCCCCCTGCACCCGCGCCGCTCGCACCGCGCCCGCAAGCCGGCGGCGACCGGCGCGCGCGCGACCGCCGCAAGGCCCAGCGCGCCGCGCGGCGTCGCAGCCGCCGCTGCGTAGAGCGGGTAGGCCGTGGTCAGCCCGGTCGGTGCTTTGTCGAGAAGCGCTGACCGGTTCCGCTCACGAGACAAAGCTCCGCCCAGCCACGAACGGAGCGGGCTCACGACACCAGGAGACCACGACATGACGCTTCAGCGGATGGACAACGTTCTCATCGTCGTCGACGACCTTGAGGCTGCCAAGGCGTTCTTCGCCGAGCTCGGCATGGAGCTGGACGGCGAGACCCAGGTCGAGGGGCCCTGGGTGGACAGCACGGTCGGGCTCACCGACGTCCGTGCCGACATCACGATGATGCGCACCCCGGACGGCCACGGCCGCGTTGAGCTCACGAGATTCCACACGCCGCCGGCGGTCAGAGCCGAGCCCGAAGACGCGCCGGCCAACGCGCTTGGCATCCGCCGCATCATGTTCGCGGTCGACGACATCGACGACGTCGTTGCCCGCCTGCGCAGCCACGGCGGCGAGCTCGTCGGCGAGATCGCGCAGTACGAGGACGTGTACCGGCTCTGCTTCCTGCGTGGCCCTGAGGGCATCGTCATCGGGCTGTCCGAGCAGCTCAGCTGAAACGGTCCCTCGTGCGACCGCACAGGCCAGTTGGCTGAAGCAGGCCGCCATACCGGTTTCCTGGAGTGCGAAAGTCCTCGCGTGCGCTACGACGCACCACCGCTTGCAAGTCGCAATCACTCAGGAGGTTCGCGGTGCCGGACACCACATGCCACATGTCGATCTCGCTGGACGGCTTCGTCGCCGGGGCGGACCAGAGCCGGGAGGATCCGCTCGGACGGCGCGGGCGGGAGCTGCACGGCTGGCACATCGGCGACCCGCGGGCCAACGACGCGGACAAGATCGCGAACGAGTGGCTCATGCGCCCTCGGGGTGCGTATGTGATGGGGCGGAACATGTTCGGCCCGATCCGCGGGGACTGGGATGAGGACTGGTCGGGCTGGTGGGGCCCCGAACCGCCGTATCACGCGCCGGTGTTCGTGCTGACCCATCACCGCCATGATTCGATCCAGATGGACGGGGGGACGACGTTCCACTTCGTCACCGAGGGCTTCGAGGCGGCCTACTCCGCAGCGTGTGAGGCCGCCGGGGACAACGGGGTGGACATCGCCGGCGGTGCCTCGACCGTCCGGCAGGCGTTGATCGCCGGGGTGATCGATGAGCTCACCCTCGACATCGCGCCCGTCCTGCTCGGTTCGGGCGAGCGCATCTTCGACGGCGTTGAGTCCTTCGGCTTCGAGCCCGCCGAGGTCCTTCATTCACCGCTGAGCACCCACATCCGCTATCGCCGCGTCAGGTGACTCGCCCGCCGGGAAACCACGATGTTCAGGACTTCGACAAGAAGTCTCTACACCCCCCGGCATGCGGCGCGAGCGGAGCCATCGCGAGGCAGCGCCCGCGCGCGGGCGCCGTCGGGAAGAGGACCCGCATTTGGCCCGAACCTACTTGTAGGCGATGCCCGCGCTCGCCGGACCGGCGAGCGGCACGATGTCCACGTCCTTGAACCCGGCGTCCTTGCACCAGCCGGCGAAGTCTGCTCCCGTGTAATCGAAGCCGTCGCCGGTCTCGATCAGCATGTTCAGCGACATCGGGAGCCCGAACGCGTTCTCGCGCCGGGCGTCGTCGATAACAAGCCCAGATCCCCGATGAACCCTGAGCTCGCGTCTCCAAACAAGAGCTACGCGTGGGTCCCCGCGAGCCTCTCCGGAAACCAGAGAACCCTGAATGCCATCGGGGTTTCCGAGTGGCGAGACCCGGACTCGAACCGGGGACACCACGATTTTCAGTCGTGCGGTCGAAACTCTCGAACGGTGCTCAAATTCCTGGAAAACATGGGTTTCCTGGACGCCGACGGGAGCCAGGAAAGCTCGCAGTTTGCGGTCTTTTCCCGCCCATTCGGGAGATGCCTGGCGCCTCATCTCCCGATGCAAGGTCTGCGATGGATGATCCGGTGTCGCTCTCATCGTCATGGCTGGCACTTCAAGGAGCACCGACATCGAGTCGGAGGGCAGAGTGCCTAACGAAGTGACGACGCGTGGTCACCTTTCGTTCCCTCGTCGCGGCACGCTGCCGCAGACCTTGACGATGCGCCGTCGTGTCCAACGAGCGAGGGCCTTCTCGCCGTGCTGCTCCTCGAGGAGCTCGGCGACGTCCTCGTAGGAGATGACTCCGAGGTGCGGACGTTGTCCTTGGAGCAGGAGCTCCCGGAACTCCTCGACCGTCGAGCGCATCGTGGTCGCGGCGGGCGCGGAGTCGACGAGCATCACGAGAAACCCGAAGTCGGCTAGGCGGTTGTCCCGCGCCCACTTGTACGCGAAGGACATGTTGCGCATCAGCTGGTACGTGTCGCCACGGAAAGGGCAGGGTCGGGCGAGTGCATACACGTCCGGTTCGAACAGCTCGGGGGCGAGATCCCAGTACAGCCGCGGGAGTCGATTCCGGTCGCGAATGGTGAGCCGACAGGTGGCGTTGAGCGGTTGGGTCGCGGGCTTGAGGTCGGATCCCTTCTCGTGACGCCCGGTGCAGTTGGCGAAGCGCCTTTTCGGGTCGTCGAGCACGAATCGCGGGTCGGATGCGGTGACCTTCGACGGCTTGAATTGCGAGCAGCCGCCGAACTCTCGCTCCGTGAACTTCGACTCGATGGTCACGACACCGGATCCCCAGAGGACGAGACCGTCAAGGGCCGTCGGAGTGCCGCCACCGATCTCGTTGAGGACGTCGCGGTGGTCGCGCACCTCCGTTTCGATCGTGGCCCCGCGCACCGCGCCGAGCCGAAGTCCCGCCCGCTCAAACAGGTCGGCAAGGATGGCGTCGCGATTCGCCGCGGCGCGAAGGCCGATCGTCTCGAAGAGGCTCACGCAAAGAGCCTGCGAGGAGTGCGGCTGAGCCGCCCGTGCCTCGAGGCGCCCGAGGGGCCATCCTTCGACCGCCGAGACAGCCTCGGGATAGAGGTTGGCAAGTGCAGCAGCGTGCTGCTCAGTCGAGAGCGGCACGATCCTGCGATGCCGCGATCTCGGCCTCGAGTTCCTCGACCTGGGCCGCGACGGCGCGCAGGGCCTTCCCGTCGTCCTTGGCTTCTGTTCGTGCTGCCTGCCCTGCAGCACTTTGAGCCGGAGTCGCTTTCGCTCAACCGTGCCGGCCGGCGCGGGCAGCAGTCGGGGATCCGCCGCCACTTCTGATGATGGCTCCGGGGGCGGGGTCGCACTGAGGACTTGGACGAGTCCGCGCTCATCGACGTACGCCTCGAGGATGAACGGGGCCGGCTCTAGCGATGGGAGCAAGGCCCGAGGGGCCTCGGCGAGCTGCTCGTGCATCGCGGTCCCCCTCGGGTGAAAGTCGTCGAGAAGCCTCGGGGGCCTCCGCCATCTCTTTAGATTCCAGGTCTCTTTGGCTTCGTTTCGCGAAATGGCCAACCGCGCCAGCGCTGCGCCGGCGGCGACAAGGTCGCTGCGCATCGCGTCGAGCTCGCGGTCGAGCTTGCGTCGGGCGAGCTCACCTCGTCCGCCTTCGGCGTCGAGGTCGACCTCGGCGCGCAGCAGGTTGAGCTTGTGGCGCACGGCGGCGCCATAGGCGAGGAGCTGCATGTCGTACATGCGGGTGCTGTCTGCTTCCTTGAGCAGCCGTTCGGCCTGGTCGACGTCGAGCTTGTGCGCGCTGAACAGCTTGTCGACGTCATCGAGGAAGTCTTGGACGTCCTTGAGCTTCTGCTTGTAGGCCTTGTCGATGTCGCCTTCGGCGTTTACAAGGCGCATCCGCTCGTCGGTCGTGAGGTCCAGCGAGAGCGCCAGGCCCTCCTCGAGTTCCATGCATGCCTCGGCGGCAGACGTGATTTCACCGTAGGTCTCGTTGCGAAGCTCCTGCCGAATCTGCCGAACTTGGCCTTCGATCGTCATGAGCTGGCTGTTGATGCGGTTGAGGTAGTACTGCCCGGTGACCATGGACGCCACCTTGAACACGGCCAGCGGGGTGGCCAGCTTGGCGAGATCTTCGGGCTTGGTGAACCGCAGCTGGGCGGCGAACCTCTTGTCGGAGCCGTAGATGCCGGCTAGAAATCCTCCGCTCTTGGACTTGATCTGATCGCCGAGAGCGAGCGCCTCCGGGTTCAGGATGCGCACCCACTTTCCACCCTTCACCGCTACCCCGATCACGGGCACGGCGTCGAGAACCTTGTCGAGGGCCACGGATGTCGACTGCTGGGTGATCATCGTGTCCGCGCGACGCCAGAGCGCGGATTCACCCGGCTCGATGAGCTGGGCGAACAGCTGGCGGCCCGATCCGTCCTCAAGGAGGAACTCCTGTGGTTCCTCCCCGCCTGGAGCCGTCGATTGATCGTGCACTGGGGGTGCAGGATCGACCGGTTCAAGCTCGCGGCTACTGCGTCTCCCGGGCTCTGGGGGCTGATCGTTGCGTGCGGCGTGGCGACTGCTCCGGACGAGGGCGCCAACGAGCAACACCACGAGGACAACCAGCACCGCGATGGCTACCTCCATGCCGTGTGGTCCAACGTCAAGCGGAATGCCAAGATCACCATGCTCGTGAAGTCCGAGCGTATACGCCGGGGGCTGACGCTCGGACTACCAGCTAGCCGGACGCGGCAGTCAGCGAACCGGTACGAATACCGCGTGGCCTCGCTGTCTTCCGGTGCCGTTGAGCTTCCGATGCATCACGTGTCGGTGCGAGTGCCCTGGCACGACACGGACTGGACCGGTCGGGTCTGCGCGGCGCCGCGCACGAACCTGTCATGCGCGGTGCTGAACCGAATCAAGAAGGAGAAGGAGCCGGAGTCAGAGGCGGAGGTCGCGGACGCAGCGTTCGCGGAACTCGAGCAGGAGCAGCTGCCGCCGTGCGTTCTCGAGCGCGTCGGGTTCATGCGATCGCAGCCGCTGATCTACGAGCGTACGCACGCCTACGCACGCAACGACGCGTACTCGCACTTCGCGAAGACGACGCAGCGGATGGCGCCGCACTCGCTCGAGGTGATCCCGTTTCGGTGGATGCGGAAGGACGGATACGAGCGCGCCAGCAAGCCGTGGGGCATCACGGTTCATCTTGGCCTCGAGGAGGACATCAACACGCGCCTGCCGTTCAACAGCGCCTACATGCAGGACCACCGTAACCAGCTCGCCCTCCTCGACTCGTTCTTCTCGGCGCTCAAGCCCAAGAAGTCGCTTGTGCTGCTCTACGCCAAGGACATCCCGCTCGTCGAGCAACCGGAGCCGGGTACCCGCTACTTGGTCGGCGCTGGCTTCATCGAGGAAGTCGAGCGCGTCGTCGAGTGGGAATACGACGGGCTCAAATCGGGCGATGTGCGTTCGGTCATGTGGGAGCGCGGCGTGGCTCACTCGATTCGCAACGACGCCCAGAACGGTTTCCTATTGCCCTACCAGCGGTTGCTCGCCGAGGCGCCGCAGGGACTCGACCTCGCCCCGTTCGTGGCGCGCGCGCCCGCTGAGCATTTCGACGAGTTCTCCTATGGCTCAGAGCTCGTGACTCAAGATGGGACAATCGCTGCGCTTACGGAACTCGCGCGGGTGGTCGATCTACTGCCCGACACCATGGATGGTCCGTGGGATTTGGTCGCCACATGGATCGGGGACCGTCTCGCGGACGCATGGCACGCCCGTGGGCCCTACCCGGGGATGGGCCCGCTACTCGCCGCCGCCGGGCTTGAGCGGGGCCCGGTGCTGGCGCGCCGGGTGCTCGACAATCTTCCTGCGGGCATCACCGACCCGTGGCCGGAGCTCGACAAGGTGATCACGCAGGACCGCTACGGGCTCGTCGGACGCAAGGCGCGCAAGGCTTGGGAGCGAATTACGGCAGACGCCGACCGGTACCGGCAGCTGCGCATCATGTCCCGCTTTGGGCTGACCGTAGACCAGGCCCGCAACCTGTTCGACGGCGTGACGCCCGGGGAGGTCATCGAGAACCCGTACCACCTCTACGAGGCGGACCTCGACTTGACGCTGGCATACACGACGATCGATCGCGGCCTATGGCCGCAGGACGCAGAAGCACGCGCCGCGCTGGCGCAGGACCCAATCGATGAGGCGGTGACGGAAGCCGAGGACGACCGGCGAGTGCGCGCGGCCTGCAAGCACGTGCTCGAGCGCGCGGCCGACCAAGGCCACACGCTTCTCGACGAGGCAGGGCTCCGCAAGCGGCTCGCGACCCTCGAACTCGAGCCGCGCTGCGACCCTTCCAACACCGACTTCGAGATCGCCGCCGAGGACTTCGAGCCGCTGCTAATCGAGCGCCAGCTCGCCAAGGAGGCCGGCCGCGGCTGGCAGCTCTACTGGCTGGCTGAGGTCACCGAGCGGATCGCTGCCGACGTCAGCGAGCGGATGGAGGGTCCGCCACTCGACGTCACGTGGGAGTGGGCGGACCGCATCGACGAGGTATTGCCCGAGGTGACGAACCCTGACGAGGCCGAGAGCGATGCGCGCGGCGAGAAGGCCGCGGCGCTCGAGGTGATCGTCCGCAGCCGGGTTTCGACGCTGATCGGCCCAGCGGGCACTGGCAAGACATCAATGCTGGAGGCGTTGTGCAACGACAGCACGCTGGCCGCGCGCGGGATTCTGTTGCTAGCGCCCACCGGCAAGGCGGCCGTGCAACTTGCGATCCGCACGGGCAAGCCGGCTCGAACGCTGGCGCAATTCCTCGGCAAGCATCGCCGGTGGGACATCGAGGGCGGCTATTACATGGCGCGCGAACGAGGCTCGATACCAGAGTGCCGCGACGGTCGTCATCGACGAGGCCTCGATGCTGACGGAGGAGATGCTCGCGGCGACCCTCGACGCCCTTGCGGGTGTCGAGCGGCTGATCTTGTGCGGCGACCCGCGCCAGCTGCCGCCGATCGGCGCCGGTCGCCCGTTCGCCGACCTGGTTGCCCTGCTGCGCGACGCGCCTGGCACCGGTGGCGGCGTCGCCGAGCTGCATACTGGTCGCCGGCAGAGCCAGGTTGGCGTGACGCACGACACCACGCCAGACGATGTCGCCGTCGCCTCGATGTTCTCGATCGACGGCGCGGCCATGGGCGCCGACGAGGCCCTCGCTCGAGTGTTGTCCGGAGAGGGCGACGGCCGCATCAAGATCGTCAGCTGGAGCGACGAGGCTGACCTGCACCGCCAAGTCGTCCAGCAGCTCCGGAGCGAGGTCGCAGACGGCCTCGAGAACCTGACGCGCGGCGGTATCTGCCGATCCTTCGGAGCGGACTGCGCCGACGATGGTTTCCCGGACTTCGAGCCGGGCAAGGCGGGTCGACACGCAGAGCGCTGGCAGCTGCTCAGCCCGGTGCGTGCGCGGCCGGGCGGTGTCGTCGGACTCAACGACCTCGTGCGGCGCACTTGGCGCGGTACGGATGTGCGAATGGCGACGCGCAGTTGGAAGGTGGCGTCGCCTGGCGGCGCTGACCGCGTGATCTTTGCCGACAAGGTGATGTGCGGGCGCAACGATCATGATCGTGGGGCCTACGACCCGGTCAAGCGCGCGAACCTGGACGGCGGCGTCGCCAACGGTGAGATCGGTCTGATCGTCAAGAAGGCCGGCAAGACGGGCAAGGCGCCGTTCGGTCACACAGTCGAGTTCTCATCTCAGCCCGGGCGCCAGTACACATTCACGCTCGACGAGCTCAACAAGGACAGCGAGCGCCGCGGCGAATGGCTCGAGTTGGCGTACGCCGTCACGGTTCACAAGAGCCAGGGGTCGCAGTTCAAGAGTGACCTTCGTGATCGTCCCCGACCCCTGCTTCCTGCTATCGCCCGAGCTCCTCTACACGGCGCTGACACGTCAGCAGGACAAGGTCATCTTGTTCAAGCAGGGTGATCCGGCGACGCTACGCGAGTTCGCATCGCCGGGGCGCTCGGAGACGGCGCGACGGCTCACGTGTCTGTTCCGCCCTGCCGACCCGTTTGCGATCGGCGACGGGCCAGTGCTTGACGGCAAGCACGTCCATCGCACCGGGCGCGGCGATGACCTGGTGCGGTCGAAGTCTGAGGTGATCGTCGCGGACGCGCTCCACGAGCTGAAGCTCCCATATCGGTACGAAGCGCCGCTGGCCTTTCCAGGTGAGCTCCCGCGCCACCCCGACTTCACGATTGCGCGTCCGGGTAAGCCGCCGGTCTACTGGGAGCATCTCGGCCGGCTTGACCTCGCTGGCTATCGAGCTGATTGGGAAGCCCGTAAAGCCTGGTACGCCAGCCACGACATCCTGCCCTGGGCCTCCGGCGGGGGCCCCGCCGGAGCGCTCGTGTGTTCCGATGAGAACGTGACCGACGCGGGGATAAGCTCTCACGCGATTAGAGAGCTCGCGCGCGAGGTCTTCGAGGTGCAGTAGCTCGTCGCTCAGTACTCGCGCACGTCGAGCGCCCAGTCCGCACGCTCGATCGCGTCACAAGGCGCGCCACCGGTGAGGAGTACGAGGCGATCTCGAGCGCGCGACATGCCGACGAACAGCGTCCGGAGTTGCAGCGCCATCCGCTCGGCACGCTGATCGCCATCGAGGTCTGGCGGCAGGAACCAGCGCGAGGGCCACTCGGCCGCCGCAAGACCGGGGATCAGGACCTCCTTGAACTCCAGCCCCTTCGCGCGATTGAACGTGCCGACGAGCACGCCTTCCGCGTGGTCGCCCTCGTATCGATCAAGCCGGTGTGTCGGGACGCCGGCGAGATCCAAGCGACCTTCATGACGTCGTCGCCCTTGCGCTTGATTTCGACCAGTACGGCCACATCGCCCGGGTCCACGCCGTTTGCGAGCCGCTCCTTTACGAGCTCCGCGAGCAGCTCCAGCTCCTCGGCCGGGGATCGGAGTACGTGCAGCTCCGCGGGATCGCCGACGGTGAGCGGCTCTGGCTCATCACCTGTCGGGCGCAAGCCGACGTCCTCGTCGAGGTCGTCGTACTCCTGGCCCTCCATCACCGCACGCGCCGCGGTCCACACAGACCACGTGTTGCGCCAGTTCGCTGTCAGAACCCGCGATCTCCCGACGATGTCCACGCCGACCTCGCGGAGCCCAAAGCCGCCTGGGTAGATCGACTGCTGGCCGTCGCCGACGATCAGGAGGTGCCGATGGTTCTCGCTCTTGTCGAGCGCGAGCAGCAGGCGCATGCCCACCGCGCTGAGATCCTGCGCCTCGTCGATGATGACCCCGTCGTATCGCGGGCCGGCGCCGCCCTCGGCGAGTTCGAGCGCCTTGAGGCGGATGTGCGGCCAGTCGTAGGCCTTTCGCTTGAGCAGTCCGGCTCGGTACTCCGTGAACGCTGCGAATACCCGCTCGCGATCGGCGCGGCCGAGACCGCTGCCGCCGCCGCGCCGACGCAGCGCAAGGTAATCGTCGAGCGTCTCGATGCCGCGGCCGGCGATGAAGGCATCGAACTCGTCGAGCAGGAGCTGCGCGATTGTTGGCCATCGCCTTGGCGAGTCCGTGTCGCTTCAGCAAGGCCTCGGCAATCTTGCGTCCGGGCGGCCGCTTCGAGAATGGCGAGCCCGCCTGCGTGCGTCGGCGGCGACGAGCTCGCGAGCGAGCTGGTCGATGTTGCGGATGTCGAGCCGCTGAAGCGCAGCCTCGTCGAGCAGTCCCATGAGCGACGTCCACACCTTGGGGAGCGTGTTCAGAAACGTCGTCAAGAGCACCTTGTCGGGCGCCTCGACGCGCTTACGGGCGAGTACCCGCGCACGATGAAGCGCGACGACGGTCTTGCCCGTCCCGGGCCTCCGCGCACGCGCGCCGGGCCGTTGAAGGTAGCGTTGGCGATCGCCCGCTGCGAGGGATGGAGATAGATCATCCATTCCTCGATCGATCGGTCGAGGACCTTGCGGATCTGGCCGGCGGTCTCGATCGCCACGAGCTCGGTCTCGCTGGTTGGCGCGACGAGGCGCGCGCGCAGCTCCTCGTCCTCGATCGCCATCTGGTCGACCGACGGGACGGCGCCCACGCGCAAACGTGTCGAGGTGATGCTGCTGGCCGCTCCCAGAGGTCCGCGAGCAGAAACGCGAGGTCAGTGTTCGCCAATCGCTGCGCGATCACGGTCGGAGCATCGACCGTCGGAGGGAGCGACCGAAGGAAGGCCAAGATGTCGTCATCGACACCAGCGATCGAGCGCAGCATCGCGTCATCGAAGGGGCTGAAGCCGTTGTTCTCGACTGGCTTCGGACGCCGCGCTTGCCGGAAGGTGGGATCACGCTTCGCATCCTCCTCGGACGCGACATCGCGCGTTTCTGTCTCGAGGATTCGAATACCGCCCGGCCCAACGCGCCAGGCGGATCTTCGGGAGTCGCTCGTAGATGTCCCGCGTGGTCCGATCGCTGCGACCAGAAAATCCTCGCCCGTCTGGAAGAACAGCGAGCGCCAATCGCCGCTACGGAGACGCCACGCGCCGTCTGGGTGATTGAGCTTCTTGATGTTCAGGCTGCCGGTTGCCGACCCCAGCCACTGTTGGCCGAAAGCCGACGGCAGTCGCGCGAGATCCTCCGAGACGTCGGGTGGCGGTTCCTCCATGTAACGTGGCAGCGCGCGCTTGGCGAGGTAGACAGCCACCTAACCCGCCTTACCCGTAGGGCGAGCCTCGCGGCTCGCGCGCCCGAGCGGGTGCAGAGCATCAGTCGCTCACGGCAGACGGAGTCCGACCGGAAACGATCGAGTCGTACGCGTCGAGTACGAGGCCTGCCGAGCGGAACTCGCCGTATCGCGAGATTTCGTAGCGGGCGGCGGTCGGGAAGGTGGACATGATGAATTCGACTTCCTCCCGGTCGGTCCCGTAGACGTCGACCGCGACGATGGCGTCGATCTGAGCCCGCAGCTCCAGGCGCCGATCTTCATCGAGCTCACCTGGGATGCCGTCTTCGTCGACCGGATCGACGAAGCCGTCGCGCGCGAGAAGTTGCCAGTACCCGAGCATCTCGACGCTTGTGCACGTCAGGCGTGCGACGAGCGGAACCAGCTGGCGCGTTGTGGCGTCGTGAGCTGACGATCGAGGAAACGGCAGGCTGTCGACGACGCCGAGCGCCATCTTGAGCGAGACTTTCTTCCTGGCGATGAAGTCACCGACAAACGAGTTGGCGGCGGCCAGCCAGACGGCGTAGGCCCACTCGTAGCCCTCGGGGTAAGTGAACGTGGGGACCTTGTCGCCGCAGATCGTGCCGGGTGGAATGAGCGCGGCGACGAGCGTTCGCTCGTTCGTCGGGCTCGCGACGTCACAGAACCCCACGCGATAGCGCTGGATGGCGGCAGCCGCGTCCGGTCCGCGACTAACCGATGTCTGGCTTGCGCTCAAGAGGAGTCCCGTGACCGGGTCGGGCGGCGACGGGACCCCGGATTGCCCTTTCGCGGTGATGGTCGACGTCGCGCCTCCCGCCGGACCGCGCCCGGTCGTGGTTCGCCAGGTGAAGGCGATCGTCGATGGGATCGTGTGCGCCTTCCAGGCCCACGGCAAGGAGGCGACGCTCGGCGAGATGGCGCGGCGCGTCGCGCAGACGACAGGCGCGAGCGAGGCGGAAGTGCGGATGCACCTCACCGATCGCGAGCGAGCCGTTCTTGGGGTGCGAAGAGTCTGTTGCACGCCTGGGGGGAGGTTGTCCAGTGGTCGCCCGCCGACACGCGTTGTGTTGCCGGCGAGTGCTGATGAAGCCGGCGTCGGGTACAGACTGGACCTTGTCTGGGCGGGTCGTCGAACTCGCACCGATGGCCGACTCCGGCAGCTGACGCACGACCAGACTCCCCAACTCGAGAGACGGAGGGGGCCAAGTTCGCGGCTCTCGGCTCTTCATGCATGAAGGCTCGAATGCATGCATGACGACTGGAGGCGGAGATGGACACGTACGTGTTCGCGAATCAGAAGTTGCACGAGCGCACGGCCGCGCCGCTCGGATCGGGTCCGATTGGGAGACGAGCGGGAGACGAGCGCGAATATCGGCGTCGACCTCCATCCCCGACCGCTGGACGGCGAAGACAAAAACCCCCTGTCTCCAGGGGGTTCTCGTATGGCGAGACCCGGACTCGAACCGGGGACACCACGATTTTCAGTCGTGTGCTCTACCAACTGAGCTATCTCGCCGCGACGGCGGAGGATAACGCCGGGCGGCGGGCGTCCCGGCGCGCCGCCGCGCGACCGCGGCGACGGCGAGCCGCTAGCGCCCCGACCAGGCTCGCAGCTCGGGCAGCGGGTCGACCGGGTAGCCGCCGCCGGCGCGCCAGCCGACGTTCCAGATCTCGAAGTGCAGGTGCGCGCCGGTGGAGCGGCCCGTGCTGCCGACCTGGCAGAGCTGCTGGCCAGCCGCGACCGCCGCGCCCACGCGCACAACCGTCGAGCCGCGCACGCAGTGCGCGAAGAAGTAGTCGCGGCCGTCGACCGCGTCGAGCACGACGTACTCGCCCGCGCCGCCGGCCTGGTACCGCGTCGCGCTGATGGTGCCCGCGTAGGGCGCGACGACCGGCGTGCCCTGGGCGGCGAGGATGTCCTGGCCCTCGTGGACGTGGCCGGAGCGCCCCGCCCCGAAGCGGGCGTCGGCCCCGCCGAAGTCGAAGGCGCCGGCCACCGGGAAGATCCCCGGGCCGCCGGGTGACGGCGCGGGCGCCGGCATCTCGACCGACGGCGGGCGGATCGGCGGCGCGAGCGCCGGGCGGACCACGAGCAGCGACCGTCCGGGTCGCGCCGCGCTGCGGCGCAGGACGTGGCCGCGGGAGTCCTTGACGTGCAGGCGCACGAGATATCGGCCCCGGCGCAGCGGCGCTCCCTCGGGCCAGCCGGCCGAGACCCGCCGGCCCGTCCGCACCCAGCCCAGCGACTGGCGCGCGACCGCGACGCGGCGCGGGAGCCGCAGCACGACGAGCCGGGCCTGCACCCGGTCGATCCCGCGCTGTTCGACGCGGAAGCGGATCCGCGGCTGTGCGTCGACCGCGGTGGCCAGACGGGGAGACAACGAGAACCGGGTGGCGACCGGGTTCGCGGCAGGCCGCGGTAACGCCGACCCGTACGCGGTCCCACCGTTGCGCGCGGGCGCCGGCGCGCCGCCGGCGGCGGCCGGGGCGGCCGGGGCCAGGACCAGCGAGCCGGCGATGAGGCCGGCGAGTGGTCCCGAGCGCGAGTACGGGCTGGCTCTCGGTGTCGAGGAGCGAGGCTGGCGCCGCACGCGATCAGCCGCGAATGGCAGCGCCATTCGGGCGATCGTGGGTGGCGTCCAGGCGACGCTCATCGGCGGCGAGAGACGGTCGTGCTCGCGAGAGTGACCACTGGTCCGTGCCGGACGAAGCGCATCGCCTAAGAGTCGGCCCACCGGCGCCGCGCGGCGAGCACGGCACCCGATCTTGCAGCGTTCCGGGGCGCTCAGCGCCCGAGCATCCGCGCCATCAGCTCCAGCGACCCCGCCTTGGCCAGCGGCTCGTTGAGGTTCCCGCACTTCGGCGACTGCACGCACGACGGGCAGCCCTTCTCGCACGGGCACTCGGCGATGAGCCGGTGCGCGTCGGCGACCAGGACCTCGAAGCGCGCGAAGCCCTGGCGCGTGATCCCCACCCCGCCGGGGTGCCCGTCGTAGATGAAGATCGTCGGCCCGCCGGTCTGCGGGTGCAGGTTCGTCGACAGGCCGCCGATGTCCCAGCGGTCGCACATCGCCAGCAGCGGGAGCACCGCGATCTGCGCGTGCTCGGCCGCGTGCAGGGAGCCCAACAACACCTCCAGAGGGAAGTCGGACGCCAGCAGGTCGTCGTCGAGCTCGTACCACAGCGCCTGCGTGGAGAACGTCGTCTCGGGCAGGTCGACGCCCTGCAGGTCGATGACCTCGTGGTCGGGCAGGCTCTTGCGCTGGTAGGCCAGCACCTGCTCGGTCACGCTCACGCGGCCGAACGAGAGCGTCACCCCCAAGGCCGAGCGGCGGTCCAGCAGCGCCTCGATCGCCGTCATCGTCTCCTTCTTGGGCTGCGTGTAGTAGCTGCCCTCGAAGGGCTCGACCAGCGCACGGCGCGTGTCCACCTCCAGCTCGCGCACGACGTAGGACCGGGCCTGGTGCAGGTACACGGCGCCGTCGTGGACCGTCGTGTGCGCACGCGACGCCTCGACCGTCCCCAGCAGCTCCCCGTTGATCACGTCGACGATCGCCACCGTGTCCGGCGACGCCGAGCGCAGCGACACGCGCGCGGCCGGATAGTCCTCGGGATGGCGCAGCAGGTACTCGCCGCGGCGCTCCACCAGCTCCCCCGCCGCGACCAGCACCTGGGCGTGCGCCTCCCAGCGCGGCCCGAGCACCTCGGCGTCCGACGCGCTCAGCGGCCCCTCGTGCGCGGCGCACAGCAGGTGCGCCAGGTGGATCTGCTCGTTCTCGTACTCGAGGATCGCCGCCTCCACCGGGCGCTCGAGGAACTCGTCGGGGTGGCGGCAGAAGAACTGGTCCAGCGCGTCCTCGCCCGCGACATACAACGCCAGCCCGCGCCCGCGGCGCCCGGCCCGCCCCCACATCTGGCGCAGCGAGGCGACCGTGCCGGGGAACGTCACGACGACCGCGGCGTCCAGCGCGCCGATGTCGATGCCGAGCTCCAGCGCGTCGGTGGTGATGACCGCCAGCAGCTCGCCGCGCATCAGCCGGCCCTCCAGCTCGCGGCGCTGCTGGGGTGTGTAGCCGGCGCGGTAGGGGACGACGAGGTCGGCGAGGTCGGGCTCGGCCAGGCCCACGAGCCGCGCCACCAGCTCGACCATCTTGCGCGACTTGATGAAGCAGATCGTCCGCGCGCCGCCGCGCACGAGCTCGGTCACGAGGTCGGCGGCCTCGCCGATCACCGAGCGCCGCGTGCCCAGCGCCTCGTCGGTCAGCGGCGGGTTCCACATCGCGATCTCGCGGCGCGCGCCCGGCCCCCCGTCGCGGTCCACCAGCGCGATCTCCTCCAGGCCGGTCAGGCGCTCGGCCAGCTCCACCGGGTTGGCGATCGTGGCGCTGGCCAGCAGGAACCGCGGCTCGGTCCCGTAGGCGTTGGCGATGCGCCGCAGCCGGCGCAGCACGTTGGCCACGTGGGACCCGAAGACGCCGCGGTAGACGTGCGCCTCGTCGACCACGACGACCGCGAGGTTGGAGAAGAAGTCCGCCCACGCGCGGTGGTGGGGCAGGATCCCGACGTGCAGCATGTCGGGGTTGGTGAGCACGAGGTTCGCCCGCCGCCGGATGGCCAGCCGCTGCTCGCGCGCGGTGTCGCCGTCGTAGATCGCGGGCCGCACCTGCTTGGTGAGCCCGAACGCGTTCAGGGCACGGGCCTGGTCCTGGGCCAGCGCCTTGGTGGGATACAGGTACAGCGCGCGCGCCTTGGCGTCGCGGCACAGGACGTCGAGCGTCGGCAGGTTGAAGCACATCGACTTCCCGGACGCGGTGCCGGTGGTGACGATCGTCGGCCCCGCCCACGCGGCCTCCAGCGCCTCCGCTTGGTGGGACCACAGCGCCTCGATGCCCGTGCGCGCCAGCGCCTCGCGCACGGCCGGGTGCAGCGTGTCGGGGATGTCAGCGGTGCGTGCCGCGCGCGCGCCCTCGAACGCCTCGCGGACGAGGCGCGCGTCGGCGCGCCCGGCGTCCAGCAGCGCCTTCCAGGGCTCGGTGTCGGGAGAGGTGACGGCCACCGGTTGCCATAGTAAGAGCGCCTTGCGCCCGCTCCCCACCGTGCGGACCTACCACCACGCGGAGTTTCCGCCCGAACGTCTGCGCGCCGAGCGCGAGGAGACGATCTCGGTCTGCGTTCCCGCCCGCGAGGAGGCGGCGACGATCGCGCGGACCGTCGCGCCGCTCGTCGCGCTGCGCGAGGCGGGCGTGATCGACCAGGTCGTCGTGGCCGACGCCGACTCGCGCGACGGCACCGGCGCGATCGCGGCCGGCCTGGGCGCCGAGGTGCACAGCCAGGCTGCGCTGCTGCCCGAGTTCGGGCCCGTGCTGGGCAAGGGCGACGCGCTGTGGCGCGCGCTGAGCGTCCTGGACGGCGATCTCGTCTGCTTCGTGGACGCCGACTCGGAGGACTTCGGCGCGCGCTTTCCCTGCGGCCTGCTGGGGCCGCTGGTCTGCGAGCGCGGCGTGCGGTTCGTCAAGGGCTTCTACCGGCGCCCGTTCCGCCACGACGCGACGACCGCGCCCACCGGCGGCGGCCGGGTGACCGAGCTGACCGCGCGGCCGCTGCTGGCCGCCTTCTACCCCGAGCTCGCCGCGGTGCGCCAGCCGCTGGCCGGGGAGATCGCCGCGCGGCGCGACCTGCTCGAGCGCCTGCCGTTCGCCACCGGCTACGCGGTCGAGATCGCGCTGCTGCTCGACGTCCACGCGGCGACGGGTATCGGTGCGCTCGCCCAGGTCGACCTCGACGTGCGCCAGAACCGCCACCGCCCGCTGGAGGAGCTCGCGCCGATGGCGGCCGAGGTGCTCGCCGCGGTGACGGGGCGGCTGCGTCGCCAGGGCCGGCTGAGCGACGCCGGCGCGACCGAGGCCGTGGTCGAGCGCCCGCCGCACGCCGAGCTGCGGGCCGCGCTGCGCCGCGCCGGGTAGCGCTCGTGCGCTGCCTGTACGTCGACCTCGACGCGACGCTGCTTGGCCCCGGCGGGTCCCTGGTCACCGGGGCTGACTGCGGGTTCTCGGCGCTCGGGGTCCGGGCGCTGGAGGCGTGTCACCGCGCGGGCGCCGAGGTCGTGCTCATGTCCGGGCGCCGCGGGGACTCGGTGCGCGAGCTGGCGCGTCTGATCGGCCGGCGGACGTACATCTTCGAGTCGGGCTCCTGCCTGGTCCTCGACGGCGAGGAGCACTGGCTGACCGGGGACCTGCAGCCCGGCGAGCGGACGATCCACGACCAGATCGCCGACGCGGGCGCGCCCGCGCTGCTGCTGGAGGAGTACGCGGGCCGGCTGGAGTACCACGACCCCTGGAACCACGCGCGCGAGGTCTCGCACCTGTTCCGCGGCCTGGTCGACGCGTTCGCGGCCGACGAGCTGCTCGAGCGCCACGGCCACGGCGGCCTGCGGCTGGTGGACAACGGCGTCCTGCAGGGAAGCTGGGAGCGCCTGGCGGCGCTGGAGCAGGTGCGCGCCTACCACCTGGTGCCGCGGGGCGCCTCGAAGGCCCGCGCGGTCGCGCGCCACATGCGCGCTCGCGGATACGCGCCGGAGGAGGTCATCGGGGTGGGCGACTCGCGCGAGGACCTGGGCACGGCCGCGCAGGTGGGCACGTTCTGGCTGGTGGCCAACGCGGTCCAGCGCGACCCCACCCTTCTGGAGGCGGTCGGGGGCACGGGCAACGTGCGCGTGGCCGAGGAGTCCTTCGGGGCCGGCGTCTACGAGGCGGTCGTCACGACGCTGGCCGGCGGCTGATCCGCGCGGCGCGGCCGGTCAGCCGCGCCCAGACCCGCGACCAGAAGCCCGCCGCGACGGGGCGCCAGCGCGCCGGCGGCGGGACCGTCGTGCGCACGAGCGCGACCCAGTCGTCCAGCGGCAGCTCGCCCGCGATCAGCGCGGCCAGGCCCTCGGTCACCGGCGCGTCGAGGCCGGCGCGACCCAGGGCGCGGGCCAGCAGCGGGACCGACTCCAGCGACTCCACCGCCTGGCCCACGCGCTCGGGGATCTGCTCGGTCGGGACCCCCGCCGCGAGCAGCTCGCCGGCGCGCCGGTTGCGGCTCTGCGGCGCGAGCACCGTGGCCACGAGGTCACCGGTTCCCGCCAGGCCGACGAGTGACTCGGGCCGCGCGCCCTGCGCCTCGGCGTAGCGCCAGACCTCGGCGAAGATGTGGCCCGCGGCCGCGCCCGCGGCGTTGAGCCCCTGCGCCTCCGTCGCGCCGGCGGCCAGCGCCGCCGCGTTCTTGGCCGCGCCCGCGAGCTCGACGCCGATCGGGTCGTTGGACTGCTCGCACACCACGCCCGCGCGGATGAACACGTCGGCGATCGTCTGCGCGAGGCGCTCGTTGGTGGAGGCGGCGACCAGGCCCGCGCCCTCGCTGACCATCTCGCGCGCGTGGGCGGGGCCGCCGACGCAGGCCACCCGGCCCTCGCCGAACAGCGCGCGCAGCAGGAGGGTCGGTGCGGCGCCGTCGGGCGGCGTCAGGCCCTTGGCCAGCGAGATGACCGGCGTGCGGCCGGCCAGCCCGGCCCGCGTGAGGCCTTCGATCGTCTCGCCCAGCCCGTGCGAGGGGACGCCGAGGAAGACGTAGTCCGCACGCCCGAGCCCCGCGGAGATGCTCTCGATGCGCAGATCGCGAGGCAGCTCCACGCCGGGCAGATAGATCCGGTTCTCGCGATCGGCGCGCAGCAGGTCGCACTGCTCCGGCGTGCGCGCCTGCAGCGTCGTGCGAAAGCCGCCGCGGGACAGGAGCACGGCGACCGCGGTGCCGAACGACCCCGCGCCCACCACGATCGCGCGCTTGGTGCCCGGGTGCGGGAGGGAGAGGCTGGGGCGCGTGCGGCCATCGGGCACCGGGCGAGCGTACGCGACCCAGGCCAGGCTCCGTCCCCAGCGGCCGAGCCAGGGGTGGTACGGATTTGGTCCGTTATGCGGGCAGAACGCATACCACCCGCTTGGTTTGCGGGGAGGAGCGTCGCCCCCGGGCTACAGGTAGGCGGCCAGCGTCTCTCCCGCCGCCTCCAGCTCCTCCTCGCTGCCCGCCACCAGGATCGCCTGCAGGTCCAGCAGCCGGGCGCCGAAGCGATCCAGCGCGTGGGCTGCGGTGATCGCGTGGCAGGGCACGCCCGCCTGGCGCGCGCGGGTCGCGACCTCGCCGGCGACCGAGCCGCGCAGCGTCCCGTCGTCGAGGCGGCCGACGGCGATCACCACCGCGCGGGCGGCACGCAGGCGCGCGTCGAACCTCGCCCCCCGCCGCGGCGCCGTTCTCCAGCGGACACGGGTCGGCGGCGACGAGCCCCGCCCGCTCCAGCCCGCGCCCGACCGCCGCCGCCACGCGCGGCGCGTCCAGCCCGGGCCCGAACGGCTGCGCCGCGACCAGCACCGGCCGCGGGTCCGTCATGCTCTGCGCGGTCATGCCGGCGAAGGAGTACACGACACTCAGCCGGCGCGAGCGGCTGGCCCGCGTGCTCGGCTGGCCGCTGCGCCGGGCGCTGGACCCGCGGGTGCGCTGGACGGTCCACGAGATCGACGCCCGGCTGGGCAGCGAGGACCTCGCGCGCCCGACCGTCCACGACCGCCTCGACGACCTGGACCGCATGGGCCGCGACACGCTCGCCGGACTCGGCTGGCGCGACGGGACGGAGCCCGGCGGCGCCGACCTCGCCGCGCTGGACGCCGCCCGTGCCGCCTACCTCAACTGGGCGGCGGGACCGGAGGGCTACGCCGCGCAGGCCGGGCTGTGGTTCAACCCGCCGGTGCCGGTCGAGCACCACGCCGGCCGCGTGGACGTGCTGCTGGTCAACGAGCGCGTCGTCGAGCACCCCTTCGTCTTCGGCGCGCTCGCGAACCTGCGGCCCGGTGCGCGCATCCTCGACGTGGGCGGCAGCGAGAGCACGGTCTCGCTCTCGCTCGCCTCGCTCGGCCACGAGGTCACGGTCGTGGACCCGCGGCCGCAGCGCCTGACGCACCCGGGCCTGCACCACGCCGCCTGCCGGCTGGACGAGCTGCCGGCCGGCGCGCCGTACGACGCCGCGGTCGCGCTGTCGGCGATCGAGCACTTCGGGCTGGAGCACTACGGGGTCAAGCCCGACGGCGAGCGGATGGACCTGGCGGCGACGACACGGCTGCGCGACCTGGTCGCGCCCGGCGGGCTGCTCGTGCTCACCGTGCCCTTCGGCGAGCCCTCGGTGGACGCCTTCCAGCGCGTCTACGACGAGGCCGGGCTGGCCGAGCTGCTGGAGGGCTGGGAGGTCGAGCGGTCGCTGCGCGCGGGCCGGACCGACCGGCTCACCTGGGAGCTGGGCGCCCCCTCGCGCGAGGGCCACGGCGTCGCGCTCGTGACCGCGCGGCGCCGCGACTGACTACGCCGGCGGCCGCGCCTGCTCGAGGATGCTGGTCAGCTCCAGCCACCCCTCGAACCGCTGCGCCACGCCATCGCCGGCGCGCAGGACGCCCGCGATGGGATCGCCTTCGGTTCGCGGCTCCAGCTCGAGCTCGAACCGAGTGCGCTCCGTCGCGGGTCTGGGGTGCAGCGCCTCCATGCCCGAGCCACCCTAATGCGGTTCGTCGCGCATTGCACTAGTGATCCTCCCCAGGGTTTCGGCGCGGCCGCGCTCAGTCCGCCGGGCCCGCCTCGAGGGAGGCCGGCAGCCCCAGGAAGCGCCCGAAGCGCGCGACGGCCTCGTCGAGCGCGGCGGCCTCGGCGGCGCCGAGCGCTCCGAACAGCGTCGCCCGCACGACGACGTCGCGGGTCGTCAGCGTGCGCTTCCAGCTGCCCACCGTGCGGCCGTCGATGACGATCGCCCGCTCGAGCAGGCCGGGCCGCGGCGACGGGTGGGCGAGCACGACGCGCAGGTCGCGGTAGCCGATGATCGTCTCGTCGTACATGCCCAGCAGGAAGGCCCGGCCTGCGCGTGCCGATCGGGCCGTGCCGGGCTGCGGCGCGGCGTACCACGCCGTGCCGTCCTCGTCCTCCTCGCGGGCGAGCGCGGGACCGGCGCGCTCCAGCGCCGCCTTCGTGTCGGCGACCGTGAGGCTCGACCAGGCCGTGAAGTCCCGGACCGTCGCGGGACCGTGGCTGCGGAAGTAGCGCAGCACCAGCTCCTCGAGCGCGCGGTCGCGCGGCAGGTCGTCGAGCGGTCCGGGCGGGACCCGGGCGTCGAACAGCGCGTAGGTCTGCTGCCTGCCGCGCCGCGGCCCGCTGCAGATCACCTCCTCGAGCTCGGCGTGCATGAGCAGGTAGGCCAGCCGCGGGCCCTCGGCCTCGATGCCGGCCTCCGCCAGCCGCTCGGCGAGCGCGGGGCGGGTCAGCGCCTCGCCGTCGCCCAGTGCGCCCGCCAGGACGTCATGGCCCCGCGTCAGGACGGCGGCGTCGAGCCCGAACCGGGCGTTGTAGTAGCGGTTCAGCGCATGCACGCGCGGGCCGGTCAGTCGCAGCAGCCACCGCGCGTCCTCCCGGGCGACGAAGTGCCAGGTGGGGCGCAGCACGTGCGTGCGCACGATGTCGCCGCGCGCGACGGCGGCCTCGACGTCGCGGTCGGCACAGTCGCGCGTGCGCTCGGCCAGCGACCACTTCGTCTCGGCGAGCTCCTGCGCCTGCACGGCACCCAGCCCGCGCACGGCCCCGGCGACGTCGGCGAAGGGCTCGCCGGCCAGGCGCTGCTCGACGAGGCGCCGGCGGACCGTGGCCAGCGGGTCGATCGTCGAGGTGGTCACGCGGGAGCGGCTAGGACTCCAGCTGCGCGACCAGGCACTCGCGCGGGTCCTTGTCGTCGCGCCAGCGCAGCACCTTGGTCCCGTGGCGGATGCGCCCGTCGGAGACGTGGTCGAAGGTGATCTCCACGACGAGCTCGGGTCGCAGAGCGACCCATTCCAGGTCGCGCCCGTGCGTCCAGCGCGACGGCTCGCCCGACCCGCGCTCGCCGGTCTCGTAGGGCTGCAGCTCGGAGACCAGCTCGCGCTTGCGCTTGGCCGTGAAGCCCGAGGAGTGCCCGACCTCGTGCAGGCCCCCGCCCTCGTCGTAGAGGCCGAGGATGATCGCGCCGACCGTCCCCTCCTCCTTGCCCGGGCGCCATCCCATGACCACCGTGTCGATGGTGCGCACGCGCTTGACCTTGACCATTCCCTTGCGCTCGCCCGGGAGGTAGGGCGCGGCGAGCTCCTTGGCGATCACGCCCTCCTCGTCGCGCAGCCAGCCCTGAGCCTCATCGGCGCTGCGCACGACCGGCGTCAGCTCCAGGCCCGGGACTTCCTCCAGCGCCGCGCGGCGCTCCTCGTAGGGGAGCTCGAGCAGCACGTCGTCGTCGCGCGCGAGCAGGTCGAAGGCCACGAAGCGCGCGGGCGTCTCCTCCGCCAGGCGCGCGACGCGCGAGGCGGCCGGGTGGATCCGCTGGCCGAGCGTGCCGAACGACGAGGCGACGATCTCGCCGTCGAGCACGTAGCGCCCCTCGGGGAACGTCACCTCGGGGAAGTAGCGCGACAGCGACTTGCCGTTGCGCGACTGCAGGTGCGTCTCGGCGCCGTCCACGAAGGCGATGGCCCGGAAGCCGTCCCACTTGGGCTCGTAGGCCCAGCCCCCGTCCTCAGGCAGCTTCGCGCGCGGCCGTGCGAGCTGGGGCAGCAGGGGCGGGGAGAGCGGAAGCGCCATCCACCGCAACGCTACCGCGCCGCTGCAGCGCGACGACCGCCGCGAGCACGAGCGCGCCGCCGGCGACCTGCGCGGGCCCCAGCGCCTCGCCCAGCACGGCCACCGCGAGGGCGACGGTCACGACCGGCTCGACGGTCGAGACGATCGACGCGGTGGACGCCCCGACCCGCTCGAGGCCGAGGAAGAAGGTGCTCATGGCCACGACGGTGGAGAACAGCGCGATCCCCAGGATGTGGACCCAGCCGACGGCGTCGAAGCCGAAGTCCAGCGAGCCGCTGCCGACCCCGGCCACCACGAAGGTCACCGCGGCGCCGGTCGCCACCATCGCGCTCAGCAGGAACGGGTCGATGCGCTCGACGACCGTGTCGGCGACCAGGATGTAGGTCGAGTACGCGACCGCCGCGCCCAGGCCCAGCACGACGCCGATCGCCTCCAGCGAGCCGGGGTCCCCGCCGAGCAGGACCAGCGCGGCCCCCGCGCTGGCCAGCACCAGCGCCCCGATCTTCGTGCGCGTGGCGCGCTCGCGCCCCAGCGCCACCGCGCCGCAGAACACGAGCGCCGGGTACGTGTAGAGCAGCAGCGACGTCAGGGAGGCGTCGATGTGCTCCAGCGCGGAGAAGAACAGGCCGGCCTGCGCCGCGTAGCCGATCGCGCCGAGCGCGAGCGCGCCCAGGAGCACGCGGCGCGGCGGGCGCGCGGGACGGCGCACGGCGGCGATCGCCCAGAACGCACCGGACGCCAGGACGAAGCGCACGGCGAGCAGCGTCGTGACCCCGACGCCCGCGGCGTAGGCCTCCTTGGCGAAGATCGCCATGAGGGCGAAGCCGCAGGCCGACACGAGGCACAGCGCGATGCCCAGGCGTTCGCGCGACGCGGTCCCGGCGACCGGCACGCGTGCCTAGAGGGTGTGGCTGTGGGGGCGCTCGACGAAGTCGGGGCGCGACTCGGCGCCGTAGCGGTAGGCCAGGACCTCGAAGGCCGCGAACGCCGCGATGCTGGTGGCGAGAATGATCATGGAGGCATTGTCCGCCTTTGTAGCCTCCAGCGGTAGCCTTGATTGTCTTGAGGAACTCAAGGCCAAGCCTATGACTCTCCAGCAGCTGACGTACTTCCTGGCGGCCGTCGAGCACGGGTCGTTCTCGGCCGCCGCCGAGCACCTGTTCCTGGCGCAGCCCACGCTGTCGGAGCAGGTGCGCCGCCTGGAGGCCGAGCTCGGCGTGGCGCTGTTCGAGCGCGTCGGCCGCGGGCTGGTCCTGACCGAGGCGGGGCGGACGCTGCGCCCGCACGCGGAGGCCACGATCGCCGCGGCGCAGGCCGCGGCGCAGTCGGTCGGAGAGGTCCGCGAGCTGCGGGGCGGGCTGGCCGAGTTCGGCACCTGGGGCACGGCGCGCGCGTATCTGGGGACCGACCTGGTGGAGGACTTCCGGCGCCGCCATCCCCAGGTGCGCGTGCGGCTCGTCGGTCAGAACTCGTCGCAGACGGTCGCGGCCATCCGGTCGGGCGAGCTGGAGGCGGGGCTCGTCGCCCTGCCCGTCGACGACCGCGGCCTGGAGGTCCGCCCGGCGATGCGCGACGAGGTCCTCTACGTCTCCGCCGACCCTGCGCGGCTGCGGCGCAAGATGACCATCCAGCGCCTGGCCGGGGCGCCGCTCATCCTCTCGGAGGCGAGCTGGGGCGTGGAGGACCCGACCCGGCGCCAGCTCTCGGACCTCGCCCAGCGGGCCGGCGTGCGCGTCGAGCCGCAGATCGACGTCGAGGACGTCGAGGTGGCCCTGGAGCTGGCCGCGCGCGGCCTGGGCGACGCGATCGTCGGGCACGGGATGCTGCGCCGCCACGCGCCTCCCGAGCTGGGCTGGGTCCCGTTCGCCGACCCGCTGTACGACACCTTCGCCTTCATCTGGCGCCGGGGCGCCCAGCTCTCGCCCGCCACGCGCGAGTTCGTGACGTTCGCCGAGCGCCGCCTGACCGACCTGGCGGGAGAGCTGGAGACCGACCCGCCGCGCTCGCGGCTGCCGGGGGCGGCGTAGACCTGCCGCCTGCCTGGCCTGGGGTCCGCATGTGACCTCGGGGCAGGACGACCGGGGGCCGCGCGGATCTACGAACTCGCGATCACGCCGGTCATCAGCTCGGCGGCCGCGGCGTCGTGCAGTCCCTCGCGGTCGAGGCGCTGCCAGGTCCAGAAGTCGAGCGCGAGCGCGACGAGCGCGCGGGCGTGCGGGCGGTCGAAGCCCGCGGAGAGCGCGGCGGCGAGCTCGGCGAGCATCGGGTCGGCGGACCGCGCCATCCACGCGTCGAGTTCCGGGACCGTCGCCCGCTCCCCTAGGACCCGGCGCTGCATCGGCGCGTTCTCGCGGTACCAGCCGTACAGCGCGGACAACGCCCTGCGCAGTCGCTCCGCCGGGTCCTCGAGCGCGAACGCGGGCGCGAGGTCAGGCTGCGGATGCTCGGCCAGCCAGTGGGCGCTGCACGCCGGCAACAGCGCCCGCAGATCGGGGAAGTGGTTGTAGACCGTCAGCCGCTGCACGCCCGCGCGGCGGGCGATGTCGGCGACCGTCGTCTTCGCGACGCCGACCTCCTCGTGCAGGCCGGCGGCGGCGGCCACGATCCGGGCACGGGTCGCCTCCTGGGCCTTGGCGCGGGCCTTCAGCTCGTAACCGCGCTTTTGGGTTGACATGGTGTTCAGCGATGTTACAGTGCTCGTCAATCGGTATACATCACGTTCAACGAAAGGCGCACGCATGGACACCGACACCGCACCGAAGATCGTCGGCCCGCGTGACGGGAAGGCCGGCAGCCTCGGCTCGATCCGCGTCCGCTTCATGATCGACACGGAGGAGACGCACGACGGCGGGTTCTCCCTCGTCGAGCACCCGATGCCCCCGCGGCGTCTCGCCGCCCCGCTGCACCTCCACACTCGTGAGGACGAGTACTCCTACGTTCTCGAGGGCCGGATGGGCGCGCTCCTGGGCGACGACGTGGTCTACGCCGAGGCCGGGGACCTCGTCCACAAGCCGCGCGACCAGTGGCACACGTTCTGGAACGCGGGCGACGAGCCCTGCCGGATCCTCGAGATCATCGCCCCCGGCGGCTTCGAGAAGTACTTCGACGAAGTCGTCGACGCGCTCGCCGCCGGTCGGCCGGACCCCGAGAAGCTGACCGCGCTCGCCGACCGCTACGGGCTCGAGGTCGACCCCGCCTCGATCCCAGGCCTGTGCAAGCGGTTCGGCGTGACGTTCGGCTAAGGCAACAGCGTCCTGCCTGCTGTCGCCTGCCGTGAGTGATCGCGCACGGTCAGAGCCCGCCGGGGCTGGCGGAGCGCACCTCGAAGTCGATGCCGACGTCGGCGAGGCCCTCCTCGACGACGCGCAGGGCCTCGACCGCCTCGCCCTCCGGCGGGTGGACCGTGTTGAGCACGACCCGCACCGGCTGGTCCTCGGCGGCGGGCACCTGCTGGACCAGGCGGCCCTCCGTGGCGAACTCCACGTAGGTGGTCACCTTGGCCAGCAGCTGGTCGACCTGCGGGCGACCGCCGTCCCACGGCCGGTTCTCGATCATCAGCAGGCCGATGCAGCCGTCGAACTCGCGCGTTATGAGGTCGATGATCCCGGGCTCCTCCAGGCCGCTGGGACTCGCGGGAGCGCCAGCGCCGGCCCCGGCCCCGGGTTCCTCGTCCTCCGACCACCGTCGCAGGCGCATACCCCCGTGAGACTACCGCCGGACCGGGGCTCCCGGGAGGCCCCGCGGCGACCGGTACCATCGGCCACGATGTCCGACGAGCACGCAACGGTCGCCGAGGAGGAGTACCTCCAGACGCTGTACTGGCTGCAGGAAGCCGAGCTCCCGATGACCGGCGCGAACGTCGCCCGCGCGATGCAGCTCTCCGCCCCCACCGTCCACGAGATGGTGGGCCGGCTGGAGCGCGACGGCTACATCACCCGCGCCGACGACAAGGCGATCAGCTTCACCGACAACGGCCTGGAGCACGCGGAGGGCGTGGTGCGCCGCCACCGGCTCATCGAGCGCTTCCTCACCGACATCCTGGGGATCCCGTGGGACGAGGTCCACGAGGAGGCCGAGCGGCTCGAGCACGCGATGAGCCCGGCGCTGGAGGAGAGCATGCTCGACGCCATCGGAGACGCCAAGACGTGCCCGCACGGCCATCCGATCCGGCCCGGCCAGCGGATCGTCGGCGCCCCACTGGCCGACGTCGTCGAGGGCGCGTCGGTGACGATCCTGCGCTTCGAGAACGAGGCCGAGGACCTCCTGCACTACCTCAAGGCGGCGGGGCTCGAGCCCGGCCTGCGCGGCACCGTCACCGCCACCGACAGCGAGGAGGTGACCGTCACGGGCACGTCGGACGCCCTGCGGCGGACGATCTCCTTCTCGGTGGCCGAGACCGTTTCGGTGATCGCCGATCCCGCGCCGCCGCCGCGGATCGCGCTGCCCGAGCAGCTCGTCCTGGCGCGTGAGCGCTACGGGCGGTAGAACACGCGGTACCCTGGCGGTCCGTACTGGTCTCACGGAAGGGAACAGCAACCACATGCGCATCCGGATGGTCTGCCTGGAGGACGGCATCACGTCGTGCGGCTTTCGGAAGATGGCCGCCTACGTCGAGCAGCTTCATCCGGGGACCGAGTCCTGCTACATCTCGACCGAGCGCTACCGCAGCGTCAAGACCGCGGTGCGCGGGATGGGCGACAAGGCCGTCATCGGAGACGAGCAGGTCGACGAGATGGCGCAGGGCCTGAAGGACTCCGACCTGATCGGCTTCTCGTCGATGACCGGCTACTCCGATCTCACCCGCCGGGTCATCAGGCGCGTGCGCGAGCTCAACCCGTCCACGTACATGATCTGGGGCGGGATCCACCCGATCATCCAGCCCGAGGACGCGATCCTCTCCGACGTCAACGCCATCTGCACCGGTGAGGGCGAGTTCGCCTTCGAGGAGTTCTTCGACGCGTTCAAGGACGAGCGCGACCACCTCAAGACCAAGAACTTCTGGTTCAAGCTGGGCGGCGACGGCGAGATCCTGCAGAACCACTTCCTCCCGCTGATGACGACCAACCAGATGGAGGAGCTGCCGTTCCCGCAGTACGGCGCGCCCAACGAGAAGATCTACCTGCCCGGCCAGGGCTTCGTGAGGATGGGCGTCGACGACTACCTGCTCAACGACGGGCTGGGCTACACGACGCTGTGGTCGATCGGGTGCCCGTTTCACTGCAGCTACTGCGGCAACACGAAGTTCATCGCCAACGACGCGAAGTACAAGCGCATCCGCCACCCCAGCGCGCGCTACATGGTCGACCAGGTCAAGGACGCGCGGGCCCGCTTCCCGCACCTCAGCCAGGTCAGCTTCCACGACGACAGCTTCATGGCGATCCCCTACGGCCAGCTCGAGGAGTTCGCCGAGCTGTGGCGCGAGGAGCTCTCGCTGCCCTTCGCCGTCTACGGCGTGATCCCCAACTACGTCCGCCAGGACAAGTTCGAGCTGCTCTCGTGGGCGGGGATGAACCGCATCCGCATGGGGATCCAGTCGGGCAGCCAGGCGATGCTCGACTTCTACAAGCGCCCCACGCCGCCGGAGAAGATCCTCAACGCCGGCCGGGTCATCGCGTCGTTCGCGCCCAGCTACCACATCCCCGCGGCCTACGACATCATCATGGACAACCCGATCGAGACCCGCGATGACGTCAAGGCGACGCTCCAGCTGCTCTACGAGATGGACCGGCCGTTCACGCTGTTCATCTACTCGCTGAAGGTGATCCCCAACACGGGGCTCGAGGCGGCCATGAAGGAGCGCGGCGTCGACCTCGACGAGATCGACGAGAGCTACCTGGCCATCCCGCCCCGCGCGGCCAACGTGATGCTCTACCTGATCGCGCTGTGGCGCCCGCCGCCGTGGCTGTGGAACCGCCTCATGGGCCACGTCCGCGCCAGCAGCGAGGAGCAGAGGCTCTATCCCCGGCTGGGCCTCGTGCTGCGCACGATGTACCTCTCCAAGCGGGTGCTCAGCCACGTCAAGGTCATGGACTTCTCCATCACCCCCGGGCGGACGGGCTACATGGCCTGGCGCGTCGGGCTCGTCGGGCTGTGGCAGAAGCGCTTCACGCGCCGCCCGCCGCGCCCCGAGCGCCGCGGCCGGGCTCCCAAGAGCGCCCCGGCCGACGCGCCGGACCAGGAGGTCCTGCCCGTCATCACGCTCGAAAGCGGCCTGACGGACTGAACCGGCGCCGGCGCCGATGGGTCCCGGTCGGCCCCACCGCCACCGCGGCCCGGGGAGGCGATTCGGGTGCGGTGGGCCGACTTGTCCTTGGCATGGATGGATAGGTCGGCCCACCGAAGGGCCTAGGTCGGGGCGGGCCGACTTGTCCTTGGCATGGATGGATAGGTCGGCCCACCGAGGGCCTAGGTCGGGGTGGGCCGACTTGTCCTTGGCATGGATGGATAGGTCGGCCCACCGCGGCCTGGAGGGCGATTCGATCGATCGGTAGGCCGACTGAGCGGGCTTAGGCCGGCGCGGGCGCGCCGCTGATCGCCCGGTAGGCGTCGGCCAGGCGCGCGATGCCCTCGTCGATGCGGTCGGTCGTCACGCCGGAGTAGGCCAGGCGCAGCGTGTTGCGCCCGCCCTCCAGGAGGAAGTCCGAGCCCTTGACGAACGCCACGCCGCGCTCCTTGGCGGCGTGGAACAGGGCGTCGACGTCGGCGTCCTCGGGGAGCTCGACCCACATGAAGTAGCCGCCCTCCGGGGCGACGTAGCGGGCCTCGGGGAGGTGGCGCTCCAGCGCCGCGGTCAGGGCGGCGACGCGCTCGGCGAGCGCGGACTTCACCGTGGCGATGGAGTCGTCGATCGCGCCCGACGCGCAGAACTCGTGCACGATCGACTGGGCGACCATGTTCGGCGAGATGTACGTGTTGGTCGCCAGCTTGGTGATGTCGGCGATCAGCTGGGTCGGTCCCACGAGGTAGCCGACGCGGATGCCCGGGCAGATCGTCTTGGAGAACGACGACGCGTAGACCACGCTCTCGGCTTCGTCCAGCGAGAGCATCGTGGGCAGCGGCTCGCCGGTGAAGCGGATGTCCGCGTAGGGGTCGTCCTCGAAGATCAGCAGGCCGTGCTCGCTGGCGAGGGCCAGCAGCGCGTGGCGCTTGTCCAGCGACAGCGTGTAGCCGGCGGGGTTCTGGAAGTTGGGGATGACGTGGGCGAGCTTGGGACGCAGGCCGCCCTCCAGCAGCGCGCCGAGCTCGTCGACGTCCAGCCCGTCGGTCTGCAGCGCGACGGCGTGCACCTCGGCGCCCAGCGAGCGCAGGTTCAGCAGCGTGCGGTCATAGGTGGGCTTCTCGACCACGACCGCGTCGCCGGGCGACACGAGCTTGGCGAACAGGAACGCGTCGGCCTGCATCGAGCCGTTGGTGACGAGCACCTGCGCCTCGTCGACGTCGTGCTTGGCGGCGATCCAGCGCCGCAGCGGCGGATACCCGATGGAGGTGCCGTAGGCGGTCGTCCCGCCGGGGTCGTTGTCGAACGCGCGCACTGCGGCGTCGCGCAGCCCGTCGACGTCGACGATGTCCAGCGACGGAGCGCCGCGGGCGAAGGAGATGAGGTCGGCCATGGCCGCGAGGCTATCGAGGAGGCGGCGGCTAGCGCTCGAAGAGCCGCGCGACCGCGACGGCAAAGCCCGGCAGCAGCGGGGAGGTCAGCTCGTCGTCCGTCGCGAGGACGTCCGGCGCGGCCGGCGGCCGGTCGACCTGGACCGTGCGCGCGTCGGGGTCGAGCACCCAGTACTCGCGCACACCGGCGTTGAGGTAGGCGCGCCGCTTCGGCCCGAGGTCGTTGGCGCGCGTCTCGGGCGACAGGATCTCGGCGACGAGATCGGGGATCGTGCCCTCGACCCGGCCCAGCGGGACCTCCGGGCGCCGTGTCGCCCGCCACCAGGACATGTCGGGTCCGAGCGTGTGGTCGCCGACGAGCATGAGGACCTCCGACATCAGCAGTCCCTCGTCGCCGCTAGCTCGACTGCCAGGCCGAGCATTGCCGCCAGAAGCCGCACATCGGCGACGGAATGCCACCCACCCGGCGGCGGGGTCACGACGGCCTCGCCGTCGATGTGCTCGATCGGGAGCTCCGAGCCGTACTTGCCCAGCAACCAGCGGAAGCTCTCGGCGTCCATGCGCGGATGGGTGACGGCGCCCACGGTGACATCGAGGCTAGCGCGCGGCATCGAGCTCGACAACGACCGCCAGCCTGGGCTCGTCCCACAGCAGGACGACCTCGTCGCAGCGCGGCTCGATCGCGTCCGGCATGCGGATCTCGTGCTCCTCGAGCAGCGCCAGGATGTACGCGATCGCCTCGGCGGGTCGGGGTGCGCAGGCCACCGGATCAGGGTGACGGGGACTCCGCGGCGTATGGGGCGGCGTTCGTGACGAAAGGGCGCAGGAGCCGCGGAGGAGCTCCGCCCCCTCAGCCCGGACGGTGCGGGTGCAGCCAGCGGCCCAGCGCCTCGGTCGGGTTGTGGCGGGCACCCTCGGCGAGGACGTAGAAGGTGTCGGGCGGGACGTTGGCGCACAGGTAGTCGGCGTTGGACCACGTGCCGTCCTCGCGCTGCTCGGCCACCAGGTAGGCGACCCCGCGCGCGACGGCCTCCGAGTCGCGCTCGCCGGCGTCGATGAGCGCGGTGAGCACGATGCCGGTCAGCGGGGGCATGCTCGGCCCGATCCCGGCCCGGCTCGGGTCGCTATAGGAGTCGGGCTCCTCGCCCCAGCCGCCGTCGGGGTTCTGCCTGGAGAACAGGAACGCCACGGCGCGCCGGACCCACGGCTCCAGCAGGTCCGCCCGCACGGCGGCCAGCCCCATGAGCGCGTAGGACGTCCCCGCGAGGTAGTTCACCGTCCAGCGGCCCCAGAACGACCCGTCCTCGCACTGCTGGGCGCGCAGGAAGTCGATCGCGCGGCGGATCTCCGGGTCGGCGGCCGTCATGCCGGTGCGCCCGAGGCCGTCCAGCACGCGCCCGGTGAGGTCCTCGGTCGAGGGCTCGCCCAGCTCGGGCGGCGGGCTCAGCAGGGTCCGGGCGACGGCCACCGGGTCGCCCATGGACACCGCGACGGTCTCGGTCATCATCGGGCCCGGCGGCTTGCCCGGCAGTCCCCACACGAACGCCGACCAGCCGCCGTCGGGGTTCTGCATCCCCAGCAGCCAGTCGCGGCCCCGGCGCAGCGACGCGGCCACGCGCTCCGCCTCCCCGGCGCTCAGCGGTCCCGCCTCCGACCGCGCCAGCGCGTCGCCGAACGCGCCGAGCACGACGCCGGTGTCGTCGCAGTCGACCATCGTCTCGTTGCCGCGCTGGAACGCCCAGCCGCCGGTCAGCGGCGCGCCCGGGTTGCGGTTGTCGACCTCGGGCTGGGGCAGCGCCGACTGGCTGGCGATCAGCCACTCCATCCCCCGGACCGCCCGCGGATCGCCCGGCTCCGCGCCCGTGGCCATCAGCGCGCGCAGGTTGAACGCGGTGCACCACACGGCGCTGCCGAAGACGTCGACGTGCATGCCCTCCTCGTCGTAGACCCGCTGCGCTTCCAGCCACTCGGCGGTCCTGGTCACCATCGGGTGGCTGGGCCCCAGCCCCGCGGCCCGCAGCGCCGGCAGCGCCAGCGCGGTCTGCACGGTGTTGGCGTTCACGCTGCCGTCCTCGTTGTGCCAGGTCCCGAGGATCGTCAGCGTGCGCGCGCAGAAGCGCCGGGCCACGGCGCCGGGCGGCGGGCCCTCCGCCGGCCAGTCCCCGCGCAGCCGCCGCGCGAGGACCCCGAGCATCATCCCCGCCATCACGATCCCCGAGTGGAACCGGCGCTGGGTCCAGCGCACGACCGGCGCGATCATGTTGGGCGCCATCGGCGGGCAGGGCAGCTCGTGCGCGTCGAGCAGGCCGGCGAGGGCGAGGTACACGGCGGCGAGGTCGCCGGCGTCGAGCAGCTTCACGACGGCGGGCAGGCCGCCACGCTGCTCCACGAAGGCCCGGGCCCGGGCGATCGCCTCGGCGCTGTCCGCGGGCGCCGCCACGTGCAGCGCGGCCCACACCGACGCGGTCGCGCCGACGTCGCCCCGCGGCGCGCTCGGGTAGGCCACGAACGAGCCGTCGTCCGCCTGGCGGGCGCGCAGCCAGCGCGCGCCCTCGGCGGCGCCGTGGGGGTCCAGCCGGCCGGCGTGGTGCAGGGCGACGAGCACCTGCGCGGTCGGCACGGGACCCATCTCCCCGGGGCACTCCCACGCGCCGTCCTCGCGCTGGCTCTCCCACAGGACGTGCTGCGCCTTCTCCACGGCGGTCGCTACGGCCTTCGCCTGGGTCGCTGCCGGTGCCACGGGCGCTCCTCTCGCCGGGCCCGCAAACCGGCCCGTTGCCGCCAATGCCGCGGCTATGTTACGCGCGGTGAGCGAGGTGAACGGCGGCTACTCCGACGAGCGACTGGACCGCTGGCGCGAGCGCGGCGACCCTACGGCGGACGCGCTGATCGCCGAGCTGGCCGCCACCGGGGAGATCCGGGCGGTGAGCGGGGTGCTGCGCCACCTCGTGGCCAACGAGCAGCCGATCCCGGCGCAGCTTCCGCCCAGCGTCGCGGCGTGGCTGGAGGAGACGGCCCGCCTGCCCGACTGGGCCGACCTGGAGCGCATGGAGCGCGGCCTGCGCCTGTCCGCCGACCACGGGCCGCAGATCGCCGTCACGTTGTGCGGGGCCTCGCTGCCCTACTGCTACGCGGCCTGGCCCGACGTGAAGGTGCTCACGTTCAGCCACCGGCTGGACCAGGACCACTACCGGCGCGTCGGCGAGACCGCGCAGTTCGTGCTCGCCGTGAGCGCGATCGGGAGCATGCGCGCCGGCGGGAAGGGCATCCGCAAGATCCAGAAGGTGCGCCTGCTGCACGCGGCGATCCGCCATCTGATCGACCGCAGCCCGCGCTGGGACACGGCGGCGTGGGGAACCCCCATCAACCAGGAGGCGCTGGTCGGCACGCTGCTCTCGTTCTCGGTGATCGTGGTGGGGGGCCTGGGCGCGCTCGGTGCGCGCGTGCGCCCGCAGGAGGCCGAGGACTACGTCTACGCCTGGCGGGTCATCGGCGAGATGCTCGGCATCGCCCCCGACGTGCTCCCCGGCGACCGGGAGGACTCCCAGCTCCTTGCCGACGTGATCATGCGCCGCAGCCACCGCCACTCGGAGGACGGCGTCACGATGACGCGGGCGCTGCTCGAGCTGATGGTCGACTCGCTGCCGCGCCGGTTCGAGTCGGCGCCGGCCGCGCTCCTGCGCCACATGTCCGGCGACGAGGTCTGTGATCTGCTGGAGGTGCCGCGCGGTGACTCCCGGTACCTGGGGCGGCTCAGCCCCCGGGTCGGGCGCGTCGTCGACCTGGCCCAGTCGGCGCCGGGCCTGTCGCGGGTCACGAACACCATGGGCGCGATGCTGCTCAACCGCAAGGCCTTCCAGCTCGCGGGGCGCCGGCGCAGCGCGAGCTTCGCGATTCCCGTCCCCGAGGCAGCCGATCGCGACTGGACGGCCAGCGGCGTGTTCCCGGTCATCCCGAGCCCGCAGGCCGAGGCAGAGGCGCCGGGCGAGGAGTAGCCGGGCCGGCCGCTGCGACCGACGGCCTCAGCAGGCCGGCGCGAACGCGGTCGTCGAGCGCGTCGTGCTCGGGGCGAGGACGGCCGTGCTCTCGTCCTTGGCCGCCTTCGTGCAGGCGGTGACGACGACCGTCTCGGCCCGGCTTCCGCTCGGGACGATGAGCTTGGACTTCGCCGTCGGCGCGGCGACGCCGAAGCCCTTCGTCTCCCCCGGCGCGAGCACGTAGGCGACGGACGGGGAGCCGCTCTCGCTCTGCGACCCGCCGCTGGCGCTGCAGCGCGCAACGACCACAGCGCGCGTGCCGGCCGTGGGCGGCAGCTGCACCGCGGTCGATCCCGGCGTGTCGATCTGCTCGGGCGCGTTGGCCGCGGTGATCTTCACCCCGGTCCCGCACGGCGGGATCACGAGGGTCCGGGCCCGGTCGCCGGCGACGACCACCGAACGAGCGCCCTGGTCGGCGCTGCCCTTCTTCTCCTTCTTGCCGCCGCTGCACACGACCCCGAGGACGATCATGACGAGGACCAGCGCCCCTCCGGCGATGAGCGGGACCCGGTTCTCCGTCGGCGTCCAGTACCGCGGGCGCGGAGTTACTTCTTCGGCGTCGCCGGCGGCGCGGTGCATGGCGGAGCGGTGACGCTCTTCTTCCTCGTCGTGGCCGGGAAGGCGAAGCTCTTCGGCTTGGACTCGGCGTCGCCGGTCGTACACGGCGGCACGATGATCGTGCGCAGGTCGCTGTTGTCGGGCACGACCAGCTCGCTCGCGGTGCCGGCCTCGCCGGCGGCCGTCGCGGTCCCGCCGGGCGTCACCAGCACGGTGTTCGCGGCCGACTGCATCGGCTGCTTCTGGCACGGGGGAACCGCCACGGTCTGCGTCAGCGATCCCTTGGGGATCACGACCTCATTGGAGCCCGGGGGCTTGCGGGAGGCGTCCTGCTGGACCGAGGCCGAGGAGCAGGGCGGCACCACGATGGTGAGGTCGGCGCGCTGCTTGGGGATGGTCACCATGCGCAGGCCCGGGGTCATGAGGGCCGTGGCCACCGGGTCCTCCATCTTCTTCTTCTTCTTGCTGCCGCACGCTCCGACGGACAGCGCCAGCACGAGGACGCCGAGCACCACGATGAGGCGGGTGGCCGTGCGGCGCATTGCACGGGCCATACCCCGACCGCGCCAAAACTAGCGCCGTTCGGCGCGAACCGGGCTCAGGCCCCGAGCACCTCGGCCGCGATGTCGGCGACCTCGGTCGGCGTGCGGCCCACCCGCACGCCCACGGCCTCCAACGCGCCGATCTTCGCCTGCGCGCCGCCGCTGGATCCCGAGACGATCGCCCCGGCGTGACCCATGGTGCGCCCCGGCGGCGCGGTGACCCCGGCGATGTAGCCGACCACGGGCTTGGTCACCCCCTGCGCGATGAAATCCGCCGCCTCCTCCTCGGCCGAGCCGCCGATCTCGCCGCTCATGACGATCAGCTCGGTCTCCGGATCGGCCTCGAACAGGGCGATGATGTCCACGAAGCTCGAGCCCGGGACGGGATCGCCGCCGATGCCCACGATCGTGGAGTTGCCGAAGCCGCGCTGGGCCAGCTCGTTGCCGATCTGGTAGGTCAGCGTGCCCGAGCGGGAGACGACGCCGACGTTGCCCTCCCGGAAGAACGCGGCGGGGATGATCCCGACGTTGGCCTTGCCGGGCGACAGCACGCCGGGGCAGTTGGGACCGATGAGCCGGACGTCGGGGTTGTGGCGCAGGTGGTTGTAGACCAGCAGCTCGTCGTGGGCGGGGATGCCCTCGGTGATCGCGATGATGGTCGCGATCCCGGCGTCCTCGGCCTCGAGGATGGAGTCGGCGGCGAAGCGCGGGGGCACGAAGATCATCGCCGTGTTCGCGCCGGTCTGCGCGACGGCGGCGGCGAAGGTGTCGAAGACGGGGATGCCCTCGACGTCCTGGCCGCCCTTGCCGGGCGTCACGCCGGAGACCACCTGGGTCCCGTAGCGGCGGTTGTTGAGGGTGTGGTAGGTCCCCTCGCGGCCGGTGATGCCCGCGACGCAGAGCTTCGTCCCGGTGCCGACGAGGATGCTCACGGCGTGCCCTCGGCGCGGGCGAGCTCGACCACGCGGGCAGCGGCGCCGTCCATCGTCGCCTCCGGATGCACGTTGGGCAGCGCGGCCTCGGCGAGCAGCGCGCGCGCCTCGACGTCGTTGGTGCCGTCCAGGCGCACGACGAAGGGGACGGTCGGCTCGATCACCGCGAAGGCCTCGATGAGCCCGCGGGCCACCTCGTCGCAGCGGGTGATCCCCCCGAAGATGTTCACCAGCACCGCGCGGACCTTGGGGTCCGACAGGATGACCTCCAGCGCCGCGACGATCGCGTCGGCCTTCGAGCCGCCGCCGGCGTCCAGGAAGTTCGCGGGGGCGCCACCCGCCCGGGCGACGACGTCCAGCGTGCTCATGACCAGGCCCGCGCCGTTGCCCAGGATGCCGATGTCGCCGTCGAGCTTGACGTAGGTCAGCCCGCGCTCGGCGGCCAGCGCCTCCTGCGGGTCGCCGGCGCCGGGGTCGCGCAGCGCGGCGTTGTCGGGGTGGCGGAAGAGCGCGTTGTCGTCCAGCGTCACCTTGGCGTCCAGCGCGATGAGGTCGCGCTCCTGCGTGACGACGAGCGGGTTGACCTCCAGGAGCATCGCCTCCTCGACGCTGAACGCGTCGTACAGCCGCGCCAGGAGCGCGCCCACCGGCCGCACGACGTCGGCGGCGACGCCGGCCTCGAAGGCCAGCCGGCGGCCCTGGAAGTCCTGGAAGCCGATCAGCGGGTCGACGTGCAGCGTGGCGATCGCCTCGGGGTCCTCCTCGGCGACCGCCTCGATGTCCATGCCGCCGCGGGTCGAGAGCATGACCAGCGGCGCCTTGGCCGCGCGGTCGAAGACGATCGACGCGTAGTACTCCTCCGCGATCTGGGTGGCCGCCTCGATCCACAGCTCGTGCACGGTCAGCCCCCGGATGTCCATGCCAAGGATGCTCTGCGCGTGCTCGCGCAACTCGGCGGCGTCGTCGGCCAGCTTGATGCCCCCCGCCTTGCCCCGGCCGCCGATCTGGACCTGGGCCTTGACGACGCACGGATAGCCCACGTGCTCGCCCGCGGTCACCGCTTCGTCGACCGTCCTGGCGGCCCGCCCGGTGCTCACCGGCACCCCGTGCCGGGCGAAGAGCGCCTTGCCCTGGTACTCGAGGAGGTCCATCGGCCGGGCGCGCAGACTACCGAGGTGCCACAATGCCCGCCGTCATGGCGCTTCCCAAACAGGTCACGTTCGTCACCTTCGATGTCTACGGCACTCTGATCGATTGGGAGCAGGGCATCATCGACGCCTTCGAGAAGGAGGCAGAGCGCGACGGCTTCACGATCGACCGCGAGGCGCTCATGAACGCCTTCCACGAGATCGAGCGCGAGATCGAGGGCGGCTCCTACGAGCTCTACGCCGAGGTGCTGCGCCGCACGGCGGTCCAGATCTCCAAGCGGCTGGAGTGGCCGCTGGAGCCCTCGCGGTCGGGCTTCCTGCCCGACTCGGTGCAGCGCTGGAAGCCGTTCAAGGAGACCAACACCCAGCTCAACAAGTTCACCAAGAACTTCCAGACGGGCCTGATCTCCAACGTCGACGACAAGCTGCTGGGCCAGACGCGCCGTCACATCGCGCACGACTTCGACCTCGTCGTGACCGCTCAGCAGGTGCGCTCCTACAAGCCCGACATGGCCCACTTCACCGAGTGCGCGCGGCGCATCGGGACCAAGAAGGGCTGGGTCCACATCGCCCAGAGCTACTACCACGACGTCGAGCCCTGCGTGAAGAACAAGATCCCGGTGATCTGGGTCAACCGCAAGCGCGAGGTGCTCGAGCCCGGGCAGAAGAAGCCGACCGCGGAGGTCAAGAACCTCCTGGAGGCGGCCAGGCTCCTCGGGATCTGAGGCGTTCTCGTGCGGGTGGTGAGCCTGCACCCCGACGTCCTGGTGCTCACCAGCCGCGTGTGGCAGACGACGTGCACGGCGGTCCGCTCGGGGGAGGAGGGCTTCGTGATCGACTCGCCGGTGTTCCCCGACGAGCTGGAGGTCCTGCCCGCCGTGCTCGAGCAGGCGGAGTTCCCCTTCTCCGGCCTGCTCGCCACGCACGCCGACTGGGACCACCTGCTGGGGCGACTGGCGTTCGGCGCCGCCGCGCTCGGCGTGGGGGAGACCACCGCCGCGCGGCTGGCGGCCGAGCCCGGCGCCGTGGCGCGAGGGCTGCGCGAGTTCGACGACGCTCACTACGTGCAGCGCCCGCGCCCGCTGTCGCTCGGGCAGGTGCAGGCGCTCGCCGTCCCCGGCCACTGCGCGATCGGGGACGCCGAGCTGGACCTGCACCCGGCGGACGGCCACACGGCGGACGGCATGGCCGTGTGGATCGGCTGGGCGCGCGTGCTGGCCTGCGGGGACTACCTCTCGCCGGTGGAGATCCCGATGCTCAGCGCGGGCGGCTCCCGCGCCGCGTACCTGGCCACGCTGCGCCGGCTGCAGCCGCTGGTGGCCGAGGCCGCGCACGTCGTGCCCGGCCACGGTGCGGTGCTCGACGCCGAGCGGGCCTTGGCAATCCTCGCCGAGGACGTGGCGTACCTGGAGGCGCTGCCCGAGGCGCCGTTGCCACGGGGACGGGGCTCGGCGGCGCAGCGGCGCATCCACGCCGAGAACGTGGCGCTGGTGGGCGGGGCCGGGGGCGCGAAGCCCGGATCGCCGTGAGTGGTCGGATTCTGCACCCTGGTGATGCATGAACCGACGTTCAGCTTCCGGGAGGGTCCGGATCGCCGTGAGTGGTGGATTCTGTACCGCTGGCGATGCATGAATCACCATTCACCTTCTGGCGGGCGGGCTGAGGCGTGATCCAGCACGTCGCGCTGGAGGTCCGCGAGGCCGACGTGGATGCCTGCGAGCGGTTCTGGGCGCTGCTGGGCTTCGTCCCCGTCGCGCCGCCGCCGACGCTGGCCAGCCGCGCCGCGTGGGTCCAGAGCGGCGAGACGCAGGTGCACCTCCTGTTCGCCGAGGACCCCGTCGTGCCGCCGTCCGGTCACGTCGCCGTGGTCGTCGACGACTACGACGCGACGCGCGACGCCCTGCGCAGCGCCGGCTTCGACGCGCAGCCGCGCACCGAGCACTGGGGCTCGCCGCGCTGCTTCGTGACGTGCCCCGCCGGCCACCGGGTCGAGGTCATGGCCTTCGCGCCGTAGACCCTCAGCGCACCGACTCGCAGTGCCGGTGCGAGTCCGCGCGGTCGGCCACGACCCGGTCGTATCCCGGGCCGCAGTCGATCGTGTCCGCTCCGCCGCCCTGGGCGTTGACGTGGTCGTTGCCGGCGCCGCCGAACAGGCGGTCGGGGTCGAAGCCGCCCGTGAGGAGGTCGTCGCCGTCGCCGCCGTGGACCATGTCCGTGCCCCGGCCCCCCTGGACCTCGTCGTTCCCGGCGCCGCCGTCCAGCGTGTCGGCTCCGCCCTCGCCGAAGATCAGGTCGTTCCCGCCGCCGCCCCGCATCGTGTCGTTGCCGTCGTCGCCGTGGGCCAGGTCGTTGCCGTCGAGCGCGTCGATCGTGTCGTTGCCGTCCTGGCCGTTGATCGAGTCGGCCAGCGGCGTTCCGGTCAGGACGTCGTCCGCGGCCGTGCCCGGCAGCAGCGCGTTCTCGCCCTGCACCGCGATCGCCTCGAGGATTGCGACGCCGACGGCGCCGCCCGTGGCCTTGCCGCGGTGCGGGGCGCCGCCGAGCCCGTCGAAGCGCACGTTGTCGGTGAGCACGGCGATCGTCGACGGGTCGCCGAGCACGATCCGCTCGCAGGTCTGGCTCGTCGCCGCCGCGGCGGCCTCGGTGCGGTCCTCCACGTATGCGACGTCCTCGCCGGGACCGCAGTCATAGCCGTCCGACGTGCCCTCCGAGCCGGTGCCGCCGTACAGCGTGTCGTCGCCCTCGCCGCCGCGCAGCAGGTCCTCGGAGCCCCCTCCCAGCACGATGTCGTTGCCGGGGCCGCCGTCGACGTACGCGTCCGGAGCCGGCGTGCCGTCGGAGTTCAGGGTGCCGTCCGGGGCCGAGCCGGTGAGGATGACGTCGTCGCCCTCGCCGCCCAGGACGACCCGGTCGCGGCCCTTGTTGGTGTGGATGTAGTCGTCGCCGGGACCGCCGTCGACGAGCTGGTCGTTGCCGAAGCGCGCCTCCACGATGAAGTCGTGGCCTGGGCCGCCCCGGAGCTGGTCGTCGCCGTCGCCGCCGTCGATGCGATCGTCGCCGGCCCCGCCGTCCACCGTGTCGTTCCCGCTGCCGCCGGTCAGCACGTCGTTCCCGGTGCCGCCCACCACCACGTCGGCGGCGGACTCGCCGTCGAGCGTGTCGCTGCCGCGGCCGCCGTCGAGGGCGTCCGACCCGGCGCCGCCGCGCAGATCGTCCTTGCCGACGCTGCCGTACAGACGATCCGCGCCGGGGCCGCCGTCGGCGTCGTCGTTCCCGCGCCCCCCGTACATCCGGTCGTCGCCGCCCGCGCCGGAGAGCACGTCGGCGCTGCGCCCCCCGCTCAGCGTGTCGGTGCCGCGCCCGCCGTAGAGCCGGTCGGCGCCCTTGCCGCCGAAGAGGCGGTCGGCGTTGCGCCCTCCGTCGAGCAGATCCGCGCCGCCCAGCCCGCGCAGCCGGTCCTTGCCGCCGCGACCGAACAGGTGGTCGTCGCCGCTGGTCCCGGTGATGCGGTTGGCCTTGCTCGTGCCGCGCTTGGTCACCGCGGCGGCGGTCGCGGCGACGGCCAGCACGAGCACGGCGGCGAGCGCGGCGGCGACGATGCGAGCGATGCGCTGGTCCGCGTGGGGCAGGGTGCGTCCTCTCCGGACGGGAACGGCCGCGGATCGTAGAGGCCCGCCTACCGGCGCGCGGCCCCGCGCCCCTCTGCTGAACTCCAATCGAACCCTGGTCCCTTTAGGAACCACCCACGCTGATTCTTAGGGATCGTTGACTTCACCCTCCTACCGTGGCCGCATGAGCGAAGACCCGTCCCGGCGAGGCCCGGGCCAGCCCGGGCGTCTGTGGACCGAGCCGCGGGAGGGTGAGGAGCGTCAGCGGTGGCTGGAGCCGCCGCCCCGGATCGCGATCCCCGAGCGCGAGCCGCCGCTCGAGGAGGACCCGCGCGACGTGGCCGAGCGCGAGCGCCGCCGCCGCCGGCGCCGCCGCGCGCTGGTCGGAGGGCTGGCGGCGATCGTCGTCGGCGCCTCGGCCTTCGCCGGCGGCATGCTGGCCGGCGGCAGCGACGCCCCCGGGACGTCGGCGGCCCCCCTGGCCCGGCTCCCCGGCGCCGCGCCCGCCGATCAGCGCAGCCGCACGATCCGCTCCGTCTACGCCGCCGCGAGCCCCAGCGTGGTCTTCATCCGGGTCGCGGAGCGGTCCAGCACCGCCAGCGGGACCGGGTTCATCGTCGACGGCGACGGCACGATCGTGACCAACGCGCACGTCGTCGGCACCTCGCAGACGGCGCGCGTGCGCCTCAAGGACGGCGGGCGCGACGTGGACGCCGAGGTCCTGGGGACCGACGCGTCGTCGGACCTCGCGGTCCTGCGCATCTCCCGCGAGGACGCCGCCGGGATCAAGCCGCTGGCGCTCGCGGACTCCGACGACGTGCAGGTCGGCGACCTCGCGGTGGCGATCGGCTACCCGCTCGGCCTGGACCGCACGGCGACCGCGGGCATCGTCTCGGGCACCGAGCGCCGGATCGAGGCGCCCAACGGCTTTCAGATCGACGAGGTCATCCAGACCGACGCGCCGGTGAACCCCGGCAACTCGGGCGGACCCCTGCTGGACTCGCTGGGCCGCGTGATCGGCGTCAACTCGCAGATCGCCACGGCCGGCGGGGGCGGCAGCGTCGGCATCGGCTTCGCGGTGCCCTCCAACACCGTGCGGGAGATCGTGCCCCGCCTGGAGCGCGACCAGTCCATCCGCCGCGCGTACCTGGGTGTCTCGACCGCCGAGAGCCCGCTGGGCCCCGGCGCCGTGGTGGCGACCGTCAACCCCAGCGGACCGGCCGACACCGGGGGGCTGCGCCCGGGCGACGTGATCCACCGCGTGGAGGACAAGGCCGTGCGGGCGCCCGAGGACGTCAACGAGGCGATCGAGCGCCTCGGCCCGGGCGACGAGGTGGACATCGAGGTGGAGCGCGGCGGCGAGCGGCGCACCCTCCAGGTCACGCTCGGGACGCGACCCGAGCGCACGCCTTGAGGACGCCATGAGCTTCGGCGCTCCGCTGTTCCTGCTCGGGCTGCTGCTGGTCCCGCTCGCGGTGCTGGCCTACGGGCGCCACGAGCGCGAGCGCCGCGCCGCCGCGGAGGCCTTCGCCGCGCCCGCGCTGCGCCCGTCCGTTGCGCCCCGCGCCCCCGGCTGGCGCCGCCACGCGCCCGTGGTCGCCTACGGGCTCGCGCTCGCGGTGCTGGTCGTCGCGCTGGCGCGGCCGCAGACGACGGTCGCCGTCCCGGTGGAGCGGGCGTCGATCATGCTGGCCACCGACCACTCGGGGTCCATGCAGGCCACCGACGTCGCGCCCGACCGCCTCATCGCCGCCCGCGCGGCCGCCGACCGCTTCCTGGAGCGCGTCCCCCCGCGCATCCGGGTCGGGCTCGTGGCCTTCAACCATGCCGCGCGCACGGTGCAGACCCCCACCACCGACCGCGAGGCGGTCCGGCGCGCGGTCGCCGACCTGACGCCCAGCGGCGGCACGGCGACCGGCGAGGCGCTGGCCGCGTCGCTCGCGGCGCTGGAGCGCCAGGTCGACGAGGAGGGCCGCCGGCCCCCCGCGGCGGTCGTCCTGCTCACCGACGGGGCGTCCACCCGCGGCCGCGACCCCGACGAGCTCGCCCGCCGCGCGCGGCGGCTGCGGATCCCGATCTACACGGTCGCCCTCGGCACCCCGGCCGGCACGATCGAGGTGACCACGCCGTCGGGCGCCACCCAGACCCGGCGCGTCCCGCCCGACCCCGCCTCGCTGCGCAGCATCGCCGACCTCTCCGGCGGCCAGGCGTTCACCGCCGAGAACGCCGAGTCCCTCAGCGCCGTCTACGAGAAGCTCGGCTCCCGCGTCGGCCGCCGCGACGAGGAGCGCGAGATCACCGCGGGCTTCGCCGGCGGCGCGCTGAGCCTGCTGCTCGCCGGTGCCGTCATGTCCCTGCACTGGTTCCGCCGCCTGCCCTGACCTTCCCACCGCCCGCGACCCCGAAAGGACCACCGATGACCGACCCCCGCACGCCGCCCCCGCCCGACGAGGACGCGATCCGCGCGCCCCGCGTCGCGCTGGAGGAGGCGCTGTACGAGATCAAGCGCGTCATCGTCGGCCAGGACGCGATGCTCGAGCGGCTGCTCGTGGCCCTGCTCGCCGGCGGCCACGTGCTGCTCGAGGGCGTGCCCGGGCTGGCCAAGACGCTGACCGTCCGCACGCTGGCCGACGTGCTGGGCGGGACCTTCCGCCGGATCCAGTTCACGCCCGACCTCGTCCCGGCGGACCTGGTCGGAACCCGGATCTACCGCCCCGACACGGGCCGCTTCGACATCGAGCTGGGCCCGGTGTTCGGCAACTTCCTGCTCGCCGACGAGATCAACCGCGCGCCGGCCAAGGTCCAGTCCGCCCTGCTGGAGGTCATGCAGGAGCAGCAGGTGACGATCGGCGTGGAGAGCTTCCCGGTCCCGCACCCGTTCCTCGTGCTGGCCACGCAGAACCCGATCGAGTCCGAGGGCACGTACCCGCTCCCCGAGGCGCAGGTGGACCGCTTCCTGTTCAAGGTCCTCGTCGACTACCCGACGATGGGAGAGGAGGCGTCCGTGGTGGGCCGCTCGCTGCACCCGGCCGAGGTGGTCCAGGAACGCCTCACCCTGCCCGAGCTCGAGCGCTTCCAGCGCGCCTCGGCCGAGGTGTTCGTCGACCGCGAGGTCGTGGCCTACGCGGTGCAGCTCGTCGACGGCACGCGCCACCCGGAGCGCTACGGCCTGGACGACCTCAACCAGCTCATCGAGTACGGGGCCAGCCCGCGCGGGTCGATCGGGATGGTCCGCGCCGGCCAGGCGCTCGCGCTGCTGCGCGGCCGTCGCCACGTGCTCGTCGACGACGTGCGCGACCTCGCGCCCGACGTGCTGCGCCACCGCCTCGTGCTGTCCTACGACGCGCTCAGCGACGGCATCACCGCCGACGACATCCTCGACCGCCTGCTGGAGACGCTGGCCGCGCCGCTCGTCGGCGACGCCACGGCGAGGACGAGCGCCGCCTGATGGCCTCGCCGCACGGCCGGCTGCGCGTGCCCCCGGCCCGCCAGGGTCCCGGGCCCATGCCCGCTGCCGTGGTCGAGGCGCTCGACCTCGCGCTCGCCCGGCGCGGGGCCGGCGTGCTGCCCGGCGATCGGCTCGCGCCCGGGGTCGGGAACGGGACCGAGCTCGCGCAGCTGCGCCCCTACCAGGTGGGCGACGACGTGCGCCAGCTCGATCCGGCGGCCAGCGCGCGGACCGGCGTCGCCCACGTGCGCCTCCAGGTCCCCGAGCGGATCCTCACCACCTGGCTCGTGCTGGACATCTCCGCGTCGATGGCCTTCGGCACCGCCGACCGCCTGAAGTCCGACGTGGCGGAGGGCGTCGCGGGCGTGGTGGCCCGCGCGGCGACCCGGCGCGGCGGGCGGCTCGCCGTGCTGACCGCGGGAGGGCCCGAGCGCGTGCTGCGCCCGCGCGGCGGCCCGTACGCGCACGTCGCCCTGCGCCGCCTGCTGGCCGAGGGGCTCGCACCCGACGGCGTCGCCGACCGCGGCCTGGGCCCGGTCCTGCACCGGACCGGCAAGCTCGCGCGCCACCCCGGCCTCGTCGTGCTCGTCTCGGACTTCCGCGGCCCGCGCGAGTGGCGCCGCGCCCTGCAGGCGCTCGGCGCCCGCCACCGCGTGCTGGCCGTCGAGATCCGCGACCCGCGCGAGGAGGAGCTGCCGGCCGCCGGCCGCCTGGCGCTCGTCGATCCCGAGACGGGGGAGCGGCTGGAGGTCGACACCTCGCGGCCGGCCCTGCGCGAGCGCTTCGCGGCCGCCGCCGCGCAGGAGCGCGCCGCGGTCGCCGGCGATCTGCGCCGCTCGCGCGCCGCCCACGTGGTCCTGCGCACCAGCGGCGACTGGCTGCGCGACCTGGGACGGGCGCTGCGGTGAGCTTCGCGGCTCCGCTCTTCCTGGTCGGGCTGCTCGTCGTCCCGCTGGCGATCGCCGCGCACGTGCAGGCCCAGCGCCGCCGCCGGCGCTACCCGGTGCGCTTTCCCGCGCTCGCGACGCTCGCGGCCGTCGTGCCCCGCGAGCCGCAGTGGCGCGCGCACCTGCCCTTCGCGCTGCTCGCGCTGGCCCTGGCCGGGCTCGTCCTGGCGATGGCCCGCCCCGAGCGGACGGTCGGGGTGCCGGTGCAGCGGGCCTCGGTCGTTCTGGTGACCGACGTGTCGCGCTCGATGCAGGCCACCGACGTCAGCCCCAGCCGCCTCGAGGCGGCGGTGGGCGCGGCCAAGACGTTCCTCGACGAGGTGCCCGAGGAGCTGCGCGTCGGCCTCGTCGCGTTCTCGGACACCGCGCAGACGCTCCAGACGCCGACCACCGACCACGACCAGGTCGGCGACGCGCTGAGCGCGCTGCAGACGATCTCGGGCACCGCGACCGGCGCCGGGCTGAACAACGCGCTGGAGGACCTCAAGACCGCCGGCCGCGCCGAGGGCGAGCGCCCGCCCGCGGCGATCGTCCTGCTCTCCGACGGCTCGGCGACCGACGGCGAGGCGGCGTTCCTCGCGTCGGAGGACGCGCGCCGTGCCCGCGTCCCCATCTACACCGTCGCGCTGGGCACGCCCGACGGCGAGGTGACGCTGCCCGACGGCCGGCGCCTGACCGTCCCGCCCGACCCCGAGGCGCTGCGGCGCATCGCCTCCCTCTCCGGCGGCGAGGCCTTCGAGGCCGAGGACTCCGACCAGCTCGGCGCGGTCTACGAGCGGCTGGGCTCCCGGATCGGCACCCGCGACGAGCAGCGCGAGATCACCGCGGGGTTCGCGGGCGCCGCGCTGCTGCTGCTCGGCGGTGCGCTCGTGGGCTCGCTGCGCTGGGGCGGGCGGCTGCCCTAGTCCGCCCGCCTGGCGATCAGGTAGCGGAACTCGTCCTCGATGCGGTAGCCGCCCGTCGACGTGCGCAGCGGCGCGACGGCACCGGTCAGCGCCTCGCGGACGGCATCCTCGCCGGCGTTGCGCACGGCGGCGCGGACCGGGCCCACCGACAGCCAGCCGCGCAGCAGCGTGTCGGTGTCGGGGTGCTCCTCGGCGATCTCCAGGTAGCCGGCGTCGATCGTCGTCAACCCCGCCTGCGCGAGCAGCGACTCGAGGACCCCACCCTCGTGCAGCGCGGGCTCCTCATCCTCCAGCGCGTGCTTGGGGAACAGCGGCCCGAGGAACCGGAACACCGGCGTGGACTCGCAGCGCTCCGGGCGCCCGAAGGCGGTGAGCGCGACGTGGCCGCCGGGCCGGACGACCCGCGCCGCCTCCCGGAACGCGGCGACGAGGTCGGCCGCGTAGAAGAAGGAGTTGAAGCCGGTGACGACGTCGAAGCACGCGTCGGCGAAGGGCAGGCTCTGCAGGTCGCCGACGCGCAGGTCGGCGCCCGGGTTGCGCTCGACGGCGATCGCCAGCAGCTCGGGGGTCGCGTCGAGGCCCGAGACCCGCGCGCCGCGGTCGCCGGCCATGCGGCAGAAGCGCCCGGAGCCGCAGCCGACGTCGAGCAGGTCGGTGCCGGCGCCGACGTCGAGGCGGTCCAGGACGAGCTGGTACGCCGGCGCCAGCCAGGGGTTGTCAGGCTTCTCGAACAGCTCGGCCCAGTCGCCGGCGCGCTCGCCCCACAGGCCGGCCTGGGTCGCGGCGGAGCCCTGGGATGCGGTGGTCGTGTCGGTCATGGCGTGCTCCTTGTCTTGGGGTCGTGGAACACGCTCCCAGTCCGCGGCGCGCGCGACTTCGCCTGTCCGGGCCATGACCCCGAGATGGCCTGGTCAGGCCAGCGGTGCCCGCACGCCGCTAGAGCGCGCCGAGCCGGGTCGCTCGCGCCACGGCGGCCGCGCGGGTGGAGCAGCCGAGCTTGGCGTAGACGTTGGAGACGTGGCGGTGGACCGTGTGCGGGCTCAGCACGAGCCGCTCGGCGATCTGGCGGTCGCTGAGGCCCTCGGCCACCAGGCGCAGGACCTCGGCCTCGCGCGCCGTCAGCGGGCCGTCATTCCGCCGCGGCTGCACCAGGCGCGCGAGCACCTCCCGCGCGCGGGCGGCCCCCGCGTCCGCGCCGAGATCCGCGTAGGCGTCCCGGGCGGCGCCGGCCGCCGTGGCGGCGGGCTCGCGCTCACCCAGCTCGGCGAGGCAGCCCGCCAGCTCCAGCCGCGCGCGCGCGGCCTCGAACGGCGCGGCCGCGCCGTCGAACAGCGCCGCCGCGTCCTCGAGCGCCGCGCGGGCGGCGCGGCCGTCGCCGCCGGCGCGCGCGGTCACGCCCTCGCAAAGCAACAGCGCGGCGCGCAGGGGCTCGCCGGCGACGGCGACGGCGATCGACCGCAGCTCCTCCATGTGCGGCCGGGCGGCCGCCGCGTTGCCGTCCGCGGCGTGCGCCCGCACGATCAGCTCCAGCGCGCCCGCGCGCTGGGTCCGGTTGGCCGCCGGCAGCCGGCGCAGGAGGCGCTCGGCGAGCGGGACCGCGTCGGCGGGGCGCCCGCGATCGAGGCACAGCTCGCCCGCTCCCTGGACGGCGAGAGGCAGCGGCTCGCATTCGGCGAACAGCCGCTGGGCCTCGTCGAAGCGACCCTGCCGGCGGCGCAGGTCGGCGAGGCGCACGTTGGCCTCGGGTACCCAGGCCGGGCGGGTCGCGGCAAGCTCCCCGGCGGCGTGGAGGAGCTCCTGCTCGGCCTTCTCCCACTCGCCGTGCCAGGTCAGCACCGCCGCGTAGTGGGCCCGGCAGACGCGGCGCACCCAGCGGATGCGCTTGCGCTCGCTGTATTCCTCGACCTTGCGACACCACTGGACCGCGCGATCGAAGTCGCGCACGTGCTCGCAGGCGTAGATCAGGTAGCAGCACGTCCAGCAGATGGGGAACTGCTCCTCGTACTCGCCGCCGAGCGCTGCCGCGGACGCCTCGTCCAGGCCCCGCATCCCCGCGGCGACCTCGCCGGCGGTGACCATCGCCAGCCCCTCGGTGGCCAGGCCGAGCATCTCCAGGGCGGTGAGGCTCAGCTCTCGCCCCAGCTCGCGGGCTTGCGTGCCGAGCTGCCGGGCCGTGACGGGGTCGCCCTCCTCGAACGCGAAGACCGCCATGAACGCGGCCATCCAGCCGTGCTCCGGCCCCGGCTCGAGGTCGGCCAGGATGCGCTCGCAGCGAGCGAACCAGCCGCGAGCGACGGCCTCTTCGCCGCGGAACTCCAGGTGGTCCATGCCCAGCCAGATCGCCATCCGCGCCGCGCCGCGCCGGTCGGCGGCGGCCTTGAAGGCGCGGTAGGCCTCCTCGCGCGCCGCGATCGAGCCCGCGCCGTCCTCGCTCCACCACGCCGCCCACGACAGTCCCTCCCACGCCGCGGCCGATCCCCCCGGCGCGAGCGCCTCCTCAAAGCAGCGGCGCGCCTCGTCCCATGCGCCGCGAGCGAGGGCGTCGCGCCCACGCTCCAGCGCCTCGTCGTTCACGGGCGCTCCGACATCCACGCGGCCCAACGTACTCCCGGACGGGACCGCTAGTCCAGGTCGCGCCCCATGTACAGGTCGCGCCCATCGCCGCCCTTGGAGCGCGACGAGAAGCCGTGGCGCTCGTACAGCGCCAGCGCGGCGGCGTTGGACTCGTTGGTGTCGAGCTCCATGCGCTTGGCTCCGCGCTCGGTCGCGCGCTCGAGCGCCAGGTCCACCAGCGCGGCGCCCATGCCGGAGCGGCGGTCCGACTCGCGGACGAAGAGGTCCTCCAGCCACGCGTCCGGCGCGGCCTTCCAGACGCTGAAGCGAAAGCGCAGCTGCAGCACGCCGGCGGGCGGCGAGTCGTCGTCGGGGCTGGCGAGCAGGAACTCGGTGTCGGCGTCCTCCATCAGCCGCTCCACCGAGGCGAGGAACGCGTTCTCCGAAGGCCAGTCGTGGTCGAGGTGGTCGCGGAACTCCACGAGCAGCGCGGCGACGGTCTCGGACTCGTCGGGCTCGGCGACCCAGGCGCGCGCGGTGCTCACGCGCGGAAATCTAGTGACCCCTGCGCCCGGCGCGGGGTGCGCGTGGGAGCATCGCGCGATGCCCGCCGCCGCGTTGCTGCTCGTGCTGTCCCTGGTGCTCGCCGCGCCGGGCGCCGCGCAGGCCCACGGCGAGCACTCGGTCCGGGCCACGCTGGGGCCCGGCGGCTGCCCGGGCGCGGAGCGGCCGGTCTCGCGCGTGATCGCCGGCGCGTTCCCCGGTGACCTGCAGGGCAGCTACGTCATGGTGCCCTTCGAGGTGCCGGCGGGGACGACCGCGGTGCGCGTGCGCTACTGCTACGACCAGCCCGAGCGCCGCCTGCTGCCGATGGCCGCCCACACGGTCGACCTCGGGCTGTGGGAGGCCCGGCCGGCGGGCGGGGACTGGGGCCCCGCGCAGTTTCGCGGCTGGGGCGGCTCCAGCCATCCGGAGGTCATCGTCTCCGAGCAGGGCTACACGTCGGAGGCCTTCTACCGCGAGCGTCCCACCGCCAACCAGCCGGGCCGCACGACGCGCGGCTTCCGCCCCGGCGACATCCCGGCCGGCGAGTGGGCGGTCGAGCTGGGGGTGGCGGGCGTCGCCGGCCGCGAGCTGGGCGACGCGGACGGCCGGGTGGCGTGGCGGGTGGAGATCGAGCTCAGCGCCGATCCGTCCTTCGACGACGAGCCGTACGTGATCGCGCCCTACGACCCTGCGCCCGCGCGCTCCGGGCCGGGCTGGTACGCGGGCGACCTGCACGTCCACGCCGAGCACTCGGCGCTGAAGGACGCGACGATGACCGAGGCCTTCGGCTACGCCTTCCGGCCGGCGGCCCAGGGCGGCGCGGGCCTGGACTTCCTGACCCTGTCGGACTACGTCACCGACACGGCCTGGGCGGAGATCGGCCGCCACCAGGGCGCCCACCCGGGCCGCCTCATCGCCCGTTCCAGCGAGGTCATCACCTACCGCGGGCACATCAACAACCACGCCAGCGAGCGCTACGTCGACCACCGCACCGGCCCGGTCTACGAGCGGCGCGCCGACGGCACGCTCGAGCGCCGGCGCGGCGCTCGGCCGGCGAGCGAGGTGTTCGCCGACATCCGCGCCGCCGGCGGCGTGACGCAGATCAACCACCCGACGATCTTCCCGTCGGCGGTGCCCACCTTCGACCTGTTCTGCCGCGGCTGCTCGTGGAGCTACCCGCGGTCGGAGACCGACTACGCCCAGGTCGACGCGATCGAGGTGGCGACCGGCCCGGCGAGCGTCCCGCGGGAGCCCGACCTGGTCCCCAACCCGTTCTCGGCGCTGGCGCTCGTCTTCTACGAGGACGCGCTGAGCACGGGCGCGCGCATCGCGGCGGTGGGCTCGAGCGACTCCCATAACGCCGGGCGGGCGAACAACCCGCTCACCCAGTCGCCGATCGGCCAGGCAACGACGGTCGTGTACGCCGACGAGCTCTCGGAGGCCGGGCTGCGCCGCGGGATCCGCGCCCGCCACACCTACGTCAAGCTCTTCGGCAGCGCGGGGCCGGACCTGCGGCTGGAGGCGCGCGTCCCCGGCACGGACGGGCCGCCGGCGATCATGGGCGACGTGGTGCGCTCGGACGCGGCGCAGTTCACCGCCCGGGTGCTCGGCGCCGACCCCGCCCTGGCGTTCCAGCTGGTGGTCGTCAAGGACGGCCTGCCGATCCTCGTGGTGCCCGTGCTCTCGCGGGACTTCACCCTGCCCTTCCCCTCTCTGGGAGCCGGGCGCTACCGGCTCCAGCTCCAGCGCCTGACCGCGATCGAGGGCGTGACGAGCCCGATCTGGCTGGACCGGAGCGCGGGGCCCGAGCCGCCGCGCGCCGATCCGCCGCCGGAGGTGGTGCGCGCGAGCCTGCCCGACCGGCGCCTGCGGGTGCGCCGGGGGCGCGCGACGGTGCGCTGCGCCGCCCGGGGCTACGCCGTGCGCACCTGCCGGATCGAGCTGCGCGCCCGGGCCCGTGGGCGGCGCCCGCGGGTGATCGGGCGCGGGAGCGCGGCGCTGCGCGACGGCGCGGCCCGCGTGCGGGTGCGGCTCACGCCGGCGGGACGGCGGCTCGTGGCGCGGCGCAGCCGGGGCCGGCGCGCCGGAGCGGCGGTGACGGTGCGGGCGCTGGCGATCGGCCCGCGGGGCGCGCTGGAGCCGGTGCGGCGCCGGGCGCGCCTGCGGGCGGCCCGCTGAGCGGCGGCGGCCCTACCCCTTGCCGTCGGTGATGACGGCGAGCGTCTCGCCGCTGGCCACCGAGGTCCCCTCGGAGATCGGCAGCTCGGAGATCGTGCCCGCCTTGTGGGCGGTGATCTCGTTCTCCATCTTCATCGCCTCGATGATCGTCACGACCTGGCCCTTGTCGACCTGCTGTCCCTGCTCGACGAGGACCTTCCAGACGTTGCCCTGCATCGGGGAGGCCAGCGCGTCCCCGCCGCCGTTGGCGGCGGCCGCGCGCTTGGCGCTGCGCTTGCGCTGGGGCTTGGGCGCCCCGGCGGCGGGCCGTCCGTCGCGCGCGCCGGGCGGGGCCGGTTGCGCCGCCGCCGCGCCGGCCGGGGGCGGGCCGATGACCTTGACGTCGAAGCGCCGGCCGCCGACCTCGACGGTGTAGTCCTGCTCGACCTTCTCCTCGTCGTCCTGGGCAGGAGCGGGCGCCGGCTGCTGCGCCAGCGCCTTCAGCCAGTCGCGGTCCTCGAGCAGGTCGCGGCAGGTCTCGCCGCGTGCCCACTGCTCGGTGGCCAGCAGCGCCGAGTGAAAGCCGATCAGCGTCTTCAGCCCGCCGATCTCGTACTCGCTGAGCGCGCGCAGCATGCGCCGCGTCGCCCGCTCGCGGTCGGCGTCCCACACGATGAGCTTGGCGATCATCGGGTCGTACATCGGCGTGACCTCGTCGCCGGCCCGCACGCCCGAGTCCACCCGCACGCCGGGCCCCGAGGGCTCGACGTAGCTGCCGATCCGGCCGGGGGCGGGGGCGAAGCGCTTGGCGGCGTCCTCGGCGTTGATGCGGCACTCGATCGCGTGGCCGCGCAACCGCACGTCGGACTGGGTCACCGTCAGCGGCTCGCCCGCCGCGGCGCGGATGCCCTCCTTGACGATGTCCACGCCGGTGGTCATCTCGGTGACGCAGTGCTCGACCTGGACGCGCGTGTTCATCTCCAGGAAGAAGTAGTCGCCGGTGTCGGCGGCGAGCAGGCCCTCCACCGTGCCGGCGCCGCGGTAGTCCACGGCCTTCGCGGCGTCCACCGCGATCTTCCCGATCCGCTCGCGCAGCTTCTCGTCGACGATCCACTCCGGCGCCGGCGACTCCTCGATGAGCTTCTGGTGGCGGCGCTGGATGGAGCAGTCGCGCTCGCCCAGGTGGATCGTGTTCCCGTGCCCGTCGGCGAGCACCTGGACCTCGACGTGGCGCGGGTCGGGCAGGTAGCGCTCGAGGTAGACCGTCGCGTCGGAGAAGAACCGCTCCCCCTCGCCGGCCGCGCCCTCGAAGGCGGCCTCGAGCTCATCGGCGCTCAGCGCGACGCGAAAGCCCTTGCCGCCCCCGCCGCCCGCGGCCTTCACCGCGACCGGGTAGCCGATCTCCTCCTCGACGATCTTGCGGGCGTCCTCGACGCTGGCCACCGGCTCGGTGGTCCCGGGGACGATCGGCACGCCCGCCTTCTGCATCAGCGCCCGCGCGCGGGTCTTGGAGCCCATCGCGTCGATCGCCTCGGGCGGCGGGCCGATGAACACGACGCCGGCGTCGGCGCAGGCCCGCGCGAACGCGGCGTTCTCGGCCAGGAACCCGTAGCCGGGGTGGACCGCCTCCGCGCCCGACGCGGCCACGGCCTCCAGGATGCGCTCGACGTTGAGGTAGCTCTCGCTCGGCGCGGCGGGGCCGAGCAGGTACGCCTCGCCGGCGCGCCGCACGTGCAGCGCGTCGCGATCGAGCTCGGAGTACACCGCCACCGAGCCGATCCCCAGCTCGTCGAGCGCACGGATGACCCGGACCGCGATCTCGCCGCGGTTGGCGATGAGGACCTTGCCGAACATTGGTCGGCGGGATGCTATTCCCCGGGCGCCGGACGGTCGGCACGAAGCCATGCGCCAACTGTCACGAACGCGTGGTGCTCTGTGACGCGTCGACGCCCACACTCGGGGGGTGGGCCGAGCCAGTCGTGCATATCGCGACCAAGTCGGCCCACCGCGCTCGGGGCGGCGGCGCCTGGCGGGCAGGCTGCACCCACTGCACCGTGGCGTGTATGCCGTGGGCCATACGGTCCTGGTCCTGAAGGGCCACTGGCTGGCGGCGGTGTTGGCCTGCGGGCCGGGGCCGCGCTGAGCCACCGCGACGGCGGCGCGTTGTGGGAGGTGCGCCGCACCACGCGCACCTTGATCGACGTGACCGTCCCGCGCAGCCGCGGCCCCCGCGAGGGCATCGACGTGCACCGCGTCCGCCGCCTGGACCCACTCGACGTCACGACCCGCGACGGAATCCCGGTGACCACGCTGGCACGCACGCTCGTCGATCTGTGCTCAGTGCTCTCTGACCACGACCTCGAGCGCACGGTCCGCCAAGCCGAGATCCTGCGGCTGGTGGACCTCACCGAGATGACTGCCATCCCCAGCGCCTTCGAGGACGACCGCGTCCGCGACGCCGAGCTGACCCTCGCCGGCTGGACCGTCGTGCGCGTCACCTGGCGGCGCATCAGCCGCGAACCGGACACCGTCGCCGCCATCCTGCGGCGCCTGCTCGAGCAGCGCGCCGCCGCGCCGGCTAGACGATCATCCCCGCGCCGACCGTGTCGTTCGTGGCCTCGTCGATGAGGATGAACGAGCCGGTCGCGCGGTTGCGCGCGTAGGGGTCCCAGGCCAGGGGCTTGGAGGTGCGCAGGCGCACGCGGCCGATCTCGTTGAGGCCGAGCTCGGTCGCGTCGGGATCGGCCTGGAGCGTGTGCACGTCGACGCGGTCCTCCACGTCGGCGATGATCGCCCGGGCCGCGTGGGTGGCGTGCTTGATCGCGTAGCGGCCGCCGGCGCGCACGGGGGCGTCGGCCATCCAGCACACCGTCGCGGTGACGTCGCGTCCCAGCGTCGGCGCGTCGTCGGGGTGGCAGATGAGGTCGCCGCGCGAGACGTCGACGTCGTCGGCCAGCACGAGCGTGACCGACATCGGGGCGAACGCCTCGGCCACCGGGCCGTCGTAGGTGTCGATGCGCTCGATCCGGGAGGCGGTGCCCGACGGCAGCACGACGACCTCGTCGCCGGGGCGCAGCGTCCCGCCGGCCACCTGTCCCGCGTAGCCGCGGTAGTCCGTGGCGTGGTCGCGGACGACCCACTGGACCGGGAAGCGGGCCTCGGGGAAGGTGCGGTCGTCGGCCACCGACACGGTCTCGAGGTGCTCGAGCAGCGGGAGGCCGCCGTACCAGGGCATCCGCTCGGAGGGCGCCACGACGTTGTCGCCGTCCAGCGCGCTGATCGGGATGAACGCGCTGTCGTGGATGTCCAGCCCGCGGGCGAACTCGCTGAACTCCCGGACGATCTCGTCGAAGACCTCCTCGTCGAAGTCCACGAGGTCCATCTTGTTGACGGCCACCGCGAGATGGCGGATCCCCAGCAGGGAGGCGATGTAGGCGTGGCGCTTGGACTGCTCCAGCACCCCGCGCCGGGCGTCGACCAGCACGACCGCGAGGTCGGCGGTGGAGGCGCCGGTGACCATGTTGCGCGTGTACTGCACGTGGCCGGGCGTGTCGGCGATCACGAACTTGCGCCGCGGCGTGGCGAAGTAGCGGTAGGCGACGTCGATCGTGATGCCCTGCTCGCGCTCGGCGCGCAGCCCGTCCACGAGCAGCGAGAGGTCCACCATGCCGCCGCCGCGGCGCTTGGACGCCTCCTCGACGTGCTCGAGCTGGTCGGAGAGCACGGCCTTGGAGTCGTACAGCAGCCGGCCGATGAGCGTGGACTTCCCGTCGTCGACCGACCCGGCGGTCGCGATGCGCAGCATGTCCGCGGTGGCGACGGCCATCAGCGGTCCCTCCGGAGGGCCATCTAGAAGTACCCCGCGACCTTGCGGTCCTCCATCGCGGCCTCGCTCACGCGGTCGTCGGCGCGCGTCTCGCCGCGCTCGGTCACCCGCGTGGCGGCGATCTCCGCCACCACCGTCCCCAGGTCGGTCGCGGTGGAGCGCACGGCGCCCGTGCAGCTCATGTCGCCCACCGTCCGGTAGCGCACCGTCGCGCTGAACGGCGCCTCGCCGTCGACGAGCTGCACGTGCTCGGAGAACGCGTACAGCATCCCGTCGCGCGCGAAGACCTCGCGCTCGTGGGCGAAGTAGATCGGCGGCACCTCCAGCGCCTCCTCGGCGATGTACTGCCACACGTCGAGCTCGGTCCAGTTGCTCAGCGGGAAGACGCGCACGTGCTCGCCGCGGCGGATGGCCCCGTTGTAGATGTTCCACAGCTCGGGGCGCTGGTTCTTGGGGTCCCAGCCCCCGAAGTCGTCGCGGAAGGAGAAGATGCGCTCCTTGGCCCGGGCGCGTTCCTCGTCGCGGCGCGCGCCGCCGAACGCCGCGTCGAAGCCGTGCTCGGCGATCGCGTCCAGCAGCGTCGTGGTCTGCAGGCGGTTGCGCGACGCGCGCGGCCCGGTCTCCTCGGCCACTCGGCCGTCGTCGATCGACGCCTGCACCGAGGCCACGATCAGCTGCTCGCCCAGCTCGCCCACGCGGCGGTCGCGGAACTCGATGACCTCGGGGAAGTTGTGCCCGGTGTCGATGTGCATCAGCGGGAAGGGGAAGCGCCCGGGGCGAAACGCCTTCTCGGCCAGGCGCAGCAGCACGATCGAGTCCTTCCCGCCGCTGAAGAGCAGCACCGGCCTGGACAGCTCGGCCGCGACCTCGCGCATGACGTGGATGGCCTCGGACTCCAGCGCGCGCAGGTGGGTCAGGCTCATGCCGGCGCCACCTCCGGTCGCAGCCGCAGCCGCACCATCAGCGCCCACGCCAGCGCGCCCGCGGCGAGCGGGATCCCGACGATGGCCGCCACCGGCACCTCGACGCCGGCCTTGCTCAGCACGCCCAGGGCGGAGCCCAGCAGCACGCAGCCCAGGGCGGGACGCAGCCCGGCGGCCGGCACCCGCGTGATCAAGCTCGCGCCGACCCACACCCCGGGGATCGAGCCGAGCAGGATGTTGGCGGTCAGCAGCAGGTCGACGTTGCCCGAGGCCAGGTGTGCCAGCGCCGCCGTCCACAGCAGGACGGCGGCGTGGAAGACGTCGGTGCCGACGACGCGATGGGGCGTGAGGTGGAAGACGAGGATGAGCGCCAGGCCGATCAGGGCGCCGCTGCCCACCGACGTCAGGCCGATCAGCGCCCCGAGCACGAGCCCGATGCCGGCCGCCGTCACCCGCACCCGGCGGTTCAGCTCGACGGTGTCGCGCTCGCGCGCGACCAGCTTGGGCATGAACAGCGCCCGCGCGAGGATCGTCAGCGAGACCACGACCAGCGCGCCCGCGATGAGCCCCAGCAGCACGGGCTCGAACGCCGACCCGTAGGAGTGGTGCAGCCGGTTCAGCAGCCACACGCCGATCAGCGATCCCGGCACGCTGCCCACCGCCAGCCAGCCCGACACGCCGAGGTCGACGGTTCCCTTGGTCAGGTGCCGCCAGCCGCCGACGGTCTTGGTGATCGCGCCGTAGGCCAGGTCGGTGCCGATCGCCACGACCGGCTTGACGCCGACGGCGAGGATGAGCAGCGGGGTCATCAGCGAGCCGCCGCCGATGCCGGTCAGCCCGACGAGGATCCCGACCCCGAGCCCGAAGACGATGACCAGCGGGTCGATCACACGTGCAGCCCGCACTCGGACTTGTCGGTCCCGGCCCAGCGGCCCTCGCGGCCGGAGCCCGGCGCGGTGCACGGCGCGCAGCCGATCGACTCGTAGCCGGCGTCGTGCAGCGGGTGGTAGGGCAGCTCGCGCTCTGCGATGCGCCGCCACAGGTCCTGCTCGGTCCAGTGCGCGAGCGGGTTGTACTTGGCCATCGAGCGCTTGTCGTCCCACTCCACCAGCTCGGCCTCCGCGCGCGACGCGCCCTGCTCGCGGCGGATGCCCGTGATCCACGCGCCGGCGCCGGCCAGCGCGCGCTCCAGCGCGGCGACCTTCGCGTCGCCGCAGCAATGCTCGGGGCCGGTCCAGTCGCCGGCGGCGTCCTCGACCTCGACGTCGATTCCGAAGCGGTCCTCGAAGGCCCGCCACGTCGCCAGCGTCTCGGGAAAGAGGACGCCGGTGTCGATCGTGACGATCCGGGGCAGCGCCCCGCCGTCGCCGGCGATCCGCACCAGCGCGTCGACCAGCACCGACTCCTCCTTCTGAAAGGAGCACAGCAGCACGAGGCGACCGGCGTGCTGGTCGCACGCCTCGCCCAGGGTCTCGTCTAGACCGCGCACTCGCCCTCGCCGCGGACGACCTGGAAGGGAACGTCGCGGTTGAAGTCGATGAACGTCGTCATCGTCTCCAGGCCGAACTCGACCGGCAGGGCCAGGTCGCGGACCTTCTCCTCGAAGGACGTGTTCCCCACCCGCTCGGCGAAGGCGTTGAACTCCTCGCCCTCGGTGCGCTCGGCCTCGTAGAAGCGCAGCCAGCGCTCGATCGCCTCGGGCACGCGCTTGGCGGCCAGCCGCACCTTCAGCCGGTGGCCGTAGACGATGTCGCCGCCCTCGTAGTTGCCGCCGACGTGCGCGACGTAGGCCGGGATCGTGTGCTCTCCGACCTTGATCGACGCGCCGTAGAACCCGATGTTCGCGATGTGGTGCTGGCTGCAGCCGTTGGGGCAGCCGCTCATCTTGATGTGCACCTGTCGCGTCAGCGGGTCCGTGATGTCCATGGACTCCAGGCGCTCCTGCACGGCGGCGTTGAGGCCCATCGACGACGTGATCCCCAGCTTGCAGGAGTCGGTGCCCGGGCAGGACACGACGTCGGTGATGCGGTCGGGGCCGGCGTCGTTCAGGCCGAGCTCGCCCAGCGCGCGCCACACCTCGTAGACGGTCTCGTCGCGCACCCAGCGCAGCACGAGGTTCTGGTGCACGGTCGTGCGCAGGTAGCCGCCGGTGTAGCGGCGCGTGAGGTCGGCCAGCCCGCGCAGCTGCTCGGGGCTCACGTCGCCGCGCGTGACCTTGACGTGGACCGTGGAGAAGCCCGCCTGGCGCTGGGGCTTGACGTTGGCCGCGCGGAAGGCGTCGAAGGCGCTGCCGTCGCCGTTGGGCGACGCGTAGCTCTCGGGGGCGGCCGGCGCGTTGGCCTCCTCGTCGTGGTCCCAGCGCAGACCCGCGACGTCGAAGTTCCGCTCGGCGACCCAGTCGCCCTGGAGCTCCTCCTCGACCATCTCGCGAAACGCGTCCATCCCGATCTTGTCGACGAGGACCTTGATGCGCGCTCGGGCGCGGTTGACGCGCAGGAACTCCTGGCGGTCGAAGATCCGGAAGACGGCCTCGGCGACCTTGAGGTAGTCGCCGTTGTCGAGCTCGACGAACTCGTAGAGCACCGGCGCGACGCGGGGCATGATCGACGTGCCGCCGCCCACGCGGACCTGCACGCCGCGGACGCCGTCGCGCTCGCGGGCGAGGAACGCGATGTCGTGGATGCCGGTCAGCGCGCGGTCGGCGGGCGCGCCGTCGAAGGCGGTCTTGATCTTGCGCGGCATGAGCTGCGTCGTGGGGTGGCGCACGAAGTAGCGCACGTAGGCCCCGGCGTAGGGCGTGAGGTCGAAGAGCTCGTCGTCGCACACGCCGGCCCAGGGGTCGCCGGTCACGTTGCGCACCGTGTTGCCGCAGCCCTCGCGCGAGGACAGGCCGGAGTCCGACAGCTCGCGGATCGCCTTGGCGGCGTCGGGCAGCGGCACGTGGTGCAGCTGGATGTTCTGGCGCGTCGTGATGTGCCCCTTGTTCAGCGGGACGTACTTCTCGACGACGTCGGCGAAGGCCTCGAGCTGCTCGGGCGTGATCCCGCCGAAGGGGAGCTTCACGCGGATCATCTGCACGTCGGCCTGGCGCTGGCCGTAGACGCCCTGCTTCAGCCGGAACCCGATGAACTCGACCTCCTCGATGTCACCGCGCAGGTAGCGCTTGGACTCGGTGTCGAAGTCGTCGAACTCGCGCTGGATGATCGGGATGACGTGCCCGGGGACGTCCTCGCGAACCTCCGGGTTCTCGAGCGTCCCCTGACGCGGGCTGGTGGTGCTGGGCTCCATGGGCATCACTGCTTCCGTCGCTCGCGGGCAGGAGGAACGGCCAGGATACACCCCAAAGGCAATCGGCTTTCTTACATTCCGCGGTCGCCCCAGCCCGCCGGCTCGCTCAGCGTGCGAGGACCCGGAACGACAGCGTCTGTGGCTCCGAGGTGTTCCGGGCGGCGTCGGTGGCGGTGATCGTGGCCGAGTACGTTCCGGGGCGAAGCGGCCGGGCGCCCAAGGCTCCCGTGAACGCGAGCCGGTTGGCGCCGCCGTTGCCCGCCTGCGCCAGGACCCCGCGACGCAGGATCCGCACGCAACGCTCGCGCCGGCGCAGGTCGCGGCGCGGCGGCGCGCAGCGGCTGCCGGCGCGGCGGCCCGACCGGCGCTGGAACACGACGATGCGCACCGTTGCCGGCTCGGACAGGCCGAAGGCGAACGTCGTGCCCCGCCTGCGGGCGCGGCGGCCGGTCGCCGCCACGAAGGCGGTGTTCGTCGCGCGGTAGCGCGTCACCCGCGGCGCGCGGTCGTCCGCCGCGGCGGGGCTGGCCGGCGGGGCGTCGCCGAGCGGGGCAGGCGGCCCCGGCGGCGGGTCGTTGCCGCGGGCCGGCGCGGCGGCGGGCACGTTGGACAAGAAGAAGTACGCGCGCCCGACGTCCTTGACGCAGCCGGGGGCGGGCGACTGGCAGTTGAGGGCCGCGCCGGCGTCCTGGAACGGGGCGCCGGCCACGAAGTCGGGCTCGCCGTCGCCGTTGAGGTCGCCGGGCGCCACGCTCGCCCAGCCGAGGTTCGAGCCGATGTTGCCGATGATCCCGAGCTGCCGGTCGCTCGCGGGGAGCTCCAGGCTCTTGAGCAGCGAGCCGTCGCGCCCGCTGAACACGTACGTCCCGCCGGTCTCGTCGAGCTCGGTCCCGGCCTGGTGGTGCGGGTTCTGGCCGACGTAGAGGTCGGGCCTGCCGTCGCCGTCGTAGTCGGTCCGGCTCATGGAGAAGCCGAACTGTCCGCCTTCGGTCGGCGTCGGGTCTCTGAGCTCGTAGAGGATCGCGCCCGAGGCGCCGCTGAACACCCACGAGCGGCCGCCCTTCGCCAGCCCCGTGGGCCCGACCTGCTGGGAGCCGCTGGCGAAGTAGTCCGCCCGCCCGTCGCCGTTGACGTCGCCGGGCGCGAGCGGCTCGCCGTCCTGCAGACCCCACTGCGCGCCGGCCTGGGACACGGGGTCGTCCGTGCGGCGGATCAGCGCGCCGGTCGCGCCGCTGAACAGGTAGACGGCGCCCTGACCCTTGTTGCAGCTCGCGGCGGCCGGGGTCGCACAGGCGGTGCCCGTAGCCGTGTCGAGGTTGAAGCTCGTCGCGTCGACCTGGTGATCGACGACGCCGTCGCCCGTCGCGTCGCCGATGCCCTGGACGGGAAGGCCGAAGTTGCCGCACGGCGTGACCCCGCTGCCGGTCCCGCCGCACGGCGCGGGGGCCTGGTCGGCGGCCGGGAGGTTGAGCGTGCGCAGCAGGCCCGAGGCGCCCGCGGCGTGGTCGCTCGCCTTGCCCGAGAAGATGTACGCCTCGCCCTCGTCGGCGTGGCAGCCGGCCGGCACCGCGGTGGCGGCCAGCCGGCGCCCGTCGGCGCCGTTGCCGCAGGCCGCCGGCACGTCGGCGGTGGAGCCGCCGACGATGATGTCCTGCACGCCGTCGCCGTTGATGTCGCCCGCGCGCCCCGTCCAGATGCCGAAGCGCGCGAAGCCCTGGGGCTTGGGCATGTTCAGCGCGTACAGCGTCTGGCCGTCCACGCCGCTGAACACCCACGCCTTGCCCTGGTCCTGGTGGCAGGTCCCGAGCGGGCCGGTGGCGGGCGGGGTGCACGGCGTCCCGTCGGCGAGCGTGTCCTGCCCGTCGGCGCCGGCCACGAAGTCGGCCTTGCCGTCGCCGTTGACGTCGCCGATGACGGCGGGCACGAACCCGAACTGCGCGTTGGCCTGGATCTCCGGCGAGTCGATGAAGTACCGGATCCGGCGCGTGGCGCCATCCTGCAGGTACACCCGCCCGGCGACCGAGAAGCCGCCGAAGGACTCCCGGTAGTCGGAGATGAGGATCTCGTTCGCCCCGTCGCTGTCGAGATCGGGCACGGTGCGCATGCGCTGTGCCCATTGACCGCTGGGCTGCGGGCGGGGCGATTCGAAGCGGGCGAGGTTCGTGGTGTAGTCGGTCAGCGGCGTGGCGGCGGTCGCGCCCGAGGGTGCGGCGCCGAGCGCCGCGGCCAGCGCGACGCACAGGACCGCGGCCGGCCACGCGCGTCGCGGCGCCGGCGTCCTCGCGCGGCTCGTTTCACGGGAGGTGCGATCTGAGTGGATGTTCGTGCTCATGGGGTGCCTCCGATTCGATTAGGCGGCGAGGCGAAAGCGCTCGCGGTATGCGGCCGGACCGACGCCGACTCGCCGGTGAAAGGCACGACGCAGCACCTCGGCGCTGGCGAAGCCCGACGCCTCGGCGACGGCGTCGAGCGACGGGGCGCCGGCCTCCAGCAGCGTGCGGGCGCGCTCGATGCGCAGCGCCTCGACGTAGCTGGCCGGGGTCTGGCCGATCTCGCGCCGGAAGGCGCGCGCGAACGAGCGCTCGCTCAGGTTCGCGCGCTCGGCCAGCGCCGCCACCGAGAGGTCCGCCGTCAGGTTGGCGGCGATCCACGACTGCAGCTCGCGCAGCGCGCTGACCGAGGCCTGCTGCGAGGACAGCGCGGCGCTGAACTGCGCCTGCCCCCCGGGCCGCTTGAGGAAGACGACGAGCAGTCGCGCGACCTCGAGCGCGACCTGCGGACCCAGGTCCTCCTCGACCAGCGCCAGCGCGAGGTCGATGCCCGCCGTCACGCCGGCCGAGGTCCACACGTCGCCGTCGTGGACGAACAGCCGGTCGGGCTCGACGGAGACGCTCGGATGGCGGCCGGCCAGGTCATCGCAGAAGCTCCAGTGCGTCGTGGCGTGGCGCCCGTCGAGCAGGCCGGCGGCGGCGAGCAGGAAGGCGCCGGTGCAGATCGACGCCGTCCGTCGGGCGCGGCGAGACGCGCGCGCGAGCCACGCGGCGAGCTCGGCGTCGTCGACCCCCGCGCGCGCGCCCGCGCCGCCGGCCACGATCAGCGTGTCGTGTCGCCGCGGCGCGGCGGGCAGCGGCGAGACCCCGACGCGGATGCCGTTGCTCATCGTGATGAATCCGTCGGTGGCGGGGCCGACGAGCTCCACCCGGTAGGCCCCGGGGACCCGGGCCGACGCGAACGTGAAGACCTCCATGGGGCCGAACACGTCGAGCGACAGCGCGCCCTCTACGGTCAGGATCAGGATGTGGCGAGCAGGTGCGATCGGCGGATCGTGGCGCGTTGGCTGGGTGGCCACAAGGTCCCATACCCCACGATTTCTGCCACCGAGGCCGGCGCGACTCGGCTCGGCTCGAGTCGGAGCGCGGCGGCCGTCAGCTCCGGTGGGAGCCCGGCCCGGCCCCGCCCCAGCCCGCGGGCTCGCCGCCATCGAGGCCGATGGCCTCCCGGCGCGCCGCCCGTGCCCAGCCGCTGGGCGGCGTGCGGGCCGGTGGCGGGGCCGGCGTTGGCGCCGTGTCGCGCATGAAGCGCTCCAGCGCGACGGCCACGGCGGCCGCCTCCTCCGGCGACGCGGCGGGGGCGACGATCCGCACGCGCGGGCGGCGGTTCACGGGTCCGGGATCAGCGGGATGTCGCCCATGATGCCCCACACCACCAGGGACCCGATCCCCAGCGCCACGGCGATCCCGGTGAGCACGCGCTGGGTCGCGGTGGTCTCCGAGGCCTTCTGCTTGGCCTTCTCGCCCTGCTCGATCGCGCGCTCGAGCATCTCCTCCGCCCAGGCGAACTCCAGCGACAGCAGCGCCAGCCCGATGGGGATCACGACGAACGCGGGGCCGGGCGTGACCAGCATGGCCAGGCCGGCGAGCAGGATCGTGAACCCGGCGACGATGTACAGCGCGCGGACCGGCTTGGAGCGCTGGAGGTGGCGCTCGCGCTGGGTCTGCAGGCGCTCGATCAGCGAGGGCTTGGGGGCGGTCGGCTCGCTGGCCATGGTCCGAGAGCGTACCCCGCCGCGGCGCGCGTCAGGCCCGGTGCGGGGGAGGCCGAGGACCGCGGGGAGCGGGTCAGGCGGCGATCGGCCGCTCGTCCGCGGCCGCGGGAGCGTCGGCCTGCGGGACGACGGCGGCGGGCACGTGGCTCATCGCGTGCTCGGTCATCGCGGTGATGGTGAGGCTCGGGTTCACGCCGACGTTGGCGGGGAGGACCGAGCCGTCGCAGACGAGCAGGTTCTCGTAGCCGAACACGCGGTGCTGCGTGTCCACGACGCCGGTCTGCGGGCCCGCGCCGATCACGACGCCGCCCAGGATGTGCGCGGTGGTCGGGATGTTGGCCACCGCCTCGAGCACCGAGCTCTGCGGGATGCCGCCGATGCGCTGCGCGATCCACTCCGCCGCCTGGTTGGCCACCGGGATGAAGGTCGGCGTGGGCCGGACGGGGTCCTGCTCGGTCTGCAGGCGCACGCCGCCGAACGGCGTGCGGTGCGGGCGCAGGGCGATCGCGTTGTCCAGCGTCTGCATGACGAGCAGGATGATCGTCCGCCGCGACCACGCCCTGGGGTACAGGAGCTTGGCGAAGGTGACCGGGTCGCGGACGATCTTGCCCAGCAGCTTCAGCGGGCGCGTGACCCGCGTGCCGTCGCCGACCAGGAGCGTGTGCAGCAGCGACATGGCGTCGCCCGCGTGGCCGTAGCTGACCGTCTCGATGTGCGTGTCGGGGTCGGGGTAGATCGACCCGCTGATCGCCACGCGCTTGGTGTAGTCGACGGAGTCGTCGGGAGCGGTCACGGCCAGGATCGCCTCGCTGTTGGTGCGCACGAGCTCGCCCAGCCGCGTGGACACCCGCGGCAGCGAGCCGTTCAGGCGGCAGCGCTGCAGCAGCTTGTTCGTGCCCAGCGGGCCCGCGGCGAGGACGACGTTGCGAGCGGTGTGCGTGCGGCGGTCGGTGCGCAGCCACGCGCCCGTGCGCTGGGTGACGATCTCGTAGCCGTCCGATCCGTCGCTGGCGCCCAGCGGACGGACGTCCACGACCTGGCGGTCGGGCATGACCCGCGCGCCGCCCCGCTCGGCGAGGTAGAGGTAGTTCTTGACCAGCGTGTTCTTGGCGCCCACCGGGCAGCCGACCATGCAGCGCCCGCAGGCGGTGCAGCCGGTGCGGGCCGGTCCCTCGCCGCCGAAGAAGGGGTCGGGGACGGTCTCGCCCGGCGTGCCGAAGTAGACGCCGACGCGGGTCTTGGCGTAGGTCTCCTGCACGCCGAGGTGCTCGCCGAACTCGCGCAGGACCTCGTCGGCCGGGTCGTCGGCGCTGACCGTGGCGACGCCGAGCATGCGCTCGGCCTCGTCGAAGTGCGGCGCCAGGACCGCCTTCCAGTCGTCGAGCTGGCCCCACTGCGCGTCGTTGTAGAACTGCTCGCGGGGGCGGTACAGGGTGTTGGCGTAGCCCAGGCTGCCGCCGCCCACGCCGGCGCCGCTGACCACGGTGACGTCCTTGAAGAACGACAGCCGGAAGATCCCGCGCAGCCCCAACCGGGGGGCGAAGAAGTAGCGGCGCACGTCCCAGGTGGACTTGGGGAACTCGTGGTCCTCGTAGCGCCGGCCGGACTCCAGGACGCCGACGCGGTAGCCCTTCTGGGTCAGCCGGTGCGCCGAGACGCTGCCGCCGAACCCGGACCCGACGACGATCCAGTCGAAGTCATGTGGCTGCCCCGCGCGCGCCATTCGCGCCAGCCTACCCTGAACATGACGGGGGCGTCAACTTTGTGTTCTGAAGCGGCGCTGCGGGGCCGGAGGGTCAGGTCCCGCGCGGCGCGTAGCGGTGGTGGAACATGAGCGCGTTGCCGTCGGGGTCCGAGAAGACGGCCATGTGGCAGACGCCGCTGTCGATGGTCTCGGCGGGGAAGACCACGCCCTGGGCCTCCAGCTCCGCGCGCGCCGCCTCGACGTCCTCGACCTGCAGCGCGATCGGATGCGTGTGCGGCTGGAACGTCATGCCGAACGCGTCGGACTGCATGACCGCGATGGTCAGCGTGCCGGTCTCGAACTCGGCTGCGGGCATCTTGCCCCACTGCGCCGAGCGCTCCAGGCCCAGCACGTTCTCGTAGAACTCGCTGGCCTTCTCGAAGTCCCGGGTGGGGACCGTGACGAAGTCGACGCCGGTGATCTGCATGGTCACAGCGGGATGTTCCCATGCTTGCGCTTGGGCCCCGCCTCGCGCTTGGTCTGCAGGGCGTGCAGGGCGGTGATGACCTTCGGGCGCGTCTCGTGGGGCACGATGACGTCGTCGACGTAGCCGCGCTCGGCCGCCGAGTAGGGGTTGGCGAAGTGCGCCTGGTAGTCGGCGATGAGCCTCTCGCGGCGCTTCTCGGGCGTGGGGGAGCCGGCGATGTCGCGCTTGTAGATGACGTTGACCGCCGCCTCGGGGCCCATCACCGCGACCTCGGCTGTGGGCCAGGCGAAGTTGAAGTCCGCGCCCAGGTGCTTGGAGGCCATGACGACGTAGGCGCCGCCGTAGGACTTGCGGGTGATGACCGTGATCTTCGGCACCGTCGCCTCGGTGTAGGCGTACAGCAGCTTCGCGCCGTGGCGGATGATCCCGCCCCACTCCTGGTCGGTCCCGGGCAGGAACCCCGGGACGTCGCAGAAGGTGATGATCGGGACGTTGAACGCGTCGCACGTCCTCACGAACCGTGCGGCCTTGGCGGAGGCGTCGATGTCCAGCACCCCGGCCATCTTGGAGGGCTGGTTGCCGACGATCCCGACCGCGAAGCCGTCGAGCCGCGCGTGGCCGCAGACGATGTTCGTCGCGTGGTGCTCGTGGACCTCGTAGAACTCCCCGTCGTCGACGATGTGGCGCACGACCTCGCGCATGTCGTAGGGCTTGTTGGCCTGCCCGGGCACGAGCCCGTCCAGCTCGGGGTCCATCCGGTGCGGGTCGTCGGTGGGCAGCACGCGCGGCGCCGTCTCCAGGTTGTTGGAGGGCAGGAAGCTCAGCAGGTAGCGGGCGTCCTGGAGGCACTCGTCCTCGTCCTCGCAGGCGAAGTGGGCCACGCCGGACTTCGTGTTGTGGGTCTCGGCCCCGCCGAGCTCCTCGAAGCCGACCCGCTCGCCGGTGACCGTCTTGATCACGTCGGGGCCCGTGATGAACATGTGCGAGGTGCCCTTGACCATGAAGACGTAGTCGGTGATCGCCGGCGAGTAGACCGCGCCGCCCGCGCAGGGGCCCATGACCAGGCTGATCTGCGGGATCACCCCCGAGCACTGGACGTTGCGCACGAACACCTCGCCGTAGGCGCCCAGCGAGACCACGCCCTCCTGGATGCGCGCGCCGCCGGAGTCGTTGATCCCGATGACAGGGCAGCCGATCCGGGCCGCGAGGTCCATGACCTTGCAGATCTTCTCGGCCATCACCTCCCCCAGCGACCCGCCGAAGACCTGGAAGTCCTGGGAGAACACGCACACCCGTCGCCCGTCGATCGTGCCGTGGCCGGTGACGACGGCATCGCCCCACGGCCGCTTCTTGCCCATCTCGAAGTCCACCGTGCGGTGGCGCATGAACGTGTCGAGCTCCTGGAAGGAGCCGGGGTCCAGCAGCTTGTCGATGCGCTCGCGCGCGGTGTACTTGCCCTTGTCGTGCTGCCTGCGCTCGGACTCGGCGGGCATGCGCCCCGCGGACGTGCGCAGCTCCTCCAGACGGGCGAGCTTCTCCTCGAAGGTGACCGGGGGCTTGGCGCGAGGGCTCATCGCCCGCAGATCGTAGGACAGGACGCGTGCGGGCTCGCCGCCGTGCCGCCGCGCGTCACTCCCGCGAGAACGGGCGGTGGTGGGCCGCGCCCAGGTCGTCGAGCACCCCCGTGAGGACCGCGAAGGCCCGTTCGGGGTCCAGCGCAGCGGGTGGCACGTCCGCGGCGGCCGGCGGCAGCGGGTCGCTGGGCGGAGGTCCGATGACCGGCGGCGGCGGGTCGGGCGCGGGCGCCGGCGGCTGAGGGTCGGGGACCGGCGTCGGGCCGGGCGCCGGCGGGCCGGGCGGCGGGGACGGGTCGGGAGCGGGGACGGGCGGCGCCGGGTCCGGGCTGGGTGCCGGCGGCGCCGGGATCTCCGCCTCGGGCGCCTTGGGCTTGCCCTTCGACCTGAACAGCCGGGCCCACAGGCCCTGCAGCGCGCTGGGCGCCGCCTCGATCACGGCCTCCTCGACGGGCGGCGCAGCGGGCGCCTCGTCCACCGGCACGGGGCGCATCTCCCTGACCGCGGGGCTCACGAACGAGCGCTGCGACGGGGACGGATGCTCCGCCTCCGCGGCCGGCGTGGCGGTCAGCACGACCCGCGTGCCCCACCCCGTCGGCTCGAGCTCCACCGTGCCGCTGGCGCGGTCGCCCTCCCAGGCGACGGTGGTCTCGGGCTCGACGCGGGTGATGCGGATCTCGCCGAACTCGGCGAGGTGGCTGGCGAGCGTCGCTTCGTCGCTGAGCTTCGCCCACAACTCGGGCGGGGACTTGACGAGGCGGCGCTGGGCTGAGGTCTGCTCCATGCCCCGCGTTTCGCCCGGACCGGCCCGAGTCCTGCCGCGATCCGCGCCGCGAACCGCGCGTTGCAGTCGCTCAGACGCCGGGCTTGGTGACCATCACGAAGACCGCCACAACGACGAGCAGGAGGGCCAGCCCGCCGGCGATCTGGTACTTCCGCGCCTCGCGCTCGTAGTCGGGGCCGGCCGGGCCGTCGCCCTGGACGAGGGCGAGGAGCCGGCGCTCCGTCGGCGCCAGAACCGCGCCGACGAGCCCGAAGAGCACGATCAGGATCGCGAACGTGGCGCTGATCCACCCGTCGCCCAGGCTCCAGCGGTCCAGGGCCAGGTACAGGCCCGCCGCGAGGACGACCACCATCGCCGGCTGGACGAGCCGCTGCGTCAGCGCGACCTGGAAGCGGTGCAGGGCCACGAGCTCCGCTCCCGACGACCGGCGGGCGACGGCGTCCAGGATCGGATAGGCGAACACCACGCCGAAGGCCACCACGACCGCGAGGACGTGCACGAACAGCACGACGTCGTAGAACATGATCGCGCCGCGCGGCACGGCTCAGGACCGCGGCCGGTAGGCGCCGAAGACCTCGCCCATCGCCGCGCAGACCTCGCCCATCGAGCAGCGGTCCCTCAGCGCGCGGCGGATGACCGGCAGCAGGTTCTCGGTACCGCGGGCCGCCGCGCGCAACTCGTCCAGGCGCTCGGCCACGACCGCCTGGTCGCGGTCGGCCTTGAACGCCTTCAGCCGCTCGAGCTGCTCGCGCTCGGACTCGGGGTCCACGCGCAGGACGTCCTCGATCTCGATCGCGTCCTCCACGTGGGAGTTGACGCCCACGACGATGTCCTGCTCGTTGCGGTAGCGCTCCTGGTAGCCCCAGGCCGACTCGTCGATCTCGTTGGTGATGAACTCGATCGCGCTGACCGAGCCGCCGAGCTCGTCGACCTTGGCGATCAGCTCGTAGGCGCGCTCCTCCAGCTCGTTGGTGAGCGCCTCGACGTAGTACGAGCCCGCGAACGGGTCGACGGTGTCGGCGGCGCCGGACTCGGCGGCGATGATCTGCTGGGTGCGCAGCGCGATCTTCGCGGCGCGCTCGGAGGGCAGGGCGAGCGCCTCGTCCCAGCCGTTGGTGTGCAGCGACTGCGTGCCGCCGCAGACCGCGGCGAAGCCCTGCAGTGCCACGCGGACGACGTTGTTCTGCGGCTGCTGGGCGGTGAGGGTCACGCCGCCGGTCTGCGTGTGGAAGCGCAGCTTCAGCGACCGCTCGTCCTGCGCCCCGAAGCGCTCGCGCATGATGTGCGCCCACATCCGCCGGACGGCGCGGAACTTCGCGACCTCCTGGAAGACGTTGTTGTGGCCGTTGAAGAAGAAGGCCAGCCGGGGGGCGAACTCGTCGACCTCCAGGCCGGCGTCGATCGCCGCCTCGACGTAGGCGATCGCGTCGCTCAGCGTGAACGCGATCTCCTGCGCGGCCGAGCAGCCCTTCTCGCGGAAGTGATAGCCGGAGATCGAGATCGTGTTCCAGCGCGGGATGTGCTGGTGGCAGTACGCGAAGAGGTCGGTCGTCAGCCGCATCGACCCCTCGGGGGGGTAGATGAAGTTCCCGCGGGCGATGTACTCCTTGAGGATGTCGTTCTGCGTGGTCCCGCGCAGCTTGGCGGACTCGACGCCCTGCTCCTCGCCGACGAGCTGGTAGAGGCACAGCAGGACGGCGGCGGGGGCGTTGATCGTCATCGACGTGGAGACCTCGTCCAGCGGGATCCCGTCGAACGCCGTGCGCATGTCGTCGATCGTGTCGATGGCCACGCCGGTGCGCCCGACCTCGCCCAGGCAGCGCTGGTCGTCGGAGTCCAGGCCGAGCTGGGTGGGCAGGTCGAAGGCCATCGACAGACCGGTCGAGCCGTGCGCCAGGAGGTACTTGTAGCGCTCGTTGGACTCCTTGGCCGAGGCGTAGCCGGCGTACTGGCGCTGGGTCCACGGGCGCTTGCGGTACATCTCGGGATGGACGCCGCGCGTGTAGGGAAACTCCCCGGGCTCGCCCAGGTCCAGCTCGCCGGGGAGGTCGTCCTGCGTGTAGACCGGCTGGATCTCGATCCCCGAGTCGGTGAAGCGGCGAGGATCGTCCGGGCCGACGATCGGGGCGACGGTCAGTCGTCCTTTGGTGGCCATGCGCGCAAGGGTACCGGCGCCCGCTCAGCCAACACTTAGCCGTCCGTGAGGGGACATTGAGCACTGGGTACTGCAATGTGCCCGTGCCCGAGCCCTCGCGCAGCTTCAACCTGATCTCTGCCCTGGTCGGCGGGCTCGTCGTCGCCGCGGCTGTGGTCGTGCTGATCCTCAGCGGAGCGCTGGAGTCCGGCGACGACGACCCGGCGCCCGAGAGCCGGGCGGTGACGGCCGAGAGCTCGTCCGCCGCGCCCGCGCCGGCGCAGAGCGCCACGAACGTCGCGGATCTCTACGAGCGCGTGCGTCCCGGCGTGGTCTCGGTGGAGACGCGCACGGAGCAGCCGACGCTGCTGGGCCCGCAGGAGGGCGGCGGCACCGGGTCGGGCTTCGTGGTCGACGACCAGGGGTTCATCCTCACCAACGACCACGTCGTCGAGGGCGCCGACCGGGTGCGCGTGCGCTTCGCCGAGGGCGACCCGGTCCCGGCACGCGTGGCGGGCACCGACCCTTCGTCGGACCTCGCGCTGCTGAAGGTCGACCCGGAGGGGCTCGACCTCGAGCCGGTGGCGCTGGGGACCTCCAAGGGCCTGCGCGTCGGCGAGCCGGCGATCGCGCTGGGCAGCCCGTTCGGCCTGGAGGGGACGCTGACGACCGGCGTCGTCTCGGCGCTGGGGCGCACGATCCCCGCGCCCAACGACTTCTCGATCGACAACGTGGTCCAGACCGACGCGGCGATCAACCCGGGCAACTCGGGCGGCCCCCTGCTCGACGACCAGGGCCGCGTCGTGGGCATCAACGCGCAGATCGCCACCAGCACGCAGTCCAACAGCGGCGTGGGCTTCGCGATCCCGATCGACACGGCCAAGGCCGTGCTTCCCCAGCTGCGCCGCGGCGAGGAGATCAAGCGGCCCTACCTCGGCGTGTCGACGACCGACCCCGACAGCGGCGACGGCGCCGTGGTCGCGCAGGTGGTGCCCGGCGGCCCAGCGGACGACGCCGGCCTGCGCCCCGGCGACCGCATCGTCAGCATCGACGGCGATCGCGTGTCGGAGTCCTCCGACGTGGCCGACACCGTGGCCGACAACGAGCCCGGCGACTCCGTCCGCGTGGAGATCCGCCGGGGCGGGCAGGAGCGCACGCTCACCGTGCGCCTGGGCACCCGCCCGGCGCGGGCGCGCAGCTGATCGCGCGGCGGGCGGTCGCCCGGGCGTAGCCTCCGGGGCGATGTTCGAGCGCTTCACGGAGGGGGCCCGCCAGGTGATCGTCCTCGCGCAGGACGAGGCGCGCCAGCGCGGGCATGGCTCCATCGGAACCGAGCACCTGCTCGTGGGCCTGCTGCGCGAGGAGGAGGGCCTCGCCGCGCAGGTGCTCGGAAGCCTGGACATCACGATCGATCGCGTCCGTGCGGAGGTGGCGCGGCTCCTGGGCCGCGGCGAGTCGCCCGCGGCCGAGAAGATCCCGCTGACGCCTGACGCGAAGGAGGTCCTCGAGCTCGCGGTGCGCGAGGCGCTGAGCCTCGGTCACAACTACATCGGGACCGAGCACCTCCTGCTCGCGGTCGTTCGCGGCGACGAGTGTCCAGCCGCGCGCATCCTGCTCGACCTCGGCGCCGGGGCCGAGGAGGTCAGAGACAACCTCATACGCGCGATGACGGTTCGGGGAGCGCAGCGGGGAAGCCGGTCTCGGGAGCCCAGGTGGCAGCAGGACATCTCCGAGTCGCTGGAGGCGCTCGTCGAGCGGCTCGACCAGTTCGTCCCGGGCGGCGCGCTCATCCCGCGCCGGCGGGCGCGCCGCCTCGTGCAGGACGCGATCCGCCGCCACGACCGCGAGGCGGAGTCGAGGCTCGGGCGGCACGGGTGGCACGCGCTGGTGGAGGAGGTCCTCGACGCCAACCCCGACGTCGAGCCGGCGTGACCCATGTTCGAGCGCTTCACCGAGCGGGCGCGGCAGGCGATGGTCCGCGCCGGTGACGAGGCTCGAGGCCTCGGGCACCACGCGATAGGGACCGAGCACATCCTGCTCGGCCTGCTCGGCGACGACGAGGGACACGCCGGGCGGGCGCTCGACCATCTGGGCATCACCGCGGAGCGCGTCCGGGCGCGGGTGGTCGCCGCGGCGGGCTCTGGCCCGGCAGTCGTGCCGGGGCAGATCCCGTTCACGGCGCAGGGGCGCAAGGCGCTCTCGCTCGCGCTGAGCGAGGCGGTCAAGCTCGGCCACGACCACATCGGGACCGAGCACCTCCTGCTGGCCATCGCGGGAGCGGACGAGAGCCTGGCCGCCGGAATTCTGCTGGAGCTCGATGTGGACCGCGCGACCATCGGCCGGACGGTCATGCGGGAGATCGCCCTAGGGCGGTCCCGGGCCAGCATCCACGAACACCTGGACCGGATGGCGTCGGGCGAGGAGCTGATCTCACGCGTCGCCGCGCGCAGGCTCGTGTGGGACACGATCCGCCGTCATGACCCCCACGCCGAAGCGGAGCTCGGGCCGGCGGCCTGGCAGGCGATGCTGGAGGAGATCCTCGACGCCAGCCCCGAGGTCGAGCCGGCCGCACGCTGAGACGTGCGTACGCTTTGAACGACGATGTTCGAGCGCTTCACGGAGCACGCCCGCCAGGTCGTCATCGTCGCACGGGAGGAGGCGCGCGGGCTCGGGCACGGCTGGATCGGGACCGAGCACATCCTGCTCGGACTCCTGCGCGAGGACGATGGTGGGGTCGCCGCGAGGGTGCTGCGGAGCGTGGACGTCACCGCCGAGCGCGCCCGCACCGAGGTCGTGCGGCTCGTGGGCGACCCCGGTGCCGACCCCACACCGCGCCAGATCCCGTTCACGCCGCGGGCCAAGAAGGTGCTCGAGCTCGCGCTGCGCGAGGCGTTGGGTCTGGGGCACAACTACATCGGGCCCGAGCACATCCTGCTCGGTCTCGTGAGCGAGGACGAGGGAATCGCCGCGCGCGTCCTGCTCGACTTCGGCGCGGACGCCGAGAAGGTCCGCGACGAGGTGGTCGCCGTGCTGTCCGGCCCAGCCGCGGGAGTTGCGGCAGCCGGACCCAGGCTCATCCCGCGCCGACGAGCGCGGCGCCTGGTGCATGACGCGCTCCGTCGCCTCGACGTCGAGGCGGAGTCCACGCTCGGGACGGAGGCCTGGGAGGCGATGGTGGAGGAGATCCTCGACGCCAACCCCGACGTCGAACCGGCCGGGCCCTAGCGCGCCACGACCGTCGCGTGCAGCGGCGTGCGGTGCTCCTCGACGACCTCGAAGCCGGTGAGCGCGAGCATCGAGCGCAGCGCCGACGGCGTGATCCCCCAGTACCAGGGCGCGTAGCCGGCGTCGGGCCCGGCGGGCGGTCGCGCCTCGGGGTGCTCGTCGGGACCGGGCGCGATCACGCAGGTGCCGGGGCGGCCGGGGGTCTCCGGCACGGTCTCGGTGGCCAGCAGCAGCGTCCCGGTGGTCAGCTCGCGCAGGCGCTCCAGCGTCAGGAGCGGATGCGGGGCGTGGTAGAGCACCCCCGAGCACCACACCACGTCGTGCGGGCCCACCTCGGCGACGGTCGCGGGGTCGTGCACGTCGCCCTGCACGAAGCGCATCGCCGACCCGCGCCGATCGCGCTCGGTCTCGAAGCGCTCGGTGGGACCCATCAGATCCACGCCGGTGACCGACGCCGCCCCCGCGTCCTCGGCGGCGAAGCACAGCGCCCCGTGCACGGACCACATGCAGCCGATGTCGGCGAACGAGCGACCGCGGACGTGACGGGCGATGAGCTCCTCGCGGGGCGGGGCCGCGGTTCCCGCCCGCGCGCGCAGGCGCGCCACGGCGGAGAGGGTGCGCGCGAGCATGGCGCGCAGTGTGCCAGCCGGTCGGCCGTGCGCTACAGCGCGCCGCCGGCGACCGGCGGGGCGGTGGGATCGGCTCCCTCGTCGCCCGGCGCCTCGCGGGCGAGGTACTCCTCGGCCAGCAGCGGGTTCTCGCGGGCGCGCTCGACGACGCGCAGCAGGTCGGACATCGTCGAGACCTCCTCCACCTGCTCCTTGATGAACCACTGCATGAACTGCTCGCTGGTGTAGTCGTCGTTCTCGCGTGCGACGGCCGCCAGGCCGTTGATCTGGTCGGTGACGCGGCGCTCCTGCTCCAGCGCGAGGGTGACCGGCGCGACGACGTCGTCGAACGCGGTCTGGGGACCTTCGACGGCGGGCACGGCGGCGTCCACGCCCGCGTCGAGGAGGTACTGGATCATCATCAGCGCGTGGTTGCGCTCCTCGAGCGCCTGGGCGTAGAAGAACGCGGCGAGGCGGGGAAGCGTGTCGTCGTCGTAGTGGACGGCGATCGCCAGGTACTGCTGAGAGGCCGCGAACTCGTTCGCGATCTGCTCGTTGAGTCGTTCGACGAATGCGGAAGCGGGCATGGCGGAACCCTAGCGGTCGGGACCCGGAACCGTTAGGTTGCCCTAATCAAGCTTCTGATCAGGCCGAAGAAGAAGTGCTGCAAGAGCGATCCGCGCTGCAAGCGCTGTCCGGTCGTCTGCAAGCGTCTGGTCAAGCGGGGCTTCGCCAAGCGCCGCGACGACGGGCTGGTCGTGATCTCGCCGGACCTGAAGAAGAAGCAGTACCGGGTCGCTCGGGCCCGGTAGATAGCCTGCGCGGTCATGGCGACCTGCCTGATCACCGGCGGGGCCGGCTTCCTGGGCTCGCACCTGTGCGACGAGCTGTTGCGGCGCGGTCACCGCGTCGTCTGCGTGGACAACCTGGAGACGGGTTCGCTGGCCAACATCGAGCACATCCGCGCGCCCGAGTTCGAGTTCGTCCAGGAGGACATCGTCACGCCGTACCACGTCGAGGGACCAGTGGACTTCGTCTACCACCTCGCCTCGCCCGCCTCGCCGATCGACTACCTGCGCCTCCCGCTGCACACGCTCAAGGTCGGCTCGCACGGCACGCACAACACGCTGGGGCTGGCCAAGAAGCACCGCGCGCGCTTCCTGCTGGCCTCCACGAGCGAGGTCTACGGCGATCCTCAGGTCCATCCCCAGAAGGAGGACTACTGGGGCCACGTCAACCCGATCGGCCCGCGCGGCGTCTACGACGAGGCCAAGCGCTATGCCGAGGCGCTGACGATGGCCTACCACCGCCAGCAGGGCGTGGATACGTCGATCGTACGCATCTTCAACTCGTACGGGTCTCGGATGAGGCCCTACGACGGCCGCGCGATCCCCACCTTCCTGCGCCAGGCACTGCAGGACCGGCCCATCACGATCTTCGGCGACGGCAGCCAGACCCGGTCGTTCTGCTACGTCGACGACCTGATCCGCGGCGTCATCGCGTTGACGGAGTCCGGGCATCACCTTCCCGTGAACGTGGGCAACCCCGACGAGTTCACGCTGCTCCAGCTGGCCGAGACCGTCATCGACGTCACGGGCTCGCGCTCGCAGATCGTCTTCGAGGCCCTCCCGGTCGACGATCCGCAGGTGCGCCAGCCGGACATCGGCCTGGCCCGTGAGGTGCTCGGCTGGGAGCCGGAGGTCGACCTGCGCGAGGGGCTGCGGCGGACGATCGAGCAGTCCGGCACCGAGGCGCTGGTGGGCACCGGGAGACACTGAGCCCGGGCGCATGGCACGGTGTGAGGCCGGTAGCGACCTGAACTTGGACGGAACATCTGCGATGTTCGCCCGTTAGAGAGTCACCACATGCCCGTCACGGACCAGCCCCGGGAAGACCGGCGCGCAGCGCCGGAGGTCGACGTCACGGACTTCGACCTGCGCGATCGCGACGTGCGCCGCAAGCGCCCGCCCGCCCTCTCGTTCCTCCTGCGCATGGAAACGCTGCGTCGCATCACGCGGATCGCGACGCTGCTGCTGCTGGACTACATCGGGATCTTCATGGCGATCCTCACCGCGCTGGGGCTCAAGGCGGGCCTGCTGCACGGTGACTGGCGGCTGAACGTCCAGGTCGACCAGACGCGGGAGATCCTCAACTTCGCCTACCTCATCACGGTGCTGCTCTTCGCCCGGTCCGGCCTGTACTCCGCGCGCGGCTCGCGGCCCGGCCTGTCGCGCATCGTCTCGTCGCTGTTTCAGGTCACGCTCGTCGCGCTGGTCTTCGCCGTGGCCAACGGCAACGACTTCTCCTCCTACTACATCTTCTACGGGTCCCTGTTCTTCGCGGCGGCGTACGTCTCCCTGCTGCGCCTGGGCTACGAGAAGGCGACCGGCAAGCTGCTCGCGCTGGCCGGCTACCGGCGGCGGGCGGCGCTCGTGGGGACCGGCGAGCACATCGAGGCCGTCGGGCACGCGCTGAAGGACGCCCAGCAGCCCGCGCTGCACATCGTGGGCTTCCTGTCGCCGGCCCCCCGCCCGGACAACGGCCTTCCGTCGCTGGGCACGCTGGACCAGCTGGCCGACGTGATCGCGGGCCATCGGATCGACGAGGTCATCATCGCCGACCCCGACTTCCCGCAGACCCAGGCGGTCGAGGTCGTCGACGTGTGCCACAGCCACGGCGTCCGCGTGCGCGTCGCCCCGTCCACCATGGAGATCCTCGTGCACCGGGCGGAGTTCGTGCCCGGCGAGGGCGTGCCGCTGTTCGAGCTCAAGCCGCCGGTCTTCGAGGGTGTCGACTTCGCGATCAAGCGCACCTTCGACACGGTCGGCGCCACGCTGTTCGTGCTCTGCCTCAGCCCGATGCTGCTGGCCATCGCCGCCGCGATCAAGCTCACCTCGCGCGGGCCGGTCATCTACCGCTCCCAGCGCCCGGGCATCGGGGGCCAGCCGTTCGCGTGCCTGAAGTTCCGCACGATGTACCGCGACGCCGACCAGCGCCAGGCCGACCTGGAGTCCGTCAACGAGGCGTCGGGCGCCCTGTTCAAGATCCGCGACGACCCGCGCATGACCCCCGTCGGGCGCTTCCTGCGCTGCCACTCGCTCGACGAGTTCCCCCAGCTGTTCAACGTCCTCAAGGGGGAGATGTCCCTCGTCGGCCCGCGGCCGCTGCCCCAGCGCGACTTCGACCGCCTCGACGACTGGCACAAGAAGCGCTACCTCGTGCTACCTGGGATCACCGGGCTGTGGCAGGTCTCCGGCCGCTCGGAGCTGGACTTCGACGACCTCGTGCGCCTGGACTTCCTCTACCTCGAGCGCTGGTCGGTGTTCCTGGACCTGAGCATCCTGGTCAAGACGGTCCCGGCCGTGCTCAGTCGCCGGGGCGCCTTCTGACCCTGCGGCGCGCGGCGATCGCCGCCGCGTTCGGCCTCGTCCTCGTCATCGCCTACGTGGCGAGCCGGCCCGGCCAGGAGGCCCGGCCGCTGCCGGGTCCCGCCCTGCGCGAGCTCGCCGAGGAGCGCGGCCGCCGCGTCGGGACCGCCGTGCGCGCCGACGCGCTGGACAAGGACCTGGCCTACCGCCAGATCGTGGCCGGCGAGTTCTCCAGCGTCACGCCGGAGAACGAGATGAAGTGGGACGCGGTGCAGCCCGAGCGCGGGCGCTTCTCCTACGGCCCGGCCGACGAGATCGTGGGCTTCGCCCAGGAGCACGGCCAGCAGGTGCGCGGGCACACGCTCGTGTGGCACAGCCAGCTCCCGGCGTGGGTCAACGAGCTGGGCGCCGACGACCTGCGCTCGGCGATGCGCGAGCACATCCGGCAGGTCATGGGGCACTTCGGCGGGCAGATCGTCGCCTGGGACGTGGTCAACGAGGCGATCTCCGACCGCGGGCGGCTGCGCCCGTCGGCGTTCCTGCGCCGGCTCGGCCCGGGCTACGTCGCCGAGGCGTTCCGCGCCGCACGCGAGGCCGGCCCGCAGACCAAGCTCTACATCAACGACTTCGGGATCGAGGGGATCAACCCGAAGTCCGACCGCCTCTACGCGCTGGTGCGCGAGCTGAAGGCCCAGGGCGTGCCGATCGACGGCGTCGGCTTCCAGATGCACGTCAACACGCGCGGCGTGCCCGACAGCTTCCCCGACAACCTGCGGCGCTTCGCGGCGCTCGGGCTGGAGCTGGCGGTCACCGAGGCCGACGTCGCGCTGCGCGTGCCCGCCACGCCGGCCCGGCGGCGCGTCCAGGCGCGCGTGTTCGCCGAGGCGGTGCGCGGCTGCCTGGCCGTCGACGCGTGCCGCTCGTTCACGTTCTGGGGCTTCACCGACTCGCGGTCGTGGATCTCCGAGACGCGCGCGGGGTTCGGCGCCGCCACGCTGCTGAACGAGGAGCTGCGCCCCAAGCCCGCGTACCGCGCGGTGCAGCGGGTGCTGCGGGGCGGGTCGTGAGCGGCCCCAGTGCCCGCGCCAGATGGAACGCCCGCTATGCGGGGCCCGACTTCGAGCCGTTCCCCGACCGGCCGTCGGAGTGGCTGGTGGAGAACCGAGAGCTGCTGAAGGGCGTGGCGGGTGCGGGTCGGCGGGCGCTCGACGTCGCGTGCGGGAACGGGCGCAACGCGCTGTACCTCGCGGGCCTGGGCTTCACCGTCGACGCCGTTGACGTCTCCGACGTCGCCATCGACGCCCTGCGGTCCGCCACCTCCGGGCGCGGCCTCCCGATCCACCCGATCCTGGCCGACCTGGAGCGCGATCCGCTGCCCGGGGGCGAGTACCACGTCGTCGCGAACCTCAACTTCCTGCGCCGCGACCTCTTCGGTCCGCTGGGCGACGCGCTGGCGCCCGGCGGGCTGCTCGCGTTCGAGACGCGGACGCGCGATCACGTCGAGGTGCTCGGCCGCGAGTTCAACCCCGCCTACCTGCTTGACCACGACGAGCTCCTCCGCGCGTTCGCGCACCTGCGCGTGCGCCACTACCGCCAGGGCATCGTGGAGCGGGCGGGGCAGCCGCGCGCCGTCGCGAGTCTCGTGGCCGAGCGGCCATAATCGGCCGGTGGCCCACCGCTACCTGTTCGAGCAGATGGTGCGGCGCGAGCTGCGCCAGAAGTACAAGGGCTCGGCGCTGGGGATCCTGTGGTACGTCATCAACCCCCTGGTGCTCATGGGCGCCTACTACCTCATGTTCGGCGTCGTCTTCAAGGTCGCCTCCGAGCCCGACTACCCGCTGTTCCTCATGGTCGGCCTCGTCGTGTGGATCTTCTTCAGCCAGTCGGTGCTGAGCGCGGCGCCCTCGCTGCTGGACCACGGCGCGCTGGTGCGCAAGGCGCGCTTCCCGCGCGAGACGATCCCCGCGTCGGTGGTGACCGTGCAGCTCGCGACGTTCCTGCTCCTGCTCGGGCTGCTCGCACCGGTGACGCTCGCGTTCCGCGGCACGCTGGACCCGGCGCTGGCGCTGCTGCCGCTCATCCTCGCGTGCCTGTTCGCCTTCGTGCTCGGCTTCGCGCTGGCGGTGAGCGTCCTGCACGCCTACTTTCGCGACGTGGCCCCGATCCTCTCCGCCGCGCTGCTGCCCTGGTTCTTCCTGTCGCCGATCTTCTTTCGCCCCGAGTCCATCACGGGCCAGGAGGCCGCGCGCTTCGCGCTGGAGTGGGTGAACCCGGTGGCGCCGTTCATCACGGCCGTGCGCGACGTGGTCTACGGCGGGGCGGTGCCCGCCGGGTCGGTGCTGGCCTACGTGCTCGTGGCCAGCGTCGTGACGCTCGTCGCGGGGCGCGCGCTGTTCGCGCGCATGCAGGGCGAGCTGGCGGTGGTCGTATGAGCGCCGCGGCCGTCGCGCCCGGGGAGATCGTGATGGAGCACGCGTTTCGCTCCTTCAACGTCCGCGCCGACCGCGGGCGCACGCTGAAGGAGCTGCTGATCGGGCGCGAGCGCGCGGGCGGGCCGGCGCCCGTCCCGGCGCTGCGCGACGTCTCGCTGCACGTGATGCCGGGCGAGACCGTCGGCATGGTGGGGCGCAACGGCGCGGGCAAGTCCTCCACGCTGCGCGTGCTGGCCGGGATCGTTCCGCTGAACTCCGGGCGTGTGGAGTGCGGGGGCCAGATCGTCTCCCAGCTCGAGCTGGGCGCCGGGTTCGGGCGCGACTTCTCGGGCCGGGAGAACATCTTCCTCAACGGCGCGTTGCACGGCCTGAACCGTGAGCAGATCGAGGCGCGGCTGGACGCGATCGTCGACTTCTCCGAGCTGGGCGACTTCATCGACGCGCCGGTGGCCACCTACTCGTCGGGCATGTTCCTGCGCCTGGGCTTCGCGATCGCGGCGCACCTGGACGCCGACGTGCTGCTCATCGACGAGGTGCTCGCGGTGGGCGACGAGGCGTTCCAGCGCAAGTGCGAGGCGCGCATCGCCGAGCAGATCGCCGCGGGCGCGACGCTCGTGCTCGTCTCGCACGACGCGGCGCTGATCGAGCGCACGTGCGAGCGGCTGATCGTCCTCGACGGCGGCGAGAAGGTCTTCGACGGCTCGGCCGACGAGGGGCTGCCCTTCTACCACCGGTTGATGGGAACGTCCGAGCCGGTGCCCAAGTGATCCCTCCGGCAAGTCCCTGCACGCTTGGATCGGCCGCTGATCGGCGCCTGGCTGCGTCCTCGGTCGGGGCAATGCCCCGGAGGGCATTGCACCCTCCCTGCGTCCTTGCCAGCCACCGCCAGCGACCACCCAGGCGCACATGGACTCACCGGAGGAACCACAAGCCATGAACCCCGAGGAGGCACTGGACGCCGCCCGCGCCGCCGCCGCCGCGCGGGGCGACGACGCCGACCTGACCGGCCTGGCGATCGAGCCGACCGACCGCGTGTCGATCGAGCAGCTCATGGAGTGGGCCAACATCGAGCCCGACACCGATCTCATGCGCTCCACGCGCCGCTACGGCGCGCCGATCACGTGGGCCAAGCGCCAGCTGCTGCACGTGCTGCGCCAGTACACGCGCGAGCTCGAGTCCCAGCAGACGCGCTTCAACCTCAACGTGCTCATCCGGCTGGCCGAGCTCGAGGATCGCGTCGCGCGGCTGGAGGAGCGCGGCGGCGAGCGCGAGCGCGGGTGAACGTCCACCAGGTGCTCAGCGGCGCGGGGCCGGTCGACGCGGTCACCGCGCAGGCGCTGGCCTTCCGGGCGCTGTTCGAGCGCTGGGGCTGGGGCGGGAGCGACGTCGCGGCGTCGATCGACCCGCGCGTGGGCGCCGCGGTCCGCCCGCTGCGCGCGCTGTCGGCGGCGCCCGGCGACGTGCTGCTCGTGCACTACTCGGCCTACGCGCCCAAGCTGCGCGCCGTGCTCGAGCTGCCCAACCCGACGCTCGTGCTCTCGCACAACATCACCCCGGCGCGCTGGTTCTGGGATCACGACCCGCAGATCGCGGTGCAGTGTGCGCTGGGGCGCAAGCAGCTGCCCGAGTTCGTGGCGGCGGCGGGAGCGGCGGCCGGCGTGTCGCTGTACAACGCGCGCGAGCTGGGCTCCGAGACGGTCATCCCGATCCTCTTCGACCCGGCCGCTCTCGGTGCGCCCGGTCCGGCGGGGCCGCCGCCCGGGCCGCCGACGATCCTCTTCGTCGGGCGCCTGGCGCCCCACAAGCGCCAGGACGCGGTCATCCGCGCCTTCGAGCTCTACCGCCGCCGCCACGCGCCCGACGCGCGGCTGAACCTCGTGGGCTCGCCGCTGAACGAGCCCTACCTGCAGGCCCTGCGCGGCCTGGCCGACGAGCTGGCGCCCGGCGCCGTGCGCATCGAGTCCGGCCTGTCGCGCGAGGAGCTCGCCGACCGCTACCGCGCCGCCCGCGCCTTCCTGTGCCTGTCCGAGCACGAGGGCTTCTGCATCCCGGTGCTCGAGGCGTTGCACTTCGGCGTGCCGGTCATCGCGCGGGCGATCGGAGGCGTGCCCGAGGTGGCGGGCGACGCGGCGCTGCTGCTGGACGCGTCCGACGACGAGTCGGTCGCCGCGGAGCTCGTGCACCTGGCCGTGAGCGAGCCCGAGCTGCGCGCGACGCTGCGCGAGCGGGGCGCGGCGCGCGTGGAGGCCTACGCGCCGGAGCCGACGGCGCGCAAGCTGCGCGCGGCGCTGGAGGCGCTGGCGGCGGGCTGACCGCGCGAGCGTCGGATTCTGCATCGCCAGGGTGCATGAGGCGACGTTCAGCTTCCTGGCGGAGGCGGTCCTTCGCGAGCGTCGGATTCTGCATCGCCAGGGTGCATGAACCGACGTTCAGGTTTCGGGCGGAGCGGACTCCGGCGCGGGAACTCAGGAACCGGCGGGCGAGACGTACCTGCGCGGCTTCCAGGCGGCCGGCGCGCCCCGCGCGCCGTGCAGGCCGACCGAGCGCGTGCTGACCTGGGACTCGGATGCTTCCGGCTCCCAGTCGTGCTCGGTGATCCACGCCATGATCGCCCCTGCGCTCGAGCCCTCGGCCTGGATCGCGGCGCACTCGATGATCCGACCGCCGGAGGGGTGTGAGCGCGACAGCCGCTGCACCGTCGTGCGGATCTCGTCGGCTGGCTCGGCCTCGGGCGGCTCGTGCGCGATGACCTCAGCGTACTCCTCAGTCGGTGGTTCCGGACTGCGCCTCGCGCGCGCTGTAGGAGTGCGCCCCGGCGCCGGCCAGCCGGCCGCCCTCCACGATCAGGTACTCGTCGCGGATCGGGCGCTCGGCGAAGAAGCACTCGAGGATCTCCCGTGTGCCCGCGGCGTAGCGCGCCTGCGCCGACAGCGACGAGCCGGACACGTGCGGCGTCATCCCGTGGTGGGGCATCGTGCGCCAGGGATGGTCCGTCGGGGCGGGCTGCGGGAACCAGACGTCCCCGGCGTAACCGGCGAGCCGGCCGCTCTCCAGCGCGCGGACGACCGCGTCGCGATCGCAGATCTTGCCGCGCGCGGTGTTCACCAGGTACGCGCCGCGCTTGCACTTCCCGAGCAGCTCGTCGTCGAAGAGATGCTCGGTCTCGGGATGCAGCGGGGCATTGATCGTCACGACGTCGCACACCGCCACCATCTGCTCGGCCGTCTCGTGGAACGTCACGCCGAGCTCCTCCTCGACCTCGGCCGGGAGCCGGTGGCGGTCGGTGTAGTGCAGCCCGACCTCGAAGGGCTTCAGCCGGCGCAGCACGGCCGAGCCGATGCGCCCGGCGGCGACGGTGCCGACCTGCATGCCCTCCAGGTCGTAGGAGCGCGCGACGCAATCGGCGATGTTCCAGCCGCCGTCGAGGACCTGCTGGTGCGACGGGATGTAGTTGCGCACGAGCCCCAGGATCATCATCACGACGTGCTCGGAGACGCTGATCGAGTTGCTGTAGGTCACCTCGGCGACCGTTATCCCGCCCGCGATCGCAGCGTCGAGGTCGACGTGGTCCGAGCCGATGCCGGCCGTCACGGCCAGCTTGAGCTTGGGTGCCTTCGCGATGCGCTCGGCCGTCAGGTATGCGGGCCAGAACGGCTGTGAGATCACGACGTCGGCGTCGGGCAGCTCGCGCTCGAACTCCGAGTCCGGGCCGTCCTTGTCGGAGGTCACGACCAGCTCGTGCCCGCCCGCCTCCAGGAACGCGCGCAGCCCCAGCTCGCCCGACACGCAGCCCAGCAGCTCGCCCGGCGTGAAGTCCAGGCCGTCGGGGCTGGGCGCGGTCTGCCCGTCGTGGTAGCCGGCGATCGCCGGCACGTCGTCGCGCGCGTAGTCGGGCGGGTATCCGCCGACCGGGTCGTCGTAGAGGACGCACAGAACCTTGGCCACCGTTTCTCCTCCCGTTGGGACCGCTCAATACTGCTCTGTCAGCGCACGCTCTGCACCGTCTGGACCATCCTGCGCGAGCAGCGGTCCCCGCCGGGCAGGCCGGGGCGCATCCGGTAGAGCACGTAGCGGTCGAGGGTCATGACCGCCGGCCCGACCGCGTCGAAGGGCTTGCGCAGGTCGTCCTCGACCAGGACGTAGTCGGCCGCCCGGGAGATCGGCACGTGCGGGTAGCTCGTGCCGATCAGGGGGCGCTGGGAGCACAGCGGCTGGCCGGAGAGCATGTAGCCGGCCCACAGCTGGCTGCCGTCGGCGGTCATGTCCAGGCGCACCGACGCGCCGGGGGGCAGGCGCGCGTCGAGGCGCTTGAGCTCCAGCAGGCTCTTGGGGAGCTGGTCGAAGGTTCCCGCGACCTCCTGCGCGGCGCCTTCGCGAAACGCGCCGAGCAGGAACACCACCGCCAGCACGCCCATCCACGGGCGACGCAGCTTCGCCAGGCCGACGATCGCGGCCGTGACCGCGATCGGGGCGATGAACGCGAGCGCCTTGAAGTGGAAGTAGTAGCCGTACTCGCGCAGGCGGAAGTACAGCGCGGCGACGAGCCCGAACGCGAGCACGGCGCCCAGCCCCCAGCGCACGTCGCGCGGGGCGCGGCGCAGGGCCAGGAAGACGCCGAGGGCCATGAGCGGGATGGCGAGCACGGCCGCCCCGGAGTCCTCGATCCCCAGGAAGAAGCGCTCGGGGAAGAACTTCGTCAGGTCGCCGCCCCACGTGCGCAGCGACTGGTTGAGCAGGACCAGGCGCTGGGCGGTGTCGAGCTTCTCGAAGACGCCGTTCAGCGGGCCGGCCAGCAGCACGACCACGGGGACGAGCCACAGCAGCCTGCGCCGGTCGCGGCCGCGCAGGCGGGGCACGATCGTCAGGCCGCGGCGCCGCCGGTCGGCACCCAGGAACACCACGGCGGCGAGCACCGGGATGGGCAGGGCCAGCGGATAGGCGAAGGCGACGACCGCCAGGAAGGCGGCGAGCAGGGCCAGGCCGCCGCGGCTGCGCCGGCGCACCACGTACCAGGCCAGCACGATCGCGAACGGCATGGCCATGTAGCCCCAGGTCTGGTTGAAGTAGGGGTGCATGCCGGTGTGCAGGACCATCCGGTCCAGCCCGACGAGCCCCATGGCGGCGCCCGCCGCCCACGGCCCGGCGCCCAGCAGCTCCCGCGCGAGCAGCCAGAACCCGAGCGCGGCCAGACCGAGCAGGATCCCGGACAGGGTGGCGATCACGGCGTAGGGCTCGAGGCCCGCCACGCTGGCCACCGCACCGTAGGCCAGGTAGATCGGCGGCTTGGACTTCCACACCAGCGGCACCTGGTCGACCGGCTCGGAGACGTCGACCTCGTTGGGCATGTGGCCCTGCAGGAACTGCGCGGTCCCCACCGCGAGGTGCGCGTCCGAGCCGCTGCCGATCACGGTCGCGAAGCCGCCGCGGAACATCGGCGTCAGCGCGATCGCCGCGATGAGCGCCGTCAGGTACAGCGCCACCGCCATCGTGCGCCAGGACGCGGCCTCGGCGCCCGCGGTACGCGGGGCCAGGCCCGGGTCGCGCCGCCAGGCCAGCACGCCCAGCGCAGCGCCGCCGGCCAGCACCACCACGAGGGCGGCCCGGAAGGGCACGAACGCGTAGACCAGCACGGTGAGCTCCAGCGCGGCGGCCACGGCGCCGACTGGAAGCACCCACAGCGCCTCGTGGCGGCGCAGGCCCGCCGGCAGCAGCAGCCGCGTCGGACCGAACCCCGCGAGCGTGAAGAGCAGGACGCACGCGCCCGCCACCCGCAGCGCCTCGGCGACCCCGCCGCGGCCCACCACGCCCGCGTACTGCGCGAGGCCCAGCGCGACGCCGCTCGCCGCGGCGACGCCCAGCCAGCCCAGCGCCCGCGGGCCGAGGAGGTTCAGCCTCGGGCGTCGTGGCGCTGGCGGGCGTGCGTCATCACCCGGCTGAGGAACACCGGGTTGCCCACCAGATAGCGCCGCCACATCCGCTGCGGCTCGATCGCGAGTCGGAAGATCCACTCCAGGCCATTGTCGGCCAACGAGGCGGGAGCGCGCGGCACGCGTCCGGAGACGTAGTCGAACAGGGCGCCGACCGTCCACAGCACGCGGACGTCCAGGCGCTCGACGCTGCGCTGCACCCAGAGCTCCTGCTTGGGGGTCCCCATGCCCACCAGCAGGATGTCCGGGCGGCGCGCGTTGATGTCCTCGATCACGCGCTCGTCGTGCTCGGAGCCCACCTCGAAGTAGCCGTGGTGGGTGCCGGTGATCTTCAGGTTCGGGTGGGTGCGGCGCAGGCGCACCCCGGCCTGGGCGGCGATGCCCGGCTCGCAGCCCAGGAGGTACACGGAGGCCCCCACGGCCTCGCACAGCGCCGCGAGATCCCAGATCCAGTCCGCGCCGGTCATGCGGTGCGGGACCTCGACGTCGAGCGCCTTGGCCGCCAGCCGCACGCCGTACCCGTCGCAGTAGACGAGGTCGGCCGCCCGCAGCGCGCCGCGCAGCGCGGGATCCTCGCGCGACTGGTTCAGGACGTGCGCGTTGACGTACATGACCCGCCGGCGCAGCGCCTCGTCGCGGACCCAGCCGGTGATGCGCTCCAGCAGCTCGGACGGGCGCCCGAGCTCGATCGGGATCTCGAAGATCCGCGACTGGCGCGGCGCTGAGGCCACTGCGCTGGACTCGGGCACCGTGAAAGGGTACGTCGCCGTGCCGATCGTCGCCATCGACGCCCGCGACGCGTTCGCCCCCGAGCTGCGCGGCTGGGGGCGGTACGCACGCGACCTGATCGGCGCGCTGCCCGCGCGGCCGTCGCTGGACTACCGCCTGTACCCGCGCGGCGGTCCCGGCCCGGAGCTGCTCTTCGAGCAGGTGGGCCTGCCGCTGAACCTGCGCCGGGGCGGCGCCGCCGTCGTCCACGCGCCCAACTGCTTCCTGCCGCTCGTGCGGCCCTGCCCGGGCATCGTGACCGTGCACGACCTCGCCTTCGAGGAGTTCCCCGAGGACTTCTCGCCGCGCACCGGGTGGAAGTTCCGCACGTTCACGCCGCGCTCGGTGCGCTCGGCGCAGCGCGTGATCTGCGTCTCGGGCTTCACGGCCCGCGACGTCGTGCGCCGCTACGGCGCCGACGAGTCCGCCGTGCGGGTGATCCCCAACGCGCCGTCGCTGCCGATCGGCGCCGGGGCGCCGCCGGAGGGCGGTTCCTACCTGCTGGCGATCGGCGACCTGCGGCCCAAGAAGAACCTGCGCCGGCTGGTCGAGGCGTTCGGGCGGCTGCGGGCCGAGGGGCTGGAGCATCGCCTGGTGCTGGCGGGCGCCGACACCGGCGAGGGCGACGCGCTGCGCGACGCCCCGGGCGTCGAGCTGACCGGCTACCTCGGCGACGCCGACCTCGACGCGCTGCTGCGCGGCGCCGACGCGCTCGTGCACCCGTCGCTGTACGAGGGCTTCGGGCTGGTGCTGGTGGAGGCGATGGCCCGTGGCGTGCCGGTGCTCGCCGCCCGTGCCACCGCGCTGCCGGAGACCGGCGGCGACGCGGCGGAGTACTTCGACCCGCTCGATGTGGGCGACATGGCCGGGGCGATCCGCCGCGTCGTCGGCGACCCCGCGCGGCGCGAGGAGCTCGTGCGCGCCGGCCGGGAGCGCGCCGGCGCGCTGTCGTGGGCGCAGACCGGCGCGCTGACCGCGGCGGTCTACGAGGAGCTGCTGTGACCGCCGGCCACACCACGATCGTCATGCTCAGCGTCGACGAGGCGGCGCGCCTGCAGCGCTCGCTGCCCGCCGCGGCCGCGCAGCCGCGCTCCAGCGTGGTCGTCGTCGACAACGCCAGCAGCGACTCGACGTTGGACGTCGCCGCGAAGCACGGCGCCCGAGTGGTGCGCCTGTACGAGCGCGCCTCCTACGCGGCGGCCATGAACGCCGGCATCCTGGCCTCCGAGGGCGACGCCGTCCTGCTGCTGAACGCCGACTGCGTCCTGGACGCGGGCTTTCTCGCCGCGGCCCGGCCGTGCCTGGACTCGGCGGGGGTGGGATCGGTCGCGCCCCGGCTCGTGCGGACCACCGGCATGGACGCGGCCGAGCGGCTCGACGTCCTCGACGCGGCGGGAATGGTCGTCGACCGCCGCCGCAAGAACACGCTCGTGGGCCACAACGCGCCGGTCGGCCGCTACCCGCGGCGCGCCGAGGCGTTCGGCGGCGACGGCGCCTGCGTGCTGTACCGCCGCGAGGTGCTGGAGGCGTGCGCGGTGGGCGGCGAGGTGCTCGACGAGGACCTCGCGCTGTGGGCCTCCGACGTCGACCTCGCCTGGCGCGCGCGGCTGCTGGGCTGGCGCTGCGTCTACGAGCCCGCGGCGCTGGCCTGGCACGTGCGCTTCTACTCGCCCTCCACCCGCAACGCGCTGCCCGAGGCCCACCGCCGCCTGCAGTTTCGCAACCGCCTGCTGATGATGGCCAAGAACGACACGTGGCCCGACCTGCGCCGCGACCTGCACCGGATCGCGCTCTACGAGGTGCTCGCGCTGGGCCACGTCGTCCTGCGCGAGCGCCACCTGCTCGGCGCCTACCGCGACGCCTGGCGCGGCTGGCCCGCCGCGCGCCGGCGCCGCGCGGTCGTCCAGGGCCGGCGCCCCCACGGGGTCCGCCCGCCGTTCGGTCTGCGCGCGCCCGAGCGCTGACCGAGCCGGGCGTCAGCGTCCTGGGGCGGGCAGCGGCTCCGGCCGCTCACGGGGCTCCGCCGAACCGCTTGCGGGGTCCTGGAGCGCCTGCGCGAGTCCCTCGCGCGAGCCGATGCCCAACTTCCGGTAGGCGTGCGTGAGGTGGCCCTCGACGGTCCGGACCGTGACGAACAGCGCTTGGGCGATGTCGCGGTTGGAGAGGCCATCGGCGGCGAGCCGCACGATCCGCCGCTCGCAGGCCGTGAGCGCGTCGCTGCCGGTCAGCGCGGCCCGGCGCGGGCGGGCGCCGGAGGCCACGAGCTCGTCGCGCGCCTCGGAAGCGAGCCGCAGCGCTCCGCAGCGCTGCGCGAGGTCGAGCGCCTGGCGCAGTGGCACGCGAGCGTCGCGCCGGTGTCCGGCGCGCCGCAGCGCGGCGCCCAGCGCCGTGAGGGCGCGCGCCCGCTCGTAGCGCGCCGGTGAGCGCTCCGTCACCGACGCCGCCTCGCGCAGCGGTTCGATCCCGCCCTCGTCGCCTTCGGCGACCGCCCGCGCGCGCAGCGCGAAGGAGATGGCGCTCGGCGCGCCCCACCGACGGGCCGCGGTGAGCCCCTGGCCGGAGAGCTCGAGCGCGGCGTCGCGCTCCCCCAGCCGAGCGTGCGCGAGCGCCGCCGAGGCGTTCGCGTTGTACGCCCCGGGGTTCACGAGACCGGCACCCGCGTCCCGGCGCCGGATCTCCTCGAAGTCCACCAGCGCGGCCCGGGCGTCGCCGGCCGCGAGCCGCAGATGTCCGCGGCCGTGAAGCAGCGTGCTGGCCATGATGCTCGTCGGCAGCTCGCCGCTGGTGCCCGTGTCCCGCAGCAGCGCCTCACAGGCCGCGAACGTGTCGCGCTCGATCAGCGCTTCGAGCGCGGAGGCCACCGCGAACGCGCTGCCGACCGGCCACCCCTCGGCAACGGACGTCTCCAGCGCGGTGCGAATCTCGGCTTCGGTCTCCGCGATCCGTCCCTGGCGGGCGAGCACGATCGACCGGCAGGCGATGGAGATCGCGAAGCCGAGCAGCGATCCGCGGGCGCGGGCGTCGTGGAGGGCCTCGTCGCACAGGCGCTCGGCGGGTTCCAGCCGGTCGGCGTACGCGAGCGTCAGCGCCGCCAGATAGAAGCTCGGCGAGTCCGGCCGCTGCTCGGTGAGCAGCCGGCCGTCGGCGAGCGCAAGCTCCGCGAGGCGCACCGCGGTCTCGCGGTCGCCGCGGGTGGCGGTGTCGAACGCGAGGTTCGCGAGCAGCAGGCGCTCCCCGGCGCTCCCGCCGTTCAGCGCGCCGTCGTACCGGGCCAGGCGCTCGTGCGCCACCGTCGCGGTGGCGGAATCGACCTGGGCGATGCAGATGAGCTGGGCGTCGAGTCGCAGCCCCGCCTCGCGATCGACGTCCGCGATACGGGCGATCGTCGCGTCGAGCATCTCGACCGCCTCCGGGCCGCGGTCGGTCGCCGTCAGTGCGAGCGTGAGCTCCTCGGCCGCCTCGATCCGTACGGCGGTCGCGTCCGCGTCGGCGAGGGCGCGGCGCAGATGCTCGATCGCCTCGGTGTGCCCGGCCCGCAGCTCCGCCGCGCCGAGCTCGAGCAGAACGGCCGCCCGATCGGCGGGTGCCGGGGGCTCCGCCTGCGCGCGGCGCAGATGGACGCGGGCGGCGTCGGGCGCGCCGCGCCGCCCGACCGCCCGGGCGGCGGCCCTCAGCTGCTCGACCACCCAGGCGTCGCCGCTGGGCTCGCACGCGAGCAGGTGCGGCGCGAACGCTTCGGGGAGGGCGCCGTCGCGCGCGAGCATCTCCGCCGCGCGCCGGTGGCTCGTGGCGCGCCGGCCGGGGGCGATCTCGGCGTAGACGGCGGTGCGCACGATCGGATGGGCGAACTCGAGCGCGGGGTGCGCGTCGACGATCGCCGCGCGGGCCAGGGCGTCCGCGGCGTCCGCGCCCGCCGCGGGCGTCATGCCCGCGAGCTCGACGACGTGCCGCAGGCGCGCGCCGGTTCCCATGACGGCGAGCGCGAACGCGAGCTCGGTGGCGGCGCGGCCCAGTCGCTCCAGCCGGCTCAGCGTGGCGCGGGCGATCGAGGCGGGGGCCAGGCTCGCGATGTGGCGCGCGGCATCCCCGTCGCTTCCCGCGCTGCCCTCGGCCCGCAGCTCGCGGACCAGCTCGGACAACAGGAACGGGTTGCCGCCCGACGCCGTGTGGCACGCGAGCGCGAGATCCCCCCGCGGGTCGCCGTCGAGCTGGCGCCCGAGCAGCTCGGCCGTCGCTCGTTCGCTCAGCGGCAGGAGCCGGAGCTGCGCGCGAACGAGGCCGGGCTCGGTCGCCGCCGGGAGCCCGGTGCGCGCCGCTTCCCCGGTGCGCGCGGCGTACACGACCAGCAGCGGCAGCTCCGGCGCGCGGCGAGCGAGGTAGGAGGCGAAGCGCACCGAAGCGGGGTCGGCCCAGTGTGCGTCGTCGAGCACGAGCAGCAGCGGTCGCTCGGCGGCGAGGTTGGCCGCCAGCCAGTACAGGCCGTGCAGAACGGCGTGCGTCTCGGCCGCCGCCGGCAGGTTCGTCCCCGCCAGCCCGAGCGCCGGCGCCGCGAAGCGGGCGGCTCCCGACAGGAGCCGTTCGCGCCGCTCGGGCGGACTCGTCGTCACCTCCCGCTCGACCAGCTGGCGTACCACCCCGTAGGCGAACTCGGCCTCCAGCTCGCCACCGCGCGCTTGAAGCACCTGCATGCCGCGGGAGCGGCCCAGCCTCGTCGTCTCACCCAGGAGCGCCGACTTGCCGATCCCCGCGGGCCCTTCCACGGCGACGGTCGAGCCCTCGCCCGCGAGCGCCGCCTCGATCCGCTCGTCCAGCTGCTCGAGCTCTGAGTCGCGCTCGAGCAGCGCCGTTGCCATCACCTGTCCCCTTTCGGTGCGGGCGAATCCTCTCGGTCAAGGCCGCCAAAGTCCAGGGTCCGGCCACGGTGCGCGCGCGCCCGCCGGCGGGGAGGATCGCTCGGATCGTCCCCCCGAGGAGGCAGGCATGAGGCGTCGCGCAAGGATCTCCCCGTCGTTCGTGATCTCGCTGATGGCCCTGACGCTGGCGGCGGGCGGCCTCGCGTTCGCGGCGATCCCTTCCAGCGACGGCACGATCAAGGCCTGCTACGCCAGGACGAACGGGCTGCTGCTGGGGATCCCCCATTCCAAGGGCGACGTCCGCGTCGTGGACGAGACCGAGGGCTGCCGGTCCTACGAGAAGGCGATCAGCTGGAACCAGAAGGGTCTGCCGGGCGAGCCCGGCAGCGCCGCCGCGTACGCGAGGGTCGCGTTCACCGGGGCGGTCGTCGCCGCCAACAGCCGCAACGTGACCGCGGCGAACGTCACGAAGGGCGGCCCGGGCACCTACTGCATCGGCGGCCTGGCGTTCACCCCGCGCAGTGCGGTCGTGACGGCGGCCCCGTTCCATCCCACGGTCGCGAGCGTCGCGACGGTGGACGTCGCCGACCCGGGTGGATCGCTCGGGGTCGACGGGTGCACCGGACAGATCGTCGTCCACACCCACCTGATCTCCGACGACGTCCAGGCGCACGACGGCCAGGGCTTCACGATCTGGATCGAGGACTGAGCGACCACGCCCCGGCCGGTGGGCCAGGGCGAGATCAGCGGCGGACCACCCGGAGGTTCAGGCGCTTGGGGAGGGAGCGCAGGCCGGTGAGATCGCGCGCGGCGAGGGTCGCGCGGTAGCGCCCCACCGAGAGCGAGCGGGCGCGGCCGCGGACCCTGAGGCGTCCGGAGAACGCGATGCGTGACAGGCCCGCGGGCCGGGCGCGGGTGAAGCCGCCCACCCGGGTGTGGCGGGTGCAGCGGCTGCGCCGCCGGTTGGAGCGGGTGGTGCGCACGCAGCGCCCGCCCGACGCGGCGCCCGGTGCTGCGCCGCTCGATCGTGAACGTGACGCCGGCGGGCTCGGTGAGGGTGAAGCGGAAGGTGGTGCCGCGGGGTGCGCGGCGCTGGGCGACCTGGCCGGCGGGGTTCACGCGGAACACCGAGTTGGTGATCGACGCGCCCCGGATCTGCGGGCGCACGTTGACGACCGGCGGGTTCGCCGGGGGCGTCACCGGCGCCGGCACCGGCGGGGCCGGCGGCGGGCAGGGCGGGAGCGACGTCCCCGGCGTGCCGAAGCGCTGGATGCGGTGGTTCGAGCGGTCGGCGACATAGAGCGTGCCGCGGCAGTCGACCTCGAGCCCTTCGGGGACGTTGAACTGGCCGTCGCCGGTGCCGAACGAGCCGAACCGCGACAGGAAGGTGCCGTTGGGCGTGAGCCGGACGACCCGGTGGTTCAGCGAGTCGGTGACGTTCAGGTCGCCGGCCTGGTCGACCGCCAGGGCCGTGGGAAAGTTCAGCTGGCCGTCGCCCGCGCCCTCCGAGCCGAAGTGGGCCACGAACGCGCCGTCGGCGGTGAACTTGGAGATCCGGTCGTTGGCGCTGTCGCTGACGTAGAGGCTGCCGGCCGGGTCGATCGCGATGTCCCACGGCCGGTTGAACTGGCCATCGCCCGTGCCCATGGAGCCGAACTTCCCCAGGAACGCCCCCGTCGCCGTGAGCTTCTGCACGCGGCGGTTGCCGTCGGCCACGTACAGGTCGCCGGCGGCGTCGAACGCCAATCCGATCGGCTCGGTGAACTGGCCGTCGCCGGTGCCCGGCGAGCCGAACCTGCCGAGGAACACGCCGGCGGGCGTGAAGCGCTGGACGCGGTGGTTCATCACGTCGGCGACGTACACCGTGCCGGACGCGTCGACGGCGATCGCCCGCGGCTGGTTGAACTGGCCGTCGCCGGTGCCGAACGACCCCCATTTGGTCAGGAGCGTGCCGTCGGCGGTGAACTTCTGAATGCGGTGGTTGCTCTGATCGGCCACGTACAGGTGGCCGGCGGGATCCACGGCGACGGCGAGGGGGCTGTTGAACTGGCCGTCCCCGGTACCCAACGAGCCGAACCTTCCCAGGAAATCGAAGCCGCCCTGGGCGCCCGCCGTGCCCGGCGTCAGCGCCAACGCCAGGACCACGAACGCGATGAGCGCCGGGCCGCGCGTCGCGCGGCGGGCTGCTGAGCGGCGAAGGCGCACGCCGCGATGCTGCCGAGCGACGCCCCACCGTGCAACCGAGGACTTTCGCGCGCCCGACCGATGGCGACGGCATTCCGGGCGTCTCGCGCCGCGGGAATCGGTGGATCCAGGCTCAGGCCGCGAGCTGGACTCCGTAGGCAGCGAACGCCGAGTCACGCGTCAGCACGCTGAGGCCCTCGTCGAGCGCGTGGGCGATCAGGACGCGGTCAAAGGGATCGGCGTGGTGGCGCGGCAGCTCGGCGGCGGCCTCCAAGAGGGAGGCCGTGACCTCGAGCATCCGGAACTCGGCTGCGAGAGCCGCCGCGAGGTTGCGCGGAGCGCGCAGTCGTCCGGCCTCCCGCTTGACGGCGGCCTCCCAGATCGAGATCGGGCTCAGCCGGCGATCGACGGAGGCGTCGATGAGCAGGGCTCGCTCCACATCGTTCAGACGCCCGGGGTCGCCCAGTGCCCACAGCGCGATGTGCGTGTCGACCAGAACCGCGTTCACGCGGTGTACGGCGCGAACTCGGGGAGCGGCTCGTCGAAGTCCTCGCCGATCTCGATCTGCCCTTCGAGCACGCCGAGCCGCACCGGCGCGTGCTCGACGCCGATGCCCACCAGCCGCGCCGCGGGCTTCCCGTCGCGGGCGATGATCACCTCCTCGCCGCTCTCCGCAGCGGCGACGAGCTCGCTCAGCCTGGTCTTCGCGTCGTGCATGTTGACCTGCATAGCTAATAGCTTAGCTAACGTTGCGCCCAAGCGCTCAACCATCGTTCACGCGCCAGCGAACGCGCCGGCCGCCTTCGGGTGCGAGGCTGTGCCCATGCGCAAGCTTCAGAGCCAGGGCGTCCACCACGTCACGATCGTGGGCGCGGACCGCCAGACCTCGATCGAGTTCTGGGAGGGGGTGCTCGGGATGCCGTTCGTCTTCGAGCAGCCAAACCTCGACAACGCGTCGGAGAGCCACCTGTACTTCGACCCCGGTGACGGGCGCCTCATCACGGTGTTCACGAACGAGGAGCGGGAGGTCGACGGCGCGCGCACGCCCACCGATCCGGGCTGCGTGCATCACCTCGCGTTCGCGATCTCGCAGGCGACCTTCGCGCAGGCCGTCGGCCGGCTCGACGAGCGCGGGATCGAGCACAGCGGCGTGAAGGACCGCGGCTTCATGGACTCGATCTACTTCGAGGACCCGCTCGGGCTGCTGATCGAGCTGGCGTCCTACCGCTTCGAGCCGCCGGCGGGCCACACCCACGCGGAGGTGCTCCTCGAGGCGCACCGCCTCCGAGTGGCCCGCGGGGACTACAACATCGACCGCGAGCACCTGGCCGACGCGATCGAGGCGCTCGTGCGCGGATCGCGTGCCTCGCTCTCCGACGACCGCTCGCCGAAGCGCGCGTACCCCGCCTGAGCGGCGCCGCGCTGCGCGCGACTCGGGATTCACGACGCCGGCGAGGTGAGCACGCTGAGGTCGGGAGATCCACTGACTGGCGAGTACCATCGGTCCATGACACGGACGAAGGCGCACGCACCGTGACGGCGACTCCCGGGTTGCGCGACGCCGCGGCGCTGAGCGATGTCGAGCTTGCGCTGCTCAACGGCGGCCCGGAGCTGGCGGCGCTCACCGCGGCGACCCGGCTGCGGCATCGTAGCTCGGCCGACCTACCCGGCGTCGCGACGACCGACCTCGCTCCGCTGGCGGACACCGCCGATGGGCTCGAGCGTGAGCTGTTCGAAGCGTTGCGCGACGCGCCGGGACGCCCCGCTGCCGTGGTGCTCGCCGAGCTGGCCGCCGGCGACGCCGTGGTGCGGATGCAGGCTGCCCTCCAGCGCGTAGGACTGCTGCGCGACGGGACCCCGACGCGTCGCGGACGGCGTCTGATCCGGCAGGCGCGCAACGACCTCGAGGCCCATGGCACGATCGACGCCGCCGAGCGTCTCTCGCGCGCCGTCGCGCTGGGCGGCGGCGCGGTGCTGTGGAGCGCCGATCCCGCCTTCGCACGTGAGCACGAGGTCCCGTTGCGCACGTTGACCGCCGAGTACGGCTACGAGGTCGAGCCGAAGCGCTGGCCCAACTCGAAGTACACCACCCCCTGATGATCGCCCACCGGGCATGGCCGCGGTAGGCGAACTCATTCAGTCGCCAAACAGCTCGTCGAGCGCCAGCGCGAAGCCCGGCAGCAGCGGCGAGGTGAGCGCGTCGCCGCGGGCCAGCTCGCGCGCGACGTCGAAGGCGGGCGCGTCCGGCCGGCAGCGGCGGAACACGAGGACCACGTCGGCGGCGGTGTCCACGAGCCACAACTCCGGCAGGCCCTCGCGCTCGTACACGCGCGTCTTGGTGCCGATGTCATAGCGCCAGGTGGAAGGCGAGCGAACCTCGACGGCGAGGGCGGGCAGCGGCGACGGCCGGCCGCCGTCGCGGCCGGGCGCCCGGCCCTCGGGATACCAGAGCAGGTCCGGCTCGTAGACGTTGGCGTCGTCGAGCTTGACGTCGAGCGGCTGGATCACGAGCCCACGTGATGGTGCGGCGCGAGTCCACACCCACAGCTCGCCGAAGACGATCCCACAGGCGATCTGATGGCGCGGCAGCGGAGCCTCCACGACGATCTCACCGTCGATGAGTTGCCTGCGGCGAATGCTCGGATCCGGCGCAAGCGCCAGGAACTCGTCTGCGGTCATGCGCTCCGCCACCGGCATCATGGTCATGGTACCTCCGTCCATTCGCCATCACCCGGGGTAGGTCCGGGCGACCCAGGTCTCGCCCCCTCAGCGCCGGCCCGCCCACACCGGCGCAGGCACCCCCAGCGCGCGGTTCAGCGCCCAGCCCGCGGCGGTGAGGATCGCCACGCCGACGATCACCGCGACGAGCTGGCTCCAATCGTCGAGCAGGCCGGAGGAGACGATGATGGTCGTGGCTCCGGCCGGGGGATGCGCGGAGCGCAGCAGCCGCAGGACGCCGCCGGTCAGCGCGACGGCCAGCGCCACCGCGCCGATGCGCTCGGGCACCACGCCGGCCTCGTACGCGCTCGGCGCGTCGATCAGCCCGAACGCGAACAGCGCGACCACCGCGGCCGCGACCGCCACGCCGTGGCCGATCATCGCGTTGCGCGGGCTGGCCACCTCCGCCATCGGGGTCTCGAAGAACAGAAACGCCGTGGCGCCCAGGCTGGGGAACAGCAACGGCTCGTCGAACGCCCAGGCGGCCGCGCCGCTGACCGCGACGGCCAGCAGCGAGCCGACGAACGTATAGACCGCGTTGCCCCGGTTGCCCCAGCGCGACTGGAGCCAGAGCTTGAGCCCGTAGGACCCGGCGACGCCCGCCAGCGACCCCCGGCGCGCCGTCACCCGCACCGACGAGTCCGCGAACTCGGCGATGTGGTCGATCTCGCTCTGCGGGTCCAGCATCGACATCTCCTACGGTCGCCGGGCGACGACCGCCATGCGGTCGCGGAAGTCGGGGGCCCACATCCGGTCCGCCACCCGCGCGGCCTGCGCGCCGCGCACGAGCGCACGGGCGAGCGTAGGCGAGTAGCCGCCGACGCGCTCGAGGTAGTAGCGCACGCTGAACGCCTTGGGCGCCGTGACCACCTCCAGCACGGTCCAGCCGAGACCCTCGAGCAGGGCGGTGACGGACTGGCGGGTGAAGTACTGCACGTGGGTGGGGATGACCGACCACCAGCGCGCTCCCATCCGCCGGGCGACCGTGCTGCCCGCGTCGGGCAGCGTCATCCACACGATGCCGCCCTCGCGCAGCAGCCCGGCCACGCGGTCCAGCGCCTCGCCCGGCCGGGGCAGGTGCTCGATCACGTCGCCCAGCGCAGCGGCGTCGAAGCTGTGCGCCGGGAGGTCGACCGTGAACAGGTCGCCGGTGCGCACGTCGAGGTCCAGGCGCTCGCGGGCGTAGTCCGACGCGAACGCCGACGGCTCGACGCCGACCCCCTGCCACCCGCGCTCGCGGGCCTCGTCGAGCAGGAAGCCGACCCAGCAGCCCAGGTCGACGAGGCGCCGCGGGCCGCCGTTGGCCGCCGGGGCCAGGTGCGCGGCGATGCGGTCCAGCGCGCGCCGGGCGGTCTCGCGCTGGCCGGCCTCCTCCTGGACGTAGTCCTCCGACGCCGCGGTGGCGTAGGCCTCGCCCAGCCCGGCGTCCGAGGGCATCGGCTCGACCTGGCCGTGCCCGCAGCGCGGGCAGCGCGCGATGTCCGCCAGCGCGGTGCCGAAGCGGTCGGTCGTGGGGATGAGGCCGTCCGGGCCCGCGTCGCCGGCCACCCTCAGGTGCGCGACGAGGCCGGACGCGCCGCACGCGGCACAGCACGTCACGCGCGGCAATGTAGCTGCACCCCGCCACGCGCAGACCCACCACGACTACGATCAGCCGCGTGGCCGAACGCGATCTGGCCCTGCTGAGCGTCGTCACGCCGATGCTCGACGAGGAGGCGGCGGCGCGCACGTTCTACGAGCGTGTCCGCTCCGCCCTCGACGGGTTCACCTGGGAGCTGGTGGTCGTCGACGACGGCTCCAGCGACGCGACCCCGCAGATCCTGGCCGAGCTGGCCACCGCCGACGACAGGGTGAAGGTGCTCACCCTCTCGCGGCGCTTCGGCCACCAGATGGCGATCACCGCCGGCCTGGACCACGCGCGCGGCGACGCCGTGGTCATGATCGACGCCGACCTTCAGGACCCGCCGGAGCTCATCCCGACGATGGTCGAGCACTGGCGCGCCGGATCGGACGTGGTCTACGCCGCGCGCACGGACCGTGAGGGGGAGACGCCGTTCAAGATCACGACCGCGCGGTGGTTCTACCGGCTGCTCGGGAAGCTGGCCGACGTGCCGCTCCAGCAGGACGCCGGCGACTTTCGCCTCATGGACCGCCGCGCCCTCGACGCGCTGCTGGCCATGCGCGAGCGCAACCGCTACCTGCGCGGGATGACGGCCTGGGTGGGCTTCACGCAGACCGCCGTGCCCTACCACCGCGAGGCGCGCCAGGGCGGCGCCACGAAGTACACGCTGCGCAAGATGGTGCGCCTCGCACTGGACGCGATCGCCTCCTTCTCGCATGCGCCGCTGCAGATCGCCACGCTCGCGGGCTTCGTGTGCGCGGCGCTCGCCTTCCTCGCCATCCCGGTGGCGATCGTCTTCCGGATCTTCGGCGAGTTCGTCCCCGGCGTGACCACGACCGTGGTCGCGGTCCTGCTGCTGGGCGGCATCCAGCTGATGGCCATCGGCGTGATCGGCGAGTACGTCGGGCGCATCTACGACGAGGTCAAGCGCCGGCCCCTGTACGTCGTGCGCGACCGGACCAACGTCGACGCCGCCGCGGATGAGCACGAGCACACCACCGGGGCCAGGTAGGACCTCCCGCCATGCGCTGACGGTGCTCGGGGCCCTGGTCTCGATCGCCGCGGTCGGCGGGGTGGTCGTGTGGGCGCTGCACCAGGAGGCGCCGCAGCTGCCGACGTCGCCTGGGCACCTCAGCGCGCTGGGGGCGGCGGTCGTCCTGTACCTCCTGTCGTGCGCGGTCCGCGGCGAGCGCTGGATGGCACTGCTGCGCCACAACGGGGCCGAGCCCCAGCGCGCCGACGCCTACGGCCTCGTCGCGGTCGGCTACCTGGGCAACAACGTCCTGCCCGCCCGCGCCGGCGACGCGCTGCGCGTGCTGTTCCTCACGCCGCGCGCGCAGACCGACACGCGGACGGTCATCGGCACCGTCGTGGCCGAGCGCGTGCTCGACGTCGTGGTCGTGGCGGCGCTGTTCGTGGTCCTGGGCTACGGGGTGCTCAGCGGCGTGGACGTGCCCTCCGGCGGGCGCTTCGCCGCCGCCGGCGCGGTCATCGCCACCGTGCTGGCCGCGGGGGCGATCGCCGCCCACGTGCTGCACCGGCGCGGGCACCTGCGCCGGGTGCTCGACTTCCTGGCCCCGATGGCGGAGGCGACGCGGCGCCTGCGCGGGCGCCACGGCGCCGAGGTCCTGGGCTGGACGCTGCTGGTGTGGGGGCTGGAGTGCGTCGTGTGGTGGGCGACCGCCGAGGCGGCGGGGCTGGGGATCTCGCTGCTGGAGGCGGGCTACGTGCTCGGCCTGTCGTCGGTCTTCGTCCTGATCCCCAGCGGGCCGGGGTACGCGGGCACGCTGGACGCCGCGCTGATCTTCGGCGTGCGCGCGCTGGGGCGCTCGGGGTCCGCGGCGCTGTCCTACGTGCTCCTGCTGCGCTTCGTGATCACGGTGCCGATCACGCTCGTCGGGCTGGCGGTCCTGGTCGGCCGCTACGGGGGCATCGGGCGCCTGCGGGCGATGGCGCGCGCGTGAGGGTCGCGGTCCTGGGCGCCGGCGTGGCCGGCCTGGTGTGCGCGTACCGCCTCGCCCAGGAGGGACACGCGTGCGACGTCTACGAGCGCTGGCCCGGGCTCGGCGGCCAGGCGGCGACGGTGGACGTCGGCGGCGGCCACCTGCTGGAGCGCTACTACCACCACCTGTTCACCAGCGACCGGCACATCGCCGCGCTCTACGACGAGCTGGGCATGGACGACGAGCTCGAGTGGCGCCCCTCGTCGATGGCGTTCTTCGTCGACGGCCGTCAGTGGGCGTTCACCACCCCGCTGGACCTGCTGCGCTTCGGCCCGCTCCCGCCGGCGGCGCGGGTGCGGATGGGGCTGGCGGTGCTGCTGCTGCAAAGGCGCGGCCGGGACGTCGCGGCCTACGAGGGGGAGACCGCGCGGGCGTGGATCGTGCGCGCGATGGGCGGCGGGGCCTGGTCGAAGGTGTGGGGGCCGCTGCTGCGCGGAAAGTTCGGCGACCGCGCGAACGACATCTCGATGGCCTGGCTGCACGGCAAGCTCACCCAGCGCCGCCGGCTCGAGGGCGAGGAGGCCCGGCAGGAGCTGCTGGGCTACCCGCGCCACTCCTGGGAGCGCCTGTTCGTGACGCTGCGCGACGCGATCGAGGGACGCGGCGGGCGCGTGCTGGTGGACCGGCCGGCCGTCCGGCTGAGCCGCGAGGGGGACGCGCTGGTCGTGGTCGCAGGGGCCGCCGGGTCCTTTCGCGCCGGCCACGACCCGCGCGCCTTCGCGACCGCCGGCGATCCGGAGCGCTACGACGCGGTCGTCGCGACGGTGCCCAACGACGTCTTCTGCGCGCTGCTGGACCCCGAGCTGGCCGCGGCGGTCGGCCCGGCCTACCTCGACGGGCTGCGGGCCGTCGAGTACCACACCGCGCTGTGCCTGCTGCTCGAGCTCGACCGGCGCTTCACGCCGTTCTACTGGACCAACGTCGCCGACCGCGGGCTGCCGTTCGTGGGGCTGGTCGAGCACACGAACTTCGTCGAGCCCGAGCGCTACGACGGCCGCCGCTTCCTCTACGTGGCCAACTACCTCGCGCCTGGCGACCCGCTGCTCGAGCTGGACCCCGACGCGCTGCTGGCCGCCTACCTGCCCGGCCTGCGGCGGGTGCGGCCCGACTTCTCAGCGGACTGGATCCGCGCCCGCTGGCTGTTTCGCGAGCCCGCCGCCCAGCCGATCGTCACGGTCGGCTACCACGAGCGCATCGCGCCGCTGCGGACCGGCGTGCCGGGGCTCCTGCTGGCCAACACGACCCAGATCTATCCCGAGGACCGCGGGACGAACTACTCCGTGCGCCTGGGCGGCGACGCGGCCCGCGAGTTGCTGGCGTCGTCGCGCGACGGCGTGAACGCGCGCGCGGCCGCCTCGTAGACCTCCCAGGTGCTGGCGGCGGCGTCGGACCACGTCCACGCCGGCGGGGCGGGCGCGGGGCGGCGGGCGGCGACGCCGGCGGCGAGCAGCCCCTCGAGGTCGGCCTGGTCCACGAACGTCGCGCGGTCGCCGAGCACCTCGCGCAGCACCGGCAGGTCGGAGGCGACCACCGGCAGCCCGCAGGCCAGCGCCTCCACGGTGGGCAGGCCGAAGCCCTCGTCGTCGGAGGGGAACACCAGCGCGCGCGCGCCGGAGAAGATCGCCGCCAGGTCGTCGTCGGAGACGTGGCCGGTGAGCGTGACGTCGGGCAGCTCGTGCGCCCACGGCTTCGTGGCTCCGACGAGCACGAGCGGCAGGTCGCGCGGCGCCTTGGCCAGCGCGGCCACGCGCTTGCGCGGATCGGGCGTCTGCAGGCCGCCCACCCAGACGAGGTAGTCGCTCGGGAGGCCGTAGCGCGCCCGGGCGGCCGCCACCTCGGCCGGCCCGCGCTCGGTGAGCGCCGGCGCGGCGGCCTCGGGGATCACGACGACCCGCGCGGGGTCGATCCTCACGTAGTCGGCCACCTCGTCGGCGACGACCGCGCTGGGGACGATCACGCGGGCGGCCCGCTGGACCGCGAGGTAGCGCAGGCGGAAGCGGATCCCGGTGCGCAGGTACTCGCCGCGGCGCTTGAGCGGCACGACGTCGTGGACGGTGACGACCTGCGGGCAGGGCGCCCGCACCAGCGCGCCGTCGATCCAGGGGGAGTGGTAGACGTCGGCGTGCCGCGGGCGGTGCGTCTCGACCACCTCGTGCTCGCCCGCGGTGGCGTGCAGCGCCTCGCGCAGGCAGGTCACGTAGCGCCCGATCCCGCGGGGGTCGGAGGAGGCGCGGGCGTCGAAGGCGGCCCTCACGTCCGCGCTCCCGCCGGCGTCTGCGCGGGCGGCGCCGCGGCGCCGGCGGCCGCGATCAGGATCGCCTCGACGCGGTCGGCGTAGGCGTCGGCGCCGAAGCGCTGCGCCCGCTGCCGGGCCGCGGCACCCATCTCCGCGCGGCGCGACAGGACCTCGAGCACGGCGGCGGCCAGCTCGTCGGGGCGCCCGGGCGCGACCAGCCGCCCGGTCTCCCCGTCGGCCACGACCTCGGGCAGCCCGTCGACGCAAGTGGCGACCACCGGCGTCCCGGCGGCCATCGCCTCGGCCAGGACGGTGCCGAACGGCTCGGAGTACGAGGGCGCCACGAGCACGTCGAGGTGGGCCATCACGGCTGCGCCGTCGGCCATCCACGGCACGTGCTCGATCCCCGGGGCCCCCGCCACCCTCGCAACGTAACCGGGATCGCTCCCGTACGGGTCCCCGCCCACGATCACCACGCGGGCGCCGGGGGCGCCGGCCCGGATCGCGGGGGCGGCCAGCACCAGGTCCAGCGGGCCCTTGCGCGGCTCCAGCCGGCCCACGAAGCCCACCACCGGCCCGTCGCCGGCGGGCCAGGGCGCCGGCGCGGCGGGCACGTCGAGCTCCACGGGGCAGTAGACGACGTGGGCGCCGAGGCCCGGCAGCCGGCGGGCGACGGCCTGGGAGTCCGCCAGCACGGCGTCCGCGCGGACCCAGTGGCGCGGCACCCGGTCGACCATGTCGTGGACGTGCAGGACCGTGCGCCGGCCGCTGAGCGCGGGGAGCAGGCGTCCGCAGACCGTCCCGTTGAGGTAGACGAGGTCGGCGTCCCGAGCAAGGCGCCGAGCCCGCGGCCAGCTGCCCACCGCGCGCGCCCCGGCGCCGCGGTCCAGGCCGCCGAGCGGCAGGCGCACCACGGCGAAGCCGGCGTCGTCCAGCGGTCCCGGGCCCGGCGTGGCCAGCGTGAGCTCGTGCCCGCGCGCCCGCAGCCGGCGGCCGAGGCGCAGCAGCCCGATCTCCGCACCGCCGGGGTGGGCGACGGCACACACGGCGAGGATCCGCATCGGTTTCATCCTCGCAGGGCCGCGACGGCCGGTCGTTATCTTCCGGGCACGTATGGCCGAACGGGTTCCGAGCGTGTACGAATGGGCGGGCGGGGACGATGCGTTCGCGCGGCTCACCGAGGCCTTCTACGGCCGCGTGCGCGACGACGAGGTCCTCGCCCCGGTCTTCGCGCACATGCCCGCCGACCACCCGCGCCACGTCGCGACCTGGTTCGCCGAGGTCTTCGGCGGTCCCCCGCGCTACACCGACGAGCACGGCGGCTATCGCCGCATGATGGTCAAGCACGTCGGGCTCGGGCTGACCGAGGAGCAGCGCTCGCGCTGGGTCGCGCTCATCGCGCTTGCCGCCGACGACGCGGGCCTGCCCTCCGATCCGGAGTTCCGCTCGGCGTTCATCGCCTACGTCGAGTGGGGAACGCGGATCGCGCTGGCCAACTCCCAGCCCGGCGCCGACCCGCCGCCCCAGGCGCCGGTGCCGCGGTGGGGCTGGGGCGAGGCGCCGCCCCACACCGGCTCCTGATAGTGGACGACTTCCGCGAGGCGGTGTGGGCGGCGGTGCCCGAGGACGCCGAGCCCGAGCGGCTCGTGCTGCGCCGGGCCTTCCTGCTCGAGCACACCCCGCCCGGCGCCACGGTGGTCGACCTCGGATGCGGGGCGGGGGAGCTGTCGGCGCCGCTGCGGGAGGCGGGCGCGCGCGTGATCGGCGTCGACGTCGCGCGCGAGGCGCTGCGGCGGGCGGCGCAGCGCTCCCCGGGGGCCGACCTGCGTCACTGGCCAGAGGGCGCGCCCCTGCCCATCCAGGACGCGAGCGCCGACGTCGTCTGGGCCGGCGAGGTCATCGAGCACGTGGTGGACGTCGGCGCATGGCTGTCGGAGCTGCGCCGCGTGCTCGCCCCCGGCGGGCGGCTGCTGCTCACCACGCCCCACCACGGCCCCGGCACGCTGCTGCGCCTGGCGCTGAGTCGCCGCGCCTTCGCCGAGCACTTCGAGCCGCGCGCGGACCACCTGCGCTTCTTCTCTCCGCGCACGCTGCGCGGGCTGCTCGAAGATCAGGGCTTCAGGGTCGAGGGGGTGCGGGCTGCGGGCGGGCCGCCGCTGCTGCGCTCGACGCTGCTGGCGGTCGCGCGGCGTGGTTGAGGGCCGCCGTTCGCGTGGGGTGCTTGAGGGCCGGCGTTCGCGTGGGTTGGGCATCGAGGGATGAGCAGGACGCGCTGGGATCTCGCGGGTTTGAGCTTGGCCGACCGCGTTCGCGGGGGGTGCGCTCCCCTGACCCCGATATACGAGGACTAGGGAGCACACCCCCCCGAAGAATGCGGCCGGCCATGCCCGAACCGCCCCCGAAGCGCGCCTTCCGCTCATCCCTCGATGCAATTCCGGTGCGATCGCCGGCCCTCTTGCAACAGACCGCTCGCGTAGGTGGTTCCCGCTCAGCGCACGCGGAAGCGCACCGGCCGCGACGTCGAGCGCCGGAACGGCCGCGAGCCGCGGTAGACCGCGCGCGCCCGCCACTGGCCCGAGAAGCGCAGGCGCTGGCGGACGGTGAACGGGCGGTTCGCGTTGCGGGAGGACTTGTGGATCGTCCGCCAGCGCCCGCCGCGGCGCGCCTGCCAGTCGATGCGGACCTTGCCGGGGATGCCGAAGCGCAGGCGCGAGGTGACGCGCCCGCGGACGGTCCGCGTGCGCCCCGAGCCGCTGATGCGCAGGCGCGCGATCCGCGTGGCGGTGGGCGGGAGGCGCCGGATGTCGATCCGCTGCACCGGCACCTCGACGCGGCCGGTGTTGCCGCTGGGGTCCACGGCGGTCACGACGATCGTGTGGTTGCCGAAGGGCAGCGACCGCGCGCCCTGCCACTCCAGCGTGGGCGGGTTGCGGCGCAGGTCCAGCGGCCGCCCGCTGTTGGTGAAGTTGCGGATCTCGCGGGCGGCGCCCCGGACGGCGAAGGTCATGCGGACCACGTCGGCGTCCGGCGAGGTCGCCTCGATCACGAGGCGGTCGGCGAACTGCTCGCGTGCGACGGGGCTGCGCACCACCACGCGCGGACCGGCGAAGTCGCCGCAGCCCCCCGCCGGCGGCTGCGGCCCGCCGCGGGCCACCGTCTTGAACGCGGCGTACGCGGGGCGCAGCGAGCCGTCGAAGCGCTGCAGGCCGTAGGAGAAGATCTCGCGGCCGCTCGGGTCGGGGTCGCGCTGGTTGAACCACAGCGCGACCTGCACGAAGGGGTCCTGGCCCAGGCACGCGTAGGCGGCGTTGAGGAACGTGGCCTGGTCGGCCTCGCTCACGCCCCCGGGCTTGCGGCCCGCGGACTCGCCGCGGGTGCACGTCTCCTGCGTCGCCGACCAGCCCAGCTCGGTCATCCAGATCGGCCGGTCCAGCCCGCGCGCCAGCAGCGACGCGCGCACCTCGCGGTAGCCCAGGAACGAGAAGCGGCTGATGCGCCCGCTGCCCGGGTCGCGCAGGTAGGACCCGGGACCCGTCGTCAGGCACGCGGTGTCGGTGTGCACGCCGACCGCGTCGAATCCGATCCCGCCGGCGTCGACGACCTGCTCGACGAAGGCGAAGTTGTTGCCGGTCGTGGGCCCGAACACCACGATCGCCGCCGGGTCGGCGGCCTTGATCGCGCCGTAGGCGGCGTTGAGCAGCCCGGCGTAGCGGGCGGGCTCGGGCGCGCCCGTCCACCAGATCGGCTCGTCCTCCTCGTTCCAGATCTCGTAGGCGCGGACGCGGCCGGCGTAGCGGGCGGCCAGGAACCCCACGAAGTCCGCGTAGTGGCGCGCGTCGACGGGCGGGGCGTTGGGATCGGCCGAGCCCGACGCCCACGCCGGAGCACCGGTCACGACGAACAGCGGGCTGGCGCCGGCCGCGAGGTCCTGGGCGACGACCGAGTCGAACGCGTTGAGGATGCCGGTGTCGTAGGCGCCCTTGGCCGCGGGCTCCACCGAGCCCCAGTGCACGAAGTGGCGGGCCCACCGCGAGCCCGTGTCGGCGAGCGCGGCGAAGGCGCCGGCGTCGCCCTGCGCGCCGGGGCCGCCCCCGATGTTCAGCCCCGGCTCCGCGGCGGCCGCGACGCCGGGCAGCGCCAGCACGGCGGCCCCGGCCAGCGCGCAGGACAGGGCCCGCAGCCGTCGCGTCGGTCCGGTCATGTGGGCCGGAGTGTCGCTGATCGGCTGGCGTGGCGCGGCACTCGCGCACCCGTACGCTGGGCGGCGATGCGGGTCCTGCTGGACACCTCCTACGCGCTGCGGGGCCCGAGCGGCACCGGCGTCTACGTCACCCGGCTCGCCGCGGCGCTGCGCGAGCAGGGCGTCGAATTGGTGCAGGCCGCCGACACCGGGCGACCGCCCCCCGCGGGCGGCGGCGCGGGCAGCGCGCGCAACCTGGCGCGCGACGTGTGGTGGACGCAGGTCGAGCTGCCCCGGCGCGCCGCGGCGGCGCGGGCGGACGTGCTGCATCACCCGCTCCCCGCGCTCGCTCGCCGCTCGCCGTGCCCGCAGGTGGTCACGGTCCACGACCTGGCCTTCGCCCGCCTGCCCGAGCACTTCGCGCCCGCCTTCCGGCGCTGGGCGGCGCTGACGCACCGCCGCGCCGCCCGCGGCGCCGCCGTCGTGATCTGCGTCTCGCAGACCACGCGCGCCGACGCGCTCGAGCTCTGGCACGTGGATCCCGGGCGGCTCGTCGTCGCGCCGCACGGCCCCGGACAGGAGCCGCGCGCGGAGCCGGGGGAGCCGCGCCACTTCCTCTACGTCGGCGACGCCGAGCCGCGCAAGAACCTGCCGCTGCTGCTCGCCGCGTACGCGCGCTACCACGCCGCCGCCGGCGCGGGGGCGCTGGAGCTCGTCCTCGCCGGCCGGGCCCGGGCCACGGCACCCGGCGTGCGCGTCGACGCCCGGCCCGACCTGGGCGCGCTGCTGGCCCACGCCGCGGCGCTCGTGCATCCTTCGCTGTACGAGGGCTTCGGCCTGACCCCGCTGGAGGCCATGAGCGTGGGGGTGCCGGTCGTCGCGGCGCGGTCGCCGGGGATCGTGGAGACCTGCGCCGACGCCGCGCTGTACGTCGATCCGCGCGACCCCGCCGGCCTCGCGGCGGAGATGGGGCGCGTCGCCGGCGACCCCGAGCTGCGCGCGCGGCTGGCCGCCGCCGGACGCGAGCGAGCCGCCGGCTTCTCCTGGGCCGCGTCCGCGCGCGCACACATCGCGGCCTATACCCTCGCCGCCCAGTGAAGGTCGCCATCCTCGGCACACGCGGCATCCCCGCGTCCTACAGCGGCTTCGAGACGGCCGCCGAGCAGCTCGCCAGCCGCCTCACCCTGCGCGGCCACGAGGTGATCGTCTACTGCCGCCCGCACGTCGTCGACCGGCGCCTGACCGAGCACAAGGGTGCGCGGCTCGTGCACATGCCCACGGTGCGCAACAAGTACCTGGACACGTTCACGCACACCCTGCTGTCCTCCGTGCACGCCGCGCGACGCCTGCGCCCGGACGTGGCGCTGTTCTTCATCGCCGGCAACAGCCCGATGTGCCTGGTCACCCGCGGAGCCGGGATCCCGACGATCATCAACGTCGACGGCCTGGACTCCGACCGCTCCAAGTGGCCGGCGCTGGCCAAGGCCTACCTGCGCTTCGCCGAGCGCAACGCGCCGCGCTGGGCGGACACGGCGATCACCGACTCGCACGCGGTGGCCGAGGTCTTCGAGCAGCGCTACCGCCAGCGGATCGGCGTCGTGCCCTACGGCGTCGAGGATCCCGGCCACGACGGCACCGAGACGCTGGCCCGGCTCGGCCTCCAGGAGCGCAACTACGTCCTGTTCGTCGGGCGCCTGGAGCCCGAGAACAACCCGCACGTCCTCGTGGAGGCCTTCTCGCGGATCTCCAGCGAGCGCGCCCGCGGCATGAAGCTCGTCGTCGTCGGCGGCGCGCCCTACGCGCACGACTACATCAAGCAGGTCCAGCGCGCCGGCGACCCCCGCGTGATCTTCCCCGGCTACGTGTTCGGTCGCGGCTACTGGGAGCTGCAGCGTCACGCCTACGTGTTCTGCGCGCCGACCGAGGTCGGGGGCACGCATCCGGTCATCCTGGAGGCGCTGGCCGCGGGCAACTGCGTGCTGGTCAACGACCACGCGCCGAACGTCGAGACGGTCGGCGACGCCGGGATGACCTTCTCGGGGCGTGAGGGCGTGCCGTCGCTGGCCGCCCAGCTCGAGGTCCTCTTCGACGATCCCGACCTCGTCGACGGCTATCGGGCGCGGGCGCGCGAGCGTGCTCGCCGCTACTCCTGGGACGCGGTCACCGACGAGTACGAGGACCTGCTGGTCAGCGTGCGCGAGATGCGCGGGCCCGGCTCCCTGCCCTCCGAGCTGGTCGACGCGCCGGCGCCGGCGCGAGCGGCCGCCGCCGGGCGCCCCTGAGCGCTACCGGACGGTGACGGCGGCGGAGCGGCTGACCACGGGGCGCCGGCCCGGCACCAGCACCCGCAGGGCCCCGGTGCGGCGGATGCGCACCGACGCGACGAAGTAGTGCCGGGGAGCCCGGGCGACGGGCGAGGTGAGCGTGCGCCAGCGGCGGCCGCCCCGGGCGCGGAACTGGACCCGCACGCGCTTGCTCGCCGCGCCGCGCGCCGGGCGCACCATGCCGAAGACCTGCGTCCGCCCGCCGCGGCGCACGCGCGGCCGCACGACGTGGATCGGAGTGATGTAGGCCTTGTAGGCGGGCTTGTTCGCGCCGCGGGCGGTGCGCAGGCCGCTCTGGAAGCTGCGGTAGGCCTCACGGGGGTTGCGCTCGGGGTCGATCCCGGGCACCGGGCCGTCGTCGTTGAGCAGGAACTGGCTGGTGGAGCGCACCAGCGGGTTGCGGTAGGCGATGTACTCGGCCTCGTTCATGAACGCCGCCTGGCGGCCGAAGGGCACGCCCAGCGGGTCGGGCGGGGTCTGGTAGCCGTATTCGGTCAGGAACAGCGGGACGCCGCGGCGCTCCTGCGTGGGCTGCCCGTAGCGCTGGTAGATCCGGCGCAGCTCCATGCTGAGGTCGCCGAGGTCGGCGATCGTCACCCAGTCGTCCCAGCCGGACTCGCGGCTGGGCGCGAGCAGCAGCTCGTAGGGGTGGTGCGCGAAGCCGCTGGCGCGGAACAGCCCGGGGTTCTGCGCCACGAAGGTCGCCGCGTGGTCGGTCTGCGGGCAGCCGCGGACCTCTGCCGACGTGCCCGTCAGGAACTGCAGGTTGTCGTCCAGGCAGTACATCTGGCGGATGAAGCGCAGGGGGTCCAGCGACTCCGTGATGCCGCGGTCGCGCTGCTGGCCCTTGGGCGCCGTCTCGCCGATCAGGATCGTGTCCTGCGCGTGGCCGGTGTCGGCCAGCGCGGTCCAGGCGGCCGCGACCAGCCCCCGGTAGATGTGCGCCGCTGACTCCACCATGTCGCCGCCGCTGCGCGGATCCGGGCCCCACTGCGGGGTCAGCCAGCCCGCCTGGTTGGGCTCGTTCCAGATCGACCAGTAGTCGACGCGGGGCAGGCCCTCGTAGGAGCCGCTGTAGCGCCGGGCCACCGCGCGGGTGAAGTCGCCGAACTCCGAGGCGGTGGGCGCGTAGGTGATCTGGATGTCGTCGCGGGGCGACTCGGCCGACGCCCAGCGCGGAATCGGCGAGGTGAGGTTGAGGTTCACGCCGATGTTCCGCGCGGCCGCCAGGCGGATGAGCCGGTCGTAGGGCGCCCAGTGCTCGGCCGGGTAGGCGCCGGGGTCGGTGGCGTCGAAGCCGGTGGGGCGCTGCGCGGACTCGTTGGCGGGCGCGATCACGCGCCAGAACACCGACACGCGGATGCGGTCGACCCCCAGCGCACCGAGACGGTCCAGCGTCTTGGCCTGGATGTCCGGCGCGCCGTAGACGAGCAGCGGGTCGTCCTGGAACATCGACTCCTGGGTGCGCGACGCGACCGCGGCGGACGGGAGGAGCGCCAGCAGGAGCGCGGCGGCGAGGATGACGGGAAGTGGTTTCACGGTTTGCGCGTGCGGCGGGTCGCGGCTAGGAACACCGCTGCGGCGTCAGGGGAGCGGGGATCGAGGAAGAGGGCGGGCCGGATGGCGGTCAGCGCGGCGTCGGGCCGGCGCAGCGTATACAGCTCGAACTCGGCGAGGCGGAGCCAGGACTCGGGGTTGGCGGGTTGCAGTCGCACTGCACGCGCCAACGCGGCGCGGGCCTGAACCTTGCGGCCGGCCGCCGACTCGACGACCGACAGCTCGAACAGCGGGTCCACGGACAGGGGGTTGCGGTCCCCCGCCGCGAGCGCCCCCGCGCGGGCGGCGTCGATGTCGCCGCGGTCCAGCGCGGCCAGCGCGTCCTGCCCCGCCTCGGCCGAGCGCAGGGGCTGCCAGGCGGCCCAGGTGGCCACCAGGGCCAGCAGCAGGACCGCCGCCGCGGCGACCGCGCGCCGCCGCTCGGCAAGCCCGGCGCGCAGCCGCTCGCGCCAGCCGCCCGGCGCGGGCGCGGCGACCTCGGTCGGCGCGACGCCCGGCGCGCCGGCCCACGCTCCCCGCGGGCCGCGCCCGGCCACCCAGCCGGCGGCGATCACGGCGACCAGCGCGTTGGCGGGGACGAACCACGTCCAGTCCACGAAGGAGTGCACGCCGAAGACGACGACGACCGCCACGAGCGTCAGCAGGCCGATGCGCTCCGGCGAGTCGGGCGGTCGCGCGCCGGCGGGACGGCGGCGGAGCGCCAGCCCGGTGGCCCGGGCGGCGGCGGCGGACCATGCGAGCAGCAGCGCCAGGCTGACCAGCAGGCCGGCGATGCCCAGGTCGCCCAGGGTCTGCACGACGTAGCCGTGCGCGTGGCGCACGTCGAGGTCGTCGGTGCGGTAGCGCGGGCGCACGGTGGCGAAGGCGCCCGCGCCCGCGCCGCCCGCCGGGTGGTCCTGGAACATCTTCAGCGCGTCGTTCCAGTACCGGGCGCGCACGCTTCCCGCGGCGGTGAGGCGGCCGGGGTCGTTGGGCGGAGTGGAGGCCGACGGGTCGGTGAGCTGCTCCCAGCGGCTGGAGATCGAGTCCGCGACGCCCTGCTCACCGGTGGCAAGGCCGAGCGTGGCGGCGACCGGGAGGAGCGCCAGCCCGGTGAGCAGCATCGCGGTGGCGCGGCGGCGCGCCAGCGTTCCGGGCGGGTAGGCGGCCGACACGAAGGAGACCAGCAGCCCCGCCAGCGCCAGGACCCCCAGCATCACGATCAGCAGCAGGCCGAGCTGGTGGCCTGCGACGGTCCGCAGGTCCACCGGGACGCGGTCCTCTGTCAGCGCGCCCTGGCCGAACGCCCAGATCGCGACGAGCCCGGCCCCCGCCGATCCGGCGAGCAGCACCGCCGCGCCGCGCAGGCGCAGCGGCACGGTGGCGAACCAGAACGCGGCGCCGAGGACGGCCGCGAGCAGGGCGCCCCGCGAGTAGGCGAGCAGGATCGTCAGCACGAGCAGGCCGAGGGCCGGGAACGCGAGCGCGTTGAGCGCCTGGTGGCCCGAGCGCCGGGCGCCGAGCCACAGGCACCCGGGCACGCCGGCGGCCGCCATCAGGCCGACGCTGTTCCAGTACCCGAACGGCTCGCGCAGGCGGGCGTAGATCTCGTCGGCGCTCAGCGCGCCGGGGAAGATCCGGGTCGCGACCGCGTAGGCGCTGACCGCGACGGCTGCGAGCGTGATGCCGCCGATCACCGCGCTCCACTGGCCGGGCACCGCGTGGGCCAGCGCGACGGCAGCGGCGAAGACGGCGGTGTAGGTGAGCGTGCGGTTGGCCTCCAGCCACGCGTCCGCCGGATTGGCGGCCCAGGCGATCGACAGCGCGGTGAGCGCCGCCAGCGCGGCGAACAGGCCCAGCGACACGAGCCCCCAGGCCCGCGCGGGCCGCGGGGCAAGCAGCAGCGCCCCGGACACCGCCAGGCCGCCCCCGAGCAGCAGCGCCATCTCCACCGGCGTCGTGTCGCCGACGCGCAGCCCGCCGTCGGCGACGAAGGCCACGGCGCAGAGGATGGCCGCCAGGCCGACGGTCAGCAGCGCCTGGGTGCCGGGACGCGGGACGCTGAGCGCTCCGGCGCGTCCCGGGTCGTCAAGCGCGACGGGTGCGGACAAGGGTTCTGATCCGCCCCGCGCCGAGGACCAGGGCGCCGGCGATCAGCCCCAGCAGGAGCACGACGAGCGGTGCGGGGATCTCGCCCAGGCCGGGCCCCGAGGTGCCGGTCGTCGGGTCGACCGCGACCCCGTCCAGGTCCACCGGCCGGCCCTGGCCGGCCTGCACCTCCGCGAGCGCGCGCCGCTCCGTCGGGGTGGCGCTGTCCGCCGCGTTCGGATCCACGGCGGGCGTGGCATCCGTGCTCCCGCCGCTCGGCGTGCCGCCGCCCTTGCCGCCGCCTGCGCCGTTGCCGGCGCCGTCCTCGCGCCCGCCCGATCCGCCCGAGCGCCGGCCGGCGGCGGCGAGCTGGGCGCGGCGGATCGCGGCGCGGCAGTTGGTGTACTCGTCGGTGTCGGTGCTCAGCTCGGAGAGCGCCTCGCGGTACTCGTCCTGCGTGTAGGTCTTGGTGAAGCGCTCGTCGTCCGTGCAGTCGCGGATGACGTCGCGGCCGGAGCCGAACGCCGCGGGGGCGGCACCCGCGACCAGGACGAGGACGAGCGCCAATGTGCCGAGAAAGGCCCGCATCGTCCCGTTCACGCTAGTGGATCACCCGCAACCGACGCGATGGCGCGCGCGAAGCCCGCCGCCCACGCCTCGAAGGTGTAGGCGGCGACGTCGCGCCGGGCGTTGGCGCCCAGCCGGGCGCGCAGCTCCGCGTCGTCGCGCAGCCGGCGCAGGGCGCCCGCCATGGCGACCGGGTCGCCCGCGCGCACCACGAGGCCGTTGCGCTCGTGGCGCACGAGGCCGCCGGCGGCGGCGCCGACCTCGTCGCTGGCGATGACGGGAGTGGACTGGTTCATGGCCTCGTTGGCCACGAGCCCCCAGGGCTCGCGGAAGGTCCGCGTTCGCACGGACGGTATGACGCAAACGTCGGCGGCCGCGAGGAAGTTGCGGACCTGCTCGGGCGGTTGCGCCCCGACGGGCACCGCGCCGCCGGCGCCGGTACGAGGGGGCTCGTGACCGGCGCCGACGAGGACGAGCGCGGCGGTGTGTGCGTCGGGGTCTGACCTGCGCCAGGCCTCGAGCAGCACCCGCCCCCCCTTTTCCCGCGCACCGCGGGAGAGAAACACGACGGCGAAGTCCACGCCCCGCAGGACCGCGGGGGGCTCCGCGGATCCGGGCGCGCTCCAGAACGCGTTGTCGACCGCCTGGGGGGCGACGTGGACGTTGCGCGCGCCGCGCGCGGCGGCGAACGCCGCGACGTGCGGGCCGTAGGCCACGAGCGCGTCGGCGTCGCGATAGAGGCGGTGCAGGAGCGCCGCGCCCGCCAGGTGCGCGGGCGTGCGGGGGTGCGCCCACAGCGCGCTCCACAGGACGAAGGGGACGCGCGCGCGGCGCGCACCGCGCCACGCGGCCGGCAGCGCGAGCCGGCCCGCCGTCCCGCAGACGACCGCGCGGTACGCGCCCGAGGCCGCCAGCGCGCCGATCTCGCGCTGCTCGACGTGGCGGTGGGGGAGGCCGGGGTCCGCGACGCCGGCCGTCGCGTGTGACGAGCGCCCGCCGAACAGCGCGAGCTCCAGCGGCACCCGGCGGTGCAGCGCCTCCAGCGCGCCCACGCGGTCGGGCGGCACGTGGTTGGTGACGAAGAGGACCGGCTTCACCGCAGCGCCTCGGCGTAGGCGTCCACGGTCGCGGCGCCGCACGCCTCCCAGGTGAACGCCCGCGCGACGGTGTTGCGTGCCTGCTCGCCGGCCTCGCGCAGCGCGGCCGGGTCGGCGAGCAGGCCGTCGATGGCCGCGGCGAGCGCATCCACGTCGCCGGGCGCGACCAGCGTCAGGCCCCCGCCCGCGGCGGCGATCTCGGCGGGGCCGGGCTCCCCCCGCGCCGCGACGGCGGGCAGGCCGGCGGCCATGGCCTCCACGTAGGCGACGCCGAACGCCTCGTCGGTGGATGGCATCACGAACAGCGTCGCGCGGCGCGTGCGCTCAAGCGCGGCGGCGGGCGCGAGCTGGCCGGCGAGCTCGACGCGGTCGGCCAGCCCCAGCTCGTCCGCGAGCCGGCCCAGGGCGGCGCGCTCGGGTCCGTCGCCGATCACGAGGTAGCGCAGCCGCGGGTGGCGCTCGCGCAGGCGCGCCAGCGCCCGGATGACGTCGGCGTGGCGCTTGCGGGCGATCAGGTGCGCGGTCGTGACCAGCGTTGGGTCGGGATAGGGGGGCGGGCGGGAGTGCGGCAGGTCGGTGCCCAGCCGCACGACGCGCGTGCGGCTGGCGCCCAGCGCCGCGCAGCGCTCGGCGATCCCGGCGCTGTTGGCCAGCACCAGGCCGGCGTGGTACAGCGCGCCGCGGACCGCCTCGGCGCCCCGCTCGGAGCGCGGCGCGGTGTGGAAGACGTCGCCGCCGTGGACGGACACGACGACCGGGGCGCCCAGCCGCGCGCGGCGCACGGCCTCCCCGGCCGGGACGGCGTTGTGGGCGTGGACGACGTCGAAGGCGAAGCGGCGGCGCAGGGCGCGCAGGGCGAGGGCCAGCGGCGGCGCCGCCCACCGTCCCCAGTCGCCGTAGGAGCGCGGGCGCGGCGGCGCCAGGAACGGGACGTACTCGACGTCCAGGCCGTCGATCGTCGCGCGGCGCGGCTGCGCGAGCGCCTGCCGCGCGGCGCGCGCGGCAGATCCCGGGCCGCCCCGGAGCGCCGCCAGCGGCGGGACCGGCCGGTGCAGCACGAGCACGCGCACGTCTGCCCCCGCGTCGCGGGCGGCGAGCGCCTGGCGGTGGGCCCACACCCCGAGCACCGGGTCGGCGGCGCGCGGATAGAACTCCGCGACGACCGCGACCCTCACGGCCGCGACCGGGCGGTCGCGCCGTCGCGGACGCGCTGTGACCAGGCCGCCTGCGTGTGCGTCACGTACGGGCGCTCGGCGAGGAACCCGCGCGCCTCGGCGATCGCCGCCGCGCGGTCGTAGCCGGCGCCGGCCGGCGCGGTGTGCAGCACGGGCGTGGCATCGACGATCCCGACCCGCCAGGCGCGCGCCCGCGCCCGCGCCGCCCAGTGCAGGTCCAGCCCCCACCCCATGGCCAGCGGCGGGAACGGCAGGAGCACGTCGAAGGTCTCTGCGTGGAAGGCGGTGACCGGGCCGATCTCCACCAGCGCGGACTCGCGCACGGCGCCGCGCGCGCGCCGGCGCGTGACCGGCCAGGCGGCGTGGGAGTGCAGGCGGTGGGCGGGCTGGGCCAGCGCGAGGCCGGCGTCGTCGGCGCAGAACAGGAAGCGGTCGAGGAACCCGCGCGGCAGGACCACGTCGTCGTCGAGCACGACCAGCCAGTCGCGGCCGGCGGCGGGGTGCTCGGCCAGCAGCGCGTTGAGGTGCTCGAACTTTCCGCCCGCGCTCATCGCGACGGTCCGGACCTCGACGTCGTGGCGCGAGCGCCCGAGCTCGGCGCGCGCGGCGTCCATGAGGCTCCCGGGCCGCTGCACGCCCAGCACGAGCACGCGCCGGCGCGGGGGACGCGTGCGCGCCGCGCGGTCCAGCCAGACGTTGCGGGGCAGCGCCTCGAGGTCCAGCGCGGCGTCGGCCGCGCGGCGCAGCTGCCCGCGCCGGCCGCCGACCGTCCCGCTGGAGCCCGAGAGGAAGTCCTCCTCCGGGGCCGGAGGCGGCGGCGGGCCGAGCGCCTCGCGCAGGCGACCCGCGGAGTGGGCAGCGAGCACGAGCCCGTTGGCGCAGCGGAAGCGGACCGTGTGGGCCAGGCAGCCGGCCAGCACGCGGGCCTCGGCGGCGAGCGCGGGCGCGCGGCCCTCGCCCGCGTCGAAGCGCCGCGCGGTCCGCCCGCGCACGTGTGCGGCCCGCGCCAGCGCGCGCAGCCGGGCGTCGTCGCCCGCGCGGCGGTGGTCCAGCGCGGCCGCGGCGACGTAGCGGATGCGCCCGCCGGCCGCCAGCAGGCGGCGCTCCCACCCCTCCTCGTCCCCCGCGCCGACGTGGGCCTCGTCGAAGCGGCCGGCGCGGTCGATCGCGCTGCGCCGGATCGTCATGTTCGCGCCCCACGCGTGGCCGACGTCGCGGTCGCGGGGCCCGAAGTCCTGGCTGGAGATCGGGGGCCCCTCGCGGCCGCAGGAGCGCAGGCGGTGGTCCTCCAGGCGCGCGTGGATCGGGCCGGTCAGCACCCCGACGTCGGGCTCGGCGCCGGCCTCGGCCTCCAGCAGCGCGGCCAGCCAGCCCGGGCGCACCCGGACGTCGTCGTCGACGAAGACCAGCAGCTCGCCGGACGCGGCGTCGATCCCGGTGTTGCGCGCGGCGTTCAGCCCGCGCGGCCCGGCATGGGCGACGTAGCGCGCGCCGTGGCGCTCGGCCACCGCGCGGGTGGCGGGGTCGGGACCGTCGTCGACGACCACCATCTCGGCGGCGGCGGCCGCGGCCTGCGGCGCGATCGACGCGAGCGCCACGTCCAGGTACCCCGCCCGTTCACGGGTGGGGACGATGATGCTCGCCGTCAAGGCCATTTCGCCGGAAAAGTCTAGGTTTGGCGTAGTGATGGCACCGATCTTGAACAGTCCGCGCGTGCGCCGCGTGTGCCGGCGGCGCCGCGCCGGCCGTGAACGGCCGTGATCCTGTTCCTGCACCACCGCTACCGGACCACCGGCGGCGAGGAGCGCGTCGTGGAGGACCTGATGTGGCTCGTGCGCGAGCACCTGGGCGAAGACGCCGAGCTGCTCGCGCGCGACAGCGCGGCGCTGGGCCGGCGCCGGGCCACCGCGGGGCTGCTGGCCGGCGGGCTGGATCCCGGCGAGGTCGCCGCCGCCGTGCGCCGCACCGGGGCGCGGGTCGTGCACGCGCACAACCTGCACCCGACGCTGGGCTGGCGCGCGCTCGCCGCCGCCCGCGCGGCCGGCGCGCGCACCGTGCTGCACCTGCACAACTACCGCCTGGTGTGCGCGGTGGGCACCTGCTTCACCCGCGGGGCGGACTGCACCCGCTGCCACGCGCGCCACACGCTGCCCGGCGTGCGCCTGAACTGCCGCGGCAACCAGGCCGAGGCGGTGACCTACGCCGCCGCGCTGAGCCTGTGGCAGCGCCGGCTCGTCGCACACGCCGACCTGGTCGTGGTGCCCAGCGCGTTCGCCCGCGAGCGGCTGCGCGCCCTCGGCGCCCCGGTGGGCGACCACGTCGAGGTCCTGGGGCACGTCGTGCGCGAGATCGCCCCGGCTTCGACCGCGGCCGCCGGGACCCACGCGCTGGTCGTCTCCCGCCTCGCCCCCGAGAAGGGGGTCGACGTCGCCATCGCCGCGTGCGCGGCGGCCGGGCTGCCGCTGGTCGTCGTGGGCGACGGACCCGACGCGGCGGCCCTGCGCGAGCGCGCCGAGGGAACGGACACGCGCTTCGCCGGGCGCGCGGGCCAGGACGAGCTCGCGCGCCTGCGCGCCGGGGCCGCGCTCGCGCTCGTGCCGTCGCGATCGGCGGAGACGTTCGGGCTCGCCGCCGCCGAGGCGATGGCCGCCGGCGTGCCCGTGGCCGGCAGCGCGATCGGCGCGCTGCCCGAGCTGGTCGGAGACACGGGGCTCGTGGTCCCGGGCGACGCCGCCGCGCTCGCGCTCGTCGCACGCGAGCGCTACGCCGACGCCACGGCCGGCGAGGCAGGCCGCGTGCGAATCCTGGCGCGCGCGAGCGCTTCGGTGATCGCGCCCGCATTGGCGGCCGTTTACGACGACGCGTCGGCGCGCTGACCCGCGACCGAACCTCTTGGCGCGGTACCGGGTTGCCACGTCCAGCGCGCGTGTGAGACTCTGCCGCGCGGTCCAACGCCCGACAGCCAGCCATCTCCTCACGCAGACTCCTCATCCTGCTCGCCATCGCGGTGACCGGCGCCGCCTCGGCGCCCGCCGCCCATGCCGCGGTGCCCGTGGACTTCGTGGGCATCAACTCCGAGGACGCGTTCGTGGGCGACGCCGCCTACCGCGAGCGGACGATGGCCGCGCAGGCCGGCGCGGGCATCGACCTGACGCGGCACACGTTCAACTGGGCCGAGATCGAGTACGCGCCGGGCATGTACGACTTCACCCGCTACGACGGCTATGTCGCCACCGCGGCCGGCCATCGCATCCGGGTCCTGCCCGTCCTCTACAACCCGCCCGAGTTCTGGTCCTCGCGGCCGCCGGGCCGCTCGCGGCCGGGCACCTACCCGCCGTCGCCGGCGGGCATGGAGGCGTTCGGGCGCTTCGCCGCCGAGCTCGCCGTGCGCTACGGGCGGGGCGGCGCCTTCTGGCGCGAGAACCCCGAGGTCCCGAAGATGCCGTTCTTCAGCTACCAGGTCTGGAACGAGCCCAACCTGCCCCAGTACTGGCCCAGCGGGCCCAGCGCGCGGGCCTACGCGCACATGCTGCGCCACGTGCGCCCGGCGCTGAAGTTCATCGATCCCGGGGCCGAGGTCGTCACCGCGGGCGTCCCGGACAGCAAGATGGGCATCGCGATCCTCCCCTACTACCGCGCGCTGTACCGGGCGGGCGGCAACCGCCTCTTCGACACGCTGGCCATCAACGCCTACGCGGGCACGGCGCGCGGGGTGGTGGACAAGATCCGCGCCGTCCGGCGGCTGATGAACGCCAACGGCGACTCGGCGGCTCGCATCTGGGTCACCGAGTTCGGATGGGGCGACCGGGCGGCCCGGCTCGAGCACCCGCTGCTGGTGGGCGCGGCGCAGCAGGGCCGCCGGATCGCCGAGGCGATCCGCACGATGGGCGCCGTGCGCCGTGACCTGCGGCTGCGCGGCTTCATCTACTACGGGTGGCGCGACGGCCGGCCCTACGCTCCCAACTTCCGCGACTTCTGGGGACTGCACACCGGCCTGCTGACCGTCACCGGCCAGCCCAAGCGCGCCATGACCAGCTTCCGCGAGGCGGTGCGGCGGTTGCGTGCGCGCCGGTCGACCGCCACCCGCGGGAGCGGCTGACCGCGCGCGCGGGCACCGGCCTCCATGGTGCGTCTCGCGATCATCCCGCTGGTCCTCGCGCTGTCGCTCGTCGCCGTGGCGCCCGCCGCCGCCGCGCTGCGCACGGACTTCGTGGGCATCCTGTCGGAGGACAGCTTCGCGGGGGACGCGCGCTACCGCGCGGCGGCGCTCGGCCATCAGTCCAACGCGGGGATCGGCATCACCCGGCGGACCTTCGACTGGGCCACCATCGAGCGCCTCCCCGGCGTCTACACCTTCGACGCCTACGACACCTTCGTGGCCGCCGCGGCCACGAAGCGCATGCGGATCCTCCCGGTCCTGTTCAACCCGCCCGACTTCCACTCCTCCAAGCCGGCGTCGCGCCCGCGGCAGGGGACCTACCCGCCCCGAACCAACGAGCCGTTCGCGCGCTTCGCCGCGGAGGTCGCCCGCCGCTACGGCCCGCGCGGCACGTTCTGGGCCGAGAACCCCACCCTGCCGGTCGTCCCCCTGCGCAGCTACCAGGTCTGGAACGAGCCGAACCTGCCGGTGTACTGGCCCACCGGCCCGGACGCGGTGGAGTACGCCGCGATGCTGAGGGCCGTGGGCGGCGCGATCAAGGGCGTCGACCCCAACGCGGAGATCGTCACGGCCGGCGTCCCGGACAGCCGGCAGGGCATCAAGATCATCCCGTTCTACGAGGCGCTGTACAGCGCGGGTGGCCGCGCGCTGTTCGACACGCTGGCGGTCAACCCGTACGCGCCCACCGCGCGGGAGGTGGCGCAGAAGCTGCGCGACGTGCGCCGGATGATGCGCGCCCGCGGGGACCGCGCCGCGCGCATCTGGGTCACCGAGTTCGGCTGGGGCGATCGCGCGCCCGGGATCCGCCACCCGCTCCTGGTCGGCCCGCTCCAGGGCCGGCGGATCGCCGAGACGATCCGGACGATCGGAGCCCTGCGCCTGGACCTGGGCATCCGCGGCTTCATCTACTACGGCTGGCGCGACCTCGAGCCCTACGCTCCGCGCTTCCGGGACTTCTGGGGCCTGCACACCGGGCTGCTGCGCAAGAACGGCGTGCCCAAGCCCGCGCTGTTCAGCTTCCAGGCGGCGGTCCGGCTGCTCAAGGCGCGGGCGTCGGCTCCTACCCGAGCTCCAGGACGGTCAGGCGCCGGCTGACGTACACCGCGCGCCCGACCAGCGGCGCCGCGACCGCCCGGGAGCCGAGGTCCACGCAGGTGGGGTTGACGACGACGTAGCGCACGCCCAGCTCGCGCGCGCGCTCGAGCGCCGCCGGGCGGCCGCTGAGGATGTCCCGGGCCTGACGCGCCAGCGGGAGCTCCGCCGCGGGGCCGATGTCGTGCGTCTCCAGGGCGGGCAGCGTGCGGGTGTGCAGCAGCCAGGTCGCGAGGAAGCTCCAGCAGCGGTCGGTGACGACGACCTCGTCGGGGCGCAGCCGCTGGGCCACCCAGTCCAGGCCCCGCAGCGCCGCCGGATCGGCGAACTCGTAGAACTCGTGCACCCGCCGGGCCTGCCCCCACCCGAGCGCCGCCACGGCGGTCACGAGCGCCAGGCCGACGGCCAGCCCCGCCCGGGGCCGTCGCCAGCCCCCCAGCCACACCGCGACGAGCACGACCAGCGCGAGCGGCAGGTAGTAGACCATCCGCAGGTAGGCCAGCGGCAGCTCGGCCACCCAGGCGTAGGCCATCGCGACGGTGACGCCGAGCAGGCAGGCGACCGGGACGAGCCGGCCGTCGCGCGGCCCGCGCACCGCCAGCGCGAGCAGGGCCAGCCCCGCCGCGACCGAGAACGGGATCGTGAGGTCCAGCAGCGCCGGCTTCAGGGCGACCTTCGTGGCCTCGTAGGCCTCGTAGCCCTGGGTCCCGCCCGAGCCGCGCTGGCGCACCAGCAGATCGGAGAGCACGGCGGCGCCGAGCCCGGCCGCGCAGGCGGCGGTCAGGCCCAGCGCCCGGGCGGTGGCGCGCCGCCGCGCCGAGTCCATCCCCGCCAGCGCGATCGCCACCGCGAGCGCCAGCGCCACCGCGGCGAGCAGCGTCGTGAGCCGGTGGGTGGCCGCGAGCGCCACCAGCACGAGCGCGAAGCCCGCGAGCTGGGGCAGGCGCAGGCCGCCGCCGCCGGGCGGCGCCCCGCCGCGCAGCAGCGCGATCACGTAGGCCAGCGCCAGCGCCAGGAGGGCCAGCGCGGCCACGTTGGCCAGGCCGTGCCAGGCGAGGATGTCGTGGTTGGCCGGGACGACCGCGTACAGGGCGGCGGCCAGGCCGCCCGCGAGCGGGCCCCAGGTGCAGCGCACCAGCGCGAACACGGCCAGGATGCCGGCGACGGCCAGAGCCCAGATGCCCTGGGCCAGCGCGGCGGCCGGCGCCCCGCTCATGGCCAGCGCGGCGCCGAAGACGGCGGGCGCGCCGGGGTCGTCGCGGAAGGGCACGCCGAGCTGCCACAGCGGGTTGTCGATCAGCACGGCGCCCTGACGGCGGATCTCGTCGGCGTACAGGACGTACTTGCCCCAGTCGTTTCCCGGCACCGGCGTGTCCCCGAGGACCCGCGACTGCAGCAGCGCGCCCAGCGCCAGCGCCGCGGCGAGCCCGGCCGCCTCCCAGCGCAGCTCGCGCAGCCGGCGGGTGGGTCGCACGCCGTCGTCGGGCAGGGCGAAGCCGGCGGCACACGCCGCCGCGACGAGCGCGCGGGCCCATTCGCCGTCGATCGGCACGCCCAGGCGCGAGGCGCTCACCAGCAGGACGCTGGACGCCGCGAGCCCCAGCGCGGGCACCGCGGCCAGCGCCGCGAGGGGGTGTGCCCGCACGGCCGCGGGCAGAAGGCCGAGCAGCGCCAAGCCGGGCGCCAGCACGACGACGCACAGCGCGAGCGGCGCCGAGCGCACGCCCGCGACGTGCGCGAGCGCCTCCGCGGCCACGAGCGCGAGCGCCACCGCGGGCCCCGCCGCAACGCGGCGCACCGGCGATCCCCTACCGCGTAATGTGGCCCTTGATGCCCAGATCGCCGCTCGTCCTTGTGTTCTGCGTGGCTCTCGCCGCCGCGCCCGCCCCCGCCTTGGCGCAGGGCGCGGGACTATACGAGCCGTTCCCCGAGCCGGTGGCCGCCGAGCGCGCCCAGCGCTACCTGCAGAAGCTCGGCGTGATCGCCTCCGAGCGCGACCTGCGCGCGGGCCGCTTCCTCGCGTCCGCGGGCGAGCGCAGCGCCGCGCCGCCGCCGCTGCGGGCGGGCGCCCCGGCCAGCACCCGCGCGGGCATCGGGTCCGATCAGGCGCCGTGGCCGCTGCTCGCGCTGCTGGCGGGCCTGCTCGCGGCGGTGGTCGCCGTCGCCCTCCGCCCGCCCGCTTCGAGCCCCGCCGCCGCCCGGTCGTGAGCGCCCGCAGACCCCGGGTCCTGGCGCTGGGCGCCGCGCTCGCCGCCGCGCTCGCGTTGAGCGCCTGCGGGGATCCGGCTCCCGGCGGCACGGCGCAGACCGCCCTGAGCAGCGACTTCGTCGGCCTGGTCAGCGAGGAGACCCTCAGCGCGCCGCCTGCCCAGCGCCGGCGGCTGCTGCGCCGGCAGGCCGACCTCGGCGTGCGCATGCTGCGCCAGCGGGTGGACTGGTCGCGCGTGGAGACCGCGCCCGGGCGCTACCGCTTCGGCGAGCTGGACCGCTATGTCGCCGACGTCGCGCGCTCGGGGATGACGATCATGCCGGTGCTCTTCCAGGCGCCCACCTTCCACGCCTCCGACCTGGCGCCCGGGTCGCGGAGCGAGACGGTCCCCGCGCCGCGCAGCCTGGCCGCGATGACGCGCTTCGCCCGGGCGATGGTCCGCCGCTACGGCTCCGACGGGCTGCTGTGGCGCCGGCGCGCGGATGTCCCGCGCCGGCCGATCCGGGCCTGGCAGCTGTGGAACGAGCCCAACGTCCCGGACTACTGGGGCGGCAAGCCCGACGCGCGGGAATATGCCCGCATGCTCAAGCACGTGGGCGGGGCGATCAAGCGCGAGGACGAGGCGGCCGAGATCGTGACCGCCGGGCTGCCCGAGAGCCGGCTGGGGATCGGCTTCGAGCGTTACGTGCGCGATCTGTTCAAGGCCGGCGCCCAGGGCTCCTTCGACACGCTGGCGATCCACCCCTACGCGCGCACGCCGGCGGGGGTGAGCCTGGCCGTCACGACCGCCCGGCGCCTGCTGGCCACGCTGGGCTACGCCGAGGCCGGCATCCGGGTCACCGAGATGGGCTGGGCCACGGGCGGCCCGCGCAGCCCGTTCACCGTGGGCGAGGACGGGCAGGAGAGCTTCGTGCGCGTCGCGCTCACCGACCTGGGCCGCACCGCGCGAGAGCTCAACGTGCGCGGCGTCGTCTACTTCAACTGGCGCGACGCCCGGCCGCCGGAGGGCCGCGGCGACTTCTGGGGCCTGCACACCGGCCTGCTGGACCGCCAGGGCCGTCCCAAGCCCTCCTACCGGGCCTTCGCCCGCGCGGTCTCGTCGCTTCCCCAGCGCGAGGGCTGAGACAGCCGGGCCGGGCGGCAGAGGTTTTTCGCGTGCGCCGTCGGGTGTGGGAGACTGCGCCGCCATGGAAGAGGTGCTCGATCGGCCGGTAGCGGCCCCACCGCCGGTCCGGCCCGGGTACCTCGTGCGGGTCTTCCGCGCCACCGAGGAGGCCAACCGGCGGGCGATCCTTCGCGCGCTGCCCGCGGGGCACGGCGGGACGCTGCTGGATCTGGGGACCCACACGGGGGCGTTCACCGCACGCATCGCCGAGCACCTGCGCGCCGACCGGGCGCACGGCGTCGACTTCATCGCCGACCACGCCGAGCGCGCGCGCCGCCGCGGCATCCTCGCCGTCGAGGCCGACGTGGAGGACGGCCTGCCCTTCGACGACGGCCAGTTCGACGTCGTCACCGCCAACCAGATCATCGAGCACGTCCGGCACACGGACGTGTTCCTCTCGGAGATCCGCCGCGTGCTGCGGCCCGGTGGGCTGGCCTGCGTCTCGACGAACAACCTGTCGAGCTGGCACAACGTCGCGGCGCTGGTGCTGGGCTTCCAGCCCAACCCCATGCACGTCTCCGACGAGGTCATCGTGGGGAGCCCGCTGAACCCGGAGCACGGCCGGTCGCACGAGGACGAGGGCCGCGTGCACCTGCGGCTGTTCACCGGTCGCGCGCTCGACGAGCTCGCCGTCCACCACGGCCTGGTCGCGCTGGGCACGCGGACGGTGGGCTACTACCCCCTGCCGCCGCGGCTGGCGGAGGTGGCCACGCGGCTGGACCCGCTGCACGGCGCCTTCCTCGTCGCGATGTACACCGCTCCGGCATGACGGCCGCCGCGTTGCGCGCGGCCGGCGCGGGGCGCACGGGCTGGACGCTGAGGATCGTCGGCTCGGTGGCCTTCATGGCGCTGGCCCTGTGGGGCATCGGCGTGGGCGACGTGGCCCACAGCGTCGCCCACATCGACGGCGGCTGGCTGGCGATCGCGCTGCTGGCGCTGGGCGCGTCCTCCACCATCGCCGCCGCGCGCTGGTGGGTCGTGCTGCGGGCGGCCGGCATCGAGCTGTCGCCCTACCACACGCTGCGCTTCGCGTTCATCGGCCAGTTCTTCTCCAACGCGCTGCCGACCGGCTTCGGCGGCGACGCCGTGCGCATCTGGATGGCCGGCCGCCGGGCGGGGAGCCTGTCCGCCGTCGGGGCCTCGGTCCTCGTCGACCGGCTGGCGGCCGTGTGGGCGCTCGTGGCGCTCGGCCTCGGCGCGCTGGTGGTGGAGGGCTCGGGGATCCCGGGCGAGGTGCGCCTGGCGATGATCGTCTCGGCGCTGGCGGGCCTGGTGGCGACCGTGCTGCTGCTGGGCGGTGCGCCGGCCTACCGGCTGGCCTCCGCGCTCTCGCGCTGGGGCCGGCTGGGCTTGGCGGTGCACCGCGTCGGCTCCAGCCTCGCGCTGTACCGCGGGCGCCGCCGGGCCCTCGTCGCGGCGCTCGCGCTGTCGCTGTGCGCCCAGTCCTGCGTCGCGTTCGCCGCCTGGTCGCTGGCGCGCGGCCTGGGGCTGCACGTCAGCCTGCTGCTGCTCGCGGCCGCCATCCCCGCGGTCCTGCTGGCGACGACCCTGCCGGCGAGCGTCAACGGCCTGGGCGTCCGCGAGGCGGCCTTCCGCGCGCTGCTCGTGCCGGCCGGCATCGCGCCCACCGACGCCGTAGCGCTGTCGCTGGCCACCGTCGCCGCCGGGGCGCTCATCAGCCTTCCCGGCGCGGTCTGGTGGCTCACGGCCCGTGGCCGGCCCGACATCCGGTCCGGGCGGCCCGGCGAGGCGTCCGCCGAGCGGGCGCCCGATCCCAGGCCGCCGGTCGCCGCGGGCGTGCTGAGTCACGACAGCGGCGGAGCACGGCCATAGGCGTCGTGCAGTCCCCGGCTGGCGTCCCGGCCCCGGGGTCCCCACCGACCCTCGCTCCCGCCGATCAGGGCGTCGAGGCGGCACTCGCTCCGCCCCCCGGCAACCCGCGGTTCGCGCTGCTCGACGCCGTCCGGGGGCTGGCCACCCTCGGCGTCATCGTCTTCCACCTGGTCCAGCGGGTCGATCTGGGGATCGGCCGCATCGGCAACGGGCTGGGCAACCAGGGCCTGGCGGTCTTCTTCGTGCTGTCGGGCTTTCTGCTCTACCGCCCGTTCGTCTCGTCGCGCTGGACCGGCACCCCCCCCATCCGGGTCCCCCGGTACCTGAAGCGGCGCCTCCTGCGCGTCGTCCCCGCCTTCTGGGTGGCCCTCACCGTCCTCGCCATCTGGCCGGGCATCCCGAACTTCTTCGGCAACGGCGGCCGGGACACGCTCATCTACTACGGGTTCCTCCAGAACTACTCCGACGGCACGCGCTACGGGGGCCTCGTGGTCTCGTGGAGCCTGAGCCTGGAGATGACCTTCTATGTCATCCTGCCGCTGCTCGCCCTGGCGCCGCTGTGGCTGGCCCGGCGCCTTCGCGCCGGCGGCGGCCCGCTGGGGTGGCTCGAGGTCGCCGTCGTCGGCGCCTTCGCGGCCACGAGCCTGCTCTACGCGATCCGGCCGAGCTCGCCGGAGCTCCTCCCGCGCTACGCCGACTGGTTCGGCATGGGCATGGCGCTGGCGCTGCTGAGCGTCTGGGAGCACCACCGGCGCAGGAACGGGGGGAAGGGGCCCCCGGAGGTCGTGATGCACTTCCTCGGGCATGCGCGGCTCGCGTGGTCGGCGGCGCTCGCGCTCTACCTGGTCGTCACGCTGAACGACGTCTCGGGCTACCTCGCGCATCTGAGCAACGCCATCTGCGCCGGGCTGGTGGTCGCGCCCGCGATCTTCCAGCGCGAGGGGTCGAAGGCAGGGGCGGTGCTCGCGCACCCCGTCCTCGCGTGGTTCGGGCTGGTCTCCTACGGGATGTACCTCTACCACCTGACCGTGCTGGCCCAGCTGGACGCCCTCGACCTCGGGACGGTCATCATCATCGTCGGCGTCGTGCCGATCACCTGCGTGCTCGCGGCGTTGAGCTACTACCTCGTGGAGCGACCGATCCTGCGCTGGAAGTAGAGTCAGCGCGTGCCTCGAGCGCTCGTCACCGGTGCCGCCGGCTTCCTCGGCTCTCATGTCGCCGACTGCTGCCTGGAGCTCGGAATGGAGGTCGTCGCCACCGACGATCTCTCCGGGGGGTTCCGCGAGAACGTGCCCGAGGACACGACGTGGGTGCAGGGGGACCTGCGCGACGCGGACTTCGTCCGATCGCTGTGGTCGGCGGGCGACTTCGACCACGTCTACCACCTCGCCGCCTACGCAGCCGAGGGCCTGTCGCACTTCATCCGCGCCTACAACTACCGCACGAACCTCGAGGCCAGCGCCAACCTCGTCAACGAGGCGGTCCTCCACGGCGTCCAGCGCTTCGTCTTCGCGTCGTCGATCGCGGTCTACGGCGGCGCGCAACTGCCGATCACCGAGGACACGGTCCCGCGCCCCGAGGATCCGTACGGCATCTCCAAGTACGCCGTCGAGCTCGATCTCGCCGCCGCCCACGCCATGTTCGGCCTGCGGTACACCATCTTTCGTCCGCACAACGTCTACGGGGAGCGCCAGAACATCGCCGACCCGTACCGCAACGTCGTCGGCATCTTCATGAACAACGTCTTGCAGCGGGCGCCGATGCCGATCTTCGGCGACGGCCTCCAGACCCGGGCGTTCTCGCACGTCTCGGACGTCGCGCCGGTCATGGCCCGCAGCGCGCTCGTCCCGGCGGCGGTCAACGAGACCTTCAACATCGGCGCAGACCAGCCCTACACGGTCCTCGCGCTGGCACAGCGAGTCGCCGAGGCCTTCGGCGTCGAGCCCTCGGTGACGCACCTCCCGGCGCGCAACGAGGTCGTGCATGCCTATTCGGATCACACCAAGGTCACGCGGGTGCTGGACCCCGGCCCTCCGCTGGACCTGACAGAAGGACTGAGTCGCATGGCCGCGTGGGTCGCCGAACACGGCGCACGCGAGCCGGTCGACTTCACCAACGGGATCGAGATCCCGATCAACCTCCCCCCGAGCTGGGTCCAGCGCGCGGGCGGGCGGCTCTGACGTAGTGGTCCGTCCCGCAGATCCCTACAGGACGAACCACTAGTGCCGGCGGCCGCGGAAGCGGACACGGACGTACCGGAGGAGTTGCCGGCGGCGATGACGACCGATCGCGCGCGCGTGCTCCTGCTCGCGACCTACCCTCTGCACAGCGTGCCGGGGCAGCGGTTTCGCTTCGAGCAGTACCTCGAGCCCCTGCACCGGGAGGGATTCGACATCGACGTGCGACCGGTGCTCGATGCCCGGACGCTGGCCGTGCTGCAGCGCGCGGGCGCGTGGCGCCCGAAGACCGAGGCCCTGGCCCGCGCGACCCTCGGTCGCGTGCGCGACCTGGTCCGGGCGCGGCGCTACAGCTTCGCGTTCGTCTCCCGCGAGGCGTTCCCGGCCGGCCCGGCGCTGGTGGAGCGTGCCCTCGGGACCCTGGGCGTGCCCTACATCTTCGACCTCGACGATGCCATCTACCTGCCCAACGTCAGCGAGGTCAACCGCGTCATGGGCCGCTTCAAGTTCGCCGGCAAGACGTCGTCGATCGCGCGCGACGCCACGCTGGTGCTGGCCGGCAACCGGCACCTGGCGGCGTGGGCGCAGCGCCACAACGACGAGGTCATGATCGTGCCCACCACGATCGACACCGAGCACTACGTCCGGCCCGAGCGCCCCGACACCGCGCGCCCTCTGTGCATCGGGTGGAGCGGCAGCACCACGACGCTGCACTACCTCGACGTGCTCGCCCCGGTCCTGCGCGACCTCCAGCGCGAGCTCGGCGTACGCCTGCGGGTCATCGGCAGCGACGACTACCGGATCGCCGGTGCGCAGGTGGAGTCGCTGCCCTGGCGCGAGGCGAGCGAGATCCAGGACCTCGCGGAGATCGACATCGGGCTCATGCCTCTGCCCGACAACGAGTGGGCGCGCGGCAAGTGCGGCCTCAAGGCGCTGCAGTACATGGCGCTGGGGATCCCCACGGTGATGTCCCCCGTGGGCGTCAACGTCGAGATCGCGCGCGGCGGCGCGGCGCTGCTGGCCGCGTCGCTCCCGCAGTGGCGCGAGGCGCTGACGCGGCTCCTCGGCGACCCGGCCGAGCGCGGCCGCCTCGCGCGCGCCGGGCGCGAGCGCGTCGAGCGCTCGTACTCGGTCGATGCGGTCCGGCCGCTGTACTCGCAGGCGATGGAGCGCATGCTCGTCGCCGCCCGGCCCCAGGGCCTCAGCGCCAGCGCTTGAAGACCCCGTAGGCGGGCTTCTTGCGCCCGCGGTGGTCGAGCAGCCCCCGGTGGACCTGGCGGTTGTTGCGCTGCGGCGGATCGTCGTAGAGGCTGAACCAGCCGAGCGAGTGGATGCGGCTCCAGTTGCGCGTGATCCGAATCGCGTCGCGCAGCCAGGTGGCCGCGGTCCTGGGGGTCACGTGGAAGTTGAACTCCTGGTTGCGGTTGGTGGGCAGGAAGAACTCCGAGAGGAACAGGCGCAGGCGGCTGCCGTTGGGCCGGCGGAAGCCGTTGGAGTCCAGCCAGCCGGCGAGCGTGTCGAGGTCGGAGAAGTCGGCGAAGCCGCGCCCGAGCGGCGGTTTGGAGAGATTTGGCCGGCGGGCGGTGAACGGGTTGTGCCCGTAGAGGTCCATCCGCGGACGGCGGCCGTTGGGCAGGCGCAGCGAGCGGATCCAGTTGTGCGGGGAGATGTCCCCGCTGGAGAAGGAGTTGCCGCCGATGATCGTGTTGCCCGAGTTGGCCTCCTTGAGCACCCCGTAGGCGGCGTCCAGGATCTGCGCATAGCGCCGCGGTCCACGCCGCTGGCGCGCGCTCACGCTCCGCCCGCGGGACCGTTCCAGCGGGCGGAAGTTCTTGCGCCGCGTCGGCTCGCCCCAGACCATCCACAGCCGCACGTCGTCATAGCGCGCCGCCGCGGCGGCCGCGAAGTCCGCGAAGTCCTGCGGGTTGTTGGGCGCCCACTGCCGTGCCCGGTTGCCGTTGGCCCACCGCGGCGTCGTCGCGAGCTGGAGCATCACGCGGATGCCGTGGCGGGGCGCCTGCTCGACGGCGAACGTCGTGTCGGCCGGCCAGCGATAGGCGGGATCGTTGGGATTGCGGGGGTTGCGGGGCCGCCGTGTAGCCACCCGGCTCCAGGCCAGCGTCTGCTGGAAGATACCCACGCCCAGATCCTGGTAGATCGGGAACTGGTTGGCCCCGGCGACCCGCACGGGCCCCCAGATCGACTTCTTGGACGACTTGACGGCCATGGCCTGGGCCGGAAGGCCGACGCTGAGCGCGCAGAGCAGCAGCGATGCGACAAGGAGTCTGAACGGCGGTCGGCGAAGCATGCGGTCGGGAACCCTAGTGCCCGCCGAAGGTTGCTGCAGGACAACCGGAATCCCTGCAAGGTTTCGGCCATCCGGACGCACACGCCGCCGGGGACTGTGGTAGTAGTGGCAGCTCACGGGGAGGCGACGACATGCCATGGAAGGGGAGTGACCCATTGCGGTATCTGATTACCGGAGGGGCCGGGTTCATCGGGTCTCATGTGGCGGACGCGCTCGCGGCACGCGGTGACGATGTCGTCCTTCTCGACGATCTCAGCACCGGTCGCCGTTCGAACGTCGAGCACCTGCTCGGCTCCGATCGCGTCCAGCTCATCGAGGGCTCGGTGCTCGACGAGGAGCTCGTCGACGCCTGCGTGCAGGAGTCCGATGTCTGCATGCACCTCGCCTCCGCCGTCGGCGTGCAGCTGATCGTCTCCCAGCCGCTGGACACGCTGCGCCGCAACATGCGCGGCAACGACATCGTGATCTCCACCGCGGCGCGCTACCGCAAGCGGATGCTCTTCACCTCGACGTCCGAGGTCTACGGCAAGAACAGCTCTCAAGCGCTGCGCGAGGACTCCGACCGGATCGTCGGCTCGCCGTTCGTGGCGCGGTGGGCCTACGCGACCGCCAAGGCCTTCGGCGAGGCGCTGGCCCACAGCCACCACCGCGAGGAAGGCCAGGACTTCACCGTCGTCCGGCTGTTCAACACCGTCGGCCCCCGCCAGACGGGCGCCTACGGCATGGTCGTCCCGCGTCTCGTGCGCCAGGCGCTGCGCGGCGAGGAGCTGACCGTGTACGGCGACGGCTCGCAGTCGCGCTGCTTCGCCCACGTGTACGACACGATCCGCGCGATCGTCCAGCTGATGGACATGGACGAGTCGGTGGGCCACGTCTACAACGTGGGCAACACGGTGGAGACCAAGATCCTGGCGCTCGCCGAACGGGTCATCCTGCGCACCGGATCGACATCCACGGTCCGCCTGGTGCCTTACGAGGAGGCATACGACGAGGGCTTCGAGGAGCTCGGCCGCCGCCGGCCGGACACGACGCTCCTGCGCGGCCTCACCGGCTGGGAGCCGCGCCTCAGCGTCGACGACATCATCGATGACGTCGCGGCGTTCGAGCAGGCCGATCTCGACGTGGTGCCTGCCTGAGCATGGGCGCGGAGCCAAGCGCTGTGGCGGCGCTCGCGACGGCGGGCATCGTCACCGTGACGCTCACGCCGGCCATCGCGCGCCTCGCCGTGCGGACCGGCTTCCTGGATCACCCCGCCGGCTACAAGGAGCACGGCCAGCCCACGCCGTACCTGGGCGGGGTCGCGGTCATGCTCGGCGTCCTGACCACGGCCGCCGTGTTCGCCGGCGGAACCGGCCGCTTCGCGCCGATCCTGCTGATCGCGGCGATGCTCGCCGTCGTGGGGACGCTGGACGACCGCGTCAGCCTCGCGCCGTCGCTGCGCGTCCTCGCCGGCGTGACCGCGGGCATCGCGCTGTTCTACGGCGACCTCGGCTGGCACATCTTCGCCGACGACGGGCTCAACCTCGCGCTCACGATCGTCTGGGTGCTGGGCGTGGTCAACGCCTTCAACCTCATGGACAACCTGGACGGCGCCAGCAGCACCGTGGCCGCCGCCGTCGGCATCGGCGCGGGCTCCTTCGCGCTCAGTCGCGGGGACGGGGAGCTCGCGGCGCTGTCGTTCGCGCTCACCGGCGCCTGCGTCGGGTTCCTGCGCCACAACCTCGCGCGCCCGGCGCGGATCTTCCTGGGGGACGGCGGCAGCATGTCGATCGGCTTCGTCGCCGCCGCCATCGCCATGAGCGCTCCGAACACCGCGGACCTCGGCCTCGGCGCCGTGCTGTGCGCGGCGATGCTCGTGGGGCTGGTCATCCTGGACACCACCCTGGTCATCGTCTCGCGGGTGCGCCGCCGCGCGCCGGTGCTCTCCGGCGCCCGCGACCATCTCACGCACCGGCTGCTTGCGCTCGTGGGGACGCCGTGGTCCGTCGCGGCGCTGCTGCTCGGCGCCCAGCTCGCTCTCGGCGCGCTGTCGCTCGCCGCAGCGGGTACCGGCCGCCCCGCGGTGCTCTGGACCGCCGCGGCCGCCGTCGTGGCCGCGATCGCGGCCATCGCCTACCTAGAGCTGGACTACGCGGCTCGCCGCCGCGCGGCCCCGACGGTCGAGTTCCCGGCGGTGGAGGTCGCGACCGTGCCCCGGGACGGCGGCTAGTCCGCCCCCGGCTTCTCGTTGGGGGAAAATCCTGCGGCGCTCCATCACCGACTCGCCCGTAGCCGGGTAGCCGTGTAGTTCCGCTGTTGCAGAGCAACAGCAGGCCAACACGGCACGCGGCCGCGCGACGGCGTGCCTCTTGTGTCGGGAGGCCCGGCGTTGCGACCGTTCCCTCCAAGGGCGCGCGGTTCGGCCTGGGTCCTGGGGTCTTCCTCAGGGGTTGTGCTGACTTGACGGCGCATAGGCCGTGCCGGGACCACACCCCCCAAGGAACGCGGCCGGCCAGGCCGGAACCCCGACAACCGCGCGCGTCTCGCGCATCCTTCGATGCCCAACCGTCACGGACGCGGGCCCAACTGCGAGGAGGACGACCGGCGCGGGAAGCGAACGTCGATCGCTACCCGCGCGCCGGCGTCTCCGCCGCGGCGGCCGCGTAGGTGCGGGCCAGCCCGTCGGCGATCGGCGTCGTGGCGCGCCAGCCCAGGACCTCGCGCGCCCGCGTGCAGTCCAGGCAGGAGTGCTCGACCTCGCCCAGCCGGGCGGGCGCGAACTGCGCCTCGAGCCCGTCGCCGCCGTGGATCTCGCCGAGCATTCCGACCAGGTCGAGCACCGACGTCCGCTCCTCGGTCCCGACGTTCACGGGCCCGGTCGCGTCGCCGGCGGCCCCGGCGAGGATCGCGCCGACGAGGTCGCCCACGTAGATGTAGTCGCGGGTCTGGCCGCCGTCGCCGTACACGGTGAGCGGGCGTCCCGTCTGCGCGAGCCCACAGAAGATGGCGATCACGCCCGCCTCGCCGTGCGGGTCCTGGCGGGGGCCGTAGACGTTGCCGAAGCGCAGGGCGAGGGTCGAGAGCCCGTACAGGCGCTCGTACAGCTCGAGGTAGCGCTCGGCGCAGAACTTGCTCTGCCCGTAGCCGGCCATCGGGCGCGGCGGGACGGTCTCGGGCGTCGGCAGGATGTCGCTCTCTCCGTAGATGGCCCCGCCGGTGGAGGAGAAGACCAGCCGCCGCGCGCCGCCGCGGTGCGCCGCCTCGAGCACGTTGATCGTGCCCTCCACGTTGATGCGCGCGTCGCGGGCGGGGTCCTCGATCGACGTGCGCACGTCGACCTGGGCGGCGAGGTGGAAGACGGTCTCCGGCCGGGCGGCGGCGAATGCCGCTCCCAGGGCGCCGGGATCGCGCACGTCGGCGCGGTGCAGGACGGCCCCGGCCGCGAGGGCAGCGTCGAGGTTCTCCTCGCGTCCGGAGGAGAGGTCGTCTACGACCGCGACCTCGGCCCCGCCCGCCAGCAACGCGTCGACGACATGCGAGCCGATGAAGCCGGCGCCGCCGGTGACGAGGGCGCGCACGGAGCGGCGCGTCAGACGCTCGGGCCGCTGCGCGCGTTGCGACCGACGGCGAATCCGAGGAGGCCCCCGGCGGCGAGGACGACCAGGGACAGCGCGAAGATGGTGAGGCTGCTCGACAGGTTGCCCGTGACCACGCCGGCCGCCGCGGTGCTCGCCTTCTCGACGTCCGCCTCCGCGCCCGGGCGATCGCCGCCGCGGGCACCGGCGCCGCCGCGGCCGGGCTCGATTCCCACGCCGAAGGGCGGCGCGGTCTGGGCGGTGGGCGAGATCTTGCGGCCCTGGACGCTGGGATCGGCGGCGGCCTCGCGGCGCGCGGACTCCAGCGGAAGCGCGTACTCCTTGCCGGCCGGGCTGTCGGGGTCGACGATCACGCCCTCCTCCGCGGCCATGGCGGCGGCGGGGAGCGCGAGCAGGCCGGCCAGCACGAGGAGGCAGAGAAGGGTTGCTGAGCGCATACGCCGAAACGATAGAGCCTCGCACCGCCGGCTGTGGAGTTTCACGGCTCGCGGTCCGTGCGCAGCGCACCCAGCGCGGCGTCGGGGTCGCGGGCGTAGAGACCCAGCTCGGCGGCCTGCGGGTTCAGCCGCGCCGCGCGGCGGTACGCGCGCGCCGCGTCCGCCCGCTCGCCGCGCCGGATCTGCAGATCGCCCAGCAGCGAGTAGGTCAGCCAGTTGCCGGGCTCGTCCAGGACCGCGGCGCGCAGGGCGGCCTCCGAGCCGTCGGCGTCGCCGAGGCGGGCCAGTGCCGCCGCGCGCACGTACTGCGTGCGCGGCGCGCCACCCTGCAGGCGCAGCGAGCGGTTGGCCAGCCGCAGCGCCTCCCGCGGGTCGTCGGCCAGGTGCTCGCGCGCGTTGCTGCGGGCGTACTCGGCCAGCGTCTGGCGGCTGAGGCTCAGCGCCCCCACGAGCAGCAGGACGGCGACCGCCGCCCACGCCGCGGGCGGGGCGCGGGTCAGCAACGCCCGGGAGAAGCCCGGCACGCGCGCCTCGGCGCCCTCCTCGGGCGATCGGAGGACCAGCGCGGCGCCGATCATGGCCAGGCCGGTCACCCCGGGCAGCAGGTGCATCCAGTCGACGCTCGCATGGGCCAGCCACGCGGCCACGATCCCGACCCCCGCGGCGAGCAGCGGACGGTCCTCGGCGCGCTGCACGGCGGCCCGCGCGTGGCGCACCGCGGCCCAGGCCAGGCCGCCGATGAACACCCCGAGCAGCAGGAAGCCGATCAGCCCGAGCTCGGCGAGCGTCTGAAGCGGCATGCTGTGCGGCTGGCGGACGTCCTCGGTGGTCGCACGCTCGCGGAAGTACGGCTCGATCCAGCCCGCCGCGCCGGCGCCCCGGATCGGGTTGTCCTCGAACACGCGCAGCGCGATGTCCCAGTAGTCGTAGCGGTTGCCGGCGCCAGACACCAGCCGCGAGCTGCCCGCCCCCGGCGACGCCGCCTCCCCGACGGCCACGAATGCGTCGTACTGGCGGTCCACGTAGTCGGAGATCCGTCCGGCGCTCACGAGCGCGACGCCGACCGCGACGACGGCGGCGCCCGCCAGCACGATGCCCCACGCGCGGCGGACCTGCTGCACCGACTCCGCTCCAGCGCGGGCGCGGACGCCGGCGATCACGCCCCACACGACCCCGACGGCCAGAGCGGCGAGAACGAGGCGCTGGGTCGCCCGCTCCACCAGATCGGCGGGCAGCCCGGCCCGGGCGGCCGGGTAGATGTCCAGGAGCGTGGGCACGGCGACCGCGAGCGCGGCGCCCACGACGGCCAAGAGCCCCGCGCGGCGCAGGCGTCCGGGCACGACGGCCAGCGCGGCGATCACCCCGATCGCCGCGGCGAGGATGACGCCGCGCGACTGCGACAGGACCGCGAGGCCGCCCAGCAGGGTCATCGCCGCGGCGCCGGCGCCGGCGAGCACCGCGAAGCGCCGCTGCTCGGCCGCCGCCAGGCAGCCCAGCATGCCCAGGACGAAGAGGTCGCCCTGGCCGTTGGTGTAGCCCAGGGGCTCGTTCAGGCGCCCGCCGAGGAACAGGTCCTCCAGCCCGCTGTCGGTCAGCATGCGCACGACCACCTCGCCGGCCACGACCAGCACGCCGGCCAGCGCGGCGCCGACCATCCACGTCGCCTCCGCGCGCCCGCGCATGAGCGTGGCGACCAGGCCCAGCAGCACGACGTAGACGATCAGCCGGTTGCCCTCCAGGAGGGCGAGCTCGGACGAGGGCGCCCATCCGGACGAGAGCAGCGACCAGAGCGCCAGGGCCGCCAGCCCGCCGAGCGCCACCAGCGCGGGGCCACGCGGCCACGGCGCCCCCCCGACCAGCACCGCGACGAGCAGCGTGGCGAGCACCAGCCCGGCGGGCGCCCAGATCGACGAGTCGTAGTAGCCGAAGCTGTACGCGCACACGCCGATCAGGAAGCCGAGCGCCGCAAGCGCGAGCGCCCGCGGCAGGTGCGATGCGGCCGGTGCCACTACAGGTGCGCCGGCGAGGGGTGCGCCGTGCCGTAGAACTCGAGCGTGCGGCGCAGGCCCTCGCCGAAGTCCACCCGGGCGCGGAAGCCCAGATCGCGCTCCGCCTTGGTCACGTCGGCCACGGACCGCTTGACGTCCCCCGTGCGGGAGGCGGCGTGCAGCGGCTCGATCCGGGTGCCGAGCAGCGTGTTCAGCTCGGCGACGAGCTGGTTGAGCGAGTGCGCCCGCCCGCAGGCGATGTTGAACGTCTCGCCCGCGACGTCCTCGGCCCCCATGGCGAGCAGGTTGGCGGCGATCACGTCGTCGATGTGCGTGAAGTCCCGCGACTGCTCGCCGTCGCCGTAGATGGTGGGCGCCTCGCCGTCGAGCATCGCCGACATGAACAGCGGGATGACCGCGCTGTACTGCGACGCGGGGTCCTGGCGGCGCCCGAACACGTTGAAGTAGCGCAGCGAGACGGTCGGCAGGCCGTAGACCAGCGTGGCCACCCGGCAGTGCTGCTCGGCCGCCAGCTTGGAGACCGCGTAGGGGGCGAGGGGGCTCGTGGGCTGGCCCTCCACCCGCGGGAACCCGGGCGCGTCGCCGTAGACCGAGGAGGAGGAGGCGAAGACGACCCGGCCGACATCCGCGTCGCGCGCGGCTAGCAGCACGTTCAGCGTCCCGCCCACGTTCACCTCGCTGGAGGTCAGCGGGTCCTGCACCGAGCGCGGCACCGAGGGCAGGGCGCCCTGGTGGAAGACCCCGTCGCAGTCGCGCACGGCGGTGCTGACGCGCTCGTAGGAGCGCAGGTCGCCCTCGACGACCTCGACGTCCGCGTCGACGTTCGAGCGCAGGCCCGTGGAGAAGTTGTCCAGCAACCGGACCTCGTGGCCCTCGCCCAGCAGCGCGTCGACGAGATTGGAGCCGATGAAGCCCGCACCGCCGGTCACCAGGTACCTCTTGGCGGTCATGGCCGCGGGAGTCTAGTGGGGGCCTCCGTCACCACCCCTCCCTGCGCAGGAAGACCTCGAGCGTCAGCAGCGTCCAGAGCGTCTGGCCGCGATCGCGCGCACCGCTGGCGTGCTCGGCCAGCAGGGCGTCCACCGCCCCCGACGCCAGATGGCGGCGCACCCGGGCGTCGGGTGCCCCGAGCGTGGCCCCGACGTAGCCCGCGAGGTCCTCGCGAAACCAGCGGTCCAGCGGCACGCCGAAGCCCTTCTTGGGCCGGTGCAGGATCTCGTCGGGCACCATCCCCGCCACCGCCTCCTTGAGCACCCGTTTGAGCGACAGGCGGCGCAGCTTGACGCTCGGCGGCAGGCGCAGGGCGAGCTCCACGAGCTCGGTGTCCAAGAACGGCGAGCGCACCTCCAGCGCGTGCGCCATGCTCATCCGATCGACCTTGGGGAGCAGGTCGTCGAGCAGGTACGTGCGCAGGTTGAGGTCCAGGATGCGGTCCAGCGTGTCGGCGCCCGCGCTGGCGCGCCAGATCGCGCGGTAGTCCTCGGTGCCCCAGTGCTCCGACGTACCCGTCAGCGCGGTCCGGGCGGGCGCGTCGACGTAGCTCACCCAGGCGCGCAGCGCGTCGGGCAGCCCCTCCTGGGCGGACGCCGCGAAGCGCTGGACGCGCCGCGCGCGCCCGGAGAACGCGCCGGGCGGGACGCGGCCCACGCCGCGCGTCAGGGCCGCCCGCAGCGCCGGGGGCAAGCGCTGGTAGCGCCCCACCGCCAGCGATGCCGCGAAGCGCTCGTAGCCGGCGAACAGCTCGTCGCCGCCGTCGCCCGACAGCGCGACCGTCACGTGGCCGGCGGTGCACTCCGACAGCAGATAGGTCGGGATCGCGCTGGAGTCGCCGAAGGGCTGGTCGTGGTGCCACACCAGGCGCTCGACGAGGTCGACCGCGTTCGGCTCGACCACGAACTCGTGGTGGTTCGTGCCGTAGCGCTCGGCGACCATCCGCGCGTAGGGGCGCTCGTCGTAGCCCTCCTGGTCGTCGAAGCCGATCGTGAACGTGTCGACGGGGCGGTCCATGAGGCCGGCCATCGTGGCCACCACCGCGCTGGAGTCCACCCCGCCGCTGAGAAACGCGCCCAGCGGGACGTCGGAGATCAGCCGGCGCTCCACCGCCGCGCGCAGGCCGTCGCGGACCGCGGCGGCGGCCTGCGGCAGCGAGAGGTCCAGACGCCGGGTGCCGTTCAGGCCAGTGACGTGGGGCTCCCAGTAGCGCTCCACGCGCGGCTCGCCGCCGCGCTCCAGCGTGAGCACGTGACCGGGGGGCAGGCTGCGCACCCCCGCGAAGAACGTGCGTGGCGTGGGGACGTAGCCGAAGGACAGGTACGGCGCGATCGCGTCGGGGTCCAGGCGGCGGGAGACCTGCGGGTGGGCGAGCACGCCCTTGATCTCGCTGGCGAACACCAGCACGCCGTCGTCCCACCAGTAGTACAGCGGCTTCTTGCCCAGCCGGTCGCGCCCCAGGATCAGCCGCTCGCGCCGCCGGTCCCACACCGCGAAGGCGAACATCCCGTCCAGCGTGCGGGCGAGCTGCACCGCGTCGCGGTCCTCGGCGAGGTGGACGATGACCTCGGTATCGCAGCGGGTGCGCAGCTCGTGCCCGTCGGCGCGCAGCCGCGCGAACAGCTCGCGGAAGTTGTAGATCTCGCCGTTGAGCACGGCGCCGACCGACCCGTCCTCGCTGGCGATCGGCGGGTCGCCGCCCTGCACGTCGATGATCGACAGGCGGTTCTGCCCCACGACGGCGCCGGGACCGTCGAAGTGCCCGGCGGCGTTGGGGCCGCGGTGCGCCAGCAGCGCGAGCTGCGCCTGGATCGTCTCGGTCGCGGCCGTGCCGCGCCCGGCGACCGTGCCCGAGATGCCGCACATGGCCGGGAGGTCAGGTGTGGGTCAGGCCCGCTTGCCGGGACGGCGCAGGCGGCCGCGCTTGGCCGGTCCGTCGCCGGCGGCGACCGGATCGCCCGCGGGGGCCGGCTGGTGATCCGCGCTCCCGTTGGGGGCGGCGGCGCCGTTGGCCGGCGCGGCGGCGGTCTCGGTCGCCTCGGGCAGGCGGTGATAGGACTCGTAGCCGTAGCCGTCGCGGCTGGTCGAGCCGGGCTTGGCGTTCGTGGCGACGACGCCGAGCACCGTGCTGCGGGCGGTGACCAGGATCTGGCGCAGCCGGCGCAGCCCGTCGCGGGTGGACTGGTTCAGGCGCCCGACCACGACCGTGCCGGACGTCTGCTCCAGCAGCGGGATGGCGTCGCTGACGATGAGCAGCGGGCTGGTGTCGATGACGACCAGGTCGGCCAGGCCGGCCAGCGTCTCGAGCAGCTCGCGCATCTGCTGGGAGCCGATGAGCTCGGACGGGTTCGGGGGGACCGGGCCGGCGGGCAGCACGCGCAGCAGGCCCATCGAGCCCGGGACCTCGATCAGCGCCGAGAACACCGAGCGCTCGCCCACCAGCACGTCGCTGAGGCCGTACTCGGCCGTCACGCCCAGCCGGGAGGCGAGCTGGCCGCGGCGCAGGTCGGTGTCGACGGCGATCACCTTGCGGCCGGTGCGCGCGGCGGCCAGCACGAGGCCCGCCGTCACGGTGGTCTTGCCGTCCTCCTTGAAGCCGCTGGTGATCACGACGGTCTTCAGGCGGCGGTCGATGTTGAAGTAGGTGAGGCTCGTGCGCAGCGTCCCGAACGCCTCGAAGGCGCTGGGCGAGGGCTTCTGGCCGGGGAAGGCGTCACGCGGCACGGTGGCCAGCAGCGGGGCGCCGAGCAGGTCCTCCATCTCGCCGGGCTCCCGGATGCGCCGGTCGAGCCGGTCGATCAGCGTGACCAGCGCGAGGCCGAGGAGCACGGCCACGATGAACGCCAGGGTCGCGTTGCGGCGCGGGTTGGGCGAGGAGGCGGCGCCCGGGGCCACCGCCGGCTCGATGATCGAGCTGTTGTTGCCCTGCGCGGCGCGCACCGCCCGCAGCCGCTGCAGCTCCTGCGAGAGCTGGCGCCGGCCCTCGGGGTCCGAGCGCGGCAGGCGGTCGAGGTTGTCCTTGACCGTGGAGACCGCGCGGCTGACCTGGTCGATCGCCGCCCGCTTGCGGCGCCCCACCAGCGTCTGCCCGAAGGCGTTGGCGATGTCGGCGGCGCGACCGGGCTGCGCGTCCACCGCCGTGATGGTGATCAGCTCGGTCTCCTGATCGGCGCTCACCGTGATCTGGCCGAGCAGCGACGACGGGTTGGGCGGAGGGTTCTGCAGGTAGCGCTGCGCGGCCTCTCGCGCGACGACGGACGTGCTCGTCAGCCGCGCGACGCGCGCGATCGAGTTGATCGCGGGGCGCGTCTGCTCGTTGAACAGGCTGGTGTCGATGAGCGACGAGCCCACCGCGACGGTCGTGGCCGCGGTGTACGTCTTGGGCAGGCGCTCGGAGTAGAAGTAGATGAGCGTCGGCAGGATGAGCACGCACGCCAGGAACCACCACTTGCCGCGGCGCAGCACGGCGAGTAGCTGGACAGTCTCGTCCTGTGGTGCTTCTTGGGGGGCGGTGCTCATGAGTTGTGGCATGCTAGCTGGTGCGTCCCCGGGTCGTGTGTGCGCTGGGCAGCCCCGATCACGGGCGCCGGGGAGTTGGATTTCGGCCTCGCCGTCAGTATCCCTGGGTCGGCGGCGGCTCGCTCGGTCGCGTGATTCGGACGCTGCTTCGCCTATCCTGCCGCCCACCGCGCCGCGCTCGCTCTCCGATGACCGGTCCCGAACTCATCTCCTCGCCGCGCACAGCGGATCGCCGCCTCTCCGAGCTCGTCCATCCCGTGGAGCGCGTCATCGAGCCGGTGCGCAGCCGCACGCGCCTGCGCGACCTGCCCGCCCACGCCGCCGTCATCAGGGTGCTCGCGGCGCGCGACTTCAAGACGAAGTACAAGCAGTCGCTCCTCGGCCCGTTGTGGCTGCTCATTCAGCCCCTGGCGCTTCTGGGCGCATTCGCGCTCGTCTTCAGCACGAAGGGCGAGACGGACGGTGCGCCCTACGCGCTGTTCGCGCTGACGGGGCTGTGCGTGTGGGCCTGGTTTCAGGCCGCGCTCACGCTGGGCGGCGCCTCGCTGATCTCCAACTACATCCTGGTCCGGCGCACGGCGTGCCCCCGCGTCGCGTTTCCCGTCGCGAGCACCATCGCCACGCTGCCGACGCTCGCGCTCACCGGCGGGGCCACCCTGATCCTGGCCCTCGCCACCGGCGAGCTCTCGCCGCGCGTGCTGGCGCTACCGCTCGCGGTCGTGTGGCTGTTCGTCCTGACCATCTCGATCTCCGCGCTGACCGCGGCGGCCGCCGTCTACTACCGCGACGTCCTCAATGCCCTCCCGTTCTTCCTCCAGGTCGGCGTGTTCCTCGCTCCGGTCGGCTACTCGCTCAACGACGTCAGCGGGCCCATGCAGGTCGTCCTGCGGCTCAACCCGCTCACCGGCATCATCGACACGTGGCGCTGGCTCGTGCTTCCCGGAGCGCACCTCGACACCGCCGCGGTGGCCATCGCGGCCGGATTCACCGTCCTGCTCGTCACGGCCGCGCTGCGCCTCTTCGGCCGCGCCGAGGTCCACATGGCCGACGTCATCTGATGGGGGGGCCCGCGCTGACCGCTGAGGCGCAAGCCGCCACCGGCGCCGCGACGCCGTACGCGGTCAAGGCCGAGCACGTTCACAAGCTCTACCGCCTCGGCGAGAGCGCCAGCCTCAACCAGACCGCCCAGGCGCTGCTGCGCCGCTCGGTCGCGCGCGACACGCTCCAGGCGCTCGACGACGTGAGCTTCACCGTCGGGCGGGGCGAGTGCTTCGGCCTCGTCGGGGGCAACGGCTCGGGCAAGTCGACGATGCTGCAGATCATCGCCCGGATCACGCTGCCCACCAAGGGCAGCATCCGCGTGCGCGGGCGGGTCCTGCCGCTGATGGCCATCGGCGCGGGCTTCCACCCCGAGCTCACCGGGCGCGAGAACGTCACGCTGTTCGGCACGATCCTCGGCCTGGAGCCCGAGGAGATCGCGGGCCGCATGGACGACATCGTCGCCTTCGCCGAGCTCGAGCGCCACGTCGACACGCCCAACAAGCGCTTCTCGGACGGGATGCAGGCCCGGCTCTCGTTCGCGGTGGCGATGCTGTTCCCGGCGGACGTGTACATCCTCGACGAGGTCCTGGCCACCGTCGACGGGGAGTTCCGCGCGCGCTGCCTGTCGGCGATCGCGGACCTGGTCGCCTCGGGCCGGACGGCGTTCTACGTCAGCCACGACCTCGAGCAGGGCCGCGCGCTGTGCCACCGCGTCATGTGGCTGGACCGCGGCCGGGTGCATCAGCTCGGCGACGCGGCCGAGGTCATCGACGCCTACGAGCGGTGGGGGGCGCACGTGCCGTGATCCCGCTCCCGCTGGCGCCGAGCGACTCCGAGCTGGCCGGTGCCGAGGTCACGCTGCTGACCACCCTGATGGCGGGGTTCGTGCTCGTCATGCTCCTGCGCTACCTGCGGCGAGGCCGGCCGGAGCTGAACATCTGGTGGCCGATGGCGGTCGGCATGGGCCTGCGGATCATCGTCGCGGCGGGCCTGTCGCTCACGGCGGGCGCGGCGTCGCTGCGCGGCGGGGACGAGGAGACCTTCCTGTTCCACGCGCGCGAGCTCGCGGCGTTCCCGCTGCAGTCCGCCGAGTGGACGGACGCGCTGGTCTCGAACCTGCACATCTTCGTGTTCGCGCTGCAGCGGCGGTTCCTGGACTCGCCCGAGCTCGCGCTGCGGATCACCGAGGGTGCCCTCGCGATCTGCGGGCTGGCCCTGATGGCGGCCGCGGTGTACGACCTGGCGGGGCCGAGGGCGGCGAAGGTGGCGGCGTGGCTGCTGGCCTTCGAGCCGGCCGGCGTGTTCTTCGCGGGGGTGCTGCACAAGGAGCCGCTGATGCTCCTGGCCGAGGGCCTCGTGGTCTACGGCGGGGCGCGCGTGTGGAAGGACGGTCGATTGGTCGCGGTGACGCCGATGGCCCTGGGCTGCCTCATCGCGGTGGCCACGCGCCCCTACGCGGGGTGGTTCTTGATCGCGGCGTCGGCGGCGATCATCCTGCACGCCTCCTTCCGCGTGGCCAGGGAGCGCTCCCTCAACGCGGTGGGCCTGGCGATGCTGATCGCCGTGATCGGCCTGGCCACCGGTCCCACCGTGCTCAGCGCGACCGAGGACGAGGACCTCAAGCAGCTCCAGATCTCCCAGGACGCCAACGCCGCCGACGACGCCAACCTCGCGCTGGAGGCCGTGGACTACTCCACGAAGGGCGCGGTGGTCACGAACCTTCCCCAGCGCGTCCGCGACGTGCTGCTGCGCCCCTACCCGTGGCAGGTGGGCAATACGAGCCAGCAGCTCGGCGTGGCGGGCACGCTCGCGTTCCTGACCGCTCTCGTGCTGCTCGTCGTGACGCTCGTCGAGCAGCGGGCGCGGCTGATGGCCCGCGGTGGCCCGCTGGTCTACACGGCGATGTTCATGCTCATCGCGTACTCGTTGAGCGCGGGCAACGCGGGGACCGCCTTCCGGTATCGCACGCACATCATCGCGCTGGCGCTGTGCCTGATCGCGGCGGTCCGGGTCCGGACCGAGACCGAGGTGGCCGAGGCGGCGGCCGAGGGCGAGGTCGACAACACCCGCCCACCCCGGCGACGCACGCTCACGGGCGGCCGGGCGACGGCCTGATGATCCCGACACGCGCTGACAGAAGGGACCGCGGGTGATCCCCGGCGGGCCGAGCGATCAGGCGCTGGTCGGCATCGAGGTGTCGGTGCTCACGGCCCTGGTCGTGGCCGCCGGGCTGATCATGCTCCTCAACACGCTGCGCGCCAGCCGCCCCGAGCTGCGGATCGGGCGGCCGATCGCGATCGCCGTCGGCGTGCGGATCGTGGTCGCCGGCGGGCTGTCGCTGACGTCGCAGGCGGCCGCGCTGCGCGGGGGTGACGAGTACACGTTCAAGGCGCTGTCGTCGTCGCTCGCGCGGCTGCCGCTGGACTCCGCGGAGTGGACCGAGTCGCTGACGCAGACGCTGCACATCTTCGTGTTCTCGGTGCAGCGACGGTTCCTGGACTCGCCGGACCTGGCGCTGCGGATCACCGAGGCCGGCCTGGCGGTGTGCGGGCTCGTGCTGATGGCGACGGCGGTGTACGACCTGGCCGGGCCGCGCGCGGCCAGGGTGGCGGCGTGGCTGCTGGCGTTCGAGCCCGCGGGCGTGTTCTTCGCGGGGGTGCTGCACAAGGAGCCGCTGATGACCCTGGCCGAGGGCCTCGTGGTCTACGGCGGCGCGCGCATGTGGAAGGACGGCCGTCTCATCGCTGTGTGCCCGATGGCCGCCGGGTGCCTGATCGCGGTGGCCACGCGCCCCTACGCGGGGTGGTTCTTGATCGCGGCGTCGGCGGCGATCATCCTGCACTCCTCGTTCCGGGTGGCCAAGGAGCGCTCGTTCAACGCGCTGGGCCTGGCCTTGCTGCTCTTCGTGATCGCGGTGGCCACGGTGCCCACCGTGCTCGACGCGACGTCCCCCACGGAGCTGAAGACGCTTCAGGCCTCGCAGGACGCCAACGTCACCGACGCGGAGGCCAACCTGGCCCTGGAGCGCGTGGACTACTCGACGCGCGGCGCGGTCATCACCAACCTCCCCAAGCGCGTGCGCGACGTGCTGCTGCGCCCGTACCCGTGGCAGGTCGCCAACGTCAACCAGCAGCTCGGTCTGGCCGGCACGATCACCGTGCTGGTCACGCTGGCCATGCTCTTCGGCACGTTCGTGAACGGGGGCGGCCGTGTGATGGCACGCGCCGGCCCGTTGGTCTACACGGCGATGTTCATGCTCGTGGCCTACTCCCTCAGCGCGGGCAACGCGGGGACGGCGTTTCGCTACCGCACGCATATCATCGCCCTGGCGCTGTGCCTGATCGCCGCGGTCCGCGTGCGCAGCGAGACCGAGCCGTTGCCCGGCGCCGTCGCGGAGGAGGAGCCCGGTCGCAGACCTGCCCGCGTGCGCGACGCGTTCGCCGGCGGCCGCGCGACCGCGTAGGCCGGCGCCGGGGTCAGCTGGGGTCGAAGCCCACGCTGGCGAAGACCCGGTCCCAGTCGTGCAGCAGGCTCTCCGTCGTGTGGTGGGCGCCGACGTACTCCCGCCCGGCCTGCCCGGCCCGCGCGCGCTCGTCCTCGTCGTCGATGAGTCGCTGGAGCGTGGACATCCAGTCCTGGGGCGTCGCGCAGAGCAGGTCGAGGCCGGCCGCACCCATCGCCCGGCGGTACGCCGGGGTGGCGGCGGTGACCGTCGGCAGGCCCAGGCGCCACATGAGCAGCAGCTTGTTCTCCGGCTTGCCCGCCGAGAACGGGTCCCGGAGGTTCGCCGGGATGATGGCCAGGTCGCAGGTGGGCACGAGCGTGGACAGGAGCTCGGGGCTCCAGGCGTGCAGCGCGAAGCGGTCGAACAGCTTGGCGGCGATGAGCGCGGTGCGCCGGCGCCGGATCGCGCGCGCGTACTGGTAGAACTCGAGGTCGGTGACGATGTGCAGCTCCGCGTCGTTGCGGACCTGCAGCTCGCGCAGCGCCGGCGCGATCGTCGCGAAGGCGGGCAGGGTGTGCGGAAGCCCCTCCCAGACCAGGCGGAACGGAAAGGACGCGGCGTAGCGGTACTTCACGGCGAGCGCGTCGTCGCCGTGGTGGTCGAGCACGACGTGGACGTTCGGGCACAGCGCCAGGATGTCGCGACGCTGCTCGACAGTGGTGCAGACCACGGCATCCGCGCGGCGGCACATCTCCTCGATGGCCCGCCGGTAGTCGAAGGTCAGCACGCTCGTCTCGCCGGTCAGGCGCTTGGCCACGCCTCGTCCCACGCTGCGCAGCGCCGTCCGCGGCTGAGCGAGGTAGGAGTCGATCAGGTCGTAGACCAGCTTCGTGCGCGGCGGCGTGTGCCGCCAGCGCAGGATGTCCGACGCGCTGGTGAGGACCACGAGGTCCAGGTCATCCCCGGGCACCGCGCGCTCGAACGTCAGCCCGCGCCGGGCCGCGTAGAAGGCGAAGCGCCGCCGGTCGCTGGGCTGGCGCAGGTCGACGCTCACGGGCGTGTACCCGATTCGTGCTTCGCTGAGCCTGGGGAGGTCCCGCCGGCGCCCGGTCACCCGGTGCTCCTACCCTGGATGGTCCAGGATGCGCCGGTACATCCCGTCCACGTCGCGCACCAGGCGATCCAGCGAGAACGTGGCCCGCACGTGCCGGCGTCCCGCCTCGCCCATCGCCGCCGCGCCGTCGCGGTCGGCGAGCACGTCGAGCACGGCCTCGGCGAAGCCGTCGAGATCCTCGGTCGCCACCAGGCGGCCGCTCTCGCCGTCGCGCACGACGGTCGCCGCGCCGCCCACGCGGGTGCTGACCACCGGGACCGCCGCGGCTTGGGCCTCGATCAGGCTCACGGGAGTGCCCTCGTTGTCGGAGGTCAGGGCCACCACGTCGCTGGCGAAGCAGACGTCAGGAATGTCGCGCCGGAACCCGGCCCAGTGCAGCCGGTCCTGCAGCGCGCCGGCGGCGGGCAAACCCTGCACCCGGTCGCGCAGCTCGCCGTCGCCGACGATCGCGAAGTGCGCGTCGGGACGCTGCCGCGCCACGCGGGTCGCCACCTCGAGAAAGCGGTCGACGCGCTTGATCGGCACGAGACGGGCGACCAGCGTGACCAGGGGCACGCCGCCGGGGACGCCGATCTGCTCGCGCACGGCCGCCGCGCGGCGCGCCCGCTCGTCGCCGTCCACGCCGAACGGCTCCAGGTCGAAGCCCAGCGGGACGACGTCGATCCGCTCTCGCTCGGCCACGCCGAGCCGCACCAGATCGGCGCGCACCTCGTCGGAGACCGCCACCAGCTGCGCCGTGCGCGGCGCGAGCGCACGCTCCAGTCGCAGGAAGATCGCCGCCTTGCGCGGCGAGAAGTAGCCCTCCAGGGAATGTCCGTGGTAGGTGTGCACGAGCAGCGGCGGTCGGGGCGAGCCGGCCAGCAGCGCCGCCGCGCGCCCCAGCGCCCCGGCCTTGGCCGCGTGGGTGTGGACGATGTGCGGGCGGAAGCGGCGCAGGGCGCGCACGAGGTTCCCGAACGCGCGCGCGTCCCCCGGGTTGAGCTCGCGGCGCATCGCCGGGACGTGCAGGGGATGGACGTCCTGGGCCTCCGCGAGGTCGTCCATCGACCCCTCGTGCGAGGCCTCGGTCCCGCGGATGAGGAGCGTCTCGTAGCCCAGCGGCCGCAGCCTGCTGGTGAGCGTGATGGCCTGGATCGCCGGGCCGCCGATGTTCAGCCGCGCGATGATCCGCGCCACGCGGATCCCCGTCGCCCCGGCCCGCGGCGTCGGCCCCAGACGGTAGGCTGCTGACACGCGGCGTCAGTCTACAGCCGCCGATTTCGCCCGCCCTGGCGACGCCATGCCGCACGTCTCCGTCGTCATCCCGACCTACAACGCCGCAGCGACGCTCGGCGAGGCGATCCGCTGCGCGCTGGACCAGACGCTCGCCGACAAGGAGATCATCGTCGTCGACGACGGCTCCACGGACGCCACCCCGGAGCTCCTGGCGGAGCTCGGCCCGGCGATCCGGGTGATCCGCAAGGCCAACGGCGGCGTGTCCACCGCGCGCAACGAGGGAATCGCCGCGGCGCGCGGCGAGTACATCGCCCTGCTGGACTCCGATGACACCTGGGAGCTGGACAAGCTCGAGCGCCAGGCGGCCGTGCTGGACGCCGATCCGGGCATCGGCCTGAGCCACTGCGGGGTCTACGTCTGCGACGAGGAGCTGCGCATCCTCGACGAGATGCCCGCGCGGGTGTACGACGACTACTGCGAGGCGCTGCTGCTGTATTCCAGCGTCGTGCACTGCTCGTCGTCGACGGCGATGATCCGCCGCGACGTGCTCGAGCAGATCGGCGGCTACGACCCCCGCTTCAGCCAGTGCGCCGACTGGGACATGCTCCTGCGCGCCAGCCTGGTCACCGGCTTCGCACCGGTGCACGCGCCGCTGATGCGCTACCGCCGCGCGCCCTACAACATGAGCCGCAACATCCCGCTGCTGGAGCGCGACACGTTCGGGGTGCTCGACCGCTTCTACTCCGAGGACGTCCCCGCCCGCTACCGCGCCATCCGCGGACGGGTCTACTCCAACCACTGGAGCATCGTCTCGGGGTGCTACCTGCACGCCGGCCGGCCGCGCGACGCCGCCCGCTGCGCCGTGCGCTCGGTGCGGGCGTGGCCGGCCAACGTGCGGCGCCCGCTGGGCCTGCCGGGACGCTGGGTCCGGCGCCGCCTGCGCGCCGCGCGGTCATGAGCCCGCCGGGCGGTCAAGACCGTCCGGAGGGCGGGCCTCCCCCCCTGGTCTCCGTCGTCATCCCCGCCTACGACTCGGCGCGGACGCTGCCGGCCACGGTGGCGAGCGCGCTGGGGCAGACGCTGGCCGACCTCGAGGTGATCGTCGTCGACGACGGCTCCTCCGACGACACGCGGGCGATCGCGGAGGCGATCGACGACCCCCGGCTGCGCGTGATCGGCAAGGCCAACGGCGGCTCGGCGTCCGCGCGCAACGCCGGCATCGGGGTGGCGCGCGGCGAGTGGGTGGCGCTGCTGGACGCCGACGACCTGTGGCTGCCCGAGAAGCTCGAGCGCCAGCTCGCCGTCGCGCGCGCGCGCCCGGAGCTCGTGGCCGTGCACAGCGGGGTGTTCCGGGTCGACGACCGGCTGAGCCCGCAGGCGATCAGGACCTGCGACCCGGCGCGGGACACGCTGATCGACTACCTCATGTTCCGCAACCTGCCCGGCGCGATGTCCACGCTCGTGGCCCGCCGGGAGGCGCTCGAGGCCGCCGGCCTGTTCGACGCGACGTTCAAGATCCTCGACGACTGGGACATGATGATCAAGCTCATCCGCCTGGGGCCGGTCACCAGCGTCCCCGAGCCGCTCACGCTGTATCGCGTGCACGCGGGCAACATCGGGCGCAACCTCGACATCCACGTCGACCCCGGCTACACGGTCCTGCGCCGGCTCTTCGCGGACCCCGGGCTGGCCCCGGAGGTCCGGGCGCGCGAGCGCGAGATCTACGCGCGCTTCTTCACCATGATGACCGGCGGCGCGTTCAAGGTCCGCCGCTGGCGCGACTGCGCCGCCTGGGGCCTGCGCGCCCTGCGTGCGGATCCGCGGATGGCGCTGTACATGGCCCAGCTCCCCGTGCGCCGCGCGCGCACGCTGCTCGAGCGCCGGCGCGGCGCCGCCGGCGACGGCGACGTGGGCGTGCCCGCCTCCTACCACGCGCTGGTCGGCTCCCTGGGCGGCCGCTGATCCCATGGACCATTAGATTGCCGCCGCTATGAGCACTGACCAGACGACGTTCAGCTCCGACGGGGTCGAACCCGTCATCAGCGTGGTCATGCCGACCTTCCGGCGAGCGCCCTACCTCGACGAGGCGCTGGCCCGAGTCGGGTCGCTGCGGCGCACGGTGCCGTTCGAGGTGATCGTGGTGGACGACGGCGGGGGCGACAACACCCCTGAGGTCGTCGAGGGCTACGCGCAGTCGATCCCGAACCTCTCCTACATGTCGCAGGAGAACGCCGGGGCGGGCACCGCCCGCAACACGGGGTCGACGAAGGCCCGCGGCGAGATCATCCTGTTCACCGACGACGACATGCTCTTCCAGCCCGACCACCTGGAATGCCACCTCGCGGCGCATCGCGACCACGGCCCGTGCTTCGTCAACGGGTTCTGGGAGTTTCCGCCCAACCTCATCGCGACGATGAAGCTCAGCCCGTTCGGGCGCTACCGGATCGAGCTGGAGAAGTACTACCAGGAGAGCAGCGTGTCCTACACGCCGCTCGACGACGGCCGCTACATCACCTCGGCCATCATCTCGGGCAACCTCTCGATCGAGAAGGCGCTGTTCGACGAGCTGGGCGGCTTCGAGCCGACCATCCCCCACGCGGGCCTCGAGGACCAGGAGCTCTCCAAGCGCGCCACCGCCGCGGGCTGCACGCTGATCATGGACCCGGCGATCAGGATTCAGCACAACGAGTCGTTCAGCACGCTGGACAGCTTCTGCAACCGCCGCCGGATCGCCGCCTACGACACCGTGTACGCCGCGAAGGTCCAGCCGCAGTGGTTCGCCGGGCGCGAGATGATCACGCTCAACCTGCCCCCGAAGCGCAGCGACCGCCCGCGGACCATCGTGCGCAAGCTGCTCAAGGAGGCGCTGGCCTCCAGCGCCGGGGAACGGGCGCTGCGCGGCACCATCAGCGTGCTCGAGTTCGCGTTCCCGGGCTCGGCGGCGCTGCACCGCGCCTACTGGTCGCTCGGCGGGATCTACATCCTGCGCGGCGTGCGCGAGGCGATGGCAGAGGTCGGTCCGCTGCAGATGCCGGGCTGAGGACGATGATCCGCCTCTTCCAGGCCGACGGCCCGCACTACGTGGCCGTCGCCTGCATGGTGGCTGGGCTGGAAGAGGACCACGAGGATGTCCTGCTGCTCTCCTCCGACCAGACGGCCGCAGACCGCGAGCCCTACCTGTGCGACATGCGGGCGATGGCGGGTGCCCACCCCTGGCGCGCGATCGCGGACATCTCGGGCCTGCCCCTCAACGAGCACTGGCAGGACCATCTCCACGCCGGCTCGCGCCTGGCCGTCGTGCGGGCGCAGGTGCGCTCGGCGGAGTTCCTGCGCGAGCGCGTCCGTACCGCGCTGCGGACGGCCCGTCCGGGCGCCGAGCTGCACGACGTCGGCGAGGTCGTGGTCCCCTGCATCCACCAGCCCGACGTCCAGCTGCTGTGCACGCTGTTCGCGGGCGCATCCGTGAGCCTGATGGCCCACAGCTTCGCCAGCCTCTACACCTACGAGATCGAGCGCTACGGGCCGTGCGTGATCGGCACGGGGCCGTCCAACGACGCGCGCCGGGCGGTCACGCGGCGGGTCAAGCGGCTGATCTGGGGGCGCGACGCCGCGCTCCCCGGACGCTTCCCCCTGCGCACCGTGTACACGTTCGGCGAGCGCCCCGACTGGGGCACCCCCGTCGTGGACCTCGCCCCGCGGCGGACGCCCGCCGAGATGCGGCGGATCTTCGGGGGCCTGCCGGAGGAGGTGCGCGGGTACTTCGACCGCCTGGCCGCTGCGGCCGGGCCGGGCACGGTCGTGCTGCTCCCGCCACCCGTCGAGCGGGTGGGCGACCGGGCCGACGACTTCGTCCTGAGCGAGCTGGCGTCCCTCGCCAAGGACATGCTCGCCGCGCTGGGCAGCTCGTCGGTGCTGCTCAAGCCCCATCCCGCGAGCGCCGACCCGTGGGTGCGCGCCATGACGCAGCGGCTCGCGCAGGAGCTGCCGGGGGCGCGGATCACGGTCGTCCAGGAGCACCGCTTCCTGCCGGTCGAGGTCGTCCTGCAGGGCTTCGCCGTCGCGGGTGCGGGCGGCGTGTCGTCGGCGCTGGGGCTCCTGCACGCGATCTACGGATGGCCGACGTACGGGCGCGACGCGCTGCTGCGCGGCCTCTACGCGGGCGACGAGACGTCCCTGCGCAAGGTCGAGGTGGAGATCGGTGCGGGCGACTACGTGCTGATCTAGATATCGATTCCTACGGGAGGGCGCCGCGGCGCAGCCGGCGCCGGCCTCCGCGGTTGCGCAGGCCGTCCACGACGCCGTGGCCCAGCAGGCGGTAGCGCAGCAGCTTGCGCTGGCGCATCAGCCCGATCACGACGACCTCCAGCACGATGCGCATCGCCGCCACCAGGAACAGCGACGTGGGCCGGCGCGTGCGGCGCAGCAGGAGCATGAGGTTGCGCGCCCCGTAGTACGTGTACCAGGGCGGCTTGTCCGTGACGTGCAGCGCGCGGCCGCCGACGGCGTAGGCGCGGTACTCGTAGTTGTCGTCCGCGCGCGCGCCGGTGACGATCATCTGCCGGTACCCGCGCTCCTCGAGCAGCCAGCCGTACGCCATGTCCTCCCAGCCCATCCACAGTTCGGCCCAGGGCAGGATGCCCTCCCGGATCGGCTGCATGGAGTACAGGGCGCCGTTGCTGCTGCCCCAGTGCACGTCGATCAGCGGCGACAGCGGGGCCTTCGCGCTCCCGCGGAAGGCCAGGGGCAGGCGGCGCGTCCCGGTGAGGTCGTACTGACCGCGCGCGGGCAGGAACCGCAGCGGATAGACCGCGCCGACGTGCGGCGTGCGCTCGGCCTCGGCCAGGAGCGCGAGGACCACGTCGGGGTTCACGTCGCCGTCGTGGTTGACCGCGTACGCGAAGTCGCCTCCGTACCGCGAGGCCATGCGCAGCCGCTCGCAGAGGTTGCCGGCCGATCCGAGGTTCTCGTCGGCGGACCAGTAGATGACGTCCTGCCAGCCCTGCTCGTCGATGAGCGCCGGAATCGCCCCGGTGCCCTGAGAGTCGACGACGATGCACTTGTCGAAGACCGGGACGGGATGGGCATGGACGCGCTGCAGGATGCGCTCGACGCTGGCGTCATGCCGGTAGGAGGAGATGACGAGGTGCACGGTGCAGCTCACGTATCAGCTCGGTGAGGCCGGGCTGGTCGCGTGCGCGCCACGGAAGTAGTCGATCGTCCGGCCCAGGCCCTCGGCCAGCGGCACCCGTGCGACGAACCCGAACTCGCCGGCCAGGCGCGAGATGTCGGCGCGCGCCGAGCGGATGTCGTTGGGCCACGGCGGGCGCGCGTCGACGTCCAGGTCGCGGCCCGCGGCGCCCGCGACCTCCTCGAGCAGCCCGTTGATCGACGTGCTCACCCCGCTGCCGACGTTGTAGATCGCGTGGCGGCTCTCCTCGGAGACCAGCATGAACGCGTCGACGACGTCGTCGACGTAGACGAAGTCGCGCGACTGCTCGCCGTCGCCGTAGAGCGCCACCCGGCCGTCCCCCGCCGCGGCGGCGGAGAACTTGCACGTGACGTTGGCGTACGGGTGGTCGGGGTTCTGTCGGGGGCCATAGACGTTGAACAGGCGCAGGCTCACGTGGCTGTACCCGTACCGGGAGCGGTAGATGCCGAGCACGTGCTCGGCCGCGTGCTTGGACAGCGCGTAGATCGTGGGCGGGGCGATGGCGCTGCTCTCGCTGCGCAGCGGCTCGGGGTGGTCGCCGTAGACGGTCGACGTGGACGCGAACACGATCCGGGTCCCCGGGACGGCTCCCGCCACCTCCAGGACGCGGAGCAGGCCGATCACATTGGCGTGCAGGTAGGCGTCGGGCGCGGAGAGGCTGTCCTGCCCGCTGATCAGCGCGCCGAGGTGGTAGACGCGCGAGACCCCCTGCAGCGCGTCGCGGTGTGCCGCGATGTTCAGCTGGGAGTCCTCGATGACCCGGATCCGGCCGCTCAGATGCCCGATGTTCTCCCAGCGCCCCAGCGAGAAGTCGTCGACGATCACGACGTCGTGGCCCTGCGCCACGAGGCGGTCGCAGAGATGGGAGCCGATGAACCCGGCACCCCCGGTGAGCAGGGCCTTCATCGCGCCGATCCTATGCCAACCGGCAGCACGCCTTCCCGCTCCTGGCAGGCGTACCGGATGCCGGCGGCCACGCCGCGAGCGTCGGCCAGCGCGTCGTGCGGGCCGCCCGCGGCCGGTGCGCCGACCAGGGCGGCGATGCGGTGGCTGTCGATCCCGTCCCGCGGCCCGGACAGCATGCGCGCCAGCCAGCCCCGGATGTCGGTGAGGCGGACGTGGTCAGCGGCGGGCAGCTCGTTGATCGCGAGGTTCTCGGCGATCACGAGGTCGTCTCGCCCGTTGGCGTAGATGGCCGCGGCTCCCCGGGCGAACCGCGCGAGAGTGCGGTAGGCGACGGCGAACGGCAGGCCGTCGCGGTCCAGGCGATCCTGCTCGATGCCGGTCAGCCCCACGAAGTACTCGCTGAGCAGCGCGTTGTGCCGGGGTCGCACCAGCACCGTCAGGTGACCGGTCTCCCGCAGCGCGGCGTCGAGACGTACGGCCCCGATCTGCACGATCTCCCGCCGCTCCTGCGGTCCCGACCAGCCGCGCGCGACCGACCCCTCCCACGCGGTGAACTCGGTGTCGACCACGACGATCGCGTCAGGCATCGCGGCTCGCGGAGCCCTCCCCGGCTTCGGAGAGTGTCACGACACCGGCGTCCACGAGATCCTGCACCGGCCCCAGCAGCGACCAGACGGGTCGCCCCGCCCGCTCGGCGATGTCCAGCAGGGAGCAGGTGCCGTCGGCGAACGCCAGCACGAACAGCATGATCTCGGTGGCGTCGGAGACCGACGTGCGGTCGGAGGAGTACAGGCCCCGCTTGCCCAGCTGCGGCTCGCCGACCGGCTCCGTGCGCAGCGGATGGACGTTCATCTCCAGCGCCTGGCACGCGCGCACGAGCACGTGCAGCGACCGCGCGAGGCCCTCCTCGCTGACGAACGTCAGATCGTCACGGGACGTGTGGTACTCGGGAAAGTCCTCGAAGCGGCTACGCGAGAACGAGCCGACGGGAAGGTTCAGGCCCGGCGAGCAGTACTGCCGCTCGTCGCTGCCCACCGGATGGAAGTCGCGCACGCCGACCGGGCGCTCGGTGACGCAGTGGCGCAGCACGTGCTCGAAGACCCGGTCGGCCGCGGCGGCGCCCTGCCGCGAGCGCACGTACGTGAACGGGCCGTCGTCGCCGACGCAGCTGACGACGTAGCCCGCCACGGTGTGCTCGACGAGCTCGGGGCCGAAGCGCTGGATGAAGCACAGCGTGCCGAGCGTCTCGGTGGTGAACGCCCCGCGGTAGGACAGCCGCCGCCCCGGCGCCGCGGCGAGGATGGACAGCAGCGCCATCTGCGTGACCGGGCCGGAGAGCTCGTTGTTGGCCATGGACGGGTGGCACACATACGTCGACAGCAGCACCTCGTCGGGGCTCGCGCCCGGGAGGTGGACCTGGCCGTAGTCCAGCCGCCCGCCGGAGTCCAGCGTGCTATCGATCACGCACCGGTACTCGCCGGGCGCGAGGGCATCGCGGTCGCGCTGGGAGATGCAGAAGCCCCACGTCGGGCGGTAGTAGCTCGTGAGGTACGGCACGGCGTCGGGCATCTCGGGAAGGGAGTGCAGACGCTCCTGGAGCTGCTCGAGCGACAGCACCGCGTCCACCGGCTCGCTGTAGCCCACGACGTGCAGGTTGCTCCTGCGGAAGTCGACGACGCGGGTCCCGTCCGGTCCGAGGACGTACGCGTCGCGGATGCTCCACTCGGGCGGGACCGTCCAGTCGAAGACCTGCGTCCCGCTGGCGACGTCGTGGCGCTCGACGGGAACCGTCTCGCCGAGCACGTCCAGGGTCTCGCGGACGCCGGGGCCGGTCAGGCTGCGGCAGATCGGCCACAGCCGGCGCAGCAGCGGCATCATCTCCGGGAGGGCGCCGGCGTCGGCGACCCGCCCCAGGTTGTGCGCCCCCTGAAGCAAGCCCGGCTCGGTCAGAGAGCGTCCGCCTCGACCAGCACCGCCGAGCAGAGGAAGTGGCCGCGCCAGTCGTTGGCCAGCGTGTGCTCCATCGCGATCGAGTCCTCGTCGAAGCGTTCGCCGAGCTCGGCCTGGAGCATCGGCATCGACGCGTGGAAGTGGTACCAGTGCAGCACCGGGTGGCCGAAGCCGGCCTGCTCCAGCAGCGCGGGGATCTCGAACGGGTTGTGGAATTTGGCCCGGATCGCGTCGTACCCCGGGGCCTCGCCGTCAGGCGCGGTGGCCCGCACCGGCGGGAGATCCATCCGCACGATCGACTGCAGCTCGTCGCTGACGCGCTGGCGGGTCTCGTCGCTGGCGGGCGCCAGCAGCTCGTCGACGACGAAGTCGTGGGTGTAGCGATTAAAGGTGAAAAGCCCGAACAGGGAGTTGCGAAACTCGACGAGGATCTTGCCGGAGTCCTTCACCAGCGTGCGCATGTTCTGCAGGGCGAGCAGGTCCTTCTCCACGTGGGGCATGACCCCCAGCGCGATGACGGCGTCCGCCGGCTCGCCGATCATCGCCGGCGCCAGCTCCACGCTGTTGCAGATGTCGGCCTGCCAGATCCGGGGCTCGGCCACGCCATTGGACGAGAGGCGGTCTCGGGCGGTCTGCACCATGTTGGCCGAGATGTCGCAGCCCGCGACCTCCAGACCCATCTGGCGCAGGTGGTCCAGCGGCGTGCCGTCCCCCACGCCGACCTCGAAGACCGAGGTGGTCCGGCGGCGAGCGAGGATGCGCAGCACGATCTGCAGCCGGAAGTAGTCCCCGATCCCGTGCACATAGGAGCGCTGCTCGGGGTTGTAGATCGTGTGGTAGCTCTCGGCGACCGAATCGTAATATTGGTGAACCTTGCCCTCCGACATGGGCTACCTCCCTCGCTGACGGGCGCCCACGGCGGCGGACGCCCCGGGGCGCGGCGTACCGTAACAGGGGCCGATCACGCGTCGCCCTCGATCGCTGCGCCGATGAGCTGCTCGCAGAGCACGAGCATCGCGTGCGCGTCCGCCAGGCGGGCGGCGGGGTGGGGGTCCTCGCCGCGGCACAGCCGCGCGAAGGCCTCCGCCTGCCCCACGAAGCCGGGCTTGAAGCGGGCGTCGACGGCGTCCAGGTTGACGGTCTCGGCCGCGCGCGGCTCATACCGGCGGACCGGCACCTCGGGCGTGGGCTCGTGGACCTCCATCCCCTCGTAGATGGTGGCGACCTCGAACGGCCGCAGCTCCATCCGCCGGCCCGCGCGGTCGATGCTGAAGGCGTAGTTGGCCGGCGCCCCCCAGTTGCCCGCCAGCGTGCACGCGTCGCCGCGCTCGGTGCGCAGCAGAGCCTGCAGGCCGGCGATGTTGCCCGAGGGGGCGAGAATGCGCGAGACAGCCTCGACCTCGAGGTGGCCCAGCACGCTGCGCGCCAGGTCCAAGCCGTGCACGGAGTTGGCGAAGAGGTTCTCCAGGTAGCGATGCGAGGGGTCGGGCCGGTCGGGAGGCACGATCGCCTCGGGCAGCTGGAGCTGCGCTGTGAGCGGCGCGCCGACCGCCTCCTCGCGAGCCGCCCGCACCGTGGCGTAGAAGCGGCGGTTGTAGCCCACGATGACGGGCGCGTCGCTGCCCAGCAGCGGCTCCAGATCGGCGCTGCGCAGCGCGACGGGCTTCTCGACGAGGGTGGGAGCCCCGGTCTCCAAAGCCCCGTGCAGCACGGCCAGGGTGTCGTCGATGGGCACGCTGATGAGCAGCGCATCCCAGGCGTCGCGTGCCTGCAGCAGGGCGCGCGGCCCGTCGAAGACGTACTCCACGCCGTGGCGCTCGGCGAATGCGCCCACCGTGGCCGACCCCGGCCGGGACGCCACCGCGGCCAGCGCGAAGCCGGCCTGGCGCAGGGCGGGAGCGTGGAAGTCGGCGATCGCGCCACCGCCGATGATGCCCAGCCGCGGCGCGCTCACGAGATCGGCCAGTCGCGCAGCGCGGGCTCGGCTCCGGGGTCCAGCGGCAGGTCCACCGCGGTCCCGCTCTCGCTGGACCACAGGGCCCCGATCACCGCATCGACGCCCAGCATGGCGTCGTCGGGTCCGAGGCGCTGCCCGCCGCCGTCGTCGAGCTCGTCCAGGATGCGGCCGGTGGCGACCGGCACGTCCACGATCCCCGGGACGGGTCCCGTGAACAGCGACTGCGCGGGGGCGCCCGCGCGCGTGACCGAGGGGTCGCGCTGCACCTCGGCTGGATCGCGCGCGCGCACCTCGGCGTCGAAGAGCAGCGACATGTCGATGACCGCGTTGCGGTGGTAGACGCGGATGCGTTCGTACAGCGCGGCGCGGTTGGTGAACGAGAGGACGAGCTCGCGGCCCTCCCCGAAGGACCACACCGCGGTGCCGCCGTACAGGCGCAGATCGGGGCCGCGGGGGTTGATCGCCTCCGGCGCGGCGGTGCTGACGACGCGCTCCGGGAAGCGGCCCCAGAGGGCGGCCGCCATGTCGAGGTAGTGGATGCCGGTGGTCACCAGGCAGCGCGACCCGCCGTCGATCACGATCTGCTCGATCGGCCCCAGGTCGTGCTCCTCGGCGAGGCCCAGCAGGCCCTCGACGACCCCGCCGTAGCGCAGGTGCAGATGCGTCGCGAGGCTCGCACCCGCCCGGCGCGCCTCGCTGATCGTCGCGTGGCCGTCCGCGAGGGAGGTCGCGAACGGCTTCTCCACGAGCAGCCGCCGCGCGCCGAGCGCGACCAGCCGCCGGACGAGGTCGGTGTGGCTCGGCCCCCAGGTGGCGATCACCGCGGTGGAGCCGGCGGGGTCGAACCGCTGGGCCTCGAGCTCGTCCAGACCGGCGACCACCGTAGCCTCGGGGTGCGCCGCCTGGGCCCGCCGGCGCGCGGAGGGGTCGGCGTCCACGACCGCGAGGCGGCCGTAGCGCTCCGCGAGCACGGTGGCGTGGAGCCTGCCGATCGAGCCGTACCCGATCAGCAGGCCGCCGGTGGGGGCCTGTGCGCCGTTCATCGGGCGCGGAGACTAGTGGTCCGTCGCCGGACGCATCCGTGGTGTGCTTCGGGTTAACTGGGCTCATGACCCGCGGGACCATCTGCGTCGTCCAGGCCCGCTCGGGCTCGACCCGCTTCCCGGGCAAGGTGCTGGCCGACCTGGCCGGACGGACCATGCTCGGCTTCATGCTCGAGCGCCTCGCGACGCTGGAGGGCGCTCGCGTCGTGGTCGCGACGAGCGATCTCGAGCGCGACGACCCGGTGGCGCAGGTGGGGGCTGACGCGGGCGCCGCGGTGGTGCGCGGGCCGGAGGCCGACGTGCTCGAGCGCTTCGGACTCGCCCTGGAGGCCCATCCCGCCGACACCGTCGTGCGCCTGACCGGAGACTGCCCGCTCGTGGATCCCGCGATCGTGGCGGACGTGCTCGCGCTGCACCGGGCGACCGGCGCCGACTACACCTGCAACGTCCTGCCGCGCACGTTTCCCAAGGGCCTCGACGTCGAGGCGCTGTCGGCCGCCGCGCTGGAGGAGGCGGTCGCCGAAGCGACCGATCCCGCCGAGCGCGAGCACGTCACGCCCTACGTCTACCGGCGCCCGGGGCGCTTCCGCCTGGCCAACCTGCGCTCGGGCGAGGACCTGGGTCGCGAGCGGTGGACCGTCGACACGCCGGAGGACCTCGAGGTCGTCCGTGAGCTGGTCGGGGCGCTCGGCGCCGATGCGGCGTTTGGCTGGCGCGACGTGCTGGCCGTCGCGGGCGCGCCGGCGCCCCGCGCCGGGCTCGTGCTGCGGCCGGCCACGCCGGCGGACTCCGACCGGGTGCTCGCGTGGCGCAACGACCCCGAGGCGGTGCGCTGGAGCCGGACCGGGCGGGTGGAGCCGGCGCAGCACGCGGCCTGGTACGCGGCCCGTCTCGAGGATCCGGCGAGCCGGGTGCTGATCGCCGACCTCGACGGCGAGCCGATCGGGATGGCGCGCGTCGACGTGACGGACGGCATCGGCGAGGTCTCCACCGCCCTGGCGCCCGAGCACCGCGGGCGGGGCCTGGGCACGCGCGTGCTGGCGACGCTCGTGGCCGAGAGCCTCAGCGACCAGCAGGTCGTCGCGCTGCGGGCGAGCATCCACCCGTCCAACGAGGGGTCCCTGAGGGCGTTCACCCGCGCCGGGTTCGTCCCGGGCGACGACGAGGACGTGCACGGGTTCACCGTGCTGCGCTGCCTCACCTCCGACCGCGAAGGAGTCGCGTGATCCGCTACTGCACCAGATGCGTGATGCCCGAGACCAAGCCGGACATCCTGTTCGACGACGAGGGCGTCTGCAGCGCGTGCCGGCACTTCGAGCGCCGCGCCGAGGTGGACTGGGAGGCCCGTGCCGCGCAGCTGCGCGACGTCGCCGAGCGCTACCGGTCCAGCGGGGGCGGCAACTACGACTGCCTGATCCCCGCGTCGGGGGGCAAGGACAGCACGTACCAGGTGCTCGCGGTGCTCGAGCTCGGCCTCAACCCGCTGGTCGTCACGGCCACGACCGACCACCTGACCGACATCGGCCGCGACAACCTGGACAACCTCCAGCGCCTCGGCGTGGATCACGTCGAGGTGACGACGAACCCGGTGGTCCGACGCCGGATCAACAGGATGGCGCTCGAGCAGATCGGCGACATCTCCTGGCCGGAGCACGTCGTGATCTTCACGATCCCCGTCCGCATGGCGGTCGCGTTCAAGGTCCCGCTGATCGTCTGGGGCGAGAACTCGCAGAACGAGTACGGCGGCCCGGCGGCGGCGGCGGAGACCGAGATCCTCAACCGGGCGTGGCTGGAGGAGTTCGGCGGCCTCTTGGGCCTGCGTGTCTCCGACCTGGTCGGCCAGGACGGCATCGAGCGCCGCGACCTGGTCCAGTACACCTATCCGGCCGACGACGAACTCGCGCAGGTGGGGGTCACCGGCATCTTCCTGGGCTACTTCGTCCCGTGGGACGGCTGGGCGAACGCGCTGATCGCCCAGGGCCACGGCCTGCGGACGTACCCGAGCTTCGTCGAGGGCTCGATCGCCAACTACGAGAACCTCGACAACGCCCAGACCGGGATCCACGACTACTTCAAGTACCTGAAGTACGGCTTCGGGCGGGCCACCGACCTGGCCTGCATGCACATCCGGCGGGGCCGCATGACGCGCGACCAGGCGCTCGACCTCGTGCGCCGCCACGACGGCGCGTACCCCGCGTCGTACCTCGGCATCGCACTGGAGGAGATCCTCAATGAGATCGGCATGACGCGCGACGAGTTCGACGCCGTGTGCGACCGGTTCACCAACCGGCGCCTGTTTCGCACCGACCGGCGCGGGGAGCTCATCCGCGACACGGACGGGCGCCCCCTCAAGCTGGCCTACGACAACGAGCCGGTCACCGCGCTGTGAGCACGGTCGGGGTCGTCGACGTCGGGCTGAGCAACCTGGACTCGGCCCGGCGCGCCCTGGAGGAGTGCGGGGCGGACGTCCGGATCGTGACCGAGGGGCGCGAGCTGGCCGGGCACGAGCGGATCGTCCTGCCCGGCGTCGGCGCGTTCCCCGACGCCATGCGCCGGCTGCGGGCCGCGGGCATCGAGACCGCCCTGCAGGAACTCGTGGCCGACGGCCGCACGCCGGTGCTCGGGATCTGCCTGGGGATGCAGCTCCTGGCCGCCACGGGCACCGAGATCGAGCCCGCCGAGGGCCTGGGCCTCGTCCCGGCGGACGTCGTGCGCCTCCCGTCACTCGACGGCGAGCGGCTGCCGCACATCGGCTGGAACGAGGTCGATCCCGTCAACGGCTCCCCGCTGTTCGACGGGCTGCCCGACGGCGCGGACTTCTACTTCGTGCACTCGTTCGCCGTGCGCTGCGATGAGCCCGGCCACGTCGCGGCCACGACGCCCTACGGGGGCGGCTTCTGCTCGGCCGTCGAGAACGGCCTGGTCTTCGGCGTCCAGTTCCACCCCGAGAAGAGCCAGCGCAACGGCTTCGCGGTCCTGCGCAACTTCCTGGCTCTGTAGACGACGCGCGTGCTCAAGACGCGCGTCATTCCCACGCTGCTCTACAAGGACTTCGGGCTGGTCAAGGGCGTCCGGTTCGACTCGCGCCGGGCGGTGGGCAGCGCCATGCAGGCGATCAAGGTCTACAACCTGCGCGGCGTGGACGAGCTGGTCTTCTTCGACGTGACCGCCACCCTGCAGGGCCGCTCGCCCGACCTCGACCTGGTCGACGACCTGGCCGACGACTGCTTCATGCCCCTCACGGTCGGCGGCGGCGTGCGCACGGTCGATCAGTTCCGCGACCTGCTCGGCGTGGGAGCGGACAAGGTCTGCGTCAGCACGGCGGCGGTCGAGGATCCCGACCTTGTGCGCGAGGCACAGTCGCTCTTCGGCGCCCAGTGCGTCGTCGTCTCGATCGACGTGCGCCGCGACGAGCGCGGCGTTCCCACCGTGTGGACGCACTCGGGCACGCGGGCGACCGGGCTGGATCCCGTCGAGCACGCGCGGGCGCTGGAGGTGCGCGGGGCCGGGGAGCTGCTGGTCCAGTCCATCGACCGCGACGGGACGCTGGAGGGCTACGACGTGGAGCTGGTCCGCTCGATCGCCGAGGCCGTCTCGGTCCCCGTCGTGGCGTCCGGCGGCTGCGGCACCTTCGAGGACATGGCCCGGGTCGTCCTGGAGGGCGGCGCGTCCGCGGTCGCGGCGGCCTCGATCTTCCACTACACCGAGCGGACGCCGATGGAGGCCAAGGACCATCTCGCCTCCCGCGGGATTGCTGTGCGAAGGTAACGGCAATGGACGCACCTGAGGTCACGCGGCTCGAGTCGCTCTGGCAGGGAGACTTCGGCGACGACTACGTCGACCGCAACGCCAAGGCCTACGCGGCCCGCGGCCCGTTCTGGGCCGAGCGGATGGCGCAGATGCAGCCTGCCTCGGTGCTGGAGGTCGGCTGCAACCTGGGCGGCAATCTGCGCTGGATCGGCGAGCACGTGCCGGCACGAGGCCTGTTCGGGGTGGACATCAACGAGGAGGCGCTGGCCCGCCTGCGCCGCGAGGCGTCCACGATCAACGCCGTGTGGGCGCCGGCCCGCCAGCTCCCGTTCCGCGACCGCGCCTTCGACCTCGTCTTCACGATGGGCGTGCTCATCCACCAGCCGGCGGAGACGCTGCCGCTGGTCATGGCCGAGATGGTGCGCTGCTCGCGCCGCTGGCTGCTCTGCGGCGAGTACTTCGCGCCGGAGACCACCGAGGTGCCCTACCGCGGCCACGAGGGCGCGCTGTTCAAGCGCGACTACGGCCGGCTGTTCGCGGAGACCTTCCCCGAGCTGACGCTGCGCGCCGACGGGTTCCTCAGCCGCGACGAGGGCTGGGACGACGTGAACTGGTGGGCGTTCGAGCTGGCCTGATTGCCAGGCTGATCCGGGTTGTCCTGTCCAGCTGTTGCAGAACAACAGCAAAGCAGCACGGCCCCCCTCAGACCATCTCCCACGTGAGGATGTCGTCGTCCTCGATGTCCACCCGCGCCTCGCGCCCGATGACGAGCTCGAGCTGCTTGGGCGCGATGCCGTAGCCGGGGCGCTTGGTCGTGATCATGTCGCGTTCGATCCGCGTGCCCTTGGGGATGTCGCGGGCCGCGACGAGGCTGCGGCGGGCAAGCGTGTACATCTCCTTGCGCTCCTCCTCGGACGGGCCGTCCTTGCTCCCGGACCCCAGCGCCGCCTGGGCGTCGCGGATGCCGGTGACCATCGCGGCCAGCTCGCCGGGCTCCAGCGCGAAGGGATGGTCCGGGCCGGTCATCGTGCGATCCAATGTGAAGTGCTTCTCGACGAACGCGGCACCCAGCGCCGCGGCGGCGATCGGCACCGCGGTCCCCAGCGTGTGGTCCGACAGGCCGACCGGGACGCCGAAGGCCTCGCGCATCGTGCGCATGGCCTGCAGGTTGGCCAGCCGGGGCGCGGCGGGGTAGACGGACGTGCACTGCATCAGGCCGACCGCGGGGGCGCCGCCGCGCACCGCCGCCGCGAGCGCGTCCTCGATCTCGCCCAGGCTGGCCATCCCAGTCGAGATGATCAGCGGCCGGCCGGTGGCGCCGGCGCGCTCGATCAGCGGCAGGTCGACGATCTCGAACGAGGCGATCTTCAGCACCGGGACGTCGAGCGCGTCGAGCTCGGCGACCGCCTCGTGGTCGAACGGGCTGGAGAAGAAGTCGATCCCCTTTCGCGCGGCGTAGTCCGACAGGCCGCCCTGCCACTCCCTGGGCAGCGAGATCTGCTCCAGCAGCTCGGAAGGGGACTTGTCGGTGATCGGCGCGAGGTACTCGAACTTCGGCGTCTTGCGCGAGTAGATCCGGTCGCCGGAGTACGTCTGGAACTTGACCGCGTCGGCCCCCGCCTCGGACGCCGCGTCGATCAGCCGGTGGGCGACGTCGAGGTCGCGGTTGTGGTTGGCCCCCGCCTCGGCGATCACGTAGGTGCGATGGTCACCGCCGACCGCCCGGCCGCCGATTGCGAACTCCGCGGGAAGGGCGGTCACTCGACCGGCGCGACACCGTGCGTCAGCGCACGGATGTCGTCTGCGTCCAGCCACCGGTCGTTGTGGTCGCTGGTGTAGCGGAAGCCGGGCGGGAGCTCCTCGCCGCGCGGGTAGTCCACCGTGCGCCAGAACGCGAACGACGGGTATATGGCGAAGTGGTCCTCGAAGGCGGTCGCGTGGCGCGACTCGTCCTCGGTGATGAGGATCTCGTGCACCTTCTCGCCCGGGCGGATGCCGATGATGCGCCGCTCGATGTCGGGAGCCAGCGCGTCGGCCAGGTCGGTGACGCGCATGCTGGGGATCCGGGGGATGAAGACCTCGCCGCCCTGCATCCGCTCCAGGCTGCCGACGACGAGGTCGACCGCCTGCTCCAGGGTGATCCAGAAGCGCGTCATCGCCTCGTCGGTGATCGTCAGCTCGCCCTGCTCGGCCTGGCGCTTGAACAGCGGGATCACGCTGCCGCGGCTGCCCACGACGTTGCCGTAGCGCACGCTCGCGAAGCGCGCGGGCGAGGAGTCGCCCGCGTAGGCGTTGCCCTGGGTGAAGAGCTTCTCGGCGCACAGCTTCGTCGCGCCGTAGAGGTTGACCGGGTTGACGGCCTTGTCGGTGCTCAGCGCGATCGTGCGCGGGACGTCGTTGGCGATCGCCGCCGAGATCACGTTCTCGGCGCCGAGAACGTTGGTCTGCACCGCCTCGTAGGGGTTGTACTCGCAGGCCGGAACCTGCTTCAGCGCGGCGGCGTGCACGACCACGTCAGCGCCCCGGGTGGCCTGGGTCAGGCGCTCGCAGCTGCGCACGTCCCCGAGGAAGAACCGCAGCCGGCTGTCGTCGTCGAACCGGCGGCGCTGGTCGTACTGCTTGAGCTCGTCGCGGCTGAAGATGCGCACGGATGCGGGGTCGTGGTGGTCCAGGATCTCACGGGTCAGCGCGGTGCCGAAGGAGCCCGTCCCTCCGGTCACGAGGATGACCTTGCCCTGCAGTGCGGGACTCGGCGTCATGCCGGGCATGATACCCGCGCCCACGGCCGCTGCCGTCCCGTCCTTTACGCTGCGACGTCATGGCGATCCCGTCCACGCGCCACGTCATTCCCTACACGCGCCACTGCGTCGAGGAGGACGACGTCCAGGCGGTCGCCGAGGTCCTCCGGGGGGACTGGCTGACGCAGGGGCCGGCGGTCCGGGCGCTCGAGGAGGGCATCGCGGCGGCCTGCGACGCGCCGTTCGCGGTCGCGTTCTCGTCGGGCACGGCGGCGCTGCACGGCGCCGCCTTCGCGGCCGGCGTGGGGCCCGGCGACGAGCTGGTGACCAGCGCGATCACCTTCGCGGGCAGCGCGAACTGCGGTGCCTACCTGGGCGCCACCCCGCGCTTCGCCGACATCGACCCCGCGACCTGGAACGTCAACGCGGCGACCGTAGGCGCCGTGCTCGGCGAGCGCACACGTCTCGTCGTGCCCGTCCACCTCACGGGCCTGCCCGCGCCCACCGCGGAGATCCGCGCCGCGGTCGGCGACGGCGTGGCGATCCTGGAGGACGCCGCGCACGCCCTGGGCGCGCACACGCCCGACGGGCCGGTCGGCAACTGCCGCCATTCGGACATGACGATGTTCAGCCTGCACCCCTCCAAGACCATCGCGGCGGGCGAGGGCGGCGTCGTCACCACCCGCGATCCGGCGCTGCGCGAGCGCCTGGAGTGCTTCCGCAACCACGGCTTCACCAAGCGCCCCGACCGGCTGCGCCACCCCGACGAGGGGGGCTGGTACCACGAGCAGCACGACCTGGGTTTCAACTACCGCCTGAGCGACGTCCACAGCGCGCTCGCCGGCTCTCAGCTGGGCAAGATGGAGCGCTTCCTGGCCGCCCGCAATGCGGTGGCCGACCGCTACCGCGAGCAGCTCGCCGGACTGGACGCGCTAGACCTCCCACCGGCGGCGCCGCCGGGGACACGCCACGCCTACCACCTCTTCGTCGTGCGCGTCAGCGGCGGGGCGCAGGAGCGCCGGCGCCTGTACGACGCGCTGCACGCCGAGGACATCCTGGTGCAGGTCCACTACATCCCGGTCTACCGGCATCCGTACTACGCCGACCGTGACCCCGGCGCACGGGCGGCGTGCCCCGAGGCCGAGCGCTACTACGCGCAATGCCTCTCGCTGCCGTGCTTCCCGGCCCTGACGCCCGACGACCAGCAGCGCGTCGTGGCGGTCGTCCGCGAGTCGCTGACGCGCTGACGACGCGCATGCGCGCCGGCCGACCGTAAGCTTCGGCGCGTGGCTCCCCTGGTGGTCCTGCGCTGCGACGGGGACGCGCTCATCGGCGCCGGTCACGTCGGCCGCTGCCTGCCCGTCGCCCGGGCATTGCGCGGCGCCGGAGCCGAGGTGTGCTTCGCGGGGACCTACGCCGGGATCGCGGCCGACCTCCTCGCGGACTGGCCGCGTGCGGATCCGGCGGGGGATCCCGCCGGCGTCCCGGCGGGCGCGGACGCGGCGCTGGTGGACTCCTACGCCGTCCCGGACGCCGAGGTCGCGGCGCTGGCGCAGCACATGCGGGTCGTCGCCGTGGCCGATCGCGCCGGCGCGCGGCGCGCGGGCCTGGTCCTCGACTATCACCTCGACGCCGCCGGTCCCGCGCTGGCCGGGCCCGACTTCGCGCCGCTGGACCCGCGGCTGGTGGCCGCGCGCCGCGCTCGGCGCACGTCCGGCCGGGTGCTCGTCGCGCTGGGGGGCAGCGCGGCGGGCGGGGAGATGCTGCCCCGGGTCGTCGACGCGGCGCGGGAGGCGACCGGCCTGGAGGTGGCCGTGGCGGGCCCGCACGCGCCCCCCGCCGGACCGCGGGTGAAGTACCTGGGAGCGATGGCCGGCCTCGCCGACGCGGTCGCCGCCGCGGACCTGATCGTGTGCGGCGCAGGGGTCACCGCCTACGAGGCGGCGTGCGCCGGGATCCCGGCGGTCCTGGTCGTGCACGCCGACAACCAGCTGCGGGTGGCCGACGCGTTCGGCGAGCGCGGCGCTGCCATCTTCGGAGTGCTGGACGCCCGCGACGGGCTGGACGAGACGGCCCTGCGCGAGCGGCTGCACTCGCCGGGCACGGGCGCCCGCGGCCCGCAGCTCGTCGACGGCTACGGCGCCTTCCGCGTCCGCGACGCTCTCCTGCACGGGCCGCCGGCCGTGGTCCTGCGCTACCGCCCGCCGCGCGCCGCCGAGCGCGAGCGCGGGGAGGCCCCCGGCGCCGAGCAGCTGGTGGTCGAGCGCGCCGGGGCGCCGGTCGGGACGGCGCACCTGCGGCGGGTCGGCGCGGAGTGCGAGCTGCGGCTGTCGCTCGACCCGGGCAACGGGCTGGCCGGCCGGGCCATGCGGGAGATCGCCGAGCTGCTGCTCGCCTCGCGCCCCGGGCTGCGGCGGGTCGTGTCCGGGGGGTAGCCGGGGGACCTCGACCACTAGACTGCCGCCCCTATGACGGTGGGAATCGTGGGTCTGGGATACGTGGGACTTCCGCTGGCGGTGGTGTTCGCCGAGGAGGGCCATCAGGTCGTGGCGATGGACGTCGACGCGCGCAAGGTGGACGCCCTGCGCGACGGAGAGTCCTACGTGGAGGACATCTCGGCCGAGCGGCTGGGCGCCGTGCTCGATCACATCCACGTGACGACGCGCGTCGCCAACCTGTCGCGCTGCGACGCGGTGCTGGTGTGCGTGCCGACGCCGCTGAACGCCAACCGCGAGCCGGACCTGGGTCCGCTGGTGTCCGCCGGGCAGGCTCTGGCCAGCGTCCTGCAGGCCGGTCAGCTCGTGGTGCTGGAGTCCACGACGTACCCGGGCACCACTCGCGAGCGTCTGGCGCCGATCCTCGAGGAGTCCGGCCTCGTGGCCGGGCAGGACTTCAACCTCGCGTTCTCGCCCGAGCGCGTGGATCCCGGCCGCACCGACTACACGATGCGCACGACCCCCAAGGTGGTGGGCGGGCTCACCGAGGCGTGCGGCGACCGCGCCGAGGCGCTGTACAGCGAGATCTGCGACACGATCGTGCGGGTGAGCACCCCCGACGCAGCCGAGATGACCAAGCTGCTGGAGAACATCTTCCGCTCGGTGAACATCGCGCTGGTCAACGAGCTGACGATGCTGGCCGACCGCATGGACATCGACATCTGGGAGGTCGTCGACGCCGCGTCGACGAAGCCCTACGGGTTCATGCGCTTCGAGCCCGGGCCCGGGATGGGCGGTCACTGCCTGCCGGTCGATCCCTTCTACCTGTCGTGGCGTGCGCGCGAGTTCGACATGGCCACCGAGTTCATCGAGCTGGCGGGCAAGATCAACCAGCAGATGCCCTACCACTGCGTGGCCCGCATCGAGCGGCTGCTCAACGACGCGGCCAAGCCCGTGCGCGGCTCGCGCGTCGCGATCCTGGGGGTCAGCTACAAGCCGGGGGTCGGCGACATCCGCGAGTCCCCCGCGCTGAAGATCGTGGGGCTGCTGCAGGCGCTGGGCGCCGACGTCGCCTACCACGACCCGCACATTCCCGAGCTCAGCGAGATGGGCCTGCGCAGCGAGCCGCTGGACGCCACGCTCGCCGGCGCGGACATCGTCGTGATCGTCACGGCCCACCCCGGGGTGGACCACGCCGCGGCGGTCGAGCAGGCGCCGCTCTCGCTGGACCTCCGCGGCGTCACGCGCGCCTCCGTGGGCGCGGCGCGCGCCGCGCTGCTGTGAGCCGCGGACGCGCCGGGCGTTGATGAGCCACCTCCGCCTGCGCTCACGCCCCATCGTGCGGGGGGCGGGGATCCACGTGGCGTCGATGGGCCTGACCGCCGCCGGGTGGGACGTGCGCCGGCTGGCGCGCCTGGCCGGGACGGGGCGCGTCATCGTCCTCAACCTGCATGCGGTCGCGCCGGCGACCAGCCGCTTCGACCCGGCACTCGCCCCCGAAGTGTTCGAGGCGATGCTGACCTGGCTGAAGCGCCACTGCGAGCTGCGCACGCTCGGCGACCTGGAGTCCGAGCCCTGGCCGGACGACCGCCCGGTGGCGATCCTCTCCTTCGACGACGGCTACGGGGACTTCCTGGAGTACGCGATGCCGATCCTCGACCGCCACGGCGTGCGGGTCAACCAGAACGTGATCCCGGCCTGCGTCGAAAGCGGCATGCCGCCGCCCAACGTGCACCTGCTCGACGTCCTGGACGCCGTGCCGGCCGGCCGGCTGGACGCGCTGCGCCTGCCCGGCCTGGACGCCCCCGCGCTCGCGCGGGCCGACCCGATCCGCCTGGGCGTGCTCGCGGCCGCACACGTCAAGGCGTGCTCGCGCGCGGAGCGCGAGGAGCGCCTGCGCAGGCTGCGCGAAGCGCTGCCCGAGCTCGCCGGCCCCCCGCTGCGCCGGATGCTGTCCGCGGGCGAGGTCGCGGAGTGCGCGCGCTCCCATGAGATCGGGGTGCACAGCTACGAGCACGACTCCATGGGCCACGAGAGCGACGAGCACTTCGAGGAGGACCTGCGGCGCTGCCGGGAGTGGTTCGGCGAGCGCCTGGGCCGCGCGCCCACGATCTACGCCTTTCCCAACGGCTCCTACCGCGAGGCGCAGGTGCGGCGCGCGCGCGGGGAGGGCATCGAGCACGTGCTGCTGGTGGGCGAGCGGGCCGCGGCCCGCGAGGGCGGCGTGCACCATCGCGTCACGACCTTCGGGCGCGCGCCGGCGGACATGCGCTTCCGGATCGCGCGGGCATGCCGGTGAGGATCATCCTGCTCACCTCCGAGCACCCCTGCAACGTGGCGCTCGCCCACAAGCTGCGCGATGTGTGCGAGGTGGCCGCGGTCGTCGTGTCGGCCAACCGCCCGCCCGGCGCGGGCCGCCGACGGCGGGGAAAGCGGTTCGCCAACCGCGTCGCGGGGCGCCTGGTGGGCCGGCCGTTCATCAGTTCCTGGTTCGCGGTCCAGGACCGGTACGCCGCCGCCTACGGGCGCGAGTTCCCGGCCGAGGCCCGGCTGACGGCCGTCGAGCACGTCAACGACCAGGCGGTGCTCGACCAGATCGAGACCCTGGGGCCCGACCTCGCGGTGGTGTCCTCCACCAACCTCGTCCGGACGCCGATCATCCGGGCCATGAGCGAGCGCAGGGGGATAGTGAACCTCCACACCGGCATCTCCCCGCACGTGAAGGGAGGCCCCAACTGCACGAACTGGTGCCTGGCCCGCGGGTGGTTTCACCTCGTCGGCAACACCGTGATGTGGCTGGACGAGGGGATCGACAGCGGCCGGCTCATCGCGACCGAGCGCACCCCGCTCACCGGGGGGGAGTCGCTGGCCGACCTCCACTGGGCGGTCCTGGAGCACTCCCACGACCTGTACGTCCGCGCGGTCGGCGCGATCGCGCGCAACGCGGCGGTCCCCAGCGTGCCGCAGGACTCCGTCGGCTCGGGGCCGACCTTCGCGATGGCCGACTGGTCCGCGGTCGAGATGCTCCGCGCCCGATGGAACTTCCGCCGCGGCTACCGGCGGGCGGTCGCGGGCGACCGGCGCCCTGTCTCGCTCGTGCCGCTGGACCGCGGCGGCGGCTAGGTCCGGCCGAGCCAGACCTCGAGCTGCATCCCGGTGTTCGTCGCCTCCATCACGCGGGTGACGATGGGGTCGAGGATCGGCGGCAGGTACGTGTCCGACACGTACCAGCGATGGTCCACCAGGCGGTAGCCGGCCGCGCTCCCGTGCCGGCGGAAGGACTCGAGCGTGAACTCGTAGAGGTGGAAGGGCACGTGCATCGGGCTGATGTTCGAGGAGTAGTCGAGCCCCTGGAGGCGGTAGGCCAGGTTCACGAGGCGGCTGGTGAGCCACCGGGCCGAGGGGATCTCTATGTGCACGAGCCCGTCGGGCCGAGTCCAGCGCAGGGCCCGCTCGATCGCCGTGGCCGGGTCGTAGAGGTGCTCGAGCACCGCCGAGAACGTGACGAGGTCGAAGCGGTCGGCCGGGTACTCGGCGTCCTCCACGGACGAGAGCTGGAGATGATCCGCGTCGATGCCCGGAAGCTCCCGCGCCCGGTTGAAGAACGGCTCGGACGGCTCGAGCCCGAACGTGTCGAATCCGCCCTGCGTCAGGGCGCGCAGCGCCTTTCCGATGCCCGAGCCGATGTCCAGCGCGACGGGGGCCCCGCTCCCCCTCCAGAGGCGGAAGAACGTCTCGATCTGCTCGCGGAAATAGCCCTCGCTCTCTTCGAAGTAGGCCTCCGCCCAGTACTCCTCCGGCGGCGTGCCGTAGTGCTGGGCGACGCTCCCGGGCACCGGCATCGGGTTGGAGAAGATCAGGCCGCAGGACTGACAGCGCACCACCGTCGTGCTGATGCCCGCGGTGCGGGTCGGGCGCATGCCCTGATGCGTGTTCAGCCGCCGCCCGATGACCTTGGCGTCGCCGGTCGGCGCCCCGCACATGTTGCACGCCTCCACCGCCTCGAAGCGGTAGGTGGCGGCTTGGGGAGCCACGGTCACCGCGGTGACGCCGCCGCGAGGTGCCCGCGCAGCCACTGCGCCGTCTGCGCGATGCCGTCGCGCGCGCCGATACGGGCCTCCCACCCCAGCACCGTCCGGGCCTTCTCGACGCTAGGCCAGCGGCGCTGCACGTCGACGGGGAACGTCGGCAGGTGCTCGAGCGCGAACCCCTTCGGGTCGCGCCCGCAGGCCTCCCAGACGATCCGGGCGATCTCCGCCACGGTCAGCTCCTCGGCGGCGGAGATGTTGAAGTCCTCGTGCAGGCCGGCGGGGGAGGCCATGGCGGTCACCACGCCGTCGGCGATGTCGTCGACGTGTGTCAGCGTGCGCGTCTGCTCGCCCGAGCCGAAGATCTGCAGCGGCTGCTGGCCCGAGAGCGCCTTGCGGATCAGGTCGGGCACCGCGTGGGCGATGCCCGGCTCGTCCTCGGGCATCTCTCCCGGCCCGTAGGCGTTGAACGGCCGGCAGATCGTGAACGGCAGCCCGTGCTCGTCGTGCGCGGCGCGGCACCAGACCTCGCCGGCCAGCTTGGAGAATCCGTAGGCCGATCGCGGCATGGGACAGTCCCACACGTGCTGCTCGGTCGTCGGGAACTCGGTCGCGTTCTCGAACACCATCGAGCTCGAAACGTAGACGAAGCGCTCGATCTCCTCCGCGAGCGCCGCGGCGATGATCGCGTCGTACAGCGCGCTGTTGACCGCAGTGAGGGTGTGGGGCAGCCGGTGGAAGTTCGCGATCCCGCCGACGATCGCGGCGAGGTGGATGACGTGCGTGCAGCCGCGGGCCGCCGCCCGCGCCGTGCCGGGATCGCGCAGGTCCCCGGTGTGCACCTCGCAGGCCTCCCGCATCCACTGCGGCGCCGGGCGCTGGTCGCAGACGCGGACGTCGTAGCGGGGATCGCCGAGCAGCCGGCGCACGACGGCGCCGCCGATCGTGCCGGCGCCGCCCGTGACCATCACCCGGCTCACGGAACGCGGACGGGCGCCTCCGTGAGCGCGCTCAGCTCGGCGACGTAGGCGAACACCTGGCCCGCGCCGAAGCAGTTCCACGGGTCGACGACGAGCGCCTCGCCCGCCAGCTCGGTGATCTGGCGCAGCGGCTCGGGCCCGAGGAACTCGTCGTGGTTGGCCGCGACGACGATCGCGTCCGCGCCCGTGACGGCGTCGTCGAACGGCGGCGTGGGGGTCGGAACCCGGGCATCGTGGACGGCGACGTCGGCCAGCTCGCGCTCCAGCAGGCGCACGAGCTTGTGCGCGAGCGAGTCGCGCTCGTCGTCGGTGTTGCCCTTGAACGCCAGGCCCAGCACCGCGACCTTGCGGCCGTTCAGGCCGCCCAGCCGGCGCTTCATGCCCTCCACGAGGAACAGCGGCACCGACTCGTTGACCCGCGAGACGGCCAGCAGCATGCCCGGCGCGTTGGAGCGCTCCTCGCTGAAGGCGAAGTCCTTGCGCAGGCACGTACCCGCCGTCAGCCCCGGCTTGGCGATCCCGCCGCGCGGATAGTCGCGATTGATGAGGTCGATGACCTCGAAGACGTTCGCGGCGTGCTGCTCGCAGTCCATCATCAGCAGGTTGGGCAGGGCGAACGTGGCGTAGCGCAGGATGTTCGTCCAGATCTTGGCCAGCTCCGCCTGCACCGGCGTGGTCTGCACGATGGGGGCTTCGAAGATCTCGAAGAGCGCCGCGGTGCGCTCGCCGGAGGACTCCCCGACACCGCCCACGATGCACGGCAGCGTGTCGATCTCCTCGAAGAAGCGCCCCGCCGCGATCCGCTCGGGCGCGTGGGCCACGAAGACGTCTTCTCCGATGACGAAGCCGCGGTGCTTGGTCAGATAGCCGGCCACGAAGTCGGTCGTCCCCGGCGCGATCGTCGAGCGCAGCACGATCGTGTGCCCGGGGCGCAGGTGCCCGAGCAGGTCGTCCAGCGCCGAGCGGATGTCGCGGATGTCGGTCTCGATGTGCGAGAACGACGGCGTGCCCAGCGTGAGCACGATGTGCTCGGCCTGGACGGCCTCGGTCACGCGGTCGGTCAGCTCCAGCGTGCCCGCGAGGTGCACCCGGTCCAGCGCCTCCTGGGCGCCGGCCTCGACGAAGGGCATCCGGCCCTCGCGGATGGCGGCCAGCCGCTCGGGGTCCTTCTCCACGCCGAGGACCCGCAGGCCGCGGTCGGCGAACGAGACGGCGAGGGGCAGACCGATCCGGCCCAGGCCGATCACTGAGACGTCGAGGGCCATGGCGACGGGGAATCTACCGCGCGGGCCGGTGCGTCCCGAACCGGTGCCTGGCGTACTGCGCGGCGAAGCCCCTCACGAAGCGGGGGTTGTAGCGCGCGTAGCGCCGCCACAGGCGGCGCGGCTCGCGGCCCAGGCGGAACGCCCACTCCAGGCCGGCGGACTGCATCCAGGGTGGCGCCTGGGGCACGAGCCCGGCGTGGAGGTCGAACGCGGCGCCGACGCCGATCAGGACCGGCGCGTCCAGGCGGTCGCGCATCGTGGCCATCCACTTCTCACGCTTGGGCGCGCCCACGCCGACCCACACCACGTCGGCGCGCGACCGGTTGATCTCGGCGACGATCGCGTCGTCCTCCTCGGGCGTGAGGTCGCGGAAGGGCGGGGAGTAGCCGCCGACGATCTTCACGCCGGGGTAGCGCCGGCGCAGGTTGAGCGCGAGCTGGACCAGCGCTCCCTGGTTGCGCCCGCCGTAGAGGTACATGCGCACGTCGCTGCCGGCAGAGCGCTCGCAGTAGCGCGCCATGAGCTCGGGGCCGTACACGCGCTCGGAGAGGTCGGCGCCCAGCGCGTTCATGGCCCACACGACGGGCTGGCCGTCGGGCACGTTCAGCGAGGCGCCCAGCGCCGCCTGGCGCAGCTCCTCGTCCTCCTGGCAGAGCATCACCATGTGCGTGGCGGCGACGCAGATGTAGCCGCGCTCGCCGTGCTCGATGGCGGCGTCCATCCACTCCATGGTGCCCTCGTAGTCGATGAGGGCCAGGGGCAGGCCCAGCACGTCCATCGACTCGGGCCGCTGCGGGGCGGCGACGGGCGCGAGCCGGGGCAGACCGGCGGTGGCAGGAAGAGGATGGGTCAGCGACATACGTGGCGTGTCGACGCTCAGCGTCGAGGCAGAGGGTACGGGTGAGAACGGCCGGGGGAGGGAAAGGTTGCGCTCTTGCAAGACCCGTGTATGTGGGGCCGTACCCACTGTCGGCGGGGGAAAACCTCCTTCGGCGCCGTGGTTCGCGCCACCCGCGGGGGCGCGGGTAGGCTCGACCGGTGCGGCGGGCGCTGGTCACGGGCATCACCGGCCAGGACGGCTCGTACATGGCCGAGTGGCTCGTCGGCCTCGGCCACGAGGTCACCGGGCTGGTCCGCTCGCCCGCTGAAGCGCACCCGAACCTCGCCGCGGTCGCCGACCGGCTGCGCTTCGTCCGCGGCGACCTCCTGGATCCCGCCTCGCTGCGCGCGGCGGTCGCGGACGTCGCGCCCGACGAGCTCTACCACCTCGCCGCGCCCACGTTCGTGCCCGCCTCCTGGGAGCGCCCGGCGGAGACGCTGGCCGCGATCGCGGGGGCGACTGCCACCCTGCTGTGCGCCGTCGCGGACGCCGCCCCGGCGGCGCGCGTCTACGTCGCCACGTCGAGCGAGATCTTCGGGGACGCCGGGGAGTCGCCCCAGGACGAGGGCTCGCCCATGCGCCCGCGCTCGCCCTACGGCGTCGCGAAGCTCGCGGCGCACGGGACGGTCGGGGTGCTGCGCGAGCGCCTCGGCCTGCACGCGAGCGCGGGCATCGCCTACAACCACGAGTCTCCGCGGCGTCCTGAGCGCTTCCTGTCGCGCAAGGTCACGCGCGGGGCCGCCGCGATCAGCCTCGGCCTCCAGGACGAGCTGGTGCTCGGGGACCTCGACGCGATCCGGGACTGGTCCGACGCGCGCGACGTCGTGCGCGGGGCGTGGCTGATGGTCCAGCACGACGAGCCCGGCGACCACGTGCTGGCCAGTGGGGTGGGGCGCACGGTGCGCGAGCTCGTGGAGGTGGCCTTCGGATGCGTCGGGCTGCGTGCGGAGGAGCACGTGCGCGTCGATCCCGCGCTCGTGCGCGCCCCCGAGGCCACGCCGCCCGTCGGCGATCCGCGCCGGGCGCGGGAGCGGCTGGGCTGGAGGCCGGAGATCGGCTTCGGCGCGATGATCGGCGAGATGGTCCAGGCCGACCTGGCGGAGCTCGCCGGTCCGGTCAGCCGCTGAGCAGGTCGAGGTCGGCGCGGGTCATCAGCCGGATCAGCTGCTCGAAGGTCGTCTGCGTCTCCCAGCCCAGCGTCTGCTTCGCCTTGGTGGCGTCGCCGACCAGCCGGTCGACCTCGGCGGGCCGCAGGAAGGACGGGTCGAGGCGCACGTGGCGCTCCCAGTCGCCCACGCCGGCCTCGTCGAAGGCGATCTGCACGCACTCGCGCACCGAGTGCGCCTCGCCGGTGGCGATGACGAAGTCGTCGGGCACGTCGTGCTGGAGCATCAGCCACATCGCCTCGACGTAGTCGCGCGCGAAGCCCCAGTCGCGCTGCGCGTCGAGGTTGCCCAGCGCCAGCTCCTGGCGCAGGCCCAGCCGGATCGCCGCCGCGTGCCAGGTGATCTTGCGCGTCACGAACTCCAGCCCGCGCCGCGGGGAGTTGTGCACGACCACCCGCCCGACGCCGGCGGCGAGCACGCCGCTGGCGGTCTCGATGTCGTACACCCACTCGTCGTCGAGCCCCGGCGCGGCCCCGATCCGCCGCACCGTGCCGGGGTGGGCGCGATCGGAGCCCGCGGCCACGGGGACCCCGGCCCCGACCGCGTAGCGGACCGTGCCGGCGGCGGCGGGCTCGACGCGGACCGACGCCTCCCGGCCCGCGAGCGTGCGCAGCCAGCACAGGCCCTGGGCCAGGACCGGGCCGGCCGTCGTCAGCCCTTCGCAGCCGCGAAGGAACGCCTCCCGCACCGCGGCCGGGCCGTTCAGGACCGCGGGCGGCACGTGGTCGAGCCGGGCGGCCAGCGCGCCCAGGCGCTGGGCCTGCAGCGGGTCGATCGCCGCCGCGCCCGCGCCCGCGGCCGGCGGGAAGGCGGCGAAGGTCGCCAGCCGATCGCCCTCCTGCACCTCGCGCGCGAGCACCTCGTCCCCGTCGGCGTCGAGCAGGTGGTGGTGGGCGGTGACGTCCACGACGCCCGCCTCGGCCTGCACGGACAGCCGGGCGTGATCGGGGTCGGCCGGGCGCCGGCGCGTGGCGGTGATCGCCCTCACCGCCGTCCAGCCGTCGCCGTCCCACAACTCCATCCGGCCGCCCGGGTTGAAGCTCTGAACGGCCGGACCGGCGGCCCGTGGCGCGGCGAGGTCGGCGGCCGGCCGGACGGCCGCAACCCCGTCCTCGCGCACGATCACCGGCGTATGGGCCAGGAGGCATTCGTGGTTGAACAGGATCCCGCTCGTGGCGAAGAGGTCGTAGCTCTCGCGGTAGTTGACCGTGATGTGGTGCCCGTAGACCTTCGCCACGCCGTACGGAGAGCGCGGATAGAACGGCGTGGCCTCGGTCTGCGGCACCTCGCGCACCTTCCCGAACATCTCCGAGCTCGACGCCTGGTAGAAGCGCGCCTCGGGGCACACCTCCCGCATGGCCTCCAGCATCCGGGCGACCCCCACCCCGGTGAACTCGGCCGTCAGCGTGGGCTGCAGCCAGGACACCGCCACGAAGCTCATCGCCGCCAGGTTGTAGACCTCGTCGGGTCGGGAGGCCCGCAGGGTGTCGACCAGCGAGCGCTGGTCGAGCAGGTCGCCCTGGTGCAGCGTGATGCGCCCGCGCAGGTGCTCGATGCGCTCGAACCTCTCCGTCGACGACCGGCGCACCATGCCGTGCACCTCGTATCCCCGATCCAGCAGGATCTCGGCGAGATAGGACCCGTCCTGCCCCGTGATACCGGTGATCAGCGCGCGTCCGCCCATGCGCCGCGGGACCCTATCGCCCCGTCCCCGGACGGCCGGCGCACAGGGCCCCGCGATGGCCACCAGCAGGATTGCCTGCAAAGCCCTAGAATCGGACGCTCGTCCGATGTCAGACCAGGTTTTGCGACGGCCGCACCCCCTCCGGCGGCGTCCGGCGGAGTGCTGGACGGCGTCCGGTCCGACGGGGAGCATGGGACTGCCGCGACGCATGGGTCCGTCCGGTGGAGCGCGTTCCGGGCGGTCGTTATCCTCGCGGTGCGAGGGTGGTCGGCAGAATGGAGTGCTCCGACGCAAACGAGGTTAGGGATAGGCAGGTGCCAGGCGCCAACCCCAGTCAACGCACGGTGAGCGACGGAACGTACGCCGAGCCGGTCGTGATCACGCCGGACGGCATCGTGGCCGGCGGGAGCGAGATGCTGCTCGCGCTGTGCGACATGCGCGGGTGCGCCGTGTTCGCCTACTGCCGCCGGGTCGCAGGGCGCGGCCTGGCCGTCGAGGCCTGCGCCGACGCGTTCGGCAGCTTCCGCCACATCGTCATCGACGCCCCCGACCGCCACGCGCTGGATCTCGACGAGACGCTCCTGTACGCCACCCGGCACGCGGCCGCCCAGCGCGCGCCGCGGGTGGCGGCGAACCCCCGCCTGCCGACCGTGCGGGCCGGGTCCCCCGCCTGCGCGAAGGCTCCCCTGGAGCTTGCGGCGCGCCAGGCCGCCGAGCTGCCGTCGCTGGCGCGCAGGCGCCTGGAGCGCCACGTGAAGCAGTGCGACTCCTGCCGCGCGGCCGAGGAGCGCACGCTGGCCGCGGAGGACGCCTACCGCAATCCGCCCTCCGAGGAGCTGACTCCGGGCATCCGCATCCGCATCATGGAGGCGCTGCAGAGCGCCGGCGAGCGCGGCGCCAACGGCGCCGCCGAGCCGAACGCCTCGGGGGCGGCGAACGGCTCCGGCGAGCCGAACGGCGCGGGCGGGCCCAACGGCTCGGGCCCGGCCAACGGCTCCGGCGTCGGCCACGGCTCGGGTGTCGCGAACGGCTCGGAAGCCGCGAACGGGGCCGTCGAGACCCCCGCCACAGAGGATGCGCCCCCCACCGAATCGCCGCGCCGGCGCAGGTCGAGGCGTCTGGGCAGGACGAGCCCGGCCGAGGAGGCGCCCCCGGCCGACGCGACGCCGCCGCCGGCCGCGAACCCCAGCGGATCCGCGGGGACGGCGACGCCGATGCCCATCGACTCCCCGAGGAGGTCGCCGGAGCCCCGCCCCGCTGCTGCAGCGGACACCCGCGTCTCGGCCGACGCGCCGGTGGCGAAGGCGGACACCGTCGTGCGACCAGACAAGGACCTGGCCCCGAGCCCGCCTGGCGAGGATCCGCACGATCAGCCGGCGCCCGGCCCCGACGATCAGCGCGAGCCGGAGCCCGCGGACGATCAGCCCGCCCAGGAGCCGGGGCGGCGCCGCTGGTCGCGATCCGTCCGGCGGGATCGTCGCGCCGAGCCCGAGCCCGAGCCCGAGCCCGAGCCCAAGGCCGAGGCCGAGGCCGAGGCCGAGGCCGCGCCCGGGACCGAAGGCCAGGCGGCGACGGCGCATGGGCCGGCGTCGCAGGACACGCAGGTCTCGGCGGCGGTGGGCCCCCCCGAGGCGGCGGCGGCCGCTTCCCCCGAGGTGGCCGAGGCCGCAGTCGAGGAGCTCGGACGGCGGGCCAGGCGCAAGGCCGAGCGCGCTGCCCGCGCGGAGCAGGAGCGCGTCGCCCGCGAGCAGGAGCGCATCGCCCGCGAGGAGCAGGAGCGGGCCGAGGCGGAGGAGGGCGTGCGGGTCGCCCGCGAGGCCGAGCAGGCTGCCGCCCGGGAGGAGCAGGAGCGCGCCGCGGCCGAGGAGCGCGAGCGGGCCGCCCGCGAGGCCGAGCAGGCTGCCGCACGCGAGGCCCAGCAGGTCGCCGCCCGGGAGGCGCGGCAGCGGGCTGCGCGCGAGGCCCGGGAGCGCGAGGCCCGGGAGCTGGCCGAGCGCGAGGCCCGGGAGCGCGAGCAGCAGGGGCGCGCGGAGCAGGAGCGCGCCCAGCGCCAGGAGCAGGACCGCGTGCGGCGCGAGGCCGAGGCGAAGTCCAGGCGCGAGGCGGAGGAGCGCGTCCGGCGGATGTCCGTCGAGCGCGCCGCGCGCCGGGCCGAGGAGCAGCGTGCCGCGCGCGAGGAGCAGCAGCGCGCCGCTCGGGAGGAGCAGGAGCGGGCTGCGCGGGAGGAGCAGGAGCGGGCTGCGCGGGAGGAGCAGGAGCGGGTTGCGCGCGAGGCGCGGGAGCGTGAGGAGCGTGCCGCCCGCGCGGCGCAGGAGCGTGAGGAGCGTGCCGCCCGCGCGGCGCAGGAGCGGGCCGCCCGCGCGGCGCAGGAGCGGGCCGCCCCCCCGGAGCCGGACATCGATGTGGCCGCACAGCCGCCCGACGAGACCGCGCGCGAGTCTCCCCCGGCCGCCCCGTCCACCCCCGATCCGTGGGGAGCGGACGTCGGCATCCGCCTGAGGCCCGATCTGCCCGGTGCGGACGAGTCCGCGCCCGGACCCGGGGCGAACGGCGTGCACGACACCGCTCGCCCACGCCCCGTCGAGGGGGACGCCACGCTGGCCCCCGACGCGGCCCGCGGGGTGCAGGCCCCGCCGGACCAGACCGCGCGGGAGGCCGACGACGCCGAGGTCGAGCAAGGCGCCGCCGCCGAGGAGTTTGCCCGGCAAGCCGCGCAGCAGCCGGCCGAGCTCGCGGCGCGAGAGGCCGCCGAGCTTGCTGCCCGCGAGGTCGAGGAGCGCATCTCGCGCGAGGTCGAGGAGCGGGTCGCACGCGAGGTCGAGGAGCGGCTCGCCCGCGATGCCGCGGAGCGCGCCGCGCGCGAGGCGGTGATCGCGGCGCAGGCCGCCGCCGCGCGCGACGCCGCGCGCCATGCCGAGGCGGTGGCCGCTCGCGAGGACGCCTCGGCGGCCCAGGCCGCAGCCGCACGCGAGGCCGCCATTGCGGCCGAGACCTTGGCGCTTCAAGAGGCGGAGGCTGCGCGCGCGAGGCTGGTCGCCGCGCGTCAGGCGGCCGCGGCGGCAGAGGCCCGGGTCGCCACCGGAACGGCGGCCGGACCGATGACGCCCGCCCCGGACCAGTACGCCGGTCTCGTCGAGCTTCCCCGGCTCCCCGAATCCGCTCCCTTGGGCGCCACGCCGCCGACCGAGGCCGGGCAGCCCGCCCCCGACGCGGCGGCCGAGACCGCGATGCTGCGCGCCCTCGGAACGTCCGGCGGTCTCGCGATGCCGGTCCCGGTGGGCTACGCGCCGCGGGACGCCGGCGAGGCCCCGGCGGCCAGCGTCGAGCCGATCCCACATCGCCCGTTCGCCCGGCACCTGGACGCCCTCAAGCTCGACGCCCCCCGGCTCGCCATGCTGAAGATGCCGGTCCTCATCACCCTGGGGGTGCTGCTCCTCGTCAGCGCGGCGCTGGCCGCAAAGGGCACCTTCGGCGGCGGCGAGCCCGCGCAGGAGACGGCCACCCCGGCCCGTGAGGTGACCCCGGAGGAGCTCAACCGCGAGGCGGGCGGAGATCCCGGCCAGCTTCCGGAGTCCTCGGCCACCGCCGCGCCCGCGCCGCCCTCCTCGGCCTCGTCGGACGCCGAGATCGAGGACGCGCTGGACGCGGTCCGGCGTTCGGCCCGCGAGAGGACGCGCCGCGGCGCCGCGCGCCAGCAGGCCCAGCGCGGCGCCGCCCGCTCCGCCCCGGCGCCCAGCAGGTCCGGCGGCGGGTCCGGATCCGCCCCGGCCCGAAACCGGCCTGCTCCCGAGCGCGACAGCTCGCCGTCCGGGACGCCCGAGCGCGCCATCCAGGACGAGCCTGCAGCGGGCAACTCGCCCGCACCGGGCGGCGCCGTGAACATCGTGCCTCCGCCGTCCGCGCCGGACCCCGCCGACCCGGACGGACGCAGCGCGCCTTCCACTCCGTGACGCGGGGTCACCGGCCGGTCATATCTCGGGCCGTGAGGGGCTTGGTCGTCGCGCTCGCGCTGACGCCCCTCGGCGGCACCGCCGACGCGGGGGCCGCTGCCCTCCCGATCCGCACGACGGCGATCTCCGTGGACAGCGCGGGCCGGACCGCCGACGGCGCGAGCTCGAGTCCCGTGATCGCGGCGACGGGCCGGATCGTGGCGTTCGAGTCCGAGGCGACCAACCTGCTGAAGGACCCGCGGGATCCTGACCAGAACGGGCCAATGCGCGACATCTTCGTCGCCAACCGCGAGTCGGGCGACATCGGCCTGGTCAGCAGGGGCGTCGGGCGCGTCGGCGCCGACGGGCCGTCATTCGAGCCCGCGCTGAGCAGCCAGGGCTTCACGATCGTGTTCTCGTCCTCGGCCACCAACCTCGTCGAGGGTGACTCGAACAGCGCCCGCGACGTCTTCATGCGGCCGACCGAGGGCTCCGGGCTGCAGATCGTGAGCGTCGGCGCCGACGGGGGGCCCGCCGACAACGCGTCCAGCCAGCCGGACGTCTCCGGCGACGGGCGGATGGTCGTGTTCTCGTCGCTGGCCTCGAACATCGTGCCCGGCGACCACAACGGCCGGGCGGACGTGTTCGTGCGCGACACCGTGACCGGCGTGATCCAGATGATCAGCAAGGCGGGCGAGGGCTCGTCCGACACGCCTTCGATCAGCGCCGACGGGCGATTCGTGAGCTTCTTCTCCACCGACCCGGCCCTGGTCGACGGCGACACCAACGGCCGCGGTGACGTCTTCGTCCGCAAGATCGCCGCGGGGACGCTGGGCCCGGTGACGCGCGTGTCGGTGAACAGCGGCGAGGACCAGCAGAACCTCGCGGTGGAGGAGCCGTTCTCGCAGGTGTCCGACGTGAGCGGGGACGGCCGCTACGTGGCGTTCGACTCCGACGCCACGAACCTGGCCCTCCGGGATCGCAACAACGACACCGACGTCTTCGTGCGCGACCGCCGCTCGGGCACGACCACGCGCGTCAGCGTCTCCTCGGCCGCTCGCGAGGGCGACAACGACTCCTTCAACCCGACGATCACGCCCAACGGGCGCTACGTCGCGTTCCAGTCCTTCGCGGAGACCCTCGCGAGCGTGAGCGGCGCGCGCGAGGACGTGTTCCTCCACGATCGCCGGCTCAAGGCGACCTCGGTGATCTCCGTCGGGGCGGAGGGGCAGGCCCGCGGGATGGAGCGCGTCCGGCAGAACCTCCAGCGCCCGATGGTGGCCGACAGCGGCGCCAACGCGGTCTTCACCTCCACGGCCTCCAACCTGCTCATCGCGGCCGACGACAGCATGCCGCGCGCCGACGACAACGGCTTCCTCGACGTGTTCCTGCGCCGGCTGTCGCGGCCGCTCATCACCGAGGCCAGGGTTCGCTCGGGGCGGCTCCCGAGGATGACGCTGAAGGCCGACGACCCGCGGGCCACCCGCTTTCAGTGCCGCCTGGACGGGGGGATCCTCTTCGAGTGCAAGTCGGGCACCCGGGCGCTGGTGGGGGTGAGACCCGGGCGCCACGTGCTGACGGTCCGCGCCGGCGGTACGGGCATGCTCTACTCGGCGGCGGCGCGCCGGCTGTCGTTCACGGTGCCCAGGTGACCGCGGCCGCGCTGGACTGGCGCGAGCGGGTGGTGGTCATCGGGGAGGTCGCCCAGGCGCACGACGGGAGCCTGGGGCTGGCCCACGCCCACATCGACGCGATCGCCGACGCCGGCGCCGACGCGGTCAAGTTCCAGACGCACATCGCGGCGGCCGAGAGCAGCCCGGATGAGCCCTGGCGCGTGCGCTTCAGCTACGAGGACGAGACGCGGATGGACTACTGGCGGCGGATGGAGTTCGAGCCCGAGCAGTGGGCGGGCCTGCGCGACCACGCCGCGCAGCGCGGCCTGGCCTTCCTGAGCTCCCCGTTCTCGCTGGAGGCGGTGGACCTGCTCGAGCACGTCGGCGTGGCCGCCTGGAAGGTGGCCTCGGGCGAGACGACCAACCGGCCGCTGCTGGAGCGCTGCGCCGCCTCGGGGCTGCCGATGCTGATCTCGACCGGCATGAGCCCGTGGGAGGAGGTCGACGCGGCCGTCGCGCTCGTGCGCGAGCACTCGTCGGCGCCGCTGGCCGTCCTGCAGTGTACGTCCGCCTACCCGACCCCGCCCGCGGATCTGGGGCTCAACCTGATCGCCGAGATCGGCGAGCGCTACGACTGCGACGCGGGGCTGTCGGACCACTCGGGCACGATCTTCGGATCGCTGGCCGCCGTGGCGCTCGGCGCCCGGGTCGTCGAGGTGCACGTGACGCTCAGCCGCGAGATGTTCGGCCCCGACGTCGTGGCCTCGGTCACCACCGGCGAGCTGGCCGAGCTGGTGCGCGGCACCCGTTTCGTGGAGGCCGCGCTGGCCTCTGCGGTGGACAAGGACGCCATGGCCGAGCGCCTGGCCCCGATGCGCGACCTGTTCTCCAAGAGCGTCGTCGTGCGGCGCGACCTGCCCGCCGGCGCCGTGCTCGCTGCCGCCGACCTCGCACTGCGCAAGCCGGGCGGCGGCCTGCCGTCCTCGCACCTCGAGGAGCTGGTCGGCCGGCGGCTGCGGTCGGCGGTGGTCGCCGGACGGGCGCTGTCCGCCGGGGACCTCGAGTGACCGCGCTGCGGGTCGGCGTCGTGGGGATGGGCCACTGGGGGCCCAACCTCGCGCGCAACTTCGCCGCGGTCGCCGGCAGCGAGCTGGCCTGGTGCTGCGACGAGCGCGCCGAGCTGCGCGAGCGCCACGAGGCCGCGTTCGCCCCGGCGCGCTTCACCAGCGACATCGCCGACCTGCTGGGCGACCCCGAGCTCGACGCGATCGCCCTGGCCACGCCGGTGCCCACGCACGCCGCGCTGGCCACCGCCGTCCTGGAGGCGGGCAAGCACTGCTTCGCCGAGAAGCCGCTCGCGCAGTCCGTCGCCGACGCCGAGCGGGTCGTCGCGGCGGCTCGGGACGCCGACCGGGTGCTCATGGTCGGCCACCTGCTCGAGCACCACCCCGGGGTCCGCAAGCTCGCCGAGATCGCCCACTCCGGCGAGCTGGGCGACATCCACTACATCTACTCCAACCGCCTGAACCTCGGGCAGCTGCGCTCCGACGAGAACGCGCTGTGGAGCCTGGGCGCGCACGACGTCTCCGTGATCCTGGCGCTGGCCGGCGAGGAGCCCGTCGAGGTCGCGGCGCACGGCGAGTCCTACATGCGCGACGGCGTCGAGGACGTGGTCTTCGCGTTCCTGCGCTTCGCCTCCGGCGTGAGCGCCCACCTGCACCTCTCCTGGCTGGACCCCCACAAGGAGCGGCGCTTCACCGTGGTCGGGTCGCGGCGGATGGCCACGTTCGACGACATGGAGCTCGAGCGCAAGGTCACCGTCTACGACAAGGGCTTCGAGGCAAGCGCGGACTCCTACGGCGAGTACATCACCCGCAGCGGGGACATCCACAGCCCGCGCATCTCCAACGCCGAGCCGCTGCGCCTGGAGGTCGAGCACTTCGTCGCCTGCGTCCGGGAGGGCCGCAGGCCCGTCTCCGACGGTGAGAGCGGCGTGCGGGTCGTGCGCGTGCTCGAGCGCCTCCAAGCGGCGCTGGACGCCTCGCGGCGCGCCTGAGGGGCGGCTCGGCCCGCCTCAGCCCCGCCGCACGGCGAGCAGGCTGAACTGGTGGCAGACGTTGAACAGGTGGCGGCGGGCGAGGTGGAAGGGCAGCACCCGGCGCAGCAGGCGGGGCAGGCGCTTCCACTCGTCGGTGGCGTCGAAGCGCTCCTCGACGATCTCGAAGTGCTGCTGGAAGACCGGGTTGAGCTCGAACCAGCGCTCCGTGAGGAACACGGAGTGGCTGGGGAACAGCCCCTCGTCCGACAGGGCATAGGGACCGGCGATCCGCCACGGCGCGCCCGGGCGCAGGACGCGCGCCACCTCGTCGAACACATGCCCGAGGCGGTCGTGCTCGATGTGCTCCAGGACGTGGGAGGCGCGCACCTCGTCCACCGACGCCGGGCCGAAGGGCAGCGGCGCGCGATCGACGTCGAGCAGCAGGTCCGGCGCGCGCTCGTCGTCCGCCGCGGACTCCTGGGCCCGCGTGCCCGTGAGGTTGTCGATGCCCACGAACCCCTCGGGGGCGAAGGGGCCCGAGCCGAGGTCCAGCCGCAGCCCGCCCGCGCGCTCGCGAAACGCCCCGACCAGCTCGTCCAGGGAGGTCCAGCGGGGATGCAGCCGGTAGGCGTCGGCCTCCACGTCAGCCGACCGGCACCCCGGTCGCCGCCCGCACCGCGTCGACGACCTCGTCGGCCTGCTCGCGGCTGAGGACGGGGCTCATCGGGAGGGCGAGGTGGGTCCGGGCGACCTCGTCGGTGGCGGGCAGGACGACCCCGCCGGCGTAGGGCGCCATCGCCGGCTGGCGATGGACCGGCGTGCGGTAGTAGGCCTTGCAGCCGACCCCGCGCTCGCGCAGGCCCGCGGCCAGGGCGTCGGCGCTCGGGTGGCGCACCACGTACAGGTGCCAGGCGGGCTCGGCGCCGGCCGTGGCGACCGGCAGCGCGACCAGGTCGCCCAGGCCCGCCCGCTCGTAGTGGGCACCCGCGGCGCGGCGTGCGTCGGCCCATCCGTCCAGGTGCGGCAGCTGGACGCGCAGGATCGCGGCCTGAAGCTCGTCCAGGCGCGAGTTGTAGCCCACGTGCTCGTGGACGACCTTGTCGCGCGAGCCGTGGAAGCGCAGCATCCGCGCCCGCTCGGCCACGGCCTCGTCGCCGGTCACGATCGCGCCGCCGTCGCCGAAGCAGGCGAGGTTCTTGGACGGGAAGAAGCTGAACGTCGCGGCGGTCCCCAGGGCGCCGGCCCGTCCCTGCGGGCCGCGGGAGCCCGCCGCCTGGGCGGCGTCCTCCAGCACCGGCACGCCGAGCGCCGCGATCTCCGCGACCGGTGCGAGGTTCCCGAACAGGTGCACGGCCATGACGGCCTTGGTGGCCGGGGTCAGCGCGGCCCGGACCGTGTCGGCGGTCACGCACAGCGTCTCGGGATCGACGTCGCAGAAGACCGGCCGCGCGCCGGTGGGCGGGATCGCCTCGGCGCTGGCGAAGAAGGTCAGCGACGGCACCACGACGTCGTCGCCCGGGCCGACGCCCATGGCCCGCAGCGCGATCGTGATCGCCTCGGTGCCGTTGGCCACCCCCACGGCGTGGCCGGTCCCGCAGTAGGCGGCCAGTTCGCGCTCGAAGTGCTCCACCTCGGGGCCCAGGATGTAGCGCCCGCCGTCCAGGACGCGGCCGATGGCCCGGTCCAGCTCGGGGCGCAGTCCGCGCAGTGGCGTCACGGTGTCGAAGAGGGCGACGGCCATGGCGCGACAGTACCGGCCGGGCCAATCGATGGTTTCATGGACGACCGCCGGGGTAGCGCCCAATCACCAGTGTGATCACAGGAGGTACCGATGCAGCTCTCCAGGATCGGAAGGCGCCCGAGCCGCAAGCGCCAGGCAGTGGACAACGTCGCCTCGATGGCGAAGGTCTGGTCGGAGTGGCAGTTGGCCAAGCGCGCGAGCAAGGGCGTGGCCAAGGGCACGAAGACCGCCGGCAAGGCGTGGGTCGCGTGGCGGGTGCTGCCCGTCCGGGCGCTCGTGATCGCCGGCGGCGCCGCGGCCGGCATCGGCGCGCTGTGGGCATGGCGCAAGCGCGGCGGCGACGCCGAGCCCTGGTCGGTGCCCGCCGGCGCCGACGACGCCGCGTCGACCCCGCCGGCCTCCGCCGACCTGGGCAGCGGCGCGACCGCGCCCGCGCCCGGTGCCCCCGACCGCATCAAGGTGACCGCCGATCCGGCCGCCACCGTCCAGGCCGCCTCCTCGGGCGACACCAACGGCGCGACCAAGATCAGCGACCCGCCCGCCGCGGCCCCCGAGGCCGAGGCGCCCGCCGAGGCGGATGCGCCCGCGGACGAGGAGCCGGAGGCGGCCGGCGATCCCGATCCCGGCGCCGAGGGCGGCGAGGCGCTCGCCGACGCGGACACCACGAAGGTCAGCGACAAGCCGGCCGAGGACTGACCCCGCGGGGCTCCGGGCCGGCGCGGAAGCGCTAGCCTGCCGCCCGATGAAGGCCGTGATCCTCGCCGGCGGCCTCGGCTCCCGCCTGTCCGAGGAGACCCAGGTCCGGCCCAAGCCCATGGTCGAGATCGGCGGCAAGCCGATCCTCTGGCACATCATGAAGCTGTACTCCGCCCACGGCGTGGACGAGTTCGTGGTGTGCCTGGGGTACCGCGGCTACGTCATCAAGGAGTGGTTCGCCAACTACGCGCTGCACACCTCCGACGTGACCTTCGACCTGTGCGACGGGTCGATGGACGTGCACCACTCCACGACCGAGCCCTGGAAGGTCACGCTGGTGGAGACCGGAGCCGACACGCAGACCGGCGGGCGGCTGAAGCGCGTGCTGCCCTACGTCGGCGACGAGGACTTCTGCTTCACCTACGGCGACGGGGTGGCCGACATCGACCTCGGGGCGCTCATCGCGCACCACCGCTCCGAGGGGGTCCTGGCCACCGTGACCGCCGTGCAGCCCCCCGGTCGCTTCGGCGCGCTGGACATCGACCGCGACACCGGCCGCGTGCGCACCTTCCAGGAGAAGCCGCACGGCGACGGGGCGTGGATCAACGGCGGCTTCTTCGTGCTCTCGCCGGACGTGGGGCGCTACATCGAGGGCGATGAGAGCGTGTGGGAGCGCGAGCCCGTGGCCGGCCTGGCCGCCGACGGGCAGCTGGCCTCCTACCGCCACACCGGGTTCTGGATGGCGATGGACACGCTGCGCGACCGCAACGTGATGGCCGAGCTCTGGGAGTCCGGGGACGCGCCGTGGAAGCGATGGGAGTAGATCCCGGGTTCTGGCGCGGGCGCAGCGTCCTCGTCACCGGCCACACGGGGTTCAAGGGGGCGTGGCTGACGCTGTGGCTGGACGCGATGGGCGCCCGCGTCACCGGGCTGTCCGACGGCCCACCCACCACGCCCTCGCTCTACGAGCTCGCCGCCGTGGGCGGCGGGGTGAACGAGGTCAGCGCGGACATCCGCGACGCGCAGGCCGTCCGCGCGGCGGTCGCGGGGCAGGAGGTCGTGATCCACATGGCGGCGCAGCCCTTCGTGCGGCGCTCGTTCCGCGACCCGCGCACGACGTACGAGGTCAACGTCATGGGCACGGTCAACGTGCTGGAGGCGGTGCGCACCGTCCCCGGCGTGCGGGCGGTCGTGAACGTGACCTCGGACAAGTGCTACGACAACTCCGACGACCGGCCGCCCGCTCCGTTCGTGGAGAGCGACCCCAAGGGGGGCCACGACCCCTACTCGAGCTCGAAGGGGTGCGCGGAGCTCGTCGCCGACGCCTACCTGCGCTCGTACTTCGCCCCGGGCGTGGCCACCGACGGGTCACCGCGGCTGGGCTGCGCCCGCGCGGGCAACGTCATCGGCGGCGGCGACTGGGGGGAGGACCGGCTGGTCCGCGACATCATGGCCGCCGCGCTGAGCGGCTCGGTGGTGGCGGTCCGCCGGCCCGACGCGGTCCGCCCCTGGCAGCACGTCCTCAACCCGCTCAGCGGCTACCTGCAGCTCGCCCAGGCGCTCGCCGACTCGCCCGAGCACCAGGGGGGCTGGAACTTCGGGCCGGCGCCCGACGACGCGCGCCCCGTGCGCTGGATCGTCGAGCGCCTGAGCGAGCGCTGGGACGGCGGGCTGGAGGTCGAGCTCGACCCGGGGCCGCACCCGCACGAGGCCCGCCACCTGGAGCTGGACTCGGCCAAGGCCCACGAGCGCCTGGGCTGGGCGCCCGCCTGGGACCTCGCCGCCGCCCTGGACGCGATCGTGGCGTGGTACGAGGCGCTGCGCGCCGGCGAGGACATGCGCGCGGTCACGCTCGGTCAGGTCGAGGCCTTCGCCTCCGCCCGCCGATGACGTCGGCGTGTCGCTTCTGCGCCGCGCAGCTGCGCACGGTGTTCGCCGACCTCGGCATGTCGCCGCTGGCCAACTCCTACATCGCGCCCGAGCAGGAGCAGGCCATGGAGCCCTTCTATCCGTTGCGCGCGCTGGTCTGCGAGCGCTGCCTGCTGGTGCAGCTCAAGGAGTTCGAGACGCCGGAGGCGATCTTCGGCGACTACGCCTACTTCTCGTCGTACTCCACGAGCTGGCTGGAGCACGCGCGGCGGTACGTGGAGGCGATGGTGCCGCGCTTCGGCCTGGACACCTCCAGCCACGTCGTCGAGCTGGCCTCCAACGACGGTTACCTGCTGCAGTACTTCGCCGAGCGGGGCATCCCCGTGCTGGGCGTCGAGCCGGCCGCGAACGTCGCCGAGGTGGCGGTCGGCCGGGGCATCCCCACGCGCGTGGAGTTCTTCGGCGAGCGGACCGCGCGGGCGCTCGCGGAGGAGGGCCGGGCCGACCTGCTGCTCGGCAACAACGTGCTCGCCCACGTGCCCGACCTCAACGACTTCGTGGGCGGCATGCGGATCCTGCTCGCCGAGGGCGGCCAGCTCACCATGGAGTTCCCGCACCTGGTGCGCCTGGTGCAGGACAACCAGTGGGACACGATCTACCACGAGCACTTCTCCTACTTCACGTTCACCACCGTCTCCGCGGTGTTCGCCGCCCACGGGCTGCGCCTGTTCGACGTCGAGGAGCTGCCCACCCACGGCGGGTCGCTGCGCATCTACGGCTGCCACGCCGACGACCCGCGGCCGGACGAGCCGCGGGCGGCGCGGCTGCTGGAGCGCGAGCGCCGCGACGGCTACGCGAGCCTGGATCTCTACACCGGCTACGCGCGGCGGGTGGCCGAGGACAAGCGCCAGATCCTGTCGTTCCTGATCGACCTCAAGCGCGAGGGCAGGACGATCGCGGGCTACGGCGCCCCCGCGAAGGGCAACACGCTGCTGAACTACTGCGGCGTGGGCACGGACTTCCTGGAGTACACGTGCGACCTCAACCCGCACAAGCAGGGCCACCTGCTGCCCGGCAGCCACATCCCGATCCGCTCGCCCGACGCCCTGCGCGAAGACCGCCCCGACGTCGTGCTGATCCTGCCCTGGAACATCCGCGACGAGATCACCGAGCAGCTGGCCTTCGTGGCCGAGTGGGGCGGGCGGTTCGCCGCACGCGCCCCCGACCTGCGCTTCCTCTGATGAGGTTCGAGCCCACGCCGGTCCCCGGGGTCCACGTCGTCGAGCTCGACCTGCTGGGCGACGAGCGGGGCTGGTTCGCGCGCACCTACGACGAGGCGGAGTTCCTGGAGCGGGGCCTGGAGCCGGTCGGGGTGCAGTGCAACAGCTCGTTCAACGCCCGGCGCGACACCGTGCGGGGGCTGCACTACCAGGCGCCGCCCCACGGCGAGGCGAAGCTCGTGCGCTGCGTGCGGGGCGCGATCTGGGACGTGGGCGTCGACCTGCGGCCGGACTCGGACACGTACCGGTCCTGGGAGGCGGTTGAGCTGACGGCCGACAACCGGCGCGGCTTCTACCTTCCCGCGGGCATCGCCCACGGCTTTCAGACCCTCACCGACGACTGCGAGGTCCAGTACCTGATGGGCCACCCCTACGTCCCCGAGGCGGCGTCCGGGGTGCGCTGGGACGACCCGGCGTTCGCGATCGCGTGGCCTGAGCCGGTGGGCGAGCGCACGATCTCCGAGCGCGACCGCGCGTTCGCGGACTTCGTCTGGTGAGCCGCGTCCTGGTGACCGGCGCGCGCGGCTTCATCGGGCGCCAGGCGCTCGGGCCGCTGCTGGCCGCCGGCCACGAGGTGCACGCGGTCGGCCGCGGCGGCGCGCCGGAGTGGGCTCCCGCCGACGTACGCTGGCACGCGGCCGACCTGCTCGCCGACCCGGGCGCCGCCGTGGCGGCGGCCCGGCCCGAGGTGCTGGTGCACCTGGCCTGGTACGCCGAGCACGGGCGCTTCTGGACCTCGACGGAGAACCTGCTCTGGGCCGCGGCCACGCTCGAGCTCGTGCGCGCCTTCGCGACCGCGGGCGGGCGGCGTGTGGTGGGCGCGGGGACGTGCGCCGAGTACGAGTGGGGCCGGCCCGGCCCCTGCGTCGAGGGGGTCACGCCGCTGCGCCCGGCGACGCTCTACGGCACGGCCAAGGACGCGACGCGCGCGGTCCTGGAAGCGGGCGCGCCGGAGCTGGGGATCGAGGTCGCGTGGGGCCGCGTGTTCTTCCTCTACGGCCCGCACGAGGACGAGCGCCGGCTCGTGGCGTCGGTGGCCAAGGCGCTGGTGGAGGGCCGCCCGGCGCCGACGGGCGACGGTGCCCAGGTCCGCGACCTCCTGCACGTCGCCGACGTGGCGGGCGCGTTCGCCGCGCTGGCCGGCAGCTCCGTGACGGGAGCGGTGAACGTCGGCAGCGGCGAGGGCCGTCCGCTGCGCGACGTCGTCGCGGCGATCGGCGCGGCCGCCGGCCGCCCCCACCTGCTCGACGTCGGCGCCCTGCCGCCCCGCCCCGGCGACCCCGACGAGCTGGTCGCCGACGTCGGGAGGCTGCGCGACGAGGTCGGCTTTACCCCGTCGATGAGCCTCGAGGAGGGGATCGCGGAGACGGTGGCGTGGTGGCGCGATCAGGCCGGGCCGGCCGTCGTCTCGGAACGGCGTTGAAGAAGGGTCAGAAGGTGTGCCGCGGTCGGGGTCTGGGCGAGGCCGGCCGCACCCTTCGGGGGGTGTGCTCCCTGGTCCTCGTATATCGGGGTCAAGGGAGCACACCCCCAAGATCCGGCCGGCGGAGCAGAGAACCGCGACCCAGGCGCGCCTTCCGCCACTACCCCGGCACGTACCGATGCACGAGGTACGCCGCATGCCGCCGGTCCACGCGACTGGCGATCCGCCCGGCGCGGGTGCCGAGCGGGTAGTAGCCCGAGACGCCGTCGTGGTCCAGGCGCAGGCCGTGGAACGCGGCGAGCTGGGACAGCGCGCGGCCGGTGAAGATGCGCAGGTGGCGGTGGATCCTCTGGCCCGGGAGCGGCTCCTCCAGGTTGGCCGGGTTGCCGACGACGGTCTCGTCGCTGACGTGGCAGACCGTCGGCTGCCAGCCCAGGACGAGCGACGCGGTGTTGTGCCAGCTGGCGAGGTTGTTCGTCGACAGCAGGACGTAGCCGTCGGGGCGCACGACCCGGCGGATCTCCCGCAGGAAGTGGTCGGTGCCCGGGAGGTGCTCGATGACCTGGTTGGAGTGCACGACGTCGATCGAGGCGTCGTCGTAGGGCAGCGGCTGGGCCAGGTCGTGCTCGGCGACCTCGATCCCGCGCTTGCGCGCCTCGCCGGCGTCGGGCGCCGACAGCTCGACGCCCAGGACGCGGCCGGCGCGCACGCGCTCGGCCAGCGGCTGCGTCCAGCGCCCGTCGCTGCAGCCCAGGTCCAGCAGCGTGCCGCCGGGGCGCGGAAGGGCGCGGCGCATCATCTCGGCGCGGTTCTCCTCCGAGGCGTCGACGTAGATGCGCAGCAGGCGGCTCACGGCGGGGGCACGATAGTGCCGCGGGTCAGCGCACGCGGTACAGGGCCTCGAAGAACTCGGTCTGGATCTCGTGGTCGCGCGAGTAGACGGTCTCCCAGCTCTCCGGGATCGGGTAGTCGCCGCGCCCGATGACGACCCCGTCGTGGGGATTGCGCGAGCGCTTCCACTGCTTGGTGTAGAAGAACCCGCGCGTGTGCCGGTCGACGGCGCCGAGGTAGTGCGCGATCTGCTCGGGGCGCATCTCGTGCAGCGAGCTGACGTTGACGAACAGCCCGACCCCGAGCGGAGGGAGCAGGTCGAGCTGGTTGGGCGTCAGGAACGCGATCTGCGCGCTCGCCAGCTCCTCGACGACCTCCGCGGGATCGTCGAAGTGCCGGAAGCGAAACGCGGGGCGCTCGGGGAACAGCGTCGTCAGGTAGCGCTCGGCGATGGCCAGCGCCGGCGGGATGTCGCACAGGACGTAGCGCACCTTCGGAAAGGCGGAGAGGTAGGCCCAGGCCAGCCGGCCGTAGCCCCCGCCCAGCTCCAGGACCCCGCGGCTCGGCGGCGCCACCCCGGGCAGCTCGCCGACCACCGCCGACAGCTCGTGCACCGAGTTGCACAGGTCCTGGGTGACCCGCCGGCCGCGGTAGCGCACGGTGAGCGGGTCGCCGAGCTCGGGCTCCTGCAGGCGGTCCAGCAGCCCGAGGCGGTCGCGCCGGCGCACCGCCTCCCACAGCAGCGCGATGAACACCGCGTAGGTCAGGCGCGCGCGGCGCCCGGGCAGGACGTCCCGGCGGTCCGGCCCGCCCTCCGCCCGGCCGGCGCCTGTCAGGCGGGCCGTGAGCACGCGCGGCGTGGGGTTCCGCGCCCAGGCGCCGACGAGCGCGCGGACGTGCTGGTCGCCGCGGCCGGGCACCCAGTTGAAGTAGTTCTGGTTGACCGTGCGCTTGAAGCGCTCGAAGCCCCGGTCCTCGAGCTGGGCCAGGTGCAGCTCGTTCAGCGACTCCCACATCGCCGACGGGCGGACGATCGCCGGTGCCTGCTCCATCTCGGCGAGCATCGCGCGCAGCGCGGGCAGGCCGGTCGCTGAGGGGGTCGCCGCCACGGCGCGCGACGATAGTGGGCGCCCCGCCCCCGGCGGTGCCCGGGACCGCCGGTCGTAGAGTCCCGCCGCATGTCAGCGGGAGAGCCGGCGCCGCCGCCGCCCGACGTCCTGGCCAGCCGCGAGGCCGGGCCCGCCGCGCTGCGCGGGGGCGCGCTGCGGTCGGTCGGCTACGCGGCCGGCGTGCTGATCACGCTGGCCTCGGCGCCGGTGCTCATCCGCCACCTCGGCGTGTCGGAGTTCGGCCGCTACACCACGGTGATCGCGCTCGTGGCCATCGTCGCGGGCATCACCGAGGGCGGGCTGAACGCGATCGCCCAGCGCGAGTACGCGACCCGCGAGGGGGAGCGGCGCGCGCTGGTCATGCGCCAGCTGCTGGGCATCCGCATCGCGGTCACGCTCGCCGGCGTCGGCGCGGCCGCCGTCTTCGGGCTGATCGCCGGCTACGACGACGTGCTGGTCCTGGGCACGCTCGTGGCGGGAACCGGATTGCTGCTGGCCAGCCTGCAGGGCCTGATGACCGCCGTGCTGCAGGCCGAGCTGCGCTTCGGCTGGGCGACCGTCGTGGACCTCGTGCGCCAGACCCTCATCGCGGTGCTCATCGTCGCCCTGGCGGTGGCCGGGACGGGCCTGCTGGGCTTCCTCGCCGCCCCCACCGCAGCGGCGCTCGTGGCGCTCGCGATCACGGCGTGGCTGGTGCGCGGCCTGATGCCCCTGCGCCCGGCGTTCGGCCTCGGGGAGTGGACCGGCCTGGTGCGCGACTCGCTGCCCTACGCGGTGGCGATCGCGCTGAACGCCACCTACTTCCGCATCGCGGTCATCGTCATGTCGCTGCAGGCCACCGCGACGCAGACCGGCTATTACGCGACCGCCTTCCGGGTCGTCGAGGTGCTGGTGATGATCCCGGTGCTGGGCGTGGGCGCCGCGTTCCCGATCCTCGCGCGGGCGGCCCGCGACGACGACGAGCGCTTCGACTACGCGGCGGGGCGCATGCTCGAGCTCGCGCTGATCGCCGGCGTCTGGATCGCGCTTTGCGTCGGCCTCGGCGCGCGGGTGGCGATCGACGTGCTGGCCGGGGAGGAGGGCCGCCCGGCCGTCGAGGTCCTGCGCATCCAGGGCCTCGCGCTCGTCGCCACGTTCGTGGCCCTCGCCGCGGCGTTCCCGCTGCTCTCGCTGCGCCGCCACGGGGCGATCCTCGCCGCGAACGGGATCGCGCTCGTCGCGGCGGTGGCGCTCACGCTGGCCCTCGTCCCCGCCTACGAGGCCCGCGGGGCGGCGGTGGCGATCGTGCTGGCCGAGCTGGCCAGCGCCTCCGTCATGGTCGCCGTGCTGCTGCGGACGCGCCCCCAGCTCGCGGGGACCCTGCGCGGGGTGCCCGCCGTGCTGCTGGCCGCAGGGGCGGGCGCGGCCGTCGCGCTGGTGCCCGTGATCCCCGCGGTGGCCGACGTCGTCCTCGGCAGCGCCGTGTTCTTCGGCGTGCTGGCGCTGCTCGGGCGCTTCCCGCCCGAGGTCCGTGACGCCCTCCGCCGCGGCTCCACCCCCGCTAGTCTCGCCGGCCGATGAGCCCGGCCGAGCTGCCCGAGCGCTACGACGTCACCCCGTGGAACATCGACGGCGCGATGCGCTACTGGATGGTCATCCAGCAGCTGCGCGACGTCTACCGGCCCGACCTCGACGTCCTGGAGGTCGGCTCGGGCTCCGGCGGGGTCACCGAGTTCCTGGACCACCCCGTCACGGGCGTGGACACCGCGTTCGAGCGCACCGCCGAGCGCGCCACCCCGAACCTCACGCCGGTCGAGGCGAGCGCCACGGAGCTGCCGTTCCCCGACGCGTCGTTCGACGCGGTCCTGTGCTGCGAGATGGTCGAGCACCTGCCCCACGACGACCGCGCGCCCGCCTTCGCGGAGATGTTCCGCGTCCTGCGCCCCGGCGGCCGGATGGTCGTGACGTTCCCCGCCGACGAGGCCGCCCGCCGGCTGGACACCTGGCTGAACGCGGCGTACCACCGCCGCCACGGCCACGACCACCCGTGGGCGGTCGAGCACCTGCGCGAGGGCGTGCCGCGGACCGAGGAGATCGAGCGCCTGGTCCGCGACCTGGTCGGCGACGGCGGCGAGGTCACGATCCGCAAGCACGCCGGCGCGCGCGGGTGGAAGCTGCAGATGGGCCTGTTCTCGGTCTCGCTCGGCTATCCGTGGACGCGGGCGGTGGGCATCCACACGACCCCGATGGCCCGGGTGCTGTTCCGCGTCCTGCGCGCTCGCAACACCGGCGAGTGCTACCGCACCGTCGTGGTCGTCTCCAAGCGATGAGCGCGCGCGTCAGTGCCGTGGTGCTCACCTACGACCGGTGCGACCTGCTCGACGTGATCCTGCCGTCGCTCGAGCGCCAGACGCTGGACGACCTGCGCGTGGTGGTCGTCGACAACGGCTCGTCAGACGGCTCGGCGGACCACGTGCGCGATCGCTGGCCCGCGTTCTCGGTGCTCTCCTGGCCGGAGAACGTCGGCGTCGCGGCGGCGCTGAACCGCGGCCTGGAGGCCTGCGCGGGGTCGGAGTACGTGGCGCTGCTCAACAACGACCTCGAGCTCGAGCCCGACTACCTCGCGCGGCTCGCCGACGCGCTGGACCGCCACCCCGGCGCGGCGAGCGCGACCGGCAAGATGCTCGACTTCCACGACCGCGAGCGCCTGGACGGCGCCGGCGATCTGTTCATGTGGTCCGGCGCGGCCACGCACCGCGGGTACGGGGAGCGCGACGACGGTCGCTACGACCAGGCCGAGGCGGTGTTCAGCCCCTGCGCGGGAGCCGCGGTGTACCGGCGCTGCGCCTTCGACGTGGTCGGCGGCTTCGACGAGGACTTCTTCGCCTACCTGGAGGACGTCGACTGGGGCCTGCGCGCCCAGCTCGCGGGCTTCAGCGCCCGCTACGAGCCGGGCGCGGTGGCCTACCACATGGGCGGCGCCACCACCGGCGGCGACCGCCGGCGCTACGACGCGCTCCTGCGGCGCAACCAGATCTGGATCGTGGTCAAGGACTATCCGGCGCGCGCGCTGGCCCGCCACGGCGGCAAGGTCCTGCTGCATCAGGGCGGGTGGCTGGTGGCCGCCATCCGCGAGGGGATGACGCGCCAGTACCTGACGGCGATCGGCGCCGCGCTGCGCGGCACCCCGCGGATGCTGCGCAAGCGCCGCGCCGTCCAGCGCACGCGCCGCGTCAGCCCGGCGGCGCTGGACGCCGTCATCGCGCCCGAGCCCTACGCCGGCCAGTCGCCCGGCCGGCGGCTGCGGTCGATCTCCTCCGAGCTTGCGACGCTGTGGCGCCGATGAGCCGCCGCGTCCTGATCCTGTGCCCGAACCCCGTCGGCGAGCGCATGGGGGGAATGGGCGTGCGCTACACCGAGATCGCCCGCGCGCTGGCGGCCGGCGGCCTCGACGTCACGCTCGCCGCCCGGGAGATCGCCGGCGCGCCCCCGGACGGCGTGCAGTGCGCCACCTGGCCGGCCGACCGCCCCGGACCCCTGCGCGCGCTGCTGGCCGGCGCAGACGCCGTGCTGACGCCGCCCGCCGCGCCGCACGTCCTGCGCGAGCTGCGCCGCTGCGGCGTGCGCCTGGCGATCGACCTCTACGACCCGGTGCCGCTGGAGGTCCTCGAGCGCCACCGGGCCGCCCGTCCGGCGCTGCGCGCCGTGCACGCGACGACCGCCGGCGACCAGCTCGCCGACGCGCTGCGCAGCGGGCACTTCTTCGTCTGCGCGAGCGAGCGCCAGCGCGACCTGTGGATCGGCGCCCTGCTCGCACACGGCCTGCTCGGGCCCGACCTCTACGACCGCGACCCGGCGCTGCGCGCGACCCTCGGCGTGGTGCCCTTCGGCGTCCCTGCCCTGCCGCCGCCGCAGCCCGCGCCCGGCGCGGACCCGATCCGCGCGCGCTTCGGGCAGGTGCCCCGCGACGAGCCCGTGCTGCTGTGGAACGGCGGCCTGTGGCGCTGGCTCGACGCGCCCGCCGCCATCCGCGCCGTGGCGCTCGTGCGGCGCCACGGCCTGCCCGCCCACCTCGTGTTCATGGGCGCCAGCGCCGAGGGCGGCGCCGGCTCCGCGCTCGCCGAGGCGCGCGCGGTGGCGATCGACGAGGGCGTGCGGGACGCCGTGGTGTTCAACGACCGCTGGGTGGACTACGACGACCGCGCCGGATGGCTGCTGGCCGCCGACGCGGCGATCTCCACGCACGCCGACCACCTCGAGTCGCGCTTCGCGTTTCGCACCCGGCTGCTGGACTGCCTGTGGACCGGCCTGCCCCCGGTGGTGACCGCCGGCGACGAGCTGGCGGCGCGGATCGCGGCCGACGACCTGGGCGCCGTGGCCCCGCCCGGCGACGCCGGCGCGCTGGCGGAGGGCATCGAGCGGGTGCTGGGACGCGGCCGCGAGTCCTACGCCCCGGCCCTGCGCGCCGCGGCGCGCGACTACGCATGGCCGCGGGTCGTGGCGCCCCTGCGCGCGTTCCTCGCCGGGGACGGCGAGCCCGGCCGCCCGGGCGGCGCGCCCGTGCTGGCGCGCCCCCCGCCGAGCCCGCCCGGCGCGCGGCGCAGCGCCTCACCCGCCTGGCGCGGGTCGCTCGCGACGCGGCCCGGGGCGCACGCCGGCCGTGAGCCCCGCGTCGGTCACGCTCATCGTGCTGACCTACGACGGGCGCGACCTGCTCGACGCCACGCTGCCGTCGGTGCTCGCCCAGCGCAACGACGGCGAGCTGCGCGTGCTGGTGGTCGACAACGGGTCCGGCGACGGCACCGCCGAGCACGTGCGCGAGCGCTGGCCGGAGGTGGAGCTCCTGACGATCGGGGCGAACGTCGGCGTCGCGGCGGCGCTCAACCGCGGCGTGGCGGCGGCGCGGACGGACCTCGTCGCGCTGCTCAACAATGACGTGGAGCTCGCGCCGGGCTGGCTGGGGCCGCTCGTCGCGGCGCTCGACGCCCATCCGGGCGCGGCCTCCGCGTCGGGCAAGCTGCTGCGCTTCGACGCGCGCGATCGCATCGACGCGGCGGGCGACGTCCTGCTGCGCTCCTCGGCCGCGGTCAACCGCGGCCACGGGGAGACCGACAGGGGCCAGTACGACCGCCCCGAGGACGTGTTCGGCGCCTGCGCCGGCGCGGCGCTGTACCGGCGCAGCGCGTTCGCCGTCGTGGGCGGCTTCGACGAGGACTTCTTCGCCTACCTGGAGGACGTCGACTGGAGCATGCGCGCCCAGCTCGCCGGCCTGGGCGCGCGCTACGAACCGGCCGCCGTCGCGTTCCACATGGGGGGCGCGACGACGCGGCGCGACCGCGGGCTCTACGTCCGCGCCCAGCGCCGCAACCAGATCGTGCTGATCGCCAAGACCTACCCCGCCCGCATGCTGGCCCGCCACGGCTGGCGCATCGCCCTGCACCTCCTGCTCGGGCTGGCGGCCAGCGTGCGCGACCGCGGGCTGCGCGCCCACCTGCTGGGCTGGGCGGACGCCGCGCGGCGGCTGCCCTCCACACTTCGCCGCCGGCGCGCCGTGCAGGCCGCGCGCCGGGTCCCCGTCCGCGCCGTGGAGGAGCTCATGGTGGCCGGGCTGCCGGCTGGTGCCTCGGCCCGCGACCGCCTGCTCTTCGAGCTCGCGCCCCACCTCGCGCGCCGCCGGATGGGCTGACCCGCCGCCGGGCGGCGGGCCCGACGCTTTATCTTCCGGCGCGCCATGGCGCGCGTCCTGCACCTGCTGCCGCACCCGGGCGGGGGCGCGGAGACCTACGTGGACCTCCTGACCGGGATGGAGGGCTTCGAGCACGCCCGGGTGCCGCTGTCGCTGCGGCGCACGCCGCGCGGGGGAGCCGTCTCGATCCCCGCGCGCTGGCCGGCCATCGCCCGCCGCGCGGCCGGCGCCGACCTGCTGCACGCCCACGGCGACGTGTCCGCCGTCCTGGCCCTCGCGCACGTGCGCCCCTCCCGTCCGGGAGGGTGGACCACCCACGGCCTGCACTTCCTGCGCGCCGCGGCCGGCTCGCGCCACGCGACCGCGGTCCGGGCGGTGCGGGCGGCGATCGCGCGCACGAGCTTCACGCTGTGCACCTCGCTGGCCGAGCGCGAGGAGCTCGCGCAGATCGCCGGCCCGGCGCTGTCGGACCGGCTGCTGCACGTCCCCAACGGCATCCCCGAGGCGCCGCCGGTCCGGGACGCCCAGCGCGACGCCACGCGCGCCGAGCTGGGCCTCGATCCCGCCGACGTGGCGGTGCTCTTCCTCGGCGAGCTCGAGCCGCGCAAGGCGCCGCTGGACGCGGTCGCCGCCACCGTGGCGGCGCGCGACCGGGGAGCACCCGTCGTGCTGCTGCTGGCCGGCGACGGCTCGCAGCTGCCGATCGTGCGGGCGCGCGCGGGCGCCGGGGTCCGTCCGCTGGGCCACCGCCACGACGTCGAGCGCCTGCTCGGCGCGGCGGACGCCTTCGTCCTGCCCTCCGAGCGCGAGGGGCTGGCCTTCGCCGCGCTGGAGGCGATGGCGCACGGCCTGGCCATGGTCGTCTCCGACGGGCCGGGCAACCCCGAGGCCGTCGGCGACGCGGGCATCGTCGTGCCCGCCGGGGACCGGCGCGCGCTGGCCGACGCGCTGGAGCGCCTGGCCGCCGACCCCGCCGAGCGCGACCGCCTGGGCGCCGCCGCCCGCCGCCGGGCGCGGGAGGAGTTCCCCGTCGACCGGCTGCGCGACGGGGTGGCGCAGGCCTACCGCCGCGCGCTGGCGCAGCGGGTCACGGCGCCTGCCCGAGGCGCCGGCGCCGAGCGCGCTTGAGCGCCGCCGGCGTGAGCCAGGCCACGGTCGGCACGACCAGCCCGCCGGCGCCCCGCAGCGTGCGCCGGCGCGCCAGCGCGCGCGCCCGGATGACGATCGCCTCGGCGGTCTGGGCGCGGTCGGCCCGGGCGGCCACGTTGGCGGTCCCCATGACGCGGGTGGACAGCGCCTCGTCCAGCGCGACGACGACGTGGGTCTCGGCCAGGCGCAGCCACAGGTCGTACTCCGCCGCGTAGCGGTAGCGCGGGTCGTAGCCGCCGGCGGCCAGCGCGGCGTCGCGGCGGAAGGCGGCCGAGGAGTTGGGGATCGGGTTGAAGCGCAGCAGCACGTCGTTGACGTCGCCGGCGGCGAAGCGGGTGCGCGCGGCGAGCGGGCGACCGGCGTCGTCGATCTCGTGCATGCGGGAGCCCACGACCGCCACCTCGGGCCGCACGTCGAGCACGGCGAGCTGGCGCTCCAGGCGCTCGGGTGCCGAGAAGTCGTCGGCGTCCTGCACCGCGACGACAGGCGCGCGGGCGCTGCGCAGGCCCTCGTTCAGGCTGCGCGAGATGCCCAGGTTGCGGCGCATGGCCAGCGGACGCACGCGCTCGTCGCGGGCCGCCGCCGCCGCGGCGATCTGCGGGGACGCGTCGGCCGAGCCGTCGTCGATCACCAGCAGCTCGAGGTCGGCGACGGTCTGGGCCAGGATCGCGTCGATCGCGCGGTCCAGCGTCCCGGCGCTGTCGTACGCCCCGATCAGGACGCTCACCCGCGGCGCGCTCACGCGGCCGCTCCGTACGCCGCCACCACCTGGTCGAGCGAGCGCCCGAGCGAGAGGCGCTGCGCGTTGGCGTCGAACCAGGCCGCCGTGGAGCGCCGCAGCTCGTCGCCGGCCTCGTGCACGCGGACGATCGCGTCGGCCAGCGCCTGCGGCGAGGCGTCGGTGGCCACGGTCCCGTTGACGCCCTCCTCGACGAGCTCCACCGCGGCGTTGTCGGGCGCCGCGACCACGATGCTCGGCGTGCCCGCCGCGGCGGCCTCGATGACCACCATTCCGTAGCCCTCGCGGCGGGAGGGCAGGATCATGCACAGCGCCCGCCCCAGCCGGTCCTCCAGCTCGGCGGGCGCGACGAACCCCGGCGCGTCGATCTCCGCCTCCAGGCCGTGGCGGGCGATCAGCTCCAGGACCTCGTCGCGCTGGGGCCCGTCGCCCAGGATCGCGGCCCGCAGGCCGGGCAGGCGCGCGCGCGCCAGCGCGACGGCCGGCACCACCGCGGGCGCGCGCTTCTCGGGGATGTGGCGCCCGGCGAACACGGCGATCAGCTCGGCGGGCCGCGGCGCCGCGGACTCCAGCGCGCCCGCGTACTCGCCCTCGAGCACCGTGACCGGGCCGCCGACGCCGGCCTCCTCCAGCCGGCGCGCGGTGAGCCGCGCGAAGCAGAACGCGCGCTGGCGCAGGCGCACCCCGAGGCGCTGCACCGCCCAGCCGACGCGCCCGCCGATGGGGCCGAGGTACTCGCGCCAGTACTCGCGCGACCACAGCTCGTGCCAGTCGACGACCAGGCGGTAGCGCCCGGCGCGGCGCAGCAGCCCGGCGGCCAGCAGCGAGAAGTACGGGAACGAGGCCGTGTGCACGGCGTCGTAGCCGCGGCCGTGGCGCAGCAGGTGCCACAGCACGCCGGCCCCGAACACCAGCGGGGGCGCGATCCGCCGCCGCGGCCCGCTGTAGAGCCCCATGCGCGGGCCGACCGCCACCACGCGGACGCCCGCCACGCCCGGGTCGGCGCCGCGCGGCCACTGGCGCAGCGTCAGGTAGGTGACCTCGTGGCCGCCCGCCACCAGCCGCTCGGCGAGGTTGCGATACCACCGCTCGGCCCCGCCCACGGTATGCGGGAACAGGCAGTCGTAGACGAGGCAGACGCGCACCGCCGCAGCTTCGCAGACCGCCGGGCGCCCTCCGGGCCGCGGTGGCGCCGGGCCGTGCTGGCATGATGGGACCGGCCCGCGCGCAGCTTTTCGGCCGCCCGCGCGTTGAAGCGCCCCAGCGTGTCCTCGCCGGCAAAGCCATCCATGAGCACCCTCGAGCACCCGTCCGCCGCCCCTGGCGGCACCGACGCCGTTTCGACCGCTCCGCTCGTCTCGGTGGTCATCCCCTGCCTGAACGAGGCCGAGAACATCGAGGCGTGCGTGAGCCGCGCGCTGGCGGCGATGGAGGGCGCCGGCCTGCCCGGCGAGGTCATCGTCGCCGACAACGACTCCGAGGACGCCAGCGCCGAGCTGGCCGTCGCGGCGGGCGCCCGCGTCGTGCACGAGCCGCGCCGCGGCTACGGCTCGGCCTACCTGGCGGGCTTCGCCGCCGCCCGCGGCGAGTACATCGTCATGGGCGACGCCGACCTGACCTACGACTTCGACGAGATCCCCCGCTTCGTCGCCCAGCTCCAGGACGGCGCGCAGCTCGTGATGGGCAACCGCATGGGCAACATCCACCCGGGCGCGATGCCGTGGCTGCACCGCTACGTCGGCAACCCCGTCCTGACCGGCGTCTTGAACCTCTTCTTCCGCACGGGCGTCGGTGACGCCCACTGCGGGATGCGCGGCTTTCGCCGCGACATCCTGCCGGTGCTCGACCTGCGCACCACCGGCATGGAGTTCGCCTCCGAGATGGTCATCCGGGCCTCCAAGGAGCACCTGGTGATCCGCGAGCTGCCGATCGAGTACCACCCCCGCGGCGGCGAGTCCAAGCTGTCGAGCTTCAGCGACGGCTGGCGGCACCTGCGCTTCCTGCTCGTCCACTCGCCCACCCACCTGTTCGTGATCCCCGGCGCGGTGCTGGCGGTCATCGGCACGCTCGTGGCGCTCGTGGCCCTGACCCAGATCGAGCTGTTCGGCCGCCAGTGGGAGCTGCACTCGATGGTGGCCGGGGCGCTGTTCATGATCGTCGGCACCCAGGTGCTCGCGCTCGGGCTCTGCGCCCACGCCTACGGGACGTACTTCATGGGCGAGCGCGACCCGTGGTTCGACCGCATGCGCGCGCGCTTTCGCCTGGAGCACGGGCTGCTGCTGGGTGGGGGCATCGTGCTCGCGGGCCTGGCCATGGCCGCCGTCATCGTCGCCGTGTGGGTCGACCGCGGCTTCGGCCAGCTCTCCGAGGAGCGCCTGGCGGTCCTCGCCGCCACGCTGGTCATCGTCGGGATCCAGGTGTTCTTCTCGAGCTTCCTGCTCTCGATCCTCGGCCTGCGCCGCGCTGCGCGCGACGACTCCCGCTAGACCCGCTCGGGGTGGGCCGAGTTGTCCTTGGCATGGATGCATAAGTCGGCCCACCTGGCCGGGTGAGGCCGCGGTTCACGGGGGTGGGCCGAGTTGTCCTTGGCATGGATGGATAAGTCGGCCCACCTGGCCGGGTGAGGCCGCGGTTCACGGGGGTGGGCCGAGTTGTCCTTGGCATGGATGGATAAGTCGGCCCACCTGGCCGGGTGAGGCACTCGGCCCGCCGGCCCCGTCGCGGCCGCGCCGCCGCGAGCTGCCCGTGGCAGCCGGCCCCGCCGGACTACTTCCGGTCCCGCCTAGCCCCGAGCCGCAGCGCGCGCCCGTAGGCAGGGGTTCAGCCGCGTGAAGCGTCCCTCGCTGTCGAGCGTCACCAACAGGTCCCGGGACCTCGAACAGCCGCTCCCCGTCGGAGGCGCCGCGCGGCGCCCAGGCCGGCACGCCCTCAGCCGCGCGCGTCCTCCTCGTCCTCGCGCAGCGCGCCGTGGATCATCCACAGCGTCGCGGCGGGCACGCCGGCGAACAGGACCGCCGCCAGCAGCCACAGCACCCACGGGGCGACGAGCGCGCCCTTCAGCGTGGCCATGCGGTCGAAGACCTCTCCCAGCCGCGACACGAGCCTCTGCGGCTCGGCCTCGAAGAAGCGCAGCTGCAGGTCCGGCGCGACCGGCCGGCCGTCCACCTTGGTCGCCGAGCGCGTCGTCGTGCGCGCGTCGGTGGTCCCGATCAGGTCCACGTCGCGCGCGCCGGCGTTGGCGACGCAGAGCTCCCCGATGACCGAGCGCGGCGGGGGGTCGATCGCGACCTCGAGGGTGCTGTCGCCCCGGTAGCCCGCGGGAACGGCCGCCGGCGCGCTGCGCCTGCCGTCGGCGATCGTGCGGACCTCCAGCCGCGGGCCGCGGCGCTCGCCCGGATCGGCGCGCAGCTCGGCGACCTGGGCGTCCGGGCCGAGCGCCACCTGGTCGGTGCACGCCTCCTCGCCGGGCCCGAGCGCGACCTGCGCGGGGGCCGCGCGCGACACGGGCGTCGCCGTGGACGCCACCGGCCGCGTCTCGCGGGTGAGCACGGGCGCGTAGAGGACGAGCGCGCCAAGCGCGATCAGCACCGCGGCGAGGACGGTGGCGCGGGTCGCCGATCCCCTAGGCATAGAACCGCATCCCGGTGAGGCCGATGGCGGCGAGCTGGAGCAGCAGCGCACCGGCCAGCAGCGCGGCCCCGGCGTAGGGCTGCACCCGCCGCGGGAGCGTCCACACGACGAACGTCGCGGCCAGCGCGTACGCGGCGGTGACCGGCGTGAGGTAGCGGCCGGTGATCAGCGGGTCCACCCGGTTGCCGACCAGCGCCTGGTAGGAGGCGACGTGCAGCAGGCCGAGCGTCGCCACCACCGTCGCGCCGAGGACGAGCACCACCGGCCAGTGCGCCAGCAGGGCGCGCCAGCGGGCGACCACGGCGGCCAGCAGCGCCAGCAGCCCGGCGCCGGCGGCCATCTGCAGCGCGTCGTAGACCCGCAGGGGATAGGTGACCTCCAGCGACGCGAACGTCCCTCCGAGGTAGGACTCGATGAACACCTGGCGGTAGCCGTAGTCCGGCCCCGGCGGGCGCGCCAGCGACGCGAACGGCCCGAAGTAGAACTGCCAGGTCCAGCTGATCAGCTCGCGGACGTTGAACGCCTTCGCGTAGCCCGTGGCCTCCGCGCCGAACAGCGCGCCGCCGGCGCCCGGGGTGGTGAACGCGAGGCGATAGACGAGCAGCGGGACCGCCGCGAGCACCGCGCCGGCGGCCACGCGGCGCAGCAGCACGCCCGCGGCGGGCCGGTGGACCGCGACCGCGACGGCCAGCGCCACCAGAACGACCGGCACGGCGGCCAGGCCGCGGCCGTGGGTGAGCACCGACGCGGCCCCCAGCCCGCACACCCACAGCACGTTGGCCATGGTCGGACCGCGCTTGACCGCGCGCACGCAGAACAGGGCGAGCGCGACCCAGACGGTGGCCAGCATCGAGTCGGCGTTGATCACCGAGCCCAGGTGCGTGGTCATCGGCTGGAAGGCGTACAGCCCGGTGGCGAGCGTCTGCAGCCAGCGCGAGCGCACCAGCTCGCCGGCCAGCAGCCACATGGCCAGCACGGCGAGGACGTGCAGCAGGGCGCTGGCCATCCGCATCGCGGTCAGCCGGGTGAACAGGTCCGTCGTTCCGAACACCTTGTAGGGGACGGCGTCGTAGAGGTAGAACAGCGGCGGGTTCTTGCCCAGCGGGTTGGGGCCCGAGCCGTCGCTGCGCTGCGCGTCGGTGAAGGAGCGCTCGAGCTCCTCCCAGCGGGCGATCTCCGCGTCCCCGGTCGCCGGCTTGGCGCCCTCGATGCCCTCCAGCGGGAGCAGGTTGAGGAAGCTCACCGCGGTGGCGATCTCGGTCGAGCTGTCGTGCGTCCCGGCCACCGCCGAGGGCACGTGGCCCGTCTCGGCGAGGTACTGCACGTAGGCGGCGTGCGAGCGCTCGTCGGGGCCCTGCAGCGGCGCCATGGCCAGCGACCAGGCCACCGCCAGCACGGCGGAGATGACGAGCAGGGCGAGGAGCGGGCGCGGCGCGCGCGCCAGGCGCGCCCGCGGGCCGGCGAGGAACGCCACGGCGGTCAGTCGCCGCGACCGCGCCCGGCGACCTCGAGCGCCGGATCGGCCTCCCCGCGGTCCGGACCCTCGTCCGACGCCGCCTCCGCGCGGCGCAGCCGCTCCTCGGCCAGCGACAGCCGCTGGGCGAGGATCTTCGTCTGGTCGCTCAGGCGCGAGACCGCGACGGAGAAGTGCAGCAGCAGCACCAGGACGAAGCCCAGGGCGATGACGAACAGGGCGTTGGGCGGATAGGCCACGCCGAGCTTGTCCGCGACCTCGTCGAGCAGCCCCCGCCACACCGCCAGGCCCAGGAGCACCGCGGTGGCGAACATCCACAGCAGCGCGTAGCGCTCCAGCAGCCGCCGGCGGCGCACGAGCTCGACGACGATCACCAGCAGGCCGAGCGCCACCGCCCCCGTGACGAGTTGGATCCGGGTGTCCATCACAGACCGTGCCCCGCGCTCACCGGGGCGGGCTCGCCGGGCTCGGGGACGGCCCGGCGGCGCAGGAGCCCGACGAAGATCGCCAGCAGCACCTTGATCATGTAGTAGACCGACTTGCCCGAGTTGATCGACGACACGCCGCCGCCGCGGGCGAACATCCGCACCGGCACCTCGGTCATGTTCAGCCGGTGCGTGTGCAGCATGAGCACCGCCTCGACCTCGGGGTAGTCGTGGGGGTAGTCGCGGGCGAACAGCGAGATCGCGCGGCGGTTGTACAGCCGGAAGCCCGACGTCGGGTCGCTGACGCGCTGGCGGACGATCAGCGACAGCAGGAACGCGAAGACGTGGATGCCCATCCGCCGGCTGATCGGCGCGGGGTACTGGCCGTTGCGCAGAAACCGCGAGCCGCACACCATGTCCAGGGCGGGCTCGTCGGCCATCGCCCGGGTGAGCTTGGGGATCTGCGACGGGTCGTGCTGCCCGTCGCCGTCGACCTGGACCATGTAGTCGTAGCCGTGCTCGCGGGCGTAGGTGAAGCCGGTCTGCACCGCCCCGCCGATCCCCAGGTTGAACGGCAGGCGCAGCACGTCGGCCCCCGCCGCCAGCGCGATCCGCGACGTGTCGTCGGTGGACCCGTCGTCGACCACCACGACGTCGAAGTCCTGCGCGTGCTCGCGCAGCGCCCGGATCACGCCGCCGACGCAGGCCGCCTCGTTGTAGGCGGGGACGACGGCGAGGTGGGAGGCTCGATCGGTCATCGACGCGTGCCGGGCGGGATCGCCTGCTGCTTGAGAACGTCCGGCGCGCGCAGGAGTTTCGCGCGTGCCGCGCGGCGCCGCCCGGCCGCACACGATATCCCGCTCAGTGGGCGGCGTCCCGGTACGCCTCGACCGTGAGCTCGGCGCAGCGCTCCCAGGTGAACGCGGCGGCGTGGCGCGGTCCGCGCGCGCGCAGGTCCGCGGCGGTGTCCGGGTCCAGCGCCGCCTCCAGCGCCGCGGCGATCTGCGCGTCGTCGCCGGGGTCGGCGAGCAGCGCCGCGTCGCCGACCACCTCCGGGAGGCTGCCCCGGTCGGCGCAGACCACCGGCGTGCCGCAGGCCATGGCCTCCAGCGGCGGGAAGCCGAAGCCCTCGTACCGAGAGGGAAAGACGAACGCGTCGGCCCCGCGGTACAGGCCGACGAGGTCCGCGTCGCTGACGCGCCCCGGGGTCAGGACGGCGCGCGCGGCGGGCGAGTCTCGGAGGCGCTGGGTCAGGGCCTGGTCGCGCCAGCCGCGGCCGCCGGCCACGACCAGGCGGTGCGGGAGGCCGCGCGCGTGCAGAAGCTCGAAGGCGCGCAGCACCCCCTCGACGTTCTTGCGGGGCTGCAGCGCGCCCACCGTCAGCAGCCACGGCCCGTCGAGGCCCAGGCGCTCGCGCAGGCCGTCGGGGACGGGCCCGGGCGAGAACTCCGGCTCGATCCCGTACGGCGTGACGCGGATGCGCTCGGGATCGACCTCGAATGCCCGGGCCACGCGCTCGGCGGCGTGGGCGGAGGGGGTCAGCACGGCGGCGGCGCGGCGCAGGGCGGGGCCCAGGAGGTGGCGCTGCTGGCGGACGTTGGCCGCCGTGAACCACTCCGGGTGCTCCAGCGCCATCGCGTCGTTGACGGTCACGACGAGCGGCACGGGCGCGCGCGGCGGGGCCAGGCCGACCGGGCAGTGCAGGACGTCGAGGTGCAGCGCCGCGGCGCGGCGGGGGAGGGTGCGCGGGAAGTAGTGCGCCTCGCGGGCAAGGCCGCGAGCGACCCGTCCCTTCGGCGCCCGCGGGCGCCCCGGCGGGTGGGCCAGTGGCACGATCTCCACGTCCTCGCGGCGTTCGAGCGCCGCGCGCAGGCCCCGGATCGCCCGGGCCGCGCCGGTGGCGTCGAGCTCGAGCCCGGTCAGCTCGTAGCCGGCGCGCAGCATCGGTTGCGAGGCTACATCGCTCGGATGCTGCCCCGCCCCGCGCGAACACCGCGAGCGTCGGATGATGCATCACCAGGGTGCAGAATCCGACGCTCGCTCGGGCCGGGCGCTCGTGCGGGCTAGCCTCCGCGCCGTGAGGTTCCTGTTCACCACCATCCAGTTCGAGGAGTCCGACTTCTACGCGCGGGTCTCGCGGCGGTTGCGCGACGACCACGGTCACGAGGCTTCGCACGTCGTCATCTCCCGCCGCGCCGCGCGCGCGATGCAGCGCTCGGGGCTCGAGGCGCGCTGCCTGCCCGACCTGATGGCGGACCTGCCGCCGTTCTCGGTCGCCGACGAGGTGGCGCGGATCGAGGCGACCTACGACGTGCCCTCGCTGCGCGACGTCTACCTCGCCGACCCGGTGTGCGCGGGCCGCGACGAGGCGTGGTGCGTGGAGCGCACGGTGCGCCACGTGCTCGCGCTGGAGTCCGTGTTCGACGCGGTCGCCCCCGACGTGCTGATCCCCGAGGTGGGCAGCGAGACCATGCGCACCGCGGCGCAGCTCATCAGCGCGCAGCGCCACACCGACTCGATCCTGCTCTTCTACACGATCTTCCCGAAGCCGCTGCGGCTGTTCGTCAACACGGTCAACGCGCCGATCGTCGACGCCGGCGAGGTCCGCGACCTGGACGGCGACGAGCGCCGCGAGGTCGAGGCGTTCATCGCCTCCTACATCGAGCGGGGGCGCCCGACCGTGCCCTACCGCCGCGCGGTCGTGACCCCGGGCAAGCTGCGCGACTTCGCGCGCCACGTCGCGGTGGCGACGGCGTTCGAGCGCGACAACGAGTACCTGCGCCCGTCGCGCTTCGTGACCGGGCTCGTGCGCCAGCGCGCCCGCGCCGCCGCGTCGCGGCGGCTGTACGAGCCGCTGGAGGACGGCGACCGCCCGTTCGTCTACTTCCCGCTGCACGTCACCGACGACTTCAAGGTCAAGAAGGTCATCCCGCACTGCGCCGACCAGGCCTATCTGATCCGCCTGGTCGCCGACTCGCTGCCCCAGGGCGTCGACCTCGTGCTCAAGGAGCACCCGGTCTCCATCGGACGCAACCCGGTGACGATGCTGCGCGACCTCGTGCGCCGGGCCAACGTGCGCCTGGTGGACCCGCACACCAGCTCCCACGAGCTCATCCGCCGCAGCCGCGCGGTCGTCGTGATCTCCTCGACCGTCGGACTGGAGGCGCTCCTGCACGGCACGCCCGTCCTGACGATGGGGCGCCCGTTCTACTCGGGCTACGGCGTCACCCGCGACGTGGAGTCCTTCGCCGACCTGCGCCGCGCCGTTCCCGAGGTCCTGAGCTTCGCGCCCGACCGCGAGCGGATCCTGCGCTTCCTGCACGCCGCGATGCGCAGCACGTACGCGGGGGCGCCGTCCGGGGTCTCGGGCTCGGACGAGAACGCGGCGACGGTCGCGGCGTCGCTGCACGCGGCGGCGGCGGCGCAGCGCGGCGGTGCGGCGGAGGCGGAGGCGGCGCCCGCGTGACGGCGACGCAGGCGTGCCCGATCTGCGCCGCCGAGCTCCCGCTCGAGCCGCGCTACCCGACCATGCTCTGCGTTGCCTGCGGCGCGCTGGCCCGCGACGAGCAGGGCCGCAGGCTGCGCTTCAGCAACGAGACGCCGCTGGCCGCCGGCTTCGTCGCCGAGGTGGACGACGAGGGCACGTGGCGCCGGCGCGAGGACGGCCGCTGCTGGGTCAACGGCCGGCCGTGCGTCGCCGGCGAGCATCGGTTCGGCGGGATCGTCGTCCAGGCGGTCGAGCCGGAGCGCTGACGACAGCCGGCCCCGCGAAGGGACGGCCGGCTCAGCGGCGCCGCTGAGGCCTCAGGCCCGCCTCGTACAAGGACGACTTCTCGGGGGCCTGGCGGCTCGTCCACGTCGGCTTCTCGGGCTCCGGAGGAGGAGCGGCCGGGACGAGCGCCTTGGCCCGCTCCCGCAGGCTGTTGCGCAGCCGAGCGCGCGCGCTGTCGGTCAGCACGCTGGTGTCCCATTCCGCGATCAGCGCGAGGAGCTGGCCGGCCAGTCCTCGATCCCTGCGCTCGTCGCGGGCGGCTTCGCGCAACGTCTCCAGCGTGGCCTGACCGAGTGCGAAGTCGCGGGTGACATCCTGCAGCGTGGCCGGCATCGCAGAACTATTACCAGGCGCAGAGGGCTCGTTCAGCGTCCGAACGTCCGCGTGAGCGCCTTCGCGCGGTGGGGCACGTCGGCCACGAGCTCGCGGACGTTGGCCAGACCCGCGCGCAGCTCGGCGTCGCCGACCTCGATCGGCATCATCGAGTCCTGGAGCGTCGCGAGGGTCGCCTCCGCGCTCGTCACGGCCGCGACGGCGACGTCGACGAAGCCCTTCAGCCCGGTCGAGGGCGCGCCGGGCTCCGGCATGGTGAAGGTGCGGGCCGGCAGGCCGTGGCGGGCGGCGAAGTCCGTGTGGGTGCGCCGCGCGCGGCCGTAGGCGAGCTGCACCGGACCGAACAGCGCCTCCTCGAGCTCGTCGCCCTTGTACTCGTCGAGCAGCTCGTAGGCGGCGCCGAGCGCCGCGAGCGCCCGTGCGAGGTCGTCGATCGCGTCCGCGACGGCGTCGAGCAGGTCCTGGCGGGCGTCGGCGGTGGAGTAGGTCATCGGGGTCCGAGGGAGGGCGGGGACTGTAACGCGGCCCGCCCGCCTGCCCGCCTTGACCCACCGGCGGGCGGTCGCGATACTCGACGCCATGCAATATGCGCCAGGAACGACCAGCGGAGTACGCAAGCTCTTCGAGAACCGGCCGGCATCGCGTCCCGCGGTGGACGTGCAGTTCGCGCCGGGGGACAACGTCAAGCGGCTCAACGACGGCGCTCCCGGCGTCATCCACGCCAAAGGGCTCATGCGCACCTACTGGGTGACCTGGACTCAGAACGGCACGACGACGGTGATCGAGGGCGATCTGGTCGAGCGCGCCTGACGGCCGTCGCGCGTCGGCTAGGCGCTCCGTCAGTTCGGTCGGTCCTGGTCCCCGTCGGACCGGGTGAAGTACACGTCGTCGCCGGCGAACAGCGCCGCGTCGTCGCCCGCCGCGGCGAACGCGCCGGTCAGGCTCGCGCGGCGCGCGTCCAGCGGCGCGAAGAGGCTGGGGAGGGGAGCGTCGGGGTTCTCGCGGGCGAAGCCGGCCTGCACCAGCGCGTCGGCGAAGCGCTCCGACGTGCAGTAGAAGTCGACGAACGCGGTCTGCTCGGGATCGACCGAGGCGAGCAGGTCGGCCACGAGCGTGTGCTGGGCACCTGGGTCGCCGAGCAGCTCGACGATCCGCACGACCTCCTCGTCGCGGTCGCGCACCGCCACGCGGCGCGCGACGATCAGGCCGCGGGCCTCGCCCTGGTCCCCGAGGGCGACGGACATCAGGTAGTCGAAGCTCGGATGCTCGGCGTAGCGCCAGCGCAGGTACGCCGCGTCGCGCCAGGTCCCGACGATGCCCGGCGCCAGGCGCACGCGCCATGCCTCGTCCCACGCGGCGGCGGCCGCGTCGGTGAAGCCGGTCACGCGGACGTCGGAGGACGACGGAGGCGGCGGGGCCGGGATGTGGCTCGGCCCCAGGGCCAGCTCCGTCGAGCCGGCCGCGAGCATCAGCCGCTCCAGCGCCGGCGCCGACACCGGGCGCACCCAGCGCGGGATCGCGTCGACGAGGTGGAAGCGCTGCGTGCGCAGGATCCGCATGGTCGTCTGGTTGCCGCCCGTCGTGGCCACGAGCCCGTCGGTGTGGTCGATGGCGTGGCGCAGCAGCGCGACGCCGAGCAGGCGAGAGCGCTCGTCGGGGCGCACGACCCACGTCGTCAGCCACGCGCCCTCGCGGCGCCGGCCGTGCTGGCAGAACGGCGCGGGGATGATCCCCAGGATCCCGGCGATCTGGCCGTCGTCGCCGTCGGCGATCAGGACCGACAGCGCGGCGGGGTCCGGCCGCGGGTGCTGCCAGCGCAGCAGCTCCGCGTCGCGGGCCAGGACGTGCCCCGCGCTCCACTGCTCGTCGATGAAGCGCTGCAGCTCGCCCAGCCGGTCCGCCGGGCACCAGCGGACGTCGGTCACATGACCTCGCCGCCGGCCACCGGCAGGTTCGCGCCGGTGACGTAGGCGCCCTCGGAGATGAGGAACAGCACGGTCGCCGCGACCTCCTCCGGGCCGGCGAGCCGCTTGGCGGGGATGCTCATGGCCATCGCGCGGCGCCGGTTGTCCGACGCGTCCTCCCACTGGTCGGTCATGACCGCCGACGGCGACACGGCGTTGACCGTGATCCCGAACGAGGCCAGCTCGACCGCCATCGCCTTGGCCAGCCCCCACAGGCCGCACTTCGCCGCGACGTACCCCGCGGTGTTGGGCGGCGGGGTGCCCCACATGGCGCTGGTCAGCGTGTGCACGATGCGCCCGTAGCCGCGGTCCTTCATCCCCGGGACGACGGCCTGGCTGAGCGTGAACGCCGACTGCACGTAGGTGTTCCAGTAGCGGTCGACCTCCTCCCACCCGAGGTCCATCATCGGCTTGCGGTCGATCGGCGGCGTGGCGTTGTTGACCAGCACGTCCACGCGGCCGTAGTGGTCCTGCGCGGCCTGGGCCAGCGCCTTCGCACCCTCCTGCGTGCTGACGTCGGCCTGCACCGCGATCGCGTCGCCGCCGGCGTCGCGCACGTCCGCCGCCACGGCGTCCGCCGCCTCGCCGGAGGCGTGGTAGTTGACCACCACCCGACCGCCGCGCTCGCCGATCGCCCGCGACACCGCCGCGCCGATCCCCCGGCTGGCGCCGGTGACCACGGCGGTCAGCTCCTCCCACGGCGGGGTCTGCGATATGGGCAGCATCATCATCCTGGCCTCTCCGGAGAGCACCGTGGCGCCGTGCTGGTTACGCACCGTCGTGTCGAGCACGAGCGTCCGCAGCGCCTCCGCCTTGTGCGTGACGGACACGGTGACCTCGACGCGGTCGCCAACGTATACCGGCTGGGCGAAGCGGATGCTCTGGGACAGCCAGACGGCGCCGGGCCCGGGCAGCACCGTCCCCACCACCCGGGAGAGGAAGGCGCCGACGAGCATCCCGTGGACGACGCGCCCGCGGAACCCGTGCAGCCGGGCGAAGTCGTCGTCGACGTGCAGCGGGTTGTCGTCGCCCGACAGCGCGACGAACGCGTCGACGTCGGCGGCGCCGATCTCGTGGCTCCAGGTGACGCTGTCGCCCTCGGCGATCGAGGAGAAGGTCCGAGGGGGCACGCTGGGATCCACTCAGGTCGCCGCGAGCTCGCGCAGCGTCTCCTCGATCGCGTCGACCGAGAGCATCTCGGGGACGGTCTCGGCGGGCACCCGCACGCCGAACTCCAGCTCGAGCTCGAGCACGAGCTCCAGGTGGTGCAGCGAGTCCCAGTCCTCCAGGCTCTCAGGTGAGGCGTCCTCTCCGATCTCGGCCAGCGGCCGGTCGAACACCGTGGCCATCGCCGCGCGGATGCGCTCACGCATGGGCGGTCTCGACCACGACGAGCTGCGCGGGCGTCGCGGGCAGCTCACCGTCGAGGTCCAGGCGCCACGTGCGCTCCCCGGCCTGCGCAAAGCCGCGGCGGGGGTAGAAGTCGGCGACCTGCCCGTTGCGCGCGGTGGGCTCGTAGGTCCCGACCAGACCGTGCGCGCCGCGCGCCTTGGCGCGCCGCGCGAGGAACGCGACCAGCACGTCCTCCACGCGCCGGCCCAGCACGCGGCAGCTCAGCAGCAGCGTGTCCACGCGCGCCTCGTCGCCGTCGAGCGCCAGGATCGCGACACCGGTCACGCCGCTGTCGCCGTAGCGGTCGCGCACGGCCACGGTGTGCAGCTCGAACGCGTCGTCGCGCAGCATGGCCTCCAGGTCGGCGACGCTGTGGCGCCGGGTCGTGAGGTTGAACTGGTTCGTGCGCTGGCAGAGCTGGGCGGCGCGGGACAGGGTGGTCTCGGACACGGGCTCGAGCGTGATCTCCTGCTGCAGGGAGGCCAGGAAGTCCTCGAAGCTGCGCGCGGCGGTCTGCGCGCGGCGGCGGCTGCCCTGCGCGCCGTAGGAGGCCGAGCGGCCGCGGTCCTCGGCGGTGACCGCGAGCGTCTGAAACCACGGGCCGTGGGCGAGGAAGGCGGGCCGGTCGACCGGGTCGGCGGGCAGCTCGGGCACCTCCACCTCGGGCAGCGCCTGGCGCACCCACTCGCGCTCGACCGGGTTGTCGTCGAGGAAGACCAGCGCGTCGAGGCCCAGGCTCAGCTCCTCGGCGATCTCGCGCAGGTTCGCCGCCTTGTCCTGCCAGTTGACGCGCTCGGCGGCGAAGTGCTCGCGGCGCAGCACCATCGCCGGGTGGGCGAAGCCGTCCTGCGCGTCGCCGGCCTCGTTCTTCGTGCACACCGCGAGGACGACGCCCGCGTCGTGGAGCTTGAGCAGCTCGCGCTGCAGGTCGGCGAACGCGAGGCCGACGCCCTCGTCGCCGAGCACGAGGCCCTCCACGCCCGCCTCGCCGACGACGCCGCCCCACAGCGTGTCGTCGAGGTCCACCACCGCGACCTTGCGCCGTCCGACCCCGAGGTGGGCCGCCAGGTGGCGCGCGACCAGCTCGGCCAGCAGCGCCAGGCCTTGCGGGTTCAGCCGCATGCGGCCCAGGTACCACAGGCGCGGGTCGGTCAGCGCGCGGCGCCCGGCCGCGCGGGCGTGCCACTCGAAGTCGACGACAACGACGCGCGGCGACAGCTCGTCCAGGCCGCGGACGGCCGCGTCGAAGCGCTCGAGCAGCGCCTGCCCGCGCGCGGCGCGCGGCGGGCGCGAGCACGTGCTCGGCGGGCGCCCGGGCGGCGCCGACGCAGGCCACCAGCACGGCGGCGTTCGGGAGGCGCTCGAGCAGGGTCTCGACCTGGCCGCGCAGCTCGTCGATGCGCTCGGCGACCAGCGCCTCGGCGTCCTGGAGGCCGCCCGCGAACAATGGGGCGAGCAGGTCCTCGGGCGCGGGGATCACGAGGACGGCGCGCGGCGCGTGCCCGTAGAGCTCGGAGCCGGGGTCGGCGACCTCGCGCGCGAGCTGGTCGAACCCGGCCGCCCAGAGCGGGAGCGCGATGCCGTGGCGGTCGAGCGCCTCGGCGGCGAAGGGGGCCAGCAGGTCGAGGTTGAACGTCGACAGCACCGCGAGCGGCGCGCCCTCGGGCGGCTCCTTGACCAGCGCGAGGCCGCGCCGGCGCCGCGCCGACAGCTCGCCGGCGTCCAGCAGCTCAGACATGCTCGCCGACCGCGACCTCGTCGAAGTAGCGGGTGCGGGCGGGGGTCATGCCCGCCTCGGCGACGGGCTCGCCGTCGGCGATCCGCAGCAGCGGGCGCCGCCCGCCGGGCGCGTCGTTGGTGTCGATGCGCGCCAGCAGGAGCGGGTCGGTGAGGCCCGCGTTCAGCGCGCGCTCCATCGTGAGGCCCGCGGCGAAGCCCAGCGACTCGGCCGCCGCTCCGACCTGCGCGGTGACCGCCGCGGCAGAGCCGTACGGGTAGCTGATCATGCGCGGGAAGCGGCCGGTGACGGCGGCCAGCGCGTGGCCGCCGCGGGCCATGTCGTCGACCTTGGCCGCGGTGTCCAGCGTGGCGAACGGGTGGTGGGCGTAGCCGTGCGCGCCCACGGCGCCGTGGGCCAGCTCGAGCTCGCGGACCTGGTCGCCGGTCATGTACAGATCCTCGCAAAACGCCTGCTCACCGGGCCCTACCGCCGAGAACATGGCCTCCACCACGCGCTCGCCGGCGATCCGCTCGAGCGCCACGTTGAGCAGGTACTTCACCTGCGCCGCCGGCGCCGTGTCGTAGCGGTACATCGTGCGCGCGGCGTCCGGCGGGACCGGTGGCGCGCTGAGCCCGCAGGCGCTGAGCTGCTCGTCGAGCAGGGCCGCGAAGTCCGCCTCGTCGAGCTGCTCGCGCAGCGCGTGCACGCGGTGGACGTGCAGCGCACGGCGCTCGATCAGCGGCTTGCCGGAGACGAAGAACGTCGCCGGCACGCCGAGGCGCTCGAGCACCGGCAGCGCCACCTCGATCTGGGAGCGCAGCCCGTCGTCGAACGTGATCGCGCAGGCGCGCGGCGGCAGCGGCGCGTCGTCGCCCACCGCGGCCAGGACCTGGTCGCGCGAGACGAACTCAAAGTGGTCGCCGAGCAGCTCGATCTGCGCCGCCAGCTCCGCCGCGGTCACCGGGAAGATCGCCCGCCCGGAGCCCGCCGGCCCGGAGGTCAGGTAGTGGTAGTTGACGGCAAGGAGGACGATCCGGGGCAGGATAGAGGCGGCGGATGCGGCCGGCTGGGCGCGGGGCGCCGCGGTCGGCCGTCAGCAGATGTCGTCGATGAGCGAGAACGCCAGCGGCCGGTCGATCACGTCGAAGGGCGCGATGATCGGGTTCGTCAGGTGCGCGAAGCTCGTCCCGAGCGTGGTGTTGGAGGCGTCGATCGCGTCGTTGATGGTGCTGAGCGCACCGGCGGGAAGGTCGATGCCCGGGAAGCGCAGCTTGAAGCGCGTGCTGATGCCGAGGTCGCCGCCCGTGCAGGTCAGCGCGCCGCCGCGCACGATGCCCGTCCCGTTGGCGAGGTCGCTCAGCGAGGCGTTCGCCTCCAGGAAGGCCTGGTCGGCGGTGATCGACGGGACGTTCAGCGCCAGCACGATCGGGTCCAGGACGCTCGTCGGGGACGGCATCGTGTAGGTCGCAGTGCCGTCGAGCGCCGTCGCACCCGTGTCGACCCAGACGAACGCCCGCGCGCTCGCGCTGCCGGCGGCGGCGGCGACGACGCGCCCTGGGTAAAGCGCGGTGCAGCCGATCGCGCGGCCGAGCTCGACCAGGCCGCCGTTCTGGTTGTACTCGTCGAAGCAGTCGAAGGCGGGGATCGTCGGCGCCGTCGCGCCCGCGCCGGCCTCGAGCTCGATCTTGCGCGGGACCTTGACGTCGAGCGTGGCGATCGGCCCGCTCGCGCACGTCTGCGACGCGAAGCAGGCGCGCACGAAGACGTCCGGGCGCGTGCCCGTCGCCGTCACGTCGGACTCGTAGGCGGCCGAGATGAGCTTGTCGGTGCGGTCGTCGAAGCGGTTGGACGGGATGCACGTGGCCCGCTGGCCGTCCGTGCGGAAGCACACCTCGAACTGCGACGGGGGATCGGAGATCGTCGCCTCGACCCGCGGCAGGCCCTTGTCCTCGAGGAAGTTCGTCTCCAGGTGGATCTCATCGATCCGGCGGCCGGCCGAGTAGGCGATCGGCGTATCGTCGCGTTTGGCGAGCTCGAGCAGCAGGTCGTCGGGCAGCCGGTCGATGTGGCCGGTGGCGAAGAGGTCGGTGCCGGTCTGCTCGAGCGTGGCGTCGAGCGCGAGCGGGCGCGCCTGGCCCGGCGCGACGTCGACGCCGATCGCGGTGTGCGGCCTGGTCTGGTACGAGAAGCCGCGCAGTCCGCGCAGGCGCAGCGCCGCCGTCTCGATCTCCGGGTTCGCCAGCGAGCCGGTCAGCTTCGCCTCGAAGCCGTCGGTGGCGGTGTGCGTCACGCCGTCGGCGGTCGTGACGGTGCTGCGGGGCAGGCCGCCGTCGTTGACGTCGAGATCGATGCGGTCGATCCCGTCGGCCTTCTGCTCGACGCCGTTGACGCGCTCGAGCAGGTCGATCGCGATGAGGTCGTCCTGGCCGCCGGCGCGCGGGAAGCGCAGGCGGGTGATCTCGGGGATGTCGAAGACGTCGAGGTCGACGGTCTCGATCCCGAGCGGCAGGTCGTCGGCGACCGCCCGCAGGTGCAGGGTGTCGAAGGGATCGCCGGTGTCGACGAGGAACCGGCTGGAGCTGCGGGCGAGCTCGTCCTTGACGGTCACGCGATGGATCCCGGTGCGCAGCTCGGCGTTGATCTGCTTCTCGAAGGTTCCGCTCCCGTCGGCGTCGACCTTCGCGTCGAGGTCCAGCGCCCCGAGCACGTCGGTGTCGACGACGGCATCCAGCGGAGTCGGCGTGATGTCGATCTCGCGCAGGCCCGCGATCCGCACCCGCGCCGCGGCCTCGTTCCCGACGAGGCGGAACGCGGCGTGGCTCGCTGCGAGCGTCGTCGGCAGCGCCGGCGGGCGGCGCGACTGGGCGGTGAGCTCGGCGGACGTCACGGCGTCCAGCGAGCCGTCGTCCTTCGTGCCCTTCAGCGACACCTGCCCGTCGTCGCCGTAGCCGGCGTCGAGGTGCGCGGGGACGCCGCGTAGCGTCGCGGTGATCAGGTCGATCTTGGCCGGCGCGTCGGGCAGGTCGGGCAGGCCCGCGGCCGTCAGCGCGAGCTCGTCGATCCGGCCCGAGGCGTCGTAGCCGTACGTGCCGTCCTTCTGAAGGGCGAGGCGCATCGTGGCGGGGACGTTCTTCAGATCCAGGCCGGCGGTCACCTCGGGGCGGCCGTCCTCGTCGAGGTCGAGCTTGGCGTCGACCTCCAGCGGGCGCGCGGCGGTCGTCTCGAACGTGACGTCGAGCGGGTCTGGCGCGAGCTTGAACTCCTTGAAGCCGAGCAGCCGCGCCTTGACGACGAGGTCGTCGCCGGTCTCGGCGTACGCGCCGTGCGAGCCGTCGGTGAAGCCGGGGTCCGGCCCGCTCGTCGCCAGCGCGGTGATCTCATCGATGCCCGCGCCGCCCGTGCCCAGGTCGATGGCGCCGTCAGAGCCGAGCCGCGCGGAGAGCTCCTTCGGGATCCCGGCCACGTGCGCCTCGACGCGGTCGATCTTCTCGGTGCCCGGCACCGACGGGTCGGGCGGCAGGAGCTCGTCGCCCTTCAGCGTCGCGTCGAGCGCCTCGATCCGCGAGGAGCCCTCGTAGGTGATGGCCTGCGTCCCCGGGGCGGGCTGGGTCAGCGCGGCCTCGATCTTCGCCGGCACCTTGTCGATGTCGAGCGTCGCCTCGCGGCCCAGCGCGCGGTCGCCGCGCTGCTCGTCGACGTGCGCGTCGACCTCCAGCGGGAGCGCGGCTGCCGTCTCGAACGTCGTCGTCAGCGGCTCGGGGTCGAGCTCGAACGCCTTGAAGCCGAGCAGCTGCACCTTGCCCACGACGGCCTCGGAGTCACGCTGGGCGTACGCCTGGTGGCGGTGGGCGCGCAGGTCCGGATCGGGCCCGGAGGTCACGAGCGCCTCGATCCGGTCGATCCCGGTCGCGCCGTCGAACGCGAACGCGCCGCCGGTGCCGAGCGTCGCGGCGAGGTGGCGCGGGATGCCGACGACCGCGGCGCGCAGGCGGTCGACGCGCTCCTCGCCCGCGTAGAGGGCGTCGCCGCGCAGCTCGAGCGCGACGCGGTCCGTGCGGCGGTTGGCGTCGTAGGCCAGCTTCTTCTCGCGCCCCTCGTCGGTCAGCGCCACGTCGATCTCCGAGGGGACGCCCTCGACCGTCGCGCTGAGGTCGCGCGGGAGCGAGCGGCCGCCGCGCTGCTCGAGGAAGTGGGCGTTGGCGTGGATCGCACCGATCGTGCCGGTGTCGGCGCCGCCGTCGGCGTCGTAGTGCAGCCTGGCCTCGCCGTCGTAGCTGGCGTGCAGCTTCGCCGGGACCTGCGAGATGTCGATGTGCGCCGTCGTCTCGGGCTCCTGTGCGTCGTCGCCGTCGAGGTCCGCCTTGACGTCGACGTCCAGGCGCTTGGCGGCACGGGTATCGAAGCGGACGTCGAGCGGGTCGGGGTCGAGCGTGAACCGCGTGAAGCCCAGCAGTTGCGCCTTGACGACGATGTCCCTGCCCTTCTCGACGTAGGCCGCGTGCTGGTCTGCGGGGAGCTCAGGGTCAGGTCCGGAGGTGATGAGCGATTCGATCTTCCCGATGCCGGGGCCGGCGTCGAGATCGAGCTTGCCGGCGTTGCCGAGCCGCACCACGAACGACGAGGGCACGTCGAAAAGGCCCGCGCGCACGCGGTTGACCTTCGGCTCGGGGGCATAGAGCTTCTCGCCGTCGAGTTGCAGCGCGATCTTGCCGATGCCCGCGCTCGCGTCGTAGGTGACGAGCTTCTCGTCGTCTCCCTCCTCGTCGAACTTCAGGTCGATGCGACCGGGCAGGCGGTCGATCGTGGCGAGCATCTGGCGCGGAAGGACCTCGCGGGCGGCGCCGCTGCCGCGGACCTCGTCGACGAGCGCGCGCGCCTCGAAGGGCACCGCGCCGGCCTCCACGTGGTAGGCGTTGTTCTCGAGGTCGGCCTTGACGTTCTTCAGCCCGTGGACGCGCGCGAGCGCGGCGAAGGTGCCGTCGTCGCGCAGGATCGCCGAGGCGCCGGTCGCGCCGGCACTGAGCGGTGGGACGGTCGCGGCGTCGACGGCCTTGCGGTTGCGGGCCAGGCCCTCGATGACGCCGAACGGCTTGCTCGCGTTGAACTCGTAGACCTTGTCCTCGAGGTCGGCGGTGACGTCGATGACCGGCGGCAGGTCGGTGATGTGCCCTTCGATCTGGTCGAGCAGGCCGCCCTGCGTCTCGTCGAACGCCGCCTTGTACGCGATCCGCCCGATCGCGTGGTCGCCGGCGTCGTACTTCACGCGCAAGGGCTGCTCCTCGCCCTCCGCGGACTCGCCCTCGGCGGGCTGTGCCGGCAGGTACTCGACGTGTGCGTTGGCCGGCAGGTCCTCGATGGTCGCCGTCGCGGTCAGGCCGGACGGTACGTCGCGCGCGTCGATGTCGAACGGCTGGCGGGCCATGCCGACGTCGAGCACCGCGCGGCCGCCGAGGTTGTCGAGCTTCGTGAGGTGCACGCCGTCGATCCGCGCGGCGATCGCGAGCGGCTGTCTGCCGTCGGCATCGGGGTCCTCGCGGACGAAGCGCAGACCCGGGCGGTCGGTGCGGCGCGTGACGATCTCGCCGTCCATCGCGAACTCGGCCTCCGTGCGCTCGATCCCGGCGTCGTTGGCCAGGAAGGTCGTGAACGAGCCGAGCTGCGAGACGCTCATGCCGGTGGGCACGCGCCCGGCGCGCAGGCGGGCGCGCAGCGACGGGACCTCCGCCGCGGCTCCGGCGGGCTGCATGACGTCGTCGTAGCCCACCTCCAGGCGCGTGAGGCGCGACGCGGAGGCGTAGTCGACCGTCTGGCCGCCGCGCGCCTGGTCCTTGGCCTCGCGCGTCGCGCTCGAGGGCGCGTCGGTCTTGCCGATCGTCCGGTACCTCAGCCCGGAGTAACTCGGCAGGTCGGCGAGCCTGGCGTTCAGGCGCCGGATCCTGCGGGTGCCCTGGGCATCGGGCTCGCCGCGGAGGGTCACGGCGGCGTCGACGGTCGGCGGACCGACCGGGGGGCCGAGCGCGATCGTCGCGTTGAGCAGGCCGAGGACGCCGATCGGCCGCGTGGCGGCGTGGGTGATGTCGACGTCGGTGCCGGTGTCCCTGGCGGGCAGGTCGTCGCGCAGTGTGACGCGCGTGCTCAGGCGCGCCGGCACCGGCTTCATGCCGACCTCGGCGCGGACGTCCGAGTCGCGCACGCGCGCGGCGCTCTCGTCGAAGAGGTCGGCAGTGATGGCGGCGCGCTTGGCCTGGGCGGCGGAGTCGACGTCGATGCGAAAGCGCGGCGTGCCCGAGTAGTCCAGCGGCGGCTTGAAGGACTCCAGCGTGAACGTGATCGCGAGCTCGTTCGGGAAGCGATCGCCGGGCTTGTTCGCGGCGAGGCCGAGGCCGATCTTCGACGTCGGCAGCGAGCCGCCGGAGGGGTCGGTGATGATGAGCTCCGCGGTGCTCGGCAGGTCGCCCTTGAGGCCGAGGTCGATGCGCCGGAAGCTCAGCTGAAAGACGTTCGGCGCGAGGACGAGGACGGTGCCGAGGGCCTCGGGCAGGAGGTCGGTGTCGAGGTTCAGCGGGGTCGGCACCCCCAGCGTGGTGACGATCCGGTCGTCGGTCAGCAGCGGCGGGCGGCCGGGGTGCGTCGTGCGCCATTCGAAGTCCAGGAAGTGCAGCACGCACGCCACGAACGTTGCCTGGCTGACGCCCGGCGAGCCGGGCGGCGCGAGCTGGGTCAGGGTTTTCGCGACCGGGCAGGCGAGGGTCTCGGCGGTCGTGCCCAGGCCGATCTGGCCGGTCAGCAGCGAGCCGGCCGTGCCCAGGGTCTGGGTGAGCAGCCCCGTCGTCGTGGTCGGCGTGGGCTGGGGCTGGGGCGACGTCGGGCCGGAGCCGAGCGGGCCGGGCAGCGACAGCGACAGCAGCGCCTGCGCCGGCGGCGCGGCCACCGCGACCGCGGAGGTGGCGAGCACCAGGGCCAGGGCGAAGCGGCGAGCCATGGCGGCGATCCTCTCCGGGCGCGCAGCCGTTGGCGTCGGGGAGGCTCCCTGAACTTTGCCCGCGGTCTCCCCGAGCGGCGGCTCCCGCGGCGACGGTTGCTCCGGGTCCCGCGGCGGGGGTAGGTTGGGCCGTGGGTCAGATGACCGACACGCGGCGGGGAGCATTGCTCGAGCGCGACTCCGAGCTGGAGGCGCTGGAAGGGCTGCTCGACTCGGCCTGCGCGGGGTCCGGCCGCGTGGCGCTGATCGCGGGACCGCCCGGGATCGGAAAGAGCGCGCTGCTCGGCGTCGTCGCACAGCTCGCGCCGGCGCGCGGCGTGGTGGTGCTCGCGGCCCGCGGAGGCGAGCTCGAGCGCGACTACTCCTTCGGCGTGGTCCGCCAGCTGTTCGAGCCGCTCGTCGCCGCCACTCCGCCGGCCGAGCGCGCAGCGCTGTTCGCGGGCGCCGCCGGGATCGCCTCCGAGCTGCTCGGCGCGCAGGCACCGGCGACCCCCGCGGCGCCCGCGGGCGAGCTGTTCCCGCTGCTGCACGGGCTGCACTGGCTGACCGCGGGCCTCGCCGATGCCGCGCCCCTGCTGCTCATCCTCGACGACGCGCACTGGGCCGACGGCCCGTCGCTGCAGTTCGCGCACTACCTCGCGCGGCGCCTCGACGAGCTGCCGGTGCTGCTCCTCATGGCGGCGCGCTCGACCGCGCCGGAGGCGCCGGCGCCGCTCGTCGAGGCGATCGCCGGCGAGCCCGACGCGCGCACGCTGCGCCCCGAGCCGCTCAGCGCGGCCGCGGCGGGGGATGTCCTGCGCGGGTTGTTCGCCACCGAGCCCGACGAGGAGTTCGTGGTCGCCTCGCACGACGCGAGCCGCGGCAACCCGTTCCTGCTCACCGAGCTCGCGCGGGCCCTGGCGGCCGACGGGGGCGCCCCCGACCGCGCGGCGTGCGTTCGCATCCGCCAGGTCCGCCCGGAGGCGATCGCGCGCAAGGCGCTCGTGCGCCTCGGCCACCTCGGCGCGGCGGCCCACCAGGTCGCGCGCGCGGTCGCCACGCTGGGCGACGACGCCGCGCTGCGCCACGTCGCCGTGCTCGCCGGCCTCGCGGACGACGACGCCGCCGACGCGGTCGATCGCCTCGTCGACGCGGGGTTCCTCGCCCCGGGCCGGCCGCTGCGCTTCACGCATCCGCTCATGCGGACGGTCGTCTACGACGACCTCGGCCACGCGGACCGTGCGCGGGCGCACAAGCGGGCCGCCGGCATGCTCGCCGCCGAGTCCGCTGACGCCGAGCGCGTGGCGGCGCACCTGCTGTGGACCGAGCCGTCGGCGGACGCGGAGGTGGTGCAGCGGCTGCGCAGCGCCGCGTCCCGCGCGCAGCGCCAGGGGGCGGTCGATGCCGTGCGCGGCTACATGCTCCGTGCGCTGGCCGAGCCGCCGCCGCCCGAGGCGCGCGCCGCGATCCTGCTCGAACTCGGCCGTGCGGAGTCCGCGGCCGCGCACCCCGAGGCGGGCGAGCACCTGCTCGAGGCGTTCGCGCTGGCGATCGACGCCGGAACCCGCGCCGACGTGGCGGAGGCGGCCGCGCCGTTCCTCCTCTCGGCGGGCCGCACGAGCGAGACGCTCGAGCTGCTCGAGACGGTCATCGCCGAGCTGGCCGGGGAGGATCCGGAGCGCGCGCTGCAGCTCGAGGCGCAGTACGTCGCCGCCGCGATGCTCGACCTCGACGCGGTGCACCGCGCCGCCGCGCGCATCGAGCGCATCGGCGAGGAGCTGCGGGGCGACTCTCGCGGCGAGCGGATGATGCTCTGCCAGCTCGCCTACCACCGGATGTGGCGCTCGCAGGACGCCGACCGGGCCACCGACCTCGCGCACCGGGCGCTCGGCGACGGGCGCCTGATCGCCGACCGCGGCGTCGTGCCCTACGAGCTGACCGGACCGCTGATGGCGCTCATCTGCGCCGATCGCCTCGACGACGCCGGCGCGGTGGTCGACGAGGCGCTCGCCAGCGCTCGCCTCCACGGATCCGAGCACGCCTTCTCGTTCGCCTGCGCCACGCGCGCCGCGCTGGCCTATCGCCGGGGCGCGCTCGCCGAGGCGGAGGACGACGCGCGCATCGCGCTCGAGGTGACGCAGCGGTCGGGCCTGCTGCTGGGCAGCGCCTTCAACACCGGCGTGCTCATCGGGGTGCTGATCGAGTGCGGCCGACTCGACGACGCGGAGCAGTGCCTGGACGCCGTCGGCTTCGCCGAGGGGCCGATTCCCACGCCGGCCCCGTTCAGCGTCCTGCTCAGCGCGCGCGGCCGGCTGCGACTCGCAGCCGGCGACGTGGTGGCGGGGCTGGCCGATCTCGAGGAGTGCGGCCGGCGGACGGCGGTCTTCGAGGCCCACAACCCGCTCCTGTATCCCTGGCGGACGCACGCGGCGCTCGCGCTGCGGGGCCGCGGCGAGCTCGGACTCGCCGGCGCGCTCGCGGAGCAGGAGCTCGCCGCCGCGCGGGCCTGGGGCACGCCGGGCACCATCGGCGGCGCGGAGCGCGTCGTGGCCCTGCTCGCCCCGGACCCCGACGCGATCGTCGCCGGTCTCGATCATGCGGTCGAGCTGCTCGCGGCCTCGCCGGCGCGCCTGGAGCATGCGCGGGCGGCCACGGACCTGGGCGCCGCGCAGCGGCGCGCCAACCGCCGCGCCGAGGCCCGCGAGACGCTGCGCGCGGCGCTCGACCTGGCGCAGCGCTGCGGCGCCGCCGTCGTCGCCGACCGCGCCCGCGACGAGCTGCTGGCGACCGGCGCACGTCCGCGCCGGATGCAGGTCAGCGGCATCGACGCGCTGACCGCGAGCGAGCGCCGCATCGCCGAGCTCGCCGCCGCGGGTCACTCGAATCCCGAGATCGCGCAGGCGCTGTTCGTGACCCGCAAGACGGTGGAGACCCACCTGGGGCACGTCTACTCCAAGCTCGGCATCCACTCGCGCGCGGCGCTGGCCGCCTGCCTCGGGCCTGAAGGCTGAGCGGGCGAAAGTTCGGGGTGGCTCCCCGAGGCGGAGCCGGGCGCGCAGCGCGATCCTTCGGTCGTGACCACCAGGCTCACGGTGAAGATCGACCTGGAGCTGACGCAGCCCGTCAGCGGATCGATCTCGAGCGACGGCGGGTCGCCGGAACGGTTCAGCGGCTGGCTCGAGCTGCACTCGGCGCTCGAGGAGATGTGCCAGGACGCCGATCGCCGGCGCGCTACGCCAAACGAGCGGTAGCGCGCCCGGGCTCCCGCCTCCCCAGGATCGGATTCGCGCACCGACCTCGTCGCTATCGTCACCCCGGTGGCGCCCGGAGCCAAGACCGCGTTTCTCGTCGTACCCAGCGGCTTTGCCGCCCGCTACCTCCTGCGCACCGACATCCTGCCCACGTTGCGCGCGGCCGGTGCGCGGGTCGTGATCCTCGCGCCGAACGCCGACGAGGCCTACCTGCGCGAGGAGTTCGAGACCGACGGCGTCCACGTCGAGGCGCTGCGCACCCCGCCCAAGCAGGAGAAGCGCTCGCTGCTGTGGTGGTGGGTCCTGCACCTGCGCAACTACGCGATCGGCAACGGGCACCGCACGCCCGCGCTGCGCGGCAAGTACGCGTCGTTCCCCAAGAAGTACCTGGCGGGCCAGCCGGTCGAGCAGCGGGTCTTCAGCGGCGCGCTGCACCTGCTGTGGCGCTCGCGGACGCTGCGGCGCGGGCTGCTCGGCCTCGAGCTGCGCCTGTACACCGAGCCAGCGCACGCCGACCTGTTCGAGCGCTACCGACCCGACGTCGTCGTGACCACCAGCCCCGGCTACTTCAAGCCCGACGCGCGGATGCTCCGCGAGGCGGCGCTGCACGGCGTGCCGACCGTGACCCCGGTGCTGAGCTGGGACAACCCCACGAGCAAGGGCTACCGCGGTGGGAACCCCGACCGCGTCGTCGTGTGGTCACAGCGCATGGCCGACCAGATGGTGCGCTTCCAGGACTTCCGCCGCGACCAGATCGTCGTCGGCGGCGTGCCGCACTTCGACGCCTACCACCGCGACGGCGCGCTCCCCGGCCGCGAGGACCTCGACGCGACCTTCGGCCTGGACCCGTCGCGGCGCCTGATCGTCTTCGCCACCAGCTCCCCCGGCTACTACGACCGCGACGCCGAGGTGGCAGAGGTCCTCGCGCGCGCCATCGCCGACGACGCGCTCCCCGAGCCCAGCCAGCTCGTCGTGCGCCTGCACCCGAACTTCCCCGCCAAGGACGTCTCGATGGCCGACTTCGAGCGCCTGGCCGCCGAGCACGAGCACGTGCACCTCGACATCCCCGAGATCCTGTCCAAGAAGCTGTCGTGTGACATGCCCCGCTCCGACGGCGCGCGGCTGGGCGCGCTGATCAAGAACTGCGACGTGCTCGTCAACGTCCTCTCCACGACGACCCTCGAGGCGTTCGCCACCGACCGCCCGGTGGTGCTCATCGACTCCAAGGGCACCGTCTACTACCACCTGCAGCTCGTGCTGCGCAGCGGCGCCGCGCCCGTCGCGCACACGCCGCAGGAGATCGTCGCGCACGTCGGGCGCTACCTGGAGCACCCCGAGCACGAGCGCGCGCTGCGCGCCGAGGTGGTCCGCCGCGAGCTCGGCCCGTCGGACGGCAACGCGGGGCGGCGCATCGCCGAGGTCGTGCTGGAGGCGATGGCGCTCGACCCACCGGCGCGCGCCGACCGGGACGTCGCCGCGTCGCCGGCGACCGTCTGAGCGCCCTGCCGGCCATGCCCCGCGATCCCGCCCCGCCCACGGTGCTGCTCGTGGCCCATCACGGCCAGGCGGCGCGCTACCTGCTGCGCACCGAGGTCTTCGCCACCCTGCGCGAGGGCGGCGCGCGCCTGGTGATCCTCGCCCCCAACGCCGACGAGCCGTACATGCGCGAGGAGTTCTCCGGCGACGACCAGGTGGTCCTCGAGCCGCTGCCCGCGATCCCCATGCCCGGCAACCCGGTGAGCTGGGGCATGCGCTTCGTGCTGCTGCGCCTGCGCCGCTACGGGGTCGCGCGCGGCCATCGCAGCCGCGCGTTCATGAACAAGTACGAGGGCTTTCGCCGGGGTCAGCGGGGCGCCGCCAAGCTGATCACGAGCGGCATGCACGTGCTGATGCCGCTGATGTGGCGCTCGCGCCGCATGCGCCGCGCGGTGCTGGCCGCGGAGACGCGCGTGACGCGCACCGACGCCTACGCCCCGGTGTTCGACCGCCACCGGCCCGACCTGGTGATCGCCGCGAGCCCCGGCGTCTTCCCCGACGACGCCGCCGCGCTGCGCGAGGCGCGCCGGCGCGGGGTGCGCAGCTGCGCGATCGTGCTCGGCTGGGACAACCCGACGAGCAAGGGCTATCGCGGCGCGGACCCCGACCACATCGTGGTGTGGTCCGAGCGGATGGCCGCCCAGATGACCGAGTACCACGACGTGCCGCGCGAGCGCCTCTTCGTCGGCGGCGTCCCGTTCTTCGACCGCTACCTGCGCCCCGACGGCCTGATGACCCGCGAGGAGCTGTTCGCCCACCACGGCCTGGACCCCGCCCGGAGGCTGGTCGTGTTCTGCACCTCCAGCCCCGGCCTGTGGGACCACAACGAGCGCATCGCGGCGACGATCGCGGGCGCGATCGAGTCGGGGGCGCTGGGCGCCGACGCCCAGCTCGTCATCCGCGTGCACCCCAACTACCGGCTGCCCGGCCAGCCCAAGCCGCTGGAGGGCTTCCTCGCCCTGGCCGCCCAGCACGAGCACGTGCACGTCGACGTGCCCGAGGTGGTGTCCGACAAGCTGCGGATCGACCTGCTGGTCGGTGACAGCATCCGCCTCGGCTCGCTGTTCAAGCACTGCGACGTGCTCGTCAACGTCTTCTCCACCACGACGCTGGAGGCCTTCATCCTCGACCGGCCGGTCGTCCTGGTCAGCGAGTCGATCAGCCTCGACGGCGGCGCCTCGGGCCGCGGCTGGCAGGACTTCGACCACCTCCGTGCGCTCGTGGACGCGGGAGCCGCGCAGACGATCGACGCGCTCGACGAGCTGCCGGCCGCGGTGCGCGAGGCGCTGGAGCGCCCCGGCGCCCACCGCGCCGAGCGCCGCCGCGTGGCCGAGACCGAGTGCGGGCCGCTGGACGGGCGCTCGGGCGAGCGCGTCGGGCGCCACATCCTCGACCTGGCGGCGCGGTGACCCGCAGCGCCGGCACGGTGTTCCTCGCGGTTCCGCACGGGTTCGCGGCGCGCTACCTCCTGCACACCGACATCTACCGCACGCTGCACGACGCGGGCGCCCGGATCGTGATCCTCAGCCCCAGCCACGACGACCCGTCGATGGCCGCCGAGTTCGCCGGCGACCGGGTGACGCTGGAGCCGCTGCGCGATCACCTCGGACGGGCGGAGCGCTCCAAGACGCACTTCGTGGTCTCCCACGTGCGCGCCTACGCGCTCGCCGGGCGCAGCGGCGCGTTTCGCAACAAGTACGACTCGTTTCGCGGCCGCTACCGCGCCAAGAACGCGTGGCTGGCGGGCGCGATCCACGCCGGGGTGCACGTGGCGTGGCGCTCGCGGGCGGCCCGGCGCGCCCTGCTGCGCCTCGAAGGCGCGCGCTACGCGCCGCCGGTCCACGGCGACCTCTTCGAGCGCCACCGCCCCGACCTCGTGGTGACGACCAGCACCGGCTACCTGAAGGAGGACGGGATCCTCCTGCGCGAGGCCGCGGCGCGCGGGATCCCCAGCGTCGCGGTCGTCCTGGGCTGGGACAACCCGACGAGCAAGGGCTACCGCGGGGCGGAACCCGGCCACGTGGTGGCCTGGTCGGAGCGCATGGCCGAGCAGGTCGCCGAGTACCAGGACTTCCCGCGCCGCCGCATCGTCGTCGGAGGCGTCGCGCACTTCGATCCCTACGTGCGTCCGGACGGCCTCATGTCGCGCGAGGAGCTCTTCGCTGCCCTGGGGCTCGACCCCGAGCGGCGGCTGATCCTCTACGCCACGAGCAGCCCGGGCGCGTGGGCGCACAACGCCACGGTGGCCGAGACCATCGCCACGGCCATCGCGGACGGCTCGCTCGGCGTGGACGCCCAGCAGGTCGTGCGCGTGCACCCCAACTTCTTCCGCGCGCGCACGGCCGCGCCGATGGAGCCCTTCGAGCGCCTGGCGGCGGCGCACCCGCACGTGCACGTCGACGTGCCCGGCGTGCAGGCGGGAGCGATGCGCGTGCGGCTGGACCGCGACGACGCGCTGCGCCTCGGCGCCCTGATCAAGCACGCCGACGTCCTCGTGAACCTGTTCTCGACCACGACGGTCGAGGGCTGCCTGCTGGACACGCCGGTCGTGCAGGTCCACCAGCAGGCCTACGACACCGAGCCCGACGAGCGCTTCGCCTCCGGCCGGCGCGAGACCTGGGACCGCTACATCCACATGCGCCGGGTGGTCGAGCGCGGCGCGGCGCGAACGGCGCGCTCCCCCGAGGAGCTGGTGGCCCACCTGCGGGCCTACCTCGCCGACCCGTCGCTGGACCGCCCCGCCCGGCTGGAGGCCGCCCGCGTGGAGTGCGGCCCCACCGACGGGCACGCGGGGGAGCGGATCGGCGCGTTCCTGCTCGGGCGGATGGGCGCGCCGGCGGTGTCCGGCGCGCCGCTGCCCGCGTCGCCGCCGCCGGCCGCCGGCGCCGCCGTGCGCTCCGCGTCGTAGGGCGTCCGGTGGCGGACCGACCACTGACGGTCCTGCTCGCGGCGCCCCAGGGCTTCGCGGCGCGCTACCTGCTGCGCACCGACATCCTGCCCGCGCTGCGCGAGGCGGGCGCGAAGGTCGTCGTGCTCGTGCCCGGCGGGGAGGACCCGCGCCTGCGCGCGGAGCTCGCGGCCGATGACGTCGTGCTGGAGCCGCTGGCCGACGCCGGGGCGATCCTGCGCTCCAGCCGCCTGCGCGGCCTGTTCACCACCCTGCGCTACTTCACGCTGGCCGGCGGCGCGCGGGCGGGAACGCTGCGCCACAAGCTGGTCACGGTCCTCGGCGAGGAGATCGCGCCGCGGCGGCCCTGGACGGCGCGGCTCGTGCGCATGGCGGTGCGCCCGCTGTGGCGCTCGCGCCCGCTGCGCCGGGGGCTGCTCGCGCTGGAGACCGCGCTGGACCGCGCCGCGCCCCACGCGGACATGCTCGACCGCCATCGCCCCGACCTCGTCGTGACCACCGGGCCGGGGTACTTCTACGCCGACGCGCTCGTGCTCCGGGAGGCGCGCCGGCGCGGCATCCGGACCGCGGCGGTGGTGCTGGGCTGGGACAACCCGACGAGCAAGGGCTACCGGGGGGCGGACGCCGACCTGATCGTCGTGTGGTCGGAGCGGATGGCCGAGCAGATGGCGCGCCTGCACGACGTCGATCCGGCCACGATCGCGGTGGGCGGCAACGCGCACTTCGACCGCTACGCGCGGCCTGACGAGCTGCTCGACCGGGAGGAGGCGTTCGCGAAGGCCGGGCTGGACCCGGCGCGCCGGCTGATCCTCTTCGCCACGAGCGCGCCGGACCTGTGGCCGCTGAACGCGCCGCTGGCGGAGGAGGTCGCGCGGGCCATGGACGGCGGCGGCCTGGGGGCCGACGCGCAACTGCTGATCCGCGTGCACCCGAACTACCTCCTCGAGCGGGTGACTGAGCCGATCGAGCCGTTGCACGCGATCGCCGACCGCCACGAGCACGTGCACGTGCAGGTCCCGGAGCTCGCCGCCGGCGCGCTGGACGTGCACACCACGACGGCCGACGTCGAGCTGCTCGCAGGGCTGCTGCGCCACTGCGACGCGTTGGTGAACGTCGGCTCGACGATGGCGCTGGAGGCGCTCGTGCTCGACCGGCCCGTCGTCGTGCTCTCCGAGGCGCTCGACCCGGCGGCCGGCGGGCCGGGCCGGCGGGCGCGGCGCGGCTGGGACGAGTTCGACCACCTCCAGGCGCTGCTGCACGATGGCGGCGTCCGCGTGGCCCGCACCCGCGAGCAGCTCGTCGCCCACCTGCGCGACGCGCTGGCCGACCCGACCGCGGGATCGGACCGACGGCGCGCGCTGGCGCGCGCGGAGTGCGGTCCGCTGGACGGCGCGTCGGGGCGGCGCATCGCGCGCCTGCTGCTGGACGGCGTGGCCCCCGATGCGGACGCGATCGCCGCCGCCGCGGCCGCGAGCCCGCTGCGCCGCGGGCCCGAGTTCTCGGCGCTGGCCGACCGCGACGAGCTGAGCTTCCGCGAGGACGTCGAGCACTACCCGCACCCGGCGCGCGACGTCGTGCGCTTCATCGAGGCCAAGGAGCTCGTGCCCAAGCTGCGCCACGCGCTGCACCGGGCCCGCGTCGTCCCGCGGGGCACGGTCGTCGAGCTCGGTGCGGGGACGTGCTGGCTGGCCGGCGCGCTGGCGCGCGAGCCCGCCGTCGAGCGCGTCGTCGCGGTGGAGTTCTCCGAGCGCCGGCTCACCGACCTCGCCCCGGTCGCGCTTGCGCACCTCGGCGCTCCGGCGGAGAAGGTCGAGCGCGTCGTCGCCGACTTCTACGCCCACGGCCTGGGTGACCAGGTGGCCGACCTCGTCGTCATGGACGCGGCCTTTCACCACGCCGCCGACCCCGTCGCCCTCGCCCGCGTCGCCTTCGACCTCCTGCGCCCCGGCGGGGAGCTCGTGCTCCTGCGCGAGCCGACGCTCGCGCTGCTGCGCCGCACCCGCGACCACGGGACCGAGGGCGAGCACGGCGACTTCGAGCACGAGTACTTCGCCCGCGGCTACCTCGCCCATCTGCGCACCGCGGGCTTCGAGGCCCGCAAGGCCCCCGCCTCCGGCGGCTTCCGGACCCCCCGCCAGCGGGCACTGCTACGCCCGCCCCTGCGCTGGCTGAACGGCATCGCGTTCAGCGAGTACACCTACGTCGGCCGCAGACCGGGGTGAGTGCCGTCGCGGTGACCTACTGTTGCTCTGCAACAGCCAATCAACACAGCTCAGTCGTAGCCGTGCGTCCCCGGTCCGGGCGCTCTGTGCTAGTGCGTAGGCTCGTCCGAGGGCGGTGCTCAGACGTCATCCCAACCGAACGTATCTGAGTGCGGCGCTGCTCATGCTGGCCGTGACGGTCCAGCGGTTTGTCGTCACGTTCGGGACGGAAACGGACATGTGCGGACCTCAGCCGCGTGAGCACTTCGCGCTTCTGTTCCTCCAAGCGATGGCGGCGCTCGGTGTGTCGGCTGGACTGGCCCTCGCATGTCCCGCCATGGTTCGAGGCGATCGGTGGTACAGGCGGGGCGCGCTCGCCCTCGTCGTCATCGCAGGCCTGATCTTTCTGGCGATCCTCACCAAGCAGGACCTGATGGCGTACGCCACCGGTTGCTGAGTCCTGCGGTCGCCGGGGCCTCGGTGAGGCAGGTGTCCTGTCCTGCTGTTGCTCTGCAACAGCTAGGCAGGACTGCTCAGGCGTAGCCGTGGTGTGCAGCGCCGTCACGACGGCGTTCGTGGGGACGGTGGGGGCGTTACCTTGAGCCGATGCCGTGGGAGGGCATCATCTACGTCGGGCCACCAACAGACGACCGCGAGCTTCTCGAGTCTCTCCCCGCGCCAGTGCGGGGCCTCCTCGAGGACACGAACGGGCTGGTCGCCTTCGACGGCGGACTCCACATCAGGGGTGCGTGCCGTGCGCCGGCGTGGCACTCCCTCCGGCACGTCTGGCTGGGAGACGCGGCCTTCCATGCCCGCTACCCGGACGTCCGTCCCGACGACATCCCGTTCGCGCAGGACGCCGTGGGCGACCAGTGGCTGCTCCGCGATGACGACGTGATCCGATTGGCGGCGGAAACCGGGCAGGTGGAGCAGCTGGGTCAGACGTTCGAGGAGTTCCTGGCGGCGGTAGACCAGGCTCCGGTCGACACGCTCGGGCTGCACCCACTGATGCGATTCCAGCGCGACGGAGGGGCGCTGGCTCCAGGGCAACTGCTCAACGTCTACCCGCCGTTCTGCGTGGCGGAGTCCCGCGACGGGGCGAGCCTACGGGCCATCCCTGCGCTCCAGCGGATCGACTTCCTGGCTTGGCTGGCGACGCAGATCCCCGGCGACGGCGAACAGGTTCGCTTCGAGATCAAGCCGGAAGGTGACTAGCGCAGGATCTCAGGACCATCGCGGGACTCCTCACGGGACGACCGTCACCTCGGCGGTCACGTCGAACCATGGTCCGCCGGGCTCGATCTGCTTTCCCACCCGGTAGCGCCCGGGTTCGGCGTCCTGCGGAACGGCGAACTCGTCCACGAACGCGGCTCCCGGATGGAGGACCCGTAGGACGTCGGACACCACGCGGTTCAGAGGGACGTCGATCCAGGCTCCCTCACGCCGGACCTGCCAGCCGGCGCCGTACCCGGTGAGCAGACACGAGGGTCCGGTGTTGATCAGAGTTGTGGTCAGGACCTGCCCCGGACGTGCTTCGGCCGGAACGACGCTGAGGGTGCCGCGCATGTCCCCCCGGTGGCCGCACGGATCCGGCGCGGCGGGGCTGGGCGCCGGCGCGGGCACCAGGGCGGGCACCGACACGGGCGTGCTCACGCCGAAGGAGCGGCCGAACCGCGAGTCGCCGATCGCGACGCGCAGGCGATAGCGACCGGCGCGCCCAGCCGGCACGCGGGCCGTGAACGTCCCGCGCCGACGCATGCGACGGGTGGCCACCACCGCCAGAGGCCGGCCGCTGCTCGCCACGCGCAGCAGCGAGACGACGGCCGCCCGGTGCCGCGCCCCGGCCCGCCGCACGAGCGACACCCGCACGGTGTCCCCCGGCCCCACCGCGGCCAGAGTCGCCGCGGACGGCCAGGCGATGACGTAGCCGCCGGCCCGCTGCGTCGACGGAGCGTCGGCGAGGGACGGCGCGACGAACGCGCTCGCCGCCAGCGCGACGCCCAGAAGTCCCGCCGCCGCGATGTGTCGGAGGCCCACCACCGCGGCCTCGCCTAGGGGTTGACCGTGACCTCGGCGGTCACGTCGATGGAGGGTCCCCCGAAGTTGATCTGCTTGAGCAGTCGGTAGCGTCCGGGCACGGCATCCTGCGGGACGAGGAAGTCCTCCGTGAAGGTGTTGCCAGGCTGGACGTAGAGCAGGATCGCCGGCACGGGACGGTTGAGCGGGATGTCGTCCCAGTCCCCGTCGCGGTAGATCTGCCATCGGGCGCCGTATCCGGTGCGCAGGCACGAGGTTCCGGTGTTGGTCACGGCCATCGTCATTGTCTGGCCTGGGCGCGTACTGGCCGGAGCGACGCCGAGCGTGCCGCGGACGTCCGGGAAGTCGAAGCAGGACGGAAAGGGGGGAACCGGAACCGGCGCAGGGCCAGGCACCGGCGCAGGCACCGACGGTGCTGGGCTCGCGCGGAACGAGCGGCTCCACCGCGACCCGGCGATCGCCACCCGCAGCCGGTACCGCCCCGCGCGCCCCGCGGGGAGGCGGGCCGTGAACGTCCCGCGCCGGCGCACGCGACGCCGCGCCACCACCGCGATCGGCCGGCCGCTGCTCGCCACGCGCAGCAGCGAGACGACGGCCAGTCGGTGCCGGGCGCCGGCCCGCCGCACGAGCGACACCCGCACCGCGTCTCCGGGGCTCATCGCGGCCAGGCTCGACGCGGACGGCCAGCCGATCACGTAGCCGCCGGCGCGCTGCGTCGACCCACCGGCTGCCGCCGGAGCGACCGACAGCACCGCCGCGACCGCGAGCATGAGGGCCGCGCTCTTCAGGTCCCGCGCCCCGAGACCCGCAGTCGCCGCAGCGGCTTGGCCGGGCGCAGGCCGGTCCGCGCCTTGCGCTTGGCCTCGGAGGACTCCGCGAGGTGCTGGGTGTACGCCGGGGCCAGCTCGGGGATCGTCCCGGTGCGGTAGATGCGCCCCTCGTCGAGCCAGATGCCGCGGTGGCAGATGCGCTCCAGCAGCGGCAGCTCGTGGGAGATGAAGATGATCGTGGCGCCGGCGTCGCGCAGGTCCTCGAGGTGGTCGGCGGCCTTGGCCTTGAACTCGTCGTCCGCGGTGGCCAGGACCTCGTCGAGGATGTAGACGTCCGCGGGCAGGCGCAGGGCGGCCGCGAAGGACAGCCGCGCGCGCATCCCGGCCGAGTAGCGCTTGGTCGGCGTGAGCATGTGCGCGGGCTTGATCTCGGCGAAGTCCGCGATCTCCGGCAGCGAGGAGCGGATCGTCTCCTGGTCGAGGCCAAGCATGGCGCCGAACAGCGAGACGTTCTCGTTGCCGGTCAGCTCGGGGTTGAAGCCCGCCCCGACGCTGAGCAGCGGCATGACGGTCCCGCGGATCCGGATCATGCCGGCCGTGGGCACCGTGACGCCCGAGATGAGGCTCACCAGCGTCGACTTGCCCGACCCGTTGCGGCCCAGGATCGCGAAGCTCTCCCCGTGGGCGATCGTGAAGTTGATGTCGGTCAGCGCCCGCAGCGTGTTGGTGACCGGCGGCTGGCGGAGCACGAGCCGCTTGGCCGTCGCCACCGTCCGGTTGAGGCTGGCGAGCTCGCCCAGCTCGTAGTCCTTGTCGAGGTCGATGCACTCGACGACGGGCTCAGACGACATCGGCGAACTTCACCTCCGCACGCGCGAAGACGCGCCAGCCGAACACCGCGAGCACGACGGTCCACGCCACCGCGCTGGCCAGCGCCAGGTCGCCCGGCGGCGTCCCGAGCAGGCTCCAGCGCCACGTCTCGATGATCCCGCTGATCGGGTTCAGCGCGAGCACCGTGGCGATCGCCGACGGCGCCTCGCTGAGCGGATAGGCCACCGGCGAGAGGAACAGGCCGGCCTGGAAGAGGAACGGCGAGGTGGCGCCGACGTCGCGGTAGCGCGCGTGCCAGGACGCCAATGGCAGCACGACGGCGTAGATGAAGACGAACAGCCACGCGATGCAGACGGGGAGCATCAGCATCTCCGGCCGCAGCGAGGCCCCGGCGGCCACGACGCAGATGAACGTCAGCACCAGCGTGAACGCGAACTGCGGCAGCGAGCCCATCAGCGTCGAGGTCACGAAGGACAGGCGCGGCACGGGTATGGCCTTCACGATGGCCTTGTTGGCCACGATCGTGCGGGTCCCGTAGAGCACCGAGACCTGGAAGGTCAGCCACACGGCGATCCCGATCACCGAGAACAGGACGTAGGGCACGCCGCCGGTGTCCACCTCGGCCACGCTGCCGAACACGACCGTGAAGCCGCCGAGCATCGACAGCGGCTGGATGATCAGCCAGATGGGCCCCAGCAGCGACTGCTTATAGCGCGACTGGAAGTCCCGGAAGAACAGGACCTTGGCCACGGGCAGCGTCGTCCACAGATCGCGCAGCCTGATGCGCCGCGCGGTCGGCGTGAGCTCGCGGACCGCGCCCGGCGCCCGCTCGGGGATGTCGAAGCCGCGCTCGTCACGCGCCGCCTCCGCGCCGCTCGCAGCGATCGTCGCGTCGCTCGCATCGGCCGCCATCGCCGCAGCGTAGCGGACGTTTTTCCGGCGCCCGGGCCGTTACCGCGTGGGCGTGCGGCTGAACCGGACGGGATCGAAGTGCACCGACAGGCGGGCGCGCGGCTCGACGGTGACGAGCTTGCCCTCGTCGAAGTCGAACACGCGGCGGCGCGCGCGGATGCGGACCGCGCGCAGCGCCCGCTTGAAGCGTCGTTCGTAGGCGATGGGCACGGCTTCCACACCCCGCTGCAGGACCGGATCCAGCGTGACACCCGCGTGTCCGAGCCTCCACCCCGCCGCGTCGCGCAGGACCGAGCCCAGGTTCGCCTCGTCCAGGCGCGCGGTGATGTCCTGCCCCTCCCCCCCGCTGGACGGGTCGCGGAACTCATAGCGGTAGAACTTGACCGGCGCCATCGCCCGGTTGAAGGCGTCCGGGGACGGCCACGTGGTGGCGTACATGGGGTAGTTGGAGACGAACGGCATCTGCTCGACGTCGGCCTTCGAGACGGCGAACTGCTGGGTGAGCAGCAGCGCGACGACCACGGCCAGGGCCGGCGTGAGCGTCCGCAGCGACTCGGGACGCGGGAGCACCGGGAGGACCCGGCGATCGTCCCGGCGCGCCTGGGCGCGTAGCAGCATCCGGCGACCGATGTTGGCCATCGCCTCCCACGGCAGGAAGGCGAGCAGGACCACCCACCACGCGTACCAGAAGACGCCCTGGAAGAGGTAGAAGCCGCCGAACAGCGCCAGCGCCACGAGTCCGTACGCCAGCCGCGCCCGCTGGCTGCGAAACAGCACGTGCGTGATGAACAGCGCCTCGATCGCCACGCCCACGCCCGAGCAGAGGATGGCGATCGTCTCGTGTCCCGCGATCCAGGCGCCCAGCGACGACGGCGCGTTGAGGTGGTCCTCCGCCCAGTGGTAGCGCACCGCGCCGCCTGTGATCCAGTCCAGGCCCGACACGCCGATCTTGGCCCCCGCGGCGGCCAGCCACACGCAGCCCAGCGTGAGGCCAGGGAGCCAGATCGCGATCCCGTAATGCGGGCCGGCCGGCCGGTCCGGCCGGCGCTGGCGTTGCCTGCGCCGGATCACGTTGTCGACGCTCAACCCGTCCCCCCAGGGGACGACCACCAGCGGCAGCAGGACCAGCGGGAAGATGACCCATGCGTGGCTGACCGCGCCGTACTCCTGGGCGACCAGCAGCCGCACGACGAAGCCGACGAGCACGAGCATGAAGGACAGCTCGGCGGCGAGCCCGACCGTGAACAGGACGATCGCGACGAGCGTCAGGACCTGCAGCGCGTCGAGCGTGTCCGCGTGCGTCGTGAGGTACTCGACCCACCCCCAGGGCGCCCACAGGTCGGCCTGGGCGGGGTCGCCGCCGGGCGCCGGCCCGTCGGGAAGCGCGAGTGCCGCACCCATGCCGTACAGCAGCGCCACCCCGAAGACGATCCGAAACAAGCCGAGCCCCGTCGCGGACAGGTCGGGGATCCCGCGGAAGGCGACCTCGCGGTACCGGTGGAGCCCATACGCCAGTGCGCCGCCCGCGAGCACGTAGACGACGACGGCGGACGTGGAGAGCTGGCCGCCCGTCATCGCCCGCGCCCCAGGACGCCCGTGGCCGCACGCCAGTAGGCGTCCACGAGCACCTGCGCCCATTCCCAGCGGGCCACCCGCCCGAGGAACGGGGAGTCCAGGCGCGGCGTGAGCGCACGCGCGAACTCGGCGGCGGAGACCGCGGCGCGGCGCTGGATCGCTCGGCGCTCGCCCGGCGCGCGCGGCAGCCAGCGCACCACGTCGCCCCAGGCCCGCAGCTTCGCGCCGGGCCACCCGCCGGCCACCGCGACGGCCAGCAGCACCGGCTCGACGAGCAGGAGGGCCGGCAGCAGGACGGCCAGAAGCGGCGCGGGATAGGTGCGCAGCACCGTCTTGACGCGGTTGCGCTCCAGCAGACGCCACTTGCGCGCGCCCTTGGTGAATGAGTAGTCGTGGCTCACGCGCGCAGCAGGCAGGACGCCGTAGGCCAGCCCAAACAGGCGCAGCCGGTGGCAGAGGTCGACGTCCTCGTGGTAGATGAAGTAGTGCTCCGGATACCCGCCGAGCGCATTCCACACGTCCATACGGACGGCCAGGCAGGCGCCGGACAGAAACGCGGTCGGGTAGGGGTCGGCCGGCAGGGCACCGACCGGCTCGCCGTAGCGCGCCGCCCAGCTGAAGCCCAGGTAGTGCGCGTCGCCGCCGGCGGCGTTCACGCGCTCCCCGCCGGGGAGCGTCACTACGCCCATCCACGCCGACCAGTCCGGCGGCGGCGCGCGCAGGGCGTCCAGGCACCCGGGCAGCGGCACGGCGTCGGGGTTGAGGATGAGCAGGACGTCGCGGCTTCCCGCGGCGGCGCCCAGGTTGACCGCGGGGGCGTAGCCCAAATTCCCCGGCGAGTCGATCACGCGGTCGGCCTGCGGGTGCTCGCGGACCCACGGCGTCCCGCCCTGCGCCGCCGCGTTGTCGACCACGATCACCTCGTCCTCGGCTGCGCGCTGGCGCCCCAGCTCGTCCAGCAGCGCGCGCAGGTCCTCACCGAAACACACGAGCACGATGGAGAACCTGGGGGGCACCGGCGCGCGACTGTACCGGCGGGGCGACCCGGGTAGGGTGGCGGCGCCCTGCGCATCGCCCATCTCACCGCGACGTTTCCGCCCCAGCTCACGGGCGCCGGGACGACCGCCTACCACGTCACCGACGGCCTGGCCCGGTCCGGGCACGACGTGGAGGTCTTCACCGCCGCGGCCCCGGGCACCCCGCCGCCGTCCGCCGCGACCGTCCACCGCCTGCGCCCCCGGCTGGCCATCGGGAACGCGCCGCTGCTCCCCGCGCTGGCGCGCGTCCGCGGCTTCGACGTGCTGCACCTGCACCTGCCGTTCATCTTCGGCGCCGAGCTCGTGCTCGCCGGCCGCGCGCGGCGGCCCCGGCCTGCGCTGGTGGTCAGCTACCACAACCAGCTGCTGGGGGAGGGCGGCCGCCGGCGCCTGTTCGCGGCCTACGAGGCGACGGCGGGCCGGGCGATCCTGCGGGCCGCCGACCGCGTCGTGGCGGTGTCCGACGCGCACGCGGCCAGCGTGCCGGCGCTCGTCGCGCTGCCGCCCGGGCGCGTGACCGCGGTGCCCAACGGCGTCGACACCGAGGCGTTCGCGCCGCCGGCGCCCGGCGCGCGCGCGGCCGCCCGCGCCACGCTGGATCTGCCCCAGGACGCGGTGGTGGCGGCGTTCGTCGCCACGCTGGACCGCGCGCACCACTTCAAGCGCGCGGACCTGGCGATCGAGGCGCTGGCCCGCACGGGCGACGAGCGGCTGCATCTGCTGGTGGTGGGCGACGGCGAGTGGCGCTCGCGCTTCGAGGCGCAGGCGCGCGCGGCCGGCGTGGCGGCCCGCACGCGCTTCGCCGGCGCGCTCGGCCACGACCGCCTGCCGGCGACGCTGGGCGCCGCGGACTTCCTCCTGCTCAGCTCCGAGCCCCCGGAGTCCTTCGGGATCGTCCTGATCGAGGCCATGGCCTGCGGCCGGCCGACCGTGGCGACGGCGCTGCCGGGGATCCGCGCGGTGGTTCGCGACGGGGTGGACGGGGTGCTCGCCGCGCCCGGCGACGTCCGCGACATTGCTGCCAAGATGACCGCGATGAGCGCCTTGGACCCCGCCCGTCGCGCCGCCATGGGCGCCGCCGGGCGCGCCCGCGCGGAGGCCGAGTTCGCCTGGCCGCGGGTCGTGGCCGGATTCGAGGCGGTCTACCGGGAGGTGCTGGGCCGGTGAGCGTCGCCGAGGAGCGCGCGGTGCGCATCGCGGAGCTGGACTTCGATCCGGCTACCGCCGAGCGCGAGGTGGTGCGCGAGTGCAACCTGTGCGGCTCGACCCGGCTGGTGGAGGTCTCGCGCACCGACCGCTACGGCTACCCCCAGCCGCTGGCGGTCTGCGCCGCCTGCGGCCTGGGCTTCCTCTCCCCGCGGCTGAGCGCCGCCGCGTACGCCGCCTTCTACCGCGACGTCTACCGCCCGCTGGTCTCCGCCTACCACGGCCGGCGCATCGACGCCGAGACCGTGCAGGTCGAGCAGCGCGACTACGCCGCCGAGCTGGCGGCCTTCCTCGCCCGCGCGCTGCCCGAGCCGCCGCAGACGATCATGGACATCGGCGGCTCCACCGGCGTCGTGGCCGGGGAGATCGGCGCCGCGCTGGGCGCGCGGATCACGGTGCTGGACCCAGCGCCCGACGAGCTGGCCGTGGCCGCCGCGGCGGGCATGGAGACGATCGAGGGCTTCGCCGAGGACTACGACCCGGACGGGCGGGCGTGGGACCTCGTGCTGCTGTGCCAGACGATCGACCACCTGCTCGACGTCAACGCGACGCTCGGGGCGATCCGGGGCATGCTGGGCGCGAACGGCCGGGCGTTCGTCGACGTGCTGGACGTCGGCTTCATGGCCCGCCGCCGCGGATCGATCGAGGGCGCCGTCAAGGTCGACCACCCCTTCTACCTCACGCGCCACACCGCCGAGGCGTACTTCGCGAAGGCCGGCCTGGAGGTGGCGGGGGAGCGGATGTCCCACGACGGGCACTGGGGCTTCCTGCTCGCGCCCGGCCCGCGCCGCGAGCCCGACCTCGCGAGCTTGGGCGCGCAGGCCCGCCGTTTCCTCGACCGCGTCTGGGCGCTGCGCGCCGCCGGGAGCTGACGCGGCCGTGGACGTGCTCGGCGTCGTGCCGGCGCGCGCGGGCTCCAAGCGCGTGCCCAGCAAGAACCTCGCCCGGCTCGAGGACCGCACGCTCGTGCGCCGCGCCCTGGAGACCGCCCTGGCCAGCGGCGCTCTGGCGGCCGTCGCGCTGACCAGCGAGGACCCCGCGATCCGGGCCGAGGCCGACGGGCTGGACGTCCACGTCGTGCACCGCCCGGAGGAGCTGGCCACCGACGCGGCGCGCTCCTTCGACGTGATCATGCACGCGCTGGCCGACACGGAGGCGGGCGGCGCGCGGCGCTTCGACGCGGTGGCGATCATGCAGTGCACCTCCCCGTTCACGGCGCCCGCAGACGTCACGGCCACCATCGCGCTGCTCGACGAACACCCCGACGCCGCGTCGGCCGTCTCCGTGGTCGAGGTGGACATGTTCCACCACCCGCTGAAGCTCAAGCGCCTGGAGGGCGGCCGGCTCAGCCCGTACCTGGCGCCCGACGGCATGACCCCGTCGCACGAGCTGCCGTCGCTCTACGCGCGCAACGGCTGCGTCTACGTCTCGCGACGCGCGCTGCTGGACTCCGGCACCTTCATGGCCGAGGACGCCGCCGCGCACGTGATGCCCGCCGAGCGCTCGGTGGACATCGACACACCGCTGGACCTCGCCTTCGCGGAGTTCCTGGTGCAGCGCGGGGGGAGGCCGCGCTGACGGGCTGCTTCAGACCCGGATGACGTCGACGTCCAGATCATCGAAGTCGGCGTCCTGCGTGTAGACCGCGACCGAGTGGGCGCGAGCCGTGGCCGCGATCCAGGTGTCCTGGACCTTCGGGCGCCGCCCCTGGCGGCGCGTCGCGGCCACGAGGTTCGCGAAGGCCGATGCGACGCCCTCGTCGATGGGGAGCGCGACGTACGTCGCCTGGAGCGCGCGGAGCGTGGCCAGGCGCTGGGCGCGGACGTCTTCGGACCGGGCGAGGTGGACGCCGAGCTCGAGCTCCGCGAGCGTGACCACCGACACGGCGGCCTCATCGGGCACTCGGTCGGTCTGGAGTGATCGCCCTTGTTCGTCTGCGATGAAGACAGACGTGTCGAGGATGCCCCTCACAGCTCGTCGACGGTGTCCCCGAGCGCGGCGTCGAGCTCGCCGCGCAGGCGTCCGTCGGCCTGGACCAGCGCATCGAGGACGCGTTGCCGAGGGACCCACGTCCCTCGCGCAGGCAGTGGAACGAGCTCGGCGACCGGACGGCGGTCGACGGTCACCCGTAGCCGCTCGCCTGCTTCGACGCGGCGCAGCACGGCCGCCGTGCGGTTGCGCAACTCCCGGACGGACACCTCATCCTCGGACATGCCGTGACCGTAGCACATGAGCTACGGGCTGCTCGGGCGAGTCGTTCAGCCCGGGGCGGCGATCCGGCGCTTGACCTGCACGGGCGCGAAGATGGGCGCGGCGTGATCCAGCGAGACGACGGGGTTCTCGCCACGGCGGAAGCCGAAGAACGGCAGCGTGCGGTGGCTGGAGAACATCGCGAGGCTGCCGATCCCGCCCGAGGGCTCGAGCAGCTTGCGCGCACGGGGCACGAGCGTCCGCAGGCTCCCGGTCCAGCTCGCCCACGGCGCGATCCGCACCGGCTCGGCCTCCGCGACCAGCCCGTCGACGCTGGAGACGACCAGCCGCACGTCGGTGTGCTCGTCGATCGGGTTGAGGATCAGCAGCTCGGTGTCGGTGTCCCGCGAGACCTTGATGCCCGGGATCGACCTGCAGGTCGTCGCGCGCGAGCGCCTTCGCCGCGCCGCGGATCGGGACCGAGGGGATGAGGTAGCCGCCCCCGTCGCGGCCGTGGACGTCGAGCAGCATCCCGATCCAGCCCGTGCCCTTGCGCGGCGGCTGGTCGCGGCGGATCGAGTGGATCTCCAGGATCCCCCCGTGCGGCGCGGGCGCCGCTCCGATGTCGAGGTCGTCGAGCGAGACCGCCTTCTGGTCACCGAACCCGACGACGCCGGCGTCGTGGGACCACACCGGCTGGTTGGAGTGAGCGTAGCCGCGCAGGTGAAACTCGAACTCCGCGTCGGGCTCCACCGCGGCGTGGTAGGGGACCAGGAACGCCGTCACGCCGTACTCCTCGCTCGGCGGCCACCAGGCGTAGGTCGGCAGCCAGCTGCCCTCTAGAGATGCTGAACGCGCCACCGGTCGGCCTCCGGGTCGTGGCGGATCTGCCAGCCCGCGACGTGCGCGGGCGGGTCGAGGCGGACGGTGCCCGACACCGTGCCCGCCCCGATCTCGGGCACGTGCTCGTGCAGCGCCACGCACGCCGACTGGTCGAGCTCCAGCGCCGGCAGCGGGATGCGCGCCTCGCCGCCGTCGTCGCCCTGCCAGACCAGCTCGTGGTGGTCCAGCGGGATCGTCTGGGCGTTGGTGCAGAAGAAGTAGGCGTGCTCGGGGATCGGGGAGCGCGCGATCTGGAAGACCCAGAAGTAGCGCCGCGTCGTGCTCGGCTTGCGCCCCGCCTTCTTCTCGTGCGTCGAGCTGATGCCCGTCGGCGTCTCGAAGTGGAAGTACGGGCGCAGCGACGACAGGCGGTCGTGGTCGACCACCGCCTTGAGCACGCCCACGCCGCCCGGCAGATCCTCCGCGCCCGCCAGCGCGCCGACCTCCACGACACCCGAGCAGCGCGGCTCGACCGTGGCGTCCCAGACGTCCAGTCGCCGGCCGTCGAGCGCGAGCAGGTCCACTCGGACCGGGACGCCGGCGACCGACTCTCCCTCGCCGTCGTCGTCGGGCCAGTTGAAGAACACCGCCCGCGAGCGCACCTCCGAGCCGGCGAAGCCCTGCAGGACGGGCATGTACATCCGCGCCACCGGCGTCTCCAGCACGTACTTGGGCGGGATCTTCGGGCGCAGGTAGCCCAGCACGCCCGGGCGCCGGCGCGCCTCGGCGCCCTCGGGCACCTCGCCGAGCTGGGCCACGGAGACCACCGAGGTCGGCGTGAACGCGTCGCCCAGGTGCTCCCGGCGCAGGCGCTCGAGCTCGAAGCGGCAGCCGAAGCAGCGGGTGCACGCCGTGGTCTGGCGCTGGAGGTCGGCCAGCGTGCGCGCGCCGCCGCGCTCCAGCGCCTCGACGACCGTCGAGTAGGGCACGCGGCGGCAGTGGCAGACCAGCGGCTCCGCAGCCGTTGCCACCCGGTCGCCTGAGTGGTGCCGATCGGCATCCATCGTCGGGTCACGATAGAGGGGTCGTCCGGCGTGGCGCCTCGTCCGCGCGCAAGATCGATCATCTAAAGTCGCGCCGCGATGCCGGCCGTCGCTGACAGGGCGCGCAACTCGGTGGCGCTCGTGAACCTCGCGCGCATGCTGGTGACCGGGACCAACCCGGCCGCGCACGACCGCCGGCTGGGCGAGGAGCTGCGCCGCGGCGCGCACGACTTCGTCCTGGACCTGGGGTGCGGTCAGGCGCTCGTGCTGCAGTTCGTCGCACCGCGCCGGTACGTCGGCCTGGACCTCCATGCGCCGTCGCTGGACCGTGCGCGCGGCGCGCGCGGCGGCCCCGGCGTCGAGCTCATCGAGGCCGACCTGACCACCGCGGACCTGAGCGCGTGGGACGGCGCGGACGCCGTGGTGATCTCCAACGTCCTGCACCACCTGCCCGACGCGGAGGCGACCGCGCTGCTGGACCGCGTGGTCGCCCAGGTCGGGCCCGAGCGGATCCTCGTGCAGGACGCCGAGCCCGCCGGGCGCCTGGCGCCGCTCGTGCGCGCGCTGGACGGCGGCGACCACCTGCGCGGGCGCGCGGAGCTGCTGGAGCTGCTGCGCTCGCGCTTCGCGGTCCGCGAGCTCAGGCGCTGGCACAACCCCCTGCGCAGCTTCTCCTACTTTCTGCTCGAGCTCCGCCCGGCGGCGGCGCCCGCCGGCTAGGAGCCCCGTGCGGCTCTGCCTCGCGTGCGAGCGGCCGTTCGCCGCCGACACCTGGCGCTGCCCGGCCTGCGGCTTCGAGCCGGCGACGGTCGACGGGCTCCCCGCCTTCGCGCCCGACCGGGCGGCCGACGACGAGGCGTTCCGCGGCGAGGCGTTCGCCGAGCTCGCCGAGCTGGAGCTGCGCCACTGGTGGTTCGCGGCGCGCAGCCGCCTGATCGTCTGGGCGCTGCGCGAGTACTTCCCCGGCGCCCGCACGATCCTCGACGCGGGCTGCGGGACGGGCGCCGTGCTGGAGGCGGTCGGCGCGGCGGCGCCCGGCCTGGAGCGCTCCGGCGGCGAGCTGCTCGCGCGCGGCCTCGCCGGCGCGGCGCGGCGGCTGGGCGACGCGGTGGCGCTCGTCCAGATGGACGCCGCGCGGATTCCGTTCGCGGAGGAGTTCGACGTGGTGGGCGCGTTCGACGTCATCGAGCACATCGACGACGACGAGGCGGCGCTGCGCTCGCTGCACCGCGCGCTGCGACCGGGCGGCGGGCTGCTGCTCACGGTCCCCCAGCACCCCCGGCTGTGGACCGACGCCGACGCGTACGGCGGCCACAGGCGCCGGTACACTCGCGCCGACCTCGCCGGGAAGCTCGTCCGGGCGGGGTTCGATCCTGTGCGGATCACGTCCTTCGTCTCGCTCCTGCTGCCGCTCATGGCCACGGCCCGCATCCGGTCCCGAGCGCCGACGACGCCCTCGGAGGCGCTGGCCGAGCTGCGCCGGGCCGACCGTCTCGGCGGGCCGCTGGCGCGCGTGATGGCCGTCGAGCGGCGGATGATCGCGGCCGGCGCGAACCTGCCGTGGGGCGGATCGCTGCTCGCGGTCGCGCGGCGAGCCGGGAACGGGCGATGACCGCCCTGGCGGCGAGCAGCCTGTCGGTGATCGCGCCCGTCTACCGCAACGAGCAGACCGTGGAGGCGCTCGCGCGCGAGGTGTTCGCGGTCGCCGACCCGCTGTTCGCCTCGGTGGAGATCGTGTTCGTCAACGACGGCTCGCCCGACGGCTCGCAGGCGGTCCTCGCCGCGATGGCCGCGCAGGACAGCCGCGTGAAGGTCGTGCGCCTGGTGCGCAACTTCGGCCAGCACGTGGCCCTGCTCGCCGGCCTGGAGCACGCCGGCGGGGACTACGTGCTCCTGATCGACGCCGACCTGGAGGAGCCCCCCTCGGCGATCCCGGCGCTGGCCGCCAAGCTGGGGGAGGGCTTCGAGGTGGCCGTCGGCGTGCGCCCTCCGCGGCGCGCGCGGGGGCTGCGCGGCGTGGTCAGCGGCGCGTATGTCCGCGTCTTCAACCGCCTGTCGGACTTCCCCATCCTGGAGAACGCGACGACCATGCGGCTGATGACCCGGCGCTACGCGGAGTACCTGCAGCGCTTCCGCGAGCGGCCGTTCATCGCCGGGATGACGGCGTGGATCGGCCTGCCGGTGGGCGAGGTCCCCGTCGAGACGCCGAAGGACGCGCGGGAGTCGGGCTACTCGGTGCGGGCGCTGCTGCGCCACGCCCGGATCGGGCTGCTGGGCTTCTCGGCCAAGCCGCTGCGTGTGGCCAGCGTGGCCGGCGTCGTGATCTGCATGGCCTCGATCGTCTACGCGCTCGGCGTGCTGATCGGGCGGCTGCTCTTCGGCGGCGTGGCGCCCGGCTTCACGTCGGTCATCGTCCTGTTCACGTTCCTCATCGGGATGCAGTTCATCGTGCTGGGGGTGATCGGCGAGTACCTGAGCGAGACCTACCTCGCGACGCGACAGCGGCCGGCGCACCTGGTCTACGAGACGCTCAACCTCGACGAGGACTGACCGCCTCGTGTGCGGCATCGCCGGCTTCACGGGCCCGCGGGTCACGGGCCGCCTGGAGCGGACGACCGACCGCATGGCCCACCGCGGCCCCGACGACCGGGGGTTCTTCCACGGCGCGGACGCGGGGCTGGGGATCCGGCGCCTGGCCATCGTCGACCTGGAGACCGGCGACCAGCCCAAGACGAGCGCCGGCGGCCACGTCGTGGCGGTGTTCAACGGCGAGATCTACAACGCCCCGGAGCTGCGCGCGGAGCTGGAGGCCGCGGGCGCGACGTTTCGCTCCGACCACGCCGAGGCCGAGGTCATCTGCGAGCTGTACGCCGCCGAGGGGATCGGCTTCGTCCAGCGCCTGGTCGGGATGTTCGCGATCGCGCTGGTCGACCAGGACGCCGGGCAGCTGTACCTGATCCGCGACCGGCTGGGCAAGAAGCCGATCCACTACCGCCACGACGCCGAGGCGGGGACGCTGGAGTTCGCCAGCGAGTTCACCGCGCTGGACCTCGATGACGTGGCCTCGAACGTCGACCCCGAGTCGCTGGGCTGGTACTTCAGCCAGAAGGCCATGCCCAACGATGCGAGCATCGACCGCCGCGTGCGCCAGGTGCCGCCGGGGTCGCACCTGCGCGTGGCGCTGGACGGCGGCGCGCCCGAGGTCCAGCGCTACTGGGACTTCCCGGCGGCCGCCGCGCCGCGCGGCGAGGGCTTCGACGAGGCCGCCGCGGTGGACGCGGTCGACGCGCTCATCCGCGAGTCCGTGCGCCTGCGCATGCGCGCCGACGTCGAGGTCGGCGCCTACCTGAGCGGCGGCGTGGACTCGAGCCTCGTGGTCGCCCTCGCCGCCGCGCAGACCTCCCGGCCGCTGCGCACGTACTGCCTGGTCTACGAGGAGGACCTCTACAACAAGAGCGCCGACCGGCACTTCGCCGCGCTCGTCGCCGAGCGCCATTCGACGCGGCACGTCGAGGTCACGCTGCGCCCCGAGGACCTCGCCGCCGAGCTGCCCGCCATCGCGGCCCACTACGGGCAGCCCAACTCCGCGGTGCTCTCCAACTGGTTCATCTCCCGCGCGATGGGGCGTGACCTCAAGGTGGCCCTCAGCGGCGACGGCGCCGACGAGCTGTTCGGCTCCTACTTCCTGCACCGCGCGAGCGCTGTGCTGGAGGACCTCGACGCGCGCGGCGAGGACGCGCCGGCCGGCGCGGGCCAGGCGGAGGCGGACTTCGCGCGCGAGGTCCGCGGCGAGCCGCTGGCCGGCCTGGTGGACCGCTTCGCGGTGTTCCCAGATGCCGAGCTGCGCCGCCTGCTGCGCCCCGACGTCTACGAGCAGGCGCGGGTGGCCGACCGCCTGCGCGCCGCGCAGGCGCAGCTGCGCGCCACGACACCGCTGAACCGCATCCTGGAGTTCGACTGCCGCCACCTGCTCTGCGAGCAGGTGCTCAACTACGCCGACGTGCTGTCGATGGCCCACTCGCTCGAGGTCCGCACGCCGTTTCTGGACCACCGCCTGGTGGAGCTCGTGCTCTCGCTGCCCGCCGGCGCGAAGATCCAGCGCGGGCGCACGAAGCACGTCCTCAAGGAGGTCGCCCTGCGCCACCTGCCCGCGGAGCTCGTCGACCGGCCCAAGGAGGGCTTCGTCGAGCCCGGCGTGCACTGGCTGCGCGACGAGCTGCACGACTTCTGCGAGGCGCACCTGCGCGCCCCGGGGTTCAACCGGCTCGGGCTCCTGCGCGGCGACTACGTCGACGCGGTCGCCGACGCCTTCTATCGCGAGGGCGACTTCTTCGTGGGCAAGCGGCTGTGGAGCCTGCTGCTGTTCGCCCTGTGGGAGCAGGCGCAGTGAACAACCTCGCGCTGATCGAGGAGCTCGCGGCGGTCCTCTTCCTGCTCGACCTGCTGTTCTTCCTGCCCTACCGCCGCGTCGTGCTCGGCCCGGGCTACTGGGACCGCCGGCCGTGGTCCAGCGCGCAGGGGCAGGCGCTGTTCGTCGCCGCGTGGGTGGCCGGCTGCCTCTCGCTGTTCTTCCACGTCTATCCGCTGCTCGGCGCGCTGCTGCTCATGGCCCTGTTCCGGCCCTTCTACATCCGCAGCCGCTGGAAGGTCCTCTTCCGCGGCGGCGGGGCCCCGGGCTTCATGTCGCACTACCTCGTCGTGCTGGTCGCGGCGGCCGAGGCGGCGCGCGCGCTGGACTCCAGCGGTCGCCTGGAGGGCACCGCGGAGCTCCTGTTCCGCGTGGACTTCGCGGTCATCCTGCTGTGCTCGGGCCTGTACAAGTCGCTGTCGGGCTACCTGCACGGCGAGGGCATGGCCTACGGCCTGGCCAACCCGTTCTGGGGCTACTGGCACTCCTTCTTCCGCCGCGTGCGCCCGTCGCACCCGCTGCTGCGCGCCCAGGACGCCGCCGCCGCGCTGGGTCAGCTGGCGATGGGCACGCTCATGCTGATCCCCGGCCTGCGCTGGCTGGGCGGCGCGCTGTGCATGGCCGGCTTCGTGGGGCTCGCCTTCCTCGTGCGCCTCGGGCGGCTGGCGATCCTGATGGCCGTGATCCCGCTCATCTACCTGCCCGACCAGGGCTGGTCGCTGACCGACGGGCTGGGCCTCGCGGCGGGCCTCGGCGCGTGGGCCGCGCCCGAGGCCGTCGTGGTCGGCCTCCAGGCGCTGATGTGGGCCTACATCGCCGTCCTCATCGCGGTGAAGGTCATGCAGTACCTCAACCTGTTCCTCGCGCGGCGCTACCCCGCGGTGCTGCAGCGCGCACTCACCGCGTACGCCAACGCCGTGCCGATCATCATGTGGCGCGTCTTCACGCCCGACGTCACGAACTTCTTCGTCCGCATCTCCGCGAGCGCGACGCAGGACGGCCCGCAGCGCCGGCTCACGCACGAGGACACCACCTACGACCTGCGTCGCTGGGACCAGCCGCCGGGGTGGAAGCTGCGCTTCCTGCACGTCACGGAGTCGATCGTCCTCACGACGGTGTTCACCACGCTCAAGTACCGCGTCAGCGACCGGGCGCTGTTCGAGCGCCGACTCGTCGCCTACGCCCGCAGCCTGCGCATCGCGCCCACGCTGCTGGCGCCGGAGGATCGCCTGGTGAGCTTCGAGTACGTCGCGATCGTCAAGGAGCCCGAGCGCTTCGCGTACGTTCCCGGCGTGCGCTTCCACGTCGACCTCGAGGCGGGGACCGTGCGCGAGGAGGCGATCGTGCCCGGGTTCTCGTACTCCGAGCCCGCGCCGCACAGCCACATCAAGGAGACCACCGGCTTCGGGAGCTACCTGCCGGCGTGAGCGACGAATTTCGCATCGGCTTCTGCGTCTCGGGGCAGGGGCGTCTGTTCCAGGCGGCGGTCCGGCGCTTCCGCGGGCCGCGGGCCGCGGTCGCCCACGTCGTGCTCGACCACACGGCGGCGCCCGGGCTCGAGGCCTTCTGCGCGGACCACGGCGTCACCCACGCGCGCCACGACGCCGGTGACCGGGCCGGCTTCCAGGCCGCGCTGGCGCAGGGCCTGCGCGACGCCCGGCTGGACCTCACGTGCCTGACCTTCGACCGGATCGTCGCCGCCGAGACGGTCGCGGAGCACCGCGGGCGCATGATCAACGTCCATCCCGGCCTCCTGCCTGCCTTCGCGGGAACGCACGCCATCGACCGCGCGGTCAGCTCGGGCGCGCGCTTCCTGGGCGCGACGGTTCACGAGGTCACCGCCGAGGTCGACGCGGGACCGATCATCGCCCAGTGCGTAACGGGGCTGGCCCGGGAGGACACCGTCGAGCAGGCCGGCGCGCGGATGTACGCGCTGCTCGAGCCGATGCTGCTGCAGGTGCTCGGCTGGTACGCGCAGGGGCGCGTGACGCGGGATGGCGGCGGCCGGGTGTGGATCGAGGGCGCGACCTACGGCGCGCTGCCGGTCTCGCCCGCGCTCGAGCCGCCCGGCTGACTCCGGCGCCCGGCGAGCCGCTACGTTTCGGGGCCGTGAAAGCCCGCCTGCTCGAGTTCATCGGTTGCCCGGACTGCGGCGACGATCTGGCGCTGACCTCCCCGGTCCACGACGCCGCCGGCGAGATCGTCGGCGGCGCCCTGCGCTGTGAGCGCTGCCGGTCGGAGTGGCCGATCATCCGCGGGATCCCGCGGTTCATCGACGGGGTCGCGGGAGCGGGCGACCTGCGCGACGTCTACGCGGACTCCTTCGGCCACCAGTGGACGACCTTCGACTGGGAGCGCGAGGAGGACTTCCTCGAGTTCTTCCAGATCACCGACTTCACGCCGGCGCACCTCCACGGCAAGACCGTGCTCGACGCGGGCTGTGGCGGCGGGCGCTTCTCCCGGGTCGTGGCCCCGGACTGCGAGGAGCTCTTCGCGTTCGACTACTCCATCGCCATCGACAAGGCCCAGGAGCTCTGCCAGGCCTCCGGCAACGCGCACTTCGTGCAGTGCGACGTCAACCGCCACCCGTTCCGCGAGGAGCTGTTCGACATCGTCTACAGCCACGGGGTCCTGCACCACACGCCCGACACCAAGCGCTCCTTCGACAACCTGCCCAAGCTCGTCAAGCCCGGCGGCGAGCTCTACATCGCGGTGTTCCGCAAGGCGGTCCTGCCGCTGCAGATCTCCGACCACCTCTGGCGGTCGATCGTCCGCCGGCTGCCGATCGGAGCCCAGGAGCGGGTCTGCGGCGCTCTGAGCCACCTGTCCAAGCTGCCGGCTCCGGTGTTCTTCAAGCGGTTCTTCTGGTTCTCGATGCAGCCCACGCACGAGCTGCGCAAGTGCTGCCTGTACGACTGGTACGCCCCGCGCTACCACCACGAGCACACCGCGCGCGAGGTGATGGGCTGGTTCGAGGACGCCGGGTTCCCGGCGCCGACCTACATCAACGCGTGGCCCTACTGTCCGCCGGAGATCAAGTACGCGGTCCCCGGCGTTCGCGAGAGCTTCCGCCTGGGCCAGCTGCTCGGCGTCATCGGGACGCGGGCGGCGGCTCCGGGGCGCGCAGCGCCGAGCTCAGCAGGTACTGCGGCGCCCGCGGGCCGACGCTGAAGAGCAGGTCGAGCACGCTGACCGCGTGCTCGAACGGCGGGTGGGGCTGCGGGTAGGGGCGGTAGCCGCCGTAGTCCATCCACTGAAGCTCGATCCCGGCCTCGGAGAACAGCGCCGCGTCGATGTAGTCCCGGCCCGCCGGGCCGGAGATGTAGCGCGTCGCGCCGGTGAGCCCGAGCAGGTCGACCAGGCGCTCGGTCCCGCTGCCGGCCGGGTGGTAGTCCACGCCGGAGCGGGTGATCGGCGTCTCGATGCCCAGCAGCTCGCACAGCGCGGCGATGAAGCGCAGGTTGATCGCGCTCAGGTGGGTCTCGTCGTGGCCGAGGTACAGCTTCTCGACGCGGTCGGCGTAGTCGCCGAAGTGCGGCGCGTCGGCGTAGCTCGTGGCGAGGGCGCGCCAGTGCTGGGCGCTCCACGTCGGCTCGCTGACCTCGATCTCGTCGATCCGGGCGTGCGAGCGGCCCTTGTAGCGGATCGGGATCGTCAGCCAGCGCAGGCCCTGGGCGGTCTTGATGCGGTTGCGGTTGCGCCAGGTGCCGCGCGAGAACTCGACGTCGTCGTAGACCACGAACTCGTCGGCGAGGTTGACGAGGTCGAAGTACCCCTTCCACGGGACGTAGCTGGACTGGACGACGACGACGGTCTTCACGGGCGGATCCTCTCGCGGAACGGTGCGCGAAGATAGCGGCGGTGCTGCCCTTCAACCGCCCGCACGCGACCGGCGCCGAGCTGGGCTACATCGAAGAGGCGATCGCCAACCTGCACCTGTCGGGCAACGGCCCGTTCACCGCGCGCTGCTGTGACTGGCTGGCCGAGCGGGCGGGCGCGTCCTCCGTGCTGCTCGCCCACTCGTGCACCGGCGCGCTGGAGATGGCGGCCATGCTCCTGGACGTCCGCGCGGGGGACGAGGTGATCATGCCCTCCTACACCTTCCCCTCCACCGCCAACGCGTTCGTGCTGCGCGGCGCGGTGCCGGTCTTCGTCGACATCCGCGAGGACACGCTGAACCTCGACGAGGCGCTCGTCGAGGAGGCGGTCGGGGAGCGCACGCGGGCGATCGTCCCCGTGCACTACGCCGGCGTCGCGGCGGAGATGGACGCCATCGACGCGGTCGCCGCCGACCACGGGCTCGCGGTCGTCCCCGACGCGGCACAGGCGGTGATGTCCACCTACCGCGGCCGCCCGGCGATGGGCCTGGGCGACCTGGCGGCCGTCAGCTTCCACGAGACCAAGAACATCATCGCGGGCGAAGGCGGCGCGCTGGTGATCAACGACGAGCGCTACGCCGAGCGCGCGGAGGTGCTCCAGGAGAAGGGCACCAACCGCAGCCAGTTCTTCCGCGGTGAGGTCGACAAGTACACGTGGGTGGACATCGGCTCCTCCTACCTGCCGGGGGAGATCACGGCCGCGTTCCTGTTCGCGCAGATGGAGCAGGCCGAGCGGATCATGGGCGAGCGCCTGCGCGTCTGGGACGCCTACCACGAGGCCTTCGCCGAGCTGGAGTCCCGCGGGCGGGTCCGCCGGCCGGTGATCCCGGCCCACTGCGCCCACAACGGGCACATGTACCACCTGCTGCTCTGCGATCGCGCGGACCGCGACCGCCTGATCGCCGAGCTCAAGGCCCGCGAGGTCCACGCGGTCTTCCACTACGTCCCGCTGCACAGCTCGCCCGCGGGGCAGCGCGTCGGCCGCGCCGTGGGGGACCTGCCGGTCACCGTGTCGGCCGCCGACCGCGTGGTGCGCCTGCCGCTGTGGCCGGACATGAGCGACGAGCAGGTCGCGCACGTCGTGGGCGCGGTGTACGAGAGCCTCGCTCAGCCCGGCGCCCCGGCCGCCGCGCCGGAGCCCTTGGCGGCCCGGCGCTCGAGCGCGACCGACACGCCGAGGTAGCCCAGCTCCACCGCGATCTGGACCAGCCGGGCGCCCACGCTCACCGCCACGGCGGCCGAGAGCGGGAGGATCGGGTCCAGCACCGCGGCGAACGCCGCCTCGCGGGTCCCCAGCCCGCCCGGGGCGATGAACGTGACCACGCCGATGCAGAAGGCGACGGCGAAGGCGCCGGTCACGAAGAGCAGGTCGGAGGCCTCCACCGGCTGCAGCGCGGCGGCGAAGGCGAACACGCCGACTCCGAAGGCGGCCCACTGCCCCAGGTAGCCGGCCCCGAACGCGAGCACCCGGGAGAAGGGCAGCACGCGGGGCAGGGGCTCGCGGCCCAGCCGGCGCAGCGCGCGGTCGGCCAGCGGGCGGAAGACGCGAGGATGCAGGAGGACGATCACGAGCGGGACGACGGCGAGCACCGCCCAGCGGGCGGGCTGGTCTTCGAGCGCCGGCAGCGTGACGAAGAAGTAGGAGCCCACGATCGCGGCGGTGCCCAGGCCCAGCGCCGTCTCGTAGGCCAGGGTGGCCAGGCAGACGCGCTTGGCGACCCCGGCGCTCTCGGCCATCACGACGCGCCCCACGACCATCAGCAGGCTCGTGGGGACGTAACGGGCGATCAGCGACTTGGCGTAGATCGACCGGGCGCGCGGGACGGTCGAGGTCCTCGCCCAGGGCCAGCAGCATCCACCGCCACAGCTCGGCGCCCAGCACGTAGGCCAGGGTCGTCGCGACGAAGGCGAGCGCGAGCCAGCCGGCGCTGAAGTGCCAGTCGTAGTCGGGCAGGTTGCCGGCCTCCGCGACCACCACGGCGCCCAGCGCGCCGAAGACCAGCACCACCACGGCGACGGTCGTGACTTCCTGGCCGACCCGGCGCGCATCGCGGGGCCCAGGCTCTTCGTGTCCTGGCCAGAGATACGGGCCGCGCTATGGGTCCGATCCTCCGCTGCACCCCTCAACGCCGTCGCGCCGAGGAGGCCTTCCGCCGCCTGCACCTGTACCCGGAGCTGACCGAGCTCGAGTCGCGCCTGTCGGAGCTGATCGAGTACTTCGGGTGGGAGACCGGCCACAAGGCCGACGCCTGCCGGCGCTGGTTCTACCGCGACGACCCCAAGTACGCGCGCTTCCGCGAGCAGCTGGCCATCAGCCACATGGAGTTCACGATCCTGCACTCCTACGCCTTCGCCAACCGGCTGGACCCGGGGCGCCCGGACCTCTTCGGGCTCTACGACGAGGTGCTCGGCCGGCTGGACGCGCTCGGCGGGCCGGCGGCGGTCGCGGTGCTGGACTTCGGCTGCGGCACCGGGCAGATCGGCCTGGCCTTCCGCCAGGAGGGCTACCGCGTCGTGCTCAACGACATCGAGCCCGAGCTGCTGGAGTTCGCGCGCTTCCTGCACGCCAATCGCGGGCTGGAGGCCGAGACGTGGCTGAGCCCGGCCCCGCGCACCGCCTTCGACACCGCCGCCGACGGGCAGCCGTTCGGGCTCGTCGTCGAGTGGTCGGCGTTCGAGCACACGCCGGGGCTGACGGCGACGCTGGAGACCATCACCGGCGGCCTGGTGCCGGGCGGGATGCTGGTCACGACGTCGCTGGCCCGCGACTGGACCCCGGAGCTGCGCGAGCACTACGAGCGCGACGCGGGCGACCGGGAGATCAGCGACGAGCTGTTCGGGGCCGATCTGGCCGCCTACGTCGCCGAGCACTTCGCGGAGATCGACTGCCCCGGGTCGCTGGCGCAGATCCTCGTCAAGCGGTGAGGCCGGCCGGCCGAACGTCAGCCGCCGTCGGCGAGCGGGTTGTTCCAGCGGACCTCGGTGAAGCGCGCGAAGTCCGTGTCCGTCGAGCACACGCTCAGGCCATGCTCGAGCGCCAAGGCGGCGAGCTGCGCGTCTGGCACCAGGTTGCCGCGCACCGCGTGGCGGTTGACCAGCTCGCCGAGGAGGCGCGCGTGGTCTGGCCCCGGAGCCGGTATCCAGGCGGCCGGGGCGGCGAGCCAGTCGAGGATCCGTTCCCAGGCGATCGCGGGGTCGAGCGGTCGACTGAAGGCGCGAGGGTGCGTGGAGATGCGCAGGAACGCGCCGAGGCTCTGCCACGGGAGGCCCACCCGGCGGGGCCCGTTGAGCTGGGCGGTCAACCAGGCGACGGCGGCCTCGTGCTCGGCGGCGCGCTCGTGCACCGCGTAGAGCAGGAGGTTGGCGTCGAGGAGCATCAGGGCGTCGCGGGCCCGTCCAGCGTCTCCAGGAGGTCGGCGACGTTGGAGACGTCGGCGCCGCCGCCCAGGTCGTGCGTGGTCTGACGGAACGGGTCGGCGGGACCGGCCGTGGTGAGGCCGCGGCGGACGAGCTCGTTGACCGCCTCGCTCAGCCCGACGCCCCGCTCGCGGCGCACCCTGTCCACGGCCGCCGCGACATCGTCGGCGAGCGTGATCGTCGTGCGCATGAGTTCATCGTATCGCATCAAGACGCAGCGTCCTGTGCATCGTGATGCACAGCGGCCGGATGATCCAGTAGCGTCCCGGCGGCTCGTGCCCTCGGGAACCTCTCTCGCCCGCGCGCTGCGCGGGATGCCGTACACCGGCCTGCCCCCGGGGCCGGTGGGCCTCGCGGTGGCGGCGGCGGTGGTCGTGCTGCTGGCCACCGGGGTGCGGCCGTGGGAGATCGCCGCGTTCGCCGGCTACCAGGCGGTCTTCGTCCTCGCCCCCGGCCTCCTCGTCCTGCGTGCCGTGGTCGCCCGGCGCGGGGCGCCCGTGACCCAGCTGGCGATCGGGTGGCCGCTCGGCCACGCGCTGGAGATCGCGGCCTTCTGGGTCACCGCGTACGTGGGCGTGCGCTGGCTGCTGTACGCGTACCCGCCCGTCGTCTGCGCGCTGGCGCTCGGGCTGGCCTCACGGCGCTCCGCGGGACGGCGCGCGCCGTCCCGCGCCGTCCCAGGCGTGCCGCGCGCGCCCGCTTGGGCCACCGCCGCGATCGTCGCAGGCGCCGCCGCGCTGATCGGCCTGGGCGCCTTCGCCGCCAATCCCCTGCCGCGGTCGGTGCCCAGCGTCGTCCTGGACACCGACAGCGTCTTCCACGTGGCCCTGGCGGCCGAGGCGCGCCATCACTGGCCGATGACCGATCCGAACGTCTCCGGGGAGAAGCTGCGCTACCACGTCTTCGTCCACATGGAGGCCGCGGCCGTCAACCAGGTCACGGGGATCGGGCTCGACGTGATCGTGCTGCGGCTGCAGCCCGTCCTCATCGTGCTGCTGATCGGGCTGCAGCTCGCGTGGCTGGCCGGCCGCGTGGCCCGCGGCAGCCCCTGGGTGGCGCCCGGCGCGGTGGCGATCATGCTGCTGGCCAACGAGCTCGACCTCGACACCGAGCGCGACGCGCCGTTCGTCGGGCTCTTCCTCGCCGACATTCCCCTGAGCCCGACGCTGGCCTTCGGCCTGCCGTTCTTCATCGCGGCCGTCGGAATCCTCGTGTCCGCGCTGGCGCGCCGGGAACGCCCGGAGCCCGGCACCTGGCTGGTGCTCGGCGCGCTGCTGGCCGGGGCGATGGGAGCGAAGGCGGCGACGCTGCCCGTGCTGCTCGTCGCCCTGGGCCTGTTCCTGGCCGGCCGCGCCCTCTTGGATCGCACCGTCGATCGGCGGGCGCTCGGCGCGCTCGGGATCGCCGCGGGCGCCTTCCTCGCGGTCTACCTCGCGCTCTTCAGCGGCGGCGGGAGCCACGGCGGGAGCCTCGATCCGTTCGCGTTCCTGGACTACGCGGTGCTGGCCGGGGAGCTCCCCTTCCGGGGGCCCGTCGTCGCGCTGCTCGGTGACGCGGCACGGACGGCGGCGCTGCTCGCGCCGTGGCTGGGCGGGCTGCTGCTCATCGGCCGGGTGCGCGGACGCGACCGGACGGTCGCGCTGTGGCTCGCGGCCGTCGCCGCGGGCGCCTTCGCGCCCTTCGCGCTCATCGCGTACCCGGCCCTCGCGCAGGGGCACTTCCTCGGCTACGGGATGCCGGCTGCGGCGGTGCTGTCGGCCTGGGGCATCGCGCGGTGGTGGCCGGCCGCGCGTAGCCGCGCCGTCACGCTCGCCGCTGTCGGTGCCGCGCTGGCGACGGCGGTCGTCGTGGCCGCCGTCCTGCGCGAGCGCGTGCCCGAGGACGTGGCGCCGACGATCGGCGGCTACCTCGGTCCCTACGCGGTCCTGATGGCGGCGCTGGCGATCGTCGCCATCGCCGTGGCGCGCCCACGCCGCACCGCGCTCGCCTGGCTGATCGCGCTGGTGGCGGCGACGGCGCTGCTCGACAAGCCGCTGGACGTCATCCCGGGCTGGGTGGAGTCCCAGCGCGCCGGCGAGCCGCACTACGACGTCGACGGGAGCCGGGGCCAGCGGGGCGTCGACGCCCGGCTGCTGGCCGGCCTGCGCTGGCTGCGCGACCACAGCAGCCCGCGCGATGTCATCGCCACCGACGTGCACACCACGAGCGCCGCCGGCCGCCGCGCGCGCTACTTCTATCCCGCGGCGTACGCGGAGCGACGGACGTTCCTGGGCGGCTGGGACTACACGCTGGAGGTGGTCACGCGCGACGTCCCCTTCCGGGAGCGACGGGCGCTCAGCCACCGGGCCTACCGCGGCGAGCGCCGCGCGCTGAGCCTTCTGCGGCGCCGCTACGGCGTGCGCTTCCTGCTCGTCGACCTGCGCCACGCCGGCCCGAAGCCGGCGCTGGACCGCCGCCTGCCGCGCGTCTACGCCGACCCGGCGCTGCGGATCTACCGCCTCCAGTGAGCGCGACTCGCAGACGTCCCACGCGTTGGGTGTCTCTAGCATGCCCCGGATGCGCAAGGTCTGCGTCGTCGTCGCCAGCCGCGCGAACTACGCGCGCGTCAAGTCCGTGCTGCGCGCCGTGCAGGAGCACCCCGACCTCGAGCTGCAGCTCATCGTCGGCGCCTCCGCCGTGCTCGAGCGCTTCGGCAGCGCGGTGAACGTCATCGAGGCCGACGGCTTCCGCCCCGACGCCACCGTCCGGCTCATCATCGAGGGCGAGAACCCCGCGACGATGGCCAAGTCGACCGGCCTGGGCCTGCTGGAGCTGCCGACGATCTTCGAGATGCTCGAGCCCGACGTGGTCGTGACCGTGGCGGACCGCTTCGAGACGATCTCCACCGCGATCGCCGCGGCCTACATGAACATCCCGGTCGCCCACACCCAGGGCGGCGAGGTGTCGGGCTCGATCGACGAGTCCGTGCGCCACGCCGTGACGAAGCTCGCTCACCTGCACTTCCCGGCCACCGAGCTCAGCGCGCGGCGCATCGTCGCCATGGGGGAGAACCCGGAGTACGTGCTCAACGTGGGCTGCCCGTCGATCGACCTCGTCGCGCAGACCGACCTGGGCACCTCGCACCGGGCGCTGGAGATCTTCGGCGGGACCGGGGCGGAGCTGGACCCGGACCGGCCGTTCGTCCTGATGATGCAGCACCCGGTCACGACCGAGTTCGGGCGCGGGTTGGAGCAGATCAACCAGACGCTCGAGGCGGTGGCCGCCCAGGATGCGCAGGCGCTCGTGTTCTGGCCCAACGTCGACGCGGGCTCCGAGCAGGTGGCCAAGGGCATCCGCCAGTTCCGCGAGATGGGCCGCGACCACGGCTTTCACTTCTTCCGCAACCTGCCCCCGCACCAGTTCATCCGGCTCATGGCCCACTGCGCGTGCATGGTGGGCAACTCCTCGGCGGCGCTGCGCGAGGGCGCGTTCCTGGGGACCCCGGCGGTGACGGTCGGCTCGCGCCAGCACGAGCGCGAGGCGGGGGAGAACGTCGCCCGCGTCGGCTACGACGCCGACGCGATCGCCGACGCGATCCGCGCCCAGATCGCCCACGGGCGCTACGAGCCCGACCTGATGTTCGGCGACGGGTCGGCAGGCCGGAGGATCGCCGACGTCCTGGCGACGGTGGTCCCGCCGATCCAGAAGCGGCTCTGGTACGACCCGTCCGTGCTGGACGCCCTCGAGCCGACGCCGGCCAGCTAGCTCGCCGCTGCGCGTGACCCGACCGCGCCGCCTCCCCGGGCCGCTGGTCGCCCTGCTGGCGATCGCCGCCGTGCTGGGGCTGGCCTGGATCGTGCTCGTGCCCGCGCTCCAGGGCCCCGACGAGAGCGGCCACTACTCCTACACCGAGAAGCTCGTCGAGCAGCGGACGCTGCCCTGGACGCCGTATCCCGGGGAGGACGCCGACGAGCAGCGGGCGCTGTCGAGCGCGCACGAGACCGCGCTGCTCTGGGCCGGGCTCGAGCCGCTGCGGGCCAACGTCGCGGCGCGCCCGTTCTGGACGACCCTCGACGAGCGGCTGTGGCGCGAGCGCGACGCCGCGCTGCCCGGGGGCGGCCGCGACGACGTGGGCTTCACCTCCACGTTTCGCAACCCGCCGCTGTACTACGTCTACCAGGCGCCCCCGTACGCGGTCGGGCTGCTCGGCGACTTCTTCGACCGCACCTTCGTGATGCGGCTGGCCAACATCCCGCTGCTGCTGGGCACGGTGCTGCTGACCTGGCTGCTCGCCGGGCGCCTGCTCGGTCCGCGCCTGCTGCCGCGCACGGTCGCGACGGCCGTGGTGGCACTCCAGCCGCAGCTGATGAACATCACCGCGACGATCAACGCGGACAACCTGCTCGTGCTGCTGTGCACCGGCGCGCTGCTGCTCGCGCTGGTCGTGGTGCAGGACGGGCTGACCGGCCCGCGGGGGGTTGGACTGCTGGGCCTCGTCGCCGCCGCGACGCTCACGCATCCGCGGGGAGCGGTCATGGTTGTGCCGGCGATCGCCGCGATCGCCATCGCCGAGGGGCGCCGGCGCGGGCTCGGGATCCGTGCCGCCGCGATCGGCGTCGGGGGGTCGGCCGTGGCCGCCGTCGCCGCGGCCACGGTCGCCGTCGCGACCGGCAACGGGAACCCGAACCAGTTCGTGTCCTACGTGTGGCAGTTCTACCTGCCCAAGCTCGGGTTCATGACGCCGACGATCGGCCCGCCCGACTACGACGTCCACGACGTCCTCGTCGAGCGCCTGTGGGGGGCCTACGCCCAGCTGGAGATCTCGCTGCCGACCGGTCTGGCCGACGCTCTGTGGATCGGGACGCTGGGGGCCGCCGCGGCGCTGGTCGTGCTCGGGCTCGCCAGCCGGGACCGGCTGCGCCGCCGCCTGCCCGAGCTCGCCGTCGCGCTGTCCGCGGCGCTGAGCCTGGTCGTCGTGCTCCACGTCCTCGCCTACCGCAGGCTCCTCGACGACGCGACGGATCCCCTGATCGCCGGACGCTACGCGCTCCCGCTGTTCGCCCTGGTGGGAGCGGGCGTCGCCCTGCTCGTCGATGCGCTGCCCCGCCGGGCCCGCCCGGTGGGCGCGGCGCTGGTCGTGGCGGGCCTGACCGTGGTGCAGCTCACGGGGCTGGGCCTGACCGCGGAGCGGTTCTATGGCTAGGCGCCCGTCAGGCACCGGCGCGCTCGTCGCCGGGGTCGTGCTCGGCGCGCTCGGCGTGTTCGCCGTGGCGGTCGTCGCGCCGTGGGCGTCCCGCGACGAGCTGCGCTTCGCATCGGTCCCGTCGCCCCCGTCGCTCCTGGAGCTCGGCATCGTGCCGGTGGCGCCCGGCGAGGCCGCGTGCACGAGGCCGTTCGTCATCGACGGCGGCCATGCCCAGGCCACCTTCCGGATCCTGACCTACGCCAACCCCGGTCCTGCCGTGCGCGTCCGCATCACCGGCCGCGGCTACCGCTCCACGGCGCGGGTCGCCGGCGGCTACGCCGACAACCTCGCCCACACCGTGCCCATGGCGCGCCCGCGCGGGCAGACCGCCGCGGAGGCGTGCTTCCGCAACGCGGGGACGCGCCCGCTGGCCCTGTACGCCGCGGGCGACAGCCGCTCCAACACGCGCTCGGACAGCCGGGTCGGCGAGCGTCCGGTCGCCAACGACATCACGCTCGCGTTCTACGAGAGCGCGCCGCGCAGCCTGCGCGACCGCCTCCCGCGCACCGTCGAGCGCGCGACCAGGTTCCGGCCGGCGGTCGTGGGCCCATGGCTCGTCTGGGCGCTGCTCGGACTCGTGCTGGTCGGCGTGCCGGCGGCCGCGGCGTGGGCCGTGGGCGCCGCGGCGCGTGCCGACGAGCGCGATCCGGGGTCGTCCTAGCCCCGCGCGGCGATCGCCGCCCGCAGCCCCGCCTCGATCTGCTGCGCGGCGCCCGCCCAGGTGTGCCGCTGCACCAGCACGCGCCCGGCCTCGGCGCGGCGCGCGCGCAGCGCCGGGTCGTCGAGCAGGCGCGCCAGCGCGCCGGCCAGCGCGGAGATCGTCGGCGGTGCGAGCTCCAGCGGTGCCTCGGCCCCGTACGCGGCTCGCGTGCCCGGCAGGTCGAGCTCGACGCAGGGCAGCCCGCAGGCGAGCATCTCCTGGGCGATGAGCGAGTAGTTGGTCAGCGAGAGGACCATGCCCACGGTCGCCTCCCCGTACAGCGCGGCGAGGCCGCCGATGTCCAGCACGCCGGCCTGCTCGGCGGGGAAGGGCAGGTCGAGCTCCTGCGGCTCGCCGTAGAGGACGATCCGCGTCTGCGGGCGCCGGCGGTGCAGCTCGGCGAGCGCGAGCAGGCCGAGCGGAACGCCGCGACGCGGCGTCGTGGCCCGGGCGTAGAAGGCGACGGTGTCCGCGCGGCGCGCGTCCGGAACGTCCGGCGGCCGGTAGCGCTCGTGGTCCACGGCGAGGTCGAACGGCGTTGCGGCGGCGCCGTACTGCTCGCGCAGCACCTGCACGAGCCACGGGCCGGCGGTGATCGCGTGCAGGCCGAGCGCGTAGGTCGACGCGGCCCACACCCGCTCGGCCGACGTGGCGTAGAACTCGGCCTCGTGGTCCTGCACCAGGTAGGCGCGCGCCCCCGCCCCGGGCAGCGCGAGCAGGCGCGGCACGGTCTGCCAGCCGGTGGCCACCGCGACGTCCGCGCCCTTCCATCCCCCCAGGTCTGCGTGCACCGCGCCGGCGACCGGCCCGAAGAAGTCCTCGAACAGCGCGCGCACGTCGTCGCCGGCGTGGCGGCCGGCGGGGTCGTGCAGCCACAGCGAGCAGCGGTGCCCGCGCGCCTGCAGCGCGCGGACGGCGTGCGCGATCGTCGCGTGCCCCCCGCTGCCCCGGCGGAAGGGCGGGATCACCAGCGCCAGGTCCAGCGGCCCCGACGGATCGGGCGCGGCGGCCAGCGGCGCCGGGCCCTCGGTGCCGATCCGGGTGACCGACTCGTACTCGCGCAGGTCCAGCGCGGCGGCGGGCGCCGGGGCGAGCCGCAGCCGGGCGCGGCGCAGCAGCGAGCCGCCGCTCACCGCCCGAGGACCCGTCCCACCAGGCCGAGCACGGTGGAGATCGGGGGCCGGTGGCGCGCGCCCAGCACCTTCGCCACGCCGGGGAGCGCGAGGACCTTCTGCACGCGCTCCAGGCGCCGGTGCAGCCGGTTCAGCTCGCGCACGTGCCCGCGGTGGACCTCCAGCGCGCCGCGCAGGCCGGTGGTCATCGCGGCGGCGGAGCCGGCCGACTTCGGCGGCTCCTCGCGCTCGATCGCGCGCAGCGTCGCGGCCATGAACGTCCCCGCCTGGCGCCAGTCCGGCCACCCGCGTGCCGTGTGCAGCGCGTTGTGGCGCAGCTCGGACAGCAGCCGCCGGTCGCGGGCCAGAAGGTCCAGCGCGCGGGCCGTGCCGCGCTCGTCGTCCCAGTCGACGAGCAGCCCGTTGTGGCCGTGCACGACGTACTCCTCGTGGCCGGTGACCTCGGTGCTCACGCAGGTGGCGCCCATGTGGAAGCCCTCCAGCGGTGGCCCGTACATGCCCTCGACGCTCGACAGCTTGAGCACGACGTCGGTGTCGGCGTACAGCGCCGCCATCTCCCCCTGGCTCACCGGTCCCACCAGGCGGTCGATGCCGGTCTCCGGCAGCCCCTCCCGCTCCCCGCTGACCACCGTGAGGTGATGCGGCTCGGCCATCCCCGCGGTCGCCGCGATCGCCGATCCGACGTGCTTGAACCACGACGACGGGTTGCCCTCGACGAGCACGCGCAGCGGCTCGCGCACCCGCGGCGCGATCTCGCGCGGGCCGGCGAAGATCTCCTTGTCGACGCCGTTGCGCACGAAGTGGCAGCGCGCGTCGGGGCGCAGCTCGGCCAGCGTGTCGCGGATCCAGCGCGCCTCGGTGATGAACACGACCGGCAGGTCGAGCACGAGCCCGGCGGTCTGGCGCTCGGCCTCGTCGCGGTCGTAGAAGCGGTCCTCCAGGCTCTGCACGAACATCGCGTGGCGCCGCGCGTTCAGCGCGAACAGCGCGAACGCCGTCTCCCACCACGTCCCGACGGCGATGTCCCACGGCTCGGTGCGCGCCTGCGTCAGGTCCTCGACCGGGATGCCCTCCAGGGTGTGGTGCGCCCAGTGCTCCTCGTCCTGCTCGCGCACCAGCACCAGCCGCGCGTCGATGTCGTGGCGGGCGCGCAGCTCGCGCGCGTGGTGGACCACGACCCCGATCCCGCCCGAGAGCTGGAGGTCGTTGACGAGGAAGCCGACCTTCATCGGCGCGGCAGCAGCCGGCGCAGCGAGCGCGGGGCCGGACCGTTGCGGCGCCCCTCGTCGTAGGCGCGACGCTCGTCGGTGCCCGAGCGGGGCAGGTTGAGCTGGTCCTCCAGGGAGTGGATGTAGGCCCGCCAGTCGTCGCGCTCGGCGATGAGGTGCAGCAGGTCGCTGTCTCGCCGTCGCACCCAGGCGCGCTGCTCGTCCAGGTCGGCCTGCTCGACGGCGACGGCGCCGCGCAGCTCGCCCGCCCGCGGCCCGAAGGCGGCGAGGAAGTGCGTGGGCGCGCCCGCCCGCAGCGCGACGTCCACAACGTGGTGGGCCTGCGCCTCGTCGCCGACCACGACGCCCGAGCCCGCCAGCGCAACCTGGTGGGCGAGCACCGCGCCGTCGGGGAGCAGCGTGCGCAGCTCCGCGAAGGCCCCCTCGCTCCACATCGTCTCGTGGAACGGGTTCTCGATGGCCCAGAAGGCGTCGTTGGGCACGCTGAGCACCGTGGTGGTGTCGTGGTCGGCGGCCAGCGCCACCAGCGTCTCCAGCAGCGGCACGAACGTGCCGAGGTGCTCGACGACCTCGAAGCAGGTCACGGCGCGCGGGGCGTCGCCGGCCAGCAGCGCGGCCCGCACGGAGTCCAGGCCCGCGGGGTCGGTGAGGTCGGCGGTGAGGCCGTCCACCTGCCCGGCGTGCACGGTGCCCGTGGCCTGCTGCACCGCGCCCGGATCGGCGTCGGCGAGGACCGCGCGGCCGGCGAAGGCGTCGCCCAGCGCCGCGGCGGCCGCCAGCCCGTTGCCGCAGCCCAGGTCGCACCAGGTCTGCGACCCGAGGACGAGCGGCGCGGCGAAGCGGTAGCGGAGGTCGTGCTCGGCGCGGATGGCCGGCTCGGTCTCGCGCGTGATGCGTTCTTGCCAGTCGGTCATCGGGTGCTCGCGCTGCGGCGCCGGGTGCGGCGACATCGTACCCTCCGCCCGATGGCCCACGCCTACGCGCACAGCGGGCTGCCGGTGCCGGCGCCCCCGCTGCGGGGCCCGCTGCGCCTGGCCTTCGTGGGCCAGTCGACGTACTTCGAGGCGTGCGCGCTGGGCGGCGAGCGCAGCGACGTGCGCACGACGTTCCTCGAGTTCCGCGGCGGCGGCGACGCGGCCGCGCTGCGCGACGGGCTGGACGACTTCGCCCCGCACGTCGTCGCCGTTTTCCGGCCCGAGACCATCCCGGCCGGCCTGCTGCACGACCTCCCCGCGATCACGCTGGGCTTCCTCACCGAGCCGCTCCCGCGCCCCGGGGACGGCCGGCCGCACGAGGACCTGGAGCTGCGCCTGGCCGAGCTGCGCGAGGTCGACGCTCGCAACTTCGACCGGCACGTCTGCTTCGACCCGCTGAGCGCGGGGACCGCGGCGACGGTGCTCCCGATCTGGCGGTCCGCTCCGCTGCCCGTGGCCGACCGCTACTTCGCGCCCGTGCGCCCGATCGAGGGCCGCCCGCGCGTGCTGTTCGTGGGCTACTCGACGGAGTACCGCGAGCGGATGCTCGTGGCGGCCAAGCACGACTTCGACGTGCTGCACCTGGCCTTCGGCGTCGGCGCCGACGAGCTCGCCGAGCTGCTGTCCGCCCACGACGTCGGCGTCAACATCCACTACCAGCCGTACCCCACCTTCGAGAACCGCGTCGCGTTTCACCTCGCCGCGGGCCATCTGGTGTTCAGCGAGCCGCTCAGCCCGCTGCACGGCCTCGAGCCCGGCATCGACTTCCTGCCGATCGACAGCGGCCAGGCGCTGCACCACGCGCTGGGCACGCTGACGCGCGCGCCCGCGGTGTGGGACCGCGTCCGCATCCGCGGTCGCCGCAAGGCCGAGCTGTTTCGCGCCTCGCGCGTCTGGCCCCGCCTGGCCGAGGACCTCCTGCGCGACGTCGCCGCCTTCGGGACGCCGCGGCTGCGCTCCGCGGCCCACTAGTGGGCCGCGGCGTGGATCCGCAGGCGTGTGTGCGCCCGGCGTGGACGGGCGAACGTCCTCTTCTCCCCGCCAGAGCGGGTGGTAACGGACGCTCGGCCTACGGCGACGATGGGAACGTCCCTTTGTCCCCGCCAGGGCGGGTGGTAATGGACGTTCGGCTCGCCGCGCAGCGAGCGCTCTAGGCGATCGCGCCCGGATCGGCTACAACGCAGGACATGAGGGAGTACTGGCCGGCAGCCAAGACCGGCGTGAAGACCATCGAGCGCTACGGCGAGCTCGCGCTGCGCGCCGGCGACGCCGCGGCCGCCGCCAAGGCGTGGACGGAGGCCGGCTTCGATGACGAGACGACGGCCAAATGGCTGGAGGCGCGCTGCTTCGATCCTGAGTCGGCGCAGGCGATGGCCGAGATGGGCGTCACCCCGCGCCAGGCGGCCAACCGCACGCGCGACGGCGGCGACTACCTGGACACGATCGGCTACAAGGTCGCCAACGGCGACCTCACCGCCCGCCAGGGGGCGGCTCGCTGCTTGTCCAGCCGCTGACCTGCACGCCGGCACGGGAGTTCACTCGATGCCGCACGTCACACGGTTCGGACCGGCAACCTTGTGCGGCAGCACGCACCTCGAGAAAGCCGTTGAGATGCGAAACCGTTACCGAAACATTCTGAATGATCCAGGCGGACTGAGCCCAGCCGACCAAGCAGTCGCGAGGGAAAGGTTCGAGGAGTATCGGAACTTTGTTGACGAGCACCGCCTCGACGACATGATGAGTGCGAGAAGCCGCCGATGACCGGCGACGCGGTCACCTCGCCTGAGGTCTCGATGGTGCGGCGGGAGGTGCCCGAGTTCGAGCGAGCGTTTCAGTGGGAGCCTAACGAAGAGCGTGGCGAGATGGGTCCCTTTCAGGCAATGAGCCTCTTGGCGGACTGGGTCGCGGAGCGGCTGGCTTCGGCACCCGATGACGACGCTGCCCGCCGCGCGTTTGACTCGGTCGAGAAGCTGATAACAGACCACGAGTACCACCTGGGCGATGCGCTGGCGGCCGAGTTCATCGAAGGCATATGGCACCTTCCGCAGGCCGGACCGCTCATGGGTCCTGGAACTCGTCAACGCGCGCGTGGGGGCAGATGACAAAGGCTTCGACCCTCGTCAGTCGATGCTTCCGCGCGGCGCGATCCACACGCTGCGGAACTGCAGCGGCGAATGTTCCCGGATGGTGTCGTAGTCGTGGTCGTAGTGCAGAACGCCTAGTGCGTGCTGATCGGCGACTGCGGCCAAGAGGAGATCGATGGGCTTGACGCGGTGCGAGACGGCGCTGTCGTTTGCCAGCGCGCGCTGGGCTCCGGCAGCCAGCTGCCATGTCTCGCGGTTCGCGGGCACCCGGCGAAAGCCATCGAGCTCTGCGGTCAGCGCCAGGAAGTCCTCAGCGTCGCGAGCGGAGTAGAGCGCCTCCAGAGCGAATGGGGGACTGACCACCACCTCGTCGGCGCGGACGCCGCGTTCCCACCGCTCTCTCGCGGCGCCGGCGACACGGCCGAGGCCGACGCGCGCCCAGGCCGAGTTGTCCAGCAGGAGCTGCCCGCCATAGCTGGCGTCAGTCATCGGCTGCGTGGAACCAGCCGCGCTCGTGGACGTCGCGCAGAGCGTCCCAGTCGATGCCCTCGACGTCGTTGCTACGGGCCAGGAAGCGTTCGCGCAGCTCCGCGCGTCGGTGATCGTCCTCGTCTTGGCGGCCGAGTTCCTGGAGCTTTACTTCAGCACCCAGCACGACGAGCTCGGCGAGGTTGACTCGGCCGTTCGGATCCGCCGCTCGGACCTGGCTCAGCGCCGCCCCGACCTCATCGGTTTCGGTGACCATGTGGCGCTTGCGGGACGTCGGCATGCTCCGAGTGTAACACTCGGTGCAGCACCTGGATCGCCGTCGTACGACTTCAGCGGGGCCGCGTCAGCCCGGCCTGACCGCCCGGGCGCACACGACGATCTCGTAGTCGGGGTCGTGGGGGTCCAGCGCGCCGGGCTCCAGGCGCTCGCCGGGCACGCCATAGAGGAACGCGGCGGCGGAGCGCACGGTCCCGTGCGCCTCGACCTGCACGTTGCCGGCGCCGAAGCGCTCGGAGAGCAGGCGCTGCACCGACCGGCGCGTGAAGCGCCAGAAGTCGGGGAACTCCTCGTGCTCGGCGTCGGCCTGCTGGCAGATCCCGGGCACCGTGAGGAGGAGCACGCCGCCGGGCTTGAGCACGTCGTGCGCGTTGGCCACCGCCCCCGGGACGTCGTAGACCAGGCACAGGGTCTGCGTGCAGATGAAGCAGTCGAAGGCGGCGTCCGGCATGCCCTCGCCGGTCTCGAGGTCCCCGCGGATGGTGGCCTCGCCGGGCTGCGCCGCGTTGTCGAGCACCTCGGCGCTCGTCACCCGCTCGCCGCCGAAGCGCCGCGTGTAGCTGCTCTCGTAGATCTCCAGGACGCGACCGCGGACGTCGGCGGCGTGGCGCTCGAGGAAGCGCTCGATGTACACCCGGTCCACCGGCCGGCCCAGGCTCTGGCCGTAGCGGCGGTCCACCGGCTCGGCGGGCAGCCGGGGAAACGCGCGCTCGGCGCGCGCGGAGCGCGGCGCCGCGCGATCGAGCAGCGCGCTCAGCCCGCGCCATGCGGCGGCGTAGGCCGCGCCGGCGCGCCAGCGCAGGCGCCGCACCGCGCTCATCGCGCGGCGAGCCAGCCCGCGAAGCCGTCGGCGCCGAGGTCGGGGACCACGACGCGCGGCAGCGCGTACGGGTCGCTGTGACGGGTCACGGCGCCCGGCGCGGTCACGACCGCGCAGTCGAAGCCCGCCTCGCGCACGAGCCCCATGGCGACCTCGTCCACGTCGGCGCCCGGGGAGCCGAACGGGTAGGAGAACGCGCTCGGCGCCTGCCCCAGCCAGCGCTCGATGTCGTCGCGGCTGGCGGCGATCTCCTCGCGCTGGTCGGCCTCGGGCGCGTAGGCCAGCCCGCGGTGCGTGCGCGTGTGCGCGCCGATCGTCACGCCGCCGCGAGCGAGGTCGCGCAGCTCCTCGACGGTCATCGGCCGGTCGCGGGCGGGCGGCTCGGGAGCGATGCCCGCCCATGCGCGCAGCGCGTCCAGCGCGTCGTCGATCTCCGCCGGCGCGAGGGCCTGCAGCGCCGGGAGCAGCGCGCGCGCCGCCGACTCGCGCTCGGCGGCGTCGCCGACGCGCCAGGCGCGCGGCGCCCCGCCGATCGCGATCCGCAGCTCCGGCGGGCGCGTGGCCGGCGCCTGGTCGAGCAGCTCGATGACCTCGTCCCACCAGAACGCCCGGTGCTCCTCGACGTGGCCGGTGGAGACGAACAGCGTCCAGGGCATGTCGTGGGCGGCGAGCGCCGGAGCCGCGGCGCGGGCGTTGTCGGCGTAGCCGTCGTCGAAGGTGACCGCGACGCAGGCCGGGTCCAGATCGTTCGATCGCGCTCGCCGGGCGAGCTCCTCGAGGTCCACGACCCGGCGCCGCTCGCCGAGGACCTCGAGCTGACGCGCGAAGTTCGCGGGGGAGATGGCCTGGCGCAGCGGGTCGTGCTCGAGGTCGCCGATGCGGTGGTAGAGCAGGACGTGCGCGGAGGTGCCCGCGTGGCGCCGCCCGACGCGGCGCGATGCCAGCGGCACGGACGGGCGAAACGGCGTCCGGCGCACCGTCGGCTGGAAGTCGCGCTCGGCGATGCGCGCCCCGGTCAGCACGCCGGTGTTCTCCGCCAGCCGCGCGGCGCGCGAGAGCGCGGCGGATCCCCGGCGCTGGGCCAGGGCGACGGGCAGGCCCGCGGCGGCCCGAAGCGCGCTCCGCGCCGCCTCGTCGCGCGGGCGCGCGCCATCGCCGCCCAGGGCGGCCATGCGCGCGCCGTAGCGCGCCCGCCCCAGCAGGACCGCGCCGGGCCGCGGCGCGGCGACCCGCTCGGCGTGCACCGCGGGCTCGTACCGGGCTCCCCAGCCCGCCACGCCCAGCGCCTGCTGGGCGTGGTGCTCGTCGGAGAACCAGTCGCGACCGTGGCGGTGCCCGCGCGCGGGCCAGAAGCCGCCCGCCCCGCGCAGCGCGGCGGCCCGGAAGCTCACGTTCCCGCCGTGGAAGGTCCGGTCGGCCAGGTCGAGCGCCAGCGCCGACGCGCCCAGGTGCTGGACGGCCAGGGCGCCGTCCAGCGCGGGGTCCAGCCAGCCCGGGCGGCCGGCCGCGAAGCGGGGGACCAGCGGTCCCCCGATCACCGCGACGTCACCCGCCGCCTGCGACCACGCCCGCTGCAGGGCCGCGAGCCATCCGGGTCCGACCACGACGTCGTCCTCCACCAGCGCCAGGACGTCGGCGGTGCAGGCGGCCAGCGCGCGGTTGCGCGCCTGCCCGGCGCCGTCGGGACCCACCGCGAACACGCCGGGCTCGGCGCCCTGCCCGCGCAGCGCGGCCAGGCACGCATCGAGCGTCGCGCCGGGCTCCCAGGCGATGACCGCGACCGCCGGCGTCACGGGCGCAGCTTCTTGATGGCCAGCCTCTTGCACGCCGCTCCTTCCTGCGCCCTCGCCCACACTCTACTTTGCGGTGACATTGTCCCGCCCGCCCCGGATCCGCACGTCGGTCAGCAGGTCGCGCACGATGCGCGGGAAGACCCGGGAGGCGCGGAAGCGCTCCGCCGCGCGCCGCCCGGCGAGGCGCATGCCCTCAAACGCGTCGATGTCGGCGAGCACCTCGCCCAGGACCCGCAGGAGTGCCTCGGGCGTGCCCGCCTCCAGCAGCTCGACGCCGGGCTCCAGACCATGGCGGGGGCTCAGCGGCTCGGTGATGACGAGGTGACCGGCGGCGAGGTGCAGCGCCACGCGGTTCTCGAACGTCGGGTAGGGCTCGTTGTGCAGGTTGATCGCCACGTCGGCGCCGTCCATGAACGCGCGCAGCCGGTCGCCGGTGGCGCCGTGGGCGACGTGCACGACGTCGTGGGTGTGCTTCACGCGGAACAGGAAGCGCTCGCGGTGCTCGGTGGAGCGCCCCACGAACAGCGCGCGCGCGCGGGGCCCGGCGCGGCGGACCTCGGCGTAGTGCTCGTCGGCCACCGGGATCGGGAACGAGCGCCAGATCGGCGCGACCGCGTCGGCCGTCGGCGCGATGAGCGGGTCGAAGGACGCGATCCGGTCGAAGTTGGCGGGATCGGTGTCGTGCAGCTGGGTCAGGCGCGCGACGAGGTCGCGGTGCGGGCGCTCGCCGTTGCGCGCCGGGCGCGGCAGCGGCTCGGTCAGGTAGCCCAGCGTGCGGCCGCGCAGCCCCGCGAACGTGCCGGGGGGGACCACGTCGGGGCGGAACACGAACGCGACGTCGGGATCGAGTGCGTCCAGGGCGCTGCGCAGCCGGCCCGGGCTGGCGCCCTCGCGGAAGTCGACGAAGCTGGGCACGAGGCCGTCCACCGGGCGGTGCAGCGCGCACTGCTCGAAGAACAGGCGCTGGCCGACGAAGGCCACGCGCACCGGGGCGTCGGCGGGCATCGCCCGTAGGATAGGCCCGCTGTGCGGGTCGGACTTCTCACCAGCGCCCCGGGGCGTTCTCCGCTCCACGCGCTGCTCGCGGCCGCCGGGGTGGAGGTCGTCGAGAACGCGGCGGGCGGGTGCGATGTCGCGCTGGCCGACGGCTGGCGTGCGTGCGCGCGGCTGCTGGAGACGCGGGCCGAGCGCCACGTCCTGTTCCTGGACGCGCTGCCGCACCGCGCCATGGCGCCCGGCGATCCCGACCGCGTCGCCGCGGCCATCGCGCTGCACCTGCCGCTCGACCTGCTCGTGCCCGAGCCCTGGCTCCAGGACGCCGTGGCGCAGCTGCGCCCGGAGGCGCGCTGCCTGCTCGTCCCGGCGCCCGTGGCCCCCGCCGCCGCGCCCGCGGCGCCGGTGGTCGCGGTCCGCGACGGGAGCCTGGCCGCGATCCGCGCCGCGTTCGCGCACGGCGCGACCGTGATCGCCGCGGCCGGCGACGGGGTCGAGGACCTCGTGGAGCACGGGGTCAACGGGCTCGTCGTCGACGCCGACGACGATCGCGGCGTGCCGGCGGCGCGGGCGCTGCTGGAGGGCGACCCGGAGCTGCTCGCCCGGCTGCGCGAGGGCGCCCGCGCGTCGGCCGCCGGCTTCCCCGGCGAGCGCGAGTGCGCCGCCGCGCTCGGCGATGCGCTGCGGACGCTGCGGGCCGAGCCGCCCCCCGCCGAGGCGCAGTGGCCCGCGCGCGTGATGGGCGACGCGCTGGCCCAGGCCACGGTGGTGCGCGAGGCCCTCGCCGCCGACGGTCGCGTGGTCCCCGCCGGCCCGGCACGCCGGCCCGCGCGACGGTTCGAGTCCCAGGTGCGGCGGATGGCCGTGTCGCTGCGGCGCTCGGCGCGGCCACCGCAGAGGTGACGCAGGCCGGTTAGCACGATGCATACCTCGGGTATGCATTGATGGATGGACCGCCTGGCCAACCTCCTCGGCGTCGCCGCGCTGGCGGCCACCGACCGCCTGCGCGAGGCGGTGGAGAGCGAGCTCGCGCACGGCGGCAGCGCCCCCGCCGCGCTGGTGCACCTGCAGGCCTATCCCGGCGAGTCCGTGGAGGGGCTGCGCCGCGTGCTCGGCGTGTCGCAGCCCGCCGCGGTGCGGGTGGTGGACCGGCTCGTCGCCGAGCGCCTCGTCGAGCGCCGCGCCGGGCGCGATCGCCGGACCCTTGCGCTACACCTCACGGCCGACGGTGAGCGCGCGGCATCGGACCTGCTTGCGCGACGCAACCAGAGCCTGCGTTCGCTGCTCGAGTCCCTGGAGCCCGCGGAGCGGGCCGCGCTCGAGCCGCTGCTCGAGCGCCTGGTCGCCGCCCTGGCGCACGACCGGGCCGGGGCCCTGCGGGTGTGCCGGCTCTGCGACCGCGACGCGTGCACGAGCGCGACCTCATGCCCGCTGGACCACACGACCGAGCCGGGGCGCTGAGCACCCGTGATGCCGGCGCGCTGCGGCTGGCCGGCGCCGGGATCGCCGTCGTCGGGGTCAGCTTCGGGATGGCGCGCTACGGCTACGGCCTGCTCCTGCCCGACGTGCGCCGCGACTACGGGCTCGGCCCGGCAACGCTGGGGGCGATCGCGACGGGGTCCTACGTCGCCTACCTCGCCGCCACCGGCCTGGCCGGGGCGTTCGCGGCCCGCCTCGGCCCGCGCCGTACGGCGGTCACGGCGGGGCTGCTGGCCGCGGCCGGCATGCTCGTGGCCGGGCTGTCGCAGAGCGCGCCGGTGTTCGTGGCCGGCATCCTCGTCGCCGGCGCGAGCGCCGGCTTCGCGTTCGCGCCGTTCCCGGACGCCGTGCGGGCGGTGCCCGCCGCCTCCCGCGCCCGGGTGCTGGCCGCGGTCAACTGCGGCACGGGCTACGGGGTCGCGCTCTCGGTCCCCATCGCGCTCGTCGCCGGCGCGGCCTGGCGCGGCGCGTGGCTGGCGTTCGCCGTCGTGGCCGTGCTGGCGGCGCTGTGGGCGGCGCACGTCCTGCCCCCGGGGCCGGGTCAGGCCGGGGGAGGCCGCGACGCCGGGTACGGGTGGGGCGCCGTGCTCTGCCGGCGGGCGCGCCCGCTGCTGGCCGGCGGCGTGCTGATCGGCCTGGGCAGCTCGGCCTACTGGACCTTCGCCGTGGACCACCTGACCGACGCCGGGTCGCTGTCCACGGCGGCGAGCCGGACCTTCCTGGGGGTCGTCGGCGTGGCCAGCGTGCTCGCGACCCTGACCGCCGACCTCGCCGCCCGGCTGGGCCCGCGCCGCGTCTTCGTGGCGATGACCGGCGCCGAGGCGGCGGCGCTCGCCCTGCTGGCGCTCGTGCCGACGTCGCTGGCGGCGGCGTTCGGCTCGGCGATCCTGTTCGGGGCGGCCTACAACGCGACGCTGGCCATCGAGGCGCTGTGGAGCACCCACGTCTTCGCCGACCGGCCCTCGCTGGGGATCTCCGCCGTCATGGCGGCCAACGGCGCGGGCATGCTGCTGGGGCCGCTGGGGGCGGGCCTGCTCGCGGGGGCGTTCGGCCTGGGCCCGGTCCTGCTGGGCGGCGCGGGGATCGTGGCCGCGGCCGGTTTCCTCGCGCCGCGCGAGACGATCCTGCCGCGGCCCGATCCGGGCCGGAGGCTGGAGGGCCGAGCCGTCACAGACGGCTCAGCCACTCCAGCGGGAACGGCGGCTGCGCGAGCGGGCGGACCGCCAGGCGCATGAGCACGAGCGGGTTGTCGTCGCCCGCTATGCGGTTGACGTGCACGGTGTCGCAGGCGCCGCAGCGGTGCACGAGGGCCCATTCGCCGTCGGCGCGCGCGGTGACGGAGATCGGCTCCATCGCGCCGGCGCAGTCGGCGTCCCGGTCGCCCGGCACGTCGTCGTCGAGGTGCCTGCTCCACAGGCAGTTGGGACAGTGGTTGCGGTGGCTGGTGCCCGGCGCGTCCATGGACACGTCGAGCCGGCAGTTGCGACATCGGAAGGTGCTCGGGCCTCGGCGCCGAGCACCGGTGCGCTGATCGCGCGACACGGGGGACCTCCAAGGAGTGATCTACGGGGTCGGAAGGCGGCGTCGCGCGACGGCCGGGCTCAGCCCTGGCGGCGCGACGTGGCGTGTTCCGTGACGGCACTCATAGGTCACACCTGCCTCTCAGCGGTCTCGCCTCGTTCTGGGCGACCGGTCCGAGGGCAGCGGGAGGCAACGTACCGGGCCGGTCGAGCGACGGCAAGTGAGGCAGACCGCACGACCGGAAACCGGGAGCGGGTTGGCCGGATCTGCCCGGTGTTCGTCCTTGCTGCCACGCGGCCGAGACGCCACCATGGACTGCGTGACCCGCCGCGTCGTCGTCCTCACCTTCCCCCGCGCCCAGTCGCTGGACGTGATGGGACCCGTGGAGGTCTTCCACACCGCCGCGCGGCTGCGCCCCGGGGCCTACGAGATCGAGGTCGTGGCGCGGGGCGGCGGCAGCGTCGCCCTCTCCAACGGCCTGGCGCTCGCGGCCGGCGACCTCCCCGGCGGCCGGGCGCGGATCGACACGCTGCTCGTCGCCGGCGGTCAGGGCGCTCGGGCCGCCGCGCTGGACGACGAGACGATCGCGTGGCTGCGCGCCGCCGCCCGCCGCTCGCGGCGCGTCTGCTCGGTGTGCACCGGCGCCTTCGTGCTCGCCGGCGCCGGCCTGCTCGACGGCCGCCGCGCCACCACCCACTGGGCGTACTGCGCGCAGCTGGCCGAGCGCCACCCCGCCGTCACGGTGCAGCCCGCGCCGATCTTCGTCCGCGACGGCGCCGTCGCCACCTCGGCCGGCGTGACCGCGGGCATGGACCTGGCGCTCGCGCTCGTCGAGGAGGACCTCGGCGCGCCGGTGGCGCTGGAGGTGGCGCGCTGGCTCGTGCTGTTCCTCAAGCGTCCCGGAGGGCAGTCGCAGTTCAGCGTCCAGCTCGAGGCCCAGCTCGCGCGGCGCGAGCCGCTGCGCGACGTGCAGGCCTGGATCTCCGACCACCTGACCGACGACCTGTCGGTCGGCGCGCTCGCACAGCGCGCGTACATGAGCCCGCGGAACTTCGCGCGCGCGTTCCGGCGCGAGATCGGCCTCACCCCGGCCGCCTACGTCGAGGCGGTCCGCGTGGAGAGCGCGCGGGCCGCGCTGCAGGACGGCGCGGAGCCCGTCGAGTCGGTGGCCCGCGCCTGCGGGTTCGGAACCGTCGAGACGATGCGCCGCGCCTTTCACCGGCGCGTCGGCGTGGGCCCCGCCGACTACCGCCGCCGCTTCGGCGCCCGCCCGCTCGAGACCGCGTAGCCACCCGGAGAGAGGATCCACCCCATGCAGATCGCCATCCCCCTGTACGACCGCTTCACCTCCCTGGACGCCATCGGGCCCTACGAGGTCCTCGCGCGGCTGCCCGGCGCGCGGGTGACCTTCCTCGGGGCCGAGGCCGGACCGGTCCGCGCCGACACGCGGATGCTCACGATCCTGGCCGAGGCGGCCTACGAGGACGTCCCCGCGCCCGACGTCGTCGTGGTCCCCGGCGGCATCGGCTCCCGCGCGGCGCTCGCCGACGAGCGGCTGCTGGCCTGGGTCGCCGCCGCCCACGCGAGCTCGACGTGGACCACGTCGGTCTGCTCGGGGTCGCTCGTGCTCGGGGCCGCCGGCGTGCTCCACGGGCTGGAGGCCACCTCGCACTGGAGCGTGCTGGACCGCCTGGCGCACTTCGGCGCCGTCCCCACCGACCGCCGCGTCGTGCGCCAGGGCAAGGTCATCACCGCCGCCGGCGTGTCGTCGGGGCTGGACATGGCGCTCACCCTCGCCGGGCACATCGCCGGGGAGGACATCGCCAGGGCGATCCAGCTCGAGATGGAGTACGACCCGCAGCCGCCGTTCGACGCCGGCTCGGTGGCCAAGGCCGGGCCCCAGATCGTCGCGCTGGCCCAGTCGGTCGTCACCGAGTTCGAGCGCGCCCCGGCTTGACCCGCCGCGCGTGGCCGCGGTCGCGCGCGGCGCCGGGCACGCACCGCGTGGGGTACCTTCGCGGGGCGTGAGCGCGACGCTGCGACCAGAGCCGGACGTTCCGGCGCCGCGGCCCGCGGCGTCGCCGCCCGCGGCCCCGGAGACCGGGCGCTACGCCCGCGCGCTGGAGATCTTCTGGCTCGTGGCGCTGGCCTGCCTGCTGGCGGGCACGGCCGCGCTGATGTTCTACCTCGCCCGTGGGCTGACGTTCACGCTCGACGAGTGGATCTGGGTCGCCGACCGCCGGGGCCCCGGCGCGCCGTCGCTGCTGGAGCCGCACAACGAGCACCTGTCGATCCTGCCGCTCAGCGCGTTCCTGGCCCTCCTGAAGATCGGCGGCCTGGACGCGCAGCCGCTGATGATGGTGCCGCTGGTCGCGCTGCAGCTCGCGCTGGGCGTGCTGCTGTTCGTCTTCGCCCGGCCGCGCATCGGCTCGGGCGCCGCGGTCGGCGTCGCCGGCCTCGCGCTCGTCGCGGGTCTGGCCTACGAGAACTTCCTGATCCCGGGCCAGATGGGCCAGATGGCCTCGATCGTCGCCGGCGTGGGGGCCTTCGTCGTGCTCGACCGCCCGCGCAGCCGGCGCACCGACGTCGCGCTCGCCATCCTGGTCGGGGTCGCGCTGACGTCGTCGGGCCTGGGGGTCCCGGTGCTGGCCGGCGTCGCGGTCGAGCTCGCGCTGACCGCCGAGGGGCGGCGACGGCTGTGGGTCGTCGCCGTGCCGTTCGCCGTGTACCTCGTCTGGTACCTCGGCTACGGGACCAACCGTGCGGTCCTGGAGAACCTGTCGCTCACGTCGCTGTGGGCGTGGCTGGCCGCCAACCACGGGGCCGGGGCGATCATCGGCGAGCGCCAGATCGAGCCCGGGCGCAACCTGCTGATCTTCATCCTGGTCGTCCTGGCGTGGCGCTTCTGGCGCGGAAGCGCGGCGGCGCGCCCGCGCCTGGCCGCGCTCACCGCGCTGCTGGTGAGCTTCTACGCGCTCACCGCCATCTCGCGCTACGACGTTGCCCCGCCGTCGTCGTCGCGCTACCTCACCGTCGGCCTGGTCTTCCTCCTGCTCGCGCTCGTGGAGGCCGCCCGCGACACCCGCATCCGCTGGTGGGCGCCGATCCCCGTGCTCGCGCTCGTCCTGATCGCGTTCTCCAACGACCACCGGCTGGTGTTCAAGGAGGGCCGCGCCACCCTGCTGGAGCGCACGCAGCGGGTGCGGGCCTCGCTGGGCGCGGTGGAGCTGCTCGGCCGCGACCGCGTGGACCCCGACCTCGAGATCGCTCCCCGCGCCGCGCCGCTGCTGTACGCGGGGCGCTGGTTCGCGGCGCGCGACGGGCTGCGCGGCGACCCGGCCTACTCCGCCGCCGATCTCCCGCGGGCGTCCAACGACGCGCGCACCTTCGCCGACGACACGCTGCTGCGCGCCGGCGCCGTCGCCCAGCGCCGGGCCGCGCCCGGCGCCTGCCGCCCGGCCTGGCGCGGACGCTCGGGCCGGCTACCCGCCGGGGGAGTGCGGGTGCAGGCCACCGGGAGCGGCCAGGTGATCCTGCGCGCCCGGCGCTTCGGCACGGAGGCCAGCGCCGCCGGGCTGGACCGCGTGCCGTCCGGCGGGGCGCTGGAGCTGCGCCCGCGACCCGACGCCGCGCCGGCGCCCTACGTCCTGGAGACGTCGGGCGCCGGTCGCGTGTGCCGGTTGTAGGGGAGTCCGAGCGCTAGGCGCCGCTGGCGCTCGCGTCGCTGCGGTTCGCGCTGGCGACCGGCGTGGCGATGATCGTCGTGTCCGACGTGCGCCACGTGATGCCGGCGTCGCAGAGCAGGTCCACGTTCGTCGCCCCGGCGACCGTGCGCGTGAGCTGCATGTGCAGCGTCGACGGCGTGGGCCGGTTCTGGACGGCGATGTTGATCTGGCTCTCGTCCACGTCGCCGCCCGCGTCGAGCTTGCAGTGCCCGCCGACCGACCCGGGCGCGCTCACGAGCGCCTCGAGGATGTTGGTGGTCCCGGTGAAGGGGGTCATGACGGTCTTTGCGGTGATGACGTAGGCGCCGGCCGGGATCGACATCGACATGACCTTCACGACGACGTTGGGCGCCTGGTTCTCGGGGCCGCTCTTGCGGAAGGCCTCGAGCGCGGCGCCGCCGCCGACGGTGGTCCGCGGCCGGTCGATGCGCCGCAACGCGCCCGGGGAGAACTTGTTCGGCGTGATCGTGCCGTTCTTGATCTTCGGCCCGGTGATCGCGCGGCTGCGGATGTCCGCCCCCGCGATGACGCCGTTGCGGATCTGGCTGCTCGACGTGATCCGGGTCGCGGCGTAGGCCGTCCCTGCGCAGGCAACGACGATCGCGATGATTGAGAGCACGAGCGCCGGGCTCGGCGGGCGAAGCTTCATGAGGATCCCCCTACGGTTGACAAGACTGCTGCTGCTCCTAACACCGATCACCAGCGGGCGATGTGGCGTTCCATCACGCCGTACCCCTCCGCCAGCGCTCCCACGCCGGGCAGCCGGCCGGAGAACGTTCCGAAGGGCTGACGATAGTCGCTTCGCACCAGACGCAGGAAATCTTCCCTGCGCTCCCGGACGGCCTCCGCGCCGAAGCGCAGCTCCCCGCCCTCGGCGAAGGCGGCCGCGGTCAGGTCGGGCGCGATCGTCACCGGCCCGACCTCGTGCGCCGCGCCGCCGCTCCACACCGACCGCTCGCTGGCCTCGGGCCCGTCGTTGACGCCGCTGACCAGGTTCCACCCGACCGCGCTGCCGTCCTCGGCGCGGCCCACGCCGGCGCACCACAGCCACTCGGTCACGCGCGCGTGGTAGCCGGCGGTGTCGTCCACCAGGGCCAGGCCCTCCATCGCGAACGTGCGCCCGCCGACCTCGGCCCGCACGCGCGCCGCGCGCGCGGCCTGCTTGCGCGTCCACACGTACTGCCCGCCGTGGGCGTTGAGCGAGTCCACCGCGGCGCCCTCGTCCACCGTCACCGCGATCGTCACGCCGCGGCCGTTCACCGCCACCGCGCCGGTCCCGCCCGCCCCGAAGCGCACGCCGCCGCGCCCGAGCCGCGTGCGCTCGGCCAGCTCCCCGCGTCCGCGGTCCCACAGGGCCCACCACGAGGAGCGCAGGGGGCCGATCTGCGCGGAGCCCACGCACAGCATCAGCGCCTCCCCGAACACCGCGACGTAGCGCCAGCGCTTCAGCGGGCGCCCGCCGCGCTGGAGCGCCATGGCGTCCGGTGGCACGGGGACCGGCAGCCGCGCCGGCCGCCCGCCCTCCTCCCACCGCAGCGGCAGCCCCGGCGGGGGAACGCAACGGCCCATCCGGGTAGCATCCCGGGTGTTGACTGACCAGTCAATCCGACCGAAAACCGTGCGCGCCGCAGCCGTCCAGCTCAATTCCACCGCAGACACCGAGCGTAACCTCGAGCGCGCCGACCGCCTCACGCGCGCGGCGGCCGCCGACGGCGCGCAGCTCGTCGTCCTGCCCGAGAAGTGGAGCGTGCTGGGGACCGGCGACGCGCTGCGCGCCGGGGCCGAGCCGCTCGACGGCCCGGCGATCACGTGGGCGCGCGCCGTGGCCCGCGAGCTGGGGATCGACCTCGTGGCCGGGTCGATCGCCGAGTGCGCAGACGCCGGCGGGGGCGACGGCCGGCTGCACAACACGTCCGTCCACGTCGGCCCCGACGGGGAGATCCGGGGCACCTACCGCAAGATCCACATGTTCGACGTGGTGGTCGACGGCACGGAGTACCGCGAGTCCGACCACGACGCGCCGGGCGACGAGCTCGTGCTCACCGAGACCGCCGGCGGCGTCGAGCTGGGGCTGAGCGTCTGCTACGACCTGCGCTTCCCCGAGCTGTACAGGATCCTGGCCGTGCGCGGCGCGCGCGTGTTCTGCATCCCCGCGGCGTTCACGGTGCCCACCACCCGCGACCACTGGGAGATCCTCCTGCGCGCGCGCGCGATCGAGGACCAGTGCTTCGTCGTCGCCGCCAACCAGATCGGTGATCACCCGCCGACGTACCGCTCCGGCGGTCGGTCGATGATCGTGGACCCCTGGGGCGTCGTGCTGGCCACGGCGCCCGACCGCGAGGGCCACGTGATCGCCGACCTCGACCTGGAGGCGCAGGACCGCATCCGCCGCGAGCTGCCCGCGCTGGCCAACCGGCGCCCGGCGGCCTACCGCTGGCCGGAGGGGGCGCCCGCCTGATGGCCGTCGCCAAGAAGGGCAGCGTCGACAAGCGCCAGATGATCCTCGAGGCCGCCGTGGTCGTCTTCGCCGGACGCGGCTTCCACGCCTGCCGGGTGTCGGACATCGCCGACGAGGCGCAGGTCGCCTACGGGCTGGTCTACCACTACTTCCGCTCCAAGGACGAGGTGCTCGACACGCTCTTCCTGGACCGCTGGAACGTGCTGCTGGAGGTCATCGCCGACGTCGACCGCCAGGAGATGCCCGCGCGCCGCAAGCTCCACGCGATCGCCTCGTTCGTCGTGGACTCCTACCGCCACGACCCCAACCTGATGAAGGTCATCATCGTGGAGGTCACCCGGGCGGCCAACTCGTTCGGTCAGACGCACCTGGAGAAGATCCGCGAGGCGTACGCCGCGATCGCCGACATCGTGGCCAAGGCGCAGGCGGACGGCACGTTCAACAGCGCGGTCACCCCGGAGTTCGCGGCCCTGGCGTTCTACGGCGCGATCGAGCAGGTGCTGACCGGCTGGATCTTCGATCTGCTGCCCCAGGGCGACGCCGAGTTCGAGCAGGCCAAGGCCTTCGTCGTGGAGACGATCTGCGGCGGTCTCGACGCGGCACCGGCCCCGAGTTGAGAGGATCCAGGGATGACCGAGAGCGACATGTTCAAGCGGCTGGTCTGGTCCGGCCTTCTCGCCGGCCTGGGTGCGCTGGCCTCGATCGCGACCACCCGCGCCGCGTCGGTGATTTGGCGCCGCCTCTACGGGGAAGACCCGCCGGAATGACCCGGCCCGACGGCGAGCCCGAGACGGACCCGCCGTCGCAGACGAGGGTGTCCGATCAACCCCCGGCGCAGACGCGCGTGACCGAGACGCCGTCCGCCGCCGGCGAGACGAGGGTCGCCGCGACGCCGCCCGCCGCCGAGACGCGGGTGGCCGAGACGGCCCCCGCAGCAGACACGCGCGTGGCCGCTGCGGCCCCGCCCGCCCCTGCGTCGCCGCCGTCCACCGCCGATCCGATCGTGCTCGACCCCGCGCCCGATCCGGCGCTGGACACGTCGCACGCCGAGCCCTCCGCCATCGCGATGCTCTCCGGCCAGAAGCCGGAGGTCCTCGTGGGCGCGGCCTTCGCCGGCGGGCTGCTCGCCGCCATGATCCTCCGGCGCCTTGGCGGCTGACAACTCCAACCCCAACCTGGCGGAGACCGTCCAGGAGATCTCCGAGCGCGCGGCCGCGCTGGTGCGCGAGGAGATCGAGCTGGCCAAGGCCGAGGTCACCGAGAAGGTCACCAAGCTCATCAAGGGCGCGGTGGTGGGCATCGCCGCGGGCATCTTCGCCGTGGTCGGCCTGCTGTTCCTGCTGCACGGCTTCGCGTGGCTGGCCTGGTTCATCCTGCCGGTGAGCGACAGCGCGATCTTCTGGGGCTACTTCGTCGTCGCCGGCCTGCTGTTCATCACGGCCGGCCTCGCCGGCTACCTCGCCCTGCGCTTCGTGAAGGGCGGGCAGCCGCCGCTGCCGGAGATGGCCATCGACGAGGCCCAGCGCATCAAGGAAACCGTCCAGCAGGCGGGGCGCTGATGCCCACCCGCACGCCGGAGGAGATCCGCGCCTCCATCGAGAACAACCGCCGCGAGCTGGGCACGTCGATCGAGCGCCTGCGCGGCGAGATCGAGCAGCTGACCGACTGGCGCAGCAAGATCGTCGCCCACCAGAAGCAGATCGTCATCGGCGCCGCGGTGGCGGGCTTCGTCCTCGGCGGCGGGATCGCCGCCGTCGGCGGGCTGTTCCGCCGCCGCCGCCGCTGACCGCCCGCCGGCGCCGCTGAGCGCCGGGGTCTCGGCGTCCGCCGCGCCGCATACCCTCGGGTCGTGTCGGTCTGGGATGCCCTGACCACGCGCGTGATCGCGCGCATCCTCCTGACGACCGCGGCGATCCTCGCGCTGCTGTACCTGCTGGTGCAGATCCGCGGCACGCTGCTGCTGCTGGGGATCTCGATCTTCCTCGCCGTGGCGCTCGGGCCCGCGGTGGACTTCTTCGGGCGCTGGATCCCGCGCGCCGGGGCCATCCTGCTCGTCTACGTGCTCATCTTCTCGGCCTTCGCCGGGGTGCTGCTGCTCGTCGTGCCGCCCGTCATCAACGGGGCCAGCGACCTCTCGCGCGACATCCCCGGCTACATCGAGGACCTGCGCGACAACAGCACGATCCGCGAGTACGACGACAAGTACAACATCACCGACAGCCTGCAGAAGGAGGCGCGCAAGCTCCCCTCGCGCCTGGGCGACGCCGCGGGCGCGCTGCAGTCGGTGGCCACCGCGGCGGTCAACGCCGCCTTCCAGCTGCTGACGATCCTGACGATGACGTTCTTCCTGCTGCTGGACGGCAAGCGCATCGTGGCCTTCCTGCTGCGCGCGCGCGGCCGCGAGCGCCAGGCCCAGCTCACCGAGGTCGCGGGGCGCATCTACCGCGCCACCGCCGGCTACGTGGCCGGCGCGATCACGATCTCCTCGATCAACGGCCTGACCACGTTCCTGACGCTCACGCTGCTGGGCGTGGACTTCGCGGTGCCCCTCGCCGTCCTCATGTTCTTCTTCGGGCTGATCCCGCTGGTCGGCGCCACGATCGGGGGCGTGATCATCCTCGTGGTCACGCTGTTCACGAACTTCCCGACCGCCACGATCATCTACGGGATCGTCCTGATCGTCTACCAGCAGGTCGAGAACAACGTGCTGCAGCCGTTCATCTTCAAGCGCACGGTCAACGTCCCGCCGCTGGCGGTCATCGTCGCGATCCTGGCCGGGTCGTCCATCCTCGGCGTCCTGGGCGCGCTCGTTGCCATCCCGGTGGCGGCCGCGATCCAGATCATGCTCAAGGAGTACTACGCCGCGCGCATGGCACCCGCCGCGGACCCGCCGGCCGAGCCGGAGGAGGCGCGGCCGCCGCCGCGGCCGCCGCCGCCACCCGCGCCGGCGCCCGCGCCGGCCCCGTAGCCCACCGGGCTCGCGGGGCGAGCGTCAGCTCAGCAGGGCGGAGGGCAGGCCGCCCACGCCGAGCAGCCCGGGGCCGGCATGGGCGCCCACGACCGGGCCGACCTCGCTGACGAACAGCGGCTCGGTGCCGAAGATCTGGCGCCCGCGCTCCGTAAGGCGCTCCGCCTGGTCGGGCGCCTGGATGTGCTGCACGAGCCACGCGTCCGATCCGTCCTCGTGCAGCGTGTTCAGGAAGGCGACCATGCGCTCGAAGGCGCGCCCGGATGTCCGCACCCGCTCGATCGGGGTGACCTCGGACTCCAGCGACATGATCGGCTTGACCTTCAGCGCGCCGCCGACCCACGCCTGCGCCTTGCCCACCCGGCCGCTGCGCTGCAGGTACTCCAGCGTGTCCAGGCAGAACCAGATCCGCAGCGCCGCGCGCGCGTCGCGGGCGTGGTCGGCGACCTCGGCCAGGCCGGCGCCCGACCGGGCGCGGGCCGCCGCGGCGAGCACCGCCATGCCCAGGCCGCCGCAGGTCGTCGCGGAGTCGAAGACCGCGATGCGGTCGCCGAGATCGCGTTCGGCCAGCTGCGCACGCGTCTGCAGCGCCGTGTCGTACGTGCCCGAGATCGCGGAGGACAGGTGCAGCGAGACGATGTCGTGCCCGGCGTCGAGCAGGGGCTCGTAGACCGCGAGGAAGTCCCCGACCGAGGGCTGGGACGTGGTGGGCACGTCGGAGGCCGAGCGCAGGCGCCCGTAGAACGTGTCGAGGTCGGAGGTGAACTCGCTCTCGCGGTCCACGCGGTCCTGCCAGGAGACGTACAGCGAGACGACGTGGACGCCGTACTCGGCGACGAGGGCGGGCGGCATGTAGTGCGTGGTGTCGGTGACGACCGCGACGGTCATGCGGCGACACTATTCATCGCCGGATGGCTTTGGGTCTAGGAGATCCGGATCGGCACCGCGAGCGAGCAGGCGCTCGACGCTGGCGACCCGGCCGTTCTGAGCCGCCACCCGAAGTGCCTGGCGACCCCACTTCGTGTCCGTCGCGTCGACCGGCGTTCCGGCGGCGAGCAGCGCGTCGATCACGTCCAGGCGCTCGTGATCGGCGGCCATCACGAGCGCCCTGACCCGAGCCTGCAACGGGACCTGGGGCGTCAGGTGGCCGCCCAGGTCACCGGCGGCGGCGGCCTCCTCGATGCCCGCCGGGCGAGCGCCTGCCGCCACCAGCACGTCGACCACCGCGGTCATCCCGAACACCGCGGCGTGCAGCAGTGCCGTGCCCCCCGGGACGCCGCCGGCGTCGGGCGCCGCTCGCGCGCGGATGTCGGCTCCCGCCTCGATGAGGACCTGCGCGACCGCCGCGTCGCCGTGGCTGGCCGCCGTGATCAACGGCGTCTCGCGGTCCTCGGGCCGGCCTTCGACCGGCGCACCGGCTGCGATCAGCACGCGCGCCAGCTCGGCGGCGCCCGGGACGTCGCGCCAGATCCGCAGCGACGTGTCGTAGCGCAGCAGCGCGACATACCCCAGCGGCAACGCGCCCCTGGGGTGATCGCGCGAGGGCGCCATCCGCCGGACCGCGAGCCCCGGGTCCTGGCGAAGCAGCGCACGCAGCCCATCCGCGTCGGCGCCGTCGAGCACCTCGCGCAGGCGGCCGGAGTCGGGTCGGGCGGGAAGATCGGGCATAGCGCCTCCGGCGGCCGCTCAGCGCCGCGGGTCGACCACCAGCTTGCGCGCCTCCCCCGCCGCCGGCCGGACCAGCGCGTCGTGCAGGTCCTCCAGGCCGACGGTCTCGCCGGCCAGGGCGCGCCAGTCGACGGCGCCGCAGGCCAGCAGCGCGAGCGCGCGGTCGACCTGCGCGGGCGCGTGGTGAAAGGCGCCGCGGACGTCGAGCTCGTCGTAGTGCAGCGGCGCCGCGGGCAGCGTGACCTCGCTGCCCGACGGGCAGCCGCCGACGAGGACCACCACGGCGCCGGGAGCGGCGGCGGCGAGCGCAGCCCGCCAGGTCTCCGGGCGCCCGACCGCCTCGAAGACGAGCTCGTGGGAGCCCAGGCCCTCCACCGCCCGGGCGCCCAGCGCCTCGGCCTGCGCGCGCCGCTCGGGGTGGCGGTCGGCCACCGTCACCTCGCGGCCGGCGAGCACGAGCAGCCGCGCGAGCATCAGGCCCATGGTGCCGCCGCCCAGCACCGCCGCCGGGCCCGCCCCGTCGCCGCCGCGGGAGACCGCGTGGACGGCCGCGGCCAGCGGCTCGGCCATCGCCGCACCCGCCGCCTCCAGGCCCGAGGGGACCGGGTGCAGCGCGGCGGCCGGCGCGGCGATGCGCTCGGCGAAGCCGCCCAGCACCCACGTCATCTCCCGGCAGAGCTGCGGGCGCCCGGCCGCGCACGGCGCGCAGCGCCCGCACGCCACCGAGTCGCCGACCAGCACGCGCTCGCCCGTGTCGGCCCGCACGCCCACCGTCTCGTGCCCGAAGCGCGCCGGGTAGGGCCCGAGGATCCGGTGCCCGTGGCGCAGCGCCTTCACGTCGGTGGCGCACGCGGTCGCCGCCTCGACCTCGACGAGCACCTCGCCCTCGGGCTCGGCGATTTCCTCGACGCGCAGGTCCCCGGGGCCGTGGAGCATCGCCGCCCTCACGGCTGCACCACGGCCTTCAGCGCCTCGCCGCGGCGCTGCAGGTCCAGCGCCCGGCCCGTGTCGGCCAGCCCCAGGCGGTGCGTGACCAGCCCCACGGGGTCCAGCCGGCCGCTGGAGATCAGCTCCAGCGCCGCGCGCATGTCGCCCGGCCCGGCGGAGTAGCTCGCGCGCACGTCGATCTCGCGCAGGAACAGCCCCTCGCTGTCGAGGTCCAGCGGCGTGCCCGGCGGTGGCGGCGCGTAGAGGCACAGCACGCCGCCGGGCGCGAGCGCGGCGGCGCCCGCGGCGATCGCGGCACCGCTGGCGGTGGTCACCAGCGCGACGTCGACGGGCTCGTCGGCGTGGTGCGCGGCGCCCCAGGACTCGGCCAGGTGCCGGCGGTCGGCGCGCGGCTCGCGCACCCACACGACGTCGACGGCGCGCGCGTGGGCGGCGGCGATTGCCAGCAGCCCGTTGGACCCGGCGCCGACGACGAGCAGCGCGTCCCCGGCGCGCAGCCCCGCCCGGTCCAGCGCGCGCAGCACGCAGGCCAGCGGCTCCACGAACGTACCCGCCAGCGGGTCGAGGCCGTCCAACGCCAGCAGCTCGCCGACGAGCGGCGCGGGAACCCGGACGCGCTCGGCGAAGCCGCCGGGGTCCAGCCCCGTCGCGCGGAACTGCTCGCACAGCGTCTCGTGCCCGCGCCGGCAGCGCCGGCACTGCCCGCAGGGCGCGTGGTGGTGGACGGCGACGATGTCGCCGGCGCCCACGCCGTCCACGCCCGCGCCGATCTCGAGCACCTCGCCGACGAGCTCGTGACCCAGCACCGCGGGCAGCTTGCGCGCGACGTAGTAGGGGCTGACGTCCGAGCCGCAGACGCCGCAGGCCAGCACCCGGCAGACGACCTCGCCCGGCCCCGCGACGGGCTCCGGGCACTCCTCGAGCACCACTTGGTCCGGGGTGAGCGATCGGGCGACCCGCACGGGCGGCCTATGCCGCGTCGAGCAGCCTGGCGACCGACGCCCGGGTGGGCGGCGCCGCCACGCCGCGCTCGGTGACCAGCGCGCTGACCAGCTCCGCCGGCGTGACATCGAAGGCGGGATTGCGACACGGCGTATCGGGCAGGGTGAGCAGCGCGCCGGCGGCGTGGCGGACCTCGTCGCCGTCGCGCTCCTCGATGGCGATCGTGTCGCCGTCGGGCAGCGCCCGGTCGATGGTCGAGGTCGGCCCGGCCACGACGAACGGGATCCCGGCGGCGCGCGCGGCGAGGGCGTGCGCGTAGGTGCCGACCTTGTTCGCGGTGTCGCCGTTGGCGGCCACGCGGTCACAGCCGACGACGACCGCGTCGACCTCGCCGCGGCGCATCAGCCCGGCGGCCGCGCCGTCGACCAGCAGCTCGTGCGCGATCCCGGCGCGCCGCAGCTCCCACACGGTCAGCCGGGCACCCTGCAGCAGCGGGCGGGTCTCGCAGGCCAGCACCCGCACGTCGCCGCGGCGATGCAGCTCGGCGAGCACCGCGAACGCCGAGCCCTCGCCGCCGCAGGCCAGCGCGCCGGTGTTGCAGTGGGTGAGCACGCGCCCGGCGCCGGCCAGCAGATCGGCGCCGTGGCGCGCGATCGCGCCGCTGGCCGCCGCCTCCGCGGCGTCGATGGCCTCGGCCGCGGCGCGCGCCGCGGCGGCCATGTCCTCGCGCGCGCCCAGCGCCCCGGCCAGGACCCGGTCGACCGCCCACGCGAGGTTCACCGCGGTGGGGCGAGCGCCGCGCAGCAAGGCCGCGGCCGTCTCGAGCGCGGCTGGGTCGGCCGCGCGCGCGGCCTCCAGAGCGAGCCCGTAGGCGGCCGCGATCCCGATGTTCGGGGCACCGCGGACGGCCAGCCGGGCGATCGCCGCGGCGGTGTCGGCGGCCCCGTGCAGGTCCATCCAGCGCTCGCGCTCGGGCAGCAACGTCTGGTCCAGGATGCGCAGCCGGCGACCGTTCCAGGCGATGGCGTTCGCGGGCGCCAAGGTGGCGTTGGAGGCCATGGTCCGATGCTACTGTCGCCCACCAATGAGTCGCCCGCTCCTCGCGGTCCTGGCGATCGCGCTCATGCTTCCCGCCGGAGCGGAGGCGGCGGATCCGATCATGCCCCTCGGGGAGGTCCAGGCGGGCGCGCGCTGCACCGGCCTGTCGGTCGTCCGGGGGACCGACGTCGCGTCCTTCGACGTCGAGGTCCTCGACGTGATCGGCACCGACCGGCCCGAGGCGGCGCGCATCCTGGTGCGGGTCTCGGGGCCCGCGGTGGACGCGACCGGCGTGGGCCAGGGCTTCTCCGGATCGCCGATCCTGTGCCCGCATCCGGACGGCGTGCCGCGCAACATCGGCGCCATCACCGAGACGATCGGCGAGTTCGGCTCCAAGACCGCCCTGGCGACGCCGATCGAGACGATCCTCAGCCAGCCCGTGCAGCCGCCCGCCGGAGTGGCTCGCGCCGCGCCGCCCGTGCCCGGCGCCCGCCCGCTGGCGGCGCCGCTCACCCTGAGCGGGATCTCTCCGCAGCTGTCACAGATGTTCACCGCCGCGGCCCGCCGCGCGGGGCGCACGCTGGTCACGACACCGGCGCGCTCACGGGCCGCGTTCCCGCCACGCCCGCTGGTGCCCGGCGCGGCGGTCTCCATCGGCCTTGCCTCGGGCGACCTCACGCTGGGGGCGATCGGCACGGTGGCCTACGCCGACGGGCCCGACGTGTGGGCGCTGGGCCACCCCTTCGACGCGGCCGGCCGCCGCTCCCTGTTCCTGCAGGACGCCGTGATCCACGCGGTGGTCAACAACCCGCTGGGCATCAACGACGCCATGACCTACAAGCTGGGCTCCGCCGGAAACGACGTCGGCACGGTGACCGGCGACGGGATCGCCGCGGTCACCGGCCGGGTCGGCGCGCTGCCGCCGAGCTTCCCCCTGCGGGTCACCGCGCGCGACCGGGACACCGGGCAGACGCGCACGGTCCTCACCCGCGTCGCCCACGAGGCCGACGTGGGGCTGCCCACCGGCGCCTCCGCGCTGCCGCTGGTGGGCGGCGCCGCCGTGGCCGAGGCGGCGGCCGGCGTCCTGGGCGGCGTGCCGGCCCGCCACAGCGCCGAGATGTGCGTGGCGGTGACGCTGCGCGAGGTGCGCCGGCGGCTGCGCTTCTGCAACACCTACGTCGTCCTTGGCCCGTCGCCCGGCGGGGTGATCGGCCCGCTGGCGGCCGACTTCGCCCTGGCCGCGAACCTGCTGGACACCTACCGCTTCGGCACGCTGCACCCCACCAACGTGGAGGTCGGGCTGCGCCTGCGCCGCGGCGTGCGCCAGGCGTTCCTGCTCGACGCCGACGTGCCGCGCCGCGCGCGCCGCGGGCGCACCATCCGCGTCCGCCTGAACCTGCGCCGGTCGGGAACCGGCGTGGTCAGCACGCGCACGATCCGGTTGCGCATCCCGCGCGACGCGCCGACCGGCCGGCGCACGCTGCGCCTGTCGGGCACGAGCCTGGACGTCGGCTCGAACCCGGGCGAGGAGGGCTCGGACCTCGTCGTGCTCTTCGAGGAGGAGGCCGAGGAGGAGCAATCGGACCCGGGGCCCACCTCCGTCGAGGAGGTCGCGGCGCTGTTCGAGGACCTGGGCCGCTACGACGGCCTCACCGCCTCCTTCGGCGGCGACAGCCAGGAGCGCAACGTCTACCGCGACGCCAACCTGCGCATCACCGGCCGCGTGCGGGTGCCGATCACGATCCGGCGGTAGGCCGGGCGGTCAGCCCGGCCGGCCTGCCGTCAGCCCAGCCGGTTCTCGATGCCCAGCGGCGCGGGCGCGGGATCCGCTCCGGCGGGCGCGTCCTGGGGCGCGTCGGCCGGCTCATCGACTCCGAGCGTGTCGGCCAGCTCGCCGGCCTCGTACATCTCGGTGACGATGTCGCAGCCGCCGATCAGCTCGCCCTTCGCGAAGAGCTGCGGGATCGTCGGCCAGCTCGACAGCGCGGAGAGCTCCTGGCGGATGCGCGGGTCGGGCAGGACGTCGACGGCGGCGAAGGGGACGTCGAGCGCCTTGAGCATGGCGACGCTGCGCGCGGAGAATCCGCAGGCGGGCGCGTCGGGGGTGCCCTTCATGAAGAGGATCACGTCGTTGTCGCTGATCGCCTCGGCGATCGCGTCGCGGATGGCGGTGTCGGTCATGGGACCTCCGTCTTGAGTGAGAACGCGTGGATGGCGCCGCCGAGCTCGCCGTCGAAGATGTCGTAGACGAGCTTGTGCTGCTGGACGCGGCTCAGGCCGGTGAACGCGTCGGCGCGCACGCGCGCGCTGAAATGGACCTCGTCGTCGGTCCGGATCTCGGCCTCGGCCCCCGGAATGGCGGCCTCGATGCGCTGCTTGACCTCGTCGGCGGTCGGCATGTCCGCTACAGCGTAGAGCCTTCCGGCGCGGGGCCCGGGGGCGCTACACTTGGTAAAGCTTTGGGCCAGTCCCTACACCGGAACCGGGAGCACTCATGATCACGATCACCGACAAGGGCGCCGAGAAGGTCCACGAGTTCTTGACGTCCCAAGGGGTCGACGCGTCGTCCGCGGGCCTCCGTGTCGGTGTCAAGGGCGGCGGCTGCTCGGGCTTCCAGTACAACCTCGCCTTCGACGAGAAGCGCGACGACGACGAGGTCTTCGAGAGCCAGGGGCTCCAGGTCTTCGTCGACCCGCCGAGCCTGCCCTACGTCCGCGGCTCGATCATCGACTACGTCGACTCCCTCCAGGGCGCCGGCTTCCAGGTCAACAACCCGAACGTCGTCGCGGCCTGCGGCTGCGGCTCGTCCTTCCGCGTCGCGGACGAGCAAGAGGTCTCCGCGGTCTGAACGTCCCGCGCGGCGGTCGCGGCCGCTGCGCCGCCGCGGCACTGGTCGCCGCCGCGCTGCTGGGCGGCTGCGGCGACGGCGACTCCGAGCGGCCCGCTCGGACTGCGCCGGCGCGGACCGCGCCCGCCCCGCCTGCTGACCCGCCTGCGCAGCCGCCGGGAATCGCCGTGGGGCTCACCGAGGCCAACCCGCACCTGATCTCGCCCACGGGCGATCCCGCGTTCGCCCCCTGGCGCGACCACCTGGCCCGGCTGCGTCCGCGCTTCGTCCGCGTGCTGGTCACCTGGGCCGCGCTTCAGCCGCGCCCCGACGCCCCGCCCGACTTCGCCGTCCCCGCCGACGGATGCGCGCGCGGCAGCGCCCCCTGCGCCCCGTCGCGCGGCCTGCGCGACCTGCTCACCGCGATCCGCGATCGCCAGGAGGCCGACGGCGGCTGGGCGGTCTCGCTCGTCCCGCTGGGCACCCCGGCCTGGTCCGCGCGCCCCGCGGTGGGCTGCGAGCGGCCGGGCACGGGGCCCAGCGCCCGGATGCCCGGCATCGCGGCCTACCGCGCCTTCGTGCGCTCCGTGCAGGGGCTCGCGCGCGAGGTCGGCGTGAAGATCGCCTACTGGAGCGCCTGGAACGAGCCCAACCACCCCGCCACGCTCAATCCCCAGCGCCTGGCCTGCGACCGCGACGCCGCGCCGGCGGCGCCCTCCCGCTACGCGCGCCTGGCCCGAGCGCTGGCCGGCGAGCTGCGGCCCGGGCAGCGGATGATCCTCGGCGAGCTCGCCGGCTACGGCCGGCCGCGGCTGCGCGCGGCCGGCGTGCGCGAGTTCCTCCGCGCGCTGCCCCGCGACGTCGCCTGCGCCCCCGGGCCCCTGGCCCTGCACGCCTACGTCGGCCGGCGCGGCCCGCGCGCGCAGGCGCCCGTGATCGCGGACCCGGCGACGGCGGGCGACCGCGAGGTCGTCGACGCGGCCGACGCGGCGCTGCGCCGGCGCGGCTGTCCGAAGGCGATCTGGATCACCGAGACGGGCACGTTCGACCACCGCTGCGAGGCGATGGCCGCGGCCCTGCGCGCGTGGGCGCGCGACCCCCGGGTGGACGCGGCCTTCCAGTACACCTTCCGCGAGGACTCCCACTTCCCGCTCGGACTGGCCGACCCGGGGCTGACCACGACGTATCCGTCCTACCGGGCCTGGCAGACGGCCGCCACGCCGGGCGGACCGCCGCCTGAGGCGTGTAGCGATGGCGCCCACGGGTAGCGTGCAGCCGGTGTCCGCCCCGCCCGAGCGCTACCCCTGGGAGGAGCCCCTCGGCGCGGTGCCTCAGGCCGGCGGCGAGGTCGAGTTCCGGGTCTGGGCGCCGGCGGCGCAGGACGTGCGCGTGCGCGTCGGCGACCGCGAGCATCCGCTCGCCGACGCCGGCCACGGCGTGCGCGCGGCCCGCGTGCCGGCGCGCCCGGGGGAGGACTACGTCTTCGTGCTCGACGGCGCCGAGCTGCCCGACCCGTGCTCGCGCCACCAGCCCCACGGCCTGCGCGGAGCGTCGCGCGTCGTCGATCCGGGGGCCTTCGACTGGACCGACGGCGCCTTCGCCGCGCCCGCGCTCGCCGAGCTCGTCCTCTACGAGCTGCACGTCGGAACGTTCACCGCGGAGGGCACCTTCGACGCGGCGATCGCGCACCTGCCCGAGCTCGCCCGGCTGGGCGTGACCGCGATCGAGGTCATGCCGGTGGCCCAGTTCCCCGGCGAGCACGGCTGGGGCTACGACGGCGTCTACCTCAGCGCGGCGCAGTCGGGCTACGGCGGGCCGGAGGGCTTCCAGCGGCTGGTGGACGGCGCCCACGCGGCTGGCCTGGCCGTGATCCTCGACGTCGTCTACAACCACGTCGGCGCGTCGGGCGCCCAGGCGCTCGAGGCCTTCGGCCCCTACTTCACCGACCGCTACGAGACCTTCTGGGGCAAGGCGATCAACTACGACGACGCCGACTGCGACCCGGTGCGCGAATGGATCCTGCAGTCGGCTGCCGGCTGGGTGCGCGACCTCCACGTCGACGGCCTGCGCCTGGACGCGATCCACGCGATCTACGACCAGAGCGCGCGGCCGATCCTGGCCGAGCTGGCCCAGCGCGTCCACGCCGCGCGGCCCGGCGCGCTGGTGATCGCCGAGTCGGGCCTGAACGACCCCAGGGTCATCCGGCCCGCCGCCCTGGGGGGCTTCGGCCACGACGCCCAGTGGGCCGACGACTTCCACCACGCGCTGCGCGTGCTGCTCACGGGCGACCGCGACGGCTACTACGCCGAGTTCGGCCGCGTCGCCGACCTGGCCAAGGCGTTCGGCCGCCCGTTCGTGCACGACGGGCAGTACTCGGAGTTCCGCCGCCGGCGCTTCGGCGCCCCGGCGGGCGACCGGCCGCCCGAGCAGTTCGTCGTCTTCGCTCAGAACCACGACCAGGTGGGCAATCGCGCGTTCGGCGACCGCCTGCCCGACGCGGCCCGCCCGCTGGCCGCCTTCTGCACGCTGCTCTCGCCCTTCGTGCCGCTGCTGTTCATGGGCGAGGAGTACGGCGAGCCGGCGCCGTTTCTGTTCTTCTCCGATCACATCGACGAGGAGATCGCCGTCGCCACGCGCGAGGGGCGTCGCCGCGAGTTCGCCGCCTTCGCGCAGTTCGCCGGCGAGGACGTCCCCGATCCCCAGGATCCGGCGACGTTCCGGCGCTCCAAGCTCACGCGCGAGCGCGACCCGCGCGTGGAGGCGCTCTACGGCGACCTGCTGCGCGCCCGCGCGCAGCTTCCCCCGGGCGACGCGGTGACCCGCCACGACGAGGGCGCACGCTGGCTGGCCGTCGACCGGGGGGCGTACCGGCTGTGCGCGAACTTCGCCGACGAGGAGCGGGCGGTTCCCCTGGACGGCCGGACCGAGGTCGTGCTCGCCACGGAGGAGGTCGCGGTGGACGGCGACACGGTGGTCCTCCCGCCCCGCTGCGGAGCGCTGGTGCGATGACCGAGATCTGGCCCGGACGCGCGTTCCCGCTCGGCCCGTACTGGAACGGCCGCGGGACGAACTTCTCGCTGTTCAGCGAGCACGCCCACCGCGTCGAGCTGTGCCTGTTCGACGCCGACGACGTCGAGACGCGCGTGGAGATGCGCGAGCACACCGCGCACAACTGGCACTGCTACCTGCCCGGCGTCGGCCCCGGCCAGCGCTACGGCTACCGCGTGCACGGGCCCTACGACCCCGAGCAGGGCCACCGCTTCAACGCGGCCAAGCTGCTGCTGGACCCCTACGCCAAGGCGATCGACGGGGAGGTGGACTGGGCGGCGGCCAACACGCTGCCCTACGTCCCCGACGACTCCGACACCGCTGACCTGGAGCCCGACGACGAGGACGACGCAGACGCGATGCCCAAGTGCCTGGTCGTGAGCCCGGACTTCGACTGGGAGGGCGACCGCCTGCTGGGCACGCCGTGGAACGAGACGGTGATCTACGAGACGCACGTCAAGGGCTTCACGATGCTCCATCCCGACGTGCGCGAGGACCTGCGCGGCACGTTCGGGGGCCTGGCGTCCGTGCCGGCCATCGCCTACCTCAAGGAGCTCGGCGTGACCGCCGTCGAGCTGCTGCCCGTCCACCACAACGCCGACGAGCACTTCCTCACCGACAGGGGCCTGAGCAACTACTGGGGCTACAGCTCGATCGGCTACCTCGCGCCGCACGCCGACTACGCCGCCACCGGCTCGACCGGCGAGCAGGTGCGCGAGTTCAAGGGCATGGTCAAGGCGCTGCACCGGGAGGGCATCGAGGTGATCCTCGACGTCGTCTACAACCACACCGCGGAGGGCAACCACCTCGGCCCCATGCTCGCGTTCCGGGGGATCGACAACGCCGCCTACTACCGGCTGATGCCCGACGACCCGCGCTTCTACATGGACTTCACCGGCACCGGCAACAGCCTCAACGTGGTGCACCCCAGCGTCCTGCGGCTGATCATGGACTCGCTGCGCTTCTGGGTCGTCGAATGCCACGTCGACGGCTTCCGGTTCGACCTGGCGTCGGCGCTGGCGCGCGAGCTGTACGCCGTCGACCGGCTGAGCGCGTTCTTCGACGTCATCCATCAGGACCCGGTGCTCTCCCAGGTCAAGCTCATCGCCGAGCCCTGGGACGTCGGGCCCGGCGGCTACCAGGTCGGCAACTTCCCGATCCTGTGGACCGAGTGGAACGGGATCTACCGCGACACGATGCGCGACTTCTGGCGCGGCCACGCGGGCGTCGCGGAGTTCGCCAACCGCCTGACCGCGTCCAGCGACCTGTACGCCGACGACGGGCGCGAGCCCAACGCCTCGATCAACTTCATCACCGCCCACGACGGCTTCCCGCTGGCCGACCTCGTGTCCTACAACGAGAAGCACAACGAGGCCAACCTGGAGGACAACCGCGACGGCACGGACGACAACCGCTCCTGGAACTGCGGGGTGGAGGGGCCGACCGACGACCCGGAGATCAACGCCCTGCGCGACCGCCAGCGGCGCAACTTCCTCGCCACGCTGCTGCTCTCCCAGGGCGTCCCCATGCTGCTCGGCGGCGACGAGCTGTGTCGCACCCAGCACGGCAACAACAACGCGTGGTGCCAGGACAACGAGATCTCCTGGTACGACTGGGATCTGGACGACCGGGCCAAGGACATGCTCGCGTTCACCAAGCGGGTCATCGCGCTGCGCCAGGCGCATCCCGTGTTTCGCCGCCGGCACTTCCTGATCGGCGAGGCGACGTCGGCGGCGGGCCTCCCCGACGCCTGGTGGTTTCGGGCCGACGGGCGCAAGATGACCCAGCGCGACTGGAACCAGGGCGACGGGCACGTCATCGGGCTGTTCCTCAACGGCCAGGAGTTCCCCTACCGCAACGCGCGCGGTGAGCAGATCGTCGACGACTCGTTCCTGCTGCTCATCAACGCCCACCACGAGGACGTGACGTTCACGCTGCCCGCCCGCCGCTACGGCGAGCGCTGGGCGCTCGAGCTCAGCACCGCCGACCCCGAGGCCGAGCCCGGCTCGGCCGAGTACGGCGCCCGGACGCGGCTGGAGGCGATCGCGCGGTCGGTGATCGTGCTGCGCCGGGTGGCCTGAGGTGCGCTCGCTGCGGGCCACCTACCGCCTCCAGCTCGGGCCGGACCTGCGCTTCGACGACGTCCGCGCGCTCGTCCCCTACCTGCGCGACCTGGGGATCAGCCACCTGTACCTATCTCCCACGCTGCAGGCCCGGTCGGGCTCCACCCACGGCTACGACGTGGTCGACCCGACCCGGATCTCGGCGGAGCTCGGCGGGGAGGAGGGGCTGCGCGCGCTGGCGGGGGCGGGGCTCGGGCTCGTGCTGGACATCGTGCCCAACCACATGGGCACGGGCGACGAGAACCGCTGGTGGGCCGACGAGGCCGCGCGCGTGCGGGTCTTCGACGTGGACCCCGAGACGGGCCACTACCGGCGCTTCTTCGACATCGACGACCTGGCCGGCGTGCGCGTAGAGGACCCGGAGGTGTTCGCGCTGACGCACCGCAAGGTGCTCGAGCTCGTGGGCGAGGGGCTGGTCGACGGGCTGCGCGTCGACCATCCCGACGGGCTGGCCGACCCCGAGGGCTACCTGCGCCGGCTGCGCGGCGCCGGCGCGCAGCGGGTGTGGGTGGAGAAGATCCTGCACCCCGGCGAGGCGCTGCGCGACTGGCCGGTCGAGGGCACGGTGGGCTACGAGTTCCTCAACGACGTGCAGGGGCTGTTCGTCGACCCGGCCGGCGAGGCGCCGCTGACCGCGCTCTACGCCGAGCTGACCGGCGAGGAGCGGTCCTTCGCCGACGTCGCGCTGGAGGCGCAGCTCGAGCAGGCCACGACGACGTTCGACCGCGAGGTCCAGCGCCTGCGGCGCATCCACGACCCGGGCGACGTCGAGCAGGCGCTGGCCGCGCTGCCCGTGTACCGCACGTACGTCCGCGAGGGTCATTTCGAGCCCGCCGACCGCGAGGCGCTGGCCGCGGCGGGCCGCCCCGACCTGTTCGAGGGCGCCCCAGAGGAGTTCGTCATCCGCTTTCAGCAGACCTCGCCGCCGGTCACCGCCAAGGGGGTGGAGGACACCGCCTTCTACCGCTACGTGCGCCTGCTGGCGCTCAACGAGGTCGGCGGCGACCCCGGGCGCTTCGGGGTCTCCGTGGCGCAGTTCCACGCGGCCAACGCGATCCGTGCCCGGCGCTTCCCCCGCGGCCTGCTGGTCACCCAGACGCACGACACCAAGCGCTCGGGCGACGTGCGCGCGCGGATCGGCGCGCTGGCCGGCATGGCCGATGCGTGGGCGGAGCGGGTGCGCCGCTGGTACGCGCTGACCGAGGAGCTCGTCGAGGAGGGCGCGCCGGACGCCCAGGAGCGCTACCTGATCTTCCAGACCCTGGTCGGGGCGTGGCCGATCGCGTCCGAGCGCCTGGGGGGCTACGTCGAGAAGGCGCTGCGCGAGGCCAAGCGCACGACGAGCTGGGTGGCGCCCGACGAGGACCGGGAGGCCCGGGTCCGGCGCTTCGCCGTCGCGCTCCTGGATCACGGCCCGTTCCTGGAGGACTTCGAGCCCTTCCAGGCGGTGGTCGCCGCGGCGGGCGCGCGCTCGGCGCTGGGCCAGCTCCTGCTCAAGCTGACCGTCCCCGGCGTGCCCGACGTCTACCAGGGCGACGAGCTCACCGACCTCTCGCTCGTGGACCCCGACAACCGCCGCCCGGTGGACTGGGACGCCCGCCGCGCCGCGCTGGACGCGCTGCGCGACGGCGCCGCCCCGACGCCGGACACGATGAAGCTGTTCGTGATCCAGCGCGCGCTGGCCCTGCGCGCCCGCCGCCCGGAGGCGTTCGCCGGCGACTACGTGCCGGTGCCGGCGGGGGGCGGCGTCTGCGCGTTCCTGCGCGGGGGCGACGTGCTCGTCGTCGTGGCATCGAACCCGGAGGCGGGCGGGACCGTCGACGCGCCGGCCGGCCGGTGGCGCGACGTGCTCTCCGGCGAGGAGCACGACCTGTCAGGGCCCTTGCCCGTGGAGCGGCTCGTCGGGCCGGACGGCCTGGCGCTGCTCGAGCGGGCATGAGCGCCGGGTACGACGCCGCTAAGATGGCGCCGCGCGGCATGCCTGTGCCCGCACAGAACTTCGAGTGAACGGAGGAGCGCCTTGGCGTTCGAGGTTGGAGAGCGCGTCGTCGCGGAGAAGTCGGGCCGTCGCCGCCGTCAGACGATGGACCTGCGCAGCGGCAAGCACGGCATCATCGAGGAGGTCCATCGAGGCGACCCCCGCCCCCGCTACAGCATCCGCTGGGACGACGGGACCCTGACCGTCTACTCGCCGGCCAACGGCGGGCTGCATCCGGACCCGCAGTACGAGTCGCGCATGAGCGACCGTTAGCCGGCCGCCGCGGCGGCAGCGGCCGCTGCAAACGCGTCGCGCACCGACGCCAGGGCCGGCTTGGGCCGGCCCGCGAAGTCGTAGAGCCCCTTCTCGTTGAGCCCCGGGGTGAGGTTCAGGTCGGGGCGCAGCTTCAGGACCGATCCGCCGCGGAAATCGGGTCGCAGCGCGTAGTCGCGCAGGGACCAGACGAGCGCGCCGCTGATCAGCGGGTCGGTGGCGAGGACGCCGATCCGCCGCGCGAGCAGCTCGGCCTGGAAGTCCATGCCGCCGAAGTCCGCCGGCGGGATCCGCGCCGTGCCCACGGCGCCGAGCTCGGCGACCACGATCGGCTTGTCGGGGAACAGCGCCCGCGCCCGGCTCAGGCGCTCGCGCACCAGCTCGGCCTGTTCCTCGTCGCCGGCGTCGATCTTCTCGTACCAGCCGGTGTAGTCGGTGATGCCGATCGCGTCGAGCTCGTAGAACAGCGGCCCGTCCGTGCGGGTGAGCCGTGAGCTCCACAGGTCGGCGGCCACCGGTCGCGTCGGGTCCAGCGCGTGCAGGTCGCGTGCGGTGGCGCTGACGTAGACCTGCTCCTCGGGCTGGCCCTGCCCGGCGACCTCGTTGGTCAGCGACCAGGCCAGGATCGACGCGTGCCAGCGGTGCGCGTCGGCGGTGCGCAGGGCGCGATCGCGGGCCCGGACGACCTCGGCCACCGTGTCGGAATGCCACGCGCCGGCAGGCTCCCACGGCCCGATCTTCTGCCACACGAGGATTCCCGCCTCGTCCAGACGGGCGAGCATGCTGTCCGACAGCGGCAGCTGCGACCGCGTCGCGTTGGCCCCGGTGGCCACGAGCTCGCGCACGACGTGCTCCTCGTCGGCGCCGGTGAACGCGTCGCCGCGCCCCCGGACGTCGGGGGGCAGGGCCGCGCCGCGCAGCACGAGCGGCCGGCGGTTGAGCTGCAGCGCCCCGCGGTCCCAGCGGACCTCACGCAGGCCGACGGGGTGGCGCAGCGACGCCTCCCCCGGGATCTCGACCTCCAGGTCGTACAGGCGCGGGCGCTCGGGCGACCACAGCCGGGGGCGGCGCAGCACGACCGAGGCGCGGACGGTCGCGGTCTGGCCCTCGGTGACCTGAGGCCGGCGGCGGAAGCGCAACCGCACGCGGCCCGGGTCCCCGATGATCCTGCCTTGCACTCCTATCCGGCGGGTGGCCGCGTTGTTGCCCACGCGCACGGACACCTGCACCCGCACCCGCTCCTCGCCCAGAATCGTCGTGCGCACGCCGAGGCCGGTCAGCTCGCTGGGCCCGACCCGCACGAGGGTCACCGGCCGGTTCAGCCCGCCGTAGTTGAACCATCCGCGTCCCCAGCCCTGCTGTGCCTGGCGTCCGGGACCGCGCCAGTCGATCCGCACGGCGATCGTGTGCACGCCGGGCGTGAGGCCCACGCGCGCGGTGAACGGCTCGTAGACGCCGGTGTGGTCGACGACCTCCTCGCCGTCGACGAAGACCTGGGCACGGTGGTGGGCGGACTCGAAGCGCACCGCGTAGGTCCCGGCCACCGGGGCGTTGATCTCGCGCGCGAACCACCCCACGGCACCGGCATGGGCGCGCACGCCGGCCTCCCCGCGCAGGTCTGCGGCGTTGGGGGAGTAGGGGACGGTCACCTCGCGCCCCTCCCAATCTCCGTCGTGCCAGCCCTCGTCGCGCCCGTGGTTCTTCGGGTCGTCGCGGTAGCGCCAGTTGGCGAGCGTGACCGGGCGGCTGCCCAGCGGCCCGCCGGCACGCTCGAGCAGGGCGTAGTCGGCCACCGTGGGCGTGGGCCCGCCGCCGACCGCTCCGCTCAGCCCGACGTCGGGGTCGCCGCCCAGCGCCGTGGCGAGGCCGAGGGCGACCCCGCCGAGCACCACGAGAGCGACGAGCACGAGCACGGCGACGGGCATGGTGCGACGGCGGCGAGGCATCCCGGCGTCAACGGTACGGAGCGCCTCGCGGTTGCGCGGCGCCGCGCGAGTCGCGAAGGAGTGTCGCCTAGCTGTTGCTGTGCAACAGCAGGATCACACGGCCGATCCGGGAGAGCCGCGCGAGTCCCGAAGGAGTGTCGTCTAGCTGTTGCTGTGCAACAGCAGGATCACACGGTGGGATCTGGGCGCGCGCGGAGGGGGGCGAATCTCGGTGTCGTGTCGCCTATGTGTTGTTGTGGACCGGAGCTGCGACACGGTCGAGCGCGAGCTGGCGCGGATCGCGCGATCGGCGCATGGGGTCGTGACCCGCGCGGAGCTGCTGGCGGCCGGCGTGAGCGCGGAGGAGATCCGCCAGCGCCTGCTCCGCGGCAGCCTGCTGCGCGAGCACCGCGGCGTGTATCGCGTCGGGCACCGCGCGCCGTCGGTGGAGGCGTGCTACCTCGCCGCGGTACGGGCGTGCGGTGCCGGCGCGCTGCTGTACCGCTGCGCCGCGGCCCACCTGCTCGTCGTGATCAAGGGACCGCCGCCGCCGCCGGAGGTGATCGCTCCCGGAGGCGCCCGCCACGTGCCGGGCGTGGCGACATACCGCACACGCCGCACCGAGGACGGGTTCACCTGTCGCGGCGTCCCGGTCACGAGCGTTCCGCGCACGCTCGTCGACCTCGCGGCCATCCTCTCGGAGAACGACCTGGCGCGCGCGTGTCACGAGGCGAGCGTTCGCTACGGCACCACTCCGGCTGCTGTCGATGCCGTCCTGGCGCGCCGGCCGGCCAGCAAGGGCGCCGCAAAGCTGCGCCGCGTCCTGCACGGAGACGTCCACGTGACGCTTAGCAAGCTGGAGGATCGCTTCCTCGAGCTGCTCACCGAAGCGTGCCTCCCCCTCCCCGAGACAAACCGCCCCGCAAGCGGCCGCCGGGTGGACTGCCGCTGGCCCGAGCACCGCCTGACCGTCGAGCTCGACAGCTACCGCTACCACTCCTCGCGCCACGCGTGGGAGCAGGACCGCCTGCGCGAGCGCGAGGCCCGGGCGCGCGGCGACGAGTTTCGCCGCTACAGCTACGGCGACGTCTTCGAGCGCCCGCGGCTCATGCTCGCCGAGCTGCGCGCGCTCCTGCCGCCCGCCCGAGCCGTCACCGCCGGACGACCCGGAAGTTCAGGCGCTTGGGCAGGGAGCGCAGGCCGGTGAGGTCGCGCGCGCTCAGGGTCGCGCGGTAGCGCCCCACCGACAGCGAGCGGGCGCGGCCGCGGACCCGCAGGCGCCCGGAGAACGCGATCCGCGACAGGCCGGTGGGCCGGGCGCGGGTGAACCCGCCCACGCGGGAGAAGCGGGTGCAACGCGCGCGCCGGCGGTTGGAGCGCGTGGTGCGCACGCAGCGCCCGCCGACGCGCCGCCCAGTGCTGCGCCGCTCGATGGTGAACGTGACGCTGGCGGGCTCGGTGAGGGTGAAGCGGAACGTGGTGCCGCGCGGAGCGCGGCGCTGGGCGACAGACCCGGTGGGGTTCACCCGGAACACCGAGTTGATCAGCGACGCCCCTTGGATCTGCGGGCGCACGTTGACCACCGGCGGAGTCACCGGCGGGGTCACCGGCGGCGTCACCGGCGGGATCGGCGGCGGGCACGGGGGCGGGGCCACGCCCGGCGTGCCGAAGCGCTGGACGTTGTTGTTGACGCGGTCCGTGACGTAGATGGTCCCGCGGCAGTCGGCCTCGATGCCGAACGCCAGCATGAACTGGCCGTCGCCGGTCCCCGGCGCGCCGAACTTGGAGAGGAACACGCCGTTCGTGGAGAACCGCTCGACTCGGCCGGGCACCGAGTCGACGACGAAGAGGTCGCCGGTGGGGTCGATCGCCACACCGGTCGGCAGCTGGAACTGGCCGTCGCCCGTTCCCGACGCGCCGAAATGCGTGAGGAACACGTGCGTGGAGTTGAACTTCGAGACGCGGCGGTTCCCGGCGTCGGAGATGTAGAGGTTGCCGGCCTGATCGATGGCGACGTCGGCGGTCGTGTTGAACTGGCCGTCGCCGGTCCCCGTCGTGCCGAGCTTGGAGATGAAGCTTCCGGTGGGGGAGAACTTCTGGACGCGGTCGTTGTTCGAGTCGGCGACGTAGACGTCGCCGCTGGCGTCGACGGTCACGCCGATAGGCTGGTTGAACTGGCCGTCCCCGGTGCCCGCCGCGCCGAACTTGCCCAGAAACGCCCCGTTGGAGTCGAAACGCTGGACGCGGTCATTCCCGGCGTCGGAGACGTAGACGTTGCCGGCCGAGTCAAGGGCGACGCCCGCGGGTCCGTTGAACTGGCCGTCGCCGGTGCCCGGCGACCCCCACTTGGTGAGCAGCCCGCCGGCGGGGTTGAACTTCTGGACGCGGTCGTTGCTCAGATCGGCCACGTACGAGTTGCCGGCCTGGTCGATCGCGATCGCGATCGGACCCTCGAACTGCCCGTCGCTCGCCCCCGTCGAGCCGAACTTGCCCAGGAAGTCGAACGTGGCCTGCGCGCTGGCCTGCGCGGGCACCAGGGCGAGCGCCAACACCGCCGCGAACCCGACCACCATCGACCTGCGCGTCCGCTGCTCCGCCGCCGTGCCGCCGCCAGTCCGCGTCATGCCCCCACCTCCGCTCGTACGGTGCGAAAGTCTTCCTGACCGCAGCGGCGCTGTCCACCCGGCCGGCCAACGGGCCCGCCGGTAGGATCGCCGGGCCCTTCGCGCCTCCGTGAGCCCGCGCATCCTCATCCTCTCCTGGGAGTACCCGCCGATCGTGGCGGGCGGCCTGGCGCGCCACGTGCGCAAGCTCTCCGAGGAGCTCGTCGCGCAGGGCGTCGAGGTCCACGTCCTCACCCGGGGCGGGCGCGAGCACCCCGCCGAGGAGGAGCGCGCCGGCGTGCGCGTGCACCGCGTGGCCGAGCCGGACATGCCCAGCGACCTCGATGCCTTCGTCGCGTGGGTCGAGGCCATGAACGCGCACATGCTCGCTGCGGGGCGACAGCTCGGCAAGCGGATGCGCTTCGACGTCGTCCACGGTCACGACTGGCTGGTGGCCGGCGCCGCCGCCGGGCTCTCCGAGCGCCTGCGCTGCCCCTACCTGACGACGATCCACGCCACCGAGTACGGCCGCCATCAGGGCTGGGTGGACAAGCACCCGCAGTCCTACATCCACGGCATCGAGACCTGGATGGCCGGGCGCGCGGACCGGATCGTCGTCTGCTCGCACTACATGCGCGGCCACGTCGCCGACGTCTTCGACATCGCCGAGCGGCGCGTGACGGTCATCCCCAACGGGATCGACCCCACCGACCTTCAGCCGGTGGGCGACCTCGCCGAGCTGCGCGCGCGCTTCGCGGCGCCGGACGAGCGCCTGATCGTGCTGGTCGGCCGCCTGGTCTACGAGAAGGGCTTCCAGCTCGCGCTGGACGCGATGCCGCGGGTCATCCGGCGGGCGGGCCGGGTGCGCTTCCTGGTCGCCGGCTCGGGCACCCACGAGGCCGAGCTCAAGCGCCACGCCCGGCGCCTGGGCCTCATGGGCCACGGGACGTTCGAGGGCTGGATCGGCGACGACGTCCTGCACTCGCTGTACCGGATCGCCGACCTGTGCGTGGTCCCCAGCATCTACGAGCCGTTCGGGCTCGTCGCCCTGGAGGCCATGGCCAGCGGCTGCCCGTGCATCGTGGCGGACACCGGCGGGCTGCGCGAGGTCGTGCCCAACGAGGACGTCGGGCTGCGCTTCCGCTCGCGCGACCCGCGCTCGCTGGCGGAGATGATGGAGCGCGTGCTCACCGACGACGCGCTGCGCGACCGGCTGGTCGCGGAGGCCTCCGAGCATGTCCTGCGCTTCGACTGGGCCGACGTCGCGCGCCGCACAGCCGGCGTCTACGGCGAGCTGGCCGGCGCCGCGGCGGCGCGCGCCGTGCCCCGCGGCGCGTAGTGCCCGCGCCGGCGCGCCCCGTCGCCGGCCGCGACGTCTTTCCCGTCGGCCTGGGCTGCATGCCGCTCACCAACCCCGACCCGCCCGGCGAGCGCCAGGCGATCCGCACCATCCACGCCGCGCTGGACGCCGGCATCACGCTGCTGGACACCGCCGACGCGTACGCGCGCGACGAGCATGAGGTCGGGGCCAACGAGCGCATCGTCGCGCGGGCGCTGCGGGCGCGCTCCGAGGACGTCCTCGTGGCCACCAAGGGCGGGCACACGCGCACGCCGGGCGGCGGCTGGGGCCTGGACGGCGGCCGCGAGCACCTGCGCCGCGCCTGCGAGGCGTCGCTGCGGGCGCTGGAGGTCGACGCGATCGGCCTCTACCAGCTGCATCGCCCCGACCCGCACGTGCCGTTCGCAGAGAGCGTCGGCGCGCTGCGCGAGCTGCGCGACGAGGGCAAGATCCGCCACGTCGGGCTGTCCAACGTGACCGTGGACCAGCTCGACGAGGCCGGGGCGATCGTCGCGATCGCCGCCGTGCAGAACGAGCTGTCGCTGCGCTACGTCGAGCCGCTGCGCAACGGGGAGCTGACGGCGTGCGCGCGGCGGGGCATCGCCTTCCTGCCCTGGTCCCCGCTCGGCGGCGTCGGCCGGGCCGGCGAGCAGCGCGGCGGCGGGGCCGACGCCGTCGCGCAGGTCGCGGAGACCCACGGCGTCTCGGCGCAGCGCGCGACGCTGGCCTGGCTGCTGGCCCTGGCGGGAGTGGTGGTCCCGATCCCGGGCGCCCGGCGGCCGGAGACGATCCGCGACTCCGCGGCGGCGGCCACGCTCGAGCTCGGTCCGGCCGAGGTGGAGCGCATCACCGCGGCCGCGCTGGGCGGCGGCGCGCCCGGGCTCAGCTAACCCGCGTCGTCGTCGCGCCGGCCCCAGCGCCCGCCGTGCTTGGCGTCGTCGGCCTTCTCGCCTCTGGCCTGGGCGGCGGCGACGAAGAGGAGCCCTTGGATCAGGATCGGCAGGCCCACGCCGAAGACGATCAGCAGGCCGAAGGTGTCCGTCCAGTCCTGACTGGACCAGCCGAGGAAGTCAGCGAGGGGCATCGGCGCAGGAGAATACTGAGCCGATGGCCCCACATCACGCCGCCGGCCCGGCAGATCGCAGCCCCGCGTTCGGCGCGCTGAGCGACGCGGTGCTGGCGATCGCCGCCGAGCACGCGGTGGAGCCGATCCTGCAGAAGCTCGTCCACGCGGCACGGGAGCTGGCCGGCGCGCGTTACGCGGCGCTGGGCGTGCCCGACGGCGAGGGTGGCTTCGCCCAGTTCATCACCTCGGGGATGAGCGACGAGCTCGTCGCGGCGATGGGCCCGCTGCCGCGCACGCACGGGCTGCTGGGGGCGATGCTCGAGTCCGAGCGCCCGTTTCGCACCGACGACATCCGGCGCGACGCGCGCTTTCGCGGCTGGTGGCCGAGCGCGCATCCATCGATGGCGTCGTTCCTGGGCGTCCCGATCGTCTCGCGCAGCGGGATCGTCGGTGCGTTCTACCTCACCGACAAGGAGGCCGGCGACGCGTTCGACGAGGCCGACCAGCGCCTCATCGAGACCTTCGCCGCCCACGCGGCGGTGGCGATCGAGAACGCTCGGCTGTACGAGCGCAACCGCGAGCTGTCGATCGTCGAGGAGCGCGACCGCCTGGCCCGCGAGCTGCACGACTCGGTCACCCAGAAGCTCTTCGGCGTCGTGCTCGCGGCCGAGTCGGGCGCGACGCTGCTGGCGCGGGACTCCGACCAGGCGGCGGCCCAGCTCGAGCGCGTGCGCGAGCTGGCGCGGGAGGCGATGGAGGAGCTGCGGTCGGTGATCGTGGAGCTGCGGCCCCCGGCGCTCGAGGCCGGGCTGGCGCCGGCGCTGGCCCGCCACGTGGAGGTGCTGCGCCGGGCGCACCGGCGCGAGATCGGGCTGGAGCTCGCGGAGGAGGAGCTCGCGGGAGTGGGACCCGAGACCGAGGCCGAGGTCTTCCGCGTCGCGCAGGAGGCGCTGCACAACGCGCTGCGCCACGCCCACGCGGAGCGCATCGACGTGACGCTGCGCCGCGAGGGGACCCGGCTGGTGCTGACCGTGGCCGACGACGGCGACGGCTTCGACGCGCAGGCGCCGGGGATCCGCTCGCGGCGGCTGGGGCTCACGACGATGGCCGAGCGCGCCCGCGCCGCCGGCGGCGCGCTGCACGTCGAGTCGCGGCCGGGCGCGGGCACGACGGTGCGCCTCGACGTGCCCGCATGATCCGCGTCCTGATCGCCGACGACCACGCGGTCGTGCGCCAGGGGCTGCGCACGTTCCTGGAGCTGCAGGACGACATCGAGGTCGTGGGGGAGGCCGCCGACGGCGAGCAGGCGCTGGCCGCCGCCGCCGAGCTCGAGCCCGACGTCGTGCTCATGGACCTCGTCATGCCGCGCCTGGGCGGCATCGCGGCGATCGAGCGCCTGCGCGAGCGCGCTCCCGCCGTGCGGGTGATCGTGCTGACGAGCTTCCTCGACGACGAGAAGGTGCTGCCCGCGGTGCGCGCCGGTGCCGCCGGCTACCTGCTCAAGGACGTCCAGCCGGCCGAGCTCGTCCGCGCGATCCGCACCGTGGAGGGCGGCGAGGCGCTGCTGCACCCGGCGGTCGCCGCGCGCGTGCTGCGCGAGCTGGCCGGCGACCGCGGCGGCGCCGAGCGCCATGAGCGCCTGACCGAGCGCGAGCTCGAGGTCCTGGCCCTGATCGCCCGCGGACTTGCCAACAAGGCGATCGCCCTCGAGCTGGGCGTCGCCGAGAAGACGGTCAAGACCCACGTCTCGAACATCCTGGGCAAGCTCGGGCTCTCGGACCGCACCCAGGCCGCGCTGTACGCGGTGCGGGAGGGGCTGGCGGGAACGTCCTCCGGCCCCGGCCGGCCCTCAGCCGGCTGACCGCAGCGCCTCCGGCGCGCAGATGACCGTGACCCGGTAGGCGACGCCGAGCGGCAGCGTGGAGATCGCCGTCACGGTCACGTAGACGAGCAGCGCGTCGCTGGCGCCGGGATCCTCGCCCAGCGCGGCGTCCACCCCGAGGATGTGGAGGCTGCCGCCGGAGCTCGTGGTGTTCGCGCCCTGCACCGCCGCGCTCGCCTGGACCTGGACGTCCCCCGCCGCCGCGGGGTCGTAGCGGTGGCTGTCGGGCAGCCAGAACGGAGCGGCGATCTGCGCGTCGCGTCCCGGGATGGGGTGTCCCCCCGTGAGCTGCGGCCGGCCGCCGTACCACGTGGTGCCCGCGTAGTCGGTCCGGTGCCGTTGCCCGCCGCTGACCGGATCCACCACGACCGTGTCCAGGCGCGGGGCGGGCAGCGAGACCACGTTGTCCGCCGTGATCTCGGCCGCCGCGTCCATCGTCTCCTTCAGGCTCTTGTCGCCGAACAGGCCCATCGGGTCCGCCTCTCGTCCGCCCTGGTCATCCCGCGGGGTCGATCATGCCTGACCGGTCCTAGGACCAATTCCCGATGGTGGGCGCGCAGCCGCGCGCGTAGCGTCGCGGCCATGCCCACCGCACTCGTCACCGGCGCCTCCCGCGGCCTCGGGCGGGCCCTGGCCCGCGCCCTGGCCGCGCGTGGCCACCGCCTCGTCATCGACGCCCGCGGCGCCGAGGAGCTCGAGGCCGCCCGGGCCGAGATGGCCGGCCTGACCGACGTCGTCGCGATCCCCGGCGACGTGGCCGACGCCGCCCACCGCGAGGAGCTCGTCGCGGCGGCCGGGGGCACGCTGGACGTGCTGGTCAACAACGCCAGCAGCCTCGGCCCCTCCCCGCTGCCCGCGCTCGGCGACTACCCGCTCGGCGCGCTCGCGCGCGTATACGCCGTCAACGCCATCGCGCCGCTCGCGCTGGCCCAGCTCGCGCTGCCGCTGCTGACGGCGCGCGGGCGGATCCTGAACGTCACCTCCGACGCGGCGATCGAGCCCTACGAGGGCTGGGGGGGCTACGGCTCCTCCAAGGCGGCGCTCGAGCAGCTCACGGCGATCTTGGCCGCCGAGCGCCCCGACCTGCGCGTGTACGCAGTCGACCCGGGCGACATGAACACCCGCATGCACCAGGACGCGTTCCCCGGCGAGGACATCTCCGACCGGCCGCCGCCGCAGGACAGCGTGCCCGGGCTGCTGGAGCTGATCGAGGGGGAGCGGCCCAGCGGCCGCTACCGGGCGGCGGAGATCGCCCCCGTGGGCGCGTGACGCCCGGCGCCCGGACGCCGATCCGGGCGGCGGACCGGGCGGGCGCGGCACGTGGCCGCCGCGAGGCGCACGAGCCTCCCGAGGCGCGCGGGCTGGCCCGCGACGCGGTCCGGATGCTCGTCGCCGACCGCGCCGGCGCGACGCTCACCCACGCCCGCGCGTACGACCTGCCCGCCGTCCTACGCGCCGGCGACGTGGTGGTCGTCAACACCTCGGCCACCCTGCCCGCCGCCCTCCCCGCCCGGCGCGCCGACGGCACGGCGCTCGCGCTGCATCTCTCCACCCCGGATGCGGCGGATCCCGAGCGCCGCTGGGTCGTCGAGCTGCGCCGCGGCGCGGAGCGCTTCGCCGGCGGGCGGGCCGGCGAGACGCTCGCCCTCCCCGGCGGGGCGGGCGCGACCCTGCTCGCGCCCTACCTCGGCGGCGCCCGGCTCTGGGTCGCCGACCTGCGGACGGGCGAGCCGCTGCTGCGCTACCTGCACCGCCACGGCGCCCCGATCCGCTACGGCTACGTCGGCGAGCCCTGGCCGCTGTCGGACCACCAGACGGTGTTCGCGCTGCAGCCCGGCAGCGCCGAGATGCCCAGTGCGGGGCGCCCGTTCACGCCCGAGCTCGTGACGGCGCTGGTGGCGCGCGGCATCGCGGTCGCGCCCGTCGTGCTGCACACCGGCGTCTCCTCTCAGGAGGCGGGCGAGGCGCCCTACCCCGAGCGCTTCGCAGTTCCCGCCGCCACCGCGCGCCTCGTCGCGGCCGCCCGCGCCGGCTCCGGGCGCGTCGTCGCGGTGGGGACCACCGTGGTGCGCGCGCTGGAGTCGGCGGCCGGACCCGACGGGCGCGTGGCTGCGAAGGCGGGGTGGACCGGCCTGGTCGTCACGCCCGAGCGCGGCGTGCGGGCCGTCGACGGGCTGCTCACGGGCTGGCACGATCCGGACGCGACCCACCTGCTGCTGCTGGAGGCGGTCGGCGGGCGGGCGCTGGTGGAGCGCTCCTACGCGGTCGCGCTGGAGCACGGCTATCGCTGGCACGAGTTCGGCGACGTGCACCTGATCCTGCGCTGACATGCTTGCGGCGTTATCGCCTCCCGCCGCCGCCTGAGCCGCGTCGTTCACAGGCTGGACGCCTACCAGCGCCGTCATCGCTGGCTGGGCTTCCCGCTCGCGGTGATCTACAAGTTCGCCGACGACCAGGGTCCCTACCTGACTGCGCTGATCACCTACTACGGCTTCCTGTCGCTGTTCCCGCTGCTGCTGCTGCTGGTGACGATCCTCGGCTTCGTCCTGCAGGGCGATCCTCAGCTCCAGGAGCGGCTCGTCGACTCGACGCTGGCCGAGCTGCCGATCATCGGCGGGCAGCTGCGCCAGAACGTGGACTCGCTGAAGGGCAGCGGCGTCGGGCTCGCGGTCGGGATCCTGGGCACGCTGTACGGCTGCCTGGGCGCCGCCGGCGCGATGCAGAACGCGTTCAACCGGGCATGGGCCGTGCCGCGCAACGAGCGCCCCAACCCGTTCGCCCAGCGGCTGCGCAGCCTGATCCTGCTGCTCGTGCTCGGCGTCGGAGTGATCGTCACCACCGCGCTCTCCGCGCTGAGCACCGGCGGGAGCGCATTCGGCGCGACCCTGGGCACCGCGCTGGGCATCGCCGCGATCCCGCTGGCCACGGTGGCCAACATCGGGCTGTTCCTGCTCGCCTTCCGCGTGCTCACGACCAGCGAGATCCCCACCCGCCACCTGCGCATCGGCGCGGTCGTGGCCGGCATCGGGTGGCAGGTCGTCCAGATCCTCGGCACCTTCTTCGTCGCCAACGTGCTCAAGGGAGCGCCCCAGGCCTACGGCGTCTTCGGCCTCGTGCTGGGCCTCATCGCGTGGATCTACCTGCTGTCGTTCGTGATCGTCTTCGCTGCCGAGACGAACGTCGTGACCCAGCGGCGGCTGTGGCCGCGGGCGCTGCTGACCCCGTTCACCGACCGGGTGCAGCTGACCCCGGCCGACGAGCGCGTCTACGCCGCGTACGCCGAGAGCGAGCGCCACAAGGGCTTTCAGGTCGTCGACGTCGGCTTCGAGAGACGCGACAAGCCCGGCGCCTGACTACGCTGGGCGCCGATGCGCCTGGCCACCTTCCTTCCCGCCGGCGAGCGGGCATGCCGTGCCGGCGAGGTCCGCGGCGACGAGGTCGTCGCCTTCTCCGCGGGCTCGGTCCTGGACCGGCTGGCGTCCGGTGACCGGACGCCGGCGGACGGCGAGGCGTTCGCCGTGGCCGCGGTCCAGTGGCTGGCGCCCGTGCGGCGCCCGCGGGCGATCTTCGGCATCGGGCTGAACTACGCATCGCACGCCGCCGAGCAGGGCCTCGAGCCGCCCGAGCGCCCGATCGTCTTTCAGAAGCTGCCGACCTCCAGCGTGCCGCCGGGCGGCCCCGTCCGCTGCCCCGAGGTCGTGCGCCGCCTGGACTACGAGGGGGAGCTGGCGATCGTGATGGGCGCCGGGGGGGAGGTCGCGGGCTACGCCGTCGCCGACGACGTCAGCGCGCGCGACCTGCAGCGCGCCGAGCCGCAGTGGACCCGGGCCAAGGGCGCGGACACCTTCTGCCCCTGGGGACCGTGGATCACGACCGCCGACGACGTGCCCGATCCCGAGCGCCTGCGCCTGCGCACGTGGGTCAACGGCGAGCCGCGCCAGGACGCGTCCACCAGCGACCTCATCTTCGGCGTCGACGCGCTCGTGGCGTTCCTGCGCGAGACCTGCACGCTCGAGCCCGGCGACCTGATCCTCACCGGTACGCCGAGCGGCGTGGGCATGTCGATGGACCCGCGGCGCTTCCTGCGCTCCGGCGACGTGGTGCGCATCGAGATCGAGACCCTGGGCACGATCGAGCATGCCGTCGCCTGAGCTGCTCGCCCGCCTCGGCGAGCTCTCCGACCTCCAGCGGGTCGGGCTCCTGCTGGCCTGGGACCAGCAGGTCGTCATGCCGCCGGAGGGCGGGCCCGCGCGCGGCGAGCTGATGGGGACCCTGGCGCAGCTGGCCCACGAGCGCCTGGTGGACCCGGGACTCGGCGCGCTGCTCGACGCGCAGGACGGCGGCGATCCCGACGACGCGGCGATCGTGCGCGCGGTGCGCCGCGACCACGACCGCGCCCGCCGGGTGCCCACCGAGCTGGCGACCGAGATGGTCCGCGCCGGCTCGGACGGCCTCGCGGCGTGGCTCGAGGCGCGCGAGCGCAACGACTTCGCCGTCTTCGCGCCCGCCCTGGAGCGCAACCTGGACCTCGCGCGCCGCTTCGCCGCCTGCTTCCCGGAGTCCGAGCACCCCTACGACGCGCTGCTGGGGACCCACGAGCCCGGCACGACCGCCGCGCAGGTCGCCGTGCTCTTCGCCCGCCTGAGCGCGGGACTCGTCCCGCTGCTGTCGGAGATCGCGCGCCGGCCCGAGCCCGCGACGCTGGCCGGCGACTTCCCCGTGGCCGCCCAGCGCGAGGCGGGCCTGGAGATCGTCGCCGCGATGGGCTTCCACGACGAGTCCTGGCGCCTGGACGAGGCCGTGCACCCGTTCGCCGTCGCCGCCGACGTCACCGACGTGCGCGTCACCTCGCGCTTCGACGAGCGCAGCCTCATCGGGCTGTTCGCGCTCATGCACGAGGTGGGCCACGGCCTGTACGAGAACGGGGTCGATCCCGCGCTGCGGCGCACGACGCTGGACACCGGCGTCTCGCTCGGCGTGCACGAGTCCCAGAGCCGGCTGTGGGAGAACCTCGTCGGCCGCAGCGAGCCGTTCTGGCGCCACTGGCTGCCGCGGCTGCGCGACCGCTTCCCGCTGTCGCTGCGCGACACCGACGTGGACGCGTTCCTGCGCGCGATCAACGTCGTCAAGCCGACCCTGATCCGGGTGGAGGCCGACGAGGTGACCTACTGCCTGCACATCATCCTGCGCTTCGAGCTGGAGCTCGCGCTCGTGGAGGGAACGCTGGAGGTGCGCGACCTCCCGGCCGCGTGGTCGGCGAAGACCAGGCAGCTGTTGGGAATCGAGGTGCCCGACGACCTCCACGGCGTGCTGCAGGACATCCACTGGGCAGAGGGGATCTTCGGCTACTTCCCCACCTACGCGATCGGCAACGTCCTCGCCGCCCAGCTCTGGGCGGCGGCGCGGACCGACCTCCCCGCGCTCGACGACGACCTGGCGCGCGGGGAGTACGGGGCGCTGCGCACCTGGCTGCGCGAGAAGGTCCACCGCCACGGGCGGCGCCTGACGCCCCCCGAGCTGATCGAGCAGGCGGTCGGCGGCCCGCTGGACCCCGAGCCGATGCTCGCGCACCTCAGCCACAAGTACCGGGCGCTCTACGGCCTGGGCTGACACACTTCCCGCCCGAGCCGGCCGACCACCCACCATGTCCCCGTCCACGATCTCCCGCCTGTCGCTCATCGCCGCGGTCGTGCTCGGCGTCGTCGCGCTCGGCGCGCTGGTCGCGGGGAGCTTCGAGTACGTCGTGTTCTTCTCCGCGCTGGCGATCATCGCGGCGGTCGTCGCCTTCACCGACCGCAGCAGCAGCGGCTGACGACGGCGGGCCGCCCCGGCCCGCTCAGTGCTGGTCGAGGACCCGGTCGATGAGGCCGTACTCGACGGCCTCGGAGGGCTTGAAGAACCGGTCTCGCTCCATGTCGGCGCGGACCTCCGCCTCCGGGCGCCCGGTGTGGTGGGCGTAGATCTCGTCGATGCGCTTGCGGGTCTTGAGGATCTCGCGCGCGTGGATTTCGATGTCGGTGGACTGGCCCTCGAAGCCCGCGGAGGGCTGGTGGACGAGGATGCGGCTGTTGGGCAGCGAGAAGCGCTTGTCCTTGGCGCCGCCGGTGAGCAGCAGCGACCCCATGGACATCGCCACCCCCATGCACATCGTCTGCACGTCGGGCTTGATGAACTGCATGGTGTCGTAGATCGCCAGCCCGGCGTAGATGGATCCGCCCGGGCAGTTGATGTAGATCGAGATGTCCTTGTCGGGGTCCTCGGACTCCAGGTGCAGCAGCTGCGCGACGATCAGGTTCGCGACCTGGTCGTCCACGGGGGATCCGAGGAAGACGATCCGCTCGTTGAGCAGGCGCGAGTAGATGTCGTACTCGCGCTCGCCGCGACCGGAGCGCTCGACCACGATGGGCACCATCGGCATGCGGGCCATCCTGGCAGATGGATCCCGCCCGCTACCGTGGGAGCATGCCCCCCGCCCTCTCCGTCCGTGGCCTGACCAAGCGCTACGAGGACGAGCGATCGGGGTGGCGGCGCCGCCCGGGCGCGAGCGGGCTGCTCGCCCTGCGCGACTTCGACCTCGAGGTCCCGGCGGGCGGGTTCTTCGGTCTGCTGGGCCCCAACGGCGCGGGCAAGACGACGCTGATCAGCGCGGTCTGCAACCTCATCCGGGTCACGGCCGGCGAGATCGAGGTCTTCGGCGAGCGCCACGACTCGATCGCGGCGCGCCGCATGATCGGGCTCGCCGAGCAGGACGTGAACCTCGATCGCTTCCTCGACGTCGAGGAGACGCTGCTCTACCACGGCGGCTACTTCGGCATGAACCGGCGCGAGGCGGCGCGTCGCGCCGGCGAGATGATGGACGTCTTCGACCTGCGCGCGAAGGCCGGCGTGCGCGCGCCCCGGCTGTCGGGAGGCATGCGCCGGCGGCTGCTCCTCGCGCGCGCCCTGATGCACGAGCCGCGCCTGGTCATCCTCGACGAGCCGACCGCCGGCGTCGACTTCGAGCTGCGCATCGAGCTGTGGCGCTACATCCGCCGCCTGCACGGGGGCGGGACCACGATCCTCCTCACGACGCACTACCTCGAAGAGGCCGACGAGCTGTGCGAGGAGATCGCCCTGATCCGCTCCGGCCGGCTCATCGCCCGCGACTCGGTGGACGGCCTGCGCGCCGCCTACGACGCCGATTCGCTCGCCGACGTGTACGTCAAGGCGATGGGGACGCTCGAAGTCGGCTGATCCCGGGCGGACCAGAGTTCCGAAACGCGCGAGAAGGGGTACCGTTTGGCCCCTAGGGGACGGCGCTGGGCCGACAGGCTTCGCGCGCGCCAAACGGAGGGAGAACCCAATGTCGTATCGCAAGCTCGCTTTGCTGGCTCTCACGATCGGCGCTGCCGTTCTCTGGGCTCTCCCGGCAGCAAGCGTGGGAAGCGCCGCGCGTCCGAGCGCAGACGAGGCATTGCGCGAGGCACTGGCCCGGCTCGGCCAGACCGTCCAGCAGACCGTCGACCAGACGACCAAGACGGTCGACCAGGCGACCAGCAGGACGGGCCAGGCGCTCGGCCGCGTGGGGCGCGCCGTCGCGCCCCAGCGACAGGACCGCGCCCAGACGCGCGCGCCGGCCGCCGACCCACAGGTCCAGCCTCCGCTGCGTGGCGACAACCCGCACGCCCAGGGGACCGTCGCGGTCGCCGACCTCACGCCCAGCGCCGAGCGTCCCGCGCCGGACAGCACCGACGATCCCGGGAGCTCCGGCGAGGACGTCATCGCCGGCCGCGCCCGCGGCGAGCAGCAGGCCGACGGCACCTACCGCGGCCACATCACCGTCGCCGAGCTGCTGGGCGCCGAGCTCATCGGCGTCAACACCGTGCCCGGCGAGACCAAGCACGGGCCGCTGGAGCCCATCCAGGCCAACATCCTCGACCCGCTGTGCACCGGCACGAGCAGCCAGATCTGCCTCAGCGCGTTGACGGCCGACTCCACGACCACCACGACGGGGTCCACCAACGAGTTCGCGGTCGCCACGGCGCGGGTCGGCGGGCTCAACGTCGGCGCGGCGGAGAGCAAGTCGTCGATCAGCAACGACGCGAACTGCCAGACCTCCGCCAGCTCCGCGCGCACGGCCAACGTCACGGCCACCGGCGGCGTGGTCGCGGCGGCTGCCAACTCCTCGAGCATCTCGCGGCAGTGCCGCGGCCAGGCCGAGCAGACGACCCAGAGCTCCGAGGTCATCAACCTCGGCGGCGTGGGGGTCCCGATCCCGGCGGCCGGGTGCGCCAACGGCACGCCCGACACGCGCTTCGCCGCGCTGACGCCGCTGGTGACGATCGTGTGCAACGCCGAGGAGCTCGGGGGCTCCGGCGTGCGCCAGGCGCTCGACGTCTTCGCCGTGAGCGTGGGCGGCACGTCGCTGGCCCAGGAGTCCACGGCGCAGTCCGAGACCAAGGCGGTGGCTCCGCCCGCTCCCCCGGCGACCCCGACCCCGCCCGGCGGCGGCGGCGGTGGCGGCGGCGGCGGCGGTGGCGGCGGTGGCGGCGGTGGCGACGACAACGCCGGCTCCGGCGAGGACGGCGGCACGCCGCAGTGCTCCGACGACCGCGACAACGACGGCGACGGCCTCATCGACTCGCGCGACCCCGGCTGCCACACCGACGGCAACGCCAACAACCCGGACTCGTTCGATCCCGATGACGACTCCGAGGGCGGCGGCGGTGGCGGCGGCGGAGCCGAGTGCTCCGACGGCCGCGACAACGACGGCGACGGCGTGATCGACGCGCGTGACCCGGGCTGCCACAGCGACGGCAACGCCAACAACCCGGACTCCTACGACCCGAGCGACGACTCGGAGGCGGACGGCGCGGGCACCCTCGGCGCCGGCGCGCTGCCGTTCACCGGCACGAACATCGTCGGGCTGGCGATCGCCGGGCTCCTCATGCTGGCCGGGGGCCTCGTCCTCCGCCGGCGGGAGGTCATGCCGCGCGAGCGGTAGAGAGGGGCCACTAGGTGGCCTACATCCTCGATGCGCTGGCACGGCGCCGCCTTCTCGGCGGCGCCGTGCTCGTGCTGGCGGGCATCGCGGTCGCCGCCCTCGTCGTCCTGTGGCCGGCGGACGGCGGCGATCCGCCATCGACCCCGAAGCCCAAGGGGACGCCGTCACGGCTGGTCTCCGTCCCGCCGCTCGGGCTGGGCTTCGCGCACCCTGACACCTGGACGCGCGAGACCGACCGCCGCGTCATCCGGCTGCGCAGCCCGGAGGGCTCGGTGATCCTGACGGTCTCCTCGCCGCTGAAGGGGCGCCGGCCCGAGCGGGTGAAGGAGGCGCTGAAGGCGGCGCTGACGCGGCGCTTCGCCCCCGCGCGGATCCTGCGCGACGGGCCCGGGCGCCTGGCCGGCCGCCGCGTGCGGACCTTCGAGCTCGCCGGGCGCAGCGGGCGGCGCTCGGTCCGCGCGCTCGCGCTCGTGGACAGCACGCCGTTTCGCACCTACGCGGTGACGCTCGTGACCGTCGCCCGGCCCTCCGCGCGCCGCCTCACCGAGGCGCGGCTGATCCTGCGCACGATGCGCTTCACGAAGCCCATACGCTTGGAGCAGTGACCGCCGTGAGCACGTTCCTCGCCCGCCGCCGCGGACTCATCGCCCTGACCGGCCGGGAGACCGACCGGGTGCTCAAGCTGTGGTCGCAGACGATCGTGGCACCGGTTCTCTCGTCGTTTCTGTTCATCGTCGTCTTCGGGCTGTCGCTGGGCGGGCGCATCGACTCGATCGGCGGCGTGGACTACGAGGTGTTCATCGTCCCCGGGCTGATCACCATGGCCATGGCCCAGGCCGCCTACGCCAACAACGCCTCGTCGGTGTTCCAGGCCCGCTCGGAGCGCTACATCCACGACGTGCTGTCCGCGCCGATGCGCTCCTGGGAGGTCAACCTGGGCCTCTCGCTGGGCGGGATCATCCGCGCGCTGGCGATCGGGGCGGGGCTGCTGGCACTTGCCGTGCCGGTCACCGGGATCCCGGTGCGCGAGCCGCTCGTGCTGGTCGTGGCGATCGCCCTCGTGCTGGTCCTGTTCGCGTCGCTGGGCGTCGTGGTCGGCGTCTACGCCCAGACCTGGGACCAGCACGGCTTCGTCAACAACATCCTGATCCTGCCGCTGAGCTTCCTCGGCGGCGTCTTCTACTCGGTCGAGCTGCTCCCCTCGCCGTGGGCGGAGATCAGCCACGTCAACCCGATCTTCTTTCTCATCAACGCGGTCCGCTACGGGTTCCTGGGGACCAGCGACGTCCCCATCGGCGTCGCGCTGGGGGTGACGGCGGCGTTCGCGAGCGCGATCGTCGCCTGGAGCGTGATCATGTTCCACACCGGACGGCGCCTGAAGGACTGATCTCGGCTCTCGCATGCTCGCGCCGAACCTGCCCAACGTCCTCACGGTGCTGCGGATCCTGCTCGTGCCCGTGCTCGTCGTGGCGCTGCTGAACGAGACGCCCAACGGCGACCTGCTGGCCGCGATCGTGTTCGCGGTGGCTTCGCTGACCGATGCGATCGACGGCTACCTCGCACGCACGCGCGACGCGATCACGAGCTTCGGCAAGCTCATGGACCCCATCGCAGACAAGCTGCTCATCGTCGCGGCGCTGCTGGCGCTGGTGTCGCTGGACCGCCTGGCCGGCTGGGTGGCGATGGTCATCATCGCCCGCGAGCTGACGGTGACCATCACGCGGATGCATGCGACGCAGCAGGGCGTGATCATCGCCTCGACCGCGTGGGGCAAGGCCAAGACGATCGTCCAGGTCGTGGCCATCTTCTGCCTCATCGTGGCCGGCGAGCCCACGCCGGAATGGGTTGACGGTCTCGTCTACGCCGCCGTGGCGATCACCGTCGTGAGCGGGATCGACTACTTCTTCGGGCTGCGGCGCAGCCTGCGCGTGGCCGCCGCCGAGCGCGCCGCGGCGCCGTAGCTCGCTAGTAGCGGCCGTCCAGCCACTCCCGCATCGAGGTGTGGTGCGGCGCCGGCACGCCGGTCTCGAGCTCGCCGCGCAGCTCGCTGAGGAGCCCGAAGCGCTCCGCCACGACGTTGTGCTGGTGGATCGTCTCCAGGTTCTCCTGCCGCGCCGAGACGAAATGGGCGCCGGAGAGCTCGGGCAGGCCCTCGACCACGCCGCGGATCATCTCGCGCACGCAGTCCTCGACGAACCGCGGGCGCCGGTGGGCCTTCTCGACCACGGCCACCTCGTCGGTGCGCTTCATCAGCTCGTAGATCTCCGACGACATCGACCCCTCGACGATGTCCAGCAGCGTCTTGGCCTCGATGTCGGTGCCCGCGCCCTCGGGGGCGCCGATGTGCAGCGTTCCCAGTCCGCGCTGGTTGTGCGTGGCGACGGGGACGCGATCGAGGATCCGGTCGACCTCCTCCGGGGTGAACCCGTCCTCGGCCAGGCGCTCGCGGGCGCGGCCGGCCACGAGGCCCTGCGCGCAGGGGCACGCGGTCATGCCCTGCGCGGCGACGCCGACCAGCCGGCGGGTGCCGCGCGGGGAGGCGACCGCGGAGCCGTAGAGCGTGTAGATCTCCTGCGTCGGGATGCCCGAGACCGGCGCGGGCTTGTGCTCGGGGTAGCGCGCGGCCACCGTGACCTCGGCGCGCTGGGCGTCCTGGCGCGCGCGGACCAGCTCGGCGACGCGCTGGGCCAGGGTCTCGGCGCGGAAGGTCGCCTCGCCGAGCACGACCTCGCCGATCGCGTCGTTGACGACCTCCTCGAAGCGCGACATGTGGGCGCCCTTCTGCCGCGCCCCGAGGTCCACGAAGCAGTCCAGCCGGGCCGAGAAGAGCTGCTCCCGATCGCCCTGGCGGATGCGGACGATCTTCTCGACGCCGGTCACGCCGACCCGCGACAGGCTCACGTGCACGGTGGGCAGCTGGGCCTGGACGTCGGGGTCGGTGACGGTGAGGCCTTCGGGCATGGGGTCGAGGGTAGCGGGGGGCCGTGAACCGCCCCATGACGGCACCGGATTCTTGTGCTATCACTCACGAACGTCGGAACGCGGCCGGCGCCCAAGGAGGGTCGCCGTGGGGGATGTCGCGTCGAAAGGATTCCAGGGGAACCGAGACATGAAGAACGAGATGCTGCTTTCGGATGATGCTCCGATTCACGACCTCGACGAGCTCCGCGGGCTGATCGCCAACGGCCAGGAGCGGGGTTATCTGACGTTCGACGAGATCGCCACCGCCCTGGAGGAGGTGGAGGTCACCAAGGAGCAGCTCACCGAGCTGCATGGCTACCTGTCCGAGCAGGGCATCGACGTCGTGGGGGCCGACGGGCGCCACGCGACGTCCGAGGTGGCGAAGGTCGAGGCGGCCGCCGAGGCACGCAAGGCCGCCGCGGCGGGCGCGGCCGTCGCGCCCAAGAAGCCCGAGCTCGACCTCACGGTCGAACCGAGCCTGGACTCCCTGCGCCTGTACCTGCGCTCGATCGGGCGCGTGCGGCTGCTGACCGCCGACGAGGAGATCGCGCTGGCCAAGCGCATCGAGCGCGGCGACATGCAGGCCAAGCAGCACATGGTCGAGGCCAACCTGCGCCTGGTCGTCTCCATCGCCAAGGGCTACCTGGGGCGCGGGCTGACCTTCCTGGACCTCATCCAGGAGGGCTCGCTCGGGCTGATCCGCGCCGTCGAGAAGTTCGACTACCGCCGCGGGTTCAAGTTCTCCACCTACGCGACGTGGTGGATCCGCCAGGCCGTCACGCGGGCCATCGCCGACAAGGGGCGCACGATCCGCATCCCGGTCCACATGGTCGAGAAGCTCAACAAGGTCGTCCACGTCGAGCGCCAGCTCGTGCAGTCCCTCGGCCGCGAGGCCACGCCCGAGGAGATCGCCGCCCACCTGGACTGCACCCCGCGCGAGGTGCGCGACATCCTGCGCATGTCCCAGCAGCCGATCTCCCTGGAGCGCCCGGTGGGCGAGGAGGACGAGTCCGAGCTGGGCGACTTCGTGGAGGACCAGACGGCCGAGTCGCCGTTCGAGCTCGCCGCCGAGCACCTGCGCAAGGAGAACGTGGGTCGTGCGCTGGCCGCCCTGCCCCAGCGCGAGCGGGAGGTCATCGAGATGCGCTTCGGGCTCACCGGGGAGCGCCCGCGGACCCTGGAGGAAGTGGGCCGCGCGTTCAACGTCACGCGCGAGCGCATCCGCCAGATCGAGAACCACACGCTCAAGAAGCTCGAGTCGCTGCCCGAGGCCCAGAAGCTGCGCGACGCGTCCTGACCGACGGGGTCAGCCCGGCGCGACGCGGTCCCACTTCTCGGCGACCTCGGCGAGCTTGTCGGGGTCGTCGATGTAGCGCTCGAACGCGCCGCAGCCCGCGCAGACGTAGTCGACCATCGGCGAAGCGCGGGTCATCATCGACGTGCGCACGTAGATCCCGGGGTTCGAGCCCTCGTAGCCCAGGCCGTTGTGCGCCGTGTGGATCGTCTGCGCCCCGCACTTGGGGCAGGTTCCGCTGCGCATGTGTCCTCCGTTCGCCGCCGTGGTCCGTCCGTACGCAACGTATGCGAAGCCGACTCCGGTGGCCGACGTACGCCGAGTACGAGGTCCAGAGCCGGACGCCACTGATCGGAGTGGGCGGCGCTGCCACCGCTACACTGGCCGACCCCCGGCGGGGTACCGAAGCGGTCAAACGGGACGCGCTGTAAACGCGTTGGCACTGCCTTCGCAGGTTCGAATCCTGCCCCCGCCATGACGTCCCGGTAGCGCCGCGCGGTTCGACATGTCACCATCGACACAAAGTCCGTCGTCGAAGGGAGTTCCGTCCATGGAGTCCTCCGCACCTGCCCGGGTTCTGGTCGTCGCCCACCGCACCGCCGCGACGCCCTCGCTGCTCGATGCCGTCCGGGGGCGTGCCGCCCGCGGGCCGGCGGAGTTCACCCTGCTGGTGCCGAGGGTCCCCAAGGGGCTGCACAACGTCGTCGACCCGGAGGACGCAGGCGACACCGAGGCGCAGATGGTGCTCGACGTCGCGCTGCCCGCCCTGACCGAGGCCGCCGGCGGCCGGGTCGAGGGGATGGTCGGCGACCACAGCCCACTCGACGCCGTCCAGGACGCCCTCAACGTGCACGGCTTCGACGAGATCATCATCTCGACGCTGTCCAAGCGCATGTCGCGTTGGCTGAAGATGGACCTGCCCAGCAAGGTGCAGAACCTCGGTCTCCCGGTCACGGTCGTGACGGCTCCCGGAGCCCGGGACTCAGCCATCATCGACTCGCCGGTCGGCACGCGCTCCTGACCGCGCTCGCCGAGCCACCGGCCTGCCGCTAACGTTCCGGGGTGATCGCGCCGCGGCGCGTTCGACCCGCCCTCCTAGCTCAGTTGGTAGAGCACTTCCATGGTAAGGAAGGGGTCATCGGTTCGAGTCCGATGGAGGGCTTCGCGGTTGGCCGGGGTTTCTTCTGGTGCGCTGGGGCGGCGCAGGGCCCCCCTACGAGAGCGCCGCCACCAGCGCGCGCGCCGGCGACCGGCGCGGGCGCGCGGTCGCGTGGCGGTCGGCGCCGAGCAGCGGGGACCTCAGCAGCGCGACGAGCTTCGCGGGTGCAGCGAAGGGGTCGGCGGCGATGCTGTCGTCGTGCAGGTCCAGCGCGGCGCGGGCGACCCCGTCGACCTCCGCGATCATCGCCGGGCCGGTGAGCGGGCGGCGGCCGTCGAGGGCCGCGAGGCGGTCGAGCGTCCCCACGTCGGCGGCGGTGGCGTTGCGGATCACGATGGTCTCTGACGAGCTCACGGCTTGCCTCCCCTTGCCTGCTCGGCGTGGATGGTGTTCTACGCGCGGGGCGCAACGCGATCGCAAGCCGGGCGCAACCGGGGCGGGGGCGGCTTGGCGGCGGCCGGGAATTGCCATTGCGCAGCGGAAGATGGATCCTTCACGGTCTGGTGCCTGCACCGACGAGGGTCGTGCTCCTGGGTGGCCTCTCGATCGACCGCTCCGGCGGCTCGCAGTCCTGTGCGGGCTTGTCGGGGCGCCGAGCGGAGCTGGTGTTCGCCTATCTGGCCGCCGAGCACCGCCGCACGGTCACGCGCGACGAGCTGGCCGACGCGCTGTGGCCCGAAGGGCTCCCCGAGACGTGGGCGGCCGCCCTGCGCGGCGTGATGACCGACGTGCGCCGGTTCCTGGAGAGCAACGGGCTGGACGCGCGCCACATCCTCGTCACCGAGCGCGGCGGCTTCCGCCTGCGGTGGCCCGACGGCGTGGTGGTCGACCTCGACGACGCGCGCGCGCAGCTCGCCCAGGCGCGCGAGTCCCTGGTCGCCGGCGACGCCGCGCGAGCGGCGACGCTCGCGCGCCGAGCCGCCGATCTCAGCGCCCTGGCGTTCCTGCCGCAGCACGACGGGTCCTGGGTCCAGGGCGTGCGCGACGAGCTGGACACGGTGCGCACGGGAGCGCTCGAGCTGCAGGTTCACGCGCTCGCGGACGCAGGCGACCCCCGCGCGGCCGCCGATGCCGCCGAACGGCTCGTGCGCGCCGAGCCGTTCAGCGAGCCCGCGCATCAGCTGCGCATCAGCGTCCTCGCCGACGCCCACGACCGCGCGGGCGCGATCAAGGCCTACGACCACTGCAAGGCGGTGCTGGCGGCCGAGCTCGGCGTGGAGCCCTCGGCGGACACCGAGGCCGTGCTGCGGCGCGCCCTCGGCCGTCCCGGCGCGGCAGAGCGCGCGAGCGCGGAGGAGGACATCGCCGGTCCCTTCGCGCGCCTGTCCGTGCTGGTGGTCGAGGACCATCCCTTCCAGCGCCGGACCGCCGTCGCGCTCCTGCGCGGGCTGGGCGTCGGCACCCTCGCCGACGCCTCCGACGGCAACGCGGCGCTCGAGCTGCTCGCGGACTCGCCGCCGCCCGACGTGATCATCAGCGACATCGACATGCCGGGGATGGACGGCGTCGAGTTCATCCGCCAGATCGCGCAGCGCGGCCTGGCGAGCGCGATCGCGATCGCCAGCGCCCTGGATCGCAAGCTGCTCACCGCGATCCGGTCCGTCAGCGAGGGCTACGGACTGCAGGTGCTCGGCGCGGTCGACAAGCCGCTCACCGCGCGGCGCCTGCGGGAGCTGCTGGAGGCCTACCGTCCGCCCCCGCCGCGCGGCGAACGCGACCCGCGCGAGGCGCTGTCCGCGCACGCGCTGGGCGATGCGCTCGCCCACGACCGCGTCGTCGCGGCGGTCCAGCCGATCGTCGACCTGGCCAGCGGCGGCGTCAGCGCCGCTCAGCTCGTCGCGCGCTGGGAGCAGCCCAACGCTCCGCCGATCGACCAGGGCGCGTTCGAGCACCTGCTCGAGGACGAGACCCTGACCGCCAGATTCGTCGACCGGCTCGTCGCGCTGCTGTGCGCGCAGCTGCCCGAGCTCGACCATGGAAAACAGGCGATCGACCAGTGGGTGTCGATCCCCGACGCCGGGCTCGCGGACCTGACCCTCGCCGACCGCCTCGTCGAGCAGGTGCGCGACGGCGGCGGCGACCCGCGGCACGTCGTCTGCGCGCTGAGCGCACGCGCGCTGCACCGCGGCGTCGCGCTGCACCTGATCACGCGCCTGCGTGTCATGGGCTTCGGCCTGTGCCTTGACCACTTCGGCAGTGCGCCCTCGACCGCCCAGCAGCTCGACGCCATCCCCCTCACGGCCGTGCGGCTGGACGAGCACCTGATCTCCGGCGCGCATGCCGATCCCGCGCGGCTGGCGCGCCTGCAGGACGCGATGGACGTCGCCCGAGGGCTCGACCTCCCCGTGGTCGGCGGCGGCTGCGCGAGCCCGGGGGACTTCGAGCTGCTGCTGCAGGTCGGCTGCGACTACGGACAGGGACCGGTCATCGCCGACGCGATGCCGGCCGCGCGCCTGGCGGACTGGGCGAGCTCGTGGACCCCGCCGCTGGCCGAGGATCGCGAGTGACGCGCGGGCGCATCTCGATCAAGCGCCTGTTGCTCGTGCTGCTGGGCGGCCTCGCCATCCTCGTTGGCGCCCTGCTGGTCATCACCACGCGTCAGCTCGACACCGCGACCGAGCGTGCCGCCTCCGAGAAGCGGCGCTTTCAGTCGATCGAGCTCGCCAACAGCCTGCGCAAGAGCTCCGACGACCTGTCGAACCTGGTGCGCCTGCACGTCTCGACCGGCGACACGCGCTACCGGCGCTACTACCGGGAGCTGCTGGCGATCCGCAACGGAACCGCGCCGCGGCCGCGCAACTACGACGCCGCGTTCTGGGACCGGGTCCTCGCCGACGGCAAGCGCGGCGTCACCTACGGGCCTCGGCGGTCGCTGCGGGCGCTCATGGTCGAGGCGCGCTTCGCGCCCAACGAGTTCAGGGCGCTGGACGACGCGCTCAGGACGTCCAATGCGCTGGCGGTGATCGAGAGCGACGTCATGCGCCGCGTCGCGCCGCGCATCGCGGCCGGCGTGGACAGCCGCTACGAGCGCGACGTGGTGCCGCAGGCGCGGCGGCTGCACGACGCGTCGTACCTGCGCGAGAAGCGTCGCATCATGGAGGCGATCCAGCGCTTCACCGGGCTCGTCAACGCGCGCACGGGGCGCGCGTCCGACCGGCTCGCCGCGCGCACCGACCGGCTGCTTGCCGCCCAGGTCGCGATCCTCGCGCTGATCGTCGCCGCGGGAGCCGCCGCGTTCGTCCTGCTCGGGCGCCTCGCGGTGCGCCCGCTCGGCAAGCTCATCGCCGCGACGCGCACCATCGCCGAGGGCGACTACGCCCGGCGCGCGGACATCCGGGCCGCGGCGGAGCTCGAGCAGCTCGCCAACGACTTCAACGCGATGGCGTCGGCGATCGAGCGGGACATCGCGCGGCGCGAGGAGGCGCAGGCCCAGGCCGCCGAGGCGCGCGAGCTGGCCGAGCACGCCAGCCGCGCGAAGTCGACGTTCCTGGCCGCGATGAGCCACGAGATCCGCACGCCGATGATCGGCGTCATGGGCATGCTCGAGGTGCTCGCGCGGACCGAGTTGCGCGAGCACCAGCGCAGCATGCTCGACACGTCGCAGAGCTCGGCGCAGTCGATGCTCACGATCATCGGGGACGTCCTGGACTTCTCGAAGATCGAGGCCGGCAAGCTCGAGATCGAGCCGTGCACGATCGCGCTGCCCGCGCTCATCGAGGCCGCGGTCGGGACCTTCGTGCACACGGCGTCGGCGAAGGGGCTGCTGCTGAACGCCGAGCTCGACCCGCGCCTCGCGCCCGCCGTGGTCACCGACCCGCTGCGCCTGCGCCAGATCCTCTCGAACTTCCTGTCCAACGCCGTGAAGTTCACCGAGGTCGGCGGCGTCGAGGTCACGGTGAGCGTGCTCGACGACACGCCGGAGCGCCAGCTCGTGGAGATCGCCGTGCGTGACACGGGCGTCGGCGTGCCGGAGGAGGTTCAGCGCGAGCTGTTCCAGCCGTTCACGCAGGCCGGTGCGGGCACCACCCGGCGCTTCGGCGGAACCGGCCTGGGGCTCGTGATCTGCCGGCGGCTCGCGGAGCTCATGTCGGGGGAGATCACGATGGACAGCACGCCCGGCGCGGGCACGACGATGCGCCTCGTCGTGCCGCTCGCGATCGGCGACCCCGCGGAGATCGAGGTCAGCGAGCGCGAGGTCGACGCGCGCCAGTCGCTCGCGCGGCCGCTGCCGAGCGTCGAGGAGGCCGAGCGCGAGGGCAGTCTGGTGCTGCTCGCCGAGGACCACCCGGTCAACAGGACGGTCCTGGTCAACCAGCTGAACATGGCCGGCTTCGCCGTCGAGACGGCCGAGGACGGCCAGGAGGCGATCGAGCTGTTCGCCGGGGGGCGCTACGCGCTCGTGTTCAGCGACCTGAACATGCCGCGCATGGACGGCTTCGGGCTCGTGGCGGCGATCCGCGAGCTCGAGTCCGGCGGCGGCCTTGCCCGCACACCGGTCATCGCGCTGTCGGCCAACGTCATGCAGGGCGAGCCCGAGCGCTGCATCGAGGCCGGCATGGACGACTTCATCGGCAAGCCCACGTCGATCCCGTTCCTGGCCGGCAAGCTGCGCCGCTGGCTGCCGCACCTCGCGTGGCCGGAGGGCGAGCCGCTCTCCGCGACACCCGCGCCCGCTGCCGCTCCCGCTACGGACGGCGTGCTCGACGTCGCCGTGCTGAGTGAGCTCACCGGTGGCGACACGGGACTGTCGGGCGAAGTGCTCGACGACTTCGTCGCGCAGACGCGCTCGGACCTCGCGAGCCTGCGCGCCACCTGCGAACCCCGCGACGCGGACGAGTTGCGACGCCAGGCGCACCGCATCACCGGCGCCAGCCGGATGGTCGGTGCGCGCGAGATGCGCGACATCGCCGGCCGCATCGAACGCGAGGCCGGCGCCCCCGATCCCGATTGGGAGCTGCTGCGCAGCATGCTCGACCCGCTCTCCGACGCGCTGGTGCGGCTGGAGGCCGCCGCCGAGAGCAGGCGCGAGCACACGCGCTGATGGGACGGGCGGCTCAGTCTCCGGCAGGCGGGAGCGAGATCGCGAGATGGCGGGCGACCCGCTCGACCTCCGCCGCGGTGAGCGGGCCGCGACGGGAGGCCAGCCGAGCGCAGGCGCGGGATCGGAGGACGGCCACCCCACGAACCTGAAGGCGCCCCAGCAGGGGCAGACCGTCGCCCGTGACCACGCACAGGCACCCGCGGACCTCGAGCTCCGGGCCGCCGAGGCGCTCCAGGACCTGTCGCACGACCCGGATCTGGCGGGCGACACCCTCGACCAGCGACGTCCGGTCGCTGCCGGCGATCATCAGGTGCTCGGTCGGCGGGCGGATGAGCGCACGCCGCTCGACCCGCACCTTGCCGGCGCAGTCCTCGGAGTCGATGACCGTGACCCCACCCGGGCCGACGGCGAGATGATCGATGTTCGCTCGTGTGCGCGGGATGCGCCGGTCGTGCAGCACGACGACCGACGTGTCGCGCAGCAGTCGCTCCAGCCGATCGGTGGTGCTCCGCTCACCGTCGCCGTGCCTGCGCCACGCCTGCTCGCGCCGAGGCTCGTCGAGGAGCCGGATCAGCCGCTCGGTCATCTGCCCTGTATCGGCAGCGCGCCGCGATCGCAGCACTGCTGGTCCTCGTGCGCAGCTGCGCAGTTTCGTGACGAAGCGGTGTTGAGGCGTAACACGCGTCGCAGCAGGATCAGCGCATGACCCAGCCCCCTCCCGACCCACCCATCGACGTCTACGTTCCGGGGTGCGCAGACGACCCGCGCGACGCGGCTTGCGTCCCGGACGGCGTCGTCATCCACCGCGGGCCGCCGCTTCACCCCGACGACGTCACGACCGTCCGCGGCATCCCGGTCACGTCGCCGGCACGGACGCTCGTCGACCTCGCCGAGATCCTCACCCGCGACGAGTTGCGCGAGGCGTTCGCCCGCGCTCGAGAGCTCGGCCTGCTCGACATGGACGCCGTGGCCGCCTCCGCCGCCCGGGTGGAGTGGCGAACGTCACTCGCGATGCTCTACGAGGTGATGGACGAGTTCGCCGTGAGATGAGACTGGTGCATTACGCTGATGCTGTGCGCACCACGCTCGCCATCGACGATCAACTCCTCATCGCGGCACGGCAGCGGGCCCGTGAGCGCGGGCAGACGCTGGGGCAGGTGGTGGAGGACGCGCTGCGCAGCCACCTGGCGGGACGGGGGGACGCAGCCCCGGTTCCGATTCCCGTGTTCAGCGGAGGGGGCGGTCCGCGCCCCGGCGTTGATCTGACGTCGAACCGCGCGCTGCGCGAGGCGCTCGACGCCGACCTCGAGCTCGAGCGCCTGCGCTGAAGCTCCTCGACGTCAACGTCGTGCTTGCGGCGCACCGCGACGACCACCCGCAGTTCGCCCAGGCCCGGCCGTTCCTCGACGGGCTCGCGACCGAGGGCGTCGCGTTCTCGGTGCCCGACCTCGTCGCCGGAGCATTCCTGCGCCTGGCGACGAACCGGCGCATCTTCGTCCGTCCGACACCGCTCGCCGACGCATTCTCCTACCTCAGAGCGCTCCGCGCGCAGGCCGGACACGCCGTGCTTGCCCCCGGGCCACGCCACCTCGAACTGCTGGAGCGGGTCTGTACCGAGGGCGACGCGCCAGGCGATCTCGTGCCCGACGCGCAACTGGCCGCGCTCGCCCTCGAGCACGGGTGCGAGCTGATCTCCTTCGATCGTGACTTCGCCCGGTTCGCGAGCATCAGGTGGTCGCGCCCGGAGCGACGCGCTCGCTGAAGCATGCGGGCCGAGTTGTCCTTGGCCTGCGTGCGTAGGTCGGCCCACCCTTGGCCGGCCGTGAGTGTGGGCCGAGTTGTCCTTGGCCTGCGTGGGTAAGTCGGCCCACCCTTGGCCGGCCGTGAGTGTGGGCCGAGTTGTCCTTGGCCTGCGTGGGTAGGTCGGCCCACCCTTGGCCGGCCGTGAGTGTGGGCCGAGTTGTCCTTGGCCTGCGTGGGTAAGTCGGCCCACCCTTGGCCGGCCGTGAGTGTGGGCCGAGTTGTCCTTGGCCTGCGTGGGTAAGTCGGCCCACCCTTGGCCGGCCGTGAGTGTGGGCCGAGTTGTCCTTGGCCTGCGTGGGTAAGTCGGCCCACGCCTCGGGTGCTCCCGCACCAGCGCCACGACCCTTCGGCGAGCCGGGTCAGGGGATCTCGACGTCGCGGACGCCGGTGACGGTCGTCCGGGTGCGCACGTAGCGCGGCAGCAGCCCGAGCGCGCCGTCCGCGCTCTCGGCCTCCACGCGCCACCACACGGCGTGACCGCCGGCCAGGCAGGACGAGGCGGCGGGGCGGTGGCGCAGGGGGCTGTCGTACCCGCTCCAGGCGGCGAAGGCCGCGGCGCACTCGGCCGCGGCGTGCTGGTGATGAAGGAGATAGAGGGGCATGGATGCAGGCTGGCGGACCGCGCGCGCCCGATCATCAGGGGCTGTCCCTGAACCGGGGCCACAACGACCGGCGCCCGCCGTGGAGGGCGGGCGCCGGGTCGCTGCGCGAGTGTTGCGGGGAAGGGCTACGCCTTCGCCGGCATCACCTCGCCCTCGTGGCGGACGGACGGCAGCCAGTTCAGGCTCCGGGGCAGCCACCAGTTCCTGTCGCCGAGCAGCTTCATCGTCGCCGGCAGCAGCACCCCGCGGATGATCGTGGCGTCCAGCAGGATCGCGAAGGCCAGGCCCACGCCCATCTGCTTGAACATCATCCACGAGAGCGTCCCGAAGACCGCGAACACGCAGACCATGACCAGGGCGGCGCTGGTGACGACGCCCGCGGTGCTCTTGATGGCCGACGCGACGGCGTCCTCGGTCTTCATGCCGTTGTCGTACAGCTCGCGGACCCGGGTGAGGATGAACACGTGGTAGTCCATCGACAGCCCGAACAGCACCACGAACATGAACAGCGGGATCCAGGACTCGATCGGCCCCGTGGAGGAGACGCCGAGCAGGCTGTTGAACCAGCCGTGCTGGAAGACCAGCACCATCGCGCCGTAGGCGGCGCCGACGGACAGCAGGTTCAGCACGATCGCCTTGATCGGCACCACGATGGAGCGGAACGTGAACAGCAGCAGCAGGAAGGCCGCGAGGATCACGAACGCGAACACGGCGGGGAGGTGGGAGATCATCGAGTCGTTGAAGTCACGGTCGATGGCCGTCCCTCCGGTCGCGTGCGCCTCCAGCCCGTCCACCTGACCGAGCGTCGCGGGAACCAGGTCCTCGCGCAGCGCGTCCAGCGCCCGCTCGGACTTGGCGTCCCGGCCGACCTCCAGCGTGAGGATGTCGACCGTCTTGGCGGGGTTGACGTTGTGCTCGATCGAGCCGCCGCCCGGGAACAGCGCCTTCTCCTTGCCCGCTGCCCGCTCGAGCTTCGCGACGGCACCGGTGACGGCCGGCGCGGTCACGTCCTCGGCCTTGATGACCACGCTGAGCGAATCGGTCTCGCTCGGGAACGCGGCCTTGAGGTGCTCGAACTTCTGGACGACCGCCAGGTCCTGCGGCAGCGTGTCGGTCCCCGGCGTGCCGGTGTCCATCTGCAGCGCCGGCGCGGCCAGCGCCAGCAGCAGCGCGACCGACGTGATCGCCCACAGCAGCGGGCGGCGCATGACGCGGTCCACGATGCGCGACCACATGCCGAACGAGGCCATGCGGCGCTTCAGGCGGTCCAGTCCGGGCACCCGGCCCTTGTTCACGCGGTCACCGCAGAGCGACAGCATGGCGGGGAGCACGGTGAGCGACCCGAGCATGGCCACGGCCACGACCGCGATGGTCCCGGTGGCGAACGAGGTGAACGTCGAGGCCCCGCCGAAGTACATCCCGGCCATGGCGATCATCACCGTGATGCCGGAGATGAGCACGGCGCGCCCGGACGTGGCGGCGGCCGCTTCGATCGCCGCCGCGTTGGTACGGCCCGCCTCGCGCTCCTCGCGCACCCTGCGCAGATAGAAGAGCGAGTAGTCGACGCCGACGGCCAGGCCGATCAGCAGGATCACGTGCTTGACCGAGTCGTCCACGGCGGTGATCTGGCTGAGCGGGCCGACGAGGCCCATCGTGGCCACGACGCCGGTGATCGCCAGCAGGAGCGGGATGCCCGCCGCCACCAGCGCGCCGAACGCGATGAGCAGCACGATCAGCGTGATCGGCAGGGACGTCGTCCCGGCCTTCGCCAGGTCGGAGTTGAAGACCTCCATGAACTCGTCCTCCGAGCTGCCGCTGCCCGACTGCTCGACGCGCAGGTCGGGATGCGCCTTCTGCGCGGCGTTGACCGCCGCGACCGTGGCGTCGACCTTCGTGGCGACCGCGTCGTCGGACTCGATGTCCCCGGGGATCTGGAACGTGACCAGAGCCGCGTGACCGGCGGGGGAGATGGCGCCGTCGTTGGTCTTGGAGTAGGGGTTGGAGATCTCGGTGATGCCGCCGACCTCGTTCAGGCGGCTGCGCACGTCGGCGACGGCGGCGCGGAACTCAGGAGCGTCGCTCTTGAGGCTCTTGCTCTGGACGAGCACGAGCTCGTCGACGTGCTTGGGGTACGCGTCGGCCACGATCCGGTCGGCCTGGCCCGACTCGCCGACGCCGGACTGCTCGTTGGTCAGCGTGTTCGTGCCGACCCTGCCGCCGATGACGAAGGCGAGGACGACGAAGGCGATCCAGCCCAGGAGCGCGGTCTTGCGGTGGGTGGCGCTCCAGCGCCCAACAGTGGCTGCGACGTTGCGTGACGGTTGCATGCGATTCCCCTCGATTGGTGTGCGCGGCATCGCAGGCAGCCTGTTCGGATGGCGACCGCAGAACATCGGGGGCGGTCCCTGAACCGGCCCCCTGAACCGCAGTAGGCTCGCCCGAAGGTGGCGACCGACTCCAGCGCCTCACCGACCGTCGGGCGGGACCCCGAGCTCTCACAGCTCGAAGCGGCGCTGGACACGCTGGACGGTGCCGCGCCCGCCTGCATCGCCGTCGACGGCGAGCCGGGGATCGGAAAGACGCGCCTGCTGCGCGAGCTGCGCGACCGCGCCGAGGCGCGCGGGCACCTCTTCCTGGCCGGCTCGGCGGCGGAGTTCGAGCGCAACGTGCCCTTCAGCGTCTGGGCCGACGCGCTGGACGGCTACGTCGTGGCCCAGCAGCTCGACCTCCCCGACGCGGACGACCTGGCGGAGATCCTGCCCTCGCTGCGCCGCCCGGGCACGATCGCGAGCGCCGTGCCCGACGAGCGCTACCGCGCGCACCGCGCCATGCGCGGCCTGCTCGACGTCCTGGCCGCCGACCGACCGCTCGTCCTGGCGCTCGACGACCTGCACTGGAGCGACCCCGCGTCGATCGAGCTCGTGGCCGCCCTGCTACGCCGCGGCTCGGACGCCCCGGTCCTCATGGCGCTCGCCTTCCGCCCGGGCCAGGCCCCGGAGCGCCTCGCCGCCGCGCTCGCGCTGCCCGCCGTCCAGCGCATCGCGCTCGGCCACCTCAGCCAGAGCGATGCCGCCGCGCTGCTGGGCGACGCCGACGTGAGCGCGATCTACGGCCGCGCCGGCGGCAACCCCTTCTACCTGGAGCAGCTGGCGCGCGTGGCCCCGCGCGCCGGCGGCGCGGACGACGACGCCGGCGGGGGGATCCCGGCCGCGGTGGCGGCCTCGCTGGCCGAGGAGCTCGCCGCGCTGGCGCCGGGCCACCGGGCGTTCCTGTTGGGGGCGGCGGTCGCGGGGGAGCCGTTCGAGCCCGACCTCGCCGCGGCGGTCGGCGAGCTCTCGCTGGAGGACGGCCTGGACGCACTGGACGCGCTGCTGGCCCGCGACCTGCTGCGGCCGACCACGGCTCCGCGGCGCTTCAGGTTTCGCCATCCGCTCGTGCGCCGCGCGGTCTACGACGGGGCCCCCGGCGGCTGGCGGCTCGGCGCGCACGCCCGCGCGGCGGCGGCGCTGGCGCAGCGCGGCGCGGCCACGACCGAGCAGGCCCACCACGTCGAGCGCTCCGCCGCCCAGGGCGACGAGGCGGCGATCGCGCTGCTCAGCGCCGCCGGCGCCGACACGGCGCCGCGCTCCCCGGCCGCGGCGGCGCGCTGGTTCGAGGCCGCGCTGCGCCTGCTGCCGGCCACGGACGCCGAGCGCCGCGTCGAGCTGCTCGTGTCCCTGGCCTCGGCGCAGCGCTCGCTGGAGCTCGAGTCCTGCCGGGAGACGCTGCTGACGGCCATGGAGCTGCTCCCGGCACAGGACGGCTCGCGCCGCGTCGAGCTGACCGCGCTGTGCGCGGCGGTCGAGCACTGGCTCGGGCGCCACGAGGCCGCCCACCACCGTCTCGCGCGCGCGTGGGAGGAGCTGCCCGACCGCAGCACCGCCGGTGCCGCCGCGCTGCAGATCGAGCTCGCCGTGGACGGGCTCTACACGCTGGACTTCGCGCAGGCCGTCGGCATGGGCCGCGGCGCGCTCGACGTGGCCCGGGGCGTCGGCGATCGCGCCCTCGTGGCGGCCGCGGCCTCCGCGCTGTGCCTCGCCGAGGCGGCCGCGGGCGACATCCCCGCGGCGCGCGAGCACCGCGCCGAGGCGCTCAGGGAGGTCGATCGCCTCACTGACGCCGAGCTGGCGCCGCGGCTGGAGGCGCTGTTCTACCTCGGCTGGGCGGAGAACTACCTCGAGCACTGGGACGCGGCGGTCGCGCACGTCGACCGCGGCATCGCGATCGCGCGCATGACCGGTGAGGGGCGCCTCCTCGTCCCGATGATGCTCATCAAGGGCTACCCGTTCGAGTTCGGCGGTCGCCTGGCCGAGGCGCTGGAGGTCTCCGAGGCGGCGGTCGAGGCCTCGCGCCTGTCGGGCAACGACCACTATCTGTTCTGGTCGCTCTTCGAGCTCGGCTGGGCGCACTACCACGCCGGCGACCTGGCGGCGGCCATCGCCGCCGGCGAGGAGAGTGCCCGCGTCGGGGGACGCCTGGCGGGCGGCACGATGCCCGCCTCGGGCGGCGGGCCGGGATGGCAGCTGGGCTGCGCACGCTTCGAGGCCGGCGACGTCCAGCAGGCGTGGGAGATCATGCACGCGCTGGGCAGCGACGACCTCGAGCACAAGATCCCCGTGGAGCGCTGCATCGACTGGGAGATCCTCGCGCTGGTCGAGCTGGCGCTCGGGCGCCCGGAGACGGCCGAGCGCTACATCGCGCGCGCCGAGGAGCTGGCCGCCGAGCTGGGGCTCCACCTCCCGCGGGCGTTCGCCCTGCGCGGGCGGGCGGCCCTGCTGCTGGACGCCGGCGAGGCGGTCGCCGCGGCGCGCACGGCCGAGGCGGCGGCGGTGCAGGCCGAGGCGGCGGGCGCTCGGCTGGTCGCCGCGTTCGCGCGCAGCCTGGCCGGGCGGGCCCTGGTCGCGGCGGGGGACCGCGCCGCCGCGGTCGCCACGCTGCGCGGCGCGGAGTCCGAGCTGGACGTCTGCGGCTCGGTGCGCGTGCGCGACGAGATGCGCCGGGAGCTGCGCAGGCTCGGTGCGCGGGCCGAGAAGCGCGGCCCCGCCGCGGCCGGCGACTCCGGCGTGGCGGCGCTGACCAAGCGCGAGGCCGAGATCGCCGAGCTGGTCACCGATCGCCGGACCAACCGCGAGATCGCCGCCGCGCTGTTCCTCAGCGACAAGACGATCGAGTCGCACCTGCGCAACATCTTCGTCAAGCTCGGCGTGTCCTCGCGCGTGGACGTCGCCCGCGCGGTCGAGCGCGCGCGCGAGCCCGCGTGAGCACCGGCGTCGCGCCCCCGCTGGATCCCGACGCCGCGCGGCTGGCCGAGCTCGGCTACCGCCAGGAGCTCTCGCGCCGGCTGCGCTTCCTCGACAACGCGGCCATGGGGTTCGCCGCCATCTCGCCGGTCGTCGGCCTGTACGGCGTCGTGTTCGTCGGCACGCTCGTCGCGGGGCCGGCGTGGATCTGGGTCCTGCCGATCGCGCTGGCCGGGCAGTGCCTGCTGCTCGCCGTCTACTCCGAGCTCGCGTCGGAGTTCCCCATCGCCGGCGGCGCGTACCAGTGGAGCCGGCGGCTGCTGGGCGGCGCCTACGGCTGGTTCAGCGGCTGGGTCGCCATCTGCGCGTACGCGGTGGCCAACACGACGATCGCCTACCTCGGCGCGCCGTGGCTGCTCACCCTCGCGGGCGTGACCGCGACGCCCAACCGCATCGTGGCCGCGGGCATGGCGCTCGTCCTCGCCTGCGCGGCGGCGGGGGCCTTCGGGGTCGGGCTGCTGGGGCGGGTGATCCGTCTGGGGATCGGCGCGGAGATCCTCGCCTCGCTCGGCGTGGGCGTCGCGCTGCTGCTCGCCTTCCGCACCCAGGAGTGGTCGCTGCTGGGCGAGACGCTCGGCGCGGAGGCGCTGTCGGGCGGGTCGGTCGGGGCCTCGCTGCTGGCCGCGCTGGCGATCGGCGGCTGGGTCTTCATCGGCTTCGACGCGTGCGTGGGCGTGTCGGAGGAGACGCGCAACGCCGCGCGCCACGTCCCGCGCACGATCTGGATCGCGTTGCTGAGCGTCGCGGCGCTCGTGATCCTCAACGCGGTCGCGACGACGCTCGCTCACCCCGACCCTGCGGCCGTCGTCGCCGGCCGCGACGGCGATCCGGTGCAGACCGCGGTGGTCGCCTCCTTCGGCTCGTGGTCGGACAAGCCGTTCGCGGCGGTGGTGCTCGCGGCGTTCCTGGCCTGCGGCATCGCCGCGCAGTCGCTGACGGCGCGGGCGATGTACTCGGTCGCGCGCGACGGGGTGCTCCCCGGCTCGCGGTTCCTGCGCAGGGTGGACCGGCGGAGCTCGCCGCTGGGGGCGATCGTCGTCACGTCCGTGGTCGCCTGCCTTGGCCTGCTGCTCGGGCTGAACTCGGCCGCCGTGGGGAGCCTGATCACGTTCGGCACCGCCGCGATCTACGTGGCGTTCCTGCTCGTCGCGCTGGCCGCCCTGATCGCGCGTATGCGCGGGACCTGGGTGCCCGCCGGGCGCGTCCGCCTGGGTCGCCGCAGGGGCCTGGCCATCAACGCCGCCGCGGTCGCCTGGCTGCTCTTCGAGACCGTGAACATCGCCTGGCCGCGCGCGTCGCTGGCCCCGCCGGACGCGCCCGGCTACCAGATCTGGGCGGCGCCGATCCTGCTGGCCGGGATCGCGGTCGTGGGCCTGAGCTACCTCCTCATCGCCCGGCCGCACCGCCGCATCGCCGCGGACTGACGGCACCGATGAGTTCTCCGGCGCCCCGCCGTCTAAGGGTGAAAGACGACCAGGAGCAAGGGATGGGCTCCCCGGACCGTCCCGAATCAGGGTGCCGGTTCAGGGGATGTCCTCGATGTTCCGATGCTCGCCCGACAGCAGAGTGCTTTCATGACCTCCACCGCCCCCCTCACCTCCGCAGATCTGGACTCCACGTCCTTCTGCTACGTCGCCTCCGATGTCCCCGACGGGCAGACGCTCGCCGAGTGGCGCCGGGATCGCGACGCCGCGCGCCGCGCCGAGCGCCGCGCCCGCCGCAGCCTTCGTCTGCCGCACCTCCCCCTGATTGCGCAGCGTCCACTGCTGCCGCGCCCGCGGCTGGGGTGGTGACCGCCATGAGCGCCCACGACATGCGGCTGCACCTCGGCCGCCTGACCGCCGAGCGCTTCGAGGCCACCGAGGCCGGCCTCGGCGACAACGCCGTCTACATGCGCGAGCTGGAGGACGACCTCCACGCTGCCCGCGAGGCCTACGTCGGCCTCGCCGTGACCGAGATCGCCGTCCTGCGCGGCCAGCTGTCGGGCCTGCAGCTCGGCTGACCGACTCAGCGGCTGAGGATCCGGAAGGCCGCGGGCCTCTGGCTCGAGCGGTTCCCCGCGAGGTCTGTCGCGACGCCCAGGAGGCGATAGCGGCCAGGTCGCAGCTTGCGGCCGTTCCAGCGGCCGGTGAGGGTGAGGCGGTTCAAGCCGGCAGCTCCGCGGTGCGTGGCGCTGCCGCGCAGCATCACGTAGCGCGTGCAGCGCCGCCCGCGGCGATTGGCACGGCTCGGCCTCTGGCAGCGACCGCTGGCGCGACGGCCGGATGCGGCGCGGGCCAGCGTGAAGCGCACCGCTGCGCTCTCCGAGAGCCGGTAGGAGACCCGGCCGCGGGTCTGGGCGATGATGGCCCGCCCCCTGGCGGCGGCGCGAAAGCGCGCGGGCGAGATCGAGAGCGCGCTGAGCACGGGCTTGACGGTGTCGCGGGCGAGGGGTGCGACGGGGAGCGGGTCCGTCGGGTCGAGGGACGGGGTCTCGCCCGGTGGCGGGCCCGGCGGCGTCGGGCTGATCAGCTCACAGTCCTGGAGGTCGAAGGTGTCACCCGGGTCGTTCTCGGCGCGGTCGCTGCCGGACCCGCAGCGGATGTTCTCGACCACCCCGTCGAGCGCTCTGACGACGTCGTTGCCGTCACCGGCGCTGAAGGCATCGGTGTCGCTGCCGCCGTCGAGCGTGTCGTCGCCGGCGCCGCCGTCGAGGCTGTCGTTGCCGCCGGCGCCGCTGAGGGTGTCGTTGCCGGCGCCCCCGTTGAGGGCATTGGCGTCGCCGTCGCCGATGAGGGTGTCGCCCTGGGCGGTGCCGGTCACGGTCTCGAAGTCCGATGCGTCGTCGGTCTCCGCGGGGTTGCCGGCGCCGAGATCCACCACGACCGGCCCCGTCGCGGCGGCGTACGTCAGCGTGTCATCGCCGCTACCGCCGTTGATCACATCGCCCGCCTGGTTGTCGTCCTCGATGACCGTGTCGTTGCCGGCGTCGCCGTTGAGCGTGTCGACACCGCCGCCGCCATGGAGCGTGTCGCTGTCCGCACCGCCGCTGAGGGTGTCGTTCTCCGTGCCGCCGTCGAGGGCGTCGTTGCCGGCGTCGCCGTTGAGGGTGTCGCTGCCGAGGCCGCCGTTGAGGGTGTCGTTGCCGGCGGCGCCGTTGAGGGTGTCGATCCCCGCGGCGCCGTTGAGGATGTTGGCGTCGGCGTCGCCGATCAGGGTGTCGCCCTGGGCGGTGCCGATCACGGTCTCGAAGTCCGTGGCGTCGTCGCTCTCCCCGCCCGTGACGCCGCCGAGATTGACGATGACGGGGCCCGCGACTGCGGCGTAGGTCAGGGTGTCGTCGCCGGCGCCGCCGTTGATGACGTCGCCGGTCACGTTGTCGTCCTCCATGACCGTGTCGTTGTCTGCGTCGCCGTTGATCATGTCGACACCGCCGCCGCCGTTGAGCGTGTCGCTGTCCGCACCGCCGTTGAGGGTGTCGTTCTCCGTGCCGCCGTTGAGCGTGTCGCCGCCGGCCCCGCCGTTGAGCGTGTCGATGCCGCCGGCGCCGGTGAGGATGTCGGCCCCGGCGGCGCCGTTGAGGGTGTTGGCGTCGGCGTCGCCGATCAGGGTGTCGCCTTGGGCGGTGCCGATCACGGTCTCGAAGTCCGTGGCGGTGTCGGTCCCCGTAGGCGGGCCGCCGCCGAGGTTGACGACGACGGGGCCCGTCGCGCCGGCGTAGTTCAGGGTGTCGTCGCCGCCACCGCCGTTGATCGACGTCGCCGGCCTGCGTTGTCGTCCTCGATGACCGTGTCGTTGTCAGCGTCGCCGCTGATCATGTCGAACCGCCGCCGCCGTTGAGGGTGTCGCTGTCCGCCCCGCCGTTGAGGGTGTCGTCGGCCGCGCCGCCGTTGAGCGTGTCGGCGCCGGCACCGCCGTTGAGGGTGTCGATGCCCGCATTACCGGTGAGGATGTCGGCGCCGCCGGCGCCGTTGAGTGTGTTGGCGTCGCCGTCGCCGATGAGCGTGTCGCCCTGGGCGGTGCCGGTCACGGTCTCGAAGTCCGTCGCGGTGTCGGTCCCCGCAGGCAGGCCGCCGCCGAGGTTGACGATGACGGGGCCCGCGACTGCGGCGTAGGTCAGGGTGTCGTCGCCGCCCCCGCCGTTGATCGTGTCGCCCGCCTGGTTGTCGTCCTCGATGACCGTGTCGTTGTCTGCGTCGCCGTTGATCATGTCGACACCGCCGCCGCCGTTGAGGGTGTCGCTGTCCGCCCCGCCGTTGAGGGTGTCGTTGTCCGTGCCGCCGTTGAGCGTGTCGGCGCCGGCACCGCCGTTGAGCGTGTCGATGCCCGCGTTACCGGTGAGGGTGTCGGCGCCGCCGGCGCCGTTGAGGGTGTTGGCGTCGCCGTCGCCGATCAGGGTGTCGCCCTGGGCGGTGCCGGTCACGGTCTCGAAGTCCGTGGCGTCGTCGGTCTCCCCGGCCGTGACGCCGCCGAGATTGACGATGACCGGGCCTGTCGCGCCGGCGTAGTCCAGGGTGTCGTCGCCGCCACCGCCGTTGATGACGTCGCCGGTCACGTTGTCGTCCTCGATTACCGTGTCGTTGTCTGCGTCGCCGTTGATGATGTCCGCACCGGCGCCCCCGGTGAGCGTGTCGTTGCCGGCCCCGCCGTTGAGCGTGTCGATGCCGCCGGCGCCGGTGAGGGTGTCGCCGCCACCGCCGCCGTTGAGGGTGTTGGCGTCGCCGTCGCCGATGAGGATGTCGCCCTGGGCGGTGCCGGTCACGGTCTCGAAGTCCGTGGCGTTGTCGGTCTCCCCAGCCGTGACGCCGCCGAGATTGACGATGACGGGGCCCGCGACTGCGGCGTAGGTCAGGGCGTCGTCCTCGCCACCGCCGTTGATGACGTCGCCGGTCACGTTGTCGTCCTCGATGATGGTGTCCGCCCCGTTCCCGCCGTTGAGCATGTCGGCACCCGCCCCGCCGCGGATCGTGTCGCCGTCGTCGCCGCCGTTGAGCGTGTCGACGCCGGTGCCGCCGTTGAGAATGTCGTCGCCGGTCCCTCCGTCGACGTTCACGCCCTGGGCGCCACTGGCGGTGAAGTCGTCGCTGCCGCCGCCCAGGTTGGCCTGGACGGATCCTGTGACGGAGCCCTGGTAGGTCACCACGTTGCCGAGGCCGTCACCGTTGATGACGATGTTGGCGAGGCCCGGGCACGCCGGCTGAGCCGCACCGTTGATCGTCACGACCGTGCCCGCGACGGAGATCGTCGTGGTCGCCGGCGCCACCGCGCCGTCGATGGTGATCGTCATGGTGCCGGCGGCGCAGACGCCGCTCGCCGACGACCAGGCGGTCGTCGAGACACCGAGCATGATCGCCAGCGCGCCGATCGCTGCCGCGCCGCCTGCGAGTCGCCGTCGCCGCATGGTCTCCCCTTTCCGCCGGCCCGCTCGGCTCCTCGGCGGGTGCGACAGCGTAATGGCGGATCGCCGGGAGATGCAAGCATGACCAGCCATGCCCTCGCCCCCGCGCGTGGCTGCGCCGTGCTGACCGACCGCGTCCAGCGCTGGCGCGACGGCGGGGCGCTGGAGGAGGTCGCCGGCCACCGGCTCTTCGTCCGCCGCCGCGAGCGGACGCTGCCCGCGCTGCTGCTGCTGCACGGCTTCCCGTCGAGCTCCTACGACTGGCGGCGGCTGCTGGACCTGCGCCCCGAGCAGGCCGCGATCGCGGTCGACCTGCTCGGGTACGGGCTGTCGGACAAGCCCCGCGACCACGTCTACACGATGGCCTGGCACGCCGACGCGGTGCAGGAGCTCGTCCGGCGCGCCGGGTCGCCGCCGGTCGTGGTGGTCGCGCACGACATGGGCACGTCGGTCGCCACCGAGCTGATGGCGCGCGACCTGCGCGGCGAGCTGGACATGGACCTCAAGGCGGCCCTGCTGTTCAACGGAAGCATCCTGCTGCACCGCTCCCGGCCCACGTTCGGCCAGCGGCTGCTGCGCTCCCGGGCCGGTCCGCTGTTCGGCAGGCTGACCACGGCCGCCACCTTCCGAGCACAGCTGGGCCGGGTGTTCTCGTCCGCGCATCCGCTCGACGCCGACGAGGCCGCCGACCAGTGGGCGCTGGTCTCCCACGGCGGCGGCCAGCGCATCGCGCACCGGCTCATCCACTACATGGACGAGCGCGCCCGGCTCACCGACCGCTGGCACGGCGCGGTCCGCGACTGGCCCGGCCCGCTCGTGCTGGCCTGGGGCCTGCGCGACCCGGTCGCCACCACGCACGTCCTCGACGGCCTGCGCGAGCTGCGCCCCGGCGTCGAGGTCCACGAGCTGCCAGACGCCGGCCACTACCCCCAGATCGAGTGCCCCGAGCAGATCGCCGCGGCGCTCGACACGACGCTAGAGCGCGCCGCCGCCGCGGGCTGACGCCGGCGCCAGCCGTCAGGATCCGGGCGGCGGGACGGAGCGCGCAGCGTCCACCGTCTGCCGCCTCGGCGCGACGGGCGGCGCCCATGCCGCCGGAGGCCCAGCGCTCGACAGGGTCGCGACCGGAGCGGTCCCCGCGGGGATCCACGCGCCGGCGAGCAGGAGCAGCGTCCCGCCGAGCCCGAGCCACGCGCCCCACTGGAGCTCCACGAGCGCGTTGGGGCCCGGCTGGTCGACGATCGCCAGCCCCACGGTGGCGACCGCCACCACGCCCGCGAAGCCGGCGACGTCGCGACGGCCCAGCAGCGCGGTGACCGCGGCGGCGATGGCGGAGCCGAGCATCACGACGTCGCTGCGCTCGAAGACCTGCCACGCGTTGGCCTTGATCCGGTCGGGCAGCACGGACAGCAGCTGGCGCGCGAGCTCGCCCAGGACGCCGGGGATCTGGCCGGTCCGGGCGTCGATGGCGCCGCGCGCCGCCGGGCTCAGGTCGATCGCGTACCAGGGCGCGAACATGGCCGCGACGAGGATCGCCGCGCCCAGCAGGACGGCCGCCGTCCGCGCATCGCCGGTCATCCGGCCGGCATCGGCCGCGCCCCGCCGCCCGCTTCAGCGCCGTCCGTCCCGCCTCGGCGGATGGCCGAGCCGCGGCCTACCGCGGGCCCGCCGCAGCCGCCCGCTCGAACCGGGCCGCGAGCGCCTGCAGCCGCTCGATCAGCTCGGGCGGCTCGTGGACCTCGAAGTCGCAGCCCAGCATCCCGACGCGCACGGCGAGCCAGTCCAGCGAGTCGTCCGACGTGCGGTACGTGCACGTGTCCGCGTCCAGCGCCTCGACGGTGCCCCACATGCGCGGCGAGCGCCGGGTGGCCTCGTCGGCCGGGAGGTGCAGCGTGAGGTGGGCCTGGAAGCGGTAGGGCGCGCCCGACAGGTTCGCCGCGACGTAGGCCGCCGCGTCCTTCTGGGGCAGGTCGCGGTGCTCGAAGCGCGTGCCCGCCGCGGCGGGCCGCTCCACCCGGTCGGCACGGAACGTGCGCCAGTCCTCGCGATCGCAGTCCCAGGCCACGAGGTACCAGCGGCGGCCGAGGTTGACCAGGGTGTGCGGCTCGACGAGGCGCCGGGTGCGGCTGGCGTCGCGGCTGAGGTAGGCGAAGCGCAGGCGCTCGCGGTCGCGGCAGGCGGCCGCGACGGCGGTCAGGACCTCGGGATCGACGGTCGGCCCGGTGGCGGGGCGGATCGCGGTCGCCGACTGCAGCGCGTTGACGCGCCGGCGCAGGCGGGCGGGGAGGACCTGCTCGAGCTTGACCAGCGCGCGCACCGACGTCTCCTCGATCCCGGTCACCGACGCGCCCGCGGCGGTGCGCAGGCCGACGGCGATGGCGACCGCCTCGTCGTCGTCGAGCAACAGCGGCGGCATCGCCGTGCCGCCGTGCAGGCGGTACCCGCCGTACGGGCCGGTGAGCGCGTCGACCGGATAGCCCAGGTCGCGCAGGCGCTCGACGTCGCGGCGGATCGTGCGGCACGAGACCCCGAGGCGGGTGGCGAGCTCCTGGCCGGGCCAGTCGCGGCGGCCCTGGAGCAGGGACAGGAGCTTGAGGAGGCGGCCGGAGGTCTCGGTCATCGCACCGGAAACATGCCACTTGTTGCGGTCAGGAACTGACCTAAACCTCCCATATGGTCTCGCACATGACATCCACCACGCAAGACCCCTCGACGCTCGCCGCGACCGACGGGCGCGTCGCCTCCGGCGCGCGCGGCGGCGAGCCGGCGATCATGGTGACCGGTCTGGTGAAGTCCTTCGGCGACGTCCGCGCGCTGGACGGCGTGGACCTGCAGGCGGCCCCGGGCACGGTCCTCGGGCTGCTGGGACCCAACGGCGCGGGCAAGACCACCGCGGTCCGGGTGCTGACGACGCTGATCAAGCCCGACGCGGGCGAGGCCCGCGTCGCGGGCCTGGACGTCGTGGGCGAGGCGACCGAGCTGCGCAGCCGGATCGGCCTGGCCGGGCAGTACGCGGCGATCGACGAGAACCTCACCGGCCTGGAGAACCTCACGATGGTCGGGCGCCTGTACGGCATGTCCCGCGCGCAGGCGAAGGCGCGCGGGCGCGAGCTGCTGGACCAGTTCGACCTCGACGAGGCCGCCGACCGGCCGGCGAAGACCTACTCGGGTGGCATGCGCCGCCGCCTGGACCTGGGCGCCGCGCTCGTCGCCCGCCCGCCGGTGCTCTTCCTCGACGAGCCGACGACCGGGCTGGACCCGCGCAGCCGGCTGACGCTGTGGGCGACGATCGAGGGCCTGGTCGCCGACGGCACCACGGTGCTGCTGACGACGCAGTACCTCGACGAGGCCGACCGGCTGGCCGACACGATCGCGGTGATCGACCACGGTCGCGTCATCGCCACCGGCACCCCGGACGAGCTGAAGGACCGGGTCGGCGGCGAGCGCCTGGAGGTCCGGCTGGGCGACGCGACGCTGGCGGCCCGGGCGGTGGAGGCGCTGACGCCCCTCTCCGACGAGCCGCCCACCGTGGAGGACGGCGTCGTGCGCGTGCCGGTGCGCAAGCGCAGCGGCGTCATCGTCGAGGCCGTGCGCCGTCTCGACGAGGCGGGCGTCGCCGTGGACGACCTCGGGCTGCGGCGCCCCACGCTGGACGACGTGTTCCTGTCGCTCACCGGCCACGTGGCCGAGGCGGCCGACGGCGAGCAGGAGGAGGCGACGACATGAGACACCTCGTGACCGACACCCTGGTCGTGGCCGAGCGCAACCTCGTGCGCATCCAGCGCGCGCCGGACCTGCTCCTGGCGTTCACCGTGCAGCCGGTGATGTTCGTGCTGCTGTTCGTCTACGTCTTCGGCGGGGCGATCAACACCCCGGGCTACTCCTACGAGGACTTCCTGCTGCCGGGGATCATCGTGCAGAACATCGCGTTCGGCGGCTTCGTGACCGCCCTGGGCCTCAACGAGGACCTCCACAAGGGGCTGATTGACCGCTTCCGCTCGCTGCCGATGGCGCGCCCCGCCGTCCTGGCCGGGCGGACGCTGGCCGACGTCGTCACCAACACGCTGTCGGTGCTCGTCCTCGTCGTGACCGGCCTGATCATCGGCTTCTCCTTCGACGCGAGCCCGCTGGAGATCGTCGGCGGGCTGGGCATCCTGCTGCTCTTCGGCTACGCGTTCTCGTGGGTCTTCGCGTGGCTGGGGCTGCTGGTCTCCTCGCCGGAGTCGGCCAACTCGCTGGGCTTCATCGCGGTGTTCCCGCTGACGTTCATCTCCTCGGCCTTCGTGCCGGTGGAGTCGATGCCCGGCGGCCTGCAGTGGTTCGCGGAGATCAACCCGTTCACGGTCGTCGTCGACGCGATGCGCGAGCTGTGGATCGGTGCGCCGGCGGTCGGCAACAGCGTCCTGGGCGCCGTCCTGTGGTCGCTGGCGATCATGGCGATCTTCGCCCCGCTGGCCGTGGCCCGCTACCGCCGGACCTCGTCGACGCGCTGATCAGTCCTCGAGGTCGCCCTCGGTGGTGCCCTCGTCGCCCTGCGCCTGGCGCTCGGCCTCCTGCCGGCCCGGGTGGTCCAGCGGTAGGTCGTGGGGCGAGATCTCGTCGTGCGCCTCGGGCGTGTCGCCCAGCTCCGTCTCGTCGTCGGGCGTCATCGGCCCGAGCGGCTCGTCGGAATCCGTGTCGTGCGGCGGGGCTTCCCGCTCGTCGTCGCCGAAGAAGGTCATCGCTGCATCCTCCCGCCCCGGTCCGGGTTTCAAACCCGGCCGGGCGTCAGCCGCCGTCGATCAGCCGCACTCCGAGCTCGCGGGCCAGGCCGTGGGCACCCCGGCGCATGACGACGGCGTGGTTCCAGGCGAACGCCGGACGCGCCAGCGGCGCGAGGCGCTTCATCCAGGGGCGCGTCGTCTCGACGTCCCAGCTGTAGAGCACCGCGGTGGATCCCGGCGCCGCGAACAGGCGCCACACGCCGCTGCCTTCGAGCTCGCCGCTCGCGCGGATCTCGATCAGGTGCGGCCGCTCGACGCGCACGGTGCGGCTGTCGAACTCCAGCGAGTAGGGCAGGGCGCTGCGCCACTGCATCCGCCACAGCGTTCCCACGCCGTCGGCGTCGCCCGGCTCGAGCTTGACCGCGCTGCGCACCCCGTTCCACCACTGCGGGTGGCGCTCGGTGGCCACGAGGACGTCCCAGACGCGGTCGATCGGCGCCTCGACCGCCCAGGCGGTCAGGAAGCGGTAGCCCTTCACGGCCAGAGAATAACGCGCGCCGAAAGGCCTGCCCGAGGGCGCTGCGTTACGCTCCGCTGCCGTCCAGTCAGAGGAGCGCTCAGCTTGGCCGAGCCGCCGCCCACGGAGCCGTCGGGGCCGTACCTCCAGGTCACGGCGGGTCCGGCCGAGGGGCGGGTCATCCCCACCGACCGCACGGTCCTGATCGGCCGCGAGGGCCAGGGGCCGGGCCTCATCGCCGAGGACGAGCAGCTCTCCCGCGTGCACGCGCGGGTGAGCCGGACCGAGCGCGACGAGGTGCGCATCGAGGACCTGGACTCGCGCAACGGCACCTACGTCAACGGTGCGCGCGTGACCGAGTGGCTGCTGTCCGCCGGCGACTTCGTCCAGGTCGGGACGTCGGCGCTGGAGCTGTGCGCGCCCGAGGCGCGCCTGACGCGCTCGGGACTGCACGACCAGAGCCGCCTGAACGCGATGGCGGCCGACCGGGTGGCCGCCGCGGGGACCGCCGGCGACATGGCCTCCTTCCGTGCCGAGTTCCCGGTCTTCGACCAGGTCTCCTACCTGAACGCCGGCAGCGACGGGCCCGTCCCGCGCCGGGCGATGGACGCGGCCTCCGACCACATGCAGCTCGTCCTCAAGGAGGGCCGCGCCGGCCCCGCCTACCTGCGCCGCCTGCGCTCCACTCAGGCGGCGCTGCGCTCGGGCTACGCGCGGGTGCTGGGCTGCGGGGCCGACGAGGTCGCGCTCACCGGGTCCACCCACGACGGCGTCAACACGGTGCTGTGGGGCCTGGACCTCCGGCCCGGCGACGAGATCCTCACCTCCGACGAGGAGCACCTGAGCGTGCTCGCGCCGCTGGACGCCCTGGTCGCGCGGCGCGGCGTCGGCGTGCGGATGGTGCCGTTCGACGACGTCGCGGTCGAGGTCGGCCCGCGCACGCGCCTGGTCGTCTGCTCGCACGTGTCCTGGCTGACCGGCCGCGTCGCCGACGTGGCGGCGATCGTGGCGGGCGGGGCGCCGGTCCTGCTCGACGGGGCCCAGGGGCTGGGAGCGGTGTCGCTGGACGTCGCCGCGCTGGGCGTGGACTACTACGCGGCGTCTGGGCAGAAGTGGCTGTGCGGACCGCAGGGCACCGCGTGCCTGTACGTGCGCGCCGCGCAACGGAACACGCTGGTCCCGCCGTGGCCCAGCGCGACCTCGCTGGACGAGCAGCGCGCCCCGACCGAGCGCGTCTACCACGGCGCGGCCCGGCGCCTGGACACGGCGAGCCCGAGCGGCGCGCTCGCCGCGTGGGCGCTCGCGTCGCTGGAGGTGCTCGAGGAGGCCGGGCTGGGCTGGATCGCCGAGCGCGGGCCGGCGCTGGCCGCGGCGCTCGGCGACGCGCTGGCCGAGCGCGGGGCCGACGTCGCGCCGCGCGGGGCCTCGACGCTCGTCGCGTGGGCGGCCGAGGACGCCGAGAGCCTGGCCGGCCGCCTGGCCGACGCGGGCATCATGGTGCGCGCGCTGCCGTGGCGGTCCTCGGTCCGCGCCTCGGTCGGCGCGTGGAACACCGAGGAGGAGCTCATGATCCTGGCCCAGCTCGTGGCCGGCTGGGCGTGACCGGCGGCGGGCGTACGATGAGCCGCGCATGAGCGAGCGGCCGGCTGAGGATCCCGCGCTCCGGGCCCCGGATCGGCAGGGCAACGACTCGGCGTCCGCCGACTGCACCGTCGCCACGCTCGCGCAGGAGCTCGGCGCGGCGGGGGTCGTCGGCGTGATCGTCGCCTGGGCCGACAACAACGGCATCCCGCGCTCGCGCACGGTGCCCGTCCAGGGGTTGGCCGACGCGGCCCGGCGGGGGGTGGGGGTGACGACGCTGTTCGCCGTCTTCGACTCCCACGACCGGATCACGTTCGCGCACGACGACCTGTCCACGCCGTCGGGCTCGGTCCGGCTGCTGCCGCTCGCCGATCGCGTGACCCGCCTGGCCGGCCAGCCCGCGTTCGCCTGGGCGCCGGGGCGGCAGATCGGCCCCGATGGGGCGGCCTGGGCCTACGACCAGCGCGGGGCACTGGCGGCCCAGGTGCGCAGCGCCGAGGCCCGCGGCCTCGAGGTGCGCGCCGGCTACGAGCTGGAGTTCTTCGTGGGGCACGACAGCGACGACCTGCGCCCCGCCCACCACGGCCCCGCCTACAGCCCGCACGCGCTGCTGGCGGTGGACGGGTTCGTCGCGCAGCTGCTCTCCGACCTGGCCGCCAACGGCCTGCGGGTCGGCCAGCTGCACGCCGAGTACGGCTTCTCGCAGATCGAGGTCAGCCTCGAGCCCGCCGACCCTCTGCGCGCGGCCGACGACCAGCTGCTGGCCCGCCAGACCATCCACGCCGCGGCGCGCGCGCACGGCCTGCGTACGAGCTTCGCGCCGCTGGTCGGAACCCAGGCCGCCGGCAACGGCTGGCACCTGCACACGTCGGTCTGGCGCGGCGGCGCCAACCTGCTCGCGCCCGGCGAGGGTCCGCACGGCCTGGGTCCCGGCGGCGCGGCGTACCTGGCCGGGCTGCTGCGCGACCTGCCCGCGATCGCCGCCGTCAGCGCGCCGAGCGTGCCCTCGCTGGCCCGACTGCGCCCGGGCTACTTCGCCAGCGCATACGCCTGTTGGGGCGTGGAGAACCGCGAGGCGGCGCTGCGCTACGTGCCCGGCTCCGCGCTGCTGGGCGCCGGCCACGCGAACGTCGAGCTCAAGCCTTCGGACGCGTCGGCGAACCCGTACCTCGCGCTGGCCGCGGTGATCTCCGCCGGCCTGGCCGGGATCGAGGAGGAGCTCGAGCCGCCCGCGCCGGTCCAGTCGGACCCCGCCGCGTTGAGCGAGGAGGAGCGTGCTCGGCACGGCGCCCGGCGCCTTCCCGCCACCTTCGCCGAGCAGTCCGCCGCGCTGCTGGCCAGTCCCCGCGTGTGCGAGGCGCTCGGCGACCAGCGGCTGGGCGCGTTCCTGGCCGCGCGCCGTTCGGACACGGCCTGGGCCGCCGACCACACGCTGGAGGAGACGGTGGCCGCGCACCGGTGGCGCTACTGAGCGTCCTGCTCCCCGGTACCGCACGGCTGCTCGCCGCCCAGGCGGACGAGCTGCCGCAGAAGGACGAGCTGTGCGGGGCGTTCTGGGGCCTGCTCGCGCTGCGCGCGGCGGGGATCTCGCGCGCGCCGGCGAGCGCGCGCGACCCGCGGCTGGACCAGGACGCGGTGGCGCTGGCCGCCGGAACCGCGCTCTCGCCGCCGCCGCGCTCGGCGTCCCTGCCCCCCGGCGAGGCCGGCCGCGACGACTTCCGCCTGACCCTGGCGGTGGGCGACGACCGCGCGCGGTGCGGGACGTCGGCGTCCGGACTGGCCCGTGCGATCACCGAGCTGTCGGAGGGGGCGCTGGAGGCCGTGCCCGCCGGCGGCGCCTGGAGCGCGCACCGCCTGAGCGCGCTGATCGCGTCCCTCGCCGCGCTGCCCGGTCCGGTTACGGCGATCGCCAACGTCCGAACGGGCCGGCTGTGGAACCCCCGCGCCACGGCGGCCGCGCTGGTGGCCTTCCTGGAGAGCGGCGACCATGCGACCGGGCCGCCCTCGGACTGGGACGCCGGCCACTTCGTCGGGCTGGGCGGCGTCGTCGGAGGCCGTGGCGGCACGCTCGCGATCGTGCTGGACAGCTACGCCTCGCGCGGCGCCGGCGGCGTGCACCTGCAGCCGCTGGAGCGCCTGGCCGCGGCGCTGGCGCGCGAGGGCGAGCCGCCCGGCGGCGTGCTCTCGGTGGTCGGCGCCGCGCAGGCCGGCGCCGCCCGGGCCGCGGTGCGGGCCGCCGGGCTGCGGGCGGAGCTGTGGGATAACGGGAGCGCGGACGCCCAATCCGGGTAATGGGCGTTGTCATGAGCACGCAGAAGACCGCCGTGATCGTCGTCGACATGCTCAACCCCTATGACCACGACGACGCCGAGCCGCTGATGGCCGCCGTCGGGGAGGCGCTGCCGGGGATGCGCCGGCTCGTCCAGCGCGCGCGCGAGGAGGACGTGCTCGTCGTCTACGTCAACGACAACCACGGCGACTGGGCCGCCGCGCGCCGCGAGCTCACCGAGCGGGCGCTGGAGGGCCGGGCGCCCGAGTTGGTCGAGCCCATCGCCCCGCCCGCGGGCACCCCGTTCATCGCCAAGGCGCGCCACTCGATCTTCTACGAGACCCAGACCGAGTACCTGCTGCGTGAGCAGGGCGTCGAGCGGATCGTGCTGGTAGGCCAGGTCACCGAGCAGTGCATCCTGTACTCGGCGCTGGACGGCTACGTGCGCCAATTCGCCGTGGCCGTCCCGCGCGACGCGGTCGCCGCGATCCACGACGACCTGGCGGCCGCCGCGCTGCGCATGATGGAGCGCAACATGAAGGCCGACGTGACGTCCGCCGATGCCTGCGACCTCGGCGCCGAACGTTCTGCCGCCTCACGGTGATGCTGCCCGCCCGGGCGGGTAGCAGGTCCGACGATGGCCTTCCGCCTGCGCCCCGACAAGCGGCCCGCGATCGTGGTGGACCACGTCGGCGGCCGGACGTTCCTCGTGCAGGTGCGCGGTCGGCTGGACTTCGCCCAGGCGCTCGCGCTGGAGGAGGTCGTCGGGTTGCTCATCCGCCGGGAGGCCCACGAGCTCGTCCTGGACCTGACTGCCGTGACGGTCATCGACACCAGCGGCTCGCTGGCGCTGTGCGACGCGGAGTGCGCGCTGGGCGACGCCGGCGTCGACGTCTGCGTCGCGTTGCCGAGCCACGGCGTCCAGGGCACCGACCTGCCCGGCGATCACCCGAGCTGGATGGTCGCCGGCTCCCGCGCGAGCGCGCTGGAGATGCTGCTGCGCCCGCCGGTGCTCGCCCGTTAGGGGGGTTGATCGCACGACGCTCAGGCAGGACGCTTGGCCGAGATGCTGTCGGGAGAACGGGGACCGTCCTGCCCTGCGGTCGCAGGGCGACCCTTGGGCAGGACGTTGGCAGATGCCGGCCCACGGGTATCGCCCTCCGTTCGACCATCCGTCCAGGGCGGTTGCCGGCCCCTCATCGACCGTCTGTCCAACGCGCCCCGGGTGGCGTGGTGACCGAACGTCCAGCCCGCCGACCCCAGGGGCATGGACCGCCTGTGTGTCTCCCGCCTCGTCGCCCGAGCGCTCCTGCCCACGGCCGTCGCCCTCTCGCTCGCCGGGCCCGTCGCGTCCGCCGCGGCCGAGGCCGACCCGCTGCTGGGCCAGCAGTGGGCGCTGAGCGACGTCGACGCGATCGGCGTGCCCCAGGCGTGGCAGTCCTCCACCGGCGCCGGCGTGGTCGTCGCGGTGCTGGACACCGGCGTGCAGCTCGACCATCCCGACCTGGCCGGGGCGATCTGGCGCAACGCCGACGAGGTCCCCGGCAACGGCCGCGACGACGACCGCAACGGCTACGTCGATGACGTCAACGGCGTGAACATGTTCGACGGCAGCCCCAACGTCAACGACGACGAGGGGCACGGCACCCACGTGGCCGGGATCGTGGCCGCGCGGCGTGGCAACGGCGCCGGCGGGGCCGGCGTCGCGCCCGAGGCGCAGGTGATGCCGGTCAAGGTCCTCAACTCGTCGCGCTCGGGCAACACGAGCGTCCTGTCCGCGGGCATCCGCTACGCGCTGGACGAGGGCGCGAAGATCATCAACGTCTCGATCAACGGAAACGAGACGAGCGGCCAGCTCGCCGAGGCCGTGCGGCTCGCCGGCGAGCGCGGGGCCACCATCATCGCCTCCGCCGGCAACGACGGCCGCGACCTCGACCTGGCTCCCTCCTACCCCGCCTCGCTGCCCGACGCGGGCGTGCTCAGCGTCACGGCGACGGAGATCGGCGGCGCGCTGTGGGGGCTGGCCAACCGGGGCCTGCGCTCCGTCGACCTCGCCGCGCCCGGGTCCCACATCGTCTCGACGGCCACCGGCGGCCGCTACGGTCTGCGCAGCGGCACCTCGGCCGCCGCGCCGCACGTGTCGGGCGCGCTCGCGCTGCTGGCCGCCGCGCGGCCAGATCTCTCCCAGGCCGCCCTGCGCGAGGCGCTGCTGGGCACCGCCCGGAGCGGCGGCCCGCTGGCCGGCCTGCTCGGCGGCGGCGGTCTCGACATCGGCGCCGCGATGGCCCGGGTGGGCGGGGGACGGGCCCTGCGCTCGGCGCCCGGCGCCGCCTCGTCGGCGCGCGTGCGGCTGCGCGCCGGTCGCTCCCGCGCCGGGCGCCGCGCGACGCTGCGCTGGAGCGCCACCGGCGCCGACCAGGTGACCAGCTGGCGCGTGTCGCTGGACGGCCGCGTCGTGGGCACCGTGGCCGCGGACGACCGCCTGGTCTTCCAGCGCCGCATCCGCCGCGCGGGACGTCACGCCTGGCGCGTCGTCGGGTTCGACGACGCCGAGGCCAAGGTCGTGGCCGCGCGCCGCGGCTTCACCGTCACGCGCCGCCGCTGAGCGGGGCGCGGCCGGCATCGCGGTTGACCGTCGGCGTAGGTCTGTGGTTTGCTCGCGCCCCGTACGACGGTCCATCACGAGGGGAGGCGGCCACGCGCCGGCGCAGGAGCACACGACGATCGCTCGGCCCCTTGGCCGCGCTCACGCTGGCCGCGCTGCTCGCGCTGGTCCTGACGCCCGACGCGCAGCAGTCCGCGCGCGCGCAGGACTGCGCGGGCGCGGACGTCGCCGACGCGTCGCCCGACGCGTTGGCGGCGGCCACGCTGTGCCTCGTCAATGCCGCGCGCGCGAACGAGGGCCTGCCGGCATTGGCGTCGCAGCCGCAACTCGCCGCGGCGGGCGCCGCCCACGTCGCCGACATGGCGGCGCGCGGCTACTTCGCCCTCCAGGGCCCCGACGGCTCGACCACCGAGTCGCGCGTGAGCCGCGCCGGCTACAGCGGGGCGTCCAGCGTCCGCGAGGCCATCTTCTACGGCTCGGGCGCGCTGGCGACGCCGCGCGCCGCCGTGATCAAGTGGCTGTCCAACCAGAGCGAGCGCGCGATCGTGCTGGCCTCCGCTCCCCACGCAGGGATCGGCGCGCTGGCCGCGCGCGGTGGTCCGTTCACCGACGGTGCGAATGTGTTCTCGCTGCTGGTGGGCAGCCCGGGCGGGTCGGACGGGTCGGGCGACCCGTCGCGGCCGCTGCGGCCGGTCCCGGGCCGCAGCGTCGTGGTCCGCGTGATCAGCGGCACCGTCCTCGTCACGCCGCCGGCGCGCGGGGCGCGCAGCGCGCAGGCCACGGAGCTGAAGGGCAGCGCCGTGATCGCGCTGGGCGCCACGATCGACACGACGCGGGGGCGCGTCCGCGTGACCTCCGCCGTGAACTCCGCGGGCGCCACGGAGCGCGGTGACTTCTACGCGGGCGCGTTCGTCATGCGCCAGCGGCGCGCGCAGGCGCGCCGGCGCGGCGGCGCGGCGCGGACGCTCGTCAGCACGGCGAAGCTGAGCGGCGGCGACTTCGCACGGGCCTGCGGTCGCGGTGCGCGCGCAGCGGGCACGACCGCGGGCGCGGCGCAGTCCTCGCGGACGGTCCGGCGGCTGTGGGGAAGCGGCCGCGCGCGCTACCGCACCGAGGGCCGCTTCGCCGCGGCGACGGTGCGCGGCACGGTGTGGCTGACCGAGGACCGCTGCGACGGCACGCGGGTGCGCGTCCGCAGCGGTGTGGTCGACGTGCGCGATCGCGTGCGCAACCGCACGATCCGCCTGCGCGCGGGTCGCGCGACGCTGGTGCGCCGGCGCTGACTTCGCCCGGCTCGCGGGCGCGCTAGAATCGCTTCGCAGACCTGCCCGGAGCAGGTCCTTTTTCTGTCCTGAAGCGTCACGGAGCTGCCGATATGGCCCGCGGAGACGTGCGAATCGCTGTGACCCTCGCCTGCGAGGAGTGCAAGCGTCGCAACTACCAGTCCAATAAGTCCAAGCGCAACAACCCCGAGCGCATCACCCTGCGCAAGTACTGCCGGTGGTGCAGGCGACACACGTCACACCGGGAGACCAGGTAGCGCTCGCGACCCGCTCATCCGAATGGCCCGCAACCGCCAGCGCGCAAGAGAGCGCAAGCAGAAGCTGCACCGGGAGAACGTCCCCGGTGAGCTCGACCACGCCTCGGGCGAGGTCGAGCAGTTCGAGGCCGCGCTGGTCACCGGGGAGACGCCGCCGTCCGGGCGCGACCCCGGGCCCCCTGCGCCCGTCGAGCCCGAAGAGCCCGACGAGGACGGGTCGCTCGACCTCGAGCAGCTGGGTCCCGGCGCCGGCGATGTGTCCACCACGGCGGTCAAGGACCGCTCCGGCTCGCGCGTGGTCAACTTCATCCGGGCCTGCTGGGCCGAGCTGCAGCGCGTCCAGTGGCCCGATCGCCGTCAGGTCGGCCAGGCCACCGCGGTGGTCCTCGGGTTCGTCGTCATCGCCGGCGCGTTCCTCGGTCTCATGGACGTCATCTCGCAGAAAATCGTCGACTTCATCCTCTAGCCCCCCGCACCCGATCCCCTGAGAGCCCCATGTTCCGCTGGTACGTCGTCAACACATACTCGGGTCACGAGAACAAGGTCAAGCAGAACCTCGAGCACCGAGTGGTCTCGCTGAACCAGAAGCGCAACGTCCGTCAGGTCGTCGTGCCGACCGAGTCCGTCTCGGAGATGAAGGACAACCAGAAGGTGACGGTCGAGAAGCGGACCATGCCCGGCTACGTGCTGGTCAACATGGAGCTCAACGAGGACTCCTGGGGCCTGGTCAAGGGGACGCCCGGCGTCACCGGCTTCGTGGGCGCCTCCAACGAGCCCGTCCCGCTGACCCAGCCCGAGGTCGACCGCCTGCTGCACCGCGAGGTCGCGGTGCGCGAGCGCAAGCGGGCGACGTTCTCCATCGGCGAGTCGGTCAAGGTCATCTCCGGCCCGCTGGCGGACTTCAGCGGCGAGATCTCCGAGATCAACGAGGACGCGGCCCGGCTCAAGGTGCTTGTGTCAATCTTCGGGCGCGAGACCCCGGTCGAGGTCGGCTTCGACCAGGTCAAGAAGATCTAGGGCGGTCGAGCGTCCCCTCTCCATCATGGCCAAGAAAGTCCTCACCACCATCAAGCTCCAGGCCGTCGGCGGCCAGGCCAGCCCGGCACCGCCGGTCGGTCCCGCGCTGGGCCAGCACGGCATCAACATCATGGAGTTCTGCAAGGCGTTCAACGCGCAGACGCAGGCCGACACCGGCACGACCATCCCGGTCGTCATCACGGTCTACGAGGACCGCTCCTTCACGTTCGTCACCAAGACGCCGCCGGCCGCCGTGCTCATCAAGCAGGCGATCAACATCGAGAAGGGCTCGGGCGAGCCGCATCGCGTCAAGGTCGGCACGATCACGCAGGCCCAGCTGCGCGACATCGCGACGAAGAAGATGCCCGACCTGAACGCCAACGACCTCGACGAGGCCTCGAAGATCATCGCGGGGACCGCGCGGAGCATGGGGGTCGACGTTGTCTAAGCACGGCAAGCGCTACACCGCGGCGCGCGAGCAGGTCGACCGCGAGCACGAGCACACGCCCGCCGAGGCGATCGCGCTGATCAAGTCGCTGCCCGCCCCCAAGTTCAACGAGTCGATCGAGGTCCACGTGCGCACGGGCCTGAACGTCCGCCATGCCGACGAGCAGCTGCGCGGGACGATCGCGCTGCCCCACGGGCTGGGCAAGGACGTGACGATCGCCGTCTTCGCCCAGGGCGACAAGGCGCGCGAGGCCGAGGAGGCCGGCGCCGACATCGTGGGCGCCGAAGACCTCGCCCAGCGCGTGCAGGACGGCTTCACCGACTTCGACGTGGCCATCGCGACCCCGGACCTCATGCCGGTGGTGGGCCGCCTGGGCCGCGTGCTCGGCCCGCAGGGCAAGATGCCCAACCCGAAGGTCGGCACGGTGACCATGGACGTGCGCAAGGCGGTCGAGGAGGCCAAGGCCGGCAAGGTCGAGTACCGCACGGACCGCACGGCGATCGTCCACCTGGTCATCGGCAAGCGCGACTTCGACGACCGCCGGCTGCTGGAGAACTACGCGGCGGTGCTCGACGAGCTCATCCGGGCCAAGCCCGCGGTGGCCAAGGGCCGGTACCTGCGTTCGATCGTCATGGCCCCGACCATGGGCCCGGGCGTGAAGGTCGACCCGAGCCGCACACGTGACATCCTCGAGGAGGCCGCCACGGCGAGCGCCGCCTGAGCGACCACACGAGGCCACCCGAGACGACGGGCCCGCCGTACCGGCGAGAAGTCCCGGCCAGGAGGCAGATGAACCGAGAGCAAAAAGCCGCGGCGATCGAGGAGATCGCCGCCCAGATCACCGAGGCGGGCGCGGTCTTCGCCGTGGACTACCGCGGGATCAGCGTGCCCCAGGCCGCCGAGCTGCGCGGCAGGCTGCGCGACGCCGACGCCTCCTTCCGGATCGTCAAGAACACGCTGACCGAGCGGGCCGTGGACCGCTCCGATCGCCCCGGCGCCGAGGCGCTGAAGGCGCTGCTCGAGGGCCCGACGGCGCTGACGTTCGTGCACGGCGACGCCGCCACCGCCGCGAAGGCGCTGGCCGACTACGCCCGCACGACCAACCTGCTGGCGTTCAAGGGCGGGCTGATGAACGGCGACGCGCTGGCCGCCCAGCAGCTCTCCGAGCTGGCGAAGCTGCCGCCGCTGGACGTCCTCTACGGGATGCTCGTCAACGTCGTCGCGTCGCCGCTCACCGGCCTGGCCACGAGCCTCAACGGCCTCATCTCCGGCCTGGCCCGCCAGCTCGGCCAGATCGCGGAGCAGAAGGAGTCCGGCGAGATCCCCGCGGGCGACGCGCCGGCGGCGGAGGAGCCCGAGGCGGCGGCGGCCCCCGAGCCGGAGCCCGAGCCCGAGGCTGAGGCAGCGCCTGAGCCCGAGCCCGAGCCCGAGGCAGCGCCTGAGCCCGAGCCCGCCCCAGACCCTGAGCCCGCGGCGCAGGCCGCGGACGAAGCACCTTCCGACACAGACCAGGACAAGGAGTAGACATGGCCACCAGCACCCAGGATTGGATCGAGGAGCTCAAGGGCATCTCGGTCCTCGAGCTCAGCGAGCGCATCAAGGCGCTCGAGGAGGAGTTCGGCGTTTCGGCGCAGGCCGCGCCCGTGGCCGTCGCGGCCGGCGCGGCCCCCGCGGAGACCGAGGAGGAGCAGTCGACGTTCGACGTCGTGCTCACCGCCCCCGGCGACAAGAAGATCCAGGTCATCAAGGTCGTCCGCGCGGCGACCGGCCTGGGCCTCAAGGAGGCCAAGGCGCTCGTCGACGAGCACCCCAAGCCCGTCAAGGAGGGCTTGGAGCGCCAGGAGGCCGACCAGCTCAAGCAGGAGCTCGAGGAGGCCGGCGCCACCGTCGAGCTGAAGTAGCGCGCTCGCAACAGCCGACGTACCGGAGGGCGCCCGGCGGGCGCCCTTCGTCGTTCCGGCACCCAGGAGCACGGCTCCCGGCGCATGGGTGGGCCGACGTATCCATCCATGTCAGGGATGACTCGGCCCGCCCGGGGTCAGGCACCCCCGTGGGCCGACTTATCCGCCCATGTCAAGGACAACTCGGCCCACCCTCGGGCTCGCCCAGACCGGCCGTGGTGGCTGTCCTCGAACCGCGTTCCGGCATCCTGTCCGGCGGTGCCCGACGCCCTGCACGCCGACGCCCTGCGCAAGGTCTACCGCGGCACCGTCGCGCTCGACGGCGTCGACCTGCGCGTCGGCGAGGGCGAGCTCGTCGGGCTGCTCGGGCCCAACGGCGCGGGCAAGTCCACGCTGACGAAGATCGCCTGCGGGCTGGTGCGCCCGACCGCGGGGCGCGCGACGCTGCTGGGCCACCCGGGCGGGAGCGCCGCCGCCCGCGCGCGCACCGGCTACCTGGCCGAGCTGTTTCGCTTCCCCGGCTGGGCGACCGCAGACGAGGTGCTCGTCCTGCACCAGCGCCTGGCGCGCTCGGCCGGCGGGGCGGAGGAGCGGGTCCGCCTGCTCGCCGCCGTCGGGCTCGCCGATGCCACCCACCGTCGCGTCGAGGCGATGTCCAAGGGCATGCAGCAGCGCCTGGGCATTGCGCAGGCGCTGGTGGCCGAGCCCGCCGTCGTGCTGCTCGACGAGCCGACCAGCGCGCTGGATCCTGCCGGCCGGCGCACCGTCCGCGAGCTCTTGGAGGGCCTGCGCGACCGCGGCGTGGCCGTGCTGCTGAACTCGCACCTGCTCAGCGAGGTCGAGCTCGTCTGCGACCGGGTGGTGATCGTCGACCACGGGCGCGTCGTGGCCGAGGGGACGCCGGCGCAGCTGGCCACGCCCGGGGGCGTGGAGATCGAGACCGCGACCGGCACGCGCCGGTTCCCCGCCGCCGGGCGCGACGACGTGCCCGATCTCGTCGCCGAGCTGGTCGCCGCCGGGGAGCGCATCTACGGCGTGCGCGTGGTCACCGGCACGCTGGAGGACGCCTACCTGGACCTCGTCGGGGCGGACGCGCGGTGATCGACGACCTGCGGACCATCGCCGGCTACGCCTTCCGCGAGGGCGCGCGCCGCCGCGTGCTCGCGGTCGTGGTCGTCCTGACCATCGCGTTCCTCGCGCTCTACGCGTTCGGTGCCGACCAGGCCTTCGAGGAGGTCCAGGCCGTAAGCCTCCCCGAGGAGGCCGGCGTCGAGGAGCGCGTGGTCACCGGCTCGACGCTGCTGGGCCTGTCGATGTTCGTGACGCTGTTTCTGGGCACGGTGCTCGCCGTCTTCCTCACGCTCAACGCGGTCCGCGGCGACGCCGAGCGCGGGCTGCTGCAGCCGCTCGTCGTGCGCCCGGTCGGGCGCAGCACGCTGCTGCTCGCACGCTTCCTGGCCGCGGGGTCGCTGTGCGCCGGCTACGTCGTCACGGTCTACGCCGCCGCCGTCCTGATCACCGGCGCCGTCGGCGACTATTGGCCCGACGAGCCCGTCGCGGGCGGCCTGGCCCTCGCCGCCGCCGTGGTGCTCGTCGTCGCGCTGGCGCTGCTGGGCTCCACGCTGCTGTCCTCCACCGCCAACGGCATCGCGGTGTTCATGGTCTTCGGGGCCGGCCTGGCGGCGGGCCTGCTGGGGCAGATCGGCGACGCGCTGCAGTCCGACTCGCTGGAGCGCCTCGCGTCGATCGCCTCCTGGATCCTTCCCTTCGAGGCCATCTACCAGGACGCGCTGCACGCGCTGACCGCCGACGTGGAGGGGATCACCGGCGTCATCGTCCAGCTCGGACCCTTCGGCGGGGCGCAGGAGGCCGGGGCCCTGCTGTGGCCCTACGCGCTCGCCTACCTGCTCGCCGTCCTGGCGGTGGCCGACCGCGTCTTCCGGCGCGCGGACCTCTAACGGAGGATGTCGTGCCGTGAGTCCGCACGAGAAGGCGCGCTGGAACTTCCTCGGAGATCTCGTCTTCGAGGACATCATGCGTCTCGGAGAGGCGGTTCAAGCCGCAACCGAGTCGTGGCCGGGCGTCGCGCACGCCGAGCACGTCGCCTTGGCGGAGGAGATCATCGGCGGCTTGCTGGCCGATGGCTTGGTCGAGGTGTTTCTTGCCGAGGGCGGCGACCCCGACGCATCTGCGGCGAGCGGTCCACGGATCGACCGGGGGGCGGTCCTCGACATGATCCGCGCTGGGTGTCGGGACCCGCGGGCGCTGCATTGGTGGGTGGCCGCCACCGCCAGCGGATGGTCCGCAGTGGTGGATCCACCTCCGGAAGTGCGCTTCCTCTGGCGCTGGCCAGCGGATTTCGTGCCTCCCGAAGCCGCTGACCTCTAGCCCCGCCGCCCGCAGGTCTCGCAGTCCGGGTCCGCGAGCACCTCCGGCCGGCGGTCGGTCTGGAACGTGCGCAGATCGACGACGAGCGCCCGGCCGGTGGTGGCCGGCGGGGCGAGCCCGGTCAGGTGGTGGACCACGTCGGCGGCGACGAGCGAGCCGACGAGGGCGCAGCCCGGCCCGAACGAGCTCGCGGGCGACGGCTGGCCCTGGCGGTACTCCACGAGCGCGTCGAAGTGCGCGAACTCGCGCCGGTGGCGCAGCTCCTGGCAGCCATAGCACCCGGTCACGCCGGGCACGTAGAACGGCCCCACCCGGACCAGCGGCGCCACCTGGCTCATCGACATGATCGGCACGCCGCGCGGGAACCAGACCTCGGCCGCCCAGCGCTCGATGTGGTGCGGCGGCCAGTCGGCGGTGTGGACCACGACGTCGACGTCGGCGTCGAGCGCCTCGAGATCCGCCCGCGAGCCCATCATCCGCGGGACGGCGTCGAAGCGCACCCCGGAGTGAAAGGCCCCCACCGCCTCGCGCGCGGCCTCGGCCTTCAGGCGCCCGACGTCGGCTTCGCCGTAGAGCACCTGGCGGTTGAGGTTGCTCAGCTCGACACGGTCGCCGTCGACGCCGACGATCCGCCCGACGCCGCAGGCCGCCAGCGCCAGCGTCGCCCACGACCCCAGGCCGCCGAGCCCCAGCATCAGGACGCTCGCGCCGCTCAGGCGCGCCTGCGCCGCGCTGGGCGCGACCGCGCCGCCGATGTCGCCGAAGTAGCGCAGCTGGCGCTCGAGCCGGCGGGCCACGCCACCGGGCAGGGCGCCATCGTCGGCGGCGTCCTCGAGGACGCCGGCGCCCTGCAGCTGCTTCAGCGCGACGCGTACGTCCGCGGGCGACACGGCGCCGCCGGCCGCCACCAGCGCGGGCAGCTCATCCGCGCCCCGGCCGCCGTCCAGCAGGCCGAGCAACCGCTCGTTGGCGGGCGAGCGCTCGACCGCCAGGTCCGGATGCGCGCCGCCGCGCAGCAGGTAGATCCGCCCGTCGGGCGCGGCGAAGACCTCGATCGAGCGCTTCAGCCGCGGGCGTGCGGGCAGGCTCGTGACCACCGGCGGGGGCGATGGGGGAAGGGCGCCGGACCCAGGTTCGAGCCCGGGTCCCGGCGCCGCCCCCGCACCATCTAGCCGGTCTTGAGGATGTCGAGCGCCGGCATCACCGGGCGCTCGAGCTGCTTCGAGCTTCAGCACGGACCATCACCTCCTCTCCGGGGTCGAGGACGGGAAAGGGCGCTGGGCGAGGTAGATCGCCTTGAGGTGGCGGCGCTCGTCGAGCGGCTCGCGGGGCAGGCCGTCGTCGAGCTGGCCGCGGACGCCGAGGACGCGCAGGCCGCAGCCGGCCAGCAGCGACACGACCCGGCCGTGCGAGAAGTGGTGCTGGCGGTGCGCGGTGCTCGTCCGCCGCCACGCGCCGCCGGCGGGCGCGAAGACCTCGAGCACGGCCTCGCCGGCCGTGTCCGGCTCGTGGGCCGGACTGCCCCGGCCGCGCCAGGCGAAGAAGCAGCCGCCCGCCTCGCGGCACTGGTCGGCGGCGAACGCGGTGCGAAACGCGGCGAGCGTGTTGAGGTCGAAGACGTACAGCCCGCCCGGGCGCAGCGCGCCGCGCGCCGCGGCGAACGCGGCCGAGAGGTCGTCCTCGCCGGCCAGGTAGTTCAGCGAGTCATCCAGGCAGACCGCCCAGTCGAAGCGCTCGCGGAAGGGCAGCGCGCGCATGTCGGCCCGGACGAGCGCCACTCCGTCGCCGCCGCGCCCGCGCGCGCGGGCCAGCATGCCCGCCGAGATGTCGCATCCGGTGACCCGGTGCCCGGCGGCGCGCAGCGCCGCGAAGCTGCGCCCGGTCCCGCACGCGATGTCCAGCACGTCCTGCCCGGCGAGGCCGTGCTCGACCGCCCAGTCGCCGAGCCGGCTCACCCAGGCGTCGGTGGCGTAGCCCTCGGTGAAGGCGTCGTAGAACGGGGCGAGGGCCTCGTAGCACTCCAGCGCGCCGGCGGTGGCGGTGGCGGTGGGCAGTGCGTCGAGGCCAGGCGACATGGCGGAGTGGTCGCGCCCGAGCCGCCGGTCCTTACGAGCCCCCGCCCCTTCGCGTGCGGATGTGTCGCGCACTTATAGCCGAGCGGACTGCTCAGGAACCCATGACTCTTATGGTTACTGGACAGCTGACGTCTGGTGGCCGCCCACCGGGGCGATGCGACGACACCACCAGCTAGGGTCGAGGCGCCCCTTGGGCGCCAACGATTCGCAGTAGCCCGAGGGGGACAGACGATTGGCTGATTCGCAAACGATCAACAACCGGGTCATACGTGCTCTTGGGCACCCGTTGCGCGTGCGCATCCTGACGGTGCTGAACGAGCGCGTCGCGAGCCCCCGCGAGATGTCCGACGAGTTCGGCGAGCCGCTGGGCAACGTCAGCTACCACACGCGGATGCTCGTGGAGCTCGGCGCCATCGAGCTGGTGGACACCAAGCAGCGCCGCGGCGCGATCGAGCACTACTACCGCGCCGTGATGCGCCCGTTCCTGGACGACGAGGACTTCAAGAAGCTCCCCGCCTCCGTTCGCCGCACGCTGACCGACACGGCCCTGGACATCATCTGGCGCAGCATCGCCGACGACATCAAGTCCGGCCTCTTCGAGCAGATGGACGACCGGCACGTCAGCCGCAGCCGCTTCGTCGTCGATCAGCAGGGCTGGGACGAGCTCGTCGCCCTGCTGGCCGGCGTGCTCGAGCGCGGCTTCGAGATCGAGTCCGAGAGCGCGGGGCGCCTCCAGGACGCCGGCGACGACGCCGAGGCGCTGAGCGCCAAGCTCGTGATCTTCAACTACGGCGGCGTCGAGAAGGCGCCGCCCGCCCGCAGCCGCGCCAAGCGCGGCCGTCAGTCCTGACCGGCGATCACCTCGACGGCCTGGCCGCCGGGCGCGGTGAGATAGAAGCCCCGCGTCCCGTCGCGGTGGGCGTCGATCTGCGCGTCGTGCTCGTCCGCCAGGCGCTCGAGGTCCGCTCCGGAGACGCGCCACGCGACGTGGTTGGGGTGCTCCTCGGCCATCACGAACGCCAGCCGCGTGCCGCCCGCCTCGATCAGGCCCCAGGTCTCGTCCTGGTAGAGCACCGTCGCCCCGGGCACCGTGCGACGCCACCAGTCCAGCGCCTCGGCGATGTCGGGAACCTGCTGGGCGACGTGATCGAACTGCACACGCCAGAAGATACGCGCTACCCTGCGCAGGTCGGCCAATAGTCGCAGCCGCCTTTCCACACGATTTCGCGCCCACATAGCGCGGTAATCCGGGCGGGGTCCGTGAGCGCCGACTGCCCCTGCGGGGGTTCTATCTCGCTGTGCTATATTGGGCAGTCCGCGCCTGTTGGCCAGAGGCCGCGGCGTTTCGCCCGATCCCCCTCCGCCCGCTCTCGACCCCTTGAGGAGTCGCCGTCTTGCCCCGTGTTGACGCCCCTCGGACGCGCCGCAGCTTCGCGCGCCTGAACAGAGTTCATGACGTCCCCAACCTCATCGACATCCAGCGCCGCTCGTTCGAGTGGCTGACCGATCCTGAGCACGGCGGCCTCCGGGAGACCATCTCGGACATCTCGCCGATCGAGGACTACACGGGCAACCTCGCGGTGGACTTCGGGGAGTTCCACTTCGACGATCCCGTCGCGTCGATCGAGGAGTGCCGCGAGAAGGACCTCACGTATGCCCGCCCGCTGACCGTCACCGTCGCGTTCGTCAACCGCGAGACCGGCGAGATCCGCGAGCAGTCGGTGTTCATGGGCGACTTCCCCTGGATGACCGAGCGGGGCACGTTCATCATCAACGGGACCGAGCGCGTCGTCGTCACGCAGCTGGTCCGTTCGCCGGGCGCGTACCTGATGGAGGCCAAGGACCGCGAGAAGCAGGTCTTCATCGCCAACCTCATGCCCGCCCGCGGGTCGTGGCTGGAGCTGGAGATCGACAAGAAGGGCAAGGTCTTCGTCCGCATCGACCGCAAGCGCAAGCTGCCGGTCACCGTCCTGCTGCGCGCGATGGGCTACGCGACCGACGAGGAGATCCTCGCGCTCTTCGGCAACTCGCTGTACATCCGCAACACGATCGAGTCCGACACCGAGCCCACGCGGACGGAGGAGGGCGCGCTGATCGAGCTGTTCAAGAAGCAGCGCCCGGGCGAGCCGCCCAGCGTGGACAACGCGCGCGCCCTGCTGCACCAGCTCTTCTTCGACCCCAAGCGCTACGACCTCACGCGGGTCGGCCGCTACAAGCTCAACGCGCGGCTGAGCCAGCACACCGATCTGGAGACCCGCACGCTGACCAAGGACGACATCATCGCCCTGGTCGCAGAGCTCGTCTCGCTGCCCAAGCTGCTGGGCATGCCCGAGGAGCCCGAGGTCGAGATCAAGGACTACGCGGCCGAGGCCGTCACGTATCCCCGCGAGGCGGTCGCCGAGCACCTCGACGAGTACGAGCACTTCGGCAACCGCCGCCTGCGGACCGTCGGCGAGCTCATCCAGGAGGCCTTCCGCATCGGCCTGTACCGGATGGAGCGCGTCGTGCGCGAGCGCCTCACCACCGAGGACGCCGACACGATCACCCCGCAGACGATCATCAACATCCGCCCGGTCGTGGCCGCGCAGAAGGAGTTCTTCGGCTCCTCGCAGCTCAGCCAGTTCATGGACCAGACGAACTCGCTGGCCGGCCTGCGCCACCGCCGCCGCCTGAGCGCCCTCGGCGCCGGCGGCCTCACGCGAGAGCGCGCGCCGATCGAGGTGCGCGACGTCCACCCGACCCACTACGGGCGCATGTGCCCGATCGAGACGCCGGAGGGACCGAACATCGGCCTGATCGGCTCGCTGTCGAGCTACGCCGAGGTCTCCGAGCACGGCTTCGTCACGACGCCCTACCGGGTCGTCAAGGACGGCAAGGTCACCGGCGAGGTCGTCCACTACGACGCCACGCAGGAGGAAGAGCTCAAGATCGCGCAGGCCAACCACCCGATCGACGAGGCCACGGGCAAGCTCAAGGGCCCCGACGCTGTGTGCCGCACGCTCGCCGGCCAGTACGTCACGGTCGACCCGAGCGAGGTCGACCTGATGGACGTCTCGCCCGAGCAGATCTGGTCGATCACGACGGCGATGATCCCGTTCCTCGAGCACGACGACGCCAACCGCGCGCTGATGGGCTCGAACATGCAGGCCCAGGCGGTGCCGCTGCTGCGCACCGACGCGCCCGTGATCGGCACCGGCATGGAGCGCCGCGCGGCGCTGGACACCGGCGACGTGCTGCTGGCCCGCAACGCGGGGACCATCGGCTACGTCGACGCCCAGCGCATCGAGGTCCAGACCTCCGACGGCACCGACGAGTACCTGCTCGACAAGTACCGCCGCTCCAACCAGGGCACGCTCATCCACCAGAAGCCGTCGGTGCGCTCCGGCGAGACCGTGGCCGCGGGTGACGTGCTCGCCGACGGGTCGGCCACCGATCACGGCGAGATGGCCCTGGGCAAGAACCTGAAGGTCGCCTTCATGTCCTGGGAGGGCTACAACTTCGAGGACGCGATCATCCTCTCCAAGCGTCTGGTCAAGGACGACGAGCTCACCTCGATCCACATCGAGGAGTACGAGATCGACGCCCGCACGACCAAGCTGGGCGACGAGGAGATCACCCGCGACATCCCCAACCGCTCGGAGGAGTCGCTGCGCAACCTCGACGACCGCGGCATCGTCCGCGTCGGCGCCGAGGTCGGCTCCGGCGACCTGCTCGTCGGCAAGGTCACGCCCAAGGGCGAGACCGAGCTGACGGCCGAGGAGAAGCTGATCCGCGCGATCTTCAAGGAGAAGGCGCGCGAGGTCCGCGACACCTCGCTGAAGGTGCCCCACGGCGAGGGCGGCGTCGTCATCGACGTCATGACCTTCAGCCGCGACAACGGCGACGACCTGCCGCCCGGGGTCAACGACCTCGTGCGCGTGTTCGTGGCCAAGAAGCGCAAGATCTCCGAGGGCGACAAGCTCGCCGGGCGCCACGGCAACAAGGGCGTCATCTCCAAGATCGTCGACGAGGCCGACATGCCGTTCATGGAGGACGGCACGCCGGTGGACGTCATCCTCAACCCGCTCGGCGTCCCGAGCCGCATGAACGTCGGCCAGATCCTGGAGACCCACCTCGGGTGGGCCGCCGCCGAGGGCTGGTACGACGACGGCAGCGAGGCCTACAAGGCCGCGCAGCTGGTCACCACGGTCGACGGCCGGCCGGGCAAGGTCTACACCGCCACGCCGGTGTTCGACGGCGCCTCGGTGGAGGACGTCGACGACGCGCTCGTGCGCTGGCAGGACCAGCACACGGGGCGCATCCGGATGGACATCGACAAGTCGCGGCGGCCGGGGACCCGGGCGTCGGGCAAGTTCACGCTCTACAACGGCCGCACCGGCGAGCCGTTCGAGGAGCAGGTGACGGTCGGCTACATGTACATCCTCAAGCTCCTGCACCTCGTCGACGACAAGATCCACGCCCGCTCCACCGGCCCGTACTCGCTGGTCACCCAGCAGCCGCTGGGCGGCAAGGCGCAGTTCGGCGGCCAGCGCTTCGGCGAGATGGAGGTCTGGGCCCTGGAGGCCTACGGCGCCGCGTACACGCTGCAGGAGATGCTCACGATCAAGTCCGACGACACGGTCGGGCGCGTCAAGGCCTACGAGGCGATCGTCAAGGGCGAGAACATCGCCGAGCCGTCGATCCCCGAGTCCTTCAAGGTCCTGCTCAAGGAGATGCAGTCGCTGGCGCTGGACGTCAACGTCGTCTCCGAGGAGGGCGCGCGCGCCGAGATGCGCGACGAGGACGACGACCTGCTGCGCGCGGCCGAGGAGCTGGGCATCGACCTCTCCGGCGTGCGGGCGGCGGGCAACGGTTCCCCGCAGGCGCCGGCCGACGAGGCCGTCGAGGCGGTCGAGGAGCCCGCCGCGGCCCCCGCGGCGGAGGCCGCCGCCGAGGAGGTCCCCGCCATCGACCTGGAGGCCGCGATCGACGCCGACGCCGGCGTGGACCTCGGCGAGGAGGTCGTCACCGAGGAGCTGGTCTCCGAGGAGTGAGACCGGCGCCCACCGCCCCCCACCACTTCGCTTCGGCCCCGCAGGCCACCACATTCAGAAGACAGGACTCACCTTGATCGACATCAATAACTTCGACGCCATCGAGATCGGACTGGCGTCCTCCAAGCAGATCCGCGGATGGAGCTCGGGCGAGGTCACCAAGCCCGAGACCATCAACTACCGCACGCTCAAGCCCGAGAAGGACGGGCTGTTCTGCGAGCGCATCTTCGGTCCCACCAAGGACTGGGAGTGCTACTGCGGCAAGTACAAGCGGGTCCGCTACAAGGGCATCGTCTGCGAGCGCTGCGGCGTGGAGGTCACGCGCTCCAAGGTGCGCCGCGAGCGCATGGGGCACATCGACCTGGCCGCGCCCGTCAGCCACATCTGGTTCTTCAAGGGCGTCCCGAGCCGCATCGGCTACCTGCTGGACATGGCCCCCAAGGAGCTCGAGAAGGTCCTGTACTTCGCGGCCTCGATCGTCACCTGGGTGGACGAGGAGGCGCGCGAGCGCGACCTCGCCGACCTGGAGGTCAAGGTCAACGAGGTGCTGGACTCCTACGCCGCCGAGCGCGAGGAGCGCGTGCTGGAGCTGCGCGAGCAGCAGGCCCGCCGCGAGGCCTATTTGGAGAACGGCGGCCAGAAGGACTTCGACGACGAGGACCACATGTGGGCCGAGGCGCTGGACGTCGACATCAAGAAGATCGACGCCGACGAGCGCGCCGCGCTGCTGAAGGAGCTGCGCAAGACCTTCGAGTCCGACATCGCCGACACCGAGGCGTACATCGAGGACGCCGCCGAGCGCATGCGCCAGGTCTGGGAGCTGTTCAAGGACATGGCCCCCAAGCGCATCGAGCACGACGAGACGATCTTCCGCGAGCTCAAGGAGCGCTTCGGCTCCCCCTACGGCTTCGGGGAGTACTTCCGCGGCAACATGGGCGCCGAGGCGGTCCGCGACCTGCTCGAGCAGGTCGACCTGGAGGCCGAGGCCGAGGAGCTGGGCGAGATGGTCAAGACCGCCAAGGGCCAGAAGCAGGCCCGCGCGGTCAAGCGCCTGAAGGTCGTCTCGGCCTTCATCCAGTCCGGCAACCGCCCCGACCAGATGATCCTGGAGGCCGTCCCGGTGATCCCGCCGGAGCTGCGCCCCATGGTCCAGCTGGACGGCGGGCGCTTCGCCACGTCGGACCTCAACGACCTCTACCGGCGCGTGATCAACCGCAACAACCGCCTCAAGCGGCTGCTGGACCTCGGCGCGCCCGAGATCATCGTCAACAACGAGAAGCGCATGCTCCAGGAGGCCGTCGACGCGCTGTTCGACAACGGCCGCCGCGGGCGCCCCGTCACCGGCCCGGGCAACCGGCCGCTGAAGTCGCTGAGCGACATGCTCAAGGGCAAGCAGGGCCGCTTCCGCCAGAACCTGCTGGGCAAGCGCGTGGACTACTCCGGGCGCTCGGTCATCGTGGCCGGTCCGTACCTGAAGCTGCATCAGTGCGGCCTGCCGAAGATCATGGCGCTCGAGCTGTTCAAGCCGTTCATCATGGCCCAGCTCGTCGAGCGCAAGGCCGCGCAGAACATCAAGGCGGCAAAGAAGATGGTCGACTCGATGATCCCCGAGGTGTGGGACGTCCTCGAGCAGGTCATCCACGAGCACCCGGTGCTGCTCAACCGCGCGCCGACGCTGCATCGCCTGGGCATCCAGGCCTTCGAGCCCGTGCTCGTGGAGGGCAAGGCGATCCAGGTCCACCCGCTGGTCTGCCACGCGTTCAACGCCGACTTCGACGGCGACCAGATGGCGGTCCACCTCCCGCTCAGCGCCGAGGCGCAGGCGGAGGCCCGGATCCTCATGCTCTCGTCCAACAACATCCTGTCGCCGGCGCACGGCGCGCCGCTGGCCATTCCGACCCAGGACATGATCCTCGGCGCCTACTACCTCACGTACGGCCCCGAGGCGTCCGAGCTGGAGAAGATCGACCGCGCGACGCACGACCCGCGCCCGCACGTGTACCGCACGGCGCAGGAGGCGGAGCTCTCCTACGAGCTCGGCGGCGTGAAGCTGCACGACCTCGCCGAGTTCCGCCCGCTCGGCCGCGAGGGCGGCCACGTCCTCACCACGGTGGGGCGGATCATCTACAACGACCGCATCGAGCGGGCGCTGCTGGAGGCCATGGGCGAGGAGTTCGACCCCAAGACCTACGAGTTCGTCAACCAGTCGATGAAGAAGCGCGACACCGTGCGCCTCGTCGACGCGCTCGTGCAGCGCTACGGCGCCACGACGATCTCCCAGGTCCTGGACGCCTTCAAGGACCTCGGCTTCCAGTACGCCACGCAGGCCGGCATCACGATCTCCAAGAACGACGTCGTGATCCCGCCCGAGAAGGCGGAGATCCTCGGCTCGTACGAGGAGAAGGTGGCCGAGCTGCAGAGCCAGTACGACATGGGGCTCATCACGCAGGAGGAGCGCCACGAGGCCGTCGTCGAGCAGTGGAACGCGTGCACCGAGGAGGTCGCCGAGGCGATGGTGGCCAACCTCGACGTCCTGAACCCCATCTTCATGATGGCCAACTCGGGCGCCCGCGGATCGTTCAAGCAGATCCGCCAGCTCGCCGGCATGCGCGGGCTGATGGCCAACCCGAAGGGCGAGATCATCGAGCGTCCCGTGAAGGCCAACTTCATGGAGGGGCTCGACGTGCTCGAGTACTTCACCTCGACGCACGGCGCGCGCAAGGGACTCGCCGACACCGCCCTGCGCACCGCCGACTCGGGCTACCTGACGCGCCGCCTGGTCGACGTGGCCCAGGACGTGATCATCCGTGAGCCCGACTGCGGCACGGAGGACTACATCGAGCTGCCCCTGTTCAAGGAGGGCGGCGACCCCAACGACAACCTCATCGGGCGCTTCGCGGCGCAGGTGATCAAGACCAAGCGCGGCCGCGTGATCGTCGAGCAGGGCGCGCAGATCGACCGCGGCGAGCTGGCCGACATGATCGAGTCCGCCGAGATGCTCCCCGCCGACGCGGGCGGGATCGTCCGGGTCGCGGTGCGCTCCGTGCTGAAGTGCGAGGCGACGAGCGGCGTGTGCCAGGCGTGCTACGGCCGCTCGCTGGCCAGCGGCCAGACGGCCCAGATCGGCGACGCGGTGGGCATCATCGCCGCGCAGTCGATCGGCGAGCCCGGCACGCAGCTGACCATGCGGACCTTCCACACCGGCGGCGTCGCCGGCGCGGACATCACGCACGGCCTGCCGCGCGTCGTGGAGCTCTTCGAGGCGCGCAAGCCCAAGGGCCTGGCGAAGATCGCCGAGCAGGACGGGACGATCGCCATCGAGGAGACCGACAAGGCGCTGACCGTCGTCATCACCGACGACGCCGGCGAGGAGCACCGCCACACGTTCCCGCGCCGCACGCGGCTGTTCGTGGAGACCGGCCAGCGGGTGACCGCGGGCACGCAGCTCAACGAGGGCTCGCTGTACCCGCACGAGCTGCTGGCGATCCGGGGCCGGACGGAGACCGAGCAGTACCTCGTCCGCGAGGTGCAGGAGGTCTACGTCTCCCAGGGCGTCGACATCAACGACAAGCACATCGAGCTCATCGCGCGCCAGATGCTCAAGAAGGTGCGCGTGGACCAGAAGGGCGACACGGACTACCTGCCCGGGCAGTTCGTCGACCGCTTCGAGTTCGCCAAGGTCAACGGCGAGGTCATCGCGCGCGGCGGCGAGGCCGCCCAGTTCGAGGACATCATCCTGGGCATCACCAAGGCCTCGCTGAACACGGACTCGTTCCTGTCCGCCGCCTCCTTCCAGGAGACGACCAAGGTGCTGACCGACGCGGCGCTGGAGGGCAAGATCGACCGCCTGAACGGCCTCAAGGAGAACGTGATCATCGGCAAGCTGATCCCGGCCGCCACGGGGCTGAAGCGCTACCGGCGCATCGAGATCGAGCCCGCCGAGCCGCTCCCGCGGGCGATGGACGACGTCGGGCTGCTCGACCAGGACGAGATCGCCGCCGAGCTGGGGCTCGGCGACGGCGACGGCCTGGGCTTCGGCTCGGCGTTCAACGAGGACATCGCCTCGCTGGAGGAGATGGGCACCGGCGGCGGTGACACCGGCTTCGCCGACGAGCTGGCCGACCTCGACGTGCCGCCCGAGGAGAAGAAGTAGGAGACCGGGCCACGGGTGGGGAGGGGCGCGCGCCGCTCCTCCTCGCCCAGCTCACCGGCGACCCGGCGGCGCGCTTTCGCGACGGGCAGCTGGAGGCGATCGCAGACCTCGTCGACGAGCGCGCGCGCGTGCTGTGCGTCCAGCGCACCGGCTGGGGCAAGTCGGCGGTGTACTTCGTCGCGACGGCCCTGCTGCGCGAGCAGGGTGCCGGGCCGACGCTGATCGTCTCCCCGCTGCTGGCGCTCATGCGCAATCAGATCGCCGCGGCCTCCGCCCTCGGCCTGCGCGCCGAGACCGTCAACTCGACCAACCGCGACGACTGGGCGGCGGTGCACGAGCGGCTGCGGGCGGGGGAGACCGACCTGCTGCTCATCAGCCCCGAGCGCCTGAACAACCCGCGGTTTCGCACCGAGATGCTGCCCCTCTTCGCGCGGACCGTGGGGCTGCTGGTGATCGACGAGGCGCACTGCATCTCCGACTGGGGCCACGACTTCCGCCCCGACTACCGCCGGGTGAAGGACATGCTCGCGGCGCTCCCGGCCGACGTGTCGGTGCTCGCCACCACCGCGACCGCCAACGACCGCGTGGTCGGCGACGTCCTCGAGCAGCTCGGAGCGGGCTCCGGCGCGCGGGGCACGCTGCGCTCCTACCGCGGGCCGCTCGCTCGCACCAGCCTGCGCCTGGAGGTCGTCACGCTGCCCCGGCCCGCCGAGCGCCTGGCCTGGCTGGTCGAGCAGCTGCCCGGGCTCGAGGGCTCGGGGATCGTCTACACGCTGACCAAGCGCGACGCCGACCAGGTCGCGGGCTTCCTGAACGCCAACGGCATCGGCGCGCGGGCCTACTCCGGCGACCAGACGACCGAGGACCGCATCGCGGCCGAGGACGCGCTGCTGGCCAACGAGGTCAAGGCGGTCGTGGCCACCAGCGCCCTGGGCATGGGCTACGACAAGGCCGACCTGAGCTTCGTCGTGCACTTCCAGGCGCCGGGCTCCGTCGTCTCCTACTACCAGCAGGTCGGCCGCGCCGGGCGCGGCGTGGACCACGCCGACGTCGTCCTGCTGCGCGGCGCGGAGGACGCCCGGATCCAGGACTTCTTCATCGAGCAGGCCTTCCCCGCCGAGGAGCGCGTCCGCGCGGTGCTCGCCGAGCTGGAGGCGTCCGGCGACGAGGGCTGCACCGCGCGCGAGCTCATGGCCCACGTGAACCTGGGCGCGGGGCGCATCGAGGCGATGCTCAAGGTCCTGGACGTGGAGGGCGCGGTGGGCCGCTCGGGCTCGCGGTGGCGAGCGGTGCCCGGCAGCGACTGGACCTACGAGCGCGAGCGCTACGCGCAGGTGACCGCGCTGCGCCGCGCCGAGCAGGCGGCGATGGCCGCCTACGGGGCCGACGGGCGCTGCCTCATGCGCGCCCTGCAGGAGGAGCTCGACGACCCGCACCCGGAGGACTGCGGGCGCTGCGCGGTGTGCACCGCCCCGCGCTTCGCCACCGCGCCGGACCCCCTGCTCGTGGAGGCCGCCCAGCGCCACCTGCGCTCGGGCGCGATCACGCTGGAGCCCAAGAAGATGGCCCCCGACGCCGCGGGCACGATGCGCAAGATCCCCGAGAGCGCGCGGATCGACGCCGGCTGGGCGCTGGCGCGCGTGGGCGACGGCGGCTGGTGGCCGGCGATCGACCGCGGCCTGCGCGACGGCCTGCTGGGCGACGACGTGGTGGCTGCGCTCGCGGCCGCCGTCCGCGACGGCGGCGACCGCCGGCCCGCGTGGATCGCCACCGTGCCCTCGGAGCACGCCGGCGCGCTGCTCGACGACCTCGCCGCGCGCGTCGCGGCCGCGCTGGGCATCGAGCACCGCGTGCTGCTGGAGCGCCGCGAGGCCCGCCCGCGCCAGCGCGAGATGGCCAACGCGGTGCTGCAGGCGGCCAACGTCCGCGGCGCGTTCGCCGTCCGCGAGCCGCCGCCGCCGGGCGACGGGATCCTGCTCGACGACCGGCGCGCGTCGGGCTGGACGCTGGCCATGGCCGGCGGCCAGCTGCGCATGGCGGGCGCGGAGCGGGTGCGCCCGCTCGTGCTGGCGACCGTGTTCTGAGAGCCTGGTGCTAGCGGCGCAGGGCCGCCTCGGAGGTCGCGATGACCTTGCGAAACTCGTCCAGGCTCTCCTTCGTGAGCTGCGGCGACCGCCGGGCGAAGTACACCCGCCGGCCCTCGACGCGCAGCCTGCCGCGCTCCGGATGCTCCTCGGCAACCCTCCGGACGACGGCCGCGTCCGCGTCCGCGCCGGCCGCGTCCTTGTAGAACGTGACGTCCGTGTCGCCGACGTTCAGCAGCGCCTCGGCGAAGCCGCTGACCTCCTGCTCGACGACCTTCAGTCCCGCGGCCTCGAGCGCTGCGCGCACCTCCCGCACCGCGTCGGCCGTCTCCTCAGAGGACGCCTGCGCCGTCGTCTGCGTCTGCGCCGCCGTGCCGGTGCCGACCGGGGCGGTGGCGCGGCCGTCGCCGTCGCCGTCGTCGTCGCCGCAGCCGCTCAGCCCGCAGGCGACGATCGCGAGGGCGGCGGCAATCTGGCGCGCCAACCGTGCCGTCATCGGCGCCAACCTACCGGTGGCGGCGGCCGCCGGCCCGCGGCCGCTCAGCCCGCCGCCCAGCGGGTGAGCGCCGCGACGTGCTCGGCACCGATCCCGGTCGCGGGCAGCGTCGTGACCAGCAGCGTGCGCCCGCGGCGCTCGCGCGCCCAGGCGCGGCAGGCGTCGTCGTGGGCGTCGTCGATCCAGGCCACCGGGCGGCTGGGGCCGGCGTAGGCGTCGATCGCCGCGAGCTTCCAGTGCGCGCCCTTCGGGCTGGGCACGCGGTCGAAGGACAGAAATGGCAGCGATTGGACCCCGAGCGCTCCGGGCAGGACCTCGTTGGCCTTCTCCTCCCAGCCGCTGCACCACACCAGGTCGAAGTGGGAGGCGAGGTCGTGCAGGTGCCCGCGGGCCGCGTCCGAAAGGAAATGCATGATCCCGTCGACGTCGTGGAAGGCGCCCGCTGGACGGGTGTCCAAGGCGAATCCCCACAGGGAGATGACCCCGTCGATGTCGACGAACAGCAGCGGTTTGTCCTGCAATTGCCTCATTTCTGCGAAATCATCGTCCCTCCGTCGCGCGGGTGTCCCATTCTCGCTAGCCTGCGTCGGGCACATGACGCGCGTCAAGCGCGGCAACGGAGGTGCCGATGGACAGGGTGCCACCGGGCACCGCACCTCCGGCTCGCCTTCCCTGGCCCTCTGACCTTCAGATGACCCTCTATCTCGGCATCACGCTTGCGCTCCTCTGCGCGCTGGCCTCCAATCTCGGCTTCCTCTACAAGCACCGGGGAGCGTGCACCGCGTGTGCGGTCGACATCCGCCACCCGCTGCGGACGGCGGTCTCGCTGTGGAGCCAGCGCTGGTTCGCCATCGGCATGCTCGTCGGGCTCGGCGCCTGGCTGCTGCACGTCGCGGCGATCACGCTGGCGCCCCTGTCGGTGGTCCAGGTGGTGCTCTCGGGCGGCATCGTCCTGCTCGCCGTGATGGCCGACCGCCTGTTCGGCTTCAAGGTCGGGCGGCGCCAGTGGTGGGGCCTGGCCTTCACCGCGATCGGGCTGATCCTGCTCGCCGTGACGCTCCCGGGCTCCGACGGCTCGCACTCCTCCTACTCGGTCGCCCCGATGGTCGCCTTCGAGGCCTGCCTCTTCGGCCTCGGCGCCCTGCTCATCATGGGTCCGCGCCTCGGCGGCCCGGCCGAGCACCACGGCGTCATGCTCGCCGCCGCCGCGGGGATCCTGTTCGGCGTCTGCAACGTCGGCGTCAAGGCCCTGACCGGCATCGCCGGCGGCGAGGGCATGGCGGCGCTCCTGCTCACCCCCTGGCTGTGGGTCTCGCTGCTCGCCTCGGCGGCCGCCTTCTACGCCTCGGCGCGCTCGCTGCAGGACGGCGAGGCCGTGCCGGTCATCGCGATCACCGGTACCGCGGCGAACATCGCCGCCATCGCCGGCGGCATCCTGGTCTTCGGCGACCCGATGCCCGACGACGCCCTTGGCATCGTGGTGCAGTCCGTGGCCTTCGTGCTGGTGATCGTCGCCTCGGCGCTGACGCCCGGCCCGGTCCGTGCAGCTCGCGCCGTCGCGGCGCCCGCGAACGCCCTCTAGCTCGACCCGGCCAGCAGCACCGCGGCCACCCGATCGGGGTCGTCGTACGTCGGCGTGTGGCCGCAGCCGGTGAGCGGCAGGTGCCGGGCGCGCGGCAGCATCCTTCGCGCCCGCCGGGCCTGGCGCGGGATGTGGATGTGGTCGCGGGTTCCCCACGCGATCGTCACCGGGACGTCCAGATCGCCGGCGGTCCAGTGCCAGGCCTTGATGTGGGGCAGCGTGCGATCAAAGCCGGGCGAGCTGGCCAGGTTGCGCAGGGCCCCGGCGGCGGCGGCGGGCGGGATCCGCCACGGCCGCGCGAAGAGCTGTGAGAACAGCGCCGTGCGCAGCCAGACCGGGGTGGTGACCTCGCGCGCGACGCCCCGGAGCAGGCGCGCGATCCGCCCCGACAGGTTCAGCGACAGGTCGGTGTACACGCGCTCCCGCGGGGTCCCGAACCCGATCGGGTTCAGCGCCGTGGCGCTGCGCGCGCGCCCCGTGCGCGCGAGCTCGAGCGCGATCCCGCCGCCCAGCGAGAAGCCGGCCACGTGCGGGCGCTCGAGGCCGAGGGCCCCGGCGAGATCCGCCACCGCGTCGGCCAGCGCCGCGATCGTGGGCTCCGCCTCGCGCGACGGCGACTCGCCGTGGCCGGGGAGGTCGAGCGTCAGCACGTCGCGCTCGGCGGCCAGGCGCGCGAGCACCGGATCCCAGATCTGTCGCTGGCTGCCCACGCCGTGCACCAGCACGAGCGGCTCGCCCGTGCCCGCGCGCGCGTGAGCGAGCACTCCCTACAGCCCGTACTTCTCGAGCAGCTTCAGCCACACCTCGCTGCGCGTGGGGAAGGAGGGCACCGCGCGCCAGAGCTGCTCCAGCGTGACCTCGCCCACGATCGCGATCGTCGCCGCGTGCACGAACTCGGCGACGTCCGCCCCGGTGAACGTGGCGCCGACCAGGACCCGGCGCTGCTCGTCGATCACCAGGCGCACGGTGCCCGGAACGTTGCGCCCGTGGAAGCTCGCGCCGGCGTTGGCGTTGATGTCCACGTCGACGGCGCGCACGGCCAGGCCCGCCTCGCGCGCGGAGCCCAGCGTGTGACCGACCGCCGCCACCTGCGGCTCGGTGAACACGACCCGGGGGGAGAGGGCGCCCTCGAGGGTGCGCCGCGGCACGTGGCGGCCCAGGATGTGGTCGGCGGCGTCGCGCGCCTGCTGCTTGCCCTGGTGGGTCAGCAGCGAGCGGCCGTTGACGTCGCCGATCGCGTAGAGCCAGTCGTGGCCTTCGGCGCGCAGGAGGTCGTCGACCGCGATCGTCTCGCCGGGCTCGAGGCCGACGCTCTCCACGCCCAGCTCGTCGGTGTTCGGCCGCCGGCCGGCGGCCACGAGCAGCTCGTCGGCCTCGACGGGCTCGGACCCTTCGAGCTCGATGGTGACCGCGTCGTCGCGGTGCACGGCGGTGATCGTCACGCCCAGGCGCACGTCCACGCCCTGGCGGCGCAGGGCGTCGCCCACCTGCTCGCCGGCGAAGTCCTCCTCGCGGCCCAGCAGTCCGGACGCGAGCTCGAGCAGCGTGACCACCGACCCCAACGTGGCGTACGCCTGCGCCAGCTCGACGCCGACCACGCCGCCGCCGAGGACCGCGAGCCGCCCGGGGACCTCGTGGGCGGTCGTGGCCTCGCGGTTGGTCCACGGCCGCGGCGTCCCGGAGTCCCTCGATGGGCGGCAGCGCCGCGGAGCTCCCGGTCGCGACGATCACCGCGCGCTCGGCGACCAGCGCCTCGTCGTCCGACCCGGACGCGGCGCTCGCCGTCCAGCCGGGCGCGCCCGCGCACCAGCGTGATCCCGCGCGACTCGATCCAGGGCAGCTGGCCCGAGTCGTCCAGGTCGTGGATCACCTCGTCGCGGCGGGCGAGCACCGCGCGGACGTCGAACGTCCCGGTCGCGGCCTCGGCGGCGCCCGGGACGCGGCGCGCCTCGGCCAGCGCCTGCGCGGGGCGCAGCAGCGCCTTGGAGGGCATGCAGGCGTAGAACGAGCACTCGCCGCCGATGAGCTCGTCCTCGACCAGCGCCACGTTCAGCCCGCCCTCGGCCGCGCGGCCCGCGGCGACCTCGCCGGCGGGCCCGGCGCCCACGATCACCACGTCGAAGCTCCGCTCCTGCATGGGCGCGCACGGTACAGCGCACGCGCCCTCGCCGTTCGGCTTCGGCGGCGAGGCCGGCGGCCGCCGCGCACCGGCGCGCGCCAGGCGGCATGCTTCGCCGCCGTGACGCGTCCCGTGCCGCTCGGCCTCGGCCTGCTCCTCGCCCTCGCCGGGACCGCACTGGCGCCGGCGCCTGCACCCGCCGCCCTGGAGACGATCGTCCAGGACGACGCCGCCCTCCTGCACCGCCCGCCCGACCAGGTCGCCGTGTCGGCGCGGCGCCTGAAGCGCCTGGGCGTCGATCGCGTGCGGCTGACCGCCAACTGGTCCGTGCTCACCCGCGATCCCGACATCGACGCGGAGCCAGACTTCGACGCGAGCGATCCGGCGGCCTACGACCAGGGGCGCTGGGCCGGCCTGGACCAGGCGGTCCGGTCGGTGCGGGCGGCGGGGCTTGCGGTGCTCGTCGACATCGGGTTCTGGGCGCCGCGCTGGGCCAGCCGGGCGCCCGGCCCGCGGGCGCGCACGAACCCCAACTCGCGCAAGTACGCCGAGTTCGCGGCCGCGGTCGCCCGCCGGTACAGGGGCGACTTCGCCGTGCCCGTCCGCGACGAGCCGCCGGCGCCGCCCTCCCAGGACGAGCTCCTGCTCGACCGCCTCCTTCCCGGCTTCGGGCCGCCGCCGGTGCCCGTGCCGCTCGTTCAGCGCCCGGTCGCCGAGCCGCTGCCGCGCGTGGACATGTTCGCGCTGTGGAACGAGCCCAACCATCCGGGGCTCCTGCTGCCGCAGTGGCAGCGGCGGGGGAGGGGCTACGTGGCGGCCAGCCCCCGGCGCTACCGCGCGATGGTGCGCGCCGCCTACCCGGCGGTGAAGGCCGCGCAGCCCAGCGCGCGCGTGCTCATCGGCAACACGTCCAGCACCGGGGGCACGCGCGGGCGCGGCGCGGTCGCGCCGCTGGAGTTCCTGCGCGGGCTGGCGTGCGTGAACGCCCGCCTGCGCCCGCGCCGGGTCCCGGAGTGCCGGCGGTTCCGTCCCGTTCCCGGCGACGGCTGGGCGCATCACCCCTACTCCCAGAACGAGCGGCCGACGCGGCGCAGCACCGCGCTGCAGCGCGGCGACGTGCGCCTCGCCGACCTGCCGGTCCTGGCCCGCACGCTGGACCGCCTCGTCGCGATGCGGCGCCTGACGCCGGCCAACCGCGCGATCTGGCTCACCGAGTTCGGCTACGAGACCAAGCGGGTCCGCCGGCGCCCCCTGGTCACCGAGCGCACGCAGGCGCGCTGGCTGACCTGGGCGGAGTACGTCGCCGACCGGGTGAGCGCCGTGCGCTCCTTCGCCCAGTTCCTGCTGCTCGACCAGCCGCCCGCGGCCGAGCGGGTCTCCAACAGCACGGCGCGCCCGTTCGGCCAGTACTCGACCGGATTGCTGCGCGCCGACGGACGGGCCAAGCCGGCGGCGCGCACGTTCGTCGCCGGCCTGTTCGCCCAGCGCCGGGGCGCCGACCGGGCGCTGCTCTACGGCCGGCTGCGCCTGGGGGCGGGGCCCAAGGTGATCGTGCTCCAGCAGCGCCGCCGCGGGGACCGCCGCTGGCGGCGGATCGGCCGCCTGCGCATCGACGGGCGCCAGGCGTTCACGCGCTCCGTGCGCTGGCGCGCCGGCACCCGCTACCGGCTCGACTACCCCGGGCGCGGGGGTGGGCGGCGGGCGGGAATGGCCGTCGAGGCCGTCGCGCGAACCGGCGACGGGTCCCCGCGCACCGGGCGTTGAGCGGACCGCTGCTAGGATCCCGCGTCGCATGCCCACGACCTCACAGCTCGTCCGCAACGGCCGCAAGGTCCCCAAGCGCAAGCTCGCGACCCCCGGCCTGAAGTCCGGCAAGGGGCGCAAGAAGAAGGTGGCCGCCCCCCAGCGCCGCGGCGTCTGCACGCGCGTCTACACGACGACGCCCAAGAAGCCGAACTCGGCGCTGCGCAAGGTCGCCCGCGTGCGGATCACGGGCTCGATCGAGGTCACCGCCTACATCCCCGGCGAGGGCCACAACCTTCAGGAGCACTCCGTCGTCCTCGTGCGCGGTGGCCGCGTCAAGGACCTGCCGGGCGTGCGCTACAAGGTCGTGCGCGGGACGCTCGACGCCGCCGGCGTCAGCGACCGCCGCAAGGCCCGCTCGCAGTACGGCGTGAAGAAGAAGTAGTGCCCCGCCGCGCCGCCGCTCAGATCCGGCCCGTCGAGCCGGACCCGGTCCACCGCTCGCGCCTCGTCCAGCAGGTGATCAACAAGGTCATGCTGCACGGCAAGAAGTCCGTCGCCGAGAAGATCGTCTACGACGCGCTGGCGATCATCGCCGAGCGCACCGGCAAGGACCCCGTCGAGCAGCTCGAGGTGTCGATCAAGACGTTGACCCCGGTCCTCGAGGTGCGCTCCCGCCGCGTCGGCGGCGCCACCTACCAGGTGCCGGTCGAGGTTCCGGCCCGCCGCGCCCGCACCCTCGCGGTGCGCTGGCTCGTCGAGTTCGCCCGCCAGCGCCGCGAGAAGACCATGGCCCAGCGCCTGGCCAACGAGCTCATGGACGCCGGCTCCCAGCAGGGCGGCGCCTACAAGCGCAAGGACGACATCTACCGCATGGCGCAGGCGAACAAAGCCTTCGCCCACTACCGCTGGTAGTCAGTCGAATTCCCGCCGCCGCTGGACCCACCCGCTGGAGGGGTCCGTGCGAAGCACTGTCCCCCTCCCGCGTGCGGCCCCAGCGACGACGGTCGATTCGCCTGCCTGACCAGCGGAACCGCTGGTAGTCAGAGACGTTCCCGCCGCCGGGGTGAGTCCCTCCACGGCGTGAACGTCCGTTTGTCCCCGCCATGGCGGGTGGAAATGGACGTTCGGCCGCGGTGGAGCCCCCTCCACGGCGTGAACGTCCGTTTGTGCCTGCCGGGGCGGGTGGAAATGGACGTTCGGCTTCATCGGGGTGAGGTGGCCAGAGTGAGCAGGAGCTCGGGGTGGTCGAAGACGTCGTCGCTGGGGATGCGGCGCACGGTGTGGCCGGCGCGGCGCCAGACCGCGGTCTTGCGGGCGTCCTCGTCGCGCAGGCGGTGGAAGTTCGGGCCGTCGATCTCGACGATCAGGCGGTGTTCGGGCCAGGAGAGGTCGGCCTCTTCGCCGGCGACGTGCTCGTTGACGCGCGGGATGGGGATGCGGGCGCGGTCGAGGACCTCGAGGGCCATGGCTTCGGCGTCGCTGCGGGTGCGGTGGATGGGCAGGCGCGCGTAGCGCTCGGCGAGTGCGCGCAGCCGGGCGGTCCCGCGCCGTCCGGGGTGGCGGTCGAGTGTGGCCACGACGTCCTGGGCGGTGGTCACGCGCAGGCGCAGCGCTTCGCGAAACGCCTTGCGCAGCGCGCGGTCTGACAGGCGCGGCGAGAGGTCAAGCAGGGTGCGCGCGGCGGTGGTGATCGGCAGGCCGTCACGGACGGTGACGTCGCCCTCCAGCGTCAGGGAGCGGAAGACGCGCAGCGATCCGAAGCGCCTCGGCCCCCCGTCGCCGGGGCGCACGATGGTCTCGATACGGCCGAGATGGGGCCGAAAGCTCCAGCACGCCGCGCCGCTGACCTGGTTCAGCGCGCTGGCCGGCGCGCTGAGGACCGCGGCGCGCCAGCGCTGGCGCTGCGTGACCGGCGCGTGGCCGGCCAGGAACACACCGGCGTGCACGACGCGCAGCCCGGCCGTGCGGTGCTCGACCGCGCTCTCCGACCATCCGGCCGCGAGCAGCTGCCAGCGGGCGACGACGTCGTCCTGCCTGGAGGCCAGCCGTACAAGGTCAACGTCCATTCCTTCCCGCTATAGGCGGTGGAAGCGGACGTTCGCCCCCCTACCAGGGCCCGCACCGGGGTGAACGTCCCGCCAGGGCAGGTCAAAACGGACGCTCGGCCGCCAAACTCACGCCGGGCCCGGCTCCAGCTCCTCGCCCAGCGCCAGCCGGTCGTGTTCGAGGCGCTGCGCCGCATCGCTGCGCACATGCTCGCCCAGCGACGGATCGCGTTCGACGGCGTCGGTGAAGCGCGCGCGGGTGAGGCTGAGCAGTACGGTCGGGGCGGTGGCCGTCACGGTCGACGTCCGGGGCACGTCGTTGAGCAGCGCGATCTCGCCGAACGAGTCGCCGTCGTGCAGCCGGGACAGCATGGCGGTGGGGCCGTCGGCGGCGTGCCGCGTCACCGATAGCGATCCGTGCACGACGATGTAGAAGCGGTCGGCCGGGTCACCCTCGGCGATGACCACGCGCCCCGCGGGCACCCGCTCGGTCTCGAAGCTCTCGATGAGCGCTGCGGCGGTGTCCTCGTCGACGTCGGCGAGCAGGGGGATGCGGCGCAGGCGCGCCACGTCGATGCTCGCCCCGCGCGCGGTCACGGTCAGCCCCTGCTGCTTGTCCCACAGCTCGCGGTACAGGCCGTCGGCGTCGGCGACGAGCTCGTCGTGCGTGCCCTGCTGGACGACGCGCCCCCGATCCAGGACGACGATCGCGTCGGCGTCGCGCACCGTCCCCAGCCGGTGGGTCACCGCGATCGTCGTGCGACCCCGCGCCTGCTCGGCGAGCGTGGCGGTCACCTCCGCCTCGGTCGACGGGTCGAGCGCCGACGTCGCCTCGTCGAGCAGCAGGACCGGCGGATCGCGCACGAGCGCGCGGGCGATCGCGATCCGCTGGCGCTGGCCGCCCGACAGCCCGGCACCGCCGTCGGACAGCACGGTGGCGTAGCCGGCGGGCTGAACGGCGACGTGGTCGTGGATGCCGGCGGCGCGCGCGGCGGCCTCGATCTCCTGCGCGCCGGCCCCCGGGCGGCCCGCGGCGATGTTCTCGCCGATCGTCGCCGCGAACAGGTAGGGCTCCTGGAGGACAACGCCGACGTGCGCGCGCAGCGACTCCTGCGCGACCTCGCGCACGTCGACCCCGTCGATCGCCACCCGTCCCGCCGCCGGGTCCGCGAAGCGCAGCAGCAGGGCGAGCACCGTGCTCTTGCCCGACCCGCTGGGGCCGACGAGCGCGACGGAGTCACCGATGCGGATCCTCAGGTCGAGGCCGTCGAGCACCGGCTGGGCGCCGTACCCGAAGCGCACCTGCTCCAGGGTGATCTCGCGCGCCGGGGCCGTCGCCACGGTCGCGTCCGGCGGATCCTCGACCGACGGTCGCTCGGCCAGCAGCTCGTCGATGCGCTGCAGGCCGCCGGAGGACTGCAGCAGCGCCGGCAGGCTCGTCGTCATCTCGGTGACGCAGCTGGTCATGTTCGCCAGCAGGGCGAAGGCCGCCGCCAGCGTCCCGACGGTGATCGAGCCGTCCAGCGCGAGGTGGGTGCCGTAGGCGACGACGGCGAGCTGCACGAGCGTCGCGCCCATGACCGGCGTGCGCACGACGAGTGAGCTCCAGAACTGAAAGCGCACGTTGGTGTCCAGCACGCGCCGCAGCTGGGCGTCGAAGGTCGCGCGCTGCGGGTCGCCGAGGCCGAACGCCTTGATCGCCGGCTGGTTGCGCACCGTCTCACCGACGAGGCCCAGCGCGCGCGCCTCCTCGCTGCCCAGGTCGTAGGACCCCTGGTCGGCGCGCGCGTTGAAGATCCGCGGCCCGACGATGCACAGCGGCAGGCCGGCCACGGCGACGAGGGCGAGCGGCCAGGCGAGCGCGGCGAGCAGCGCGGTGCTGATGAGCAGCGACAGCCCGCAGATGACGATGTTCGGAAGGCTGCTGACGAGCGCGGTCTCGACGGCGGCGAGGTCGGTGGAGAAGCGCGCGGTGATCTCCCCGGATCCCACGCGCGCGTAGAAGTCCAGGCCCAGCCGCTGCAGCCGCTCGAACAGCGCCCGGCGCAGGTCGTTGGTGACCAGCGCGCTGAGCCGGGCGTACAGCCGGTCGCGCCAGACGCCGACGGCTGAGGCGAAGACGACCGCGGCCAGCACGCCGAGCAGCACGTTCGCGATGACCTCGCCGCGGCCGGCGCCGAGCACCTCGTCGATGAGCAGCTTGAAGCTCAGCGGGAGCACCGCGTAGTACGCCGAGTCGACGATCAGCCCGATCGCGATCAGCAGCGCGAGGCGCCGGTGGCGCCGGACATGCGCGGCCAGCACCCGGACGACGCCCACGATCGTCATGGCCGTGCCTTGCTGCGCGCGAGCCCCGCTCGCGCGCCGATGCGGTCGCGGACCGCCGGCGAGAGAACGTGGCCTTCCAGCGCGGCGGGGTCGGCGGTGGCGGCGCCGGCGATCCAGCCGGCACAGCGCGCTGACCCGCAGGCACACTGAAACGGCACGGCCATCTCCCACTCGCACGTCAGGTAGCTGAAGCACAGCTCCTTCCCGGCGGCGATGTCGCGCAGCGCCCGGACCACGCGGCCGCCGATGTCCAGCCGGACGTTGGGATCGCACGAGTGGTTGAGGTGGCGCAGCTCGTGCGGGAGCGGCTCGGCGTGCTCGTCGGGGCCGATCTGCACGGTCCAGCGCGTCGGATCCGCCCTCGGCTGTCCCCACCCCAGCGCGACGATCGTCTCGCCGCCGTCATACGCGCGCGTCGCGATCAGCCCGTTCCCCCGCCCGCACGGCGCGACCCGGTACCCCGCCATCGGGCCACTGTGCCCGAGGCACCCCTGCGCTGTCCAGCGCCTACGCCGCGCTGGGACCGCGAGCGTGCCGGACGTAGTCCGACACGTGGTCGCCGTAGCGGTCGGCGAGCGCGCCGGCGCGGCCGTCGGCCGGCCCGATCGTGCCCCGGCAGTCGGCCGCGCCGCAGCGGCAGTCGAACGGCTCGGCGTCCGCTCCCGCGAACGTCGCGTAGTCGGCCGTGACCTCCTCGCCGGCGGCGATGTCGCGGCGCGCGACGAGGTCCAGGCCCTGCAGCCAGGCGTTCGGGTCGCAGGAGTGGTTGAGCGGTCGCCAGCGCTCCGGGTCCTCGGACCACAACACGCGGACCTCGTCGGTCAGCGGCCAGGCGTAGCGGTCGAACATGCTGCGCTGCAGCGCCGTCCACGAGCGCTCGACGTGCGAGCGCGTGACCAGGCGGTGGTCGCGCTCCTCGTGGGCCGCGACGATCTCGCCGGCCGCGATCGGGCCCACGGCGTACAGGCCGAAGCCGCGGCCGCGGACGAACTGCGCCTCGCAGCGCGGGCGCGCGGCCGCGTGGCGGCGCAGCGCGCCGTCGATCGCGTGCAGGAGGAAGCCGCGGTGCCCCAGCGGATCGGCGGCGAGGATCTCGTCGGCGCCGCCGTAGGCGCCGTCGGGATAGAAGACGCCGGGGTTGGGGTTGATCTCGAGGACGTGCAGCGTGCCGTCGTCCGCCAGGCGCAGGTCGGTGCGGGCGTAGCCCGACGCGCCGAGAGCCGCGAACATCCGCGACGTGGCCTCGCGCAACCGGGTCGCGAGCCCCGCGTCGCCGACGGGCCGTACGCCCATCGCCTCGTACTCGATCCACTTCAGGTCGAAGTGCTTGAACGACTCCCCGTCGGGGAACGTGAACTCGACCGGAGCGAGGGTCAGCGGATCGGCCTCGCCGTCGCGCGGCTCGGCCACCAGGACCGAGAACTCGCGGCCCTCGACGAACTCCTCGACCAACGCGGCGCCGTGGGCCGCGACGATCCGCCCGATCTCACGCTCCAGCCCGGCGCGATCCTCGACGCGCGACTCGCGCGTCATCTCGATGCTCGCATAGCCCTGCGGATGCTTGACGATCATCGGGAAGCCCAGCCGCCGCACCGCGAGGTCGGCGTCGGCCGGCGCGCGCGCGAGAACGTAGGCGGGGAAGTCGACCCCCACGGAGTGGCAGGCCATCTTCATCGCCACGCGCGACGGGTCGTAGCTGCGCGGGCCGGCGCCGGTGTACGGCAGATGCAGCCGCTCGAGCGCCAGCACGACCTCGAGCCCGGCGCGATCCTCGTCCCAGGCGCCGTCGCACAGGTTGAGGTAGACGTCGTGCCCGTCGCCTGCAGCGTCCATGACCTGTTGGACCGCCGTCGCCTTGGAGACGTCGATCCGGGTCCATTCGTGCTCGGCAGCGAAGCGCGCCGGGTCGGCGGGAGGATCGAGCTCGGCGTACGGGGCCTGCGTGGTGTCGGTGGCGCACTGCAGCAGGGCGATCCTCATGACCGCTCCCGTCCGCCCGCCCACAGCACCCCGCCCGCCGCCACCAGCACCACACCCCCCAGCAGCTCCAGGTAGAACCCCACGCCCGCGCTGGCCTGGGCGTCCTCGAAGGTCACCGACTCCGAGAGCTTGCCGCTGCCGCTGGTGTCCGGGAGGTCGAGGCCCAGCGCGACCCCCAGGGCGACCGCGCCGAGGACCACCAGCGCCCCCGCCGCCGGCCGCGCCCCGCGCCAGGCGCCCACCGACATGATCGCCGCGGCCACCCCGACCACCACCAGCGCGTAGGCGTGGTTCTCGTGACCGGGCACGGTGCGCAGCACGGTGTTCAGCGACCCCACCTCGACCTCGTAGAGGGTCGAGAAGTCGGCCACCACGAGCAGCCCCGCACCCACCAGCGCGAGGGCCGCGAAGGCCGTGCGCGTCACGCCGCAGGCCCCCGGCCAGCGGGCCGCGAACGGCCCCGAGAGATGGGCCTTCCTTTGCTATAGTCGGTCGTCGCTCCGCGGTGTCGCGCGTCGATCTGCGCGCACTCAGGGGCAGCAGCGCGCCTCACGATGGAGACCTCGAGCACATAGCGCGGCGGACCGGATAGACACCGGACGTGTGCGCGGGCCCGATGGGCCCGTTTTTGTTGTCCGGGACCGGAAAGAACGAAGAAGACATGCCACGCACATTTACGCTCGAGAAGACCCGGAACATCGGGATCATGGCGCACATCGACGCCGGTAAGACGACGACGACCGAGCGCATCCTCTACTACACCGGCCGGACCTACAAGATCGGTGAGGTCCACGAGGGCGCCGCGACGATGGACTGGATGGAGCAGGAGCAGGAGCGCGGCATCACGATCACGTCGGCCGCGACCACCTGCGAGTGGCGCGACCACCGCATCAACATCATCGACACGCCGGGCCACGTCGACTTCACCGTCGAGGTCGAGCGCTCCCTGCGCGTGCTGGACGGCGCCATCGCGCTGTTCGACTCCGTCGCGGGCGTCGAGCCGCAGTCTGAGACCGTCTGGCGCCAGGCCGACAAGTACGCCGTCCCGCGCATCGCGTTCATCAACAAGATGGACCGCATCGGCGCGGACTTCCCCGGCTCCGTGCAGACCATGGTCGATCGCCTGGGCGCCAACGCCGTCCCGCTGCAGATCCCGATCGGCAGCGAGAGCGACTTCCGCGGCGTCATCGACCTCATCGAGATGAAGGCGATCGTCTACCTCGACGACCTGGGCAAGGAGCAGGACGTCATCGAGATCCCCGCGGAGCTCGCCGACGAGGCCGCCGCCGCGCGCGAGGTCCTGATGAACCAGCTCGCCGACTCCGACGACGAGATCGCCGAGCTGTTCCTCGAGGACGCCGAGATCCCCGTCGCGACGCTCAAGGCGGCCGTCCGCAAGGCCACCCTCTCGCTGCACATGACCCCCGTCCTGTGCGGCTCGGCCTTCAAGAACAAGGGCGTGCAGCCGCTGCTGGACGCCGTCCTGGACTACCTGCCCTCCCCGCTGGAGGTCAAGCCGGTCGACGGCGTCACGGTGCTCAAGGGCGGCGAGGAGGGCGAGCCCATCGTCCGCCTGCCCGACGACTCCGAGCCCTTCGCCGCGCTGGCGTTCAAGATCACCGCCGACCCGTTCGTCGGCAAGCTCACCTACTTCCGCGTGTACTCCGGCAAGCTGGAGGCCGGCTCGCGCGTGCTCAACGTCTCCACCGGGCGCACCGAGCGCATCGGGCGCATCCTGATCATGCACGCCAACGACCGCGAGGAGGTCCCGGCGGTCTACGCCGGCGACATCGCCGCGGCCGTGGGCATCAAGCAGGTCGTCACCGGCGACACGCTGAGCGCGATCGACAGCCCCGTGCGCCTGGAGACCATCGACTTCCCCGCCCCGGTGATCAAGGTCGCCGTCGAGCCGAAGACCAAGGTCGACCAGGAGAAGATGTCCCTCGCGCTGGCGCGGCTGGCCGAGGAGGACCCCACCTTCCAGGTCCAGACCAACGAGGAGACCGGCCAGACCGAGATCTCCGGCATGGGCGAGCTGCACCTCGAGGTGCTCGTGGACCGCATGCGCCGCGAGTACGGCGTCGAGGCCAACGTCGGGCGCCCGCAGGTCTCCTACCGCGAGACGATCCGCGGCACGGCCGAGAAGGTCGAGGGGCGCTTCGTCAAGCAGACCGGCGGCTCGGGCCAGTTCGGCATCGTCTACATCAACATCGAGCCGATCCCCGGCGAGGGCTTCGACTTCGTGTCGAAGATCCGCGGCGGCTCGGTTCCCAGCGAGTTCATCCCCGCCGTCGAGAAGGGCGTCGAGGAGGCGCTGGAGACCGGCGTGAAGGCCGGCTACCCGGTGGTGGACGTGCGGGTCACGCTCGTGGACGGCAAGTACCACGACACCGACTCGTCGGAGATCGCGTTCAAGATCGCCGGCTCGTATGCGTTCAAGGAGGCGGTCCGCCGGGCCAAGCCGGTCCTGCTGGAGCCCGTCTTCGCGGTCGAGGTCGTCACGCCCGAGGAGTTCCTCGGCGAGGTCATCGGCGACCTCAGCCGGCGGCGCGGACACGTCGAGGGCCAGGAGCGGCGCGGCAACGCGCTGGCGGTCACCGGGCGCGTCCCGCTGAGCGAGATGTTCGGCTACGCCACCGACCTGCGGTCCAACACCCAGGGGCGGGCCAACTACACGATGCAGTTCGACGGGTACGAGGAAGTGCCGCAGAACATCTCGGAGAAGGTCGTCGAGCATCGCACCGGCGAGCCCGTCCCGGCGTAGGTCCCCAAACCCGCAAGTTCGATAGTTTCATCCAGTTCATCGAAGACTTAGAGGAGCGAAAGCACAGTGGCAAAGGAGAAGTTCGAGCGCGACAAGCCGCACGTCAACGTCGGCACGATCGGTCACATCGACCACGGCAAGACGACGCTGACCGCTGCCATCACGAGCGTGCTGGCCGAGCTCGGTGGCGGCGAGGCCCGCAGCTTCGACGAGATCGACAACGCTCCTGAGGAGAAGGCGCGCGGGATCACGATCGCGACGTCGCACGTCGAGTACTCCGACCGAGAACCGGCACTACGCCCACGTGGACTGCCCCGGTCACGCCGACTACATCAAGAACATGATCACCGGCGCCGCGCAGATGGACGGCGCGATCCTCGTGGTCTCGGCGGCCGACGGCCCCATGCCCCAGACGCGCGAGCACATCCTGCTCGCCCGCCAGGTCGGCGTGCCCTACATCGTCGTGTTCCTCAACAAGGCCGACATGGTCGACGACGAGGAGCTGCTCGAGCTCGTCGAGGTCGAGGTCCGCGAGCTGCTCAGCCTGTACGACTTCCCCGGCGACGACATCCCGTTCGTCATCGGCTCGGCGCTGAAGGCGCTGGAGGGCGACGAGGACGCCAAGGCGAAGATCGTCGAGCTGGCCGCGGCGCTGGACTCCTACATCCCCGAGCCCGTCCGCGACCTCGACAAGCCGTTCCTGATGCCGGTCGAGGACGTCTTCTCGATCACCGGCCGCGGGACGGTGGCCACCGGCCGCATCGAGCAGGGCGTCGTCAACACCGGCGACACCGTCGAGATCGTCGGCATCAAGGACTCCGCCTCCACCGTCGTCACCGGCGTGGAGATGTTCCGCAAGATCCTCGACGAGGGTCGCGCGGGCGACAACGTGGGCTGCCTGCTGCGTGGCACCAAGCGCGAGGACATCGAGCGCGGCCAGGTGCTGTGCAAGCCCAAGTCGATCACGCCGCACACCAAGTTCAAGTCCGAGGTCTACGTCCTGAAGAAGGAGGAGGGCGGCCGCCACACCCCCTTCTTCACGGGCTACCGGCCCCAGTTCTACTTCCGCACCACGGACGTCACGGGCTCGGCCAACCTGCCCGAGGGCGTCGAGATGGTGATGCCGGGCGACAACGTCCAGATGGAGATCGAGCTGATCCAGCCGATCGCCATGGACCCGGGCCTGCGCTTCGCCATCCGCGAGGGGGGCCGCACGGTCGGCTCCGGCGTGGTCACCGAGATCATCGAGTAGAGAGCGAGCGGACTGCACCACTCTCCAGGGGCGGGCCCCGGACACTCGGGACCCGCCCCTTCTGGCGCTCACCAAACACATGGCGACAACCACACAGAACAAAATTCGGATCCGCCTGAAGGCCTACGACCACTCGGCGATCGAGACGGCGGCCAAGGAGATCGTGGAGACGGCCACGCGCACGGGCGCGAGCGTCTCGGGCCCCGTGCCCCTGCCCACCGAGAAGAACGTCTATTGCGTGATCCGCTCGCCGTTCAAGGACAAGGACTCGCGCGAGCACTTCGAGATCCGCACCCACAAGCGGCTCATCGACATCCACCAGCCGACGCCCAAGACGGTCGACTCGCTGCAGCGACTCGACCACCTGCCGGCCGGCGTGGATATCGAGATCCGCCTCGCGACGTGACGCAGATGGCCGCGATCCTCGCCAAGAAGCTCGGCATGACGCAGTTCTTCGAGGAGGACGGCCGCGTCGAGCGCGTCACCGTGCTCGAGGCCGGGCCCTGCCCGGTCACCGGCATCCGCACGCACGAGCGCGACGGCTACGAGGCCGTGCAGCTCGCGTTCGGGGCGGCCAAGGAGAAGCACCTCACCCGGCCCGAGCTGGGCCACCTCAAGAAGGCCGGCGCGCCGCCGATGCGCCACCTGTGCGAGTTTCGCGACGAGGCCGGCGAGCTGACGGTGGGCGAGACCGTGACCGTGGAGGCCTTCGAGGTCGGCCAGACGGTCAAGATCTCCGGCGTCTCCAAGGGCAAGGGCTTTCAGGGCACGATCAAGCGCCACAACTACTCGAGCGGCCCCAAGTCCCACGGCTCGCACAACGTGCGCGCGCCGGGCTCGATCGGCGCCTCCGCCACGCCCTCGCGCGTGTTCAAGGGCATCCGCGGCCCCGGCCAGATGGGCAACAAGCGCGTCACCCAGAAGGGCCTGACGATCGTGCGCCTGGACCCCGACCGCAACCTGATGCTGGTCCGCGGCTCGGTCCCCGGCTCGCGCAACGGCTACGTGGAGGTGCGCACCGATGCCTGACGCGCCCGTCCTGGGGACCAAGAAGAAGGCCAAGCTCGACGACGTCGCCTTCGGCGCGGCGTTCAACGAGCCGCTCGTGCACGAGTCCGTGCGCGCGGAGCTCAACGCGCGCCGGCAGGGCACCCACGCCACCAAGACGCGCGGCAAGGTCCGCGGCGGTGGCGCCAAGCCGTGGCGCCAGAAGGGCACCGGCCGCGCCCGCGCGGGCTCCAGCCGCTCCCCGATCTGGACCGGCGGCGGCACGATCTTCGGCCCCTCGCCGCGCCACTACACCTTCAAGGTCAACCGCAAGGAGCGCCGCGCGGCGCTGCGCAGCGCGCTGTCGGTGCACGCTGAGCGCGGGTCGATCGCGGTCTTCGACCCCAAGCCGTTCGGCACGCCGTCGACCAAGCAGGCCGCGCAGCTGCTGGGCTCCTCAGGCCTGGCCCCGTCCACGCTCGTCGTCCTCGCCGACGACCAGGAGCACACCGCGCTGTCCTTCCGCAACCTGGATCGCGTTCTTGTGCTCCCCGCCGAGATGGTCGGCGTGGCCGACCTCATCGGCGCGGCGTCCGTGCTGTGCACCCAGGCCGCGCTCGACGCGCTGACCGCGCGGGCCAAGGGCGAGAAGGCGGGCGCGGGCGACGCGGCCGACGACGCGCAGGACGCTGCCTGATGGACCACAGCCAGATCATCATCCGCCCGGTCGTCTCCGAGAAGTCCTACGTGCTCGCCTCGGCCGACAAGTACACCTTCCGCGTCCATCCCGACGCCCACAAGACGCAGATCCGCCAGGCGGTCGAGTCCCTCTTCCCCGAGGTCAAGGTGCTCGAGGTGCGCACGATGAGCGTGAAGTCCAAGCCCAAGCGGCGCGGGCTCATCCACGGGCGCACGCGCCGGTGGAAGAAGGCCATCGTGCAGGTGCGCCCGGGCGACTCGATCCCGATCTTCCAGGGCCTCGAAGGGCTGGAGGGGTAACGGCCATGGCGATTCGCAAGCCCAAGCCCACGAGCCCCGGCCGTCGCTTCGCGACGTACGCGGACTTCGCGGAGATCACGAAGACCGAGCCCGAGAAGTCGCTGGTCGAGGGCCTGACCAAGTCCGGCGGGCGCAACGCCCGCGGGCGCAAGACCTCGCGGCACCGCGGCGGCGGCGCCAAGCGCCTGTACCGCAAGATCGACTTCAAGCGCCGCAAGGACGGGGTGCCGGCCAAGGTCGCCGCGATCGAGTACGACCCCAACCGCTCCGCCTACATCGCGCTGCTGCACTACGCCGACGGCGAGAAGGCCTACATCCTGGCCCCGGCGCGGCTGCGGGTGGGCATGACCGTCTCCTCCGGCGACGGCGCGGAGATCTCGCCCGGCAGCTGCCTGGCGCTGCGGCGCATGCCGGTGGGCACCGTGATCCACAACGTGGAGCTCGAGCCCGGCCGCGGCGGCCAGCTCGGCCGCTCGGCGGGCACCGCGATCCAGCTCATGGCCAAGGACGCCGGCATGGCCACGCTGCGCCTGCCCTCCGGCGAGATGCGCCTGGTCCGCGACGAGTGCCGCGGGACCGTGGGGACGATCGGCAACGCCGATCACCAGAACATCAAGGTGGGCAAGGCGGGGCGCAAGCGCCACATGGGCGTGCGCCCGCAGACGCGCGGCACCGCCATGAATCCCGTCGACCACCCGCACGGCGGCGGCGAGGGCTCCACGACGCCCGGGCGCGACCCGGTCACGCCGTGGGGCGTGCCGACGCTGGGCTACCGAACGCGCCGCAAGAACAAGGCGTCAGACCGCTACATCGTCCGCGGACGCAAGCGAGGGAAGAAGCGATGAGCCGCTCGTCCAAGAAGGGGCCGTGGGTCGAGGAGCGCCTCATGGCGCGCGTCGAGGCCATGAACGCCTCCAACGCCAAGCAGATGATCAAGACCTGGTCGCGGGCCTCGACGATCTTCCCCGAGATGGTCGGGCACACGATCGCCGTCCACGACGGCCGCAAGCACGTGCCCGTGTTCGTCTCGGAGTCCATGGTCGGCCACAAGCTCGGCGAGTTCGCGCCGACGCGGCTGTACCGCGGCCACGCCGGCTCGGGGAGGGTCCGCTCGTGACGCCGCCCAAGTCCGACGACCCGAAGAAGGGCAAGCCGGACACGGAGAAGACCGAGCAGGAGGCGGCCGAGTCCAAGGGCCGCCTGCGCCGGCGGCGCAAGAAGGCCGACGCGCCGGCGGACGAGACCAAGGTCGCCGCCTCCCCCGGGGGCGAGACGAAGGTCGCCGCCTCTCCCGGGGGCGAGACGAAGGTCGCCGCCTCTCCCGGGGGCGAGACGAAGGTCGCCGCCTCTCCAGGGGGCGAGACGAAGATCGCCGCCTCCCCGGGCGGCGAGACCAAGATCGCCGCCTCCCCGGCGGGGCAGACCAAGGTGGCCGACGCGCCCAAGGCCGAGACCAAGGTGGCCGACGCGCCCGCGGGCGAGACGAAGGTCGCCGATGCTCCTGCGGGCGAGACGAAGGTCGCGGACGCTCCGGCCGCGGACACGAAGGCCGCCGACGCGCCGGCCGCCAAGACCAAGGCCGCCGCCGAGCCTCCGTCCGGCGAGACGAAGCCGCGCGCGCGCAAGCGCGCCAAGGCCGCCGACGCCGACGCCGAGGCCGAGCCCGCCGCCGAGAAGCCCGCGAAGACCCGCACGCGCACCCGCAAGGAGGCTCCGGCGCCGCCGCCCGAGCCCCGCTCGCGGCGCTCGCGCCCCGCCGCTCAGCCCGGCGGCGCGCCCCCGATGGTCCGCGCGCACGCCAAGTACGTGCGCACGTCGGCGCGCAAGGCGCGCCTGGTCTGCGACCACATCCGCGGCAAGTCCGTCGAGGAGGCACGCGCGATCCTGGCCCACGCCGACCGCAACGTCGCGCGCGACTGGTCCAAGCTGCTGGAGTCCGCCGTCGCCAACGCCGAGCACAACCACGAGCTCATCGGGGAGGACCTGCGGATCGCCGTCGTCAAGGCCGATCCGGGCCCGACCCTCAAGCGCTTCCGGCCGCGGGCCATGGGCCGCGCCACCCGCATCCGCAAGCGCACCAGCCATTTGTCCATCACGCTCACCCCGAAGCAGTAAGGAACCACATGGGTCAGAAGGTTCATCCGGAGTCGATGCGCGTCGGGTACATCCACGACTGGAAGTCGAACTGGTTCAACGAGAAGAACTTCGCCGACTACCTGGCCGAGGACGTGCGCATCCGTGAGCACATCACCGGCAAGCTCGCGCACGCCGGCCTGTCGGACATCACGATCCGCAAGGACGCCAACGAGGTGGAGATCAACATCCACACCGCGCGCCCGGGCATCGTGATCGGCAAGTCCGGCTCCGAGGTGGACGCCCTGCGCAAGGACCTGCACCGCATCACGCGCAAGCAGATCAAGGTCAACATCCTGGAGATCAAGCGCCCCGAGCTCGACGCCAAGCTCGTCGCGCAGTCCGTGGCCGAGCAGCTGCAGAACCGCGTCGCCTTCCGCCGCGCCATGAAGCGCGCGCTGACCAGCGCCATGCGCTCGGGCGCCAAGGGCTGCAAGATCCAGGTCGGCGGCCGCCTGGGCGGCGCCGAGATGGCCCGCACCGAGAGCTACTCCGACGGGCGCGTCCCGCTGCACACGCTGCGCGCGGACATCGACTACGGCTTCTACGAGGCCCGCACGACCTTCGGGCGCATCGGCGTGAAGTGCTGGATCAACAAGGGCGAGATCATGCCCGAGGGCTACTCCGGCACCGATCTGACCGACATGGAGGGCCCCTCCAACCAGGCGCCCGGCGACCGCGACGGCGGCCGTGGACGCGGCCGCGGCGACCGTGACGGTCGCGGCGGCGGGCGGGGCGGCGGACGCGGCGGTCCCGGCGGCGGCGGCGGACGCGGCGGCGGCGGCGGTGGCCGTGGCGGCGGTCCCGGCGGCCGGCCCGGCTTCGGCCCCGGGGTCGGCGGCGGCGGGCGGGGAGGCGGCCGGTAGTGCTGTCCCCCAAGCGCGTCAAGCACCGCAAGCAGCACCGCGGCCGCAGGGCCGGGCTGTCGCGCGGGCAGACCGAGATCCAGTTCGGCGAGTACGGCATCAAGGCGCTGGAGTGCGGCTGGCTGACCAACCGCCAGATCGAGGCCGCCCGTATCGCGATGACCCGCAAGATCAAGCGCGGCGGCAAGGTCTGGATCAACGTCTATCCCGACAAGCCCGTCACCAAGAAGCCCGCCGAGACCCGCATGGGCTCGGGCAAGGGCTCGCCCGAGGGCTGGGTCGCCGTGGTCAAGCCCGGCCGCGTGATGTTCGAGCTCGCCGGCGTGGACGAGCGGCTCGCCCGCGACGCCATGCGCCTGGCCGGCCACAAGCTGCCCATCAAGACCAAGTTCGTGATGCGCGAGGACGCCCATCAATGATCGCCCGGGAGCTGCGCGACATGAGCGACGGCGAGCTGCGCGAGACCCTGGCCGAGCAGCGCAAGGAGCTCTTCGGCCTGCGCTTCCAGCACGCCACGGGCGAGCTGGAGAACACGGCCGGGCTGCGGTTCGCCAAGCGCGACCTGGCCCGCGCCCTCACCGTCGCGCGCGAGCGCGGCCTCGACCTTCACAACCGGAGCTGAGCATGGCCGACGAGACCCCCGAGACCGAGACCACCGCGACGGACGCCCCCGCGCCCGAGACCGGCCCGCAGCGCACCCCCAAGGAGGAGCGCGCGCACCGCGAGCACCTCGCGCGGTCCCAGCGCCCGCCGCGCACGCCGCAGGAGCGCGACGCCGAGCGCCGCGCGCGCCGGCGCGACAAGGCGGTCGCCCGCACCCGTCGCCGCCAGCAGGAGAAGGCCAAGCGCGCGGCCGCCCCCAAGGGCACCGGCACGCCGCCCGCCGAGCGCCCGCCCAGCTCGCCGCAGGAGCGCCAGGGCACGGTGACCTCCGCCAAGGCGGACAAGACCATCACGGTGCGCATCGACATCTCCCGGCGCCACCGGCGCTATCAGAAGATCGTGCGCTCGACGTCGAGCCTGCACGCCCACGACGAGACCAACGACGCCCGCGAGGGCGACAAGGTGCTCGTGGTCGAGAGCCGGCCGCTGTCGGCCACCAAGCGCTGGCGCCTCGTCGAGGTCCTGGAGCGCGCGAAGTGATCCAGAACGAGACCCGCCTCAAGGTCGCCGACAACACGGGCGCCCGCGAGATCCTGTGCATCAGGGTCAAGGGCGGCTCGCGCCGGCGCTATGCCTTCGTCGGCGACATCATCACGGCGACGGTCAAGCAGGCCACCCCGCAGGGGGCGGTCAAGAAGGGCGAGGTCGTCACGGCGGTCGTCGTGCGCACCAAGAAGTCCTTCGGGCGCGACGACGGCACGTACATCGCCTTCGACGAGAACGCGGCCGTGATCATCGACGCGCAGAACAACCCGCGCGGCACCCGCATCTTCGGCCCGGTGGCCCGCGAGCTGCGCGACCGCAACTTCATGAAGATCGTCTCGCTCGCGCCGGAGGTGCTCTGATGGCCCAGCGCATCCGCCGCGACGACGAGGTGATGGTGATCAGCGGCAAGGACCGCGGGAAGAGCGGCAAGGTGCTGCGCGTCGATCCCGCCTCCCACCGCGTCTACGTCGAGGGCCTGAACATCATCAAGCGCCACACGCGACCCCGCCCGGGCTCCAGCGAGCCCGGCGGCGTGATCGAGAAGGAGGGCCCGATCCACATCTCGAACGTCGCCCTGCTCGATCCCAAGGACCACAAGCCCACCCGCCTCGGCACAGTCGTCGAGAACGGCCAGCGCCTGCGCGTCGCGCGGCGCTCCGGAGAGAAGGTCTAGCCACGATGCCCGCCACCGCCACCCCCGCGCGGCTGAAGACCCGCTACCTGGAGGAGATCCGCCCCGCGCTGATGGAGCGCTTCGGCTACTCCTCGGTGATGGAGGTCCCGCGCATCCAGAAGATCACGCTGAACATGGGCGTCGGCGAGGCCAAGCAGGACTCCAAGATGCTCGAGGCCGCACAGGAGCAGCTGGGCACCATCGCCGGCCAGAAGCCCAACATCCGCCGCGCGCGCAAGTCGGTGGCGAACTTCAAGCTGCGCGAGGGGATGCCGGTCGGCGTCACCGTGACGCTGCGCCGCGAGCGCGCCTACGAGTTCCTCGACCGGCTGATGTCGATCGCGATCCCCCGGATCCGCGACTTCCGCGGCCTGAAGGCCAGCGCGTTCGACGGCCGCGGCAACTACTCGCTGGGCGTGCGCGAGCAGATCATCTTCCCCGAGATCGACTACGACGCCGTCGACCAGGTCCGCGGCCTGGACGTCACGATCACGACGACGGCGCAGACCGACGAGGAGGCCTTCGCGCTGCTGGACGCCTTCGGCATGCCCTTCACCCGCGAGGGGCGCCCCGGCGCCCAGGCGGAGGCCGAGCGCCGCGCCGCCGCCGAGGCCGAGGCGGCCCGGCACGAGGAGGCCCGCCTGCGGGCCGAGGCCGAGCAGGCGGCCCTGGAGCAGCTCAAGGCCGAGAACCCCGAGGCGTACGAGCGCCCGCCCGAGGAGCCCGAGGGCGAGACCGAGACCGAGAACGAGAACAAGGACCACTAACATGGCCAAGACGTCCCAGCGGGTGCGCCAGGCGCGCCCCGCGAAGTACAAGACCCGCGAGTACTCGCGGTGCCGCCGCTGCGGCCGGGCCCGCGCGGTGTACCGCAAGTTCGGCCTGTGCCGGATCTGCCTCCGCGAGATGGCCCACAACGGCTACGTGCCCGGCATGACGAAGTCCTCCTGGTAGTCCGACCGACCCCATTGCAATGAGCGCCAGCACAGACCCCATCGCCGACTTCCTGACCCGGATCCGCAACGCGATCCAGGCCGCCCACGAGACCGTCGACATCCCCTCGTCGCGGTTGAAGGTCGAGTGCGCGCGCATCCTCGCCGAGCAGGGCTACATCGAGGGCTACGAGACCGTGGAGCCCGACGCCGAGCATCCCGGCGCCACGCTGCGCGTCCGCCTGAAGTACACGGTCGACCGCCGCTCGGCCATCTCCGGCCTCAAGCGCGTCTCGCGTCCCGGCCGGCGCAGCTACACGGGCGCCTCCGACGTCCCCAAGGTCCTGGGCGGCATGGGAACCGCCATCGTGTCCACGTCGAGCGGCGTGATGACCGGCCACGAGGCCCGCAGCGCGGGCGTCGGCGGCGAAGTCGTCGCGCACGTGTGGTGACCGGAGTCGCGCGATGAGCCGCATCGGCCGCAAGCCCATCCCGCTCCCCACGGGCGTGACCATCACGATCGAGCCCGAGCTCGTGCGCGTCAACGGCCCGCGCGGCTCCCTGGCCGAGCGCGTGCCGCGCGACATCACCGTCGCGCAGGAGGGCGAGCAGCTGCTCGTCACGCGCCCGACCGACCGCGGCAGGCACCGCGCGCTGCACGGGCTCACGCGCTCGCTGGTGGCCAACATGGTCGAGGGCGTCACCACCGGCTTTCAGAAGACGCTGGAGATCCAGGGCGTCGGCTACCGCGCGGTCCTGAAGGGGCGCGACCTCGAGCTGGCGCTGGGCTACTCGCACCCCGTGACCGTGAAGGCGCCGGAGGGCATCGAGTTCGAGGTGCCCGTGCCCACGCGCGTGGTCGTCAAGGGCAACTCCAAGCAGATGGTCGGCGAGCTGGCGGCCAACGTCCGCAAGCAGCGCCCGCCCGAGCCCTACAAGGGCAAGGGCATCCGCTACGAGGGCGAGTACGTGGCCCGGAAGGTCGGCAAGAGAGCATGACCGTCACCACGAAGCCCGCCAAGCGCCTGCGCCGCCGGCGCCGCGTCCGCGCCAAGATCACCGGCACGGCGCAGCGCCCGCGCATCTCCGTCTTTCGCTCCAACAAGGGCATCTTCGCCCAGCTCGTCGACGACGTGGCCGGCCACACGCTGGTCTCCGTCAGCTGGACGGAGGCGCCGCTGAAGGACCGCTCGCGGATGGAGCAGGCCAGCGAGGCCGGCAGGCTGCTGGCCCAGCGCGCCGTCGACGCAGGGATCTCGACCGCCGTGTTCGACCGCGGCGGCTACCAGTACCACGGGCGCGTCCAGGCCCTCGCCGAGGGCGTCCGCGAAGGAGGACTCACCGTATGAGCGCACCCGTCGTCGACCGTTCCGTCAGCCAGCAGGGCCTGGATCTCCAGGAGCGTGTGGTCGAGATCAACCGCGTCGCCAAGGTCGTCAAGGGCGGCCGGCGCTTCTCGTTCACCGCGCTGGTCGTGGTGGGAGACGAGCGCGACGTGGTCGGCATCGGCTACGGCAAGGCCAACGAGGTCCCGCTGGCGATCCAGAAGGGCGTCGAGCAGGCCAAGAAGAACCTCTTCCGCGTGCCCAAGCACGGCGCGACGATCACCCACCAGACCGTCGGCGTCTACGGCGCCGGCCGCGTCTTCATGAAGCCGGCCTCGCCCGGCACCGGCGTCATCGCCGGCGGCGGCGTGCGCGCGGTGCTCGAGCTGGCCGGGATCCACGACATCCTCTCCAAGTCGCTGGGCTCGCAGAACCCGATCAACCTCGTCAAGGCGACCGTCGCGGGCCTGCAGGGCCTGCGCCGCCCCGAGGAGGTCGCCGACCTGCGCGGGCTGTCGATCAACCAGGTGCTCGGGCTGGGCGCCAACGCCGAGGTCGCGGCCGAGACGATCGCCGCGGCCAACGGCACCGACACCCCGGCCGAGGCCGAGGAGCCCGTCGAGGCATGAGGATCACGCAGCACAAGTCCGTCAACGGCTCGGACAAGCGCCAGCGCGAGACGCTGCGCTCGCTCGGCCTGCGCCGCATCGGCCAGACCGTCGAGGTCAAGGACAACCCCGCGGCGCGGGGCATGGTCCATCGCGTCCGCCACCTGGTGAGGATCGAAGATGACTGACGACGGCGAGCGGATCGGCCTGCACAACCTCAAGCCGGCGCCGGGCAGCCGCAAGGACCGCAAGCGCGTCGGCCGCGGCCACGGCTCGGGCATGGGCAAGACCTCCGGGCGCGGCCACAAGGGCGCGGGCTCGCGCTCGGGCTCCAAGACCCGGCCGCGCTTCGAGGGCGGCCAGATGCCGATCCACATGCGGATGCGCAAGCTGCGCGGTCCGCACATGAAGAAGTCGATGCCGTTCGAGCCGTTTCGGACGCACACCCAGGCGGTCAACATCGTCGACCTCGAGCGCCGCTTCGACAGCGGCGCCGCGGTGACGCTGGAGGCGCTGAAGGCCGCCGGCCTGGGCACCCGCAAGGACGTGCCCGTCAAGATCCTGGCCAAGGGCGAGCTCTCCAAGCCGCTCACCGTCCACGCCCACGCCTTCAGTGCCAAGGCGCGGGAGGCGATCGAGGCGGCCGGCGGAACCTGCCAGGTCGTCGAGAGCTAGTCCGTAGGATCTGAGGCACGCGTGCTCGCCACGATCCTCAGCGCATTCACCGTCGCCGACATCCGCAAGAAGCTCCTCTTCACGGGGATGGTCCTGGCGCTGTACCGGCTGGGCGCCCACATCCCCGTGCCGGGCGTCAACGTCGAGGCCATCGAGTCGATCCAGGAGCAGTTCGGCGGCTCGAACATCCTCGGCTTCCTGAACCTGTTCAGCGGTGGCGGGCTGTCGCGGATCGCCGTGTTCGCGCTGGGGATCATGCCCTACATCACGGCCTCGATCATCCTGCAGCTGCTCACGGTGGTCGTGCCGTCGCTGGAGAAGCTCAAGAACGAGGGCGAGGTCGGCCAGCAGCGCATCACGCAGTACACCCGCTACCTCACGGTCGGCCTGGCCTTCGCCCAGTCGATCGGCTACGTCTTCCTCTTCCGCTCCTTCCAGGCCAGCGCCGGGCAGCCGGTCATCGAGAACTTCGGGCCGGCGCGCGTCTTCCTGATCGTCATCTCGCTCACCGCGGGCTGCGTGATGATCATGTGGATGGGCGAGCTGATCACCCAGCGGGGGATCGGCAACGGCATCTCGCTGATGATCTTCGCCTCGATCGTCTCCGGCCTGCCCAACGGCGTGCAGGCGTGGTGGACGAGCCCCGACCCCGTCTTCAAGGTGATGATGCCGTTCATCGCGCTGGCGGTCATCGCGGCGATCGTGTTCGTGCAGGAGGGCCAGCGGCGCATCCCGATCCAGTACGCCAAGCGCGTGATCGGCCGGCGCATGACCCAGGGCGGCCAGACCTACCTGCCGCTGCGCGTGAACATGGCGGGCGTCATCCCGGTCATCTTCGCCGCCTCGATCATGGCCTTCCCGCCCACGATCGGCCAGCTGATGAACAACAGCTTCGGCCAGGACTTCGCCGCGTTCTTCTCGCCCAACGGCTGGGCGTACATCGTCGGCGAGACGATCTTCATCATCCTGTTCACGTACTTCTACACGGCGGTCACGTTCAACCCGGTCGAGCAGGCCGACAACCTCAAGAAGTACGGCGGGTTCATACCCGGGGTGAGACCGGGCCGCCCGACGGCGGAGTTCCTGGACCGCATCCTCGCCCGGCTCACGTTCCCGGGGGCGCTGTACCTGGCCGCGGTCGCCGCCATGCCGACGATCCTGATCAACCAGACCAGCGCGAACTTCTTCTTCGGAGGCACATCCCTGCTCATCGTCGTCGGCGTGGCGCTGGACACGATGAAGCAGCTTGAGGCGCAGCTGATGATGCGCAACTACGAGGGCTTCCTGAAGTAGCCGTGCCACGTGTGTCCACGGCGTCTGGACGGGTAGGCTCTCGCCCCCCGATGTCCGAGCTGAACCTCATCCTCCTCGGCCCTCCGGGCGCCGGGAAGGGCACGCAGGCCGAGCGCCTCACCGACGACTTCAACCTGCCCTACATCGCCACGGGCGACATCCTGCGCAAGGCGGTCGCCGACGGCACCGAGCTCGGCCGCAAGGCCGACGAGTACATGACCAAGGGCGAGCTCGTCCCCGACGACGTCATCATCGGCGTCATCCTCGAGGCGGTCGAGGGCCCCGACGCCCGCGACGGCTTCCTGCTCGACGGCTTCCCGCGCACGCAGGCGCAGGCGCAGGCGCTGGAGGAGGAGCTGCGCAAGCTCGACCGGCGCCTCACCGCGGCGCTGTTCATCGACGTTCCCGACGACGAGGTCGTGCGGCGGCTGTCCGGGCGGCGGGTGAGCGCCAAGACCGGGCGCGTCTACCACATCGAGTTCGACCCGCCCAAGCACGAGGGGCGCTGCGACGTGGACGGCTCGCGCCTCATCCAGCGCGACGACGACATCCCCGAGACCATTCGCAACCGGCTCGAGGTCTACCGCAAGAACACGATCCCGGTGATCGACTACTACGACGAACGCGGCCTGCTGCGCCGCTTCGACGGCACGCGCCCCCCGACGGAGGTTCACGACCACATCCGCGCGACGATCGCGACGCTGCGCCTCGAAGACGAGCTGTGATCGTCAAGAAGACAGCGGAGGAGATCGACAGGATGGCGGCGGCGGGCGACATCCTCGTCCGCACGCTGGAGCTCGTCGAGGACAAGATCCGCCCCGGCGTCACCACGCACGATCTCGACGTGGCGGCCGAGAAGTTCATCCGCTCCCAGGGCGCGTCGCCGGCGTTCAAGGGCTACCGCGGGTTCCCGGGCTCGCTGTGCACCTCGCCAAACTCGATGGTCGTCCACGGGATCCCCGGCCCCTACCGGCTGGAGAAGGGCGACATCATCTCCGTGGACTGCGGCGTGATCCTCGACGGCTGGGTGGCCGACGCGGCGCGGACGTTCGCGGTCGGCTCGGTCTCGCCGGTGGCGCGCAAGCTGCTGGACGCCACCGAGCAGTCGCTCTTCGCCGCCGTCGAGCAGTGCCGGCCCGGCAACCGCCTGGGCGCGGTGTCCCACGCGGTCCAGGCCCGGGTGGAGGCCGACGGCCTGTCGGTCGTGCGCTCGCTGGTCGGCCACGGCATCGGCCGCGACATGCACGAGGACCCGCAGATCCCCAACTACGGCCCGGCCGATCGCGGCCCCAAGCTGGAGGAGGGCATGGTCCTCGCCGTCGAGCCGATGGTCACCGCCGGCCGCCACGCCGTGCGCATGGGCGACGACCACTGGTCGATCTACTCCCAGGACGGGTCGCTGGCCGCCCATTTCGAGTTCACGATCGCGATCACGGCGTCCGGTCCGCGCGTCCTGACGCCCTGGCACGATCCGGACCGCCAGGCGGCGGTGCCGGCCGCCCGCTGACAGCCGGTTGCCGGTGGTGCCTCGGGCAAGGCACCACTGACCATTTTGCTACCCTCTCAGGTCGCGCCTGCGGCGGGATCCGTTTTGTCCTGCGCGCGCTCCTCACCGTTCGAGAAAGGGCTCATGAAGGTACGACCGTCGGTCAAGCCGATGTGCGAGAAGTGCAAGATCATCCGTCGCCACGGCGTCGTGCTGGTGATCTGCTCCAACCCCCGCCACAAGCAGCGGCAGGGCTGATCGATGGCGCGCATCGCCGGGGTCAACATCCCCCTCAACAAGCGTGCCGAGATCGGCCTGACCTACATCTACGGGGTGGGCCGCTCGACGGCCAACCGCATCCTGACCGAGACGCGGATCGAGCCCGACCGCAAGGTCCGCGACCTCACCGAGGACGAGGTCGTCAAGCTGCGCGACGCGATCGACGACCTCACGGTCGAAGGCGACCTGCGGCGCGAGCGCTCACAGAACGTCAAGCGGCTGATGGAGATCGGCTGCTACCGGGGACTTCGCCACCGCCGCGGCCTGCCCGTCCGGGGGCAGAACACCAAGACCAACGCTCGCACGCGCAAGGGGCCCAAGCGCATGCAGGTCGCCGGCAAGAAGAAGGCGACAAAGAAGTGAGGCCGGAGGCCGAACACCACCATCAGACCGCGGGGCCGGACGCCCCGCGGAGGTAACCCATGCCAGCACCCAAGAGACCTCAGCGCAGCCGCCGCAAGCCGAAGAAGAACATCCCCATCGGCCAGGCGCACATCAAGACCTCCTTCAACAACACGATCGTGTCCCTGACCGATCGTGAGGGCAACGTGCTCGCGTGGGAGTCCGCCGGCGGCGCCGGCTTCAAGGGCTCGCGCAAGTCGACGCCCTTCGCCGCCCAGGTGACCGCGGACGCCGCCGCGCGCAAGGGCATCGAGCAGGGGCTGCAGAAGGTCGAGGTCTTCGTCAAGGGCCCGGGCTCGGGCCGCGAGACCGCGATCCGGTCGCTGCAGGCCGCGGGCCTGGAGGTCACCGGCGTCAAGGACGTCACCCCGCAGGCGCACAACGGCTGCCGTCCCCGCAAGCGGAGGCGTGTCTGATGGCGCGCGACACGGGCCCGGCCTGCAAGCAGTGCCGCCGCGAGGGGCAGAAGCTGTTTCTCAAGGGCGAGCGCTGCCTGACGGACAAGTGCGGCGTCGAGCGCCGCTCCTACCCGCCCGGCGACCACGGCCGCGGGCGCCAGAAGCAGTCCGAGTACCGCGTCCAGCTGCGCGAGAAGCAGAAGGCGCGCCGCTACTACGGGGTGCTCGAGAAGCAGTTTCGCATCTACTACGACAAGGCCTCGCGCCAGCCTGGGATCACGGGTGAGAACCTGCTCACGATCCTCGAGTCGCGCCTGGACAACGTCCTCGTCCGCCTCGGCTTCGCCGGCTCGCGCCGGCAGGCCCGCCAGCTGATCCGCCACGGCCACTGGACGGTCAACGGCCGCCGCGTCGACATCCCCAGCTACCAGGTGCGCGAGGGCGAGATCATCGCGATCAAGGCCGGAACGCCCGTCGACGCGCTCGTGCGCGACGCGACGGAGCTGACCGCGCAGGTACCGCCGTGGCTACAGGCCGACCACGACGCGCTGACCGCGAAGGTGCTGCGCAAGCCAGAGCGGCGCGAGATCGCCGCCCCGGTGCAGGAGCAGCTCATCGTCGAGCTGTACTCCAAGTAAAGACTTCACTCAACCCCCGCCGCCGGCTGGTGCGCGCCGGTACGCGGGTCGGAATCACGACGACGTTAGGACCCTGATGCTCGACTTCCAAGTCCCCCGGATCACCAGTGAGACGGTCGACGACAACCGCGGCTCGTTCACGATCGAGCCGCTCGATCGCGGCTTCGGCTACACGTTCGGCAACTCGCTGCGGCGCGTGCTGCTCAGCTCGCTCGCCGGCGCCGCCGTGACGAGCGTGCGCATCGAGGGGGTCGCGCACGAGTTCTCCACGATCAAGGGCGTGACGGAGGACGTGACCGACATCGTCCTCAACCTCAAGGGCATCGTCTGCCGGATGCACTCCGACGCCACCGAGGTGGAGGCGCCGCTGGTCGTGACCGGCCCGGGCGAGATCACCGCCAAGGACATCGACCTGCCCGCGGGCGTCGAGGTGCTCAACCCCGAGGTCCACATCGCCACGCTGGAGAAGCGCACGAAGCTCGAGCTGTACCTGACGGTCGGCCGCGGGCGCGGCTACCGCCCGTCGGAGGACAACAAGTCCCCCGACCAGCCCATCGGCGTCATCCCCATCGACTCGATCTTCTCGCCCGTGCGCCGCGTCGCCTACGGCGTGGAGCCCGCGCGCGTCGGCCAGCGCACCGACTACGACAAGCTCACGCTCGACATCGAGACCGACGGGTCGATCGACCCGCAGGCCGCGCTGCGCGAGGCCTCGGAGATCCTGATCGCCCAACTGGCGATCTTCACCGACGCCGACCGCATCGAGGAGCTGCGCGCCGGCCCCGGCGGCCAGCTCGAGGGGCCCAACGGCGCCTCGGCCGCGGCCGGGCCCGGAGGCGCGGGCGCCTCCTCCGCGGGGCCGATGCACGACATCCTCATCGAGGAGCTCGAGCTCGGCGTGCGGTCCTACAACTGCCTCAAGCGGGCGGGCATCCAGACCGTCGGCGACCTGATCTCCAAGTCCGAGGGCGAGCTCAACGCGATCCCCAACTTCGGCAAGAAGTCGATCGACGAGGTCATCGAGACGCTGCACAACCGCGGCCTCGGTCTCCGCGACGACTAGGGCGGCTAGGATCCCGCAGCGATGCGCCACCAGAAGACCCGACACAAGCTCAGCCGCAGCTCCGCGCACCGCAAGGCGCTGCTGATGAACCTGTGCAAGGAGATCATCGACCACGAGCGCATCACGACCTCGCAGGCCAAGGCCAAGGCGGTCAAGCCCGAGATCGAGCAGCTCATCACGCTGGCCAAGCGCGGCGACCTGCACGCCCGGCGCCAGGCGCTGAGCACGCTGGGCCAGGACAAGTTCACCGTCCACAAGCTCTTCGCCGAGATCGCCCCGCGCTACGCGGGCCGCTCCGGCGGCTACACCCGCATCCTCAAGCTCGGTCCGCGGCGCAGCGACTCGACGGAGATGGTCTACCTAGAGCTGGTCTGACGGCGGCTCAGCCCGGTGGGGGCTGTGGTCGGACTCGGCGTTCGGCCCGTCTGACGGGCCCACCAGCGGGTGAACGTTCATTCCTCCCCGCCCGGGCGGGTGCTTATGAACGTTCGGTCCGCCGAGCGCGGTCGGTAGGGGCTGAACGTGCATTTCTTGCCGTCCTGGGGGGTGGATATGAACGTTCACCTCGTGGGGACCGCTTGGGCGGCTGCGGGGCGGCCGCACCGCGCCCGAAGCAGCTGTCAGCGCCGCTCGTCGCGGAACATCGCGAGCGCGTGCACGCCGGCCGGGTGCGCGCGCAGCTCGCGCGTGACCGCGGCCATCGGCGCGGGGAGCTCGTCGGGCTGGGGGAGGGGCACGCCGTACTGCGGCGGCAGCAGGACCGCGGCGGAGAGCGCCGAGAACGTCAGGTCGGCGGCGGTGAACGCATCGCCCATGAGGTAGGGCCGGCCGTCGCTCAGCCGCTCGCCCACCGCGTCGAAGCTCGCGTGCACCTCGCCCAGGGACTCGGCGACGTTCCCCGGCGTGATCTCGAGGTAGCGGTCGATGATGCGCGTCACGGTCCCGTAGGCGACCGGCAGGGCGCGGCGCTGCCAGGCGGGAACGCCGGTGGGCCCGTATCGCTTGACGAGCGCGCGCTGGCCGCGCATGTTGTCGTACATCCAGCGGCGCCCGTGAGGACCCAGGCGGGCGTCGAAGTCGCGCTCCAGCGCGCGCACCTCCGCCGCGAGCGCGGGATCCTCGGGATACAGCCGCCTGTCGGCGGGCGCGCGGGCGTCGGCGTAGTCCAGGATGTCGGCCGACTCCGAGAGCACCCCCTCGTCGGTCACGAGCACCGGGACCGTCCGCCCGCCGCGTGCGCGCTTGACCGCGACCCAGTGCAGGGCCTGCATGTGGGCCCGTTCGCGGTACTCGATCCCGGCGCGATCCAGCGCCCAGCGCGCCTTCTCGCAGAAGTGGCTGATCGGGATCGTGATGAGCTGGGGGGTCTTTGCGGATACGGTCGCCGGATTCTCCCCGAAGACCGGGCATAGTGCCTGCGCATGACCAACGAGGAGGCGCACCGGGTGGCGCGCGAGAAGGGTGTCTCGCGGCCGCTGTACGCCCTCGTGCGGGCCCTCGTCGTCCCCCTCATGCGGCTGTACTACGGCCTGCAGGTCGACGGCGCCGAGCACATCCCGGCGGAGGGCCCGGTCATCGTGGCGCCCAACCACAAGAGCTTCTGGGACTCGTTCTTCGTCGGCGCCGCCACCCGCCGCCACGTGCGCTTCATGGGCAAGTCCGAGCTCTTCGAGGGACGCCTGGCGCGGCTGTTCGTGCGCCTCGGCGCCTTCCCGGTCCGACGGGGGACGGCGGACGAGGAGGCGATGGAGACCGCCCGCCACATCCTGCGCGGGGGCGGGCTGCTGGCGATGTTCCCGGAGGGGACCCGCGTGCGCGACCCCGACGGGCTCGGCGAGCCGCGCAGCGGCGCCGGCCGCCTGGCGCTGGAGACCGGGGCATCCATGGTGCCGGCCGCGATCGTCAACACCGAGCGCCTGTTCCTGGGCCCGATCCCCGCCCCGCGCCGCGTGCGGCTGTCCTTCGGCGAGCCGATCGGTGTCGCCGACCTCGAGGCCTCGCCCGAGGCCGCGCGCGAGCTGGTCGCCGACCAGGTGTGGCCCGAGGTGCAGCGCGAGTTCGGCCGGCTGAAGGCCCGCCGCGGGCTGATCGCCGCCGCGCTCGCCGCGGTGGGCGTGGGCGCCGGCGTGGCGGTGCGCCGCAAGCGCCGCCCGCCCCCGCGGCGCCGGCCCCTGCGCTGGGCGCCGCGCCGGGCGGGCAAGGGCAAGCGCCGGTTCCCCGGCCGCCGTCGCTAGCCGGCTGCCGTCGCGCGCTCGTCGGGCTCGGCGTGCTCGGGGTAGACGTGGCGCAGCCCGCACGCGCGCCCGATGGCGGCGAAGGGCATGTGCAGCAGGATCTGGACGGCGGGCGGGGGACTGCGCTGCTCCATCACGTCGCGGTACTCCAGGCCGAGGATCGCCCCCTGCAGGAGGCCGGGCCGGCCCTGGTCGTCGGTCCGCCCGGCGCGCGCGAGCCCGAACACCGTGGCGACGAGCTGCTCGAACCGCGCGCCCGGACGCACCTCGACGAGGACCTTGGCCTCCTCCTCCTCGCCCGCGTTCCACCAGTCGTGCCAGGTGCCGGGCTCCACGACGATGCGCCCGCCGGGGCCGAGCTCGCTCGCGTCGCCGCCGGACCAGACCCCGATGCGGCCCGCGAGGACCACGAGGCTCTCGCTGTGGTGGCGGTGGCGGTGCTCGCCGGCCGGCGCGGCGCCGGGCGCGAGGGTCAGCTCCGCGAGGAACACGTCCTTGCCGTCTTCGCTGGCGCGGTGCACGCGCATGCGCTCGCCGGTGACGGGGTTCGTGAAGACGTCTCCGGCGCGCATCGCCGCCGCGACTGTGGTGCACGGCGCGACTATGGTCAAGCGGTGACCTCCCGGCTGGAGCTCGAGTACGTCGGCACGGGCTTCGCCGGGTGGGCGCGCCAGCCGGGGCAGCGCACGGTCCAGGAGGAGCTCGAGACGGCGCTGTGCATGGTGCTGCGCGAGGACGCGGTGCCGGTCACCGTCGCCGGGCGGACCGACCGCGGCGTGCACGCGTGGGGCCAGGTGTGCTCCTACGAGCACGAGGCGGTGGACCCGCTGCGCCTCAACGGCCTGCTGCCCGCCGACGTCGCCGTGCTGGACTCAAACCCCGCGCCGGACGGCTTCGACGCGCGCCGCGACGCCCTCTCGCGGACCTACTGCTACCGGCTGCTGCACCGGCGCACGCGGTCCGCGCGCCACGCGTCCACCACGCTGTGGTGGCCGCAGCACCTGGACCGCGACGCGCTGACGGCGTGCGCGGCGGCGCTGCCCGGCACGCACGACTTCACCGCGTTCACGCCCAGCGAGACCGAGCACGTGCGCTTCGAGCGCGACGTCCACTGCGCGCAGTGGCGCGGCGACGGCGACCTGCTCGAGTTCTGGATCACCGCCGACACGTTCATGCGCCACATGAACCGGGTCCTGGTGGGGACGATGCTCGAGGTCGCCGGCGGGCGCCGCACGCCCGAGTCCTTCGCCGCCCTGCTGGAGGGCCGGCCGCGCGCCGAGGCCGGCCCGACCGCCCCGCCGCACGGGCTGGCGCTGACGTCGGTGCGCTATCCCGGCGGGAGCGCTGACTATCCTCGAGGGACGCCATGAGAGTGCTCCTGACCAACGACGACGGCATCGAGGCCGACGGGCTGCAGGCCATGCGCCGCGCCCTGCTCGAGGTCCCCGGGATCGAGCTCGCGGTCATCGCGCCCGACGGCAACCGCTCCGCGATGGCGCGCTCGATCACCACCCAGCGGCCGCTGTGGGTCCAGGAGGTCGACTTCGGCGACGGCACGATCGGCCACGCGACCGACGGCACGCCGGTGGACTGCGTGCGCCTGGCCAAGCTCGGCCTCATCGACGGCTTCGAGGCGGAGATGATCGTCTCGGGCATCAACCACGGGGCCAACCTGGGCGACGACATCACCTACTCGGGCACGGTCGCCGCCGCGCTGGAGGGCATCGTCCTGGGCCTGCCGGCGATCGCGGTCTCCCAGCAGTCCACGGCGCGCGAGATGGACTTCCGCCTCGGCCGCACCTTCGACTTCGACGAGGGCGCGCGCTTCGTCGCCCGCGTGGTGGAGGAGATCGACGACGTCCCGCTGCCGCCGGGCACGCTGCTGAACGTCAACTGCCCCGCCGGCGACGCCGCGGGCGTGGAGGTCACCAGGCTGGGCAAGCGGATCTACCGCGACCAGCTCAAGCTCGACCGACGAGCGCGACGACCGCCGCCGCTACTGGATCTACGGCGCCGATCCCGGCTTCCACGACGAGCCGGGGACCGACCTGGCCGCGGTGGCCGCCGGGCGCATCGCCGTGACGCCGCTGCACTTCGACCTGACCGACACCTCGGGGATGGACGCGCTGGACAAGCACGACCTGGCCCGGCTGCTGGCGCCGGCCGCCGAAGAGGTGGAGTGACGGCGCCGGAGGACACCGCCACCACCGAGACCGCCGCGGCCCCGGTCCCGGAGGACGTCCGGCGCCGCGCGGCGGAGCTCCACGAGCAGCTGCACCACCACGGCCACCGCTACTACGTGCTCGACGATCCCGCGGTCGACGACGACGTCTACGACGCGCTGCTCGACGAGCTGAGGGGGCTGGAGGCGGCTCACCCCGAGCTGGTCACGCCCGACTCGCCCACGCAGCGCATCGGCGGCGAGCCGGTCTCCTCGCTGCCCAAGGTCACCCACGAGCGCCCGATGCTGTCGCTGGGCAACGCCCGCTCGGCGGAGGAGCTGCGCGCCTGGATCGCCCGCATGCGGGGACACCTGGCCCGGGAGGGGATCGAGGACCCGGAGTTCGAGTACGTCCTGGAGCCCAAGATCGACGGGCTGGCCATCTCGCTGCTCTACGAGGACGGCGTGCTGGTGCGGGGCGCGACGCGCGGCAACGGCGAGGTGGGGGAGGACGTCACCCACAACCTGCGCACGATCCCCACCATCCCGCTGCGCATCCCCGACGCGCCGCCGCGACTGGAGGTGCGCGGCGAGATCTACATGTCGCTCAAGGACTTCGCCGGGCTCAACGAGCGCCGCGCCGAGGCGGGCCTGTCGACGTTCATGAACCCCCGCAACGCCGCCGCGGGCACCATCCGCCAGCTCGATCCGCGGCTGGCCCGCGACCGGCCGCTGTCGATGTGGGCCTACGGGATCGGCAGCGTCGAGGGCGTGCAGCTGAGCGGCCACTGGGAGGCGCTGGAGTGGCTGCGCGCGCACGACTTCCGCGTCAACGAGGACGTGCGCCTGGTCGACGACGAGGACGAGGTCGTCGCGCAGTGCGAGGCCTGGCAGGACCGCCGCGCCGGCCTGGACTTCGAGATCGACGGCGTGGTGGTCAAGGTCTCCGACCTCGAGCTGCAGCGCCGCCTCGGCGTGGTGGGGCGCGACCCGCGCTGGGCGATCGCCTGGAAGTTCCCGCCCACCACCAAGGTCACGACCCTGAAGGACATCATGTGGAACGTCGGCAAGTTCGGCGACCTGCACCCGTTCGCGGTCCTGGAGCCGGTCGGCGTCGGTGGGGTCACGGTCAAGCTGGCCACGCTGCACAACGAGGAGGACCTCGCGCGCAAGGACGTGCGCCCGGGCGACGAGGTCATCGTCCTGCGCGCCGGCGACGTCATCCCGCAGGTGCTCTCGCCCGCGCCGCACGCGGTCGAGCGGCCCGACCGCTCGCCGCCGCCCAAGCCCCCCGAGCGCTGCCCGTCCTGCGACACCCCCACGGTCAAGCCCTCCGACGCGGTGTTCACGAAGTGCCCCAACCGCCTGTGCCCGGGCCGCCAGTGGCAGCTGCTCAAGCACTTCGTCTCGCGGGGGGCGATGGACGTCGACGGCCTGGGGGAGAAGCAGGTCGGCCTGCTCCAGCAGCAGGGGCTCGTGCGCACCGCCGCCGACCTGTACCGGCTGACCCCCGAGCAGCTCATGGAGCTCGAGGGCTACGGCGAGATCTCCGCCACGCGGACGGTGGAGAACATCGCGGCCTCCAAGGAGGTCCCGTTCGGCCGGATCCTGTTCGCGATCGGCCTGGAGGAGGTCGGCTTCGTCACCGGCCGCAACCTCGCCGGGCGCTTCCGCACGATCGACGCGCTCCTCGCCGCCGGCGCCGAGGAGATCGAGCAGACCCCCGGCGTGGGTCCCAAGATGGCCCAGCGCATCGCCGAGCAGCTCGCCGACGAGCAGATGCGCGACCTGATCGCCGACCTGCGCTCCGAGGGCGTGAAGATGGAGCTCGAGGGCCCGCCGCCGGGCGAAGGGCCGCTGGCGGGCAAGACCTTCGTCCTGACCGGGTCGCTGCCCGACCTGACGCGCGAGGAGGCGACCGAGCGCATCACCGCCGCCGGCGGCCGCGTGACCTCGAGCGTCTCCAAGAAGACCGATCACCTCGTGGCCGGCGCCTCACCCGGCACCAAGCTGGAGAGGGCCGAGCGCCTGGGCGTGGACGTGATCGACGAGGCGGGGCTTCTGGCGCTGCTGGGGTGAAGCTCGGTCGGTCGGCGAGGGAGAGCTCGAACGTCCATTTCCACCTGCTGGGGCGGGAAGAAACGGACGTTCACCTCCTGACGGGCCCCGGCGGAGGCTCGAGCGTCCATTTCCACCCGCTCCAGCGGGGAGGAACGGACGTTCAGCTTGTCATCGGCCGCGGTGAGGGCTCCGACCCCACTGATCCCTCGTAGCCAACCAGACACGAACGCCGGCCATTCGAAGCCCGCGCGCTCAGGGCGCGGCCGGCACGCCCGTCCCGCCGGGATCCGCCGGGACGGCGGAGGGCGCACCCTCCAGCCGCGCGATCGCCGCCGTGATCCGGTCCTGGACCCGCCGGGCGCCGAACGGGTTGGCGGCGTTCATGATCATCGCGAAGGCGATGTCGCGCCCGCCGCGGGTCGCGCAGTAGCCGGCCAGGGCGCTGACGGTGCGCAGCGTGCCGGTCTTGGCCCGGCAGCGCCCGGCGGCCGGCGTGCCGCGCATGCGCCGGCGCAGGGTCCCGGTCTGGCCGGCCACGGCCAGCGACGTGCGGAAGGAGACCGCGACGTCCTGGCCGTCCATCCGCTCCAGCAGGCGGACCACCTGGCGCGCCGTGGTCCGGTTGGCGCGCGAGAGCCCCGAGCCGTCGACCACGCGCGGGCGCACGCCGAAGTCGTCCAGCGTGTCGCGGACCACCGCGGCGCCCGCGCCGGTGGATCCGCGTCCGCCCACCCGCGCGCCGAGCCCCTTGAGCAGCATCTCGGCCGCGAAGTTGTTGGAGGGCACGTTGACCGCCCGCGCGATCATGCCCAGCGGCAGCGACGCCACCTCGGCCAGAGGCAAAGCGCCCTCCGGGGCCGCTCCGGCGCGGCCGCGGCGCCCCGACGTCACGTCCGCCGCGCGCAGCTGGGCGGTGAAGCGCTCGGCGGCGAAGCGGGCGGCGTTCAGCTGCGGGCGCCCGCGGGAGAGGCCGCCGTCGTAGGACAGGGCGCTGAGGACGCCGCCGAGGTCGAAGTCGTAGCCGGTGACGCGCACGGAGCGCCGGGCGTCGAACAGGTCCTCGTCGCCGACGACGCCGCCGGCGATCCGCACGATGCCCGCGGCGCGCACCGCGCGGGCCAGGCGGGAGGCGGCCTCGGCGCCGAAGAACGGGTCCCCGCCGCCCAGCAGGTACAGGTCGCCGCGCAGCACGCCCGCCTCGTCCACCACCCCGTCCGTGGCCGCGACCGTCTTCAGCGTCTCCGCCGGGCCCAGGCGCAGCAGCGCGCCCGCGGTGGTGTAGAGCTTCTCGACCGACGCGGGGACCAGCGCCCGGTTCTCGCGCAGCGCGAACAGCTCCTGCCCGCTGTCCAGATCGCGCACGTACGCGCCCGAGGCGGGGCCCGCCAGGCGCATCTCGCGCACGAGCTTGGCCCGCAGCTCGGGCTCGTCATACGCAAAGGCCGGGGCGGCCGCGCCCAGCGAGGCGAGCGCGACCAGGGCGGCGAGAAGACGGCGCATCGGGGGTAGGAAACAGCCCGGCCCGGCGGAAGGTGCGTTCCCTGCCGTCGAACCGCGCCATACAATCACCGCTCATGGGCAAGGTCGTCGAGCTCGATCCGCAGAACAAGGACCGGGCCAAGGCGGGCCCCCGCAAGCGCCCGCGGCGCTCCAAGACCGCTCTGGTGCTGGGCGGCGGGGGCTTCACCGGCGGGGTCTACGAGATCGGCGCGCTGCGGGCGCTGGACCTCCTGTCGGTCAACCGCACCGTCAACGACTTCGACATCTACGTGGGGACGAGCGCCGGCTCGTTCATCGGCGCGCTGGTGGCCAACGGCGTGACGCCCGAGGAGATGATGCAGATCGTCGTCAGCGAGGAGGGCGTCGGGGCCGTGGAGGACGTCGGCCTCGGCAACCTGCTGCGTCCCAACTACGGCGAGTTCGCCCGCAGCGCGGCGCTGATGCCGTTCAAGGCCGTCCAGGTGCTGCGCACGATGGCCGGCCGCATCGGCCAGGTCTCGGCCATGGACCTCGTGCTCGGCCTGGCCGAGGCGCTGCCGTCCGGTGCGTACTCCGGCGCGGGGGTCGAGCGCTACCTGCGCACGGTCCTCGCCGATCACCCCGGCCGGACCGACGACTTCCGCCGGCTGGGCGCCCCGCTGTATCTCGCCGCGACCGACCTGGACACCTGCGAGCGGATCGTCTTCGGCGCCAAGGGCTGGGACGACGTGCCGATCTCCACCGCCGTGCGCGCCTCGACCGCCCTGCCGATGGTCTACAAGCCCGTCCGCGTCCGCGGCCGCGAGCTCGTCGACGGCGGCATCGTGTCGACGACGAACGTCGACATCGCGGTCGAGGCGGGGGCGAAGTTCGTCGTCGTCGTCAACCCGCTCGTGCCCTACGTCAACGACTTCCAGACGACGATCCGCTCGCTGGGGGCGGCGCGCCCGCGCCACGTCAGCGACATGGGCTTCCCCCAGATCGGCTACCAGGTGTTCAAGATGCTGGCCTACCAGCGCCTGCACGAGATGGCCCGCCAGTGGGAGCACCGCTACCCCGGCGTGGACATCGTGCTCATCGAGCCCGAGCCCAACGACGAGCTGATGTTCAAGACGTCGGTCATGAACTTCACCTCGCGGGTGGAGGTGGCGCGCCACGGCTTCCAGTCGGTGACGCTCCAGTTCGCGTCGGACTACCAGCGCCTGCGCCGGGTCTGCGAGCGCCACGGCATCGAGATCTCCGCCCGCCGCGTGCGGCAGGTCATCAAGCACTTCGACGTCGAGAAGGAGAAGACCCGCGCCTGGCGCAAGATCCTGGAGCAGACGACCGGCGCGCTGCTGCGCCAGTCCTCCGCGACCAGCGACTGAGCGCCTGCGCCGTCAGGCCCGCCCGATCCAGTTCGCCGTGACGGCGATCTCGGTGAAGCCGGCGCGCAGGATGTTGCGGTAGGAGTTGCTCGGCCGGTCGTCCCGGCGCTCGCCGGTCTCGGTGAAGACGACGTCGCAGCCCAGCTCGGCGGCGCGGCGGATCCGGGCCGCCAGCAGCGCGTTCTGCGCGCCCTTGCCCCGGTGCTCGGACAGCGTGCCGGCCAGGCCGAGGTACGCCGCGCCGCCGGAGACGAACAGCCCGGCCGCGCCGGCCGGCTCGTCGCCGTCCAGCGCGAGCCAGCACTGCCAGCCGCCGTCGGGGGCGGTGGCGATCGCGGCGTCGACCGCCTCGGGCAGGTCGTAGCTCACGCGGACGATGCGGGCGAACGCCGCCCGGTCGCGGTCCGTGGCGACCTCGGCGAGGCGCAGGGCCGTGGGCGCCGCCGGAGGCTCCTGCAGGCCGCGGCGAAAGGCCATCCAGCCCCACCCGGGCTCCAGCCCCCGGTCGCGCAGCCAAACCGGCAGCTCGGCGGGCCGCGCGCCCGGCGAGACGGAGGCGTAGAACGTGACGCCGCTGCCCATGGCGCTCAGCGCCTCGTCGACGTCCGATTCCGTCGCGGGCCGGGCGACGCCGAGCCCGACGATGCGGTTGAGCATCGGCGAGCCGGGCGCGCCCGCAATGCGCAGGACGGTCGCGCCGCCCGCGTCGATCGCGGTGGAGAAGGCGCGGGCCGCGTCGAGGCCGATCCGCTCCTCCCGCGACCACCCCGTGCCGACCGTCACGGCCAACCTCGAGGCGTTCGCGGGCTCTGGAGCGTTCCTTCGGCAGCCGGAGCTACTTGACCTCGACCTCCTCGAGCATCCCGCGCGCGTAGTGCGGCTTGTCCTTGCCGTCGCGGTCGGTCAGGAAGCAGATCACGGCGTACGTGCCCGCCTTGCGGAGCGTGAGGTCGCTGACCTGGGAGGTGTCGCCGTCGAGCACGGCGGTTCCCGCGCCGCTCTCGAAGTCCAGCGGCGGCGGCCCGGAGGGCTGGCCCTCCGAGTTGAGGAACGTCTCGACGTCGGCCAGCGTCTTGCCCTCGGCGATCGGGAACATGATCGCGTGGTGCAGCTCGCCGCCCTTGTTGTCGAGGAGCAGGCGGTTCTTGCCCACCTTCAGCCCCGTGACCTCGAAGCTGTTCTCCGGGTCGGCCTCGTCGTCGGTCGCCGCGACGATCGTGGCGGTGCTGTCGGGCAGGTCGCCCTCGTCGCCGGCCGTGACCTCGAACTCGGCCATCGCGCCGCGCGTCGCGTTCGACGGACCCTCCATGTTCTCGTTGTCGAACATCACGTACTTCCCGGCGGGGAGGTTCAGCGTGGCCGTCACCGTCTGGCCGGGGCCCGTGCTGCCGACGCCGCCGGCGGCGCGGAGCCACTCGGGCGTCGGGGCGCTCTCGTCGTCGGAGGTGATCAGCTTGAGTGCTTCCTCCGCCGTGTGGTTGCCCTCGAGGCGGATCAGCTGCGCCTCGTGCGGCTCCTTGCCGGCGTTCGTGAACGTCATCTCCACGAGGCCGCCCTTGATCGTCGTGGGGGCCTCGACGGTGAAGCGCTTGGACGCGGCGTCGGAGGTCGTGATCGCCAGCGGCGTCGGGCGCCGGCGCCGCCGCCTCCTCCGTCGTGGTCGCCGCCCCCACCCGTGTCCTCGTCGTCGTCGTCCCCGCAGCCGGCGAACGCGCCGAGAGCGAGAAGTGCTACGCACGTGCCCAGAAGCCAGGCACGCCGGTTGGTCGAGGGCATCGGGTCCTCCTTGACGTCGAGGGGGCGCGCGGACGGCCCGTGCGCAGAGCGCGAGCAAACTACAGCGCGCGCGAGCCTCGATCAACCGCAATTGGCTGGACTGCTCCGGAAGCGCGCCGCGCGGGGCGCGCGGGACTACAGCTTGGCCGGCTCCGGGTCGCGCTGGGCCGCGGCCAGGCTCGAGAGGAAGAGCGTCTTGTCGATCCTGCCCTGGAAGATCGGCACCCCCATCTCCATGCACTTGGAGATCACGTCGCGGCGATCGAGGTTGGCTTCGCGCGCGAGCTCGGTGGGGGTCAGGTGGTTGGGCATCGGGGGAACGCCTCCTGGGTCGGTTAAGGCATGCGTCGTTTTTACCATCCGGCGAGGACGGGCTCAACGGCCGGGGTCAGATCGGGTTCGGAACGTCGACGAAGATATGGCGCACGCCGAAGCGCTCCGCGAGCTCCTCGCCCAGGCGGCGGACGCCGAACGTCTCGGTCGCGTAGTGCCCGGCGGCCAGGAAATGGATGCCGGCCTCGCGCGCCTGGATCATCACGCGCTCGGCGGGCTCGCCGGTCAGGAACGCGTCCAGGCCGGCCGAGATCGCCTCCGGCAGCCAGTCCGAGCCGCCGCCGGAGACGATGCCGATCGTCCTGACGCGTTCGGGCCCGGCCAGGAAGGCCAGCGGCTCGCGCTCGGTGAGGGCCTGGACGCGCTCGTAGAGCTCCTCCGCGCCGATCCCGTCCCCCGCGAAGCGCCCGGCGACCCCGATCGTGGCGCCCTTGTGCTCGGCGAAGGGCTCGTGGGCCTCGCAGCCCAGGCCGGCGGCGATCAGCGCGTTGTTGCCCACGACGGGGTGGCCGTCGAGGGGGAGGTGGTAGGCGGCGAGCGCCATGTCGTGCTCGAAGAGGAGCTGCAGGCGCCGCTTGGCCGGCCCGTCGAGCGCGAGCGGCGCGCCGGACCAGAACAGGCCGTGGTGCACCACGATCAGGTCGGCTCCGAGCTCGGCGGCGCGCTCGAACAGCTCCGCGCCGGCGGACACCCCGGTGACGACCGTCTCGACCTTGTCGGGGCCGGGGACCTGCAGTCCGTTGGGCCCGTAGTCGCTGAATCGCGCCGGGTTGAGCAGGTCGTCGAGATGGGAAATGAGCCTGGCAACCACTAGGTGTCAACGGTACAGTGGGGGTCCGGAGGCGACGCTGTCGGTAGCGTGGCGGAGCGCCGGCCCGTCCCAGGGGAACGGAGACCATGTCGTCGACCGCCGTCGCAACCAGACCCACCTCGGAGCACACCGACGACCTCGACCTCGTCGCGGCGGTCCGCGCGGGCGACGACCGGGCCTTCGAGCACCTGTACGCGCGCTACCAGCGACGCATCTGCGCCTACGTGCGCGGGATGGTCCACGACCACGGCCGAGCGGAGGACATCACCCAGGACGTCTTCGTCTCCGCGCTGCGGCGCATGCGCGAGACCGACCGCGAGATCGTCTTCAAGCCCTGGATCTACGAGATCGCCAAGAACGCGTGCATCGACGCGTTCCGCCGCTCGCGGCGCACGGAGGAGGTCTCCTTCGACGCCCACGACGCGATCGGCGCCGGCGAGCAGCACCGGCTCGCCGACCGTCGCGTGACGCCCGACGCGGCGATGGACACCAAGCAGACGCTCGAGGACCTGCGCGGCGCGTTCGGCGGGCTGTCGCAGACCCATCACGACATCCTGGTCATGCGCGAGCTCGAGGGGCTTTCGTATCGGGAGATCGGCGACCGCCTGGGGATGAGCCGCGCGTCGGTGGAGAGCACGCTGTTCCGCGCCCGGCGCCGGCTGAGCGAGGAGTACGAGGAGCTCGTCAGCGGCAAGCGCTGCGTGCGCGTGCAGGGGATCATCGCCGGCGCGGGGGCGGCCACCGTGGGCGCGCGGGACCAGCGCAAGCTGGCGCGCCACATCTCCCACTGCCAGCCCTGCCGGCGCCAGGCCCTGGTGGCCGGCTTCGACCTCACCGCCCCCGAGCGCTCCGTCGCCGCGCGGGTCGCGGCGATCCTGCCCCTCCCGGCCTTCCTCAAGCGCCGCTGGGAGGACGACGGGGGGCTGTTTGGGTCCCACGCGGCGAGCTCGCCCATCACGCAGTGGTCGGCGCACGTCGCGTCCTCGGTCGATCCGGGGACGGCCGGAGGCTGGTCCAAGGCCGTGTTCGGCGCGGCGGCGGTGGCCCTGGGGAGCCTGGGCGCCGGCAGCGCGATCGAGCAGCGCGATGTGACGCCGAATCTGCTGGACCGCTCGCCGATCGTGCGCGGGCTGGCGGGGTTGGACTCGGGTTCGGTGCTGGGCGGTCTGCGGTCGTCGGTCGGTGGCGAGGACGCGGGCGGCGAGGCCAAGCTGGGCGGCTCCGTGTCGTCGGCTGCGCCGGAGGGCGTCGGCTTGACGCGTGTGCGTGCCGGCGGGAGAGAGCGGAGGTCCGGCCGGCCGTCTCCGTCGTCGTCGGTGTCCCAGGACGGAGCCACGTCGAAGGTCTCGGGCGCGCAGGGTGCCGGATCGGGCACGACGCCCGGCGTGGGGCGCCCGGGGGCCCGGCCTCGCCCGCGGACGCCAGATCTGAACGACGTGACCAGCACGCTGGGCCTGACGGGGTCGGGGTCGGGGTCGGGCGGCCAGGGCAGTGGGGCAGGCGCGGGCGAGGGGTCGGGGAGCGAGCCCGTGAACACGGGGCCGATCCGCAGGGTGCTGGAGGGCGTGCTGGGTGCGGGCGGCGGGGCTGTTGGTGGCGGTGGTTCGCAGAGCGGCGGCGGTGGGGCGACGTCGGGCGCCGGGACCGGGGCCGGGGCCGCCGGGAGCGCGACCGGAACCGTGACCGGGGCGGCCGGTCAGGCCACGCAGTCGGCCGGAGCGGCGACCACGGCCGCGCCACCGGACATCGTCGGCCAGACCGTCGGCGCTCTGAACACCACCGTCAACTCCATTCTGCCCCCCGGTTGAGCTCCCCCGGCGCGGGCCGCGACCTCGAGCCGTTCACGGACACGGCGCTGTACTCGCTGGGCGCCTACTTCGCCGACAAGCATCCGGAGCTCATGGACGACGTCGTGTCCCAGGCGCAGACAGATCGAGGACTCGGGGCTGACGGGGTATGCGTCGGCGGAGGGCGTGTCGCTGGAGGCGGCGCTGCAGACGCTCGTGACCGGGCTGGCGGTGCGGTACTACCGGGCGGTGGCTGGGGCGGCTTGAGCCGTGTGGCTCGGGCGGCTCGCGTGTCCGGTTACGGCTCGGGGGCGGCCGCCGGATCGAGCCGGCCGGGCGAAGCTGGGATAATGCCCCGGCATCGGGGCGTGGCGCAGCCTGGTAGCGCGCACCGTTCGGGTCGGTGAGGTCCCCGGTTCAAATCCGGGCGCCCCGATAGCTCGTTGGGATGCACGTGCCTCTGTTGTTGCCGGAGCCCGTACTCGGGGCTGGCGCGATCGGGGCTCGGTCCTCGACGCCGCGCCGCGGACTGCCTGTGGGCCCAGGGATGAGAAAAATGCCAAGTGGGGGCCGGTCGCCGGCTGCGCAATGTCCTGAGAGTGCACCGTTTGGGGTACCTTGCAGCTATCTCCAGTGCATCGCCTCGGAGCACCAGCAGTAACCTGATCGAACGGGCGCGATCGAAAACGCCGAGCCGACTGTGCGTGCGGCCGAATCAGAGGCGGCGTAACACATCGACGTCGAGTTCGACCCGCTCGTCGGGCGGCCACCGACCAGATCCACCGGTCCCGCGGACAGCGCGAACCGCCAACCACCCCTAGCTAGTGGAGCGCGGCGTCAACATGGTCGTCAACCCACGCGTCATCGAGCAGGTCCACGGAATCCTCGCCCGCGCGGAAATCCGCTTCGCTGCTGGGCGACGACCGAACGAGCTACTTCGTGCCCGTCCCGCACGGCAGCGCGGCGGTCCTGATCGACTTCCACGCCTGGGGCCGCGGGCAGACGATGATCTCCCTGCAGTCCGAGGTCCTCGTCGACGTCGAGATGACCGAGCGAGAATCGTCTGCAGGTGCTCGAGCACCTGAACGCGCTGAACCAGTCCTCGCTGTTCGGACGCTTCTACCTCGACGCCGACCGAGCGACGATCGTGCTGCGACACGACCTGCTCGGAGATGAGCTTGCAGACCGAGGAGCTCATCAATGCGCTCTACACGGTCGGCATCCTCGCCGACCAGACCGACGACGAGCTGCTGCATGAGCTCGGCACGGGACGGCGCGCCGCCGACGTGGCGGCCGCGAACGGGGCCGGTCGTCGACTTCTTCGACGCGAGCAGTCCAGCCCTGGCACGACTACCGGCCGTCGCGGTGACGATGCTCAACACGCCGCGAAGAGCGCTGAGGCGCGACCGCTCGATCAGCACGAGATCGTGCGGCCGGACGCCGGCGGCGATGATCGAGTCGATGCGCGCGTTCGGCTACTCGACCCCCGCCGCGATCGCGGACCTTCTCGACAACAGCATCTCCGCGGGCGCGCGCAATGTCTGGATCGACTTTCACTGGGCCGGCGACAGGACTCTCATGTGTCGATCCGAGACGACGGCACCGGCATGAGCGCGCGACGAGCTCACCCAGGCGATGCGGCTGGGAAGCCGCAACCCGCGCGACACCCGCGCCGCAGCACGATCTTGGCCGCTTCGGCCTCGGACTGAAGACCGCCTCCTTCTCCCAGTGCCGAAACCTCACCGTGCATCAGCCGACAGCGAGGGCGAGCCCGGCCGCGATGCGACGCTGGGATCTCGACTACGTCAGCGAGACCGAGGACTGGACCCTGCTGCGCGAGCCGACCGAGCTCGGAGCCGCGCTGGACCTCGAGCTCGCCGACCATGCCGCAGCGGAACCATCGTGCTGTGGGAGAGCCTGGATCGGCTGGTCGGTGACGATGCGCTGGAGGACCACGGGCGCCCACGAGCGCTTCCTCGCCACCGTGCGCCACGTCGAGGATCACCTCGCCATGACCTTCCACCGGTTCCTCGAGGGGCGCGGCCACGATGTCATGCATCAACGGACAGGCCGATCGACGCCTGGGATCCCTTTCTCGAAGCCCACCCGGCCACGCAGCGACTGGCCGACGAGACGCTGACGCTCGGTGACGACCGACTCGTCATTTCGCCGCTACGTTCTGCCGCACCATTCCAAGCTACTCGCAGGAGCAGCACCGAACCGCCGCCGGCCCGAACGGATGGAACGCCCACCAAGGCTTCTACATCTACCGCGGCGGACGACTGCTGGTGCCGGGCGATGGCTGCGGCTCTTTCAGAAGGAGGAGCACTGCAAGCTCGCGCGGATCCGGATCGACCTTCCCAACACGCTCGACGCCGACTGGCAGATCGACGTCAAGAAGGCCACCGCCCGCCCGCCCGGGCGCTCTCCGCGCCGACCTCAGCGCATCGGGGAGCTGACGCGCAAGAGGGCCACCGCCGATCTACCGGCACCGCGGCAAGGTGATCGCGCGCGCCGCGAGCAAGGAGCACGTCTTCGTCTGGCAGCCAGCAGCTTCGCGCGGGAAAGGTCAGCTACGCGTCAACCGCGAGCACCCGCTGATCGCGCGACCTGCTATCGACGGCGAGCGAGAGCGCGCGAGAGCGGTGCTTCGGCTGGTCGAGGAGACCATCCCCGCGCCCTGATCGCGCTCGACGCCTCGCAGCGCCCCGATCAGCAGGCCGGCCGTTCGAGGCCGCGCAGGCCGACGAGCTCATCGCGATGGCCACTGACGTCTACGCCCTGCTCAGCGGCTTCGGCCTAGACCACGCCGATGTCGTGCGACAGCTCGCGACGCATGGAGCCGTTCGACAACTCGCCCCGAGATCGCTCGCGCACCTCGAGGAGGACGGATGAGCGCAGCGACCAGACCGGCGGCCGAGGAGGCCGCCGCGACGGCCAGGCGCTGGCGCTGAGCTGCTCGGGGAGGGCAGCGGCCGGTGAGCCGCGAACGGGTCGAGGCAGGCCGTGGACACCGCGGTCGAGGCGCTCGAGCGGATGAATCGGGCGGCAGTCGATCGACCGCGGAGCAGCTCATGCGCGAGATCGAGAGCGATCGTCAACGTGTTCGTCGGGCGAGCGGCGTCCCGTTGGACGACGACGAGGACCACCTCCCGTGGCTTCCGGCCGACGCGAGCGAGATCGAATGGGACTTCTGGGACCGATACCGGCGCTACCTCGGGAGATGCAGCGTTTGCCACCGGAGTCCGTCGCAGCGCTCGGACGAGATCACCGATGACATCCTGGGACGCTCGAGGATCCCGAGCGCGCCGGGCCGTGGGACCGACGCGGCATGGTCGTCGGACAGGTCCAGTCCGGCAAGACCGCCAACTACACCGGCCTGATCTGCAAGGCCGCCGACGCCGGCTACAGGCTCATCGTGGTCCTCGCCGGCATCCACAACAGCCTGCGCAGCCAGACCCAGCTGCGGCTCGACGAGGGCTTCCTCGGCTTCGACACCCAGCAGCGAGCGATTCTTCGAGCAGACGCAACCGCCGGATCGGCGTCGGGCGGCTCGCCGGTCCGAGAGCTGCTCGCCGGTCAACTCGCTCACGAACAGCGAGGAGCGGGGCGACTTCAACCTGAAGGTCGCGCGACAGGTCGCGATGCGGCATCGGCTCGGATCCCGTCCTCCTCGTCGTGAAGAAGAACGCGTCGATCCTCGGAACCTCATCAAGTGGGCCACCGAGCTCAACCAGCACGACGCATCCTGAGACCGGCCGGATGGTCGTGCCCGGAGTACCGCTGCTGGTGATCGACGACGAGGCCGACCACGCCTCGGTCAACACCAAGGAGGTGCCGCGCGACGAGAACGGCAGGCCGACGACGAGACCGATCCGACGGCGATCAACGGGCTGATCCGTGAGCTGCTCTACCGGTTCGAGCAGAGCGCCTACGTCGGCTACACCGCGACGCCGTTCGCCAACATCTTCATCTACGCCGGCGCGGCCAGCGAGACGTACGGCGACGACCTCTTCCCGCGCAGCTTCATCATCAGGCTGCCGCCGCCGTCCAACCACGTCGGGCCCGGCCGCAGGTCTTCGGAATCGAGGCCGATGCCGGCGGCGGGCCTGAGGACGCGAGCCGGTCTGCCGATCGTCCGCGACCGTCGAGGACGCAGAGGACTGGATCGCCCCGAGCACAAGAAGGACTGGCAGCCCGGGCGCGCTTCCGACAGCCTCGCGCGAGGCGTCATGCGCTTCGTCCTGACCTGCGCGGCGCGCGCGGCGCGGGGCCAGACGACGACGCACAACTCGATGCTCGTGCACGTGACCCGCTTCGTCGCGGTGCAGGAGCTGGTCGCCGACCAGATCCGCGAGGAGCTCGACGCGCATGCGAGACCGCTGCGGTACGGCGACGGCGACGCGCCACGACAGCCTGATCGACGACCTGCGAGAGCTCTGGGAGCGCGACTTCGTGCCGACCACGCGCGACGCTTCGACGACCCGAGGACCCGCCGCTGACCTGGGAGGAGGTCGAGCCGCATCTCGCCGACGCCGCGAGCCGCATCGAGGTCGCTGACGATCAACGGCTCGGCGAAGGACGCGCTCGACCTACTACGACCATCCCGGACGGGCCTCAACGTGATCGCGATCGGCGGCGACAAGCTCTCGCGCGGACTGACGCTCGAGGGGCTCTCCGTCAGCTACTTCCTGCGCGCCTCGCGGATGTACGACACGCTCATGCAGATGGGCCGCTGGTTCGGCTACCGCCCCGGCTATCTCGACCTCTGCCGGCTCTACACCACCGCCGAGCTTCGCGACTGGTACCGCGACATCACCGCCGCCAACGAGGAGCTGCTGCTCCTCTTTGACGAGATGGCCGCGATCGGGGGGACGCCGCGAGAACTTCGGACTGCGGGTCCGCAAGCATCCCGGACGGGCTGCTGATCACCGCGCGGGCGAAGATGCGCAACGGCAAGGAGATGGAGCTCTCGTTCGAGAACAGCATCGTCGAGACCATCGCGTTCCACCGCGACCGAGACGTTCAGCAACGAAATCTGAAGCTCGCCGAACGGTTCCTGAACCGCCAGACAGAGCCGAGCGTCGGCTCGAGCCGAGGTCGAAGAGCCGAGGGCACCACGGTGTGGACCGGCGTGCCCGGGGGCGACGTGGCCGACCTCCTCGCGGACTTCACGACGCACGAGCACGCACGAAAGGCCAAGGGCTGTACCTCGCCCGCTACATCCGCGCGTGCTTGGGTGCGGAGGACTCACGCACTGGACGGTCGCGCTCGTCTCGTGCGGCGCGGAGGCCGCGAGGCGAGCCATCGGCGGCCCCACCGTCGGGCTCATCAAGCGAGCCGCGCTCGACGAGGCCACGACGCGATGCGTACCGGATCCGGCGAATCGGCAGCCCACAGGACGAGGTCATCGACCTCGCGCCGGAGCGCGCGCGAGGCGCGCTGGCGAAGACCCAGGCAGATGTGGCGCGGCAACCCGCCGATGGGGAGCGCGGCAGGAGCCCCAGGTGCCCAACGGGCCCGCGATCCGCGCGAGCGGCCCCGCGACGACGGCCTGCTGTTGCTCTACCCGCTCGATCCCGCTGGCGGCCTACGAGCCCGACGACCCCGCGCCTTCGCGGACGACTTTCCGCCGATCATCGGTTTCGCGGCGAGCTTCCCCGTGAGCGAGACCGCCCCGACGCGTCGATTATGTGGTCAACAATACCTACTGGCAGATGGAGATGGGGCTCGCGTGAGCTTCGAGCGCTCTGTGGACGGAGCTCGAGGACGGGCAGCGCGGACCGGGGAAGGGCAGACTCCTGCGGCGCATCCACCCTGAATGCGCGGTCGATCTCTTCCTGGCCGTCGCCAAGCCGGGCAATCGGCGCATGCTGATCCTCGATGTCGCACGCCGGCGCCGTCGAGGACCTCGACGAGCCTGCCCAGCGGCACAGGGAATCGAGACGCGCATCCGACCGATCCCCGAAGCAGCCGCGTCGCAACTCCAGCTGGTGCTGATGGATGCTCGTGCAGCGGACATCTTCGGCGCTCTGGCCCAGCGACATGGCCGACGCGGTGGCTCCCGCCGACCGACGAGCGCAGGCCGTCAGCACGTGGCTGGCCAGACTCCGCCGGTGGCAGCGGTTGCTCGCCGCACCTTCACCCGACGGGCCTGAGCGGGGAGCGCCAGCGCGGCCTCTACGCGGAGCTTTGGTTGCTCCGACATCACCTGCTCCCGGCCTCGGACCGGACGCCGCAGTCGAGGCCTGGACCGGGCCCACGCCGCCTCCCATGATTTCGAGCTTGCCACGGGCGCCGTCGAGGTCAAGTCGACCGCCGGGAAGCAGCACCAGGTCCTGCGAATCGCCAGCGAGCGGCAGCTCGACGACACCGGAGTCCCCAGCCTCTTCCTCTTCCATCTGTCGCTGGATGTTCGCCAGGGCGACGGCGAGACGCTGCCGGACGCCGTCGGCGGCACTGCGAGACACGCTCACCGGCACCGCCGCGGCGACCGCGTTCGAGGAGCGGCTGCTCGCTGTCCGGCTACTCCGACGCCCACGAGCCGCAGTATCATCGCACCGCCTACACGCATCGCGAGGAGTAACTTCTTCCACGTGGCCGAGGATTTCCCGCGATCTGACCGAGGCAGACCTTCCGCTCGGGGTAGGAGACGTGCGCTACTCGGTCGCGGTGGCCGAGTGCAAGCACTGGGGCGTACGCGCAGATGAGGTCATGGCGACCCTGCCGGAGGCCCGACCGATGACGCGCCCGACGACGAGCTGACCGATTTCGCCGAGAACCTCCGGCAGGACGTCATCGTCACCGCCGAGGCCGAGGGCGACGAGGCGCTGCGCCGCGAGGTTTTCACCGCGTCGATGATGCAGACACTTCAGGAGGCCGGCGAGATCGAGGAGGCCGTCGCCTGCTACCACCGCGACCGCGGCATGGAGGTCAGCGGCTACGGCGTCGACGACGAGGACACGCTGAACCTCTTCGCAACGATCTACCGCGGCGAGGTGCCGCCGCGCCTCCGTCACCCAGACCGACATCGACACCGCCTTCCGACGCTGCTCGCGATTCTGGGAGCGCTGCCGGGACGGCGACTATCACCTCGAGCTCGAGGAATCCTCGGACGCAGTTCGACATGGCCCTGCGGATCAGGGCGGTCGCTCGCGACGCATCGAGCGGCTCCGTCTGTTCGTGCTCACGGACGGCGTCTCGCGGTCGAGTTCCGTCGAGGACCGAGCGACGACGGCGTGCAGGTCGCTCCACTCCATCTGGGATCTCCGGCGGCTGCACCGCTGCATGACCTCGGGCCAGCGGCGCGAGCCGATCGAGATCGACTTCGTCGAGCGGTTCGGCGAGCCGATCCCCTGCCTGACGGCCCAGGAGCCCGGAGCGGACTACACGGCCTACCTGGCCATCTTCCCGGCCGTCGTCCTCAACGAGCTCTACGCGCAGTACGGGCCGCGGCTGCTCGAGCTCAACGTGCGCTCGTTTCTGCAGGCGCGCGGCAAGGTCAACAAGGGCATCCGCGAACACCATCCTCAACGAGCCCGAGCGGTTCCTCGCCTACAACAACGGCATCTCGGCCACCGCCTCGTCGCGTCGAGCTCGCGCGACCGGCGACGGCGGTGCACGGCATCGCGCGCATCAGCGGACCTGCAGATCGTCAACGGCGGGCAGACGACCGCCTCGATCCACCACGCGGTGCGCCGCGACAAGGCCGACGTCTCGACGTGTCTTCGTGCAGGCCAAGATCACGGTCGTCTCCGAGGAGCGGCTCGGACGAGATCGTTCCGCTGATCTCGCGCTACGCCAACAGCCAGAACCGGGTCAGCGAGGCCGACTTCAGCGCCAACGACCCTTCCACGTCGCGGTCGAGGAGCTCTCGCGCACGATCTGGGCGCCGGCCACCGACGGCACGCAGCGACAGACGCGCTGGTTCTACGAGCGCGCCCGCGGGCAGTACGCCGACGCACTGGCGCGCGAGGGCACGCCGGCCCGGCAGCGCGCCTTCAAGCAGCAGAACCCGACCACGCAGAAGTTCACGAAGACCGACCTCGCGAAGTTCGAGAACACCTGGGACCAGCTGCCGCACGAGGTCAGCCGGGGCGCCCAGAAGAACTTCGTCGTCGTTCATGCAGCGGTCTGACGAGCGCGGCGGCTTCGACGCCGAGGCCAGGCTACTTCCAAGACCTCGTCGCCAAGGCGATCCTGTTCCGACGCGCCGAGCGCCTGGTCGGCGCCCAGAACTTCGGCGGATACCGCGCGAACATCGTCACGTACACGCTCGCCTGCTCTCGAACCGCAGCGCCCAGCGCGTCGACCTAAGACCGGATCTGGAACGAGCAGGACATCGGACCGGCGGTCTCCGAGGCGATCGTCGAATTCTCCCACGCCGTGTACGCGGTGATCACCGATCCGCCCGGAGGCGCGAACGTGACGGAGTACTGCAAGCGCGAAGCATGCTGGGCGCGCGTCCGCGAGCTCGAGGTCGGGCTCCCCGGGTCACTGGAGGACGAGCTGGTGACGCTTGGCTCCCGCAGCGCACGCCCGACCTCCGGCCTCCAGGCGGCCCAGCCCGAGGAGGCAGGACTGATCCGCGAGATCAGCGAGGTGTCGGGTGAGACCTGGTTCACGCTCGCGAACTGGGCAAAGGAGACCGGCAACCTGCAGGCATGGCAGAGATCTCTGGCCTTCAGCCTCGGGCGCCTCGCCAAGCAGGGTCGCGAGCCCTCACGTAGGCAGGCCGTTCAGGCCAAGAAGATCTTGGACGAGGCGGGCCGGCTCGGGTTCCTCTCCGCAGCCGTCACCTGAGCTTGAGGGAGTTGCGAGCGGTGCGGCACGACGAGAATCCACCCTTGGGCGACGGGCCCGTGGACGTGCTGGTGGGAACCGAGCTCGGGGACTACCTGGTCGAGTCCCGCCTCGGACAGGGCGGGATGGGCGCTGTCTATCGCGCGAGGGATCTCGTGATCGATCGCCCCGTCGCGCTCAAGGTGATGCTCGCCCATCTGACCGGAGACCGCGCAGGGGCGGGCGCGCTTTCAGCGTGAGATCCGCAACGCGGCGGCCATCGAGCACCCACACGTCGTGCCGATCTACAACGCCGGATTCGAGGGCGGGCACTTCTTCATCGCCATGCGTCTCATAGAGGGGCCCGATCTTGCCAAGGTCCTCACCGCGGGACCCTTGGCGCCCTCTCGGGCCTCAGACGGTTCCGCGAGACCGCTTCCGCATTGAACGCGTCCATCGGCAGGGGCTGATCCATCGCGATGTCAAGCCAGCGAACATCCTGCTCTCAGAGGCCGGTTCGCGGCACGAGTACGCCCTGCTCGGCGACTTCGGAATCTCAAGGGCGCTCGACAGCATGACGTCCCTGACGACGGGAATGATCGGGACAGCAGAGTACATCGCTCCGGAGATCCTGCGGTGGCTGCCCGCACGGCCGCAATCGGATCAGTACTCGCTGGCGTGCGTCCTGTTCGAGATGCTCGCCGGACGAAGTCCGTTCGCCGGATGGACCTCCCCCGGCCCACCTCGAGAGCCGGTTCCCGACCGCCGCCCGTAGCGGGCACGCGCGTTGCAGACGCGCTGTGTCGCGCGCTGAGCAAGGACCCGAGCGAGCGCTTCGAGACCATGAGCGACTTCGCCGCAGCGTGCGTGCGGGACGCCTCCGACACGACGGAGCCGCAGCGGAGGACGTCGCCCCGACACCGCGCCGTTGAGCGGTAATACCCTCGGACCTGCCGACGCTGCATTCCGAGCTCGCGGCGATCCTCGCCGAGGCTGGCAATGAGTGGATGACCGCGAGGGAGCATTGCTCGCATCGTCAACCAGAGGGGGGCCTACCGCAAGCGGGATGGCTCGGATGCGAGTGGCTCACAGGTCCAAGCGCGGACGCGCCAACACGACGACCTCTTCGAGCGAAACGGCCCCCGACTGCGTCTGCGCTCGAGCCCTCCCGCGGGCTCCATCTGAGCAGTGAGCCATGCGCAGATCCGGCCGGTCGCCGCAGACATCGGCCACGACGTGCCTACACGGTTCGGGTCGCGGGGCACGCAAGCAAGTCGGCGCGCAGCAGGTTGGGTCGACTTGCCTAGCGCTGTAAGAGGATGGCACGTTGGCCATTCATGCGGTCGTGGGTCGAGCGGCACGGCAACGCTCGGATGGGCGCATGGTCATCGTGCGGAGTACCGGGATGGCTACGCGGTGGGCTGCCGATGCGCTCACCGTGGCATCTCGGCTGCGGCCTTGCCCAATGGGCGGAGCCAGATCGTCGGGGGTGGCCGAACCCGTGCCAAGCGCTGCCATCCGCGTGTGCGGTCGGCGAGTTTGGCACCTGGAGAATCGACTGAGGAACGGATGCCGCTGTCACGCTATGGGACGTGACCTCAGGCACGACCGATGCGCGACTCAACCCGGTCGTTGTGACTGCGCCGACGGGATCTGCGGGGCGGACTCGCGCAGGCCGGTGCTGCCCTGAAAGCCGCAACGCACGTCGCGACGTGCTGGACACTTTGCCACCGGTTGGCGCCGTCTCGCGGCTCAATGCCGGCACGCGGTAGGGTCGCACTGTGGCGACCGGCAACTACCCGCGGTGGCGGTTCTACCCGTACTCGACCCAGCCGCCGCCGTGGACCACCGGCGTCGTCAAGGCCTTCGCCGACGTGCAGCCGGATGTGGACTCGCGGCAGCATCAGGGAATCTCGAGCGACCAAGCGCTCCGTCACCTTCGCCCCGCGCTCGAGGCCCAAGGGTTCACCGTGGAGTCAGGCCGGAAGAAGGTCGAGAAGATCCTCCGGCCTGTTCTCTTCGGGGAGGGCGGCCGACCAGTCGTCTCGTATGAGGTCGATGCCTATCATCCGCTTGAGCGGGTCGCCGTCGAGGTCGAGGCTGGGCGGGGAGCTGCCAACAATGCGGACTACCGCGACATCATCCGCGCCTCGTTGATGGTTGACGCTGATTATCTCGTGATGGCGATGATGCTCCGATACAAATCCGGACAGACGATGGTCACCAAGAGCTACGAGGTGACCGCCAACCGAGTCGACGCGGTCTATGCGAGTGATCGTCTGCGACTTCCGCTCAAAGGAATCCTCCTGATCGGATACTGAGCGATCTCGGGCAACCAATTGAATTCTGCCGCTAGTGGGCCTTACTCCGCGAGAGGTAGCTCGGTCCCGGGTTTCTTAACTGATGCTCAAATGTTGATGCCGAAAGCGCGTTCCGAGATGACCTTGTCGACATGAGCTACTCGGGCGGTGGATCGGCCCAGTCCCACACGGGTCGATCACCGCCTCCTGCATCGGAAGCCGCCCTACAAGTCGGCATCGCGGCGCAGTCGCGATTGACGACGCGATCCCTAGACGTTGGCGAGTTCGCGGCCCTCGGAGGTCGGGACACAAGGCCTGCCGGCGGTTGAACGAGAGCAGAGATTCAGAAGAATCCGGAGATGAGTACGCCGCGACCGCGTGCTGGGAGAGGATCGCCTCGTAGCATCACCTCGGATGCCCGCGCAGAATCAGGAGCTCGCGCGACATCAAGCAGGACTCCCTCGATCCGATCGTCGGTGGAGCCGTCAGACGTCAACCCGCTGTGGCGAGGGTTCGACGGCGGGACTGCAGAACGAGCAACAGGGATGGCCATCGGGGAGCTCAGTGACGTCGTCATCGGGAGAGATCTCAGAACGATGGAGGTGCCGGCAAGCCACCGGCACGCTGGGTCGTGGACCCACCTGGTCCGCAGGTTGATCAGCACCTGCGTCGCCTCACCCTATTCGCGGCCCAGTGCCGCAGTGGGGCTTTCTCGCCTCGGCGCGCCACCGCCCCACACTCGCGCCGAGCCGGACGAACGCACACTCGTCGGCGTTGCGTCGAGATGCCCCCGCTGCAGACGCAAGACCACTTCGATTGCTGGTTAGTCTTCGACATCCGAGCGAGGCGCGCGTCGATGCGCCGAGTCGGCGCCCCGACCCCGACTCCGTCTCGCTCTGATGGGGACGGTGGCCGACAAGCGGACTCGGTCACGATCAGTGCCACATTGGCTAATTGCGCCCCAAAGCGGTCACGAATCTGCGCGGAGCGGATGGAGACCGCACCGCCCGATAGCGTGTCGAGGATGGGTCGCGCGCAGACAACGGGCACAAGGGCTGAGCCCCGCAGGCGCTCCAGGGTGGCGCATCATCGGGGCGTGCCAGCGGAGCCTCCCCGACATCCTGAGAGCCCAGAGCCGGCTGACCTGTCGGCGGTCCATCGCTTCCTGAGCGAACGGAGGCGCCCCACCGCGATCGACCTGTTCTGTGGTGCCGGAGGCCTGTCGCTGGGTCTCGAGCGCGCCGGCTTCGACGTAATCGTGGGCGCCGACTCCGACGCCTGGGCCGTTCGCACCCACCAGGCCAACCTGCCCGGGCTGTCGTGGTGTGGCGATCTGTCTGACCCCGACGAGTTCCTCAACACGCTTGGCGCGTGGGGCATCGGGTCCGTCGACCTGCTCGCCGGTGGTCTGCCGTGTCAACCGTTCAGCCGCGCCGGTAGTTCTCAGATCCGCGATCTGGTCGAGCTCGGGCGGCGCGGATCTGCCCACGATCCGCGTGCCGACTGTGGGCCTCGTTCATCGCCGTGGTCGAGACCTCCAGCCCGCGGCCGTGCTGGTCGAGAACGTGCCCGACCTTCCGCGCTGGGATGACGGAGCGGTGCTCATCGGGCTTTACGAGTCGCTGCGGGCACTCGGCTATCGCGTCGACGCGCGCATCCTCGACGGTTCCGGTATGGGGTGCCGCAGCACCGCCAGCGGCTGATCCTCATGGGACTCGCGGGGAGTCGACCGCTGTGGCCCGAACCCGGCGTCGCCCGAGTGACGCTGCGGGACGCTATCGGCGATCTGCCGCCGATCCCTCGCGCCCAGCGCGCCGAAGCATCTCCTATGACCCGCGGCGCAGCGGCCTCGGCTTCAGCGCTGATGCGACACGGCTTGGCCCGCGGAGGACCGGCCGGGTAACCGAGCACATCTGCCGCGACGTCCGAGCCGACGACCTCGAGGCCTTCGCGCTGCTCGCCGAGGGGCAGACCTACATCGGACCTCCCCGAACGATCTGCGGCGCTATCGCTCCGACATCTTCACCGACAAGTACAAGCGCCTGGCCTGGGACGAGCTGTGCCGCATCGATCACCGCGCACATCGCCAAGGATGGCTACTGGTACATCCACCCCGACCAGCATCGCACGCTCTCGATCCGCGAGGCCGCACGGATCCAGACCTTCCCCGACGACTTCCGCTTCGCGGGCACCCAGACGCACCGCTATCGGCAGATCGGCAACGCCGTCCCGCCGTGCTCGGCGAGGCGATCGGGCGGGCGGTCCTGCGAGCCACTCGAGGGCCCGCGGGACGCATCGCCGCGCCGTGCGCACGACGTCCGCGACGACTCTGCTCGTGTGGCACGCCAAGACGCGCGCGCAGCTCCCCTTGGCGGGCACCGGTCGAGCCCGTGGCATGTGCTGATGGCGGAGATGCTGCCTGCACCGCGCCCGCGCCGACCAGGTCGCGCCGCGTGTTCCAGGCGCTGCTGCGCTCGCGCCGACGCCCGCAGGCGCTGGTCGACGACGCAGACGAGGCGCCAATCGCCTGCGCGACTCGGCCTCGAGGCGCGCCGAGACATCGATCGAAGTCGCCCGCGCGCTCGTCGAGCGACTTCGACGGCGAGGTGCCCGACGACGAGCTCGATCTGCGGCTGCTTCCCGGCGTCGGCGACTACGTCGCCCAGGCCGTGCTGTGCTTCGGCTTCGGTCGACGCGCGGTGCTCGTCGACACGCAACACGACGCGGATCGCAGCGCGACTCAACGGACGCGACCGACAGCGCCGCTGCCAGCTGCGACTCGACCTGCACCGCCTGGCCGGACCGAGGGACCCGACGCCGCATTCAACGACGCCCTCCTGGACCTGGGCGCGCTCGTCTGCCGGGCCGGCACACCGCGCTGTGGCTCTGCCCGTTGCAGCGGACTGCGCCACCGGCGCCGGCGCGAGCCGGCTCGAGCCCCGAGCTCGAGCCCGAGATCGGTCGCGGCATGAGCGACGACCACCGACGGTCCTCCCGTCCGCCCGGCGGCTGATGAGCTCGCTGCGCGACATCGGTTACGACCTCCCTCGGCCGTCGCCGATCTCGTCGACAACAGCATCGACGCCGACGCCCGACCATCGAGGTCGACCTCATCGCCGACGGCGCCGACTCCTGATCCGGGTCACCGACGACGGCATCGGCATGACGCCGCGCGGCTTGACGAGGCGATGCGCTACGGCAGCGGCGCGGACTACGCCGAGCGGACTCTTGGCCACTTCGGCCTTGGGCTCAAGACGGCCTCGCTGTCGCAATGCCGCCGACTCACCGTGGCATCGCGCACCAAGCGCGGGCCGGATCGCGATCCGCCGCTGGGACCTCGACGCTGTCATCCGGCGCAACTGCTGGGCCTGGAGCGCATCGGCGTTCGGGAGGCGCCGGCACATCTAGGGAACCGATACCGGATGGCGGCGGCACGGTCGTGCTCTGGGACGCGCTGGACCGCGTGCTCGCGCGACGGCCCACGCCGGGCATGACCGCGCGCGTCATGAGGACCGCTGTCGAGGAGGTCCGCGAACATCTCGCGATGGTGTTCCATCGCTTTCTGAGCGGCGAGGCCTTTGACCGCACGGTTTCGGCTTAGCATCTCGTCGACGGCAAGCCGCTCGCGCCTTGGGACCCGTTCGCGCGCGCGAGCCCCACACCCGCGCCCTACCGGCCCAGGCACTGACTGCGCCCCCGATGAGTCGCACATTCAACTGCGGTTGCCCCTTACGTCCTACCGGCCCAACAGCACTTCTGCTCCGCCGGAGGCCCACCGGCAGAGCGCGGGCCCCAACCGCTGGAACCGCCATCAAGGCTTCTACATCTACCGTCGCGATCGGCTGCATCCAGGCCGGCGGCTGGAATCGCCTACGGACGCTCGACGAGCACGCCAAGCTCGCCAGGATCGCAGTTGACCTACCGGTCGGCGACGAGGATCGGTTCTCCGTCAACGTGGCGAAGATGCGCGTGACTTCCCCGAGGAGGTTCGCCCGCAGCTGCGCGCCGTTGTCGCCGGCGCCGTCGCGGCAGCGCAAGAACGCTACCGTGACCATCTCGCTGCCCGACAGGAGCTCGGTGAGCAGGAAGTGGCCCTCGACATGTCCCCGGAGGCGATACGGATCAGCCGCGACTGGCCGGCGATCATGCGAGCCGTCGACGACGTCATCGGCCAAGACCTGCAGCTACGCGACCGCCTCCTGCTCAGGCTCGCCAACGCCGACCCCGAGGCACTCTGATAAGCGGCTCGCGCGTACGAACATCGTCTAAGTCGCCGGGTCGGTCTTGGCCGCCCGCATCCTCCGCGGTGGCATCGGCCACGATGCGCGCCAATCGGCCGCGAGACACTCGCCCCGAGCTCGCCGTTCGCTCCGAGCTCTTCGCGCGAGGTCTGCGCTACCGCGTTCATCGACGCCCGTTGACCACCCTGCGCTCACAGGCCGATGTGGTCTTCCCGCGTGAGCGCGTGGCGATCTACATCGACGGCTGCTTCTGGCATCGCTGCCCTGAGCACGGCGTGCTGCCGGTTGCGAACGGCACCTGGTGGCGACTGAAACTCGATACCAATGTCGACCGCGACCGGCGGACCGACCGTGTGCTGCAGGAGTCGGGCTGGACCGTGGTGCGCGTCTGGGAGCACGAAAGCCCGGCCACGGCGGCCGACCGCATCGAGACCATCGTTCGGGCGCTGCGCCATTAGATCCCTCGCACGGACGACATCCGTACGCTGGGACCCATGGTGTCAAAGGCCGGTCGGTCGGCCAGTCGTCGTCGCGGTACCACGAACGCACGTTGTGCTCGAGATCGGGATGAGTCCCGTGACACCAGCTCACCGGGCGATCGGGCGGGCGTGCAGTCCACGCAAAGCGTCAGTCGGACAAGGTCGGCCGTCGTCTGTGTGGCCGCTGACTCCTCGTGCTTGATGCAGGTCTGTCAGAAACACCGTGCCCGACACGACCCGCGTGCGATGAAATCTATGCGCGAGGATCATCGCTGATGCCCCGATGACGAACAGAGATGAGCATGACCGACCGGCCCGCCCTCTCGCCCAGCGCGCTGAACCGCTTCCTGGCGTGCGAGCACCGCACGTACCTCGACATCCGCGAGCGCCGCGGCGAGCTGAAGGGGCTGCGCCTGCCGCCCGACATGTCGCTGCTGTTCGAGCGCGGGGATCGCCACGAGGATGCTGTCGTCGCCGGGCTCATGGCCGACGGCCTCGACCTGGTCGCGCTCGAGGACGAGCACGCGAGCCCGGCACGAGCGCGCGCGACGCACGATCGCGGCGATGCGCGAGGGCCGCGGGATCCTGCATCAGGGGTGCTTCGCGCGTGACGGCTGGCTCGGGTTCCCCGACTTCCTGATCCGCGTCGATGAGCCGTCCGATCTCGGCGGCTGGTCCTACGAGGTCCACGACGCGAAGCTCGGCAGTCACCCGCAGCCGCGGCACATCTTCCAGCTGCTCTTCTACACCGACGAGCTCGCAGCGCATCCAGGGCCGCCGGCCCGAGCGGATGCATCTCATGCTCGGCGACGGGACGACGCCGGCATTCGCGCCCGACGACTTCGCCGCCTACGCGGCGCGGGTCCGCGCGCAGTTCGAGGGCCGCTACGCGGAGCTCGCCGGCGCCGACCCCGATCCCGCCTACCCGTACAAGGTGAGCGAGTGCCAGTTCTGCCACTGGTGGAAGGTCTGCCGCGACCGGCGCCGCGACGACGACCACGTCTCGCTGGTCGCCAACCTGCACCGCGGCGCAGGGCCTGAAGCTCGAGGCCGCCGGCATCAGCACCGTCGCCGGTCTCGCCGAGCTCGCCGAGGAGGCGACCGTGCCGCGGCTGACCGGCGCGACGCTCGCGACGCTGCGCGCGCAGGCATCGCTGCAGGTCCGCAGCCGCGCCGCTCGAGCGTCCGCTGTTCGAGCTGCTCGAGCCGGAGGCCGACCGCGGCCTGGCGCGCCTGCCGGCGCCCTCCGCCGGGCGACGTGTTCTTCGACTTCGAGGGCGATCCCTACTGGGGCGAGGACGGCCTCGAGTACCTGTTCGGCACCGGCTACGAGGAGGACGGCGAGTGGCGCTACTGGCCGCTGTGGGCGACCTCGCGCGCCGAGGAGAAGCGCGCGCTCGAGCAGTGGCTGGACTGGATCACGGCTCGGCTGGCCGAGCTACCCCGACCTGCACGTCTTCCACTTCAACGCCTACGAGCCGACGGCGCTCAAGCAGCTGGTCGCGCGGCACGCGGTCGGGGAGTACGAGCTCGACGAGCTGCTGCGCCGCAAGGTGCTGGTCGACCTCTACGGCATCAGCCGGCAGGCGATCCGCGCGGGCGTCGAGAGCTACGGGCTGAAGGCGCTCGAGCCGGTCTATCGGCTTCGAGCGGGACGCCGAGCTGCGCGGCGCGATCGGCTCGCTGCGGCGCTGGCAGGCGTGGCAGGACGACGGCGACCAGGAGCATCTCGACGGCATCGCGGGCTACAACGAGGACGACTGCGCCGCGACGCGCGCGCTGTACCGCTGGCTGCTCGACCGGCGCCCCGAGGCCGAGGCGCAGTACGGCGTCACGCTCGACGCGCTCGAGCCCGAGCCGCCCAAGCCGCCCGGCGCCAAGCTCGCCGCGTACCTCGCGCGGCTCGAGGCGATGCGGCCGCGGCTGCTGCGCCGGTCTTCCCGACGACGAGTCCGAGGACACGCGACGAGCAGCGCGCCGTGCGCACGACCTTCGACCTGCTCGGCTACCACAGCCGGGAGGCCAAGCCCGCCTACTGGGCGCTCTACGCCCGGCGCGAGAAGACGCTCGACGCAGCTGCGCGACGAGGACGCCGAGGCGCTCGCCGGCCTCGAGGTGATCGACGAGACGATCGAGGACAAGCGCATCACCTGGCGGATGCGCGTTCCCCGAGCAGGAGTACAAGCTCGGCCCCGGCGACCTCGACGAGCCGCTCGCCGAGCGCGGCGCGGAGCTGCTCGAGCTCGATGAGGCCGCCCGCATCGCGGTCGTGACGCGCACGCGCACGAAGGGCGACGACCCGCCGCTCGCCCTCGGCCCCGGGTGGCCCTACGCGACCGACGCCCAGGTCGGCGCGCTGTTCCGCTTCGCCGATCGCGTCGCGGACGCCGGCGTCGAGCCGTGCGGCCGCCTCGATGCGGGCGTCGACCTGCTGCTGCGCCGCGCGCCGCGGCTGCGCGCCGGGCACGCCGCCGCTCGACGACCGGCCGATGGACCTCGACCGCCTGAAGGCACAGGTGCGCGGGCTCGACGCGAGCGTGCTCATGGTCCAGGGCCCGCCCGGCACCGGGCAAGACCTGGACAGGCGCGCGGCTCGCGGTCGACCTGCTGGAGCGCGGGACGCGCGTCGGCGTGGCCGCGACGTCGCACAAGGCGATCAACAACCTGCTGGCCGCGATCGACGAGGCGGCCGACGAGTGCGGCGCGTCCTTCCGCGGGTGGAAGAAGTGCGGCGACGCCGAGGACGCCTACGAGAGCGCGCGGGTCGTCTCCGCCAAGAAGCGGCCCGACGACGAGGACGGGCCGATCCTGCTCGTCGGCGCGACCGCCTGGCACTGGGCGGCCGAGGACGAGCACGACTCCGTCGACGTGCTGTTCATCGACGAGGCCGGCCAGATGTCGCTCGCCGACGCGATCGCCGTCTCCCAGGGCGCGCGGAGCGTCGTGCTGCTCGGCGATCCTCAGCAGCTCGCGCACGTCAGCCAGGGCACCCATCCGCTCGGCAGCGGCGCGTCCGTCCTGGAGCACCTGCTCGGCGATCTCGACACCGTGCCGCCCGACCGCGGCGTCTTCCTCGACACGACCTGGCGCATGCACCCCGACGTCTGCGACTTCGTCTCGCGCACGATGTACGACGGCCGCCTGACGTCGGTCGCGGGCGCCGAGCGCCAGCGCGTCGACTCGCCCGGCCTGAGCGGCAGCGGCCTGCGGATGCTCGCCGTCGACCACCTCGACAACCGCGGTCGCTCGATCGAGGAGGCCGAGCGCGATCGCCGCCGCACGTGCGCGCTGCTGCTGGAGGGGACGTGGACCGACCGCGAGGGGGTCGTCGCGACCGCTGACGCTCGACGACATCCTCGTCGTCGCGCCCTACAACGCGCAGGTCCGCTGCCTGCGCAGCGCGCTGCCCGGACGCCCGCGTCGGCACCGTCGACAAGTTCCAGGGCCAGGAGGCGCCCGTCGTCTTCTTCTCGATGGCGAGCTCGACCGGCGAGGACGTCAACCGCGGCATGAGCTTCCTCTTCAGCCGCAACCGCCTCAACGTCGCGGTCTCACGCGCGCAGGCGCTCACCGTGGTCGTGTGCTCGCCGCGGCTGCTGAGCGCCCGCTGCAACACCGTCGACGACATGCGGCTGGTCAACATGCTGTGCCGGTTCGCCGACGAAGCCCTGCGGGCGTGATCGGACGCGCACACTCGCACGGTCCGGACCGTGGGACTGTCAGGCGAGCCCGATGGAACTGCCGCGGTCACGTCTCTTAGTGGTGGTGTGCCAGCGCTACAGCGTCGGGCGGATTCGGCCGATCGCCGATTACGACGAATGGCGCTGTGAGCCGGGCCGGAGGTTACGCTCGCGCGGCCTGAGGCGCATGCGTGCGGCGTCGCCACGGGCTGACTAGCTTCCGCTTACGAGTTAAATCTGCTCGAGGACTGGAAGGAGCACATGGACCTCAGCAGCGATGCTGGCCCCTATCTCCGGCCCACCTGCGAGAACCTGTTCTACCGTCCAGTGACATCGTATGTGGAACGCAAGCCTTTCCCAGACGGGGTCGAGCGTGACCTCGAGTTCCGCGATGAGATCCGCGGGCGCCGCGTCGGGCGTCAGCGGAACGACACGGAGCGACGTGTTCTTGGCGTGCTGCCAGAACGGAGCGCCCTTGTGGTCAATCATGGCGCGCCGCTTCCAAATCACCAGCTCGAAGGACCCGAGGCGTTCCAGTGCATTGACGAACTGGGCTGAACGCAGCCACGCTCTGACGAGCGGGGCCTGGCGCATGTTCCACCCGACAAGCACAAGCTCGAGACCTTTCGAGTGAGCCTCGAGCGTGAGGTTCGCGCCCGCCCGTCCCCAGTTCGTGACCGCCCAGACCCGATCGTCGGACTGCTTCACAGTGCCGATGTGGATCTCGCCGAGAGCAACTGCCTCATCCGGTTTGAGCTCCGACCGCACGATCTCCCAGATCGTCTGGATCCGTCGCTTCACGATGATCGCCTGGGATGGGTCGCCAGCCTCGCTGGCGGCGATTTCGGCAGTTGCCTGCGAATGCTTCCACTGAAGGTAGGCGAAATCCTCTGGACGAAGGCCGGGGTATGGCGCAAGACCGACGATCTCGAGGTACTCGACGAACTGAGACAGCAGCCAGCGCGTGCGACCTGAGACGCGCGCTTGAGCTTCTGCGGCCGCCCAGTCGTGGATCTCGCGCCACGTCGTGAAGATCCACGCATCTGGGACTTGGTCCCCGTCTGGTAGTCCCTTGACGCCCCATGTGCTCGCGTGCTTCACGAGCTGGCCGATGTCAAGCGGAGCGCTGACCTTCGCCTCTACTACACACAACAGGTCTCCCGGAACATGGAACGCCGCGTCGATACGACCGACTGCAGCCGCCGACCGAGCCCAATCGCTGGGCAACTGCACAGGCTCAGAGGTGATGACCATAAGCCGTCGGCGGGGAGCCGTGGAGGCCACGGGCCCGCCCTGAATCCAGAACTCCCACTGCGCATCACGCGGAGCGTCGACTCCGACGAACGCGAGGAAGGACGAGGCGAGGTCGCTACCGGCGTGATCGAGGAGATTTACGAGTGCTTTGGTTGTGTTGTCCTCCACCTGTCTGGATACCGGCCCAGCCCTAGACGGGCCCCGGAAGTAGAAGAACACGTTGTGGTAGGCCGACGCGGCTGCGTGCTGTTTCATCGCCGAAGCAATCCTCCGCTACCGCAGCGAGGGGAAACGGCCTCCACGTCATCAGCAGCCATGGGCCAGCGTGACGTTAGCCCCTTGTTACGAAGCGCGCTGATGTCGCCACCCTAACCCGTCTTCATGGTGCGAGGACGCGATGGCTGCGCCCAGGCTCCGCATTCGGGCATTGGTCTCAGATCGTCCTCAACGATCTGAGTCAAGTCCCAGACGTGGTGGTGTAGGAGTTGGGCGATCATCTCGTCGGTCAGCCGCTCCGCGTCCATGAGCACCTGGCTGAGTCCGCCGCTGTCCTCCGCGGACCGCAGGAACAAGGCGGCGGCGCGCTGATGCGCAAACACTGTCGTCGGTGATGAAGCACGGGAGGGCCTCCCTAACCAGGGCGACGAGCGCCGTGCGCGCCGCATCGAGCTCGAAGTCGAAGCAATCCACCGTGAGGACGTCTAGCACCAACGTGTAGTGCCCGGACGCTCGGCGCGATAGACGTCCACGCGGATGGGGGGATTCGGCGCGTTCATCGCTCCGACGCTGTCGCATGCGCGTGACTTCGTCATGGGTGGCTGCTCTCCAGCTTGGCCAGCAGCTCATCAGCGTCGGTCTCATCGCCACCGGCCTCCTCCAGCGCGATCGCACGCTTGAAGGCATCGCGCGCCTCGTCGTGATCGCCCAGCTCCATGCAGGCGCGGCCCAGCCAGCACCACGCCCACGCGTTCCAGCGGGCGATCTCGACGTAGGCGCGGAGGTGGCGGTAGGCCTCGCGGGGCTGGTCCGACTCCAGCAAGGTGTAGCCCAGCCCGTAGTGCGCCATGGAGTCACCGCTTTCCAGGCAGATGCGCCACGAGCTCACGGCCTCGTCGGGCTCCTCGCCGATCGCCATCTGGAAGTAGCAGCGGTTGACCGTGGACTCGTCCAGCAACGATGCCTGCGCGGCGAGGATCACCGCGCCGGCGTGAACGTCGCGTAGGCCGAACAGTGGCGCGTCGAAGCGCGGGCCGCTCCACAGGCCCTCGTACTCCTCCGCCGAGGCGTCGAACTCCTTCAGCCTCACGACGCTGAAGCCGACGATCTCGCCGCCGGGGCCGTCCAGGACGAACACGGCCTGGTCGCCGACCGGGAGCATGTGGTCGGAGGGCTGGCCGTCCAGTACGCGCCCGAACTCCAGCGCGATGAGCCAGTCGTAGTGGTGGTCCCGGTTCACGTAGAGAGGAAGGCTCTTCACATAGATGAAGTCGCGCGCACGCAGTCCAATCTGACGCTCGCGACGCGCCGCCGAGCAGCGCCAGACGCGTCAGAGACCACCGCCGCATGCGACCACGACGCATGGATCGCGAACCGCCTGACTTCCGTGCCACCGTCCGCCGCGACGGAACCGTCCGCCTCGTCGACTGGGGCCCGTGGCTCGCCGCCGCCGGCCCGCTCAACACGCTGCTGGACGCCCGCGGCCGGGCCGGGGTCGGCATCGCCGACCTGACGGTCATCCGCGACGACGACGACGAGATCGCGGTCGAGGTGATCGTCGACTTTCGCTGTGGCGGCACCCCCGAGCACCGGGAGGCGCTGCGCGACTGGGCGGCGCGGGTGGGCTACCGGCGCGTGTGGTTCGACGGTGAGATCACCGACCTCGATCCCGCCCCGGGCGGGCCGGCGCAGACGCGCTGCACCGGCTGCCGTGCTCGTCTCATCGACGCCGACGTGTCGTTCTGGGACTTCGTGCGCCGCCGCGGCGCCTTCCCGGCGACGTGCCTGCTGTGCGGGTCAGACCTGCCGCAGTGGACGCCCGCGCGTCAGACGCGAGAGGCGGCCCGCGACCCCGAACCAACCAAGACTTCGAGGAGGCCCGCATGCAGGTGAACACCTATGCCGACGTCGACATCGTCGCCGTCGAGCAGGACGACGAGGTGACCGTGATGATCGAGCTCGTCGCGCCGACGCCGGTCAGCGACGCGCCGCGCCCGTCCGCGGCCGTGCAGGTCGTCCTCGACCGCAGCGGCTCGATGGGCGGCGAGCGCCTCGAGGCCGCCAAGCAGGCGCTCGTGCGCCTGGTCGACCGGCTGGACTCCGGCGACCGCTTCGGCGTCGTCGCCTTCGACGACGAGGTCCGCGTCGTCGTGCCCGCCGGCGACCTGCAGGACAAGCACGCCGCTCGCCTCAACATCGCCGACGTCCACACCGGCGGCATGACCAACCTCTCGGGCGGCCTCCTGCGCGGCCTGCAGGAGGCGCGGCGCGTCGCCGGAGACGGCGGCTCCACGCTGCTGCTGCTCTCCGACGGCCACGCCAACGCCGGCGAGATCGATCCGGCGAAGCTCGCGTCGGTCGCCGCGAGCGCCCGCGACCACGGCATCACCACCTCGACCGTCGGCATCGGCATGGGCTACGACGAGGTGCTGCTCTCCGACCTCGCCCGCGGCGGCCAGGGCAACCACGTCTTCGCCGAGCACGGCGACGGCGCCGCGGCCGCGGTCGCCGGGGAGATCGAGGGCCTGCTCTCCAAGACCGTGCAGGCCGCGAGCCTGATCATCCGCCCCGCCGCCGCGGTCGACACGGTGACCGTCTGGAACGACCTCCCCGGCCAGCCGGTCGACGGCGGGATCATGGTCGAGCTCGGCGACCTGTGGGCTGGGGAGGAGCGCAAGCTCGTGCTCACCTTCGCCGTGCCCGCGAAGCCCGGCGCTCGGCCTCGCCCAGATCGCCGAGCTCGAGCTGCGCTACGTCGCGCTGCCGGACTTCGCCGAGGAGACGGTCACGATCCCGGTCCACGTCAACGTGGTGCCCGGCGACCAGGCGGCCGGCCGGATCCCCGACGCGAAGGTCCACACCGAGCTCGTCTTCCAGCAGACGCAGGACGCCAAGCGCAGGGCGGCCGACGCGCTGCGCACGGCGACCACGACACCGCGAGGCGCGCCTACGACGCGGTCGCCGGCAAGCTCGACGCGCTGATGGCCGCCTGCCCCTCCGCGGAGATCGCGCAGGAACGAGACGTCATCGCGCAGCTGCGCGACCGCGCCGAGCATGGCGAAGCGGCCTGGGCCGCGAAGTACAGCGCGATGGACCAGGCGCGCAAGAGCCGTAAGCGCGGGCGCCGCGACCTGGACATGTGAGAACGTCAGACGGTGGCCGCGACGCGCGACCCGCATGATGTGGGGAGACACGACAACGAGATCCTTCGCCGGTTCCTCGCCGCCCGCCGCGCGGGCGACGAGGCCGGCGCGCGGCGCTGGTGGGAGGAGCTCCTCAGCGACAACTTCGACCGCGTCCGGGGCTTCGTCGTCGTCGAGAGCCGCGGCCGGCTGTCCCCCGACGAGCAGGACGAGGCTCGTCCAGCGCGCGCTCATCAAGATCTCCAACAGCATGATCGACACCTTCCACGGCACGCTCGATGGGCGAGTGGGCCGGCTCGACCCGCACGCTCGTGCATTTCGCGTGCATCGACACCCAGCGCCGCGCGACGACGATCTCCAAGCGCGAGCGCTCGCTCGACGAGCCCGGTCGCGACGGCGACGACAGCGGCCGCTGGGACAGCGACGTGTACGACGCGATCGAGCGCCAGCGCCGCGCGCAGGAGAGCGACCAGCAGGACGCGGACGGCCTCCTCTACGGGCAGGCCTTCCTGGACTGGGCGGTCCCGCAGCTCTCGCCCAAGCGCCGTGCCGTCATCGAGCTCGACCGCGCCGACGTTCCCGTCGAGGAGATCCAGGAGCGCCTCGGCGTCTCGCGCGACGTCGTCTACGCATGTCGCAGCCGCGCGCTGAAGGATCTCGCCAAACTTCGCGAGCGAGTACCACGCCATGACCACGGTCGACAGCATCCTCGGGGAGTTCATGGACGACTGGAACGCGGGCCGGCGCCCCGACGTGGCCGCCTACCTCGAGCGGGTTCCCGAGTCCGAGCGCGACGAGCTCGCCGCGCAGATCGCGACCTGGCTCGAGATCGCCCCGACCCCCGACTACGACGAGCCGACCCGCGCCGCGATCGCGCAGGAGCCCGTGCTCCAGGCCGCGCTCGCAGAGGCCGCGACGCTCCGCGCGCCGCTGGCCGAGCGGCTGCCGACCCTGCGCGCCCGCGCCGGCCTCGCCGTGCGCGACGTCGCGCGACGCCTGGTCTCGATCTTCGATCTGGAGGACGAGCAGCGGGCGGCGGCCTACCTCGAGCAGATCGAGCGCGACGAGCTCGACTCGAGTCGCCTCTCGCGCCGCCTGCTCGATGGGCTCGCCACGATCCTCGGCGCCGACCGCGAGCAGCTCACGCCCGCGCCTCGCGCGTTCGCCGCCGGCCAGGCGTTCTACCGAGCCGAGGAGGGCGCGGACCAGTGGATCGCGGAGGACATCGACGCGCTGTCGCGCGCGGCGCTGGCCCCCGCGCCCGCATCCCGGCCGATGGACGAGCTCGACCGGCTCTTCCTCGGCGGGCCGGACGCCTGACCGCGGCTCACACGCCGATCGCGGCCGCCCCGCTCGCCAGCCGAGCGGGATCACAGCCGGCCGCCGCGGCCGCGTCGCCGACGGAGCCGAGCGGCCGACGACCGCGGCCAGCGCCGAGTGCGGCACGTCCGCGGGCAGCCGGGGAAGCGCAGCGGGGTCGATCGCGGCGATCGCGTCGGCGGTCTGCTCGAGGGCGAGCCGTTCCCACACCGCCGCGTGCAGGCCGTCGCCGATCTCTTGGCCGAGGACCCCGTAGCGCCGGGTGAGCGCGAGCGTGTTGAGCCGGTACAGCGCGGCGATCGTCGAGATCCCGTAGCGCGCGGCGATCTGCACGACGTCTTCGAGCGACGGCTCGCCTTCGACCATCTCGCGGACCCCGGCCGCCGGTGCCAGCAGCTCCGCGGCGAACGCGTTGGCCTGGATCTCCCGCGCGTCGGTGGTCCTGCCCGCTCAGCGTCTCGACTGTGTCGACCGGAACCGCCGGCGTCGTGCCCGCAGCGCACGTGGCCCAGCTCGTGGGCGAGCGTGAAGCGCTGACGCACCGGCGCGTGTGTGCCGTTGACCCACAGCAGGACACGATCCCCGTCGCGCCAGCAGCAGCCCGCTATCCCCTCCGGAAGCTCTGCCACGGCGACGGGGAGCCCGAGATCCCGCTCGACCGCGGTGAGCACGCAGCCGATCGGTGCCTCCGGCTCGATCCCGAGGTCCGACCGGGCCTGGCGCGCCCGCTTCGCGCCGATGTTCGTGTCATTGCTCGCCAATGCGCTCGAGTCCGGATGGACGGCCGGTCACGGGCCAGAGTCCGCATCAATTGTGCTGGGCACTAGCTGTCCGCAGGGAGGACGTCGGCCGCCGAGCTCAGCCCGCGGTGATCCGTGGGAACAAGGGGATCCATGGGAGCGTCTCGGAGCGCTTCCACAGCACCGGCAGCGAGTTGTTGGGGCAATTGTGCTCAAAGACCACGAGCGCCTGTAAGTCTCCGGTCCCGAGTGGTTCATGAGAGCCCAGTTCCCGGCCCAGTTCCTGCACCATCCGGCGAGCCACCAGACGGTCCTCGTTGGAGGCGAAAGTCCGCGAGGAGTCATCGAACGCACGGCTGGCGCGGTCAAGCTCAGTGCCAACGGCCACTTCCATGGGCAGATCGAGCGCGTCGATGCTCGCTTGCGCGCGGACCACCCCCTCCTCGAAGCCACAAACGACCGCCAAGAGCGCCTTCCGGCCCGTCATCTCAGCAGCACGACGGATGACCTCGACGCGTTCGCGCATCCGATCGCTTACCGTCTGGCCTGTTCCGATGAAGTCGTCGACGATCACCAGTCGCTGGACCTGGTGTTTCTCGATCAGCGGCGCCGCCCGCTCCACTCCGCTGACGCACTCGCGGCTGATGTTGTTTACGTCGGCGTAGTGTTGCGTCATGGTGTGAGCGCTCTTGCCGTCAGACTCCATGTAGGCGACGACGAAATCGCGGCGCTTGCGCTGTTTGAGCTGGCTGCGTGTGGTTAGGTCCTCCCGAGTTCCGCGTCGCGCTTGGCGATGCAGGTTGATAAACGACTCGCGGACCCGCCGCACCGGGAAGAATTCAAGATGCTCTAGCAGTGCTAGTGCCAACCGCTGATTAGTGCTGTCGCCGAACTGCTCGAGCCACGCTCGGACTTCCTCGGGTCCCACCGTGCTGTACCGATACTGCGGCCAGCAATTGGTCAGCTCCATCAGTTCATGCGAGCGGATGCGCCGTTCGTCCTCCTTGGCCGCGTAGCGCTTGAGCGAGGCCATCTCTGGCTGCTCAGCGCGTATTTTCTCCGATCCGAACTCGCGCAGCCAATCCTCGAAGAAGCGGCTGGTAGCCCGGTACACACCGTCGGCGATGTGCAGAACCTTGCGATTGACGAGGCTACGCAGCTCATCGCGACAGATCGCCGGATCGAGCTCGTAGTCAGCAGCGCTCTCGATGATTCGCTGCTCGGAGGGTGCAAAATCGCGGCGTAAGCAGGAGGCCCATGCCAGCAGCAGGCGGATGCGGCGCGCGGCAACCACGTTCTCACCTTCGCTCGTATCAAAGATGTGGTCGAACCAGACGTGGGCGAATGTGCTGGCCGGTGCCGCGTGCAGCGCTCCATGGTAACCCTCGTTGACCTCGGCCACCGTTACGTGCGCGTCAGCGCGGTTCCGCGCATTGTTTAGGATTTGGCGACAGACCAGCGAGGTGAAGAACGGGTGGCCGCCCGTGCGCTCACGCAATTCCTCCACTGCGGTGCCGTCGAATTCAAGAAAAGCGGCAACTGGGCGTACCACTAGATCACGGAAATCCGACGGGTCTTCGCGGCCCAAGTAATCCACATGGATCTCGCCGAAAGCGTTCAGTCGGTCAGCCTGCCGGCTCAACGCCAGCTCTAGGTTTTCGCCGCCCACCAAGAAGAACCCGCACTCGCCCTCGGAGGACAGACTCTTGAGCGCCTTGAACATGGGGTCGCCGGGGCCCCCGCGTTCGAAGGCCGCGTTCGGCAGTTCGTCGAACTCATCGACGATCACCAGGATCGACTTCTGCGGCTCGCGCTGGCGCACCTCGTAGAGGAACTCCGCAAATGGCTGTAGAGACTCTGCGTAGTCGGAGATTTCGATCCCGCCAAAGCTTGGCGAGCAACGCGAGATCTCCCGGGAGATAGCTCGCATCGTGGCCGACACCGCCTCCTTAGGACGGTCTTCCTCAATGCCGAGCTTATTCACGTCGACGTAGGCGACTAGCAGCGGCTCGCCCGGCAACCGCTGCAGTTTGGCCTGCAGCGAGCGGACCAGCGAGGACTTCCCGACGCGCTTCTGCCCACTGATTCGCGTACTGCCCACTTCGGGGCCCGTGGCCAGTGCCTCCAGCTGGAGCATAAGGCTATCTCGCCCGGCCAGTTGAGCAGGATCGCTGATCGCCTTATTGGGATAGGGATTCTCGGTCGCCAGCCGCGCCCAATCGATATCCGCCTGCTGGGCGCAGATGTTCACCTCGCCGATCGCCGAGCGCTCAGTACCGTCTGCGTTGCTCCAAGTCAGCAGGTAGCTTAGGTCGGTCCGGTTGCTCGGCGCGAGCACCATCGCGGGGACGGTAATCCGCCTGCCGTCGGCCGTCACGTTCCCGAGAGGTAGATCCGTCTCGTCGACCGGCGCTACCGCGGTCGAGCCTTCCAGGGTTAGGACTACGTCGAAGGCTGGGCCATCGATTTGATTGGCCACCTCTAGGATCAGAGTAATGCCATCGCCTTCGCGATGAAGCGGATAGCGCTTGCTGGTGGGGCGCAGTTGAAGTTGGGCCGGCCGCGAAAGGGGGCTCTCGCAGAACGCCTGGTGCAGCGCGTCCGAGACAGCGCGGGCCGTGGCATCTATGAACCGCTCGGCGTACCGGTTGTCCTGGACGGTTGCGCTGTCGCGCAACTCCCGCAGCAGACGCTGCGCATCGTGGTAGCGATTGAGATCGTCGAGCGTCTGCATGCGATCAGTGCGCTCGACGGCGCGGAGCGCTCGGTTGAAGTCACCGACGATGTCCTCTGGGAGGAACGGCCCGATGATGGCTACTACGGACGGATCTTGCAGTGCGCGCATGAACGCGTTTCGGAAATCCCCAAGGTGCGCCAAGTCGCCTGCGTCCAAGATCGCGCGCTCCAAAGTGGCGGTAGCGCGCTTCTCGACTTGCGGCAGTTCAAGTAGCCGGGCGGTGATGTCGGAGTCACGCTCAAGGCCGAGCTGCTGAAAGACCCTGTCCGCCACCACATCTTCGACCAAACGCCCCACGTTCTTGCGCATATCGGCGACTGGGATGCAATGGCGATTCGCCGCCAAGGCGCGCATTAAGCACGCGGCGATGAACCTTCGATCGCTGCGGGGCAGGCGACCGCGGAAGAGATCCAGAAAAGTAGGTGCACCGCTCAGCCCCTCGAGCCCTCGAACCGCATAGATGGCCGCTGCCAGCCGATCCAGGAGCGCCGCCTCTTCCTCGGGATCGTCCGCAGCCGCCAGCGCGTCGATGTTCGCATCGATGGCCTTAGAGGGCCGGGTGGTGAGAAGCTCGGCATGCGGGTCGGGTCGCGGTGGATTGGGCACCGCCGATTGACCTGCGGCTCGCGCGCGTGCCTTGGCTTTCGACTTGGCCACCGCTTACATCCTACGACCCCTTAGGGAGTCGACGAGCTTCGCGGCGGCCGTCCTGGCGGACTTCTCCCGGTGAGACGGTGGCGCTGCGGAGGTGCGCATCACAGTGATGCGGCTGTCATCGCATCCTCGCTGGCACGGCGCTCAGTCCGTCCGCATGCCGCGCCGCAGCCGCCATTGCAGCCCTGACGCCCGCGCGACGGGGCGGGCCACGGCGGCGCGGACCGCCTCCTCGGTGCCGACCAGGACCAGGAGCTCGCGGGCGCGGGTCGCCGCCGTGTAGAGCAGCTCGCGCGTGAGGATGCGCGACGCCGGCGCGGGGAGCAGCACGGCGGCGGTCTCGAACTGGGAGCCCTGGCTCTTGTGGATGGTCATGGCGTAGACCGTGTCGATCGCGCTGAGCCGGCTCGGGCTGAACTCGACGATCTCGCCGCTGCGCTCGAACGCGGCGCTGATGCGGTCCGCTGCGGTGCGCACCACGACGCCGGTGTCGCCGTTGTAGAGGCGCAGCTCGTAGTCGTTCTCGGTCATGAGCAGCGGGCGGCCGACGTACCAGCCGCGGCCGTCGGCGCCGAGGGCGTCGGTCTCGCCGGCGAGCCAGCCCTCGATCCGGGCGGTCCATGTGGCGACTCCCTGCGGTCCGCGCCGGTGCGCGCAGAGCAGCCGGAAGGACCCGAGCGCCTTGATCGCCTGCTTCGCGTCGCCTGCGCGGGCGGCGTCGGTCACGGCGCGGGCGGCGGCGACGGCGCGGTCGCGGACGGGCTCCAGAGCGTCCTGGGCGTCCTCGTCGGCGACGTCGACGGGGATCCAGGCCACGCCCTCGGGCGGGTCGGCGAGCACCTCGAGCACCGCGTCGGGGTCGCCGCGGCGGATTGCCTCGGCGAGCCGGGCGATGCCGCTGCCGTAGCGGTGGACTCGATCGAGGACCACGATGCCGTCGTTGATCGACGCCCCGGCGGGCGGGTCCTCGGACTCGACCTCATGGCCCGTGGCCTCCGTCAGGCGCGCCCGAGCCGCGGCGCCCATGAGCGGCCCGTCGCTCGCGGGCCCGACGATGTCGCCGAGGACCGCGCCGGCCTCGATCGACGCGAGCTGCCCGGGGTCGCCGACGAGGATGAGCCGGGCGTCGGGCCGCACGGCCTCGAGCAGCCGAGCCATGAGCGAGAGCGACACCATCGACGTCTCGTCGACGATCACCACGTCGTGCGGCAGGCGCTGGCCGCGGTCGTGGCGGAAGCGGCTGTGGCTGTCCGGGCGCCAGCCGAGGAGCCGGTGCAGCGTGGACGCCTTCAGCGCGAGCAGCTGCTCGCGAACCGCACCGGCCACCGCAAGGCCGGCGGCCTCCTCGTGCACGGCCTCCTCGAGCCGTGCGGCGGCCTTGCCCGTGGGCGCGGCGAGCGCGACGAGCGGCGCGGCGGCGCCCACAGCGTCCGCCTGCTCGGCGAGCAGCGCGACGATCCGGGCGACGGTGGTCGTCTTGCCCGTTCCCGGCCCGCCGGCGACGACCGTGAGCCGGCGCAGCACCGCGGACGCCGCGGCCAGGCACTGGCGGCCGTCCGTCTGACCCTCGAACAGCCGCGCGAGCCCGTCGCGCAGAACATCCATCCGCACGTCATCGGGCTCGCCGGAGCTGAAGGCCAGCAGATCCGCGGCGACCTGCCGCTCCTCCCGCCAGTACCGGTCGAGGTACAGCCACGTGCCGACCAGCCGGAAGGGACGGCTCGGCGCATCCGTCCGCTCCTCGCCCACGGTCACGAGGCCGCTGGCCGCCACCCGCTTCGCCCACTCCGCACCAGCAGGCCACGGCAGCGCCGACAGGTCCACGGGCTCGTCGCTCTCCACCGCCGCGGTGTCGCGGATCGTCGCGAGGTCCACGTACACGTGCCCGAGCCGGGGAGCGCGCACCGCGAGCGCGGCGGCGAGCAGCACCGACTCGTCGTCCTCGCCGCCGAGGCCGGCCAGTCGCAGCGCGACGTGCACCTCCGCCGCGGCGAGCAGTCCCACATCGTTGAACGAGCGCAGCAGGCCGGTCGCGCGGCGCGCGCGGCGGACGTCGAACAGGTCGGGCTCGGCCACGAGCGTCGTCACGGCGCACCCCCGTCGTCGAGCACGTCGCTCAACGCCTCCACCAGCGCCTTCGACGGCTGCCACGTGAACACGCCGCACGGCGTGCCGTCGACCAGCGGCGTCTCGGGTCCGCTCATCCCGCGCAGGAACAGGTACAGCACGCCCGCGAGGTTGCGCTCCGCGTCGTAGTCCGGCAGGCGCCAGCGCAGATACCGATGCAGCGCGGCGGTGTACAGCAGCGCCTGCAGCCCGTAGTGCGAGCGCAGCATCTCGGCGGCGAGCGCGGACGGGCGGTGGTGCCACGCGGTCAGCGGCTCGCCGGGCGCGCCGAGCCAGTTCGTCTTGTAGTCCAGGACGGCGAAGCGCGGGACTCCGTCGGGACCGGGCACGCGGACGACGACGTCGATGCTCCCGGTGAGGTAGCCGCGCACGGTGCTGCGCAGCGCGGCGTCGTCGAGGCGCTGCGCGTACCCGAGCAGAGGATCGCCGGCCGGCAGATGCTCCGCCAGAACGCTGCCGATCGCGGCCAGAGCGAGCTGACCGGCCGGCTCGTCGCCGCCGGCGAGCGGCAGCTCGAACTCCAGCTCGTCGAGGCGATCCGCCCGACCCACGTCGCGCAGGCGCGCGCCGCCGAGCGCAGGACCCAGCGGCGTCTCGATCGCCGCGCGCAATCCCGCGACGACCCCCGCCACAGAGCCGATCTCCACGTGTCGGCGCGCCTGCGCGACCGCGATCTGCTCGCTCAGCTCGGCATCGAGATCGGCAGCGGCGAAGTCCGTCGCCTGGAGCACGTCGTGCACGAACGTCCCCACGCGCATCCCGACGGGCATCTCGGCGAGCAGCGATGGCACCGCCAGCGCCTCATCGGTCGCCCCCAAAGCACCGGGCAAGCCCACCGCGGCCGGCGGCTCGTCGGTGACGACGTCCTCCTCCGGCTCGCTCGCGACCCGCGCCTCGTACGTCCCCGCGGTGATGTCGCTGAACGACGTGCGCCGCCACCACCAGTCGAGGGCACGGTCGAACGTCGCCGCGCTGAGGTCCGCGGGCGCGGCGAGCGAGCCACTCCACACGACCGGCAACCCGAGCCGCGACCGCTCGACGGAGATGCAGCCCTCCGCCTCGCCCGCCAGCGTCTCGAAGCGCGCGACCGCGGCCCCGTCGAGGGGCACGGACCCGCCCTCGGGGGCCACGTTGCCCGCGGGGTCGCGCGCGAAGAGCAGCCGGCTCAGCGGTGAGTTGCGGCTGTCCCACGAGCCGACCCACCAGACCACCGCCTGGTGCTGGGCCCGGGTGAGCGCGACGTACGCCAGGCGCAGGTCCTCGCCGCGCTCCTCGACCTCGGCGAGCTTCTTGTGGCGCCGGAAGTCCGCGCCCTCCAGCCCCACGTCGAGGGTGCGGGCGTCGCCGGCGTCGGGGTCGTGGAAGAAGACCGGCTCCTTGTCCGGGATGTACCCGGGCTCCCAGAGGAAGGGCAGGTAGACGATGGGGAACTCCAGCCCCTTGCTGCGGTGGATCGTCAGGACCTGGACCGCCTCGGCGTCGGACTCCAGGCGGCGGCTGCGCTCCTCGTCGCTCGTGTCCTGCTCGGCCTCGGCGACGCGCTGGCGCAGCCACGCGGTCAGCGCCGTCGTTCCCATCTGCTCGGCCGCCGCGGCGGCGTGCAGGAGCTGGCCGACGTGACGCAGGTCGGTCAGGCGTCGCTCGCCGTCGGTGCTGGCCAGGATGCGCTCCGGGAGGCGCTCGACCAGCGTGATCGTCTCCGCCAGCGAGGCGACGCCCTTGGAGCGCAGCACCCGCGCCCAGTCGTGCAGCCGGCGATGCACGCCCTCCCAGGCGTCCTCGTCCGCGGCCGCCACCTGCTCGGTGGTCCAGCCCAGGAAGCAGGTCAGCGCGACCGAGTGCGCGCGGGTGGACTGGGAGGGGCGCTCGATCGCCTCGAGCAGGCGCAGCCACTCACGCGCCGGCTGGGTGCCGAAGACGCTCCCCGCGCCGTTGATCACCGCGGGGATGTCGACGGCCTCGAGCGCGTCGCGGATCAGCGCGGCCTCCCGGTTGGTCCCCACGAGCACCGCGACGTGGCCCGGGCACACGGTCTTGCGGCCCACCGCGGCGCCGTCGTCGGAACGCGCCTCGATCTGCGCCCCGGAGGACAGCAGCGCGACGAGGTCGGCCGCGACATCCTTGGCGACGTGCTCGCGGGCGCTGGGCTTGCCCGCGTAGCCCTTGTTCGTGAGGCTGATCGTCGGCTCGTCGCGGTGGACCACCCGGACGCGCAGCGGGGCCGACTGCGGGGCGCCCGACAGGCGCGGCGCGACGTTGGCCTGCGCGGCGCGCACCCGGTGGTACACGATGCCGGCGTGCCCGAGCTTGGCGCCGCCGAACGTCGCGTCGTAGGCGTCGATGAGCCCCTGGTCGCTGCGCCAGTTGACCTCCAGCGTGGCGCTGGCATCCGCGCTGCGGCGTGCCTCCAGGTAGGCGTAGACGTCGGCGCCGCGGAAGGCGTAGATGGCCTGCTTGGGGTCGCCGATGAGCACGAGCGTCACGCCGGTGTCGGCGAACGCGCGGCGCATGATCTCCCACTGGATCGGGTCGGTGTCCTGGAACTCGTCGACGAGCACGACGCTGTAGCGGTCGCGCAGCCGTGCCGCGGCGGCCGCGCCGCCGTCCCCCGCGAGCGTGTCGCGCAGACGGGTCAGCAGGTCGTCGTAGGTCATGATCGCCATGCGGCGCTTGCGGTGCTCGAGCTCCTTCCGGGCGGCCTCCGCGAGCCGGCGGCGCATCTCCGGGACCTCGCCCGCGGCGGGAACGAGCCGCGCCTCGGGGTTGGCGATGGCCACGCGGGCGACCTTCGCGGCGTGCGAGCGCTCGAACGCGGGCGCGTCGTCGCCGCGGTGAAAGCGCCGCACGTAGAGGTCGTCGACGACCTCCTCGATGAGGTCGTCGATGTTCTCGACGAAGGTCGTGTCGGCCTCGACGTCCCCGGCGATCCCGAGCCCGCCCAGCACCTCCTGGCAGAACCCGTGCGTCGTGGCGATCGTGGCCGCGTCGAAGTTGGCCAGCGCGCGGGTGAGCCGGTCGCGCCGCTTGCGCACCTCGTCGGTGGGCCCGCGGGCGAGCAGGCGCACGACCTCGTCGGGGTCGTCGGGCGCGCCGGTGAGCAGCGCGCGCTCGAGTCCCCGCTCCACGCTGACCAGCCGCTCGCGGACGCGCTCGCGCAGCTCCCCGGTGGCCATGCGCGTGAAGGTCACGAGCAGCAGCCGGTCCAGCGGCGTGCCCTCGGCGACGTACCGGGCGGCGAGCGCGGCGATCGTGTACGTCTTGCCGGTCCCGGCGCTGGCCTCGAGCACCGTGACGCCGGTCGGCAGCGGGCCGCAGACGTCGAACGGGCGGGGCGCCGTCTGGGTGCTCATCGGGAGGTCCGCTCCTCGCAGCCGAGCAGCCCGTCCCACAGGCGCCGCGCCAGGCGCCCCAGCCGGGTCGTCTCGGTCATCGCCCAGCCGTCGCCGGCCTCGTCCGGGCGCGGGACCTGCACCAGCAGCTCGTCGAACGCGAGCACGCCGCCCAGCACGAGCTGGTGCTCGAGGTCTGAGTCCTCGTTGTCGAAGTTCCACGCGGACTTCCACTCGCTCCGGCCGGCCGTCACGGGATTGCCACCGGCGCCAGCCGCCTCGGCGTAGGCCGCGGAGGTCTTGCAGTACAGCGGGAGCGGCTCGCGCATCCCGCGGTCGTACAGGTCCATGAGGGTGGTCAGGTGATCGGTGGCCGTCTGGCGACGGGCGGCCGCGTCGGCTCCGAGCGGGTCGATCCGCACGATCGCCACGCCGCCCCTGCCGTCGGCGCGTCCCACGGTCACGGCCGAGAAGGGCCGCTCGGGGTGCGCCGCGGTCAGCACGAGCAGGCGGACCCAGGCCGCGAGCCGGTGCTTGGCGGCCACCCGGGAGTAGGTGACCGTGCGCAGGACGTCGCCGCTGACCCCGGGAACGGTCCCGCTGAGCGTGCGTCCGCCGGCGAGCGCCACGCGGACGTCGACGGATCCCGGCGGCGCCAGATCGGCGATGACCGCCTCGGCCTCGGCCACGATGCGCTCCACGGTCGGGAAGACGTCTTCGATGACGGGCCGGCCGAGGACACCGGGGGGAAGCCCGCCGCGCGCGATCTCGGCGAGGACCGTGGTGCGGCCCTCCACCCCCGCGAGCATCGCGTCGAGCATCCGCTGGCCGACGCTCCACTTCCCGAGACCGTCGAGCTCGACGCTGAGTCCGTCCTCGATCTCCTCGGAGTAGTCGGCGACGCTGAAGCCCAGGCGCTGGCGCAGGAACGCGCGGACGGGGTGCGCCGTGAAGCGCACGAGGCTCTCGATCTCGACGAGCGGCGCCGGCGCGGGTGGCAGCGGAGCGCCGAGGAACGGGCCGGGCGCGGCGCGCGGGCCGGTCAGCGCCCTGCCGCCCTCGAGCGTGACGGGGTCAAAGCTCCAGGTCTGCCCGTCCACGAGCTCGCCGCGGGCGAAGTTGCGGGGGTCGAAGGGCTGCAGCGGGTGGCGGACGACGACCTGCCGGCGGGCGCGGCCGTCTTCGGTGCGGACCGTGGCGTCGACGATGTCCAGCAGCTCGCCGACGGGCACGGCGGGCGGGCGCGGCGTGTTCGTGCGCTCGTCGTTGCCGGTGTAGGTGACGATCAGCCGGTCGCTCGCCGCGAGCAGCGCGTCGAGCAGCAGCTGGCGGTCCTCGGTGCGGGGGTCGCGGTCGCCGACGTGCGGGTCGTCGAGGATGAGGTCGTCGCCGTCGCGCGGCGCCTTGCGGGGGAACACGCCGTCGTCGAGCCCGAGCAGGCAGACCACCCGGTGCGGGACCGAGCGCATGGGGACGAGCGTGCAGATCGTCAGGTGGCCGGTCCGGAAGTTCGCGCGGGTGGGGCGGCCCTGCAGCCGCTCGGCGAGCAGGGCGCGGAGCTCGGGCAGCGCGATCGTCGCGGTGTTCACCGTGCCGGCGACCGTGGCCTCGGTGACCACGGCGTCGAGCAGGCGCTGCAGCTCGGAGCGCTGCCAGGCGTCGCGCTCGCCGACCGCCGTGAGCGCGTCGGCGGCGGTGGCGATCGCCGCGGCCCAGCCGTCGATCGTCTGCGGCCGTGCTCAGCGCGTCGAGGGACGCTTGGAGGCGATCGACCAGCTCCGCGAAGCGCCCGGCGAGGTCGATGGCTCCGCTCTCGACGTCGTCGAGCGGAAGCACGCCCCCGAACAGGCGCTGCTGCGCCTCGGTCATCGTCACGCCGACGAGCACGCGATCGAGGCCGGCGCGCCAGGTTCCCGTCGGGAGCGCGTCGAGCTTGAACGGCGCGCGGTGCGCCGCGTCGAGGCCCCAGCGGATCCCGCTCTCCGCGACCCAGTCCTGCAGGCGCGCGAGGTTGTCGTCGTCCAGGCGGAAGCGCCGGCGCACCGGCTCGCGGTCGGCGAGGTCCAGCAGCTGCGACGCGGTCACGCGCTGCTCGGCGAGGTCGATCAGGGCGGCGACGACGCCGAGCACGGGGTTGGTCTGGCGCAGCGACCGGTCGGCCAGCCGGACCCGCAGGTCGGGCGGGCGCACGTCGGCGGGCAGCGGGTCGACCTCGTCGTCGTCGGTCCGCTCGCCCGCGCCGAACGTGGCCTGGATGAGCGGCGCGAACGTCTCGATGTCGGGGCACATCACGATCACGTCGCGCGGCTCGAGGCGTCGGGTCCTCGGCGAGCGCGTGCAGGATCGCGTCGCGCAGGACCTCGACCTGGCGCGCGCGGCCGTGGCAGGAGTGGACCTGCACGCTGCGGTCGTCCGCGTCGAGTGCGGGGCGCGCGTCCTCCTGGTTGGGGAGCGGGGGACCGGGTGGCGGGCGGTCGGCCCGGACGTCGGCCTGGATGCGCGCGAGCAGCGTGCCCGACGCGGTGCTCGACGGGATGGTGGTGGTCGGCGTGGTCGTCGCCTCCGGCCACGACGAGCTGCATCTCGCGGGCGTCCTGGCCCCAGGAGGCGAGCAGGCGGTTGGCGGCGAGGGTCGCGGTGGGGTCGTCGTGGCGGCGCACGACGCGCGGGCCGTTGCCGGTCGCCTCGTGGATGCGCTCCCACAGTGCCGGCGACGGGTGAAGCAGGAACAGGTGCACGTCGCGGCGGGCGGCGAGCGCGCGCAGGACCTCCAGGTGACCGGCGGGCAGCCGGGTCAGGCCGAACAGCGAGAGCCGCGACGGGAGCGCGACGAGGTCGGGATCGTCGGTGATGACGGCGCTCGCGGTGTCCAGTCGTTCGGCGGGGCTGGGCTGGGCGACGCGGGCGCGGAGGCGACGCCAGAGCTCGGCCTGCCACGACTGGCCCTCGGTGTCGCCGTTCTCGGCTGGCCCACGCGCGAACCATCCCGGGGCGCTGGACCGCGTAGCGGTCGAACAGGGCGGCGATGTGCCGGACGGTGCTGAACCGTCGCGCCTGCCGGACGGGGTCGGAGGTGTCGGACGCGCCGCCCAGGTGGACGGACAGCGCGTGCAGCCACGGCTCGCCGAGCGACGCGTCGACCACCTCCAGCAGCGGCCAGACCAGGCGCTCGGGCAGCCAGGCGTCGTCGTCGCGGTGGATGCCACAGGCGGCGGCGACGGCGTCGCCCAGCAGCCGCGCGGGCGAGGGGAACTCGACGTTCGCGCACACGCCGTCGCGGCGCCCGGCGGTCGCGCCGAGCGACGCGGAGACCTGCTGCGCCAGCCAGCGCTCCATCCCGCGGGTGGGGACGGCCACGACCTCGGCGGCGAGCGGGTCCGGGAGCGGGTCGCTCAGCAGCGCCGCGAGCGCGGCGACGAGGCCGTCGGATCGTTCAGCTCTGTGGAGGTGAAGCACGACTTCCCGTCTCGCCCGGCGGGCCGAAGAGATCGTCGATCCGCCGCTGCATCGCGGCCTTGGACGCGTCGAACGCCGCGCACAGCGGCTCGAGCTCGCCGCCGACGCGCGCGTGCTCTCGGACCACGAGCCACGTGGGCATGAGCAGCGACGCGGCGAACACGCTGGCCTCCTCCTCGATGTCGATCGGCGGCGTGGGAGCGACCTGCTCGTCGATCGACGTGCGCCGGCAGAACAGCGACTGCTGGCCGTCGCGGTGCAGCACCCAGTGCCCGAGCTCGTGGCCGATCGTGAACCGCCGGCGCGGCGGCCAGCGCGCGGCCTCCTCCGCGTTGACCCAGATCTCTCCCCGGGCCGCGAGCAGCAGGCCCGACAGCGCCTGCCCCTCGGCGAGCGTGGGAGCGCCCGGCGCGGCGCCCATGTCCTCCACGTCGCGCACGTACAGCCCGAACACCGAGTCGACGATGTCCTCGACCGGGATCGGCAGCTTCTCGCCATCCCAGACGTAGCCGGGAACGGTGGCGAGGACCTGCTCCGCACGTTCCTGGATCGGCTTCACCGCTCACGATCGTAGACCGCTCAGGACGGCCTGCGCGACAGGAGGCGCATGAGCCGCTGGACTGTGCGGGCCGCGCCACGATTGGGCGCGCGCTGCGGATCGGTGCCGCGGCGGCGCCAGGGAAAGAGCCTCAGCGCCAGCGCGTCGGCAAGCCTGACGTCGCGCACCTCGACCGCGTGCTCGTAGACCTTGAGCGGATCGGGGCGGCGGGGCATGCCCCGCCGGTCGCCGCGCGGGCTAGTGCTCTGACGCTCCGGTGAACAGGTCGTCGACCTCGTCGCGTGAGGTCGAGCCGGGCGGCGAGGGGAGGGGTGCGGTGAAGTCATCGTCGAGGAGGTCGGGGTCGGGGGTCCCGGTTCTCGCAAAGGTGGGCTCGCTCGTGAGCGCCCGGGGGGCGCCCGCCGGCTCGGGCCGCTCACGACCCAGCTCGCGCAGCCGCTCGGCCGTCTCGCCCACGATCCGGCCCAGCGCGTCGAGCACGCGGTCCTGGACCCCGGCGGCGGGCAGGGTCCCCTGCTCCATCGCGTGGTAGTAGCCGGCGACCTTGGCCTCCCGGTCGCCGACGCCCAGCGTCTCCGCCAGGCGCCGCGTGAGCTGGGCGCGGGTGATCTGCGCCTGGTGGCGCAGCGCGGGCAGCACGGTCGGCCAGCGCCCGCTCGCGCCCGACATGCTGCGCCACAGCCCCTCTGCGGCGGCGCGGGCGGGGGACGCCGCGAAGGCCTCCGCGTCGAACCGCCGCCGGGGTGCCTGGGCGAGGTAGCCGTCGATCAGCGCCTCGAGCTCGTCGCGCTCCGGCCCGGACGCCTGCGCCAGGTAGCGCGCCGGATCGGCGTCGCCGCCGGTCTCGCGATCCTCGGCGATGAAGTCCTGCAGGAGCCGGTCCAGGTCAGCCATGGCGCCTCACGAAGTATCGCCCTCGGCTCGGAGCTCCTCGCGGAGGTCCTGGCGGAAGCGCGAGAGGATCTGGTGGGCATTGTTCTCGGTGATGCCGAGCGGCGCACCGGCCTCGCGCGCCGAGAGGCCGGCGTAGATGACGCTCTCAATGACCTGCCGGTGCGGGTCGCTGCGCCCGGCGAGGACGCGTTCGATGGCATCCTGCGCCTCGACGTAGCCCTGCTCGTCCGGGGCGGCCGGCTCGCCGGCGCGGCGGTCCTCCTCGTCCTGGCCTTCATCCAGCGACCACGTCCGTGGCTCTCTGCCCGGACCCGCGCCGGAAGAAGTCGGCGATCGCGCGCGCGGTGATGGTCTTCAGCCAGTTGACGAACTCGCCGACCGACTCGCCGTCGAACGCCGATCGGATCGCGTCGGTGATGATGTCTCCCGTGAGGTCCTCGACGTGGTGGGCGGGCACCTTCAGCGCGACGCGCCGCTCGACGTTTCGCCAGTGCCCGAAGACGAGGATGGCCAGTGCCTGCTGCGCGGCGCCGGCCTGGTTCTCGCCGTGCGCCGCGCGGATGTAGCCGATCAGCGCGTCGTCGCTGAGGCCGTTGAGCTCGTGTTCGGGAAGGGGTCGGAAGGGCGGCACGGATGCTGACGCGACGCTATCCGAGCCGCCCTCCTCGGGTCAGGGAGTCTGGACCTGGCCGTTGAGCAGCCCGACGACCTGCTCGCCGTGGATGTCGACCGACTCGTCCGTCGCGCCCTCCAGCTCGTCGATCGAGCGGACGCCGGCGAGCCGGTCGGAGCCTGTGATCGCGCGCCGCCGCGGGTCGTACAGGTCGAACCACGGGAGCCCGTGCTCCGTGTAGGTGGAGGCGTCGATCGGCGTCGCCGGCACGGGCAGCCCGGTCAGCTGCGCGAAGTCGATCGCGTCGACCAGGCGCAGGTGGACGGTGGCCGCGGGCTCGGGCTCCCAGACGTCGATCCCGTACGCGTCGGCGTAGATCTCCTGGCGCATCCGGCCGCCGGCCCCGAGGCCCATGTCGGCGGCCGCCGGGGGCGGGCACGCGCACTCGCAGAACGCGAAGTCCACCTCGGCGAGCCTCGGCGGTTCGTCGGGGAAGCGGCCGGGCTCGGGCGCGAACAGCGCGAGCTCCATCCCGCCCTCGGACTCCGAGCCCGACAGCTGCGCCTCGACGGTCACGCCGTCACCCAGGCGCGCGGCGACGAACTGGCGGATGAAGCCGTCGCCGGCGTTGATGCCGTCCAGCCACGGCTGGTCGGGGCAGACGAGGTAGTCCTGCGGATCGGCGCTCAACCGCCCGGCGTCGAACGGGTCGCCGGTCAGCGCGTCGATGCCGCCGATGCCGACCTTCAGCGCGTGCGGCTTCCAGTAGGGAACGCTGAAGCTCAGCCACAGCGCCTCGCGCTGATGGATGGGAACGACGAACCCGCCGCGCTCGCGCCACTCCGCGGGCGCGCTGCGGAGATGCTCGACCCGGTGGACTCCGAACTGCCCGAGGCTGGGCGGCAGCGGGTACTCGCGGCCGTCGTCGGGGATGCGCAGGGTGCGGTGCAGGGCCACCGAGACCGTGTCGGTCAGCGGGACGGCACGGAGGGGGTGTGTGGTGGATTGGGAGGTCATGGCGCAGCGGTCGCGGATGGCGAACGCGACCTGACAGACGAAACGTCCGGGGTTGAGCACCGGCGGTCCAACGTGAACGTGCATTTCTCCCCGCTATAGGGGGTGGAAACGAACGTTCGACCCGCCGGTCCAACGTGAACGTGCATTTCTCCCCGCTATAGGGGGTGGAAACGGACGTTCGGCTCGAAGCAGCGGGCGCGTACCGGGCCGAGCGCCCGCTCGCGACCAGCGAGCGCGCTCGGACTCAGCGCAGCTGCGCCGAAGGCACCCGATCCATCCCCGCCAGGAACTCCTCCAACGCCACCGGCTTGCCCAGGAAGAAGCCCTGCCCGTGCGTCACGCCCAGCGCGCGCAGCAGCTGGACCGTCGCGTCGTCGCCGACGTGCTCGGCGATGGTCTCCTTCCCCAGTCCCCGGGCGATGTCCACGACGGCCCGGATGATGAGCCGGTCGGTGGCCGTCGAGCAGCAGTCGCGGACGAACTCGCCGTCGATCTTGAGGATGTCGAAGCGGACGTGCTTGAGGTAGTAGAAGGACCCGAAGCCGGCGCCGAAGTCGTCCAGGGCGAACTGGCAGCCGAGCTTGGCCAGCTCGTCGGAGAACTCGCGCGCACGGCCGATGTTCGCGATCGCGGCGGTCTCGGTGATCTCGAAGATGACTCTGCTGGGGTCCAGACCGGTCTCGCGCAGCTCGCGCTCGATCGTGCGCAGCATCTCCGGATCGCCCATCGACGCGCCCGACAGGTTGATCTCGACGCGCGGCTGCGCACCCGAGTCCGCGCCCGCACCCGCCGCACCAGAACGCGAGTCGTGCGCGGCCACCGCCCGGATCGCGCGCGCCGCGGTCATCGCGTCGATCTGCTGGATCATCCCCAGCCGCTCGGCGGTCGACAGGAACGCGCCGGGCGGGATCAGATCGCCGTGGTCGTCCTGCATGCGCAGCAGCACCTCGAACTGCGTGACCTCGCCCGTCTCCAGATCGAAGATCGGCTGCGCGACGTGCGCGAAGCGGTCCTCCTCGATCGCCACGCGAATGCGCTGCGCCCACGTGATCCGCCCGCGCATCCGCGCGTGCGCGTGATCCCCGCTGACGTGTAGTGCCATCTGGTTGCGACCGGCCTCCTTGGCGTCGTACATCGCCAGGTCGGCGTTGACGAGCACGTCCTCGCCGCGCAGCGCGTCGGCGGCGTCGAACATCGAGACGCCGATGCTCGCCGTGATCGTGCGCCGGCCGTTGCCCGGAACCGCGATCCCCTCCGCGCGGACCGCCTCGAGCAGCTCGGCAGCGACGTGCTTGGCAGTGTCCTCGGTCGCCCGCGGCAGCAGCGCGGCGAACTCGTCGCCGCCGAGGCGGGCCAGCACGTCGCTCTCGCGCAGCCGCTCGGCGAGCGCCTTCGCGACGCGCGCGATGACCTGGTCTCCGGCCTCGTGGCCGAGCGTGTCGTTGACGTACTTGAAGTGGTCGAGGTCCAGCAGCAGCAGGGCGCCGTCGGAGCCGTAGCGGCGCACGAGGTCGGCGTGCGTGTCGAGCTGGTCGGCGAAGCTCGAGCGGTTGTGCAGACCGGTCAGCGGGTCGTGCGTGGCGAGGTAGTGCAGGTTCTCCTCGTAGTGGCGGCGGTGCGTGACGTCCTGCACCTGCGCGAGGAAGCGCCGCGGCACGCCCTCGTCGATCGTCGTCGCCTGCAGCGCGACCCAGATCGGCGCCCCGCTGGCGTGCACGAAGCGCGTCTCGACCTTGTACTGCGCGCGCTCCCCCGCCAGCAGCGCACCGACCGCGCGGCGGTCGGCGTCGGAGTCGGGGTCCATCAGCGCGTCGAAGCGCATCCCGGCGAGGAGCCGCGCGGTGTGTCCGGTGAGGTCGCACAGCGCCCCGTTGACGCGGACGATGCGCCCCTCGCCGTCGGCCAGCGCCATCCCGATCGGCGACCCGTCGAACGCGCCGCGGAAGAGCTCCTCCGCGGTCGCCAGCTCGGTCACCGCCCGCTTGCGCGCGGTGATGTCGCGGATCGCGCTGGAGACCATCGTCCCCTCGTCGGTCTCCAGCGGGCTGAGGCTGATCTCGACGGGGAACTCGGTCCCGTCCTTGCGCAGGCCGTGGAGCTCGAGGTCGCCGCCCATCGGCCGCGCCGCGGCGTCGCGCAGGTAGCCCTTGACGTGGTGGCGGTGCTGGGCGCGCAGCCGCTTGGGGATGAGCTCGGAGATCCCCTGGCCGATGAGCTCCTCGCGCCGGTATCCGAACAGCCGCTCGGCCTGCGCGTTGACCAGCGCGATGTGGCCGTGGCCGTCGACGATCACCATCGCGTCCGGCGCGGCCTCCAGCAGCGCGCGGAACTTGCGCTCGGATCCCCACAGGAGCCGGTCGCCGCGCATGAGGCGGCGCACGAGGCGGTAGTAGGCGCTGCGGCTGCGGTACAGGATCCAGCGCAGGATCTCCCCCAGCGTGACCACGAGGACCTACCCCTGTCCGTTCGACGCGCCCGTGCGGGTCCCCGCGTTGCCTCGCCAGCGCGGCTCCTGCTCGAACTTCAGCACGAGGTTGCGCTTGCGGAAGTACCGGAACAGCGGCCCGTACGTGAAGCGCTGGACGTTCGCCGCCGCGTTGCCCCAGGGGTCGGGCTCCATGAACGGCAGGAACTTGTCGGGGAAGCCGGGCATCGTGCAGCCGATGCAGATGCCGCCGGCGTTCGGGCAGCCGCCCATGCCGTTGATCCAGCCGCGCGCCGGGACGTTGCACACCGCCACCGGCCCCTTGCAGCCCAGCTTGACGAGGCAGTGCGGGTCGTCGCCGTAGGTCTTCGCGAACAGGCCCTGCTCGGTGAAGCCCGCGCGGCTGCAGCCCTCGCGCGTCGTCTGCGAGAAGAGGCGCACCGGGCGCAGACGGTCGTCGAGCGCGGGCGGCGGGCACATGCCGGCGACGAACAGGACGGTCTCCAGCAGGATCGAGGTCATGTTGTCGGGCTGCGCGGGACACCCGGGGATGCAGACGATCGGCAGGCCCAGCCGCGACGTCCACGACCAGCCCAGGAAGTCGGGCAGGCCCATCGCGCCCGTGGGGTTGTTCTTCATCGCCGACACGCCGCCGTACGTCGCGCACGTGCCGACCGCGATGACCGCCGCCGCCTTGGGCACGAGGCGGTCGATCCACTCGTTGACGGTGATCGGCTGGCCGTCGAGCGGGTCGACGCCGAAGCCGGTCCAGTGGCCCTCGCCGGAGAGCTGCTCGTCGCCGATCGCGCCCTCGACGACGAGGATGAACGGGTCCAGCCGATCGTCCTCGGCGTCGTACCACGCCTGGAGGAAGGCGTCGCCGTTCTCGTAGGCGAGCACGGGGTTGTGCATGACGACGCGCGGGCTGTCGGGGATCACCCCGCCGATCAGCTCCTCGAGGCTCGGCGAGGTCGCGGCCGTCATCGCCACCGACTCGCCGTCGCAGCCCAGGCCGGCGGTCATCCACAGCACGTGCACGGTGGGAGGCCCGGGGCGCCCGCGAGCGACGCTGTCCTCCACACTCGCCATCGCCAGCTCCTCTCGCCTCGCGCTTGAACCCGGGACATCCGTTATCGCCGCGGCGCTAAGGACGCTTCCTAACCGCCCATCGGCATAACTCGAACTATCCGGCGATCGGACGGTTGTCCACCCGGGGTCGCCGCGGGCCTGGACGTTCGGGCAGCGCGCCTCCCGGAGGAGGGGGTTCGCGCGGCAGTGTCCCGCCCCGCTGTCGCAGGACGACACCTAGGCAGGACGCTTGCCCGAACTGGTGGCGGCAGCGAAGGACCCCGAGGGCGGCTGAGGGCCGAGGGACCCGCCTTCCTCACCATGTTCGTGCTTGGGGGCGCTGTTCTCCGGCGATCCCGCGGACCGCCCGGCGATGAGTTCGGGCCCGTCCGGCCGGTCGAACCCGTGTGAGGAGCGATTCCCTTTCGTGCCCGCCGGACTTCGCCCAGCTCGCCGAGCGCCACCGCCGCGAGCTGCAGGTGCACTGCTACCGGATGCTCGGCTCGTTCGCCGAGTCCGAGGACCTGGTGCAGGAGACCTTCCTGCGCGACGTGGCGCCGGCGCGAGACGTTCGAGGGCCGCTCCACGGTCCGCGCGTGGCTGTACCGGATCGCGACCAACGCGTGCCTCGACGCGCTCGCCAAGCGCCCGCCGCGCGTGCTGCCGCCCGACGTGGTGCCCGCCGCCGATCCCCACGGACCGCCGCCGGAGCCCGGCGAGCACGCGTGGCTGGAGCCCTACCCCGACCACCTGCTGGAGGGCATCGCTTCGCGCGAGGACGACCCCGACGCTGTGGTCGTCGCCAAGGAGACGATCGAGCTCGCGTTCCTGGCCGCCATCCAGCACCTGGCGCCCAAGCAGCGCGCGGTGCTGATCATGCGCGACGTGCTCGGCTGGTCGGCGAACGAGACCGCGGAGCTGCTGGACGACAGCGTCGCCGCGGTCAAGAGCGCGCTGCAGCGCGCCCGCGCGACGATGAAGCGCCACCTCCCGGAGCGACGCCTGGACTGGGGGCCGGCGTCGGACCCCAGCGCGGAGGAGCGCGCGGTGCTCGAGCGCTACATGCGCGCGCTGGAGTCCGACGACAACGGCCCGCTGGCCGCGGTGCTGCGCGAGGACGTGCGCGTGTCCTACGCGCCGCTCGGGCTGTGGGGTTCTGCGCCTCGAGGACGGCCGGGTGGCCGAGATCGTCGACTACAGCGCTCCCGAGCTGCTGACCGCGTTCGGCCTGGCGCCCACGCTCTGACCGACGCGGCGCCGGGCGCCGTCAGTGTCTGGATCGGGGCTGCAACTATCGGTTACCGATGGCGCTCGACGTGCGCTTGACCGATCTCGAGTCCCGGTCGTTGGCCGGTGGGCTCAGACTGCTCGTCGCGGGCGACCGGCGTTCGCGGCTGCGCGGCCTGTCCGGGCTGGACGACCTGCCCGCCGGGCACGCGCTGCTCATCGAGCGCTGCCGGTCGGTCCACACCGTGGGGATGCGCTTCGCGCTGGACCTGGTCTGGCTGGACGCGGAGGGGGCGGTCGTGCGCGTCGACGCGGGCGTCGGCCCGCGCCGGCTGCGCAGCTGCGCGCGCGCCCGCGCGGTGGTGGAGACGCGCGCCGGGTCCGGCGCGCGCTTTGCCGCCGCGCTGGGCAGTTCTTAGCCTTCTCACAACCGGCCCGCGGACACTGCCCGGCATGAGGACACCCACGAAGACGACGGCCATCGCGCTGACCGGCGCGGTGGCGCTGGCGTCGGGCGCCTACGCGCTCGGCAGCCAGGCGGGCGACGGCTCGGCGACGGCGCAGGACGCCAACCGTGCCGCGCCCGGCGCTCCCGCCCGCGGCGCGGGCGCGGACCGCCGTGCGCACGGGCCCGGCCCCATGGTCGACGGGCTCGCCGAGCGGCTCGGCGTGACGCCCGAGGCGCTGCGCACCGCCCTGATGGAGCTCCGATCCGAACGGCCCAGCCGCCAGGAGATGGAGAACCGCCGCAACGAGCACGCGGCCGCGCTGGCGCGCGAGCTGAACATCGACGCCGCCAAGGTGCGCGCCGCCTTCGAGAAGCTCAAGCCCGAGCGCCGGATGCGGATGCGCCGGGATCGACGGCCGCGCGGCGGTCCGCCTCCGGGAGCTCCCCGGCGCGGCGATGGTCCCCGGCCCGGCCTGCGCCGGCGCGGCGGCCCTGACCGCGCGGCCCGCACCGAGCACCTGACGGCGCTCGCCCGCGAGCTCGACGTCTCCGTGGCCGACCTGCGTGCGGCGTTCGTGAAGCTGCGCGAGGCCGAGCGCGCCCGCCACGAGGCCGAGCGCAACGAGTTCACCGCCAAGCTGGCGGAGAAGCTCAACATCCCGGTGGAGAAGGTCAGGGAGGCGCTGCCCGCCTTCGGACCCCACCATCATGGGAGGCGTGGGCCCTAGCTCCGAGCCGCTCGTCCTGGTCGTCGACGACGAAGCGACCCTCCGGCAGGCCCTCGAGCGCGCCCTGCGCCTCGAGGGCTTCGCCGTGACCACGGCGGCCGGCGGGCGCGAGGCGCTCGCCGAGGTGGCCCGCACGCCGCCGGCGGTGATCGTCCTGGACGTGACGATGCCCGACCTCGACGGCGTCAGCGTCGTGCGCCGGCTGCGCGCGGACGGGATCGACGTTCCGGTCTGCATCCTCTCGGCGCGCGACGACGTGGAGGACCGCGTCGCCGGCCTGCAGGCGGGGGCCGACGACTACCTGGTCAAGCCGTTCGCGCTCTCCGAGCTCGTCGCCCGGCTGCAGGCGCTGCTGCGCCGCCGCGGCGACGGCGGGGCGGGCCCCGTCGTCGTCGGCGATCTCGTCGTGGATGCCCGGCGCCACGTCGCGACGCGCACCGGCCGTGACCTCGGGCTCACCCGCCGCGAGTTCGAGCTGCTGGACACGTTCACCCGTCATGCTGGGCAGGTGCTCGCGCGCGAGCAGCTGCTCGACCAGGTCTGGGGCTACACCTTCGACGTGGAGACCAACGTCGTCGACGTCTTCGTGGGCTATCTGCGCCGCAAGCTCGAGCAGGCCGGCGAGCCGCGCGTGCTGCACACGGTGCGCGGGATCGGCTGGGTGCTGCGGCCGTGAGGGCGCCGCGCAGCCTGCGGGCCCGCATCACCCTGGCCGCGGTCGGCGCGCTGGCCATCGGCGCGCTGCTGTCCAACGGCGTGCTGCTGGCCTCGATCGAGCGCGACGGCCGCCAGGCCGTCGACCGCGACCTGCGCGAGCGCGCGGGCGGCATCGCCGGGCCACGCCTGGCCGGCCTGCTGGGCTTCGGCCGCCGGGACGGCGGGGCCCCGGGGCCCGGCGGCCCGGACGGCCCGGACGGATTGGACGGCCCGGGATTCGGTGCCGGGCCACCCCCGGCCGAGCGCCTGCTGGCGGGCAGCGACACGTTCGTGCAGGTCGCCTTCGGCGACGAGGTGATCGAGCAGCGCGGCGACGTGCCCGCCGACGCCCCGCCGGTGCCCGCCCGGCCCGGTCTGGAGACCGTGGACATCGGCGGCGTCCCCTGGCGCGCGCTGACCGTCGTGCGCGGGCGCGGCGACGTGCGCGTCCAGCTCCTCTCCAGCCTGGAGCCCGTCGAGGATCGCGTGGCCGACATCCGCGGCCTGATCGCGCTCGTCGGCCTGGTGGCGCTGGCCCTGACCGCGCTGGCCGCGTGGGGGTTCACCACGGTGGCCGTGCGGCCGCTGGCCCGGCTGCGCGACGGCGCCGCGCGCGTCGGGGACGCCGGCGACCTGCGCACGCCGCTGCCCGACGACGACGGGCCCGACGAGGTGCGCTCGCTGGCCCGCGCGCTGAACGACATGCTCGCGCGGCTGGACGCCTCCACCGACGCGATGCAGCGCGCGCTGCACGCCACGCGGCGCTTCGCCGCCGACGCCGGCCACGAGCTGCGCACGCCGCTGACCGGGCTGCGCGCGAACCTCGACACGCTGCAGCGCAATCCTGATCTCCCGCTCGCCGAGCGCCAGGCGCTGGTCGCCGAGATCACCGCCGAGCAGGAGCGCATCGTGCACCTGCTCGAGGGCCTGCAGGCGCTGGCGCGCGGAGAGGCGGCGGAGAGCCTGCCGCGCGAGCGCGTCGAGATCGGCGACTTGGTCGACACCGCCGTGGTCGCCGCGCGCCGCCGGCACCCAGGCGTCGGCTACGAGTTCGACGACCGGGTGGGGGACGGCGCGGTGTTCGGCTGGCCCGGCGGGCTGCGGCTCGTGGTCGACAACCTGCTCGACAACGCCGCGCTGCACGGCCGGCCCGGCGGGCGCGTGCGCGTGACGGCCGAGCGCGACGGCGCGACGCTGGCTCTCCGGGTCGAGGACGACGGCCCCGGGGTGCCCGCGACCGAGCGCGAGCGCCTGCTCGAGCCCTTCGCGCGTGGCGCCGCAGCCGGCCCTGGGACCGGCCTGGGCCTGGCCATCGTGGCCCAGCAGGTGGGCCTGCACGACGGCGACCTGCGTCTGGCGGACTCCGGGCTCGGCGGCCTGGCCGTCGAGGTGCGCCTCCCCGCGGCCGCCGGCGCGTCCGGTCCTCCGAGTCCTCCCAGTCCGTCCGATCCGCCTGATGTCGCCCAGCCCGTAGCATCCGCGGGCGGCGATGCCCCGGCGGACGACAGTCGACGACCTGCTGGCTGACGCGCGCTCGCGTCTGCGCCGGCTCGATCCCGCCGAGACGGAGATGGCGATGCGCGACGGCGCGCTGCTCGTCGACATCCGCCCGGAGACCCAGCGCAGCGCGGACGGGGGCGTGCCGGAGGCGATCTGGCTGGAGCGCAACGTCCTGGAGTGGCGCTGCGACCCGGATTCGGGCGCGCGCGATCCGCGGGTCGGCGGGCTGGACCGCCAGGTCGTCGTCATGTGCAATGAGGGCTACACGTCCAGCCTGGCCGCGGCGACGCTCCAGCAGCTGGGCTTCTCGCGCGCGACCGACCTGGACGGCGGCTTTCAGGCCTGGCGCGCGGCGGGGCTCCCGGTCGAGCCGCTGAGCTGAGTCCCTCGGCGTCCGTTCCCCCCTGCTGGGGCGGGTGGAAATGGACGTTGAGGCGTCGGGAGGGCCTCGGTCGGTGTTCAACGTCCAGAAGTACCTGCTGGGGCGGGTGGAAATGGACGTTGAGGCGTCGGGAGGGCCTCGGTCGGTGTTCAACGTCCAGAAGTACCTGTTGGGGCGGGTGGAAATGGACGTTCAGCGGGGGGCAACCCCGGCGCACCCGCCCGCTCCTACGCGTGGCCGTGCTTGCGCCCCGCGCTCTGCGCCAGGGCGTGGGGCAGGAGCGGCAGCAGGACGTCGAGGCATTCCCGCACCGCCTTGGGATTGCCGGGCAGGTTGACGATCAGCGTCCGGCCGCGCTGGCCGGCGACCGCGCGGGAGACCCAGGCCAGCGGCTGGATCTGCGCGGTCTGCGACCGCATGGCCTCGGCGAGGCCCGGCGCCTCCCGGTCGAGCACCGAGCGCGTCGCCTCGGGCGTGACGTCGCGCGGGGCCAGGCCGGTGCCGCCGGTGCTGATCACCAGGTCCGCCGCACCGGCCAGCTCGACCAGCGCCGCGGCGATGTCGTCGTGCTCGTCTCCCACCAGCCGCGTGGCCACGACCTCGATGCCGGCCCCGCCGAGGATCTCGGCGGCCAGCGCCGTCGTCTCGTCGGCGCGGGTGCCGGCCGCGCGCGTGTCGCTGACCGTCAGGACGGCCGCGGTGGCCATCCCGGCTAGCCGCCGATCTGCGACATCGTCCGAGCCGGCTGGCGGAAGCCCGGCTCGTTGACGCGGTGCTTGAGCTCCTTGCGCCACACGGCCTCGCGGATGACGAGCTCCATCTCGGCGTCGGTCGCGCCGTCGCGCAGCGGCGCGCGCAGGTCGGTCTCGTGCAGGCTGAACAGGCAGGTGCGCAGCATGCCCTCGGAGGTGATGCGGATCCGGTTGCAGTCGCCGCAGAAGGGGTCGGACACCGGATTGACGAAGCCGACCTTCCCCACGCCGTCGGCGAAGCGGTACACGCGGGCGGTCGCGCCGGGCTCGCGGGGCTCGGGCTCCAGCGGGTACACCGCGTGAATCGCCGCGCGGATCTCCTCGCCGGTGAGCACCTTGTCGGGCTCCCAGGCGTGGTCGGCGTCCAGCGGCATGAACTCGATGAAGCGCACCTCGTAGGGGTGCGAGCGCGCGAAGCGCGCGAACGGCAGCGTCTCCTCCTCGGTGAAGCCGCGCAGGCCGATCGCGTTGATCTTGATCGGGTGTGCCTCCGGGAAGGAGGCGAGCGCCTCCAGCCCGCGCAGGACCCTGGGCAGGGCGTCGCGGCGGGTCATCGCGAAGAAGCGGTCGCGCTGCAGCGAGTCGATGGAGACGTTGAAGCGGTCGACCCCCGCGCGCACGAGCTTCTCGGCGTCGCGCTCGAGCAGGAAGCCGTTGGTGGTGACGCTGAGGTCCTCGACTCCGTCGATCGCCGAGAGGCTGGCCGCCAGGCGGGGGAAGTCCTTGCGCACGAGCGGCTCGCCGCCGGTCAGCCGCACGTCGTGCACGCCCATCCCCGCGAGGAGGCCGACCAGGCGCTCGATCTCGGCGAACGTGAGCATGCGCTCGCTCTCCATCCAGGGCAGGCCCTCGGCGGGCATGCAGTACTGGCAGCGGAAGTTGCAGCGGTCGGTCACCGACACCCGCACGTCGCGGATGCGCCGGCCGTGTCCGTCGATCAGCGGCTCAAGCCTCGGCATCGCGGCTCCAGGATCCGGAGCGCCCGCCGCTCTTGTGCAGCAGCTCGACGCGCTCGAGCACGACCCCGCGCTCCATGCCCTTGACCATGTCGTAGACGCACAGCGCGCCCGCGGTGCAGCCGACCATCGCCTCCATCTCCACCCCGGTCCGGGCGTGGACCCGCGCGGTGGTCACCACGCTGACCTCGCCGGCAGCGGGGTCGACCTCGATGTCGACGTCGATCGAGTCCAGCGGGAGCGTGTGCGCGAGCGGGATCCACTCGTCGGTGCGCTTGGCGGCCTGGATCGCGGCGATGCGGGCGGTCGCCACCACGTCGCCCTTGGGCGCGTCGCCGGCGGCCACGGCGGCCGCGGTGGCGGGGCTCATGCGCACCAGCGCGCGGGCGATCGCGACGCGCTCGGTCTCCGGCTTGGCGCCGACGTCGACCATGCGCGCCCGCCCTTGCGCATCGAGATGCGTGAGCTGAGTGCCTCCCATCAGCCCTAGTATCGCAACCCGAATGCAGGTATCCGTGCGTCTCTTCGCCCACCTGCGCGAGCAGGCCGGGGCGGGCATGCTCGCCCTGGACCTCGACGATGGCGCGACCGTCGCCGACGCCATCGCCGAGCTGCGTCGCGGCCCGCTGAGCGGCCTGTCCGACGGGGCGGCGTTCGTCGCCGCGGTGGGGCGGGAGTACGTCGAGACCGGCCATGCGCTGGACGAGGGCGACGAGCTCGCGCTCGTGCCGCCGGTCAGCGGCGGGTCCGCGGACGACGGCCCCGTGCGCCTCGCCGAGATGACCGGCGAGCCGCTGGACGTCGAGGCGGTGCGGCGCCTCGTGGGCGACCCGCGCGCGGGCGCGACGGTGGTCTTCGTGGGCACCACCCGCGAGGTGCCCAGCCTGGAGTACGAGGCCTACGTCGACATGGCCCGCGAGCAGATCGCGCGGCTGGCCGCGGGGGCGGCCGCCGAGCACGGGCTCGTCGGCGTGGCGGTCGTGCACCGGGTGGGGACGGTGGCGCTGGGGGAGCCGAGCATCGTGGTCGCCGCCTCGGCCGCGCACCGTGCCGAGGCGTTCGCCGGCGCGCGGGCGCTGCTGGACGCGGTCAAGGGCCAGGCGCCGATCTGGAAGCGCGAGCACCCCGAGGACGGCCCGCCGGAATGGGTCGCGGGGACGCTGCCGCCGGTTCCCCGGAAGGTCTGAGGGCCCGCCGAGCGGAGCACCCGGACCGGGCGCCCTGCCATCCTGATCGGATGCGTCGCCTTCGGTGGAGCGTCGTGTCCGCGGTCTTGGTCGCCGGGCTGATCGCGCTGGCGTGGATCGTCACCGGCGGCTCGGGGCACGAGGGACACGGCGGCATCGGGGACGCCTACGCCGACGCCGGCGCCGCCCAGGCCGGCGGCCTGCGGCTCGTGTCGCTGGGGCGCTTCGCCGATCCCGTGTACGTCACCGCACCGAGCGCGGACCGCAGCCGCGTGTTCGTCGTGGAGCAGGGCGGGGCGATCCGCGTCGTGCGCGGTGGGCGGCGCCTGCGCCGGCCGTTTCTGGACCTGCGCGGCCGGGTGACGGCCGGGGGTGAGCAGGGGCTGCTGTCGCTGGCCTTCGCGCCCGACTACGCGCGGACGCGGCGCTTCTACGTCAACTACACCGACCGCGCCGGGTTCCAGCGCGTGGTCGAGTACCGCCGCTCGCGTGCCAGCGCCGACCGCGCGGACTCGGGCAGCGCCCGGCTGGTCCTGCGCTACGACGGCCTGGAGCCCAACCACAACGGCGGGCTGCTCGTCTTCGGGCCCGACCGGCTGCTGTACGTCGGCACCGGCGACGGCGGCGGCGGCGACGACCAGCACGGGGAGCGCGGCAACGCGCAGGACCTGGGCAGCCTGCTGGGCAAGCTCCTGCGCATCGACCCGCGCCGCTCCGGCGGGCGGCCCTACCGGGTCCCGGCGGACAACCCGTTCGCCGGCCGCGCCGGTGCGCGGCCGGAGATCTACAGCTACGGCCTGCGCAACCCGTGGCGCTTCTCGTTCGACCGGATGACCGGCGACCTGGCGATCGGCGACGTGGGCCAGAGCGCGGTCGAGGAGATCGACTTCGTGCGCCGCGGGGCGGGCCGCGGCGCGAACTTCGGCTGGCGGCCGTTCGAGGGCACGCGGCGCAACTTCGAGGAGCCCGCGCCCGGGCACGTGCCGCCGGTGCTCGAGTACGGCCGCTCCGGCGGGAACTGCTCGGTGACCGGCGGCTACGTCTTGCGCGACCCGGCCCTGCCCGCGCTCGCCGGCCGCTATGTCTATGCGGACTTCTGCGCGGGCCGGCTGCGCACGGCGCGCCTGGCGGCGGGGCGGGCAACCGAGGACCGCGCGCTCGGGCTGCGGCGGATCCCGTCGCTGTCGTCCTTCGGCGAGGACGCCCGCGGGCGCGTGTACGTCACGTCGCTGAGCGGGCCGGTCTACCGGCTCGCGCGCCCCTGAGGGCACAGTGGCGGGCGCGGATCCGCTCGCCGCGCACGACGTGGCCCGCGTGCGGGCGCCCAACCCCGGGCCGCTCACGCTGTCGGGAACGAACACGTGGCTCGTCGGCCGCGACCCCTGCTGGGTGATCGATCCCGGACCGGACGTGCCGGCGCACATCGAGGCGGTGCTCGCCGAGGGCGCGCGTCGCGGGGGGATCGCCGGGATCGCGCTCACGCACCGCCACGGGGACCACGCCGGCGCGGTGGCCGCGGTGCGCGAGGGCGCGGGCGGGGCGCCGGTGGGGGCCGCGCGCGGCGCGGCGGACGTCCTGCTGGGCGACGGCGACGGGTTCGGCCCGCTGGCCGTGGTCGCGACGCCGGGCCACGCCCCGGACCACCTCGCGTTCGTCGCGAGACGGGCCGGGTTCACCGGCGACGCCGTGCTCGGCGAGGGCAGCGTCTTCGTCGCGCCCGACCCGGGCGCGCTGGCCGCCTACCTCGACGGGCTCGCACGGCTGCGGGCGCTGGACCTCGCGGTGCTCTGCCCGGGACACGGCCCGCCGGTTGCCGATCCCGCCGCGCTCCTCGGCGGCTACATCGCCCACCGCCTGGACCGCGAGCGCCGGCTGCGCGCCGCGCTGGCCGGCGGGCTGCGGACGGTCGACGCGCTGCTGGACCGCGTGTGGGACGACGTCCCGGCGCTCATGCGCCCCGCCGCCGCGCTCACGCTCGCCGCCCACCTCGACAAGCTGGACGACGAGGGCGCGCTCCCTCCGGGCGTGGAGCGGCCGGCGTGGCCGCCGCCGGGGTGGGACGTGGGCGCCGAGGTCTGAGCTCGCGGGCAGCCGTCCTGCCCAGGGGCTCTCCTGCAACGGCTGGGCAGGACACCGGCCGGACCAGGGCTCAGTCGCGGGCGGCGGCGGCCTCGGCGAGGCGCTCGCGGGCCAGCGCCATGGCGGCGTCCAGCGGCGTGGTGTGCGTCGCCTGCGCCTCGTCGTAGATCCGGCGCAGCGTGTCGCCGATCCCGCGCACCCGCGTGCGGGCGCGGCGCAGGTCGTAGCCCTCGGGCTCGAGCTCGACGGAGAGGTTGATCACGCCGCCGGCGTTGGCCACGAAGTCCGGCGCCCAGAGCACGCCGCGGGCGGCGAGCAGGCCGGCGACGTCGTCTTCGGCGAGCTGGTTGTTGGCCGCCCCGGCCACGACCGGCGCGCCCAGGCGCGGCACCGTCTCGTGGTCGAGCACCCCGCCCAGGGCGCAGGGCACGAACACGTCGGCCGGCGCCGTGACGGCCGCGTCGGGCTCGATCCACTGCGCGCCCAGATCCCGCGCGAGGTCGCGCTTGGCCCGGTCGATGTCCGTCACGACGACGTTCGCCTCGCCCTTCGCGCACGCGATCGCCACGTGGTGGCCCACGTGGCCCAGACCGGAGACCACGATCGTGCGGCCCTTCAGCGACGGCGTGCCGAACACCCGCTCGCAGCTCACGCGGATCGCCGCCTCCACGCCGACCGCGGTCCACGGGCTGGGGTCGCCGGAGCCGCCCCGCTTGCGCGAGAGGCCGGTGACGTGGCGCGTCGTCTCGGCGATCTGCTCCATGTCGCGCGACGTCGTGCCGACGTCCTCGGCGGTGAGGTAGCTGCCCGCCAGCGACTCCACCGTGTCGCCGAAGTCGCGCAGCACGTCGGCCCGCAGCCCGCGGCGCGTCCGCGTCGCGGGGTCCGGGGTCATGATCACGCCCTTGCCGCCTCCGAGCGGCAGGCCGGCCACGGCGTTCTTGAACGTCATCGCGCGGGAGAGGCGCAGCACGTCGCGCACGGCCGCGCGCGAGTCGTCGTAATGCCACATCCGGCAGCCGCCCAGCGCGGGGCCGCGGACGGTGGAGTGCACCGCGACGAGCGTGTAGAGCCCGGAGCGCCGCCCGCGGCGGACGGTCAGCGCCTCGTGGTCGAGTGTGGCGGGGTAGTCGATGGCGCGGAGGTTATGGAAGTCGCGGCAGCGCGCCCGGCGTGGGCAAAGCCGCTTTGCTGAAGAGTTGTGGTGGCGATGGCCACCACGATCCTTCACTGATCAGGCCAGGGCAGGTACGTCGGGGGTCGGGATCGGCTCCCACCGTCTTCCAGCGATCCGTCGCGGGGTCATAGGCCTGGCCGGATCCCGAGGGCGGCCGCCCACGAGCTGAATGAGCTATCGCGCCCGAGGGCTGCGCCGAAGCCGAACGCCAGATGCTCCCGAGAATCCACACCGCGTCGTAGGCCTCGACCGTCCTGACGGTGGCGTTGATCCAACTGGCGCCGCCGATCGCGGAGATCCGTCGATCCGCTCCCGCCGTGCCGACATCCGCGCTCGCGGCGCTAGAGCCCCGGGCCGCGGGCCCGGTTCGGGGTCTGGCGACCGGAGGGTCCGCGCGTGTCCGGGCGCCGAGCCCCTACGGCGAGGCGCCGGCGGCCTGGCCGCCCGCCCACTTCGCGCCGCCCGAGGAGGGCTCGCTCCCGGCGGCGCCCGTGCTCGTGCCCGCGCCGGTCGCCGGCGCGGCCTGCGGCTGGCCGGTCGTCCCCGCGCTGCCCGAAGGCAGCGGGGTCGGGCCGGTCTCCTCGACCACGGGCTTGACGTCGGGCACCGGGGTCAGCCCGTCGACGCCGTGGCCGAAGCCGGTCTCCTCGTCGGGCGCCGTCGAGCCGCCGGTCGTGTCGTTGGCCCGCGCCACGGGATCGCCGCTGGCCTCGACGTGCGGCGAGATGACCGAGTCGTCGGCCGGGGCGCCGGTGGCGGCGCGGGGCTCCCGGTTCGCGGCGGGGGAGCTCGCGGCCACGCCGGGCCGGTGGCGCAGCGCCGGCGCGGTCGCGGGCGCGGCGCTCACGGCCTTCGCGCGGTCTGGCACGGGTGCGGACGCGGCGGGCTTGGCCGGCGCGGCGATCCGGTCGCGCACCTCGACGGCGCCCCCCGCGGTCAGCGCGGCGCCCGCGACGATCGCGGCGACCTTCGCTGCCGTGCCGCCGGCCACGGTGGTGATCGCGCCGCCCCCGGCGGCCGCCGCGCCGCCGCCGGCGCTCGCGCCGGCCGCCGCGCCCGAGCCGGCGCCGCCGACGCCGAGCAGCTTGGCGATGCCGGGCAGGAGCCCGGGGCCGGGCGTGAGCGCGCTCAGCCCCTGGCTGACCCCGCGCAGCTGGGCGCGGTACTGGGTGCAGGAGTCGCAGTCGCGCAGGTGGCGCCGGGTGCGGCCGCTGGCGCGCACGCCGCGGTTCAGGGCGTCGATGAGGTTCGTGCGGATGTCGACGCACGCCGTGTCGCGCGCCTCGACCGCCTCCACCAGGCCGATCCGGGCCCGGACGAGCAGCGACTTGACCGCCGGGAGCGTGACGCCCAGGACGTCGCTGAGCTCGGCGTAGGACAGCCCGTCGATCTCGCGCATGAGCAGCGCCGAGCGCTGCTGCTCGGGCAGGCGTCCGACGTCCTCCACGAGCTGGCGCAGGTCCTCGCGCCGCTCGGCCTCGACGATGGGGTCGTGCAGCGGCTTGCGCGAGGTGTCGAAGACGTCGACGTAGGGTGCGACCGGCTTGCGCAGGTGGTCGATGCAGCGGTTGTGCGCGACGCGGTACAGCCAGGCGCGCAGCGAGACCGGGCGCTCGCTGGCGCGCAGCGACGAGTAGGCGCGCAGGAACACGTCCTGCAGCGCGTCCTCGGCGTCCTGGCGCGAGCCGCCCAGCATCTGGCGTGTGTAGGAGAACAGCCGCTGCCGGTAGCGGTCGTGCATGACCGCGAAGGCCGCCTCGTTGCCGGAGCGAAACGCCGCGACGAGCTGTTCGTCCGAGCGTAGGCGTAGAAGCGACGCCGTGACCGAGATCCGGCTGAGCGATGCGGGCGCTCGAAGTGCTCCGGCCTCCATCTGTATCTGCTCACTCTAACCGGCCGGAGGACCGGAAGTTGTGTTTGCTCTCCCCGTCACGGGGTGCAGAAATCACCTACTCAGGCCTCCGCGTGGCTGCGCAGGCTCGCGGCGATGACGACGAGCACGATCCCCACGGCCTCCAGCGGCTCGGGGACCTGTCCCAGGACGATCGCGCCGATCACCGCCGCCGTCGCGGGCAGCAGCGCGAGCAGCAGCGCGAACCGCGCCCGCGTCAGCCGGCGCATGGCCACCTGCTCCAGCGCGTAGGGCACCACGCTGGAGGCCAGCCCCACGAGCACGCACGCGGCCAGCAGCGGCGGGCTGACCAGCGCGGGGACCGCGCTGGGCACGAGCGCCGGCGCGAGCCCGACCGCTGCGATGGCCATCCCCAGCGCCAGGCCGTCCTGCGGGGGGATGCCCGCGTCGGCCGCCACGCGGTGGCCCAGCACGATGTAGGCGGCCCACAGCACGCCGGCGCCCGCCGCCAGCGCGACCCCCTCGGGGCTGCCCGCGATGTGCACGTCGGCCAGGAGCACCACGCCGAGCACGGCGAGGGCGAGCGCCCCGACGTCGCGCCGGTGGCGCGAGCCCACCGCGGCGACCGCGATCGGGCCGCAGAACTCGATCGCCACAGCGGTGCCCAGCGGGATGCGGTCGATCGCCTCGTAGAAGGCGAGGTTCATCAGCCCCAGCGCCGCGCCGAACGCGGCCACGAGCCGCAGGCGCTCGGCGGTCCAGTGCGAGCGCCAGGGCCGCCGCCAGGCCACGAGCGCGCCCGCGGCGGCGACCACCCGCAGCCAGGCCACGCCGGCCGCGGGCACCGACGCGAACAGCAGCACCGCCAGCGCCGCCCCCACGTACTGCGAGATCGCTCCCATGACGAACAGCGACTGCGGCGGCACGCCCCCGAGCCGGGCGGCCATGCGGGCGGTGGGAGCGGCGGGCTGCACGCGCAGAGGCTAGATGCAGCGCTGTGCGAGGCAGCCACTAACCTCACCGCCATGCCGGTGCGCCGCGTCGCCGTGGTGTCCGCCGTGCTCGCCGCGGCGGTCGTGCTCGGCGCCTGCGGCGAGGAGCGCGACGGGGAGCGCGCGAGGACCGTGCCGAACGTCGCGACGCGCGCGGCGCCGGGAGCCGAGGGCCCGCCGGTCGCCACCGTCATGGTCTCCGAGACCGACTACGCGCTCGAGCCGGGCAACCCGCGCGCGGCGCGGGCGGGGATCATCGCCTTCGAGGCGGTCAACGACGGCGAGGTCGTCCACTCCCTCGAGGTGCAGGGACCCGCCGGCGACGTCGGCACCCCGCCGATCCAGCCGGGGCAGCGCGCCGCGATCAAGGTGGACCTGCCACGCGGCACGTACAAGTGGTACTGCCCCGTGGGTGACCACGAGCGGCGCGGCATGGTGGGCCGCGTCCGCGTCGCGGAGTGAGCCGCCGCCGCACGGGGTAGGTCCCCGTCGTGCAGCTTCTGGTCCTCGCCCCCGAGCCGGTCGACGCCGACGCCCTGCGGGGCGCGCTCGGCGACGAGGTCGAGGGCGCGCGCGTGCTCGTGGTGTCGCCGGCGCTGAACGAGTCGTCGCTGGCCTTCTGGGTCTCGGACTCCGACGAGGCGATCGCCGAGGCCGAGGAGACCGAGGAGGAGAGCGTCGCGACGCTGCGCGACGAGGGCATCTCCGCCAGCGGGACGACCGGCGAGAGCGAGCCGCTCGTCGCGCTGCAGGACGCGCTGGCCACGTTTCCCGCCGACCAGGTGCTGATCTTCGTGCACCCCGACGACGAGCAGCGCTACCGCGAGGACGACGTCGCCGGCGAGGCGCAGCGGCGCTTCGACGTCCCGGTGACCGTGCGCACGCTCGGCGGCTGAGCCGTCCCGCGCTCAGGCGTCGTCGTAGCCCGGCTCGCCGGGCAGTAGCACGCGCGGCACGTCGCCGTGGAGCACCACCCGTGGGAGGATCGGGTGCGGGTCGCGGCCGCGGTTGCGCTGCACCGCCTCGTCGGCCGTGGCGTACCCCGCCAGCTCCTCGAGCTGGCGGACCGTGGGGAAGACCAGCTCCAGCGTGCCGCGGCGGTAGTCCTCCAGCGCGTCGCGCGGCGTGGTCCAGCGCAGCGCCACGGTCTCCCGGCCGTCGGGGCGCGGGCGCGCGTCCGGGGGCGCGTGGACCAGGAAGAAGTGCGTGTCGAAGCGCGTGGAGAGCTGCTCGGGGGTGATCCACCGGCTGTGCTTGACGAGGGCGGCCACGGGGATGCCGGTGACGCCGGCCTCCTCAGCCAGCTCGCGCACCGCCGCCGCCCGGTGAGCCGCGTCGCCCTCCCCCTCGCCGCCGTCCACGGCCCCGCCGGGGAAGACCCAGTAGCCCCCCATGAAGCGCTGCTCCGGGTTGCGGCGCAGGAGCAGGACCTCGAGCGCCTCGGCGCCGCCGCGCAGCAGGATCACCGCGGCGGCCTGACGCGGAGTCGTGACGGGCCCGGGGCTCGGCCCCTCCGCCGGGGCGGGGCGGTCGACCATCGCGCGGCCGACCTTACTACCCTCTCGGGCATGACCACCGAGGCCGCCACCAAGCGCTGGATCTGCGAGTCGTGCGGGTTCATCTACGACCCCGCCGACGGCGACCCCGACGGCGGCATCCCGCCGGACACGCCGTTCGAGGAGATCCCCGACACCTGGTTCTGCCCCGTGTGCGGCGCGCGCAAGAAGGACTTCTCGCCCTACGAGGACTAGTGGCCCCGCGCGAGCCGCGGCGCCCCGTTCGGACACCGCGGCTGGGGAGGCGCGCCGGTCAGGCGGTCGCGAGCTCCTGCTCGGCGACACGCAGCACGCCGGCGCGATGCTTGTGCGCGCGCTCGTACTCGCGCACCTTCTTCGCCACGTCGTCGGCGCCCTCCCGCAGGACGGACTCGATCTCGGACACCGTCAGCTCGTCGTACCCGGGCCACGGCTCCTCGCCGCGCAGCGACGCGATGCGGTTCAGGACCGTCGCGCGGTTCTGGTGCTTGCGCTCGTAGGCGTCGATCTTGGCCAGCTCGATCTGCGACAGCTCCGGCAGCTTCTCCACGATCTCGTCGGCGGTCAGCGAGTCGTAGTTGGGGATGGCCAGGTCCTCCGCGGAGGCCATGGCGCCCTTGATCTGGCCCTCGGCCCGGGCCACGCCCGGGACCTTGCGCGCCTGGCGCGTGGCTCGCTTGGCGCGGGTCGTCGTCGCGCTCGCCGTGCGCTTGGCCGTGTTGCCGACCTCGCGCACGGCATCCGCGGCGCCGGTCTCCGTCACGTCGTAGGACCCCTCGCCGCGCACGTCGGCGCGCACGACGGCCTCCGTCAGCGCGGGAATCTCGCGCAGGATCCGCTCGAGCATCTTCTCCTCGTCGGCGCGGATCGATGCGGCCAGCTTGGCCGTGTCCTCGTCGCCCATTGAGCGCGCCAGGCGCTCCAGGGCGGTGTACGTGGCGATCTCCAGCGCCTCGGTCGCCGCGGCGTCCTTGGCGTTCTTGAGCACCTTCTCCTCGCCGCCCGAGCCGCGCAGGAGGTCCAGCGGCGTCTTGGCGAACGCCAGCGCCTGGCCCGCCACGCTCTGCGCCGCGCCGGTCACGGCCTGCAGCGGGTTGTTCGCACCCCGGATGTCGTCGCGCCGGGAGCGCACGCGCTCGGCGTGGGTGCGCGTCTCGCGCAGGTGGGTCTCCAGCGCGGTGCGGTAGCGACCCCGCGGGGTCATGGCGATCTGGGACTGCAGCACGCGCACCAGGCTCACCTCGGTGGCGTGGGCCTCCTCCAGGTACTGCACGATCTTCTGCTCGGCTGTGCTCATCTCGGGTGCTCCTCCGGTTTCGGTGGGAACGGCGCGAGTACCCTCCGTTTGCGCGCGGGCAAACGGCGCCGTGACCCATCGCACACCCGGCCTGTCCGATCGCCGACCGGGCGCCGGGATCAGGCCGCGAGCGCGACCTGCGGGGCGGTCGCCTCGGCGATCGCCCCGGCGGTGATCTCGACCAGCAGGCACAGCTCGGCCTCGGTCATGGCCAGCGCGGGCATGAGGACCACGACGTCGCCCAGGGGCCGCACGATCGCGCCGCGGCGGCGGGCGGCCAGCGTGACCTGGTGGCCCATGCGCGCCTCCAGCGGGAAGTCCTCCAGCTCGATGCCGACCATCAGGCCCCGCCGGCGCACCGCCCGGACCGCCTCCAGCGGAGCGATCCGCTCGTCGAGCAGATCGCCCAGCAGGGCGATCTTGGGCGCCAGGCGCTCGAGCGTGCGCTCGGTCTCGAAGACCTCCAGCGTGGCCAGCGCGGCGGCGCACGCGAGCGGGTTGCCCGTGTAGGTGTGGCCATGGAAGAAGGTCTTCAGGGCGGCGAACTCCCCGAGAAAGGCCTCGTAGACGGCCTCGGTCGCGAGCGTCGCGGCGAGCGGGAGGTAGCCGCCGGTGAGCCCCTTGGCCAGGCACATCAGGTCCGGCGCCACGCCCTCCTGCTCGCAGGCGAACATCGTGCCGGTCCGCCCGAAGCCCGTGGCGACCTCGTCGCAGATGAGCAGGACGTCGTGCTCGTCGCAGCACTCGCGCACCGCGCGCAGGTAGCCGTCGGGGTGGGTGAGGATGCCCGCCGCGCCCTGCACGAGCGGCTCGACGATGACCGCCGCCACCGCGCCGGCGTGCTCGGACAGCAGCGCGTCCAGCCCCGCCGCGTCGCCCGGCTCGGCCAGCCAGGCGTCGAACAGCAGCGGGCCGAAGCGGGCGTGGAAGAGGTCGATCCCGCCGACCGAGACCGACCCGATCGTGTCGCCGTGGTAGCCGTGGCGCAGCCCCACGAACCCCGTGCGGTCCGGCTGACCGCGGTGCTGCCAGTACTGAAAGGCCATCTTCAGCGCGACCTCGGCGGCGGTGGAGCCGTTGTCGGAGTAGAAGACGCGGCTCAGCCCCGGCGGTGCGAGATCGACGAGCCGCGCCGCCAGTTCGATCGCCGGCGGGTGCGACAGGCCCAGCATCGTCGTGTGCGCCACGCGGTCGAGCTGGTCGCGCACCGCCGCGTCGATGACCGGGTGGGCGTGGCCGTGGACGTTGCACCACAGCGACGAGACCCCGTCGAGGTAGGCGTTGCCGTCGGTGTCGTACAGGCGACAGCCCGCGGCCCGCTCGATGACCAGCGGCGCCTCCTCCTCCTCCCACCCCTGTTGCTGCGTGAACGGGTGCCAGAGCAGGCGGCGATCGAGATCGGCGAGCTCCCGCGTGGTCACCCCGGTGACCTTAAGTCCGCGGGCGGACGAATACGCTCGTGACCGATGCGCCGCATCCCCGAGCCGCCCCTGGCCCTGATCGTCTTCGTCGTCGGCCTCAGCATCCTGGGCGCCGAGATCGCCGCCGCGCGCCTGCTCGCGCCGTACTTCGGCGCGTCCACGATCGTGTGGGCCAACACGATCGGGATCGTGCTCGTCGCCCTGTCGGCGGGCTACTGGTACGGGGGGCGCCTCGCCGATCGCAACCCGACCCGCGAGGGCCTGTACCGCATCGTCCTGCTCTCCGGGCTGCTGCTCGCGGCCGTTCCGTTCGCGGCGGACCCGTTCCTGGGCTTCGCGGTCGACGCGCTGGACTCGATCTCCGCCGGCGCCTTCGCGGGCTCGCTGCTGGGCGTGACCGTGCTCGTCGCCGTGCCCATCCTCGTCTCCGGCGCGGTCGCGCCCTACGCGCTGCGCCTGGCGGTCGCCGACGTGAGCGAGGCCGGGACGGTCTCCGGCCGCCTGTACGCGATCTCCACCGTGGGGAGCCTGATCGGGACGTTCACCTCGGCGCTGCTGTTCATCCCGCTGATCGGGACCCGGCGCACGTTCATCGTCTTCGGCCTCGCGCTGGTGCTGATCGCCGTCATCGGCCTCGCGCGGCCGCGCCTGGCGCTGGTCCCGGTGGCGCTGCTGGTCCTGCTCGCGCTCCCGGTGGGCACGGTGAAGGGCAAGACCGAGGACGGCGCCCGGGTCATCCACGAGGCCGACACCGAGTACCAGTACGCGCGCGTGGTCGAGGACCTCGACGGCACCCGCTCGCTGGAGCTCAACGAGGGCCAGGCCGTGCACTCCCAGCGCCGGCCGGGCACGTTTCTGACCGGCAACATCTGGGACGAGTACATGATCGTGCCCTTCGCGGCGCAGGACCGCCCCCCGGGACGGATCGCGATCCTGGGCAACGCGGCGGGGACGACCGCACGCGCCTACGGCCACTACTTCCCCCGCACGCGGATCGACGGCGTGGAGATCGACGGCGAGCTGACCGAGATCGGGCGCAGGTACTTCGACATGCGCGCGCCCGGGCTGCGCACCCACACCGCCGACGCGCGGCCCTACCTGCGCCGCACGAAGGAGCGCTACGACGCGATCTTCGTCGACGCCTACCGCCAGCCGTACATCCCGTTCTACCTGGCCACCAAGGAGTTCTTCGCGCTGGCCCGCGACCGGCTGCGCCCCGGCGGCGTGGTGGTGGTCAACGCCGGTCACGTCGAGGGATCGGACAAGCTGGAGAAGGTGCTCAGCGCGACGATGGCCTCCGTGTTCCCCACCGTCATCCGCGATCCCTCCGAGGACACGAACACCCTGCTGCTGGGCACGATGGGCGCGGCGTCGGCGCGGCGGATGGCGCTCAACGCGCGCACGCTGCCCGAGGAGCTGCGCCCGCTGGGGCACGCCGCCGCGGCGCGGATCGCGCCGCGCCTGAAGGGCGGCCGGGTCTACACCGACGACGTCGCGCCGGTGGAGTGGCTGATCGACTCCTCGATCGTCGAGGTCGCGGCCCACGGCGAGCGCGGCGGCTGAGGCCGCTGCAGTCCGGCGCACGGGCGTAGGCTGATCACGGGAGTTGACCGCTCACGGTCCCGAGACAGAGGAGAGCCATGGCCTACCAGGTCCCCGACCTTCGCTATCCGTACGACGCGCTGGAGCCCCACATCGGCGAGGCGACGATGCGCGTCCATCACGACAAGCATCACCAGGCGTACGTGGACAAGGCCAACGCGGCGCTGACGGGCACCGAGTGGGAGGGCGTCGCGCCGAAGGAGATCCTGACGCGGCTGCAGGAGCTGCCCGAGGACCTGCGCACGACCGTGCGCAACAATGCCGGAGGCCAGTACAACCACTGCATGTTCTGGCGCAGCCTGTCGCCCGACGGTGGCGGCGAGCCGGGTGGGGACCTGGGCGCGGCGATCGACGCCGCATTCGGGTCGTTCGACACGTTCAAGGCCAAGCTCAAGGAGGCGGGCGTGGGCCGCTTCGGCTCCGGATATGCGTGGCTCGTCCAGGACGGCACGGAGGTGCGGATCGTCTCCACGCCCAACCAGGACAACCCGGTCACCGACGGCCTGACTCCGCTGCTCGGGGTGGACGTCTGGGAGCACGCCTACTACCTCGACTACCAGAACCGGCGCCCGGACTACATCGACGCGTTGTTCAACGTCGTCGACTGGGAGAACGTCGCGGCCCGCTACACGGACGTTGCCGGCGCCGTGGCGGTCAAGTAGCGCGGTCTGCGGCCGTCACCGCTCCAGGTTGGCCATGCTGGCCTCGGCGTAGCGGTCGCCGGCCGCGGCGCCGACCGGCATGGCGTCGTCGATCGCGGCGAGGTGCTCGGCGGTGAGCGCGAGCTCGGTCGCCTCCACGTTCTCCTCCAGGTAGCGCACGTGCTTGGTGCCGGGGATCGGCACCACGTCGTCGCCCTGGTGCAGCAGCCAGGCCAGGGCGAGCTGGACCGGGCTGCAGCTCGCGTCCTCGGCGACCTCGCGCACGCGCTCGACCAGCGCGAGGTTGGCCGCGAGGTTGTCGCCCTGAAAGCGCGGCTGGTAGCGGCGGAAGTCGTCGGGCGCGAGGTCGTCCGGGTTGGAGTACCGGCCGGTGAGAAACCCGCGGCCCACCGGGCTGTAGGGCACGATCCCGACGCCCAGCTCGCGGGCGGTGGGGACGATCTCCTCCTCGATCCCGCGCGTCCACAGCGACCACTCGCTCTGCAGCGCCGTGATCGGGTGCACGGCGCACGCGGCGCGCAGGGTGTCGGCACTGACCTCGCTGAGCCCGAGGTAGCGGACCTTGCCCTCCGAGACGAGCTCGGCCATCGCGCCCACGCTCTCCTCGATCGGGACGTCGGGGTTGCGGCGGTGCATGTAGTACAGGTCGATGTGGTCCACGCCCAGGCGCCGCAGCGAGGCGTCGCACGCACGCGCGGCGTACTCGGGGGTGCTGTCGATGCGCCGGTCGCCCTCTTCGCGCACGATGCCGAACTTCGTCGCGAGCACGACCGCGTCGCGGCGGTCGGCGATCGCCGCGCCGACGAGCTGCTCGTTGGCGCCGCGGCCGTACATGTCGGCGGTGTCCAGGAGCGTCACGCCGATGTCGACGGCGCGGTGGATCGTGGCGATCGACTCGGCGTCGTCGGTCGGGCCGTAGAACTCCGACATGCCCATGCAGCCGAGACCGAGGGCGGACACGGTCAGGCCGTCGGGCCCGAGGGTGCGCGTGATCATGGGGTGAGGCCTTCCGTCCGGGGGTCAAGCAGGAGTATCGAGGACCGGACGCCGGTGGAACCCGCGGCTACAGTCCGGCGATGACCGATGTGGCGCCCGGGCAGCGCATCGACGACTTCGAGATGCTCGAGGTCGCCGGCCGCGGGGGCATGGGCGTCGTCTTCCGCGCGCGCCAGGTCTCGGTGGACCGGATCGTCGCGTTCAAGCTGATCGGCGCGGCGATCTTCGCCGACCCCGGCTACCTGGCGCGCTTCGAGCGCGAGGCGCGCGTGGCCGCCGCGGTGGAGCACCCCAACGTCGTCTCGGTGTACGGGGCCGGCCGGTACAGGGAGCGCCCCTACATCGCCATGCAGTGGATCGACGGGACGGACCTGAGAAGCGTGATCGACGACCACGGCCCGATGGAGCCCGAGCGGGCGTGCTCGATCGCGGCCCAGCTCGCGTCGGCCCTGGACGCCGTCCACGACCGCGGCCTGCTGCACCGCGACCTCAAGCCCGCCAACGTCCTGCTGCGCCGGATCAAGCGCCGCGACCACGTCTACCTGACGGACTTCGGCATCGCGAAGTTCGTGCAGACCGAGACCGCTCCGCTGACGCAGGCCGGCCAGTTCGTGGGCACGCCGGGCTACATCGCTCCGGAGTGCCTGCGGGGCGATGAGGTGGACCGCCGCTCCGACGTCTACTCGCTGGGCTGCATGCTGTTCGAGTTCCTCGCGGGGGAGCGCCCGTTCGCCGCCACGAACGAGATCGCGCTGTACTGGTCGCACGCCAACGACCCGCGCCCGGCGCTGTCCGAGCGCCGTCCGCATGTGGGGGAACGCTTCGACGCGGTCCTCGCGCGGGCCATGGCGATCAAGCCGCACGAGCGCTACTCGACGGCCACCGAGCTGGCGGAGGCGCTGCAGGGCGCGCTGGAGACCGGCTCCCGGCGCGTTCCGCCGCCGCCGGAGCCCGCGACTCCCGCTCCGCCCCCGCCCGCCCCGATCACTCCGGTGTCCGCGCCGGAGACGGCCGATCCCACGCCCTCCGCTCCCGCTCCGACCCCACCGGCTCCGGTGACGCCGGTGTCCGCGCCGGAGCCGGTGGCACCGGCCCCTCCACCGCGGACGCGCACGGCGGCGACCCGCCGCCAGCCGCCCGCGGCCCCGCCGCCCGCCGCGCCCGCGCGCCGCGGCGGCCTCTCCCCGGCGGCGCGCCGGATCCTGGTCGCGGCGGCCGTCGGCGGCGTGATGGTCGCCCTGCTGGTCGCCCTCGATCCCTTCTCGGGCTCGGGCGGCGGATCGAGCGACGAGAACGGCACGGACGCGCGCGCGGACGTGATCTCGGTCCTGCACGGCTACGAGCGGGCGTTCCGCGCTCCCGGCGTCTTCGCGCTGCGACCGCTCCTGACGCCCGACGTCACGCGCCTTGCGAGCGAGTCCGGAGAGTGCCGCGAGGTCTCCGGTCGCGAAGCGGTCCTGGCCGCGTACGCCGACCGGTCCGCGGCCCGGACCAGCTACGCGCTGCCCGGCCTGTCGGCGAGCGACGTCGAGCTGGAGGGCAGCGACCGCGCCCGGGTCACGGCTCGCTTCACCGTCTCCGCGTCGGACACCGCCGGGACGACCGAGTTCTCGCTCACGCGCCGCCCCGACGGCTGGCGCATCACCAGGGTCGCGGCCACCAACTGCTGAGTGCCAGGTAGGGTCGGCGGATGGGTGCGACGGCGCTCAGTGGGACGGATCCGCTGGCGGCGGGCCGCGCGGCGCTGGGGATCGCCGCCTGGGCCGAGGCGCGGGCGCGCTTTGAGGAGGCCGTCGCGTCGGGTGACGAGCCGGAGGCGTGGGAAGGCCTGAGCCGCGCGGCGTGGTGGCAGGGCGACCAGGAGGCGACGATGGCCGCGCGCGAGCGCGCCTATCGCGGCTACCGGCGGGCCGTGGACGCCCGTGGGGCGGCGCGGATGGCGATGTGGCTCGCGTCCGACCACCTCGACTTTCGTGGCGACGATGCGGTCGCCTCGGCGTGGCTGCAGCGGGGGCAGGCACTCATCGGCGACCACGAGCCGTGTGCCGAGCAGGGCTGGATTGCGCTGCTCGAGGCGGATGTCGCGCTCCTGGCCCGGTCCGATCCGCTGAGCGCCGAGCGCCGGGCGCGGGAGGCGCTCGACCTTGCGCGCCGGATCGCGGACGCCGGCGTGGAGGTGGTCAGCCTGGCCATCCTCGGCAGCGCGCTCGTCGCGACGGGCGCGATCGAGGAGGGCCTGCGGCGGCTGGACGAATCTGCGGCGCTGGCGGTCGGCGAGGACTTCGCGGAGACGGCTGCGCCCGGGTGGGCGATGTGCCACACGGTCTCGGCCTGCGCGGACGTCGGTGACTTCGGGCGGGCGGCGCAGTGGTGCCGGGCGATGCACGCCTGGTCGGCGACCTGGCAGGCACGGCACTTCTTCGGCGTCTGCCGCACGGCTTACGGCGAGGTGCTCACGACCGGCGGAGACTGGCCGTCCGCGGAGCAGGAACTGGTCAGTGCGATGGAGGACCTGCGCACGACGCGCCCCGCACTGGCGGCGCCGACCGCCGTCCGGCTCGGCCGGCTGCGCGTGCGGCAGGGCGCTCCGGCCGAGGCCCGGGTGCTCTTCGAGGCGGCGCTGCCGCTGGCACAGGCCGTCCTCGCCCTCGGCGAGCTGGACCTGGCCGGCGGCGACGCCGCCGCGGCGGCGGATGCGGCGGACCGCGTGCTGCGGCGCTTGGGGGACGCGAGCATCCTCGACCGTTTTCCGGCGCTCGAGCTGCTCGCGCGCGCTCGGGCCGCAGCGGGGGACGCGCAGGGCGCCGGAGCGGTGGCCGACGAGGTGCAGCGCGAGGCGACGCGGCTCGGCACGCCCTACATGCGCGGGCGCGGCCGGATGGTGCACGCGCACGTCCTGTCGGCCGCCGGCGAGCACGACCGCGCCCGGCAGGCCGCCGAGGACGCCGCTGACCTCTTCGCTCAGTGCTCGGCGCCGTACGAGGCGGCCCGTGCGGGGATGCTCCTGTCCACGGCGCTCGAGGCGCTCGGCCACCCGGCGCGCGCCGAGGCAGAGGCGCGCGCCGCGCGCGAGGCGCTCGAGCTGCTGGGCGCCCAGCCGGAGCCAGGGCGCTCGGCGACCCACGAGCTCAGCCCCCGCGAGGTCGACATCCTGCGTCACGTGGCGCAGGGGTGCAGCGACGCCCAGATCGCCGAGCGGCTGTTTCTCAGCCCACACACGGTGCACCGCCACATCGCGAACGTCCGGACGAAGCTCCGTGTGCCCTCGCGGGCGGCCGCGGTGGCGGCCGCCGCGCGCCGCGGCCTGCTCTGACGGCCTGGCCGTTTCCGGCCATCTCGCAGGATGGCCGGTCCGGGTGAAGTCGCGCGGGCGGCGTTGGGCGACAGTCGCCCCATGCCCGAGATCAGCCTCATCTCCACCGTCGAGGAGCTCCGCTTCCGCCTGCACGGCGGGGTCCACGAGCCCGGTGACGCGTTCTACGCAGACAGCTGCACGCTCTTCAACACGATGATCGACCGGCGGCCGCGCCTCGTGGCCGAGTGCGTGGTCGTCGATGACGTCGTGGCGGCGCTCGCGTTCGCCCGCGACCACGACCTGCCGATCGCCGTGCGCGCCGGCGGACACTCCGTCGCCGGCCTGTCGCTGTGCGACGACGGCGTCGTGCTCGACGTCCGCGGCATGGCCGACGTTTCCGTCGAAGTGGATCGCCGCGTCGTGCGCGTCGGCGGCGGCGCCACCTGGGCCGCCGTGGACCGCGCGACGCAGGCCCACGGCCTGGCCACGACTGGCGGGCGCGTCTCGACCACCGGCGTGGCGGGCCTGGCGCTCGGCGGGGGCTCGGGCTGGCTCGAGCGCCGGCACGGCCTGGCGTGCGACAACCTCGTCGCCGCCGAGCTGGTCACGTGGGACGGCCGGATCGTCCGCGCGTCGGCGGACGAGAATCCTGAGCTGCTGTGGGCGCTGCGCGGCGGCGGCGGGAGCTTCGGCGCCGTGACGGCGCTCGAGCTCGCGCTGCACCCGGTCGGGCCCGACGTCTGGGGCGGCGTGGCGCTGTTCGGCGCCGCCCGCGCGCACGAGGTTCTGCGGACGTTCCGGGACGTCATGAACGCCGCGCCCGACGACCTGTCACTCGCCTGCGCGTTCATCACCGCGCCGGAGGACGACGACGTGCCGGTCGGGCTCCGAGGCCGCCCCGCGGTCGCGATCCTCGGCATGTCGGCCGGCGGAGTCGCCGAGGGCGAGCGCGCGCTCGCCCCGATCCGAGCGCTCGGCCCCGATGCCGACTTCTTCGGCCCGACCGCCTACGCCGACTTGCAGTGCTCGGTCGACGATCCGCCCGGCTACCGCAACTACTGGACGGCCGAGAACGTCGTCGACCTGCCCGACGAGGCGATCGACGTGCTCGTCCGGCGGGCGACCGAGCTGCCGCCCGGCCCGTCGCAGCTGTTCATCGTGGCCTGGGGCGGCGCGGTGCCCCGGTTCGGCGCCGACCACTCCCCGCTCGCGGGCCGCGAGGCGCGATTCATCGTCCATCCGCTGCTGCTCTGGGAGGACCCGGCGGACGACGAGCGCTGTCGCGCAGTCGCCCGCGCCTTCCGCAGCGACCTGCGGCGCTGGTCCACCGGCGCGACGTACCCGAACTTCCTCGGGGACGAGGGCGCCGACAGGATGCGCGCGGCATTCGGACCGAGCACCGACCGCTTGACCGCCGTCAAGGCCGCGTGGGACCCGCACGGCATCTTCCACACCCACCAGGCAATTCCCGCCGGACCGCGCGCAGCCACCCCAGTTCAACCAGGAGGACGACATGACTACCGCTGAAGCCATCGACACGGGAGCGCTCGAGCTCTGGGTGCAGCGCACGGGCAACGGCCCCGACGTGCTGCTGATCGCCGGCCTCGGCGATCCCGTCGAGGCCTGGCAGTTCCAGCTCGACGGGCTGGCGGATCGCTACCGCCTCACCGCGTTCGACAACCGCGGCGCGGGCCGCTCCCCGCTTCCCGAAGGGCCGCTCTCGGTGGAGATCATGGCCGACGACGCGGCCGACGTGTTGCGCACGCTCGACGTGCCGGCGGCCCATGTCGCGGGCTTCTCGGGAGGCAGCATCATCGCCCAGGAGCTGGCGCTGCGCCACCCCGAGGTCGTCCGCAGCCTCGTCCTGGTCAGCACCTGGGGTCGGCCCGACGCCTTCCTGCGCACGATGGCGAACTCCTGGCGCTGGATGGCGGAGGCGGCGCCGAGCGAGCGGGCGTTCCTGGAGGCGTTCTTCGCCTGGATCTACACTCCCCGAGCGCACGCCGACGGCACCGTGCAGCAGATCATCGAGGAAGCCCTGGCGTTCCCGCACAAGCCCTCACCCGAGTCGATGCAGCGCACGATCGACGCCTTCCTCGCCCACGAGACCGTCAACCGCCTGCAGCACATCGCGGCCCCGACTCTGGTGCTGGCCGGCGATCAGGATCTCGCCGCGGCGCCGCGCTATGGGCGCGCCGTGGCCGAGGCCATCCCCGGTGCCCGGTTCGAGGTGCTGGCCGGCGAGGCCCATCAGCCGTTCCAGGAGGTTCCGGACGAGTTCAACGCCCGCGTCGACGCGTTCTGGCGCGAGGTCGACGGCCGCGCCTGAGATTCCCCGCGTGCTGGCTCAGGCGCCGGCTGCGGGGCCGAGCCAGCGCTCGGGGTCCAGCGCGGCGCCCGCCGCGACGAGGTCGGCGCGGCCGACGCGAGGGAGCACCGCGACCTCGACCCGCGCCATCCGGGCCACCGTCTCGCGGTTGGAGCGCTCCAGCGTCGGGGGGTCCGCGGGCCAGGGCGTGAAGACGATCGCGCGCACGTCCAGTCCGGCGGCGCGCGCCGCCTCGACGGTGAGCAGGCAGTGGTTGATCGTGCCCAGACCCGGCCGCGCGGCGATCACCAGCGGGAGGGCCAGCGCGACCGCGAGGTCGCGGATCGTGTGTTGCGAGGTGAGCGGGACGAGCAGGCCGCCGACGCCCTCCACGACGAGGACGTCCGCCCCGGCTCCGGCGGCGCGGGCGGCCGTCGCCAGCGTGTCGAGGTCGAGCTCGGTCCCCGCCAGCTCGGCGGCGAGGTGCGGCGAGACGGCGGGCGCGAACGTCGCTGTGGTGACGTCCTCGGGGCGCACCCCCGTCACCTCGGCGAGCAGCACGTGGTCCGCCGGCCACGCTCCGTCATCCTCCGGCGCGGGCTCCCCGATCCCCGTGACGACCGGCTTGAAGGCGGCCACGCGCCGGCCCTCCGCGCGCAGCGCTGCGGCCATCGCGGCGGCGACGATCGTCTTGCCCGCGCCGGTGTCGGTGCCGGTGACGAAGCAGCCGGTCAGGGCCACCGTCAGGCGGCGCGGGGCACGTCGGGCGCCTCGACGTCGAAGACCGTCGTGCGGGCGGCCCGGCGGGCCGGGCGGACCACGGCGGTTTCCGCTTCCGGTGCCGCGAGCGCGGCCGCGGGAGTCGAGGCGAGCGCCGCGCGCGGCGCCTCCGACGGCCGGAACCCGGCCTTCAGCGCGGCCCGGCTCAGCACCCGCGCGGCCTCGCACAGCTCCTCCTTGGTGTGCGTCGCCATGACCGCCAGGCGCAGCCGCGACGTGCCGACCGCCACGCTGGGCGGGCGGATGGCCTGCGCGAACACGCGGCGCTCGAGCGCGGCCTCGCACACGCGCATCGCCGTCTGGGCATCGCCGATCACCAGCGGGATGATCTGCGTCTGCGAGTCGCCGACGTCGAAGCCCTCGCTGACCAGCTCGCCGCGCAGGACGTCGGCGTTGGCCTGCAGGCGCTCCACCCTTCGCGGCTGCTGGGTGAGCAGGTCCAGCGCGGCGAGCGCGCCGGCGACCGCGGGCGGCGGCGGAGCCGTGGAGTAGATCAGCGAGCGGGCGGTGTTCGTCAGGTACTGCGCCATCTCGTGGTCGCAGGCGGCGAACGCGCCGTAGGAGCCGAGCGCCTTGCCCAGCGTCCCGATGACCACGTCGACCTCGTCCTCCAGGCCCGCCTCGGCGACCGCGCCGCGGCCGGCGGGGCCCATGCAGCCGGTGGCGTGGGCCTCGTCGACGACCAGGCGCACGTCGTGGCGCTGCGCGAGGTCGGCGATCTCCTCCAGCGGCGCGACGTCGCCGTCCATGGAGAAGACCGAGTCGGTGACGATGAGCGCCGCGCGCGGGCCGGCCTCCCGCAGGCCCCAGGCCAGGTGCTCGACGTCGCGGTGCTCGTAGACGAAGATCTCCGCGCCCGACAGCCGGCAGCCGTCGACGATCGATGCGTGGTTCAGCGCGTCGGAGAACACGACCTCGCCGCGACGCGCCAGCGCTCCGGTGACCCCGAGGTTGGCCAGGTAGCCGGAGCCGAACAGCAGCGCGGTCTCGGTGCGCTTGAACGCGGCCAGGCGCTCCTCCAGTCGGCGGTGGACGGTCATCGTGCCCGACACCAGCCGGGACGCGCCGGCGCCGACGCCCCAGCGCAGCGCGGCGTCCGCGGCCGCCTCCTGCACGCGCGCGTGGTCGGCCAGGCCCAGGTAGTTGTTGGAGCACAGCAGCAGGACCGGCTTGCCGTCCAGGACGACGCGCGGGCCCTGCGGGCCGCTCACCAGCCGGGTGCGGCGGAACAGACCGAGCCCTTTGAGCTCGTCCAGCCGCTCTCGGATCTCGGTCACGGGCTCAGGGCCTCCGGTGTCAGCCCCGGCCGGCCGGGGCGGGGGTCGGGCGACGGCGCTTCTTGCGGGCGAAGCGCAGCTGCTTGGACGGGTCCCACAGGCGGACGTCCAGCGGGCTCGGCGGCTCGCCGGCGGGGACGGGTTCCGCTGGGCCGGCCTGCTCGGGCGTGTCGCCCGCCAGCCAGCCGGAGCGGTTGTCCGGCCGCGGATCGGCCCCGTTGTCGGGCTGGCGCGCCACGTTGAGCCCGCGCTCCTCGAACATCGCCCGGTCCTCCTCGGGCGTGTTGCCCAGCGTGGTGAGGAAGTTGCCCATCATCACGCCGTTGATGCCGGCCTTCACGGCCAGGCGCTGCAGGTCGCCGATGTTCTCCACGCGTCCGCCGCAGAGCCGGAACAGCGCGTCGGGGAGGATCAGGCGGAAGATCGCGATCCACTTGACCGCCTCCCACGGATCCATGTGCTCGCGGTCGCCGAACTTCGTGCCCGCGCGCGGGTTGAGCAGGTTGATCGGGACCGAGGTCGGGTCGATGTCCGCGAGCTCGAAGGCCATCTCGACGCGCTGCACGCGCGACTCGCCGAGGTTCAGGATCCCGCCCACGCAGGTCTCCAGCCCCGCGTCGCGGACCGCGTCGATCGTGCGCAGGCGCGCCTCGTAGCGGACCGTCGTGGACACCTCGGGGTAGTAGCTCTGCGCCGACTCGACGTTGTGGTGCACGCGCTGGACGCCCGCCTCCTTGAGCGCCTGCGCGCGGGCGGGGCTCATGTGGCCGATCGAGGCACAGCGCTTGAGGTTCGTGTGCTCGGCGACCAGGCGCGTGCCCTCCAGCACCTTCTCGAAGTCGCGCTTGGACAGGCCCTGGCCCTGGGTGACCATGCAGAAGCGGTGCGCGCCCGCGGCCTCCGCGGCCCGCGCGTGCTCGAGGATCTGCTCGGGCTCCATCATCGCGTGCATCGGCGTGTCGGCCTCCGCGAAGCGCGACTGGGCGCAGAACCCGCAGTCCTGCGCGCACCCGCCGGACTTCGCGTTGACCAGCGAGCACATGTCCGTGGAGTCCTCGAAGCGCTCCACCCGAACCCGCCACGCCCGCTCGATCAGCGCCTCGATCGCGTCGTGGTCCTCCAGCTCACCGAGGCGCAGCGCCTCCGCGCGGGTGATCAACGGCGGCATATGCGGCGGAGACTAGGCGGGGGGTCGGACGGTGCGGGCGGAGCGCCGGCGAAATCCCGGCCGCCGTCCTGAGCAACTGTTGTCCTGCAACAGCTGGGCAGGACAACGGGCCCGCTGCCCGGATCACCCCGCCGCCGGCTCCACCGTTCTAGGCTTTGGCTGCGATGACCCGCGAGCGCACCCCGGAGGAGATCGCCCGGTGGAAGGCGGGTGACGCGGAGCGCAACGAGCGGGCGCGCGTGGAGCGACTGAGACGCGACGCGGCCCGCGACCCGGCCGTGAACCTCGCCGAAGGCGTCGCGCTGATTCGCTTCGCGCACCGCTTGGCCGCGGCCGCCAAGCGAACACGCCGGTGACCGTCCCGCTCGACGTCGAAGCACTACTGCGTCATCTCGCTGACGCAGAGGTTCGGTACGTCGTGATCGGCGGGGTGGCGGTCAACGCCCATGGGGTGATCAGGAGCACGAAGGATCTGGACATCTGCCCGGATCCCGCCGTCGAGAACCTCGAGCGTCTCGCCACCGCGATCCGCGCCCTCGGAGCCACCCAGGTCGGGATGGAGGACTTCGATGCCGCCGAGCTTCCTTTCGATCCGACTCGAGCGGAGGAGTTGGCGCCCGGAGGCAACTTCCGGCTCACCACCGAGCTCGGGGACCTCGACATCATGCAGTGGGTATCGGGCATCGAGGGCGACTCGGCGTATCCGGCGCTGGCCCGCGATGCCTTCCAGGTGGAGCTGGAAGGCATCGAGATCTGCGTCTGCTCGCTCGCCCACCTGCGCCTGATGAAGCGCGCCGCCGGCCGCCCCCAGGACCTGCAGGACCTCGCCGACCTCGCCGCGGCGCACGGCGACGAGACCGAGCCGCCGGCCTGAGGCCGCCGCTACTCCAGGACGACGAGGACGTCGCCCTCGGTGACCGGCTGGCCCTCCTCGACGAGGATCTCGGTGACGGTGCCCTCGTCCTCCGCCTCGACCGGCATCTCCATCTTCATCGACTCCAGGGTGATCACGGAATCGCCCTCGGCGACCTTGTCGCCCACCTTGCACTCGACCTTCCACACCACCCCGGTGATGTGGGCCTCAACGTTCGGCACGGCTCCTCCTCGCTGGGCTCAGACGGCTGGTCAGCCGCCGGCCAGCGTAGTCGCCGCGGGGGACGCCGCGGCCGCTGGAGTGACGATCCGCATAGCCCCCTCCACCCGGTCGAGCGGGATCGGTGAAGGTTCATACACGGGGTCGATAGGCCGCGACGCCCCCCGGCCGTACCTTGGGTGCTCGCCGTCTGCACCCCCGCTGCCGGCGAAGACGGGTGGACGCCAGTCTCCCGCGTCAAGGACCGCCCGGATCGATGAGGAGGGCCGGGGCCGCCTCCCGGCCCCGGCCCCTCTCGTTTCTCGGACCGGGTGCCGGCGGGTAGCGTCCCGCCAGTGATCCTCGCCATCGACCAGGGGACGACCGGCACCACCTGCCTGGTCTTCGACGCGGACGCCCAGCCCGCCGGCCGCGCCTACCGCGAGTTCACCCAGCACTTCCCGCGGCCCGGGTGGGTCGAGCACGACGCGGCCGAGATCTGGGACGTCACGCGCGCGGTCGCCGGCGAGGCGCTCGAGGACGCCGGCGTGGGGAAGGGCGAGCTGGACGCGGTCGGGATCACCAACCAGCGCGAGACCGTCTGCGTGTGGGACCCGGAGACCGGAGAGCCGCTGCACCGCGCGCTGGTCTGGCAGGACCGTCGCACCGCCGGGCGCTGCGACGAGCTGCGCGAGGCCGGCCACGAGGACCTCGTGCGCGAGCGCACCGGCCTCGTGCTCGACCCGTACTTCAGCGGGACGAAGATCGAGTGGCTGCTGGACAACGTCGACGGCCTGCGCGACCGCGCGCGGAACGGCCGCGCCTGCTTCGGCACGATCGACGCATGGCTGGTGTTCAAGCTCACCGGCGAGCGGCGCACCGACGTGACCAACGCCTCGCGCACGCTGCTGTACGACATCGCGCGCGGCGACTGGGACGACGAGCTGCTGGAGCTGCTGGGCGACGTCCCGCGCGCGGCCCTGCCCGAGGTGTGCCCGAGCATCGGCGAGTTCGGCGCGCTGCGCGACGGTGCACTGCCCGGGCACGACGGCGTGCCGGTGGCCGGCATCGCGGGCGACCAGCAGGCGGCGCTGTACGGGCAGGGCTGCCTGGAGCCCGGCCTGGGCAAGAACACCTACGGAACCGGCTCGTTCGTCCTGCTCAACGCCGGCGAGGAGCGGCCGGACCCGCCGGCCGGCCTCCTGGCCACCGTCGCGTGGGGGATCGACGACCGCACGTTCTACGCGCTGGAGGCCGCGATCTTCGTCACCGGCGCCGGCGTGCAATGGCTGCGCGACGGCTTGGGGATCATCGAGCAGGCCTCCGACACCGAGGAGCTCGCCGCCTCGCTGGAGTCCAACGACGGCGTGTACTTCGTCCCCGCCCTGACGGGACTGGGCTCGCCGCACTGGGACCCCTACGCGCGCGGCACGATCGTCGGGCTCACGCGCGGGAGCACGCGGGCGCATCTCGCGCGCGCGACGCTGGAGGCGATCGCCTATCAGACGGTGGACGCCGTGCGCGCGATGGAGTGCACCGGCGAGCACGAGCTCGACGAGCTGCGCGCCGACGGCGGCGCGACGGTCAACGCGTGGCTGATGCAGTTCCAGGCCGACGTGCTGGGGGTCCCCGTCGCCGTCGCCGAGGTGGCCGAGACGACGGCGCTCGGCGCGGCGCTGCTGGCCGGCGTCGGCACCGGCGCCTGGACCCAGGAGGACGTCGCGACGCGCGAGGGCGAGCGGGCGCGCTACGAGCCGCGGATCGGCGACGACGAGCGCGCGACGCTGCTGGAGGACTGGCAGCGCGCCGTGGAGCGTGCCCGGCGCTGGGCCCAGGCCGACGACTGACCGCGCCGCCCGCAACCGGGGTGGGGGCCGCGGGCCGTTTGGAACACTGGGGCCTCTACCCGGCTCGCGCGGGTGAGCCGATCAGCACGCCTAGGGAGGCAGCGATGACCGAGCTCCAGCGCTACCTGGCCGAAGAGGTCGCCGAGGACCTGACCGACGGGATCATCACCCGGCGCGAGGCGCTGCGCCGCCTCGGCCTGCTCGGGGTGAGCGGCGCCGCGGCCACCGCGCTGCTCGCCGCGCCCGCGGCGGGCCAGGCCGCCGCGGCGAGGCCCGCCGCCGGCGCGGGCAGGCGCCGGCGGGTCACGCGCGGGCGCGGAAGCATCGAGGAGTGGGCGCCCCTCGCCACCGAGGCGATCACGTTCCCCGGCCCGGGCGGCACGCTGATGGGCGCGTGGGCGCCGGCCCCTGCGCGGGCCCGCGGCGCCGTGCTGGTCATCCACGAGAACCGCGGGCTCACCGACCACATCCGCAACGTGGCCGGCCGCTTCGCCGCGAGCGGCTACTCCGCGCTCGCGCTCGACCTGCTCTCCCGGGAGGGCGGCACCGGCTCCTTCCCCGGAGAGGCCGAGGTCGCCGCGGCCCTCGCCGCGGTCCCGCCCGAGCGCTTCGACGCGGACATGACGGCCGCCGTCACCGAGCTCGCGCGCCGCGTCCCGCGCACGCGGCTGGCGGCCATCGGCTTCTGCTTCGGCGGCGGCATGGTCTGGCGGCTGCTGGCCGCGGGCGACCGCCGGCTCGACGCGGCCGCTCCGTGCTACGGGCCGTTTCCACAGGGCGGCGACCTATCGCGCGCGCGGGCGGACGTGCTGGCCGTCTACGGCGGGCGCGACACGCGCGTCAACGCGACGCGCGAAGCCGCCCACGCCGCGCTGCGGGCCGCCCGGTTGAGGTACCGAATCCTGACGTTCGGCGAGGCCGACCACGCGTTCTTCAACGACACCGGCCCGCGCTTCGACGCGCCTGCCGCGGAGGAGGCGTGGTCGCGCGTGCTGGCCTGGTTCGAGCGCTGAGCCGCGCCGCCGCCGACCGGCGGCGCGCCGGGCAGCGTGCCCGATCGCGGGGGCCGGGGTACTGTTCCCGGAGATGGCCGAGATGAAGCGCAGCGAGCAGCTCGCGGCGATGAAGGGCCAGGTCTACCGGGACCCCCGGCCGGCCGAGCACTTCGACCAGTTCCACGAGCGCTCGCGCACCCGCGAGCCTGACGCGGTGTACGAGCTCGTCCGGCTGCTCACGACGCTCTACGCGTTCAGCTTCTTCCGCGCCCGGTCGATCTCCAGCGAGAAGGTGCCCCAGAGCGGCCCGTTGATCCTCGCGCCCAACCACTTCTCGTTCATGGACCACTTCTTCCTCGGCGCCTTCATGCGCCGCAAGGTGCGCTTCATGGCCAAGTCCCAGCTCTTCCAGCCGCCGCTGCAGTTCATCTACACGCACGGCGGCGTGTTCCCCGTCCGCCGCGGGCACCGCGACGACGAGGCGTTCATCACGGCGCGCTCGATCCTCGACCGCGGCGGCTGCATCGCGATGTACTGCGAGGGGGGCCGGTCGCGTAGCGAGGCGCTGGGCCGGCCCAAGCCGGGCATCGGGCGCCTGGCGCTCGAGTCGGGCGCGGCGATCGTGCCGGTGGCGATCCACGGGTCCTCGAAGGTGCGCAACTGGCGCAAGGGCCAGTTCCCCAAAGTCACCGTGCAGTACGGCGACCCCATCCGCTACGAGCAGGTCGAGACGCCCACGCGCGACCAGCAGCAGGCCGTCGCGGAGGACATCTTCGAAGACATCAAGGTCCTGTACTCGGGGCTGGAGACGCTCGGGCGCAAGGGCATGCTCGCCCGCGTGCGCGAGCAGCGCCGCGCCGAGCGCGCGGGCAAGAAGCGCGCCGCGACGGCCTAGCGCGGGCCGGCGGCCGGGTCGGCCAAGGGCCTTAGGCGGCCGCGAGCTCGCGCTCGACGTCAGCGGCCTGCACCAGCTCGGCCAGCAGCGCTCCCACGGCCTCGCGCCGGTCCGGATCGGCGAGCGACCCGTCCGCTGCGAAGGCGCCGTCGGCCTGCGCGATCGGGATCTCCTCGTCGCCGATCACGCGCGCGCCGAGGGTCGCGAGCACCTTGCGCAGCTCGGCCTGGGCCCACACCGCGCCGAAGATGCCCGTGCTCGCGCCGATCACCGCGACCGGCTTGCCGCGCGCCGCGCACTGGGCCAGCGGGCGCGAGACCCAGTCCAGCGCGTTCTTGAGCTGGCCGGGGATCGACGCGTTGTACTCCGGGGTGGCGAACAGCACGGCGTCCGCGCCGGCGATCGCGCGGTCAAGCGCCCGCACCGCGTCGGGGCGCGGGCGGGCCTGCTCGTGGTCCTCGTCGTAGGGCGGCACGTCGCGCAGGCCGTCGTAGACCTCGAGCCGCGCGCCGGGCGGCAGCAGCGGGGCCGCCGCCCGGAGGAGCCGGGTGTTCAGCGAGTCCGCGCGCAGCGAGCCCGAGATCCCGAGGACGCGCATGGGCTACGACGCGGGCTGCGCGAGCTCGAGCGCGACGTCGAGCGTCACGTCGTAGTCCAGGGCGAGCTTGCCGCCTGGCATCTCGGCCTGCCAGTTCAGGCCGAAGTCGCGCCGGTCCACCGTGGCGGAGAGGTCGATGGCGAGGCGGCGGTCGCCGGCCATGCCGACGCCGGGCTCGCCGACGGTTCCGCGGGCCTCGACGGGCTTCGTGACGGCGTTGATGGTCAGCTCGCCGGGGACGACGACCTCGTCGCCCTCGCCGCGGCGCACCTCGGTGGCCGCGAAGCGGACCTCGGGGTGATGCTCGGCGTCGAAGAACTCGGGGGACAGCAGATGGCCGCGGAGGTCGGGCTGGGTGATGTCGATGCTCTCGACGCGGACGGCGCCGGTGAGGGCTCCGGCATCGCCGTCGTAGGAGGCGTCGATCTCGCCGAACCCGGCGCGGAACGTCCCTACGCCGTGCTTGACGCTGAACGTCACCGACGAATGGATCGGATCGACCTGCCACGTGCCGGTCGGAAGCTGCTGCTGGGCGACGGTCATGTGAGCACTCCTGGGAAGGGTGGTGAAAGCGGACTGCGGTATCAAACGGACCGCAGGTCTCTTTATAGCAGAACCGGACCGTAGTTCGGTTAGTAGGCTGGACCCCATGCTGGACTCCCAGGATCTGCCGGTGGCCGAGGAGGGCATCGAGCGCAGCGATGCCGCGCGCAACCGCCGGCGGATCCTGGCCGCCGCCTCCGAGCTGTTCGCGCGCGGCGGCGCCGGGCACGTGTCGCTGGACCAGGTGGCGCTGGCGGCGGGGGTGGGCAAGGGCACGATCTTCCGCCGCTTCGGCGACCGCGCCGGGCTGCTGCGCGCGCTGCTCAACGACCACGAGGCCGCCCTGCAGGAGCGCCTCATCCGCGGGCCCGCGCCGCTGGGGCCCGGGGCGCCGCCGCGCGAGCGCCTGCTGGCCTTCGGCCCGGCGCTGCTCGTGCACGTGCAGGGCCAGGGGGACCTGCTGAACGCGGCGGACAAGAGCTCGGCGCACTCGCGCGTGTCGCACCCCACCTACGCGGCCTACCGCCTGCACCTCACCACGCTGCTGGAGCAGATCGACCCCGGCCTGGACGCGGAGTACACCGCCGACGCGCTGCTGGCCCCGCTCGCGGCCGACCTGTGCCTCTACCAGCTGCGGGTGCTGGGGATGTCGACCGAGCGCCTGGCCGACGGGTGGCGCACGCTCGCCGCGCGCCTCGTCGCGGCCGGCGCGGCTGCTAACGCCTGACGTCCTCGCAGTCGCCCATGACGACGTCGCCCACGTCGGCGCTCACGATGTCGTTGCCCTCGCCGCAGGACACCCGGTCGGTCCCGCCGCCGACGGCGCTGATGCGGTCGTCGCCCTCGCCGCCGTCCACGACGTCGTCGTCCAGGCCCGGGAAGATGTTGTCGTTGCCCGGCCCGCCGGCGATGGTGTCCAGCCCGCGGTCGCCGTTGAGGAAGTCGTCGCCCTCGTTGCCGAGCACGACGTCGTCGTTCATGCGCCCGTAGACCTCGTCGTTGCCCGGCCCGCCGTGGAGGGTGTCGTTGCCGTTCTCGCCGTCGACGTAGTCGTCGCCCTCGGCGCCGAACAGCTCGTCGTTGCCGTTGGCGCCGAAGATCGAGTCGATGCCCGGCGTGCCGACCAGGATGTCGTTGCCCGGCGTGCCGGGGATGACGTTCGACGTCGGCGGCGCGTCGGTGGAGGGCTCGGGCGGGATCTGCGTGACCGTCTCGCAGCTGCGCAGCGAGTCGCGGGTGGGCGCGGTGTTCTCCACGAAGACGCGGTCGGTGCCCGGCCCGCAGTTGACGGTGTCGGCGTCCTCGTCGGCGACGCGGATCACGTCGTTGCCCGAGCCGCCGTCGATGTCGTCGACCCCCGGCCCCCCGACGATCTCGTCGTCGCCGCGGAAGCCTTCCACCACGTCGTTGCCCGACCCGGCGTCGACCGTGTCGTTGCCGTCCGAGGCGAAGATCCGGTCGCGGCCCGCGTCTCCGCGGACGACGTCGTTGCCCTCCCGCCCGTAGATCCTGTCGCCCGCCGTGCCGCCGTCGATCGTGTCGTCGCCTGTGCCGCCGTCGATCGTCTCGGTGCCGCCGCGGCCCAGCAGGGTGTCGTTCCCGGGGCCGCCCGCGATCATCCGGTCCGACCCGCGGTTGCCGTCGATGAAGTCGTCGCCCTCGCCGCCGTCCAGCAGGACGTCGTTGCCCAGGCCGGCCTCGATGATCCGGTCGTTGCCCAGACCGCCCATCACGGTGTCGTCCCCGTCGCCGGCGTCGATGAAGTCGTCCTCGGTGCCGCCGTCGGCCTTGTCGTTGCCCGAGCCGCCGAACATCGCGTCGTTGCCCGCGCCGCCCAGGAGCTGGTCGTCGCCGCGCTGGCCCGTGATGCGGTCGTCGCCGTCGCCGCCGTCGAGCAGGTCGTCGAGCTCGCCGCCGTCCAGCGCGTCGTTGCCCAGCTCGCCGAGCAGGACGTCGTTGGCTCGCCCGCCGCTGAGCGAGTCGTCGCCGGCGCGGCCCTCGATGCGGTCGCGCCCGCGGGTGCCGATGATGCGATCCGGGCCGTCAGTGCCGATCTTCACGGCAAGGCCGGGCTGCACGGCGATGAAGCGCGGGCGCGTACCGGCGCCGATGCGCTGCACGCCGATGCGCCGGTAGGACAGCGTGGAGAGGATCGACACGGTGCCCGAGCCCGCGTCGCCGACGTACAGGCGCGGCTCCTCCTGCGAGTACGCTGGCGAGCCGGGGCCCCGGCCGGTGCGCACGCGCCTGATGAGCCGCCGCCGCGCGAGGTTGACGATCGCGGTCGCCTGGCTGCCCCGGTTGGCTCCCACCGCTGCGCGGGTCCCGTCCGGGGAGATGGACAGGCCGGAGCCGACGCCGGACCGCAGGCCGATGCGCTTGCGTCCGCGACGCCCGGAGATGCGATCCAGGCTGGACAGGCGGCCGTCGGTCGTCGCCACCCAGACCAGCGGGCCCGAGGGCGGGAACGCCACCGCGCCGACGCTGCCGCCGACCACCGTGCGGCGCGCCAGGCGCCGGCGGTTGAGGTCCACGAGCCCGATCCGGCGACCCAGGCCGACCGCCGCCCGCACGCCGTCGGCCGACACCGCGACGGAGTTCGGCTCCGAGCCGCGCAGCGAGACGCTGCCCGCGATCCCGAGCGTGGTCGTGTTGACGATGTCGATCGCGCCGCGGCGTGCGGCCAGGAGGCGCAGGCCGTCGGGCGTGATGGCCAGCGCCTTGACGCCGCCGCGCACGCTCACGCCACCGGTGACGGCTCGCGTGGTGAGGTCGATGACCGAGATCCGGCTGCCGGCGGAGACGAACGCGCGCGAGCCGTCGGGCGCCGCGACCGCCGCGCGGGTGGGCGCGCCGAGATTCAGCCGCCCGGAGATGTTGTTGGACGGCAGGTCGGTGAGGACGGCGGCGTTCGTGCCCGTGGGCACGACGATCACGCGGGCCTGGGCGGCAGCGGGGACGGCGAGGGCCAGCGCGAGCAGGCTGAGCGGAAGGGTGCGGCGCATCACTCGTTGAACTCGCGACCGCGCCCGAGGTTGCGCCGGTCGCTGCCGGCAGCACGCTACCCGCAGGCGGGCGCGGTCAACCCTGCTGCAAGCCCGTGCCCGGCCCGCCGCCGGCCCAGGGCACCTCGACGGAGTCCTCCAGCGGCGCGTCGCGGGCGACCACGTACTCGGCCGCGTCGGTCTCGGAGGGGTTCTCCAGGACGTGCGTCTCCTTCGGCGGGACGTAGACCATGTCGCCGGGCTCCAGGCTGAAGGACTCCTGCAGCGTCTCGCCCCAGCGGACCGTCAGGCGGCCGGCGAGCATGTAGACCGCCGACTCGCATTCGGCGTGGTAGTGCGGGCGCGACTGCGCTCCGGCGGGCACCCGGAAGACGCCCATGTAGAGGTTGACCGCGCCGGTGGTGGCCTGGGAGATCTCCGCGCCTCCGACGACGCCGCGGGGGACCTCGCGGTCGGGGCCGGGCTTGACGACCTTCATGCGTCTGAGGCTACTCCCGTCGTCGCGAGGCGTCACGGGATGTCCCGGCGCGGCGGCTCGCGAGCAGGTCGTCCAGGCGCGCCAGCCGGTCGTCCCACTGGCCGCCGACAGCGGCGATCCAGGCGGCCGCGTCGGTGAGCCGCTCAGGCGCCAGCCGGTAGTGCGTCTCGCGGCCCGCGCGCGTCTTGGTCACCAGACCCGCGGCGTCGAGCACGGTCAGGTGCTTGATCACGGCCTGGCGGGTCACGGGCAGCTGCGCGGCCAGCGCGCTGGGCGTCACGCTCGAGCCGTCGCGCAGGCGCTCGACGACGTGCCGGCGCGTGTCGTCCGACAGCGCGAAGAACACCGCGCCGACCGGGTCCGGGCCGGCGGAGCGCTCTAGACGCACACCGACCGGCTGTGCATGCGCGCCAGGCTCGAGAGGGCGGGCGCCCAGCGCGGCGCGGCGGTGGGGGCGGTCGCCGAGATCCGCGTCTCGATGACGACCAGCCGCGTGCCCGGGCCTTCGGGCCGGAGGTGGAACTCGACGTGCCCGCGGTCGGTCCCGTCGCTCCACCACGACCAGCTCAGCCGCTGAGCGGGCTCCACGCGCTCCACCTCGCCGTCGCGGACCTCGCCGTCGTCGAACGCGAAGCGCGCGCGCCCGCCCTCGCGCAGGTCGAGCTCGACGTCGGCCGCCAGCCACAGCGCGAGCAGCGCCTCGTCGGTGAGCGTCTCCCAGACCTCGTCGGGCGGGGCGTCCAGGGTGCGCTCGCGGACGACGCTGGCGGGTGGGTCCTGGCCGGGCATGTGGCGCTCCCTCTTGGCTCGTGATCGGCAACGAATCGGTTGCATGGTAACGTGCCGGCGGCATGAGCAACCAGACGGTTGCTCATCTGGTTCAGCCGAACGAAGGAGAGCGCCGTGCCCCTGGTCCCGATGGTCGTCGAGCAGAGCCCGCGCGGCGAGCGCTCGTTCGACATCTACTCGCGCCTGCTCAACGAGCGCATCATCTTCCTCGGCTCGCCGGTGGACGACCAGATCGCCAACCTCGTCGTCGCCCAGCTGCTGCACCTGGAGTCCGAGGACCCCGACAAGGACGTCTCGCTCTACATCAACTCGCCGGGCGGCGTGGTGTACGCCGGGCTGGCGATCTACGACACGATGCAGTTCATCCGCCCTGACGTGCAGACGATCTGCGCGGGCGTGGGCATGTCGATGGGCGCGCTGCTGCTCACGGGCGGTGCGCCGGGCAAGCGCTTCGCGCTGCCCAACAGCCGCATCCTCATCCACCAGCCGACCGGGGGCTTTCAGGGCCAGTCCAGCGACATCGAGATCCACGCGCGGGAGGTCATCGCGCTGCGCCGGCGCCTGGACGAGATCTACTCCAGCCACACCGGCCAGTCCATCGAGCGCGTCCACGAGGACATGGACCGCGACCGCTACTTCACCGCCGCGGAGAGCGTGGAGTACGGGCTGATCGACCGGGTGATCTCGCGCCATGACGTGAGTCGGGCCCGGGTGGGGTTCGATGACCGGGACGTGGGGTGAGGCGGGCCGCGTCTTTGTGACGGAAGGGCCGGCGTTCGTGTCGGTTTGGCATCGAGGGATGAGCGGAAGGCGCGCTTCGGCCTCGGTTTGGGCGTGGCCGGCCGCATTCTTCGGGGGGTGTGTCCCCGTAGCCACGATGATCGTGGGTTAGTAGCCACACCCCCCGCTTTGGAGGCCGAGATCGCGGGTCGGGCGGCCCGTCAGCACGGCGTTCTGTCCCGCAGGCAGTTGCTCGATGTCGGTCTAAGCGGCCGGGCGATCGAGCACCGCGCGAAAGTGGGGCGGCTGGTGCGGATGCATCGGGGGGTGTACGGGATCGGTCATCTGCCGTCATCGCTATTGGCCCGAGCCACGGCCGCGGTGCTGGCCTGCGGCCCGGGCACGGCGATCAGCCACCGCACCGCCGGCCTGCTGCGCAAGATGATCAAGCGCTGGGACGGGCCGGTCGAGGTGATCGCCCGCGGCAACCACCGCCTCGAGGGCGTCATCGTGCACCGCTCCTGCACCCTGGCTCACCGCGATGTCCGCAGGCTTCACGGCATCCCGGTCACCACGCCGGCAAGGACGCTGCTCGATCTCGCCGACGTCTTGGACGACCGCGCGCTGGCGCGTGCCGTCAACGAGGGGCGCGTCCTGCGCCTTGTCACCCTCGACGACCTCGCCGTCCTGCTGGACCGCTCCCCCGGCCGGCGTGCCGCCAGGCGGCTGCGCCCGTTTGTCGCGGTCCGCAACGGCCCAACGCGCTCGGGCCTGGAGGACGCCTTCATCAAGTTCATCGAGCGTTACAACCTCCCGCGCCCGAAGATCAACGACGAGGTCGCCGGCTACGAGGTCGACGCCGTCTGGCCCGACCAGCGCCTCATCGTCGAGCTCGACACCCTCGACTACCACGGCCACGAGGCCGCGTTCGAGCGCGACCGCGACAAGGACGCCAACCTGCTCGCCGCCGGCTACGCGACGGTCCGTGTCACCGGCTACCGCCTCGATCAGACGCCCGAACGCGAGGCCGCCCGCCTCCACGCCCTCCTCGCAGCGCGCCGATCCGCGCTCAGCCCGTCATCCCGCTCCACTGCCCGCCGGTGATGTGCAGGGTCTGGCCGTGGACGTAGTTCGACCACGGCGAGCACAGGTAGAACACGCCGCCGGCCGCCTCCTGCGGCGTACCGGTGCGCCCGAGGGGGATGAGCATGGTCGCCATGCCGCGCATCTGCTCGGGGATGCCGAGCTGGATCGTCTGGCCGCCGATCTCCATCGTGTTGGCGTCGTCCTTGGCGGCGGTCAGGCGGGTCTCGATGTAGCCGAAGGCCACCGCGTTGACGTTGATCTTGAACTGGCCCCACTCCTTGGCCAGCGTGCGGGTGAGCCCCACGACGGCGGCCTTGGCCGAGGCGTAGTTGGCCTGGCCGGCGTTGCCCATCGTTCCCGAGATCGACGAGACGTTGACGATCTTGCGGAAGACCTCGACGCCCTCCTCGCGCTCGCGCTTGGCCGGCTCGCGCAGGTGCGGCGCGGCGGCGCGGCAGACGCGGAAGGGGACGACGGCGTGGATGTCGAGCATCCGCTGGAACTCGTCGTCGGTCATCTTGTGGATCGGGCGGTCCAGCGTGTAGCCGGCGTTGTTGACCACGATGTCGAGCCGGCCGAACGCGTCGACGGCGGTCTGGACGAGCTCGTCGCAGGCGCCCGGCACGGTCAGGTCGCCGCCGTGGACGACGGTCTCGCCCGCGATCTCCGACGCGGTCTGCTCGGCGACGTCGGCGTCGAGGTCGTTGATGAGGACCCGCGCGCCGTGCTCGCTGAGCAGCTCCGCCGTCGCGCGCCCGATGCCCCGGGCCGAGCCCGTGACGATCGCCGCCTTGCCGTCCAGTACGCCCATGGTTCGGTGTCTCCTTGTCGGGTTGAGGCCGGGAGACTAATGACTGGCTGACTGGCCAGTCGAGGCGCTACAGGCCGTAGCTGCGCCCGATGACGTCGAGCATGATCTCGTCGGTGCCCGCGCCGATGCGGTTCAGCCGCATGTCGCGCCAGATGCGCTCCACGCCGTACTCGGTCATGTAGCCCGCGCCGCCGTGGATCTGGATGCACTCGTCGGCCACCTCGACCACCATCCGCGACGCGTTGAGCTTGGCCATCGAGATCTCGCGCACGGGGTACTCGCCGTTGGTGTGCCGCCACGCCGTCGTGTAGACGAGCTGGCGGGCCATCTCGATCTTCGTGGCCATGTCGGCGAACTTGTGGCGGATGGCCTGGAAGCTGCCGATCTTGCGCCCGAACGCCTTGCGCTCCAGCGCGTACTGGAGGGTCATGTCGAAGCAGCGCTGGGCGGTGGCGACGCAGCCCGCGGCGCCGATCAGCCGCTCCCCCTGGAGCTCCCACATGATGTGGTAGAAGCCCTTGCCGACCTGGCCGAGCACCGCGGACTCGGGCACGCGAACGTCCTGGAAGGCCAGCAGCGCGGTGTCGCTGGCGTGCATGCCGAGCTTCTGGAGGCGCTGCTCGCGGATGACGCCCGGGAGGTCCATCGGCACCATGAACAGCGTGAAGCCGTCGTAGCCGGCGTCGGCGTCGGTCTTGGTCACGAGCAGGATCCCGTGGGCGCGGTGCCCGTTGGTGATGTAGGTCTTCGAGCCGTTGATCACGTACTCGTCGCCGTCGCGCACCGCGCGCGTCTTGATCCCCGCGACGTCCGAGCCCGCGTCGGGCTCGGTGATCCCCAGGCAGAGGATCTTCGTGCCCTGGATCGCCGGCACGACCCACTCCTGCTTCTGCTCCTCGGTCCCGAAGGCGAGGATCGGCGGCATCGCCATGTCGGTGTGCACGGCGACGCCCATCGCCAGCCCGCCGGACTGCGCCTGGACCATCTCCTCGGCGAGCACGAGGCTCGTGTAGTAGTCGCCGCCCTGGCCTCCGTAGCGCTCGGGCTTGTCCAGGCCGAGGAAGCCCAGCTCGCCCATGCGGGTGAAGACCCAGTCGGGGAAGGTCGTCTCCTCCCACTCCTCGGCGTGGGGCGCGAGCTCCTTGGTCGCGAACGCGCGGATCGTCTCGCGCAGGGCGTCGTGCTCGTCGGTGAAGATGAAGTGCCGGCGCTTGGCGGCGTGATCGGGCTTGAGAACCTGCTCGGCGGTGGCCATGTCTGGCCGAGGACGCTACCGCTTGGGACGGGGAAAGTGAACAGTGGCACGTCCTACTTTCCGCTCGCTCGCGCGTGCGCGGGCGCGGGACGCCCGCCGTCGAGTCTTTACACTGGCCCGGGAGAACCCCGGAGAGGTGGCCGAGTGGCTGAAGGCACTCGCCTGCTAAGCGAGTATGGGGCTCAACCCCCATCGCGGGTTCGAATCCCGCCCTCTCCGCTCGCTGTTCGTCGCGCGGTTCCGGCGCGCGGCCCGAGGAGCAGGTAGCTGGTCATCGGGCCTTTGCCCTTGACCTCCACGGTGCCGCGCTGGCGCAGCTCAAAACGCTCTCGCAGGCGTTCGTACGTCCGCTCGGTCACCTGGATCGTGCCGGGTAGAGCGTGCGATTCCATGCGGCTGGCGGTGTTGACCGTGTCACCCCAGAGGTCGTAGCTGAACTTCGCCCGTCCGATGACCCCCGCGACGACCGGGCCGGTGTCGATGCCGATGCGTACCCGCAGCGGCGGTCCGGTCTGCGCGGAGCATGCCGCCAGCTCCGGCCCCAATGCCAGCGCCAGCTCGGCGACCGCCTCGGCGTGATCGTCGCGCGGAAGCGGGATCCCGCCGGCGACCATGTAGGCGTCGCCGATCGTCTTGATCTTCTCCAGGTCGTGATCGGCGACGAGCGCGTCCCAGCGCGCGAACACCCGGTCGAGCAGTGACACCAACTCCGACGCGGAGAGTCGCTCCGAGAGCGGCGTGAAATCGACGATGTCGGCGAACAGCACCGTGACCGAGGGAAAGTCGTCAGCGATGACGCCGTGGCGCTCCTTCAGCCGCGCCGCCACCGGCTCGGGCAGGACGTTGAGCAGCAGGCGCTCGGACTTGGCCTGCTCGAGCTCGCGCGCCCGCACGAAGTACTGCAGCAGCGCGAACACCGTGGTCGTCACGGCAAGGATGTTGAGCGCGAAGAACGCGACGACGATGCCTTGCGGAATGTCGGGCGCGTCAGCGGCGAGGGCGGGGTCGATCGCGGCGGAGAACGCGACGAGGCCCGCGAACGCCGCGAACCAGGGGATGGCCTGACGCGCTCCCACGAACAGGAGCGCCCCGAGCGGCGAAGTGATCGCCCAGAGGCACACCGCGGACGAGTTCTCGAAGCCGCCCAGGCTCCATTGCAGAGCGAACGGCAGCACCAGACTCATGCCCAGTTGGCCGTGGCGAAACAGGACGTAGCGCCGCGTTCGCGCGAACGTGTAGATGCTCGCCGCCGACGCAAGCTGGTACGCGACCGGGATCGCGGCCGACACCCAGAGCCCGAGCACGGCGTACGTCACGACCCAGACAGCCGCCAGGCTGGTCATCAGGGTCGCGGACAGAACCAGGACCGCCTTGCGCGCCCGAAGGTCGGCCGAGTCCGACGGCATTGCGCCGATCTCCACCAGCCGCCGCCGCACCCAGCCCGGAAGCCGGTCCATCCTCGGGCGCAGCCCAACCTCCGTCACACCGCGAGCATAAGTTCCCCCGGTCAGCGCGCGAGGGATTGAATTGTTGCGAAGCGGTGGTCCGCTGTTTCGGGCGGGGTGGCAGCGTGGTCAGTGCTTTGGCCCACAGCGGGCGAAAATCCGTACCACCGGAGCTCCTGCAAGCGGCGACGCGCCAGCACGACCTGCTGCGCCTCCCCCAGTTTCTCGACGCCGGCCTCTCCTACAAGGCGGTCGCGGGGCTGGTGAGGGCGGGCACCCTGCACCGGTTCCATCGGGGCGTCTACAAGCTTGGCACGCCGGTCCCCAGCCCGCATGGGCGCCTCCTCGCCGCCGTGTATGCCGCCGGCCCGGGCTCGGCGCTCAGCCATCGCGACGGCGGCCGGCTCCGCGGCCTGCGCGTCCGGGGCCGGCGGGACACGGTCGACGTCACGACCAGGAGGGGACGGGCCGATCGCCCCGGGATCGCTCTGCACCGGGTCCGCCGGCTGGATCCGGCCGACGTCGGGGCGGTCCGGGGCATCCCGGTCACCACGGTCGCCCGGACGCTGATCGACCTCGCCGACACGCTTGCGCCCCGCGAGCTGCGCCACGTCATCCACGAGGCCGAGGTCGACGGCCTCCTGGACCTCGCCGAGATGGATGGCGCGATGCGCCGGTCAGCGGGGCGGTCGACGAGCGTGATCGCGGCCGCTCTGGACGGTCACCGGACCCGCCCCGCGCGCGACATCGAGGCGCGGCTGGAGGCGATCGCGTGGCGCGCAGGGCTTCGCGAACCGAGGCGCAACATGATCACCGAGGTCGACGGCGAACGGTTCGAGCTGGACCGCTACTACCCCGACCTGCGCCTGTGCCTCGAGGCCGACGGCTACGGCGTCCACCGCACCCGCAGGAAGTTCGTCTCCGACCGCCGCCGGGACCGCATCCTCAAGATCCGCGCGGGGATCACGGTCCTGCGCTACACGTGGGAGGACGTCACCGTGCGAGCGGCGGAGTCAGAGGCGGAGCTGGCGCGGCTGCGGGCGGCCGGCTGACTGGCGAGACGGCCGCACCGGGCCTGGCGCTCCACCTGTCCTAGACTGCGTTCGCGAGCGCCCGTAGCTCAGCTGGATAGAGCGTCGGTCTACGGAACCGAAGGTCACAGGTTCGAATCCTGTCGGGCGCGCTGGGATGCCGGTGACGCTGACCGCGGCGGCCCGGCATAGGATGTGGCGCATGCCCACCTACATCATCACCCACGAGGTCAACGACGTCGATCATTGGCTCGGTTCGAGCAAGCGCGATGAGGCATTCGGGGAGCTCGGGGCCACCGTCCGCACGTTCCGTGACCCCGCAGGATCGCAGCGGGTCGGCCTGATCGCCGAGATCCCGGACTTCGATGCCTTCCAGGCGTTCATGCAGACGCCGGCGGCGGCCGAGGCGATGCAGCAAGACGGGGTTCGGCCCGAGACGATCCTGATTCTCGCCGAGGGGTAAGCGACAAGCATCTGGCTCGATGAGCGCCACGAGGGCAGCGATCGCTGCTGGATCAACGTTGCTCGTCGCGGCGCTCCTCGGTGCCTGCGGGTCCATCGGCGGCGGGGTGGCGCCGACCGGCGTCGCCGAGAGCTCGGCTGCGTCACCGACGCAGCGGCGCGCGTTCACCTTCCGCGCGCGGGTGTTGCCGCCGAGCGTCAGGCGGCGCGTCACCGGGAGCTCCTGGCGCCCGGGCTGCCCGGTCACGCTCGGGCATCTGCGCTACGTCGAGATGACCCACTGGGGCTTCGATCGCGAGGTCCATCGCGGACAGATGATCGTCAACGCGACGGCCGTGCGCGCGGTGCGCCGGGCGTTCGGCGCCCTGTTCTCCAGGCGCTTTCCGATCCGCCGGATGCATCTCGTCGACGCCTACGGCGCCGACGACTTCGCCTCGATCGAGGCCGACAACACCTCGGCGTTCAACTGCCGCCGCGCGACGGGCTCGACGCGCTGGTCCGAGCACGCCTACGGGCGCGCGATCGACGTCAACCCGATCGAGAACCCCTACGTCTACGCCAACGGGACGACGAGCCACCCCGCATCGCGCCGGTACCTGGATCGCTCCGTCTACCGTCGGGGGATGGCGGTCGACGGCCGGGCGCTCGTCGACGCGTTCGACGCGGTCGGCTGGGGCTGGGGAGGACGCTGGTCGCCGGCCCGTGACCTCCAGCACTTCTCGGCCACCGGCCGTTGAGCCCCCGGTGAGGAGGTAGCGCGGCGGCGCCGTCGATCTCCCGCACGGGGCCGCTGCACATCGTTCGCTGAGCCCGCCCTCCGTCCGTCACCCGCCAAGCGCGCCGCGGGCCTCCCGCGGCGCGCCCTGTGGGTGGCACGGGCCTACGCGTCGAAGCCGACGGCCTGCACGCCGTAGCGCTGCGCGGCGACCATCGTGCGGGAGATCTCGTCGTCGTCCAGGGGCGGGGCGGGTCCGTCGTCCAGCGCGGGGCGGCCGGAGTAGCGGAAGAACTCCTCCATGCCGGCCGGGGTGAAGCCGATGAGCATCCGGCTGGGGGTCTGCGCGGTGTTGCGGAAGTTGTGCACGGTGCCGCGGGGTACGTAGGCGAAGCCGCCTGGTCCGACGCGGTGCACGTCGTCGCCGATGCGGATCTCGAAGTCGCCGTCGAGGACGTAGAAGAACTCGTCCTCGCGGGTGTGGACGTGCGGGGGCGGGCCGCCCCCGGGGGCGGTGAGGTTCTCGAGCATCACCAGTCCTCCGCCGGTGGTCTCCCCGGTCGCCTTGAGGGTCATGGTGTCTCCCACGATCCAGAGGCGCTCGCCTTCGCCTCCGGCCATCGCGTAGCCGTGCGTCGTGGTGCTGCTGTGAGTGGTGGTGGTAGCCATGGGTCGGATGTTCGCGGCGCTCGATCAGTAGTGCCACTGGATTGTCTGCTGATGTCAGTAGGCTTCCTTCATGTCCTTCCGGGACGTCCAGCGCCTGCGGACGTTCGCGCTCGTGCTCGATCTCGGTTCGATCTCGGCCGCCGCGACGGTGCTCGGCTACACACAGTCGGCGGTCTCGCAGCAGCTCGCGGCGTTCGAGCGCGAGTCTGGGGGTGCCCTGGTCGACCGCTCGCAGAGGCCCCTGCGCCCCACGGCCGCGGGCGCGGCCCTGCGACCGCACGTCGAGCGGGTGCTCGCGGCCGTGGCGAGCGCCGAGGCGGCGGTCGACGGCCTGCGCGGTGCTCGCACCCCGCGGGTCAGGCTGACCGCGTTCGCCAGCGCCCTGTCGTCGTTCGTCCCGGCGGCGCTGCGGGATCTGCGGCGCAGCCGCGAGGACGTGGTCGTCGGGGTGCTCCAGCTCGAGACCCAGGAGGCCATCGAGCAGCTGCGGGCCGGCCGGGCCGACATCGCGGTGGTCCACCACCTGCCGGGCATCGCGGTCCCCGAGACCGCAGGCCTCCAGCGGCACGCGTTGCTGGTGGACGATCTTCACGTCGTCGTGGCCCAGCGCCACCGCCTGGCCCGGCGCGAGACCATCGCCGTCGCCGAGCTGGAGAGCGAGACCCTGATCCTTCCGCCGCGCGACCGGCCCGCCGGACGCTTCCGTGCCGTGATCGAGCATCTGTGCGCACAGGCGGGCTTCGCGCCCCGGGTGGGATACGAGCTCGACGACCTTCCCGCGGTCCAGGCCTTCGTCGCGGCGGGCATCGCGATCGTCCCCATGCACGGGCTCACGCTGGCCACCCTTCCCGATGGGGTCGTCGCGCGTCCGCTGGCCGAGCGTCCCACGGGCAGTCGCACGGTCGAGGCGCTCGTGCCGGCGGATTCTTCGTCGTCGGTCGTGGACGATCTGCTCGAGCAGCTCCTCCGGGCGGCGCGGGGCTACGCCCGGCCACCGCGCGCTTGAATCACTGCTACCCGCCGCCGGGGGGGCCGCCGAGGAACGCGACGTCGACGAGCAGCAGCGCGGCGACGATCGTGACGACGATCGCGAAGCCGTGGCCGAGCAGCGCGACCGGCAGCCGCGCGGAGACCAGCGCGCCCGCCAGCGCGCCGGCGCCCGTGGCGCCGGCCAGGGCGGCGGTCACGCCGAGGTCCGCGATGCCGGGGCCGGCGGCGAGGTGGCTGGCCAGGGCGGCCAGGCCGGTGAGCGTGATGATCACCAGCGAGGTCGCGATCGCACGGCGGAGGGAGAGGCCGAACCAGACCGAGAGCAGCGGGACGATGACGAAGCCGCCGCCGACGCCGAAGAAGCCGGTGAGGCCGCCGACGATCAGGCCCGCAGGGAGGATGCGGTCGGCGCGGATCGCGGGGCACTCGCCGTCGGGTTCGTGTTCGGAGGCTGCGGCGGCGCGTCGCCAGGTGGCGACCGCCGCCGTGAGCATGACCGGGATGAACGCGAGGATGAGCAGTCGCGGGTCGGCCTGCGCGTTGAGCAGCGCTCCGGCCAGCGAGGCGAGCGCGGCGGGGGCGGAGAACGCGACCGCCAGGGGCCAGCAGACCCGGCCCTGGAGCGCCGGGAGCCCCGCGCCGACGGCGGCGGCGACGGCGACGACGACCAGGGCGGCGGTCGAGGCGGGTCCGGGGGGCTCGCCGAGGACGTAGACCAGGACGGGCAGCGCGAGGATCGCGCCCCCGCCGCCGACGGCGCCGACGACGAGGCCGATGAGCACGCCGAGCGGGACGGCGAGCAGCAGGTCGCTCACGAGCCGCCGTCAGGCTCCAGCGGACCTCCGAGGCGCCCCCAGGCCGGGACGCCGCCGTCGACGACGTGGACGACCGCCTCGGCGCCGTGGCGCTGGAGGAGGCCGGCCGCGATCCCGGCGCGCTCCCCGGACCCGCACAGCGTGGCGATCGGGCGTCGCGCGTCGAGGTCGCCGGGCACGCGGTCGATGTCGTGCCAGGGCACGTGCACGGAGCCGGGGATGTGCCCGGCGTCCCATTCGGCGCGCTCGCGGACGTCGAGCAGCTGGAGCCCGTCGGCGTCGCGGCGGGCGGCGAGCTCCTCGATCGGAACGCGCTCGATGCTCTGCACCGGCCGGTGCTCCTGGCGCCAGCTGGTCATGCCGCCGCCGAGGAACCCGGAGAGGCGCCGCACGCCGACGGCGACCGCGAGGCCGCCGGCGCGGCGGCCGTCCTCGTCGTCGCGCCCGACGAACACGATCTCCTGATCGGGGTCGGCGAGCCACGCGAGCTTGGAGCCGAACCCCATCTCGAGCATCGGGATCGAGACGGCACCGGGAACATGGGCGTCGTCGAACTGCTGGTCGGTGCGCACGTCGACGACCAGCGCGCCACGCGCGCGCAGCTGCTCGACCTGGCGGGACGCGAGCGGCAGCTGCTCGACGCCGGACGCCAGCAGCGGCCCGGTGTTCAGCTCGACGATCGCGCCGAAGTTCGGCGGCTGCGGGCCGAGCTTGGCCAGCGCCTCCGCGACGAACTCGTCCTCGTCGGCGATCGACAGCGCCGGGTTGTGGCGACGCTCGAACCCGATCGTCGAGCTGGGCTTGTGGTCCATCCCCGGTCCGCCGCACATCGAGCCGCCGAGATGCCCGGGCCAGATCTCGACGTCGTCTCCGAGCGTCAGCAGCCTGTCGCGCAGCGTCCGGAAGATGCCGCGTGCGCCGTCGGACTTGTCGATCGCGAGGTCCGGGCGCGCGATGTCGCCGACGAACAGCGTGTCGCCCGTCAGCACCGCCCACGGCTGATCGTCGCCGCGCCCGGTGTCGACCAGGGCGAACGCCGTGTGCTCCGGGCGGTGGCCCGGCGTGTGCATCGCGATCACGCGCACGGATCCCAGCTCCAGCCGCCAGCCGTCCTCGAACGGCTCGTGGTCGTAGTCCGGCGCCGCGAGGCGGTGGACGTGGATCGTCGCGCCCGTCGCGGCCGCCAGCCGGCCGTGCCCCGAGACGTGGTCGGCGTGGTTGTGGGTCTCGAGCACATGCTCGATCCGGACGCCCAGGTAGCGCGCGAGCCCGAGGTACTCGTCGACCTCGAAGCGCGGGTCGACGACGGCAGCAACGCCGGCGCTCGCGTCCCCGACGAGGTAGGACGCACACCCGAGGTCGTCGTGGATCACCTGGCGAAAGATCATGGGCCGCCCCGCGCGCCCACGGCGCCCGCCTCCTCGGCGGTCTCGAGGTGGGCGAGATAGGCCTCCTTGCGCGCGCGCCAGGGCGGCTTGGGCATGACGTCGGCGTCGGTGCACGCCCAGACGATGTCCGCGACGCGGTCGCCGAAGCGGTCGGTGAGCACGATCGCGGGGGTGGCCATGCCGTGCATCATCGCGCGTCCCGCTCCACGAAGATGACCCGCGCATGCGCTCACCGGTGACCCGCCCGTTCGCCGCTCTGCTGCTGGTCGCGCTGATCGCGGGAGTGGCCGTGCTGATCCTCTCCGGACGGCCGGACTCCGACCCGCCGCCGAGGACGGTGCCCAACGAGGCCTTCCGCTCCCCGGAGATGCCCGACCGCCCGGCGGTCGTGTGGGCGGTGGGCGACGGGGCCGACGGCAGCGACGCCGCGAGGGCGGTCGCGCGACGCATCGCCCGGGAGCGTCCCGACCGGCTGCTGTACCTCGGCGACGTCTACGAGCACGGCTCGGCCGAGGACTTCCGCGAGCGCTACGACACCGTCTACGGCGCGCTGGCCCCGATCACGGCGCCGACTCCGGGAAACCACGAGTGGCCCGCGCACGCCTCCGGCTACGACCCGTACTGGCGGGCGCGCACCGGCGCGGCCACCCCGCCGTGGTACGCGTTTCGCATCGGCGGCTGGCGGATCATCAGCCTCAACAGCGAGGCGCCCCACGGTCGCGGGTCGCCTCAGCTGCGCTGGCTTCGGTCCGAGCTGCGCCGCGGGAGCGGCACGTGCACGCTGGCGTTCTGGCACCGGCCGCTGCAGAGCGCCGGCTCGCACGGCGACCAGCACGACGTGGCGCCGCTGTGGAACGCGCTGCGCGGCCGGGCGCGGCTCGTCCTCAACGGGCACGACCACAACCTCCAGCGCCTGCGCCCGCGCGACGGCATCACCGAGCTGGTGGCCGGAGCCGGCGGCCACGAGCACTACCGGCTGCACGACGACCGGCGCGTGCTGTTCGGGGACGTCGAGCACTACGGCGCCGTGCGACTGCACCTGCGCCGCGGGCACGCGTCGATCTCCTTCGTGACCGCGACCGGCGCGGTGCTGGATCGCTCGTCGGCGAGGTGCCGGGTTTGAACCGTCCCGTCCCCGTCTTCCTCAAGGCCCACGGCACGGCCGAAGCTCCTTTGGCCGACCACTGGCTCGAGGCGGGGAGCGCGCTGGTGCGCGAAGGACGCACGGCGTTTCCGCGCCGGCCGCGGATGGGTCCGGGGGACCGGCTGATCCTGTACGCGTCGGGCTGGCGACGGATCTTCGGCATCGCCGAGGTGCTCTCGGAGCCGCGGCGGGTGGGGAGCCCCGCGAACCCCGCGCGGTGGCCGTGGTCGGTGGAGGCCGAGCTGCTGGTGATCGTGCCCGTGCTGTCCAACGCGCCGCCGGTCGAGGCGATCGGCGTGGCGGCGCGGTCGATGAGCCAGCACAGCCACATCCGGGTTGAGCAGCGCCACCTCGCGCTGGCCGCGGAGGTGCTGGGCAGCGTCGGGCGATAGCCGGAGCCCGCGGGCCTCAGCCTTCGGCCCGGCCCTCCCCGCGCTCCAGGATCTCCTTGAGGCGCCGCAGGTCCTTGGCGTTGGCGCGCCGCATGGCCGCGGCCATGGCCGGACCGGCGACCTTGGCGAAGCCGGCGGGCTCGCCGCGGTTGCGCAGCGTCATCGCCGTCGTGTCGCCCGGCGCCTCGCGCCACGTGTAGGTGGTCTCCATCGGGAACGGCCCCTCGGACGTCGCCATCACGAGCTGCTCGCCGGCGACGAGCTCGCGCACCTCGTAGGTGTACGCGAGGCGGCGCCCGAGGAACCGGGCGACGAACGCGACCCGCGAGCCGACCGCCAGCGGGGGTGGCGTCCGCCACTCGACCGCCTTGATGTTCGCGTACCAATCAGTCGCGTGGTCGGGATCGGACGCGTACTCGGCGACCGCCGCGCGCGGGCGGGCGATCTCGATCTCGCTGACGACGTCGACGGGCACTTCGACGACCGCCCGCCCTCAGGTCCACACCTGCCGCAGCACCCGCAACCCGTTGCCCGAGATCAGCCGCTCGGCGTCGGCCCCGTACCTGGACTCCAGCCTCTCGGTGAGCCGGGGAAGGTCGCCCATCTCCTCGAGGCGGCTCATGCAGGGGCGGATGAAGCCGTCGTAGTCGGTCCCGATCGCCGCGGTCTCGTGCCCGCCGGTGATCTCGGCCATCCGATCGATGTGCGCGTAGATGACGTCGAGCGAGTCGTCGAGCGTCTTGGTCTTGGTCTTGCGCAGCCCGTCGTTGAGCTGGTGCTGGGCGAGGATCAGGCCGACGAGGCCGCTGCGGCGCTGGATCTCCAGGATCGTGGCCTCGTCGAGCATGTACTCCTGGGTGCCGAAGCGGTAGCCGGCGTGGCTGGCCAGCACCGGTAGCTCTGCCTTCGGGTCGAGCTCGTCGAGCAGCGCGAGGGTCTGCGTCACCGCCTCCTCCCGCATGTGCGCGATGTCGACCAGCATCCGGTTGCGCACCATCGCCCGCACGGCGGCCACGCCGCGCTCGGTGAGCCCCACGCCCTTGGGCTGGGGGAACACGCGCTTGTACGCGGGGTCCAGGAGGAACGGCAGCGCCGAGCTGTTCGTGGCCACCTGGCGGTAGAAGAGGTGGGCGAGCGTGATGGACACGACGCCGCGCCGGGCCAGCTCGTCGACGTTGGCCTCCACCTCGTCGGGATGGTCGCCGAGGCTCAGCCCGCCCTCCACCGAGTGCAGGAGCGCGGTCGCGCCCTCGCGGATCGCCGCGTCGAGCTCGCCACGGTCGTGCACGACGCGGATGACGCCGTCGCCGTGGGTGGCGACCTCCCGCTCGACCGCCTCCAGGGCCTCGATCAGGTTGTCGAAGTACGCCGACTCCGGCGCGGAGCCGTAGCGCTTGCTCAGGTCCATCTCGTCGAACGGCTGGGTGAGGGCCGACAGCGCGACGCCGACGCCGCCGGACCGCAGTCCCTCCACCGTCACCCGATAGCCGGTCCAGGGGTAGCGATGGCTGAAGAAGGTGCTCGCGATGCGCAGGACCAGCGCGCGGACCTTGTCGGAGAACGTCGGCTGGTCGAGCACCCGGCGCATGCGCCGCAGCGTGGTGTCCGGCGTCAGATCGCTCACCACCCGCATCGGATAGTGCGCGTGCAGGTCGACCAGCATCCTGCGCCTCACTGTATGCCCTGATTCACCCTTCGCCCAGCACCCGCCGCAGGTGGTCGTTCATGAACACGCCCGCGGGGTCCCACCGCCGCCGGACCGCCTGGAAGTCGTCCCACAGCGGATAGAGCCCGCGCAGCTCGCCGGCGGTGCGGGAGTGCAGCTTGCCCCAGTGCGGGCGGCCCTCGTACGGGCTCAGGGCGCCGTCCTCGGCGGCGACGTAGCGGTACTGGACGGGAAAGCTGACCGGAGCCTCGCTGGAGTCCAGCCACGCCTTGAGCTCGCGGTCACGTCGGTGGTCCGGCTCAGCACCCGGCCCGTGTCCGGCCAGTACCAGAACTCGACGTCACGGTGCTCCAGGCGATCCTTCACCTCGGCGAGCACCGTCGCCAGCTCCTCGCGGCGCACCTGCATGAGCAGGTGATAGCGCGGCAGGACCCGCAGGCGCACGCGGGTGATCACACCCGGGCACCCGAGCCCCGCCTTGGCCGCCCGGAACAGCTCGGGTGTAGGAGTGACCGCTGCCGGCCACGCGCACGTTGCGCCCGGCCCCGGTGGCGCGTCGCACGGCGTCGGCAACCTCCTCCTCGTTGCGGGGGCGTGTCACCTCGGCCGGCGTGCAGCGCACGTTGCCCGTCCAGTTGTGCCAGGCAGCACGTCTCACCGTGCGACGAAGAGTGCCGGAAGATGCGCTCAGGCGACAGCGCGGGCGGGCTGCTCGGACGACGCGGCGCGCACGTAGCGGCGCATGCGCCGCGCGAAGCGCTTGGGCTTCTCGGCGTAGATGCGACGGCCCAGCGCGCGCGCCGCGTGCAGGAGATCGCCGCGGCGCTCGGCGATGAGGTCCGCCAGCTCCAGCTCGGCCGCGCTCACGGTGGCGAGCCCGTCGCGCTCGCCCTCCAGCATCTCGGTCAGCACCGCGAGGTCGTGGTCGTCGCCCAGCAGCCGGGAGAGCGCCTTGGCCTCGTCGGCCTGCCCGCCGACGACGCCGGGCCACGCCGCGCTGAGCAGGCGCTGCTGGTACCACAGGTCCTTCACGCGCTTGCGCCACGCATGGAGGTTCTCGCTGGTCGGGTCGACGTCGGCGCGGGCGAACGCCTTGTGCCCGCGCGCGTAGGTGTCGCGCAGGGCGCGGACCGCCGTGCGCGGATCGCCATCGGCCAGCGGCCACTCCTCGACGCGGTGGGCAAGCGCGCGCAGCGTCTGCGCGTGGCCGGGAAGCGCGTCCTCGATGCCGGCGCGGGCAGACAGCGCCCGCTCGCGCAGTTGTCCGCGCAGCGTGTCGAAGGCCTCGGCGGGCAGCCGGCCGACGTAGAGCTCGGCCAGGCGGTCGACGGTCTCGATCATCGCGCCGGCGTCGCGCGCGCCCGAGAGCGCGCGCCCGCTGTCGCGCAGGGCCCGGTTCTCCGCCCGGAACACGCTGCCCGGCATCGCGGGACGCGACAGTCGCAGCAGGGCCCGGCTCTTCTTCAGGCGCTTGCGCGCGCCGTGCACCGCCTCCACCGGATCGTCGGCGTGGCCTTCGTCGAGCTGGGCCGCCGCTTCTTCGAGCTGCTCGCGCGCGACGCGGCGCACCGCGTCGGGGAAGCGCTCGGCGAAGGTCAGCTCGTAGGCCATACCCCAGCGGTTCCCCGTGACCGGGGCGGCAAAACGAGCCGTTCAGTTCCCGGCGCGCTCGCGTCCCTGCTCGGTCGGCTCGATGTAGACCGGCGCGGGGTTGGTGCCGATCGTCATCCCGGTGATGTCGCCCGACTCATACAGCGCCGCGAGCGCGCGGATCGTGGGCCCGTGCATCGGCGGGTGCCCGAGCGCCTTGCAGACCGCCGCCTGCGAGGTCTTCTTGCGCTCGCCGAGCAGCCGGTAGGTCGCGGCCAGGACCGGCTCGACGTCTTCCTCCTCAGGTTCCACGGCGCGCGAGACTAGCGGGGCTCCCGCCCGGGGGCCGCCTGCGTCGCTGTTGTGATCGTGACCAACGAGCCCAAGCCCGCCTCGCGCATGCGTCCCGAGATCCTCGTGCTCGGGGCGCTGGCGGGCGCCCTGAACCTGTGGGCGCTCAGCCGCAACGGCTTCGCAGCCGAGTACTACGCCGGGGCCGTGCGCTCGATGGCCGGAAGCTGGCACGCGTTCCTGTACGGCTCGTTCGACCCGGCGGGCGTGATGACGGTGGACAAGCCGCCGCTCGCCCTGTGGATCCAGGCGCTGTCGGCGCGGATCTTCGGGTTCGGGCCGTGGAGCCTGCTCGTGCCCCAGGCGCTCATGGGCGTCGCGACGGTGCTGCTGACCTACGACCTGACGCGCCTGCGCTTCGGCCGCGCCGCTGGCTTCGCGGCCGGCCTCGCGCTGGCGCTCACGCCGGTGATGGTGGCGATCTCGCGCCACAACAACCTCGACGCGCTGCTCGTGCTGTGCGTCACCGCGGCGCTGTGGTGCCTGGTCCGCGGTCTCCAGGACGGGCGCACGCGCTGGATCGTGCTGTGCGGCGTCTGCGTCGGGCTGGGCTTCGAGGCCAAGATGGCGGCGGCGCTCGTCGCGGTGCCCGCGATCGCGGCCGCGTGGCTGTATGCCGCGCCGCTCGAGTGGCGCGTCGCGGTGCGCCGGCTCGCCGCGGGCGCCGCAGCGGCGCTCGCCGCCGGCGGCGCCTGGCCGGTGCTCGTCGCGCTGACCCCGGCGGCCGACCGGCCGTGGGTCTCGGGCACCGACGACAACAGCATCTGGTCGCTGATCCTGGGCTACAACGGCCTCGGACGGGCGTTCGGAGAGGACGACCTCCCGGATCCGCCCGGCCCCCGGGGCCTGCTGCTGGGTGAGGAGCCGGGGCCGCTGCGCCTGCTCAACGAGAGCCTGGGCGCGCAGGCGAGCTGGCTGCTGGGCTTTGCGCTCGTCGCCGCCGTCGCGCTGGCCGTCGTGACGCGCCTGGACCGTTCGGACCCGCGCACCGGGTGGCTGCTGGCGGTCGGCGGCACGGCGCTGACCGGCGCGGTCGCGCTCAGCTTCGCCGCGGGGATCTTCCATCCCTACTACGTGGTGCTGCTCGCGCCGGCGCTCGCCGCGCTGGTGGGCGCGGGCACGGCACAGATCCTCACGGGTGGCCAGGGCGCTCTCGTGCTCGGCCCGCTCGCCGTGGCGGGCGGGGTGGTGACCGAGCTGGTCGTGGCCGCCGAGCACCCGCAGCTGGACTGGGTGCGGTGGGTGCTGTTGGCCGGCTTCCCGGTCGCGGCCGTCGCGCTGACCCTGGCCGCCACCCCGCGGCTGCGCGCTTGCGCGGTCGCGGGTGCGCTGGGCCTGCTGCTGATCGCGCCCGCGACGCGGGCGGTGCAGACGCTCGACCACGCGACCAGCGGGACCTTCCCGGCCGGCGGGCCGCTCCTGCCGGGCACGGGCAAGGACCGCGGCCCGGGCAGCCGGGGCATCCCGTCGCTGGCCCGAGCGCGCGCCCACGCGCGCAGCCACGGCGGCGGCACGATCGCGGTCGACAGCCAGGTCGCGGCCGCCCGCGCCGTGCGCTCGGGCGCCGACGTCGCGGCGATCGGCGGCTACACGGGCCGGGAGAGCGAGGTCGACGCCGGCTGGCTGGCCGGCGTCGTGGCGAGCGGGCGCGTGCGCTGGGCCCTCACGACCGAGTCTCCCGGCGCGATCCCGGGGGACCGGCGCGCCGGCGCACGGCCGGCTCTGGCGGCGGTGCGGCGCGCGGGCGTGCCGGTGCCGGGCGTGCGGGGGCTGTACGACCTGCGCGGCCGCGCCGCGGCGCTGCGGGCCGCCGGATCCTGAGGGCGCTGGAGCGCGCGCGGAGTGTGAACGTCCATTACTCCCCGCCATAGGAGGTGGAAACGGACGTTCGGCCGGGGTGCAGCCCCCTCCGCGGGGTGAACGTCCGTTTGTGCCCGCCATGGCGGGTGGAAACGGACGTTCGTGGTGCCGGGCGCTACCGCACGACCTGGACCCGCGCGGTGCGCGCCGACGCGTTGCCGGCCGCGTCGGTGGCGCGGATCGTCAGCGTCGCGACCGCGCTGCGGTTCCGGCGCAGGGCGGCGCGCGCGGCCGCGCGGGCGCGGCGGCCCAGTCGCACGCGCAGCGAGACGCGCTGCCCGGCGCCGAGCGCCCGTGCGGCCGACCCGAGCCCGTAGCGGCGACCGCCCGCCGCGAGCACGCCCCGGACGGTCACCCGGCACGCCTCGTCGCAGCTCGCGCGGAAAAGCAGCCCGGCCGCGCTGGACAGCCGCTGGCGGCGCGGGGCGCGCGATCCGATCAGCGGCCCGCGGATGTCGGCCAGTGACCCGAGCGCCGGCTCTCCCGGCCCCGGCGCCCCCACGTCGGGCGTGGGCGTCGCGCCGCCGCCGCCATCCCCGCCGCCCGAGCCGCCTCCGCCCCCGTCGCCTCCGCCCCCGCCACCACCGGCCGGCACGCAGCCGCCGGCGGGGCTGGCGGGCAGCGCGGGGCCGTTCGTGCCCGTGTCGGAGGTGAGCTTGTAGACCACCCCGTTGTCGAAGCCGTACTGCACGACGTAGACCCGCCCGCTGTGGTCCTCGCCGAAGCTGACGACGGGCGCGATCGCCAAGCCGGTCGCGGCCGGGGTACCGGGCGCCGCCGCGTCGGCGTGCCAGATCTGCCCGTGCGCGAGGTCGCTGTAGACGTAGTCGCCCTCCACCTCGAGCGCGGGATCGCGCACGACGTACCCGCCGGTGATCGCCGACCACTCCAGCGGGGGCCCGCCCAGGTGGGTGATGACCGGGGCGACATGATCGGCGGGCGCCGGCGTCCCCGTGCCGAAGTCGCGATCGCCCTCGAAGCGGTCCCAGCCGAAGTTCGCGCCGGGAAGGCGGTTGGCGGCCGCCCGCGCCACGTCCACCTCCTCGATGTTCTGGTGGATGGTGGGATCGGGAGGACGGACCCCGCCCTGCCCGACGTCGCCGATCCACAGGTCGCCGGTCTGGCGGTCGAAGGAGAAGCGCCAGGGGTTGCGCAGCCCGTAGGCCCAGATCTCGTCCCGCCCGGCCGCTCCGACGAACGGATTGTCGGCCGGCACGGTGTAGCCGCCGGCGCCCGGCATGGGCGTGATGCGCAGCAGCTTGCCCAGCAGGCTGTCCTTGTTCTGGGCGTTCTCGAACGGGTCGTACCCGCCGCCGCCGTCGCCGGTGCTCAGCCACAGATTCCCGTCCGGGCCCCACTGCAGCTGCCCGCCGAAGTGGTTGCTGGCGCCCGGATGCGCGATCCGGATGACCTCGCGCGTGTAGGCGGGGTCCGCGACGTCCGGCGAGCAGTCGCTCAGGCGCCGCTCGGCGACGACGATGTCCCATCCGCCCGTCACCGCCACGGTGAAGACGACGTAGAACCGGCCGGTGGCGCGGTGGTCGGGGGGAAAGGCCATCGACAGCAGTCCGCCCTCGCCGGCGGCGGAGATGCTCGCCGAGACGTCGAGGAAGGGCTGGGGCTGGACCGTGCCGCCGCGCGCCACCTTGATCCGCCCCGCCTTCTCGACGACGTACAGGCGCGTGTCGTCGCCCGGCGCGCCCGTCACGTGCACGGGCTCCGCGAGACCCTGGGCCACCACCTGCAGCTTCACCGCGCCGGCGGGCGACGCGCCGGCGCACAGCACGACCGCCACCGTCGCGGCCAGGAGTGCCATCCGTCTCACGCCTGCGATGTTGGCAGGCCGACGGCGCCGGGCTACCCGGTCGGCGCGACCTGCGGGCCCGCCACGACGCCCTCGTCGTGCAGCCGGGCGATCTCCGTGCCGTCCAGCCCCAGGACCTCGGCGAGGACCTCCTCGGTGTGCTCGCCGAGCACCGGCGCCCGGCGCGCCGGGACGGTCTGGACGCCCGAGAACCCCAGCGGTGAGCGCGGGTGCAGGTGCGGGCCGATGAGCGGGTGGTCGACCTCCGCCCACAGCGGGTTCTCCGTGGAGACGCGCGGGTCCTCGGCGACGAGCTGCTTGAAGGTCTGGTAGGGGCCCCACGACACGCCGGTCCCCGCGAACGTCTCGCGGATCTCCGCCAGCGTCCGGGCGGCGAACCACGGCGCCAGCACGACGCTGATCAGGTCGCGCGCCGCGTAGCGCCCGCCCTCGTCGCGCAGGTCGCTCCCCGTGGCGGCCTCGACGGCGTCGAACGCCTCCGCCGTGCCCGTGGCCTCCTTCAGCGCCTTCCACTGGCGCCCGGTCAGGCCCATGATCATCACCCGGCGCCCGTCGCCGGTCGCGAAGTCGCCGCCGTAGGCGCCGTAGAGGTAGTTGCCGTCCTTGGGCTGGTCGGAGGGGACGAGCTGGGCCTGCGCCACGCGGCCCAGGTTGCCCACCATCGCGAAGGCCACGTCCGACAGCGCGAGGCTCACGAGCTGGCCCTCGCCGGTGCGCGCGCGGTGGCGCTCGGCGGCCAGCAGCCCGGCGGCGGCGAGCGTTCCCGCCGCCATGTCCCAGGAGGGCAGCACGCTGTTGATCGGCCGGGCGTGATCGCGCGGGCCCGTGATCTCCGGGAAGCCGCTGGACGGGTTGACGGTGTAGTCCACCTCGCTGGAGCCGTCGTGGTTGCCGGTGAGCACGACCATGACGAGGTCCTCGCGCCGGCCGCGCAGCGCCTCGTAGTCCAGAAAGCCCCGCGCCGGGAAGTTGGTCAGCAGCAGGCCGCCGCCCTCGCCGGGCGCGGTGACGATCGCCTGCACGAGCTCGCGCCCCTCGGGCGAGCGCAGGTCGATCTGGACCGACCGCTTGCCCTTGTTCAGCCCGGCCCAGAACAGGCTCTCGCCGTTGGGCGCCAGCGGCCAGCGGTGCTGGTCCAGGCCGCCGCCGACCTGGTCGAAGCGGATGACGTCCGCTCCGAGCTGCGCCAGCGTCATCCCGCCCAGCGGCGCGGCGACGAACGCCGATCCCTCGACCACCCGCAGCCCGTCGAGGATGCCCGGGCTCACGCCATCAGGGCGACGAAGCGCCAGTCGAGGACGGGCTTGCTGGGGCCGTCGCGCTCGGCCCGCATCCGCGAGCGCAGGTGCACCAGTCCGCCGCCGTCGGGCAGCGCCTCGGCGCGCTCGACCTCCACCGAGCTGCGCAGCGTGTCGCCCTCGTGCACCGGCCCGAGGTGGTCGCAGCCGTGCCAGCCGACGATCGTGACCAGGTTGGGCAGCGCGCGCGTGGCCTGCGAGGCGGCGACGCCGATCGTGTGCCCGCCGTAGACGAGGCGGCGGCCGCGCGCCCCCGCCTCGGCGTCGTGGTGCGCCATCGCGACGTTCAGCGAGAGGCGCGCCAGCAGCGGGGCGGATCCCACCACGTCGCCGCCCTCCACCTCCCACACGGTGCCGGGCACGACGCCGGCGAAGTGCTCGCCGGGCACGGCCGCGCGGAACGCCTCGAGGTTCCAGCCCGCCACCGACGCGCTCAGCGTCGCGGCGTCCAGCTCGGCGCTGAAGGCGTCGAGGTCGTCGGCGTGGCCGGTGGCGCCGTCGGGGTCGCGCAGCGGCAGCATCGCGCAGCGCCAGTAGTCCAGGACGGCGCGGTTGGACTGGTCGACGGTGAGCACGCGCAGGACGGCCAGGCCGGTGGCGGCGCGATCGGGCTTGGGCCGGTTCTGGCGCAGCGCCACGACCTCCGTCGTGGTGTGCAGCGTGTCGCCCAGCGTGGGCGCGCGCCGCAGCACCAGGCCGCGGTAGAAGAGGTTGCCGATCACGCGGCGGGTGATGAGCGTGGACTGGCCGATCGCCACGTCGCACACCAGCGCGGGGTGGACCAGCGGCGCGTCGCAGCCGAGCACGGCGCGGCTGAGAGGGTGGTCGAGCGGGATCCGCAGGCGGTCGCCGAGGAGCGACTGGTGCAGCGCGGCGTGACCCTCCGTGAGCGTCAGGGCGGGGGCGTCGAGGACGAGGTCGCCGACGGCCAGCTCGTCGAAGTACGGCCCGCCCGTGGAGGTCGTCGGCGTCCCGGTCCCGGGCTGCTCGGTCGCGCTCACCGCTGCTCCTCCCGCGCGGGCACGACGACGACGGCTCGGCTCCCCCAGAGCGGCATAGAGGAAACCCTATGCCAGCGGGTGCCCGGTGTCACGCCCGGGCGCCGCGCGACGCCGCCGCGGTCAGCCCGCGGCGGGGCGTCCGGCCTGCGCCGCGCCGATCGGGCAGCTCACGCCCGTCCCGCCGAGGCCGCAGTAGCCGTTGGGCACCTTGGCCAGGTACTGCTGGTGGTAGTCCTCGGCGTAGTAGAAGTCCGTCGCCGGGAGGATCTCGGTCGTGATCGGCCCGTGGCCCGCGGCGCTCAGCGCGTCGCCGTAGGTCTGGCGGGAGGCCAGCGCCGCCTCGTACTGGGCGTCGGAGTGCGTGTAGATGCCGGACCGGTACTGGGTACCGACGTCGTTGCCCTGGCGCATGCCCTGCGTCGGGTCGTGACCCTCCCAGAAGACCGCGAGCAGGTCCTCGTAGCTGCGCTGCGCGGGATCGAAGACGACGAGCACGACCTCGTTGTGGCCGGTCTTCGCGCTGCAGACCTCCTCGTAGGTCGGGTTCGGCGTGAAGCCCTGTGCGTAGCCGACGGCGGTGGTGTACACGCCGGGCTGCGTCTGCCAGAAGAGCTTCTCCGCGCCCCAGAAGCAGCCCAGGCCGAACACGGCCCGCTCGGTGCCCTCCGGGAACGGCGGGCGCAGCGGGGTGTCCAGGACGAAGTGGCGCTCGGGCACGGGCATGGGCGTCTCGCGCCCGGCCAGGGCGTCGGCCGGGTCGGGCATCGCGGTCTTGTGCTTGCTGAGGAAGTTGAACATCGCGGGCCTCGTTCGTCGCGTGGTGAGCGTTCCACGGTAGCTTCCACAGCTTGCCAGAGGATCACGGCGAGGGTGGGGACTTGGAGCAGGCCGTCACGGGCCCTTCCGGGCGCATACGGGACGCGGGCATCGGCAAGCTGCTGGGCGGGGACGGGGTGCGCGGCGTCGCGATGATGCTCGTGTTCGCCTCGCACGTCTTCCTGATCGCCGATCCGGCGGAGACGAACTTCCTGGAGTACGGGTGGGCCGCTCCCGTGCTGGGCCACATCGACCTGGGCCTGGCGGCGTTCTTCGCGCTGTCGGGCTACCTGATCGGGCGGCCGTTCGCGCGGGCCTACGTGCTGGGCACGCGGCGCCCGCAGGTGCGGCGCTTCGCGGCCAACCGCGTGCTGCGCGTCGTCCCCGCGTTCTATCTGTTCGCGGTCCTCATCCTGCTGCGCTTCGGGCTGGACGGCAGCGTCGGCGGCGCCTTCCAGGCACCCGACGGCACGTCGGGCCAGAGCACGTGGTGGCAGGTGCTGGGCATCTTCGGCTTCGTGCAGGCGCAGACCGGCGGGCCCGCCGCCGCGCCGATCGGGCAGGCGTGGTCGCTGGGCGCCGAGATGGCCTTCTACGTCCTCGTGCCGATCGGCGCGTGGTTCGCCTACCGCGTCGGCGAGCGGATGAGCTTCCCGCGCAGGCGCGCATACCTGGGTCTCGTCGTCATCGGCCTGATCGCCGCGGTCAGCATCTGGCTGCGGGCGCGCGACCCCTACCTGTTCGCCTGGCTGACGAGCCCGCCGGCCATCCTGTGCTTCTTTTTGCCGGGGATCGCGCTGGCGCTGGCCGAGCCGCTGTTCGCCCACCGCCTGCGCACCGATGCCGCGCTGGCCAAGCGGGTGGCGTGGGGTGCCTTCGCGCTCGCGGCCCTGATCGCGGTCGTGTACGCGACCAGCGACTACTCGGAGGAGACCACCGCGATCCACCACGCGCTCGGCCGCCGCGCGCTGCTCGCCGGCCTGTGCACCGGCCTGCTCCTGCTCGGGCTGGTCGCGCTGCAGCTGGGGACCGACCGGGCGCCGTGGCTGTTCGGCAACCGGCCGATCCTGTGGATGGGCGAGCGCTCGTACTCGTTCTACCTCGTCCACGTCTGGGTGATCCTGGAGATCGGCAACCTCATGGGCGAGAACCAGAGCCTCGCCGTCAACCTCGCGCTGATGGGCGGCCTCGGGCTGCCGATCTCCCTGGGCATCTCCGCGCTCTCCTACCGCTTCGTGGAGCGCCCGTTCCTGGAGCGCAAGCGCTCGACCACCGCCCGCTCGGGGGAGCCCGAGTCCGCGGCGCCGCCGACCCGCGCCCGGCGCGTGCCATCGCTCGCGTCTGACCGGGATTCGGCGCAACGCGCCGGGCGCGCGGGTTAGGGTGCGCCAGATGTTCAGGGGGATCTCCAGGCTCGTCCTCGGTGGCTGGAGCCGCTGGGCGCTGGTCGCGGCGTGGGTGCTGCTGGCGGTCGTGCTCGCTCCGGTGAGCGCCGGGCTCGAGGACGAGACCCAGAACGACACGCAGAGCCTGCTCCCCAAGGACGCGCAGTCCGGCGAGGTCGCGCGCCTGCTCAACGCGCGCTTCGAGTCCGGGGAGACCGCGGTGGCGCTGCTGGTCTACCGGGCGCGCGGCGACGATCCGCTGACCGCGGGGCAGCGGCGCGCCATCGCCGCGGACGCGCGGCGCGCACGGGAGATCCCGCTCGTCGTCGATCGCGACGTGCGCGCCCCGTTCGGACCCGGCGCGGAGTACGGGCTCGTGTCCCCCGACGGCCGCACGGCGTTCACCGTGGCACCGGTCACCACGACCGACCGCAAGGCCGTCCCGGACACGATCGCCGAGCTGCGCGAGCTCCCGGGCCGGCGCGGCCTGGACTACTGCGTCACCGGGCCCTCGGCGCTGGAGGCCGACTACGCGACCTCGCTGGAGTCCGCCGACATCGTGCTGCTCGTGGTCTCCGCGCTGCTGATCCTTTCGCTCCTGCTCTCCATCTACCGCTCGCCGGTGATGGCCCTGATCCCGCTCGTCGTCGTCGTCGTCGCCTATGTGATCGCGATCGGGCTGCTGACGCTGTTCGCGCGGGAAGGGCTCCGGGTCGACTCGACCTCCACCTCGCTGCTGCTGGTGCTGATGTTCGGCGCGGGGACCGACTACTGCCTGCTCTTCGTCTCGCGCTACTCGCAGGCGCTGCGGACCAACGTGAAGCCCGCGACGCGGTGGCGGAGACGATCCCGCTGACCGGCCCGGCGATCCTCGCGTCGGGGATCACCGTCGCGCTCGCGCTGCTGGCGATGCTCGCGGCGAAGCTCCAGGTCACGCAGATCCTCGGCCCCGTCAACGCCGTCGGCGTGCTGATCGCGCTCGCGGCCTCGCTGACCCTGCTGCCCGCCATCCTGGCGCTGCTCGGCCGCCGCGCGTTCTGGCCTGTGCAGCACCGCGTCGCGTACATGCCCAGCGCAGGGCGCGAGACGATCCTCGCCCGTCCGATCGACGCGCCGCGCACGAAGGAGTACCTGCGGCGGGAGGGGCGCTGGACCCGCGTCGGCCGCGCGGTCATCCTGCGCCCGCGTCGCGTGCTCGTGGGATGCGTGGCCGCGCTGGCCCTCTGCTGCGCCGGGGTGGCCGTCTACGACGGCATGACCAACCCGGTCGACCTGCTGCACTCCAGCCAGGAGTCCGTGCGCGGCTACGAGGTGCTGGCCGACAGCTTCCCGGCCGGCGTTCTCGCGCCGACCACGATCATGCTCGAACGGCGCGACCGGCCGATCGGTCCCGCGGATCTCGGCGTGGCGCGCGCCGCGATCCGCGGCGTCGGGGGTCGACGGAGATCGAGGACTCCGGCGAGCGCTCGCGCGACGGGCGCCTGGCGACGTTCAGCGTGTTCTTCTCCGACGACCCGTACGGGGACGCCGCGTTCGCCCGCATCGAGCGCTTCCGCGCCGCGCTGGACGGCCTCGACCGGCCCGGGCTCATCGCGCGGGTCGGCGACTCGACCGCGCAGCAGGTCGACTACGGCGACGGCGCGTCGCCGCGACAACAAGGTCGTGATCCCGCTCGCGCTGCTCGTGATCGCCCTCGTGCTGACCGTGTTGCTGCGCGCCATCGTCGCGCCGCTGTTCCTGATCGCCACGGTCGTGCTCTCGTTCGCCGCGACGATGGGCATCTCGCTGGTCTTCTTCAAGGTCGTCTTCGGCCACGACGCCATCGACCCGGCGGTGCCCACCTTCGCGTTCATCTTCCTCGTCGCGCTCGGCGTGGACTACAACATCTTCCTGATGAGCCGCGTGCGCGAGGAGGCGCTCCGGCGCGGCACGCGGGAGGGCCTGTCGCACGCGCTCGGCGCCACCGGCCCGGTGATCACGTCTGCCGGGATCGTGCTCGCCGGCACCTTCTCGGTGCTGATGACGATCCCGGTCGTGCCGCTCCTGCAGATCGGCTTCGCGGTCGCGCTGGGCGTCGTGATCGACACCTTCGTCGTGCGCACGCTGCTCGTGCCCGCGATCACCAGCCTGCTGGGCGAGCGGACCTGGTGGCCCTCGCGCGCGCGGCCCGACGACGGGGGCCGGGTCGCCCCGATCGTCTCCGGCGTCTACCGGCGCCCGGGATCGCTGCACGACGAGTGGCGCGCCGGCGAGCCAAGTGACCACGTCCCGGCCGGAACCAGGAGGACCCCGATGACCCCCGAACCGCCGCCGGACCTCGCCCGGACCATCGCGCAGTACCGCGACCACGTCTCCGAGGGGACCGCGGCGCTGGCCGAGCTGATGGCCACCCACGCCGAGGTGCGCTCCGAGGGGACGCGGATCTGGGACGAGGAGGGCAGCGAGTACCTGGACTGCGGGGGCTACGGCGTGTTCATCCTCGGCCACCGCCACCCGCGCGTGGTCGCCGCCGTGCACGAGCAGCTCGACCGCCACCCGATGTCCTCGCGCGTCCTGCTCAACGGGGACATGGCCCAGGCGGCCGAGGAGCTCGCCCCGGTCGCGCCCGCGGGCCTGGAGTACGTCTTCTTCACGAACTCCGGCGCGGAGGCGACCGAGCTGGCGATCAAGCTCGCGCGCGTCAACGGCCGGCGCCGGCTGATCTCCACGCACGGCGGCTTTCACGGGAAGACCAACGGCGCGCTGACCGTGACCGGCAAGCCGATGTTCCGCGATCCGTTCGCGCCGCTGCTGGCCGACGTGAGCTTCGTGGCCTACGACGACGTCGACGCGCTCGACGCCGAGCTGGGCGCGGGCGAGCCGGCCGCCGTCGTGCTCGAGCCCGTGCAGGCCGAGGGCGGGGTGATCGTCCCGGCCGACGGGTACCTCCGGCGGTTCGCGAGCTGTGCGACCGCCACGGCGCGCTGCTCGTCCTGGACGAGATCCAGACCGGGCTGGGCCGGCTGGGGAGCTGGTGGGGCGCCGACCGCGAGGGCGTCGTCCCCGACGTGCTGCTCACCGGCAAGGGCCTCAGCGGCGGCGTCGTCCCCGTGGCCGCGGTCGTCGCCACGGCCGGCGTCTACCGCCCGATCAGCGAGGACCCGCTTCTGCACTCCTCCACCTACGCGGGCAACCCGCTCGCGATGGCGGCCGCGCGGGCGGCGATCGCGGCGATCGCCGAGGAGGACGTCCTCGCCCGCGCGCAGGCGCTCGGCGCGCGCCTGCTGGAGGAGCTCGTCGCGTTGCGCAGCGAGCACGCGCCGACGGTCCTGACCGGCGTGCGCGGCCGCGGGCTGCTGCTCGCGCTGGAGTTCGCGGAGGACCACTTCGCCGGCGACTTCGTGCTCGAGCTGCTGAGCCGCCGCGTCATCGTCTCGACCTCGCTGAACGTCAACCGGGTGGTGCGGCTGCACCCGGCGGCGGTGATGGACGAGGATGACATCGACTGGCTGCTCGAAGCGCTGCGCGAGAGCGCGTGCGCGGTCGAGCAGCGCTACGGCGGCAAAGGGGACTGAAACGTGCGCAGCACCGAGGTGAAGGGACGGGTCAGCGGGGTCGATGCGGCCGAGGCGTTCGAGCGCCTGGGCCACTTCGAGTCCTACGCCGAGCTCGGGCCGTCGATCCGCTCGATCGAGGTCGAGCATGTCGACGAGCGCACGATGCGCTCCAAGTGGGACGTCGACTTCCGCGGCGGCTCCATGCGCTGGACCGAGGAGGACCGCCTCGACCCCGACGCGGGCACGATCTTTTCGAGCTCGTCGAGGGCAACCTGCGGTCCTTCAGCGGATCGTGGGAGGTCCGCGACGTCGACGGCGGCAGCGAGGTGCGCTTCACGTGGACTTCGCCGTCGGCATGCCCGCGATGGCGTCCTTCATCGACCCGCTGGCGGAGCGCGCGATCCGCGACAACATCAGGGAGATCCTGCAGGGCCTGTTCGGCGACGCCTACGAGCCCGCGGTCTGACGAGGAGGCGACATGGAGTTCGGATCGATCAAGGGCAGCATCCTCGACGCGGCGGAGATCGAGCTGCTCGTGGCGCTGCGGCCGTCGCTGGAAGACATCACGTTCGCCGCCGGCGACTCGCTCTTCGCCCCGGCTCGGAGGCCGAGGGCTTCTTCATCATCAACGAGGGCGACGTGCGCCTGGAGCTGCACTGCAAGAAGTTCGAGGCCCGAGAGCGTGCTCGACTACCTCGGGCCCGGGTCC
>CAWGTI010000009.1:0-51319 GCA_963825515.1 uncultured Solirubrobacterales bacterium | reverse complement strand
CCAGGCGCATCACCGAGTAGACCGACCCTCCGGGGACCGGGGTGTCCTCGGCCTCCCACCCGAACAGCGTGCCGTAGAAGTCCTTGGCCGCGTCGGGATCGGTGGTGGACAGATCGGTCCAGCAGAAGGTGCCCAGCTCGGTCTCGGTCCGCTCGCCCATTGCCTGCGACCGTAGCGCAGCGCCGGAGCCGGTGAAGCCGCAACCCGCTCAGCTCCGAGCGATCGGCACGACCGCCACGGCCCCCCGCTCGCGCCCGCCCGCACGGCGCGTCCCGACTACGAGCACGTGGCGCCGGCAGCGAAACAGCGTGCCCGGCCGGAAGCCGGCGGGCAGGGCGGTGGCCGCCGGTGCGGCCTCGCCCGTGCCCTGCAGGACCTGCGCCGGCGCACCCGGCCGGGCGGTGGCGAGCGCCGCGCACCCGGTGCTCCCCAGCGACGTGACGGCGGCCAGGCGGCCGGCCGGAGCCGATGGCGGGGCGGGCCCCGGAACCTCGCCTTCGGCGTCCGCGGAGGCCACGGCGAGGCGCCGCAGGCCGATCCGCCCGTCGCGCTCGACGGCCACGCAGACGTCCAGCGGCGGGCCGGCCGGAGCCACGGCGTTGCGCTCGGAACCCTCCACGGGCAGCACGCCGGCGAACGCCAGCGCCGCGTCGTGCACGGCCACCCGGGTGGGGCAGGCGCCGCCCGATCCGCCGGCGACCAGGCGCCCCGGGCCGGCGAACGCGAGGCTCCCGACCTGCGCCCCGGCGCACGCCGCGAGGTCGCCGGTAACTGGCGCCAGCGCCCCCTGCGCACCGCGCCGCCCGGACCGTGCGTCGAGCACGACCACCGCGCAGCCGCGACACGGCGGGGGCCCCGCCGCCACCGCGAGCCGTCCGCCGGCCGCAGCGAGCGCGACCGGCGCCGCCGCGTCGCCGGCGAGGCGCACGACGCCGCCGGTGCCGAAGGCGCGGACCCGCCGCCCCCGCCGGTCGAGCGCGAGCACCGCGCCCGACGAACGCGAGCCGACCGCGGCGCCGATCCACGACCGGCCGCCGGCCGGCTCGACCGCGACCGCCGTGCCGCGCGATCCGGCGCCCGCTCCGCGCGCGAGCTGCACGGTCGCGACGCCGTCGCGCCCGAAGGACGTGTCGACGAGCCCGTCCGAGCGCAGCCGGGCGACGACCAGCCGGGAACGCGCGCTGCGCCCGCGCGGGGTCACGGTCCCGACGACGATCGCGCCGCCGTCGGCGATACGCCCGGCGGCGGCGATGTCCACCGCTCGGCCCGTCAGTCCGCCCACGTCCACCACCCGCGGCTCCGCCGCCGACGCGGTGCCGGCCGGCGCGAGCCCGAGCAGGACGGCGACCGTTCCTGCCAGCCCCGCGGGTACGATCCGCCGCACCGGGGCATCCTACGCACGGACGGCATTCCCGCCGCCGGCCCGCAGCGCTGCCCACCCGACACGGAGGTCCGCTCCATGACCCGCCTCGCACCACGTTGGAGCCTCTCGCTCGCCGTCACCGGCGCGGCCGTCGCCGTGGTCTTCTGCCTGTGCGCGCCCGCGGTCCAGGCCGCCTCCACCCACCGCTGCTCGATCGCCGGCAAGGAGCGCCGGCTGGGCCCGACCTACGTCACGCGGCTGAGCGTGCGCGTGACGAGCTGCCGGCGCGGCGAGGACGTGGTCCGCGCCTATCACCGCTGCCGCTACCGCAACGGGCGCCGGGGGCGCTGCAGCCGGACCGAGGGTTACCGCTGCACCGAGCACCGCTTCGCCGTGATCCGCACCCAGTACGACAGCCATGTGACCTGCCGCCGCGGCACCGCGCGCGTCCTGCACACCTACACGCAGTACACGTAGCGCGCCGCCTCAGCCCCCGCCGAAGTCGTTGCGCAGCGCGCGCTGGACCAGGTCCGCCGCGACCTCGGCTCCCGCGCCGTTGAGGTGGATCCCGTCGGGCTCGCGCACGATCGTCTCGCGGCCCCGGACGGGCATCGCGTCCCGGAAGCGCCCGCCCGGGGTGAAGACCCGGACGAGGTCGAGCACGCGGACCTGCGCCCGGTAGGGCTGCGCGGCGACCGCGATCGCCGCGTTGATCGTGCGCGCGATGTCCGCGCGGTCGCCGTCGCGCGGCGCGGGGAGCGTCAGCCAGTAGACGCGCGCGGCGCCGCGGCGGCGGTAGGTGTCCATCATCCGCCGGGCCCGCGTGGCGTACTCGGCGGCCCACGCTGGCCCGCAGCACTGCACCGTGCGCCCGCCGGCCGCCCGCATGGGAAAGCCCTCGTTGGCGCCGAGCAGCATCACCACGGCGTCGGGTCGGCGTTCACGGACCTGCTGCACCGACAGCCGGCCCCAGTCGACCAGCTCGCTCTTGGAGATCCCGGTGCCCAGGTGCGCATCGCGCTCCGTGCGCACGCCGGCGCCGGCCAGGCGCCGGGCCAGCTCGGCGTCCAGCGGCTGCACCAGGGAGTCGCCGGTCACGAGCAGCCGGCGCAGCACGGGCCGGCGCGCCGGCCGCTCGCCCAGCGCCGCCGGGTCGAAGGCCTCCGGCCCCACCGGCGCCACGCCCCCAGTCCCGCGCGCCGGTCCGCCGGCCTCGAAGCCGCCCGGCCCGCCGAGGTCCTCGTCGGGCGACAGCCACGCGGTCGCCCGGTCGGCGGCGCCGGCGAACGGCAGGCGGTCGGCCACCCAGCCCGCGGGGTGGCCGACGGCGAGCACCAGCGTCCGCGCGACCCCCGTCTCCATCTCCTCCCCGGAGCGCCGGATCGAGGACCCCTCGACCAGCAGGAGCAGCAGCACGGCGACGCCCACGCATATCAACGCGTCGCGGGCGCGCAGGCGCCGGCCGGTGGGGCGGGCGAGGATGCTGGGGTCGCGTTCGGTGGGCATGGCCTCAGAACTGGAAGTAGATGAACGGGGGGACGCCCTGGGTGGAGACCGTGGCGGCGACCAGCGCGATCACGGTCGCCATGCTCGCGCCCAGCGCGGCGGGGTGCAGGCGCTCGATGCGCACGCGCAGCGCGTCCAGCGGGCGCTCGGGCAGCAGTTGCAGGACGATCACCACGAGGATCAGCCCGACGGCCGGAACGCTCCACAGCGTGGCCGGCCCGGGCTCCACGAGCCGCGACAGGAACGTCCCGGCCAGCTCGAGGTCCGGCGCGCGGAACGGGATCCAGGCGAGCACGACGATGTGGAACACGATCGCCCAGCCCAGCCACCGGGGCAGCGAGACGCGCCCGCGCAGGAGGTGCTCGACCACCAGGCACGCGCCGTGGATGGTCCCCCACAGCACGAACCCCCACGCCGCGCCGTGCCACAGCCCGCCGAGCACCATGGTGAGCATGAGGTTGCGCGCGGTGCGCAGCTTCCCGCCGCGGCTGCCGCCCAGCGGGATGTAGAGGAAGTCGCGCAGGAAGCGCGACAGCGTCATGTGCCAGCGCCGCCAGAACTCGCGGAAGCTCGCGGCCCGGTAGGGGCGGTCGAAGTTCTGCGGGAACACGAAGCCCATCAGCAGCGCCAGGCCGATCGCCATGTCCGTGTAGCCCGAGAAGTCGCAGAAGATCTGCACCGCGTAGGCGTAGGAGGCCAGTGCGACGTCGGCCGCCGCGTAGGCCTGGGGCACCGCGAAGACCGGGTCCACGACCTCGCGCGCGAGGTAGTCGGCCACCGCGACCTTCTTGACCAGGCCGACGAGGATCAGGAACACGCCGGCGCCGACCGCGACGTTGCGCGGATCGCGCGGCGTGGCGAGCTGCGGGAGGAACTCCCGCGCGCGCACGATCGGGCCCGCCACCAGGTGCGGGAAGAAGCTCAGGTACAGCGCGACGTCGATCGTGCTCGCCGGGGCGATCAGGCGCCGGTGGACGTCGACGGTGTAGGAGATCGCCTGGAAGACGATGAAGCTGATCCCCACCGGCAGCGCGATGGCGGCCAGCGGCACGGGCAGCCCCAGGCCGGCGCTGTCCAGCACCGCGTTGACCTCCTCGGCGAAGAAGCCGTAGTACTTGAAGACGCCGAGGGCGGCCAGGTCGGCGACCACCGCGGCGGCCACCAGGCGCCGGCGCCGCCGCTCGTCCTCGGTGCGGTGCACGAGGCGCGCCGCGAGCTGGTTGGCCAGCGTGACACCCGCCAGCAGCAGGCAGAACGCCGGGCTGGCCGCGCTGTAGAACACGTAGCTGGCCGCCAGCGCGAACGGCTTCCACAGGTGCTGGCGCGGCATCAGCGCCCACGACAGGGCGAGCACGACGCAGAAGAAGATGGCGAACTCGACCGTCGGGAAGATCACGGTCGCGCGCAGCCTAGCCCGGCGCCCTCCGACGCCGCGCAGCGGCTCCTAAGCGGCGGCCGCGCCCGCCGGCGGATAGCGCACGCCGGTCAGCTCCTCGGAGACCTCCCACAGGCGCGCGCCGATCTCGGGGTCGTACGCGTCGGGCTTGGCCATGACCTGCTGGGGAAAGCCGCGGAACTCCCCGGGACCGTTCGGTCCGTAGTACGCGCCGCCCTCCACGTCGCGCGCCGTCGCGGCGTAGAGCACCGGCAGGACCCCGCGCTCGGGCCGCTGGGCCAGCACCAGGTTGCTGATCCTCATGGCCGCCTTGGCCAGGCCGGTCGGGCCGCTGCTCTGCAGGTTCGTCGCGGCGTAGCCGGGGTGCGCGAAGACGCTGATCGCGGGGGAGCCGGCGGCACGCAGCCGGCGGTCGAGCTCGACGGCGAACACGGCGTTGGCGAGCTTGGAGGCCTGGTAGGCGCCGCGCGGGCTGTAGGAGCGCTCCCGCTGGAGGTCGTCGAAGTCGATGCTCCCGGCCTTGTGCTCGTTGCTGCTCAGCGTGACGACGCGCGCCGCGTCCGAGCGCTGCAGCGCGTCGAGCAGCAGGCCGGTCAGCGCGAAGTGCCCGAGGTGGTTGGTGCCGAGCTGGAGCTCGAAGCCGTCGGCCGTGGTGCGCTGTGGGGTCATCATCACGCCGGCGTTGTTGACCAGGAGGTCGATCCGCCGGGCGCTGAGCTCGCCGGCGAAGCGGCGCACCGACTCCAGGCTGGCCAGGTCCAGCGCCTGGACCTCCGGCCTGAGGCCGCCCGCGGCGGCGTGGATCTCCTCCGCCACGGCCTCGCCCTGCTCCACTCGCCGGCAGGCCACGACGACCTGCGCGCCGTGGCGGGACAGCTCCAGCGCCTCGAGGCGGCCGAGCCCGCTGTTGGCGCCGGTCACGATCGCGAGCTTTCCGGACTGGTCCGGGATGTCGTCGGCGGTCCACCCGCGGCTCATGGCGCCACCCAGTCGGGCCGCTCGCTCTCGGCGATCTCCATGCCCCTGAGCAGTAGCGTCGGGCAACTGGTTGCGCAATGAACCCACGCGGAGGCGAAAACCAGTTGCGCCCACAGAACCACGCGCCGCGACGCCCGGACGGGATCGAGTGCGCGGCAGACCTGCTCGGCGACCGCTGGACGATCCTGATCCTCCGCGAGGCCTCCTACGGCGTGCGGCGCTACGGCGAGCTGGTCCGCAACCTGGGCATCGCCCGCAACGTGCTGGCGGGCCGGCTCAGGACGCTGGTGGCCGCCGGGCTGCTCGAGCGGCGCCGCTACCGGACGGACCCCGACTGGTACGAGTACGTCCTCAGCGACAGCGGCCGCGACCTCTACGGGGGCGTCGTCGCGCTGCTGCGCTGGGGCGACGTGCACCTGCCGGCCACGGGCGACGAGGCCCTGCGCCTGCGCCACCGGACGTGCGGGTCCGTGACCCACGCCAAGGTCGTCTGCGCCGCCTGCGGCGAGGAGCTCGACGCGCGCGCGATGGACGTCGAGCTCGTGCAGCGGACCGCTCCCGGCGCCTGATCGCGCGACCGCCGGGGTGACCCCGCGCCACACCCAGGGTGGCTTCCGGACGGGGGCTGCGGGCCCGATGCTCTGTCCATGTCCCATCCCCACCCCAGTCAAGGAACTCCCATGATCCCCCGCTCGCTCGCGCTGGGGGCCGTGCTGACCACACTCGCCCTCCCCGCCCTCGGCGCCGCCCCGGCGCTCGCCGACATCACGATCACGCCAGACGCCACGGCGCAGAACGTCACAAGCTACGCCACCTCCGCCGCCTGGTCGCGGCGCGCCGACGACGGCACCTACCGCCTCGTGATCCGGCACTCCGGCCTCACGGTCGACGCGCCCGTGCCGCCCGCCTCGGTCCCCTACGACCCCGACATGGGGCCGACGCGGGCCAACGGGCGCACGGTCGTCTACGCCCGCGGCGGCGACCTGTACCGCTACGACCTGGGCGCCGCCGCCGAGCAGCGCCTGAGCGCGCTGTCCAGCGGCGCGACCGAGGCGGCGCCGTCCTTCTTCAAGGACAAGATCGCCTTTGCCCGGACGACCGGCGCGCGCAGGGGCCTGTACCTCGCCCGTCTCGGTCGCTCGCTCACCCGCCTGTTCCGGACCGTCCCGGCGGAGACCGACATCGCCGAGACGCGCGTCGTCGGGCGCTTCGGCCAGGGCAGCCGCTCGATCATCCGCGTGCTGAACCACGGCGGCGACGACGTGCGCATCGTGCGGCGCGTCCGGCCGGGGCAGCGCGTGGTCAGCCCGACGCTCACGCGCTTCAACGCGATCTGGGTGCGGGTCGGCCGGACCGACTCGACCGTGGAGCAGGTCGGCGTGAACGCCCACCGCGGCCTGCGCGTCCTGACCGCCGACCGTCCGCTCCCCGGACGGGTGGACTCGCTGTCGAGCACCAACATCCCGGCGCTGTACACCCGGCCGGCAGCGGGCGTGCAGCAGATCAACCCGAAGCTGCGCTTCTCGCGGTAAGCGCCGGCCCGCCATCCTGCCCTGGGGTCCTCCTGGCACCCCGGGGCAGGACGGCCCCTGTTTCGGCCGGGCTCTGGCAGGATCGCCCCCGTGATGGCTCGCGCGACGGGACTCTCGGCGGCGATCGCCGCCCTCACCCTGGTCCTCGGCGCCGCGCCCGCCCAGGCCGCCTGCGGCGGGGTCAAGCGGGCCAGTCCGCCGCAGCGCACCGCGGACACCCGCCCGCCGCTGGTCATCGGGGACTCGGTGCTCCTGGGCGCCGTTCGCCAGGTGGCCGGGGCCGGCTTCGAGGTCAACACCCGCGGCTGCCGGCAGATCAGCGAGGGGCTGCGGCTCATGCGCGCCCGGCGCCGGGCCGGGACGCTCCCGCGGCTCGTGGTGGTCGCCCTGGGGACGAACTGGGTCATCCGCGCGTCCGACATCGGCGCGGCGCTGCGCATCGCCGGCCCCGGGCGCGTGCTCGCGCTCGTCACGCCGCGGGAGGAGGGCGGCGGCGGAGGCTCGGACGCGAGCACGATCCGCGCCGCCGGTCGCCGCCACCCCGGCCGGATCCGAGTGCTCGACTGGGTGCGCTACAGCCGCGGGCGCTCGGGCTGGTTCGCGGGCGACGGCATCCACCTCGGCCGCGGCGGCGCGGCGGGCTTCGCGCGCCTGCTGCGCACCGTGCGGCGCCTGACCGTCGACGCCCCGTGCGACTGATCCGGGCCCCCGCCGCGGCCCGTGGCCGACCGACCCGCCGGGCCAGCGAATCACATCGCGCATAGGACCGGCGGTCCATGGCTACACTTCGTGAAGTAATGGGCGTGGCCCCGCTCCAGAACCGTCCTTGCGGCGGTCGATACGGCGACATCGTCCAGGCGATCGGCAACACGCCGCTCGTTGAGCTCAAGCGGCTCAGCCCCAAGCCGGGCGTGCGCATCTGGGCCAAGCTCGAGTCCGTCAACCCGACCGGGTCGGTCAAGGATCGCGTCGCCCGCGCGATGATCGAGGACGCCGAGGAGAAAGGGCTGATCAAGCCCGGCCAGACCATCCTCGAGCCCACGTCGGGCAACACCGGGATCAGCCTGGCGATGATCTGCTCGCGCAAGGGCTACCCGCTGAAGGTGGTCATGCCCGACAACGTGACCCCGGAGCGCACCCAGCTGCTGGAGATGTACCGCGCGGAGATCGTCTACAGCCCCGGCGACCAGGGCTCCAACGGCGCCGTCGCCATGGCGCTGGAGATGGCCGAGCAGGACCCGAGCTACTACATGCCCTACCAGTACGGCAACGAGGCCAACCCGCGCGCGCACTACGAGGGCACGGCCAAGGAGATCCTCGAGGAGCTCGACGAGATCGCCGCGTTCGTGGCCGGGCTGGGCACCGGCGGCACGCTGATGGGCAACGGCCGGCGCTTCAAGGAGGAGTTCGGCTCCGCCGTGAAGATCGTGGCCGCCGAGCCGATGCAGGGCGAGCCCGTCCAGGGCCTGCGGTCCCTGGACGACGGCTTCATCCCGCCGATCATCGACCTCAGCGTGCTGGACCGGAAGATCTTCGTCACCAACCACGACGCGATCGTCTGGACGCGCAAGCTCCTCGACGAGGAGGGGATCTTCGCCGGCGTGTCTTCCGGCGCGATCGCGAGCATCGCCGTCCGGATCGCCAACGAGCTCGACGAGGGCAACGTCGTGTTCATCGTCTGCGACGACGGCTGGAAGTACCTGTCCTCCGGCATCTACACCAAGCCCGTCGAGGAGATCGAGAACCTGGACTCCACCGTCTGGTGGTGATCCGCCCGCCCGGGCGGTCCGCAGGGTAGCTCGACGACTCCGATCAGGAAGGCTGGGATGGACCTCGACCGCTTCCTGCGCGATCCGCTCTCGCGCAGGCGTTTCTTTCGCAGTGCCGGCGTCAGCGTGGCCGGGAGCTCGGCCGTCCTGCTGGCCGCCTGCGGCGACGAGGAGTCCAGCCCGGACGGAACCCAGGAGCGCGATGCCGAGAGCGCCCGCGCGGACGTCGAGATCCTGAACTCCGCCCTGGACCTCGAGCTCATGGCGGTCGCCGCCTACCGTGCCGGCGCCCGCCTGCTCAATGGCGACGTCCTCGCCGTCGGGCGCAGCTTCCTCGAGCAGGAGCAGGAGCACGCCGACGGCCTCTCGCGCGCCATCGCCGACCTCGGCGGTCGCCCGAACCGCGCCAAGCCGAGCTACGACTTCCCCCAGCTGCGCAGCCAGGAGGACGTCCTGCGCTTCGCGATCGACCTCGAGAACGTGGCGATCGCGGCCTACATCGACGCGCTGCCCAAGCTCTCCCGGGGCGCGCTGCGCGGGACGGCCGCGGCGATCGTCACCAACGAGGCCGAGCACGTGGCGGTTCTCCTGGGCGCGCTGGGCCGGCCCCAGTCCCCCGAGGCCTTCGTGACCGGGACCGCGGCGTAGCCATGCGCGACGACCGCCTCCGGATCCTCGACGGCGACGCCGACACCGCCAGCGTCGCGCGGTTCGAGCGCGACCGCCGCGAGCTGCTGCGGCGCGGGCTCGCCCTGGGCGGCGGAGTCCTCGCGGCCTCCACCGTCCCGCTGCTGGTGGGCGCCCGTCGCGCGTTCGCTCAGGCCGACGGCGACGCAGCGATCCTGGAGTCAGCCATCGGGCTGGAGCAGGTGGCCGTCTTCGCCTACACCGCGGCGATCGACAGCGGGTTGCTCGGCCGGCCCCTGGCCCGCGTCGCGCGGCTCTTCCGCGAGCACGAGCGCGAGCATGCGGCCGCGCTGACCGGCGCGCTGAGGGACCTCGGCGGGACCCCGCCGGCCCCGCCGAAGTCGGTCGCCGACGTGGACAAGGCGGTCAAGGGCCTGCGCGGCCTGCGCTCGCAGGCCGACGTCGTGACCTTCGCGATCGAGCTGGAGACGGTCGCGGTGGCCGCCTACTACGACGCGCACCAGAAGCTCACCGACGCGGGTCTGCTGCAGGCCGGCGCCTCGATCATGGCCAGCGAGGGCCAGCACCTCGTCGTCCTTCGCCAGGCGGCGCGCCGCGATCCCGTGCCGCGCGCGTTCGCGACGGGGGAGCGGTAGGCGTGCGCCGCGCGACCACCATCCTGCTGACCGCTGCCGCCCTCCTCGCGGCGGGCTGCGGCGACGACGACGGCGACGACGGGGAGGCCGCACGCACCGAGCGGCCCGCCACGACCGCCGACGCTGCCCCGCAGCGCGCCGTGACCGTGAACATCGCCTCGTTCAAGTTCGTTCCGCCGACCATCACGATCGCCGCCGGCGGCAGCGTGACCTGGGTCAACCAGGACAAGGCCCCGCACACCGCGGAGAACGGGGGCCTGAAGGGCCCCGCCGAGTTCGACACCGACACCCTGCAGCTGGGGGACCGCAAGAAGGTCACGTTCGCCAAGGCCGGCCGGTACGCGTACTACTGCGTCTTTCACCGCTTCATGGAAGCGGATGTCATAGTCAAATGAGCCCACTGAGCCAGATGGCTGATTCCACGACCCCCACCACCATCTGGTCGCGCCTCGCGGCGCAGGATCGCCACGCGCCGAAGGCGTCCGTGGCGTTGCCACTGTCCACCTTCGACCCGCGGCGCCCTGCATCCACGATGCGCGGCCATATGGCGGCGCGGGCCGCGGAACCAACCATCTAGGAGCACACACCAGATGCCTTTCAACGTCGGACCCATGGAACTGATCATCGTCCTCGCCATCGCGCTCATCGTGATCGGCCCGAAGAAGCTGCCGGGCGCCGCCCGCTCGCTGGGCCACGGCATGCGCGAGTTCAAGGAGTCGCTGACCAACGCGGCGAACCGTGACGACGAGGACAAGGACCGCGCGCGCCTCGGGGCGTAGCGCGCAGGGAGGACCACTAGCCTTGGGGCGGTGAGGATCGCCCGCCCCCTCCTGGACCGCATCGTCGCGCACGCGGTCCGGGACGCGCCCAACGAGTGCTGCGGTCTGGTCGCCCGGCGCGACGGCGGCGCGACCGCGGTGCACGAGCTCGAGAACGTGCAGGCCAGCCCGTTTCGCTTCGACGTCGACGGGATGACCGTGTTCACGCTGCTGGAGGAGATGGAGGAGGGCGGCGACGATCTCGGCGCCATCTACCACTCCCACACGCGCTCGGAGCCCTATCCGTCGCAGACCGACGTGAACTTCGCCGCCGGCTGGCCGGGGGTGGAGTGGATCATCGTCGGAGTGGCCGGCGGCCGCGCGACGGACGTGCGCTCCTACCTGATCGACGGTGCCGAGATCACCGAGGTGCCGCTCGAGGTCGAGTGATGGTCTCCCACCCCCTCGTGTGCCCCAAGTGCGCGGAGCCCCACCCGCTCGACGAGCGCTTCTGTCGCAACTGCGCCATGCCGCTGGTCTACTCCGGACCGCTCGGCGTCGACGAGCCGATCACCGAGCGCCACGAGCGCGCGCGCAAGATCAAGCCGCAGTACGCCGAGGGCGAGCTCGTCCACGTCATCGGGGCGACCAACCAGACCGAGGCCGAGTTCATCCAGGGGATGCTCCTGGAGGAGGGCGTGCCGTCGGTGCTGCGGCGCACGCGGGGCTTCGACGTGCCCGACATGCTGGCCGCCGGGCCGCGCGACGTGCTGGTGCCCCTGTCGGGCCGCGAGACCGCGCGCGAGGTCCTGCTCCAGGCCGAGATGCTCGACGAGCGCGTCACGCCGCAGCGGCCCGGACGCGTCCTGGCCGCCCTGCTCGCGACCGTGGCGCTGGTCGGGCTGATCGCCTGGATCGGGACCGAGATCGGGTTGTGAGCCGCGCGGCCGCGGCGCGCCGCGGCCGCGTCGCCGTCAGGCGGCCTGGTCCATCAGCTCGCGGAGGTTCAGCGGCTCGCTGACCATCTCGAGCTCGCCGTCGGCGGCGCGCGGCCACTCCTCGCGTGGCCTGTCCCAGTAGAGCTCGACGCCGTTGCCGTCGGGGTCCGACAGGTAGATCGCCTCGCTGACGCCGTGGTCCGCCGCGCCGACCAGCGGGACGCCGGCCTCCAGCACACGGCGCAGGACCCTGGCGAGCTCGGCGCGGGTGGGGAAGCGGATCGCGAGGTGGTACAGGCCGGTGGTTCCGCGCGGCGGCGGCGCTCCGCCCTCGCTCTCCCACGTGTTCAGCCCGATGTGGTGGTGGTAGTCGCCGGCGGCCAGGAAGGCCGCGTGGTCGCCCATGCGCTGGGTGACGTCGAAGCCCAGCACGTCGCGATAGAAGCCCAGGGCGCGCTCGATGTCGGCCACCTTGAGGTGGACGTGGCCGATGTCGACGCCGGGGTCCATGGCCATCACCCGACTGTACCCCGCGGGCAGTGGTGTCTCACTGGCCTGCGAGCCGGTCCAGGTGCGCGCGCCAGGTCGCCTCGGTGTGCACCAGCGCGCGGCCGCGGAACGCGCCGATCAGGGCCTGGCGGGGGCCGCCGGGCGGGGGCGGGACCGAGGCCAGGTCCACGGCGGCGCGCTCGCCCTCCTCCCGGGCGAGGAGGTCGACGACGGTCCCGCCCAGCAGCGCGGCGTCGCGCAGCCCCGGCGGGAAGGACGGCCGCGGGCCCTCGCGCATGCGTCGCGCGATGGCCGGCCGCGCGTGCGCGGTCTGGCCCGAGAACCACTGGGCCGTGCCGGCCAGCAGCCACGCCCAGCGCCAGGCGCGCGTCAGCGCCCGGGGCCGCCCCCACGGCGGCGGCAGCGCGGGGTTGCACTCGGCGATCACGAGCTGGCAGTACAGCGCGGCGGGGGTGAGCATCAGCATCTCGCGGGAGCCCGGCACGCTGGACGCACGATCGGCGAGCACGCGGGGAGTGAGCAAGTGGATGGTGCTGCGCCCGGCCCAGCCCGCCAGGTAGCGGCGCGCGGCGGGAGCGGTGAGCCGGCGCACGATCGCCAGCGCCGGCTGGGCGAGGTCGAGTTGCGCCTGGCTGGGATGGACGATCACCGTGACCTCGTCGGGCACGGCGGCGAACGCTGTGCCCAGACGCGCGCGGGTGCCCTCCAGCAGCTCGAGCACACCGACCACGTCCTCGTCGTCGCGCTCGTCGTGGCGCGCCGTGAAGCTCGGCGAGCTGGTCTGCACCCAGGCCATCGCGCCGGAGTCTGACGGCGGCCGGTGCGCGGTCGGGCCGCTCAGCGGCTGATGGTCACCGGCACGCCCGGCGCGATGCGAGCCGCCAGCCAGCGGATGGGTCCGTCGGCGAGGCGCACGCAGCCGTGCGAGACCGCGGTCCCGGGTGTGCCGCCGATGTTCCCCACGCCGTGCAGGGCGATCTGGCCCGGCCCGCCCGCGAACTCCTGCAGCACGTTGGAGCGGGCGCTCGTGGCGAGGGCGAACGGGGTCCCGGCGCTGCCCGGGCGCATGCGCACGCTCTCCTCGACGAAGAACCGCCCGCGCGGGGTGGGCGTCGAGGGCTTGCCCACGATCGCCGCGAAGGAGCGCACGAGGCGCCCGCGGCGGTAGACCCGGACCCGCCGACTCGACGACTTCACGACGACGTGCCAGCTCGTCGACGTGATCCTGGTTTGAGGCCGTGCGATCCAGGCCTGCCTGCCGTTCGGGCGGCCGGGGACCCGGACCCGCAGCCAGCGACCTCCGTCGGGCGCGGTGGCATGGCCGGTGACCGGGAGGACGGTCGGGCCGCCGGTGATCGGGCGCGACGCCGGCACCGAGCCCGCCGTGGAGGCCCCGGCGCGGGGCGCCGAGGCCAGCCGGTGTGACGTGAGCAGCGTGGCGAGCTCCTGCGTGGCCGCCACGGCGGGCGCCCGCTGGGCACCGGCCGATGACGGGGCGGCCACGGCGATCGTCGCGACGATCGCCGCCACAACGGGGACGGCCCGGGCGCCGGCGCTCACGGCCATCAGCGAGCGTCGAAGCGGACGCGCCCGGCGTCGTCCATCTCGACGACGGCGAAGCGCGTGCTGGCGCGCTCGGCCACCGGGCCGCGCGTGCCCGTCGCCGTGCAGGAGAACCTCAGGCCCTTCTTCTGGTGCACGCCCGACGGGCAGCTCACCGTGACGTGCTCGTCGCGCTGGGCCAGGCTGGCGGCCTCGATGGCCCGCTCGACCTTCTCGGTGTTGAGGATGGTGGGCGATTCGGACCCACCACAGGCCGTGACGGCGAGGCTCGCGGTGAGCAGGGCCCCTGCGACCAGCGCCCCGGCCCTCCGCCGACGGGATCGCGCTCGGGGTTTCGGTGACGCGCCCGGGTTCGTGTGAGTCATGGATGGCATATGGATCGCCTTTTTTTGTGAGTTGAGCACCGAGTCGCGCTACGCGATCTTCTCGATGGTGAGCGAGGCGTTCGTGTTCGCCTGCGTGCCTCCGCCGGGCGTCTGCAGGATCACCCCGGCGGCCGAGGAGTAACTCCTCACCGAGAGGATGTCGTTGGCGGAGACCTCGATGATCGCCTGCCCGGTGTTCTGCTGGGTGCCGGCGCCGGAGCCGTAGACCGCACCGGGCACGACGGCCCCGTTGATGAACAGCGCCATCTGGTTGGGTTCGACACCGGACACCGAGAACGCGATCTTGTAGGTCCCGGCATTGGCGAGGTTGATCTCGCCCGATCCCGGTGCGTGGGTGATGCCGGGGCTGATCGCGCCGTTGAGGTCGAAGAGGATCGGGGCGTCGATCGCCACGGTCTCCAGATCGAGGTTGTAGATGTAGGCGTACTCGGACAGTCCACCTGCCGGACCTGCGGGTCCGTCCGCGCCGGTGGCGCCGGTCGCGCCCGCCGGTCCGTCGGCTCCGGTGGGTCCGTCCGGGCCGTCGGGCCCGGCGGCGCCGTCGGCTCCCGTGGCTCCGATCGCTCCGTCAGCGCCCTGCGGTCCGGCGCTGCCGTCCGCACCGGGGGCGCCGCCGGCGCCGGGGGCGCCATCCGCTCCGGTGGGCCCTGTGGAGCCCGCGGCGCCCGTCTCACCCTGCACACCCTCCAGTCCCTGGAGGCCATCGGCGCCCGTGGCGCCGTCGGTTCCGGCAACTCCTGTGGCGCCCGTGGTACCGGTGGCGCCCGTGGCACCGTCGGTTCCGGCATCTCCTGTTGAGCCCGTTGCGCCGTCAGCGCCCGCGGGGCCCGGCGTGCCTGCCGCGCCGGCGGTGCCCTGAACGCCTTGGATTCCTTGCGTCCCGGTGGCGCCTGTGGCTCCATCGGTCCCGTCGGTTCCGGTGGCGCCTGTGGCCCCGTCGGTTCCGTCGGCACCAGTGGTTCCGGTGGCGCCTGTGGCCCCGTCGGTTCCGTCGGCACCAGTGGTTCCGGTGGCGCCTGTGGCCCCGTCGGTTCCGTCGGCACCAGTGGTTCCGGTGGCGCCTGTGGCCCCGTCGGTTCCGTCGGCACCAGTGGTTCCGGTGGCGCCTGTGGCCCCGTCGGTTCCGTCGGCACCAGTGGTTCCGGTGGCGCCTGTGGCCCCGTCGGTTCCGTCGGCACCAGTGGTTCCGGTGGCGCCTGTGGCCCCGTCGGTTCCGTCGGCACCAGTGGTTCCGGTGGCGCCTGTGGCCCCGTCGGTTCCGTCGGCACCAGTGGTTCCGGTGGCGCCTGTGGCCCCGTCGGTTCCGTTGGCTCCATCGGTCCCGTCGGTTCCGGTGGCGCCTGTGGCCCCGTCGGTTCCGTCGGCACCAGTGGTTCCTGTGGCGCCTGTGGCTCCGTTGGTTCCGGTGGCGCCTGTGGCTCCGTCGGTCCCGTTGGTTCCGGTGGCGCCTGTGGCGCCATCGGTCCCCGTGGCGCCGGTGGCGCCGGTGGTTCCATCAGTTCCGTTGGTGCCATTCGCGCCAGTCGCCCCTGCGGCTCCGGCGACGCCGTCAGCGCCGGTGGGGCCCGGCGTGCCTGGCGCGCCGACGATGCCCTGAACACCTTGGATTCCCTGGGTGCCCGCGGCGCCTGTGGCTCCACCGGTCCCGTTGGTTCCGGTGGCGCCTGTGGCTCCGTCGGTCCCCGTGGCGCCGGCGGCGCCTGTGGCTCCGTCGGTCCCCGTGGCGCCGGTGGCGCCTGTGGCTCCGTCAGTTCCGTTGGCTCCCGTGACGCCCGTGGCGCCCTGTGTACCGGCAGCGCCGATGGTGCCCTGAACGCCTTGAAGTCCCTGTGCCCCGTTGGCGCCTGTGGCCCCGTTGGCGCCTGTGGCCCCGTCGGTCCCCGTGGCGCCGGTGGCGCCGGTGGTTCCGTCAGTTCCGTTGGCTCCCGTGACGCCCGTGGCGCCCGTGGCGCCCTGTGTACCGGCAGCGCCGATGGTGCCCTGAACGCCTTGAAGTCCCTGTGCCCCGTTGGCGCCTGTGGCCCCGTTCGCGCCTTCGGTTCCGTTGGCCCCGGTGGCCCCTATGGCTCCGGTGAGTCCGGCGGTTCCGGTCGCGCCTGTGGCTCCCACCGTGCCCGCGGCGCCGGTTGTGCCTTGCGCGCCGGTCGCCCCGGTGGAACCCGCGACTCCGACGACACCCTGGACGCCTGCCACGCCTCGCTCACCCGCGGTGCCGGTGGCGCCGGTCGCTCCAGCACCCCCCGTGGCTCCGGTCGCCCCGCCACCCGCGGCGCCGGCCAGCCCCTGGGCACCGGCGGCGCCGGTGGCCCCGACGCGGCCCGTTGCTCCGGCCCTGCCACCGGCACCGGTCCTGCCCGTGGCTCCGCGCGGACCGCGCTGACTGTTCGTGCACCTCGGCCGCGCGCGAACGCACCCGGCGCGCTGAGTTCCGGCGCTGCCCGCGAACGCCGTGGGATTACAGGGTGGCAGCGGACGCGGACACGCGGCGGCGGCGAGGCCGACTGGCACCAGGACGCCGAGGGAACAGGTGGACACGAGCAGCAGCCTGCGGAAGTTCGGACCAAGCATGGCGAAAGCTCCTTGATGCCCGGTGGGCGAGGTCGCCCGCCTCGCGCGGGTCACCGTGCGGACGCTGCACCACTACGACGAGATCGGGCTGCTCACCCCGAGCGACCGCAGCGGCGCCGGCTACCGGCGCTACGGCGAGGCCGATCTCGACCGGTTGCGCAGCATCCTGGCCTACCGCGAGCTCGGGCTGGCCCTGGAGGACATCGCGGCGATCCTCGACGACCCCGGCACGGACGCGCTCGGCCAGTTGCACCGCCAGCGCGCTCTGCTGACCCGGCGCGTCGAGCGGCTGCAGGCCGTGATCGCCGCGGTCAACCGCGAGATGGAGGCACTGACCATGCAGATCAAGCTCACGCCCGAGGAGCGCTTCGAGGTCTTCGGGGACTTCGATCCCGCCGAGCACGCCGAGGAGGCCGAGCGCCGCTGGGGCCACGCCGACGCCTACCGGGAGTCCGCGCGGCGCGCCGGCTCCTACGGCAAGTCGGACTGGGAGGCCATCAAGGCGGAGGGCGAGGCCATCGAGCGGCGCCTGGCCGCCGCGCTGGCCGCGGGCGTCGCGCCCGACTCGGCGGAGGCGATGGACGCCGCCGAGGAGCACCGTGCGCACATCGCCCGCTGGTTCTACGCGTGCTCGCCGGAGATGCACCGCAACCTCGCGCTGATGTACGTCGAGGACGAGCGCTTCGCGGCCCACTACGAGGACGTCGCGCCGGGCCTGGCCGCCTACGTGGGCGCGGCGGCGGCGGCGAACGCCGATCGCCGGGAGGGGGCCGCCTAGGCCCGTAATGCTTTGTTTTCCCACCGCCTCCGGCGCGAGGTGTACGGTCGCTTCAGGGCGATCTTTCGACACGTAGGAGACGGACATGCGGTGGGGCATGGGCAGGGTGTCGCGGCGAACCACAGTCGTCGCGGTGGCGGCGCTCACGATGGCGGTCTCGCTGACCGCCGCGGGCAGCGCGCACGCGCTGCTGGGCCTGAACCTGAACCTGTCGCTGACCGCCAAGCCGGTGGCCACCGTCAGCGCGAGCGCCACCGTGACCACGCCTCCGCCCACGGTCTCGCTGACCGCGAGCCTCACTTCCCCGCTCGTCTCCTCGCTGACGGGCGGCCTCACGTCGCTTACCAGCGGGCAGACCCAGCTGCTGGACACGGCGGGCAACCTGCTGTGCGACCCGCTCAGCCAGGTCGGCGGGCTGATCCCCGGGGGCTCGGTGCTGGGGACCGCGGGCTGCGCACTGGGTGCCCTGGACTACCAGTGGGTCACCCGGCTGAAGACCGCCAACGGCGAGATCGTCCGCCGCCAGGTCGCGCTGGTCAACGTGCCCACGCTGCTGAACGTCGACGCGGACATCCTGCCCGACCTCATCGGGACCGTGCAGGTGCTGGCGCTGGACAAGTTCACGCTGCGCGTCGACCGCGTTCTGGGTGAGGTCTCCTCGCTGCCGGTGCGCGTCGAGGCGGTGCTCGACGACCCGACGGGGGGGCTGCCGCGCGACCGCATCAACGTCGGCTACGACGCGCGCGACAGCGTGGCCCCGACGTCGTGGGTCACGACCGCCACGCTGCCCGAGGACGGCGCCGACGACCTCACCACGCTGAACATCACCCAGGACGTCACGGGCGCGATCCCGTCGGTGACCACGGTCGGCGGCCTGTTCGACGGCGACTCCCTGGACCGCGAGGACCCGATGGGCGGCACGCTGAAGTACACGCCCGCGCCGGCGCAGGCGCGGCTCGGGCTCACGCTGGGGCGCTACATGGAGGTGCGCGCGGGCGCCAGCACGCCCGTGGGCGTCCAGGGCAGCGCGGAGATCGTCAACGGCGCGCGCGAGCAGCGCGGCCAGTTCGAAATCACCGGGCTGCCGCAGCAGATCGCGGTCCGTTACGAGGAGCCGGGCACCAACCAGCGCACGGTCACCTACACGGGCAGCGCGGTCGTCCCGGCCATCGACGCCACCTACACCGACCGGACGGGCGGCACCCTCACCAGCAAGGCGATCGCCCACCTCAAGGACATCCCGACCGGCATGGTCGTCAAGCAGACCGGCGCGAAGTCCGGCACCTTCCAGGCCACCGGCGGGGCGCTGGGCAGCGTCGAGGTCGGCTACGCCAACGGCGAGCCGCAGCTGCTGAACGTCGACCATCCGTATGCCCGGGTGGTCCAGGAGGGCGCGCTGAACTCCTACGCGGGGCGCATCGACGGGCTCCTGTCCGCGTCGGTCGACGCGACCGACGACATCGTGGGCGAGCTGCAGCTCGGGCCCGACGCGCGCAAGAAGTTCCGCGCGCTGGTGGAGACCCCGGGCCGCAAGGTCGATGCCCTGGTCTCCAACCTGCCGCGCCACCTGAAGGTCACCTACGACGTCGACCAGGGCCTGATCGACTACAACGCCTTCGGCGAGACGATCGAAGCGATCACGCTCGACGCCGAGCAGACCACGCCGTTCTTCGGGCGCGTCAAGCGCATCCACGGCCTGATCGAGCAGCTCCCGTCCCAGGCGACGGTGAGGATCAAGCCCGAGGGCGGCGGCTTCAAGCTGGAGACCAACAACCCGATCGGCAAGGCCGAGGCGCTGCTGACCAGCGGCCCGGACGCGAGCCTCCCGGCCGGGCAGCTCGGCGCCCAGGTCGAGGACCTCACCGCTCGCTTCACGGCCTTCGCCCGCGTGCAGGGCCTGCGGCTGGTGGACGTCACCACGGGGCCGGGGGACGCGGTCAAGGGCCACGTCAAGCTCGCGAGCACGCCGCTGCGCCTGCGCTACCTGAAGGAGGGCCAGACCATCGACGCGTCGCTGTCGGCGATCCCCTCCGACGTGACGGTCGCGTTCGACCCCGACGCCGGCAAGCTCGACTACGACGCCAACGCGGGGATCGATTCGATCGACGCCACGGTGACCTCCGACACGGCGCTGTTCGGGCGCGTCAAGCGCATCGTGGCCCGCGTCGAGGGGCTGCCGGAGCGCGTCTCCGTCGGACTGAAGCCCGCCACCGGCTCGGGCGTCGCGTTCTCCGCCACCCCCGCGGTGGGGATGATCCAAGCCGAGCTCACCGACGGGGTGGCGCACGCGACGCTGGCCGACGGGAAGTCGGGCGTGGTCCTGCGCGACGTCCCCGCCGAGTTCGCGCTCTTCGGTCGCCTGTTCAACGTCAGCAGCGCGTCGGTCGTCACATCGGGCTCCAACCTGGACGCCAGCCTGGTCACGGGCCCCCTGCCTGACAACGACCTGCAGGACCTCGACCTCGATGTCACGTTCGACACGCCGGGCGACGCGGTGACCGATCCCGCGCACATCGTCGGCTTCGTGCAGGACCTCCCGTCGACCCTGACGCTGGCCCAGCACGGCTCGACCACGACCTACGACGCGTCGAGCACCGTGCCCAAGGTCACGCTGAACGCCACCAACCTGCCCGGCGGAACATCGGGCGGCTCGCTGGACGGCGACCTGCACAACGTGATCGGGACGCTACTGACGGTGCCCAAGCACTTCCAGATCGTCAGCACCTCCACCACGACCGGCATCCAGGACGTCAACGGCGCCTTCGGGCGCGTCGACCTCGAGGCCTGGGACCACGGGCCGGCCAACGCCGCCCTGCCCGAGGACGACCGCAACAAGGTGGCGCTCACCACCCGCGACGGGCGCCTGCACGTGCAGGCGCGGGTGTTCGACCTCAACAAGGTCCTGCTCACCGACATCCTCGGCACCAAGGTGCAGACCGCCTTCGTGGCGACGCCCAAGCCGCTGGACATCGCGGTGGACGGCGGCACCGGCGCCGAGCCGCTGGACCTCGACGTCACCGCGGGCGACCTGCCGCTGGCCTCGACGTTCGACTTCAGCACCGTCGGCGGGATGAAGATCAAGTGGGACGTGCACGACGGGGCCGCCGCGACCGGCACCGACGTGGACGTCAACGTGTCCTCCAAGGACGTCGGCGCCGTCCTCGACGTGGACGACCTGCCGACCCACGTCGACGTGTGCATCGGCGGGCGGCTGGAGTGCAACCCGCAGTCCAAGCAGATCGTGCTCGTGGACCCGGGGATCTTCTCGGACTCCACCCACGTCGCGTTCTTCAACAACTTCACCGCCGCGACGGAGGCCAACGGGATCATCCGGATGACCGGCAAGGTGTGCCTGCCGCCCACCGACGACGACGGCGAGGCGCTCGATCCCCCCGGGACCGTCTACGGGACGTGCATCGCGGGGACCGCGCCGAACCGGATCGAGATCGACGACCTGCGCATCAAGACCACGCGGCTGGAGTTCGCGGCGGGCGACAGCAACTCGCTCGACGGGGACGGCGACCCGATCGAGGACGATCTGCTCAAGCTCTACCTCGACAGCGACGACGAGGGCATCCGGGTCGGCGAGCTGAAGGTGCGCAACGACACGTCGGACTCGACCACGATCATCCGGGCCGGCGACCCGCCGCTGACCAACACCGGCGACTTCTTCTTCGGGCTGTTCGATCTCTCGGTCCCGCCCTCGCAGGAGGACGAGCCGCGCGTGAACCAGATCGAGTGCGGCGACCTCGACGTCGAGGTCGACCTGCCGGTGCTCGGCCTGACCGACGTGTTGCCCGGGCTGGGCGAGTTCTTCCTGGGCGACATCTGCAGCGGCTGAACGTTGCGGCGGGTGGCGCCGGGCGGGCCGGCGCTAGCCTCTGGCGCGTGACCGCCGACGAGCCGACGACCGAAAGGCTGCGCGCGATCCAGGCCGAGCGCGAGGAGGACGAGCGCGAGCGCGCGCAGGATGCGGCCGAGCCGGGGGAGGAGCGCGCCGCCCGGCGGCGCGCGGACAAGGCGGCCTACCTGAAGGCCAAGCTCGAGGAGCAGGCGCGCAACCAGGACGACCCCGCGTGAACGCCGAGACGCTCGAGCGCTACGCCGAGCTGGTCGTGCGCTTCGGGGCCAACGTCCAGCCCGGCCAGATCGTGGCCCTGGGGACCGAGCCGGGCAAGGAGCAGCTGACCCGGGCCATCGCCCAGAGCGCCTACCGGGCCGGCGCGAAGTTCGTGGACGTGTCCATGTTCGATGTCCACGTCAAGCGCGCGCGGATCCTGCACGCGGCGCAGGACACGCTGGACTACGTCCCGCCTTGGTACGGCGAGCGCGTCCTGGCCCTGGGCGAGCACCGCGCCGCGCGCATCGCGCTCACGGGCCCCGTCGCGCCCGGGCTGCTGTCCGACCTGGACCCCGAGCGCCTGGGCCGTGACCAGCTCCCGTTCGTGCCGGAGACGATGACGGTGGTCAACGAGCGCAAGAGCAACTGGTGCGCCGTGCCCTGCCCGACCCCGGCGTGGGCCGCCGTGGTGCACCCCGACCTCGACGCCGACGCGGCGTTGGAGCGGCTGTGGGAGCAGGTCCTGCACATGTGCCGCCTGGACGAGCCCGACCCGGTGGCCGCGTGGCAGGCGCGCGGCGACGCGCTCGTCGGCGCCGCCGGGCGGCTCAGCGAGCGGCGCTTCGCCGAGCTGCACTTCGAGGGGCCCGGGACCGACCTGCACGTCGGGCTGCTGGGCTCCTCGCAGTGGATGTCCGCGCGGTTCAGCACTGCGGAGGGCATCGTGCACATGCCCAACCTCCCGTCCGAGGAGATCTTCACCACGCCCGACCCGGCGCGCGTGCACGGCCACGTCCGCTCCACCAAGCCGCTGGTCGTCGACGGGACGATCGTGCGCGGGCTGCGGGTCGAGTTCGAGGGCGGGCGGGCGAGGAGCATCGAGGCCGACGAGAACGGGGAGCTGCTGGCCCAGCACGCCAGCCGCGACGAGGGGGCGTGCCGGCTGGGCGAGGTGGCGCTGGTCGACGGGGCCGGGCGGATCGGCCCGCTGGACACCGTCTTCTACGACACGCTCCTCGACGAGAACGCCGCGTCGCACATCGCGCTGGGCTCCGCCTACGAGTTCACGGTCGGCGCGGAGGACCGCGAGAGCGTCAACCGCTCCACGATCCACATCGACTTCATGATCGGCGGGCCCGACGTCGGCGTCACCGGCGTCACCGACTCCGGCGACCGCGTCGCGGTCCTGCGCGGCGGCGACTGGCAGGTCTAGCGCCCGCGGCGCTCCCGCTACGCTGGTCGGCGCTCGGAGAGGTGCCGGAGCGGTTGAACGGGCACGACTGGAAATCGTGTGTGGGCTTTACGGTCCACCGAGGGTTCGAATCCCTCCCTCTCCGCTGGCCTGCTTGCCTGCGTCAAAGACGTGTGGTGCGCTGAGAGCGCTACCTTCGGCCGATCGGTTCGAAGAAGCCGATGAGCAGGACGATCTGGCCATGGTCGCCGAGGCGGGCCACGCTGACGCCGTCGACTAGCGGCTCGCCCGACTCCTTGGTCATGCGCCACGTCCAGCGCGCGAACTCGTGGTGCTGGTCGTACGCAGAGGTCGGCCCTATCGCGAACCCGCCGAGGCTCGCGTGCACGTTCCCGATGTGCTCCGCGAGCGCGTCGCGGCCGACCACGTGCGCCGTGGGATCGCAATAGACGCCGTCGACCGCCCACGCCGCTTCGAGCTGCGCCGCCCGCTTTGTGGCATCGCGTTCGTTCCAGGCCGCTGCGTAAATGCCAACGCACTCGCTGCTGGTCACTGCGCCTCACCCCCGGTCGGTCGAACGGTCTGGGCCCATTGGGCCCATTGTCTACACCTCACGGCTGGTACGGCGACTGCCGGCTTGGGCGAGGCGCGACCGCACGGGCCGCGCCTCGCCGGCTCAGAGCTCCGTCTGGCTCATCTCGCCCGGAAGAACCGGTGCAGCGCCCACTTGGCGACGTGGTCTCCGGCCTTGGTTCCGTCGGTCCCGCCCACGCGGAAGTGGTCGCCGCCGTATATCCGGGCGTTCTCGACTTCACGACGCAGCTCGCGGACGGTCGCGAAGTGGTGCTCGAGCGTTCCGGGAACCGTCGAGTCCATGGTCAGGCTGATGCTCGCGGTTCCCAGGAATCTCCGCATCGCACCGGTGACGGCGCCCGTGAGACACGCATGGCCGCTCGTGTACTCCGGATGGTTGGCGGTGGTCGAGAGCGGCGTCCAGCTCGGGTCTGCCTCCGTGGCCGGGTTGCCGTCGGTGTCGGCCTCCCGGATCGCGGTGATCGGTCGCCACGCGAGGTAGTGGAACTTCGTGTCCCAGCAGGTGATCATCCCGTCGGCCCCAGTCAGCGCAGTCATCGCAAAGAAGCGGGCGGCCTGGCCGGTGGACAGTTGCCGCTGGGTCGCCAACAGCCGGAACGCGCGGTTGTACTGCCCGACCGTGTTCTCGGTCCAGAAGCGGGCGATCTCGGTCTGCTGCGGCGAGCGCTCGGACCCGGTCGCCGCGCCGAGGCGCCGCACCTCGTCCCACTGCTCCGCGTAGTGGTCACTCGTGAGGGCGTGCGGACCTTTAGGCCGGAACTGGTCCGGCGACCGGATCAGGAACGGGCGCACCTTCGCTGTCCACGGCGTCACCGACGCTGGTCCCGCCGTGCGGCGCCACTCGCCGGGCGAGTCCCCGTCCGGCGGCTCGCTGACCGGCGCGAAGCGGCCGTCAGCCGCCCTCAGCGCCACCATCTCGGCGGCCGCCGCCCGACCCGTCGCGATGCCGTCATCCTTTGACTGACCTGACGGGATCGCATCAACCGCCGCCTGGTAGGCCGCATCGATGGATGCCTGCTGTGAGGCCCCGTCGTGGTCCGATGCTGCGCCGTCACCGAAGTAGGCGCTGAGCACGCCGTGAGCCGCGGCGGCGATCGCGGCGTCGAGCGATGCTCCCGGTCGAGCCATCACCGACGAGCGGTACGGCTCGTGTGTCTTCTCGATCGCCATCGCGGCGTTGTAGAGAGCTGCCTGCACGGTGGCGATGTAGAGCGAGGAGGCCGAGGGCGTGGCCGTCTTCGAATCTGCAAGCACGATCCTCGTGGTGACGTCGTTCCAGCGGACGACGGGATTTTCGGCACTGGCCGGCGTCGCCGTCCACAGCAACCCGACGAGCAGCACAGCGACGAGCAGTCCGTGTCGGCACAGGGGCGCACGAGTACCTGGCATTCGACCTTCTCCTTTGCTTGATGTGTGCAGGCGAACTGCTTGCCTCGCCTCGATGAGCATGCGCAGAAGAATCCGCGCGCCCCGTCAAGTGCCCGTCAGGCCTGCGTCAAAGGTGAGGCGCCCTACTCCGCGAGTCCCATCAGTCGCGCCTCTCGCGCGACGCCGGCGCACGGGGAGGTCTCCGCGGCCGCGAGGGCCGGGCCCGCGTCGACGGATTCGCCCGCGTCGCGCAGCGCCCACGCCCGGTACAGCGCGACCCTCACGCGGTGGGCCACGAGGTCGTTGCGCTCACAGGTGCGCTCGGCGGCGTCGAGGTAGGCGTGAGCGGCGACGTGATCGCCGAGCACGACGCAGAGCTGCGCCAGCGCGATGTCGTTGGGCCAGAGGGCGGTGAAGGTCGCCCCCCATGGCGTGTGGCCGCTGAGCGGTTCGAGGAGCCGGCGGATGCGCACGGCGGCGTCGGTGTCGCGCACCCAAGTCGCGGCGTCGGCGAGCATGACGAGACCGAGCACCCACTGCATGTTGCGCGGCAGGACGGCGAAATCGTCCTCGGTGAAGTACGACAGGTGGCGGCGTGCCTCGTCGACGTTCCCCACTCGGGCCTGCAGCATGGCCAGTCTCGCGCGCGACACCGACAGCGCGGTCGGGCCATCGACCGTGCGCTCCAAAGCCGCGATCCCGCGTTCCCAGAGGCCGCGCTCGACCATCACGGTCGCCTTCGTGCCCCCGAAGTATATGGCGGGTTCGAAGCCGATACGCCGCGCGAGCGGCAAGAAGTCGGAGACCAATCGCTCCGCCTCGTCGAGGGAGCCGGCGAGCACCGCCAGCGGCGCCCGGTTGGCCGGCCCGTAGACACGCAGGTAGGCGGCGTCGAGCTGGTCGGCGATCCGGTCGACGCGATCGAAGGCCGCGCGAGCACGCGCCACCTCGGCCAGTTCGAGCCGGTCGTGAGCGAGCATCAGAAGTGCCTGACCGAGCGCCGCTGGGTTGTCGAGGCGCTCGGCGAGCTCGCGCGCCTCCCTCGCCCACGCGAGCCGCTGCTCGACGTCGTAGGGATCGAAGCACGCCCAGTGCGCCGTGACGAGCACCTCGAGGAGCGCGTTCGGGTCGCCTGAAGCGCGAGCGCTTGCGAGCGCGGCGGCGCCCAACTCGCTCCCCGTATCGTGGTCGGACAGGTAAACCGTCGCAGCGATCATGGCGGTCAACCGGGCGCGGCTGGTCGTCGCGTCGCCCGGCAGCCCGCCGAGCGCATAACGAGCGACCCGGATGATCTCGTCGTCGGCCGCCCCACCGACCGAGAACGTCCAGCCCTGCTCGCCGAGGGCCAGCGCGGCGCGCGTCAGGAGGTCGGCGTCGCCGAGCCGCCGCGCCGCAGCCGCAGCCTCGAGCAGCACGGCGCGATGGCGGGGGTCTCCGGCCCGGTGCAGCGCCTCTCCGCGTTCGATTGCGAGCTCGCAGAGATCGCGCTCGGTGAATCCCCGCAGCTGCGCGGCGAGCTGAGCGGCCTGTTCGAAGTAGACGGCCGCGTCGGCGAAGGCGAAACGCTCGCGGGCGAGCTCTCCCGCGCGCCGGGCGTACATGAAGGCGTCCTCGCGATCGCCGAGATCCGCGGACGCGTAGAAGTGACGGGCGAGATCGGTCGCTGGGGCGCCGGCGGCGCGCAGGACGGTTCCGGCGGCGTGGTGCAGGCCCATGCGACGACCGGCGGGGACCGCCTCATAGCGGACCTCGCGCAGCACGGCGTGCGTAAAGGCGAAGTGCCCTACGGCGGCGGGAATCGGCACGACGATGCCGAGGCCGGCGGCACGGTCCAAGGCGTCGAGAATGTCGGGCAGCCGCCGGTCGAGCACCTGCGCGCATGTCCGTGCTGCGAATTCGGCGCCGAGCACGGCGGCGGCGTCGAGCGCCGCTCCGTCGGCCTCCGAGACCCGCTCGAAGCGGGCGGCGACGTGGTCGCGCAGCGTGGCGCTCACCGGTACCGAGAACAGAAAGCCGTCGGCGGGCAGCTCGCGGACGACCTCGCGCAGGAACAGAGGGCTGCCGTCCGTCGCCTCGTGGAGCATGCGCGCGGTGCGCGACACGTCCAGCGCGGCGGTATCGGCGGTGGCACGAAGCAGCGCTTCGACGTCGGGTTGGGTAAGCCCGCTCAGCCGGATCCGACGCACCGCGGGATGACGGCCGATGTCCGCGAAGAACGTCGACAGCGCGCTCGTCAGGTCGGGAGCGACGTCCCGGCTGCTGACCACGAGCAGGATGGACCCGCCGGCCGTCCGGACGATGTGACCGAGCAGCACGAGCGTGCCCGCATCGGCCCAGTGAATGTCCTCGATCACGACGAGAGCGCGCGGCCGTGCGGTGCGCTGGAGGTAGTCGCCGACGGCGCCGAACAGTCGCATCTGCTCGCCCTCGGGCCTCTCGCCGGAGACGTGTGCCGACGCGCCGAAGCGGTCGCGGAGGTCGGGGACGATGCGCGAGAGCTCGCCGGCGCTCGTGCCGAGTCGGCTCCCGAGAGCGGCCTTGTCGAGCCCGCGGAGGTCCAGGGAGATTGCGTCGACGATCGGCCCGTAGGGAGGGCGCGGGCTCTCGTGACAGGCGCCGTAGAGGACAGGTGCGCCGGCGGCCGCGACTTGCTGTGCCAGCTCGGCGATCAGCCGGCTCTTGCCGATCCCGGCTTCGCCGGTGAGCAGGCACAGGCGCGGGACGCCGTCTGCGATTGCCTCCCACGCTTCCTCGAGGTCGGCCAGCTCGTCGTCACGTCCGACGAGCGGACCGGCACCAGCCGCCAGGGCCAGCGGGCCCGGTAGCGACGGCTGCCCGACGTGCGCTGCGTCCGGGATGCGCGACGCGGTACGCGCCGTCGCCGTCGCGCCGCCGTCGCGGATGTCGTCGGCGAGCGCGCGGGTGGCCGCCGAAGGTGCCATGCGCAGCTCGTTGCGCAGGCGCTCGCGGTGCTGCTCGAAGACGGCGAGCGCGGCCGAGCGGTCGTCGGAGAGGGCGAGGCGGCGCATGAGCGCGCGTGCGTGCTCCTCCGACAGTGGGTCGAGCGCGAGGAGGCGCCGCGCGTAGTCGACAGCCGCGCCCCGGTCGCCGCGCTGGTCGGCGTTGGTCGCCAGCTGCTCGATGACCTCGGCGAGGCGGCGCTCGTGCTCCTCGCGGGCCTCGTACACCCACTCGTGGTCGAGCTCGGGCAGGAGCTCGCCGGCGGCGCCGATCGCCAGCGCCGCCTCCAGGCGGCCGTCTTCGGCGGCGTCGGCGAAATCGCGGACGTCGACGCGGACGTCGGGTCCAAGCCCGATCTCGTCACGCGTCCCGAGCAGGAGTCCGGCGGCGTGGGGGCCGAGTGCCGAGCGCAGGTCCAGCAGTGCGGTGCGTAGGCTGCGTCGCGCGCTCTCGTCCATGACGTCGGGCCACAGACGGGCGGCGACGCGACCGCGTGGCTGCATCCCGGGATGCAAGGCAAGCCACGCCAGCAGTGCAGCGCAGCGGCCGCGAGGGGCGGCCACGGTGACCTCGTCGTCGGCGACCGCGAGCCCGCCGAGCAGGCGGACGACCAGCATCGCGCGAGCCTACACAGCACGCCGCAGCCGCAGCTCACCTTTGACGCGAGCCTGACGGGCGCTTGACGGTGCGCGCGGATGCTAGTCGGAGTCAACCGATCCATCACGATTTGAGGAGACACAGATGACCGCTACTCGCACCGCCGTCGATGAAGGGCGACTGCAGGAGTTCGTGGGGCGTTTCGCCGGGGATCTGGGCGCGGCGTTGCATCAGACGACGGTGCTGATCGGCGACAAGCTGGGTCTGTACGCGGCGATGAGCGATGGGGAGCCGGTCACGCCCGCGGAGTTGGCGGCGCGGACGGGTACCGATGAGCGTTATGTGCGTGAGTGGCTGTGCGCGCAGGCGGCCAGCGGGTATGCCGAGTACGACGCGCACGGCGAGTGTTTCTTTTTGACGCCTGAGCAGGCGGCGTGTCTGGCTGATCCGGAGAGTCCGACGTTTCTTCCCGGGGCGTTTTACATCGCGGCGTCGTGTGTGCGCGACGAGCCGAAGATCACCGAGCGCTTCCGCACGGGCGAGGGCCTGGGGTGGCATGAGCATGACGGCGACCTGTTCTGCGGGACCGAGCTGTTCTTTCGCCCCGGCTATGTCGCGAATCTCGTGGTGTCGTGGCTGCCCGCGCTTGAGGGTGTCGAGGAGAAGCTGCGGGCCGGTGCGCGCGTGGCGGACATCGGCTGCGGGCACGGCGCGTCGACGATCGTGATGGCCAACGCCTACCCGCGTTCGCAGTTCGTGGGCTTTGATTACCACGCCGAGTCCGTCGCGGCGGCGCGACGCGCGGCCGAGCGTGCGGGGGTCGGCGATCGCGTGCGCTTTGAGGTGGCCAGCGCCAAGGACTTCCCGGGTGAGGGCTATGACCTGGTGTGCGTCTTTGACGCCCTGCACGACATGGGCGATCCCGTCGGCGCCGCCGCGCACGTGCTGAACTGCCTCGCACCGGAGGGCAGCTGGCTGATCGTCGAGCCGATGGCCGGCGATCGCACCGAGGAGAACCTCAACGCGGTCGGGCGGATCTTCTACTCGGCCTCCACGCTCATCTGCACCCCGGCCTCGCGCGCACAGGAAGTCGGGCTGGCGCTCGGCGCCCAGGCCGGCCAGGCGCGGCTACGCGCCGTCGTCACCGAGGCCGGCTTCACACGCTTCCGGCGCGCAACCCAAACCCCCTTCAACCTCGTCCTCGAGGCTCGGCCGTAACCGTCCTGGTCCGCCGGTCGGCCTCGTCGCAGGCCTCTGCGGTGACGACCGTCCCAATGCGCGCATCGCCCGCTGGCACAGCGCCCTGCTGACCGGATCTAGGAAAGGAGCAACCACCGTCTTAAGGCGAACCTGAGGGTTCGCACGTCGTCCCGACCTCTCCGCTGACCGGCGTCGAGCCGCCGTTCGTCGGCACGCCTCCCACGTGGGCGATCACATGACCTCGCCATACGCGTCGTGGTAGTTCCACCACTGGCCCGCGGGGGAGGTCTGCGGGTAGCCCTCCGGCGAGTCCTCCCATTCCTCCTGGCGCCCGAGCGCGGTGATGTCGAGGTGGCTCCACGTGCTGCCGATGTGCTCGGCGCCGCGGCTGTGGACGGAGTAGGTGCGGAAGATCCGGTCGTCCTCGCGGATGAACGCGATGTGCCCGTGCCACTCGTCCACGCCGAAATCGGCGTCGAAGTCGTCGGTGATCGTGTACCACGGGATCTGCTCCCATCCCATGCGCTCCTTCAGACCCTGGATCTCGGCCTGGGGGGCGCGGGAGGCGTACGCGAGCGTCGTGTCCCGCGCATGCAGGTGGGCGGGGTGGGCCACCTGGTCGGCGATCATCGAGCAGCCCACGCAGGCCCGCTCCGGGTACGCGCCGCCCGCCTCCGCGGTAGTGGTGACGTCCGGCGCGTAGAAGGCGCGGTAGACGATCAGCTGCCGGCGGCCGTCGAACAGGTCGGCGAGGCTCGCCGAGCCGTTGGGACCCTCGAAGCGGTAGTCCTTGTCCACCGCCATCCAGGGCATCCGCCGGCGCTTTGCCGCCAATGCGTCGCCGGCCCGGGTGTGCTCCTTCTCTTCGACCAGCAGATCCTGGCGGGCGGCCTCCCACTCCTGCGGCGACACAATCGGTGGGGTGTTCATCGCGATCTTCCTCCTTCAGGGCGTCGTCGGCACACTATGTGCAACCGTTGGTTGCGCATCGCTAAGGTAGCGCAAGCGGTCGTTGCCCATGAGGAGGCAGAGCATGGTCCCGGAGCGCGTCGAGCGCGAGATCCTTGTAGACGCCCCGCTGGACGTGGTCTGGGCTGTCATCACCGAGCCCGAGCACATCAGCGGCTGGTTCAGCGACTCCGTCGAGATCGACCTCCGACCCGAAGGCAAGCTGACCCTTATCTGGGAAGGCGACCACACCGAGCACGGACGCGTCGTCAAGGTCGAGCCACCGCATTGCTTCTCCTTTCGCTGGATCCGCGGCTCCGCCACCGACGCGCGCCAGGACAACTCGACGCTCGTCGAGTTCAACCTGAGCGCGGAGGGCCACGGCACGCGACTGCGGGTGGTCGAAACCGGCTTCTCGAAGCTCGACCGGCCCGAAGACCAACAAGCGAGAGACGCCGAGGAGCATCGCGAGGGTTGGGAGCACGAGCTCGACGAGCTCCGCGAGTACGTCCGCCAGCAGCAAGCTCTGTCCCCGCGCCCATGACTCGTCACGGCGGCCACGTCGACGAGCTCTGGGCGGCGGTCGCCGACCCTACCCGCCGTCGCCTACTCAGCGATCTGCTGGCTCGTGGAGACGCGACCGCCACCACGCTCGCCGCCGAGCTGCCGGTCACACGTCAGGCCGTCACCAAGCAGCTCGCCGTACTCGACCGAGCGGGACTCGTCGAGAGCACGCGACGGGGACGGGAGGTGCGCTACGCGGTCCGACCAGAGCAGCTCGGCGCCGCGACGCGATCACTGGCGCAGGTCGCCGAGGAGTGGGACCAGCGTCTGGCGTCGATCAAGCGGATCGCCGAGTCGGCGGCGCGCGAGCGAAGCGACTAGAGCCTGTCCGCGAACGCGAAATCCCCGCCGATGGCGTCAAGTCCCGGGACGTGGTGTAGGAGTGCGGCGGTCATCTCGTTGGTGAAGACGTTTCACAGCGACGTGTCGATGTACTCCTGGGCCAGGCGCTTGGGGGCGCGGGCCAGCCAGGCCTCGACGATGAGCTCCTCGAGGTCCTCGAGGGAGATCTCCTCCAGCCGGACCAGGATGGCCGGGTAGCCGTCGAAGTGGGGGGTGGTGAAGTACACGCCGGGGTCGTCGGCCAGCAGCGCCTCCTTGGCGCCGAGGTGCTCGACCCGCGCGCCGAGGATCGGGCCGGTGGGCGCGTCGTCGCCGAGGGCGCGCAGGTCCGTCTGGCGCAGCGGGCGCTCCCAGACGAAGCCCTTGTCACGGACGTTCCAGGCCGCACTTCCGCGCGACACGCGCTCGCTGGTCTCCGGCAGGCCCAGCGCGATCCGCCGCACGTCGTCCCAGGTGGCCACGCGCTGACCCTAGCGAGGGGGCGAATCGGTCAAGCGTCCTGCCTAGGTGTCCATATGGGACCCCGCGACAGGACGGTGGAGCAGGACCTGGCCCGGCTCGCGGAGGCGTCGCACGGCGTGGTCACCCGAGCGGAGCTGCTGAACGCCGGGGTCACGGCGGCGGAGCTCCGGCGCTGCATGCGGACGGGCGCCCTGCTGCGCGAATACCCCGGGGTCTACCGCGTCGGCCACCGGGCGCCGAGCGACGAGGCGAGCTGCCTCGCCGCGGTCCGCGCCTGCGGCGGGGGATCGTTGCTCTGCGCGCCGCCCGCAGGACACCTTCTGTCGCTGATCACCGGACGGATGCCTCCACCCGAGGTCCTGACCCGCACCAACCGCCGCGTCGCGGGCGTGCAGACGCGGCGGACCCGGCACGTTCACCCGAGCGACGCGATGACGTGGCGCGGCGTCCCCGTCACCTCGCCCGCGCGCACACTCGTCGACCTCGCCGCCACGCTGTCGTCCGAGGCGCTGGCCCGCGCCTGCCACGAGGCGGGCGTGCGTCACGGCACGACGCCCGCGCAGGTTGACGCGGTTCTCGCACGACGCCCGACCAGCCCGGGCGCGTCGAAGCTGCGCCAGATCCTGCACGGCGACGTCCGCGTCACCCTCAGCGCGCTGGAACGCCGCTTCCTGGCGCTCCTCCGCGAGGCCGGGCTCCCGCTTCCGATCACCAACCGGCCGGCAGGTGGCAGCCGCGTGGACTGCCGCTGGCCGGAGCGCCGCCTCACGGTCGAGCTCGACAGCTACCGCTACCACAGCTCCCGCCACGCCTGGGAGCAGGACCGTCGCCGGGACCGCGAGGCCCGGGCCCGCGGCGACGAGATGCGCCGCTACACGCACCGCGACGTGTTCGAGGAGCCCGCGGCGGTGCTGGGCGAGCTGCGGCCGCTGCTTCTCGGCGAAGTGTCCCGCTTAGGTGCTCGGAGGGAGCAGTAAAGCGGGACGCTTGCCCGAGCCGTCTGCGAAGTGTCCCGCCTAGGTGCTCGCAGCGAGCAGCAATGCGGCACGCTTCCGCCCTTCGGCCTCGCCCGCCCCCTACCGAGCCCTCGCTCGCGGCTGCCAGCGCACGATGGCCGCCGGAGACGTCCTCAACGCCGAGCGGTACGCGCCGTCCCTGCGCACGAGCCACGACTCCAGAAGCCCCGCCAGCTCGTCGCGCAGCTCGGGCGTGTCAGGGAGCAGCAGGTGGTCGCGATAGTCCTCCACCGCTTCGGCGAGGGTCGCGTACCGGCCGCGGTTGGCGACCTCGACGGTCTTGACCCGCGGGGCGATCCCGAGCTCGCGCAGCACGCCGACCGCATCCACCCACGTCGGCCCCGGGCGGCGCGGCTCCCCGTGGAAGTGGCGCCACAGCGGGTCGAGGAGGGCGTCGGCCGAGAACGCTCCGAGGTAGAGGAAGACCTCGCGCCTGGCCGCGGCGTCCAGCTTGGCCACGAACGGCCGGACGTCGGCCACGATGGGCAGGACATACGAGCAGAGAACGATGTCGGCTGGCGGCACCTCGACCTGCTCCCACCTGCCCTCGACGGTGGTCACGTTCCCGAGACCGAGCGCCTCGGCCTCCCCGCGCAGGAGCGCGAGCATCGCCGGGCTGAGGTCGACGGCCGTGACGTGCGCGACGTCCGGCGCGAGCGTGAGCGCGAACCGCCCGGTGCCGGCGCCCACGTCGAGCACGGTGTCCTCCGGGCGCGCGGCGCGGCGCACGCGGCGCAGGAACGGGTCCCGGGCCGCCGCCCCCACCGGCACGCGGGCGGCGAAGCGATCGGCGCGCTCGTCCCAGAAGCCGGGCCTGCCCACGCCGACGCCCGGCGACAGCCGCTCCATCTCCGCGAAGCGCCCGCGGACCAGGCGCCCCCATCGTCGCGCTGCGCCCTCGTCTCGAGCCGGCATCCGCGGGCCATCTTCGCCGCTGGCGACATACTTCGCCCCGATGGAGGTCCAATGGGGCGCCGGCCGGTACGAGCAGACGGCGAGCGAGCTCGCGCCGGTGGCCGACGCCGCGGTCACGGCGCTGGACCTCGCCGGCGGCGAGCGGGTGCTGGACGTGGCCTGCGGGACGGGCAACGCCGCGCGGGTCGCTGCCGACGCCGGCGCGCGCGTCACCGGGCTCGACGCTTCCCCGCGGCTGCTCGACGTCGCCCGCGAGCGCGTGCCCGAGGGCGACTTCGTGCAGGGCGACGCCGCGGACCTCCCGTACGCCGACGGCGAGTTCGACGCGGCGGTCTCCGTCTTCGGGCTGATCTTCGCGAGCCCCCCGAGCGGGCCGCAGCCGAGATCGCCCGGGTCGTCCGGTCCGGCGGCACCGTGGCCGTCACGACGTGGCCGCCCCGCGGGCCGCTCGTCGCACCGGTGCGGCTGATGCACCAGGCCCTGGAGCGCGTGCACCCGCCCGAGGAGGAGGGCCCGTCGCCGGTCAGCTGGGGCGACCCCGCCACGCTGCGGGAGCTGCTCGGGCCCCATGGCGACCTGGCGGTCTCCGAGCGCGAGCTGCTCCACGAGACCACGACGCCGGAGGAGGTCTGGGACCGCTGGGAGCGGATGCATCCGATGTGGCTCGCCGCCCGGAAGGTGCTCGAGCCGGCCGGCGAGTGGGACGGCGTGCGCGCCGACACGATCACCGCGCTCGGCGAGGCCGGGCTCCAGAAGGGCGCGCGCAGCCCCTACCTCCTCGCCGTGCTGCACCGCGCCTGACCGCCCGGCCGGGCCGAGGCCGTCAGCCGCCCGCGTCGGCGCCCGGGGCGCTCACCCGCTGCTCCAGCTCGCGCTCGACCGCCGCGAACAGCTCGTCGGCCTGCGCGGCGAGGTCGGCGAGGTTGGTGGCCCCCGCCTTGGCGGACGCCTCGGCGTGGCGCAGGTGCTCGGAGAGCGGTCGCGCGCCGACGATCAGCGTGGCGCTGAGGAATTTGTGGGCGGCCTGCGCCAGGGCGCCGGCGTCGTCGCGCTCGGCGGCCGCGGCCATCTCCGTGAGATTCTCGCGGCCCTCGGCGAGGAACAGCCCGGCGAGCTGCTCGACCTGGCCCTCGTCGTAGCCGTCCAGCACGCCGTCGAGCACCTCGGCGTCGACCGGGGTGGGCGCGGCCGGCGCCTCCGCGGGTCGCGGGGGCGCGGGCGGCGGCGAAGCGACCTGCTCGCGAGCGCCCGCCTGCACCGGGCGCACGGACCGCAGCACCTCGGCGAGCCGCTCGGCGTCCAGCGGCTTGGGCAGCCGGTCGACCATGCCCGCCTCGCGGGCCGCCCGCTGATCGGCCTCGCTGACGTCCGCGCTGACGCTCACGATCACCGGCCTGCGCTCAGCGGGCACGCGGGCCATGATCTCCCGGGTGGCCTCGATCCCGCCCATGCGCGGCATGTTGGAGTCCATCAGCACCAGGTCGTAGGCCTGGCGCAGCACCGCCTCGATCGCCTCCGCGCCGTCCCCGACGAAGTCCGGCTGGTAGCCGAGCCGCTCGAGCTGCGCGCGCGCCACGAGCTGGTTCACGCTGGAGTCCTCGGCGACCAGGATCCGCAGCGGATGGTCTCGCCCGAGCGTGGGGTCGAACGTCGGCGCGTCGTCGGGGACGTAGTCGGGGGCCAGCAGCTCCAGCAGGGCCCGCGACAGCGCGTGGCGGCGCAGCGGCTTGTGCAGCACGGTGGCGAACGCCTCCCGTCCGGCGACGCCGGGCATGGACGAGACGAAGACCAGCGGGAGGTCCGGCGCCTCCTCGCCGAGCGCCTGGACGATGTCCTCCACCGCCGACGCGGGGTGGTCGATCAGCACCACCTCGTATGCAGGCCCGGCGCGGACGGCGGCCAGCGCCTCGCTGCAGGAGGCGCGCACCTCGATGTCCATGCCCCAGCGCCCGAGCAGGCGCTGGTGCAGCAGCACGTCGGGTCGCGCGGCGGCGATGACCAGCACCCGCCGGCCCCGGAGCAGCTCCGGCGGCGGGTCGGACTCCTCGCCGGGCGGCAGCTCGGCCCGCGGCGCGTCGATGGTGAAGCTGAACGTCGAGCCCTCCCCGGGGGTGCTGGAGACCTCGATGCTGCCGCCCATCAGCTCCACCAGGCCCTTGGAGATGACGAGGCCCAGACCCGTGCCTCCGTGCTTGCGCGTGGTCGACGCCTCCGCCTGGGCGAAGCGCTCGAAGAGGAAGCCCAGCCGGTCGGGCGGGATGCCGATGCCGGTGTCGGAGACCGCGAAGCTCACGCGTCCCGGCTGCGCCTGGGCCACCGTCAGGGTCACGGTGCCGCCCTCGCCGGTGAACTTGACCGCGTTGGAGAGCAGGTTGAGCAGCACCTGGCGCAGTCGGGCGAGGTCGCCGGTCACGCCGTCGGGCAGCTCGCCCTGCTCGACGTAGGACAGCGCGATGCCCTTGTGCGCTGCCTGGCCGGAGATCAGGCCGAGCGTGTCCTCCGCGGCCCGGTACAGCGCGAAGGGGATGTTCTCCAGCTCGATCGCCCCCGCCTCGATCTTGGAGTAGTCCAGCACGTCGTTGACGATGGCCAGCATGTGCTCGCCCGACGAGCGCACGAGCTCGACGTACTGCTCCTGCTCGCTGGACAGGCGCGTGTCTGACAGCAGCGTCGTCATCCCGATCACGGCGTTCATCGGCGTGCGGATCTCGTGGCTCATGTTGGCCAGGAACTCCGCCTCCTCCTGCTCGGCGCGCTCGGCCGCTCGGCGCGCCTCATCGCGCTGCTCGATGTCGCGCTGGACCGCCGACGCCATGTCGTTGAAGTCCCCGGCGAGCTGCTCGAGCTCGGCGACGGCGCGGACCTCCGCCCGCCGCTCGTAGTCGCCTCCCGCGATCCGCCGGGTCGCGCCCACGAGCTCGCCCAGCGGGCGCAGCGCCATGCGCCGGACGAGCGCCAGCCCGGTGAGGAGCACCGCGACGATGACCCCGAGGATCGCCACCTGCGCGGTGAGCAGGCGCTGGTTGCGCGTGCGCAGCGAGGCGACGTCCGCGCGGGTGCGCCCGTCGACGAGATCGATGAAGCGCTGGATCGCCTTCTGGATCTCGCCCTTGCGCCGCAGGTAGCTGCGGTCCAGCAGCTGACCGACCTCGGCCCCGATGTCGATCGTCGCCTCGGTGCCCGCCGTCGCGTCCACGGCCTCGGCGAGGTGGCCCATCACGCTCGTCTCCAGCCTCGCGAGCCGGTCGGAGATGCTCAGCGCCGAGCGCAGCGCGCGAAACTCCCGCGGCGCGAAGCCGGCCTCGCGCATGAGCTGGGTGAGCGACTTGGCCGGCCCGTAGTTGACCCCGACCAGCCCGCGCGCGAGCACCCGGTCCCAGAAGGAGCTGTCGTAGTTCAGGGGCCGCGGCCGCGTGCCGTTGCGGATGGTCAGGATCCGCTGGTAGTAGTCGCGGAAGCGGTCCTCGGTCGTGGAGACGTACAGCTGCGCCATGCGGGTGAGGTCGTGTGAGCTCTGGCGGACGCTGTCGGCCAGCTTGAAGGACTCCAGCCGGCGGCTCTCGGCGTCGGCGCGCCTGCTCGCCGTGCTGAGCTGCAGCGTGGTGACGAACACCAGGCCGCCGATGAGCGTGGCCACGACCGCTGCGAGCATCGCCAGCAGGGTGCGGATCGACGGCCGGGGGGCGTGCCGGGAAACCGGCCACATCTTCAGCCGGCCGCTAGCTGCAGACCGTTCTGGCCGTCGTGCCACGACCGGGCCCTTCCCTCTCGCCGGACAGCTCGGGGGCTGATCGTACCCCGGGACGCAGACTCACGCCGAAGCGTCAAGACGTTTCCCCGTGCGGCGTGCCGTGCGCTAGCGTCTGGCCATGGGCGATGGGGAGACGACGCTGCGCGTGCTGATCGCAGACGACAGCGCGGTCACCCGCTTCGGCATCAAGACCACGCTGGAGCGCGCCGGCTTCGACGTGTGCGCGGAGGCCGTCGACAGCGCCAACGCCGTCGAGCTGGCGATCGAGACCCGCCCGGACGTCTGCGTGCTCGACGTGATGATGCCCAAGGGGGGCGGGATCCGTGCCGCGCGCGAGATCTCCCAGAGCCTGCCCGAGACGGCGATCCTGATGCTGAGCTCGTCGGAGGCGGGGGAGGACGTGTCCAGCGCGCTGCGCGAGGGCGCGTGGGGCTACATCCTCAAGGACGCCGACCTCGACGCGGTGACCGCCGCGGTGCGGTCGGCGGCGGCAGGCGAGCAGCCCCTGTCCAAGCGTGTGGTCCGTGAGCTGATGAACGAGGAGGCGGTGCGCGGGCGCCGCGCGGCCGCGGCGGACGGCCGCGGGGCGTGGCTCACCGACGAGGAGTGGGACGTGCTCGATCTGCTCGACCGCCGGCTCTCGACCGAGAGCGTCGCGCTGCGGCTGGGCATCGGCGAGGCCGACGTCCGCCATGCCGTGGCCGAGGCGGTGCGCAAGCTCGGCGTCGTCGACGGCGACGCCGCGCTGGAGCTGGTGCGCCGGATGCGGTCGATGTAGGGACCCGGCCGGCGGCGCGCGGCCGGTCAGACGACGAGGCCGGTGGGTCCCGCCGGCGCGACCGGCTCGACCGGCTCGACCGTGCCCAGCGTGAGCGCGAAGACGATGTGCTGGCAGTGGACGGCGATGAACTCGTGCCGCGTGCCCTGGGCCTCGCCGTCCAGCGGCTCGACGGTGGCGTCCGTCAGCGACAGGAAGCTGCGCTCGGGGGCGTTGAGCAGGTCCGACAGCCGGCTGCGGTAGCCGTCGTGGGCCAGCGTCACCGTCCCGGTGATCCGGTGGCGCGGGGTCTCCAGCGCGATGCGCTCGTAGCGATGCTGCACGCTGGAGTTGTCGGCACGCGCGGGGCGGAGCATGAGCGCGCCATGATCGCGCGCCCGGCGCGGTAGGGGTTTGACTCAGCGCCGTTGGCGGCTACCTTGAAGTCCATGATCCCGGTCCTGGGCGTGTGGCTCGCGATCCTGGGTGTGTCCTGCAGTGCTGCGGCGCTCGCGCCGCCTCCGCAGCGGTCGCTGCGGGCCCATAGCCGGGCGATCACGATGCTGCTGTGTGCCGGCGGGCTCGCCGGCCTGGTGGCGGTCGGACTGGGGATGACGGGCCAGATGGCCGCGGGCGCCCTCGGGGCGATGGCCGCCTGCGGCTTCGTGCTGCCCTGCCTGTGGCTGATCCGCGCGCCCGAGACGGGAGGCGACGGCGACGACGACGATGACGACGACGGCGGCCAGCCGCGGGCACCGAAGCCACCCGCGCCGTCGGCGCCCGGTGGGCCGCCCGGGCCGGACTGGCAGTCCTTCGACGACATGCGGGCCGGCTGGGAGCGCGCCGGCCGCGATCGCGAGCCGGTCGCTCCCTGACAAGCGTCCCGTCGCGGGTGCATTCCTGAGAGGGTGCGAGCATGCCCGGCCGGCCGCTGCAGCTCATCCTCGCGCGCAACCTCCTGTCGAGCATCTCGACGCCGGCGTTCCTGGTCTCCGCCGACGGCAACCTGTTGTTCTTCAACGAAGCCGCCGGCGGGATGCTCGGCCGCCGCTTCGAGGAGACCGGGAAGCTCAACGCGGCGGAGTGGACCGCCATCTTCGGGCCGTTCGACGCCGAGGGCAGGGCGATCCCCTACCACGAGCTGCCGCTGACCGTGGCCCTGCGCGGCAACCGCCCCGCCCACGCCGTCTTCCACATCCGCTCGGCCACCGGGACCGACCACGACGTGGAGGCCAGCGCGCTGCCGATCGTGGGCGACGGCGGGTTCCACGGGGCGATCGTCGTGTTCTGGCCGGTCGGAGAGGAGCCCACGGGATGAAGGTGCGGGTGTGGGGGGCACGGGGCTCGGTGCCGACGCCCGGCCCGGAGACGATGCGCTACGGCGGGAACACGTCGTGCGTGCAGGTCACGCTGTCGGACGGGACGCTCGTCGTGCTCGACGCGGGGACGGGGATCCGCACGCTGGGCATCGCCCAGCCCCGCTGCGAGCGCCCGATGCACATCCTGCTCACCCACCTGCACCTGGACCACATCCAGGGGCTGATGTTCTTCGCCCCGGCGTTTCACCCCGAGTCGGAGATCGTCATCTGGGGCCCGGCGGCCGCCGAGGCCTCGCTGCGCGACCGCATCGCGCGCTACATCTCGGCGCCGCTGACGCCGGTCGAGGTCCGCGAGCTGCCCTGCAAGGTGTCCTTCCGCGAGGCCGAGGCGTCGGAGTGGCAGATCGGTTCGGCCCGCGTCCGCGCCGAGTCGGTCGCCCACCGTGGGCCCACGCTCGGGTACCGCATCGAGGACGAGGGCGCGTCGCTGTGTTACGTCCCCGACCACGAGCCCGCGCTCGGCGCCCCGCTGGACGAGTGCGACGACGAGTGGATCTCCGGGATGGACCTGGCGACGCGCGCCGACCTGCTCATCCACGACTGTCAGTACACCGACGCCGAGTACCCACGGCACCTGGGCTGGGGACACTCGTCGCTGTCGGACGCGCTGACGTTCGGACGGCGCGCGGCGGCCCGGCGGCTGCTGCTCTTCCACCACGACCCGCTGCACTCCGACGACTTCCTCGACGTGCTCGGCGGCGAGGCGGGGGAGCGCTGGCAGGCCGGCGGCGGCGACGCGGCCGCCGTCGAGCTCGCGGTCGAGGGGCGCGAGCTGACGGTGGACGGCCGCTCGCGCGTGTGAGCGCGACGGGCCGGGTCAGCCGGCCTCGGCGCGCGCCTTGAGCTCGGCGGGCCGGGCGTTGACGAGGATCTCCCGCATGCGCTCCTGCACCGGGCCGCGCAGCAGCATCCCCAGCACCGTGCCCGGCTCGGCATCCAGCCCGTACGTGGCGCGCGTGCGGCCGTCGCCGAGGTCCTCGAGCTGCCACGAGCCCTTCATCGCCTTCATGTCGCCCGTCTCCTGGCGCCAGCTCAGCCGGCCGGTCGGTTCGTAGGTGAAGCGCATCCGCGCCCGGACGATCTTCACCTTGGCGTCGCTCTCGGTCTCCGCCAGCGCGACGCGCCCCTCCGCGTCGCGCTCCAGCGGGCGCATGGCCTCGATGCCGCGCTGCCACTCCGGATAGCTCTCGACGTCGGCGACCAGCTCCCACACGCGCTCGACAGGCGCGTCGATCTCGGTGCTCGCGCTCGCACTCAGGGCTCCCATGGCCGAGACGCTATCCGAGCCGGCGACGCGGCAGGACGAGTTCCGCGATGACCGCTCGGTGGTCGCTGCCGCGGATGTGGTGGACCGTCACGAATCGCCGGATCTCGCGGTGGTCCAGCGTGCCGTTGAAGTCGCCGATCAGGATCGCGGCGCATCCCCCGCGCGGGGTCCGAGGCACCGATCGTCGCCGAACGACTCGGCATCCACCAAGTCAGCGCCTGGTCTCGTACCTGGTCAGGAGCACGCCGCCGGGAAACGTCCGGGTCTCCACCAGGGTCAGGGTCACCCGGCTGTCCAGGGCCGTGAAGAACGGTGTGCCGCCGCCCACCAAGACCGGTGCGGTGGCCAGCACGTACTCGTCGATCAGCCCGGCCCGCATGGCCGCTGCGGCGAGTGTGGCGCCGCCGATGTCAATGGGACCGCCATCCTCGGCCTTGAGCCGGGTGATCTCGGCGACCGCGTCGCCGGTGACCAGGCGGGTGTTCCAGTCGACCGTGCTGATCGTCGAGGAGAACACCGCCTTCGGCATGTCCTGCCAGCGGCGGGCGAACTCGATCTCCGCCGGTGTGGCGCCGGGCTGCTGGTCGGCGGTCGGCCAGTGGGAGCTCATCGTCTCCCACAGTTTGCGCCCGTACAGCGCCAGGCCCGTCGCCCCCACCCGGTCGGACCACCACTGGAACAGCTCGTCGCTCGGCACGCTCCAGCCGAGGTCGTCCCCGGGCGCGGCGATGTAGCCGTCCAGGCTCACGTTCATGCCATAGGTCAGTTTCCGCATGAGGTCAGGCTCATCGGTCAGCCACACCGCGGCCGGTTGACCACCACGCCAATCGGATGCTGCGTACGGAAGGGAACCCCCACCGACACGCTCATTGCCCTGAGCAGGCACGTCGCTGCCAAGCGGCGGATTCGCGGCGCCATGCACGGATGAACGTCCGTTTCCACCCGCCCCAGCAGGTGCTTCTGGACGTTCGAGGGGTGGGGGAGTTGGCGTCGCGGGTGAACGTCCGTTTCCACCCGCCCCAGCGGGTGCTTCTGGACGTTCGGCGGCCGCCGGGCCCGGCGGCCGCCGCGCGCCGGTCTACTCGGGGCCCATCCCTGCCAGCCGGCGCACCGCCTCGTCGATGACCTCGGGGCGCTTGCAGAACGCGAAGCGCACCAGCGTGCGCCCCGCGTCCTCGTCGTCGTAGAAGACCGCGGTCGGGATCGCGACGACGCCGGCCCGCTCGGGCAGCGCCCGGCACCAGCCGCGGGCGTCGCGCACGCCGAGCGCCGCGGCGTCGGCGTTGACGAAGTAGGTGCCCTGCGGCACCGACACCGCGAAGCCGGCCGCCTCCAGCCCCGCGCACAGCCGGTCGCGGTTGGCCCGCAGGCCCGCGCGCAGCGGTGCGACGTGGCGCTCGGCCTCGCCCAGGCCGGCGGCGACCGCGTGCTGCAGCGGCGTCGCGCCGGAGAAGCTGAGGAACTGCTTCGCGGCGGCCACCGCGGCCACGAGGCCCGGCGGCCCGGTGCACCAGCCGACCTTCCAGCCGGTGAACGAGAACGACTTGGCGGCGCTGGAGATCGTCAGCGTGCGCTCGGCCATGCCCTCCAGCGTCGCCAGCGGCACGTGCTCGCCGTCGAAGGCCAGGTGCTCGTAGACCTCGTCGGTGACCGCCACGAGGTCGTGCTCGGCGCACGCCCGCGCGACCGCCTCGAGCTCGGAGCGCTCCAGCACGCGGCCGGTCGGGTTGTGGGGCGAGTTGACCAGGACCATCCGCACGCGCGGCGACGCCGCGGCGCGGGCCAGGGCGTCGAGGTCCAGCGCGAAGTCCGGCGGTCGCAGCGTGACCGGCCGGCGCACGCCTCCGGCCATCGCGATCGCCGCCGCGTAGGAGTCGTAGTAGGGCTCGAGCACCACGACCTCGTCGCCGGGCTCGAGGAGGCCGAGCATGGCGGCCGCGATCGCCTCGGTCGCTCCGAAGGTGACCTGAACGCCCGCCTGCGGGTCGACCTCCAGACCGTAGCGGCGGCGCTGGTGCTGAGCGATCGCGTCGCACAGCTCGGGGACGCCCGCCAGGGGCGCGTACTGGTTGGCCCCGGACACCATCGCGGCGTGGGCCGCGGCCACCAGCTCGGGCGGCCCGTCGGTGTCCGGGAAGCCCTGGCCGAGGTTGATCGCGCCGGTCCGCAGCGCGAGCGCGGACATCTTGGTGAAGACGGTCGTCCCGAACGGACGCAGGCGCTCGGCGGTCCGCCACATGGGCCGCCAACCCTAGATCAACCCCGGACGGCGACCGAACCCCGGGCCGGGGCACCGGCTAGAGTCGCGAGCGAGACGAAGCGACAAATCCCGGAGGACAGATGCCGCCGCGCGAAGCCCAGTCCACCGTTCTCGACGCCTTCGGAGTGGAGCTGTTGGGGGCCATCTACACCATCCGCGAGAAGGTGAACTTCGCCGCGGGCGATCGGATCTTCGAGGAGAGCTCCGAGGCCGACGCCTTCTACATCATCAACGAGGGTCAGGCGCGGCTGGAGATCAGCGCCAAGGACATCGACACCGACGCCGTGCTGGAGTACGCCGGCCCCGGCGACTTCCTGGGGGAGGAGGCGCTCCTGGGCGGCTCGCTGCGCTGGTCCAGCGCCGTGGCCGACACGGACGTGGAGGCCTCCCGCGTGTCCTCCGCGGACCTCAAGCGCCTCTACGAGGAGAGCCCGAGCGAGGGCGTGGCCGTCCTGCGCGCCATGGGCCGTTACACCGCCAACCGGCTGCGCGACGCGTCCTCCCGGGTCGCGGAGACCCTGGCCGACGACGCGCCGGACCCGGTCGTGGACGAGATGGTCGCCGCCGCCGTCGTCGCGCAGAAGCAGTTCGAGTCCTGGGCCGAGGACCGGGTGGACGCCCTGCTGGAGGACATCGCCACGTCGATCAACGACCACGCCCGCGAGCTGGCCGAGCAGACCGTGGCCGAGACGACGCTGGGCGACGTCGACCACAAGATGGCGAAGATCAACTTCGGGTCGATGTGGGTCTGGGAGACGCTGAAGGGCAAGCGGGGCGCGGGTGTGATCGGCCACGACGACGCGCTGAAGATCACCACGATCGCCAGCCCCATCGGCGTGATCTTCGCGCTGGTGCCGGTGACCAACCCGGTGCCCACGATCGTCAACAAGACGCTCATCGCGCTGAAGTCCCGCAACTCGATCATCCTCAGCTGCCACCGCATGGCGCAGGGCGTGGCCAACGCGTCGGGCGAGATCATCCTCGCCGCGCTCAGGCGCCACGACGCGCCGGAGGGCCTCGTGCAGTGGGTCCAGGGCCGGACCAGCCGCCGGCGGACCGCCAAGTTCATGCGCCATCCCGACGTGGGGCTGATCCTCGCGACGGGGGGCCCGGGCATGGTCAAGGCCGCCTACTCGGCGGGCAAGCCGGCGATCGGCGTGGGCGCGGGCAACGCCCCCGCCTGGATCTCCGACGACGCCGATCCCGTCGCGGCCGCCGCCGCCATCGTCCAGAGCAAGTCCTTCGACAACGGCCTCATCTGCGGCTCCGAGCAGCACATCGTCGCCGACGCCTCGGTGTTCGACGCGCTGGTGGAGGGCCTGCGGGCCAACGGCGGATTCGTGCTCAGCGCCAAGGAGACCGCCCAGATCATGGACCGCGCGTTCGACGAGCACGGCCACCTGCTGCTGCCCTACGTCGGGCGCACGGCGACGACCATCGCCGAGCTGGTGGGGCTGAGCGTCCCCGAGGACACCAAGCTGCTCATCTTCCGCGTGACCGACGACGTGCCCGAGGAGGCGCTGGGCAAGGAGCGCTTGGCGCCCGTGTGCTCGCTGTTCTCCGTCGACGGCGACGACGAGGCGATCGCGCTGTGCCAGCGGCTGCTCTCCTACGAGGGCGCGGGGCACACGGCCGTCGTCCACACCGACGACGCCGATCGCGTGGCGCGCTTCGCCGAGGCGATCCCCACCGGGCGCATCCTCGTCAACGTGCCCGCCACGCTGGGCTTCTGCGGCGTGGTGACCGGCCTCACACCCGCGTTCACGCTCGGCTGCGGCACCTTCGGCGGGAACTCCACGACCGACAACGTCAGCTACGAGAACCTCCAGAACATCAAGCGGGTCGCCCACCCCACGGCCTGACGCGGGCCTGGAGCCGACGAGCGCGGGATAGCATCGGGCCCGTGCAGCTGCGGGGGAGCCTGGTGCTGGTGACGGGGGCGTCCTCGGGTATCGGGGCGGCCACGGCCCGCGCCCTGGCCCGGGAGGGCGCGCGCGTGGTCCTCGTCGCGCGCGGTGCCGAGGCCCTGGAGCGCGTCGCCGAGGACATCCGCCGCGGCGGCGGCGAGGCGCACGCCGTCCCCGCCGACGTGGGCTCGTGGGAGCAGGTGTCGGCGGCCGCGGAGCGGGTGCTCGCGGACATCGGCGTCCCGGACGCGATCGTCAACAACGCCGGCGCCGGCCGCTTCCTGTTCCTCGACGAGACCGATCCGGACGAGGCCGTGCAGATGATGGCCGTGCCCTACTTCGCCGCGTTCTACGTCGCCCGCGCGCTCGTCCCCGCCATGCTGGAGCGCCGCTCGGGGACCGTCCTGCAGGTCAACTCGGGGGTCTCCATGCTGTCCTGGCCGGGCGCCGTGGGCTACACCGCCGCGCGCTACGCGCTGCGGGGCTTCACCGCCGCGCTGCGCCAGGACCTCCGGGGAACCGGCGTGCACGTCAGCTCGGTGACGCTGGCCGAGGTCTCCAGCGACTACTTCACCAACAACCCCGGCGCCCAGGAGCGGATTCCGAAGCTCTCGCGCCTGGTCGGCACCATGACGCCCGAGCAGGCGGCGGACGCGATCGTGTCCGCGCTGCGCCGCGACGCCCGCGACGTGCACGGCCCCTGGCGCTGGCGGGCCACGCAGCCGTTCGCTGGGATGATGCCGCGGTTGTTCGACTGGCTGATGTGGCGGACGGGTACGCCGCATCCGCGCGCCAAGCGCTGACGACGCCTGCGGAGAAAGGGGAAGCCATGGCAACCGGCGCGAGCACCGACTCGTCACGCACCGAAGCGGTGGCGACGAGCTACTTCACCGCGCTGACCGACCGGGATCTCGACACGGCCGTCGCCTGCTGGAAGTCCGGCGCGGACGACCACCTCGGACCGGTGGGGCTCCTGCGCGCGCCCGACGGCATCCGCGCCTACTTCGAGGAGCTGTTCGCGGCGTTCCCAGACTTTCGCTACGAGGTCCTGGACATGGTCGTCGACGGCGATCGAGCCGCCGTGCGGTGGCGCGCGGAGGGCGGGTTCACCGGGGAGCCGTTCCAGGGACTGCTGGCCACCGGCGCGCGCGCCGAGGTCGAGGGGCTGGACCTGCTCCGGGTCCACGACGGCCTGATCGTGGAGAACCACGGCTATTGGGACGACTCGACCGTCGCGCGTCAGCTGGGCCTCCTGCCCGGACGCGGCAGCGCGCAGGAGCGCGCGATGAAGGCGGCGTTCAACGCGCGCACGCGCGTCGCGGCCAGGCTCCGCCGGCGCAAGGGCGGCTGACCATGCCCCGGCTGACGAACTGGGAGGGGGCGATCACCTCTTACCCGCACGTCACCGCGCGACCGCGCACGGTGCACGACCTCGTCGAGATCGTCCGCGACACGCAGCGCTACCCTCGCCGGTCCGGGCCGTCGGCTCCGGGCACCACACATCGCACGTCGCGACGGCCGACGGCGGCACCGCCGTGCTCCTGCGCGGGATGGACCGCATCCTCGAGGTCGGGCTCGACTACGTGCGCACCGAGCTGGGGCGCTGTACTACGACGTCGCGCACGAGCTGCGCGCGCACGGCCTGCAGTTCTACGTCAACGTCGAGATCGGCAACCTCACGATGGGCGCCGCGGCCTCCAGCGGCACCAAGGACGCCTCGATGCCCGGCGAGTACGGCCAGGTCAACTCCTACCTCGTCGGGATGAAGCGGTCACGCCGGCCGGCGAGCTGCTGGAGGTCACGGAGGACGACCCCGAGCTGCTGCAGGCGATGCGCTCGGGCTACGGCCTCCTGGGGATCGCCTACGAGGTCACCTTCCGCGTGCGCCCCCTGCGCTCGATGTCGGTGCGCCACTCCAGCTACTGCCTCGACGAGTTCGAGCGCCGGCTGCCCGAGCTGAAGGCCGGCGACGAGTCGATGATGATGTACATCTTCCCGTTCCTGAACTCGGTGTCGGTCGAGTTCCGCCGCTACCACGACAGCGACCGCCACGTGGCCAACAGCCTGCCCTGGCGGCTGCGCAACCTCGCCTGGAAGAGCGTCGCGCCCGGCTTGGGCTACCTGATGTCGCACCTCATCTCACAGCCCGCGCTGCGCTTCCGCGGGTCAACGGCGTCAACCGGATCGTGCACCGCCACGTCCTGACGCACCTGACCTCGCAGGACACGGTCGCGACCGACCAGATCATCTGCTACCCGGAGACGTCGGGCTGGACGAAGTACACGTTCAGCATCTGGGCGTTCCCGGAGGAGACGTACATCAGCACGCTGCGGGCCTACGTGGACTTCGCCCGCCGGCACTTCGCGGAGACCGGGTTTCGCTGCGACATGCTCAACGTCGGCTACCGGATCGCCCATGACCGCTCCTCGCTGTTCTCCTACACCTGGGACGGCCCGGTGCTGACCGTGGATCCTGTCTCGACCGGCGGTTCCGGCTGGGACGACTTCCTGCGGGCCTACAACGAGTTCAGCAGCGCGCACGGAGGCTCGCCGCTGTTCAACCAGACCAAGTGGCTGGAGCCCCGACCACGTCCGTCGCGCCTTCGGCGACCGGGTCGACCGCTTCGAGCGCCGGCGCCGGGAGATGGACCCCGGCGACCGCATGCTCAACGACTACTTCCGTGCGCTGCTCGCGTCCGAGGAGGCGGCTAGCGCTGGCGCTCAGGGGCGATCCGGGTCACGTTCCAGGCCAGGCCGAGCCGCTCGAGGAGCGTGACCAGCAGACCGCCGGGATCGATCTCCCACCAGCGCGTGCTGAAGTTGGCCGAGCGGGGGAACGCGTGGTGGTTGTGGTGCCAGGCCTCCCCCATCGACGGGATGGCGAGCCAGAACACGTTGGTGGAGCGATCGTTGGTCTCGAAGCGCCGCGCGCCCGCGAAGTGCCCCAGCGCGTTGATGCTCCACTCCGCGTGGTGGACGAAGAACACGCGGGCGAAGCCCCCCCACAGCAGGCAGAGCAGGCCCCCCTCCAGCGTGCCCGTGATGGCGAGCCCGGCGGCGAACGGCAGCAGCAGGCTGAGCGCCACCAGGAGCGGAAAGGCGGCGGCGAGCCGCCGCATGTCGCGGTCCTCCAGGAGGTCGGGGGCGTAGCGCTGGGCGTCGGCCAGCCCGTAGGTGCGAAACAGCCAGCCGACCTGCGCGTGCCACAGCCCCGCCAGCGCCCCGCGCAGCCCGGGCCCATGGCCGTGCGGCGAGTGCGGATCTCCCTCGCGATCGGCGAACGCGTGGTGCTTTCGGTGCTCGGCGACCCACGAGACGACCGAGCCCTGAACCGCCATCGAGCCGCAGATGGCGAACGCGTACTTGATCGGCCGCGTGGTCTCGAAGGCGTGGTGCGTGAACAGCCGGTGGTAGCCGACGGTGATCCCCAGCATCGTCGGGACGTACATCACCGCCATCACGGCGAGCTCGACGGGTCCGACGGCGCGGTTCCACAGCAGGGCGACCGACGCGACGGCCGCGAGGAAGGGCACGACCACCCAGAACAGGTGCAGCGCGCGCTTGCGCCCCGACATCGCCACGAGCTCCTCGGGCGGGGCCGGCCTGAGTGCCGTGGCCAACTAGTCGCCCGGGCCGCGCGACACGAGATCCGGCGAGCAGGCGCGTGTGAAGAAGGGCCAAGCCGCCATCGTCGAGCGAGTATAAGCCGGGCCCGGCGGGTCGCAGATTACGAATCGAGGACGGTTTCGCGACGCCTCGGGCGGCATGGGAGACCACAGCGTCGCGCCCTGACACTCGAGGGCGGCGGGTCAGATAGCGTGGGCGCGATGGCACGCGCGGGCATGATCGGTCGCATCTGCCTGGCGGCGGCGATGGCGGCGGCCGTCCTCGCGGCGATCCCCTCGGTCGCCGCGGCCGCGCCGCGGGCGGTGTACACCCAGACCAACCAGCCGACCGGTAACTCCGTGGTCTGGTTCGAGCGCGCCGGCGACGGCCGGCTGACCCAGCGGCGCACCTACCCGACGGGCGGCAGGGGTGCCCCGAACTTCTTCTCGCACTTCCCGATCACGGACTCACAGGGCTCGGTCGTCATCAACCCGCAGAAGACCCTGCTGTTCGCCGTCAACCACGGCAGCCGCTCGGTCACCTCGTTCAGGATCCGCCCCAACGGCAGCCTGCAGCGCGCGCAGGTCGTCTCGTCGGGAGGGAGGGGGCCCTCGAGCCTCACGATCAACGCGGACGGCGTCCTGTACGTCAGCAACGAGGCGCGCCCGGCCCGCATCCAGGGCTTCCGCGTCGCCGCCGGGGGGCGCATGTCGCCCATCGGCGGCTCGAACCGGATCCTCGCGCACCCCGAGTCCAGCCCGGGGCAGGTGGGCTTTGACCGCAGCGGCAGGTTCCTGGTCGTCACCGACCGCTTCGTGGGCCCCTCCACGTCGGGTCAGGACTACTTCGAGATCTTCCGGATCAGCCGAGCGGGCCGCCCGCGGGCGCTGCCGCAGGTCCGCTCCGTCCCGCAGGAGCCCTACGCGTTCGCGTTCACGAGCCGCAACGAGATGCTGGTCGCGAACGCCGAGAACAACGCGCCTCTGGCCAGCACCAACGCCAGCTATCGGCTCGGCCCCGACGGGGGCTTCACCCGCGTCGCGGCCCAGCCCACCAGCCAGACGGCGGGATGCTGGCTCGTCATCTCCCACGACGACCGGTTCGCGTTCGTCTCCAATGGCGGCAACCCGACGGTCCTGGCGTACTCGCTGTCGCGTGGAGGCGCGTTCCGCAACGTCGGCCCCGGCGGGGTGATCAACCTCAGCGGCCTCGGGGGGGACGTCGCGCTCAGCGCCGGCAGCGCGTTCCTCTACGTGCTGAACACGGACCCGTCCGGGATCCTGGCCCGGGATCCGTTGGCTCACGCCGACGTCGACGCGTTCCGGGTCGGCGCCGACGGGCGAACCACACGGATCGGCACGTTCGGGATGGGCCGGCTGCCGTTCACCAGCTCGGGCCTCGCCGCCCTCTGACCGCGGATCGGGGCCGGCGCCCAGGCGGCCCGCTCATACTGGCGCGATGACGCCGCACTTCCCCCGCCGGGCCACGACCTTCGGTCCGAGCCTGCTCGACTTCGCCCAGGAAGCCGGGACGGAGACGTTCATGGCGAGCCCGTGGGCCCGCCTGGTGTCGCTCGCCACCCGCGTCGAGCTGGGCGGGGGCGAGTGGCTCTTCCGCGCCGGCGAGTCCGGCGACAGCGTGTACGTGGTCTTGTGGGGCCGGCTGGAGGAGGTCGCCGAGCTGCCCGAGCCCGCGACCATCGCGATCCTGGGCCGGGGGGAGGCGGTCGGGGAGCTCGCGCTGCTCACCGGCGCGCCGCACGCGCACTCGGTGCGGGCCCTGCGCGACTCGTCGCTGCTGCGGATCGCGCGCGCCGACTTCGATCGCGTCCTGGCGGAGGACCCCGACTACGCCGTCTCGCTGATGAGGGGCCTGGCCGGGCGGCTGCGGGAGGTGACCGCTCGCGCGCTTCCGATCGACCCGATCCCGAGAACGATCGCCATCGTGCCGGTCTGCCACGGGGCCGACGTCGCCGGCTTCGCGCGCGACCTGGCCTCCTCGCTCGGTCGCCTGGCATCGGTGGCCGAACTCACCGGCGTGCCCGGGGAGGACGTCCCGGCGGGGATCCTCGACCGTGCCGAGCGCAAGCACGACCACGTCCTGCTCATCGCATCGCAGCCTCCCGGCGACGACGCCTGGACGAGCTTCGCGGTCCGCTCCGCCGACCGGGTCCTCGTCATCGCGGACCGCACGGCGGTGCCACAGGAGTCCGACCGGCGCCTCGCGGTGCTCAAGGGCTGCGACCTCGTGGTGCTGAAGGCCCGCGCCGGCGCGTGGGTCGACCAGCTGCATCCTCGCGCGATCCACAACCTTCCGGAGGGCCCGACGCCACCCGCGATAGGGCGGCTCGCGCGGCGGCTGGCCGGGCGCTCGATCGGCCTCGTGCTCTCGGGCGGGGGCGCGCGGGCGTTCAGCCACCTGGGCGTGCTCGACGAGCTCGCGGCGGCCGGCGTGACGGTCGACCGCGTCGCCGGCTGCAGCATGGGCGGCTTCATCGCCGCCCTTCACGCGCAGGGGCGCAGCGCCGACGAGGTCACCGAAGTCGTCCGTGAGGAGTTCGTGCGGCGCAACCTCCTGCGCGACTACACGTTGCCGATCGCCGCGCTGCTGCGGCATCGGCGCGCCTTCGCGATGGCCCAGCGCGTGTTCGGCGACGCCCGCATCGAGGAGCTGCCCATCGACTACTTCTGCGTCAGCTGCGACCTGCTGACCGCCGAGCTCGTGGTCCACCGGCGCGGCCTGGTGTGGCTCGCCTCGGGAGCGAGCATGAACCTTCCGGCGATCTACCCTCCGCTTCCGCTGGAGGGCCGGCTGCTCGTGGACGGAGGCGTCCTGAACAACCTCCC
>CAWGTI010000008.1:0-17749 GCA_963825515.1 uncultured Solirubrobacterales bacterium | reverse complement strand
GAGAGCTCTGCGGTCCGTCCCTCGATCATGCCCGCGAGGCTAGACCCTCACGTAGCGTGAGGGTCAAGGGGATTCCCCGCACGAGGGTGCGACGCTCCCTAAAGCGAAACCGCAACGCCTCGTCGCCGTGATCCTGCTCGGCGCCGATAGGAGGTGGAATGGACGCTCGCCGCTTCGCGGGCAGCTCCTGGGATCAGCCGCTAGGTCGCCGCGGAGTAGGCCGGCTCGGGCACGCCGGGCTCAGACCCGCCCGGCGCCTCGTCGTGCGCCTCGGGGGCGGGCGCGGCCGGCGAGCGCAGGACGGCCAGCGCGGTGACGATCGCCACCAGCACCAGCCCGGCCCCGATGAGGTAGGCCAAGTGGTAGCCGGAGTTCAGCGCGGTGGCGGCCGCCTCGCCGTCGGCGAGCAGGCCGTCGGTGCGCTCGGTGGCCAGCGTGGCGAGCACGGCGAGGCCGATGGCGCCGCCCACCTGCACGCTCGTGTTGACCAGCCCGGAGGCCAGCCCCGCGTCGCTCGGCGTCGCGCCCGACATGGAGAGAGTCATCAGCATCGGGAAGCCCAGGCCGGCGCCGAAGCCGAGCAGCAGCATCGGCGGCAGGATGTCGGTGAGGTAGGTGCCGTCGACCGGCGTGCGGGAGAACAGCAGCAGCCCGAGGCCGATGGACGCCAGGCTGGCCACCAGGACCATCCGCGGCCCGTAGCGCATCGCGAGCGGTCCGGAGAAGCGCAGCGACATCGTGCCCATGACGATGGTGGAGGGCAGGAACGCCAGCCCGACCTCGAGGGCGCTGTAGCCCAGGATCCCCTGCAGGTACAGGGCGCCGAGGAAGAACATGCCGAACATGCCGACGACCAGCAGCGCGATGACCACGTTGGCTCCCGAGACGTTGCGCGAGCGGAACAGCCGCAGCGGCATGAGCGGGGTCGCGATGCGCGCCTGGCGGACGAAGAACGCGGCGATCAGGGCGGCGGAGACGGCGCCGAGGGCGAGCGTCGAAGTGGACGTCCAGCCGTCCTCGTGGACGCGCAGGATCGTGTAGACGCCCAGCATCAGGCCGCCGGTGAGCACCACGGCGCCGGGCAGGTCCGCGCCCTGGCGGTAGCCGATGCCGGGGCGTTCCTCGACCAGGCGCATCGCGAACATCGCGGTGGCGACGCCGATCGGGAGGTTGACGAAGAAGATCCAGTGCCAGTTGATCGCCTCGGTCAGCGCGCCGCCGGCCAGCAGCCCGATCGAGCCGCCCGCCGAGGCGACGAAGCCGTAGACGCCGATCGCCTTGGCCTGCTCGCGGGGCTCGGGGAACATCGTGACGATCATCCCCAGGATCACGGCCGAGGCCAGCGCGCCGCCGGCGCCCTGGAGGAAGCGGGCCGCGATCAGCATGCCCTGGCTCTGGGCCACGGCGCACAGCAGCGACGCGGCGGTGAAGACCGCCAGGCCGACCAGGAAGATCTTCCGGTTGCCGATCAGATCGCCCAGGCGCCCGGAGAGCAGCAGGAGGCCGCCGAACGGGATCAGGTAGGCGTTGACCACCCAGGCCAGGTTGCTCTGCGAGAACCCGAGATCCTCCTGGATCGACGGCAGCGCGACGTTCACGATCGTGGCGTCGATGACGATCATCAGAACGCCGGCGCACAGCACGTACAGCGCCATCCAGCGCTGGCGATCGCTCGTCGTGGTGGTGTCCTCGGTGCGACTCTGGGGGTCGGTGGTCATCAGATTCCTCCGGTCGTGGCGCTCGGCGCCTCGTCTTTCGCACTATGACCAGGAGTGCGCGCAGAACTCATCGCGGTCACTTGACGCCGTCACCTCGGCGATCCGCTCGCCCGCATGGTGAGCACGTGGGTGCCAGCATGCACGGTGTGATCACGCACGAGGTGGACACGCCGCACGGCCCCGCGCGCGTTCATCTGCACGGCGTCGAGGAGCCGGTGGCCGCGCTGGTGCTCGGTCACGGCGCCGGCGGGGGCGTGACCGCACCGGACCTCGTCGCGGTGACACGCGTCGCGCGCGCGGCGCACATCAGCGTCGCGCTGGTCGAGCAGCCCTACCGCGTCGCGGGGCGGCGCTCTCCCCCGCGCGCGCCGGTGCTCGACGCGGCCTGGATTGCGGTGGTCGAGCACCTGCGGGCGAGCGAGTTGGAGGGTCTGGCGCTCGTCGCCGGCGGCCGGTCCTCGGGCGCGCGGGTGGCCTGCCGCACCGCGGCGGCGACCGACGCCGTCGGCGTGCTCTGCCTCGCGTTCCCGCTGCAGCCCCCGCAGCGGCGCTCCGCGGCGGCCCCGCGGCCGGACCGGCTCGCCGAGCTCGAGGAGGTGGCGGTCCCGGTGCTCGTGGTGCAGGGCGACGGCGACCCGTTCGGGATGCCGCCGGCCGGTCCGGGCCGCACCGTCGCGCGGGTGCGCGGCAACCACAGCCTGCGCTCCGACGTGGCGGCGGTCGCCGCCGCCGTCGCGGGGTGGCTCCCCGGCGTCGTGGCCGGCGCGAGCCCCGCGTAGTCAGGCGGCGCCGACCAGGGCCAGGCCGCGCTCGTCGGCGGTGCGCCGCACGGCGCCCGGCGGGATTCCGATGACGCGCTTGAAGGCGCGGCTGAACGCCGCCTCCGAGCGGTAGCCGAGGCGGTCGGCGAGCGCGGCGACCGTGACGCCCGCCTCCCGCAGGGCGCTGAGGGCGAGGTGCATCCGCCAGCGCGTCACGTAGCCCATCGCCGGCTCGCCGACCAGCTCGGTGAAGCGCGCCGCGAAGGCCGAGCGCGACATGGCCACCTCGCCGGCCAGCGCGGCGACGGTCCAGTCGCGGGCGGGCTCGCGGTGGATCAGCGTGATCGCGCGCCCGATCTGCTGATCCTGGAGTGCTCCCAGCCAGCCGGTCCGTGCCGCCGCGTCGCTGTCGAGCCACGACCGGATCGCCTGCACGACGAGCACGTCGGCGAGGCGCGTGATGACCGTCTCCCCGCCGGGGCGCAGCGCGCGGGCCTCGGCGGCCATCAGCCGCAGGGTGCTGTGCATCCACTCGTCCTCCAGTGAGCCCGACGCCCGCACGTGGAGCATCGACGGCAGCAGCCCGATCAGGTTGAGTGCCGCGGGGTGGTCGAAGCGCACGGCGCCGCAGACCATCCCCGCGCCGGCCCCGCCGCCGCCATGGCGCAGGATCTCGTAGCGGTCGCTGACCGCCTCGCGGTCGAGATCGAGGATCCCCGGCGCCGGGGCGCCCGGGCCACTGCGCAGGAGATGACCCTCGCCGCGCGGCACGAGCGCCAGGTCGCCCGGCTCGAGGTCCAGCGGCTCGGCGCCCTCGGTCTCCAGGCGGCACCGGCCCGCGGTGAGGACGTGGAACCACACGTAGCCGGGCATCGGCGGCATCTCGATGCCCCACGGTGCCGTCAGCTCCGACCGGCAGTAGAACGCGCCGGTCATCCGCAGGAAGTGCAGCGCCTCTCCGAGCGGGTCCGTCGGCGCCCACGGGTCCAGGACATCCATGCGGCGCAGTGTTGCACACCCGTCCACCTTACGTCCACGATCTCTGGACGATCGGGCATGAACTAGCGATCTACTGCCATAGACAGTCCGCTGATCCCTCTCCAAGCTGGACGGCATGCAAATGACCGTTTCCCAGGAGAGGTGAGCAGCATGGCCTACGCAGGACAGACCGTCGAGAACCCCGCCAGCGGCGAGCGCATCACGTTCCGCCAGACCGCCGCCGACACCGGCGGCGAGCTCGTCGCGATCGACCTCGAGCTCCCCGCGGGCCGCCGGGTCCCCGGCGGGCTGCACCGTCACCCCAACCAGGAGGAGAGCTTCGCGGTGGTCCGCGGCACGATGCGCTTCCGCATGGGGCGCAAGACGATTCTGGCCGGCCCCGGCGAGGTCGTCGTGGTGCCCGCCGGCGTGCCGCACAACTTCGCCAACGCCGGGCGCGGCGCCGCGCTGCTGCGCGTCGAGGTGCGGCCCGCCCTGCAGATGGAGCGCCTCTTCGAGACCGCGGTCGCACTGGCCGAGCAGGGGCGCACGCTCAAGGGCGGGATCCCCAGGCCGGTCGACCTCGCGCTGTTCATGCGCGAGTTCGCCGACGAGGTGGAGGGCGTGCACCCGCCCGTGTGGATGCAGCGCGCGGTGCTCGCGCCGCTGGCCTGGATGGGCGAGCGCGGCGATCGCGCCGAGCTCTACGGGCGCCGGCGGACGAGCCACGGCGACGCCGCGACCGCGCTCGGCGTGCCGGGACCCGCATAATCCGATCGCGCGAGATGACCTGAGGGGAGCGGCTGTGCAGTCCAAGCAGCAGCGCAAGGCGGCGGCGTTCCGGGCCCTGCACGCGGGCGAGCCGTTCGTCCTGCCCAACGCGTGGGACGCCGGGTCGGCTCGCGTCCTGGAGGCGCTGGGCTTCCCGGCGCTTGCCACCACGAGCTCGGGCTTCGCGTTCACCCTGGGACGCCGGGACGGCGCGACCACGCTCGACGAGGTGATCGACCACGTCCGGACGCTGGACGAGGCCACGGAGGTGCCGGTGTCGGTCGACCTCGAGAACGGTTACGGGCCGGACCCGGAGGACGTCGCCCGGGCCGTCGCGCGCGCGGCGGATGCCGGGGCGGTGGGCGGCTCGATCGAGGACTACGACCCCGCGGGCCGGATCCACGACGTCGCCGAGGCCGCCGAGCGCGTGGCCGCGGCACGCGCGGCGACCGCGGACCTGGGCTTCCCGTTCACCCTGACCGCACGCGCGGAGAACCACATCCGCGGCAACCCCGAACTCGAGGACACGATCGCCCGGCTGCAGGCCTACGAGCGCGCCGGCGCCGACGTCCTCTACGCGCCGGGGCTGCGCAGCGGGGAGGAGATCCGGGCGCTGTGCGCGGCGCTGTCGCGGCCGGTCAACGTGCTCGCGCTCCCTGGGATGTCCCGGGACGCGATCGTGGAGGCTGGGGCGCGGCGGATCAGCGTGGGCGGCGCCCTGGCCTGGGTGGCGTACGGGGCGCTGGCGAGCGCCGCCGTCCGGATCCGCGACGAGGGCGACCTCTCGGCGCTCGGCGCCGGTCCCGAGTTCCTTGACTTGAAGCTCACTTGAATATGTAACGTCGGCCGTCCCGCGCCGTAGAGCACGATCAGCCGGTCAGATGACTTTTGGCTTCCGCCCCGGTCTCTAGTACAGATGCACCGCGACACCCACCCCGACATCCCAGGAGCGAGATGACATCCCACCCCTCTCTCGCCATCGAGGCCACCGGCCTCGTGAAGTCCTTCGGCGAGACCCGCGCCGTCGACGGCGTCGACCTGGCCGTGCGCACCGGCTCGGTCTACGGCGTGCTCGGACCCAACGGCGCGGGCAAGACGACGACGATCCGCATGCTCGCCACGCTGATCCGCCCGGACGCCGGCACCGCCCGGGTGCTCGGGCACGACATCGTCTCCGACGCCGACGCCGTGCGCCAGTCGGTCAGCCTCACCGGCCAGCTCGCCTCGGTGGACGAGGACCTCACCGGCACCGAGAACCTCGTCCTCCTCGGTCGGCTGCTGGGGCTCAAGCGCCCGGCGGCCAGGGCCCGCGCGGCGGAGCTGCTCGACGCGTTCGGGATCGCCGACGCCGCCGGCCGGCTGGTGAAGAACTACTCGGGCGGCATGCGCCGCCGCCTGGACATCGCCGCCAGCATCGTGATCACGCCCGAGCTGATGTTCCTCGACGAGCCCACCACCGGCCTGGACCCGCGCTCGCGCAACCAGGTCTGGGACATCATCCGCGCGCTGGTCGCCGAGGGAACCACGATCCTGCTGTGCACCCAGTACCTGGAGGAGGCCGACCAGCTCGCCGAGGGGATCGCCGTGATCGACCACGGCAAGGTCATCGCCGAGGGAACGCCCAGCCAGCTCAAATCCTCCGTGGGCTCGGGCGCGCTGCACGTGCGCCTGCTGGACCCCGGGCAGCGCCCGCAGGCCGAGCAGGTGCTCGCCCGCGAGCTCGGCACGGTCAACCTCGAGCCGGACCCGGCGCGCCTGTCAGTCGGCTGCGCCAACGGCGACCGCGCCGCCGAGGCGGTCGCCGAGCTCAGCCGCTCCGGCGTGCGGATCGCCGACTTCTCGCTCGGCCAGCCCAGCCTGGACGAGGTGTTCCTGGCGCTGACCGGCCACCCGGCCGAGGAGGCGCCCGGCGACGAATCCGAGCCGATCGAAGAGGAGCAGCCGGCATGAGCGTCAACGCCGCAACGCAGGGAGCCCCGCTGCCCGCCGCCGACGAGCTCGCGGTCCGCAAGGCGATCTCCTCGGTCACGCGCCCGCCCAAGGCGAGCGCGCTCTCCGCCGCGCTGACCTTCGGGTGGCGGGGCATGCTCAAGGTCAAGCACGTCCCCGAGCAGCTGCTCGACGTGACGATCACGCCGGTCATGTTCGTCGTGATGTTCACGTACCTGTTCGGCGGCGCGATCAGCGGTTCCACCGGCGACTACCTCGAGTACATCCTGCCCGGCATCCTGGTGATGTCGGTGCTGTTCACCACGGTCTACTCCGGGGTCGCGCTGAACACCGACAAGACCAAGGGCGTCATCGACCGCTTCCGCTCGCTGCCCATCTGGCGGCCGGCCCCGCTGCTGGGATCGCTGCTGGGCGACACCGCGCGCTACCTGATCGGCGGCACGGTGATCATCGTGCTCGGCGTCATCCTGGGCTACCACCCCGATGCCGGCGTCCCCGGCGTGCTCGCGGCGCTTGCCCTGGTGCTGATCTTCGCCTTCGGCCTGTCGTGGGTCTTCACGACCCTGGGCCTGATCATGCGCACGCCCAACGCGGTGCTCAACGCGGGCTTCATGGGGATCTTCCCGCTCACCTTCCTCTCCAACGTGTTCGTGGAGCCCGAGACGCTGCCCAAGGGGCTTGAGGCCTTCGTCGACGTCAACCCGATCTCGATCCTGGCCACCGCCTCGCGCGGGCTGATGGAGGGCAACGCGCAGTCCAGCGACATCCTGATCGTGCTGGCGGTCGCCGTGGCCCTGACCGCGGTGTTCATGCCGCTGACCACGCGCCTGTATCACCGGGGGTGAGCGGCCTCAGGGGGCCGAACGTCCATTTCCACACCCTCTGGCGGGAAGAAATGGACGTTCACCTCCTTGGCCGGGATCGAACGTTCGTTTCCACCCCCCATGGCGGGGAGAAATGAACGTTCGGGTCCCAGCGAGGGCCCAACGCCTCAGGCCGACTCCGTCGCCAGCCGCCCGCCGGCGGCCACCAGCGCGACCAGGGTGAGCGCGCAGACGGCGGCCAGCACGCCGTAGGCCACCACGTCGCCGGCCGCCTCGCCGAGTGCCGAGCCCCCGGTCGCGCCGATCGTGTGGCCGAGCGCCCAACCCAGATTGACGAACCCGAACGCGAGACCCTGGTCGACGCCCGCGGACTCGGCGCCCTCGCTGAGCATCGCCATGGCGGGCGCCCACATCATCCCCATCGCGGGCACGGCGGCGACGAGCAGCGCCGCGAGCAATACGGACGAGTCGGGCAGGCCGAGCACCAGCAGGAACGCGCAGCTGCCGGCCATGCCCACCCGGCTCGGAGCCAGGCGGCCGCGGCGATCGGAGATCCGGCCGGCGATCGGCGCGGTCGCGGCCTCGAACACGGCCGCCACGATGAAGGTCGCCGCGATCCCGAACGCGGTGGCGCCCAGCGCGTCGAGGCGCAGCGAGACGAGCACCCCCACCGTGCCGAAGATCAGGCCGGGCACGAGGATGAGCCACATCCCCAGGCGCACGCGCGCGTCGGTGAAGCCCGCGCGCAGCATGCCGGTGCTGGACACCCGCGGCGGGGCGGGCGACGCGCCGGTGCACAGCGTCCACGCGATCAGCACCAGGCCGACCGCCGCCACGCCGCCGAATACGGGGCCGCGGCCCAGCGAGTCGGCCGCGCCGCCCACCAGCGGCCCGAGGATGACGCCGCCGATCCCGGCCGCCATCGCGGTCCCGATCAGCTCGCCGCGGCGCTCGCGCGGGGCGGCGCCGATGAGCCAGCCCAGCGCCCCCGCCCACGAGGCGGCGCCCCCGATGCCCTGGACGAAGCGCGCGACCTCGAGCACCAGCACGTCGGTGCCCAGCGCGAACGCGACGCCGGAGACCGACATCAGCCCCAGCCCCACCAGCACCGTCCGGCGGGCGCCGATGCGCGCCGCCAGCAGGCCCGCCGGGATCGACGCCACCAGGGTCCCCGCCGCGTAGGCGCCGGAGAGGATCCCGGCTTCCGCCTTGGAGAGCCCGAACTCGCCGCTGAGCTGCGGCAGGATGGGCACGACCGCCGCGTAGAACATCGTGTCGACGAAGACGATCGCGGAGGCGAGTACGAGCAGGCGGCGCACAGGTGGTCAGCGGTGGGGACCCGTCGGAAATCAGCGTACGAGCTGAAGTCAGATCGAGGTCGACGGGCCAAAGTCGCCACGGCCCGGCGAGCGGTGACATGATCACCGCAGATGCCGCTGTCTGGCGCGTGATCCGCGCGCGAACGCCATCGCGCTGCTCCTCGCGCCGGTGCTGGCGGAGTTCATCGCGCGCAGACCGAAGGGGACCGGTGACCGACCACGCGGACGTCCCGCTCGAAGTCGTCGCCAGGCTGCGGGCGGTGTGCCTCGCTCTGCCGGAGGCCTACGAGGAGCCGGCGTGGGTGGGAACCCGGTGGCGCATCCGCGAGCGAACCTTCGCCCACGTGGTGATGATCGACGCGGGCTGGCCGCCCGCGTACGCCCGGGCCGCGGGGACCGACGGCCCGGCGATCGTGCTGACCTTCCGCTCGTCCGGCCCGGAGCTCCACGCGCTCGGCGGCGCGGGCCACCCGTTCTTCCGGCCCCGGTGGGCGACCGACATCGTCGGCATGGTGCTCGACGCCGATGCCGACTGGGACGAGGTCGCGGAGCTGCTCACGGAGAGCTACTGCGTGCTGGCGCCGAGGAAGCTGGTCGAGCTGGTCGAGAGGCCGGCGGGCTGACGAGCGGCTCAGCCCGCGCGGTCCGTGCTCTCGGCTTCGGCGATGGCCGCGCGCAGCAGGGTGCGCGCCGAGGAGCGCATGAGGTCCGTGGCCTCCTCGCGCGAGAGCCCGCCGATGTCGGTCAGCCAGACGAGCGCCTCGATCCCGCATGTCGCGCGGATCGCGAGCACGAGCCGGCGCAGCTCCGGCTCGGGGATCCGCGCTCGCAACGGCGACAGGGCGTCCTCGATCCAGCCGATCACCCGTCCCTGGCGCAGCGGGAGCCGCTCCGAGGCCGGCACCGGGGATTCGAGCGACAGCCGCAGCGTCGTGCGCAGCTCCGCCTCGTGCTCGACCATCTGCCGCGCGACGCTCTCGGTGACGAGCTCGAGCCGGGCCTCCGGGTCCGCCGGAGCGTCGCCGTCGAGCAGCGACGGCGCGTCGAGCTCGGGGTAGCTGGCCAGCAGCAGCGCGCGCTGGTTGGGGAAGTAGCGATAGGCCGTGGTGCGCGAGATCTCCGCGCGCTCGGCCGCCTGCTCGACCGTCGGGGTGACCCCGCCAGCGATCAGCTCGCGGGTCGCGGCCAGCATCGCCGCGCGGGTGCGGGCCTTCTGCCGCGTCCGGCCCGTCGACTCATATGGGCTTGCCATGTCCATCATGGGACTGTAGTGTCCATATTACTGGAGTCCCATCTTAGGCGCAGGACGGTTCTGCGCAGCGAGGAGCCTCGATGAGCAGCGCAGTCCCGATCATCCGGCAGGACGGCGAGGGCGATCAGATGTGGTTCGCCGGCGGCGGGGCGTTCACCTGGAAGGCCACCGCCGCCGAGACCGGCGGCGCGTTCATCCTGATGGAGGACCGCATGGAGGGCGGCAAGGTCACCCCCTTCCACTGCCATCCCAACGAGGACGAGGCGATCTACGTGCTCGAGGGCGAGCTGCTCGTGGACGTCGAGGGCGAGCAGCAGCGCGTCGGCCCAGGCGGCTTCTTCTTCGCCCCGCGCGGCGTCGCGCACGCCTTCATGGTCACCTCCGAGAGCGCCCGCGTGCTCGGGCTGCAGACCCCCGCGTCCGGCGAGTCCTTCTATCGCCAGGCAGGAGAGCCGGTCAGCACGCCGGCCGACGCCGAACGGCCCGCCGACTGGAAGCGACTGCGCGAGGTGGCGGAGCGATCGGAGTGCATCGAGATCCTCGGGCCCCCGCCCTTCGAGGCCGCGCAACGGGCCGCTGGCGCCCCGTCCTAGGCCTCCGAGGCCCGCTTCCGCGGGACCACTCCTGACGCAAGCGGAGGGGGAGGGATTCGAACCCTCGGTAGGGGGGTTGCCCCTACAACGGTTTTCGAGACCGCCCCGTTCAACCACTCCGGCACCCCTCCGAGGCGCGCGTGAGGCGCCTGCCGAGCATAGGAGATCGGCGCGCGCGACCCGGCCGGGGATCGCCGGGCGCGCGGTCCGGGTAGGCCGGGCCCCGTGCCGGCGAAGGAGCAGATCAGCGACCGCGAGGCGCAGGCGCGCCGCCTCGCCGCCACGCTGGCCGGACTGCCGCCCGTCGCGCTGGACGTGCTCACGCAACGCGCCTCGCTGCAGCGGCGCGTGGACCACAAGTACCTCGTGACCTGGAAGCAGCTCGGGCGCCTGATCAGTGCGCTGGCCGACGACCACGAGGCGCTGGAGATCGGCGGGCGGCGGTCGTTCGCCTACGAGAGCGTCTACTTCGACACGCCCGACCTGCGCTCGTTCGGCGACCACGTGGCCGGCAGGGTGCCGCGCTTCAAGGTCCGCAGCCGCCTGTACGTCGACGAGGGGTCGTGCTCCTTCGAGATCAAGGTCAAGCTGGCCGACGACGAGACGGTCAAGGAGGCGCTCGACCTCGACCCCGCCGACCACGGCCGGATCACGCCCGCCGTCCTGCTCTTCCTCCACGAGCACCTGTCGGAGGTGCCCGGCGTCGAGGACGTGCCCGAGCTCGAGCCCTCGCTGACCACGCGCTTCGCGCGCGGGACGGCCGTGGCCCGCTCGGGCGCGGAGCGCGTGACCTGCGACGCGGGCGTCGAGCTCGTCCGCCCGGACGGCCAGGCGGTCCGGCTCGATGACGGATACGCGATCGTGGAGACCAAGACCCCGGACGGCGAGGGGCCGGCCGACCGTCACCTGCGCAATGCCGAGATCGAGCCCGTGTCGCTGAGCAAATACCGGGTCGGCATCGGCCTGCTGGCCGCGCACGACCTAGAACCGCCGCTCGGCGGCCGTCCCGAGCGCTGGTTTCGGCCGGTCGACGGGCCGAGTCGCGAACGCTGAGCGTTCATTTCCCGCCCCCAGGAGGGGTGCAAATGAACGTTCGGCCTCACGGCCAGGGTGAACGTTCATTTCCCGCCCCCAGGAGGGATGCAAATGAACGTTCGGCTAGACGGGACCCGCTCAGCGCCGGGAGCCGAAGAAGTCCGTCAGCAGGGCGGCGCACTCGGGGGCGAGCAACCCCCCGGCGACGTTGGGGCGGTGGTTGAGGCCCGGCTGGCCGAGCACGTCGAGGACCGACCCGGCCGCCCCCGCCTTGGGGTCCGTCGCGCCGTAGACCACGCGCGGCACGCGCGCGAGCACGATCGCGCCCGCGCACATGGCGCACGGCTCGAGCGTCACGTAGAGGACCGAGTCCAGCACCCGCCACGAGCGCAGCGTCCGGCTGGCCTCGCGCAGCGCGAGCACCTCCGCATGGGCGGTGGGGTCCTGGCGCAGCTCGCGCTCGTTGCGTCCGGCGCCGATCACCTCCCCGTCGCGGACGACCACCGCCCCGATGGGGACGTCGTCGTGCGCGAGCGCGGCGTGCGCCTCGCGCAGCGCCAGGCGCATGAAGTACTCGTCGCGCGGAAAGAAGGGCACGCCGCGCCATCATCGCGGCGGCGCCGACAGCGTGCGTGCCCGGTCCGCCTCCCGCGCGCTTCGGCGCGCGCTGCGGCAGCTGAGCGCGGCGGTCTACAGGTCGGCCGGCTCGGGGATCTCGATCGGTCCGTCCTTCGGCGTTCCCAACCGGATGGGGTTCCCGAACGGGTCGCGCAGGCCGCAGTCGGTGCCGTAGAAGCGCTCGGTCGGCTCCTCGGTGAACTCCACCCCCTGCGCCACCAGATCCGCGTACGTCGTGTGGATGTCGTCGACGGCGATGATCGCGGCCATCCCCATCGCGCCCTTGGTCACCAGCTCTCGGATCTGCTCAGCGGTCGCGTCGTCGTGGGCCGGGGGGCCGGGCGTCTCCAACAGCAGCTGCTGGTCGGGCCGGCCGGGGAAGTTGACCGTCAGCCAGCGCATGAAGCCGAGGTCGGCGTCGGTGTTGACCTCGAAGCCGAGCTTGCCGACGTAGAAGTCGAGCGCCTCGTCCTGATCGAGGACATAGACCTGCGTGTGGGTGATCTTGTTGGGCATGGGAGCGAGGCTAGCCCTCGTCCCGCGCCCTCGCTTCTCCGAAACTGCTCGGTCGCGTCCACGCCTTCGCGAAGCAGGCCGGCACCGCTCTGAGGTCGGCGGCGCGCCACCGGTACGTGGTCGGCGGCTCGCCGACGATGGCGCTGAACGTCCGGCTGAACGTCCCCAGGCTCGCGAAGCCGACGTCGAAGCAGATCTCGGTCACGCTGCGGTCGGTCTCGCGCAGCAGGAACATCGCCCGCTCGACACGGCGGCGCTGGAGGTAGCGGTGCGGCGTCTCGCCGAACGTCGCGCGGAAGACCCGGACGAAGTGCGCCTCGGAGACGAAGGCGATCCGCGCGAGCGTCGGGATGTTCAGCGGCTTGGCGTAGTCGCGGTCCATCGCGTCGCGCGCGCGGAGCATGCGGCGGTTGGAGTCTTCGACGGCTCGGCTCATCCTGCGTATCGTCGCGCTCGTGCTGGACGGACGCTCTAGCTAATCTAGCTAGATGCCGCTAGGCTTCTGGTATGCCCCAGGTCGGGATGCACGAAGCCAAGACGAAGCTCTCCCAGCTCGTCGAGCGCGCCGAGGCCGGCGAGGACATCGTCATCGCGCGCCACGGCAAGCCGGTCGCGCGTCTGGTGCCGATCTCCAGGACGAGCTCACTCGCGGCCGTCCACGGGGCGCTGCGTGGCCGCATCGTCCTCGCAGCGGACTTCGACGAGCTGCCCGACGACATCGCCGACGCGTTCGGCACCCGGTGAAGCTGCTGCTCGACACGCACGCCGCGCTGTGGTTCCTCGGCGGAGACGAGCGCCTCGGCGAAGCCGCGCGGCGCCACCTCATCGACGACGCCAACGTCGTCCTGCTCAGCGCTGTGGTCGTCTGGGAGGTCGCCATCAAGCGGTCGCTCGGCAGGCTCGTCGTGCCGGAGGAGTACCTCCCGTTGCTGCTCGGGGCCGGCGTGCAGCCGCTCGCGATGAGCGTCGAGCACGCCGCGGCGGTCGAGCACCTCCCACCGCACCACCGCGACCCGTTCGACCGCATGCTCGTCGCCCAAGCGGCCATCGAGAACGCCGCGGTCGTGTCCCGCGACGACGCGCTGCGGCCCTATGACGTCACGCTCATCTGGTAAGTCCGCGGTCTCGGGTGAGCATCCCGGTCGAGCCCTCCGCGCTTCACACCGGCCGCGTCCGCGGTCGCTACTTCCGCGAGAACTTCGCCCAGGGCGGACTGGAGCTCGTCCAGATGATTCCCGAGCTCGTGACGAACGCCGACGCCGCGATCGACGCGTCGGGCCGCTCGCACGGCCGGATCCGCTTGACGTTCGCCGAGCCCGACCCGGACTTCCTGAGGGTCTGGCGTGACCTCACGCGCCGCCTGCGCGTGCCCGCGCTGCGGACCTGGCCGCACGAGCTGCGGTGCACCGACGACGGCATCGGCGTGCACGCGGCGAGCATCGAGTCGCGGCTGGGCGCCCTCGGGGTGACGCCCGACGACGACGGCCAGCGCGGACTGTTCGGCCGCGGGCTGCGCGACGTATGGCTCGCCCAGGGCGCCGGGCGCATCGAAGGGGTGCGCGACGGCCGCGCGGTCGAGTCGTGGTTCTTCCCCGCCCGCGGCGACGATCCCTACGCGTTCGCCCACGTTCGCGACCGGCCGGCCGTCAAGGCCGATCTGCGCGACCTGGGCGCCGAGACCTCGGGGACGCGCGTGACGGTGCCCTTGGTGGCCACGCAGCTCCCCGCGCCGGGCCGGCTGCGGATGCTCGTCGGACAGCTCGTGCAGCTCCGGCCGCTTCTGGAAGACCCGCTGCGCGAGCTGTGGCTCGAGCTCCCCGGTCAGGCTGCGTTCCTCGTCACCGACCCGGCGCCCGAGCCGGATCCCATGCATCCGGTCCTGCACGACGCCGACATGCCGCTCGGAGACGGCGTGACCGCGCGGATCGTCGTCCGCCGCTCGGCGGCGCCGATCCCGCTGACCCCGCAGCGCGCGACCCGGCGGGGCGGCCTGCTGATCCGCTCCGGCCGCGCCGCCCACGAGATCACGCTCGCCGGCCACGAAGCACGGCCGGGCGCGCGCCACCTCTTCGGCGAGGTCTGGTGCCCGGCGATCGAGGCCCTGCAGCGCGACGCGCTGGACTCCCCGCGCCCGCAGGTCGTCGTCAAGGTCGACCGGTCCGGCCTCAACGAGCACCACCCGATGGTGCAGCGGCTGCACGCCGCCCTCGACCAGGTGATCCGGCCGATCGTCGAGTCCGAGGAGCGCCGCGCCGGGGCGCATCAGGTCCACACGACGCGCGCGGTCAGCGCCCGCGACGAGGTCGGGCTGCGCGCGCTGAACGACGTCCTCAAGGGCGCCTTCGACACGCCCGGAGCGAAGGGCTGCTGCGTGGAGACAGCCCCGCCGACGCGGCGCCCGCCGAAGAGGCCTCGGACGCGATCGGGCCCGAGGCGGACGAGCCCGCGCACGCCGAGCCAGGCTCGCACGCCCAGCCCTTCACCGGCGCCATGCGCTTCAAGCAGTCACCGATTCGCCTGCACCCCGCGGAGCAGCGGGGCGCGTCGCTCTTGATCGACCCGGTGCGGATTCCGCCCGGCACGCCGCTGGAGATCACGTGCGACCACGGCTTGTCGTGGAAGCCGCCCGGCGAACCGGTCGTCCCGGCGCCGCAGCGGGTCGGCTGGTCACGGGTCAGCGGCGTGGTCCGCGCCCGCGTGAGCACCGAGCCGGGTTCGCGGCTGGCGATCAGCGTCACCGCCGCCGGGCACAGCGCGACGCTCGAGGTGCTGATCGTCCGCCACCACGCGAGCGGGTGGGTCCGGGAGATCGCGCGCAAGGACGAGGATGCCGAGATCGAGGCGGAGTTCGATCCCGAGACCGGCGTGGTGACCGTGTACGAGGGCCGGCGCGAGTTCCGCGCGCTGGAGCGCGCCGCGCGGCGCTCGGGGCTGACCAAGCGCCGCGTGCGCGAGTACCTCCCCTACCGGATGCTCGAGGTCGAGGTCGCCGCCAACGCCGTCTACGCCTGGGCGGCCGGCGAGATCATCGCGCGGCGCGTCGGCGAGCACGGCACCGACGGACGCGCCTACGCGGAGGCGGTCCGGCTGCAGGCCCAGGCGCTTCGCTACCGCGCCCACGACAAGCTCATGAGCGCCTTCCTGGAGCCCGAGGTCTTCGAGGGCGCAGTCCAGATCCGCCGCAGCGATCCGTCTGGCGCGCAGGGATCCCTGCTGGAGGACTCGTAGCGTCACCCTCGGCGCCGCGCGATCGGTGACCATCGACGACGGGATCCTCGCGGACGCCCGTCGCGGTCGCCACACCGACGATCAGCGAGCTGTGGCGCGATGGCTCACGTCGGGCGCGCCTCGCCCGGCTGCTGAGTGTCGGCCGGACCATCGACTGCGACCGGCAGCTCGCCCGAATGGGCGGTGAGATCCTGGCCCGGCGTCTCGCATTGCTGCGCGCTACGAGCACCATGCGGGGATGTGAGTGCTCGTCGTGGGAGAGCGTCACGCCGCCGCATCATGGCGCTCGGGGGTGCCCGGCGTGCGAGACTCCTACCTGACGCGAGTGTTCACGCCAGGGACTGGCGCACGAGTCCCCGCCGCTCCCCCGTGAGACGCACTTCCAAATGCATGGTGCTCACCCGTGTGGCCACGATGGCCGCGCTGGGCAGCGCGTGCGCCATCGCGCTCTGCGCGGGCGCGAGCGCGACCGCCGCCACCGCGAGCCCCCCCGCGCCCGCCGCCGCGAACGACCGCCTCGGCGCGGTGCCCGGGGAGATCATCGTCCGCTACGCGCGCGCCGTCCCGCGCACGGCGCGGGCCGCGGCCAACCGCGTCGCGGGCGTGCGCGCCCCGCGCGCCAGCGCGCCGCACACGCGGCTGGTGAAGGTCCGCCCGGGCCAGAGCGTCGACGCCGCGCTGCGCGCGCTGCGCCGGCGGCCCGACGTGGTCTACGCGGCGCCCAACGTCCGGGCGCGCGTCAGCGCGTTCACGCCCAACGACCCCGGGCTGGCCGGCGCGTCGGGCGGCTGGCGCGAGGCGCAGTGGAACTTCCTCCCGCTGACCGGCGTCAACGCCCCCGACGCGTGGACCAACCTCGCCGCGGTCGGGCGCCCGGGCGGGCGCGGGGCGGTCGTCGCGGTGGTCGACAGCGGCGTGGCGTACAGCACGCGCGGCCCCTACCAGGCCTCGCCGGACCTGTCGCGCAGCCAGTTCGTGCGCGGCTATGACTTCCTCTCCGAGGACCCCCGCCCCAACGACGCCTCCGGCCACGGCACGCACGTCACCTCGACGATCGCCGAGCGCACGAACAACGGGGTCGCGCTCACCGGCCTGGCCTACGGCGCGCGGATCATGCCCATCCGCGTGCTGGACGCCTTCGGCCTGGGCGACGTCGACGACATCGCGCGCGGGGTGCGCTTCGCCGTCGACCACGGCGCGGACGTCGTCAACCTGTCGATGGAGTTCGACCGGATGATCGGCGCGCGCGACATCCCGAGCCTCATCGACGCGCTGGACCACGCGCGGCGCAAGCGCGTCGTGGTGGCCGCCGCCGCGGGGAACTCCGGCCTCGCGGGGATTCCCTACCCGGCCCGCCATCCCGCCACGATCGCCGTCGGCGCGACCACGGTGCACCGCTGCGTGGCCGACTACTCCAACTACGGCAGCCGGGTTGACCTGGTGGCTCCCGGGGGCGGCGCGGACGCCGGGCTGCCCGGCGATCCCTCGTGCAACGCCGAGGCCGGCGACGGCCCGGAGATCCTCCAGATGACGTTCTTCGAGGGCCGCCCGCGCTCGTTCGGGTTCCCCTCGGGCTACAAGGGCACCTCCATGGCCGCCCCGCACGTGGCGGCCACCGCCGCGCTGGTGATCGCCAGCGGGGTGCTCGGCCGCGACCCCTCCCCGCGCGCCGTGCTGCGGCGCCTGCAGGCGACGGCGCACGACCTCGGGGTGCCCGGCAAGGACGTGCGCTACGGGGCGGGCCTCATCGACGCCGCCCGGGCGACCGCGCCGGGCTGAGCGGCGCGCGTCCGCCGGGGCTAGGGCTGCTCGGCGAGCGCCTGCTCGCCGGCCGGCGCGGCCGCGGGCTCCTTGAACACCGACAGGTCGGGCGTCTGCGCCTCGGGAAACAGGACCGATCCCCAGCGCTTCAGCGCGCGCTGGCGCACCTGGCCCCGGATCCGCAGGTAGGCCTCCAGGCGGTGCGCCTTGGCGCCCACCGCGCACTTGGCGTAGCTGGAGGTCTGTCCCATCCGCACCTCCCGGAAGCCGCCCTTGATGGCGTACAGCGCGATGCAGCGCAGCAGGACCGCGTACAGCGCGTCCTCGTAGTCGGCGTGGTCCTTGGCCACGAGCGCGAACGCCAGCACGTCGCCCCCGGCGATCATCAGCGCGATGAGCGACTCGCCGTTCTCCTCGTTGGTCAG
>CAWGTI010000007.1:0-21067 GCA_963825515.1 uncultured Solirubrobacterales bacterium | reverse complement strand
GCCGCCCCACGATCTCCTGCGCGTGCAGCGTGTAGGCCCTCAGGTCGAAGACCTCGTCGAGCTCGAGCTCCAGCTCCGGCCGCTCAGCGAGCAGGTCGCGCATCGGCGTGCCGGTGTCCCAGGCGCGCTGCGCGGCCTGCTGGACGATCCGGTACGCCTCGTCGCGCGCCATCCCGCCGGCCACCAGCGCGAGCAGCACGCGCTGGGAGAACAGCGCCCCGTGGGTGAGGTCGAGGTTGGCGCGCATGCGCTCGGCGTCGACGACCATCCCGCGCACGAGCCGGATCGCCAGGTGCTGGAGGTAGTCCAGCAGGATCGTGGAGTCGGGCAGGATCACGCGCTCGGCGCCGGAGTGCGAGATGTCACGCTCGTGCCACAGGGCGACGTTCTCCACCGCCGCGGTGGCGTTGCCGCGCAGCACGCGGGCCAGGCCCGTGATGCGCTCGCTGGTGATGGGGTTGCGCTTGTGGGGCATCGCGCTGGAGCCCTTCTGCTGTCCTGAGCGAAACGGCTCGGACACCTCGCGCACCTCGGTGCGCTGCAGGTGGCGGATCTCGGTGGCCAGCCGCTCCAGGCCGGCCCCGGCCAGCGCGATCGCCTGTAGCAGCTCGGCGTGGCGGTCGCGCGCGACGACCTGGGTGGAGACCGGCTCGCGCTCCAGCCCCAGCCGGTGCAGCACGCGCTGCTCGAACTCGGGCGACGTGGACGCATAGGTCCCCACCGCGCCCGAGACCGCGCCCACCGCTGCCTGCGCGAACGCGCGCTCCAGGCGCTGCGCGTTGCGCGACGCCTCCATCGCGAAGCCCGCGAGCTTGACGCCGAACGTGGTCGGCTCGGCGTGCACGCCGTGCGTGCGCCCGACGCAGACCGTCTCGACGTGCTCGCGCGCGCGGTCGGCCAGCGCCGCGGCCAGCTCGCGCGCGCCCGGCAGGACGATGTCCCCCGCCGCCCGCAGCTGCAGCGCGGTCGCGGTGTCGAGCACGTCGCTGGAGGTCAGCCCGTAGTGGATCCAGCGCCCGGCGTCGCCGGCCGAGTCGCCGAGCACGTCCACGAACGCCGCGACGTCGTGGTCGGTGACCCGCTCGCGCTCCTGGACGTCCTGGACGGTGAACGTCGCGCCGCGGATCGCCTCGAGCTCCTCCTCCGACGGGCCGTCCATCACCTCCGACGCGGCCACCTCGACGCGGCGCCAGGCCTCCATGCGCGCCTCGTCGGTCCAGACGGCGCCGATCTCCGGGCGGGTGTAGCGGGCGATCATGCGGCCAAGTATCGAGCAGGCGACTGCTACAGTGCGTAGCAGATGGCTGATCGCACGATCCCCCAGCGTGAGCTGCGCAACAACGTCTCCGCTGTGCTGCGGGCAGCGGAGGCCGGCGAGACCTTCACGGTGACCGTCCGCGGTCGCCCCGTCGCGCGTGTTGTCCCGCCGGGAGACGCCGGCCAGCCCCGGACGGAGGTGGATCGCGCCGCGCTGCGGCGCATCCTCGCCCTGCCGCTCGATGACGGCCTCGGGGCCGAGCTCGACGACGCCGAGGCGCCGGTCGACGATCCGTGGCCGCGCGCGTGAGTGGCAACCTCGTCGACACGAGCATCCTCATCGCGCGCGACGAGGCCGGCGCCCTCGAACTGCCGGAGACGGCGGCGATCTCGGTCATCTCGCTCGGGGAGCTGCGGGCGGGTGTGCTGATCGCCACCGACCAGGCGATCGCCGAACATCGGCGCCGCAGGCTCGCCGCCGTACAGGCGGCGTTCGCGGCGCTGCCGGTCGATGAACCGGTGGCGGAGTGCTACGGCGACGTGCTGGCCGTAGCGCGCTCGCAGCGCCGCGCGGCGAAGGCGACGGATCTGCTGATCATCGCGACCGCCGCAGCGACCGGCCGCGAGCTGTACACCCTGGACGCCGCACAGGCGCGACTGGCACAAGCCGCCGGGGTATCGGCGACCGCGCCCTGATGGGGTTCAGGGCGGTAAGGATGGTACCCTCCTTACCATGAGGATGACCACGAAGGGCCAGGTGACGATCCCCGCGGAGCTGCGCGAGCGGTACGGGCTGGGGCCCGGAGCCGAGGTCGAAGTGGTCGCGGGCGAGGACGGCGCTCTGGTGCGTCCCGTGTCACTCCGCCCGCGCGGAGCCGAGATCGTGGCCCGCCTGCGCGACCGCGCCGATGGCGGCCTCGACGCCGACGCCGTGCTGCGCCTCACGCGCGGCGACGGCGAATGACCACGCTGGTCGACTCAAGCGTCCTGCTGGACGTCATGGCGCCCTCCGCGTGGCGCAGCTGGTCAGAGGAGCACCTGGCCAGCGCTGCCGAGGACGGCGAGCTGGCCATCAATCAGGTCGTCTACGCCGAGGTCGGGGTCGGGTTCGCGACGGCGGAGCGCCTCGAGCGCACGCTGCAGGGCGTGGGCCTGAAGCGCCTGGGGTTGCCGTGGGCCGCCGCCTGGCGCGTCGCCGAGGCGTTCCGGCAGTACCGGCTTCACGGCGGCGCCCGCACGACGCCGCTCCCCGACTTCTTCATCGGCGCGCACGCCGCCGTGGCGGGCCTGACGCTCCTGACGCGCGACCCGCGCCGGGTCCGGACCTACTTCCCCGACGTGAGCCTCATCGCGCCGGACGGCGGCCCGCCGCCGGGCTGACCCCAGACCTCAGACCCGCAGGATCCGCAGCGCCAGGTGCCCGGCGTTCTTGGCGTTGTCCAGCCCGACCGCGGCGACGGGCACGCCGGGGGGCATCTGGACGACGGAGAGGATCGCGTCCATCCCGCCCATCGCCGACAGGCGGCTGGAGAGCGGGACCCCGATGACCGGCAGGCCGGTGTGCGCGGCGGCGACTCCGGGCAGCGCGGCGGACAGCCCCGCCCCCGCGATGATCACGCGCAGGCCGCGCATCTGTGCGCCGGAGCAGTACTCGGCCACCACGTCGGGCTGGCGGTGGGCGGACATGACCTTCACCTCGTGGTGAACGCCGGCCTCGCGCAGCACCTTTGCCGCGCCGTCCATCACGTCCATGTCGCTCGAGGAGCCCATGATGATCCCGACGCGCGGGACGTCCACGTCGAGCTCCTGCAACTCCACCATCGTGTCGGGGTCGGTCACCGGCTCGACCGCCGTCTCGGGCACGACGATGGGCTGGACTCCGCGCTCCTCGCTCATGTGCTCACCTTCTCGACCGCGCGAAGCGCGATGTCGCCGCGCATCTGACGCCCGTCGAACTCGATGGACTCAGCGGCAGCATAGGCGGCGTCGCGGGCGGCGCGGGGCGTGGGACCCAGCGCGGTGACGTTCAGGACGCGCCCGCCCGCGGTGACGATCTCGCCCCCGCGCGCCGCCGTCCCCGCGTGGCTGACCTCGATCCCCGCCGGCACCGCCTCCAGGCCGCGGATGACGTCCCCCGAGGAGGACGATGCCGGGTAGCCGGCGCAGGCCAGCACGACGGTGACCGCCCAGTCGCCGAGCCACTGCGGGCGCGCGCCCTCCAGGCCGCCCGGGCGCGTCGCCGCCTCCAGCAGGTCGACGAGGTCGCTGCGCAGCCGCGGAAGCACCGCCTGGGTCTCGGGATCGCCGAAGCGGACGTTGTACTCGAGCACCTTCGGCCCGTCGGCGGTCAGCATCAGCCCCGCGTACAGGACCCCGTGAAACGGCGTGCCGCGCCGGCGCAGCTCGTCGACCACCGGTTGGTGGACGGACGCGGCGATCTCGTAGAGGTCCTCCTCGTCGAGGCCGGGAACCGGCGAGTAGGAGCCCATGCCGCCGGTGTTCGGGCCCTCGTCGCCGTCGAAGATGCGCTTGTAGTCCTGCGCGGGAGCAAGCGCCACGGCGCGCTCGCCGTCGCACAGCGCCAGCAGCGAGAGCTCCTCCCCCTCCAGGTGCTCCTCCACGACCACCCGATCGGTGCCGAAGCGCCGCGCGACGAGGAAGTCCTCCAGGGTCGCGCGCGCCTGCGCCTCGTCGGCGGCGATGACCACGCCCTTGCCCGCGGCCAGCCCGTCGTACTTCAGCACGACCGGATAGCGCTCGATGGCGGCCATCCCCGCCTCGACGCCGTCCACCAGCTGCCAGCTCGCCGTCGGCACGCCGGCGGCCGCCATCACCTCCTTGGCGAAGGCCTTGGAGCCCTCCAGCCGCGCGGCGGCGGCCGTGGGCCCGAAGGCGGGGATCCCGCGCTCGGACAGCGCGTCCACCAGCCCCGCGACCAGCGGCACCTCCGGTCCCACCACGACGAGGTCACAGCCGGCGGCCGCGTCCACCAGCCCGGCCACGTCGCCGGCCGCCACGTCCAGCACCCGCGCGTCGGCCGCGATGCCGGCGTTGCCGGGCGCGCACAGCAGCTCGGGCGCGCGCGGCGAGCGGGCCAGCGCGCGGACGAGGGCATGCTCGCGCCCGCCGCCGCCGACGACGAGGATCCTCATCGCGCCCGGACCGCCGCGGTGCTCAGAGCGCGGCGATGAAGTCGTCGATCGGGATGGCGGGCATCGTCTCGTAGCGCGCGGTGCCCCGCGAGCCGAGCTCCAGCGAGATCCGGGCGATCGTCGCCTCGTCGGGCGCCTCGACGATGCTCACGAAGTCGAAGTGGCCCAGCGTCGCCCATTGTGCGCGTACGTTGCCGCCGAGCTGCTCGACCTCCATGTTCACCTCGCGGATGCGCTGCGGGTTGTTCTTGACGGTCTGCACCCCCTCGGAGGTCAGGATCGAGAGCATGATGTAGGTCGGCATGGCGTCTCCGATCGGTCGCGGCGAAGGCTCGGGAGTGACGGTTGTACTCCATCGGAGGGCCGAATTGTGGTCCCACGGGCACCCCACACACTTGGCCTCCGCGATCAGGTAGCGTCGGATCCGATGCGCACCGCGAAGCCGTCACGGGCGACGGTGACCCAGCGGCGCTTGGCCGTGGCCTGCGCCCTCGTGATCGCCGCCGCCCTCACCGCGGCGCCCAGCGCGGGCGCGGCGGTGCTGATGACCGACAACCGCTGCTACCAGGAGACGCAGGACGTCGTGGTGACGGGCCAGGGCTTCCGGCCCACCACGCTCGTGACGATCTCGCGCGGCGGCAGCTCCATCGGGACGGCGACGACCGACGCATCTGGCGCGTTCGTGGGCAAGTTCGGCAGCGAGTCGCTCACCGCGCCGGCCAAGGAGGCGCTCTTCGACCTCGCGGCCACCGACGGCACCAACACCGCGATCACGCGCTACCGCGTCACGAAGGTCTTCGCCGACTTCTTCCCCGGCCGCGGGAACCCGTCCACCCTGCGCGTGCGCTTCACGGTCAACGGCTTCGGGCTGCTGCGCCGGCGCTCCCCGGTCTACCTGCACTACGTCAGGCCCAACGGCGCGCACGCCCGCACGGTCCGCCTCGGCGTCGCCCGCGGGACGTGCGGGAAGATCCGCCGCACCGCCGAGCGCCGGCTGTTCGGCTTCCGGCCCGAGCGCGGCCGCTGGATCCTGCAGTTCGACACGAACGCCACCTACCGGCGGGCCACGCAGCGCTCGCGCTTCATCTGGGTGCGCAAGCCGGTGGAGGTCTTCCGGCGGGGCTGACGCCGTGCTTTGCGCCGCGTGGCGTATGTGTCGGAAGGGCCGGCGTCTGTGTCGGTTTGGCATCGAGGGATGAGCGGAAGGCGCGCTTCGGCCTCGGTTTGAGCGTGGCCGGCCGCATTCTGGGGGGGTGTGCGACCGAGACCGCCATATGGGCAGTCAACTCAGCACACCCCCCTCTGCGGGGGTGGTGGACTCCGAGATCGCGCGCCAGGCGGCGCGCCAGCACGGCGTGATGACGCGCGCGCAGCTGCTCCATGTCGGCTTGACCGAGCACGCGATCGATCACCGCCTTCAGAGGGGGCGGCTGGTCGCGATCCATCGCGGGGTGTACGCGATCGGTCATCTGCCCTCATCGCTATTGGCCCGAGCCACGGCCGCGGTGCTGGCCTGCGGCCCCGGAACAGCCATCAGCCACCGTACCGCCGCGCTCATGCGCGAGATCATCAAGCGCTGGAAGGGACCGGTGGAGGTGATCGCGCGCCGCGAGCACCGCCTCGAGGGCGTGATCGTGCACCGCTCGCGCACGCTGACACGCCGCGACGTGCGCAGGCTTCACGGGATCCCGGTCACCACTCCGGCGCGGACCGTTCTGGATCTCGCCGACGTGCTGGACGACCGTGCATTGACCAGGGCGGTCAACGACGCGCGAGTCAAGCGGCTGCTGACCCTCGAAGACCTCGCCGCCCAGCTCGCTCGTTCCCCCGGCCGCCGCGCCACCCGGCGGCTGCGCCCGTTCATCGACGCCCGCCACGGCCCGACCAAGTCGACGCTGGAAGACGACTTCCTGCGCTTCGTCGACCGCTTCGGCCTCCCGGTCCCGCTGATCAACGACGAGGTCGCCGGCTACGAGGTCGACGCCGTCTGGCCCGACCAGCGCCTCGTCGTCGAACTGGACACCATCGACTACCACGGCCACGAGGCCGCGTTCGAGCGCGACCGCGACAAGGACGCCAACCTCCTCGCCGCGGGATACGCCACCGTCCGCGTGACCGGGCAGCGCCTGAACACCACACCAGACCGCGAAGCCGCCCGCCTCCACGCCCTCCTCACCGCGCGCAGCTGAGCGGCGCGGCGGCGCTCAGGCCGCCTCAGCCTGCGGCGCGCGCGCGCGCGTGACCACGAGCTCGCCGTCGGCGGCATCGACGCGCACGGCGTCGCCCTCGCCGAAGTCGCCCTGGAGCATCGACAGCGCGAGCTGGTCGACGAGGCGCTTCTGGATGACGCGCTTCAGGGGCCGCGCGCCGTACACCGGGTCGTAGCCGAGGTCGCCGATCAGCTCGCGCGCCTGGGGCGTGAGCTCCAGCGCGATGCCGCGCTCGGCGAGCCGGTCGACCACGCGGCGCAGCTGGAGGTCGACGATCTGGCCGATCTGCTCCCGGTCCAGCGACTCGAACTCGACGATGTCGTCCAGGCGGTTGATGAACTCGGGGCGGAAGTGCACCTCGGCGCCCGCGGCGCCGCCGGGCAGGTTGGACGTCATGACCAGCACCGCGTTCTTGAAGTCCACGGTGCGCCCGTGGCCGTCGGTCAGGCGCCCGTCGTCCATGACCTGCAGCAGCGTGTTGAAGATGTCGGTGTGGGCCTTTTCGATCTCGTCGAGCAGGATGACGGAGTAGGGCCGGCGGCGGACCGCCTCGGTCAGCTGGCCGCCCTCGTCGTAGCCCACGTAGCCGGGGGGCGCGCCGACCAGGCGGCTTACGGAGTGCTTCTCCATGTACTCGGACATGTCGATGCGCACCATCGCGTCCTGGGCGTCGAACATGAACTCGGCCAGCGCGCGGGCCAGCTCGGTCTTGCCCACGCCGGTCGGGCCCAGGAACAGGAAGTTGCCGATCGGCCGGTCGGGGTCCGACAGGCCGGCGCGGGAACGGCGCAGGGCGTTGGCGACCGCGCGCACGGCCTCGTCCTGGCCCACGACGCGCTGGTGCAGGCGCTCCTCCATGTGGACGAGCTTCTCGGTCTCGCCCTCGAGCATCCGGCTGACCGGGATGTGAGTCCAGCGGGCGACCACCTCGGCGACGTCCTGGGCGGTGACCTCCTCCTGGAGGAAGCCCTCGTTGCCGTCGGATCGCTCCTCGGCCTCGGCCAGCGCGCGCTCGATCTCGGGGATCTCGCCGTAGCGCAGCTCGGCGGCGCGCTGCAGGTCGGCCTCGCGCTCGGCGCGCTCTGCGTCGCGGTGCGCCTGCTCCAGGCGCTCCTTGAGGTCGCGCACGGCGGTGATCTGGGCCTTCTCGGCCTGCCACTGCGCCTTCATCGCGCCGGAGCGCTCGCGCAGCTCGGCCAGCTCGCGCTCCAGCGCGTCGCGGCGCGAGGCGGACGCGTCGTCGGACTCCTTGGCCAGCGACGTCAGCTCGATCTCCAGCTGCATCGCGCGGCGCTCGAGCTCGTCGATCTCCTCGGGCAGCGAGTCGATCTCGATCCGCAGGCGGGAGGCCGACTCGTCGATGAGGTCGATCGCCTTGTCGGGCAGGAAGCGGTCGGCGATGTAGCGGTGGCTCAGCGTCGCGGCGGCGATCGTGGCGGAGTCCTGGATGCGCACGCCGTGATGGACCTCGTAGCGCTCCTTCAGCCCGCGCAGGATCGCGATCGTGTCCTCCACGCTGGGCTCGTCCACCAGGACCGGCTGGAAACGGCGCTCCAGGGCGGCGTCCTTCTCGATGTGCTTGCGGTACTCGTCCAGCGTGGTGGCGCCGACGGCGCGCAGCTCTCCGCGGGCGAGCATGGGCTTGAGCAGGTTGGCGGCGTCCACGGCGCCCTCCGCCGCGCCGGCGCCGACGATCGTGTGCAGCTCGTCGAGGAACAGGACGACCTGGCCGCCGGCGTCGGAGACCTCCTTGAGGACCGCCTTCAGGCGCTCCTCGAACTCGCCGCGGTACTTGGAGCCGGCCAGCAGCGCGCCGATGTCCAGCGCGATCACGCGGCGGTCGCGCAGCGACTCGGGGATGTCGCCGGAGACGATCCGCTGGGCGAGGCCCTCGGCGATGGCGGTCTTGCCCACGCCGGGCTCGCCGATGAGGACGGGGTTGTTCTTCGTGCGCCGGCTCAGCACCTGGATGACGCGGCGGATCTCGTCGTCGCGGCCGATGACCGGGTCGAGCTTGCCCTCGGCGGCGTCCTCGGTCAGGTCGCGCCCGTACTTCTCGAGCGCCTGGACCTTGTCCTCGGGCGACTGGTCGGTCACGCGGTGGCTGCCGCGCACCTCGGCGAGCGCCTGCAGCAGGCGGTCGCGCGTGGCGCCGTTGCGGCGCAGCGCCTCGCCGGCGGGGGCCCTGTCGGCGGCCAGCGCGAGCAGGAGATGCTCGGTGGAGACGTACTCGTCGCTCAGGCCGCGCATCTCCTTCTCGGCCGCGCGCAGGAGCACCATCAGCTCCGGGGCGGTGGTCGGCTCGGCGACCTCGGCCAGCGTGGGCAGCGCGGTCAGCGCCGCCTCGACGTCGGTGCGCAGCGCCTCCGCCGCCGCGCCGATCTTGCGCAGCATCGGGATGACGATGCCGTCGTCCTGCTCGAGGAGCACGGACAGCAGGTGCTCGGGCGTGACCTGCGAGTGGCGACGGGACGGCGCCAGCGCGAGGGCCGCCTGGAGGGCCTCCTGGGTCTTGATCGTGAAACGGTCGGCTTGCACAGATCTCAGTCTAGCTCACTGAGATTTGTACGCCAAGGGCCGGCCGCAGAAACGGCGTCAGTCGCCGCGGTCGACCGGGATCCGCCACTTGCGCGCGTCCTCGGCGCGGACGATCGCGCCGCGCGTCTGCTCGTAGCGGACGAGGTCGGCGCGGACCTCCTCGCGGCGGCCCTCCAGCGCCGCGACGTCCTCCTCCAGCTCCCGGCGCCGGCGCTCCAGCGTCTCGACGCGCGCCCGGGTGCGCTCCAGCTGCTCCTCGAGCTCGAGCACGAGCTCGACGCCCGCGAGGTTGAGCCCCAGCTCGGCGGTCATCCGCTGGATCTGGCGCAGGCGCTCGACGTCGGCGTGGGAGTACAGGCGCGTGCCCTTCGGGGAGCGCTTGGGCTCGATGAGGCCCCGCTGCTCGTACATGCGCAGCGTCTGGGGATGCATGTCGGCCAGCTCGGCGGCGACCGAGATCATGAACACGCCGCGGTCGGAGGAGACCTCGATGCGCGCGGTGGTGCGGCGCCGGCGCGTGCTCACGTGAACAGCCTCTCGCGCGGGTTGCCGTTGAACGCCTTGGACAGCTCGCCGACCGCGGCCTTCTGCTCCTTGGTCAGCTTCTCGGGGAGGTCGAGCACGAAGCGGTAGTGGATGTCGCCGCGCCCGGACGCGCCCAGCCGCGGCGGGCCCTCGCCGCGCAGGCGCTGCACGGTGCCGGGCTTGGTCCCCGCCGGGACGCGCAGCGTCTTGCGGCCCGCGAGCGTCGGCACCTCGACCTCGGCGCCGGCCAGCGCCTCCGGGACGGTGAGCGGAACCTCGACCTCCAGGTGGTCGCCCTTGCGCGCGAACACGGGCGAGGCCTGCACGCGGGTGATCACGAACAGGTCGCCGGGCGGGCCGCCCGCGCGACCGGGCTCGCCCTTGCCGGCCAGCCGCACGCGGCTGCCGTCCCGCACGCCGGCGGGGATGTTGACGCGGTACTTCTTGACCGTCCGCGTGACCCCGGCGCCCTGGCACGTCGGGCAGGGGTCCTCGATGACGGTGCCCGCCCCGCCGCAGCGCGAGCAGGGCTGGGAGATGGAGAACAGGCCCTGCCCGGTGGACTCGATCCCGCGTCCCTGGCAGACCGGGCACACGACCGGCGCGGTGCCGGGCTTGGCGCCGGTGCCCGAGCACGTCGCGCAGCGCTCCGCGGTGGGCACCGCGAGCGGGACCTGCACGCCGGCCACGGCCTGGTCGAAGCCGATCGAGACCTCGACCTCGAGGTCGCGCCCGCGCTCGCTGCGCGCCCGCGCCGACCCGCCGGTGCGCGCGCCGCCGCCGCGCGCGGCCTGGCCGAAGAGGTCGGAGAGGATGTCGCCGATCCCGCCCGCGTCGAAGCCGCCCGCGGTACCCGCTCCGCCCGGGCGGCCTCCGCCCGTGAACGGGTTGGAGCCCACGCGGTCGTACTGCTTGCGCTTCTCGGCGTCCTGCAGGACGTCGTAGGCCTGGGAGATCTGCTTGAAGCGCGCCTCCGCCTTGGCGTCGCCCGGGTTGCGGTCGGGGTGGTACTGGCGCGCGAGCTTGCGGTAGGCCTTCTTGATCTCGGTCGGCGTCGCCTTGCGGTCGACGCCGAGCACCTTGTAGTGGTCCTGCGCCATCGCCGCGCTCCTAGCCGGCCACCACGACGCGGGCGGGCCGCAGCAGCGCGCCGTTGATGCGGTAGCCGGGCTGGAGCACCGCGACGATCGTGCCCGGCGCGGCGCCCTCCACGGGCTGCTGGGCCACGGCCTCGTGGTGCTCGGGATCGAAGGGCTCGCCCTGGGGCTCGTAGCCCTCGATGCCGCTGCGCGCCAGCGCGGCGGACAGCTCGGACTGCACGAGGCGGATGCCGTCGGTCAGGTGGTGCTCGCGGTCGGCGGACTCCTCGGCGGCGGCCAGCGCCCGGTCGAGGTTGTCCAGCGCCGGGAGCAGCTCCTTGGTCAGGCGAGCCATGCCGCGGCCCTCGGCCGCGCCGACCTCGCGCACCATGCGCTTGCGGTAGTTGTCGAAGTCGGCCTGCGTGCGCTGCGCGAGCGAGAGGTACTCCTCGGCGCGACCGGCGCGCAGGCGCAGCTCGTCGAGGTCCTCCTCGACGGCGGCCGCGACCGCCGCCGGGTCATCCGCGCCGGCCGGCTCGGCCTGCGCCTCGACGCCGGCCTGCTCGGCCTCGGCCTCGACCTCGGGCTCCGGCGGACCCGCCTCGGGTCCGGGCGGGGGCGGGGCGGCGGCCTCCGAGGCCGCCGCCTTGGGCTCGTGCTCTGCTGCGGTGCGCTCGTCGCTCACCGTCTACCGCCCCTCGTCCACGACCTCGGCGTCGACGACGTCCTCCTCCGCCGACCCCTCGGTGGCGTCGGCGTCGGCCTCGGCGGACCCGCCGTTGGCGGTGCTCGCCGCGTGCTCGGCCTGGGCCTTCTCGTACATCGCCTCGGAGATCTTGTGGAACGCCGACTGCAGCGCCTCGGTCTTGGACGCGATCTCGCCCGCGTCCTCGCTGGTCAGCGACTCGCGCAGGTCCTTGACCAGCCCCTCGATCTCGGCCTTCTGGGCCTCGTCGATGTTCTCCTCGAGGTCCTTGAGCTGGCGCTCGGCCTGGTAGGCCGCGTTCTCGCCGGTGTTGCGGGCCTCGGCCAGCTCGCGCTGGCGGCGGTCCTCGTCGGCGTGCGTCTCGGCGTCGGAGACCATCTGCTTGATCTCGTCCTCGCTCAGGCCCGAGCCGGACTTGATCTCGATCTTCTGCTCCTTGCCGGTGCCCAGGTCCTTCGCGGACACGTTGAGGATCCCGTTGGCGTCGATGTCGAAGGCGACCTCGACCTGCGGGATGCCGCGCGGCGCCGGCGGGATGCCGGTCAGCTGGAACTTGCCCAGCGACTTGTTGTAGCGGGCCATCTCGCGCTCGCCCTGCAGCACGTGGATCTCCACCGACGGCTGGTTGTCCTCCGCGGTGGAGAACACCTCGCCCTTGCGCGTGGGGATCGTGGTGTTGCGCTCGATGAGCTTGGTCATGACGCCGCCCTTGGTCTCGATGCCCAGCGTCAGCGGGGTCACGTCGAGCAGCAGGACGTCCTTGACGTCGCCGGCCAGCACGCCGGCCTGGATGGCGGCGCCGACGGCCACGACCTCGTCGGGGTTGACCCCGCGGTGGGGCTCCTTGCCGGTCAGCTCCTTGACCTTCTCCTGCACGGCGGGCATGCGGGTCATGCCGCCGACCAGCACCACGTGGTCGATGTTCGACGCGCCCTTGTCCTTGGCGTCGTCGAGCGCCTGGCGCACCGGGGCCACCACGCGGTCGATGAGGTCGCTGGAGAGCTCGTTGAGCTTCGCGCGGGTCAGGCGCACGTCGAGGTGCTTGGGCCCGCTGGTGTCCGCCGTGATGAACGGCAGGTTGATCTGCGACTCCTGGGCGGTGGACAGCTCGATCTTGGCCTTCTCGGCCGCCTCGTAGAGGCGCTGCAGCGCCATTGGGTCGTTCTTCAGGTCGATGCCCTGCTCGCGCTTGAACTCGGCCGCGAGCCAGTCGACCACCGTCTTGTCGAAGTTGTCGCCGCCCAGGTGGTTGTCGCCCGCGGTGGACTTGACCTCGAAGACGCCGTCGCCGATCTCCAGCACGGAGACGTCGAAGGTGCCGCCGCCCAGGTCGAAGACGAGGATGGTCTGGTCGGCCTCCTTGTCCAGGCCGTAGGCCAGCGACGCGGCGGTGGGCTCGTTGATGATGCGCTTGACGTCCAGGCCCGCGACCTTGCCGGCGTCCTTGGTGGCCTGGCGCTGGTCGTCGTTGAAGTAGGCGGGGACGGTGATGACCGCGCTGTCGACCGTGTCGCCGAGATAGGCCTCGGCGTCGGCCTTGAGCTTCTGCAGGATCATCGCGCTGATCTCCGGCGGCGTGTGCTCCTTGCCGCCCGCCTTCACGCGGGCGTCGCCGTTGGGGCCCGAGACGACCTCGTAGGGGACGATGGACTCCTCCTCGCGCACCTCGGCCTCCTTGCGGCCCATGAAGCGCTTGATCGAGAAGACGGTGTTCTGTGGATTGGTGACGGCCTGGCGCTTGGCCACCGTGCCCACGAGCCGCTCGCCGGACTGCGCGAAGGCGACGACGGACGGGGTCGTCCGGCCTCCCTCGGAGTTCTCGATGACGGTCGGCTCGCCGCCCTCGAGGACGGCCATGCAGGAGTTGGTGGTGCCCAGGTCGATGCCGATGGTCTTGCCCATGTGGATGGGTCTCCTTCCGAAGTGCCAAATGTCTGACTAGGAAATCTGCGTCGGAGTATAGAAGATCGAAACGTTGGACCCTGACCGGCACGGGATCGACATCGCGGGGTCGGGCGGACCTGCCGACCACGCGTTTTGTGTCGGAAGGGCCGGGGTTTGCGACGGATTGGCATCGAGAGATGAGCGCAACGCGCCCGGTCATCGGGGTGCGGGGCGCCGCCGACCCGTTTGTTCTGGGGGTGCGCTCCCTGGAGCCCGATATGCGAGGACGAGGGAGCACACCCCCCAAGATCGCGGCCGGCCACCCCAGGCCCTAACCCGCGCGCCTTCGTCCCTCCGTCAGGCGCAGCTTGAGTCGGGAATGGCCGTCGCTTGTGACGGGCTTGCATCCGCGCGAGGGGGTGTGCTCGCTAACCCACGCTCACTGTGGCCACGGGAGCACACCCCCCCAGGTACCGCGGCCGGCGACGCCCGCACCCCACAACCGCGCGCCGTCGGGTCATTCGCCCGTCGCCCAACCGCAACCAGAGCCGGCCTCCGCGGACATGCCTCGCGCCCCATCGTGGGCGCTAGCGGATCAGCACGGGCGTGCCGACCGGCACGCGGCGGAACAGGTCGATCACGTCGGCGACGCGCATGCGGATGCAGCCGTGCGAGGCGCGGCTGCCGATCGAGTACTCCTGGCCGGTGCCGTGGATCCCGACCCCGTTGGCGATCCCCATCCAGCGGGCCTTGAGCGGGTTCGCCGCGCTGCCGCCCACCACGGTCGTGCCGGCCAGCTCACCGGCCCAGTCGCTGTTGGGGACCGACCACGTCGGGTTGACCTGCTTGGACTGGATGGCGAAGCGCCCGGTCGGCGTCGGGTAGGCGGGCAGGCCCACGGCGATGCGGTAGGTGCGGCGCAGCCGCGTGCGCTTGAACAGGCGCAGCTTGAAGTTCGAGCGGTCGATCGTGAGGACCGTGCCGGCGCGGCGGCGCAGATCGTTGGCGTTGACCCGCGCGCGCACCGGCACGAGCGCGGGGCGGAACACCCGCGAGGCGCCGGGAGCGGCCAGCGCGGCGGAGATCTGACCGGCCAGCGCCCGCTCGTCGATGTCGCGACCCGGGCGCGAGCGCCGCACGCGCACCCGCCGCAGCGTGATCCGCAGCGTCGCGTCGCGCGCCGCGCGGCTGAGCGCGCGGTCGACCCGGGCGGCGAAGCGGTTCACCGCGCCGGCCGAGTGCGTCAGCGCCAGCGGGACGTCGACAGCCGCGGGCTCGGCGCCCGGCGCCGGCGCGGACCGGTCGCGGCCCGCGTAGTACGCGCGGCTGGCGGTGCGGACGTGGTCGAAGCTCAGGCGCGCGCCGCGGGCCGACAGGCGCAGCGTCCGCCCGGCGGCCCGCACCGCGATGCCGCGCTCCAGGCGCCCGCGGAACGAGGCGTTGATCCGGTTCGCGGCGTCGTGCAGCGTGAGCCCGGAGACGTCGACGCCGGCGGCGCTCACGGCGGGGGCGATGCGCGCGTCCGGGCCGGGGGCCTGGGCGCCGGCGGCGGCCGGCGCGGCGAGCGCCAGCACGAGCAGGCAGGCGAGGATGGCTCCAGGACGCATCGTCCGGACTGTACCCCCGGGCCGCGGTGGGTTACCCCGCCTGACAGCGGCCGTGCAGACGGCGCCACCCGGCGCGCCCTTCGCCTCAGGCGACGACGCGCAGGCGTGCCCGGGCCGGCCGGCCCGGCGCCCCGTCGGCCAGGAAGCGGTCGATCTCCGTCCACGTGGTGCCCGCCGCCGCGCGGCCGGTCAGCACGCCCAGGTGCCCGCCCGGCGCGGTGCGCAGCCGGACCTCGGGGGCACCGGGCAGCAGCTCGGCCGCGGCGTGTGCGGCGGCGGGCGGCGCGATCGGGTCGCCCTGCCCCGCCACCGCCAGGACCGGGACCGTCACCGCGTCCAGCGAGATCGTGCGATGGCTCAGGCGCAGGCGCCCGCGCGCGAGGTCGTTGCCGCGGAACAGGCGGTGGTAGAGCTGCCCCAGCGTGCGTCCCGGGTAGGCGTGCATGCCGGCCGCGAAGCGGTCCACCGCCTCGATCTGGGCGAGGAAGTCGCGGTCGTGCAGGTGCATGAGCTGGGCCAGCGGCCGGGTCAGGACCTTGTCCATCGCGCTGAGCTGGAACGCGCGGCGCACGAGCGGCGCGGGCACGCTGCCCAGCGCCCGGTACACGGCCGTGCCGAACAGCCCGCCGGTCATCGCGTCCACCGGTCGCAGGGGCGCGACCAGCCCGACCCGGCGGGAGTCCAGCGGCGCCGCGACCATCGCCAGCGCGCCGACGGGAAGCGCGTCGTCGGCCGCCACCGCCAGCAGCGCCATGAGCGCGCCCAGGCACCAGCCCACGACGTGCACCGGCGCGCCGCCGGCGTCCTCGCTCACGCGGCGCACGACGGAGGGGATGACGTCCTCGATCCAGTGCTCGAGCCCGAGGTCGCGCTCGGCGAACGCGATGTCGCCGTACTCGACCAGGTAGGTGCGGTGGCCCGCCGCGAGCAGGTGCTCGGCCAGCGAGCAGCCCCGGCGCAGGTCGAAGCACTGGGCGGGCGCGCCCAGCGGCGGGACGAGCAGCACCGGCCGCTCGTGCGCCGCGGGCGCGTGGCCGGGCTCCAGGTAGCGATACAGCGTGCGCCGCCGCGTCTCGTCCACCACCCTGCGCGGCGTCGGTCGCACGTCCGCCAGGCCGTCGTGGCGCAGGGCGTCGTAGACGTTGGCGGCGGCGCGGGCGAGGTGGTCGGGATCGAGCGGGTTGAACATGCGGCCCGCCCACCAGCGTAGGCGGTTGATCGCGTGGAACCAGATGCAGGGCGCCCGACGCGGTCGTGGCCGCGATCGCGCCCAACCTGCAGCGCTACCTGTCGAAGCCCCCGACTGGGTCATAATGGGCCGGCTCGTGGCCGTCGACGACATGCAGGACCGCGCGGCGGTTCCCGAGGGGCTCATCGCCCGCCTGCGCGCCGACCCGCTGCGCGCGCCCGAGACGATCGCGCTGGCCGCCGCCGAGCAGCACGGCCCCGCCGCCGCCGAGTGGATCGCCGAGATGCGCGAGCGCTACGCGTACGGGCCCGAGGAGCTGGGGCGGATGGCCACCAAGCGCCATGCGACCTTCGCGCGCCTGGGCGGAGCGGCCACCGGCATCGGCGGCGCGCTGACGGTGGTGCCCGACCTGGCGGCGCTGGCCTGGATCCAGTCGCGCATGATCTTCTTCATCGCCGCGGCCTATGGCTTCGACCCGCTGGACCCCATGCGCGCGGCCGAGCTGCTCGTGCTGCAGGGCGTCTACGCCGATCCCGCCGAGGCGCGCGACGCGCTGGACGGCGTCGGGCGGCCGATCGCCGCCGCCTACATGGACATGCGCATGTCCAAGGACGAGGCGCTCGTGCGCAAGCTCGCGAGCTTCGTGGGGCGCCGGGCGGCCAACAAGCTGGCGGGGCGCCTGATCCCCGGCGTGGCGATCGTGATCAACGCGGTGAGCAACGAGCGCGACACGCGCCGGCTCGCCGAGCGCGCGGTCGCGTTCTACGGCGGGGACTGAGGCGGGCCGGCCCCGCGGCCCGCGCGGCTGCTCCCGGGCTGACGCTGCATCAGCGAGCGCGTCCACGCCGCGATCCGCGCCTGCCGGGCCTGATCGCGGCGCGCCGCCTGCCGGGCGCGCCGTGCGCTCAGAAGCTCCCGCGCGACGTCGTCGCTCGTCGGCTGCCAGGGTGTCGGGCGGTCGGACACGCCGGAAAGGTTCCCGCCCGCCGCTGGTGACTAACGTCACGAACGCGCCAAGATCGGGTCGCCCTGCGCGGCGGCCAGCGGCCGCGTCGCCGGGCCCTCGAGCACCGTCCCGTCGGGGGCGAAGCGCGACCCGTGGCAGGGGCAGTCCCACGAGCGCTCGGCGGCGTTGAAGGCCACGACGCAGCCCAGATGCGTGCAGATCGGCGACACCGCGCGGAGGGTGCCGTCCTCCTCGCGATAGGCCGCGACGCGCTCGGATCCGGCCCGGACGACCGCGCCCTCCCCGGGAGCCAGGGCGTCGACCGACCTCGCCGTCGCGAGCGCCAGGCGGCCGCCGACCAGATGCCGGGCGTCCTTGAGCGCCTCGGAGGCGATGCCCTTCGCGCTGCGCAGCGGCGTGAAGCGGCTGGTGTCGAAGAAGCTCGCCCACGGGTTCGGGCGCCCGGCGATCGTGTCGGCCAGGATCCCGGCGGCCATCGTGGCGTTCGTGAAGCCCCACTTGCGATAGCCCGTGGCGGTGAGGACGCGCCCCGAGACCGGCGTGTAGCGCCCGACGTAGGGGACGCCGTCGGCGGGCTGGAGGTCTTGCGCGGACCAGCGGTGGGTCACCTCCGCCGCCCCGAGGCGCTCGGCCGCCCAGCGCTCCAGCGTGCGGTAGCGCTCGCGCGGGTCGGAGTCCTCGCCCGCGGTGTGGCCCTCGCCGCCCACGATGAGCAGCAGCCGGCCCTGGTGCATGTGCACGCGCAGCGAGCGGGTCGGCTCCTGCGCGCTGATGAACATGCCGTCGGGCACGCTGTCGCCCGCGACCACCGCGATCGCGTAGGAGCGCTTGGCCGTCAGGCGCGTGAAGAAGAGCCCCCGGTCGAAGACGGGCATGTGGGTGGCCACGACGACGTGGCCGGCGCGGACGCGATGCCCGGCGTCCGTGACCACGGCGGGGCCGCCGCGCTCCTCCAGGCCGGTGACGCGGGTGTGCTCGAAGATCCGCCCGCCGCGCTCGGCCAGCGCGCGGGCCAGCCCCGCGCCGTAGGCGTAGGAGTCGAACTCGGCCTGGTCGTCGAGCACGACGGCGGCGGCCACGCCGAACGGCAGCGGCGTGTCGGTGACCAGCCGCGCGCCCAGCCCGGCCGCACACGCCGCGTCGACCTCGCGCTCGATCGCGTCGCGGCGCTCGGGGTCCTCGACGTAGGTGTAGGCGCTGCGGCGCCGGAAGGCGCAGTCGATCCCCAGCTCGTCCACCCAGCGCGCCACCTGCTCCAGTCCCGCCTGGTTGGCGGCGGCATAGGTGCTCGCTCCCTTCTCGCCGAAGTGCGAGCGCAGCTCGTCGTAGATGAGCGAGTGCAGCGCCGTGACCTTCGCGGTGGTGTGGCTGGTCACCGCGCCGGCGACCTGCGCGGCCTCCAGGACGGCGACCGAGGCGCCGTCCTGCGCGCAGCGCAGCGCCGTGCTCAGGCCCGTGACGCCGGCGCCGACCACCACGACGTCGACCTCCAGGTCCGTGGCGAGCGGCGGATGGGCCGGGCCGGGCGCGCCGTCGGTGAAGACGGAGACGGGCTTGCCGGGCAGCGCGCTCACGCCTGCGGCGCTACCCGGCGCCCGTGGCGGCCAAGCGCGTTCAGGCGCGGCCGTAGACCGGGACGTGGGCGCCGCTGACGAGCGCCGAGCCGTCCTCGCACAGGAAGAGCACGACGCGCGCGACCTCCGCGGGGGTCGGCCAGCGCGCGAAGTCGGCGTCGGGCGAGGACCGGCGGTTGGCGGGCGTGTCGATCACGCTGGGCACGATCGCGTTGGCGCGCACGCCGTCGTCGCGGTACTCGGCGGCCAGCACGTCGACCAGCGCGAGCACCGCTGCCTTGGCGACCGCATAGCCCGCCGCGCCGGCGAACGGGCGCAGCGCGGCCCGCGAGGAGACGCAGACGATCGCGCCCCCGCCGGCGGCGATGAGGTGCGGCAGGGCGGCCTGGCAGACGAGGTAGGTGGGGCGCAGGTTCAGCCGCAGCTGGTCCTCGAAGTCCTTCACCGGCATCTCGTGCAGGCGCTCGCCCATGGCGAAGCCGCCGACGAGGTTGACCACCGCGCCCAGCGGCGCCGCGTCCTCGCCCGCGGCCAGCTGCGCCACCGCCGCGGTCGACGCGAGGTGCAGCAGGTCGGCGGGCTCGAGCACGAGGCGTTCGTGCGCCTCGACGTTGCCGCGCTCGGACTCGTCGTGGAGCGGCACGACCACGCGCCAGCCCGCGTCGAGGAAGGCGCGGGTGACCGCACTGCCCAGGCCGCCGGTGCCCCCGGTGATGAGCGCGCTGCGGGCCATGTGTCAGGCGAGGCTATCCGTCCGCGACCGGACCTACCGTGTCGATCATGTTCGTGCGCGATTTGCAGGATGGAGTCGAGCTGGACCAGGTGCTGCTGGTTCGCGCGGTGCAGACCCGCGTCAAACGCGATGGCCGTCGGTACCTGCGCCTTACCCTGGGCGACCGCACCGGCAGCGTGGAGGCCACCGTCTGGGACGGCGTCGCCGACGTGGCGCGCGTGGCGGCCGTGGGCGCACCGCTGCACGTCGCGGGCCGCTTCTGCGTGACCCAGCGCTACGGCCCGGAGCTCGAGCTGCGCGGCGTGCGGCCCGCCGAGCCGGGCTCGTTCGCCGAGGCCGACCTCCTCGACGGCCCCCGGCAGCCGCCGGCGCGGATGGAGGCCGACCTGCGCTCCCTGCTGGCCACGATCCAGGACCGTCACCTGCGCCGGTTGCTCGACGACGTCCTCGGCGAGGGCTCGGCCACGTGGGCGCAGTACGTGTCCGCGCCGGCGGCCAAGCGCTTCCACCAGGCCTATCCCCACGGGCTGCTGGAGCACTCGCTGTCGGTCGCGCAGGCGGTCAGCGCGATCAGCGCCACCTTCGGGGGGATCGACCGCGACGTGGCCGTGGCCGGGGCGCTGCTGCACGACATCGGCAAGCTCGAGGCCTACGCGATGCAGGGCGGCGCCATCGAGATGACCGACGCCGGCAAGCTCCAGGGCGAGATCCCGCTGGGCTACTACCGCGTCCGGCGGGCGATCGAGGACATCCAGGGCTTCCCGCCGCGCACCGCCGAGGCGGTGCTGCACATCATCCTCAGCCACCACGGCAGCCTCGAGCACGGCAGCCCGGTCGTGCCCTGCACGCGGGAGGCCACGCTCGTGCACTTCTGCGACAACCTCGGCGGGCGACTGGGCTCCTTCGACCGTCTGGAGAAGGAGCTGCCCAGCGGCACGCAGTGGTCGAGCTACGACCGCGCGATCGGCTCGGGCGCGTACTCCCCGGTCCCCGCCCCGGAGAGCTTGAAGCCGCGTGACGGGTCGTCTGCCCTGAGACCCTGGCCCTGGAGCCGGCCGTCCTCGCCGCTGCGGCCGAGCGCCGCGCGGGGCTGGAGCGTGGTCACGACTCCGCGGCCGATCTGCGCGACGCCCGCCCTGCGAAAGGGCCGGGCGGCCGCGCCTCGCGGGGCGCGAGCCGGTAGCCCAGTCGTCGGGCACCCGGCACCGGGCTTCGCGCGGGTACGCGACGTTCGGCCGGGCCGAGGAAGGCGGCCAGGCGAAGTGGGCCGACTTGTCCTTGGCATGCATGGGTACGTCGGCCCACTCAGCTCCAGGACACGATGTGGGCCCAGCTGCCCCTTGGCATGCATGGATACGTCGGCCCACCCGGCCATCCCCCGCGACCGGGGCGTGACCCCCGCGGCCATCCGACAACCGCCGAATCCGCCAGGTGAGCCCCGCTCCCCCGTGCAACGCACCCTCACCGTAGAAACACCGCAAAGAGCGGATCGCCGGGGCGCCATCCGCGGCGGCCGCTGACGGCAGGCCCGTATCTTGTCGGCGATGGCCAAGGACACCGAGAAGCTCATCCGTCAGCTCTCGCTGATCTCCTACCTGATGGCCGAGCGCAGGCCCGTGACGGCGCTGGAGATCCGCCGCGACGTC
>CAWGTI010000006.1:0-305915 GCA_963825515.1 uncultured Solirubrobacterales bacterium | reverse complement strand
CCGTATCTCCCCTCCAAATGCGCGCTTTCCCTGCCGCTCGGAGGTCGCGGAGCTGCCGTTGACAGGCTGCTGCCCGGTCGATGGTGCGTAGCTCGGGTAGACCGCGGCCGAGGACGGGCGCGCCTCGCGCCCGCATCGCTAGCCTCGGCGTGATGTTCGACCACGTCGGCATCGCCGTCTCGGACCTGGGGGCGTCCGAGCGCTTCTACCGCACCGTCCTCTCCGTGCTGGGGGTCGAGCCCAGCCACGCGGACGCCGAGCTCGTCGAGTGGCAGGACTGGGACATCATGCCCACGGACCGCGAGCACCCCGTGACCCGCGGCCTGCACGTCGGGTTCCGCGCGCCGAGCCGCGCGGCTGTGGACGCCTTCTGGCGGGCGGGAGTCGACGCCGGGTACCGCGACGACGGCGCGCCCGGGCCGCGCACGGAGTACGGACCGGACTACTACGGCGGGTTCCTGCTCGACCCGGACGGCAACAGCGTCGAGGCCGTGCACGACGAGCGCGAGCGCCCCGTGCCCGACGGCGGCGTCGACCACCTGTGGATCCGCGTCGCCGACCTCCCGGCGTCCAAGCGCTTCTACGCGACCATCGCGCCCCACGCCGGGATCCGGCTGGGCGACGACGAGCCCGGCCGCGCGCACTTCAGGGGCGAGGACCACAGCTTCTCGCTGATCGACGACGAGCGGCCGCTCACGGCGCACGTCCACCTCGCGTTCGCCGCCCGCGAGGACGCCACGGTGCGTGCGTTCCACGCCGCCGCGCTCGCCGCCGGCTACGAGGACCACGGCGGTCCGGGGGAGCGCGCCGTGTACCACCCCGGCTACTACGGCGCGTTCGTCCTGGACCCCGACGGGCACAACGTCGAAGTCGTAAACCACAACCGCTGACCGGCCTCCCGCCGCCTCGCGGCCCAGCCGGGTTCAGGACGCCGGGCGGTAGGTGAGGAGGACCACTCCGGACTCGAACCGCTTGACGTCGGCGAGCTCCAGCCGGATGGTCCCCCTGTCGCCGAGCACGTGGACGTTTCCCTCGCCCCAGACCAGCGGGTTCAGGTAGACCTCGTACTCGTCGACGAGGCCCTTCTCGGCAAGGGCATAGGCGAACTCGCCGCTTCCGTGGAGGAACAGGTCACCGTCGACGTCGTCCTTCAGCGCCGGGATCGAGTCCTCGAGGTTCCCCTCGAGCAGGGTCGCGTTCCACTCGAGACCGCCCGACAGGGTGGTGGATCCCACGTACTTCGGCAGCGCGTTGACCATGTCCGCCCATCCCCCCGACTGGCTCGGCCAATGTCCCGCCAGCCCCTCATAGGTCTTGCGGCCCAGCAGCAGCCCACCGGATCTCGCCTGACGCTCGAACGAATAGTCGCCGTGATCGCCGTCCGGCTGCACCCACTCGCCGACCGGGTCGATCACGCCATCGACGGTCGCCTGCGCCGTCGCGATCAGATTGCCCATCCCGATCCTCCCTTCCGGTCACGCGAGTCGCCAACCTGCGCCCGCGGACTCGACCATCTCGGATTCGGCGCCATGCGATCCCTTCGCCGCGCTGCATGGCTTCCATTGTCCCGCGAACCACCTCACCTGGCGGCTCACCCGGCACTGAAACCAGCCGGCCGACCCTGATCTGGATCGAGCGACGCGTGCGCGACCGGTGCGAGTCGGGTTTGATCTGAACATCACCGACCCAGACGGGAGGCGGCATGGTGGCCGACCAACGGCGGATGACCTATGACGAGGTGGTCGTGGCGCTCGGCGACGCGGTTGCCGCCGAGGCGCGGGTGCAGGTCTACATCGCGGGCCAGTCGGGAGCGTTCGTCGCCGGCCTCTCCGGTCGACTGCTCCACGAGACGGGTCCGCTCGTGAACGAGGACCTGCGCCAGATGTACGTCGGTCATGGCGGCGACGAGGACATGGACGTGTTCTACGTCGACGGCGGGCAGGAGCACGGCTTCCCGTGCTTCGTCCTGTGCCGCAGCTTCTTTCGGACGGCACACGCCATCCACCAGGCCGCGCTCGGCGAGGGGGCGGCCGCGGGCGCGTTCTGGCGCGCCTTGATCATCTACGTGGGTGGTGTGGCGGTCAGCGTCGGCGTCGAGGCCGTCGCGGACGCGACCTGATGGGCGGCGGAGCGATACCTGGGCTCCGGCCGCGCGCTCAGCTCCCTGGGTACGGATCCTCCACGCTGTCGCCGCCGGACTGCGTGGTCCATTCGCCGTTGCCGCACTGCGGGCACGGGGGCAGGTGCTGGGTGGACTGGACGTCCAGGACGTAGCCGCAGTTGGTGCACGTGTAGGTCCCGGCGGAAACGTCACTGCCGGCGGGGACTGGCTCGGCCATACGACCACCTCCTGCGGGATCGGGTTGGCACGCGTCGTCCCCGGGGCGCCCGGACCACAAACGCGCGGCCCCGCGCCGCTCCTAGACTCGCGCCATGACCGACCCGCAGATGCTGACCTACGACGTGGCCGACCGCGTCGCCCGGATCACCCTGAACCGGCCGCAGCGCGGCAACGGCCTGACGCCGGAGCTGATCACCGAACTGGCCGCCTGCGTCGAGCGCGCCGATCTCGACCCGGCCGTCCACGTCGTCCTGCTCGCCGGCAACGGCTCGGGCTTCTGCGGCGGCTACGACCTGGTGCAGAGCGCCGAGGGGCTGCTCGAGGGCGACTACGGCGCCGCCGACGCGCCGCCGGGCTCCCCGCTGGACCCGATGGTCCAGGCCGCCAACCACGACCCGGAACAGACGTGGGACCCGATGGTCGACTACGCCGCCATGAGCCGCAACGTGCGCGCCTTCATGGCGCTCTTTCACTGCTCCAAGCCGGTGGTCTGCAAGGTGCACGGCTTCTGCGTGGCCGGCGGCACGGACCTGGCGCTGTGCAGCGACCTGCTCGTGATCGCCGCCGACGCGAAGATCGGCTACCCGCCGGCTCGCGTCTGGGGATCGCCCACGACCGCGCTGTGGGCCGCGCGGCTCGGCCCGCAGCGCGCGAAGCGGCTGCTGTTCACCGGCGACTGCCTCTCCGGCGCCGAGGCGCTGGAGTGGGGGCTGGCGATCGAGGCGCCGGAGCCCGAGGACCTCGACGAGCGCACCGAGATCCTCGTCGGGCGAATCGCGAGCGTCCCGGTCAACCAGCTGCAGATGATGAAGCTGCTGGTCAACCAGTCGCTGCACGCGCAGGGCCTGCAGCAGACCCAGGTCATGGGCACGGTCTTCGACGGGATCGCGCGTCACACGCCCGAGGGCTACGCCTTCCAGCAGCGCGCCGCGGAGGCGGGGTTCAAGGAAGCTGTCCGCGAGCGCGACGAGCCCTTCGGCGACGCGGGCCGCTCCACATTCAAGGGCTGACCGCGCGGCCCGATCCGCGGCCCGCCGGACCGGGTAGGCCCACCTCATGGCCCTGCGCTCGATCTGGAACGGCACGATCGCGTTCGCCGGCGTCTTCGTCCCCGTGAAGGTCCACTCGGCCACCGAGGACCGGACCGTGCACTTCAACGAGGTCCACCGCGACGACGGCGCGCGGATCGAGCACAAGCGGATCTGCCCGAAGGAGGACAAGGAGGTCCCCTACAAGGAGATCGTCAAGGGCTACGAGGTCGCGGAGGGCAGGTTCGTCGTCCTCTCCGACGAGGAGCTGAAGGCCGCCGCCGGGCGGGCGGGACGCCTGATCGAGGTCGAGGAGTTCGTCCGCGCCGAGGACATCGACCCGGTCCTGTACGACAAGACCTACTACCTCGGCAGCCAGGACAAGGGCAAGGACGCCTACCGGCTGCTGCACGACGCGCTGGAGAAGACCGGCCGGGCGGGCATAGGACGCTGGGTGTTCCACAACCGCGAGTACCTGGTCGCGATCCGCGCGCTCGACGACGTGTTGGGCCTGCACACGATGCACTTCCACGACGAGCTGGTCCCCGCGAAGGACCTCGACATCCCCTCCCCCTCGCGCAAGCCCAGCAAGCGCGAGCTCGACATGGCGACCAAGGTGCTCCAGACCCTCCAGGCGAGGTTCGACCCCACGAAGTTCGAGGACACCTACCGCGAGCGGCTGCTGGAGTACATCGCGGCCAAGGCGAAGGGCAAGGTCGACAAGCTCCCGCAGCGCACCGAGGCCCAGGATCCCGACGACCTGGTCGCCGCGCTCGAGGCGAGCCTCTCGGCGGAGAGCTGAGCGATGGCGCGCTCGCTGTGGAGAGGATCGCTGAGCTTCGGCCTGGTCAACGTGCCGGTACAGCTGATGAGCGCCGTGCGCGACCTCGACCTGCACTTCCGCCAGCTGCACGAGAAGGACACGACGCCCGTCGAGACCAGGCGCTGGTGCTCGGAGGAGGACAAGGAGGTCCCCTACGAGGCGGTCGCGCGCAGCTACGAGCTCGACAGCGGCAAGACGGTGATCATCGAGGACGAGGACCTCGAGGCGGTCGAGCCGCGCAAGACGCGCACGATCGACATCGAGCAGTTCGTCGACCTCGCCGACGTGGACCCGATCTACTTCGACCACCCGTACTGGCTGGTGCCGGCCGGCGACGACGAGGGCGCGACGCGCGCCTACCGCCTCCTGCTGGGCGTCATGGAGCAGACCGAGCACGCGGCGCTGGGGCGATTCGTCATGCGCGCCAAGGAGTACCTGGCGATCGTGCGCGCCCGCGACGGCGCCCTCACGCTGACGACGATGCGCTTCCACGACGAGGTCCGCCCCACCAAGGACGTCCCGAACGCCGCCGGCAAGAGCACCAAGCCGGCCAAGAAGGAGCTCGACGCGGCGGTCGCCCTCATCGAGGAGCTCGGTGCCGACTGGAAGCCCGACCGCTACGAGGACGAGTACCGCAAGCGCCTGCAACGGATCGTCAACCGCAAGCGCAAGCGCCAGACCATCGACGTGCCCGACGACGCCGACGCGCAACCCGACCCCGTGCCCGACCTGATGGCGGCGCTGCAGCAGGCGCTCGAGGACGCCAAGCAGAAGGGCAACGGCGGCTCGCGCAAGACGAAGCCGAAGGCCGCGACGAAGCGGTAGTCCGGCCCTACCGCGCCGCGGCGTCCACCTGGCGCTGGATGCGCCACGCCGCCTGCACGGGGTCCAGGAAGTGCGGCGGCGAGCGGAAGCGCAGGCGGTCGTCGTAGGTGTAGGCCTTGCGGTAGCCGCTGACGATCGAGTTGCCGCTCGCCCGGCCGACCGGCCCGCGGAAGCGCTGCGCGATGACGCCGTTGACGGTCAGCGTGCCCAGCGGCGACCCGCAGAAGTAGCTGTCGACCGTGAAGGAGTGCTGCAGCGCGAGGATGGCCGCGTCGACGCGGATGTTCGTCGGGGAGCCCGCCGCGTTGCTGCACGACACCGGCGTGTTCTGGAGGTTCAGGCCGGTGATCGTGTGGCGCACGCGGACGAAGGCGTTGGCGATGAGCCCGAGCATCGCGTCGTCGGTGCGCAGGATCGAGTCGTGGATGACGACGTCGCGCTCGGCCGCGATCGTCAGGTCGTCGGAGTAGGTCCCGCTGACCTGCGCGTCGCCGCACGCGGCGGGGCTCGTGTAGGGGTCCAGCGGGTTGTAGGCCTGCCCGCACGCGCCGTTGGAGACGTACACCACGCCGTTGGCGGGCAGCGACATCGGCGCGCTGCTCAGGCCGGCGGCCGCGTTGGTGACCGTCATCGACGAGCCGTTCAGGACGATCCGCGTCGTGCCGGTGAACGAGTAGGCGGGAAGCGCGATCGCCTTGAGCTTGCTGTCTGTGGGGGGCAGCGTGAGCACCGGCGCGTTGGTCGTCAGCGTGCCCGTGAACGTGGGGTTGTTGCCCGAGCAGCCGCTCTGCCCGCGCCACCCGGCCCCCGAGACCTCGATGCGGTCCTGCGTGTTGCGACCGAAGACCGGTGCGCCGCACGTGAGCAGCTCGTCGTTGGTGTGCAGGGGCCCGGCGATCACGTCGGTGGGAGCGAACTGGATCTCGGTGCAGGTGTCGTCCCACTCGGTCCACGCGCTGTTGAACCAGAAGATCTCGCCGTCGTAGGACTGCGATCCGCGGCCGGCGCGGTGATAGCGCGGGCAGGCGGTCGACGCCCACGTCACGAGGTCCGGCGGCGCGTTCGTGCTGGCCGTGCGCGTCTGGCGCCCGCGGGCGTCCAGCGCGTACCACGCCGGGTCGGTGGTCTCGTAGTCGGTGAAGTACAGGAAGTCCAGGAATCCGCGGCGCTTGAGCGTCGTGACGATCGAGCGCCGCACGCCGTTGGCCTCCCCCGTGGTCTGGATCCGGAAGGTGCCGCCGGTCGCGTCGATCATCGTCGCCTCGGCCTGCGCCGGGTTGCACGCCGGGTGGCCGTTGGCGGGCAGCAGCTCGATCGTGTAGCGCGCCGCGGAGTCCGGCAGGTTGCGCCAGACGCGGGGGTCGGCGCCCGCCCCGTTCCACACCTGGTTGACGGGGCTCGGCGGCGGGACGCCCGCGCACTTGGCCCAGTACGCGTTGTCCTCGTTGAGGTGAAACAGGTAGAGGTGCAGGCCGCCCTCGGCCGCAGCGTAGGCGCGCTTGGCGTCCTGGTCGTGGCGCCCGATGCGCTGGTCGCCGTTGGCGGCGCTGAACGCCGCGACGGTGAGCCCGGACGCGAGCGTGAGCGCGGCGAGCACCAGCACCAGGACCATCCCGCCCTCGTCCTTGATCCGTCTCAGATGCATTGCGGGCTGTGCTGGGGGTCCAGGGGATCCGCGGTGCGGACGTAGACGTGGCTCTCCCAGGTGGAACCGACCTTGTCGGCGTGGACCGTGCTCGCCGGCCGGGCCCGGAAGGAGATCGCCATCTGCACGGTCGAGGCACGGTCGGCCGCCGAGAGCACGGCGTCCGGCGTGGCGTTGGGGACGGGCAGCTGCGCGGTGGGCGTCGCCGGCACCGCTCCGGTGAACGCGTAGTAGCGGAACACCGGCACGCCGGGCAGGGCCTGGAGGTTCGCCGCCAGCACGTTCGTGCGGCTGGGCGCGACGGGGAAGGTGAACGCCGGCGCTGTCCCGCCGTTGGTCAGCCAGATCTCCTCGACGATCTGGCCCGAGGCGGGAACGAACGTCAGCCGGTGCTTCTCGGGCGCGAAGGGCTGGGCGCCGCGATCGGAGTAGAAGGTCACGCTGGTGCCGTGGGCGGCGAGCACCGCCGGGAGCCCCGGCCCCAGGCAGACCTGGGAGCGCAGCACGGTGGTGATGCGCTGCATGGCCGCGCGTCCGGCGCGGGTCGCCTCCGAGCGGTCGTCGACGCGCGCGCCCGCGCGGCTCATCCCGGAGATCACGGTCAGCACCGCGAGCGTGATGACCGCCGAGAGCGCGAGGGCCATGAGCATCTCCATGAGCGTGTGGCCGCGCTGGTCGCTCATGCGCAGGACCCCAGCCCGAGCCCGATGCTCAGGGACACCAGCGGCGTGCCCTTCGGGTGCGTGTTGTGGATGTTGGTCTGCGTCGCCTTGAGCAGGCCGATCCCGGCGACGGTGGTGTCGACGCACACGTCGTAGACGCCGTAGGGCATTCCGGGCTCCGTGAGCCGGCCGAGGCTGTTGGTCGTCAGCGTCCGCGTTCCGCTGCAGCCGCTGCCCTTGGCCGTGACCCGCACACGCCCGCCGACCACCGGGACCCCAAGGCGGGTGACGAGCAGGTTCAGCGCGGGCTCGCGCACGGTCGCGGCGTACGTGCCGCCCGGGTTCACCTGGACGGTGGTCCGCGGCTGGCCGTAGGTGGCCGGATCGGCACCCACGCAGTCGCCCGAGTACACCGCGTACGGGCTGGAGAACGGGTACAGCGACGTGGCGTTGATCTGGTCGCTCGCGGTGCCGTTCCCGAAGATCCGGGTCCCCGGCGCCGGCAGCCCGGAGTGCGCGACGGAGATGCGCTCGGCCTGGGCGGGCTGCTGCGTCCAGCTCAGGATCTGCAGGGGGACCAGCGTGAAGAGGTTGAACCGCTCGGTGTCGAAGCTCGCGTCGATCCGCCCGGGCCCGTCGCACTCGAACTGGTGGACGGTGGTGGTCTCCCCCACGACCCCGACCGGAGCGCTCGAGGTCGGGTCACCGGTGGGGCCGATGCAGCCCGGATTCGGGAACGACGCGGTGTAGTTGCCGACCGGGAGGTGGCCGAAGAGCACGCACCCGAACTCGTTGGCGGTCTCCGTGAAGGAGGCAGGGCCGGTCAGGCTGACCGAGATGCCGCTGTGGCCGGCGCCGTCGCGGTCGACGACCTGGATGGCCAGCGAGCCGCGGTTGGTCCCGAAGGAGCCGTTGGGCGGGGCCAGCAGGCTCTCCACCCGCACCGGCGGTCGCCCCGCGAGCGCCGCCGACGTCACCGAGGTGCTGATGCGCAGGTAGCTCGCCGAGCGATCCGTGCTGGTGCAGGAGACGGTTCCGCTGGAGTCCGTGACCCAGTCCGCCCGCGACGTGACGGTGTAGGCGATCGCGCCCGCCGTCTGCGTGCGGGTCTCGCGCAGGTTGGACACGACGGCCATCGGCATGGCGCGCATCCGCTCCTGGTCCTGCGTCGCGATGCTCGCCGCCAGTGCCCGGTCCCGTGTGCGCCCGGTGGTGTTCGAGGCCGCGCTGAAGGACGTGTAGAGCACCAGGCCCAGGACCAACAGCAGCGCCGCCGCGACGATGGCCTCGACCAGTCCGAATCCGGCCTGCGCCGGCGTGGGCGTCGATGGGCAGAGCATGTGCCATGGTCATCGCCTACTACTCAGGTCCACTTCATCGTCTCGCGACTAAGCGGACGGATGTTGCGCCGCGGCGCGCCGCTAGAGTCCGGGCCCGTGTCGGCCAGCAGCCCCGAGGAGCGCGAACGGCTCCTCGACGTCGCGCGCGACCTGGTCCGGGCCCGCCTGCCGGCGGAGCGCGCCGACGCGCTGCTGGCCACGATCGACGCACACGTGGCCGCGATCGCCGGCACCCACCTGCTGCGGGGGGTCAACCCGTCGCGCTCCGACGGCGACCCGGCGTGGGACGAGGCGCGCGCCCGCCTGTACGCCGCGACCGAGCACGTCGGCGCGGTGCACCTGGAGCTCGGCACGTTCACCACCTTCCCGCCGGAGCGCGTGGCCGAGCTGGTCGCCGGCGACGGGCTGGCGGAGTTCCTGCGCCTGGACTTCGACCGCCACTACCGCCCCGACCTGGTGGCGGACGCCACGGCGCTGCCGCTGGGCAACGCGACCGTTGACCGGGTGGCGTCCAACAGCCTGTTCGAGCACGTCGCCTACCCGCATCGCATCATCGAGGAGAGCTTCCGCGTGCTGCGCCCGGGCGGCGTGATGGTCGTGGTGATGCCCTTCGTCTGGCGCCGCCACGGCTACCCGCACGACTACGTCCGCCTGACCCCGCAGTTCTTCGAGCGCGTGTGCCGCGAGACCGGCTTCGCCGAGGTGATCGTCGACGAGGACACCTCCAGCGGCCTGTACAACACGATGCACAACGCGTCGAAGATGGCGGCGGTCGACGACGCCCGGCCGGAGGCCGACGCCCTGCGCGCCGTGCACGAGGCGGTGATCTCGCTGCTCGGGGCGCTGATCCCCGCCGACCGCTACTTCGAGGACGACGCCCGCCAGTGGTTTCACTCCGTCCGCGTGCTGGCAATCAAGCCGGGCGCCTACGAGCCCAGCCGCCGGACGCGGGAGGAGCAGCGCCCGCTGCATGCCCGCGCCGCCGACCTGCTCGCCGACCCGCTCACGAAGGCTCCGCTGACCCACGACGGCCGCAACCTGGTCTGCGAGTTCTCCGGCCTGAGCTACGCCGTGGAGGACGGCATGGCGATCTTCACCGAGCCGCGCCAGATCGCGCGCCCGTCGCCTGCGCTGCGCGACCGGGTCCGCCGCGCCGCGGCGGCGCGCCGGCGCTCGTCCTGACGACAGGATCGGGCACGATGTCCGCACCGTCATCCGACGCAAGGAGGCCGCCGTGCGCTTCGTGCACACCAACGTCCGCGTCCGCGACATCGACGCCTCGCTGCGCTTCTACGAGGCGCTGGGCTTCGAGCGGCGCGGGCGGCTGCAGTTCGAGGGCGCCTACAACGTCTACCTCGGCCTTCCGGGCGACGGCGACACGCTCGAGCTGACCGTCAACGCGGGGCGCGAGGAGCCCTACGACCTGGGCGAGGGGTACGGGCACGTCGCGCTGACCGTGGAGGACCTCGACGGGCTGCTCGATCGCCTCGCCGAGCAGGGCATCGCGCCCGAGAAGCCGCCGTACCACCCGGGCGGCCGGGAGGAGCTCCGGATCTGCTTCGTGGCCGACCCCGACGGCTACCGCACCGAGCTCATCGACGGCGACTTCCAGACCCCGCAGGATCCCGCGCCGTAGCGCGGGCGCGTAACGAAGCACGGCCTCGCCGGACCGAGCGGCACCGGCGCGGTACGCCGCCGCGCGCACAACGACAGGGGGCCGACCGATGCCGGAGCTGACCGACAGGCAGGAGCAGCTGAACGCCGACTCGCGATGGGACTTCTCGGACCTCAGCGCGGTCTACATCAACTGCACGCTCAAGCGCTCGCCGGACGTCTCGCACACGCAGGGGCTGGGCGACCGCTCGATCGCGATCATGGAGAAGAACGGCGTGGCGGTCACGTCCATCCGGGCGATCGACCACGACATCGCCACCGGGATCTACCCCGACATGACCGAGCACGGCTGGGAGCGCGACGAGTGGCCGGCGATCTCCGAGCACGTCATGGCCGCCGACATCCTGGTGCTGCTCGCCCCGATCTGGCTCGGCGAGAAGTCGTCGGTCTGCACGCAGATCATCGAGCGGCTGTACGGCAACAGCCACCTCCTCAACGACGCCGGGCAGTACGCCTACTACGGCCGGGTCGGCGGCTGCCTCATCACCGGCAACGAGGACGGCGCCAAGCACTGCGCGATGAACATCCTCTACTCGCTGCAGCACCTCGGGTACACGATCCCGCCGCAGGCCGACTCGGGCTGGATCGGCGAGGCCGGCCCGGGACCGAGCTACCTCGACCCCGGCTCCGGCGGGCCCGAGAACGACTTCACCAACCGCAACACCACGTTCATGACGTGGAACCTGCTGCACCTGGCCCGGATCCTCAAGGATGCCGGCGGCATCCCGGCGCACGGCAACCAGCGCTCGGAGTGGGACGCGGGCTGCCACTTCGACTACCCCAACCCGGAGCACCGCTGAGCCGGCGCCGCCCTACACGGCTCCCAGCGCCAGCGCCTCCTCGGGCGCCACGCACTCGAGCCCCTGCTCGCCGGCCACGGGCAGCGACGTGCAGTTGCCGCCCGCGACGCTCAGGCCGCGGAGGAAGCCCGGGTCGGCGGCCAGCGCCGCCGCCACGCCGCGGTCGGCCAGCGCGACGATGTAGGGCATCGTCGCGTTGGTCAGGGCCCAGGTGGACGTGATCGGCACCGCGCCGGGCATGTTCGTCACGCAGTAGTGGGTGATGCCGTCCACCTCGTAGGTGGGGTCGGAGTGGGTCGTCGGGCGCGAGGTCTCGAAGCAACCGCCCTGGTCGATCGAGACGTCGACCAGCACCGCGTGGGGCTTCATCAGGGCCAGCTGCGCGCGGGTGACCACCCGCGGCGCGCGCGCACCGTGGACCAGGACCGCGCCGATGACCAGGTCGGCGTCGGGCAGGCGCTCCTCGATGGCCAGCGTCGAGGCGAAGCACGTGTCCGCGCGGCCGTTGAACGCGATGTCCAGCTCGCGCAGGCGGTCCAGCGAGCGGTCGTAGACGACGACCCGCGCCTCCATCCCCAGGGCGATGAACGCGGCGTTCATCCCCACCACCCCGCCGCCGATGACCATGACCAGCGCACCGGGCACGCCCGGAACCCCGCCGAGCAGGACCCCCCGCCCGCCCATCGGCTTCTCCAGGACGAACGCCCCCGCCTGGGTGGCGATCTTGCCCGCGACCTCGCTCATCGGCGCCAGCAACGGCAGCCGGCCGCGCGCGTCCTCCACGGTCTCGTAGGCGATGCACGTCGCGCCGGACGCCATGAGGCCGGCCGTCAGGACCGGGTCGGGCGCGAGGTGCAGGAAGGCGAACAGCGTGTGGTGCGGGCGCAGGCGCGCGATCTCCTCCGCCAGCGGCTCCTTGACCTTGACGATCAGCTCGGCCTCGGCGAACACCGCGACCGCGTCGGGCACGATGCGCGCGCCCTGGGCGACGTAGGCCGCGTCGGGGATGCTCGATCCCTCCCCCGCTCCGGCCTGCACGACGACCTCGTGCCCGCCCGCAGTCAGCTCGCGCACGCCCGCCGGCGTGAGCGCGACGCGGTACTCGTCCGCCTTGATCTCGGTGGGTACGCCGACCCTCATGACAACGACCGGACGCTCATGCGGCCGACGAGGTTACAGCGCCCGAATCACCTGGTATGACTGACAGCGTGCGACACAGGCGCCATTACTCGGTGGAGGAGGCCAACGAGCTGTGCGACTGGGTCGGCGGCGAGCTCGAGGAGCTGCGCGAGGCGGTGGGCCGGCTCCAGCGCTCCGGCGTCGCCGAGGCGCTCGGCCTCGCCTGCGCCGAGGAGGGCGGCGGGTACCCCAACCGCGAGGTGGCCGACGACGTCGTCAAGCTCTACCTCCGCCTGCGCCAGCTGAACTCCATCGACGTGGTCGTGCGCGACCTGGCCAGCGGCCTCGTGGACTTCCCCGCCGTGCGCGACGGCGAGGAGGTCTACCTCTGCTGGACCACCGACGAGCCGAGCGTCGCGCACTGGCACGCGCTGGATGCCGGCGCCGCCGGCCGCCAGGCCCTCTGACGCGGCCGCCTCGAGCCGCGCGCAGAGAGCCGATCAGGCGCCGCCGTCGTCCTGCCCGCCGGCGTCGGGCGCCACGTACTCCGCGCGCGCCTCGACGTCGCGGTACAGCGCCATGCCCAGCGGCTGCTGCATCTCCTCGGCGAGGTGGGCCACCAGCCCGGCGGTCCGGGCGATGAGCGCGAAGCCGCGCACGATGTCCGCGTGGAACCCGAGGTCGGCGAGCGCCGCGCCGGCCACCCCCGCGCCGTTGATCGGCAGGGGGCGGTGGGTCACGTCCTCCTGGACCTGGGCGACGACGCGCAGCAGCTGCAGGTGGGGACCGAGCAGGCCGGTCTCCTCGGCGATCGCGTAGATCCGCGGCGTGCGCGGGTCCTCCTCGCGATGCACCGGGTGCCCCAGCCCCGGAATCCGCTTCCCCTCGTCGTACACCCTCTGCACCGTCCGCGACGCCGTCATGCGCAGCACGCCCTTGGACTCCGTGTTGCCGGCGCTGGCGATGATCTCCTCCAGGAAGCGCGCCGTGTCCTCCACCACCCCGAGGAAGACCGTGCCGGCGCCCAGCAGGCCGGCCGCCACCGCGCCCTGCAGCGACTCCGGCGCGCCGGTGTGCGTCAGGCGCGCGGCGAGCACGGTGGGGGTCAGCCCGTGGTCGGCGAGCGACACGAGCACGGCGTCGAGCATGCGCGTCTCCTCGGCGCTGGGCATCCGCCCGCGCACGAGCAGGAACGCCAGCTCGGTGAACGTGACGCGGCCCATCAGGTCGTCGGCGAGGTCGTGGCCGCGCACGGTGATGGCGTCGGGGGTGGACATGCCGATGCTGGTGCGCAGTGGCTGGGGTTCGCTCATGGGCTCGTCTCTCGGGTCGTCGTGATGGGTCGCGGCGTCTCGCAGTCGAGCTCGCTCGCGGTGCGCTCGCGGGGCAGCTCGTGCTTGGCGACGCGGCCGGTCGGGGTGTGCGGGAGCTCGGGCAGGGCCTCGACGTAGCGTGGCACCTTGTAGGCGGCGAGGCGCTGCGCCACGCGGTCGCGGATCTCGCGCAGGTCCGCCTCGCCGGCGCGGCCGGCATCCAGGACGACGAACGCCTTGACGTCCTCCTCGGTCAGCTCGGAGGGGACGCCGACGACCGCGGCCTCGACGACGTCGGGGTGCGCGGTCAGCGCCTCCTCGACCTCGGCCGGCGAGAGGTTCTCCCCGCGGCGGCGGATGACCTCCTTCTCGCGGCCGACGAAGGTGTACGTCCCGTCGCCGTTGTCGCGCACGAGGTCGCCGGTGCGCAGCCACCCGTCGGGCAGCAGGACGCGGCTCGTCTCCTCGGGCATGCCCCAGTAGCCCTTCATCACGGCCGGGTTGCGCAGCTGCATCTCGCCGACCTCGCCCGCCGCCACCGGCTCGCCGTCGCGCCCGATCACGCGCCCCTCGTTCACCGTGCCCAGGGTCGGGTGCTGGCGCACGGAGCCGAGCGTGCCGTAGGGCCGCGTGCCCCGCGCCCACACCGTGCCGTACGGCGTCTCGGACAGCGCGTAGCCGCTGGTCAGCCGCAGCCCGAAGCGCCGCTCGATCTCCAGCTGGCGCTCCTCGGCCGGAGCCGGGCCCGTGTAGGCCAGGCGCAGCGGCGTGTCGGCGTCGTCGGCGCGCTCGGGCTGGCGCATGAGGATCTCGATCATCGCGCCGATCGCGTTGAACTCGGTCGCGCCGTGGCGGCGGGCCGAGTCGAGGAACGTGCTGGCCGAGAAGCGCTCGAGCAGGACCAGGCCGGCGCGCGCCGCCACCGATCCGAGCACGGAGTACGCGGGCGCGTTGATGTGAAAGAGCGGCAGCGACGTCATGAGCCGGTCGTCCTCGGTCAGCTCCAGCCACCAGGGGAAGCCCTCGCCCGCCATCACGTAGGCGCGGTGCGTCTGGGTGACGAGCTTGGAGCGCCCGGTGGTTCCCGACGTGGGGATCAGAACGGCGGGATCGTCGGCGGCGGGCGGGCGGCCGCCGGGCGCGGGCGCAGCGGGCGCGCCGGGCGCACCCGATCCCGCCAGCTCGCCGATCTCCGCGTCGCCGATCACGAGCCGCGGGGAGACCTGCTCGACGAACCCGGCGACCTCCGCCTCGCTGCTGCGCGGGTTGACCGGTACGAGGATCGCGCCGAGCTCCATGAGCGCCAGCCACGCGAAGAGGTGCTCCGGGGTGTTGCGCATGGTGGCCAGCACGAGGTCGCCGTGCGCGACGCTCCGCTCGGCCAGCGCCCCCGCCGCGCGGCGGATCGCGTCGCGCGCCTGCGCGTACGTCCACTCGCCGGCGTCGGTGCGCAGCCACACCCGGTCGGGGACGTCGGCCGCCGCGGCCGCGAACAGCTCGGGGATCGTCTGCGGAGAGCTCACGGAGGGCACGCGACGCGTGACCCTACCGCCGCCCGTCGGGGCGGGATCCCGGGCGCGGCCAGGGATGTCCGAGGCGCAGGGCGCTCCCCCAGAAGGTGAACGTTCATTCCTCCCCGCCATAGCGGGTGGAAACGGACGTTCGGCCCGGCCGGCCTTTCCCGTCAGAACCGCGTGCCGCCGCCCCGCTGCCTTGTGCGACAGCCTCCCTGGCGGGTGGAAATGGACGTTCGATCCGGCGCGGGCCTTAGCGGGCTCCGGTCTGTCGATCCCCGGCCGCGCGGGCCGACCAACGCGCACAGCCACTTCGCACGCGATTGGCGCAAGAATTCGCCGCGCTCACGCGCGATATGGTCCTTTCTTGCGCGAACACGCAACTCGGCGGCATTGCCGAACCCGCCTCCGGCTGCCACCTTGATGTCATGGCCACGAACGAGCTCACCTGGGGCCGCCGGTACCTCATGTGCCCGCCGACCCACTTCGACGTCTCCTACACGATCAACCCCTGGATGGACCTTTCCGTCCCGGTCGATCGTGCCCGCGCGCAGCGCCAGTGGGATGACCTGGTGGCGACGTACCGCGCCGCCGGCGCGGACATCGAGGTGCTCGAGGCGCACCGCGACCTGCCCGACCTCGTCTTCACCGCCAACCTCGGGCTCGTGGACGGCCGCACGTTCGTCCCCGCGCGGATGCGCCACGCCGAGCGCCGCAGTGAGCCCGAGCACGCCGAGCCGTGGTTCCGCGCGCACGGCTACGAGGTCCGCCCCCTGGGCGAGGACGTCATCCACGAGGGCGCCGGCGACGCGCTGCCCTTCGCCGACCTGCTCGTCGGCGGCTACCGCGCCCGCTCGTCGGCGAGCGCGTACATCGACCTCGCGCGCCTGACCGACGCGCGGATCGTCCCGGTCGAGCTCGTCGACGGGCGCTTCTACCACGTCGATCTCGTCTTCTGCCCGCTGGACGAGCGCTCGGCGCTGCTCGTCCCGGGCGCGCTGGACGCCGAGAGCGCCGCGCTGCTCACCGAGCTGATCCCCGACCCGATCCTGCTCGACGACGAGGAGGCGGCGGCGTTCTGCGCCAACGCGGTGGTCATCGGGAAGACGATCGTCATGGCCGCCTGCCCGCCGCGCCTGGAGGCCGAGCTGCGCGAGCGCGGCTTCGAGCCGGTCGTCGTGGACGTGTCGGAGTTCCTCAAGGCCGGCGGCGGGCCGCGCTGCCTCACGCTGGCGCTCGACGTGCGCCTGGGCGCGGACCGCGTCGCGCCCGCGGCGGAGCGGGACACGGCCGCCGTCGCCGAGCGCTACGCCGCGCACAACTACCACCCGCTGCCCGTCACCATCGCGCGCGGCGAGGGCGCATGGGTCCACGACGACCGCGGCCGGCGCTACCTGGACGCGCTTGCCGGCTACTCGGCGCTGAACTTCGGCCATCGCCACCCGCGGCTGGTCGCGGCCGCGCGCGAGCAGCTCGACCGCGTGACGCTCACCGCCCGCGCCTTCCACAACGACCAGCTCGGGCCGTTCGCGCGCGACCTGGCCGCGCTGTGCGCCAAGGACCGCATCCTGCCCATGAACACCGGCGCCGAGGCGGTGGAGACGGCGATCAAGACCGCGCGCAAATGGGGCAGCGAGGTCAAGGGCGTGGCGCCCGAGCGGGCGACGATCCTCGTGTGCGAGAACAACTTCCACGGTCGCACGACGACGATCGTGTCGTTCTCCAGCGACCCGAGCGCCCGGACCGGCTTCGGACCCTTCACCCCGGGCTTCCGCGCGGTGCCCTTCGGCGACGCCGGCGCGCTGGCCGCGGCGATCGACGACGACGTGATCGCGTTCCTGGTCGAGCCGGTGCAGGGCGAGGCCGGCGTGATCGTCCCGCCCGCCGGCTACCTGACCGAGGTCCGGCGGATCTGCACCGAGCGCGGGATCCTGATGATCGCCGACGAGGTGCAGTCCGGCCTCGGGCGCACGGGCAAGACGTTCGCGTGCGACCACGACGGCGTCATCCCCGACCTGTACATCCTGGGCAAGGCGCTGGGCGGCGGCATCGTCCCGCTCTCCGCGGTCGCCGGCGACGACGACGTGCTGGGCGTCTTCACCCCCGGTGTGCACGGCTCGACGTTCGGCGGCAACCCGCTGGCCTGCGCCGTCGGCCGCGCCGTGCTGGGGCTGCTGGCCACCGGCGAGCCGCAGGCCAACGCCGCGCGGCTGGGGGCGCACATCCGCGGCGCCCTGGACGCCGCCGCCCCGGATGCCGTGGGCGCGATCCGCTCGACCGGGCTGTGGTTCGGCCTGGACGTGCGCGACGGCGGCCCGGGCGCCCGCGAGCTGTGCGAGCGGCTGCTGGCCGCCGGCGTGCTGGCCAAGGAGACCCACGAGCGCACGGTGCGCCTGTCGCCGCCGCTCACGCTGACCGACGTCGAGGCCGACTGGCTGCTCGAGCGCCTGCTGGGGGTGCTGTGCACCGGCGCGCACGGCCGGACGGAGGCGGCGGCGCTCGCCCTGGCCGCCCCGCCGGAGCGCGGCCCGGCATCCTTCGCGGCATAGACGAGATCGACCGCCGCATCGTCTCCTGTCTGCTGGAGGACGGGCGCCTGACCTACGCCGAGCTCGGTGAGCGGGTGAGCCTGTCCTCGCCGGCCGTCAAGCGCCGCGTCGATCGCCTGCGCGAGAAGGGCATCATCACCGGCTTCACCGCCCTGGTGGACCCGGCCGCACTGGGCTGGAGCACCGACGCGTTCGTCGAGCTGTACTGCACTTCGAACACCACGCCGACCACGCTGCGCGCGACGCTGGCCGACGAGCCGGAGGTGGTCGCCGCCTACACCGTCACGGGCGAGGCCGACGCGCTGGTGCACCTGCGCGCGACCGACGTCCGGCACCTCGAGGACACGGTCGAGCGCATCCGCGCCCATCCCGAGATCGCCCGCACGAAGACGATCATCGTCCTCAGCCGGCTCATCGACCGCGACGCGCGCTGAGCGCGCCGCGGGCGCGGTCAGTCCGGCCGCAGGATCTTTGCCCCGCCCGCCGGACGCTGGTCGCGCGGGACCTTCGTCGGGTCGGCGGCGCCCTTCGCGAAGACCTCCGGGCGCTGGTAGGCGCCGCCGGGGATGCCGCTGAGCGCGAGCACCCGCATACCGTCCTCGCCGGCATAGAGCTTGCGCCTCACGGCGGGGCCGATCCGCACGACGGTCTCCGAATCCAGATCGTGCTCCTCGCCGTCGAGCGCGATCCGCCCCGAGCCCCGCAGCACGACGAAGACCTCCTCATGCCCGTCGTGCTCGTGCGTGTGCTCGGGATAGCGCTCGCCCAGCTGCGCCGGCAGGTCGATGATGTTCATCCCGAACGCGTCGAGCCCGAGCTCGGAGCCGGCCTTGTGGAACGAGCCGCCCAGGATCGACTCCATGTCCCCCAAGCGCTTGATCGTGTAGTCGGGCACGGGCGCATCCTAGAGCCGCGAGGGGAAGCGTGGACGTGGGGGGCGCGGCGCAGGTACGGTCGGCATGTCAACCGAAGGGAGGACAGACACCATGGCGTCGAGCACGTCTGATTCGGAGCTCAAGGCCCGCCACCGGGCGATGTGGGCCTCGGGCGACTACCCGACGATGGTCGAGACGTTCCTGCTGCCGCTGGGGCCCAGGCTCGTCGAGGCGTGCGGCATCGGCCCGGGCGCCCGCGTCCTGGACGTCGCCGCGGGGACGGGCAACGCCTCGATCCCGGCCGCTCAGGCCGGCGCCGACGTGACGGCCAGCGACCTGACCCCCGAGCTGCTGGAGGCCGGACGCCGCCGCGCCGAGTCCGAAGGGGTCGAGCTCCGGTGGGCCGAGGCCGACGCGGAGCACCTGCCGTTCGAGGACGGGTGGTTCGACGTCGTGATGTCCTCGATCGGCGCGATGTTCGCGCCGCACCACCAGGAGGTGGCGAACGAGCTGGTGCGCGTCTGCCGGCCGGGCGGCACCATCGGACTGCTGAGCTGGACTCCCGAGGGCATGATCGGCGCGCTGTTTCGGACGATGGGGCCGTTCGCCCCGCCGCCTCCGCCCGGCGCGCAGCCTCCGCCGCTGTGGGGCAGTGAGGAGCACCTGGGCGAGCTGTTCGGCGACCGCGTCGACTTCGGCATGGTCAAGCGCGACGTGCTGGAGATCACCGCGTTCGAGCGTCCCGGCGACTACGGCGAGCACTTCAAGGGGCTGTACGGCCCGACCATCGCCGCGCAGGCGAACGCGCGCCGGACCGAGCGCGAAGCGGAGTTCGACGAGGCGGTGGCGCGGTTCTGCGAGGAGTGGAACCTCGGCACGCCCGACCGAGCGCGCTTCGAGCAGGAGTACCTGCTCTCGGTGGGCACGCGAGCCTGAGGGCTCTCAGACGACTTCCAGCGACCGCGGCCCGTACGGTCTAGCCGGCGCCGGCCGCTAGGAGCCGAGCCGCTTGCGCAGCAGGTCCTTGCCCTGCTCGGCGCCCTTCTTGCTCTCGTGCTGTGCCTTGCGGAAGAAGTCCGCCAGCTCGTCGTCACCGTCGCGCTCGGCATCCTGGATGTAGACCTCCAGGCGCAGCGCGTTGCTCAGGCACGCCTCGGTGACCGGATGACGTTGTAGTCCTTGTCCTTCGTGCTGGTGACGTCGCCGGTCTCGGTCTCGGTGGCCGTGGCGCCTCCTCGAAGTCGGTTGCGCGAAGCGGTACCCGGCGGGCCGGAATCCGAACGCGGCCGGCGTCGCTGGGCTACCGGTCGGCGCGCGACCGCTCGCGCCCGAGCAGCGTGACCTTGATCCGGCCCCGGCCCGAGAGCTGGGCGTTGGCCGCGAATGCGCAGATGTCCGCCTTCTGCAGCGGCAGCTCGAGGTTGCGGGTGTTCAGCGGCGTGACCGTGTACCGGCCACGGCTGGCGCGCGCGGTGGACCCCTGGTTGCAGGTCATGTTCCAGATGATGGTGGTCTTGCGCTTGGGCGCGGCGCTGATGCGGATGGCCAGGCGGCCGGGGTTGTCGATGGCGCCGTTGGCCTGCGCCACCGCGAAGGTGCCCGTCGCGCGCCCGGTGTCGATCGTGAGCAGCCCGGAGCCTCGCTTCGGGACCACGCCGAGCTTGTCCTCGCGCTCGGGCGCGGACTCCTCCGTCTCGGGCTCGTCGGTGTCGTCGTCGCCGCCGCCGAAGATGAGGATGCCGCCCAGGACGAGGATGCCCACGACCGCGACCCCGATCACGATCTTCACGATGTTGCTCACGACGCGACTCCCCCATTCGCACTGCAGCGGACGTTGCGCCCGGTGCGACCCACCGGGCGATCGGGCGACAGCCTAACGGTGCGCCGCCGCTCGTTGCGCCTCCACCTCCGCCCGCACCCAGCAGTCCGCGACGTGGTCGTTGACCAGCCCGCAGGCCTGCATCAGCGCGTAGGCCGTCGTCGGCCCCACGAAGCGAAACCCGCGGCGCTTGAGCTCCTTCGCCAGGGCGGTGGACTCGTCCGTCCGCGCCGGCATCTCGGCGAGGGTGCGCGGCGGGTCCGCTCGGGGCATGGGCGCGAAGGACCACAGCAGCGCGTCCAGCGTCTCGCCCACCGCGTGCAACGCAGCGGTCGCGCGCGCGTTGGCCATCGTCGCCTCGATCTTCGCGCGGTTGCGCACGATGCCGGCGTCGGCCATCAGGCGCTCCACGTCGCGGTCGCCGAAGCGGGCCACGGCCTCGGGGGCGAAGCCCGCGAACGCCTCGCGAAAGCGCGGGCGCTTGCGCAGGATGGTCAGCCACGACAGCCCGGACTGAAAGCCCTCCAGGCACAGCCGCTCGAGCAGCGCCGCGTCGTCATGGACCGGCCGGCCCCACTCCTCGTCGTGGTAGGCGAGGTACAGCGGATCGGTCGTGGGCCAGCAGCGCCTCCGGTCGGAGTCCAGGCCCACGTCAGCGCGCGATCCGCAGCGCCTCGACCTGGCGCGAGAAGCTGAAGCCGGGCGTCGGGCCGCCCTCGAGCACGTAGACGCTGCCCGCGTAGGAGACGGCGCCGAGGCCGTGGCGCGGTGTCGGGAGCGGCGGCTCGGAGCGCCAGCGCCGCCGGCGCGGGTCGTAGGACTCCACCTCGGAGATCGTCCCTGCGCCCTCCTCGCCGCCGACCACCACGATGCGCCCGCCGACGGTGGCCGCGGCGATCCCGCCGCGCGGCTTGCGCATCGGGGGCAGGCGCTCCCACCGGCGGCGGGCGGGGACGTAGCGCTCGGCCACCGCGAAGTTCCCCCGCCCCGAGGCGCGGCCGGCGAGGACGTACAGCGCCCCGCCGTGGACCGTGGCCGCCAGGTGCTCGCGCGGCGTGGGCATCGCGGGCCCGCGCGACCAGCGCCCGGTGCGCAGGTCGAAGACCTCCAGCCTGGAGAGGGGCCGGCCGTTCTCGGCGCCGCCGGCCGCGTACAGCCGGTGGCCGATGACGCCCACGGCGTGGGCGCCGCGCACGGTCGGCGCGTCGCGCAGGCGCTGCCAGCGATCGGCGCCGGGGTCGTAGCGCCAGAACGCGCGCGTCTCGCGCTCCAGGCCGCGGCGCGCGGTGTAGCCGCCCAGCACGTAGACGTCGCCGCGGTAGGAGGCGGCCGCCGCGTGGTTGACCGCCACCGGCAGCGGCGCGACGCGCGTCCAGCGGTCGCGGCGCAGGTCGTAGCGCTCGACGACGTTCGACGTCTCGCCGCCGGGCCCGGCGAAGCCGCCGGCGACGTACGCCGCGTCGCCGGCGCGCGCCGCCGCCACCTCGGTGCGCTCGACGGTGGAGGGCGCCAGGCTGCGCCAGCCCGCGGCGGCGCTTCGCGCCGAGGAGGACGGGCCGGCGGACGCGTCGTCGTCGCCGCACCCGGTCGCCATCGGCGCGACCGCGAGCGCGAGAAGGACGGCCGCCGCGGCGGCCCTCACGCCGCCTCCCCCTCGCGCGGCTCGTAGCCCGGGCAGCGCGGGACGGGCAGGCGCGGGTAACGCGGGTAGCGCTCGTCCTCGCGCGAGCGCTCGCACAGGGAGTAGCTCGTCCCGCGCGTCGTGCTCACGACCCGCTGGTGGCGGCACGATCCGCACAGGCCCGCGTCGATCGAGGGCATCGCAGGCAGCGTAACCCCGCCCCAGCGTGCGGGGCCACGGCAACGAGCGCTTGCCTTCAAGCACACTTCAATCTGTAGCGTCACGGGTCATGGACGCGAGGGCCGGGGCGATTGGTTGCAGGTGCAACTACACTTGACGCGATGCGCACGTTCTTCCGCCTGCTGACGTTCCTGCGACCGCACCGCGCGGGCGTCATCTGGTCGGCCATCCTGGCCGTCCTGGCCATCGGCGGAACGCTCGCGATCCCGGCGCTGGTCGGCACCGCCGTCGACGCCGTGCGACCGCCGTCCGACGGCGAGACGCTGACGCTGCTCGCCCTCGCGGTGGCCGGCGTGGGGCTCCTGCGCCTGGGGCTCACGGTCGCGCGCCGGCTGATCGCCGGGCGCGTCTCGCTCGGCGTCGAGCTCGACCTGCGCAACCACGTCTACGAGCACCTGCTGTCGCTCGAGCTGGGGTTCTTCGACCGCTGGCAGACGGGCCAGCTCATGTCGCGGGCGACCGTCGACCTGCAGTCCGTGCGCTTCTTCCTCGGCTACGCGCTGGTGCTCTTCATGCAGGCGATGCTCACCATCGTGTTCGCCGCCGCGGCGATGTTCGTCATCGACCCGCAGCTCGCGGCGGTCTCCCTCGCCCCCGTGCCGCTCGTGATCTGGATCGCCCAGCGCTACAGCCGCCGGGCGCGGCCCGCCCTGCAGGAGGTCCAGCAGCGCATCGGCGAGCTGACCGTCGACTTCGAGGAGAACATCGGCGGGGTGCGCGTGGTCAAGGCCTTCGCGGGCGAGGAACGCCAGCTCGCGCGCTTCGAGCACAGCGTCGGCCGGGTGTTCGACCAGTCGATGATCGCCGCCCGCCTGCGCGCGTTCTACAACCCGTACATCGGGTTCCTGCCCCAGCTCGGGCTCGCCGCGCTGCTGCTGCTCGGTGGACGGGCCGTCATCGACGGGCGTATGAGCCTGGGCGAGTTCACCGCGTTCTACGCGTACCTGCTGACGCTCCTCGGACCGATGCGCACGCTCGGGTGGACGCTGGGAAGCGCGCAGCGCGCGGTCGCCTCCGGCGCGCGGCTGTTCGAGGTCCTCGACCGGCCCGCACGGGTCGTGCCGGCACCCGACGCGGGCCCGCTGCCCGCCGGCTCCGGCCGCGTGGAGCTGCGCGGCGTGACCGTGCGCTACGGAGACGAGTCCGGCCCGGTCGGCGAGGCGGCGCTCGACGACGTGTCTTTGACCGTCGACGCGGGAACGACCCTGGCGCTCGTCGGGGCCACCGGCTCGGGCAAGACGACGCTGGTACAGCTGATCCCGCGCCTGTACGACGCGTCAGCGGGGCAGGTCCTCGTCGACGGCGCCGACGTCAGAGACGTCGACCCGGCGGCGCTGCGCCGCGAGATCGCGGTGGTCAACGACGACCCGTTCCTGTTCAGCGCGTCGGTGCACGAGAACATCGCGTTCGGGCGCCCGGAGGCGGGGCGCGAGGAGGTCGTCGCGGCCGCGCGGCGGGCGCACGCGCACGAGTTCGTCGAGCAGCTGCCCGACGGCTACGACACGGTGGTCGGCGAGCGCGGGCTGACCCTGAGCGGCGGCCAGCGCCAGCGGATCGCCATCGCGCGCGCGCTGCTGGCCGACCCGCGCATCCTCATCCTCGACGACGCGACCTCCTCGGTGGACGCGTCCACCGAGGAGCAGATCAAGCGCGCGCTGGCCGACGCGATGGAGGGGCGCACGACGTTCGTGATCGCCCATCGCCTGTCGACCATCGCGCTGGCCGACGAGATCGCGGTCCTCGAGCACGGCCGCCTGGTCGCGCGCGGGACGCACGACGAGCTGCTGGAGAGCTCGCCGTTCTACCGCGAGATCGTCGAGAAGGGCCTGCCCGACCAGGTCTTCCTCACCCGCAAGCCGGCCGAGCCCGAGGTGGCGGGCCTGTGAGGCGCCTCGGGCGAAACGGCGGCCGCCCCTCGAGCACCGGCCCCGCCGCGCTGTCCGCAGCGGAGCTGCGCCGGCGCCTGCGCAGGACCAGCGGGCGCGGGCGCAAGGTGCGCGGCGTGCTCGCGCTGCTGCGCCCCTACCGGGTGCGCGTGGTGCTGATGTTCGTCGCGCTCCTCGCCGCCACGGCCGCCGCGCTCGCCCCGGCTCCGCTGGTCAAGCTGGCGATCGACGACGGCATCGTGCCCGGCGACCTGGAGACGCTCGACCTGGTCGTGCTCGGGTTCGTGGTCAGCGCGCTCGTGTACTGGGCGGCGACCTATGCGCAGACCTACCTCGTCGGGTGGGTCGGCCAGCGGGCGCTGCAGGACCTGCGCCTACGCGTCTTCCGCCATCTCCAGGAGCAGCCGGTGGGCTTCTACGAGCGGCGCCGGTCCGGGCAGCTCGTCTCGCGGATGACCAACGACGTGCAGGCGCTGGACTCGCTGGTCACCGACAGCATCGTCACGGTGTTCCAGAGCACGCTGATGCTGATCGGCACGGTCGTGATCCTGCTCCTGCTCGATGTCGAGCTGGCGCTGCTCACGTTCCTCGTGATCCCGCTCATGATGCTCGGGTCGCTGGCGTTCCGCATCGCCTCGGCCGACGCGTACGCGCGCACGCGCGAGACGATCGGCGGCATCAGCGTGCATCTGCAGGAGACGCTGTCGGGCATCCGGACGGTCCGCTCGTTCGGCCAGGAGCGGCGCACCGTGCGCCAGTTCCGGGAGCTGAACGAGCGCAACCGGGCGGTCAACATGACCACGGTCAACCTCAACGCCGCGTACTACCCGGCCGTGGAGCTGCTCGGTGCGCTGGCCACGACCGCCATCCTGCTCTACGGCGGCCATCAGGTCGTGGACGAGACGCTGACGGTGGGCGTACTGGTGGCGTTCGTCGCCGCCATGAACGGGTTCTTCGAGCCGATCCAGTCGCTGTCGCACGTCTACACGACCTACCAGTCGGGCATGGCGGCGCTGGACAAGATCTTCGAGCTGCTCGACGAGGAGTCCGACCTCCTCGACGCGCCCGACGCGGTCTCGCTGCCGCGCCTGCAGGGCGCGATCGAGCTGCGCGACGTGAGCTTCTGCTACCGCTCCGGCGACGAGCCCGTGTGGGCGCTGCGCGACGTGTCGCTCGTGGTGCCGCCGGGGCAGACCGTCGCCCTGGTGGGCGCCACCGGCGCCGGCAAGTCGACGGTGGCCAAGCTCGTGGCGCGCTTCTACGACCCCTCGCAGGGAACCGTGCTCGTCGACGGGCACGACGTGCGGACGGTCACCCAGGCGTCGCTGCGCAGCCAGATGGGGATCGTGCCCCAGGAGGGCTTTCTGTTCAGCGGGACGATCGGCGAGAACATCGCCTTCGGGCGCCGGGACGCGACCGGCGAGGAGATCCGTGCCGCGGCCCACGCGGTCGGCGCCGACACGTTCATCGACGAGCTCGACCAGGGCTACGACACGCCGGTCGGCGAGCGCGGCACCCAGCTCTCGGCGGGGCAGCGCCAGCTCGTCGCCTTCGCCCGCGCCCTGATCGCCGACCCACGGATCCTCATCCTCGACGAGGCGACGTCCAACGTCGACCTGCACACCGAGGGCCGGATCGAGCAGGGCCTGCGCCGACTGCTCGCCGGCCGCACCTCGATCGTGATCGCCCACCGCCTGTCCACCATCCGCCAGGCCGGCCGAATCGTCGTGCTCGACGACGGCCGGATCGTCGAGCAGGGCACCCACGACGAGCTGCTGGCCGCGGAGGGCGCGTACTGGCGGCTGTACCGCGACTGGATGGAGCAGGCGGCGGCGTGAGGGCGGCGCCGAGCCCTCCGGGCCCGGCGCACCCTGCGCGTCGTCGAGCACGACGAGGAGCTGCGGAACTAGGATTCGAACCTAGACTAACTCGTCCAGAGCGAGCCGTGCTGCCATTACACCATTCCGCAGTGCATTGGACGGGCTGGCGCCCATCTGCGGGTCAGTATAGGCAGGCGGGGGCCGGCGGTTTCGGTCCGCGCAGGTGATCTCGAGCGGGTTCGTGGGGGCGAATCGATGACAAGGTTGGCAGCCCGCCCGACCGGGTAACCCTGCCTCACCATGATCGGGTTCATCGTCGCCGGCCTCATCATCGGCCTCCTCGCGAGGCTCCTGCTTCCCGGCAAGCAGCGCATCGGACTTCTGTGGACGCTGGTGATCGGCGTCGTCGGCTCGATCATCGGCGGGTCGATCGCCAACGCGCTCGGGACCGGCGACATCTGGGAGCTGAACTTCCTGGGCTTCATCGTCGCAGTGATCGCGGCGATCGCCTGCCTGGCGGTGGCCGAGAGCATGGGCATCGGCGCCGGCAAGGACCGCAAGCGCCTCGAGCCGCGGGCCTGAGCGCCGCGCCCACGGCTCAACGTCCGTTTGTACCCGCCCTGGCAAGGAGATACGGACGTTCACCCTTCGGGGGATGATCGAACGTCCGTTTGCACCTGCCCTGGCAGGGAGAAATGGACGTTCACGTCGCCTCCGGCTTCGACGCGCGGCGGGGCGCGGGCCCGGCGCTACAGCGCCTCCAGGTCGCTGCCCACGTCCGCCAGCTCCCCGCGCCGGTCGGTCACGTCCACGCCGTCTGCGATCAGCCGCCGGGCGTGCTGGAGATCCTCGGGGCGCCCCACGCTGAGCGCCGCGGCCACCCGACCGTCCTTCAGGTACCAGACGCTGAACCTCCCGTCGTCCACGGACCCGCGCACGACCTCCTCGTCCCAGCCCTGGTCGGCTGGGCCCAGGTACTCCAGCGAGCACCAGTCGCTGAGGTCCGAGAAGAAGTAGGGCACCGCGTCGTGCGGCCGGTCGGCGCCGAGCATGTTGGCCGCCACGGTGCGGCCGTGCTGCACGGCGACGTCCCAGTGCTCGACGCGCAGCCCCCGCCCACCGTGGAGCACGCTGTCGTACTGGCACATGTCGCCGGCCGCGAACACGCCCGCGGCCGAGGTGCGCAGCCGGTCGTCGCACTTCACGCCGCCACGCTCGCCGAGCTCCAGCCCGGCGCCGCGGGCCAGCATCACGTCGGGCACCGCCCCGACCCCGAAGATCACCGCGTCGGCCTCGAGCTCCAGCCCGCTCGCGCACACCACCCGCCCGACGCGCCCGCCCGAGCCCGACCCCGATCCCTCCAGGCGCAGCACCTCCTCCGAGCCGTGCAGCTGGACCCCGTGCGCGGACAGCACCGAGCCGAAGAACCGCCCCGCGGCCGCGCCGAAGCCGGCCTGCAGCGGATGCTCCTCCTGCTTGACGATCGCGCACATCTTGCCCATGTCCGTCAGCGTCGCCGCCACCTCGGTGCCGATGTACGAGCCGCCCACCAGCACGATGCGCTCCGCGTCGGCCACGTCCTCGCGGATGGTGTCGGCGTTGCGCAGCGTGCGCAGGTAGTGGATCCCGTCCAGGTCCGCGCCGTCCACCGGCAGGCGCTTGACGTTGGCGCCCGTCGCGATCAGGGCCTGGTCGAAGGACACCGTCTGCTTGGTCGACAGCGACGCCTCCCGAGCGCCGGCGTCGAGCTTCATCACGCTGGTGCGCGTCAGCAGCTCGACGTCATTCTCCGCGTACCAGTCGACCGGGTGGTAGAGCACGTCGTCGCGCCCCTCCTTCCCGCCCAGGTAGCCCTTCGACGCCGGCGGCCGGTCGTAGGGCGGGTCGTTCTCCCGGGCGACCAGCAGGATCGAGCCGTCGAAGCCGCCCCGGCGCAGCGTCGCGGCGCAGCTCGCGCTGGCCACGCCGCCGCCGACCAGCAGCACGTCGGCGTGGCGGTCAGCCACCCGCGCCGTTCGGTGCGAACTGGCGGGTGATGTCCTCCTCCAGCCCCGGGTCCAGGACGACGAGGATCTCGTCGCCGACGTTGATCACCGTGTCGGCCGTGGGCACGAAGCCGCCGCCGCCGCGCGGCAGCACGGAGATGATCAGGCTGCCCTCGGGCAGCTGCACCTCGGCCACCCGGCGGCCGACCGCGGGCGCGCCCTCGACGACCTCGACCTCGATGATCTCCAGCTGGTCGTCCGGGAGGTCGAGCAGGTGGACCAGGCCGTGGCCGGGGACCTCGTGCTCGATCAGGTTGAGGATCAGGTCGGTGGCCGACACCGCGGGCTGGATGCCCAGCAGCTTGAAGTGCTGCAGGTTGCGGGGGTTGTTGCAGCGGGCGATGATCCGGTCGCAGAGGTACTTCTCCTTGGCGACCTGGCAGATGAGGATGTTGTCCTCGTCGTCGCCGGTCACCGCGACCACGAGGTCGGCGCGCTGGATGCCCGCGCGCTCGAGCACCCACAGCTCGGTGCCGTCGCCGTACTGGACGGCGTGCTCGAGCTCCTGCTCGATGCGCAGGTACGCGCGGCGGTCGCCCTCGACGAGCGTGACCTCCTGGCCCTTGCGGATGAGCTCGCGCGCGAGGTTGAGCCCGACCTTGCCCCCGCCGACGATGACGACGTACACGGTCTAGGCGGGCTCGCGCTCGGGGTGCAGGACGGCCTCCTCGAACATCTGGATGCCGAGCTTGACCGCGCAGATCGTGTGCAGCCCCTGCTCCGCGTACCAGTCCGAGCGGGCCGGGTCGAGCACGCGCACGATCACGCGCGGGACCCCGTAGCGCTTCTGCGCGATCTGGGCGACCAGGATGTTGGTGTTGTCGCCGCGGGTGGCCGCGATGAACACGTCGGCCTCCGCGATCCCCGCTGCCTCCAGCGCATCGACCTCGATCGCGGTGCCGACGGTGAACCGTCCGCCGGCGTCCTCCCACGACGTGGGCTGGCCGGCGTCCAGGCGCTCGTGGGAGAGCGGGTCGGCGTCCAGCACGGACACGGTGTGCCCCGCGGCCAGCGAGGACTTGGCGACCGCCGATCCCACCCGGCCGGCCCCCACGATGAGGATCATCATGCGCCGGATGCTAGATGATCGATTGCCGCCGACCCTCGGCCGGCGAGCCCTGCGCCGGGACCTCCTCGCTGGGCGGCGCGGTCAGGATCACCCGGCACGGCGCCTTGCGCACGACGTACTTCGTGGCGTCCCCCAGGAAGTTCTCCAGCGGCCCGCCGATGCCGCCCAGCCGCGCGCCGCCGCGGATGCGTGACGGCTCCTCGGCCGCGAGCACGATGAGCTCCACGCCGCGGCGGATGGCCTCGGTCACGATCGCCTCGCCGGCGCGCCGGGCGCGCACGGTGGCGGTGGCGACCTCGACGCCCTCGTACTCCTCCCCCACCGCCTTGGCCCGCGCGAGCGCGGCGCGGGCGCGCTTGAACTGCGCCTCGGGGAGCGGGGCGTCCAGCGGCAGCGACAGCGGGATCTCGAACACCCACAGCGCCTCGATGGTGGCGCCCGCGCCCTCGGCCTCGTCGGCGTGCTCGTCGGCGGCGAGACGGCCGGCCGTCTGCACGATGTCGTCGTCCAGGGCGTTGCCGAAGAGCGGCACGAGGATCGACCCGTACTGCGCCCGGGGCGCCTCCACGCGCAGCGCCGCCTCGGGCACCACCACGCGCTTGGTCAGCGACTTGCCCTGCGTCCGCCGGTAGCCGACGTACAGCGCCAATCCGACGGCCATCCACGCGATCCCGAGATAGCGCGCGCCCTCGTGGGAGACGACGAGCGAGACGAATGCGCCCGCGCTCAGCACGGCACCGGCCACGGCCGGCAGCGGGAGGTCGCCGCCGCCCACCCGGACCGACGGCCGCATCCGGTAGGGCCGCCGCCGGTCGGGCTCGCGGTAGCGCAGCACGCAGATCGCCACGTGCGCGATGAGGAACGCCAGCAGCGCGCCGAAGGCGTAGATGCCCACCAGGAACTCCAGGTCCTGAGGCACGACGAGCGCGCAGGCCAGCACCGCCGCGATGGCGATCACCACCCACGGCGTGCCCCAGCGCGGGTGCAGCCGCCCGACCCTCCCGGGGATCTGGCGGTTGGTGGCCAGCGAATAGGCCAGGCGCGAGAGACCGAGCATCGCCGCGTTGCAGGCGGCCACCAGCGTCACGGTGGCCAGCGCGCCGACGACGTACACCAGCGTCTCGCCCAGCCACCCGGGCTCGAGGCCCCCCGCGAGGTCGGCGACCGGAGACTCGAGGGAGATGGCCCCGACGTCCCCCTCGGACGGGTTGGTCAGGGCGCTCACCGCCACCAGCGCGATGCCGGTGTAGAACACCAGGACGCCCCCCGTCGCGCTGCCGAGCATCCGCTTCAGCCCGCGCCGGCCGATCGCGAGCTCACCCGCCAGGCCCGCCGCGGACTCCAGGCTGGTCAACGCGACGGTGCTGACCGTGAGCGCGAAGACGAAGTCGCCCCAGGTAGGCCGGCTGCCCAGGTCGATCGACGCCGTGAGCGCCTCGACGTCGAGGAACTGCGCCAGGCCGATGACGATGAGCAGGAGCTGGAGGGCGACGTCGGCGACGACCAGCGGCCGGTAGAGCGGCCGTCCCGCGCCGCGCAGGTTGCGCACCGCGACGTAGGCGATGATGCCGATCGCGACGATCAGCTCGGGCACCCCGTCGTCCAGCTCGCCCCAGAACACCCCCAGGTAGTTCGTGGCGGCGAACGTCGTGACCGCGATGACGATCAGGAAGTCCAGGAGGACCGCCCAGCCCGCGATGAAGCTCCACAGCTCGTTGAACGCGTAGCGGGCGAACACCGTCGAGCCCGCCCGCTCCTGGTGCAGCGACGAGCCCTCCACGTAGGTCATCGCGGTGAGCGCGAAGTACACGCCGGCGACCAGGAACACGACCGGCGTCAGCCCGAGCGCGTGGTCGACCACGACGCCCAGCGAGAAGTAGATCGCGCTGGCGACCGACGTCCACACGATCGCGAACAGGGCCGGCGAGCCGACCGAGCGGCGCAGCATCAGCGACCCCGCTCCAAGTACAGGCGCCCCGCGCCCGCGGCAATGAACAGCACCCCGAAGAGCACCCCGCGCGCCAGCGGCCCGCCGCCGCCGGCCAGCGTCACCACGAGCAGCACGACGCCGAGCACGACCATCACCGCGGACAGCAGGCGCGTCGAGGTGCGGTGCAGGTCACGCGGCGCGCGCACGATCTACCCGGCCCGCGCCGGCGCCGCGGGCGGACGCGCGGCGCCCGCGGGGTCGACCTCGATGATCACCCGGCAGGGACGGTCGGCGAGCACCGTCTCCAGCGTCTTGCCAAACAGCGTCGTGCCAGTCCGCGGCGGCAGCGGCATGACGATGGCGCGCGCGCGGATGGACCGGGCCTCCTGGATGACGACCCGGCCCGCCTGGCCGGCGCGGATCTTGATCACGCGGCCGCCCACGCGCCGCCCGCCCTGCAGCCGGGCCTGCTCGATCACGGTCTCCGCCGCGGCCTCCTGCTCGGGCATCGCGGCGTCCAGCGGCGAGGACGCGGGGACGGTGATCGTCACCAGCACGTAGATGCCACGGCGCCGGCGCGCGGCGAGCTTGGAGGCGGTGGCGAGCGTCTGGGGCGTGTAGTGGTGGGCCTCCAGCGCGACCAGGATCGACTCGTACTCGGCCTCCGTGGTGATCACCGACTGCGGAACGACGACCTTGGCGGTCGTGACGAGATCCAGCCCCTGGCTGCGCCGGTACAGGACGTAGAGGCCGATCCCGAGGGCCAGCCACAGCACGCCTGCCAGCGCCACGTCGAGGTTGAGCACGGTGACGACGACGAAGGAGATCGCCGTGCCGGTCCCGCCCAACAGCGCGAACACGGGCACGTCCACGCCGCGGATTCGCACGTTCCCCGGCCCGCGGTAGGGCCGCTCCTCGTCGGGCACCTGCGCCCGCAATCGGATCACGGACAGGTGCGCGATCGTGAACGACAGCATCGCGCCGAACGCGTACATGTTCCCCAGGAACGCCGCCTGCCCGGGCAGCAGGGTGACGATCGCGATGCAGCCGAACACGATGATGCCGATCCACGGGGTTCCGAACTTGGGGTGCAGCTGGCGCAGGCGGTCGGGCACCTGGCGGTGGATGCCCATCGAGTACACCAGGCGCGAGACGCCGATCAGCCCCGCGTTGGCGGCGATGAACAGGATCGTCGCCGCCAGGATGCCGACGTAGATCTCCCCCGCGCCCTGCAGCGGCCCGAGGTCGATCTCCTTGACCACGCCGAGAATCGGGTCGCCGGCGAAGCCGCCGTCCTCCTCGGAGAGCCCCAGCTTGGTCTGGTAGTCCCCCGTCACCGGGTCGCGTACGACCGGCAGCGCCGACAGCGCCACGGCGGGCAGCGTGAAGTAGATCGCGAAGACGGCCAGGCGCACGCGCTTGATCGCGGCCGGGATGGTGGTCCGCTCCTCCTTGGCCTCCTCGGCCAGGTTGGAGATCGTCTCGATCCCCGTGTAGGCGACCATGCCCAGCGGGATCGCGAGCAGGAAGTCCGTCCACGTCGGCGCCACGCCCCAGACGACGTTGTCGGCCAGGGTGTCCGGGCTGAGCACGAGGATCACGCCGACCGCCACGAGCAGCACCTGGGTGAGGAAGTCCACGACGGCCAGCGCGATGTTCAGGCCCGCCGACTCCTTCGCTCCGACGACGTTGATCGCCGCCAGCACGGCGATGATCACCGTCCCGGCGATGATGTCCCCCGGCGCCGAGCGCAGCGGCTCCCAGAACAGCCCGCCGATGTAGTGCGGCACGAAGAACGCCGAGATGGCGACCGTGATGACGTAGTTGAGCATCTGGCCCCAGGCGGCGAAGAAGGACCAGAACTCGTTGAACGCGTGGCGGGCGAACGAGGACGAGCCGCCCGCCTCGGGGTACATCGCCGTCGCCTCGGCGTAGGTGGCGGCGGTCCAGTAGAAGATCACGCCGGTGATCAGGAAGACGATCGGCGTGAGGCCCAGCGCGAGCCCGGCGACCAGCCCCAGCGCGTAGTAGATCGACGAGCCGACGTTGCCGTAGGCGGTCGCGAAGAGCGCGTTGACCCCCAGGACGCGCTGCAGGCCTACAAGCCGCCGTTCAGCCATGAGCGGCGGGAGTCTACGCCGCGCGAACGATGCTCCCGGGCCTCGATTCCGGCCCGGCGAGCCCTACTTCCCGGCGCGCTCCAGCTTGGCCTTCAGGGCGTTGTTCGCGGAGGAGATCGCGGGCGAGTCGTTGACCAGGGTGGCCGTCGCCGATGCCGCGGCCTGGGCGTTGTTCCCGCGCGCCGCGACGGCGATCGCGTCGAGGTCGCGCGCCCCGGTGCCCAGCGCCGCGACCAGGCCGTCGACCTCACGGCGGGTGTCGGCCGGAGGCTTCAGCGCCTCGAGATCGGCGACCGCCTCGCGGCTGCGATCGGCGAGCCGCGCGAATGCGGCGGCCAGGGCGCTGTCGGTCTCCTTCTCGGCGCCCTCGATCGTCGTCCCCAGGTCCTCGCCGATCGCGCTCACCTCGGCCGTGGCGGCCTTGGCGTCCTTCTCGAACGTCGCGGCGGCCGCCTCACGCGCGCGCTTGGCGTCCGCTTCGGCGTCCTTGTCGTCATCGGAGCCGCAGCCGCCGAGCAGCGCCGTGCCCGCGACGACCAGGAGGAGGCCGCGACGCAGGGACAGGCGGGACATGCCGCGAGCCTACCTCAGCGGAGACGAGCTCGACCATGCGCTCGCAGGCGCGCCGCGCGAAGCGCACCTGGTTGCGCCGGCCGACGAGCCGCAGGCCCAGCGCGACGAACGGGTTGCGCACCCCGGCGGCGCGGGAGATCACGTCGATGCGGAACTCCGCGGTCCCGTCGTCGAGGTGCTTGCGGACCTCGAAGCTCATGCGCCCGCGTTCGAAGTGCCCCTCGAGGGTGCCGTAGCTCCAGCCCCAGATCGCGACCGGCCGGCCGTCGACCTCGCGCTGCTCGTCGACCACCGATCCCACCCGGCAGCCGACGTAGAGGCGCAGGCCGGCGAAGCGCACCTCCAGCAGCATGTTGCGCTGCTCGAGCGGCCCGGCGGGGTCGAAGATCGCGCGGACCATCGCCGGGTCGGCGAAGGCGTACTCGCGCATGAGCCGGCGAGCGGTCTCGAAGCTCCCGCCCGGCTCCGGCGGCCCCGGCTCCTCGGCGGGCAGCCGGGCGCGGTAGCGGTCCACCCGCCAGCCGGTCGCCGGGCCCTGGTGCTCGATCGCCTCCGGGTCGAAGTTCAGGCTGCGGCCCGGCAGCTCGGCCAGCGCGCGGCGAGCGCGGGCGCGCCCGGTCGGGCGCTCAGCGGGCACGCGTGGACTCCTCGTCGTCCACGCGCCGGGTGCGGATCTCGATGGCGCCGTCGCGCCGGCCGCCGGCCAGTCCGGCGACCCGCTCCAGGACCGACGTCCACATGTGCAGCTGGACCTCCTTGGACAGGCGCAGCTTGTCGAACATGAGATGCGAGAGGCGGTCGCCGCTGCGCGCCCACGACTCGATGGAGAACTCCAGGCCGTCGCCGTCGCCGTCGCGGGCCCGGAACTCGACCTGCCCCGCCTCCAGGTGACCGTCCAGCGTGGCCAGTCGAAACGACGTCGGGGTGACGTCGACCACGCGGACCGGTCCGTCCCACGGCCCGGGCATCCGCACGACGAACTCGTCGCCGACCTGGAGGCGGCCCTCGTCGCCGAGCATCTTCTGGAAGATGGCGAACTCGGTGGGCGCCGCACGATTGGGGTCGGCGGCGAAGCGCGCCATGACCTCCTCTGCGGAGTGCTCGGCGTCGCGGATGCGCACCCGGTAGCGGCGTCGCATGAGCGCGCCGGCGCCGTCCGCCGGGCGCTGGACCTCCTCCAGCGTCACCCCGTCGGGCAGCGGCGGCGGCGCGTCGCGGGGCAGCTCCCCCGGCTCCTCGTGGCGGTGCATCGGCGTGATGCGCCACATGTAGTGCCAGGCGGTGAGGCCGACGCCCACGGGCCAGCGCAGCGCAGTGGCCAGGCGGCGCGAGCGTGAGGGGCGGCGGGGCACCGTCGGGAGATACCCAGGGGGCGCTGCGGGTAGCCCGAACTCATGCTCACCCGCACCCTGCACCGCGCCGGCCTGCGCAGCTGGCACCTCCAGGTGACCTCGCTGGCCAGCATCTGGCTGTGCATCGCGCTGTGGATCCGCGCCAAGACCGTCGACCAGGACGAGCGCGCCAACGCCGAGAACCGCGCGCTCTTCGTGGGCCTGTGGCCGCCGATGTTCTGGCTGATCGGCAACGGCATCCAGGACCACGAGTAGGTCACGCCCCGCCGGGCCGACTTATCCATGCATGCCAAGGACAACTCGGCCCACCCCTCCCCCCTCGCGAGGTGGGCCGACTTGTCCATGCATGCCAAGGACAACTCGGCCCACTCCAGCCTTCGGCCGCCAGCGGCAGTCGCGTGACGGCTGAGCGAGGCATCGCGGATGCCTGGGCGCGCCGGCGGACGGGGACAGTGCGATAGCACGGCCCCGTCCAGGCGGCGCAGGCCAGGCGCCGCGAGGGCCGCTCAGGCGTTACGCGACCAGGGGGATGATGAGGATCGCGACGATGTTCGCGACCTTGATCATCGGGTTGATCGCCGGGCCGGCGGTGTCCTTGTAGGGATCGCCGACCGTGTCGCCGGTCACCGAGGCCGCGTGGGCGTCGGAGCCCTTGCCGCCGAACTCGCCGTCCTCGATGAGCTTCTTGGCGTTGTCCCAGGCACCGCCGCCGGCGGTCATGGACACGGCCACGAACAGGCCGACCACGATGACGCCGATGAGCAGCCCGCCCAGCGCCTCCACGCTGAGCACGCCCACGATGACGGTGAACACGATCGGGATGAGCGAGGGCAGGATCATCTCCCGCTGCGCGGTCTTGGTGACGATGTCCACGCAGGTCGCGTAGTCGGGCTCGTCGGTGCCCTCCATGATCCCCGGCTTCTCGCGGAACTGGCGGCGCACCTCCTCGACCACCGCGCCGCCGGCGCGGCCGACCGCCTCCATGGACAGCGAGGCGAACAGGTAGACCATCATGCCGCCGATCAGCAGGCCGATGAGCACCTCGGGCGCGTCGATCGGGAACTGGACCGCCATCTCGCCGCTCTTGGCCAGCTCCTCCTGGAGCTCGATCTTGAACGCCGCGAACAGCACCAGCGCCGCCAGCACGGCGGATCCGATCGCGTAGCCCTTGGTGACCGCCTTGGTGGTGTTGCCCACCGCGTCCAGAGGATCGGTCACGTTGCGCACGTCCTCGGGCATGTCGGCCATCTCGGCGATGCCGCCGGCGTTGTCGGTGATCGGCCCGAACGCGTCGAGGGCGACGATCAGCCCGCACAGGCCGAGCTGGGCCATAACCGCGACGCCGATGCCGTAGATGCCGCCGAGCTCGTTGGCCCCGAGGATGCCCAGTGCGAGCACGATCGCGGGCAGCGCGGTGGCCTGCATCCCCTGCGCGAGGCCGGAGATGATGTTCGTCGCGTGACCGGTCTCCGACGCCGCTGCGGTCTTCTTGACCGGCTTGAAGCGCGTGGACGTGTAGTAGTCGGTGATGACGAACAGCAGCGCGGTCACGCCGAGGCCGATCAGCGAGCACAGGTACAGGTCGCCGACGCCGGGGACCGGCGGGGCGTTGGGATCGGTGGTCAGCCGGACCAGCTCGCCGTCCATGAGCCACTTGGTGACCGGGTAGAACGCGATCGCCGCGATGATCCCCGACAGGATCAGGCCCTGGTACAGCGCGCGCTCGACGTTGCCCGCCTCCGAGCGCACGGCGAAGGTGCCGATGATCGAGGCGATGATGGCCACGCCGCCGAGCACCAGCGGGTACAGCGCGACGCTGGTCACGATCTCGTCCGAGCCGCCGAAGGTCAGGACGCCGAGCAGCATGACCGCCACGGCGGTGACCGCGTAGGTCTCGAACAGGTCGGCCGCCATGCCGGCGCAGTCGCCGACGTTGTCGCCGACGTTGTCCGCGATGACCGCGGGGTTGCGCGGGTCGTCCTCGGGGATGCCGGCCTCGACCTTGCCCACGAGGTCGGCGCCGACGTCGGCACCCTTGGTGAAGATGCCGCCGCCCAGCCGGGCGAACACGGAGATCAGCGACCCGCCGAAGCCGAGGCCGATGAGCGCGTCGACGGCCTCCTTCTGGGACTGGTCGAAGAACGCGGTGAGGATGCCGTAGTAGCCGGCGACGCCGAACAGCGCGAGGCCCACGACGAGCAGGCCCGTGACCGCGCCGCCGCGGAAGGCCACGCCGAGCGCCGGGCCGACGCCGCTGCGGGCCGCCTCGGCGACGCGCGTGTTGGCCCGCACCGAGACGTTCATGCCGATGAACCCGGTGGCGGCCGAGAACAGGCCGCCGATCGCGAAGCCGATCGCCACCGCCACGCTCTGGACCGGGATGAGGACGATGAACAGGACGACGCCGACGACCGCGATCGTCGCGTACTGACGGCGCAGATAGGCCGAGGCGCCCTCCTGGACCGCCTTGGAGATGGCCACCATCCGCTCGTTGCCCGGATCGAGGGCGAGCAGCGAGCGGGCGGTCACCGCGCCGTAGAGCACCGCGAGTCCGGCGCACAGCAGGGCGATGACGACCCCGTGATCGGTCAGGAATTCACTCAAGGGATGATGCCTCCAGAAGTCTTTGGTGCGGGAGTTGAGCCACCGCGGGGCAAAACGGCAGCAGCCTCGGCCGCGGACGCGGGCGCGAGTCTAACCCGCGGGGCGGCCGGAGCGCGGTCTCGCCGGGTCTACTGCCCGGGAACCCAGAGCCTGCCGCTGGACTGCGCCGACCCCGGCCCGGCCGGATCGGGAGCCGCCGGATCGGCGCCGCCGGGCTCCGTCCCGGCGGGCGGCGCGGCGCCGCCCGCGCCAGAGCGGGCGTAGGCGAGCTGCAGCTGGGACAGCGCGTCGCGCACCGCCTTGGCGTCGGGGCCCAGGACGGGCTCGACGATCGGCAGCAGGGCGCGGACGCCCTCGATCGCCTGGCGCACCTGCTCGAGGTCGCGCTCCTCGTCGTCCTCGGCCCCGGTGAGGCCGGCCTTGCGCGCGCCGAGGTTCAGCAGCGAGACGACGGCCTGGACGAGGACGTCCTCGACCCGGATGCGCTTGAGCTCGGCCTCGTAGGCTGCGCGCAGCTCCTCGTCGCTGAGCTCCTGGTCGGGCGGCGGCGGTCCGGGCGGCGGGGTCGATCCGGGCGGAGTGCTCATGCCGGCACCTCCTGGGCGTATGTGGTCGCGGTCTGGAGCACGGTGGAAGCGTAGACGTCGCGCAGGTCCGCCCCCTGCGCGAGGGCCGCGCGCTGGCGCTGGGCGCCGTTGGGGCCGTCCAGCGCGGGGTCGATGCGCAGCTCCTGGCGCACCGGCGCCGTCCACGTCCACAGGTCATCGACGGCGGCGCGCGACTCGATCTCCACCCCGCGCGCGAGGTCGATCATCTTGCCGTCGAGCCCGTGCCGGGTCGCGCGCCACATGTTCTCCTCGATAAGCCGCGGCGGCGGGTCGTCAAACGGGACGCCCTCGTCGCCGTCGCGCAGCGCCTGGCCGACGCAGGCCACGATCAGCGCCGCGAGCTCGTCGGACTCCGCCGCGGTGATCTGGGCGTCGCAGATGCGCACCTCGATCGTCCCGTAGGTCAGGTGCGGGCGCACCGACCACCAGACCTGGGTGTACTCGACGATCGAGTTCGTCCGGATGAGCAGCTCGAGGTAGTCGCGGAAGGCGCGCCACCCGCCGTAGGCGTCGGGCACCCCGCAGCGCGGGAAGGACTTGGTGAAGATCTGGGTGCGGACCGAGTGCAGGAGCGTGTCGTTGCCCTCCAGGAAGGGCGAGCTCGCGCTGGCGGCCAGCAGCACCGGCAGGACCGGGCGCAGCCGGTCGCAGGCCCGCACCGCTCGGTCGGCGTCGCGCACGCCGACGTGGACGTGCAGCGAGAACGTGACGTTGCGCCGCGCGACGTAGCCCAGGCCCTGGACCACGCGGCGGTAGTGCTCGGTGTCGATGTTGCGCTGCTGGCGGTAGTCCGCCCACGGATGGGTGCCGGTGGCGCCCAGCGCCACACCGCGGGCCGCGCACAGCGCGAACAGCCGGCGGCGCGCCTCGCGCTGGCGGCTCAGCGCGTCGTGAACGTCCTCGCCGCGGCCGGAGACGATCTCGATCTCGGAGGAGATCAGCTCCCCGGTGATCGCCTCGGCCAGCCGCGGGTCGTCGGCCGCCGCCGCGTCGCGCAGCTCCTCGAAGCGCGGGACGAGGTCCAGCGTGTGCGGGTCGAGGACCGCGAACTCCTCCTCCAGGCCGACGGTGAGATCCGTCGAGGCCGCGAAGACGTCCTCCGTGCTGTCGAGGTCGATGGGCATGCGTGTGGTGGCGAGTCCCCGTCCCGGCGGCGGGCCGAACGGCGCGCGCTACGTCAGATAGAAGTACAGCGCGTAGAGGAGGTCGACCGCCGGCGAGGACGTGTGCACGGTCACGTCGGGCGGCACGTCCAGCAGCGTCTCGGAGTAGTTGAAGATGATCTTCACGCCCGCTCCGACGAGCGCGTCCGCCAGGGGCTGTGCGGCCTCCGCGGGCACCGCGAGGACGCCGACGACGATGTCCTCCTCCTCCACGACGCTCTTGAGGTCGCTCGTGTGCCGGACGGTGGTGGTCCCCACCTGCTCGCCGACCAGGGCCGCGTCGTTGTCGAAGATCGCGACGACGCGGAAGCCGTGGTCGGCGAAGATGTCCGACGAGGCGATCGCTCGGCCCAGGCGCCCGGCGCCGAACAGCGCGATGTTGTGCTGGCCCGCGGTGCGCAGGATCTTGCGGATCTGGGAGACGAGCGAGTCGACGTTGTAGCCGACGCCGCGCTTGCCGAACTTCCCGAAGCCCGAGAAGTCGCGGCGGATCTGCGTCGAGTTGACGTGCGTGTAGTCGCTGAGCTCCTGCGAGGAGATCGTCTCCTTGCCCATCTTCTTGGCCTGCGTGAGGACCTGCAGGTAGCGCGACAGGCGAGCGGCCACGCCCAGCGAAAGGCGCTCACCGGTGCCGTTGCCGCCGCCCGAGGAACCGGTCGGCGGAACGATGATCTCGCTCCGGCTCATCACCGGCCAACTGTACCCGCCAACTCAGCGAGGCGGGATTCGTCGACGAAGAACTCGAACAGCTCGCGGCCGTCCAGGGCGACGACCGGGATGCGCTCGAGATAGGCGGCGTGCAGCGCGTCGTCGGTGGTGATGTCGATTTCCTCGTAGCGCGCGCCGACGCGCTCCAGCGCCGCGCGCGCGTCGTCGCACAGGTGGCAGCCCGGGCGGCTGAAGAGCACGAACGTCCCCGGCGCGGGGGTCACGCCAGCGCCCGCTCGCCGGACGCGTACGCGTCCAGCGCGAGGTAGTCGGGGAAGGCGAGCGCCTCGGCGTAGCGGCCGGCCGAGGCGATCATCGCCGCGTTGTCGGTGCACAGCTCCGCCGGCGGCACGCTGACGGTCGCGCCCAGCCCGGCCAGGCGCTCGCGCAGCGCCCCGTTCGCGGCGACGCCGCCGCCGATCGCCAGGCGGTCCAGCCCCGTCTGCTCCAGCGCGCGCTCGCAGCGCACGGCGAGGGCCTCGACGATGGCGCGCTGGTAGGAGGCCGCGAGGTCCGCGGCGCGCTCGCGCGCGGCCGCCTCCCCCAGGTCGCGCACCCGGTACAGCAGCGCGGTCTTCAGGCCCGAGAACGAGCTGTCCAGGCCGGCGACGCCGGCGCCGGTGGGAAACGCGAACGCCGCAGAGTCACCCGTGCGCGCGAGACGCTCGAGCGCCGGCCCGCCGGGGAAGGGCAGGCCCAGCATCCGCGCGCCCTTGTCGAACGCCTCGCCGGCGGCGTCGTCCAGCGTGCGGCCCAGGACGGTGAAGCCGGCGCGGTCGTCGACGCGCGCCAGCAGCGTGTGGCCGCCGCTGGCGATCAGGCAGACGAACGGCGGCTCGAGCGCCGGCCGGCCGTCGGCGCTGCGCAGGAAGTTGGCCGCCACGTGGCCCTGCAGGTGGTCCACCGGCGCGAGCGGCAGGCCGCGGGCGGCGGCGATGCCCTTCGCGGTGGCCACGCCCACCAGCAGCGCGCCCACCAGGCCGGGCCCCTGCGTGACGGCAACCAGCGTGACGTCGTCCAGCGTGGCCCCCGCGCGGCGCAGCGCGTCGTCGACGACCGCGTTGCCCAGCTCCAGGTGGTGGCGCGAGGCGATCTCCGGCACCACGCCCCCGTATGCGTCGTGGACGCCCTGCGAGGAGATGACGTTCGCGCGCACGTCGCCGTCGCCGGTGACCAGCGCCGCGCAGGTGTCGTCGCAGCTGGTCTCGATGCCCAGGACGAGGTCCACGGGGCCGGGCGCTACGCGCGCGAGGCGTTGGGCACGTCGCGCAGGTGCCCGGCGAGCGTGGACGGCGTGCGCCACATGATGAGGGCGTCCTCGCCGTTGTCGTGGTAGTAGCGCGGGCGCCTGCCGGCGGGCCGGAAGCCGTAGCGCTCGTACAGCGCGATCGCCGGGTGGTTGGACATCCGGACCTCGAGCGTGTAGCGCGCGCGGGAGTCGTCGATGCGCGCGAAGAGGTCCTCCAGCAGCGCGGTCGCGATCCCGCGGCGGCGCAGGTCGGGCTCGACCGCGACGTTCATGATGTGCCAGACCGTGTCGTAGCGCGAGCAGATCATGTAGCCGACGATCCGGTCGTCCTCCAGCGCCGCCAGGCAGATCCCCGAGTGCTTGGAGAGCTCGAGGACGAACATGGCCAGCGACCACGCGGTGGGAAACGCGCGCCGCTCGATCGCCATGATGTGCGGCAGGTCGGCGTAGGTCAGCCGGCGGATCTCGAGCGCGGCGTCGGTCATTGGGTCGGTCACGGGGCGGTCGGGTGGCGGGCGATCACGGCGTCGGGCGGGCGGAGGTAGTGGGGGACGAGCGCATCGCGGGCGGCCGCCCCGGTCTCCAGGGCGAGCCGGCAGATCGCCGCGGCGCTGACCCGGTGCTCGGCCGAGGAATCCGGGGGGACCGTGCAGCCGGCCCGCTCGAGCTCACCCCGAAATCGTACCGCCCCGTCTCCCACCGCCCGCCAGCCCGCGCCCACGACGGCGCCGAGCGCCTCGGGGCGCAGCGCCGCGGGGGCGATCTCCTCGGTCCCGCCGCGCCAGCCGGCGACGAACGCCTCGCCGCGCCGGGCGTCCAGGACGGCCAGGACCCTGGCCGCGTCGGGCACCGAGGCCAGCGCGCGCAGCGTGTCCACGCCTGCGAGCTCGGCCCCGGTGGACTGGGCCAGCGCGCGCGCCGTGGCCACGCCGATGCGCAGCCCGGTGAACGTCCCCGGGCCCAGGCCGACCGCGATGCGGTCCACGTCGGCGAACCCCAGCCCGGCCTCGGCCAGCAGGCCGTGCGCCAGCGCCAGCAGCTGCGACGCGTGCTGGGGGCGCTCGCCGGACTCGGGGTCGTGGCGGGCCTCGGCGACCGCGCCGGGCTGCGCGGCGTCCAGCAGCGCCACCGCGGTCGACGGCGTGGCGGTGTCGAAGCCGATCACGATCACGGCTCGATGGTGACGAACCGGCGATCGCCGCCGCGATGCTCCAGGCGCACGCGCGCCGCCACGCGCGCCCGATCCAGCCCGGCGGGCGCGCCGACCTCCGGCCATTCCACGAAGGCGAGGCGGTCGGGCGCCAGCTCGTCGGCCAGCAGCGCCGGGTCCTCGTCGGCGAGGTCGCCCAGGCGGTAGAGGTCCAGGTGGGAGACCGGCACGTCGGCGTCGTAGCGGCGCGCGATGGTGAAGGTGGGGCTGGTCACCGGCTCGCGGACGCCCAGCGCCCGGCAGGCGCCGCGCACGAACGTGGTCTTGCCGCTGCCCAGCTCGCCGGAGACCAGGACGATGTCGCCGGCGCGCAGGCGGCCGGCGAGGTCGCGTGCGAGGGCCTCGGTCTCCGCGGGGGAGACGGTCTCGGCGCGGATCATCGGTGGGCGGCGCTCAGTACAGGTCGGCGTCGGCGCTGCGGAGCCGCAGCCCCACGCCGATGAGCACGAGCGCCGCGCCGGCGAGGAACAGCAGCCGCGGGTCGGACCCGGTGTTGGGCAGCTCGGACGCTCCCTCGCGGCCGCCGCGGGATCCGTCGGAGGCGTCCGAGCCGTCGTCGCCGCCGGAGGATCCGCCGTTCGAGCCGCCGTTCGAGGATCCCCCGTTCGAGGAGCCGCCGCCGTTGCCGTCGAGGTCCACGGGCGGGTCGTCGGACAGGTCCCCGCCGCCGCTGGGGGGGATCGTCGTGGTCTGCCCCAGGGCCACGGAGGGCAGCGCGATCGCGAGGGCGATCACGAGCACGACGAGGCGGCAGAGCGTCGGCACGGCGCGCACTCTAGTCGCTATCACGGCGAGTCTCGATGGCGTCGCTGCGCTACCGTCGCGGCCGTGCTCACCCCCTCCCAGGCGCAGCGGCTAAAGGCCTGCACACGGGCACTTGACGCGCCGGCGCGGGTGGTCGTCGCCGGCCACGGCGCCGACAGCGCCGTGACCGCCCTGGGGGCGGGAGCGGCGGAGGGGGTGGACGTGCTCGCGGTGGCGCCCGACGCGCTGGACCAGGTCGACGGGCCGATCGACGTCCTGTTCGTGGCGCGTGCCGGTCGCTACTCGGCGGCCACGGAGGCGCTCGAGCGCTGGGGTGCGCGCGTCGTCCCGGGCGGGACGATGTTCGTCCACGGCGCCTTCGCGGCGCCGCCGGTGACCGCGGCGCTGCTGCGGACCGTCGGCTCCTCGCCGGGGTGGCGCTACTTCGGCCGCGACGGCGCGCTGGCCGAGTACACGCGCGCGGACCTCACGCCCGGCGAGCGCACGCTGAACACCGTCGCGCAGCTCGCCCAGCTCCCCGCCTTCGCGCGCTCGCTCGCCCGTCGCCGGCTGGGCCTGCCGCCGCGCCGCTGAGATGTGACATCGGCGTAAGACGCCCTGAGTACGATCGTGCCCATGGAGAAGACCGACACCCCCATCACCAAGACCGACGACGAGTGGCGCGCCGAGCTCACCCCCGAGCAGTACGAGGTGCTGCGCCGGGCGGGCACCGAGCGCGCGTTCACCGGCGCCTACACGCACGAGAAGACCACCGGCATGTACCAGTGCGCCGGCTGCGGCGCCGACCTGTTCTCGTCGGACACGAAGTTCGACTCCGGCACCGGCTGGCCGAGCTTCACCGAGCCCGCGATCGCCGAGGCCGTCGAGCTGCGCTCCGACCGCGCCTACGGGATGGTGCGCACCGAGGTCGTGTGCCGCCGCTGCGGGGGACACCTGGGCCACGTGTTCGACGACGGGCCCGGCGCCGGCGGCCAGCGCTACTGCATCAACTCCTGCGCGCTGGACCTCAAGCCCGCGGAGTAGGCGCGGCCGTCAGTCCCCCGGGCGGTAGCAGGGCGAGAGATCCTCGAGAATCCACATGGCGATGTCCGCGCCGAGGCGCTCCGGATGCTCGCGCATCCCAGGAACGAACTCGAAGCACGCGTCCCATATCGCGTGCGTGAACACGCCGCGGCGGTCGGGGAAGGGCAGGCCGGCGACGACGACCAAGCACGTCATCGGGTAGCTCCCTCGAGGCGCGCCTCCTCCAGCCGCACGTCCCGGTAGACCTCCCCTCGAAACTCCTTCTGCACGGCGGCGAGAGTGTCCCGCTCCCACGCGTCCCGGTCGATGCCGGGCTCGGGCGGCTCCTCCTTGGTGGTCCATCGCATCTGCCGCACTCATCGGCACGCGCCGCTGAAGCTGAAGCTCCGATGTGCGCGGCCGGCGCTACTGCATCGACTCCCGCGCGTCCGGACCTGATTGGATCCGGCCATGCGCAGCCTCGTCCTGGCCGGCATGGCCGGCGCCACGTTCCTCCTCCTCGCGATCGGCGGCGCGTCACCCGCGCCGGCCGCGCATCCCGGGGCTCGCGGCGTGATCGCGTACACGAGCGTCGCCTACGACGCCGGCGCGCGCCGGTCCGGCTACCTCGGAGCCGGCGACATCCGCGTCGTGGCGCCCGACGGCAGCGGCGATCGGGCGCTGACGCGCGGGCGGGCCGATGACGTCCAGCCCGCGTTCTCGCCGGACGGCACGCAGATCGCGTTCTCCCGGGCACGGCCGGGGTCCTCGCCCGACCTCCACGTCGTCGGGGCCGACGGCACCGGCCTGCGGCGCCTGACGCGCAACATCGGCTCCGACGCGCCCTCGTGGTCGCCGGACGGCGCACGCCTGGTCTTCGACGCCCGGCGCGGCATCTACTCGATCGCCGCCGACGGCACGGGGCTCGCGCGCCTGACTCGCGGCAGCGGCGGGCTCGCCGACCTCGCGCCGGCGTGGGCGCCGGACGGGTCAGCGGTCGTCTTCACCCGCGGCCGGGCGCGCCGCACGCGCATCGTCCGGACGGCGCTGTGGACGATGGTGCCCGACGGCAGCGGCGCTCGCGCGCTGCTCGGCGGCTCCGGGGCGCTGACCTTCGCCCAGCAGGCCGACGTCTCCCCCGATGGCCGGCGGATCGTGTTCGCGGCCTCGGGCCGCTCGCCAGGCTCTCGCTCGGCCCTCTACGTCGCCGGGATCGACGGGACCGGGGTGCGCCAGATCGCCAGCGACCGCCGGCGCGACTTCAACGGTCCCGCCTTCTCGCCGGACGGCATGCGGGTCGTGGCGGCGCTGGCCGCAGGGGACGGGCGGCGGGGCGGCCGGCTGGTCGTGATCGACCCGGCGACCAGCTACAGCACGACGGTGGTCCGGGTCCGCCGCGGCGCGGTGGCGTTCCCCAGCTGGCAGCCGGTGCGCTAGGGGCCGGGCGCCGGAGCGTCAGTCCGAGTCGCCTAGCCCAACCGGGCGGCCGGCGAGGAGCATCGCCGAGCCCGTGGCCAGTGCCACGGGCTTGCCGTCGGCGTTGACCACCTCGGCCTCGGCGACCGCGATCGTGCGGCCGGCGTGGCGGACGCGGCCGTGGGCGCGCAGCTCGCGGCCGTCCGGCTCCACCGGCCGCAGGAAGTTGACCTTGAGGTCCATCGCCCCGAGGGCGGCCCCGGGCGGCGCGGTGGTCTGGATCGCCGAGGCGATGGCGGCGTCGGCCACCATCGCGATGGTGCCGCCCTCGACCGTCCCCAGCGGGCTGCACAGCCACTCGTGGCAGGGCAGGACGAACACCGCGCGGCCCGGCGCCGCCTCGACCGGACGCAGCCCGGTCAGGAAGTGCAGCGGGGGCTGAAGGTCCCCCTCGACCTGGGCCTGGAGGACCTCCAGCCCGCTCAGCCGGTCCCACACGCCCTGCCCCACCACCTCGCCGAGCGCCGGGCGCTCGTGCGGGTCCGGCGTCGCGGGTGCCGGCGGCGGCGCAGGCACCTCCACGGACGCGTCAGCCGGTGGCGCCGTCGCCGCAGCGCCGCGAACGGGCCGGACGACGCACATCGAGCTGCCGTCCGCCAGCAGGCGCCCGCGGTCGTCGATGATCTGGACCCCCGACAGCGCGAGCGTGCGCCCGGCATGCACGAGCCGGCCCCGCGCGACGATGGTCCCGCCCGCCCGCGCGGGGCGCAGCAGGCGCAGCGAGAGCTCGGAGGTGGCGTAGGGCGTCGCCGCCGGAAGCGCGCTCTGGACCGCGCAGCCCAGCGGGCCGTCCGCCAGGACGGCCAGCGTTCCCACGGAGATCAGCCCCTGCGGGCTGAGCAGCCACCGGGACGCCGGCATCGAGAACGTCGTCGTCCCGAGGCCGACCTCGGTCGGGACCATGCCGGTCAGGCGGCTGATCGGCGGCCGCGGGGCACCGGGCCGAAGGAACGCGCGCAGCTGCTCGACGCCGGGGAGGCCGAACAGCGCGGGGTCCGGATAGCCGCCGCGGACCGTCTCGCGCCAGGGTGCCGCTGCTTCGCTCTGGCTCACGCGGGCAAACCTAACCGCGCCCCGCGGTCCGCGCGCATGATCGGCGGACGCGGCGCGCGGGTACGCCCTCGGCGTCACCCCGCCCGAGAGGAGCCGCCCATGCAGTACTGGTTCGCCGCCTCGACCGAGGAGTTCCCGGCCTCGCAGATGCTCGAGCAGGCGCAGGCCGCCGAGCGCGCCGGCTTCGACGGCCTGGGCGCGTCAGACCACTTCGCGCCGTGGTTCCCCGGCGGCGAGGCCGCGCAGGCCTGGGTGTACCTGGGCGCGCTCGGCCAGGTGAGCACCAAGCCGATCGGCACCGGCGTCACCCCGGTCATCCACCACTACCACCCCGGCCTCATCGCCCAGGCGTTCATGACGCTCGAGGAGCTCTACCCGGGGCGCGTGTTCCTCGGCGTCGGCTCGGGCGAGGCGGTCAACGAGACGCCGCTGGGCCTGGACTGGCCGCCCTACGCCGAGCAGCGCGACCGCTTCGCCGCCGGCCTGGAGGCCATCACGCGCCTGTGGGACGGCGAGACCGTGACGATGGACGGCGGCTGGTTCCAGCTGAAGGAGGCGAAGCTGTGGACCCGCGCCGCCGGCCGGCCCAAGCTCTACGTCTCCGCCTTCGGCCCGCAGTCCGCGGAGGTCGCCGGCCGCTACGGCGACGGGCTGTGGACGCTGGGCGATCCCGAGCAGGCGCCGGAGATCATCGACGCCTACCGGGAGGCCTGCGAGCGCAACGGCCGCACGCCCGGCGAGGTCATCCTGCAGGCCGGCTTCGCCTGGGCGGAGAGCCGGGAGGCCGCCGTCCGCGGCGCGCGCAAGTGGAAGCCGACGCAGCTGCCCGAGCTCTACCTGGAGGACATCGCCGACCAGGAGGACATGCAGCGCCGCGCCGACGAGCAGATGAGCGACGAGGAGTTCGCGCGCGAGGGCTTCATCGTCTCCTCCGACCCCGACGAGCACATCGCGCGCATCCGCGAGATGGAGCAGATCGACGGCGCCACCGTGATGTGCCTCCAGCTCATCGGCGACGCCGACCCGATGGGGTCGATCCGCACCTACGGCGAGCAGGTGCTGCCGGCGCTGCGGGGCGAGCGCGTGGGTCGGTAGCCACGGCCCGGACCGTCCCTCTCCGGCCGCCCCCGGCGACCCGGGGTTGTCCTCCGCGGCCCGGTGCGCCACATTTGCAGCTGTGAAGATCCTGTGAACCGCGGCGCGGCGTGAGCTCGTCCGCGAATCGGGGTGCCGGCGCGTTCCCCACGCGCCGCAGCATGCTGGCCGGGCCGGTGGTGGCCGCGGTCACGGTACTCGTGACGCTGCCTGCCACCCGGGCCGCGGGAGTCCCGTTCCGCGATCCGGACAACGTCGTCGGACGGCGCCTGGCGATGGTGGCCGCTCTGATCGTGCTGCTCGTCGTCCTCGACATCGTCGTCCGGGCGGCGACCCGGTCGCGCCGGTTCATCCCCTCGCTCGCGGCGCTGCGCAGCGTCCGCAGCGAGCGCTGGACGCGCCGCCGCGCCGCGGCGGTGGCCATCGCGCTGGTCAGCTTCTACCTGACCTACCTCGCGTACCGCAACCTGAAGAGCATCCTTCCCCTGCTGCGGCCGGGCGAGCTCTACGACGCCCAGCTGGCGGAGCTCGATCGCGGCCTCTTCGGCGGGAACGACCCGGCCGCGCTGCTGCACACCCTTCTGGGCACGGGCTGGTTCGCTGAGGTCCTCGCGTTCGTGTACGTGGCCTTCATCTTCCTCGTGCCGGTCTCGCTGGCCCTCGCCCTCGTGTTCTCCCCCAACCTGCACGGGGGGCTGTTCTACGCCACCGCCCTGTCGATCAACTGGGGGCTGGGCGCGGCGACGTACTACCTGCTCCCTGCGCTCGGGCCGGTCTACGCCGCGCCGGCCGGCTTCACCGACCTGCCCGCGACCAAGGTCTCCGACCTCCAGGGCGCGATGCTCAACCAGCGCCTGGACTTCCTGCGCGACCCGGGGGCGGCGGACGCGGCGCAGAACATCGCGGCCTTCGGGTCACTGCACGTCTCGATCGTCCTCACGGCCGCGATCGCCGGTCACCTGCTGGGGCTCGGCCGGCACCTGCGGATCGGCTTGTGGACGCTCTTCGCGCTCACCGTCCTGGGCACGATCCACCTGGGCTGGCACTACGTGGTCGACGACGTGGCGGGCGTGGTCATCGCCCTGATCGCCCTCGTGCTCGCCTTCGGGCTCAGCGGCTTCCAGCCGCGAGCCGAGCACCGGCTGCGCCTGCCCCGGCTCCGGCCGGAATGGGGCCTGCGGACCGCCGCCGGGCAGTCGCGCCCACCACGCAGCTAGGTCAGGACAGCGCGCTGGTGGAAGCGGCCCGCGGGCGCCGGCTGACCTCGCGCAGGGCGGTCGCCAGGCGACGCATGGCCTCGTCGTAGGCGTCCTCGGGCACGCGCGAGAACGACAGCCGCAGGCTCGGCGGCGAGGAGTGCTCGGCCTGGACGGCCCCGCCGGGCAGGTACGAGACGCCGCAGCGCAGCGCCGCTGCGTAGAGCTCGCGCTCGTCCACGGGGCGGCGCAGGGTCAGCCAGACGTGGTGGCCACCCGGCGGGACGGTCCACGTCGCGTCGGCCGCGACGTGGCGCTCCAGCGCGCGCACGAGCGCGTCACGGCGGCGGCGGTAGAACGGGATGGCACGCTCGATGAGGCGGTCGTGCTCGTCGCCTTCGAGGTAGCGGGCGAGCAGGTGCTGGGGCAGCGCCGAGGTGTGGATGTCGGTGTCGAGCTTGAGCTGGACCAGCCGGTCGAGGATCGGCCCGCTCGCGGCGATCCAGCCCACGCGCAGGCCCGCCCCCACGGTCTTGGACAGCGAGTCGACGTAGATGACGTGCGACGGGGCCTCGGCGCGCAGCCGGGGGCGCTCCTCGCCCGAGTAGCGCAGCGTGGCGTAGACACCGTCCTCCAGCACGAAGAAGCCGCGCTCGCGCGCCAGCTCCAGCAGCCGCTGCCGCCGCCCGGGCGAGAGGTCGGCGCCGGTCGGGTTCTGGCAGGAGCTCTGCAGCGCGACGAGCTTGATCTCGTGGCGGGCGAGCAGCCGCTCGAGCTCGTCGACGTCCGCGCCGTGCTCGTCGACGGGGAGAGCGAGGACGCGGGCCCCGCTGGCCTGCAGCGAGGCGAGCATCCCGGTGAACGTGGGCGACTCGACCGCGACGGCGTCCCCGGGCCCGAGCAGCGCGCGCGTGACCAGGTCGATGCCCTGCCGGGCGCCGGAGACGATCAGGATCTCGTCGGCGCTGCGCGCGAACCCGTGTGCGCGACCGTGCTGCGCCACGCGCTCGCGCAGCGCCGGCAGGCCCTCCACGTCGAGGTGGTCGGTGATCAGGTGCGGGCTCTCCCGCCCGAGCAGCGCCGCGATGTCGGCGAGCTCGGGGCCCGGGGAGAGCTCCGGATCGGGGAACCCGGCGGCGAGCGCGATCTCCCCGCCCGGTCCCGCGACCAGCGACTCGCGGAGCATCTGCTCGGTGTAGGTCTGGCGCCGTGGCAGCAGGCGCCCGAGCTGCCAGCTGTCGTCGGCGGGCCCCGCCGCTGCGGGCGGGTGCGTGCGTACGAACGTTCCCCGCCCGACGACCGCGGTGACGTACCCCAGCTCGGCCAGGCGCCGGTAGACCCGCGCGGCGGTGAGGTGGTTGATGCCCGCGTCCTCGGCCAGCGCGCGGGTGGTGGGCAGGCGTGCTCCCGGCTCCAGCTCGCCGCCGTCGATCAGCGCCGCGATGCGCCCCACGAGCTGCTGCGTGAGCGACGTCGCCGCGCCGCGCTCGAGGTCCGACAAATCAATCTTGTATGACATTGACATACCGCTGACGCATCGTACATTGCTTCGTGGGCCAAGCGCAAGGAGGAATCGTGTCACACAGACAAGGACATACATCGGACTTGTTCGACACCGAGCGGGTCGTCGTCATCCGCATGGCGCGCGACGACGACCTCCCGCTGCTGCACGACCTCGCCGCGCTGGACGGCGCGCCGCCGCTCGACGGCCCGGTCCTCGTCGCGCTCGTCGAGGGCCGTCCCTGGGCGGCGCTCGCGCTGCGCGGCGGCCACGCGGTCGCCGACCCCTTCCTGCCCACCACCGGCACGATCTCCCTGCTGCGACTGCGCGCCGCGCAGCTGCGGGCGGCGAGCGACGGCGCGATGCACGGCGGGCGGACGCAGTGGCTGCTGCGCCGGGCGACGCAGCTGAGGGTGCGCTGAGGCCCCGGGGGCGGGAGCGCCGGGCGGGAGCGCCGGGCGGGAGCGCCGGGCGGGAGCGCCGGGCGGGAGCGCGGGAGCGCGGGCACCGATGGGAGCGCGGGCCGGGCGCCGAACGTTCACTTCCATCCCCGATGGCGGCAAGAAATGAACGCTCGACGGGCGAGCGACAGACGCGGGCCGGAGGGCGGCCCCGCCCCGCGAACGTGCGTTTCCACCTGCCAGAACGCCACGAAACGGACGTTCACGCGCCAGCGGGCCCTCACTCGCGTCCGAACGTCCGTTTCCACCTGCGGGGGCGGGGAGAAATGGACGTTCGCGCTCCGAGGCGAGGGCCCGCACCGAGGGCCGGAGCGGAGGCGCAGGCCTCAGAACAGGCCGAGCTGGCTCTCCGGCGGCGAGGCGGGGTCCTCCCGCGGATCGGGCGCCGCCGGCCGTTCGGGCTCCTGCTCCGCAGCAACCGCGGCGCCCGCCCAACCGGGGTCCAGGGCGGCCTCAGGCCCCGGCTCGGGATCGGGCACGGCCGGCTCGGGCGGGGCCTCGGCCTCGGGCTGCGCGGGCGGGTCGAGCGCGAGCAGCACGGGCAGGCGGGCGAAGTCGGCGCGCAGGGTGTCCAGCAGCGATCGCGTGTACAGCGCCGCGGCGGGGTGGAAGAGCGGGTACAGCCGCACGGCCCTCCGGCCGATCACGCGGATCTCCGCCTGACCGTGCAGCCGGGTGATGCCGGTCGGCTCGCCGCGCAGCAGCTTGGTCGAGAAGTTGCCCAGGGTGCAGATCACGCGCGGCTCGATGAGCTCGACCTGGCGCATCAGGTAGTCCTGGCAGTTGTCGATCTCGCTGGGCAGCGGATCGCGGTTGCCGGGCGGCCGGCACTTCAGCACGTTCGCCACGAACACGTCGCCGCGCGCGAGGCCGACCTCCCCCAGCAGCTCGTCGAGCAGCTTGCCCGCCGCGCCGACGAACGGCAGCCCCACCTCGTCCTCGCGGGCCCCCGGCGCCTCGCCGACGAACATGAGGTCCGCGTCGGCGTTGCCGGCCCCGAAGACGACCTGGGTCCGGGTCTGCGCGAGATCGGGGCAGCGGGTGCATCCGCGCGCCTGCGTGAAGACCTCTTTGAGTGCCGCCCGGCGCTCTGTGCTGGTGGTCACGCGGCGATGGTAGACGCGGCCGCGCTGGTATCGTCCGAGGTGGCCGTCACCTCGTGGGACGGACCCGGATTTTCGTCGCAAACACCGCAAACGCGACCGGTACCCCGCCGTCGGGGACTGGACCGACACAGACATGGAGACCACTCCAAACCCCCGCTGCATCGCGGTCGTGGGCGCCGGGCGCCTGGGGACCGCACTGGCCGGCGCGCTGCGCGCCGCCGGGCTGACCGTCGCCGGGCCGCTCGGGCGCGGCGCAAGCCCCGCCGGCGCCGACGCGGTCCTGCTCTGCGTGCCCGACGCCGAGATCGCGGCGGCCGCCGCCGCCCTCCCGCACGGGCTGCTCGTGGGCCACTGCTCGGGCGCCACCACGCTTGCGCCGCTGCGCCCCCACGACGCCTTCTCGCTGCACCCGCTGATGACGGTGACCGCCACCGGCGCGACCTTCACCGGTGCCACCGCGGCGGTGGCGGGCGCGACGCCGCGCGCGCTGGGCACCGCCCGCGCGCTGGCGGAAGCGCTGGGCATGCGCGCGGTCGCGGTGGCCGACGCGGACCGCGCCGCCTACCACGCCGCCGCGTCGATGGCCGCGAACTTCCTGCTCGCCGTGGAGGACGCCGCGGAGCGCCTGGCCGCCGGCGCGGGCCTGGAGCGCGACCTGCTCGCCCCGCTGGTGCGCGCCGCCGTGGACAACTGGGCCGCCCACGGCGCCCGGGCGGCGCTCACCGGCCCCATCGCGCGCGGCGACGAGGACACCGTCGCGGCCCAGCGCGCGGCGGTCGCCGAGCGCGCGCCCGGCGACCTCGACCTCTTCGACGCCTTGGCGCGGGCCACGCGCCGCCTCGCCGCCGAGCCCACGCCCGAGCCGCAGCCGGTGGGCGCATGAGGACCCTGCGCACCGTCACCGAGCTGCGCGCGGCACTGCGCCCGGTGCGCCAGGCCGGGCGCACGATCGGCCTCGTGCCCACCATGGGCGCGCTGCACGAGGGGCACCTGTCGCTGGTGCGCCGCGCCCGCGCGGAGCGCGAGGTGGTCGTCGTCTCGCTGTTCGTCAACCCCAGCCAGTTCGACGAGGACGCCGACCTCGCCGCCTATCCCCGCGACGAAGCCCGCGACGCCGCGCTGGCCGCCGAGGCGGGCGCCACCGTCCTGTTCGCGCCCTCCGCCGGCGAGGTCTACCCGCCGGACTTCAGCACCACCGTGTCCGTTGGCCCGGTGGCGGAGCCGCTGGAGGGCGAGCAGCGCGGCACCGGCCACTTCGCGGGCGTCGCCACCGTCGTCCTGAAGCTCCTGAACATGGTCGGACCCGATGTCGCCTATTTCGGCCAGAAGGACGCCCAGCAGGTCGCCGTCCTGCGCCGCCTCGTCCGCGACCTCGACGTGCCCGTGCGCATCGAGGTCGGCGAGACGGTCCGCGACCCCGACGGCCTGGCGCTGTCCAGCCGCAACGCGCGCCTGGACGCGGCCGACCGCGAGCGCGCGCTCGCCCTCTCGCGCGCGCTGGAGGCGGTCCGGTCCGCGGTCGCCGCGGGAGAGCGCGACCCCGCCCGCCTCGCGGCCGCCGGGCGCGCCGCCATGGCCGCCCTGCGCGTCGAGCCCGAGTACCTCGCGCTCGTGCGCCCCGACACGCTGGACCCCGTCTCGAGCGTCGGCGACGAGGACGTCCTCGTCGCCGTGGCCGCGCGCGTCGGCGGCGTGCGGCTGATCGACAACACGATGCTGCCCGCCGCGACCAACGGCGTTGCTCCGCACCCCCTGACCCCCTCCGCGAACGGAAGGACCTGACCCCCGCCATGCAGCGAACCATGCTCAAGTCGAAGATCCACCGGGCCACGGTCACCGACTGCGACCTGCACTACGTCGGCTCGATCACGATCGACGCCGAGCTGCTCGCCGCCGCGGACATCCTCGAGCACGAGCAGGTCCACGTCGTCGACGTGGACAACGGGGCGCGCTTCGAGACCTACGCGCTTGCGGGGGAGCCGGGCTCGGAGACGATGCAGGTCAACGGCGCCGCCGCCCGCCTGGTGCACCGCGGCGACACGATCATCGTCTTCTCCTACGCCCAGTACGACGCCGCGGAGCTCGAGCGCCACGAGCCGCTCGTCGTGCACGTGCGCGCCGGCACGAACCAGATCGTCGACGTCGACCACGAGGTCGCCACGCTCCTCGAGGAGGCCCGCTGATGTCCACCCATCCCAGCCACATCTCCGTCGCGGCCGCGCCCGACCGCATGCCCGTCACGCTCCCCCGCCTCGCCGAGCGCAAGCGCCTGGGCGAGCCGATCGTGATGGTCACCGCCTACGACTTCCCCAGCGCGCGCGCCGCGGAGGCCGCCGGCGTCGACATGGTGCTGGTGGGCGACTCGGGCGCGATGACCGTGCTCGGCTACCCGTCCACGGTGGAGGTCTCCACGGACGAGATGCTGATGCTCGCCCGGGCCGTGCGCCGCGGCCTGCGCACGCCGTTTCTGGTCGGCGACCTCCCGTTCGGCTCCTACGAGACGTCCGACGCCGACGCGGTCCGCACCGCCCTGCGCTTCGTCAAGGAGGCGGGCTGCCAGGCCGTCAAGCTGGAGGGCGGCGGGCCCACCTCGGTGGCCCGCGCGCGGGCGATCGTGGGCGCCGGCATCCCGGTGATGGGCCACGTCGGCCTCACGCCGCAGACCGCGACCGCGCTGGGCGGCTACCGCGCCCAGGGCCGCAGCGCCGACGCCGCCGAGCGGGTCGCCCGCGAGGCCCTGGCGCTGCAGGACGCCGGCTGCTTCTCGCTGGTCTTCGAGGCGATCCCCTCGGCGGTCAGCGAGGCGATCATGCCGAAGATCGCGATTGCGGTGATCGGGATCGGGGCGGGGCCCGCGACGGACGGCCAGGTGCTCGTCTTCCACGACCTCCTGGGCATCCGCGAGGGGCTCGGGGCGCGCTTCGTCAAGCGCTACGCCGACCTGCAGCAGGACATGGCCGAGGGGGTCGCCGCGTTCGCCGACGACGTGCGCTCCGGGCGCTATCCGGAGCCCGAGCACGGGTACTCCATCGACCCCGCCGAGCTTCAGGCCTTCCGGGAGCGCGTCTGACAGACTGAGCCGCGCCCATGGTCCGGCTCTCCCAGGTCTTCGCCCCCAAGGACCACGAGTTCTTCGACCTGTTCGAGGCCGCGGCCACCAACGTGCTGCGCTCCGCCGAGCTGCTGCACGAGATGCTCAACGACTACCCCGAGCAGGCGGACCTGGCGCGGGACATCCTGATCTGCGAGCAGGAGGGCGACCGGATCACGTACGACACGATCCAGCGCCTGAACGCGACGTTCGTGACGCCGATCGACCGCGAGGACATCCTCGCGCTGGCCTCGGGGATGGACGACGTCGTGGACTTCATCGAGGAGGTCGCCGACTACCTCGGGCTCTACAAGATCGAGGCCCCGATGGTCCAGGCGCAGCGCCTCGCCGAGATCCTGCACGCCGCCTGCGAACAGGTCAACGCGGCGGTCCCGCTGCTGCGCGGCTTCCAGGACGTGTCCAAGCACACCGACGAGGTCCACCGGCTGGAGAACGACGGCGACCGCGTCGGGCGCGAAGCCGTCGCCTCGCTGTTCCACACGGGCATCGACCCCATGGTGGTCATCCGCTGGAAGGACATCTTCGAGCGCCTCGAGGAGGCCATCGACTCGACGGAGAGGGTCGCGAACGTGATCTCCAACGTCGTCACCAAGAACGCCTAGCTCGTAGGCGCCGGTGGGCGACGACCTCATCCTGGTCATCGTGGTCGGGACCGCGCTGGCGTTCGACTTCACCAACGGCTTCCACGACACCGCCAACGCGGTGGCCACGTCGATCTCGACCCGCGCGCTGGCGCCGCGCACTGCGGTCGCGCTGGCGGCGGTGCTGAACTTCGCCGGCGCGTTCATCTCCCTCGAGGTCGCCGCCACCATCGCGAGCGGCATCGTCGAGGCCGACGTGATCAACGAGACCGTCATCTTCGCGGGTCTGGTCGGGGCCATCTCCTGGAACCTGCTGACGTGGTACTGGGGGCTGCCGTCGAGCTCGTCGCACGCGCTGATCGGCGGTGTGGTCGGCGCCGCCTTCGTGGCCGCCGGGGCCGACGCGCTCAAGGGCGGCGGGCTGGTGGAGAAGGTGATCGTGCCGGGGCTCGTCGCACCGGTCATCGCATTCGGCGCCGCCGGGCTGGCGATCCTGATCACCTACCGGATGGTCGGGCGGCTGCGCCCCGGACCGGTCAACCGCGGCTACCGGCTGGGCCAGATCGCCAGCGCAAGCCTGCTCGCCCTCTCCCACGGCACCAACGACGCGCAGAAGACCATGGGCATCATCACGCTCGCGCTGGTCGCGCACGGCGACCTCGCCGGCGCCAACCCCTCCCCGCCCACCTGGGTGATCGTCTCGGCCGCGAGCGCGATCGCGCTGGGGACGTACTCGGGCGGGTGGCGCATCATCCGCACGATGGGCACGCGGATCTTCAAGATGGACCCCGCGCAGGGATTTGCCGCCCAGGGCGGCGGCGCCGCGGTGCTGCTCACCGCTTCGCACCTGGGCTTCCCGCTGTCGACCACCCACTCGATCACCGGCGCGGTGCTCGGCGCCGGTGCCGCCAAGCGCCTGTCGGCGGTGCGGTGGGGCGTCGCCGCGAACATCGCGGTCGCGTGGGTCCTCACGCTGCCGGCGGCGGCGGCCGTCGGCGCGCTGACCTACGCGGTCAGCCGCATCTTCGGCACGGGAGCGCTCGGCCCGCTGCTGATCACGGTCTGCCTGCTCGCGCTCCTGGCGGTGACGCTCGGCCGCCGGCTCCAGCGCGGCCCCGCGCTGACCACCACCCCGGCGGACGCGTGAGGGGCGCCGTCGACACCCGCGCGCTGCTCGAGCTGGCGTGGGCCGCGCCGCTCGCCGTGCTCGTCGTGACCGTGGCGTGGGGGCTCGTCGTGCACGGGGCCACCCGCGCCGCCGAGGCCAGCCGGGAGGGACGGCAGGGCCAGGCCGGGATCCACGCCCTGGAGGCGGCGGGCGGCGCGCTGCTGTTCGCCGCCGCGGTGACGGCCGGGCTGATCATCATGACCTCGAAGTAGCCGCCGCTGCACCGCTCGTTGCAGGACGACGTAACCACGCGCGCCGGCCGGGGCGCGGCGGAGGATCGGGCGGGCGGCCGCAGAACCCGGCCCTCATGCGCACTCTCCGCCTCGCCCTGGCCACCACGTTCGGCGCACTCGCGCTGGCCGCCCCCGCGCCGGCCCACGTCGTGCACACCGTGCAGCGGGGCGAGACCCTGTGGTCGATCGCCGCGCAGAGCAACCTGACCACCCGCACCCTGGCGGCCTACAACGGCCTCGCCGAAGACGCCCGGGTCGTGCTGGGCTCGACGGTCCGGGTGCCGTCGGTGGCCGAGGGCGCCGCCGCGCTCGCGCGGACGGCGCCGGCCGCGCCCGCGGCGATCGCGCCGCCGGCGCCCGCGGCGACCACCTCGGCGCCGCCCGTGCGCGGTGGCTACGTGGTGCGCCCGGGGGACACGCTCAGCGGCCTGGCGGCGAACGCCGGCGTCTCGGTGGTCCAGATGGCGTTCATGAACGGCCTCCCCCGCGACGCCAGGCTCGTCGCGGGCACCGTCCTCAAGCTTCCGGGCGGCGCCCCGGCGCCCGTGCGCAGCGCCCAGCCCACCCCGCCCGCGCGGGTGGTACCGCCGGCCGCGCCGCACCCGACGTCCGGGCGCCTGTCCGCCGGCCGCGTCGGTGCGCTCGCCGCCGAGCACGGCGTGCCCGGCTCTCTGGCCGCGGCCATCGGCTACCAGGAGAGCGGCCTGAACAACGCCGCGGTCTCCAGTGCGAACGCGCGCGGGATCATGCAGGTGCTGCCGGGCACGTGGGCCTGGGTGCAGCGCAACCTCGCGCCGCGACTGCTGGACCCCGGCTCCCCGGAGGACAACGTCCGCGCCGGAGCGCTGTACCTGGGATCCCTGCTTCAGGAGACCGGCGGTGACGAGGCGCTGGCGGCCGCCGGCTACTACCAGGGCATGGCCTCGGTGCGCCGCATCGGGCTGCTGCCCGAGACCCGGCGCTACGTCGACAACGTGCTCGCCCTGCGCGCGCGCTTCGGCGGGTAGGGGCCGCGACGCGCCCGTCCGGGCGCGGGGCTCATGCTAACTTCGTGTACATGAGCGACACGGTTGGTGTCGGCGAGCTGCGCCAGAACCTCAGCACGTACCTGCGGCGCGTCGAGCGGGGAGAGCGCCTGATCGTGACCGACCGCAACCGGCCGGTGGCGGAGCTGGGACCTGCACCGTCGACCGGCTCGGAGCTCGACCGGCTGATCGCCGAGGGCCGCGTGTCCCGCCCGGCGCGCCGGGGGCTGCCGGGGCCGCTGGACCTCGACGGGGACCTACGGGCGCTCAGCCGGGCGCTGGACGAGGTGCGCGGCGAGCGCTGACGTGGCGCTCTTCTACGCCGACTCGTCGGCGCTCGTCAAGCTCCTGCGCGACGAGCCGGAGAGCGCAGCCCTGCGCGCGTTCCTGGTGGACGCGGACGTCGTGTCGTGCGAGCTGGCCCTCGCCGAGGTCCCTCGCGCCGTCCGGCGGGCGGTCTCGAAGGATCCCGCCCTTCCGCTCGATCTGCTGATCGACCGGGCGGGCGAGCTCCTGGAGGCGATCGCCCTGCAACCGCTCGATCGCGGCCTCCTGCTCGCGGCGGGCGCGCTCGGCGAACCGGCGCTGCGCACGCTGGACGCCATCCACGTGGCTTCGGCGGCGGGTCTGTCTCCGCTGGACGCCTTCGTCACCTACGACGAGCGGCAGGCGGGCGCCGCACGACTCGCCGGGCTGCGCACGGTCGGACCGGGGACCTAGCGGCAGCTCAGCCGTCGCCGTAGGTCACCGGCCGCAGCACCTTCGCGGGGACGCCCGCGGCGATGCTGAACGGCGGGACGTCGGCGGTCACGACGCTGTTGGACCCGATGACGCAGCGCTCGCCGATCGTCACGCCGCTGGTGACCGCCACGTTGACGCCGCACCACACGTTGTCGCCGATGCGGGTCGGGCCCTTGGACGTGAAGCCCTGCCAGGGGACCGGCTTGTCGGGATCGTCGAAGCGGTGGCTGGCGTCGCCCACGAAGCAGCCGTTGCCGATCATGCAGTGCGCGCCGATCTCCACCCGGTCGGCCGCGGCCACCATCACGCCGAGGTTCAGGAACGTGCCCTCGCCGATGCGCACCCGCGCGCCGGGCCCGATGGTGATCCACACGCCGGGCTCCAGCAGGGTCTGCGCGCCGATCTCCAGGCGGCCGTCGCGAAACGCCTCGAGCACGTTGCCGTGCACCGGCCAGCGCGCGAACGCGTCGCGGCGCAGGAACTCCCAGTGGATCCGCGCGCGGTTGTGAGGCAGCGAGTTGCGCTCGTACCAGCGCCACTTCTGGGCCCACAGCAGGGCCTGGGCGGCGAGGTCGTTCACCCGCGGGACCCTACGCGAGCGCCCCGGCCGCGCCTACGCCGCCGCGGCGACCTTGCGGCGGGTGCCGCGCCGGGCCCTCGGCGCGCTGGGCGCGATCCCGATCTCCTCCAGGAAGCGCCCGGTGTGCGACCCGGGCGTGCCGGCCACCTGCTCCGGAGTGCCGGAGGCGACCACCTCACCGCCCTCGTCGCCTCCCTCCGGGCCCATGTCGATGATGCGGTCGGCGGTCTTGATCACGTCGAGGTTGTGCTCGATGACCACGATCGAGTTGCCGGCGTCGACCAGGCGGTGCAGCACGTCGAGCAGGCGCTGAACGTCGGCGAAGTGCAGGCCGGTGGTCGGCTCGTCGAGGATGTACAGCGTGCGCCCAGTCGCCACCTTCGACAGCTCGGTGGCCAGCTTGACGCGCTGGGCCTCGCCGCCCGACAGCGTCGTGGCGGGCTGGCCCAGGCGGATGTAGCCCAGCCCCACGTCGTTCAGCGTGCTCAGCCGGCGGCGGATCTTCGGGATGTGCGCGAAGAACTCCAGCGCCTCCTCGACGGGCATGTCGAGCACGTCGGCGATCGTCTTGGACTTGAAGCGCACGTCGAGCGTCTCGCGGTTGTAGCGCTTGCCGTGGCACTGCTCGCACGGCACGTAGACGTCAGGCAGGAAGTGCATCTCGATCTTGATCTGGCCGTCGCCGCGGCACACCTCGCAGCGCCCGCCCTTGACGTTGAACGAGAAGCGCCCCGGCTTGTAGCCGCGCGCCCGCGCCTCCTGGGTCTTGGAGAACAGGTCGCGGATGACGTCGAACAGGCCCGTGTAGGTCGCCGGGTTCGAGCGCGGCGTGCGCCCGATCGGCGACTGGTCGACCTGGATGATCTTGTCGAGCTGGTCGAGCCCCAGGACCGCGGTGTGGCGGCCCGGTCGCGTCCGTGCGCGGTGCAGGCGGTTGGCCACCGCCTTGAACAGCACCTCGTTGACCAGCGTGGACTTGCCCGAGCCCGACACGCCGGTCACCGCCGTCACCGTCCCCAGCGGCACCTTCACGTCGACGCGCTTGAGGTTGTGCTGCGCGGCGCCGCGGATCTCGACGTGGCCGCTCGGCGTGCGGCGCCGGTCGGGCACCGCGATCGTGCGCGTCCCGGCCAGGAACTGGCCCGTCAGCGACTCCGGCACGCGCTGCACCTCCTCGGCCGTGCCCTCGGCCACGATGTGGCCGCCGTGCTCGCCTGCGCCGGGCCCGAGGTCGACGAGATGGTCGGCGGCGCGCATGGTCTGCTCGTCGTGCTCGACGACGATCACGGTGTTGCCCAGCTCGCGCAGGCGCTCCAGCGTGGCGATCAGCTTGGCGTTGTCGCGCTGGTGCAGCCCGATCGACGGCTCGTCCAGGATGTAGAGCACGCCGACCAGCGACGAGCCGATCTGCGTGGCCAGCCGGATGCGCTGGGCCTCGCCGCCCGACAGCGTCGCGGCGGCGCGGTTCAGCGACAGGTAGCCGATCCCGACGTCCTCCAGGAAGCGCAGCCGCTCGGAGATCTCGCGCAGGACCAGCCGCGCGATGTGGCGCTCGGTGTCGGTGAGCTTGACCTCGTCGAGCCACTGCATCGCGCGGCGCACCGAGAACGCGGAGAACTCGTGGATGCCCAGCCCGCCGACGAGCACGGCCCGCGACTCGGGGCGCAGCCGCGCGCCGTGGCACTGCGGGCAGGGCCGCAGGCTCATGTACTCCTCGATCTTCTCCCGGGAGAGCTCGGAGTCGGTCTCGCGGTAGCGGCGCTCGAGGTTGGTGACGATGCCCTCGAAGCGCGTCAGGTAGGAGCGCTGGCGCCCGTAGCGGTTGCGGTAGGTCACGCGCAGCGGCTCGCCGTCGGTGCCGTAGAGGAACAGGTCGCGGTCGGCCTGGTCGAGGTCGGCCCACGGCGCGGCGACGTCCACGCCGTAGCGCTTGGCGATCGACTCGGTGATCTGCTCGTAGTAGTTCGAGACGCTCGTGGCCCACGGCGCGAGCGCGCCCTCGCCGATCGACAGCGACGCGTCGGGCACGACGAGGTCGGGGTCGATCTCCATCTGCGACCCCAGGCCTGTGCAGCGCTCGCACGCCCCGTGCGGGGAGTTGAACGAGAAGATCCGCGGCTCGAGCTCGGGCATCGAGGTGCCGCACTTCAGGCAGGCGAAGCGCTCGCTGAAGGTCAAGAGAGTGCTCCGCGGGGCATCCGGCCCCGCGTTCTGATGCCGACGATCGACCTCCGATCGATCGTGACCGGTCGCGCTTCGCGCTCCCTTTCCCGCTCCCTCCTCCCCGCGCGGCGGGACCAGCTCGACCTCCACGATCCCGTCGGCCAGCGCGGCGGCGGTCTCCACCGAGTCGGCCAGCCGCTTGCGAACGTCATGGCGCATCGCCAGGCGGTCCACGACGACCGAGATGTCGTGCTTGTACTTGCGGTCGAGCTCGATCGGCTCCTCCAGCAGCCGCAGCTCCCCGTCGACCTTCACGCGCGCGTAGCCGTCGGCGCGCAGCTCCTCCAGCGCCCTGCCGTACTCGCCCTTGCGCCCGCGCACGATCGGGGCCATGACCATGAAGCGGGTGCCCTCCTCGAGCTCCATCACCTGATCGACGATCTGCTCGACGGTCTGGCCCTCGATCGGGGCCCCGCACACGTGGCAGTGCGGCCGGCCCACGCGCGCCCAGAGCAGGCGCAGGTAGTCGTAGATCTCGGTGACGGTGCCGACCGTCGAGCGGGGGTTGCGCGACGTCGTCTTCTGGTCGATGGAGATGGCCGGCGACAGCCCCTCGATCGAGTCCACGTCGGGCTTGTCCATCTGCCCCAGGAACTGGCGCGCGTACGCGCTCAGCGACTCGACGTAGCGGCGCTGGCCCTCGGCGTAGATGGTGTCGAAGGCCAGCGACGACTTGCCCGACCCCGACAGCCCGGTGATGACCACCAGGGCGTCGCGGGGCAGGGACAGGCTGATGTCCTTGAGGTTGTGCTCGCGCGCACCGGACACCACGAGCTGATCGTGCTTGGCCACCCGTTCATTGTAGAGACGCGAACAGACGTTCGTTCGCCGCGCTTCCCGCTCTGTGCGGACGCGGGGCGTAGCATCCTGGCGTGCCCCACCTCGTCGGCATCAACCACGTGGCGCTGGAGGTCGGCGACCTCGAGGCCGCCCTGGAGTTCTACGGGCGCCTGTTCGACCTGACGCTGCGCGGGCGCGTGCCGGGCATGGCCTTCGTGGACATCGGCGACCAGTTCCTCGCGCTGTCGGAGGGGCGCAGCCAGCCGGCCGACGACTCGCGGCACTTCGGGCTCGTGGTCGACGACAAGGACGCGGTCCGAGCGGCCCTGAGCGAGGCCGGCGTCGACGTGCTCCCCGGTCGCGGGCTGGACTTCCGGGACCCGTGGGGCAACCGCGTGGAGATCGTCGGCTACCGCGACGTGCAGTTCGCCAAGACGCCCGCGGCGCTCCGCGCGCTGGAGCTCGAGAACCTCGAGAAGAGCCCCGCGGCGCAGGAGGAGATGGCCCGCAAGGGCCTCGTCTGAAGCGAGGAGGCCCGCTAGCTCTCGACGGTCGAGTAGACCTCGTCCAGCAGCGCGGCGCGGTCGGCGAGGTCGAAGTTGTCGGCCAGGTAGGCGTCGGTCTCCTCGCGCGACTGGCCGTTGAGCGCCATGTTCAGCGCCACCAGCCGCGCGCCCTCGACGTCCGCGTCCCCGGCGGCGTCCGCGGGCCCGGCGGCGGGTACCTCGGCCTCCGGCTCCGGCTCGGGCTCGGGGTCGGGCGCCAGATCCACGTCGACCGCGGTGATCTCGACCTCCACGCCGCCGTGGGCCGCGAGCTCCTCATCGGTCAGCGGCGCGTCCACCGCGTCGGCCAGGAGCTCCGGGGGCACGGCCGCGATGACGGTCTCGCTCACGACGACCTCCTCCTCCACGAGCATCTCCCCGCCCGACGGGCGCCCCGCGGCGGTGTAGAGGTCGCCCATGTTGCCCTCCAGCAGCGAGAGGTCCGCGTTGAGGCGGTTGGCGCCCGTGCGCAGCGACTCGACCAGCGCGCTGAGCTCGCTCTCCATCGCATCGACGCGCTGGAGCATCAGCGACGTCGCCTCGCTGACCTTGCCGACATGCTCCTGGGAGCGCTGGATGGCCTCCTCGCGCGTGCGCTGGGCGTCGCGGCCGGCGTCCTGGCGGATCTGCGCGGCCTCCTCGCGCGCCTCGCGCTCGATGTCGGCGGCGCTGGCCTCGGCGGCCTCCACGATCGCCTGCACCTGCGCGCTGGCGGTCGAGGCGAGGGAGCTGTCGCCGCCGCGCCGGGCGGCGGTCCGCTGCATGGCGTCGACCTCGGCGGCGAGGTTCGCCAGGTGCGCGTCGACCGACTCGGGCTCGTAGCCCCGGCGGCCGATGGGGAAGTCTCTCTTCTCGATGCTCTGACGGTCGAGGGCCACGGATCCTCTCCAGGTCATCGCGGACGGGTGCGCGCCAGACTAGCGCGGCGGGGCGACGGTGGTCACCCTCGGCGCGCAAGCCGCACGGCGCCGTCCTCGCGCTCGACCAGCCCGTCGCGCTCCAGCGCCGCGACGGCGCGGTCCAGCCGCTCGGGCGACACGCCGCCGGGGAGCCCGGCGCCCGCGGCGAGCGCGGCCACCACCCTCCCCCGCACCCAGCGGTCGGTGTCCTCGAAGCGCGGCCGCGGCGTGTCGCGCCGCGGGCGGGCGGGCGCGGGGACCCGTCCGCGCGAGGGGCACATCTCGGCGACGGGACAGCGATCGCAGCGGGCGGCGCGCGCGGTGCACACCAGGGCGCCGAGCTCCATGGCGGCCTGGTTGGACTGCGCCTCGCGACCGCCGACCAGGAGCGCCTCGGGCCCGACGCCCAGCCGCTGCGCGACGCGGCGCGCGTTGGTGTCCACCGCCGCGACCGCCTCGCCGAACGCGAACGAGGCCACCGCGGCGGCGGTGTAGGGCCCGACGCCGGGCAGGCGGCGCAGTCCGGCGGCGTCAGGCGGCCAGCCCTCGCCCGCCACGACGCGCGCCGCCCGGAGCAGCGCGAGCGCGCGGCGGTTGTAGCCCAGCCCGACCCACTCCCCCAGCACCTCGGCGGGCGACGCCGCGGCCAGCGCGGCGGCGGTCGGCCAGCGCTCCAGCCACCGCTCGTAGCGCCCGAGGACCCGCGCCACCTGCGTCTGCTGGAGCATCACCTCGGAGACGAGGATCGCGTAGGGATCGGCGGTGCGCCGCCAGGGCAGGTCGCGCGCCTCGCGGCCGTACCACTCCAGGATCGCGGCGGCCGGGGTCACCGGCCGCAGCCTATGCGGCGGGCGCCTCGTTCTGGCGGGCCATCACGAGCTCGCGCCGCACGTCGCGGATCTCGTCGCGCACGCGAGCGGCGTACTCGAAGCGCAGCTCCTCGGCGGCCGCGAGCATCTCCTCCTCGAGCTCCACGATCGTCTGCTCGAGCTCGTTGAGCGTGAGCGTCTGGTTCTGGGGCGCGCGCCGGCGCCGGCCGCCCTTCTTGGGGACCTTGGACTCCGACTGCAGGAACTCCGCGATGTCGGAGATCCCCTTGACGATCGTGGCCGCGGTGATCCCGTGCTCCTCGTTGTAGGCGACCTGGATCGCGCGGCGGCGGTCGGTCTCCGACAGCGCGGCGCGCATGGCGTCGGTCTCCTTGTCGGCGTACATCAACACGGTGCCCTCGATGTTGCGCGCCGCCCGGCCGATGGTCTGGATGAGCGACGTCTCCCCGCGCAGGAAGCCCTCCTTGTCCGCGTCCAGGATGGCCACCAGCGAGACCTCGGGCAGGTCGAGCCCCTCGCGCAGGAGGTTCACGCCCACGAGCACGTCGTAGGCGCCCAGGCGCAGGTCGCGGATGATCTGGATGCGCTCCAGCGTGTCGATCTCCGAGTGCAGGTAGCGGACCTTGAAGCCCATCTCCAGGAGGTAGTCGGTCAGGTCCTCGCTCATCTTCTTGGTGAGCGTGGTGACCAGCGTGCGCTCCTCGCGCTCCACCCGCGTGCGGATCTCGTTCATCAGGTCGTCGATCTGGTTGCGCGTCTCGCGCACCTCGACGACCGGGTCCACGATGCCCGTCGGGCGCACGATCTGCTCGACCACCTGGCTGCCGTGCGTGCGCTCGTACTTCCCCGGCGTGGCCGAGACGAAGACCACCTTCGGGGTGATCGACAGGAACTCGTCGAAGGTCTGCGGGCGGTTGTCCAGCGCGCTGGGCAGCCGGAAGCCGTAGTCCACGAGCGTCTGCTTGCGCGACCGGTCGCCCTCGTACATGCCGCCGATCTGCGGGACGGTCTGGTGCGACTCGTCCAGGAAGCAGACGAAGTCGTCGGGGAAGTAGTCGATCAGGCAGTACGGCCGGGCGCCCGGCATGCGGCCGTCGAGGATCCGCGAGTAGTTCTCGATCCCGTTGCAGAAGCCCATCTCGCGCAGCATCTCCATGTCGTACTGGGTGCGCTGGCGCAGGCGGTGGGACTCCAGCAGCTTGCCCTCCGCCTCCAGCTCGGCGCAGCGCTCGTTCAGCTCGCGGCCGATCTCCTCCACCGCGCGCTCGATCGAGCCCTCCTTGACGTTGTAGTGCGTGGCCGGCCAGACCGCGACGTGCTCGAGGTCGTCGGCGATCAGCTCGCCGGTGAGCGGGTCGAAGTGCTGCAGGCGCTCGACCTCGTCGCCGAACAGCGTCGCGCGGAAGGCGGTCTCCTCGTACGCCGGGAAGACCTCGAGCGTCTCGCCGCGGACCCGGAACGTGCCGCGCCCGAGCGCGGTGTCGTTGCGCGTGTACTGGATCGAGACGAGCTTGCGCAGCAGCGCGTCGCGGTCGACGACGTCGCCCTTGCGCAGGACCTGCATGTTGGTCTCGTAGGTCTCGGGCGAGCCCAGGCCGAAGATGGCGCTCACGCTGGCGACGATGAGCACGTCGCGCCGCGCGAACAGCGCCGCGGTGGCGGCATGGCGCAGCCGGTCGACCTCCTCGTTGATCGCCGAGTCCTTCTCGATGTACAGGTCCCGGCTGGGGACGTAGGCCTCGGGCTGGTAGTAGTCGTAGTAGGAGACGAAGTACTCGACCGCGTTGTCGGGGAAGAACGTGCGGAACTCGTTGCACAGCTGCGCCGCGAGGGTCTTGTTGTGGGCCAGGACGAGCGTCGGGCGCTGCAGCTCCTGGATCGCGCCTGCCATCGTCATCGTCTTGCCGGTGCCCGTGGCGCCCAGCAGCGTCGTGAAGCGGTCGCCGCGACGGATCCCGTCGGCGATCTGCTGGATGGCCTTCGGCTGGTCGGCCGTCGGCTCGAAGATCGAGTCGAGTCTGAACTCGGGCATGGCCGGCTCACGATAGCGACGGTTCAGGTCAATCCCTGACCGCGATCGGAGCCAGTGCCAGGAGCTTGTCGGGGTGGTCGAACACGTCGTCGGTGGGGAGCCGGCGCACCGTATGACCGGCGGCGCGCCAGATCGCGGTCTTGCGCGCGTCGTCGTCGCGCAGGCGGTGGAAGTCGGGCCCGTCGAGCTCGATGATCAGCCGCCGGTCGGGCCACGACAGGTCCGCCTCCTCCCCCGCGACGTACTCGTTGACCCGCGGGATGGGACGGCCCGCGCGGTCCAGCAGCTCGAGCGCCATCGCCTCGGCGTCGCTGCGGGTGCGCCAGATCGGCAGGCGCGCGTAGCGGTCGGCGAGCGCGCGCAGGCGGCCGCTGCCGCTCGCGTTGGGATGGCGCGCGAGGACTGGGCGCAGGCTGCGGACGGTGAGCACGCGGTGGCGCAGCGCCTCGCGGAACGCCTTGCGCAGCGCGCGGTCCGACAACGTGGGTGCGATGTCGAGCAGGGTCCGCTCGGCAGTGGTGATCGGGAGGCCGCGGTGGGTGGTGACGTTGCCGGCGAGCGTCAAGGATCGGGCGACGATCACGCCGTCGATGCGCCGTCTTCCTCCCGTCCCGGGGCGCGTGATCGTCGGCAGCGCGCCCACGACGACCGGGCGATAGCCCCAGCATCCCGCCGCGGCCGCGTCGCTCAGCGCGCTGCGCGGCGCGGTCAGCGCCGCGGCCCACCACCGCTGGCGTGTCGAGGGCCGCGTATGGCCGGTCAGGTAGACGCCACGATGCATCGAGAGCAGGCCGGCCGTGCGGTGCTCGACCGCCATGCGCGTCCAGCCGCCGCCGATCAATTGCCACCGTGCAACCACACCCTCCTGTCTTGCGGCCAGCCGAGGCAGCAGATCGTCCATATGTACATGCCATAGGACGTACAGATGGACGATTCGCCCCTACATGCCCAGCTCGCTCCGGTATTCCTCCCGGTACTGGCGGCGGGCGTCGAGGACGTCGGCGACGTACTGGCGCGTCTCCATGAACGGGATGTGTCGCAGTGCGAAGGCGGACTCGGGGGCGCCCGGGTTGCGCTCGAGCCAGCCGTTGACGTTGCCCTCGCCGCCGTTGTAGGCGGCCAGCGCCAGCACCTCGTTGCCCTCGTAGCGGCGCAGCAGGTGGCGCAGGTAGTACGCGCCATAGGAGATGTTGATCTGGGGCGTCGCGAGGTCGCCCTGCTCGAACTGCGTGCCGCCCGACAGGCGCGCGATGTAGCGGGCGGTGTCGGGGGTGATCTGCATCAGCCCGCGCGCACCAGCGTGGGAGGTCTGGTCGCGGAAGCGCGACTCGGCGTAGATCACGGCAGCGATGAGGAACGGGTCCAGGCCCTTGTCGGCGGCCTGCTGGCGGATGATGTCCTCGTGGCGCAACGGGAGCGTGAGCTCGCGCACGGCGTCGGGCAGGCGCGGTACGACGACCGCGGCGAGCGCCGCGCTGAGGCCCGCGACCACGAGCAGCAGCCCCAGACGGCGACGTCGGGTCGCGTTGCCTCTCCGGCCGGCGGCGGCCGACCGCGAGGCGCCGGAATGGCGGGGGGCGGTACGGGCGTTCACGGTCATCTCAGTCTGTCGAGCACGTCCGACAGCTCATCCTCCAACTCCTTCACGGTAGCGCTGTTGTGGACCACATACGTCGCGCGCCGTGCCTTCTCCTCCTGCGGGAGCTGGCGGGCGGCGCGCTCGTCGACCGCCGCGTGGCCCCGGCCGGCCGCGCGCGCGGCCCGCACGGACTCCTCCGCGACGATCGCGATCGTCGCGTCGTAGACGCCCTCCATGCCCGCCTCGAACAGCAGCGGCGTCTCGACGACGGCGGCGACCGGCGGCGGCTCACGCGCGGCGACCTCGTCCTTCCAGGTCAGGACGCGCGCCCGCACGCGCGGCCACAGCTCGCCCTCCAGCCAGGCGCGCTCCTCGGGCCCCGCGAAGGCCCGCGCGGCGACCGCCGCGCGGTCGACCACGCCGCTCGGCGCGACGCCCGCCCCCCAGCGCGCGACGACCGCGTCGCGCACCGCGTCGGAGGCGTAGAGCTCGTGGACGACGTCGTCGGTGGACAGCGTCGCGGCGCCCAGCCGCTCGAGTGCGGCCAGCGCGGTGGACTTGCCCGCCCCCAGCCCTCCGGTCAGGCCGAGGAACGGGACCCGCGCCACGCCGGCGCCGGCGTCAGGACGGGTCGGACGCGGCGGCCTGCGGGTCGGGCGCCTCGGCGTCTTCCACGGCGACCGGCTCAGCCTCCGCCTCGGCGGCACCGGCATCGTCGTCGGTCGTCTCGGGCTCGGCGGCCTCGGGCTCGGCGGCCACCTCCGCGGCCTCGGGCTCGGCGGCCTCGGCCTCGGGCTCGGCGGCCTCAGGCTCCGGCTCCGCCTCGGCCTCGGCAGCCTCCGGCTCGGCGACCTCCGCCTCCACAGCCTCGGCCTCGACGTCCACCGTCTCCGGCTCCACGACCGCGGCCTCCGTCTCGGTGGCGGCAGCGTCCTCGGCAAAGACGTCCTCGCTGAGCCCCAGCTCGGGGAGGTCGTCCAAGTCGCCGGCCCGGGCGCCGGGCTCGGCGTCCTCGTCGGGCGGCAGGACCTTGGGCTCGAGCACCTGCCCCTCGACGCGCTTGACGCTCAGCGACAGGCGCCGGCGCTCGGAGTCGATCTCGAGGATCTTGACCTTGACGTCGTCGCCCGGCGTGACGATCTCGCGCGGGTTCTCGACGTGGTGGGGCGCCAGCTCGGAGATGTGGACGAGCCCCTCGACGCCGTCGAGGATCTCCACGAACGCGCCGAACGTGACCACCTTCGTGACCTTGCCCTCGAGCTCGTCGCCGATGTTGTAGGTGTCGACGACGCGCTGCCACGGATCCTCCTGGGTCTGCTTGAGACCCAGCGAGATGCGCTGGCGGTCGCGGTCGATGTCGAGCACCTTCACCGCGACGGTGTCGCCGATGGACAGGATCTCGCTCGGGTGGTTGACGTGCGACCACGACAGCTCGGAGATGTGGATGAGGCCGTCGATCCCGTTGAGGTCCACGAACGCGCCGAAGTCCACGATGTTGGAGATCTGGCCCTCGACGATGAGCCCCGGCTGCAGGCGGTCGAGGATCTCCTGGCGCTGCTCCTTGCGCTCCTCCTCGAGCACCGCGCGCCGCGACAGGACCACGTTGTTGCGCGAGCGGTTGAGCTCGATGACCTTGCACTCGATCTTCGAGCCGAGGTACTCGTCCAGGTTGGGCACGCGGCGGATGTCGACCAGCGACGCGGGCAGGAAGCCGCGCACGCCGAGGTCGATGATCAGGCCGCCCTTGACCACCTCGATGACGGTCCCCTCGACGGGCTCCCCGGACGCAGCCGCCGCCTCGATGCGCCGCCACGCCTTCTCGAAGCGGGCGCGCTTCTTGGACATGATGAGGCGGCCGTCCTGGTCCTCCTTGGTGAGGACCAGCGCGTCGACCTCCTCGCCCAGCTCGACCTCGTCGTGCGGATCCACGGACTTGCGGATCGAAAGCTCGTTGGAGGGGATGACCCCCTCGCTCTTGTAGCCGATGTCGACGAGGACCTCGTCGTTGTCGATGCGCACGACGAGTCCGGTGACGACCTCGCCCTCCTCGAAGGGGTTGAACGTCGCGTCGTAGTTGGGGACGATCTGGCCGTTGATCTCCAGAAGCAGGCCGTCCGATCCGGCGACAGCCTTGGGCTCGCTGTCGAGGATCTGTGGTTCGTCGGTGGTAGTGGTCATTGGCCGCAGAGGTTAGCGCAGGCCTACAATCCCGCCGATGCCGGTGCGGGCGACGAAACGTGGCGTTGACCGCACTCCGTTGCAGGGCGATTTCGACGTCCTGATCTGCGGCGCGAGCTTCGCCGGGCTGACCGTGGCACGCGAGCTGGCGGGCAGCGGCGCGCGCGTGCTGATGATCGACCGCTACGAGATCGGCGAGCGCCAGACGAGCGCGTGCGCGGCGCCCACCGAATGGCTGACGCGAATGGGGCTGACCGAGGCCGTGCAGCAGACGTTCGCAGACCTCGTCATCCACACGCCGCGGCGCACGCTGCGCTGGTCGCTGCCGTGGACGTTCTCGACGTTCGACTACCGCGCGATCTGCGCGCTGCTGCGCGACCAGGGCGACGCGCGCTTCGAGACCGCGAAGGTGGAGGGCCGAACGGGCGGCGGCGCCGACGGCGTCATCACGGTCCACACCGACCGCGGCGACCTCCGCGCGCCGCTCGTCGTCGACGCGCTCGGCTGGCGGCGCATCCTGGGCGCGGGCGCCAACGTGCAGCCGCCCGAGGCGCGCCTGTCGCGCGGCCTGGAGGTCCACCCCCACTCCGGCGGCGAGGACCTCGAGCTGTGGATCGACCCGCGCTACGTCCGCCGCGGCTACTCGTGGTCCTTCCCCGCCGACGGGGAGCTGCGCGTCGGCGTCGGCTCCTTCGACCCGCGCGACCACGTCAAGGAGCCGACGCTGCAGCTCGCGCGCGACGTGGGCGTGCCCGCCGAGCGCTGGCAGGGCAACTGGATCCCCCACGAGCTGCGCCGCGCCACCGACGACGGCGTCTTCTTCGCCGGCGACAGCGCGGGGCACTGCCTGCCCACCACGGCGGAGGGAATCCGGCCCGCGTTCTACTTCGGGCTCGCGCTGGGCCGCGAGCTGCGCGAGATCCTCGCCGGGGACCGGACCCGCGACCAGGCGCTCGCGCGCTACGGCGCGTTCTCCGACGCGCACGACTTCCACTACCGCTGGCTGCTGCGCGTCCAGCACCTCGTCGGGCGCATCACCCCGACGCCGATGCTGACCCCCGCGCTGCGCTCCCTGGACTTCCAGCGCTTCGTCGACTTCTCCTTCGCGCACTACCGCGACATCTGCCCGCCGTCGTTCGTGACGCCCGAGGCACCGGTCAGCCGGCGCCGCCGCGTCACTCGCGGACGACGAGGAACGTCCCGGCCGCCAGCAGCACCACGCCCACGACCTTCAGCGCGCTGATCGGCTGCTTGGCGACGCCGAGCAGCCCGAAGTGGTCGATGGCCACCGACATCGACAGCTGGCCGGCGATCGTGGCGGCGACGACGCCGCCGGCACCCAGCGTGCGGACGGTCACGAGCACGGTGGTGACGTACGCCGCGCCGAGCACGCCGCCCGTGAGGTAGTACCAGGACAGGCCGCGGATCTCGGCGATCTGGCCGAACCCGCCCGTGGCCAGCGACACGATGGCCGCCAGCAGAAGCGTCCCGATCGCGAAGGAGACCAGTGCCGCCTGGAAGCTCCCGACCGAGCGGCCCAGCATCGAGTTGATCGGCGCCTGCAGCGCGATGAAGCCGCCCACCACCGCGGTCAGGACCACCGCGAAGCCGCGGTCCACTAGCGGTCCCTCACTTGGCCTCGAGCCAGGTCGCGCCCACGCCGACGTCGACCGCCAGCGGGGGATCGCGGTCCCACACCCCGCACATCTCGCGCTCGATCGTGTCCCGCGCGGCCTCGACGTCGCCGGGCGGCCCCTCGAAGAGCAGCTCGTCGTGGACGGTGAGGATCGGACGGACCGCCGACCCGGTCAGCGCCGCGTCGACCCGCACGAGCGCAAGCTTCATGACGTCGGCCGCGGTGCCCTGGATGACGGTGTTGACGGCCAGCCGCTCGCCCAGCGTGCGCACCTGCCAGTTGCGCGCCTTCAGCTCGGGGATCTGGCGCCGGCGCCCCCACAGCGTCTTGACGTGGCCCTCCTCGGTGGCCTGCGCGATCGTGCGCTCGATGAACTCGCGCACCTTCGGGAAGCGCTCCAGGTAGGCGTCGATGAACGCCTTGGCCTCCTCGCGCTCGATGCCCAGCCGGTCGGCCAGCCCGAAGTCGCTCAGGCCGTAGACGATCCCGTAGTTGATCATCTTGGCCTTCGAGCGCTGGCCCACGTCGAGGTCCTCCGGCGCGGTCTGAAAGACGGTCGACGCGGTCGCGGTGTGCACGTCCTCGCCCCGCACGAAGATCTCCTTGAGCACCGGCTCGTCGGCGATGTGCGCGAGCACGCGCAGCTCGATCTGCGAGTAGTCGGCGCTGAGCAGCACGTTGCCGGGCGCGGCCTCGAAGCAGCCGCGCACCTCGCGCCCCAGCTCGGTGCGGATCGGGACGTTCTGCATGTTGGGGTTCGTCGACGCCAGCCGCCCGGTGGTGGCCGCCGCCTGCAGGAACGTGGTGTGGATCCGCGACTCGGCGTCCACGAGCTGGGGGAGCACCGAGAAGTACGTCTTGTCGAGCTGGTTGAGCTCGCGCCAGCGCTCGATCTTGGGCACGATCTCGTGCTCGGAGCGGATCGCCTGCAGCACGCGGGCGTCGGTGGAGGAGCCGGTCTTGCCGCGGCGCTTGCGCGACAGGCCGAGCTTGACGAACAGCACCTCGCCGAGCTGCTGCGGTGAGCCGATCACGAACTCGGTTCCCGCCAGCGCGAAGATCTCGCGCTCCAGGCCGTGTACCTCGTCGCGCACGCGCGCGGTGATCTCGGCCAGCCGCGCGGTGTTCAGCCGCACGCCGGCGAGCTCCATGCGCCGCAGGACGGGCACGAGCGGCAGCTCGATCTCCTCCATCACCGGGCGCAGGCCGCGGTCGGCGATCTGCTCGCGCTGCCAGGCGGCCAGCTCGCGGACCAGCAGCGCCTCCGCGGCCGTCTCGTCCTCGACGTCGGCGGCCAGGCCGCGCTCCTCCAGCAGCTCGCGCAGCGGATAGCCGCGGCGCGCGGGCTCCAGGATGTAGGCGCCCAGCAGCGTGTCGTGCACCAGGACGGGCGGCACGGTGCCCAGCGCCTTCGCGTCGTGGGCCACGACGGAGCGCTCCCACGCCGCGGCGACGACCTCGGCCGGGTCCTCGCAGGCGCCGGCGAGGATCTCCTCCGCGCCCGCCGCCGCGAAGCGCCAGGACTCCTCGACGGCCAGCAGCTCGCCCTCGGGGATCGCGGGGGCGCGCACCGCCAGCACGACCTCGTCGCCGGCCAGCCGCGCGATGTCCGCCGGCCTCCCCGCGCGGACCGGCGCGGTGACCATCGTGGAGGCCTCGGGCGCCGGGGCCGCCTCGTCGGCGCCGAAGACCTCCTCCAGGCGGCGCAGCGGGTCGCGCAGCTCGAACTCGCGGAAGACCTCGCGCAGCCGGGAGCGGTCGGGCACCCCGGCCACGGCCGCGGCGACGTCGACGTCCACCGGGATGTCGCGGCGCATGGTGGCCAGGACCTTGGAGAGGCGGGCGTTCTCCGCGTGGTCCGTGAGGTTCTGCTTGCGCTTGGCACCGGAGATCTGGTCGATCGAGCCCAGCACGCCCTCCAGGTCGCCGTAGGTCTGCAGGAGCTGGGAGGCGGTCTTGTCGCCGATCCCCGGGACGCCGGGGATGTTGTCGCTCGTGTCCCCCTTCAGGCCGTAGAAGTCGGGGATCAGCTCGGGCGGGATGCCGTAGCGCTCGCGCACCGCGTCGTGGTCGTAGAGCTTCGTGTCGGTGATCCCGCGCGAGGTGGCCATCACGGTGACGACGCCCTCGGGGTCGATGAGCTGGAACGCGTCGCGGTCCCCGGTGACGATGACCACGGGGATGCCCTGCTCGCGGGCGCGCTCGGCGAGCGAGGCGATCACGTCGTCGGCCTCGAAGCCCGCGACGCGGGTGTTGGAGTAGCCGAAGGCCTCCACGAGCGGCTCGAAGTGCGGCCACTGCTCTCCGAGCAGGCTGGGCCGGGTGGCCCGGCCCGCCTTGTACTCGGAGTAGACCTCCTTGCGCCCGCTGGAGCCCGCGTCCCAGACGACCACCGTGGGCTTGGTGCCGTGCTCGGTGAGGATCTTCACCAGCATCGAGGCGAAGCCGAAGATCGCGTTGGTGGGAAACCCGGTGGAGGTGGCGATCGACTCCGGCAGCGCGAAGAACGCGCGGTAGACGAGCGAGTTGCCGTCGATGAGGAAGAGCTCGTCGGGGCGATCGGCCATGGGCGCGAGGCACTCTAGACACATGGTCCCCTTGCCCTTCCGGGGCGCGGCGGTGTAGCTTCGGCCGGCCCGAGCGCATGCGCGGGGCCACGCGCCAATGACCATCCATCACCTCACGAGGACGGCCCGGCGCGGTTGCGTGCTGCTGGCGCTGCTGGCCGGCCTGGCGGTGCCGGGCGCCGCGCCGGCGCAGTCCACTCCGGCCGACCGGCTCAGCACCGCCGTCGAGCAGGTCGGGCAGGCCAGCGCCGCGCGCTTCGACGCCCGCGACAGCTCCGGCGCGCGGCTGGACGGCCTGAAGGTCATCCAGAGCGGCGGGGTCAACGTCGGCGTCTACCACGCCCAGACCGGCGACCGCTTCGACCTCTACGTGGCCACGTCCACCGATCTGCTGCACTGGACGCGCCGCGCCGTGCTGGACCGCGACGCCTCCCAGGGCACGATCGCCGCCCTGCCCGGCGGCGGGTACGTCGTCGCCTACGAGTGGGCCAACACGGCCGACCTGCTGCCGCGCATCCCGCTGCCCAAGCTCACGCTCCCGCCGCTCCTGCAGGCCGTCCAGGGCATCTACGACCAGCTCCCCCGGGTGCGCATCCGCTTCCGGCACTACACGAGCCTGGCCAACCTGCTCGCCGGGAAGACGAGCCGGGAGTTCACCGCGCCGCGCCAGCTCGCCAAGACCGCGGAGGGCACGCCGCACATCGGCGCCGTGTCGGTGAGCGGCGGTGTGGCGTCGTCGCGGATCGAGGTGGGCCTGCACCACTTCGCCGACCTCAACGGCGACAGCTACCCCGAGACCGACCGCCAGGCCACCGGCGTGCTGACGAACTTCAGCTCGTGGCAGTCGCGCGACGCGCCGGAGCTCAACGGGCCGCTGTCGAGCACCACCGACCTGCACGCGCCGTTCACGACGGCGCCGCGCGGCAACCTCGGCGACCGCGACGCGATCGCGTTCGACGGCGCGCGTCTGCAGATCCACGAGGCGCAGTACCGGCGCGGCGACTTCGGGTCGTGGCGGCCGTTCCTGCTCGACGTCGGCGCGGGCTCCGGCGCGGCGCGAGCGCTGCACGTGGTCACGCCGGGCGGCAGCCGCGCGTTCGGCAACCCGACGGTGACCGAGCTGCGGTCCCCCGCGGGCCGGCCGGCGCTGCTGGTGACCATGGTGGTCTTCTCCGAGGAGTCCGGCCCGGGCGAGGCCGGCGAGCTGGTCTACTACCGCGAGCTGTGACGAGTGAGCCGGGTGGGGCTCCCCGCCCGTAGCCTCGGCATGACCACATGCAGATCTGCGAGGGCGCGCGCATGCGGGTGACCGTGACCGGCGCGACCGGCCGCATCGGCTCGCACGTCGTGCAGACGCTGCGCGCCCGCGGCGACGACGTCGCGGTTCTGTCGCGCAGCCCCGAGCGCGCGCGCGAGCGGCTCGGCGTCGAGGCCTTCGGCTGGGATCTGAAGGCGGAGGCCGCGCCGGGGGAGGCGCTGGCCGGGCGCGACGCCGTGCTGCACCTCGCCGGCGAGGACGTCGGCCAGCGCTGGTCGGGCGACGTCAAGCGCGAGATCCGCGACAGCCGCGAGCTGGGCACGCGCAACCTCGTAGCCGGCCTGCGCGCCGCCGATCCGCGCCCCCCGCTGCTCGTGTCCGCGTCCGCGTCGGGCTTCTACGGGGCGCACGGGTCGGAGACCGTGGACGAGTCCGGGCCGCCGGGGCGCGACTGGCTGGCCGACGTCGTGGTGCGCTGGGAGCGCGAGGCCGACGCGGCCGCCGAGCTCGGCGTGCGGGTGATCAAGGTCCGCACGGGCGTCGTGCTCGACGCCGAGGGCGGCGCGCTGGCCAAGATGCTGCGGCCGTTCAGGCTCGGCGCCGGCGGCCCGATCGCCGGCGGCGGCCAGTACATGCCGTGGATCGCGCTGGACGACCTCGTGGGGATCTACCTCGCCGCGCTGGACTCGGCCGACTTCGCCGGGCCGGTGAACGCGTCGGCCCCGGAGCCGGCCACGAACAAGGACTTCTCCCACGCGCTGGGCCGCGCGCTGCACCGGCCGGCGGTGGCGCCGATCCCCGGCTTCACGATCAAGGCGCTGTACGGCGAGATGGCGCAGATCGTCACCACCGGCGTGCGCATGGTCCCCGGCCGCGCCGGCGAGCTGGGCTATGAGTTCGCGCACGCCGACCTCGACGAGGCGCTGGCGCACGCGCTGCGGGAGTAGCTCGGAGGGCCTAAGCGACCAGCCGCTCGACCGCCGCCCCGTCGGCGCTCCTAAGCCTGCTTCTCGCGCTTGCGCCGTCCCCAGTCCGACGTCGGCTTGGAGGGCACGAACAGCCAGATGACCACGCCGACCACCGTGAGCAGCAGGCCGGAGGCGAGGCCGATGCGCTCGCCGTAGCCCTTCTTGGACGACAGGTAGGACGCCGCGATCGCGGAGGCCAGCCAGCCGTAGAGCAGGTACAGCGCGCTCTCCCCGATGACGGCCAGGACGATGGTCATCCGCCGAGGTAGGCCTTCTGCACTTCGGGGTTGGTGCGCATCTTGTCCGAGTCGTCGCTGAGGGCGACGACCCCGGTCTCCAGGACGTAGGCGCGCTTGGAGACCGACAGGGCGTAGTTGGCGTTCTGCTCGACGAGCAGGATCGTCGTGCCCTGGTCGTTGATCTCCTGGATCGTCTCGTAGATGCGCTCGGTGAGGATCGGGGCGATGCCCATCGAGGGCTCGTCGAGCAGCAGCAGCTTGGGCTTGGCCATGAGCGCGCGGCCGATCGCGAGCATCTGCTGCTCGCCGCCGGACATCGTGCCCGCCTTCTGCTTCTCGCGCTCCTTCAGGCGGGGGAACAGGTCGTAGACCCGATCCAGGTCGGAGGCGATCTCCTTGTCGCGACGCAGGTAGGCGCCCATGTCGAGGTTCTCGCGGACCGTCATGCGCGGGAAGCAGCGGCGCCCCTCGGGTGACTGGGAGATGCCGCGCTGCACGATCTCGGCCGGTGGCGTGCGGGTGATGTTCTCGCCCTCGAAGCGGATGTCGCCGGTGCGCGGCGGGGTCAGGCCCGAGATCGAGCGCAGCGTCGTGGACTTGCCCGCCCCGTTGGAGCCGATCAGGGTCACGCACTCGCCCTCCTCGACGGTCAGCGAGATCCCCTTCAGCGCCTCGATGTTGCCGTAGAAGGTGTGGATGTCGTCGATCTCGAGCATCGCCATCAGGCGTCCGCCTCCTCTTGCTGGCGCGCGGCTTCCTGCGTGCCGAGGTAGGCCTCCACGACCTGCGGATCGGTCCGCACGGTCTGGGGGTCGCCCTCGCTGATCTTCTCCCCGTGGTCGAGCACGGTGACGTGCTCGCTGACGCCCATGACGACCTTCATGTCGTGCTCGATGAGCAGGATCGCCAGCCCGCGCTCGTCGCGCAGGCGCTCCATGAAGCGCGTGAGCGCGTCGGACTCCTGCGGGTTCATGCCCGCCGTCGGCTCGTCGAGCAGCAGGAGCTTGGGCTCCGACGCGAGCGCGCGCGCGATCTCCACCCGCCGCTGGTCGCCGTAGGCCAGGTTGGTGGCCAGCTGATCATGGGACGAGGGCTTCAGGCCGACGTACTCGAGCATCTCCGCCGCCTTCTCGCGCACCCTCTGCTCCTCGCCGCGCACCCACGGCGGGCGGAGGATGGAGCCGAACAGCCCCGCCTTCATGCGGGAGTGCTGGCCGACCATCACGTTCTCCAGCGCCGTCATGGTCCCGAACAGGCGGATGTTCTGGAAGGTCCGGGCCACGCCCAGCGCCATGATCTTGTCCGGCCGGCCGGAGGTGATGTTCGTGTCGTCGAAGCTCACCCGGCCCAGCGTGGGCTTGTAGAGCCCGGTGAGGATGTTGAAGAACGTCGTCTTGCCGGCGCCGTTGGGCCCGATCAGCGAGACGATCGACCGGCGCGGGATCGAGAAGCTCACGTCGTTGACCGCGGTCAGGCCGCCGAACTGCTTGGTGACGCCCCGCGCCTCCAGGATGTTGGGGCCGTCCGGGCTCATGGCACGTTCGTCTTGTGGACGGGATCCTGCTCGGACCCAAGGTCCTCGATGCCCTCGGCCATCTCGATCTGCCGTCGTCGCTCCGGAATGAGCCCCTCGGGGCGCAGCACCATCATGATGACCAGCAGGAAGCCGAAGATCCCGAACGACAGCTCGGTGAGGTCGAAGTCCAGCCCGATGCTCCCCGGCACGCCGTTGAGGACGTCGGGGATGAGGCGGTTGTTGATGAACGACAGCGCGACGGCGCCCACCACCACGCCCCAGATCGACCCCAGCCCGCCGAGGATGACCATGGCGAGGATGAAGATCGAGAACGAGAACTGGAACTGGTCGGCGTTGACCGTGTTCAGGTAGGAGCCCAGGAACGCACCGGAGACACCGCCGAACGCGGCGCCGGTGCCGTAGGCCAGCAGCTTGGTCTTCACCAGCGGCACGCCCATGCTGACCGCGGCCACCTCGTCCTCGCGCAGCGCGATCCACGCGCGCCCCAGCCGCGAGTCGCGCAGGCGGAAGTTCACGAACAGCACGATCAGCACCATCGCGAACGCCACCCAGTACCAGGGTCTGAGGTTCAGCGAGGTGAACGGCTCCAGGAACGGCAGGTCGATCTTGTCCACCGGCGTGATCCCCTGGCGGCCGTTGGTGAGCTTGGTCCCGAAGCCGGTGATCTCGTCGCCGTTGATCGCGATGCGCCCGACGATCTCGCCGAAGGCGAGCGTGACGATCGCGATGTAGTCGCCGCGCAGGCGCAGCGTCGGCAGGCCGATGAGCATTCCCGCCGCCGTCGTGGCGCAGATGGCGAGCACCACGACGAGGAGGAAGTTCAGGTGGATGCCCGGCAGCTCCGCCGCCGCCCCGGTCACCAGGACGTGGATGCCCTCGCCGCCGTTGGCCTCGATGTGAAACAGCGAGCCGAAGTAGCCCATCGTGTACGCGCCGATCGCGAAGAAGGCCACGTAGCCGAGGTCCAGCAGCCCCGCGAAGCCCACGATGATGTTCAGCCCCAGCGCCATGACCACGTACGCCAGCGCCAGGGTCGCGTCGTCGATGAAGCCGCCGCCGGACTCGACGAACAGCGGCAGCAGCGCGCCGAACAGGATCGCGGCCACGGTGAGCACGATGCGGGCGTTGCGCGGCAGCCCGGTCTGGCCGCGTCCGTTGGACGCCGGCGCGTCCGGCGCCGGGGCCTTCCCCGGCTTCGGGGCGGGAACGGCCGGCGCGCTCACCCGGCCTCCCGCGTCTGCTCCCCGAGCAGACCGGACGGCTTGAAGACCATGATCAGAACCAGGTAGGCGAAGACGATCGCAGGCGTCCACTGGCTGCCGATCCGGTTGTCGGACGTCTGCTGGATGATCCCGATGATCAGGCCGCCCAGCACGGCTCCGCGGATGTTGCCGATGCCGCCCATGACGGCCGCGGTGAACGCGATCAGCCCCGCGGTGAAGCCCTGGAAGAACCAGACCGTCGTCTGGTACAGCGCGTAGATGAGGCCGGCGGCGCCGGCCAGCATGCCGCCGATCAGGAACGTCGCGGAGATCGTGGTATCGACGTTGATGCCCATGAGCCGGGCGGCGTCGGGGTCCTGGGCGGTCGCGCGCATGGCCTTGCCCAGGCGGCTGCGAGCGATGAAGGTGGTCATGGCCAGCACGAGCGGGATCGTCACCGCGACGGCCAGCGCGTCGCCGTTGGTGACGCTGACGCCGGCGAAGGCGAACAGCTCGTTCTGGGACTCGATCAGGTCGACGATCCCCTGCTGCGAGCCGCCGCGCCACAGCAGCCCGACGTTCTGCAGGATGAACGAGAAGCCGACCGCCGTGATCAGCGGGGCGAGCTTGGGAGCGTTGCGCAGCGGCCGGTACGCAACGCGCTCGATCATCACGTTCAGCGCACCCGACGCGAGCATCGCCACGAACAGCGTGAGAAGCAGGCCCAGGACGAGCCCCGCGCCTCCGGTGGCGGCCGTCAGCCCGACGGTGCCGAAGAAGCCCGCGGCCACGAACGAGCCGATCATGAACACCTCGCCGTGGGCGAAGTTGATCAGCTCGACGATGCCGTAGACCAGCGTGTAGCCGATGGCCACCAGGGCCCAGATGGACCCGTTGGACAGCCCGTCGACCAGGTTGTTGCCCAGGCGCGACAGGTCCCCGTCGACGCGCAGGTCGTGGATGCCGAACGCCACCGGCATGATCAGCAGGACGCCGATCAGGCCGTAGTCCGAGAGGAAGCGGCGGACCGCCTTCAGCGGCGCGGGCTGAGTGGCGGGAAGGCTCGCGGCGGCCATCGGTGGCGTCCCTGTCTCGTTCGGCGGTGGCGGAGAGGGGCGGGGCCGAAGCCCCGCCCCTCCCCCTCCACCCGCAGGTCCGCTACGCCGCGGCCTTGATCGTCTCGAGGAAGGACGGGTTGCCGTCCTTGATGTCGTAGACGCCGTAGTCCGTCAGCGTCGTGTCACCGTTCTCGTCGATCGAGTACGTGCCGAGCACGCTGCTTCGGTCCTTGGTCTCGAACAGCGCCTTGACGATGTCCTCGCGCTTGCCGGTGCCGGAGCGCTCGATGGCGTCCAATGCCAGGTTCATGGCCTCGTACCCGTAGATGCTGTACGGGTTGGGGTTCTTCTCGTTGTACTTGGCCTCGAAGTCCTCGAAGAACTTCCTGCCCTCGGGCGGGTAGCTCGCGGGATCCAGCGTGGCGACGGTCACCTTCACGCGACCGGCGATGCTGGCCGGGATGCCCCCCTCCTTGGGATCGGTGAAACCGGTCTCCGCGAGGCCGTCGGGGCCGAAGAGCTTCGCCTGCGGCAGGGCCGCCGCGAAGTCCTTCATGATCTGGACGCCGTTCGAGGCGGTGATGCCGCTGAAGATAAAGCAGTCGGCACCCTGCGACTTGGCCCGCGACGCGAGCGACCGGTAGTTCGGCGCCTTGGTGTCGATGCCCTCGTTGAAGATGATGGGCAGGCTCTGCTCCTTCGCGGAGTTCTCGATGTTCCGCGACAGGCCGGCGCCGTAGACCTCCTTGTCGTTGGCCATGGCGACCTTGGTGCAGCCGTCCTTCTTCATCACGGTGGCCAGCGCCGCGCCCTGGATCGTGTCCTTGGGCACGATGCGCGTGTAGTTGCGGAAGCCGCTGGGGTAGTACTTCGCGGGCTCGCCCTTGTCCGCCCCGGGCTCATCGGAGGTCAGGCCCACCGCCGTGTTGGCCGGCGAGATCTGCGGGACCTTCGCGTCGCTCAGGATCGGGATGGAAACGGCGCTGCCGCCGGAGTTGAACTCACCGATGTAGGCCACGACCTTCTCGTCCTGGGCGGCCGAACGGGCGTTCTGGGAGACGGCCTCGGGGGTCCACGACCCGGCCTGGGCCGTCGAGTCGTCCTTGGACTCGTACTTGATGTCGAAGTTCCCGGCCTTGTTGCCGGCCTGCTCGAGCGCGAGCCGGATGCCCTTGACCATGTCGGTGGTCTGCGGGCGTTGTGCACCCTGAAGCGGCAGGCTCGAATAGATCGTCAGCGTGCCGCCGGCGGTCTCCTCGGTAGCACCGCCGCCACCACCGCCCTCGTCGTCATCGTCGTCGCCGCACGCGGCAACGCCGAACGCGCCGGCCGCGAGCACGCAGCTCAGGGTGAGAACTCGGTTGAACCGCAAAGTCGTCCCTCCTCAGGAAACGGACACAGAAGCGTGAAAGCGGGCCGATCGTACACCCGGCGATAACACCGCGGGCCGATTGTTGGAATCGGCACGATTGAGCCCAATGCACTGCTAAGTACGTACCTTGAGCACCCGGTCGAATACCAGGCGCGAACGGCGGACCCGATGGCCCGTGTACGTGCTCAGGCTGGTGTCCCCCGCCGAGTCGATCGAGTAGGTGCCGAGCACCGACCGGCGGCGGCGGATGCGGAAGAACGCCTCCACCACCGCGCGGCGCTCGTTGCCCCGCGATCCGGCGTCGCGGACGGACTGCAACACGACGCGCATGGCCTCGTAGGCGTAGATGGCGGCGGGGGCCGGGTGGCGCCCGAACTTGCGCCGGAACGTCGCCCGGAAGCGGCGCGCGCCCGCGGGCAGCAGCCGCGGCTGCAGGGCCGGGCTGGTGATCCGCACCCGGTCCTCCAGGGCAGGCGGCAGCGCGCGGACGAAGGCCGACTCGGCCACGCCGTCGGGCCCGAAGAGCAGCGGGTCGGGATCGGCGGCGCCGACGGCCGCGAACACCTTCGCGGCGGAGCTGTCGGTCGCGCCGCCGAAGAAGAACGCGTCGGCGCGGGCATCCTTCACGCGGTCGGCCGGGCCGTCGAAGTCGCGCTCGCCGGTGTCGATGCCGTCGTCCATCACGACGTCGATCCCCTCCTCCTTGGCCGTCTTGACCACCTGGTCGGCCAGGCCGCTGCCGTAGAGGTCGCGGTCGTGCAGGACGGCCAGCCGGCGCACGCCCTCGGCGCGCATGTAGTCCACCAGAGCGGCAGCCTGGATGTGGTCGGCCGGGACGACGCGCCCGAAGGTCCGCAGCGCGGAGGGATAGAAGCGCTCGGGCTCGCCCTTGCGGCCCGTCCCCGGCCGGGTCAGCCCCACGTAGGTGCTCGACGGGCTGACCTGCAGGATGTCGCCCTCGTTGACCAGCGGCAGCGCCAGCGCGGTGGCCGCGGAGTCCCGGTCGCCGATGTAGGCGATCGTGTTGGGGTCGCGCACCGCCTGGCGCGCGTTGTCGAGCACCTTGTCCTGCGTCCAGCGCCCGGTCTCGACGCTCGCGGAGTCCAGCGAGACGTAGGTGACGCTCAGCGGGCCGACCTTCCCGCCCGCCTCCTCGAGTCCCAGCTTGATCGCGTTGACCATGTCCTGGGACTGGATCCGGCTCGTGCCGCGCAGCGGCAGGCTGGAGTAGACGGTCAGCGTGCGGCTGCCGCTCTCGGGTCCCGGCTTGTCGTCATCGCCGCAGGCCATCAGGCCGAGCGCGAGCGCGGCGACTACGCAGCCCAGGGCGGCGCGGAGCGCGGGAGGCACTACTCCCGGCCGGGCAGGTAGGTCCTGAGGATTCGCCCCGTGGCGCCGAGCACGACGATCAGCGTGGTGATCATGAACGCATCGAAGCCGTTGGCGCCGATCGACCACAGGACGATCCAGACGACCAGCCCGGCAGTTGCGGCGAGAACGAGCCCCATCTGCGGCCGCAGACTAACGGATGGGCCCGGCGTCCAAGCCCGGCTCGGTACGCAGGCCGGCGGCCAGCGCGGACACCAGCTCACCCACCGCGGCGGCCGGATCGGCGGCCTCGGCGGCGGCGCGGACCAGCCGGGTCCCGACGATGACCCCGTCGGCGCCCGCGCTCGCCGCGGCGGCCGCGTGGCCGGGGGTGGAGATGCCGAACCCGAGCGCCACGGGCAGGCGCGTGTGCGCGTGGGCGCGGCCCAGCACGTCTGCGTAGCCGTCCTGCAGGGCGGCGCGCTCACCGGTCGTGCCGGTCACTCCGACCGTGTAGAGAAAGCCGCGGGCCCGGGCGCCGATGGCCGCGAAGCGGTCGTCGGGTGTCGTCGGCGCGACGAGCGGCACGAGCGCCAGGCCCCGCGCGTCGCACGCCGCCTGGATCTCCCCCGCCTCCTCCAGCGGCAGGTCGGGGACGATCAGACCGCTGGCACCGGCGTCGCGCGCGGCGTCGGCGAAGCGCTCGGGCCCCCGGGCGAGGATCGGGTTGGCGTAGCACATGAGCACGACCGGCAGGCGCGGCGCGAGCGCGGCGCAGACCTCCAGCACGCCGTCGAGCGTGGCGCCGGCGCGCAGGGCCACGGTCCCCGCGGCGTGGATGACCGGCCCGTCGGCCAGTGGGTCGGAGAACGGGACGCCGAGCTCGACCAGGTCGGCGCCCGCGTCGGCGCAGGCCTCGCCGATCGCGCGGGAGGAGGGCAGGTCGGGGAAGCCGCCCATCAGGTAGGGCATGAGCGCGGCCCGCTTGCCGTGGCCGGCGAACGCGGCGGCGATGCGCTGCGCCCCGGCGCCGCCCGGGGCGTCAGCCATCCTGGGCGAGGACCTCGGCGAGGTCCTTGTCGCCGCGGCCCGACAGGCAGACGAGGTCCAGCGACGATCCATCGCCCTCGCCGCCTGAGCCGTGCAGCGCGTAGTGCAGGGCGTGGGCGGTCTCGAGCGCCGGGATGATCCCCTCCAGCCGGGTCACGAGGCGAAAGGCGGCGAGCGCGTCCTGGTCGGCGACCGCGACGTAGCGGGCGCGGCCGCTGTCGCGCAGCCACGCGTGCTCCGGGCCCGAGCCCGGGTAGTCCAGGCCGGCGGAGATCGAGTGCGCCTCGGTCACCTGGCCCTCGGCGTCCTGCATGATCGCCGAGAGCGAGCCGTGCAGCACGCCGGCCCGGCCGCCCGCGGTGAGCGGGGCTCCGTGGCGCCCGGAGTCCAGGCCCTCCCCCGCCGCCTCCACGCCGATCAGCGCGACATCGGGGTCGGCGACGAAGGCGGTGAAGGTGCCGATCGAGTTCGATCCCCCGCCGACGCAGGCGATCACGCGGTCGGGCAGCCGGCCGCTGCGCTCCAGCAGCTCCGCTCGCGCCTCGTCGCCGATCACGCGCTGCAGGTCGCGCACCAGCGCCGGATAGGGCGCCGGGCCGACCGCGGAGCCGATGATGTAGTGCGTCGTGGCCACGCTGGAGACCCAGTCGCGAATCGCCGCGCTGACCGCCTCCTTCAGCGTCCGCGCGCCGGCGTCCACGCTGACCACCTCGGCGCCGAGCAGGCCCATGCGCTGGACGTTGGGCGCCTGGCGGCGGATGTCCTCGGCGCCCATGTAGACGACGCAGTCCAGCCCCAGCAGCGCGCACGCCGTGGCGCTGGCCACGCCGTGCTGGCCCGCGCCGGTCTCGGCGATCACGCGCCGCTTGCCCATCCGCTTGGCCAGCAGCGCCTGGCCCAGGGCGTTGTTGAGCTTGTGCGAGCCGGTGTGCATCAGGTCCTCGCGCTTGAGCCAGATCTCGCGGCCGGCGACCTCGGACAGGCGCTCGGCCAGGTACAGCGGGGTGGGCCGCCCGGCGTAGTCGCGCAGCAGGCCGTTCAGCTCGGAGCGGTAGCCGGGGTCCTCGCGGGCGGCGACCCACGCGGCCTCGAGCTCGACCAGGGCCGGGATCAGCGTCTCGGGGACGTACTGCCCGCCGTAGGGGCCGAAGCGGTGCTCGACGCCGCTCTCCAGGTGCGGGGTGCTCATGCGGCGTGCTCGGGCTCGGGCTCGGGCTCGGGCTCCGGCTCGGTGGCCCGCACGGCGCCGACGAACGCGGCGAGCTTGGCCGGGTCCTTGCGCCCCGGCTCGCGCTCGGTGCCGCTGGCGACGTCCACGGCGAACGGCTCGGCGACCGCGATCGCCTCGGCGACGTTCTCGGCGGTCAGGCCGCCGCTGAGGATCACGGGCGCCGTGAGGCGGTGGGTACGGGCCAGCTCCCAGTCGAACGTCGAGCCGGTGCCGCCGGGAACGCCCGGGACGTGGGCGTCGAGCAGGTGGAAGTCGGTGTGGAAGGCGGTGGCGGCCTGGAGCTCGGCGCGCGAGTGCACGCGGGTGGCCTTGACGACCTTGGCCCCGGTCCGCCGTGCGACCTCCGAGCAGAACACGGGGCCCTCGTCTCCGTGCAGCTGGATCATCGAGAGCGGGACGGCCTGGGCGGTCGCCGTGATCTCGTCCAGCGACGCGTTGACGAACACCCCGACCAGCTCGGCGCGGCGCCGCAGCGTCGCACCGATCACCTGGGCCTCGGCGGGGTCACAGCGCCGCGGCGAGCCCTCCCAGAAGATCATCCCCAGCGCCCAGGCGCCCTCGTCCGCGGCGAGCTGCGCGTCCTCGAGGTTGGTGATGCCACAGACCTTTATCCGCGGGGCCGAGCTCATGGTTCAAGGGTACGCATCGCTCGGCGGGGCGGCGTGACGGCGAGCACCTGACCCCTGCCGAGGCCATAGCCCCCAGCGGGCCGACTTATCCACCCATGCCAAGGACAACTCGGCCCACCCCCACCCCCACGCGCGGCCCCAACCCCAGCGGGCCGACTTATCCACCCATGCCAAGGACAACTCGGCCCACCCCCACCCCCACGCGCGGCCCCAACCCCAGCGGGCCGACCTATCCACCCATGCCAATGACAACTCGGCCCACCCCGACGATCCGGCAGTCCCCGGACGCGACGCCTCAGACCTCCGCGCCGTCGCCCTCGCTGCCCGCCAGCGCCCGGACCGCGGCCTCGGGGTCGGGGGCGCGCATGAGCGTCTCCCCCACCAGCACCGCGTCCACGCCGACGCGCTCGAGCTCGTCGAGCTGGTCGCGGGAGTGAAAGCCCGACTCGGACACCACGGTCTTGCCGGCGGGCACGTCGGCGAGCAGCTCGAACGTGCGGTCCAGGTCGACGCTGAAGTCCGTCAGGTCGCGGTTGTTGATCCCGATCACATCGGCGTCCGCGGCCTCCAGCGCGCGGGCCAGCTCGCGCTCGTCGTGCACCTCCACGAGCACGTCGAGGTCCAGCGCGCGGGCCTCGGAGTGCAGCGCGGCCAGGGCGCCGTCGTCGAGCGCCGCGACGATCAGCAGGATCGCGTCCGCGCCGGCCGCCGCGGACTCGTAGAGCTGGTAGGCGTCCACGATGAAGTCCTTGCGCAGGATCGGCAGGACGCACGCGGTGCGGGCCTCGCGCAGGTCGTCCAGCGAGCCGCCGAAGTGGTGGCCCTCGGTGAGGATCGACAGCGCGGCCGCGCCGCCGCGCTCGTAGGCGGTGACCACCTCGGGGACCGTCGCGCCCTCGCGGATCGCGCCTGCCGACGGCGAGCGGCGCTTGTGCTCGGCGATCACCGACACGCCCGGCAGCGTGAGCGCCTCGGAGAACGGGCGGTCCTCGCCGCGGCCGCTCAGCGCGCTCTCCAGCGTCGCCAGCGGCACCTCGCGGCGGCGGCGGCGGACGTCCTCGCGCGTGTGCTCGACGATCCGCTCGAGCACGTTCATGCCGCCGCGCCCGCAAGCTCGGTGGTGCGCGCCACGAGCGCGTCGAGCGTGCGCGCCGCCGACCCGTCGTCGATCGCGGCCTGCGCCGCGGCCACGCCGGCGGCGAGGTCGTCGGCGCGACCCGCGGCGTAGATCGCCGCGCCGGCGTTCAGCACCGCCAGGTCGCGGCGCGGGCCGCTCTCCCCACCGAGGATCGCCCGCGTCGTCGCCGCGTTGTCCTGCGGCGTGCCCCCGCGCGTGGCGTCGGGGTCGGGCGCGGTGGACAGCCCGACGTCCTCCGGGGCGACCGTGTACGCCGTCATGTCGTCGGCGTTGACTTCGACCACGTGGGTGGGAGCCGAGATGCTCATCTCGTCCAGGGCATCGTGCGAGCTTACGACCAGGGCGCGCTGCACGCCCAGGAGCGCCAGCGCTCCCGCCATCGTCTCCACGAAGGCGGGATCGGAAACCCCGATGAGCTGCCGGCGTGCGCCCGCCGGGTTGGTCAGCGGCCCCAGGAAGTTGAAGATCGTGCGGACCGCGAGCTCCTTGCGCACGGGCACCACGTAGCGCGTCGCCTGGTGGTGCGCGGGCGCGAACATGAAGCCGAAGCCCACCTCGTCCAGGCAGCGGCCGACCGCGTCGGGCCCGAGGTCGATCCGCACGCCGAGGGCCTCGAGCAGGTCCGCGGAACCCGACAGGCCGGTCGCCGAGCGGTTGCCGTGCTTGGCGACGGCGCAGCCCGCCCCCGCGGCGATGAGCGCCGCGGTGGTGGACACGTTGAACGTCGGGCGCCCGCCGCCGGTCCCCGCGGTGTCGACCAGGTCCTCGCGCTCGGTGCGCACCGGCGTGGCCAGCTCGCGCATCGTGCGCGCGAGGCCGGCGAGCTCGTCGACCGTCTCGCCCTTGGTGCGCAGCGCGATGAGGAAGCCCGCGATCTGCACCTCCGACGCATCGCCGGCCATGACGACCGCGAGGACCTCGGCCGCCTCGCCGGCGCTGAGGTCGCGCCCCGACGAGACCGCGTCGATCGCGGCGGTGAGGGTCGAGTCAGGCATCGAGGAAGTTGCGCAGCAGGTGCTTGCCGGCGTCGGTCAGCACGGACTCGGGGTGGAACTGGACGCCCTCGGCAGGCAGCTCGCGGTGGCGGATCCCCATGACCACACCATCGCCCTGCGCGGAGACCTCGAAGGCCGGCGGCAGCGTGCCGGGATCCACGATCAGGGAGTGGTAGCGCCCGACCGTGAGCCGCGCCTCCAAGCCGGCGAAGATCGTCCGGCCGTCATGCTCGATGTCGCTGGTCTTGCCGTGGATCGGCTCCCCGCGCACGACGCGGCCGCCGAACGCCTGCGCCAGCGATTGGTGCCCCAGGCAGACCCCGAGCGTCCGCACCCCCGCCTCCGGGAAGCGGCGCATCGTCTCGATGCTGATCCCCGCCTCGTTCGGCGTGCAAGGCCCCGGCGAGACCACGACGCGGTCGGGCTCGCGCTCGAGCAGCTCGTCCACGCCGGCGCGGTCGTTGCGCACGACCTCGATCTCCGCTCCCAGCTCGCCCAGGTACTGGACGAGGTTGTAGGTGAAGGAGTCGTAGTTGTCGACGACGAGGACGGAGGTCATGGGAGCGGCCGGCGCAAGCCTACGGCCAGTCGGGCTGCTGCGAGGCGAGCTCCACCGCCTGCAGCACCGCGCGCGCCTTGGCCTCGGACTCGGCGAACTCGTAGTCGGGCCTCGCGTCGGCGACCGTCCCGCCGCCGGCCTGCACGTGGGCGCGGCCGTCCTTGACCACCACCGTCCGGATGTGGATGCAGGTGTCCAGGTCGCCGGTGTAGGAGAGGTAGCCGATCGCGCCGCCGTAGCCGCCGCGCTTGACCGGCTCGAGCTCGTCGATGATCTGCATGGCGCGGACCTTCGGCGCACCCGAGAGCGTCCCCGCGGGCAGGACCGAGCGCAGCGCGTCCATCGCGCTGACCTCCTCGCGCAGCGTCCCCGACACGTTGGAGACGATGTGCATCACATGCGAGTAGGTCTCCACGGCCATGAACGTGTCGACCGACACGGTGCCGTACTCGCAGACGCGGCCGAGGTCGTTGCGCCCGAGGTCCACGAGCATCACGTGCTCGGCGCGCTCCTTCTCGTCGGCCAGCAGGTCCTCGGCGATGAGCGCGTCCTCGGCGATCGTCGCGCCGCGCGGCCGGGTGCCCGCGATCGGCCGCGTGGCGACGTGGCGGCCGGTGACCGTCAGCAGCGGCTCGGGGCTGGCGCCGGCGACCTGGAAGTCCAGGAAGTCCAGGAAGTACATGTACGGGCTGGGGTTCACGACGCGCAGGCCCCGGTAGACCGAGAACGGGTCGATGTCCAGGTCGGCGGACCAGCGCTGCGACGGCACGACCTGGAAGGCGTCGCCGGCGTGGACGTACTCCACGATCCGCGCGACGATCGCCTCGAAGCGCTCGCGGGGCATGTTGGAGGAGAACACCGGGCGCGGGCGCGCCGGGGTGGGCGGGCTGCGGGGCACCGGGCCGGCGAGCAGGTCGCGCGCCTTGCGGATCGTCGCCACGGCGTCGGCGTAGGAGGTCTCGAGGTCCTCGTCGTCCTCGGCGTAGACGTTGACCAGCACGCTGATCGTGTGCTTGAGGTGGTCGAAGACCACGAGCACGTCGGAGAGCATGAGCGCGAGGTCGGGCAGGCCGACCGGGTCGGGGTTGGGCTCGCCCAGGGGCTCGACGGTGCGCACGAGGTCGTAGCCGAAGTAGCCCACCGCGCCGCCGGCGAACGGGGGCATCTCCGGCCACGGCGCCTGGCGGAAGCGCCCCACCTCGTCGGCGGCCAGCGCGTAGGGATCGGCGGGCTCGTCGCCCAGCGACCAGCGCACCACGGTCCGCGGGCGCACGCCGATGAACGAGTAGCGCCCGACGCGCTGGCCCTGCTCGGCGGACTCCAGCAGGAAGGCGGGGAACTCCGGCTCGCGGCCGCGCAGCTTCAGGAACGCGGAGACCGGCGTCTCGACGTCGTCGATGAAGCTGTGGCGCAGCGGGATGAGGTTGAAGTCGCGCGCGAGCGCGCGCACCTCCTCCAGGCTGGGCTCGACCGGCAGCGCCGCCGGCTCAGCGGCGACGGCCATCGAGCACCGCCTCCACGTCGCCCAGGGTGCGCCCGCGGCCGAGCAGCAGCACGGCGAGGTGGTAGAGCACGTCGGCGGCCTCCTCGTCGACGCGCTCGTCGCTCTCCTCGCGCGCGGCGCGCGCGAGCTCCTCGGCCTCCTCGCGGACCTTCGCCCCGACCAGCTCGGGGTCGTCGAGCAGCGCGACCGTGTAGGAGCCCTCGGGCCGCTCGCGGGCGCGGTCGGCCAGCGTGCGCTCCAGCGCGGGCAGCGCCTCGTGGGGCGCGGGCGGCTCCAGCGCGCCGTTGTGAAAGCACGTGCGCTCGCCCGTGTGGCAGGCGGGACCGGCCGGGTCGACGAGCGCGAGCAGGGCGTCGCCGTCGCAGTCCAGGCGCAGCGCCCGCACCGCCTGCGTGTTGCCGCTCGTGGCGCCCTTGTGCCACTGCTCGGCGCGCGAGCGGCTGTAGAGGTGAAGCTCGCCGGACTCGCGCGTGCGGCGCACCGCCTCGGCGTTGGCGTAGGCCAGCGTGAGCACCTCGCCGGTGCGCCAGTCCTGCACGATGACCGGCACCAGGCCGCGCTCGTCGTAGGCGATCTCCATGGGGCGCGAAGTCTAGGCGCGCGGCTGCTCGCCGCCCGGCGCGTGGACGCGGCCGCCCGGCTCTGCGACCATCCGGCCATCGCCGAACCGCCCTCCATCTCCGACATGAAGGCCCGCTGGGCCTCGCTGTCGGATCCCTCCGCCCGCCCCCAGACCGTGTCGCCCGGCGGAGCCGCCACGCCCGGTCAGGTCGAGGCCATGGAGGAGACGCTGGAGATCCTGTCCGACCAGCGCAAGATGGCCCGCGTGCGCAGCGGCCGGCAGGCCGTGGCGCACGCCGACGTGGTCGCGCTCGCCGACGTCCGGCCCAACGCGGCGCCGGTGGCGGGCGGCTGGGAGGTGGTGGTCGTCGGCCACGTCGCGCGTGAACTGTGCGAGCCCGGCGCCGCGGCCGGCGTGGTGGGTCCGATGCTCGACGCGATCGCCGCGGCCCCCACCGAGGAGGGCCGGGAGCTGGGCATGGGCCTGGTGGGCGTGTGGTCGGCGCGCGGCGACACGCACCGCGTGCTCTACGCCGTGCACCAGGGCCGGCGCCTGGTGACGATCTTGAGCGTCGACGAGCCCTGACGGGCGTTCGACGCGCCGGGTCAGAGATCGGATCGGGCCCAGTCGGCGATCTCGCGCGCGAGGTTCACGCCGGCGAGCGTGACGATGTCGTTGTGCCCGGCGCCGGGGACCAGGCGCAGCCGCTTGGGCTCGGGCGCGGCCTCATACAGGCGCCGCCCCTGCTCGACGGGCACGATCGTGTCGTCCTCGCCGTGCAGGACGAGCAACGGGGCGCGCAGGTCGGGGATCCGCCGCAGGCTGGGGTAGGCGTCGGGCACCGCGCCCGCCGGCAGGACGGGGTAGTGCACGCGGGCCATGTCGCGCACGCTGGTGAAGGCGGAGAGCAGGACGAGGCCGGCCGGCGGATGTGCCAGGGCCAGCTCGACCGCCACGCCGCCGCCCAGCGACTCGCCGAGGTACAGCACCCGCGCCGGATCCACGCCGGGCTGCTCCAGCAGGCCGGCGCGCGCGGCGCGGGCGTCGCGGTAGGTGCCCTCCTCCCCGGGCCGGCCGCTGCTGCGCCCGTAGCCGCGGTAGTCGACGGAGAGCACGTCGAGCCCGGCGGCGGTCAGCAGGCCGGCGTGCAGCACGCGGTCGCCGATGTTGCCCGCGTTGCCGTGCAGCAGCAGCACGTGGCCGACCCGCTCGGCCCGCGCCTCGATCCACCAGGCGTGCAGGCGCTCGCCGTCGGCGGTCTGGAGCGTCAGGTCGCGGTGGCGCAGGCCGGCCTGCGCGGGCGTCTGCGCGATCTCGCGGTCGGGGAAGTAGAGCAGCCGGTTCAGCAGCGCGCGCATGGCGGCCGGCGCCCCGCGCTACTCGATCCCCAGCCGGTCCAGCAGCGCGTCGTCGGCGCGCCACCCGCGCCGCACGCGGACCGCGAGGTCCAGGTGCACGTGGGTGGCGAGGTGGCGCTCGAGCTCGCGCCGGGCGGCGGTGCCGATCGACTTGATCATGCGCCCGCCGGCGCCGATGAGGATGCCCTTCTGGGACTCGGTCTCCACCCACGCCATCGCGTGGACCCGGGTCAGGTCGTCCCTGGAGACGTCGATGTCGTCGACGTGGACCTCGACGGCGTGGGGCACCTCCTGGAAGGTCCGGCGCAGGACCTGCTCGCGGATCAGCTCGGCCAGCACGACCTCCTCGGGCTGGTCGGAGTCGTCGCCGGCGCCGAACAGGAACGGGCTGGGCGGCATCAGCCCCGCGAGGTGGTCGACGAGCACGTCGATCCCTGTGCCGCGCCGGGCCGAGACCGGGAAGACCTCGGCGCCCTCGACCAGCTCGGCGGCCGCGTCCAGGGCGGTGACCGTCCGGCCGCGGTCCAGCCGGTCGATCTTGTTGACCGCCACGACGACCGGCGTGTCGGCCTCGCGCAGCGCCGCCGCGATCCAGCGGTCGCCGGGGCCGACGCCCTGCTCGCCGTTGAGCATGAGCAGCGCCGCGTCGGACTCGACCAGCTCGCGCTCGACCCGGCTCTGCATCCGCTGGGTGAGCGCGTCGCGCGGTCGCTGCACGCCCGGCAGGTCGACGAGCACGAGCTGGGAGTCGTCGCGCACCGCCACCCCGCGGATCGCGCGGCGCGTGGTCTGCGGCTTGTCGGAGACGATCGCCACCTTGCGCCCGACGATCGCGTTGACCAGCGTGGACTTGCCGACGTTCGGGCGGCCGGCGAGCGCCACGAACCCGGCGCGGGTCACGGGGTGACCCAGGCCAGGATCTCCCGCTGCACGACGAGCATCTCGCCCTCGTCGGTCTCGTGGTCCATGCCGCTGAGGTGCAGCGCCCCGTGGACGACGGCCTCGCGCAGGTCGGCGGTCTCCTGCGGGCAGATGACGATGTCGCCCAGCTCCGCGGGACCCGGCGAGGGGTCCGCGCCGTCGACGGGGAAGGACAGGACGTCGGTGGGCCCCGCGTGGCCCCGGTGCTCCTCGTTGAGCTCGGCGATGCGCTCGGGGCTGACGAACTCCACGGCGACGTGGCCCGCCTTCAGGCCCGCGGAGGCCAGCGCCAGCGACAGCAGCCGCTCGATCTCCTCGCGCGGCAGGCGGCTGGGACCGAGGACCTCGACCTCCAGCTCGGGGTCCAGGGGCGTCATGCGCGCCGGCGATCGGCGGGCCGCAGCTCGGGCGCGCTGCGCTCGGCGTGCTCGGCGTAGGCCTCGACGATGCGCTGGACGAGGCGGTGGCGCACGACGTCCTCGCCGCCGAAGCGCACGAACTCGATGCCCTCGATCCCCTCCAGGATGTCCCCCACCACGACCAGGCCCGAGCCCTCGTGCTTGGGGAGGTCGATCTGCGTGACGTCCCCGGTGACCACCATCCGCGAGTTGAACCCCAGGCGCGTGAGGATCATCTTCATCTGCTCGGGCGTCGAGTTCTGCGCCTCGTCGAGGATGATGAAGCTGTCGTTCAGGGTGTTGTGCGTGACCAGGAAGTCGTCGGTCACGTAGAGCGAATCGGCGGCGGCGACCTGGATGCAGACCGTCTCGGCCGCACCCGCCGGCTCGATGCTCGTCACGAAGCGCATCGGTCGCCCCGCGCCGTGTGCGCGGTAGGTCGCGAGCTTGCGCGTCAGGCGGAAGGGCTCGACGTTCGCGGGCAGCCGGATGTCGAGGATGTGGGCGTCGGACCGGTTCCGCCGGTACGCCACACCGCCGAGCGAGCGCACGAGCCAGACGACCTGGGCGCGCAGGCACGACGCCGAGCTCGAGTACGTGATCGGGCAGGCCGAGCCGCGCTGGGCGACCGCGCCGCCGTCGCTGTCGAGCAGGCCCTGCAGGAGCGCGATCCGCATCGCCGCGCTGTTGTGGACATAGCAGCGAGGGATGCGCTTGGTCGACGAGCGCGTGGCAAGCGCCACGGCACCCTCCGAGTCCGCGGTGGTCAACGGCCGCGTCGTCGTCGCGGTCTCGGGTCCGTCCCCGAGGAGCAGGCCGACGGCGTAGGGGTCCAGCGGGACGTCCTGCGGCTCGAGCTCGACCGGCGCGCTGATCAGCGGCAGCTCGAAGCGGTGCTGGTGATGCTGGCCCAGGCGCCCCGCCATCTCGTCGGTGCGAAGCGTGCGCCCCGTGCCTCGCCGCCGGTCCTCCGGCGTGCGGACCGTCCACAGGTGCTCCGCGCAGCACCGCGTCGACGCTCCGTCCTGAGCCTTGATCGTGAAGACCTCGCGCCGGCCCTGCGGATAGACGCCGAGGACGGGGGTCGGGCGCCCATCCGAGCCGGTGACCAGATCGCCGACCCTCAGCGTCCCGATCGCCTGCCACCCCGTCGGCGTCATGACCTGTCGGTCGACCGGCTGCGCGCGGCCGCGCATGAAGGCCAGCGGCGCGACCTCGATCTGGCCGCGCTCGAGGTAGGTGGAGACCCGCTCGGCGTCGAGCATGTCGTGCAGCGCGTCGAACAGCGGGCGCAGGTAGGGGTCGATCTTGGCCATCAGGTCGCCCGGGAGGAAGCCCAGGCGCTCCCCCGCCTCGACCGCGGGGCGGGTGAGGATGATCCGGTTGACCTCGCGGCGGCTCAGCGCGGCGGCGGCCAGCGCGACGGCGAGGAAGGTCTTGCCCGTGCCCGCCGGGCCGATGCCGAAGGTGATCGTCTTGTTGCGGATCGAGTCGACGTAGCGCTTCTGGTTGACGGTCTTGGGCGCGATCTGCTTGGAGCGATGGCGCCAGACGACGTCCTCGAGGATCGCGGCGGGCGAGGTGTGCTGATCCAGCGCGCCGGTGACCGCGGCGATCGTCCCGGGGCCGATCTCGTGGCCCTGCTCGATGAGGTCGACCAGCTCACGCACGACGGTCGCGGCGGTCTGCACCGCCTCCTGCTCGCCGTCCAGCGTGATGACGTTGCCGCGCAGGAAGAGGTCGCAGTCCACGTGGCCCTCCAGCGCGCGCAGCACCGCGTCACCGCTGCCGGCCAGCTCGGCGGCCGTCTCGTTGGCCAGCTCGATCTGGAGGCGGGCCACTTAGTGGTCCGCCCTTGCTGGACGGACCACTACGCGAGCTCCTCGCGGACCAGCGCGGAGACGCGCCTGCCGTCGGCCCGGCCGCCCACCTTCGGCATCGCGGCCTTCATGGCCGCGCCGATGTCCTTCGGCGTGGATGCGCCGGACTCGGCGACCGCGGCCTGGACGATCTCCCGCAGCTCGGCGTCGGACAGCTCGGCCGGCAGGTAGGCCTCGATGAGCCGCGCCTCGGCCTCCTCGCCCTCGGCCAGCTCGGCGCGGCCGCCGTCGCGAAACGCGCCGGCGGACTCCAGCCGGCGCTTGCGCTCGCGGCGCAGCACGGCCAGCTCGTCGGCGTCGCCCTCCTTGGCCGCCTTCTGCAGCTCGGAGAGCACGAGGCGCAGGGCGCCGACGCGGTCCTTCTCCCCCGCCTTCATCGCGGAGGTGAGGTCCTGCTTGACCGTGTCGACCAGCGCCATCTGTGCGTCAAGGATACGCAGCGCCCGGTCGAACGCCGTGGGGATCGCCGTCGGCGGCGGGGTCTGCCGGGCGCACGTCGGCCAGCGGCGGCGGGTGGCCCAGGCGGCCCAGCTCGGCGCTGTCGCGGCCGAAGAGCAGCCCGATGTTCCAGTCCACGAGCAGGCGGACGCGGCGGCCGATGCCGGGCATCATCGTCAGGTGGTAGGTGCGGGCCAGGATCCAGGCGCTCGTGCCGCTCCACCTGATGCCCATCGTCTGCGCGACGGCCTTGCGGCGGCCCATGTCGACGAACACGCCGCGGGTCTTGTAGTTGAAGCGCCGGCGGCGGCCGCTGCCGATGCTCGCCGCCACGTTGCGCGCCGCCACCCGCGCCTGGCGGACGGCGTGCTGAGCGGTGGGCGGGCAGGGCGCGCCGTCGGCGCGGGCGGGATCGGGCACGGCCGCGCAGTCGCCGATCGCCCAGACGTCGTCGTGCCCCTGCACCTGGAGGTGGCGGTCGGTGACGATGCGGCCCTTGTCCGTGAGCGGGAGCCCCAGCCGCGCCACGACGGGGTGGGGCTTGACGCCCGCGGTCCACGCCACGGTGCGGGTGGGGATCGTCTCGCCGTCGCTCAGCCGCGCCCAGCGCTCGCTGACCTCCTCGAGCGTCGTGCGAGTGCGGATGTCGATCCCACGCCCCTGCAGCTCGCGCACCGCGAAGTCGGCCAGCGGCGGCGGGATCTCGGGCATGACCCGCTCGGTGGCCTCGACCAGGATCCAGCGCATCCCCGTGGTGCGGCAGCGCGGGTAGAGGTCGATGACGTCCACGGCGAAGTCCTGCAGCTCGGCGAGCCCCTCCAGGCCCGCGTACCCCGCGCCCACGAAGACGTAGGTCAGGTGCTCGCGGCGCTGGGCGTCGCTCTCCAGCACCTCGGCCATCTCGAAGGAGCGCACCACGCGGTCGCGCAGCGCGATGGCCTCGGGCAGCGACTTGAACCCGACGGCGTGCTCGGCCAGGCCGGGGACCGGCAGCGTCCGGCTCACGGACCCGACGGTCACGATCAGGTGGTCGTAGGACAGCTCCTCCTCCTGGCCCTCCAGGAAGCGGACGTGCAGGCGCCGGTGCTCCGGCGACGCTCCGGTGATGCAGCCCAGCCGCAGGTCGACCGCGCCGTCGAGCGCCTCGCGCAGCGGGACCACGACGTGGCGCGGCTCCAGCGTGCCGGCCGCCGCGCCGGGCAGCAGCGGCGTGTACAGCATGAAGTTGACGTCGTTGACGAGCGTGATGCGCGCGCTGTGGGGCGGCAGGACGCGCGCCAGGGTCCGCGCGGCGTAGAAGCCGCCGAACCCGCCGCCGGCGATCACGACGTTCCAGGCCATGGCCCCGAGGCTACCCGGGTGGCGTTGCGGGCTGACCTCGCGTGTATGTGGTCCGACTTCCGGCGGTCGCCTCGTACATATCATGTGGTGGTGGACGAGCGGTTGGGGGCGGAGCTTGCGGCGATGGCGGCTGAGGATCACCGAGTCCACGCCATGCCCTCTGACCCGGGTGTTCGCGCGACGCATCACGCTCCAACAGCGGTTCGAGTGTGCCCGCGTCCGGGCTGCGAACACCGATCGTCTGCGAGCGATCGTTGCGGCCGTCGGCTGGCCTGGCCGGACGCTCGTCGGCGAGGATGGTGCCGAGCACGCGTGGCTCCTCGCGCAGCACGCTGACCGCCACCTCGACAGCCAGCGCTGTTCCTCGAGGTCCTGCGCCGAGCCGTCGAGGGGGGCGAGGCGCCGGCGCGGCACGCCGCCTATCTGACCGACCGCGTCGCGATGAACGAGGGCCGATCTCAGCTGTACGGGACACAGGTTGCGGACATGAAGGACGGCGAGCCGGTTCCCTGGCCGATCGAGGACGTAGAGCGAGTCGACGAGCGCCGCGCCGGCGTCGGCCTAGCGCCCCTGCGCGACCACCACGCTCGGTGGCACGGGATGACCTGGGCCACGAGCGTCGGATTCTGCACCACATGGGTGCATGAGCCGACGTTCACCTTTCGCGCGGCCGGGCCGGACCACGAGCGTCGGATTCTGCACCACATCGGTGCATGAGCCGACGTTCACCTTCCGCGCGGCCGCGCCGCCCCTCAGGCGACGAGGGTCAGCGCGGCCCAGTTCCCCTCGGCGCGGCGGGCGCGCTCGTGCAGCCCGTGGGCGGCGAACGCCGCCGCGACCTTGTCCGCCTCGACGCGCAGCAGGCCTCCCGCGACGAGCACGCGCGGCGGCGCGGCGGCGAAGCCGGCGCGCGCGATGTGCATCAGCAGCGGGCCCAGGAGGTTGGCGAGGACCGTCGGCGCCGACGGGACCGCTCCGACCCGGAGCAGGTTGACGCTCGCGGTGCGGACCTCGACGCCGTTGACGCGCGCGTTGTCGCGGGTCGCCGCGAGCGCGAGGGGGTCGTGGTCGACGCCCAGCACCGGGGCCCACCCGAGGCGGGCGGCGGCGATCCCCAGCACGCCCGAGCCGCAGCCGAGGTCGACGAGCGCGCCGCCGGGCTCGAGCTCCAGCAGCGCCTCCAGGCACAGCCGCGTGGTGGCGTGCGCGCCGGTGCCGAAGGCCTGGGCGGGGTCTACGACGATGTCCTCCACGCCGGGATCCTCGGGCGGAGGGGACCACGGCGGGCGCACGTGCAGGCGCCCGCCCACCGTCACCGGACGATGGAACGACCGCCAGAGCTCGGCCCAGTCGTCGGCGATCTCGGTCGTGCTGATGTCCACGAGCGCGTCACCCGCGGCGGCCCGAAGGTCGGGCAGCGCGGGCAGCTCGCCGGGCGCGCCGTAGACGGCGTACTCCACGGCATCGCCACGGTCGACCTCTTCCACCCCGCCCGGCGCGAGCTCGAGCAGCTCGGCCAGCACGATCTCCGCGTCGGCCCGCGCGACCCGCACCGCCAGGCGGATCACACGCGCAGCGTGCGCTTCAGCTTGGCGAACATCGACTCTCCGGAGCGCATGTTCGCCTCGGTGATCGAGTCGTTGAGCTGTTCGTACAGCCGGCGCTGCTCGTCGCTGAGGTGGCGCGGGACCACGACGTTGACGACGACGCGCAGGTTGCCGCGCCGGTCGGGCCGGCGCACCTTCGGCACGCCGCGCCCGTGCAGGTCGATCGTCTGGCCGGGCTGGGTGCCGGCCTTGACCTCGACCTCGGCCGGGCCCTCCATCGTGGGCACCTCGAGCGTCGCGCCCAGCGCCGCCTGCGGCGCGGGCACGTCGAGCACGGTGATCAGGTCGTCGCCGTCGCGGATGAAGCGATCGTTGCGGCGCACCGACACCTGCACGTACAGGTTGCCGGCCGGGCCTCCGGCCTCGCCGGCGTGACCGCGCCCGCTGATCCGGATGCGCTGCCCGTCGTCGATCCCGGGCGGAACGTCCACGCGCAGGGTCCGGGTGACCACCTCGCGGCCGCGCCCCTCGCACACCTCGCACGGGCGCTCGGGCACCTTGCCGTCCCCGCCGCAGACGTCGCAGGCCACCGCCCGCGCGACCTGCCCGAAGGGCGTTCGGCTGACGGCCTGCAGCATGCCCGCGCCACCGCAGCGCTGGCAGGTGGTGATCGGGGTTCCCGGCTCGGCGCCGTTGCCGTGGCAGCGCTCGCAGCGGTCGACGGCCTCGAAGCTGACGTCCAGCGCGACGCCGGCCACGGCGTCCTCGAGGTCGATCTCGACGGAGACCGAGGCGTCGCCGCCCGAGCGCGGCCCGCCGCGCCCGCCCCCACCGAAGCCCCCGCCGCCGCCGAAGAACGCGTCGAACAGGTCGCTGATGGAGCCGAAGCCCTCGAAGTTGGGGCTCCGGCCGCCGCTGCGCAGCCCCTCGTGGCCGTAGCGGTCGTAGATCCCCCGGCGCTCGGGGTCCGAGAGGATCTCGTAGGCCTCGGCGGCCTCCTTGAACTTCTCCTCCGCCTGGGGGTCGTGCGCGTTGACGTCGGGGTGCAGCTCGCGGGCGAGCTTGCGGAAGGACTTCTTGATCTGGCTCTCGTCGGCCTCGCGGCCGACGCCGAGCACCTCGTAGGCGTCGCGGGGCATCGTCAGTCCAGGCTAGGCGTCGTAGACGTCTTCGATGTAGCGGGAGAGCTGGTGGGCCGCCTCGCGCACGACGCCGATGGTCGCGCCGTAGTCCATGGCCAGCGGCCCGATCAGCGACACGGTCCCCAGCGGGCGCAGCGGCAGCCCGTAGCCCGAGCTGACCATGGCCAGGGACTGCAGCGCGGGCGACTCGTTCTCCGCGCCGATGCGCACGACCACGTCGTTCTGTCCGATCGCGACGCGCAGCATCTCCAGCAGCGTGACGCGCCGCTCCAGCATCGACATCAGCGCGTTGATCTGCGAGAGGTCCTGGAAGCGGTGCTCGGAGACCAGCCGCGCGGCGCCGTCGACGTACAGCGAGTCCTCGGCGGTCTCGGCCAGCTCGGTGAACGCGGGCACCAGGCGGTCCAGGAACGCGCGCTCGGTCGCCGGCAGCCCGGGATCGGCGAGGCGGGTGTGCAGCATCCGGGCCCCCAGGCCCATCCCGCTGAGCTCCTCGTTGAGGTACTCGGCGGCCCACGCGATCAGACCGTTGTCCACGGGGCCCTCGAGCGCCAGCACCCGCTTGGACACCCCGCCCGTCGAGGTGATGATCACGACCATGAGGATCTGCGGCTGCAGCGCCAGCACCTCGACGTGGCGGATCGTCGCGGTGTTCAGCGGCGGCGCGGAGACGATCGCCAGCAGGTTCGTGACCTGGGAGAGCGTCTCGGTCGTCATGCGCATGGCCTCGTCGACCTCGCGGCGGGTGAGCTCGAGCTCCAGCGTGCGCGCGCCGGTGGAAACCGGGAGCAGCCGGTCGACGAAGTAGCGGTAGCCGGCGTCGGTCGGCACCCGCCCGGCGGAGGTGTGCGGGTGGGCCAGCAGGCCCTCCTCCTCCAGCTGCGCGAGCTCGTGGCGCACGGTGGACGGTCCCGCACCGAGCTCGGGGTCGGCGGCCAGCGCGCGCGAGCCCACGGGCTGCTCGCTCGCCTGGTAGGCGACCACGACCTTGCGGAGGATCAGCTCCTGGCGCGGGGTGAGCACGCTTGCGATTGTACGAGCGCGGCCCCGCGGCCCCGGGTGCGTCCGGCCCGGCGGAGGCGGCGTAGGCTCCGAACGGTGAGCTCCGACGGTCGACGGCGCCCCGGCAGGCTGGAGATCCTCGGCGCCTGGCTGCGCCTCTGGACGCCCCCGCGCGACGCCGAGATCCCGCCCGTCCCGTGGCGGTGGGTCGCCGCCGGCGCCGTGCTCGTCGCGGCCCTGGTCGTCGTGGTCGTCGTCGCCGTCGCGCCGAGCATCGAGGGCGCCAAGCGGGAGACCGAGGCGCGCGAGGAGCGCCGGCTGGACACCGCGCTGCGCGAGCGGGCGGCGCGGGTGCGCCGCGAGCAGCGCCCGCGGTTCGGGCGCGTGGCCTTCGTGCGCGGCGCGACGGGCGGTCCGGCGCCGGCCGGTCGCCCCGGCGCCCGCCGCGCGATCCTGCGCCGGATCGAGGCCGCGGTGACCCGCGACGCGCGAGCCCGGCACGCTGCAGGCGAGCTCCCGCGCCGCGCGCTGAGCACGGGCTGCGTGCTCTTCCCGCCCCGGGCCGCCGGCTCGCCCGCTCCTCCCCCGCGGCGCCGCGAGGCCTACGACTGCCTGGCGGTCACCACGACCATCGCCCGCAACGAGCGCGACCGCCGCGCCGGGTCGCTCGGCTACCCGTTCCGCGCCATCGTCGACTTCGGCCGCGCGACGTGGGCGTTCTGCAAGATCAACCCCGTCGCCGGCGAGCGCGTGATCCCCGACCCGCGCCGGATCGTGGAGCTGCCCGGCGAGTGCAAGCTGTGAGGCGGCCGCGGGGAGCCGCTACTCGACGCTGATCTCCGCCTCCGCGTGGCGGATGATCTGCTTGCCGTCCTGCTCGGCGACGGTCTCGACGATCGCGCGCCCGTCGGCGACCTCGCGGACCGTGCCCTTGACGGCGATCTCGAGCTCGGGCAGGCCCACGCCGCGAAACTGCACGCCCAGGCGCTTGAGCGACTGGGGCCCGCCCCCGGCCTGCGTCTGGGCGCGCGCGACCTGCGCCATCGTGTACAGCCCGTGCAGGATCTTCCCCGGGAGCCCGACCTGGCGCGCGAACTCGTCGTCGATGTGGATCGGGTTGAAGTCCCCCGACGCGCCGGCGTAGCGCACCGTGAGGTACTTGTCGGGCGTGACCGTCAGGGTCTCGAGCTCGTCTCCGGGCTGCAGCGCCACGCTCATCCCTCCCGCACGATGTTGGTCCACTTGCCCACGCACACCGTCTCGCCGCGCTGGTTGGTGGAGCTGGACTCGAAGACGTAGAAGCCCTTGCCGGCGCGCTCGGTGACGTCGACGAGCTTCGCCGCGGTCCGGATCTCGTCGCCCGCGACGACGAGCGGGCCCCACGTGAACTCCTGGCCGCCGTGGACCATCAGCGCGAAGTTGATGCCGACCTCGGGATCGAACAGCGCCGGCGCGATAGCCGGGAGGCTGTAGACGACCGCGAACATGGGCGGTGCGACGACGTCGTCGTGCCCGGCCGCGCGGGCGGCCCCGACGTCGAGGTGCAGCGGGTCGGTCTCGCCGACGGCGAGCGCGTACTCGCGGATCTTCTCCCGGCAGACCGCGTAGGTCGTGCTGGGGAAGTCCTTGCCGATGACGTCGGTGTTGACGGCCATGCGGGCCGGAACGCTATACCCCGGCGGGAGCGGGCTGCGTCGCCGCCGGGCGCACCCGCGCCCGCTGGGTGGCCACCACGCAGGCCAGCACCGCGAGCGCGGTGACGACGGTCAGCGGGCCCACCGGCTCGGCGAGCAGCAGCGCGGCCCACCCCAACGTGAGGACCGGCTGGGCGAGCTGGACCTGCCCCACGCGGGCCACCCCGCCGTGCGCCAGCCCGGCGTACCAGGCGAAGAAGCCCAGGAACATCGAGACCACCGAGACGTAGGCGAAGCCCAGCCACGCGTCCGCGCCGCCGGACACGTCGCCGGTGGCGCCGGCGAGCAGCGCGACGGGCGCGGCCACCGGCAGGGCGAGCACCAGCGCCCAGCAGATCGTCCGCCAGCCGCCCAGCTCGCGCGCGAGCGCGCCACCCTCGGCGTAGCCCAGCCCGCCCGCCGCCACGGCCAGCAGCAGCAGGACGTCGGAGCCCTGCGGGACGCCGGCGCCCTGCGCGGCGGCGAAGGCCAGGACGGCGGCCACGCCCGCGGCGCTGGCCACCCAGAACCGCGGCGTGGGGCGCTCCCCGGCCCGGACCACCGCGAACAGCGCGGTGGCGATCGGCAGCAGTCCCACCACGACCGCGCTGTGGGCGCTCGTCCGGGACTCCAGCGCCAGCGAGGAGAACAGCGGGAAGCCGACGACGACGCCGATCCCCACGACGAGCAGCCGGCGCGCCTGCCGCGCGGTAGGGCGTGGCGCGCGGACGGCGGCCAGCGCGACGCCGGCCAGGGCGGCGGCCACCACCGCCCGCCCGAAGGCGACGAACCAGGCGTCGAGGTCGACGACCGCCAGGCGGGTCATCGGCAGGGAGAGGCTGAAGCCCAGGACCCCGAGCGCCCCCAGCAGCGCGCCGCGCGTTGCCGGGGTCATGCTGGTAGCGTTACTGACGTGCGTCATGCCCGACGATAACACGACCTCCCGCGTTATCGACGACCTGCGCCGGACCGCCGCCGGGCTCCCCGCCGGCAGCCGCCTGCCCTCGGTGCGCCAGCTGATGGCGCGCCACCGCGCCGGCCCCGCCACCGTGCAGCGCGCGGTGAGCCGCCTGGCCGGCGAGGGTCTGCTCGACCCCCGGCCCGGCCGGGGGACGTTCGTCACCGCCCGGGCGGATCGCGCCTCGGAGACCGCGCCCGACCTCGGCTGGCAGTCGGTCGCGCTCGGGGGGCGGCGCGCACCCGACGCGGCGCTCGGCGACCTCCTCGCCGCCGCCCGCCCCGGCCAGATCGGCCTCAGCAGCGGCTTTCCGGACCCCTCGCTGCTGCCCACCGGCCCGCTCGGCGCGGCGCTCGGGCGTGCGGGGCGCCGGCCGGCCGCGTGGGCGCGCGTGCCCACCGAGGGCGTGGCCGAGCTGCGGGCCTGGTTCGCGCGCGAGGCGGGCGGGCGGGTGGGACCCCACGACGTGCTGGTCTGCGCCGGGGGCCAGTCGGCGCTGGGGACCATCTTCCGCGCGCTGGCGAGCCCGGGCGACGCGGTGATCGTCGAGTCGCCCACCTACGTGGGCGCATTGGCCGCCATCCGGCTGGCCGGCCTGCGGCCGGTTCCGGTGCCCATCGACGGCGACGGTGTGCGCCCCGACCTGCTCGCCGCGGCGTTCGCGTCGTCCGGCGCCCGCCTGGCCGTGCTGCAGCCCACCTTCCACAACCCGGCCGGGACCGTGCTCGCCGCCGTCCGGCGCGCGGCGGTGCTGGACGCCGCCGCGGCGGCAGGCGCGTTCCTCGTGGAGGACGACTACGCGCGCGACCTCGCGATCGACGGCGAGGCGCCCGCGCCGCTCGTGCGCGACGACCGCGACGGCCACGTCGTCTACGTCCGGTCGCTGACCAAGTCCGCCGCGCCGTCGCTCCGCGTAGCGGGCGTCGCAGCGCGCGGTCCGGCGGGAGCCCGCCTGCGCGCCACCCGGGCGATCGACGACTTCTTCGTCTCCGGCCCGCTGCAGGAGGCGGCGCTGGACTTCGTCTCCTCCCCGGCCTGGCGGCGCCATCGCCGTGTCGTGACCGCCGCGCTGCGCGAGCGCCGGGCCGCCGCCGTGGCAGCGATGGCACGGCACGTGCCCGAGGCGCGGCTGACGTCGGTGCCCCGCGGCGGCTTTCACCTGTGGTACGCGCTGCCCGTCGGCGTCGACGACGTGGCGCTCGCCGCCGACGCCGCGGCGGCCGGCGTGATCGTCAGCCCCGGCAGCCCCTGGTTCCCGGCCGAGCCGCCCGCGCCGCACCTGCGCGTCACCTACGCGGCCGCGTCGGTCGCGGAGATCGAGGAGGGCGTCGCGCGCCTGGCCTCGGTCTGGCCCGCCGCCTAAGATGAGCGCCATGATCAGCAAGATCGACTTCGTCGGGGTCCCCTCGCAGGACGCCGAGCGCGCCCGCAGCTTCTACGTCGACACGCTCGGGCTGCGGCCCGACGAGCACGGCCGGTTCGAGGTCTGGGCCGGCGAGACCTGCCTGGGCATCTGGGAGCCCAAGTCCTTCGGCATGCCCTTCGCGCCCCAGAAGAACGCCCACCCGGCGCTGCACGTCGACGACGTCGCAGCGGCGCGCGCCGACCTGGAGGCCAAGGGCGTCGAGTTCACGGGCGACATCCTGGACACCGGGGTGTGCCACATGGCGTTCTTCACCGATCCCGACGGCAACGACCTCATGCTGCACCACCGCTACGCGCCGTACGGCTGAGCCCGCGCTCTCCGCAAGCCTCCCGTTCGTCCAAGACCCGGCCCGCCGGCGGGCGTAGCTTGCGGTCGGTCACCGCCGGTGACGACGCACACCACGAACGAGGGAGTGACCCACATGGCAGGCGAGCTGGCGTTCTTCGAGCTCGGAGTCGACGACACCGAGCGCGGACGGGCCTTCTACGAGGGGCTGTTCGGCTGGAGCTTCCAGACCGGTCCGTCCGGGTCGGGCTGGGTGATCACGACCCCCAACGTGCGGGGCGGGATGCACGGCGGCGACCCGGGCGGAACGCCGTATCCGTTCTTCGCCGTCGACGACATGGACGCGGCGATCGCGCGCGTGGGCGAGCTCGGCGGCGAGGCCGACGAGATGGACGTGGAGGGCGACGACGCCTCGATCGCGCGGTTCGGGCGCTTCAAGCTGTGCCGCGACGACCAGGGCTCCCCCTTCGGCCTGCACCAGCCACCCAGCGCGGCCTGAGCGCGGCGGCTCGGGCGTATCCTGACCCGGCGATGACCGTGCGGGCGCAGCCCAGCCGCGTCTTCGGACACGAGTCCGAGCAGGACCGGTGGGAGATGATCCAGGGCGTGCCGGACCGGCGCCTGGCGGGGTACGTGCACTCCTACTGCTCCTACGACGAGCGCACGACGAGCTTCACCCGCCGCCGCGAGCTGCCCTCCGACCGCGTCGTGATGATCGTCAACCTCGGCGAGCCGATCCGCGTCCTCGCGCGGTCCGACCCCGAAGGCTGGAGCGAGCAGCCCGACGGCTTCTTCGCCGGGCTGCACGACACCTACGCGCTGACGGAGACCCGCGGCTCGCAGGCCGGCGTGCAGGTGGACCTCACGCCCGTCGGCGCGCACCTGCTGTTCGGCCTGCCGATGCACGAGCTCGCCCACCGCGTCGTGACGCTCGAGGAGCTCACCGGCCGCGCGGGCGCGCTGCTGCGCGAGGCGGTCGGCGGCGCGCCCGGCTGGGAGGAGCGCTTCGCGGCGATCGACGAGTTCCTCGTCGCCCGCCTGGACGACGCGCGCTCGCCGGTGCCCAGCGTGACCCGCGCGCTGGGGCGCCTGCGCGCGAGCGGCGGCCGGGTCAGCGTCGGCGCGCTGGCCGCGGAGATCGGCTGCAGCCGCCGCCACCTCGGCACCCAGTTCCGCGAGCAGGTGGGCGTGCCGCCCAAGCTGCTGGGCCGCATCCTGCGCTTCGAGCGGGTCGTCGCGCTCGTCGACGCGCGGACGGCGATGGGCTGGGCGGAGATCGCCCAGACCTGCGGCTACTACGACCAGGCCCACCTGATCCGCGACTTCCACCAGTTCGCCGGCAGCGCGCCCGGCGAGTTCGCCCGCCGCCGCCTGCCCGACGGCGGGGGCGTCGTCGGCGACTGAATGGCCGCGCGCTGGGCCGCGGCCGCCGCCGTGCTCGGCGGAGCGGCCTGGGTGCTGAAGGCGGGGCTCGTCCTCGCGACGGGCGACGAGCCCCGCGCCATCTTCGGGCTCGGCCTGGTGGCGTTCGTGCTCGCGCTCCTGGGCCTGTGGTCCGTGGTGGCGCCGGCGGGGGGCCGGGCGGCACGGGTCGGCGGGATCCTCGCGGCGGTGACCGCGTTCGCCGGCGTCCTGGCGCTGATCGTCCGCGCCGTGGGCGGCGAGGACATCGAGCCCGCCGATGGCGAGATCACGCTGCTCACGCCGTTCGTCACCGTCGCCAGCTTCGGCATGTTCCTCGCGCTGATCGCGCTCGGCCTGGCGGTCCGGCGATCGCGGGCGTTCCCGCACGCAGCGGCGTGGCTGCCGCTCGCGATGGGCCTCTCGGCCGTCCCGCTGCTGTGGGCCGCGGGCGTGCTGGAGACCGTGAACGAACGGCTCGTCGAGGTCCCGATCGCGATCCTCGGCCTGGCCTGGATGGGCCTGGGGGGCGCGCTGTGGAACGCCAAGGTGGAATAAGGCGCGGACCGTAGTCCAGGGCAGCGCTCGCGCGATCCGTACCGTTCTCCGTGATGGCCACCGCCGCAGCAGCCCACCCGACCGCCCCCGAGCGCCGGCCGGCGATCGTCGCCGTCGACGACGAGCCGGCGGTGCTCGCCGCGGTGGCGCGCGACCTGCGGCGCGGCTTCGGCGAGCGCTTCCGGGTGCTGCGCGCGCCCTCCGGCGCGGAGGCGCTGGACCTGCTGCGCCAGCTGCGCACCCGCGGAGACCAGGTGGCGATGCTGATCGCCGACCAGCGGATGCCGGGGATGCCCGGCACCGACTACCTGGTGGAGGCGCGCAAGATCGTTCCCGACGCCAAGCGCGTGCTGCTCACCGCCTACGCCGACACCGAGGCCGCGATCGCCGCGATCAACGACGTCGCGCTGGACTACTACCTGCTCAAGCCGTGGGACCCGCCGCAGGAGCAGCTGTTCCCGGTCGTGGAGGACCTGCTGACCACGTGGGAGTCGGGGGCCGCGCTGGAGGCGGGCGGCGTGCGCATCGTCGGGCACCGCTTCTCCAAGGACACCCACGACCTGCGCGACTTCCTGGCGCGCAACCGGGTGCCCGCGCGCTGGCTGGACGTGGAGCGCGACGGAGAGGCGCGCGAGCTGCTGAAGGTCGCCGGCGTCGCCCCCGACCGCCTGCCCGTCGCGCTGCTGGAGGACGGCTCGGTGCTCGAGCGGCCGACCGTGCTCGAGCTCGCCGAGCGGCTCGGAGTGGCCGGCCAGCCGGCGCAGGACCACTACGACCTCGTGGTCGTCGGCGGCGGCCCGGCCGGGCTGGGGGCCGCGGTGTACGGCGCGTCGGAGGGGCTGCGCACGGTGATGGTCGAGCGCGAGGCCCCGGGCGGCCAGGCCGGGCAGTCCAGCCGCATCGAGAACTACCTCGGCTTCCCGGCCGGCCTGAGCGGCTCGGACCTCGCGCGCCGGGCGACCGACCAGGCCCGCCGCCTGGGCGCCGAGCTGCTCACCGTCCAGGACGTCGTCGGCCTGCGAGCCGAGGGGTCCGGACGCCTCGTGGAGCTGAGCGGCGGCGGCGTGCTGAGCGCCAGCTGCGTCCTGATCGCATCGGGCGTGTCGTACCGCCAGATCGACGCGCCGGGCTTCGCCGAGCTGACGGGAGCCGGGCTGTACTACGGCGCGGCGATGACCGAGGCGCGGTCCTGCGGCGGCCAGCACGTGGTGGTCATCGGGGGCGCCAACTCGGCCGGCCAGGCCGCCGTGCACTTCAGCGGCTACGCCGACCAGGTGACGATGCTCGTGCGCGGCGGCTCCCTGGAGGCCTCGATGTCGCACTACCTGGTGGACCAGATCGCCACGCTGCCCAACGTCGCGGTCCGGACCGGCAGCACGGCGGTCGCGGCCGAGGGCGAGGACGGGCACCTGCGCCGCCTGACCGTGCGCGATGCGGACGGCGAGGCGGCCCTGGAGGTGGACGCGTGCTTCGTGTTCATCGGGGCCACCCCGCGCACCGACTGGCTGGAGGGCGTGGTCGCCCGCGACGAGCGCGGGTTCATCCTGGCCGGCGCGGACGTGCACGACGAAGCGTGGCCGCTGAAGCGCGACCCGTTCCTGCTGGAGACGAGCGTCCCGGGCGTGTTCGTCGCGGGCGACGTCCGCGCGCGCTCGATCAAGCGCGTCGCGAGCGCCGTCGGCGAGGGCTCGATGGCCGTGTCGCTGATCCACCAGTACCTGGTCGAGGCATGACCGGTCCGGTCACGCTCGCGGAGCTGCGCAGCGTCGATCTGTTCGACGGCATCGACGACGAGCTGCTCGCCGAGTGGCTCGCCGTCGCCCAGCCGCGCGACGTGGCGCCCGGCGAGCTGATCGTCGAGGAGCAGCACCACGTCCCGGGGCTGATCCTCCTGCTCGAGGGCAGCGCGCTGACGCACATGGCCAGCCGCGGGCGCCCCGAGCCGGTCGGCCGCCAGGAGGCGCCGACGTGGATCGGCGCGATCTCCGTGCTCACCGAGGACCCGCTGCCGGTGCGGATCGTCGCCGAGTCGGCCTGCCGCCTGGCGATCATCGAGCCCCAGGAGTTCCTGCGCCTGATCTTCGCGCAGCGAGCCGTGCACCAGGCCGTGATCCGGCGGATCTCCCCGGTCATGCAGCGCCTCGCCGGGATCGAGCAGAACAACGAGCGGCTGGCCTCACTGGGAACGATGGCGGCCGGGCTCGCGCACGAGCTCAACAACCCCGCCGCCGCCGCGCGCCGCGCCTCGTCGCAGCTGGCCGAGGAGGTCGGGATCGTGCAGTCGACGCTCGTGAAGTTCGTCAAGTCCGGGGTCGAGCGCGCCGACGCCGAGAAGCTCGTCGAGCTGCAGGAGGAGGCGATCGCTCGTGCCGCGGCCGCGACCGCGCTGGAGACGCTCGACGCCGCCGACGCCGAGGACGAGCTGCTCGAGCGCCTCGAGGCGCTCGACGTGCCCCAGCCGTGGCGGCTCGTCGAGCCGCTGGCGGCGGCCGGAGTGGATCAGGCCTGGCTGGACCGCGTCGCCGAGCATGCCGGCAGGGCGACGCCGGCGGCCCTGCACTGGGTCGCCGCGACGCTGACGATCGGTCGCGTGTCCAAGGAGCTGTGCGAGTCCAGCGAGCGCATCTCCGCGCTCGTCGGGGCGGTCAAGGCCTACGCCTACATGGACCGCGGCGGCCTCGTCGAGGTCGACCTGCACGAGGGACTGGAGACCACCCTCACCGTGCTGGGCCACAAGCTCAAGCACACCGCGATCTCGGTCGTGCGCGACTACGACCGCGCGCTTCCCCGGATGAGCGTCCGCGGCTCGGAGCTCAACCAGGTCTGGACGAACCTGCTCGACAACGCGATCGGCGCGCTGGGCGAACGGGGCACGATCACGATCCGCACGCGCTCGGACGACGGCTGCGCGGTCGTCGAGATCTCAGACGACGGGCCCGGCATCCCCGACGACGCGCGCGAGCGCATCTTCGATCCGTTCTTCACGACCAAGGACGTCGGCCTGGGCACCGGTCTGGGCCTGACGACCGCGCGACGGATCGTCGTCGATCGCCACGACGGCTCGCTGGCCGTCGAGTCCGAGCCCGGCAACACGACGTTTCTCGTGCGGCTACCGTTGACGCAGACCTGATGACGGAGATCTGCGCGCATCTGGACTCGGTGAGGATCAGAGAGCTGCCCGAGGCGGTGGACGGGTGCGAGGACTGCCTGCTGACCGGCGACCTGTGGCTGCACCTGCGCATCTGCCTGGAGTGCGGGCGCGTGGGGTGCTGCGACGACTCCCCCAACCGCCACGCCACCGGCCACCACGAGCAGTCCGGCCATCCGCTCATCCGCTCGCTGGAGCCCGGCGAGACGTGGTCGTGGTGCTTCGTGGACCGTGTCCCGATGAGCATCTCCGGCGTACACGGGAGCACCCGGATCCCGCCGTCGCCGCTCGGCTGAGAGCCGTCCGACCTCGGCTCAGATGATCACGGGCACCGCACCGCCGTCGGCCGACCAGGCCGCGCCGGTGACCGCGCTGCACCGATCCGAGCACAGGAACACGATGACCGCGGCGGTCTCCTCGGGCTGGGCGAAGCGCCCGAGCGGCACCTTGGCCGACAGCGCCGCCATCGCCTCCTGCGGCGTTCCGCCCCGCGCGGCGGCCGTCTGCTCGGCCAGGCCGCCGGGATCCACCCACAGCGGCGAGGCCACCGCTCCCGGCGCGACCGCGTTGACCAGCACGCCGCGGTCCGCGTAGGACTCGGCGAACACCCGCGACAGCGAGAGCTGCGCGGCCTTGCTGACCGAGTAGGCCGCATTGGTGAGCGTGGGGCGCTTGCCCGACGCCGAGCACACGTTGACGATGCGCCCGCCGCCGGCGTCGGCCATGAGCGGCGCGGCGGCGCGCATGAGCCGCATCGGGCCCATCACGTGCAGCTCCCACATCGCCTGCCAGTCGGCGTCGGTCAGCTCCTCGAGCGGGCGCTCGAAGCTCGTTCCCGCGTTGTTGACCAGGACGTCGATCGCCCCGAGCTGCTCGGCACAGGTGCGCACGATCAGCTCGGCGTCGTCGGCCACGGTGACGTCGGCGGCGAGGAAGTCCGCGCCGCAGACCTGCGCGACCCGCGCGAGCTCCTCGGCGTCGCGGCCGACGAACAGGACGCGCGCGCCCTCGTCGCACAGCAGCGTCGCGGTGGCCAGCCCGATGCCGCGCGTGGCGCCGGTGACGATGCAGGCCTTGCCCGCGAGCCCGAGGTCCATCAGGCCAGCCCTAGCCTCGCGCTCGCCGGGCGTCGTAGAGGGACTCCAGGAAGCGCTCGGGATCGGTCTCGTCGGCGCCGCCGACCTGCGGGCGCAGCGCGGCGTCCAGCCGGCCGGCCAGGCGCGCCCGCGCCTTGGCGTCCAGGTTCGCGCGCCGCTCCAGGAACGCGCGCACGGTGGCGATGTCCTCCGCTCCGACCGCGCTGACGTCCCAGGTGGCGGCGCGCGCCGCGGGCTCCCGGGCGCCGGCCGCGGACTGCCCGCGCGGGCGCTTGTCGCGCGCGCGGCGGTCGCGGACGACGACGGTGTCGGCCGCGAGGTCCCCCGGGCGCTGGTTGCGTCGCGTCACCAGGATCGTGACCACGGTCGGAAGGTAGCCCAGCGCCACCCCGTCGACCAGGCGCAGGATGTTGCGCACCGCGCTGGCGCCGAGGTCGACCGGGCGCCCGCTGGAGCGCACCACCCGCAGCCCGTTGACGCGCTTGCCCGGCGTGCGTCCGCCGGCGCGTGTCTCGAAGACGACGTGGTAGCCCACGAGGACGAGCCCGAACAGCGGCAGGATGATCTCGGCCGCCAGATCGAAGCCGATCGCGGCGCTGAGCAGGATGGTCAGCGCGACGATCAGGAGGAACTGCACGAGCAGGTCGAGGGCGCCCGCGAGCGCCCGCGATCCCAGGCCGGCGAGCGTGAGCTCCAGCGAGACGCCTTCCGCGGTGGGGATCGTGATGCGATCCTCGTACTCCACCGGATGAAGGTAGAGCGTTTGATCGAGGAGCGGGAGGAGGACTGGCGCGAGCTCGACTCGCTCCTGGGGAGGGCCCGCGGGCGCGCCCACCGCCTCGACGCGAACGGGGTGCTGCGGCTGGGAGCGCTGTACCGCGGGGCGGCCGCCGACCTCGCCGTCGTGCGCCGCGCCGGGGCCGGCGACCCGCTGATCGACCGGCTGGAGTCGCTCGTCGCGCGCGGGCGCCAGGCGCTCTACGCCGAGGAGCCGCGCCGCGCCAACGCGGTGCGCTTCTTCGGGCGCACGTACTGGCGGCTGGTGCGCGAGCGGCCAGGACTGATCGCACTGGCCTGGGCGCTGCTGCTCGGTCCCGCCGCGCTGGCCGCGGCGTGGGCCCTGGACGACCCGGGCGCCGCGCTCGGCCTCGTGCCGCCGGAGTTCCGCCAGGCCGTCGAGCCGGTCGGCGACGCGGGCTACGACGCCACCGAGTCGGCCGCGTTCTCCAGCGCCGTGCTGACCAACAACGTCCAGGTGACGTTCCTCGTCTTCGCCGCCGGGATCACCTTCGGCCTGGGCACCGCCGCGGTGCTCGTCTACAACGGCCTGACGCTCGGCGCGGTGACGGGCGGCGCGATCGGCGCCGGCAACGGGACCGAGCTGGTCGAGTTCATCGCCGCCCACGGCGTGATCGAGCTGTCGTGCATCGCGGTCACCGCGGCGGCCGGCCTGCGCATGGGCTACGCGCTCGTCGCGCCCGGCCTGCGCCCGCGGGGGACGGCCCTGGCCGCCGAGGCGCGCGTCGCGGCGGCGATCGTGCTGGGCACCGTGCCCTGGGTGATCCTCGCCGCCGTGATCGAGGGCTACCTCACGCGCGCGGGGTTCGGCCTGTGGCCCGGGCTCGCGCTGGGCTTCGCCGTGGGCGGGGCCTACTGGGCGCTCGTGCTCGTGCGCGGGCGGCCGGCCCGGGCCCAGATCTAGGGCCGGCTTCGCGCCGCACGCGGGCGGGAACCGCGACCAGCGGTCGAACGTTCATCTCCACCCCCCAGGGCGGGTAGAAATGAACGCTCATCGTCGCCCCACCGATCGAACGTTCATCTGCACCCCCCAGAGCGGCACGAAATGAACGTTCACCCGCTCCTCCCATTCATCGTCATCGTGAGGGCTACCTGACCTCACAGCCGCGCCCGTGCCTTCGCGCGCAGGTACTCCGCCACGCACGCCGGGCCCAGCCGGTCGGCGGGCGCCTCGAGCACGCGCGCGCCGGCGCCCCGCACGCGCGAGGCGGCGCGCTCGCGGGCGCCGAGCACGTCGAGCGCCGCGGCGGCCGCGTAGACGTCGGCGGGCGCGCGCGGGGCGGCGGTCAGCGCCGCGCTCAGGTCGGGGTCGGTGACGCCGGCCACGACGACCTCGTGGCGGCGGGCCAGGACCGGGACGGCGGCCACCAGCGAGCGCGCCGCGACCTCCTCGATCAGATCGGTGAACACGATGACCAGCGCGCGCTTTGAGGACTCGACGTGGCGGAAGGCCAGCTCGTAGTCGGAGTCCACCGCCGAGGGCTCGAGGTCGAAGACCGCGCGCACGAGCGCCTGTCCGCCTGCGCGGCGCGGACGGACCGCGCGGTGCAGGCGCGCGTCGAAGGCAAGCGTCCCGCAGCGGTCGCCGAGCTCGTCGGCCACCAGCCCGACGGCGGTCGCCGCGTCGATCGCGGCGTCCAGGCGGGTGCGGTCCCCGACGGGTGCGGCCATCAGGCGCCCGGTGTCGAGCACGCAGATCACCTCGCGGTCCTGCTCGATGCGGTACTGGTTGCTCATCGGGCGCCCCAGGCGCTCGGTCGCGCGCCAGTTGACCTGGCGGATGTCGTCGTCGGGCAGGTAGTCGCGGACGGACTCGAACTCGGTCCCCAGCCCGAGCGGCCCGCGCGAGAGGCGCCCGCTCTCGCGGAAGCGCCCGGCCCGCACGGCCAGGGCCAGGCGCCGCGCGGCGGGCAGGTCGGGGTAGACGAGCAGCTCGGCGTCCTCGCCGGCGCGGTGATGCCAGGCGGCCAGGCGCAGCGGGCCCTCCACCCGCACGGCCACCGCGGGCATGGAGTGCCGGCCGCGGCGCCGGGCGACCAGCTCGGCGGTCAACCCCGCGCCGGCCTCGCCGGGCTCCAGCCGCACGTCCGGGGCGCTGGCCTGGCGCACGCGCACGCGCCGCGCGCCGCTCTGGACCTCCACCTCCACCGACACCGTCGCGGGGACCCCGCGGGCCACGATCCGCGGCATCCGGCGGCGCACGACCGGCGCGCGGCGCGCCGCCCGCGCGTCGGCCAGCACCGCCCCGGCCAGTGCCACCGCCAGGAACGCGGCCACAACGGGACCGGCGATCAGCGCGGCGAGCGCGGCGACCGCCAGCGCGCCCGCCGCGCGGCCCGTCGGGCTCACCCGCTCACCGCGGCACGGGCACGGACTCCAGCGCGGTGCGCACGGCGTCCTCGGCGCTGTAGCGGTCCAGCTCGGCCTCGGGACGCAGGACGAGCCGGTGGCGCAGCACCGGCGGCGCCGCCGCGGCGACGTCGTCGGGCGTCACGAAGTCGCGCCCGGCCAGCGCCGCGAGCGCGCGAGCGCAGGCCAGCAGGTGCACGGCGGCCCGGGGGCTCGCGCCCAGCGACACGCTGGGCAGCTCGCGCGTGCGCCGCGCCAGCTCGACCACGTACCCGGCCACGTCGTCGGACACCGTGATCGCGTCCACGGACGCGCGCGCGGCCCGCAGGTCCTCCACGCCGGCCACCGTGCGCACGTCGTCCAGCGTGATCGGGCGCACGCCGCGGCGGCCGAGCGCGAGCATCGCGCGCTCCTGACCGGCATCGGGGTAACCGACGAGGACCTTCATCACGAAGCGGTCGAGCTGCGCCTCGGGCAGCGGGTACGTGCCCTCGTACTCGATCGGGTTCTGGGTGGCCACGACGAGGAACGGGTCCGGAAGCGGCCGGCTCTCACCATCGACCGTGACCTGGTTCTCCTGCATGGCCTCCAGCAGCGCCGCCTGCGTCTTCGGCGGCGTGCGGTTGATCTCGTCGGCCAGCAGCAGGTTGGTGAACAGCGGCCCGGGGCGGAACGCGAGCTCGCGGTCGCGCAGGGTCATGGTGCCGGTGAGGTCGGAGGGCAGCATGTCCGGGGTGAACTGGACGCGGCGGAAGTCCACGCCCAGCGCGCGGGCGACCGCCTCCGCCAGCAGCGTCTTGGCCACGCCGGGCGGCCCCTCGAGCAGCAGGTGGCCGCCGACACCGACCGCGACCATCACGCTGCGCAGGACGTCGGCCTGCCCGACGACGACCTTGCCGACCTCGGCCGCCACGCGCTCGTGCAGGTCTCTCATCGTCCGTCCTCCCAGGTCCGGGCCAGCACGCCGCCGACCGCCAGCAGGTCATCGTCGTCGGTCACGGGCTCCAGCAGCGCCGCCGTCTCGCGCTCGTCGAGCCCCAGGTGCAGCGCGGCGGCCCGGATCTCGCCGTCCGGGGCGTCGGGCGCCAGCCCCGCCCGGGCGGCCACCCGGCCGCGCGCGGCCGCCCGCAGCGGCTCGGCGGCGGTGCGCCGGTCGCGCGTGCGCACCAGCGCAGCGGCGAGCGCGTCGACGTGCTCGCGGCGCGGCGGCGCGGGCTCCGGCGCCGGGCGCTCCGGCGGCCCGAGCCGCCGCGCGCGCGAGGCCAGCCACAGCAGCGCCGCCAGCACCAGGCCCGCGAGCGCCACCTTCCAGTGACCGGGCAGAGCGGCCAGCCCGGTGCTGCGCCCCACCTCGTGCACGGACTCCACGAAGACCACCGGCCGGCGCGGCGCGCCGGCCAGCGCGAGCCCCAGCGCCGCGTTGTCGTCGCGAGCCAGCAACCGGTTGTGCAGCGGCGAGGAGTCCGCGAGCAACAGCGCCCGGCCGCGGCCCGCGGCGGTGTCCACGAGCAGGGCCGGGTCCGATCCGAGGGCCGGCGCGCCGCCGCCGGCGTCGCTCCAGCCGCCGCGGCCCGCCGAGCGCACGCGCTCGACGCCGCGCGGAAGCGCGTCCGATCCGCCCCGCCGCGCGATCGCCGGCGCCCGCGCGACCCACCGCGGCGGTGCGTCCACGACGCGGGCCAGCCAGTCGGGCCGCGGGCCGCCCGCCACCAGGCGGCCCCCGCGCCTGACGAACGCGCGCAGCGCGGCGGTGTCGCGCCGGCCGATGCGCCGCGGGTCCAGCACGACGGCGGTGCTGGCCGGGTCCAGGCGAGCGCCGCCGAGCGCCTCGCGGCGCCGGGTCACGGGGTGGCCGCCGCGCCGCAGCAGCTCCGCCCAGGCCGCCAGCCCCTGGGCCTGGGTGGCGTACGACGAGCCGGGCTTGCCGCTGGGCTGCGGGGTCAGCGCCTGGCCGAGGGCCAGCACGGCGTTGAGCAGCACGAAACCCGCGACGAGGCCCAGCGTCCAGCGTCCAGCGGAGGACTTGGGGAGCATCTGCCTCACGGCGTGCCGACCTCCTCGGGGACCTTCGGCCAGCCGTCCCGGGCGGCGCTCAGGTCGGCCGGCTCGGCCGCGTGCCCGCCGTAGGCGACCTCCTCGAAGCGCTCGAGCAGCACGTCGAGCGTCGGCGAGCCCAGCGACCGGACCTCGTGGTTGGACAGCGCCGGGCGCAGCTGGATGATGCGGCGGCGGTCCAGCTCGGCCAGGCCCGCGCGAAACCGCAGGCGCAGCGCGCGCTCGAGGTCGCCGGCCCGCTCGGCCTCGTCGGCGGCGCGGCGCAGGGCCTCGGGACGCTCGCGCTCGTCTCGCGCGCCGCCGGCGCCCGTCCCGCCCGCCGTCGCCGCGCCGCGGCGGGCGGCCAGGCGGGTGCCGACCACGGCGGCGAGGAGCAGCACCGCTGCGGCGAGCAGGAGCAGGAGCGTGGCCTGGCCGCCGGGCAGCAGCGAGGCGACCGCCGCGAACGCGTCGGACACCGCCTCCCAGACCGGAGCCAGCGCGTCGCCCAGGCGCTCGAGCGGCTCGCGCAGCGGCCGGGGCACGGACGGCTCCTGGTAGCGGCGCTCGGAGAGGATCTCGCGCGCCTGCTCCCGCGCGGCGCCGGAGTCCACGGCCTGCGCGATCACCGGTCGGGGTCCGCCTCCGGGTCGGGCGGCTTCCAGCCCGGCGGCGGGGGCCAGTACGGCGCCAGCGAGCGGTCGACCGCTCCCTCCGGCGGCAGGAAGCGCGCGGCGGGCGCCACGGGCGCGGCGCCCTCGCCCGCCGCTCCGCGCTCCACGCCCATCCGCTCGGCCAGCAGCTCGAGGTCGAAGCCCTCCTTGCGCACCCGCAGGTCGAAGTACACGAGCGCGGCGATCGCCACGGTCAGCGGCGTGCTGATCGCCTGGCCGGCGATCGACGACAGCGTCGTCAGCACGACCGCGACGGCGGACTCCTCGTCGACGACCACGAACACCGGCAGGGCGATCGCGAACTGCACCATCGACGCGACGACCGCGGCCAGCAGGTAGCCGATGAACAGGATCGAGAACGTGCGCCACCAGCTCCCGCGGACCAGCCGGAAGGAGCGCGCGAGCGCGCGGCGGCCGCGGACGTCCTCCACCAGCAGCGCGGGGAACGACACGGCCCAGGCCACCGCCAGGTAGATGCCGGGGATGATCAGCGCGAGGAAGCCGAACGTCAGCCCGATGCCGTACAGGATGCTCAGCCACAGCAGCGCCGGGGCGCGGCGCAGCGCGAAGCGCAGGGAGGCCTTCCAGTCGGTCGGCTCGCCGATGTAGGCCTGGGCGATCGCCCGGAAACAGGCCCCCGTCGCCAGCAGGTACGTGAGGCCCGCCAGCACGAGGATCACGAACTGGCCGGCCAGGAACGTGTCGAGATCCACCTCGCTCTCGTCCTCGGGCGAGGGCGTGCCCGCCGCCACGTCGCCGAAGCCGAACTGGTAGTCGTCGCCGATCGTCGACAGCGTGATCACCGTCGCCAGGATCTGGACGGGCACCACGATGACCAGGACCGCGCGCAGCAGCGTCCCCTTGTGCGTGACGCAGAGCTTGATGGCCACGTCGAGCATCTCGCCGAGGCCGAGCGGTCGCAGCTGCGGAGGCTGCGCAGGCGTACTCACGTGGTCAGGCGCCGAACGGATCGGCCGCAGCGAAGCGTCGCCAGAACCCCGCGCGGGGACCCGAAGAGCCAGCGCTTGCTTGGGTGGGAGGGCCGTAGTCGGCCTGCTCGGGGGTGGCCATCGTCCTGCCTCCTGGGTTTGGTCAGCCGTGGCTGAGCGCCACCGTAGCGGGAATCCGCCACCATGGCTGGCATGCGGACGCACACCGTCTACCGGACCTTCACCACCCGCGAGCGCCGCCAGTTCGTGCGCATCACCGACGACGTCCAGGCCGCCGTCGAGGAGTCCGGCGTCCAGGAGGGCATGGTGCTGGTCAGCGCCATGCACATCACCGCGGGCGTCTGGGTCAACGACGACGAGCCGGGCATCCTCGAGGACACGCTCGAGTGGCTGGACAAGGTCGCGCCGCCGTCGTGGAAGCCCCCGGCCAACGCGGTCGCCGAGGCGCTCGGGCCCGACCCCGGCGACTTCCGCCACCACCGCGGCGGCGAGGACAACGGTGACGCGCACTGGAAGAACCTGCTCGTCCACCACCAGGTGGTCCTGCCGATCACCGACGGGCGCCTGGACCTCGGGCCCTGGCAGGCGGTCTTCTACTGCGAGTTCGACGGCGGCCGCCCCAAGCGCCTGGTCATCAAGGTCCTGGGCGAGTAGGCGGCGGTTCAGCCCCGGACGCGCACCGTGACCACGCTGGGGTCGCCGCTGCGCACGCCGGCCCGGGCGCGGCCGGCGGCCAGCGCGCCCAGGGCGCGGCGGCCGGGCGCGGTGGCCCGGAGCGCCGCCCAGATCCGGGCGGCGGTGACCTCGCCGCGCAGCCGCTGCGACGTCGGTGAGCGGCGCAGCGAGCCGCGCCGTGCGCTGGAATCGCGGCGCGCCAGGCAGCGCAGCGCGGTGCGCACGCGCGCGATGCCGGACCGGGTGAGCGTCTGGTTGGCGCCCGGGCAGCGGGCGGCGGCCGCCGCTGCGGACGCCGCGTGCGCGGCCGCGGCGCGGTCCAGGAAGGCGGTCAGCTCGCCGTGGAAGCGCGCGCGGGCGGCGGCCGAGACGGTCCCGTGCAGGCCGGCGTCGGCGGGGTCGCTGCGGTTGCCGGGCTCGAGCTCGAGGTACTGGGTGGTGGGGCGGGCCTGGCGGAAGCGGGCGATCTGGTCCAGCGGCACCAGCACGTCGTCCTGCTCGCGGACGAGCATGACGTCGGCGGCGATGTCGCCGGCCACGCGGACGGGCTCCCACGGCGCCATCGACCCGGGCGCCGGCCCGAACATGGAGGCGATCGTGTCGGCGACGCGCAGGCGGTACTGGTCGCGTGCGGTCTGCGCCTCGGCGGCATAGGCCTGGAAGTCGGTCGGCGCGCCGGTGGCCACGACGCAGTCCACCGCGCGCAGGCGGGCCGCGGCGATGAGCGCGAGGTGCGCTCCTGAGGACTCCCCGTACAGGCACACCGGCCCGCCGGTGGTCGCGGCCAGCTCGGCGCCCGTGGCGTTCAGGACGTCCTGCAGCCCCGCCTGGCCGGCGGCGTAGTCCACCGAGACCACCTTCCAGCCGCGCTCGACCAGGAGCTGGCCGGGCTGCTCGGCGAGGTTCTCCTGCCCGCCGCGGTCCGGTCCGCTCCACCCGCCGCCGTGGACGAGGATCACCGTTCCGCGCACCGGCCCGGGCGCCGCCTTGACCACGGCGGCGGAGACCGTCCGCACGACCGGCACCGGGGTCGGCGCGGGCCGGGCGGGCTGCCCGCCGCCGAACAGCGAGCCGACGAGGCCGAGCAGTCCGGTGGCGGCGACGGGCACGAAGTCGAACATGCCATCCCATCGGTGGCCCCGCCGGAACGCTCAACATTTGTCCGGGCGGGCTGGACGCCGCGCCGGTCAGGCGCCGTCAGCGCCGCCGCGGGTCGGGCAGCACGAGCTCGACGTTGCGGTCCTGCGGGCGCCCGATCGCCCCTGCCTCCTCGCCCACCTGCGGGTCGTTGAAGGCGAGCTCGCGACCCAGCGCGGCGAGCGTCCGGGTGTCGAACCCCGCCGCCGACGTGCCGGGGGCCGGCGTGTCCAGCGGCGCGGCGTGGTCGACGATCGTGCCGAAGATCGACAACGTCCCGTCGCGGTTGTCCATGAGCTCCAGCAGCCGCGACTGGACCGGCCAGTCGATCTCCGAGGAGGTCTCGATGCCCCAGAAGCCGCCGGTCCCGCTCGCCCGTCTGAACGCCGTGACGCGGTGCTCGTGGGTGTGGCCGGCGACGTAGGCGATCACGTGGGGATGGGCCAGCAGCAGCCGCTGCAGGTCCGGCCCGTAGCGCACGGGGCGGGAGATGCGCGGGTCGCGGTCGCACCCCGGCCCGTTGACCACCCGCAGCGCGCAGTCGCCGGCGTTCTCGTCGGGCTTGGCGTTGGTCAGGCTGCGGATGGGGTGGTGGCCGAAGAGGATCACCAGCTCGCCGCGTCCCCTGGCGGCCTTCAGCTCGCGCTCGATCCAATCGAACTGCGGCGTGTCGAGGTTGCCGTCCGAGCCGATGCTGTCGCCCTCGGCCACCGTGTTGATGGAGATCAGCCGGACCCCCGGACGCGGGCTGAACGAGTAGTACGCGGCGTGGCCGTCGGAGGCGCGCAGCTCGTCGCGGTCGACGAAGGCGAAGCCGTGGGCGTCGCCCTGCCGGCCGGCGGCGTGGATGGCCTTGTAGGTCGGGCCGTCGGCGAAGCCGCGGCGGGGGTCGGGCGGCACGACCACGGTGGAGGCCGGGTTGGTGAGCAGCGCCGTGAGCTCCAGCGTCCCGCCGAGCGTCAGGGGCTTGATGCAGCCGCGCGCGATGTCGTCGAGGACCTGCAGCGCGTGGATGTTGCCCTGGACCGTGCCGTCGTGGTTGCCCAGCGACACGTAGCTGGGCCGCCGCAGCCCGGCCGCCTCGAACGGGCGCTGGGCGCGGTCCATCAGCCCCGGGTAGCGCGGCCATGCCGCGAAGGCGCCCGACGGCGAGTCGGGGTCGTAGAAGCGCCCGCTCTCCAGCACGTCGCCGTCGTCCTGCACGCCGGTGTAGCGCGCCGCCTCGCCGCGCGGCACCAGCGCCCCGCACAGGCCGCCCTCCACGCCGGAGTTCGGGTCCAGCCGCCCGCCCTCCAGCAGCCGGACCACCCATTCGGTCTCGTTGATCTGCTGGTTGTCGGCCGAGTCGCCGGTCGTGATCGTCAGCGCGAGGCGGGCGCGCTTGCGGCGCCGGTTGCGCACGGGGCTGGAATCGAAGCGGTTGACCTGCCGGATGACCTCGTCGACGGTGAACGGCTCCAGCGCCTCCTGCGGTCGCCACGCGGACGTGAAGTCCGAGTTGGCGAGGTCCAGCACCTCGGCGCGAGCGGGCGACTCCTCGTCGGCGAGCTGGAAGTCCGATAGCTGGGCGAAGTACAGCAGCGAGCGCCGCCGGATGTGACGGCGCTTGACCGGCTTGGCGCCGAGGTCGTCGCGCACCGCGCGCGGCCACCCCGGCACCAGCCGCAGGCGGGAGTACGGGCGCTCGGCGTCGCCGCCGATCGTGGCGGAGGACGTCGTGGTGCGGGCCGGCGAGTCGTCCGCGGCGTGCGCGACGCCGCCGGTCGTCGCCGGGGCCAGCGCGGCGGCCGCCGCGCAGCCGATGCCGAGGACGCGGGCCCGCGGGGTGAGCACCAGACGAACGTATCCGGCCGGGCCGGGCGGCGCCAGCGCGAACCGTGAGGGCGGCTACCCCTGGAGGAAGGCGAGCACCGCGGCGACCCGGCGGTGGACGCCCTCCTCGCCCGGCCGGCCGAGCTTGCCGAAGATCGCGCTGACGTGCTTCTCCACCGCGGACTCCGAGAGGACCAGCGCGGCCGCGATGCCGGTGTTGCTCTTGCCCTGCGCCATCTCGCGCATCACGTCGAGCTCGCGCGGGGTCAGCTCCTCCAGGCCCGAGCGCTCGCGGCGCGAGCGGCGCTGCACGAGCGCGTCGACGACCCGGGCGTCGATCGCCGAGCGGCCGTCGCAGACCGCCCGCAGCGCGCGCAGCAGCTCGTCGAGGTCGCCGACCCGGTCCTTGAGCAGGTAGGCGAGGCCGTCGGTCCCGTTCTTGAGCAGCTCGAAGGCGTAGGACTCGTCGGCGTGCTGGGAGAGGACGACCACCCCGACGTTCGGGTGCCGGGCCCGGATGCGATGGGCCGCGTCGATGCCCTCCATGTGGTGCCCGGGCGGCATCCGGATGTCGGTCATCACCGCGTCGGGTTGCAGCTCGGCCACCCGGGCCTTCAGTTCGGTCGCCGTGCCCACCGCGTCGAGCACCTCGACCTCGCCGGAGTCCTCGAGCAGCCGGCGCAGCCCCTCGCGCACGAGGTAGTGGTCCTCGGCGATCACGACCCGCAGCGGAGCGTCAGAGGACAGCGGGCTCACCGATCGGCAGCCGGGCGGTGAGCGTCGTGCCCCGGCCCTGCGCGGAGTCCAGGTCGAAGCTGCCCCCCAGCGCCTCGATGCGATCGGCGAGGCCGGCGAGCCCGGAGCGCTCGGTGTCGTCGACCGCGAACCCGGCCCCGTCGTCGGAGACGGCGATCTCCAGCCGGCCGTCGGAGCGGGCGATCCGCACCCGGACGCGTTCCGCCGCCGCGTGCTTGAGCGTGTTGGCGAAGCCCTCGCACACGAAGAAGTAGGCGGCACCCTCGACCGACTCGCCGAACCGCGCTCCGCGCATCTGCGGGTCGCACTCGATCGTCACGCCTAGCGGGAACCGCGCGGCGCGGCTCTCGATCGCCTCCACGATGCCGTGGTCGGAGAGCACCGCCGGGTGGATGCCCGACGCGAACTGGCGCAGGTTCTCGAGCGCCTGGCGGGCCTCCGCCCGGAGGTCGCCGAGCGTGTCGCCCAGCAGGTCGGAGTCGCGCCCGAACTGGCTCTGGGCCAGGCCGATGCGGGCGATCAGCGCGACGAGCTCCTGCTGGGACCCGTCGTGGATGTCGCGCTCGATCTGGCGGCGCGCGGACTCCTGCGCCGCCACGATGCGAGACCGGGAGGCGGCCAGCTCGCCGGCCTGCGCCTTGAGCTCGTCCAGGCTCCGGCCCAGGTCGGCCGCCAGCCGCGCGTTGTGGATCGCGAGCGCGGCCTGGCGCGCCAGCGTCTTGAGCAGCTCGCGGTCGGACGCGTTCGCGCGGCCGCGGACGCGCGGCCCGCATTCGATCTCGCCCAGGTGCTCGCCGGCGTGCGCCAGCGCCGTCGACAGGGCCGGGAGCTCGCTCGCGCCGGGGTCCTCTCCGTCGGTCACGGGGGCGGCGCCGTCAAGCCGGATCCGGGTCCAGCGCACGCCGAGCCCCTCGCGCGCGGTGGCGGCGATGGCGGCGGTCAGCTGCTCGAGGTCCAGCGTGTGCTCGAGCGTCGCGCCGAGGCGGCGCAGCAGCTCCTCGCCGCTGAGCGACTCCCCGTAGGCCCACGTCCCCGCCCGCCGCACGAGGGCTCGGCGGGCGGGCTCGAACAGCGCGGTGGCGACGATCGTCGCGGCGATCGCCAGCTGCAGGCCGGCGCTGGAGGCGGCGAGCCCGAGCGCCGCGGCGATGCCCACGTAAGCGCCGCCGATCGCGATCCACACCGGCGCATAGATCAGCGACCGGCGCATGGCCCGATCGACGTCGAACAGATCGGGCCTGAGCAGGCCGATGGCGACCGACGCGGGAAGGACGAGCAGCCCGACGATCACGACGGCGTCCGAGACGCCGAGCGACAGCGCCCCGGCCTCGTGCGCGATCAAGGAGATCGGCGCCACGAGCACCGCGAGGACCCCGTACATCGGCCAGCGGAGCTGGTGTCGCTGCTCTGTGCCCAGGCGGCGGTAGCGCAGCGCGACGAGCACCGCGCCGGCGAGCGGGGCGAGCGCCAGCGCAGCGTCGAGGTAGGCCCGCAGCGGCGTTCCGAGGAACGACAGCACGCCGACGTGAAGCGGGCTCGCGATCTCCGGGAAGGCGGCGGTGTCGCCGTCCGCTCCCCAGGCGAAGACCCAGGCCGGCTGCAGCGTGGGGCGCGCGATGAGCAGCCCGATCGGCACGGCGACGGCCAGCCCCGCCACGCCGCGCACCACGAGCCGCTCGTAGCGGCGGCCGTACGCACCGTCCGGGTACACCGCCAGCAGCGCGATCATCGCGGCCCCCTCGGCCAGCCCGATCAGCTGGAGCGCCACGTTCGCCGGTCCGAGCCACCACTGCCGGCCATGGCTGTCGAAGGCGATGGCGAGTGCGACGGCCGCGGCGATGAAGATCGTCGCGACGGCACCGAATGCGAGCAGGCGGCGCGCGGCGACGTGCTCCGGGCGCAGGCGGAAGGCGATCGCCCCGGCCGCGTAGCCCGCGAGGAAGGGCGTGCTCCAGACGATGCCCGAGAGGTCGCCCCCGAACGCGACCGCGAACACCACGGCGGTGGCCAGTGCGCCGACCGCCCCCGCGACCAGCAGGCCCCAGGTCAGCCTGCGGGAGGGAAACGTGGCCACCACGTGCCGATGTTCGCGCAGATGCCGGCGGCCGTCGAGGGGACGCACCCCCGCAACCGGGTGCGGAAAACCGCAGCCGCGGCCGGTGAGCCACCGCCCGCAGGTCGGGGCTGCACCGCGTTCCGGCGCGTCATCGCGCCGCCTAGCGTCGGGACGAGTGGCGGATCTCCCGCCCCCACATCCACCGACGGAGAGGAAACGCACCATGAACGCCATCGAACGACCACGCGACGCAGCGTTCGGCGCCGGGCACGTCGCGGCCGCGGTCATCGCCGCCTGGATCGTCTACGCGCTGATCGGAGGGCTCGACACGATCGGGCGCCATTTCGTCGTCCTCGGCGCGCTGCGCGTCGTGCTGTTCGGCGCGCTGCTCGCGTTCGCACTCGCCGTCGGCGCGCACACGCGTCGCCTGGGCCGGGTCGGGCTCGTAGTCGCGGGGGTCGGCGCGGCCGGGTACCTGCTGGGCGCAGTCGGCTCGGTCGCGACGGACGGGTGGACCTACGACGTGTTCGCCGACGCTGCGGCGTCGCCGCCGTGGTACGCCATCGTGCTCGGGCTGAGCGGGATCCTGTTCGCGCTGGGCACCGTGCTGGTCGGCATCGCCGGGCGGTCCGGCGGCCGGCTCGCCGTGGCGGTCATCCTGGCGGGCGCCCTCTTCCCGGCCGTCCTCGCGCTGTCGTCGGTCTCGCACGCAGCCGGGCACATCATCTGGCTCGTGCCCTGGATGGTGCTGGCCGCGGGGTTGATCGCCGCGCCGGCGGAGAGGCCCGGGCGCGCCCTGGAGCCCGCGCAGGCGCGGTAGCGACCGGCGGGACGATGCGCTGCGGTGGTCGGCGCCGGAAGGCCCGGCCGCCGCCGCGCGTCAGTCGCCGAGCTCGAGCACGGCGAGGAACGCCTCCTGCGGGACCTCGATGCGCCCGACCTGCTTCATGCGCTTCTTGCCCTCCTTCTGCTTCTCCAGCAGCTTGCGCTTGCGCGAGATGTCGCCGCCGTAGCACTTGGCGATCACGTCCTTGCGGAAGGCCTTGACGGTCTCGCGGGCGATGATGTGCGAGCCGATGGCCGCCTGGATGGGCACGTCGTACTGCTGGCGCGGGATCTTCGCGCGCAGCTTCTCGGTGAGCGTGCGGCCGACCTCGAAGGCCTTGTCGCGGTGCACGATCATCGACAGCGCGTCGACCTTGTCGCCGGCGAGCAGGATGTCCAGCTTGACCATGTCCGACACCTGCAGGCCGCTGACCTCGTAGTCCAGCGAGGCGTAGCCCTTCGTGCGCGACTTCAGCGCGTCGAAGAAGTCGATGACGATCTCGGCCAGCGGCAGCTCGTAGGAGAGCTGGACGCGGTCGGAGGACAGGTAGTGCATCCCCTTGTGCGTCCCGCGGCGCTCCTGGCAGAGCTCCATGACAGCGCCGATGTGCTCCTTGGGCGCGAGGATCGACGCGTCGATGGTCGGCTCGCGGACCTCGGCGATCCGCGCCGGGTCGGGGAAGTCCGACGGGATGTGCACCTCGGTCTCCGTCCCGTCGGTCAGCGTCACGGCGAAGCGCACCGAGGGCATCGTGGCCATCAGCTCGAGGTCGTACTCACGTTCCAGGCGCTCGCGCACGATGTCCATGTGCAGCAGCCCGAGGAATCCGCAGCGGAACCCGAAGCCCAACGCGTCGGAGACCTCGGGCTGCCAGGTCAATGCGGCGTCGTTGAGCGTGAGCTTCTCCAGCGCGTCGCGCAGGTCGGGGTACTCGTCGGAGTCGATGGGGAACAGGCCGCAGAAGACGACCGGCTGCACGTCGCGGTAGCCCGGCAGCGCGTCCTTCGCCGGCCGCGCCGTGGTGGTCAGCGTGTCGCCGACGCGCAGCTTGCTGACGTCCTTGACCCCGGTGATGACGAAGCCCACCTCGCCGGCGCTGAGCTGGGCGGTGCCGACCATGGCGGGGGTGAAGAACCCGATGTCGTCGATCTCGGCCTCGGTCTCGGTCTCGGCGACCATGGTGCGGATGGCGTCGCCCTTGCGGAACGTGCCGTCGACGACGCGGACGTAGGCGATGACCCCGCGGTACTGGTCGAACTCGGAGTCGAAGATGAGCGCGCGCGCCGGCGCGTCGGGGTCGCCGCCGGGCGGGGGCACCTTGGCCACGAGCTCCTCCAGCACGTCGGCCACGCCGTCGCCGGTCTTCCCCGAGATGCGCAGGATCGAGTCGCCGGGGTCGCCCAGCAGGTCGGCCACCTCCTCGGCCACGCGCTCGGGCTCGGCTCCCGGCAGGTCGATCTTGTTCAGGCAGGGGATCAGCTCCAGGCCCGAGTCGACCGCCAGGTACGTGTTGGCCAGCGTCTGCGCCTCGACGCCCTGCGACGCGTCGACCACGAGCAGCGCCCCCTCGCAGGCGGCCAGCGAGCGGCTGACCTCGTAGGTGAAGTCCACGTGGCCGGGCGTGTCGATGAGGTGCAGCTGGTAGGTCTCGCCGTCGCGCGCCTCGTAGAGGACGCGGACGGCCTGGGCCTTGATCGTGATCCCGCGCTCGCGCTCGAGGTCCATCGAGTCCAGGACCTGCGCGCGCATCGCGCGCGGGTCGACGGTCTTCGTCATCTCCAGGATGCGGTCGGCCAGGGTCGACTTCCCGTGGTCGATGTGGGCGATGATGGAGAAGTTGCGGATGTGCGCCTGGTCGGCCATGCGACCTACAAGCGTAGGGCGCCGGGGGCCGGTTCTGTCAGCGGCGTCGCAGCCGCGCGGTCACGAGCTCCTGGATCTGGAGCGCCTCGGGGATCCGCATGACCAGGACCGCGCCGGTGTAGACGGCCAGCCCCGCGCTCAGCGCGACGCCGACCGCGACGAGCTGGCCGGGCAGCGAGCGCCCGAGCAGGTCGTCCAGGCCCGCGTGCACGCCCCAGGCCACGGCGCCCAGCGCGGCGGAGGCGGCGGTGATGCGCACCAGCGCGGCGAACATCTGGCGGCCCTCCAGGCGCCCGCCCAGCTCCCGGCGCAGGTAGAGCGCCTGGGCGACGGTCATCGCCGCGCTGGCCACTGCCGTGCCGACCACGATCCCGGCGATTCCGTATGGCTCGTAGAGCGCGAGGGCCACGACGACGTTCAGCAGCAGCGTCGCCCCGCCCAGCGCGGTGGGGATCCAGGGGCGCTGCAGTGAGAAGAACGTGCGGGTGAGCAGCAGGTTGGCGCCGGCGAACGGGAGGCTGAAGGAGAACCAGAACAGCGCCTCGGCCACCAGGTCGGTGGACCCCGGGCCGAACTCGCCGCGCTCGTAGACCAGGCGGGTGATCGGCTCGGCGAGCGCGAGGGTGACGGCGGCGGCGGGAATCAGCAGCAGGAAGATCTGGCGCACGCCGCTGGCGGTGAGCCGGCGCAGGCCGTCGGTGTCGCGCCGGGCGGCCAAGCGGCTGAGGGTGGGAAACAGCACCGTGGCCACGGCCACGCTGAACATCCCCTGGGGCAGCATGTAGACGCGGAACGCGGCGTCGATCGCGCGCGGCGCGGCCTCGGAGACCTCGGTGGCCAGGACCGAGTTGATCAGCAGGTTGAAGTTGATGAGCCCGAGGCTGAGCGTCACCGGGAGCATCAGCTCGCCCACGCGCTTGAGGCGGGGGTCCTTCAGGTCGATCTTGAGGTGGAGCTGGAAGTCCAGGCGCTTGAGGACCGGCACCGCCATCGCGAGCTGGACGACGGTCCCGGCCAGGACGCCGATCGCGTAGGCGTAGAGCTCCTCGTCGCCCTCGAACCACGGTCGCGTGAGGACGAGGGTCGCGATGATCACGACGTTCCACACCAGCGGCGCGATCGCCGGGATCGAGAAGTGGTCGTAGGCGTTGAGGATTCCCACGACCAGGCCGTTGAGGCCCAGCAGCAGGACGATCGGGAACAGCACCTGCGCGAGCCCGACGGTGAGCTGGTCGAGCTCGGGCGTGAACTCGCTGCCGGTGAACAGCGGCATGACCTCCGGGGCGGCGAGCACGAAGAGCGCCGTGATGAGGCTCAGCGCGCCCAGGATCACGAAGGCGAGCGTCGAGGCCAGCGAGAACGCCTCGCGGCGCTTGCCCTGTTCCAGCAGCTCGGTGAAGACCGGCACGAACGCGGCGCTCAGCGCGGCGTCGGCGAACAGGTTGCGCACCAGGTTGGGGATCTGGAAGGCGATCGTGAACGCCGAGAAGGCCCCCGACGTGCCGAAGTAGCTGGAGGCGACGATCTCCCGCACCAGCCCGGCGATGCGCGACAGTCCCGTCGCGATCGAGAAGATCGCGGTGTTGCGCGCGATCCGCCCCTTCGGCGAGGGCGCGCCTCGACTGGGGCCCGTGTCCGCCGCCATGGGTGCGCTACTCTAGGGACCGCCGCGGCCGATGCCCGCGGCGCTTTCACGCTATGGCGAACATCCATTCACAGCGCAAGCGGATCGCGCGCTCCGAGCGCGAGCGTCTCGAGAACCGGCGCTATACCTCCGCGATCCGCACGTACTTCCACCGCCTCGAGGCGGCCGTCCGCGACGGCGACGCCGAGCGCGCCGACGCCGAGCACCGCACGCTGGTCAGCAAGATCGACAAGGCCGTCAAGCGCGGCGCGCTGCACCGCAACAACGGCGCGCACAAGAAGTCCCGCGCGTCGCGTCTGCGCAAGTCCGCCTCCTGAGCGGCCCGCTCAGGCTCCCGGCCCGCCTCCTTCGCCGCCCCGATCGGTGAACGTTCAGAAGTGCCCGCTATAGCGGGTAGAAACGAACGTTCACCGGCACCCGCGAGGATGAACGTCCAGAACTCCCCGCTATAGGGGGTACAAATGGACGTTCGATGCAAGCGGCCGGGGCCTGAGAGGCCCGGTCAGGCGGCGATGCGTTCGATTGCCCGCAGCGCGGCCGTCTCGTTGGACAGCTCGCTGTTGCCGTGCGTGTCGAGCTCGAGGTCGGCCAGGGCTTCCAGGGCGCGGCGCAGGCGGTCGGGGTCGGAGCGGCGGGCCTCGGCGATGCGGCGGTCGGCGGCCCAGGGGCTGCCCTTGATCGACTGCTTGATCTGCGGCGGCGCCTCGCCAGCCTCCAGCCGCACGGCGATGGCCAGCACGTCGCGCATGCGGCGCGCGAGCAGGCCGACGAGGCGGGTGACCGACTCGCCCTGGGCGTCGAGCGCGAGGTATGCGCGCGTGGCTGCCGGGCCGTCGCGGGCCACGAGCGCGTCGACGAGCCCCCACACCTGACGCTCGGACGCATGCGCCGTGGCCGCGTCGACCTCCTCGGCGCCGATCCGTGCGCCCGGGCCAAGCTCGATCGCGAGCTTCTCCACCTCGCGCAGCAGCCGCTGGCGGCGCTCGCCGACGTGACCGACGAGGGCCTGCGCGCCGTCGGAGGAGAGCTCGACGCCCAGGCGCTTGGCCTCGCCCTGCAGCCAGCGCGGCAGCTCGCGGCCCTTCAGCGTGCGCTCGACGGCCACGGTCCCACCCGCGGCCTTGACCGCCTTGGCCAGCGCGGGCGGCACCTTGCTGCGCCCCTCCTCGCGGCCGAAGAACGCGACCGTGGTCTCCGGCGGCATCGCCTTCAGGATCGGGGTGAGGAACTCCTTCACCTCGGCGTCCTTCCAGCGCTCGACCCCGTCCACCACCACGAAGCGGCGTCCCATCGCGAACGTCATCGAGGCCAGCGCGCACGCGACGGCCTCCGGCGTCGCCGCCTCGCCCTCGAACAGCTCGACCGCGCAGGCGCCGGACTCGCGCTCGGCCAGCGCCCGTAGCGTCGCGCGCCGCTCAGAGATCCGGCCGTGCTCGTCGCCGTGGACGAGGTAGGCGGGCTGGAAGGCGGTCACGCATTCGAGTCTAGGCGCCCGGCCCCCGGTCAGCTCCCCACGCTCATCTGCCCGTCGCGGACGCGGATGCGCACCGTCCCGTCGCGGTCGGTGCGGCGCACGATCGAGACGCCACGCAGCGCCCGCAGCGTCGCGGGATGCGGGTGGCCGTAGGTGTTGGGCCCCACCGGGATCACGGCGACCCGCGGGCGCAGGCGGTCCAGCAGGCCGGGCAGGCCGGGGTCGGCGCTGCCGTGGTGGGCGACCTTCATCGCGTCCACCGGCGGGAGCTCGAGCGGCGCGGTGACCTCGGACTCGGCGTCGGCGCTGAGCAGGAGGTCGAACGCGCCGTCGCGCACGTGGAGCACGGTCGCGCGGAGGTTCGGGTCCGCGCCGCGGATCGCCGGCGGCTCGCGGCGCGGCCAGAGCACGCGCAGCTCGATCGGGCCGGCCCGCACGACCTGGCCGGCATCGGTGGCCACGCGGCGCTCGCGCCGGCGGGCGGCGACCGCGACCGCGGCCCTCAGGCCGGGTGTGCGGCCGGTCACCTCGCCGCCGTCGAGCACCAGCCCGACCGGATGGCGTGTGAGAACGGCGGCCGCTCCGCCGTCGTGGTCGGCGGAGGCGTGGGTGAGCACGAGCACGTCCAGGCGCCGGACCCCGGCCGCGCGCAGGCGCTCGAGGATCGGGCCGCCGGGCGGACCGGTGTCGACCAGCACGGCGGCGCGGCCGTGCTGGATCAGCGTCGCGTCGCCCTGGCCGATGTCGAGGAAGGACACGGTGAGATCGCTGGGCGGATCGGGCGGACGAGCGGCGACCAGCGCGATGGCGAGCGCGACGGCCGGCGCGCCGACGAGAGCGAGGCGGCGCAGCGTCCGGCCGCGGGCGGAGGCACGAGTGCGCGGGACCGCCGGCCCGCGCCGGTGCCAGGCCAGCAGACCGACCCCGGCCAGCGCGTACGCGCCGGCGACCAGCGCGGGACCCGGCGCCGGCACGGACGCCTCTGCCCCGGGAAGCGCGGCCGCGGCGCCCGCCAGCCACGTCAGGTAGGCCAGCGGCAGCGCGGACAGGGCCGCGATCGGCTCCGCGAGCACCGGCGCGACCTGGGCGAGCGCTCCGGCCAGCGTCCCCAGCCACATGACCGGTGCGACGGCCGGCACCGCGAGGACGTTCACCGGCAGCGAGACCACCGACACGCGCTCGAAGTGCAGCGCGACGAGCGGGGCGGTGCCCAGCGTGGCCGCGACGGTCACCGCCGCCGCCTCGGCGATCCCGCGCGGCAGCCCGGCGCGGCGCAGGCGGTCGCGCAGCGGGCCGACGAGCGCGAGCATCGCGAGGACCGCCGCGAAGCTGAGCTGCCAGCCCGGGTCCTCCGCCGAGCGCGGGTTCCAGGCCAGGGTCAGCGCCGCGGCGAGCAGCAGCGCGTACCAGCGCGACGACGGCCGGCCGGCGAGCGCGGCCACCAGGCCGGCGGCGCCCATGACCGCCGCCCGCTGGATCGAGGGCCCGCCGCCGGCCAGCGGGACGTAGGCCGCGACCAGAACCAGCGCGAGCGACAGACGCGCGGTCAGGCCCAGCCCCGCGGCGGTCCCGAGCGCGAGGACGAGCGTGGTCAGCAGCAGCACGTTCGCGCCGCTCGCCGCGAGCAGGTGGGCCAGGCCGGTCGCGCGGAACTCCTCGCGCAGCTCGTCGGGGAGGGCGTCGTCCTGCCCGAGCACCATCCCCCGGGCAAGCGCGCCCTGCGGGGCGGGCAGGCCGGAGACGAGCGCGCGCTCGGTCCGGTCGCGGACGGCGTCGAGCGCTCCCGCGATCCCGCCGCGGTGCCGGCCGGTGGCGGCGACCGACTCGGCGCGCAGCGTCGCGTGCGCGTTGCGCCGGCGCTCGTGCGCGTCGAAGTCGGCGACGGGCACGAGCCGCCCGCGCGCCACGACCTCCACACCCGGGCGCGCCCCGGCAGGCCAGCGCACGCGTGCCGGCGCGCGCACGAGCACGCGCTCCCCGCGCCCGGGCTCCGACTCGAGCCGGATCGCCGCCACCCGCGTGCCGAACGCGCGCGTGCGCGGGTGCTCGAGCAGCGTCGCGCGCAGCGCGGTCTCGCGTCCGAGCAGCGGCCCGAGCTCGGTGCGGTCCAGCGCCCCGAGGCGGGCGTCGGCGAGGGCCGCGCCCGACACGAGCGCGGCGACCGCGCCCAGCGCGACCCCACCATCGCGCGCGACCGCGGGCGCGAGCAGCGCCAGGCCGAGCAGCGCGACCGGCCAGCGCGGCCCCGCGAGCAGCCCGGCGACGAGGGCGGCGAGGATGACGTGGCGCGGGTGCGCGGCCGCGACCTCGCGGGCGCGGTAGGCGAGCGCCGGCGTCCTCGCGGATCCCCTGACCCCGGGCCACGGGCGCGCTGGGCGAGCGCGACCATCGGCGCTCACGCGGTGACCAGCGGCCGGAGCGTCGCCATGCGCTTCGCGCCGATGCCGGGGACCTGGCCGAGCTCATCGACGTTGCGAAAGCCGCCGTGCTGCTCGCGGTAGTCGAGGATGCGCTTCGCGATCCCGGGACCGACGCCGTCGAGCGTGTCGAGCTGCTCGAGCGTGGCCGTGTTGAGGTTGACCGCAGGCGCCGGCGCGGCGCCCGCCCCCGAAGCGCCCGCCGCCGCCGCGCCCGCCGCCCCGCCCCCGCCCGCCGCAGCGCCCCCGGCGGGCGGCCCGGCGCTCGCCGCTCCCGCCCGCGCCCGTTCGGGCACGAGGATCTGGCGCCCGTCCTCCACCTTGGCCGCCAGGTTGACCGCCGCCAGGTCGGCGCGGCGTCCGGCGCCGCCGGCCCGGCGCAGCGCGTCGTCCACCCGCGCGCCGGCCGGCAGGCGGTACAGGCCCGGGCGGCGGACCGCCCCCGCGACGTGGATCGTGACCCGCCCTCCGCCGGCCCGGTCCAGGCGCACGGAGGCGTCCGCGCCGTCACCTGACGCCGCGCCGGCCCCGCCCCCACCCGGCGCACCCCGCCCCGCCGGCGACTCCGCCACCGGCACGGCCGGCGCCCCCGCGGAGCGCAGGTAGCGGGCGCCGAGGAAGCAGATCAGCAGGCCGAGCGCGACGTAGAGCGCCAGCCGCGAGCGGTCGAGGTCGGGCACGCATCGAGGCTAGGAGGCGACCTGCGCCGTGCGGCACGCCGACTGTGACGATTCAGCGCGACGCCAACGCGACTGCGTTGTGTCATCGCTCGCATACCATCCCGGCGATGCCCGACGGATCCACGCTGCTGCTGTTCGTCGGTGCGAGCCTCGCGCTGCTGGCCGTCCCGGGTCCCGCGGTCCTCTACGTCGTGACGCGCAGCCTCGACCAGGGGCGCACCGCGGGGATCGTCTCCGTCCTCGGCGTCGAGGCGGGCACGTTCGCCTACGCGCTGGCGGCCGCCGCCGGTCTCACCGGGCTGATCGCGGCCTCCGAGATCGGCTTCACCATCGTGAAGTACGCCGGAGCCGCGTACCTCGTCCATCTCGGCGTGCGCAAGCTGCTCGAACGTGACGAGCCGCAGGCGGCGTCGTCCAGCGCTCGCTCGCGGCTCTTCCTCAGCGGCATGCTCGTCCAGCTCCTCAACCCCAAGATCGCGATCTTCTTCCTCGCGTTCCTGCCCCAGTTCGTCGATCCCGCGGGCGGACCGGTCGCGCTGCAGATCCTGGTCCTGGGCACGATCTTCACGCTGCTCGCCGTGCTCAGCGACGGCGCGTACGTCCTGCTGGCCGGAGCCGTCGGCGGCTGGTTGCGCACCGGGCGCGCACGGCGCCGGCTCGCGAAGCTCAGCGGCGGCGTCTACATCGGTCTCGGCGTGAGCGCGGCCCTGTCGGGCACGAGCACGCGCAAGAGCTGACCGACCCGTTCAGCCCAGCGCCAGCGCCACGGCCTGCGCGGGGTCCTCGGCCGCGACCACGCCGCGGATCTCCCACGTCCCAAGCCCGACCACGCGCCGGCCCAGCTTCAGCGCCAGGGCGATCTCCGACAGCGTCCCGTACTCGCCCGCCACCGCGACGACCGCGTCGGCCGCCCGCACGACCAGGCCGTTGCGCAGCTCCCCCATGCCGGTGGCCACGGCGACGCTCACCCAGTCGTTGGCCGCGCTGCGGTCCGAGCCGGGGAGGATTCCCAGCGTCTCCCCGCCCGCCGACCGCGCGCCGCGGCACGCCGCCGCCATCACGCCGCCCAGCCCTCCGGTGACGACGACGGCGCCCCGGCGCGCCAGCTCGCTGCCCACCGCCTCCGCCGCCGCCAGCGCCGCGTCGGAGGCCGCCTCGCCCGGCCCCACCACCGCGACGTACGGCGCCGGCGTCACCGCACGACGACGTTCACGAGCTTGCCGGGCACGACGATCTCCTTGAGGACCTCGTGCCCGTCGATGTGCGCCTGCATGTTGGGCGCCGCGCGGGCCAGCGCGATCAGGTCCTCGCGGCGGGCGCCCGACGGCGCCTGGACGCGGTCGCGGACCTTGCCGTTGACCTGGCAGACGAGCTCGAACGTGTCGCGCTCCAGCAGCGCCGGGTCGGCGTCGGGCCACGGCTGCTCCCACACGCGCTCGCCGGTCAGCAGGTGGTAGGCGTCGGCCGCGGTGTGCGGGGCGAAGCTGAACAGCAGCGACGCCGCGGTGCCCAGCGCGAAGCGCACGGACCCGGGCGCGGCCTCGCCGCGCTTGGCCGGCGTGCACTCGTTGAGCAGCTCCATGATCGCCGCGATCGCGGTGTTGAACGCGAAGCGCTCGCCGGCGAGATCGCCGGTCACCTTGTCGATCGCCCAGTGCGCCTTGCGCAGCAGCCGCTGGTCGTCGTCGCCGATCTCGTCGGGCACCGGATGGTCGGGCAGCTGCGCCGCCGCCTCGGCGCACGTGCGCCACAGGCGCCCGAGGAAGCGGTGCATCCCCTCGACTCCGCTGTCGGACCAGTCGGCGTCGTGCTCGGGCGGCCCGATGAACAGGATGTAGCAGCGCGCGGTGTCGGCGCCGAAGCGCTCGACGATCGTCGACGGCGAGACGACGTTGCCCCGGGACTTGGACATCTTCGCCCCGTCCAGCGTGATCATGCCCTGGGTGAACAGGCGCGCGAACGGCTCCTGGATGTCGGGCAGGTGGCCGAGGTCCGACAGCGCCTTGCAGAAGAAGCGCGCGTAGAGCAGGTGCAGGATCGCGTGCTCGACGCCGCCGATGTACTGGTCGACGGGCATCCACAGCTTCACCGCCGCCGGGTCCCACGGCGCCTGGTCGTTGTGCGCGTCGCAGTAGCGCAGGAAGTACCAGGCGGAGTCGACGAAGGTGTCCATCGTGTCGGTCTCGCGCTTCGCCGGACCGCCGCACACCGGACAGGACACGTTCACCCACTCCTCGGCGGCCGCCAGCGGGGAGCGACCGCGCGGCTTGTAGTCCTCGACGTCGGGCAGCGGCACCGGCAGGTCGGCCTCGGGCACCGGAACGGCGCCGTCGGTCGGGCAGTGGATGATCGGGATCGGGCAGCCCCAGTAGCGCTGGCGGGAGATCAGCCAGTCGCGCAGGCGGTAGTTGATCGACGCGTGCCCCTTGCCCTGGACGTCCAGCCAGCGGACGATCGCCTCCAGCGCCTCGCGGTTGTGCTGCCCGTCGAACTGGCGGCCGGAGTTCACCAGCGGGCCGTCCCCCATGTAGGGCAGCTCGTCGCCGCCCTCCACGACGCGTCGCACGGGCAGCCCGTAGGCCTGGGCGAAGTCGAAGTCGCGCGTGTCGTGGGCGGGCACCGCCATCAGCGCCCCGGTGCCGTACTCCATGAGGACGTAGTCGGCGACGTACATCGGCAGCTGCTCGCCGTTGACCGGGTTCGTGACCGTGCGCCCCAGCGCGACGCCCGTCTTCGCTCGCTCGGCGTCGCCGCGGTCCTCGTCCTCGGAGGTCAGCGCCCGGTTGACGTAAGCGCGCGCCTCATCCTCCTGGCCCGTTCCCGCGATCAGCCGCTCGATGTCTGGGTGCTCGGGCGCCAGGACGAAGAACGTCGCGCCGAACAGCGTGTCCGGGCGCGTCGTGAAGACCGGGTAGTCGATCTCGAGCTCCTCGCAGCGAAACGCGACCTCGGCGCCCTCCGAGCGCCCGATCCAGTTGCGCTGCATCGTCTTGACGTGCTCGGGCCAGGAGATCGTGTCGAGGTCGGCCAGCAGGCGGTCGGCGTAGTCGGTGATGCGAAAGAACCACTGCGTGAGCTGGCGCACCTCGACCAGCGCGCCCGACCGCTCGCCGCGGCCGTCGACGACCTGCTCGTTGGCCAGCACGGTCTCCTCGACGGGGTCCCAGTTGACCGCGGCCTCCTTCTGGTAGGCCAGCCCGTTGCGGAACAGCTGCAGGAAGATCCACTGCGTCCAGCGGTAGTAGCGCGGCTCGTGGGTCCCGAACTCGCGCGTCCAGTCGATCGAGATCCCCCACTCGCGGAACTGGCGCTGGAAGGACGCGATCGCCGCGTCGGTCGAGGCGCGCGGGTGCTGGCCGGTCCTGATCGCGTGGTTCTCGGCGGGCAGGCCGAACGCGTCGTAGCCCATCGGGTGCAGCACCCGCCGGCCCGTGCGCCGGTGGAAGTGCGCGACCGCGTCCCCCACCGAGTACGTCTTCAGGTGGCCGATGTGCGGCTCGCCGCTGGGGTAGGGCAGCATCTCCAGCACGTAGGACTTCGGCCGCCGGTCCGACGTGTCGTTGGAGACCTCCCAGGTGTGCTCGTCGGCCCACACCTTCTGCCAGCGGGGCTCGATCGTGTGCGGGTCGTAGCGGTGCTCGGCCATGGACGGGCAAGGATAGAAGCCGCCGGGACGCCTGACGGGCGCGGCCCCGTTCGCTGAAGGATTGTGGTGGCCTGGGCCACGCCGAACCTTCAGCGACCCCGCTACACCGCCTGCGCCTCCGCCCCCAGCCCCGCCGCGTCGCGCAGCGCCGCGGCGCGGTCGGTCCGCTCCCAGGTGAAGTCCGCGTCCTCGCGGCCGAAGTGGCCGTAGGCGGCGGTCCGCTGGTAGATCGGCCGGTGCAGGTCGAGCTCGGAGCGGAAGGAGCCGGGGCGCAGGTCGAAGTGCTCGTCGACCAGCGCCGCGATCGTCGAGCGCGCGATCTTCTCGGTCCCGAACGTCTCGACCATGACCGAGACCGGGTGCGCGACGCCGATCGCGTAGGCCACCTGCACCTCGACGCGGTCGGCGAGGCCGGCGGCGACCAGGTTCTTGGCCACCCAGCGCGCGGCGTAGGCCGCCGAGCGGTCGACCTTGGAGGGGTCCTTGCCCGAGAACGCGCCACCGCCGTGGCGAGCCATCCCGCCGTAGGTGTCGACGATGATCTTGCGGCCGGTCAGCCCCGCGTCGCCCACCGGTCCGCCGATCACGAACCGGCCGGTGGGGTTGACCAGGAAGTTGCGCCGCAGCTTCTTGGCGTCGTACATGTCGGCGGGCAGCACCGGCTGCACGACGTGCTCCCACAGGTCGTCGGGGATCAGCGACTCGGCGCCCTCGCGGTGCTGCGTGGAGATGAGCAGCTTCTCGATCGCCACCGGAACGCCGTCGCGGTAGCGGACCGTCACCTGGGTCTTGCCGTCCGGGCGCAGGTAGGGCACGACCTCGGCCTTGCGCACGTCCGCCAGGCGCTTGGCCAGCTTGTGCGCGAGGAGGATCGGCAGCGGCATCAGCTCGTCCGTCTCCCGGGTGGCGTAACCGAACATCATGCCCTGGTCGCCCGCGCCGGCGATGTCCAGTGCATCGTCGTCGGACGGGTCGGTGCGTGTCTCGTAGGCCTTGTCGACGCCCTGCGCGATGTCGGGGGACTGCTTGTCGATGGCGTTGAGGACCGCGCAGGAGTCCGCCGAGAAGCCGAGGTCCGCGTCGATGTAGCCGATGCCGCGGATCGTCTCGCGGGCGATCTCCTGGATGTCCACGTAGATCTCCGTCGAGATCTCCCCGGACACCACAACCAGGCCGGTGTTGACGAGCGTCTCGCACGCCACGCGTCCATTCGGGTCCTCCGCCATGACCGCATCCAGCACCCCATCCGAGATCTGGTCGGCCACCTTGTCGGGGTGGCCCTCGGTCACGGACTCGGAGGTGAACAGATACTCGTTGTCGGAACCCGTCATCGCTGTAGCGTCTCGCTTTCTGACCCGGTCCGGGTCGCCTCGATCAGGTCATTGACGACGAAACATGGTGGCTGGCTCCGCGCCCTCACCGCCGGTGGGCCGAAAAACACCCTCCGGCGCCCGCGACATGGTAGATGTTGCTCCATGGCACTGCCTGCGCGCAGCAGGCTGGACGACGTCCTACGACGGGCGGGCGCCGTGATGGTCGCGCAGGACGGATTCTACGTCGCCGCGCATTTCGGGTCCCCCGCGGGCGAGCTCGCCGTCTGCCTGCGGGCGGTGGGGATGGGCTACCGCTCCAACCTGGTCAAGCACGAGCTGCGCGGCGAGCCCGCCGCCCTGGAGCGGATCGTGGCGACGCTCGGCGGCGGGCGCGCGCGGCCCGGACGCGCGCTGCACGCCGCGGGCGCCTGGTGGTGCGCCGTGTCGCCGGACCGGGTCCTGGTCGTGTGCCGGCCCGAGAAGGCGTCCACGCTGACGGCGCCGCTCACCGCAGCGGTCGCCGAGGAGCCGGAGGCGCAGATCGCCGACGTCACGACGGACATCGCGGCCATAGCCCTCCTGGGCCCGGCGAGCCGGGACGTCCTCGGCGCCGTGGGCGTCGGCGACCCGCCGAGCCAGGCGCGCTACGACGTGCGCTTCAATCCGGCGCTCATCGGCGGCATCCCCACCCAGCTGCTGCGCGAGTCCGCGCTGCGCTGGATCGTCCTCGTCCGCCATGCCCTGGCCGAGCCCCTGTGGCACGTCCTGGACCAGGCGGGCGATCCGTTCGGCCTGGGCGCCGTGGGCGCCGAGGCCATGGACCGCTACGTCGTCGCCGCCCGCCGGGTGGAGGCGGCGGCCCTCGCGGGCTGAGCCCCCGGCGCCCGCCGGCGCTCAGCGCGAGGTCAGGCGCCCGAGCAGGAACCCGGCGACCAGCGCTGCCCCGGCCGCGACCGGGATCGGGTTCTCGCGCGCGTACGCCTGTGCCTTGGCCACCGCCTGACCCGCGGTCCCGGACGCGCCGGCGCCGGACGAGCCCGCCCCGCCCTGCTTGGCGGCCACCGTCTGGCGCACCTCGGCGGCCTTCGCCCGGGCGTGGGCCTTGGCCTCCTCGGCCTTCTCCCGGGCCTGCTCCTTGACGCCCTCGACCTTCTCCCGCGCCTGGGCCTTGACGTCGGTCTTCGCCGCCAGCGCCTCGACGGTCTCGCCCATCTCCTCGCGGGTGACCTCGATCTCCCGGCGGATCTCCTCGGGGGTGCGCTCGGTGGTCATGCCCGGCCCGCCTTCGCTGCGCTCTTGGCCCATTCGACGTCCTCCTTCACGCTCTCGGTGGCTTCCTCGGGAACCGGGGGCGTCGCCTCCTGGAGGCGCTCCTTGCCGGTGAGCGCCAGCACGCCGGCGACGGCGCCGTAGGCGATGGCGACGATGAGCGCAGCCAGCCAGGCGTCCATGGCGGTGGCCAGCGCGAGCACGATCGCGGCGGTGAGGACCGCGAAGGCGAAGAGCCCGAACAGCCCTCCGCCGCCCAGCAGCCCCGCGCCCAGGCCCGCGGCCTTGCCCTTGTGCGTGAGCTCGACCTTGGCCAGCTCCATCTCCTGGCGCACCAGGGTGGAGGTCTGTTCGGAGAGCTGCTTGAGCAGTTCGGCGACCGGCTGGTCGCGCAAGTCGTCGTGTTGGTGGGTGTTGTTCGTAGGAGTCATGCTCGCCTCGGGATCGAGAGTCGGTTACTGGAACCTGCTGGCCGGCTGCGATCGGGGGGGAAGGTAGGGCTCCTTCTCGGCCGGCTGCCCGGCGGCGATCTGGCGGCTGCGCGCGCGCTCGGCGTTGAGCTCGGCGCCGACGAGGATCGCCAGGTTGCTCAGCCACAGCCAGACCAGGAAGACCACGACGCCGCCCAGCGAGCCGTAGGTCTTGTTGTAGGAGGCGAAGTTCGCGACGTAGACCGCGAAGGCCGCCGAGACCACGATCCACAGCAGCACCGCCACCACGCCACCGGGCACGACCCAGCCGAAGCCCGGCTGCTTGACGTTGGGCGCCGCGTAGTACAGGACCGCGAACATCGTCGCGACGACGGCCACGAGAAACGGCCACTTGGCGATGTCCCAGACGGCGACCGCGCTGTCGCCGACGCCGAACAGGCCTCCGGCCGCCTCCGCAACCGGGCCCGTGAGCACCACGGTGAAGGCGCTGGCGGCGAGCAGCACGAGCATCAGCAGCGTGACGGCGATGCGCACCGGGAGCTTCTTCCAGATCGGGCGCCCCTCCTCGACGTCGTAGACGTCGTTGGCGGCGTCCATGAACGCGCTGACGTACCCCGACGCCGACCAGATCGCGCCCGCCAGGGCGACCACCAGCAGGACACCGCTGCCCCCGCCCTGCTGAACGTTCTCCAGCGCGCCGGTCATGATCTCCCTGGCGGGGCCGGGAGCCACCGTCTCCAGGTTCTCCATGAGCGGCCGGATCGCCGAATCCCCCATCAGCCCGAGGATCGACACCAGCACGAGCAGTGCGGGGAAGATCGACAGGACCGCGTAGTAGGTCAGCGCCGCGGCCCAATGCGTGAGCTTGTCGTCGGAGAACTCCTTGGCGGCGCGCTTGAGTGTCGAGGGGGGCATCCTGGCTTTTGGGTCCCCCAGCGGCGCCGCCGACAAACCTCGTGTGGCGAGCGTGTTCGCGCCGGCGCTGGCCAGGCGCGGGCGCGACTATGTCCGGTCTGCGCTCAGCCCGCCCGGCGGGCCTCCACGCCGTCCAGCAGGCGCCAGTTGGCCTCAAGCACCCGCTCGGCCTCGGCGATCAGCGCGTCCTGGTCGGCGCCGTCCAGCAGCGTCTCGAGGGCCCGGCGGTCCTGCTCGGCGTGCTCGTGGTCGAGCTCGGCGTGCAGGTCGAAGTAGGCCAGCGCGTCCGGGCCGTCGACTCCGTAGAAGGCCACGAGGCCCTCGCGCTTGGTCGTGGAGATCGCCGGCTGGGCCGCCTCGATCGCGTAGAGCGCCACCAGGTGCTCGGCAAGGCCGCGCTCGGCGCCCGCCCACGTCGCCGCGCAGCGCTCGGTCTCGGGCGTCGGCTCGGCGCCCGCGTCGCCGCCGACCGCGCTCAGGAAGCCGTCCCACAGCGCGACGTGGCCGCGCTCCTGCGCGGCGTGCTCGGCGAGCTGGTCGCGCAGCGCCGAGTCGGCTCGGGACGCCGCGGCGTCGCCGGCGTCGGCCAGCGCGACGACCGCGTGGCGGTACTGCCCGGAGTAGAACGCGAGCTCCTCGCCCGTCAGCTCGCCCTGCGACCAGCGCTGGTAGAAGGAGTGGCGCAGCACGTCCCAGCGGTCGCGCACTTCGTCGAGGCGGGTCCAGAACTCCATCGGCGGTCCTTCCGGTCGGGGGTGCCGAGCATATCTCGTCGCCCCGCCGGGACCGGGGGCTCAGCGATCGCGGGGAGACGCACGGCGCGCACGCTCGAACAGCTCGCCAGCGCCGAGCTCGAAGCCCGGCGGCAGCGCGGAGGTCAGCACGTCGGCGCCGCCCAGCTCCAGGGCCACGTCGAAGGCCGGCGCGCCCGCCTGGGAGCGCCGGAACACGAGCACGACGGACGCGGCCGTGTCCACGAGCCACAGCTCGCGGAGGCCCTCGCGCTCGTAGACGCTCTTCTTGACCCCGATGTCATGACGCCACGTCGAGGGAGATCGGATCTCGACGGCCAGCTCGGGCAGTGGATGCGGGGCGGGGTCGTCGAGGGCGGGAGCGCTGTGCTCGGCGTACCAGAGGAGGTCGGGGGCGTACACGTTGTGCTCGTCGAGGCGGACGTCGAGCGGCGCGATGACCATGCCCCGCCCAGGCGCGGCTTGGATCCACGCGCCGATCGCCAGCAACAGCTGGGTGTGCGTCACCCCATGGCGCACCCCCGGCTCATTCACGACGAGCACCCCGTCGATCAACTCCATCCAGCGCCCGTCCGGCTCGAGCGCGAGGTACCCCTCCGCCGTCATGCGCTGCTGCACGGCCTCCACGGGGCCCTCAGGCGGGTGCGCCCAGCGACAGGTTCTCGAAGATCGCCTTGACCGAGCGCGACCGGTTCAGCGAGTAGAAGTGGATGCCGGGGGCGCCGAAGTCCAGCAGGCCGCTGGCCTGCTCGGTCGCGTACTCGATGCCCATCTCGATCGTCGCGTCGTCGTCGCCCTCGACCTTCTCCAGCAGACCCTCCAGACGTGGCGGGATCCGTGAGAAGCACATCGTCGTCATGCGCCGCACGCCCGCCACCGTCCGGATCGGCATCAGGCCGGGCACGATCGGGACCTCGATGCCCGCTTTCCGGGCGTTCTCGACGTAGCGGAAGAAGTCCTCGTTGTCGAAGAAGAGCTGGGTGATCACCGCGTCGGCTCCGGCTTCGACCTTCTCCTTGAGGTAGCGCAGGTCGGACTCGGCGTCCCGGGCCCGGGGATGGACCTCCGGGAAGCCCGCCACGGCCACCGAGAACCAGTCGCCGTGGGTCCGCGCCTCCTCGACCAGCTCGCGGGAGTGGTGGTAGCCGTCGGGGTGCGGCGTCCAGTCGGCCTCCATCCCGTCGGGCGGGTCGCCGGCCAGCGCGATGACGTTCTGGATCCCGTGGTCGCGCAGCCGCTCGAGCACCGAGCGCACCAGCTCCTTGGGCTGGCCCACGACCGTCAGGTGGCACATCGTCTCCAGCCCGCACTCGCGGTTGATGCGGATGACGAGGTCGACCGTCTTCTCGCGCGTGGTGCCGCCGGCGCCGTAGGTCACCGAGCAGAACGCCGGATCGAGCGTCTTGAGGACCTCGATCTCCTCGAACAGGATCGCCTCGGTCTCCTCCGTCTTCGGGGGAAAGAACTCGATCGAGAACGTCTGGCCGGGGCGGTTGTAGATGTCGCGCAGCTTCACGGGTGGTGCCGTGCAGACTAATGGGGGCGGCCGATCAGCGCCCGACCCGCCCGGGGTGCTCAGTCCCCCAGCGCGACCGCGCGACCGCGGACGAACCCCTCGGTCGCGACGATGTCCTCGATGACCTCGGCGGGCACCGGCACGTCGGTCGTGATGACCATCACCGCCAGGCCCTCCTCGTCGTCGGTCTCGCGCTGGTAGCCCACCGCGGCCGTGCCGATGTTCACGTCGCGCCGGCCGAAGGCGGTCCCCACGCGGCCGACCATGCCCGGCACGTCGTCGTATCCGAACAGGACGATGTTCTGCTCGAGCTGCAGGTTGAAGCTCTGGCCCCAGGCCTCCAGCAGGTGCGGGCGGTGGCGGCGCCCGAGCGTGGTCCCCACCACGCGCTCGCGCTCCTCGCCCGCCACGACGGTCACCCGCACGAGGTCGGTGAAGTCGCGCGCGGTCTGGTTCTTCAGCTCGGCGATCTCGATCCCGCGCTCCTCGGCGACGCCCCACACGTTGACCTCGTTGAGGTCCTCCTCGGTGCGGCCGCTGAGCACGCCGAGCAGGACCGCGGCGGTCAGCGGGCGCCCGTCGCGCTCGGCGATGCGCCCCAGCAGCTCGACCTCGACGCGGTCCACCGACGAGCCCTCGGCCAGGCCCATGCCCAGGCGGCCGAGCCGGCGGCACAGCGGGAGGAACGGGCCGAGGACCTCCATGTCCTCGGGCGCCACGGCGGCCAGGTTGACCGCGGTGGTGACCGGCTCGCCGCGCAGCGCGGCCACGACCTGCTCGGCCGCCTGGTAGCCCGCGCGGTCGGTCGCCTCCGCGGTCGAGGCCCCGAGGTGCGGGGTCACGATGACGTTCCGGTAGCCGAAGAGGGGGTGCTCGGTGATCGGCTCGGTGTGGAAGACGTCCAGCGCCGCGCCGGCGACCTTCCCGCTGTCCAGCGCGGCGCGCAGGTCCTCGTCGACGATCAGCGACCCGCGCGCCACGTTGAGGATCCGCACGCCGTCGCGCATCTTGGCGAACGCCTCGGCGTCCAGCCAGCCGTTCGTGTCGGGCGTGTTGGGCAGGTGGACGGAGACGAAGTCCGCCGCCGCGTAGACCTCGTCGGAGCTCTCGGCCTTCTCCACGCCGACCTGCTGGTAGCGCTCGCTCCCGACGAACGGGTCGAAGGCCAGCACGCGCATGCCGAAGCTGCGGGCGCGGTGGGCCACGAGCTGGCCGATGCGCCCGAAGCCCAGGATGCCCAGCGTCTTGTCCATCAGCTCGATGCCGGAGAACGATGCGCGCTCCCACCGCCCGGCGGTCAGCGAGGCGTGCGCCTGGGGCACGTTGCGCGCCAGCGCGAGCAGCAGCGCCATCGTGTGCTCCGCGGCGGTCACGACGTTGGACTGCGGCGCGTTGGCCACCACGATCCCGCGCTTGGTGGCGGCGGGGACGTCGACGTTGTCCACCCCCACCCCGGCGCGGCCGACGGCGCGCAGGTTCAGCGCGCGCGCCAGCAGGCCAGCGTCGACCTGCGTGGCCGAGCGGATCAGGAGCCCGTGGTAGTCGCCGATGCGCTCCTCGAGCTCTGACCGCGACCAGCCGGCGCCCTCATCGACCGCGAAGCCGGCCTCCTCCAGCAGGCGGACGCCCGAGTCGCCGATCTTCTCGGCGACCAGCACGCGCGCCGCCGCCTCGCCCTCCGCCGGGGCGGTCACAGCCGCTCCACGACCCAGTCGATGCAGGCGGTCAGCGCCTGCACGTCGGCCGGCTCGACCGACGGGAACATGCCGATCCGCAGCTGGTTGCGCCCGAGCTTGCGGTAGGGCTCGACGTCGACGATGCCGTTCGCGCGCAGCGTCGCGGCCACGAGCGCGGCGTCGACGCCGCCGGCGAAGTCGATCGTCCCCACGACGAGCGAGCGCTTGGCGGGATCGGCTACGAACGGCGTCGCGTGCGGCGAGGCCTCGGCCCAGCCGTACAGGAGCGCCGCCGACGCGGTCGTGCGCGCCACGCACCAGTCCAGCCCGCCGTGCTCGAGCATCCACTCGACCTGGTCGGCGAGCAGCACGAGCGTCGCGATCGCGGGCGTGTTGTAGGTCGTGTCGGCGCGCGACTGCTCCAGCGCGGTGGCGAGCGAGAGGAACTCGGGGATCCAGCGCTCCGAGGCGGCCAGCTCCTCGATGCGCTCCTGGGCGGCGGGGCTGAGCAGCGCGATCCACAGCCCGCCGTCGGAGCCGAAGGACTTCTGGGGCGCGAAGTAGTACGCGTCGGCCTGCGTGACGTCCACGGCGAGGCCACCGGCGCCCGACGTGGCGTCGACGAGGACCAGCGCGTCACCCGCGTCCGCCGGCCGGCGGACCTCGACCATGACGCCCGTGGAGGTCTCGTTCTGCGCCCAGGCGATGGAGTCGGCGCCCGGGTCGGCGTTGGCGTCCGGGTCGGGGGCGTCCCCGGGCTCGGCGGTCATGACCACCGGGTCGTCGAGGAACGGCGCCGCGGCCGTGACGCGCGCGAACTTGGCCGAGAACTCCCCGTAGGCCAGGTGCAGGGCGCGCCGGCGCACGAGGCCGAGCGCGGCGGCGTCCCAGAACGCCGTCGTCCCCCCGTTGCCCAGCGCGACCTCGTAGTCGTCGGGGACGCCCAGCAGCTCGCGCAGGCCGCCGCGCACCCGGCGTACGAGCGCGCGGACCGGCTCCTGGCGGTGCGAGGTGCCCATGAGGGCCGCGCCCTCGCCGGCCAGGCGGGCGAGCTGCTCGACCCGGACCTTCGAGGGCCCGGACCCGAAGCGACCGTCGGCGGGCTTCAGCGCGTCGGGGATCCGCACGTGCGCGCTCGTCGCCACGCCGGCCTCCCGCCCGCTCACAGCCCGGCCGCCGCGCGGCCGATCAGCGCGGCGCCCAGCGTGGCCTCGACGGTGTAGCCGCGCTGCTCGAGCTCGTCGCGCAGGTCGTCCATGAAGCCGTCGCTGAGCGCGACGAACAGGATCCAGCCGATGAGCGCGACGGCGCCCAGCAGCGTGCCGATGATCCCCATGAGCCAGCCGGCCTGGGCCAGCTCGCGCTGGCCCGCCTCGCCGCGGTCGGCGCGGGCGCGGCCCTTGACGCCCGCCACCCACGCGCCGACCGACAGCGGCAGCGAGACGACCGCCATCAGCCCGGCGGAGCCCAGCAGCAGTACGAGCCCGGACAGGCTCAGGACCAGCGCGGCCACGGCCGCGCCGTTGCTCTGGTCGGTCGCCGGGGGCGTGACGGACGTGGGCCGGGTTCCGGGATCGGGCGGCGCGGCCGGGCGCGGCGCCTCGGGACGGTCCCAGCGCCCTGGCACCTGCCCGCCGGGAGCCTCGGGCGGAAGCCAGCCCTCGGTCATCCCTACTCCGCGAACTCGGTGTCGATCCAGGCCATCATCGAGCGCAGCTCCTTGCCGGTGCCCTCGACGCGGGTGGCCGCCTGCTCGGAGCGCATGCGCAGGAAGTTCTCCTGCCCGGCGCGGTTCTCGGCGATCCACTCGCGGGCGAAGTCGCCGGACTGGATCTCCTCGAGGATCTTGCGCATGTTCGCGCGCGTCTCGTCGGTGATCACGCGCGTGCCGCGCGTGTAGTCGCCGTACTCGGCCGTGTTGGAGATCGAGTAGCGCATCCCGGCAAGGCCCTTCTCGTACATCAGGTCGACGATGAGCTTGAGCTCGTGCAGGCACTCGAAGTAGGCCATCTTCGGGTCGTAGCCGGCCTCCACGAGCGTCTCGAAGCCGGCCTGGACGAGCTCGGAGGCGCCGCCGCACAGCACCGCCTGCTCGCCGAAGAGGTCGGTCTCGGTCTCGTCCTTGAACGACGTCTCGATGACCCCGCCGCGCGTGCAGCCGATGCCCTTGGCGTAGGCCAGCGCCAGCTCGCGGGCGTGGCCGGTCGCGTCCTGCTCGATCGCGACCAGGCCGGGAACGCCGGAGCCCTCCTTGTACTGGCGACGCACCAAGTGGCCGGGGCCCTTGGGGGCGATCAGCGCGACGTCCACGCCCGGGGGCGGCTGGACCTCGCCGTAGTGGATCGAGAAGCCGTGGCCGAAGAGCAGCATGTTGCCCTCGGCGACCCCGTCGCGGACCTCGTCGTCGTAGACGTCGCGGTGCAGCTCGTCGGGCACCAGCATCATCACGAGGTCCCCGCGGCTGGCGGCCTCGACGACCGGCAGCACCTCCAACCCGTGCTCGCGGGCCTTGGCGCCGGAGGAGGAGCCCTCGCGCAGCCCGACGACCACGTCGACGCCGGAGTCCTTCAGGTTCAGCGAGTGCGCGTGGCCCTGCGACCCCCAGCCGATGATGGCGACGGTCTTGTCGTCCAGGAGGGAGAGGTCCGCATCGTCGTCGTAGATCATGGCGCGGATCTTAGGTCGCGGCCGGGTTCGGGGTTCGCCCGGCCGCCCCCGGCCGGGCCCGCCCGGCGGCTCAGGCGCTGGCCGCGGCCACGTTCGTGCGCCCGGGCAGGGCCACGGTGCCGTCCTCGGCCACGAACTCCGCAAGGCGGGCGTCGGTGGCTTCGCGCAGCTCGTCGCGCCGGGCCGGCGTCAGCGCGGTGATGGCCGGGGCCAGCGACGGGCTGATGTCCAGCTGGGTGTCGTACCAGGCGTCGAGGTCGGGGTAGCGGTACAGCAGGTCCACGTGATCGATCTGCACGTCGGTGAAGCCCGTGTCGCCGAGCAGCTCCTCGATGCGCTGCGGATCACGGAAGGCGTACATCCCCGGGGCGGCGGGGTCGGGCGGCTCGGCCGCCCCCATCCGCACGAGCTCCTCCTGGAGCACCGAGTTCCACGGGTTGTGCTCCGGTGCGGCCCAGGCGGCGAGGGCGACGCGCCCGCCGGGCCTGAGGACGCGGCGCGTCTCGCGCAGCGCCGTGTCGGGGTCGGCGAGCAGCATGAAGCCCCAGCGGCACAGGACGCCGTCGACGTGCGCGGTGGGCAGGTCGATCCACTCGGCCTCCATGACCTCGAAGCGCACGTTCTCCACGCCCAGCTCGCGCGCCCGGGCGCGGGCGTTGTCGAGCATCGACTGCGAGCCGTCGGTGCTGATGAGCGTGCCACCGGGGAGGACCTGCTCGGCGGCGAGAAACCCCGTGTCGCCGGCTCCCGCCGCGAGTTCGAGCACCGTGTGGCCGGGCTGGGGCTCGATCGCCTCCACCAGCCACGCCGAGACGCCCTCGGCGGCGGCCTGGAGCACGGCGCGCTGCGTCCCCCACCCGGGAGCGATGCCCTCCCAGCGCTCGAGGCTGGCGCGGCGGTACTCGTCCGGGTCGAGCGTCATCGCGCGACCCGGACGATCGCCCTCAGCGAAGGCGGAACGCGATGTTGGACGGCGCGAACGAGTTGCCGGACACGCCCTGCCCATCGGTCCCCGCCGCGTACAGCCGGTAGGTCCCGGCCGCCAGCCGACGGGCGCTGGGCACGTTGTAGGTCCAGTTCGTCTTGTTCGCCGCGAGCCGGGCCCGGAAGAACACCGGCCGGTTGCAGCTGCGCGAGACGAAGCCGCGCCGCGGGTCCAGCCAGCGACAGCGCGTGGTCCGCGTCTGGGCCGAGGTCCCCGTGCGCCGCGTGGTCGTGCGGCGGACCTGGCGCAGCGCGAGCGTGACGCTGGCCACGCCGGAGGTGTCCAGCGCCCGGCCGGCGAAAGCGATCCGCGTGCGCCGGCGGGTCGTCACGCGCCGCCGCTCGCCGTTGCGCGTGACGGTGCGCCGGGTCACGGTCACCAGGCGAAGCACCTGGTTGCGCCGCGGCCGGTCGATGCTCACGAACGGCGCGCTGCCGTCGCCCACCGCCAGCGAGACGGTCGCCGGGGCGCTCCTGAGACCGAGCGAGTCGACCACGACGAGGCTCGCGTCGTAGACGCCCTCCTTGCCGTAGGTGTGGTCCACCTGCGGCGTCGCGGTGCTCGCGTTGGTGCCGTCGCCGAAGGTCCACTCGTAGCTGGCGATCGCCCCCTCGGGGTCGCTGGAGCCGACCGCACTGAGCGTGATCGGCCGCCCGGAGCGCACGGTGGGCGACGAGGCGCCGATCCGCGCGGTGGGCGCGCGGTTGAGGAACTCGTCGGCGCCGAGGTCGGTGGTCGGGCCCGGGCGCGGGTCGCCCTCGACGTCGGTCGCGGACTCGCCCGCGGTGAACCCGCCCTGGTCGATGGCCGGCGATCCGGCCCGAAGCTTGAAGTTGCGCCCCACCGGGTTGACGAACAGCGCGTTGGGGTCGCCGCCCTGCATCGTGCGCTCGAAGGAGATCGTGGCCGAGTTGGCGCCCAGCCCGGCGATGCCGGGCGAGTGCATCGTGGGGCTGCCGTTGAGCACGATCGAGTCGCTGACGGTGGCGGAGATGTTGCCCACACCCGTCAGCAGCGCGTGCGCGTGGCTGGAGTCCAGCACGATGCCGTTGGTCGATCCGGCGGCGGTGAGGTGGCGCGCGATCACCGTGACGTTGCCGGCGCTGGAGACCAGCGCGTCGTCGCCGGTGACCACGCCGATCCCGGCGGCGCCGCCGGTGACGATCGAGGACTCGATGGTCAGGCGCTTCGCGGACGAGGAGTTGTCCGGCGAGGTCACCCGGACCGCGTTCGTGGCCGCCCCGCCGGTGACCACGGTCGAGCGCTCGATCTTGTTGGCGGTCGACGCGGAGATCGTCACGCCGTGGCCGTGGCTGCTGGCGATGATGGAGTCGCGCATGTTCAGGCCGGCGCTGCCGACCACGTTGATCGCGGGGCCGCTGCCGGTGGTCTGGCCGACCACCATCTGGCGCAGGATGACCGGGCCGCCGCTGTTGGCGGTGAAGTCCAGGACGCCGTTGACGATCGAGCCCGGCGCGGTCGTCGAGCCGTTGATGGTGATCCCGCCGTCGACGAAGGTCGCCCCCGCGTACTGGCCCGGGGCGACGTTGATGTCGTCGCCGGGCGAGACGGCCGCGGCGGCCCCGGCAAGCGTTTCGCAGTTGGTGTCCCCTGCACCGCAGTTCCCGCCGCCGGCGGCGACGGAGTACGTCGCTGCCTGCGCCGCGGCGGGAGCGGCGAGCACCGCCACGACGGCAGCGGCGATGGTCAGCGAGCGACGGCGGCCCGGACGAGACATTCCACCCTCCAAAGATCGGCGCAAGAGCTTCCCCGAACGCATGAGTCGGCAGCGGAAGGAGAACCTAACGCTTTGAGCAACCTACAACCCCGCCGTGACGGCGCGGTTGCGGTCGCGCGGCCGCCGGGGGCGCCAAAGTAGCCTTGCCCCGATGCCCGTCACCTGGACGCCCGGCGCCGGCGAGTACGCCGACATCCGCTACGAGCTCAGCGGCGACGGGATCGCCAAGGTCACGATCGACCGCCCGGAGGTGCGCAACGCCTTCCGCCCCCAGACCCTGATCGAGATCTCCGAGGCGCTGGACCGGGCCCGCGAGGACACCGCGGTGGGCGTGATCGTGCTCACCGGCGAGGGTCCGGACGCGTTCTGCTCGGGAGGCGATCAGCGCGTGCGCGGCGACACCGGCTACATGGAGGAGGGGGCCAGCGTCGGGCGCTTCCACGTGACCGACCTGCACATCCAGATCCGGCGCCTTCCCAAGCCGGTGGTGGCCATGGTGGCCGGCTACGCGATCGGCGGAGGCCAGATCCTCCACCTGGTCTGCGACCTGACGATCGCGGCCGACAACGCGCGCTTCGGGCAGACCGGCCCACGCGTCGGGTCCTTCGACGGGGGCTTCGGGGCCGGCCTGCTGGCCAACATCGTGGGGGTCAAGAGGGCAAAGGAGTTCTGGTTTCTGTGCCGGCAGTACACGGCGCCCCAGGCGCTGGACATGGGCCTGGTGAACACCGTCGTCGCCCTGGAGGACCTCGAGACCGAGACCGTGGGCTGGTGTCACGAGATGCTCGCGATGTCGCCGTTCGCGCTGCGCCTGGTCAAGGCGAGCTTCAACGCCGCCGAGGACGGCCTCAGCGGCATCCAGCAGCTCGCGCACGACGCGAACCTCCTCTTCTATGCCACCGAGGAGGCGCAGGAGGGCCGGGAGGCCTACAAGGCCAAGCGCGCGCCGGACTTCTCGCGCTTCCCCAAGAGGCCCTGAGGAGCCCGCCGGTGCGGATCTGGCTCATGGCCGCTCGGGTGCGGACGCTGCCCGCGGCGGTGGCGCCGGTGCTGGTCGGCACCGCGCTGGCCGTGCAGCAGGGCGAGTTCCGGCCCGGCGCGTTCGCCGCAGCGCTGCTGGGGTCGATCTTCATCCAGATCGGGACGAACCTCTCCAACGACTACTCCGACGCGCGGCGCGGGGCCGACACCGAGGACCGCATCGGGCCGGTGCGCGTCACCGCCGGCGGCCTCGTCCCCCCGCGCCGGGTGCTCGTGGCCACCTACGTCACCTTCGGCCTGGCGGTGCTGTGCGGCGTGTACCTCGTCGCGGTGGCCGGGGTCGAGCTGCTCGTGCTCGGCGTGCTGTCGATCGCGGCCGGCGTGCTCTACACCGGCGGGCCCAGGCCCTACGGCTACGAGGGCCTGGGCGAGGTCTTCGTGTTCCTGTTCTTCGGGATCGTCGCGGTGGCGGGATCGACGTTCGCCCAGCTCGAGGCCTGGCCGTGGGAGGCGTTCGTCCTCGCCGTGCCCGTCGGCCTGCTGGCCGCGGCGATCCTCGTCGTCAACAACGTCCGCGACATCGACACCGACCGGCGCGCCGGCAAGCGGACGCTGGCCGTGCGCCTGGGGCGCGATCGCGCGCGCACGCTGTACGCCGCGATGGTCTACGGCGCCTTCCTCGTCGCGCCGATCCCGGCGCTGGCGGGGTCGCTCTCGCCGTGGCTGCTGCTGTCCTGGCTGGCGCTGCCGCTGGCCGTCCCGCTCGTGCGCCTGGTGCGCAGCCACGTCGACGGCCCGACGCTCAACACCGCGCTGGCCCGGACCGGCGTCCTGCAGCTCGTCTTCTGCGTGCTGCTGAGCGCGGGGATCCTGGCGAGCTGAGCGGCGGTGCGGGTCGCGCTGCAGCGGCGCACGCTGCGCTTCCGGGCGCCGGTCGCCACCGCGTTCGGCGTGCTGGACACGCGCGCCGTGGTGGAGCTGGAGATCGAGGGCGCCGACGGCGTCGCCGGCCGGGGCGAGGCCTGCGCGCTGGAGCCCTACGACGGCGTGTCCACGGCGGCGCTGGAGGCGGCGCTGGAGGCCTACCGGCCGGTCCTGGAGGACGGCGACGGCCTCGACGGCGGCGAGCTGCTGGACGCCTGCCGCGCGGCGGCCGACCTGCCCCAGGCGCTGGCGGCGGTCGATCTCGCCCTCTGGGATCGCGCCGGGCGCCGGGAGGCGCGACCGGTCGCCGCGCTGCTCTCCGAGGCATGGCGGAAGACCGTCGCGGTCAACGCCACGATCGGCGCCGAGGACCGCGCCGGCGCGGCGGCCGAGGCGGCGGCCGCCCGGGCGGAGGGCTACCGCTGCGTGAAGGTGAAGGTGGGAAGCGGCGACGACGCGGGCCGCGTGGCGGCGGTGCGCGCGGCCGCCGGGCCCGAGATGGGCCTGCGCCTGGACGCCAACGGCGCCTGGACGCCCGAGGAGGCCGTGCGCGCGATCGAGGCGCTCGCGCCCGCCGGCCTGGAACTCGTGGAGGAGCCGGTGCACGGCGTCGCCGGACTGCGCGAGGTCCGCGCGCGCGTGGCCGTGCGCGTGGCGATGGACGAGACCGCAGCGCAGCCGGGCGCGCTGGCCTCCGGCGCCACCGACGCCGTCTGCCTGAAGCTGTCGCGCTGCGGCGGGATCTCCGGCCTGCTCGCCGCCGCCGCGCTCGTCCGGGCGACCGGGGCCCAGCCCTACGTCGCCTCGACGTTCGACGGGCCGCTGGGCATCGCGGCCGCGCTGCACGCCGCGTCGGTGCTGGGCCCGCTCCCGGCCTGCGGCCTGGCCACACTGGGGCTGTTCGACGGCGTCGACCACTCGCTGGCGGTCCGCGACGGGGCCATCGCGGTGCCCGCCGGGCCCGGGCTGCTCGGAGCGTGAGTGCGGTGCCGACCATGACGTCGTCCTGCCCGGCTGTCGTCCTGCAACAGCAGGGCAGGACACCCCGGCGGAGAGGCCCGTAGGTGTCGCTCGTCCTGCGCGCGGCGGTCTCGGCGCTGCGCCGCCCCGCGTCTCACCGATACGGCCCGCACCGCTCCCAGGTCGGCGACCTGCACGTCCCCGACGGCCCGGGCCCGCATCCGGTCGCGGTCGTGCTGCACGGCGGCTTCTGGCAACAGCGCTACGGGCGGCTGGGCACGCGCCCGCTGTGCGTCGACCTGGCGCGGCGGGGCTGGGCGGCCTGGAACCTGGAGTACCGCCGCCTCGGCCTCCGCAGCGGCGGCGGCTGGCCACAGACGTTCGCTGACGTGGCCGCCGGGATCGACCTGCTGGCCGCGCTCGGTGACCCGCGGCTGGACCTGGAGCGGGTCGTCGTCATCGGGCACTCGGCCGGCGGCCAACTCGCGCTGTGGGCCGGCGCGCGGCCCGACCTGCCCGCCGGGGCGCCCGGCGCGGGACCCCGGGTCCGGGCCATACGGGTCGTCGCGCTCGCCGCGGTGACCGACCTGGAGGGTGCCGGCGGGGCGGCGCGCGCGCTGGTGGGCGGAAGCCCCGCCGCGGTGCCCGAGCGGTGGGCCCAGGCCGACCCCATGCGGCGGATCCCGCTCGGCGTGCCCGTCGCCCTCGTCCACCCGCGCGATGACGCCACCGTCCCGGTCGCCCATTCGCGCGAGTACGCGGCGGCCGCGCGCGCCGCGGGCGCCGACGTGACGCTCACCGAGCCCCCGGGCGGGCACCGCGACGTGATCGACCCGGGGCGGGATGCGTGGCGCGCCGTGGTGGAGGCGCTGCCGGGGTGGGCCCTTCCCTGAGCCTCATGTGGTGTGAGATCTCCGTCCTCAGCGGCTCAGCCGGGACCGCAGCCGCAGGACGCGCCGGGCCCCTCGCTCGAGGGTCGCGCGGTCGAGATCGCCGCGCCTGGCGGCGGCCAGCACGCCGTCCGCGGCGGCGACGCTGAGCGCGTAGCCGCCCGCGACCAGCGGGAGGTCGACGCCCGCGCGCAGTGCCAGCACCGCGCGGCGACCCAGCGACCCGTACGCCGCGACCGCCGGCGTGTCCAGCGCGTCGGTCACCGTCACACCGCCGAAGCGCATCCGCCCGCGCAGCTCGCCGGTGACCCACCGCCGCGAGAACGCCGCCGGCCGCGAGTCCAAGGCGGGATAGACGGCGGTGGAGAGCATCACCGCGTCCACGCCCGCCCGGATCAAGGCGGCGAACGGGGGCGCGTCGACGCTGCGCAGCGTGTCCAGCGGCGTGGCGATCCGCTGCGCGCTGAGATCGGTGTTCACGCCCGCGGCGCCGAACCCGGGGAAGTGCTTGGCGGTCGCGCTGACCCCGCCGCGCTCCAGCCCGCGCGCGAACTCCGTGGCCAGCCGCCCCACGTTCCCGGCCGGGCGCCGGTACGTGCGCCGCTCGCGCTCCAGCGCGGCGCCGGGGCGCGGCACGTCGGCCACCGGGGCGAGGTCCATGTTCACGCCGGCGGCGCGCAGCGTCGCCGCCGCCGCCCGCCCGTCGGCGCGGGCCTGGGACGCGGCGGTCACCTCGGCGGCGGCGCGGCGCGGCGCGCCCGGGATGCGCCGCACCGGCCCGCCCTCCTGATCGGCCATGACGATCAGCGGCGCGCGCAGGCCGGGCGGCCGGCGGATGCGCTGCAGGCGGCGTGTCACCGCGCGGACCTGGGCGGTGGAGCGCACGTTGCGCGCGAACAGGATCACGCCGGCCGCCTCCCCGCGGGCGATGCGCTGCTCCAGCGCCCGCGGTGGCGCGAGGCCGTCGTAGGCGAAGATGAGGTGCTGGCCGGCGGCCTGGCGGACCGTCAGCGCGGACGCCGACGCGCGCGGCGCCGGGGGCGCCGCGGGTGCGGGCAGGAGCGCCAGGATCGCGGCCAGGAGGTGGCTCGTCACCGGCGTACGTGGTACACGACATCATCGCCGCGCGCGTCGTCCTCCCCCTGCTGCTGGTCACGCTCGCGGTCGGCGGGCTCGCCACCGCGCCCGCCGCGGCCGCTTCGCCGCTGCGCTGTCCGGACGTCCCGCGCCTGCGCTGCCTGAGCGTCACCGTCCCGCTGGACCGGTCCGGCGCGGTGCCGGGAACGGTGCGCATCCGGGCGGCGCGCGTGGTGCGGCGCCCCGGGGCGGCCACCCGGGCGCCGCTGGTCGCGCTGACCGGGGGACCGGGGCAGGCGGGCGTCGCCTTCGCGAACGGATTCGCCCGCGAGCTGCCGGCGCCGGACCGCGACCTGGTGCTCCTGGACCAGCGCGGCACGGGCGCCTCGGGCCTGCTGCGCTGCCCGGCGTTCGAGCGCGGCCTGGCCCTGAGCTACTTCGTCCCGGCCGGCCCCTGCGGCGTGAGCCTCGGTGCGCGGCGGTCGCTCTACACGAGCGCGGACACCGCCGAGGACATCGAGGCGCTGCGCGTGCGACTCGGTGCCCAGACGCTGGCCCTGTTCGGCGTCTCCTACGGGACGCGGGTCGCGCTGGAGTACGCGGCGCGCCACCCCGACCGCGTCGAGCGCCTCGTGCTGGACTCCCCCGTGCCGGTGGGCGGACCCGATCCGTTCGCGCGCGACACGCTGGCCGCGGTCGCGCCCGTGGTGCGCGCGGCGTGCCGCTTCGGCTGTCCCGGGGGCGGGAGCCACCCGGTCGCCGACCTGCGCGCGCTCGTGCGGCGTCTGCGCCTCGCCCCGGTGCGCCGCAGCGTGCGCCGGGGCCGGCGGGTGGTGGCGGTCGGGGTGAGCGCGGACGACCTGCTCGCCCTGCTCGTGACCGGCGACCTCTCGCCGCCCTTCCTGCAGGACGTCCCGCGCGCGGTGCGCGAGGCGCTGCGCGGCCGCACGCGGCGGCTGGCGCTGATGAAGCTCGAGGCGCGCGCGATCGAGGGCTCCGAGCCCGTGCGCCGGTTCAGCTCCGCCGTCTTCGCGGCGACCCTGTGCGAGGAGTCGCCCGTGGCCTGGGACCGCTCCGCCGACCCGGCCACCCGGCGGGCGCAGGCGGCCGCGGCGCTGGCCTCGACGCCGGACGCGGCCTTGGCCCCGTTCGACCGCGAGGCCGCGCTGAAGGCCGGCCCGCTGCCGATCTGCGGCGACTGGCCCGCGCCCGAGCGCGCCGCCCCCGCGACCCCCGCGCTTCCGGCCGTGCCCGCGCTCGTCCTCTCCGGTCAGCTGGACCTGCGCACCCCCACGCCGAGCGCCCGCGCCCTCGTGGCGGCGCTCCCCGGCGCCCGCCTGGTGGTCGAGCGCGGCGTCGGCCATTCGGTGCTGGGCGCCGACCCGGGCGGCTGCGCGACCGGGGCGGTGCGCGCCTTCCTCGCCGACCGGACGCTGCCGCGCTGCGTGCGCGGCCGGTAGGGCCGCGCCGCGCGCCTCAGCTGCCCTCGATCACCTTCGCCACCGCGGCGGGCGCCTCGAGGTGCAGTGCGTGGCCGGCGTCCGGGACGAGGCGCAGCGTCGCGTCCGGGATCTCGTCGGCCAGCCGCTGCGCCAGCACCGCGAACTTCGCGTCGCGCTCGCCGGCGAGCACGGTGACCGGCATCGACAGCTCGCCGAGCCGCCACCACAGCGGGTTCATGACCCCCGTCCCCATCCCGCGCAGCGCCGCGGCCAGGTCGACCGGGTCGTTGCGCAGGCGATCGGCGCGCGCCATCGCCGCGGCCCGGCGCGGCTGGCCCTCGAACAGCGGCTGGGCGGCCCATCGGTCCGCGACCTCCTCCATCGTGGCGGTCTTCATCCACGCGGCCAGCGCCGCGTCGGTCTCCTGCCGCCAGGCCCGATCGCCGGGGTCCTCGATCCCCGCTGTCGTGGAGATCAGGACCAGGCGGAGGACCAGCTCGGGATGCGCGAGCGCGACGTGAAGCGCCACGCGTCCGCCCATCGAGTAGCCGGCGAGCACGAACGGCCCGCCCGCCAGGCCGGCGACGTCCTCGGCGCAGGTCGCGAGGTCGATCGGGCGGAACTCGCCCGCCTCCCCGTGCCCGCGCAGGTCGGGCGCGATCGGCCGGTAGCGTTCGGCGGGCAGGTGACGGATCACCTCCCGCCAGCCGCTGCCGGTCTGCGTGAAGCCGTGGAGCAGGAGCAGCGGCTCGGGCACGTCTCCAATCATGACCGCCGGCACCGACACCCACCTCCTCCTGCGCGCCTTCGTCGACGAGCTCGCGCGCTGCGGCGTGCAGGAGGCCTGCACCTCCCCGGGCTCGCGCTGCGCTCCGCTCGTGCTCGCGCTGGTCCGCGACGGGCGTCTGCGCTGCCACTCGCACGTCGACGAGCGCTGCGCCGGGTTCTTCGCGGTCGGCGCGGCCCAGGCCACCCGCCGCCCGGTGGCGCTGGCCTGCACGTCGGGCACCGCGGCGGCGAACCTCGCGCCCGCGGTCATCGAGGCGTGGGAGTCGCGCGTGCCGCTCGTGGTCCTCACCGCCGATCGCCCGCCCGAGCTGCGCGAGGTGGGAGCCGGCCAGACCATCGACCAGATCAAGCTCTACGGCCGCGCGGCGAAGTGGTTCTTCGAGGTGGGCACGCACGACGCGACGCCGGAGCGGATGCGCTGGATGCGGATGCTCGCCTGCCGTGCGGTGTGGACCGCCCTGGAGGGGCGGCCCGGCCCGGTGCACCTGAACTTCGGACTGCGCGACCCGCTCGTGCCGCCCGGCGAGCTCGGGCCCGGCCCCGCCCCCGGCCGGCCCGACGGCGCGCCGTGGGTGCTGCGCCCGCCGGCGCGGCCGGGCGGGGAGGTCGAGGGCCTGGCGCTGGCCGGCGCCGCGGAGGCCGCGCTGCGCGGCGTGGTGGTGGCGGGCCGGCTCCTGGACCCCAGCGCCGGCGCGGTCGCCGCCGCCTTCGCGGAGACGGTCGGCTGGCCGCTGCTCGCCGACCCGCTCAGCGGCGCGCGGCGCGGCACGCGCAGCGGCGCGGCCGCCGTCGCGCACTACGACGCCCTGCTGCGCTGCGGGCCGTTCGCGCAGGAGCACAGCCCCGACTTCGTCCTGCGCGTCGGCGACCTGCCCACCTCCAAGCCCCTGCGCGCCTGGCTGGACGGACTCGGCGAGGACGTGCCCCAGGTCGCCTTCGACCCGCAGGGCGCGTGGCACGACCCGGCGGGCGCCCTGCGCCTGGTCTTCGGGGCGGACCCGGCCGGCGCACTGGCCGCCGCCGCGCGGCACGTCGCGCCCGCCGAGCCCGGCTGGCTGGAGGGCTGGCGGACGGCCGACGCGCGCGCCGCGCAGGCGATCGACGCGACGCTGGGCACGCAGCTGTCCGAGCCGCGCGTGGTGCGCGAGCTCGGCGCGTGGCTTCCCGCCGGCGCGACGCTCTTCGTCGCATCGTCGATGCCCGTGCGCGACGTCGAGACGTTCTGGCCGGTGCGCGACGACGGCGCCCGCGTGCTGTCCAACCGCGGGGCCAACGGGATCGACGGCACCGTCTCCAGCGCGTTCGGGACCGCGGCCGCGAGCGAGGGCCCGGTCGTCCTGCTCGTCGGCGACGTCGCGCTGGCCCACGACATCGGCGGCCTGCTCGCGGCCCGCAGGCTGGGCCTCGCGCTGACCATCGTGCTGGTGCACAACGACGGCGGCGGGATCTTCGAGTTCCTCCCGGTGGCCGGTGAGCGCGACGTCTTCGAGGAGCACGTGGCCACCCCCCACGGCCTGGACTTCACGCACGCGGCCGCGCTGTACGGCTGCGGGCACGTGCGGGCCGACACCCCGCGGGCGCTGCGGGCCGCCCTCGACGTCGCGGTGGCCAGCGGGCGCACCTCGATCGTGGAGGTGGGCACCGACCGCGCCGAGAACCTCGCGCTGCACCGCCGGGTGTGGACGGCGGTCGCGCGGGCGGTCTGATGCAGCCCGCGGTCAGCCGCCGGCCCGCCGCACTCCCACCATCCGCGCGCCGGTCGCGGGCAGCGCGCCCGTCGCGATCAGGTGCTCCTCGGAGTCGCGCAGGCCGGGCGGCACGTGCCAGCGATACATGTAGGCACCGCGGACCGCCTCGCCGAGGGCGAAGAATGGCGCGAGCTCCTCGCGTAGCCGCCTGAGCGGATGCAGGTGCCCGCGCAGCTCGGCCACCATGGCGCCGGGATCGTCGTGGCGGGCGACCTCGCCCGCTGCCGCGCGCTGGGCGATGAGCCAGCGCGCCGTACGCTCGTCGAAGGCCTCGAAGTCGATCTCGTCGATCACCAGGCGCCCGCCCGGGCGGACGAGCTCGGCGAGCCGGCGGCACGACTCGGCCAGCGGCTCGACATGGTGCAGCGAGACCACGGCGACGGCCGCGTCGAAGGATCCCGCCGGCTCCTGCACCTCGTGCAGCGTGACCGCGACGACGTCCGGGCCCTCCGGACTTGGATCGATGGCCAGCACGTCGTAGCCCGCCGCGCGCAGCGCGGCGGCCAGCTCCCCGGCTCCGGCCCCGACCTCGAGCACGCGAGCGGGCGGCACCGGCAGCGCGGCCCGGACGAAGGCCACGACGTCGGGCGCGAGGGTCACGGCGCCGATGGTAGGCGCTTGCACCGGTGGAGCGTGTTGCAACAGTGAGCGTCATGCTCAGGCGGCTCATGCTCGTGCTGGCGCTCGGCGGCGTGGGTCTCGCAACGTGGGGAGCACAGGCCGCGCCTGCCTGCTCCTATCCCGCCGATCATCCCCCGATGGCGGAACGTCTAGCGGCCGCTCCGGCTGCCTTCGTCGGGACCGTCGTCGCACGCAACGACACGCCGACGGGACAGCAATGGGCGACCCGTCGAATTGCGCTTCCAGGTTGAGCGCACCTACAAAGGCGATCTAGGCGACGAGGTGGTCGTCCGGACGGGGAGCAACGACGGCACGTGCGGCCTGGGGGCCCGGCCGGGCGACCGCCTGGCGCTGCTGCTGTTCACTTTCGCCCCGGGGCAGTGGTCCGCGGGCTACGGAGATGAGCGTGAGCCCAGACGAGCTGGAGGACGCCGGACGAGCACTCGCCGCCCCTGCGGCGCCCCGAGACGCGACACCTCCATCGACCGCAGTCTCGGCACCGCCGACCGCCCGCCCCCGGGCCGCCCGCCGCCGTGCCCGGCCCGCTCGCCGTCGCGCCGTGCGGTCGCGCCGCTCGGTCCGGGCGCAGCGCGGCGCGATGTCGTTGCGCTGGAGGCAGACCGCGATCCTCACGCGCCGCGGTTAGCCGCGGCGCTGCGCGCCCGCTCAGCCCGCCGCTTCCATGCAGCGCACGCCGTCGGGGCCGACCGTCGCGGCGTGCTCGGTCCCCGGCTCGACCTCCAGCCGGTCGCCTGGCTCCAGCGCGAAGTCGCCGTCGCGGGTGTGGAAGACGATGCTGCCGCTCACGCAGTAGAGGATCTTGCGGTAGCCGTGCGCGTGCCAAGCGTAGGTGTCGTCGGGGGCGTTGGCCCAGTCGTAGGGCCGCAGCCCCTCGGCCGCGAACGCCGCCATGATGTCGTCGCGCGTGGGCGGCGTCTGCGGTGCCTTCTCGAGCGTCGCGCCCATCAGCCCGCCCGCGCCTCGCGCAGCTTGCGCAGGTCGACCACCGCGCCGTTGTCCAGGCCGGCGTCGAGCAGGGCCCAGAGCTCCGCGGCGACGTCCGCCGGGTCGGCCAGCCCGCCGCCCTCGTGCAGGTCGACGAACTTCCGGCGGTTGGGGAAGTCCTCCTCGGGGGTGTCGCGGATGCGCTCCTGCATGCCGGTGTCGACGGTACCGGGTCCGACCGCCAGCACCGCGACTCCGCCGCGGATCTCCTGCTCGGCGCCGGCGACGCGGACCCACTGGTCCACCGCCGCCTTGCCGGCGCCGTACTGCGACCAGCCCGGGTAGACGCTCTGCGCCGCCCCGGAGGTGAGCATGACCAGGTGCCGGCGAGCGTCGACGTCGCGGACCGCGGCGAGGAAGTGATGGCCGAGGACCTGCGGCGCGGCGCTGTTGAGCAGGACCGCGCGCTCGTAGGCGCCGGCGTCGACCTCGCCGGCGAAGCCGATGGGGTCCACGACGCCGGCGGCGTGGAAGAAGACGACGCGCTCCCCCGCCCAGCCGTCGAGCTCGTGCTGGAAGGACTGCGCGACCGCCGCCCACGAGCCCGGGTCGGCGAGGTCGGCCTCCACGTGCTCCAGGCCCGGCGCGCCGCGCCGGCTGATGTCGATCACGCGGGTGTCGTCGGAGGGCGGCGCGGCGGCGAGCGCCGCGCCGATCCCGCTGGAGGCACCCGAGATCCAGGCCAGCGTCGACACGGCGAGGAGGCTACCCGGGGACCGCTACGAGCAGACCTGCCCGTGCCAGCCCGCGTAGGCGATCAGCTCGTCGCGTTCCAGCAGCGGGATCTCGTACGTCTCGGCCGCATCCTCGGCCCGCCGGCGCTTGCGCGTCTCGAACGGGTTGGGCTTGTCCAGCAGCGCCACCGGGCGGACGAACTGGGCGCGGAACCCGCGCTCGCACTCCACGATCCGCCCCCACGCGACCACGACGCCCCAGACCGCCTCGAGGGCGGGCAGCGGCGGGTCCTCGGGCAGCGCGTACCACGCGGCGTAGCCGCAGCGGCAGTCGCGGTAGGGCGCCGTGTGGCCGCGCAGTGCGAAGCAGCGCGCCTCGCGGTCGCCGTCGGTCGGCCACGGCGAGGGCGCCGCTCGGGGAGCGACCATGGCCAGCGCCGGGTTGGGGACGAAGCGCCCCGCGACGAAGATCCCGGAGAACAGCAGGCCCCGGCGCGTGCCCCAGTGGCGAAAGCCCACCAGCGGCTCGGCGACCGGCTCGGGGGTCACCCCTTGACCGGCTCGGGCCGCGGCCGCGGCTGCGCGGGCTCGGGGGCGGGAACCCGCACCGGTGCCGGCCGCTCGGTCTCGCGAACGGGCTTGCCGATGTCGCCCATGGCGAGAGGGTACCCGGCCCTCAGCCCGACAGCACGGGGAGCAGCGCGGCGAGCTTGACCTCGGTCTCGGCCAGCTCGGCTGCGGGATCGGAGTCGCGCACGACGCCCACGCCCGCGTAGCAGCGCGCCAGCGCGCCGTCGAGCAGCGCGCAGCGCAGGGCCACGCAGAACTCCCCGTCCTCGTTGGTGTCCGTCCAGCCCACGGGCCCGGCGTACCACCCGCGGTCCAGCCCCTCCAGAGCCGGGATCAGCGGCGCGGCGGCGGCGAACGGCTCGCCGCCCACAGCGGGCGTGGGATGCAGCAGCCCGGCCAGGCGCACGACCCCGATCGGGCCGGCGAGCTGCGCGCGGATCGGCGTCCCGAGGTGCTGGATGTTCGCCATCCGCACCAGGACCGGCTCGGGCGCCGAGGTCACCCACAGGCTGTGCGGGCGCAGCGTCTGCTCGATCCGGCGCGCGACGATGGCCTGCTCCCCGCGGTCCTTGTCGGAGCGCAGCAGCTGCTCGCCCAGGTGGTCGTCGACGGACGGGTCGGCGCTGCGGCGCGTCGAGCCCGCGAGCGCCAGCGTGCCCGCCCGGTTGCCGTCGCGGCGGATGAGAAGCTCCGGGCTGGCAGCGATGAACGCGGCGTCGCCGCGGCCGGCGCAGAACACGTAGCACGACCCGAAGCCCTCGCGCAGGACCCCGAAGACCGCCGCGGGATCGTGCGCCACCGGGGCGTGCACCTGGACCTCGCGCGCGAGGACGACCTTCTCCAGCGCGCCGGAGCGGATGCGATCGACGGCGCGGGCCACGGCCTCCTCGTAGTGCTCGGGCGGCGCGGCGGCGACGACCTGGAAGCGCCCCGCCGGATCGGGGTCCAGCAGCGGAAGCGCGCCGCCGCGCAGCTCGGCGACCCGGCGCTCGATCCGCCCCAGCAGCTCCTCGGGCACGTCGTCGGGGCAGGCCAGCGCGGCGACGGTGAGGCGCACGTCGTCCCCCCGCCGCGCGAGCGCCGCCTCGGGAACCTGCAATGAGGCGGGCGCGAACGGCGCCCAGTGCGGGCTCGCGCCGCCGGACGGGTCGAACGCGAAGCCGCCGGCCGCCACGAGCCCGGCGCCGCGCGGGCCGTCCGGCGGGTCGGCCACCGCGTCGGAGGCCAGCGCCCGCCACCGCGCCGCGACCTCCTCGAAGCGGCGCGGGCCGCTGGCGCGCAGCTCCAGGACGCAGCCCAGCGCGCCCAGCGCCGCGCGGTCGGCGTCGGGCTGCTCGAAGCAGAACCACGGCTCGCCGGCGCGGCGCGACAGCAGCGCCGTGGCCGCTGGGTCGGCGTCGCGCGAGACCGGGACGGTCAGCGCGGCGAGCACGCCGTCGGGCCGCCCGTGGCGGGCGCGGCGCACCGCCTTGCCCAGGCGCCGCAGGAGCTTTGCGCGGTCGGCCGGCGTCAGCGCGAAGGGACCCGCCGGGCGCGTGCTCGTGCCGGTGGCCGCCATCAGCTGGAGGTCAGGTTTCCCCGCGACCCCGGCTGATCGCGATCTCCCCCGTGCGCATCATCTCGATGAGCCCGAAGGGGCGGACCATCTTCTCGAAGGCGGCGATCTTGTCCGTCGTCCCGGTGATCTCCAGCACCATCGCCCGGCGCGTGACGTCCACGACCTTGCCGCGGAAGATCTCGCAGATCTGGATCACCTCGGCGCGCTGCGTTCCCTCGGCGGCGACCTTGAACAGCGCGAGCTCGCGCGCGACGGTGTCGCCGGGCTCCAGGTCGCGGATCTTGAGGACCTGGATGAGCTTGTGCAGCTGCTTGGTCACCTGGTCGATCGGGTGCAGCGCCCCGTCCACCGTGAGCGTGATGCGCGAGACGTCCTCGTCCTCGGTGGGGCCGACCGTCAGCGTGTCGATGTTGAACCCGCGCCGGGCGAACAGGCCCGCCACGCGGGTGAGGATGCCCGGCTTGTTCTCCACGAGGATCGACAGCACGTGCTTGCGCCCCGTGCGCATGCCGCCCGCGGCCTCGAGCTCCTCGAGGGAGAGCAGCTCCTTGGTCCCCGGCTCACCCATCAGTGGTCCCTCCTGTAGGCCCGCATGCGCCTGGGCGGTCGCTGGCGGGGCCTGGCAAGGACGCAGGGAGGGTGCAATGCCCCCGGCATTGCCCCGACCGAGGACACCGCCAGGCGCCGATCAGCGGCCGTTCCAGGCGTGCGGGGGTCTGCAGGAGTGACCACCATCACCCGACCATGTCGCGGGCGGGCTGGCCCGCCGGGATCATCGGGTAGGTGTTCTCCTCGCGCGTCACGCGGACGTCGATGAGCACCGGGCCGTCGGTGGCGATCGCGGCCTTCATGTCCTGCACCAGCGTGGCCTTCTCGGTCAGCCGCAGGCCGGTCGCGCCGTAGGCCTCGGCGACCTTCACGAAGTCCGGGAACTGGCCCATGTCCACCTCGGAGTAGCGCTTGTCCCAGAACAGCTCCTGCCACTGGCGGACCATGCCCAGGTAGCCGTTGTTCATGACGAACACCTTGATGGGAATGCGGTTCTGGGCGCAGGTCGCGAGCTCCTGCATGTTCATCTGCACCGAGCCGTCCCCGGAGATGCACACGACCGTCTTGTCGGGGCAGCCGACCTGCGCGCCCATGGCCGCGGGCAGCCCGAAGCCCATCGTCCCCAGCCCGCCGGAGTTGATCCAGCGCCGCGGCTGGGCGAAGTGGAAGTACTGCGCGGCCCACATCTGGTGCTGGCCGACGTCGGAGGTCACGATGACGTCGTCGCCGGCGGTCGCCTCGTAGAGCGCCTGGATCATGCGCTGCGGCTTGATCTCCCCGTCGGAGGAGTCGTCGTAGCCCAGCGGGTACTTGGCCTGCCAGCCCTCGATGCGGCTCCACCACTCGTCCAGCCGCGACGGGCCCGCGCCGTCCAGCGCGTTGTATTCCTTCAGCAGCTTGACGAGCACGTTCTTGGCGTCGCCCACGATCGGGATGTGGGCCGGCACGTTCTTGGAGATCTCGGCCGGGTCGACGTCGATGTGGATGAACTTCGCCCGCGGCGCGAACTCCGACAGCTTGCCGGTGATGCGGTCGTCGAAGCGCGCCCCGATGCAGCAGATCAGGTCGGCCTCGTCCATCGCGTAGTTGGCCGTGCGGGTGCCGTGCATGCCGAGCATGCCCAGCCACTGCGGGTGCGGGGCCGGGAACGCGCCCAGGCCCATCAGCGTGCAGGTCACCGGGAAGCGGTCGGCGGTCGCGAACTCGGTCAGCTCCGGCGCCGCGTTGGCGTTGACCACGCCGCCGCCGACGTAGAGCACGGGGCGCCGCGCGCTGGCCAGCGCCTTGGCCGCCTGGCGGATCTGCTTGGTGTTGCCGTCGGTCGTCGGCTGGTAGCCGGGCAGGTTCAGGTCGGTGACCGGCTGGTAGTCGATCTCCGCGCGGCTGAGGTCCTGCGGGATGTCCACGACGACGGGCCCGGGGCGGCCGGTCCGCGCGAGGTGGAAGGCCTCGTGGATCGCGCGCGGGATCTCGTGCGGGGAGCGGATCTGGTAGCTGTGCTTGACGACCGGCATCGTGATCCCGAGCGTGTCGGTCTCCTGGAAGCCGTCGGTCCCGATGAGGTCGGTCCGCACCTGCCCGGTGATGAACACGGTCGGGACCGAGTCCATCATCGCGTCCACGATCGGGGTCACCACGTTCGTGGCGCCGGGGCCGGACGTGGCGAACGCGACGCCGACCTTGCCGGTGGCCTTCGCGTAGCCCTCGGCGGCGTGCCCGCCGCCGGCCTCGTGGCGCACGAGGACGTGGCGGATTCCGCCGTCGACGAACGCGTCGTAGGTGGGGAGGTTGGCGCCGCCGGGAAGCCCGAATACGACCTCGACGCCCTCCGCCTTCAGGCACTCCATGATGGCATCGACCGCACGCATGCGCGACCTCCTCTCGCTCGACTCGAGATGGCGCCGGATCCCCGCCGGGACCGGCCAGAACCCTTGACTCTAGCGGCCCGCGTGCGCCGCGGACTCCGGCGCAATGGCGCGCTCAGGGAAGTCCAGCTCGGCGCCGCAGCGCATGCACAGCGCGTCGTAGAGCTTGCAGATCCGCCCGCACTCGGGGCATTGGCGGCGCAGCTCGTCGCGCTCGTGGCGGTAGGCGATCGCGGTGAGCAGCCCGATCACCGGCACGACGCCGGAGATCAGGAACCACAGGAAGAACGAGCTGCCCTTCAGGCGCCCGACCACGCCGCCGGCCAGCGCGAAGCCGAGCGCGATGGCGACGTAGGCGCCTCCGGCCATCGGCTGGCGCCGCCTACAAGACTCGGATCGCCCAGATCACGGCCACGATGGCGACCACGACGGCGACGACCGTGGCGATCGCGGTGACGAACCCGATGACGACCTTGAGCAGGATCCACGCGGCGACGATGAGGACCAACACCGCGAGGGCCCGCCTGCCGAGGGAGGAACCTGTACTTGAGGCACTAGAGGAGGACATGTGCTCAAGCGTACCTGCCCGGGCTGTTGGGCCCCCGCGGCTGGTGAATCGCCGGTCGAGACGTCGGGAGTACTGCAGGGAGTGCTTCCAGGGTGCTGCGGGAGTGTCAGTCGTAGCTGCGCCGCAGGTGGGCGTAGCGGTCCGGCAGGGGGTCGAGAGGGACATGGAGTGGCAGCCGGGCCAGCCGGTAACGGCGGACCCTGGGTGCGTGCGCGGCGGCCGGCTGCGGGCCGCTCAGTGCTACGAGCACGCGGCGGGAGCGGGAGACGTCGAGCGAGGTGTGCATGGGCAGCATGGTGCCGCGCCGGCGGCGGGGTCACATTGGCCGGGGGGCGGAGATTCGGCGCCGGCGACTGGACCGGCTGTCGAGGCCTTCAGCCGGGGACCGGCACGACGGCGTCCAACGCCGGGCGCATGGGCGCGCGCACGCGGCGGCGCACCCGCCAGCGCGCGCCCGCGAACGCGAGGTTGGCCACCGTGGCGAAGCCCTGCTCGTCGGCGCGCAGGGCCAGCAGCAGGTGCACGATCCGGTCGGCCGAGGGCAGGTCGGGCTCGTCGACCTTCACGCAGTAGCAGTAGACCCTGCGCCCGCCGTCGCGCACGAGCAGCGCGCCCGCCTCCCCCACCAGCCACGTCCCCAGGCTCCCGGGCTCCGGCACCAGGCCGGTCCGGGCGTGCAGCTCGCGGGAGTCGTGGTCGACGAGGTCGCCCAGCAGGCCCAGCGAGACGCGCTCGGGCTCGGCGCCGCGCGCGCCCGCGCGGGCGCACCACGTTGGCGCCGCGCTGTGCGTAGAGCTCGGGGATGACCCACGCGTGCGCCAGGCAGGCCAGCGCGACCGGAAGCGTCAGCGGCTCGAGCCAGAGCAGCAGGGCCGCCGCGCCGAGGAACGGGACGACGTGCGCCAGCGTGGTCGCGGTCCACAGCGCGCCGACGCGCCGCAGCCGGCGGTCGTCCACCCGCGGGCGCCAGTGGACGGCCGCGGTCTCGGGGAGGACGTCGGCCGACGCCACGCGCCGGTTACCCCCCGGAGATCGGCAGCCGCATGATCACGAGCGGCGCGTCCAGCGGCAGCTCGCGGACCTGGTCGGCGTGGCCGGGACCGGTGCTCACCGTCCCCAGGTAGCCGCGGTCCAGCTCGCGGCGGAAGGCCTCCACCGCGGCCTCGACGGCGGCCGGGTCGTCGGCGCTCCACTCGGCCAGCGTGGAATGCCCCGTGTGGTCCATGCGGATGAGCTTCGACATGCGGCCTCCTGGGTGCGGGTGGTCTGCGGATGGTACGCCGGTCGCCGCCGCGCGGATGCGCCTACAGCGACCTGAGCCGGCTCAGGTCAGACGCCGAGGCGCTCGCGCACGAGGCGGGTGACCTCGGCCCCGTCCGCGCGGCCCTTGGTCTCGCGCATGACGTGACCGATGATCGCCCCGATCGCCTTCATGTTGCCGGCCTTGATCTTCTCCGCGGCGTCGGCGTTGGCGGCCAGCGCCGCGTCCACGATCGGCGCCAGCTGGTCCCCGCCGCCCTCCAGCGCGCCCAGCCCCTCGGCCTCGACGATGCGGGCGGGATCGCCGCCCTCGGAGACCAGCCGGTCGAGCACCACCTTGGCGTTGCTGATGCTCACCGCGCGCTCGCCGACCAGCGCGACGAGCTTGGCCAGCGCCGCGGGCGCGACGTTGGTCTGCGCCGGGTCGGACTCCCCCACCCGGGCGACGAGCTCGTTCGTGACCCAGTTGGCCAGCGGCTGCGCCTCGACGCCGTCTGCGCCCAGGGCGGCCTCGAAGAAATCGCCCAGCTCGGTACGCCAGGCGAGCTGGCGGGCGGAGTCGGCGGTGATGCCCAGCGCCTGCAGGCGCTCCTCGCGGGCGGCGGGCAGCTCGGGCATCGCGGCGCGGGCCGCCTCGAGCATCTCCTCGGTGATCGCGACCGGCACGAGGTCGGGCTCGGGGAAGTAGCGGTAGTCGTGCGCCTCCTCCTTGGAGCGCAGCGAGGAGATGGTCTCCGTGCGCGGGTCGAAGTGCAGCGTCTCCTGCACGATCGGCTCGCCCGCCCGCAGCAGCGCCTCCTGCCGGGCGATCTCGGCGTTGATCCCCCGCTCGAGGAAGCGGAAGGAGTTCATGTTCTTCAGCTCGGTCTTCGTGCCCAGCACCGCCGAGCCCGCGGGGCGGATCGAGATGTTGGCGTCGCAGCGCAGCGAGCCCTCCTCCATGTTCACGTCGCTGACGCCGAGCTGGCGCAGCGTCGTGCGCAGCAGGGTGAGCCACTCGCGCGCCTGCTCGGCCGAGCGCAGGTCGGGCTCGGTGACGATCTCCGCCAGCGGCGTGCCGCCGCGGTTGAAGTCCACGACCGAGGACTCCGAGCCGTGGATGCGCCCGCTCGTACCGGCATGGATGAGCTTGGCGGCGTCCTCCTCCAGGTGCACGCGGTGGATGCGCACGTCGCCCAGGCGCCCGCCCTTGCACAGCGGCTCGTCGTACTGGCTGATCTGGTAGTTCTTGGCCTGGTCGGGATAGAAGTAGTTCTTGCGGTGGAAGATCGACCGCGGCGCCAGCTCGCAGCCCAGCGCGAGGCCGATCATCAGCCCGAAGTGGACCGCGCGCTCGTTGGGCAGCGGGAGCGTGCCGGGCAGGCCCAGGCAGACGGGGCAGGTCCGCGTGTTGGGCGGCTCCCCGAAGGACAGCGCGCAGCCGCAGAACATCTTCGTCCGCGTCGAGAGCTGGACGTGGATCTCCAGGCCGATGACGGGCTCGTACTCGGTCATGCGCGGGCCTTGCTTCCGTCAAAACCGATCGCGCCCTCGAGCGCATGCGCGGCATCGAGGATCCGGTTCTCGCTGAACGCCGGGCCCGCGAGCTGGAAGCCCGTGGGCAAGCCCTCGCTGAGGCCGTTGGGGATCGAGATCGCCGGGATGCCGGCCAGCGACATCGGCACCGTGCAGTAGTCGTTGAGGTACATGGCCAGCGGATCGTCGGTCTTGGCGCCCAGCTCGAAGGCGACGCTGGGCGCGGTCGGCGTCACGACGAAGTCGAAGTCCTCGAAGGCCGCGTGGAAGTCCTCGGCGATCTTCGTGCGCACGCGCTGGGCGCGGCCGTAGTAGGCGTCGTAGTAGCCGCTGGACAGCGAGTAGGTGCCCAGCATGATCCGGCGCTTGACCTCCGCGCCGAAGCCGTCGTGGCGGGTGCGCGTGTACATCTCCACCAGCCCTCCGCCGTTGGCGGCGCGCTTCCCGTAGCGCACGCCGTCGTAGCGGGCCAGGTTGGAGGAGGCCTCCGCGGGCGCCAGCACGTAGTAGGCGCTCAGCGCGTGCGGCGCATGGGGCAGGCGGCAGGTCTCCATGGTCGCGCCCAGGCTCTCCGCCAGCGCGAGCGTCGCGCGGAATGCCGCGAGCACGCCGGGCTCGATGCCCGCGCCCTCCTCGCTGAGCTCCTCGGGCACCCCGAGGCGGATGCCCTCCAGGCTCTCCGCAGCCGGCCGGCGGATCGCCTCCGGGAAGCCGACCGACGTCGAGTCGCGCTTGTCGTGGCCGACCATGTGACCCAGCAGCAGCGCGGCATCGGTGACGTCGCGCGTGAGCGGGCCGGCCTGGTCCAGCGACGAGGCGAACGCGATCATCCCGAAGCGGCTCACGGCGCCGTAGGTGGGCTTGAGGCCCACGATCCCGCACAGCGCCGCCGGCTGGCGGATCGAGCCGCCGGTGTCCGTTCCGATCGCCCACGGCGCGATGCCCGCGGCCACGGCCGCCGCGCTCCCGCCGCTCGAGCCCCCGGGCACGCGGGTGCGGTCCCACGGGTTCAGCACGGGCCCGTAGGCGGAGTTCTCGTTCGAGGAGCCCATCGCGAACTCGTCCTGGTTGGTCTTGCCCAGCAGCGGCGCGCCGGCCGCGGCCAGCCGCTGCACGACGGACGCGGTGTACGGCGGCCGGTAGCCCTCCAGGATCCGCGAGCCGGCCTGGCTGGGGACGCCCTCGGTGCAGAACAGGTCCTTCACCGCCAGGGGGACCCCGGCCAGGGGCCCGTCGGCGGTGGCCGGGCGCTCCTCGGCGACCCAGACGAACGCGTTGAGCTCGTCGGCCTGCGCGCGGGCGCGGTAGGCCTCGTAGAGCTCCGCGGGATCGAGCTCGCCGCGCTCGATCGCGTCGACCGCCTCCTGCGCGGTGAGGTCGATGGCCGTCGCGCCGCTCATTGGGCCTGCGGGCTGGGCACCAGGAAGCCGCCGTCGGCGACCGCCGGCGCCTCGGCCAGCGCCACGTCGCGCGGCAGCGAGGGCTGCGGCTCGTCGGGGCGCAGCGTGTTGCCCACCTCGACGACGTGCGAGGTCGGCGGGACCCCGTCGAGGTCGAGCTCGCCGATCTTCTCGATGTGGTCGAGGATCTTCGACAGCTCGCCGCTCATGCGCTCGACCTCCTCCTCGCTGAGCTCGAGGCGGGCGAGGCGGGCGACATGCAGGACCTGCTCGCGATCGATCACGACGCCAGATTCTAGGCGGGCGGAGCGTCCGCCTCGCCCTGCGCCGGGCGATCCGGGTCGCGCTCCGGCGGGGGCGGCCGCGGCGTCCCGCGCACGGCGAGGACGCGCTCGGTCTGCCGGCGCGAGCGCTCCGAGCCGGTGCGCTCGTCCTGCATGGTCCGCCACGCGCCGGCGGCGACCAGGCTCACGAGCAGCAAGCCGAGGTAGGCCCCGCTGTCGAGCTCGACGATGGCGTTCGTCCCCGGCTCGTTGACGACGACGCGGTAGAAGACGAGCACCCAGGTGACGATCGCGACCCCGGCGGTGATCACGCCCGCGGCGACCGGCAGGGCGATCGGATTCTCCGTCGCGGTGAGCACGACGAGCACGAGCGCCATCGCGATCGTCGCCAGGAGGAACAGCCGGATGACCGGCAGCGTCTCCCAGGCCGACTCCCCGGCGAACCAGGCGATGAACGTGACGACGAGCAGGCCCAGCGCGCTCGCGCCCGCCAGCAGCTCGCCCGATCGCAGCCGGCCGAGGCTCATGCGGGCACGCCGGCCCGCTGCATCCGAGCCGCCTGCAGCGTGTTGCGCAGCAGGAAGGCGATGGTCATCGGGCCCACGCCGCCGGGGACCGGCGTGATCGCCGACGCGACCTCCCGCACGGCGTCGAAGTCCACGTCGCCGGCCAGGCCGTCGTCGGTGCGGTTCATCCCCACGTCGACGACCGTCGCGCCGGGCTTGACCCAGTCGGCCTTCACCATCCGCGCACGTCCGACCGCCGCGATGAGCACGTCGGCGCGGCGGCAGACGGCCGCGAGGTCGCGCGTCCGGGAATGGCACGTCGTGACGGTGGCGTTGGCGGCCAGCAGGAGCTGGCCCATCGGCTTGCCGAAGAGATTCGAGCGCCCGATCACCACGGCCTCGGCCCCCTCCAGCGCGACGCCGGTGTCGCGCAGCAGCTCCATGACGCCCTGCGGCGTGCAGGGCCGCAGCCCCTCGCGGCCCAGCGCGAGCAGCCCGGCGCTCAGCGGCGTGAGGCCGTCGACGTCCTTGCGGGCGTCGATCATGCCGGTGAGCTCCACGCCGTCCAGCGGCGGCGGCACCGGGAGCTGGAGGAGGATCCCGCTCACCGCCGGATCCTCGTTGAGCTCGTGCAGCAGGCCGACCACCGCGGCGCGGGGCGTGTCGGCCTCCAGGCGGTGGTCGAACGCCGCGATGCCCGCCTCCGCGCAGGCGCGCTGCTTGGCGCCGACGTAGATCGCCGAGCCGGGGTCGTCGCCGACCAGCACGGTGGCCAGCCCGGGGCGCGCGCCGCCGGTGGCGGCCGCGAACTCCTCGACCTCGCGCGCGACGTCGGCGCGCACCCGCGCTGCGATCGCCCTGCCGTCGATGACCGTTGCGCTCATCTGCGCGGGCACGGTATCGCCACTCCGCTCCAGGGGGTCAATGGAGCGCCTCGCGGGTCAGCACGGCGATGTCGGCGAGGTCCGACGGGCGCCCGGACGCGCGCTTCATCGCGATCAGGTCGTCCAGCGAGGCGATCGCGACGACGAGGTCCCCCAGCGGCACGTGAAGCGCGCGGCGGCGCAGCTCCGCGTAGGGCGCGGCTCCCGGCACCTTGTTGAGGACGTGCAGCTCGCCGTGGTCGGTCACCAGCGGTGGCACGACGGGCGCGGCCGCGAGCTGCTCCGCGGTCGGGGGGACCAAGACGCCGGGGAGATCCGCGGGGCGCGCACCGGCCGCGGCGAGCGCGGCGGCGAGGCGCCCGCGGTTCGCGGGCGCAGGGTCCGGGATCACGTCGAGGTCCTTGGTCGTGCGCCGATGGCCGTGGACCTGCACAGCGATCCCGCCGATGACGACGAAGTCGACGCCGTGCTCGGCGAGCAGCGCGAGCAGCCGGCGGAGGTCCAGCGGTGCGCCCGGTGGCCCGGTCAGCGCAGCTCGCTCATGCGTGCCGCGGCCACCTCGAGCTCGGTGACCACGTGGTTCCACGACGCCGACTCCGCCAGGCGGTCGGACGGCGAGAGGGCCGTGCCGCGCCGCAGCGCGTCGTCTGGGACCTCGCAGGGCAGGGGCGCCGTGGCGAGGACCGGCCGCTCGCCCATGACCAGGAGCAGCTGCTCGAAGCGCTCGAACGACGGGGACTCCAGCCCGCGCTCGATCCGGGAGATCGTGGCCTGGCGCGTGCCGGCGCGCCGCGCGAGGCGGGTCTGTGAGAGCCCGCGCCGCAGGCGGATCTCCCGGATGGTGTCGCCCAGCTGCCCCACGGGGCATAGCGTAAACGATATGGCGGCGCGTCAGCGCTTGGTGATCGGCGCGTGGCCGTCGATCAGCTTGCGCTCGCTGCCGTCGCGCGCGAAGCGCACGACGACGATGCCCGGCTCGATCCCGGTGACGACGCCCTCGCCGAACGCCGCGTGCACCACGTCGTCGCCCAGGCGGAAGTCGGTGGGTGCAGCGGCGCTGCGCGACGAGGCCCATGACGTGGGGCGCTGTGCTCCCACACGGGGCTCGTCCTCGCGGTCGGTGAGGTCGGCGGGGATCTCGTCCAGGAAGCGCGAGCGCATCCCGTACTGCGTGGCGCCGAACACGGCCCGCCGGCGCGCGGAGGTCAGGCACAGGTCGCGCATCGCGCGGGTGATCCCGACGTACATCAGCCGGCGCTCCTCCTCCAGGCCGCCCTCGTCCAGCGCGCGCGAGTGCGGGAACACCCCCTCCTCGGCGCCGATGATGAACACGATGGGGTACTCGAGGCCCTTGGCGTTGTGCAGCGTCATCAGGGTCACGAGGCCCTCGTCGTCGGTGCGGGTGTCGGCGTCGGCGACCAGCGCGATCTGCTGGAGGAACACGTCCAGCGTGTCCTGGCCCTCCTCCGCCGTGGCGTCGAACTCGCGCGCCACCTCCACGAGCTCCTGGAGGTTCTCGGTCCGGCCCTGCGCCTCGATCGTGCGCTCGGCCGCCAGCGCGTCGAGGTAGCCCGTCTCGTGCAGCAGCGCCTCCAGCAGGTCGCCGACCGGGACCTCGTCCACGCGCGCGCGCAGCTTGGCCATGGTCTCCATGAAGCGCCCGAAGGCGCGCACCGCGGCGGTGCCCAGGCCGGGCACGGCGGCCGGGTCGGCCGCGCACTCCCACAGGGTCATGTCCATCGCCTGCGCGTGGGTGATCACACGCGAGAGCGAGGTCTGCCCGATCCCCCGCCGCGGCGAGTTGACCACGCGGGTGAACGAGACGACGTCCTGCTGGTTGCCCAGGATCGTCAGGTAGGCGATCGCGTCCTTGACCTCCGCGCGCTCGTAGAACTTCGTGCCGCCGATGACCTGGTAGCCGATGTCGCGGCGCACGAGCGTGTCCTCGATGACCCGCGACTGCGCGTTGGTCCGGTAGAAGACCGCGATCTCCGCCCGGCTCGCGCCCTCGTCGACCATCCGCTCGATCTCCCCCACGACGTAGCGCGCCTCCGCGTGCTCGTCGTCGAGCTCGCGGATGCGGATCGGGTCCCCCTCGCCGAGATCCGTCCACAGCGTCTTGAGCTTCTGCTCGCGGTTGTGTGAGATGACCGCGTTGGCGGCGCTGAGGATCGTCTGCGTCGAGCGGTAGTTCTGCTCGAGCTTGACGACGTGGGCGTCCGGATAATCGTCCTCGAACTCGAGCAGATTGCGGATGTCCGCCCCGCGGAACCCGTAGATCGAGTTGTGGGTGACGATCCCGTCGGCGATGAAGTTGTGCGTGCCCTCGACGTTGAGGTCGTGGACGGGCCGGTCGAGCTCTACCCGTTCGACGCTGTCCACGATGTCGTAGCCGCCGTCCTCGGTGAACATGGCCATGCCGGGGCGGACCGCGCCGGCGCACGTGAACGGCAGCGAGTCGCCCGACCCGGGCTCCGCGCCGCCGAGCCGTCCGACGAACTGGACCTGCACGTCGAGGTGCGACCAGATCCGCGCCGCGACATCCATCGCCGCGCCGAAGTCCTCGAAGCACGCCTCGTAGCCGCCGATGGCAATCGTGTGCATGGGCGTGCCCCCGCGCCGGTCGCCGCAGAGGGTCACGGCGAGCTCTTGAGTCGACCCCCCGGTGGGCCGAGTTGTCCATGCATGCCGAGGGTACGTCGGCCCACTTGTCGCCTGCCCATCAGGTGGGCCGACTTGTCCATGCATGGCAGGGACAAGTCGGCCCACCTCCGAGTGCGCGAGGCGGTACCCGGCGAAGTGCGTGTGCTCGGGGGTGGACACGATCCGCCGGCCGCTGGTGAGCATGATCGCCACCCCGTCGGTGCGCTCGGTGCTGCGGAAGGTGCCGGTCACGAGCGCCGGGCGATAGTCGCCCGATCCGTAGCAGGACAGGATCTCGTCGCCCTCCCGCACGTCCTCGATCGCGAGCCGCGTCCCGTCGCCCATCGTGACGAGCGTGCCCTCGACCAGGCACTGCGCGTCGTCGCCGACCACCGCCAGGTTGCGGTGCCCGCCCGCGTCGCCCTCGCTGCCGCCGGCCAGGAGCTGCAGCAGCCGGTACTGAGCGCGGTTGGTGTCCTGGTACTCGTCGACGAGGACGTGGCGGAAGGTCGAGGAGTAGTGGTCGCGGACCTCCTGGAAGAGCTCGAGCACGTTGACCGCACGGCCGAGGAGGTCGTCGAAGTCCATCGCGTTCATCCGGTGCAGGTCGCGCTCGTAGATCTCGAACGCGTCGGCGACGGTCTGCTCGAAGAACGAGCCGACCATCTCGCGGTAGGCGGCGGCGTCGCGCAGCTGGTTCTTGGCCGCGGAGATCTGGTTGTGGATCGCGCCCGGCGTGTAGCGCTTGGTGTCGACGCCGAGGTCGTCCAGGCAGCGCTTGACCAGCCGCCGGGAGTCGGCCTGGTCATAGATCGTGAACTGGCGGGTGTAGCCCAGCCGCGGCGCCTCGGCGCGCAGCAGCCGCGCGCACGCGGCGTGGAAGGTCATCACCCACATCGCCCGGGTCCGGCGGCCGAGCAGCAGCTCGACGCGCTCGCGCATCTCCTGCGCGGCCTTGTTGGTGAACGTGATCGCCAGGATCTCGTTGGGCTGCGCCAGCCCGGTGTGCACGAGATAGGCGATGCGGTGCGTGAGCACGCGGGTCTTCCCCGAGCCCGCCCCGGCGAGGATGAGCAGCGGCCCCTCGCCGTAGGTGACGGCGTCGCGCTGGGGTTCGTTGAGGCCCGCGAGGAGGGCGTCGATGCGGTCGCTGGAGGCGGTGTCGGGCACGACCTCCCAGCATAGGACGCGCCCCGGACTAGCCTCCCCGCCATGGGCCTGTGCGACGAGGTGCGCTCCGGCTGCGCGCAGATCGCGGCGCGCGCGCACTCCGTGCGCATCGACCCCCGCGAGTTCGACTCGATCAAGCCCGGCCCGCCGCCGGCGCTGGACCCCCGGTACCACTACGTCGAGGGCGAGCCGGCCGACGTCGCCGACTACCTGCTGGCGCTCGACGCGATCAACTTCGGGTCGGGCTGGTTTCCCACCCTGGCCAAGCGCCCCGGCCTCTCGGGCTACTACACGGTGGCGGCGGGGCTGGCCGACCGCTTCCGCACGGCCGGTCCCCTGAGCAGCGCCGAGCTGCGCGCGATGCGCACGGAGGAGATGGCCGACATGCTCGGCCAGCGACGAGACCACGAGCTCATGGCGCTCTTCGCCCAGGCGCTGCGCGCGCTCGGCGACTTCGTGGGGGAGCGCCGCGCGCTCGATCTCGTCGCCGAGGCCGGCGGCTCGGCCGAGCGGCTGGCGGAGATGCTCGCCCGCGGCATGGCGCTGTTCGACGACCGCGGCTTCTACAAGCGCGCCCAGATCGTCGCCTCCGACCTCGCGCTGGCCGGCGTGGCGCAGTTCGGCGACCTCGACCGGCTGACGATCTTCGCCGACAACCTCGTGCCCCACGTCCTGCGCTGCGACGGGGTCCTGGTCTACGACGAGCGCCTGGCCGCCCACATCGACGCGGGCCGGCTGCTGCGCGCGGGGCCGCAGGAGCGCGAGATCCGCGCGTGCGCCGTCCACGCGTGCGACCTGATCGCCGACCGCCTGGGGGTCAGCGCGCACGAGCTCGACCAGTGGCTGTGGCACCGCGGCCAGGGCGCGGCGTACAAGTCGCGGCCCCGGCACCGCTGCCGGACGGTCTACTACTGACGGCGCGCGGGGCTCAGCCGCCTGCGGGGTTCGGTCCCCGGACCGGCCGCAGCGGGCGAACGTCGCCCTGGGGCTCGGCGCCGTCCCCGGTGCGCTCGGCGACCTCGCGCTCGAGCTCGGCGATCCGGGCGGACAGCGCCTTGATCGCCTCGGCCACCGGGTCGGGCAGGTGGACCCAGTCCGCGTCGGGGCCCTCGGGGCGCTTGCCGTCCACCCGGACGGGGTGGCCGGGGTTGCCCACCACGGTGGAGTTCGGCGGCACGTCGTGCACGACGACAGTGTTGGCGCCGATCTTCGCCCCGTGGCCGACGGTGATCGCGCCGAGCAGCTTCGCGCCCGCCCCGACCGTGACGTTGTCCTGCAGCGTCGGGTGGCGCTTGCCGGTCTGAAAGCCCGTGCCTCCCAGCGTGACGCCCTGGTAGAGCGTCACGTTGTCGCCGATCTCCGCGGTCTCGCCGATGACGACGCCGGCGCCGTGGTCGATGAAGAAGCCCTGGCCGATCCTGGCGGCCGGATGGATCTCGATCCCGGTCAGCGTCCGCGACGCCACCGAGACGGAGCGCGGGACGAGCGGGACCCCCAGGCGGTGCAGACCGTGGGCGACGCGGTGGGCCAGCAGCGCCTGCACGCCGGGCCAGCTCGCGAGGATCTCCGTCGAGCCGGTGCCCCGCGCCGCGGGATCGCGGTCGTGCGCAGCGGCGACGTCGCGGCGCAACTCGCCGACGACACGCTCCAGGGTCCCCAGACCGAGCATCGTGTCAAGCGTACCGCCGGGCGCCCTCCGGCCTGGCGGGGCCACCACCCGACGCCTCGCTGAAGGTTCCTGGTGGTCAGGGGCACCACAATCCTTCAGCGAGCGGAATTGCGGCGCGCCGGCGCGGCTAGGGAGCGAAGAACGGCGTCGAGACGTAGCGCTCGCCCGAGTCGGGCAGCACGACCGCGATGCGCGCGCCGCGCGACTCGGGGCGCCGCGCGATCTCCAGCGCGGCCCACAGCGCCGCGCCGCAGGAGATCCCCACCAGCGCGCCCTCGCGGCTGGCGGCCAGCCGCGCGGTCTCGATCGCGCGCTCGTCGCTGACGGGAATGACCTCGTCGAGCACCTCGCGGTTGAGCACCGCGGGGACGAACCCCGCGCCGATGCCCTGGATCTTGTGGGGCCCGGCCCGGCGGCCCGACAGAACGGCGGAGCTGGCGGGCTCGACCCCCACCACACGGCAGCCGGGCAGGCGCTGCTTGAGCACCTCGCCCACGCCGGTGATGGTCCCGCCCGTTCCCACGCCGGCCACGAAGACGTCGATGTCGCCGTCGAGCGCGTCGAGCAGCTCGGGCGCGGTGGTCCTGCGATGCGCCTCGGGGTTGGCGGGATTGGAGAACTGGTCGGGCAGGAAGACGTCGTCGCGGGTGGCCATGGCGCGGGCTGCGTCCACCGCCTCCTGCATCCCGCCCAGCGACTCGGTGATCTCCACCCGCGCCCCATAGAGCCTGAGCAGCCCCTCGCGCTCGCGGCTCATCCCCTGGGGCAGCGTGAGGACCAGGTCATAGCCCTTGGCCGCGCAGACGAAGGCCAGCGCGATGCCGGTGTTGCCCGACGTGGCCTCCACGATCGTGGTGCGCCCGGGCTCGATGCGCCCCTCGGCCTCCGCGGCCTCGATCATCGCGATCCCGATCCGGTCCTTGACGCTGCCGCCGGGGTTGAACGCCTCGAGCTTGCCGAACACGCGCACCCCCTCCGGGGCCAGGCGCGTCAGCTCCACCATCGGCGTGTTGCCGACGTGCGCGGCGACGCTGGTCGGGATCCCGGGCACCGGCACACCGTACCCGTGGGGCGCGCGGCTCCCCTACTTGGTCATGTCGGCGCCCGGGCTCACGCCGCCCGCGCCGCCGGGTGGCCCGCCGGGGCGCAGGAGCGCGGGCCGGGCCTCGGCGAGCGTGCGCCCGTCGTCGCAGCCGCGCAGACGCCAGCGCGTGACGCCCGCCGCCTCGAGGCACACGGACCGGTCAGGCGTGACCGTGACCGCGGGGAACGCGGCGGTGAACAGGTCGCCGGAGCGGCCGTCGCGGTAGCGCGCGACGTAGACCTCGGGCCGGGAGCGCGCGGAGGACGTGATCCGGGCGCCGTCCGCGCCGGCCGGGTCCGGGGAGCGCAGCAGCGCCGGGATCGACCCGTCGCCGCGCCCGCGCGGCGGGGCGATCCGCAGCCGCTCCGGGCCCGCGTCGTCCAGACGCGAGCGAAACCAGCGGTCGAGGATCGCGGGATCGCACGCGCTCACGTACGCCCCCTGGGTCGGGCGCTGCTGCCAGGAGACGCACGAGTCGAACAGCGGCGCGAGCGCCCCGGCGCGGTCGCGCAAACGCTGCGCGGTCACGTCGTCGCTGGTCTCCTCGGCGCCGCCGTCGCGGTCGCGGCCGGGCGGCTCGGGCGTTCCCTCGCACGGCCGCGCCTCGCCGCGGCCGAACCTCTGCTGCCACAGCGGTGTGCGCGGACCGTCGGCGATGATCGCTCCCTGGGTCTGGGCGAACAGCTTCTGGTCGGCGATGGAGTGCCCGAAGCGCCCCTGGAAGCAGGTCCAGGGCGCGAGCGCGAGGTCGGCCAGCGGCGTCGCGTGCGGCTCGAACACGAGCGGGGTGTCCTGCGGGCAGGCCACCTGGTCGTCCACGGCTCCGCGCAGGAGCGGCCGGTGGTGGCGACCGCAGGTCGCATACGTGGCGTGGCTTCCGCGCGCCGCGTGGACGCGGACGTGCTCGCCGGCCTTCGCGAGGCCCGGCTCGGCGTAGGCGAAGCGCTCGCCCTCGCTGCCGTGGCGCGCGGTCCACACGTAGGCCGGCCGGCCGGAGGCGGACAGGAGGACCCCGACGCTCTCGAAGTCGCCCTCGTGGAAGCCCGCCCGGGCGCCCACGCCCTGCAGGCGCTGGTAGTTGAACGGATAGAAGAACCAGTACTGAAGGCTGGTCAGCGACGTCCGGGCGTTGCGCCCGGCCACGAGGAAGTACATCTGGGCGGAGGTGTAGGGGTTGCCGGCGCCCAGCGCGGCGCGCACGGTGCGGGCCTGATCGCGCTCGTCGAAGTCCTTGCCGGGGAACTCGACCCACTCGTTCGTCGCCCCGATCCACGGCAGGTCGCCGGGCTTGGCCAGCCGGTCGCAGTCGTCGGTGCCCGGCGCCTTCAGGCAGGTGCGCGTGTTGCCGGCGCGCCCGCCGCGCAGCCCGAAGACGGTGCGCACCGAGACCGGCCAGAAGCGGTCGTCCTTGTCCACGGAGAGGATCGGCTGGTACTTCCGCGCCAGCGCGCGCTCCTGCGTCTCGCGGACGGCCGCCCGGGCGCCGCGCGGCGAGCAGGGATCGTCGGTGACCGGGCCGGCAGCGGCGGCCGTGGCGGTCTTCGGATCGGACCCGGGGGGCTTCGCGACGGGCGGGCGCTGCGCGACGAGCTCGTCGCGCAGCACGAGCGCCTGGTCCTGCGCGCGGCTGATGGACTGCAGCGGCCCGATCGACCAGGAGACGAGCTTGTCCTTGGGCACCCAGAACAGCCGGCCGCTGCCGCCCCGCGGCTTCGTGTCGGTCGCGCCGGGAAGCAGGTCGACGCGGGCGAGGTACAGGCGGTCGTCGGTCTCGGTGACGTACAGCGCGCACCCGCCGCGGGGGTCGTCGGAGCGCAGGACCGCCGCGGCCTGGACCCGCGGCGCGTCGACCGCGCGAGCGAAGGTGAAGAACGCGCCGAACACGGCGACGGAGGCGACCACGGCGAAGCCGAGCGGCAGGAACCGCTCGCCCGATGCGGCGGCCGCCGCGAGGTTGAGCAGGCCGAGGACGAGCACCACGCCCGTCGCCTGGCCCAGCCAGGGCTCCTGGTCGCACAGCACGGCGAAGGCGATCGCGACCGGGAGCGCGGCGGCCACGCGAACCGCAAGGCTCGTGCCGGCCGCGAGCGCGCGCGAGAGCAGGATGCCGGCGAGGGCGAAGCCCACCACGAGCAGGACGGCGTCCAGCACGGGGAAGTCCGCGAGCACGATCGCCACCGCGAGCTGGACGACGCCCAGCGCCACCAGCCCCCGCACCATGCGGCGGGTGGCGCGGCCCTTGCGGTCCAGGAGGTAGACGCCGAGGGCTGCGGCCGCGCCGAGGAGCGCGAACAGGACCAGCGCGGTGGCCCCGATGACCACGAGCTGCTCCCGGGGCGTCACCGCGACGGCTTGGTCGGCCGGAAGCTCGGCGACGTGAAAGCGCGTCCACAGGATCGCGGCGCCCACGAAGGCGACGAAGCCGATGGAGACCACCGCCGTGGCCAGCGCCGAGACCACCACCTTCGCGGTCTCGAGGAGCTGCTGGCGCACCGGGCTCATGGCCGGTCCAGCCAAGCACCCCGGCGGGGGTCCTTCAGGGCTGCACGCGATCTTGCACTGGACTTTCTGTCCAATGAGAGCGGCTGCTTTGTGGACCATCGGTCCGTGGCGGCGGGGGCGGCGGCGCGGGAGGGTGCCGGCGTGATCTGCACGCGAGCCGAGCCACGCTGCCGCGGCGGCGCCCCGCGCGGCATCGGCCGGCCGCCGCCGCGGCCCGTCCGCAGCATCCGGCGTCCGGGAGCGAAGCCCTAGCCCGGACGCCTACGGCAGGTCGACGTGCACGATCTCGATCGTGGCGTCGGGCCCGCCCGCCTCGATCTGCTGCGCCGCCACCTCGATCGCCCCGAACTCGATCCCGCGCGTGAAGAACGCGCTCGTGAGGTCGCCGATGAAGTCCAGCTGCTCGTCGGTTCCCTCGATCCCCAGGATCTCGACGATCCGGAACATCCGCTCGGGGGGCAGCAGCCGCGCGAGCTCCTTGATCACGTCGTCGCGGATGTCGCCCTTGTCGGGGACGCCTTCCATCTCAGGAGCCTAACCGCGCGGCCGCGGACCTGGCGCGTCGGCGCCCGTCAAGCCGAGGGGTGGTACGGATCGTGGTCGTTGAACGGCCACAACGCTGACCACCCTGGCCCCTCGACCTAAGCCCATGGGAAGATCGCTGCATGGAGGCCGCAGGCTCTGAGGAGCTGCTGCGCGAAGGCCGGGCCGCGCTCGCCGCCGCGGAGTGGGAGACCGCCCGCGCGTGCTTCGAACGGGCGCTCGCGGTCGACGAGAGCGCCGACGCGCTCTCCGGCCTGGGCGACGCGGTGCACTGGCTGGGCCAGTACGACCGGGCGGTCGAGCTCAAGGAGCGCGCGTTCGTCGCCTACCACCGGGCCGGGCGGGCGCTGGAGGCGTCCGAGCAGGCCCGCGTGCTCGCGTTCCTGCACGGCGCGGTGCGCGGCAACGACGCCGCGGCGAACGGGTGGTTCGCCCGCGCGGCGGGCCTGCTGGAGGGGATGGACGAGACGGTCGCCCACGGGTGGATCGCGTTCGAGCGCGCGCCGCTGTCCCGCGACGCCGCCGAGCGCGAGCAGCTTGCGACCGCGGCGCTCGCGATCGCCCGGCGCTTCGGCGACGTCGAGCTCGAGTTCGACGCCCTCGCGCTGCTCGGGGAGGCGTACGTCGAGACGGGGCGCGTGGCGGACGGCATGACGCTCATCGACCAGGCGATGGCGGCGGTGTCGACCGGCGAGGTGACCGGGATCGTGGCGGTGGGCGACATCTACTGCCGCTTCCTGAGCGCCTGCGAGCACACCTCCGACGTGCGCCGCGCCGAGCAGTGGATGTCGGTGGTGGACCGCTTCGTGGTCTGGAGCAACTCGCTGCTGGTCTCAACCACCTGCCGGCTGCACTACGGCGGCATCCTCATCGCGATCGGCCGGTGGGCGGAGGCCGAGGAGGAGCTGATGGCCGCGATCCGCATGTCGGAGACCAGCTATCGCGCGATGCGCGTGTTCCCGCTCGTGCGCCTGGCGGAGCTGCGCGTGCGCCAGGGCCGCTTCGAGGAGGCCGAGCGCCTGATCGAGGGCAACGAGTGGCACCCGACCGCGCGGCGGTCGCTGGCGGCGATCGCGCTGGCCCGCGGAGACGTCGCGCTGGCCGGGGACCTCGCGCGGACGTGCCTGGAGGGCGGTGACCCCAGCGACCCCTCGTGCGCGGTGCTCTACGAGCTGCTGGTGGACGTCCAGCTCGCGCACTCCGACGTGGCGGCGGCCGAGCGGACCGTCGCGGTGCTCGCCGAGCTGGCCGAGGCGTCGGGCAACGACCGGGCGCGCGCCTACGCCGCCTTCGCCGAGGGCCGGGTGCTGGCGGCGCGCGGCGACGAGCGCGCGTCGGCGCGCCTGCAGGGCGCCCTGGAGGGCTTCTCGGCGCTCGACCTCCCGCTCGAGGCGGGCCGCGCCCGGCTCGCGCTGGCCCAGGCGATCGCGGCGACTGCCCCCGGCGCGGCGGAGGCCGAGGCCCGGCTGGCGCTCGCCGCCTTCGAGCGCATGGGGGCGCGCGGCCACGCCGACGCGGCGGCCGGCGTGCTGCGTGAGCTGGGCGCCGCGGGACGGTCGTGGCCCAAGAGCTTCGGCACGCTCACCAAGCGCGAGACCGAGGTGCTGGCGCTCCTGGCCACCGGATGCTCCAACGCCGAGATCGCCGAGCGGCTGGTCATCAGCCGGCGCACAGCCGAGCACCACGTCGCGAACATCCTGTCCAAGCTCGGCCTGCGCAGCCGGGCCGAGGCTGCCGCCTACGCCATCCGCGAGCCTCCGCAAAGACCCGTACCCGGATAGGTAGTCCCACCGATGTGCGCCCGCCCGGCCGGCGGGATCCTCCGCCCGGGTCGTCGTCCGGCGACCGCGACCGGATCGAGTGGAGGCGAGAGCATGAGCACCACCAGCGAGGCCAACAAGACCGCCGTGCAGGACTGCTTCGAGCACGCCGTGCGCGGGGACTTCGACGCGCTGCCCGGCATCGTGACCGAGGACTACGTCCTGCATCCCGAGGGCGTCAAGGGCGCCGACGGCCTGCGGGAGATTGTCGAGGGCTACCGCGCCGCCCTGTCGGGCCTGACGATCACGGTCGACCACCAGTTCACCGAGGGCGACTGGGTCGGCACGCGCTTCACGCTGCGCGGCCGTCACGACGGCGAGCTCATGGGCGCGGCCCCCACCGGCAACGACGTCGAGGTCTGCGGCCTGACCGTCAGCCGCTGCCGCGACGGCCGCATCGAGGAGGAGTGGGAGCTCATCGACATGCCCAGCCTGCTCGCGCAGATCGGCGCGCTGCCCGAGATGGCCGCCGGCTAGGACATCCGTCGAACGCGGGATTGCCGGCGCCCGGGGGACGGGGAGAACCCCCACCAACGTTCTCCCCGCCCCCAAGGAGGCTGCACGCATGGCTGCCGACGCCGGACCCCCGCTCGTTCTCATGGCCGTTGGACTCGTCCTCTGGCTGGCCGTCGACGCCGCACTGGCCGGCATCTCGATCCAGACCATCGGCGTGATCCTGTTCGTCGTCGGAGCCGTCTGGCTGGTCATCGAGATGTTCCAGGCCCGCTCGCTGGACCGCCCGCGCGTCGTCGACGACCGGGTCGGCTACCGCGACCGCAGGGTGTAGGAGGGTCCGGCCCCGCCGCGCCGCGCCCCGGCGCGGCGGGGGCCGCCGCTCTACGGGTACGCGCCGCGATCGAATGTCGGGCGCATGACCCACAGCGCCGCCGCGATGGGCAGGGCAGCGGCGCCCACCGCCACCGAGACGATGCCCAGCGCGTCGAGGGCCACGCCGCCGGCCACGACGAGCAGGGCGCCCGACATGCTGCCGAGGAGGTCCGCGAGCCCGATCACCGTCGCGCGCTCGCCGGGCGCGACGTGCTCGGCCAGCTCGGCGGTGGCGGCCACGAACGACAGGCTCCACCCCAGGCCGACGCCGAAGAGCGACAGGGCCGCGAAGTGCACCGCCTCGATCGACACCGCAAGCGTCAGGCACGACGCGGCCATGACGGCCAGGCCGCCGGCGATCGCCCGCGCGCGCCCGATGCGCTCGATGATCTGACCGACGACGATGAAGAAGCCGAACATCCCGACGAAGTGCGCGGCGAGCACGGGGAAGACGGCCCCGTGGTCATGCCCGTGGTCGATGAGCGCAGATCCGGTGAGCGACATCGCGGTGACCATCCCCGCCCAGCTGGCGAGCACCGCCAGCAGGGGCGCTCCGAGCCCCGGCAGGGCCGTCATCGCCCGCAGCTGCCGCGCCGGGGGCGGCGGGCCGTCCCTGGGCTTGCTGTCGGGACGCAGGCGCAGGATGACGATCAGACCGGCGAGCATGAACCCGGCGCCGCCGAGCCACGCGAGATCCAGCGCCGAGCTGTTCTCCCCGTCGCCCAGCAGCGGCCCGAAGACGAGCGGTCCGAGCAGCGCGCCGAAGACCGCGCCGAAGAGCACCTGACCGATCGCGCGCGGGCGGCGCTCGGGCGCCACGAGCTCGGCCGCCGCTGCCCGGGTGAGCAGCACGGTCCCGGTGGCGGCGCCGGTCAGCGCGAACCCGATCAGCACGGCGGGCAGGGAGCTGCCGCGCACGCCGGCGGCGGCGATCAGGCAGCCGGCGGTCCCGGCCGCGAACCCCGCGCCGAGCACGAGTCGCCGTCCGCGGCGATCCATCGCCCGGCCGGCCGGCAGCGCCGCGAGCGCCGAGCAGGCCAGGAAGATCGCCGGCGCGAGGCCCTCCAGCGACTCGCTTCCCCCCACGCGCTCGAACGTGAGCCCGGCCACGCCGAAGACGAGCTCGACCATCCCGTAGAGCGCCGCCATCCCCGCCGCGAGCAGGAGCAGGTCACGACCGACGTCTGCGCCGAGCTTCCCGGGCTGGGCGGTCAAGGCAGGGGCGCCCGCTAGATGTGGTACATCGCGGCGCCCGCCTCGCGCGCCTCGCGCTCGGCGACCTCGGCGATCGTGGTGCGCTGGAGCACGGCACGGGCGGCGGCGGCGGCCTCGCCGATGACGCCCTCGGCGTCGCGGCCGAGGGGGCCGTCGAGGAGCTCGACGATCTCCAGCACGGTGACCTCGGCCGGCTCGCGGGCGAAGGCGTAGCCGCCCTTGACGCCGCGCTGGGAGCGCAGGATCCCGCCGCGGCGCAGGACGGCGAAGAGCTGCTCGAGGAACTGGACCGGGATGTCGCGGCGGCGGGCGAGCTCTCCGATCGGCACCGGTCCGGGCCCGGAGCGCCCCAGCTCGGCGAGCGCCTTGATCGCGTAGGGCGACTTCGTGGTGATCGAGATCATCGCTCTAGGGTGACTGTATGGGACCGGTCAGTCGCTTCGCGCCTCCGCTGGCGATCATGGCGCTCATCTTCGGGCTGTCCGCGCAGCCCGGACTGGACTCCGGCCTGGGGGCGTGGGATCTGCTGCTGCGCAAGGCGGCGCACATCGGCATCTACGCACTGCTGTGGCTGGCGGTCGCCCGCGCCCTGGACTGGCGCCAGCCGGTCCTGACGACCGTGATCGTGCTGGCCTACGCGGTCAGCGACGAGTTTCACCAGTCCTTCGTCACCGACCGCCACGGCTCGCCGGTCGACGTCGGCATCGACTCGGTCGGCATGGTACTCGCGGCGCTGGCGTGGGCCGTGATGACCCGCCGGCGCCCGGCAGCGGCGACTTAGAGCCAGCCGCGCTCGGTGGCGATGAGCACGGCCTGCGCGCGGTCGACCGCTCCGAGCTTGCCGTAGACGTTGTGCAGGTGCGTGCGCACCGTCGAGGTGGAAAGCGAGAGCTCGCCGGCGATCTGCTTGTAGACCTTGCCCTCGGCCAGGCGCTTGAGCACCTCGAGCTCGCGCGCCGACAGCGGGCACGGGTCGATCTGGCGCGGGCGCCCCGTCTGGGGATAGGGCAGGTCGTACAGGACCGAGCGCAGCTCGGTCGCGCCGAGGCCGACGGAGCGGGCGGTCTTGAGCAGCATGGTCGGGGAGATCTGCGAGCCCTGGGCGTAGTGGGCGAGCATGTCGGCCAGGCGCACGAAGGCGGCCTCGCCGGTCGCGTCGTCGGAGTGGTGGCGCTCGATGGCCGACGCGATCGCGCTGGGCAGGCCCCAGCGGCGGGCCAGGACGCCGCCCACCAGCGCGTGGTCGACGCCGAGCTCGCGGCGCTCGCGGTGGACGCGCTCCTCGGGCGTGCGGCCGTCGCCGACGACCTGCTCGGGATAGCCGGAGTAGGCGTGCGTGAGCACGAGCTTGCCGATGTCGTGCAGCAGGGCGGTGACCATCAGGCGGTCGCGGTGCTCGTAGCCGGCCTCCTGGGCCAGGCGGTCGGCGGCGCGCTGCGTGGCGACGCCGTGCAGGCGGAAGCGCTCGGGCGCGCCGGCCCAGATCGAGGAGCGCTCGAAGAAGTCGAAGGTCCGCGCGCGGCTGGCCAGCGAGTGGACGGACTCCGGCGACAGGATCTCGACGGCCTTGACGACGGACTCCACGCGCCCGCGCGTCTTGCCGTCGAGGCTGTTGGCGAGGCGCAGGACGCTGATGACCAGCGCGATGTCCGACTCGACGGCGGCGACGACATCGGCCGCGGAGATGCGCTCCGCGGTGACCAGACGCAGCACGCGGTCGCGCGACTCGGCGAGAACCGGGAAGGCCTCGAGCGCCTCGAACGCGGCGGTGAGCCGGCGGCCGTGGCCCTCGTTGTGCTGGCGCTGGACGGAGGCGCTGTTCGGTGGGGGTGCCTGGCTGACGGAGGTGGAGATCACACCCCGCCTATCGGCAGCGATGGACGGATGGTTGAGGGTCAGATGAGCGCTCAGGCGCCCGCGAGCGCCCGGTCGATGCGCGCCAGCGACTCCTCCCGGCCGAGGACGACGAGCGTCTCGAAGATCCCGGGCGACACCGTTCCGCCCGCCAGGGCGACGCGTATGGGCTGAAACACGTCGCGCGGCTTGGCCGACCGCGCCTCCACCACTCCGCGCAGCGCCTCCTCGACGTCCGCGACCGTGAACGGGTCCACCGGGTCGAGCGCCGCGCGGGCGTCGCGCAGGGCCGAGAGGCCGTCGGCGTCAAGCCACTTCTCGCGCGCGGCCGGGTCGTCGGACGGACCGTCGAAGATGAAGCCGGCCAGCGGCCAGAAGTCCGCCAGGGTCTGGATCTTCTCGCGCGAGATCTCCACCGCGTCGCGCAGCCCGGTGCGGCCCGTGTACTCCTCCAGGCGCCGCGTGAGCTCCTCCGTGGACAGCTCGCGCAAGTAGCGGCCGTTCATCCAGCGCAGCTTCTGCTCGTCGAAGCGGGCGGGGTTGCGGGAGACGCGCTCGATCGAGAAGCGCTCGATCAGCTCCCCGGTGGACAGGATCGTCTCGTCGTCCTCGGTGCCCCAGCCCAGCAGCGCGATGTAGTTGCGCACCGCCTCGGGGAGGTAGCCGGCCGCGCGCAGCTCCTGCGCCGACGCGGCGCCGTGGCGCTTGGAGAGCTTCTTGCCGTCGGGGCCGTGCAGGAGCGGCAGGTGCGCGTAGACGGGCGGCTGCGCGCCCAGCGCCTCGAGCACCAGCACCTGCTTGGGCGTGTTGGAGAGGTGGTCCTCGCCGCGGATCACGTGCGTGACCCCCGCGTCGAGGTCGTCGATCGCGACGGCGAAGTTGTAGAGCACGCTGGAGTCCGCGCGGGCGATGACCGGATCGTCGAGGTGCGCGTGCGCGAAGACGGTGTCGCCGCGGATGAGGTCGTGCACGACCGTCTCGCCCTCGTCGGGGACGCGCAGGCGCACCGCCCCTTCCTCCTCGGGCTCGCCGCGGAAGCCCCGCTCGGCGCCGTGGGCGGCCTTGAAGGAGCGCACGTCCTCGGCCGTCGCGGTGGAGCGGTAGGCGTGGCCCTCGTCCAGCAGCCGGGCCAGGACCTCCTGGTGGCGATCGCTGCGCGCGACCTGGCTGACGGGCCCCTCGTCGTAGTCGATCTCCAGCCAGCGCAGGGCGTCGAGGATCTGCTCGACGTTCTCGGCGGTGGAGCGTTCGGGGTCGGTATCTTCGATGCGCAGGACGAGCGTGCCCCCGGCGTGCCGGGCGACGAGCCAGTTGTACAGCGCCGTGCGAGCCCCGCCGATGTGCAGGGCCCCGGTCGGGGAAGGAGCGAAGCGGAGCCTCATGTCGGCGCAGGACACTACGACGACGTGCTGATCGGCGCCCACGTGTCCCCCGCGGGCGGTCCGGCGCAGGCCGTCCTGCGCGGCGCCGAGCGCGGGGCGGCCGCGATTCAGATCTTCAACCAGAACCCGCGGGCCTGGAAGCCGCGCGAGTACTCCGAGGAGGAGGTCTCGGCGTTTCACGCGGCCATGGAGCCCTCCGGCGTGCAGGCGCTGCTGATCCACGCGGTCTACCTGCTCAACTGCGCCTCCGAGGATCCCGATATCCGCGACCAAGTCGCTCGCCTCGCTGATCTCGTCGCTGCGCGCCGGGGACCGGCTCGGGGCGCAGGCGGTCGTGCTGCATCCGGGGTCCGCGCTGGCCGGCGAGGTCGGCCCGGCGATCCAGCGCGCCGGTGCGGTGATCGCCGAGGCGCTCGCGGAGTCCGAGGGCTGCCCGCTGCACCTGGAGAACACCGCCGGCGCCGGAGGAACCCTGGGGCGCTCCTTCCACGAGCTGGCGGCGCTGCTGGACGCGGCCGGCGCCGGCCCGCGCCTGGGCGTCTGCCTGGACTCCTGCCACCTCTTCGCCTCGGGCTTTGACATCCGCACCGCCGACGGCCTCGCCGAGGTGCTCGACGAGTGCGTCACGCTCGTCGGCCTCGAGCGCCTGGGCTCGCTGCACCTCAACGACTCGAAGGTCGCGCTGGGCGCCAACAGCGACCGCCACGCCCGGATCGGCGAGGGCGAGCTGGGCCAGAAGGGCTGCGCGGTCTTCCTCTCCGAGCCGCGCTTCGAGGGGCTGCCCTGCGTGCTGGAGACCGAGGCGAGCGCCGAGCAGGTGGCGCTCACCCGCAAGCTGCGCGCCCGCGGCCTGGCGGCCCGGCGCCGGCGCCTGCCCGCCCGCTAGACCGAGGCGCCGGGGTCCTCGTCCTCGTCTTGCAGGCGCTCGTCGAGCTGCTCCTCGATCGAGTGGTCCACGTCGTCGGGATCGCCGAGCAGGTCGGCGTCGTCCTCATCGAGGTCCACCGGGTCGTCGAACTGGCTGGGGTCGCGCTCCATGGTCGCTCCTTGGTCACGGGACGGAGTCGTCCCCTGATACCCCGCCGGAGGGGTGGTCAGGCGCCGACCGCGAGCGCCGACGGGCCGAGAATGCCCTCGAGCTCTGCCCGGAGGGTCGGCGTCGGCGCGACGCGATAGGAGGAGCCCAGGCGCAGCGTGCGCGACGGACCCGCCGTCATGCCCACCTCGAGCACGACCTCCGACTCGCCCGGGAAGTTCTCCAGCAGGTGCTTGAGGTCGTCGATCACCGATGCGGGCAGGGCGGCGGCGTTCAGGCGCAGGTGCAGCGAAACGGGGCCGACCCGGCGGTTCGCCGCCTCCTCGGCCGCGCGCTGCACCTCCTCCGGCGTCGGCGCGAACGGCTCGGCGCTCTGGACCACCAGGCAGGTCTTGTCGGCGTCCTTGTGGTCGACCCGGGCACGGACGAGCACGACCGAGTCGATGCCCAGCGCGCCCTCGTACTCGGCCAGCGCCTTGCCGAAGACGAGGATCTCCACGGCTCCCTCGAGGTCGTCGAGCGTCGCGAACATCATCGGGTCGCCGTTGCGGGTGCGGATCTTCTTGGCCGCGGTGATGATCCCGCCCGCGGTCACCCACTCCTTGTCCTTGCGCGCGGAGAGCTCGGACAGCGAGCAGTCCACCCGCGCGCGCAGCGCCTCGCGCACCTGCTTGAGCGGATGCGCGCTGATGAACAGGCCGATCGACTCCTTCTCGATGGCCAGCAGGTCGGCCTGGTCGAACTCGTGCGCCGGGATCGGCGGGTGCGCCGGCGCGGCGAACGCGGCCGCGGCTCCGTTGCCGTTGCCGTTGGCGCCGCCTCCGAGGTCCAGCGAGTCGAAGATCGAGCCCTGCCCGATCTGCAGGTCCTGCTGAGCCTTCTGCCCCGAACCCTGAGCCTGCTCGAGCACCTCCAGCATCCCCCGGCGCGTGGCGCCGGTTGAGCCGAACGCGCCGCACTTGATCAGCGCCTCGATCGCCTTCTTGTTCACCGCCCGCGCGTCGACGCGCGTGCAGAAGTCCCACAGCGACTCGAACGGGCCGCCCTCCTCGCGGGCGGCCTTGATCGCCTCCACCGCCTGGTGGCCGACACCCTTGACGGCGTCCAGGCCGAAGCGGATGTTGCCCTCGCTGACGACGAAGTCGTGGTCGGACTCGTTGACGTCGGGCGGCAGGATGTCGATGCCCATCGCCTCCGCCTGCGCGGCGAAGAACGGCACCTTGTCCTTGGTGGACATGACGCTCGAGATCAGCGCGGCCATGTACTGCGCCGGGTGGTTGGCCTTCAGCCAGGCGGTGCGGTAGGCGATCAGCGCGTAGCAGGCCGCGTGGGAGCGGGGGAAGCTGTAGTCGGCGGCCTTGACGTTGATGGCCCAGAGCTGGTCGATGACGCTGTCGCTCGTGCCCGAGGCGCGGCAGCCGGCGCGGAACTCGGGCTCGAGCTCGGCCATCGCCGCGCGGTTCTTCTTGCCGATCGCGGCGCGCAGGTCGTCGGCGCGGGCGCCCGAGAAGCCGGCGATCGTCTTGGCGATCTGCATCGACTGCTCCTGGTAGAGGATCACCCCCTTCGTCGTGCCGGTGATCGGACGCAGCCGCTCGTCGGCGAACGTGACCGAGTCGGGGTCGCGCTTGCCGCGGGCGTAGGTCGGGGATCTGGTCCATCGCGCCCGGCCGGTACAGCGCGTTGAGGCTCACGAGGTCGTCGAACTCGGTCGGGCGGACCTTGCGCAGCGCCTCCTGCATGCCCTCGGACTCGAACTGGAAGACCCCGATCGAGTCCCCGCGGGCCAGCATCTCGTAGGTGCACTGGTCGTCCAGCGGCAGCGTGGTCATGTCCGGCCGCGTGCCCGTCGAGCGCTCGACGATGTCCAGCGCGTCCTCGATGACGTCCAGGTTGCGCAGGCCCAGGAAGTCCATCTTCAGCAGCCCGAGCTGCTCGACGGGCTTCATGGAGAACTGGGTGACGATGCGGAAGACCCGGTTTCCGTCCTCGTCGACCTGGTTGGCGTCGGCGAGCTGGAGCGGGACGATCTCGGTCAGCGGCCGGTCGGCGATCACCACCGCCGCGGCGTGGATGGAGGAGTTGCGCACGATCCCCTCCAGCCCGCGGGCGACGTCGACGATCTGCTTGGCGGTGGGGTCGCTGTCGTAGGCCAGGCGCAGCGGCTGGCCGGGTCGCAGGCAGTCCTCGAAGGACGGCGGGCGCCCCATGATGGGGTCGGGGATCAGCTTGGCCAGGCGGTCGCCGACCGCGTAGTCGTGCTCGAGCACCCGCGCCGCGTCGCGGGTGGCCGCGCGCGGGAACATCTTGCCGAAGGTCACGATCTGTGCCACCGAGTCGCGGCCGTACTTGTCGACGACGTAGCGCATGACCTTCTCGCGCCCGCGCACGGAGAAGTCGATGTCGATGTCGGGCATCGACACGCGCTCGATGTGCAGGAAGCGCTCGAAGAGCAGGTCGTAGCGCAGCGGGTCGACGTCGGTGATCGACAGGGAGTAGGCCACGATGGACCCGGCCGCCGAGCCGCGGCCCGGGCCGACCGCGATGCCGTTGGACTTCGCGTAGCGCACGAAGTCCCACACGATGAGGAAGTAGGCGTCGTAGCCCATGCGCGTGATGACCTCGAGCTCCATCTCGGCGCGCTCGATCGCATGCGCCGGCGGCGGGTCGCCGTAGCGCAGTGCGAGGCCCTCCATGACGCGCGCGCGCAGGTACTCGTGCTCGCCGGTGCCGTCCGGGACCGGGTAGGCGGGAATGAGCTTGCGCCCGAGCTCGATCTCCACGTCGCAGCGCTCGGCGATCTCCAGCGTGCTGGCCAGGGCCTCCGGCCAGGGCGCGAAGGACTCCGCCATCTCCTCGTTGGACTTCAGGAAGAACTCGTTGGTGTCGAAGGTCATCTTCGGCGCCTTGAGCGTGGACTTCGTCTGCACGCACAGCAGCGCCGCGTGATGGTGGTAGTCCTCGCGGCGCAGGTAGTGCACGTCGGCGGTGCCCACCAGCGGCCGGCCCACCTCGCGGGCGATGCGCACGATCTGCTCGTTGGCCTTGTCCTGGGCGGCGATCCCGTTGTTCTGGACCTCGAAGTAGACGTCCTCGGGCCCGAAGACCCGCAGCAGGTCGTCGGCGTGCGCGCGGGCCTCGTCCACGCGCCCCTCGACGATCCGCTGGCAGAACCGCGAGGCCAGGCAGCCGGTCAGCGCGATGACACCCTCGGCATGGCGCTCGAGCTGCTCGAGGTCGACCGTCGGCTTGCCGCGGTTCAGGCCGTGCAGGAAGCCGGCGCTGGAGAGCTTGACCAGGTTGCGGTAGCCCTCGCCGGTCTGCGCGAGCAGCGTGAGGTGGTTGTGCTCGTGGCGCCCGCGCTTGGCGTGGTCGTCCACGAGGTAGATCTCGCAGCCCAGGATCGGCTTGATCTGATGGCGCCTGGCGGCCTGGTAGAGCTCGACCGCGCCGTTCATGACGCCGTGGTCGGTGAGCCCCAGGGCGGGCTGCCCGTACCCCGCGGCGCGCTGCGCCAGGGCGTCGATCTTGCACGCGCCGTCCAGCAGCGAGTACTCCGAATGGACGTGCAGGTGGGCGCAGGCTCCGGCGGTCACGGACGGTCGAGGATAGGCGCCGTCACGGACGGTCCGGCGGGCGCCGGCAGGCGCTTTGGCGCACGTTCCGGGAACCGGCGGCCGGGTCAGGCGTCGAGGCGATCGCGGCGCGCCGCCGCGAGGCCCAGGCCCGTCACCGCGACGACCACGAGGCCCGCGGTCGCGACCCGGCGCGAGGGCACCAGCCACCCGTAGCGCTTCTTCACAAACCAGATCGCGCCGCGCCAGACGGCGAAGCCGAGGAGCTTGTAACCCATGGCGGGGAGGCTACCCGGGCCGCGCCGCCGCGACGCCCCCGGTCATTCGCCGCCGCGCTCGCGCAGGCGGTGCGCCATCCGCGACTGCAGCGACCACAGCTCGATGAACCCGGGCGAGGCCTGCTGGGAGAACAGCCCGCCGGACTCCCCGAAGGAGGCGAGCGCCTGGTCGTAGACCGCGTTGGGCGACTCGCGGGTCACGACGCGGGCCGAGCCCTTGTAGAGCTTGACCCCGATCGTGCCCGTCACCTGCTCGTTGACGCGGTCCATGAACGCGTCGAGGTCGCCGCGCAGCGGCTCCCACCACAGCCCGGCGTAGACGAGGTAGGCCCACTGGCGGTCGAGCTGGGGCTTGAACTGGTTCTGGTGGATCGTGCCCACGAGCTTCTCCAGCTCGGCGTGGGCGAGCAGGATGACCGCCGCCGCGGGCACCTCGTAGATGTCTCGCACCTTCAGGCCGACGATCCGGTCCTCGATGTGGTCCACGATGCCCACCCCGTGGCGGGCGGCGATCTGCGCCACACGCTCGAGCAGCTCCACCAGCTCCAGGCGCTCGGAGTCCAGCGCCACAGGGACGCCGCGCTCGAAGCCGACGGTCACGACCTGCGCCTCGTCGGGCGCCCGCTCGGGCGGCGTGACGAGCTGGAAGACGTCGTCCTCCGGCGCGTGGTCGAGCTCCTCGATCCAGCGTCCCTCCGAGCTGCGCCCCCAGAGGTTGTCGTCGATGGAGTACGGCGCGAACTCGGTGCCGCCCTTGACCGGGATCCCGTGCTTGCGGGCGTACTCCACCTCCTCCTCGCGGCCCATCTGCCAGCCGCGCACCGGCGCGATGACCTTCAGCTCGGGCGCCAGCGTGGCGATCGTGGCCTCGATGCGGACCTGGTCGTTGCCCTTGCCGGTGCAGCCGTGGGCGATCGTGTCGCAGCCGCTGCGGCGGGCGTACTCGACGGCGAGCTTGGCGATCAGGGGGCGCCCGAGCGCCGTGAACAGCGGGTAGCCGCCGCCGTACAGCCCGTTGGCGCGGATCGCCGGCAGCACGTATTCGCGCGCGAACTCCTCGCGTGCGTCGACCGTGAAGCACTCCACCGCGCCGATGTGGCGGGCCTTGCCCTCGATGACGTCGTAGTCCTCGCCCGGCTGGCCCAGGTTGACGGTCAGCGTGACCACCTCGGCCTCGTACTCGTCGGCGATCCACTTGAGCATCACGCTGGTGTCCAGGCCCCCGGAATACAGCAGCAGGACCCGCCCGACCTCGCTCGGATCGGCGAGGTAGGAGGCGGTGCGGGTATGGGGCGTGCGGGCGCTCGTCTCGGCCATCGGACCCTCAAGCCTATGACGGATCCGCGCGGAGGATCCGCCGGTGGATCGGCGAAGATCATTCATAGGTGACGTAGACGCCGATTTCGGCTACTTTCTCGGGCTGACGGCCGCGGAGTGGGACGCGCCCGGGACGGATTCCAACTCAAGGCAGGGGGAAGACACCATGACTACGGAGGCCCGCCGCGTGCGCCGCGGCGCCGGCGCGATGTTGATCGCGCTCGCCCTCGTGCTGGTCGCGGCGGTTCCGGCCGCGCAGGCCGACACGATCTACCCGGTCAACCAGACCACGGGGAACGACTTCACGGATGGTCTGGAGGGCTGGCAGGAGTTCAACAACCAGTGCGAGCTCCTGTTCCTGGGGATCCCTCAGCCGCTGTGTGAGACGCGGACCGACCACGCCGCAGGCGTCGGCACCCCGCCCGGCTCGCTCGAGCAGCGCGTGGAGAAGGCGGCCGGTGCGCTGGGGCTGATCGACGGCCAGGCCACCGCGCTGTCCCCGCGCTTCACGGTCACCGGGCCGGCCGGCGTGCCCGACAACACTCCCTTCAACGCCGTCTTCCAGTTCGACGTGTGCGCGGCGATCCAAGGGCTTCTGGTCCTCGGCGACAACATCGGCCTCACGATCACGCTGATCGACAGGGGCGGTCCCGGCGGCGCCCAGCCCGACGTGCCGCTGTGGGGCGAGACGTTCAACCCGTCGCTGCCCACGTGCTCGCCGGGGTTCAGCGGGCGCCAGAACAACCTGGCCAACCCGGTGAGGGTCGGCCACACCTACCAGATCGAGATCGAGAGCGACTTCAACACCAGCATCCTCGGTGCGGCGCTCTACGAGATGATGATCTTCATCGACAACGTGCGTCTGCGGGTGCAGGACGGCACGCCGAACTTCGTCTCGGGTCCCGCGGTGGAGACCCTGCCCGCGACGAACGTGCAGCAGACGACCGCCACGCTGAACGGCACGGTCAACCCGCGCGGCACGCCGACGCAGTACGCGTACCAGTACGGCACGACGGCGGGGCTCGGCCAGACGACCCCAACCCGTGACGCAGGGTCGGGCATCACGCCGGTGAGCCGCCCCGAGGACATCGCGGGGCTGACCGGATGCACGACGTACTTCTTCCGGATCGTCGCGTTCAACCAGCCCCCAGGGGCACCCGCGGTGATCTTCGGGATCGGGGACACCCTGTCCTTCCGGACGGCGTGCGCGCCGACCGCGGTGACCCTGCCGGTCAACGCGATCGGACCGACGGCGGCGCAGTTCAACTCCCGCATCAACCCGAGCACCCGGCCGACGACGTACTTCTACGAGTACGGCACGGTGGCGGGAGGCGTGTTCAACCAGCGCATCCCGGCGCCGGGCGGCGAGTTGTCGGCCGGCAGCGGGTCCACGGACGTCCAGCCCAACAGCGTGCCGGTCGACGGCCTGACCCCCAGCACGGTGTACATGGTCCGGGTCGTCGCGATGAACAACCTCGGCACGACGACCGGGAACACGGTCCAGTTCACGACGCCGGGCACCGGCGCGACCGGTCCGCCCGGTCCGACGGGACCCCCGGGCGGGACCGGTCCGCAAGGACCTCCGGGCTCAACGGGTCCGCAGGGCAACACCGGCAACACCGGCGCGACCGGGGCACCCGGCGGCCAGGGTGAGCCCGGCGTTCCCGGTGCCGGTGGCCCGGCCGGTCCGACCGGTGCGCGCGGTCCGACGGGTCCGGCCGGTCCGGCGGGCACCTCGCCGAACCTCGGCTCGTCCATCCAGGACCTGCTGTCCAGCAACCGCCTGGCCATGATCCGCATCGACGCGAGCCGCATCCGCGTTCCGCTGCGGGGCCGCGACGTGGGTCGCGTCCGGGTCCAGGTGTTCTGCCGGCGCGTCGCCGTGCGGACGTGCTCGGGCACCATGAAGGTCCGCTCGATCAACCCGATCAACCCGGCCAGCCGGGGCTCGCGCCCACGGCGCAGGGTGACGTTCTCGACCGCCCCGGTCCAGCTCGACGAGGGCAAGGTCGGGTTCGCGATCCTGCAGTTCAACGCACAGCGGCGCGCCGTCCTGCGCCGCCTGGGATCGGTGCCGGTCTCGATCATCGTGACCGTCATCGATGCCGAGAACAACCGGCAGAACGTCCGCCGCAACGCGCGGGTGTTCGTCTCGCGCTGAGCGACGACCACTGGAAACCGACCTGCGGGCCCTCTACAGGAGGGCCCGCAGTCGTTGAGAACGACGCGCCCGGCTGAGCCGGCGGGGTGACCCGGGGCCGAGCCGGGCAGACCAGCACGGGCCGCCGGGGGCGGGCCGAGTTATCCCTGACATAGATGGATAGATCGGCCCAGTTGGCTGGTAAGCCCAGGCTGGCGAGGCGTGGGCCGAGTTATCCCTGACATAGATGGATAGATCGGCCCAGTTGGCTGGTGAGCCGAGGCCCCGATCCGCCCCGTGGAACGAGCAACCGGACGTTCGGGGAGGGCCGGCCCCGCTAGAGCAATGCCCCCAACCGCCGCAGCGCGTCGTCGACCTCGGCCTCGCCGATGGTCAGCGGCGGGAGCAGGCGCAGCGTCGCGGGGCCGGTGGCGTTGAGCACGAGGCGCTGGTCGGCGAGCGCGCGGCGCACCAGGCGCGGCGCGCTGGTGTCGGGCAGCTCACAGGCCAGCATGAGCCCGCGCCCGCGCACCTCCCCCACCCCGGGCAGCTCGCGCAGCCCGTGCTCCAAGCGCTCTCCCAGCTCGCGCACGCGGGCGAGCAGGTCGGGGTCGCAGATGACGTCCAGGACGGCGAGGGCGGCGGCGCAGGTCACGGGCCCGCCGGCGAACGTCGATCCGTGGTCGCCCGGCGCGAAGACGTCGGCCAGGCGCGGCCCGCAGACCAGCGCACCGATCGGCAGCCCGGCGCCCAGCGCCTTGGCCACCGTCATCAGGTCGGGCACGACGCCGGAGTGCTCGTAGGCCCACAGCGTCCCGGTGCGGCCCAGGCCGCACTGCACCTCGTCGAAGATCAGCGCCGCCCCGTGGGCGTCGCACGCCTCCCGGGCGGCGTGCAGCACGTCGTCGCCGAGCACGTGCACGCCGCCCTCGCCCTGGACCGGCTCGAGGATCACGGCGGCCGTGGCGTCGTCGACCGCTGCGGCGATCGCCTCGGCGGAGGGGGCCACGGCGACGAAGCCGGGGACGAGCGGCGCGAAGGGCGCCTGCTTGGACTCCTGCGGCGTGGCCGAGAGCGATCCGTACGTGCGGCCGTGGAAGGCGCGGTGCACGGAGACGATCGTCCCGCCCGGCCGGGCCTTGCGCGCCACCTTCAGCGCGGCCTCGTTGGCCTCGGTGCCGGAGTTGGCGAAGTGGACCTTGCCGCCCAGCGAGGACTCGGCCAGGCGCCGGGCCAGGCGCATCCCGGGCTCCGTGTAGAACAGGTTGCCGACGTGGATGAGGCGCTCGGCCTGCTCGCGGATCGCGGCCACCACCGCCGGGTGGGAGTGGCCGACCGAGGTAACCGCCAGGCCGGTCTGGAAGTCGAGGTACTCGTGGCCGTCGGCGTCCCACAGCCGCGCGCCCTCGCCGCGGACGAACTCCACCGGCGAGCGCGCGTAGGCGGGCACCATGTACTCGGCCTCGAGCCTCCGCAACTCCTGAAGGGAAGTGCCCAAGCCGGCATCCGGCCGGCTTCTTTGATCAGGCTGCCCGCCCTCCGGGCGGTCTTGACCGCGCTTCGCGCTCCTGGTCATGCCGCGGGCCGGATCTTCGTGCCGATCCCGGCGTCGGTGAACAGCTCGAGCAGGAGCGAGTGGGCCACGCGCCCGTCGATGATGTGCGCGTAGCCCACGCCGCCGTGGATGGCGTCGATCGCGGCCTGCAGCTTGGGCCGCATGCCGCCGGTCACGAGATCCAGGGCGGCGCCGACCTCGTCCGCGCCGGCGGCGGAGATCCGCGACTCGGGGTCGGCGGGATCGCGCAGCCAGCCGACCACGTCGGTGAGGAAGATCACCTTGTAGGCGCCCAGCGCGCGGGCGACCGCGCCGGCCGCCTCGTCCGCGTTGACGTTGTAGGAGTTCCCGTCACGGTCCGAGCCGACCGAGGCGACCACCGGGATGTAGTCCTGGGCGATGTGCTCGAGCACGTCGACGTCGACGCGCTCGATCCGGCCGACGAAGCCGATGTCCTCGCCGCTCGGGGCGGCCTGGCGGGCGACGCGAAACAGCGAGCCGTCGTCGCCGCACAGCCCCACGGCGGGCTGGCCGTGGCGGTTCAGGCGCAGCACGATGTCCTTGTTGACCTTGCCGACCAGGACCATCTTGGCCACCTCGACCGTGGCCTCGTTGCTGACCCGCAGCCCGCCGATGAACTCGACCGGCATGCCGAGGCGCTCCATGTAGGAGGTGATGTCCGGGCCGCCGCCGTGGACGACCACCGGGTTGAGCCCGACGTACTTCAGGAGCACCACGTCGCGGGCGAACTCCTCGCGCAGCGCCGGGTCGGTCATCGCCGCGCCGCCGTACTTGATCACCACGGTGCGGCCGTGGAACTCCCGGATGTAGGGCAGGGCCTCGAGGAGGGTTCCGACGTCGCGCATGGATGGTCCCTAGGTCGTGTACTCGGCGTTGATGCGGATGTACTCGTGCCCGAGGTCGGAGAAGAACACCTCGGTCTCGGCGCCGGTGCCGGGCAGCCCGACGACGTACTCGATCTCGGTGCCCGTCGCGGCGGCGCGCAGAGCGTCGGCGTCGTGGGGCACGGCCATGCCGCCCGCGCACACCAGGATCCCCTCGATCTCGATGTCCAGCGCCAGCGGCGCGGTGCCCGGCAGCGCGGCGCCCGCCGCCTGGGCGATCCGGCCCCAGTTGGGATCGGCGCCGTGCAGGGCAGTCTTGACCAGCGGGGAGTTGGCCACCGCCCGCGCGACACGCTCCGCGCCCTCGAGGTCTCCGCCCTGGACCACGACGCGCCCGATCCGCTCCGAGCCCTCGCCGTCGCGCACGATCAGCACCGCCATCATGCGCAACAGCGCGTCGAGCGCCTCGCCGAAGCGCAGCTCGTCCTCGGACTCGGGCACGACGCGCACGCCGCGCGCGCACGAGCACATCAGCAGCGCGGTGTCGTTGGTCGACAGCTGCCCGTCGACGGTGATGCGGTCGAAGGAGCGCTTGACGCAGACGCCGAGCAGCAGGTCGGCGGTCTCGGGCTCCAGCGCGGCGTCGGTCTGGACGAAGCACAGCATCGTGGCGAAGCTCGGCTGGATCATCCCGGCGCCCTTGGCCTGGGCGGTCAGGCGCACCGTGCCCGCGGGCAGGTCGACGTCCAGCGTGGCGTGCTTGGCGAACGCGTCGGTGGTGCGGATCGCCTCCGCGAGGTCCACGTCGCCGCCGCCGTGCAGGTGGCCCGCGGCCTCGTCCAATCCGCCGGCCACCACGTCGGCGTCGAGCGCGACCCCGATCACGCCGGTGGAGGCGACCGCGACGCGGTCGTAGTCGATGCCGGCGGCGTCGGCCCCGGCCTCCTGCATGTCCATCGCCGCCTCGATGCCCGGCACGCCGGTGGCGGCGTTGGCGTTGCCCGCGTTGACCGCCACCGCGCGCAGCGCCTCCAGCCGCGCGCGCTCCTGGGTGACGAGCACGGGCGCGGCCAGAACGCCCGAGCGCGTGAAGCGCGCGGCGCTCACCGCGCCGGGCGCGTCGCAGACCAGCAGCGCGACGTCGAGCCCTCCCGACGCCTTGAGCCCCGCGGCGGCGGCGCCCGCCCGGAATCCCGCCGGCAGGCCCGCCCCGGGTGCCTCGCGGACGTGGTCGGGGCACGGGACCCAGCGGGAGTCGAAGAACGCGCTCATGGCTCGATCCCCAGCGTCTCGGGCAGGCCGAACATGATGTTGAGGTTCTGGACCGCCTGGGAGGACGCGCCCTTCCACAGGTTGTCGATCGCGGCGAAGACGAACACCTTGCCGGTGCGCTCGTCGGCGCGCGCGTGGATCGCGCAGACGTTGGAGTCGCGCACGTCGCGCACTCCGGGCGGGCCGGCGGCGAGCTCGAGGAACGGGTGGCGGTCGGTCCAGTCGCGGTAGGCCTCGTCCACGCGCCCCTGGCTCCAGGGCTCGTCGGTGGTGACGTAGCAGGAGACCAGCTCGCCCTGGTCCAGCGGGACCAGGTGCGGCGTGAACGTGACGGTCACCGGCGCCCCGAGCACGGCCAGCTCCTGGTCGATCTCGGGCATGTGGCGGTGCGCGCCCACGCCGTAGGGCTGGAGGTTCTCGTCCATCGTCACGAAGTGGGTCTTCTCGGTGGCGGCGCGGCCCGCGCCGGACACGCCGGACTTGGCGTCGACCACCACGTCGGTGATGGCCTGCGCGGCCGCCAGCGGCGCGAGCGCCAGCAGCGTCGCGGTCGGGTAGCAGCCGGGATTGGCCACGAGGTCCGCGCCCGCCAGCCAGTCGCGGTAGACCTCGGGCAGCCCGTAGACGGCGGTGCCGAACAGGGCGGGCGCGCCGTGCTCGCCGTACCACGTCGCGTAGGCCTCGCGGTCGCGCAGGCGGAAGTCCGCGCTGAGGTCCACGACGCGCACCCCGCGGCGCACCAGCTCGTCCACCACGGGCGCGGCGGCGCCGTGCGGGTAGGCCACGATCGCGGCGTCGACCTCGGCGTGGCGGTCGAGGTCGAGCTCCTCCAGCACCGCGCTCACGCGGTGGTAGGGGTACAGGTCCGACAGCGCGCGCCCGGCGTCGCTGCGGCTGGTCACCGCGGCGAGCGAGAACTCGGGGTGGCGGTCGATCAGCCGCGCGGCGAGCGCGCCCGTGTAGCCCGAGCCGCCGGCGACGAGCACCCGCAGCTCAGCCACGCAGCTCACCGCCCACCGCGTCGGCCAGCCGCGCCACGATCCGCTCGCGCAGGGGCCCGACCTCCGCGTCGGTGAGGGTGCGGTCCGGCGCCCGGAAGGCCAGGGCCACAGCCAGCGACTTGCGCCCGGGGGCCACCTGCTCGCCGGTGTAGACGTCGAAGATCTCGGCGCGGGCGAGCAGGTCGCCGCCCTCGGCGCGGATGGCCTCGAGCACCGCCGCCGCGGTGACGTCGTCGTCGACGACGACCGCGATGTCCTCGCGCAGCTCGGGGAAGGACGTGAGGTCGCGGTAGGGGACGACCGCGGGCGCGAGCGCCGCCACCGCGTCGAGGTCGATCTCGAAGGCGGCGACGCCCTCGAGGTCCCAGGCGCGGGCGACGAGCGGGTGCACGTCGCCGACCCAGCCCACGCGCTCACCCCCGGCGCTGACCGCCGCGCTGCGGCCGGGGTGCAGGAACGGCTCGGGATGCGCGTCGAAGGCGGCCTCGACGCGCAGCGCGCGCAGCACGGCCTCCAGCGCGCCCTTGCCCGCGAAGACGTCGCCCGACAGCATCGCGCCCAGGGCATGGTGCTCGTGCGGAAGCTGCTCCCCGGTGTCGAGGTACACGGCGCCGGACTCGAACAGCGCGGGCACGCCCTGCGCCCGGGCGGCGTTCAGCCGCGCGGCGTCCAGCAGCGAGCCCAGCAGCGTGGTGCGCAGCACCGACTGGTCCTCGCTCATCGGGTTGCACAGCACGACGCGGCGCCGGCGCTCGTCGCCGGGCGCCAGGCGCAGGCGGTCGTCGCGGTCGGGCCCCTCGAAGCTCCACCCCACGACCTCCTTCAGGCCGCAGCCCACGAGCGCGTCCTCGGCGCGGCGGCGAGCGCGCTGGGCGGGAGTGAGCACGCCGACGGCACCGCGCCGGCTGGGCAGCGTGGCCGGGAGGTGGTCGTTGACGCCGTGCAGGCGCGCGACCTCCTCGACGAGGTCGGCCTCGCGGTACACGTCGTTGCGCCGGTGCGGCGGGACGGCGACGTCGAGGCCGTCGGGGCGATCGGCGGTGTCGAAGCCCAGGCGCTGCAGGTGCGACGCGCCCTCGGAGCGCTCGATCTCGACGCCCAGCAGCGAGCGGACGCTCGCGTCGCGCAGGCGGATGACCCGCGGCGGCGGGCCCGGGCCGCCGACGTCGATCGTGCCGGGCACGAGCCGGGCGCCGCACAGCTCGATCATCAGCCGCGTCGCCACCGCCTGGGCCTCGAGCGCCTGCTCGGGGGCCAGGCCCTTCTCGAAGCGCGCGCTGGCCTCGCTGCGCAGCCCCAGCTTGCTGGACGTGGCGTGGATGTTCGCGCCGACCCAGGTGGCGACCTCCATCAGCACGCGCGTCGTGCCGTCGTGGACCTCCGAGCGCTCGCCGCCCATCACGCCGGCGATCGACGTCGGCCCCTCGTCGTCGGCGATCAGGCAGACGTCGGGGTCCAGCACGCGGGTCTGCCCGTCCAGCGTGACGATCTGCTCGCCCGGCTCGGCGCGGCGCACGACGAGCCGCCCACCGGCCACGCGGTCGAGGTCGAAGGCGTGCAGGGGCTGTGCGGTGAGGAGCATCACGTAGTTGGTGATGTCCACGACGTTGTTGATGGGCCGCTGGCCGGCCGCCATGAGCCGGGCCTTGAGCCACAGCGGCGACGGCCCGATCGTCACGTCCTCGAACGCCCGGGCGGTGAAGCGGGGGCACAGGTCGGGGGCCTGCACCACGATCTGCACGCCGGGGATCTCCGGCTCCGACGAACCGGGGTCCTGCGCCCACGGCGGGTCGGCCAGCCGCGCGCCGGTCGCCGCGCGCACCTCGCGCGCCACGCCGTAGACGCCGAGGCAGTCCGGGCGGTTGGGCGTGATCTCCAGCTCGAGGACGTCGGTGGCGATCGGCAGCACCTCGGCCAGGGGCTGGCCCGGCCGCAGCCCGTCGTCGGGGAGCACGATGGTCTCGGCGTGCTCGCCGCTGATCCCCAGCTCGTCCTCGGCCAGGATCATCCCGTCCGACACCACGCCGCGCAGCTTCGCCCTGCCCAGCGTCGTGCCGTCGGGCATCACCGCGCCGGGCCGCGCGACCGCGACGGTCTGGCCCGCCGCGACGTTGGGCGCCCCGCACACGATCTGGGTCTCGGCGCCGGCGCCGATCGCCACGCGGCAGACCGTCAGCCGGTCGGCGTCGGGGTGGCGCTCGGCCTCCAGCACGCGGCCGACGACGAAGGAGTCCAGCCCGGCGACGCCGTGGTGGTGGATCCGGTCGACCTCGGTCCCCGTCATCGCCAGGCGCAGCGCCAGGCCGTCCGCGTCGAGGTCCGGAGCGCAGTAGTCGTGCAGCCACTCGATCGGCAGCCTCATCCGAACTGCTCCAGGAAGCGCACGTCGTTGTCGTAGAACAGGCGCAGGTCCGGGATGGCGTGCTTGAGCATCGCGATGCGCTCGATGCCCATCCCGAAGGCGAAGCCCTGAATGCGCTCGGGGTCGTAGCCGTGCTCGCGCACGTAGCCGAACACGTTGGGGTCGACCATTCCCGCGCCCAGGATCTCCACCCAGCCGGTGTCCTTGCACACCGGGCAGCGCTCGGCGCCGTGCTCCATGAAGCAGGAGACGTCGACCTCGATCGACGGCTCGGTGAACGGGAAGAAGTGCGGGCGCAGGCGGATGTCGCGCTCGGAGCCGAAGATCGCGCGGGCGAAGGCCAGCAGCGTGCCCTTCAGGTCGGCCAGCGTGATGTCCTCGTCCACGGCGAGGCCCTCGATCTGGTGAAACTGGGGCGTGTGCGTCGCGTCGGAGTCGCGGCGGTACACGCGCCCGGGCACGATCACGTACAGCGGCGGGGGCTGGGCCTCCATGGCGCGGATCTGCATCGGCGAGGTGTGGGTGCGCAGCACGACGTCGTCGGCGACGTAGAAGGTGTCCGCGCGGTCGCGCGTCGGGTGCGTCACGTCGAAGTTCAGCGCGTCGAAGTTGTAGTAGACGGTCTCCACCTCGGGCCCTTCGGCGATCCGGAAGCCCAGGCCCAGGAAGACGTCCTCGATCTCCCGCCGCGTCGCCGTGAGCAGGTGCGCGCGGCCCACGGGCCGCGGCGGGTGGCCGGGCAGCGTGACGTCGACGCGGTCGCCCGCCAGCCGCTCGTCGAGCTCGGCGGCCTCGAGCTGCGCGGAGCGCTCGGCGATCTGCGCCTCCAGCGCCTGGCGCGCCTGGTTGGCGGCCTTGCCGGTCGGCCCGCGCTCCTCGGCCGGCAGCTGGGCCACGCCGCGCAGGAGGTTGGGCAGCTCGGCCTTGCGCCCGAGGTAGCGCACGCGCAGCTGCTCGAGCTCCGCGCTGGACCCGGCCTCCCCGATCGCCGCCTCGGCCTGCGCCCGCAGCTCCTCGATCCGGTCGATCATCGCGGCGCCACCTTAGTGGTGCCCTTCGTCAGCTCGTAGAGCGCGATCGTGGCCGCCATCGCGGCGTTCAGCGACTCCGACGCGATCGGGATGTGCGCCACGGTCTCGCAGGCGGCGACGACACCGGGCGGCAGGCCGTCGCGCTCGGCCCCGATGACGATCGTCGCCTCCCCGCCGGGCGCCGGGCCGGCCAGCGCCTCGCCCTCCCGCGCGACGAGGGCCAGGCGCGGCCCCGGTAGCGCCTCCACGCTCTCCACCCGCGCGACGGGCACCGAGAAGATCGCGCCCATCGACGCGCGCACGGCCTTGGGCGCGTAGGGATCCGCGCAGCCGGGACCCAGCACGACCGAGCTCGCGCCGAAGGCCAGCGCGGAGCGCAGGATCGCGCCCACGTTGCCGGGGTCGCGCACCCCCCACAGCGCCACGGCGATCCCGGCGGCGGGCGCCGCCCAGCGCGCCTCGTAGACCCCGAGCGTCCGCGTCCCCGAGCCCAGCGAGGACACCGCGTCGAGCAGGTGCGCCTCCACCGGCTCCCCCTCCAGCCCGCTGCCTTCGGCGGCGAGCAGCGCGAGCGGGCGCCAGCCGGCCGCCGCCGCGGCGCCGACCAGGTCCTCGCCCTCGGCGACGAAGCGCCCGCGCGCGTCGCGCTCGCGCCGGCGCGCCAGCTTGCGGATCTCCTTGAGCTTCTCGTTGTGTGTGGAGGTGATGGTCATGGAAACAGAAAGGGCGCCGATCCTGAGGATGCGGCGCCCGTGAGGTCTGGTCTGGTCGGCTGTGCGGTCAGGCAGCCGACGCCTCGCGGGCGGCGTCGACGAATCGGCGGAACGTCTCGGGGTCGCGCACCGCGATGTCGGCCAGCACCTTGCGGTCCAGCTCGATGCCGGCGGTGTGCAGGCCGTGCATGAAGGTGGCGTAGGTCATCCCGTTCTGGCGCGCGGCGGCGTTGATGCGGGTGATCCACAGGCGGCGGAAGTCGCGCTTGCGGTTGCGCCGGTCGCGGTAGGCGTAGGAGTCCGCCTTCATCAGCGCTTCCTTGGCGCGCTTGTAGTTCGAGTTCGCCTCGCCGCGGTAGCCCTTGGCCCGCTCGAGCGTCGCGCGGCGCTTCTTGCGCGCGTGGACGGAGCGCTTGACGCGGGTCATGGGCGACCCTTCGACTTCTCGCCCAGCAGCTTCTTGACCCGGGGGGCGTCGTGCGCGGAGAGCTCAGCCGGGCGGCCGAGGCGGCGCTTGCGCTTGGGCGACTTCTTCTCGAGGATGTGGCTCGTGAAGGCGTGACGGCCGCGGACCTTGCCGGTCGCGGTCGTCTTGAAGCGCTTCTTGGCGCCCGAGTGGGTCTTCATCTTCGGCATGTGCAGCGCCGAAGTATGGCAAAGGATCAGGCCGACGAGGCTTTGGCGTCGCCGGAGGGCTCCGCCTCGGGCTCGGCCGGCGGCGTCGCGTCCTTGGCCGGCGCGGCCGCGTCGTTGGCCGGCGCGGCCGCAGCATCGGCCTGCGCCTTCGCGTCGTTGTCGATCTCGCCGCTGAGCACCGCCTTGGACGGGCCGAGCATCATCGTCATGTTGCGCCCGTCCTGCAGTGGGCGCTGCTCGATGACGGCCAGCTCGGAGAGCTCGTCGGCCAGCCGGTCGAGGATCATCACGCCGCGCTCGGGATGGGTGACCTCGCGCCCGCGGAACATGATGGTGATCTTCACCTTGTCCTTGTGGCGCAGGAAGCGCTCCACGTGGCCCTTCTTCGTCGAGTAGTCGTGCTCGGCGATCTTCGGGCGGAACTTGATCTCGCGGATCGTGATCTGCTGCTGGTGCTTGCGGGCCTGCTTGAGCTTCTGGGCCTGCTCGTACTTGTACTTGGAGTAGTCCAGCACGCGGCAGACGGGCGGCCGCGCCTCGGGGGCGACCTCGACGAGGTCGAGCTCGCGCTCCTGCGCGTAGCGCAGGGCCTGGTCGGTCTTCATGACGCCGACCTGCTCGCCGGTCTCGTCGATGAGACGGACCTCGGGCACGCGGATGCGCTCGTTGATCCTGGTGGTGTCCCGCTCGGGCGGGCGCCGGTCGAACCTGCGAGGGACCGGCACTTAGGTGATGGTGGCGCCCGTCAAGCGGCAGACGTGCGCAGCGGGGAGATCGCGATCTGAGTCAACGCGGCGCAGTATACCCGGGCTCACGCGCTGCGGCGGACAGATTCCTCGCGCAGCCGCGCGACGAGCTCGGACACCGGCACGGCTCCGGTGTCGCCACGGCGATGCTCGCGGACCGCGACGCCGCCGCTCTGGGCCTCGCGGTCGCCGATCACCAGCATGAACGGGATCTTGCGCAGCTCCGCCTCGCGGATCTTGCGCCCGACCGACTCCGTGCGGTCGTCGAGCTCGGCGCGCAGGCCCGCGTCGCTCAGCGCCTCCAGCACGCGGGTGGCCGCCTCGACGTGGCGGTCGGCGATCGGCAGCACGATCGCCTGCACCGGCGCGAGCCAGAGCGGGAACTCGCCCGCGTAGTGCTCGATGAGGATCCCGATGAAGCGCTCGAAGCTGCCCATCAGCGCGCGGTGGATCATCACCGGGCGGTGATCGGCGTCGTCGGCGCCGGTGTAGTGCAGGTCGAAGCGCTCGGGCATGTAGTAGTCCAGCTGCACGGTCCCCAGCTGCCACGAGCGCCCGATCGAGTCGGTCATGTGCAGGTCGATCTTCGGGCCGTAGAACGCGCCGTCGCCCTCGTTGAGCTCGAATGCCAGGCCCTTGTCGACCAGCGCGCGCTCCAGCAGCGCCTCGGCGCGGTCCCACATCTCCTCGGTGCCCACCCGCTTCTCCGGCCGGGTGGACAGCTCCAGGCGCGGCTCGAAGCCGAACGTGTCGTAGATCGCGTAGCCGAAGTCCAGGCAGCGCTGGACCTCCTCGGGCACCTGCTCCTCCGTGCAGAAGATGTGGGCGTCGTCCTGCGTGATGTGCCGCACGCGCAGCAGGCCGTGCAGCGTCCCGCTGGGCTCGTGGCGGTGCACGAGCCCGGCCTCCGAGTAGCGCACGGGCAGGTCGCGGTAGGAGCGCCGCTCGTCGGCGAAGAGCTGGATGTGCGCCGGGCAGTTCATGGGCTTCAGGCCCATCGTGCGCCCCTCGACCTCGGTGAAGTACATGTTCTCGCGGTAGACGTCCCAGTGGCCCGAGCGCTTCCACAGGTCGACGTCGTACAGGATCGGGGTCTTGACCTCGCGGTAGCCGCGGCGGGCGTTCTCCGTGCGCCACAGCGCGGTCAGCTCGTTCCAGATCGCCATGCCCGCCGGCTGCCAGAACGGCGAGCCCGGCGACAGCTCGCTGAACAGGAACAGGTCGAGCTCCTTGCCCAGCTTGCGGTGGTCGCGCGCGCGGGCCTGCTCCAGGCGCTCGAGGTGCTCGGCCAGCTCCTCCTTGGAGAAGAACGCGGTGCCGTAGATGCGCGTCAGCTGCTGGCGGTCGGCGTCGCCGCGCCAGTAGGCGCCGGCCACGGACTGCAGCTTGAACGCCTTGATCCGCTTCGTACTGGGCGCGTGCGGGCCGCGGCAGAGGTCCGTGAACGGCCCGTTGGTGTAGAGGCTGACCGTCTCCACGCCCTGGTCGCGGACGAGGTCTTCGATGAGCTCGACCTTGTAGTCCTGGCCCTCGCGGGCGAAGCGCTCGAGGGCCTCCCCCACGCTGACGTCCTCGCGCACGAACTCCTCGTCGGCGGCGACGTGCTCGCGCATGCGCGCCTCGATGCGCTCGAAGTCCGCGTCGGAGACCGTCACGCCCTCGGGGAACTCGAAGTCGTAGTAGAAGCCGCTCTCGATCGGGGGACCGATCGAGATCTTCACGCCCGGATAGAGCTCCATGACCGCCGCGGCGAGCACGTGCGCCGCGTCGTGGCGGATGACGTCCAGCGCGCCGTCGGTCTTGGGCGTGATGATCTCCAGCGGCTGTCCGGGCTCCAGCGGGCGCGCGAGGTCGGCGACCCGGCCGTTCTGGCGCACGGCCAGTGCGGCGCGGGCCAGGCCGGGGCCGATCGCGGCGGCGGCGTCGGCGCCGCTCGCGCCGTCGGGCAGCTCGAGCTCGGTCCCGTCGGGGAGCGTGACGTTCACGAGGGTGATGCTAAGGCCCGTCGGTGGGCGAAGGATCGTGGTGGCCGGGACCGCCACGATCCTTCAGCGAAATGAATCGGGCGGCTACGAGCGCTCCTCGGCCTGGATCTCGCGGCACAGCGCGACGCAGCGCTCGCAGATCGCGGTTCCCGCCGCCGCGACGACGCGCGCGCCCTGGCGCGCGCCCCGCCCGCAGAAGTCGCACGACGCCACGCTCGGGGCGAACGCGGCGGTGCCCTCGACGCAGCCGTCGCAGATGAACACGCCCGGGCCCGACACCATGTGACCGACCTCCAGCCCGCCGCGCGCGCAGAACGAGCAGCGGCGCTCGGCCCGCGCGACCAGGCCGCGCACGGCGTCCTCGTCCACGCGCAGGTCGCGCAGGACGCGGGCGGCGACGCCGTCGCGGACCCGGACGATCCCCAGCAGGAGGTGCTCGGTCTCCGCGTACATGCTGCGCGCCTTCCCGGCCTCCTTGACGGCGAGGTCCAGCGCCTGCTTCGTGCGCGCGGTCAGCGGCAGGTCCAGGTCGGTGGACGCCGCCGGCTCGGCAGCGATCGCCGGGGACGTCGCGCCCTGCCCCATCAGCCGCTCCGCAAGCGGGGGACGCGGCCGCTCGCGGTCCACGCCCAGCGAGGACAGTATCCGCGCCGCCAGGCCGCGCTCGGCGCCGAGCAGGCCGAGCAGCACGTGCTCGGTGCCCAGGTAGCCGTGCTCGCGCGCGCGCGCCTCGCCCTGCGCGCGCGCCAGCGCCTGGCGTGCCTCGGGGCCGAAGCGCGCGAAGGCCTCGGGGTCGACCGCCGCGCAGTCGGAGCGCAGCCGCCCGAGCCGGTCGCGCAGCTTGCGGGGCACCGGCGCCGAACCGCCGTCGACGATCTGGTGGATGCGCTGGTGGCTGAGGCCGAGGCTCTCGGCGATCTCCCGCATCGAGCCCCCGCCCGCGTGCAGCCGGCGGACCGCGTGGTGGTGGTGCGCGCGCGCCCGCTCGGCCTCGTGCTGGACCTCGACCAGCCGGTCGCGCGACGCGCGCGCCTCCCGCAGGAGCTCGTCGTCGAGTGGCATCGTGTCTAGTCATGCTAGACGATCTGTCTAGAGCGTCTAGACGGATCCGCTGCTACCCTGACGCGCTGCAGCGGGCCCCTCCCTGGCGACCGACGCCGCCGCCCGCCGAAAACGACCGGCCGCTCGCGCCGCGCGCCCGCCGCGTGACGCCCCCGGGCCGACGGAAGGACACGACAACGCATGCGCAAGAGAACGCTGGGCGCGGTCTGCGCCACGTGTGCGGTGACGGTGCCCGCCGCCGACGCCGCCGCGGCCGAGCCGCCCACGGTCAGGCCCATCGCCGGCCCCGGCATCCTGCGCCAGGGCCTGGAGCCCGACATGCTGCGCGCCGGCCGCGATCCGCTGGTGATCGAGTACGTCAAGGCTGCGCGCTCGCACACCGGCCTGCGCGGAGAGCGGCTGAGCCTCGCCGAGCGGCGCGTCCTGTGGCACGAGTTGGCGCGGCTGCACCCCAAACGCCTCCAGCACAGCACTCGCGCGCTGCGCACCGACGTCCGGCAACTGCGACTGCGCCTGGAGCGCAAGGAGCGACGCGAGCGACACCGCGAACGCACCGGCGGCGCGCCCAACGTGGCGATCCCCGGGGCCCTGACCGCGATCCGCGCCTGCGAGTCCGGCGGGAACTACGGCGCCGTCAGCCCCGGCGGGGACTACCGCGGCGCCTACCAGTTCGACTACGGCACGTGGGCCGCGGTGGGCGGCAGCGGCGACCCCGCGGCCGCGCCTGCGGCCGAGCAGGACCGCCGCGCGGCGATGCTCTACTCCCGCGCCGGCGCCAGCCCCTGGCCGGTCTGCGGGCGCTGAGCGAGACGGGCCTCACGCCCGGCCGGCGACGAGCACCGCGAGATCGCGGCGCGCCCACGCCACGGCGGGGCGCAGCCCGGCGCCGCTCAGCCACCGCAGCTGGTCGGCGACCGGGCTGGGCAGGTCGTAGTCCGGCGACAGCGGGGTGAGCACGTCGGCGGGGTCGTCGGGCACGACGACGTCGGCGAGCACGAAGCGTCCCGCGGGGCCCAGGACGGCGGCCACCCGCGCGAACAGGTCGGCCTTCCCCGGACCGTCGAGGTGGTGGACGGCCAGCGCCGAGACCACGAGGTCGAACGGGCCGGGTGGCAGCGGATCCTCCAGCCGGCCCGCGACCAGCGTCGCCGGCCGCCCGGCGAGCGCCTGCCGGCCCGCGGCGAGCATGGCCTCGCCCGAGTCGATGCCGTGCAGGCGCGCGCCCGGATGGGCGTCCAGGACGCGGCGCGCGGTCTCGCCGGAGCCGACGCCGAGCTCGAGGATCGTCTCCGCGGGCACGCCCCGGGTCGCGGCCACCAGCTCGTCCTGCAGCCGCTCGTACTCGGGCACCTCGCGGCGCATGAGCTCCAGGTAGGAGTCGGGGTCGAAATGGAACTGGCCCACGGCGGTCGCAAGATAGATTGCCAGCGGTGGATCCCGTCGCGCTGCGCGCGCAGTTCCCGGTCTTCGAGCGCCTGGCCTATCTGAACGCCGGCACCTGCGGTCCGCTGCCGGCCGCGGCGGCGCGCGCGGCGTGCGAGGTCCTCGACGCGGCCGCCGGCGGCGGGCGCTGGCAGCCCTACTTCGAACGCATGCTCGAGCTCCAGGCCCATCAGCGCGCGGCGTACGCGGCGCTGCTCGGCGCCGAGGCGCAGGACGTCGCGCTCACCACGTCGACCAGCGAGGGCATCGTGCGGGTCCTGGGCGCGCTGGGCCTGGGCGCAGGCGACGAGGTGGTGACGGCGACCGACGAGCACCCCGGCCTGCTCGGTCCGCTGGCCGCGGCCCAGCAGCGGCTGGGCATCGCCGTGCGCTCGGTGGCGCTGGAGGACGTGCGCGACGCCGTCGGCCCGGCCACGGCGCTGGTGGCGTGCTCGCACGTGGGCTGGGTCAGCGGCCAGGTGGCCCCGGACATGACCGGGCTGGACGTGCCCGTGCTCTTCGACGGCGCGCAGGGCGTGGGGGCCATCCCCGTCGACGTCGGCGCGCTGGGGTGCGCGTTCTACGCCGGCTCGGGCCAGAAGTGGCTCTGCGGGCCCGTGGGGACCGGGATGCTCTGGATCGCCCCCGAGTGGAGCGAGCGGCTGGCGCCGGTGGCGCCGACGTACATGAACCTCGCGGACCCGAACGCGGGCCTCGCCGCTGCGCCGCACCCCGGCGCCCGGGCCTACGACTCGGCGGCGCTCAGCCTCGAGGCCGCCGCCGCGGCGGCCGCCGCCTTCGTCGTGCTCGCCGAGACGGGATGGACCGAGGTCCACCACCGCGGCGCGACGCTCGCCGAGGCGCTGGCCATCGCCCTGGCCGAGCGCGGCTACACGGTCGGGCCCCGCGGCCAGACGACGCTCGTGGCCTGGGAGGATCCCGATCCGCCCGCGACGCGTGCCCGGCTGGCGGAGGAGCGCATCGTCATCCGCGACCTGCCGAACACGCCCTACCTGCGCGCCTCGGTCGGGGCGTGGAACGACGAGTCAGACCTGGAGCGCCTGCTCAGGGCGCTGTGAGCGCCGCCTCGGGCTCCGGCGCCCGCTCGCGGTGCAGGGCGACGCCGGCGATCACCAGGCCCACGCCGGCCAGCTCCACCGCGGTCGGGAGCTGCGCGAGGACGACGACGCCCACCACCGTCGCCGTCGCGGGCAACAGCGCGACCATCAGCGCGTACGTGGCGCGCGCCAGGCGGGCCATGGCGAGCTGGTCGCAGACGTAGGGGATCACCGACGACGCGATCCCCACGCCCGCGCCCGCCGCGAGGACGACCGGGTCCAGCAGGGCCGGCGCGGCCGCCCAGCCCCCGAGCGGCGTCGCGACCACGGCCGCGACGAGCATCGCGCCGGCCAGGCCGTCGATCCCGCCCATCCCCTCCTGGCGGGAGACGCGATGGCCGAGCACGATGTACAGCGCGAACAGCACGGCGTTGGCGAACGCGAGCCCGACGCCCAGGGGCTCGCCCTCGATGCGCACGCCCGTCAGCAGGTACACGCCGGGAACCGCCAGCGCCAGCGCCAGCGCGTTGCGGCGGGTGCGCGTGCCGATCGCGGCCAGCGCGATGACCGGGAGGAACTCGATCGCCGCGACGGTCCCCAGCGGCAGCCGGTCGATCGCCACGTAGAAGCACACGTTCATGACCGCCAGGACCGTCCCCCAGGCCAGCAGCAGGCGGCGGCCGGCCGCGTCCAGGGTGCGCACGAACCGCCAGGGCCGGCGCCACAGCGCGAACACGGCGGCCGCCGTGGCGATCCGCAGCCAGGCCACGCCGAGGACGTCGACGCGCACGAACAGCAGGACGGCGAACGCCGGGCCGAGGTAGTGGAAGATCGCGCTGCCGACGAAGAACGCCTGCGGCGGGACGTTCGCGACGGTGCGCGGGAGGACGGGACGGGGCAGGGCGAGCACTGGCGTACATGCTGCCCCGAAACGTGCGATCCTCGCAGGGGCGATCGAAGGAGTCTGAGACGAGATGGCTACGAAACCACGGCCACGCCGCGCAGCGCCCTTGCAATCGGTGGAGCTGGACGAGATCGACCGTGCGATCCTCGCCGAGCTGCTGGCCGACGCCCGCATCAGCATGGCCGAGCTCGGCCGCCGCGTCTCGCTGTCGGCGCCCGCGGCGAGCGAGCGCGTCGGGCGCCTGGAGCGCACCGGCGTCGTGACCGGCTACGAGGCCCAGGTGGACCCGCGGGCGCTGGGCTACCCGATCGGGGCCATCGTGCGCGTGCGCCCGGCGGCCCAGCAGCTGCGCAAGATCCCCGAGCTCGCGCGCGACACGCCCGAGGTGGTGGCCTGCCACCGCATCACCGGCGAGGACTGCTTCCTGCTCGAGCTGCGCCTGCGCGCGATGGACGACCTGGAGGAGATCCTCGACCGCTTCGTGCTCTTCGGGCAGACGACGACGTCGATCGTCCACTCCTCCCCCGTGCCGCGGCGCGCGCTGCCGCTGGACTGAATCGGCGGGCTAGCGCTTGACCCAGGCGTCGGGGCCGGCGGTCAGCGCCGTGACGTGCTCGGGCACGTGCCCGCCGGCGACGTCGGCCAGCGTCACCTCCTCCAGGACGTGACGCAGGTTGGCCCGCACGGCGATCCATCTCCGCCGCGGGGCGCGCGAGCACGTGGCCGCCGTCGGGGCCCCGGCGGCTGTCGATCAGCCCCGCCTGGCGCAGGCCCTGCAGGATGTTCTCCAGGAACTTGACCGGGATGTCCTGGGCGCGCGCGAGCGCCTCGGCCTTCACCGGCCGGCCGTCCTGCTGGACGGCCGCCAGGCTACGTGTCCAGCGGGGGCGGCGTGTCCGGGTTCTGCACCTTGGCCTCGACGCGCATCGCCATGGCGCCGCGCAGGCCGCCGAGCGCCTGGCGGGTCATCTCCGCCGCCTCGTTGATCGCCTCCCACGCCCCCAGTGCGGGGATCTCGTGCCAGGTCAGCTGCAGCTCGCTCGGGTTGCCCATCTCCAGCCCGACGGCCGGCAGGCGATCCAGTCCGGGACCGTCGGGGTCGTCGGCGGTCTTCTCGATCCACACCTCGACGGCGCCCTGGGCGCGCATGGCCCAGCGCATCTCGCCGGGGATGACGAGCTTGACCTCGAAGTTCGGGCGCGGGTGCTCGGCCTCGGTCACGGCGGGGAGGCTACTCGGCGGGGAGGGCTGGACACGGGCAGCGCCCGGGTGGGGCGGGCCGCTACCAGTGCAGCGACGGTGTGCGACCGCGGCGCGGGGATCCGCGGCCGGGCGTCAGGGCGGCCCAGCGGGAGCGGGTGGGCTTGATCGCCCGGCGAGCGCTGGCCGCACCGCGTCGCGCCGGCGCGCGCAGGACGGCGGCCAGCGCGATCAGCACCGAGGCAAGGAAGGCGCGCTTGACCTCGCGCGGGGGCAGGGCCTCGACGCCGGAGCCGACCCGGCCGAAGAGCACCGCGACGCGACGCGAGAGCTCCGAGCGGGGCTGCGGGCGCGGCGGCAGCTCCGGGCACGGCGAGACGAGGGCCGGCGACCAGGCCGCCCGGCGGCGGCGCTCGAGGGCGGCGCGCATCCGACCGCGCTTGCGATCCGCATGGCGACCTTCGTTGAGCAGGACCGAGGCGACCGCGAAGGCCCCCACGGCGGCGAAGAGCGAGATCGTCAACAGGGTCTGGAGCATGTGTCCTGTCCTACCGCCCGGCCGGCCAGGTGAAACGTGGGCGGAGCGAAACGCGCTACGGGGGTCAGCCGCAGGGGTCGGCCGGGACCGTGCCGACCGCGCCGGCGAACGCCCGCCACGCGGCGTAGGAGCGGTACGTCGTGGCCAGCGAGAGGCTGAGGAGCCCGACCGGAAACGCCGGCGACTCGCGAAACGTGTACTGGAAGGCGGCGTCGATGCGGTCGTCGTTCGCCCAGTCGGTGAGGGCCGCCGCCATCGCCTCGCAGCGGTGGTCGAACGTGCCGGTCTCGGTGATCCACAGCCGCTTGGGCGTCTCGCACCCGTGGCTGTCCAGCGCGAGCTTGACGTCCTCCAGCAGCGCGCGGCCCGAGGCCTCGGCCGGGTCGGCACGGGGCGGGAGGCCGCCGCGGCGCCCCTTCCTGCCGATGTAGACGTTCTGGGCGAACGGCGCGTCGAGACAGGCGACGTCGCGCGGGAGCTCGCGGATGAACTCGGAGGCGCCGGCGGCGTACGTGCGCGGCGAGTCCAGCCCCGCCAGCCCGCCGAGCACGAGCTGCTGGTCGGGGCGCAGCTCGGCCGCGGCGGCGCGCGCCAGCCTGGCGTACAGGGCCGGCGCGAGCGCCTGGGCGCGGGGGTCGCAGACGCGCCGCTGCGGGTTGATGAATCCGGGATGGTTGGGCTCGTTCCACGGCATCCAGTAGCGCAGCTGGACCCCGACCTTGTCCCCCAGGGCCTGCAGCGAGCGCAGGAACATCCGGTAGGAGCTGACTCGCGGCATCTGCGCGTGGACCGGCGTGCCGGCGCGCTGGCAGCCGGCCGGCGGCCTGCGCACCGCCCACGGCGGGGTGAAGTACGGCGAGACGACGATCCGCCAGCCGCCGTCGGCGAGCTGGCGGCGCTTGATCGCGCGCAGCAGCCCGCGCAGCCCGTGCGCCGACCGGCAGCTCGGGGCCAGCTGCGGACAGTCCGGCGCGTCCCAGTTCGGCCGCCGGTTGGCCCGCGGCTGCAGCCGCTCCCAGGACACGAGCACCCGGATGAACCGGGGGCGCAGCGCGATCGCCTTGCGCGCCGCGGGCGCGAGGCGGCCCGTGGTGGCGAGCAGGCGGGGGTCGGACTCGGTCAGGCCGATGGCCAGCGGCCGGTCCGGATCCTGCTCGGGCGCCGTGCCGGCGTCCTGGGGCAGGGCGGTGGACGGGAAGAGCGCCGCGAGCACGAGGAGGCCGGGCACGGTGACTCGCGATGCGCGCACGACGGTCGCGATGCTAGATGGCGGGGCGGCCCGACGGCCGCCCCGCGCGGTCCTCAGGCCGACGGGTCGCCCGCCTCCGCGTACATCAGCGAGCCGGGGGTGGTCAGCTCCTCGCCGGTCTCCAGCAGGGTCTTGAGGCCCGAGAGGATCATCGGCCAGCCGCCGTAGAGCTCGTCGTTGGCGCCCTCGCGCAGCTCGTCGTGGGTGACGGTCAGCCGGCAGGAGTCGGCGACGGGCTCGATCTCCCAGGTGACCCGCGAGGTCCCCTCCCGATCGACGTCCTCGCTCCACAGCGCGTGGAAGCTCTGGACGAGGCGGCGCGGGGGATCGACCTCCAGGTTCTCGCCCTCGGCGAGCGCGCCGGGCGCCTGTGCATGGACGGCCTCGTAGCGCGAGCCGTTGGTCCACTCCGACTCCAGCCCCATGCCGAAGTTGTACCTCCGGCGCATCTCCGGGTCGGTGATCGCCTGCCACAGGCGCTCCGGGCTCGTCTTGATGTAGATCTCGAAGACCTTCTCCATCGTGTCCTCCTCGAGGTTGTGCTTGAGGTCGCTGAGCGCTGCCGCCCATGGCGCCGCGTACTTGCTCACCCACCGGTCGTGGACGAGCCGGATCGGCACGGCGTTCAGGAAGTGCAGCTTCTCCCGACCGCGGCGCCGCGTGGTCACGAGCCCCGCCTCCTCGAGCACCTTGAGGTGCTTCATCACGCCGAAGCGCGTCATCGGCAGGCGCTCCTCGAGCGCGCTGAGCGACTGCCCGTCCTCGCGGAACAGCTCGTCGAGCAGGCTCCGGCGCGTCGGGTCGGCGAGGGCTCTGAACACCGCGTCCATGCCCGGAGGATACGTGACCATTTGGTCACCTGTCAAGCGGGCGCCATCCGGGTGACATCGCCACGGGGCTTTCGACCACGCAGCCTCTGGGGTGATCTGAAGGCGGTTGGCCCCCGCAGTACGCCGCGATGATCACCAACACCGAGCACTGACATGCAGACGACTCTCAGCGATCGTCGAGTGCTACTGCCAATCCTCATCACGGCCATCGCGATCGCCGTGGGATCGGCGCTGATCGTCGTCCTCAGCGACGACGCGTCGGGTGGCGCTTCGACCGGGCCGGCGACCGTGTCGCAGACTGCATCGGGTGACGCGGTGACGATCGAGATCGCCGACTTCGTCTACAAGCCCGAGAGTCTGACGGTGAACGCTGGCACGAAGACGTCGTGGGTCAACCGCGACGCCGCGCCGCACACGGCCACCGCCGGCGACGCCTTTGACACCGGCAACCTGCGGAAGGGTGAGCGCAGGACGCTGACGCTCGAGAAGGCCGGCACGTACGCCTACATCTGCGAGATCCACGCGTTCATGAAGGCGATCGTGATCGTCAAATGACCGGCCGACGGGCCTGGACGACCGCTGACAGCCTGCGACTGCTGGCGGTGGCGCTGCTACTCGCCGAGGGCGCGATTCATCTGCAGCAGGTCGTGGGCCCGCTGCAGGCGGTGCCGACGATCAACACGCTGTTTGTGGTCAACGCGATCGGCGCCGCCGCTCTCGCGCTCGTGCTCGCCGGCTCGCGCGGGTTTGTCGCGGTGCTGAGTTCGCTCGCCGCGGTGGGGCTGACGCTGGGTGCGCTTGTGTCGCTGGCGATAACGCGCACCGGCTCGTTGTTCGAGTATTCAGAGCCGACGCTGCGCACCGCCGTCGTGTACGCCGCCGCCGTCGAGCTTGGCGTCGTTCTCGCGCTCGCGGCGTTTCTGGTCGTCCGCCGACGCGAGCAGACCGCCAGCCCACGAGTCGACTGGACCGGCATCGCCTGAGTCACGATGCCCGGGCTGCTCAGTCGTCGGGGCGCACCGCGGCCGTCAGCGGCAGCCCGAGGGCGGTGGTGACGCGCCACTCCGGAATGGCGAGTACAGCGGCTCGCTGAATGATCGCAGCGAGCTCCTCGCCAGACGTCCTCACCGCGCTGGCCGGCGCGGCGCGGCCGGTCGCGATCGGCCAGCCAGACCCCACACCCACGGGTCCGCAGCCTTCGTCAGGAGGCGCTGGCATGGGCCATGTCATTTCGCAGTCGACAGATCGCGAGCCGGATACGGCCCTTGACGGTGCCGAGCGGAAGCTCGAGGTGCGCGGCGATCTCGGTGTGCGAGAGCTGGTCATAGAACGCGAGCCCTATGACCTCTTGCTGCTCGTCAGGAAGCTGCTCGAGCAGCATCGCCAGACAACGCGCGTCATCGCGCGCGATGACCTCCCCAGCGACATCGTCGGGCGCGGCAATAACCTTCAGCCAGACGTCGCTGACGCGATGAAGCACATGACGATGGCTGCGCCTGTCGTTGTCGATCGCGCGATTGCGCACCACCGTCAGCAGCCAGGCAGTAAGGCCGCGAAGCTCCTGATAGTCCGCCGCCGTTTTCCAGATCGACATGAATGCCTCCTGGACCGCCTCCTGTGCGCGACTGTCGTCCCGACAGATGGACCTTGCAACGCGGTACGCCCGAACGTGGTACCGGTCATACAGCGCGCCGAACGCCGCGACGGACCCGCACTTCACGCCCACCATCACCTCGTCGTCACTGACACGACGCAGATCCACCCTCGCCGTGCCCGCGGTCCACATGCCGGGCACTGCGGCAGCGCCGGGACACGACATCAGCCGCCCCCGCGCCTGAGCACGAATTCCAGACACCAAAATATAGGGCCCAACCCCGAGCCTCCCCTGGGTCCGCCAGCAGCCGTTCTGACCGCCCCGGTCCCCTAGTGACCAGCCACTATGACGTATTGACGCCAACTCTGACCTGAAGCGCATTCGCGCCACGACCTCCGCGCCGATGCGGGTCGACACACGTGATCGGCGGACTGGCCGGCGATCGACCGCCGCGGGCACGGAGCGGGTGGATGCGCCGGCCAGAGTCCTGCTCGAGAAGAGAACACGTGACGAGGCCGGCATGCCGGTCGACCGAGAGCACGGGCAGAGCCGGGGCGGCCGGCGCGAGCGCGCTTCACCCACCTCGAGAGCCGACGCCAGATCGCGGCATGACCGATGCGGTGTAGGTGGAGAACCTCCGAAACGGAGCACTGCACCTCACGGTCGCCGCGAAGTCATCGGCGGCGGGGAACCTCGGCGTGGCGCGTCTCTGCGACGATGGCGCGATGTCCCGATCCCTGAACCGCGCCTGCCTGGCATCGATCGTCCTGGCGGCGTCGGCCGCCATCGGCTCCCCCGCCCAAGCCGCGCCGTCACCCAACCGCTGCACGACGGCCTCCCACCGCTCCGGAGCGCACATCGACCGCCGCAACACCCGCGCGGTGGTGTGGCACCGCAACGTCGCGGGTGAGCGGCGCGTCTACGCCTGCGTGTTCCGCGACCGCGTCGTCCGGCGGTTGCGCTCCGACCCGTCCGGGAGGCTCAAGCTCCGCGGAACCTGGCTGGCCTACGTCTATGCAGGGTCCGCGATCGGCGACGAGAGCGACAAGATCGGGGTGGTCAACCTCCGCACGGGCCGCAACCGAGCGATCGCCCACATCGATCCGAGCTCCGAGGGGCAGCTGGACGAGACCGACAACGGCGGGTCCATCCCGAACTTCGCCATCGCGACGAACGGCACCGTCGCCTGGCTGACGACCGCCCCGCTGAGGGACCCCGGCGTCGACCGCACCCAGCTGACCCTCCGCGTCGGAGACGGCCGGCGTCCGGCCGAGCGAATCGTCGACCAGGGGCGGATCGCGAGGTTGTCGCTGCGCGTGAACGCCGCCGGGACGCGCGTGACCTACACGAAGGACGCGATCGCCCTGAGCGCCCCGCTGCGTCGCTGACGCCGGGGCTCGGGAGTGGGCGATACTGGGCTCGAACCAGTGACCTCCGCCTTGTCGAGACGGCGCTCTCCCAGCTGAGCTAATCGCCCTGGGAACGGCGAGGATACCAGCGGTTCAGGGAGCCTCTGCGCGGGCGCGCGGGCGCGACGGTAGGCTCGCGCGCCAATGCACCTCGAGCCCGCCATCACCCACCCGCCGGAGCCGAGCGCGAAGCCGCTGCGGATCACGCTCGCCCAGATCGGGAGCACGCTGGGAGACGTCGAGGAGAACCTGGACCGGGCGTCGGTGATCGTCCGCCGCGCGGCGGCGGAGCGCGCCGACCTCGTCGTCTTCCCCGAGCTCTTCCTGACCGGCTACGCGATCGGCGAGATCGGCGAGGACGTCTCGATGGCGGCCGACGACGAGCGGTTGAAGGAGGTGGCGCGCGTCGGCCCGATGCTCGACGTGGTGCTCGGCTTCCACGAGGACGGGCTCGGCCTGCACAGCTTCAACGCCGCCGGCTACTACGACGACGCCGGCCTGATCCACTGCCACCGCAAGCTCTACCTGCCGACGCACCACATCTTCGAGGAGCGCAAGCACTTCTCCCCCGGCCAGTCCCTGCGCGCGTTCGACACCCGCTACGGCCGCGTGGCGACGCTGATCTGCAACGACGCGTGGCAGCCGCACCTGGTGTTCCTGGCGATCCAGGACGGGGCGCAGATCCTCATCGTCCCGTCCAACTCGCCCCGCAGCGACCAACCGGAGCGCTTCGACGCCAACCGCTACTGGCGCGGCATCACGGCCTTCTACGCGCGGATGTTCCAGTGCTTCGTGGTGTTCGTGAACCGCGTCGGCGAGGAGGCGGGGTCGACCTACTGGGGCGGATCGCACGTGGTCGACCCCTGGGGGGAGATCGTGTCCGAGGCGCCCGAGTACGAGGAGGCGCTGGTCACCACGGAGATCGACCTGTCGCTCGTGCGCGAGCGCCGCCGCGAGTTCCCGCTCGTCCGCGAGGCGCGCCTCTCGCTGCTGGCCCGCGAGGCCAACCGCCTGGTGGACGAGGGCGGCGACGCCTAGCGCCACCCGGGCGCCGCGGCGCCCTCGGTACGCTGCGAAGCCCCTGGCGACGTGGCGGAGTGGCTACGCAGCGGCCTGCAAAGCCGTTTACACCGGTTCGATTCCGGTCGTCGCCTCTGCTGGGATTCTCGGCCATTCTCGGGGGGGTAACCCCGGGGTGGGCCGACCTGTCCTTGGCATGCATCGATAAGTCGGCCCACACGCCGTGGCCGCCCGGGGTGGGCCGACCTGTCCTTGGCATACATCGATAAGTCGGCCCACACGCCGTGGCCGCCCGCCTCGGCTCAGTCCTTCCACCAGCCGTGCAGCACCTCGCCGTCGCCCTCGTGGCGCGCCCCGACGGCCACGATCTCCGGCCCGTCGGGGCCGGCCTCGAAGGCGCGGATCACCGTCGGGGCGACGCCGGTCTGCTCCGCGGCCAGGTCACCCGTGGCGAACCGCGCCTAGCCCCACTCGCCGAAGCCGAACTTGGAGGCCGAGTCCTCCGTGTCGGTGAGCCGGTGGAGCGTTCATGGCGCCGCCCCGTCGTCGTCGGCCGGCGCCGCGGGCGCTCCCTTGCCGCCGAGCAGGTCGAGCTCGACCATCTCCCAGCCGGCGACGAGCTCCAGCACGGCGGCCACCTCGGGGCTGCCGCGGATCTTCTCCACGGAGGCGTCGAGGTCGGCCTGGCTGCGCCACAGCTCCGTCACCCAGATCGTGTCGGGCGCGTCGCGCTGGCGGTTGATCAGGTACAGCTCACAGCCGGGGTCGCTCTCCAGGTCGGCGGCGGCGGCGAGCAGCATCCCGGCGAGCTCGTCGCCCCGTCCCGGGTGAGCGATGGACTTCCCGTAGCGGGCGATCTGGTTCATGCGCCGCACGATACGAGGCCCGGGGCGCCTTGGGAGAATGCGAGGCGCGATGCCCCGGAGGACACCGCCATGGCACTGATCACCCTGCACCAAGGCGACATCACGACCGACTCCGAGGCCGACGCGATCGTCAACGCGGCCAACTCCAGCCTGCTGGGCGGCGGCGGCGTGGACGGCGCGATCCACCGCGCGGCGGGGCCGTCGCTGCTGGAGGAGTGCCGCCTGCTGGGCGGCTGCGCGACCGGCGACGCCAAGATCACCGGCGCGGGACGTCTACCGGTGGCCCACGTCATCCACGCCGTCGGGCCGGTCTGGCGCGACGGAGGCGAGGGGGAGGCCGAGCTGCTCGCGTCCTGTCACCGGCGAGCGATCGAGCTGGCCGCCGCGCACGGCTGCGCGCGCGTGGCCTTCCCCGCCATCTCGACCGGCGTCTACGGCTACCCCCTCGACCGGGCGGCGGCCGTCGCCGTGGCGGCGACCGCCGCGGCGATGCAGGAGCACCCGGACGTGGCGGAGAGCCGCTTCTGGCTGTTCGACCGGCGCGCCCACGATGCGTTCGCGGCGGCGCTGGAAGCGGCCTAGGACTGCGGTCCCAGCAGCCGGGTGAGCTCGTCGCCGAGCTCGGTGTCCTGCCACCCGCGCGGCACCAGCGCCGCGGTCATGGCGAGGAACTCCTGCACGCGCTCGGCCACCGAAGCCTCGCCGGAGTTGCCCACGCGCATGGCGACGACCATGTCCAGCAACGCCGAGCGCACGATCGTCGTGAGCTCGCCGACCTGGGCGTCGGTGAGGTGCGCGGCGCGGAAGTCGTCGATCCGCTTGCGCACGTGCATGGTGATCATGGCCGCGAGGTCGCGCTCGGTGTCGGTGAACAGGGGGTCGGTTGCCATCCCGCGCAGTATCCCGTGTTCGCCCCGGGCGGCGCCCTTCGCCCCCCGGCCGCTGCGCGGGCGGTTAGCCTGCGCTCGGATGGATCCCGTGGCCGGCATCGTTCTGGCGGGCGGTCGCTCCTCGCGGATGGGGACGCCCAAGGCAGGGCTGGAGTGGCACGGCTCGACGCTGCTGCGCCGCGCCGTGGGGATCGTCGCGCGCGCCACGGGCGGTCCGGTCGTCGTCGTGCGCGCGCCCGGCCAGCCACTCCCCTCGCTGCCGGCGTCCGTCGAGGTCGTCGAGGACGCGCGCGAGGGCCGCGGGCCGTTGCAGGGCATCGCGGCGGGGCTGGCGGCGCTCGACGGCCGCGCCGAGGTCGCCTACGTGTCGGCGACCGACGCGCCCCTCCTGCACCCGGCGTTCGTGCGCCGCGTCGTGGCCGCGCTGGACGAGGCCCACGACATGGCGATCCCGTGCGCGCACGGCTTCCGCCACCCGCTGGCCGCCGCGTACCGCACCGCGCTGCTGCCGATCGTGGAGGAGCTCGTCGCCACCGACCGCCTGGCGCCCGCGCTGCTGGTCGAGCGCTGCCGCGCGCGCACGCTGACCGAGGCCGCGCTGCTCGCCGACCCGATCCTGGCGGCGTTCGACCCCGTGCTGGACTCCATGCTGAGCGTCAACGAGCCCGACCAGTACGACGCGGCGCGCGCGACCCCCCAGCCGGAGGTGACGGTGCGCTGCGACGGCGCGCTGGGCAGCGACAACGGGCACGAGCCGCTGACCGTCCGCGCCGCCACGCTCGGCGCGGCGGCCGCGGCCGCCGGGATCGCGCTCGACGCGCACGTCGTCGTCGCCCTGGACGGCGCGCGCATCGGGCGCGACCCCGAGGAGCCGCTGGCCGCCGGCGACGTCGTGGACTTCGCGGCCGACCGTGTTCGCTGACGTCGAGCTCTGCGCCGTGGACGAGGAGGGCCTGGAGCAGCTCCTCCGCGTCGCCGTCACCCACGCCGAGCCGGAGGACACGATGCCGCCGGTCCCCGGCCCGCCGGGATGGACGGACGAGCGTCGCGCGGCGTTCTGCGAGCACCACCGCGCGCGATGGGCCGGGCTGGACGGCCCCGGCGGCGAGGCGACCTATGCGGTGCGCGCGGGGGACCAGGTCGTGGGCGCCGCGCGCCTGGCGCGCCGCGCGGCGCCGGAGTCGACCACGCTCGAGGCCGGTGTGTGGGTGGCCGACAGCCTGCGCGGGCGCGGGCTGGGCACCGCCGTGCTCAGCGCGCTGATCGACGCGGCCGCCGACGCCGGGGCGACGCGCATCGTGGCCGAGACCACGACCGCGAACGCGGGAGCGGTGGGGATCCTGCGCGCCTGCGGCGCCGTGCTCTCGCCGCCGGGGCCCGACGGCGCGATCCACGCCGAGCTGACGGTCTGAGCGCCGGCTACTCGCCCAGCGCGCGGCGCAGGATGTCGCGCAGGGCGCGCTGGTCGGACTCCGACAGCGAGGTGATCGGCTCCGGCGGCACGGCCATCCGCCGATTGAGCTCCTCGCGCAGGGCGTGCCCCTCGTCGGTGAGCGCGATCAGCTTGACCCGGCGGTCGCGCTCGGCGGCGGTCCGCCGGACCAGGCCGCGCTCCTCGAGGCGGTCGACGATCCCCGTCATGTTCGAGTTGTCGCAGCGCATCAGCGTGGCCAGCTCCCCCATCGGACGCGGCTCGTCGAGGAAGCGCAGCACGATGCCCTGCGGCGGCGAGAGCTCGAGCTCCTGACCGGCGTTCATGATCCGCGGCCGGCCGTGGGTGAAGAACAGCTCCGCGAGCAGCACCCACGCCTCCCCGTCGAGACCGTGCACGTAGTCCCCGAAGTCGGCGATCGCACGGTGCCCGGGCACCCCGGCGTCCCCGGTGGCGGACGGCTTGGGGGTCTCGACATCCATTGCTGCGCGATGATACTGTACCGCCTCGATAGTTGAGATCATCAAATATGTAGGGGTTCGGATGACTGCACTGGCACAGGAGAACGGAATCGAGGTGGAGGGCCTCGTCCGCGAGTTCAAGAAGGGCCCGCGCGCCGTGGACGGCATCCACCTGACGGTGGCCCCGGGCGAGATCTACGGCTTCCTCGGCCCCAACGGCGCGGGCAAGTCCACCACGGTGCACATGCTGACCACGTTGCTGCCTCCCACCGCCGGCACCGCGCGGGTGGGCGGGTACGACATCGTGCGCCAGGGGCCGCGGGTCCGCGATGCGATCGGCGTCGCGCTGCAGGAGGCCGCGCTCGACCCGTTCCTCACGGCCCGCGAGCACATGCGCCTGCAGGCCGGGCTGCACGGGCTGCGCCGCGCCGCGGCCACAGCGCGCGGCGACGGGCTCATCGAGCGCGTCGGCCTCACCGAGGCCGCCGACCGCAAGGTGGGCGGCTACTCCGGCGGGATGAAGCGCCGGCTCGACCTCGCCCTCGCGCTCGTCCACCAGCCGCGCATCCTCTTCCTCGACGAGCCCACCACCGGCCTGGACGTGCAGAGCCGCACGGCGCTGTGGGACGAGGTCGCGCGCCTGTCCCGGCAGGAGGGCGTGACGGTCTTCCTCACCACCCAGTACCTGGAGGAGGCCGACGCGCTGGCCGGCCGGGTGGCGATCATCGACAACGGGCGGATCGTCGCCGAGGGCACCCCCGACGCGCTGAAGGCGCAGATCGGCCGCCCCACGGTCGAGGCCGCGCCCGCGCACGACGCCGACCGCGAGCGCATGCGCGGCGTGCTGGGGCGCTTCGGCGCCGCCACGGCCGCCTCGCCCGGCGCCGTCGCCGTCCGGCTGGAGGGCGGCACCGGCGAGCTCGCCGCGGTCGTCCGCGCCTTCGACGCCGAGGACATCGTCGTGGCCAACCTCGAGATCCACGCCCCCACCCTCGACGACGTGTTCCTGGCCAAGACCGGGCGCCGGCTGGAGGGCGCGGGTGACGGGACCGGCGACGATGCCGCGCCGGAGGCGACCGGCGAGCCGGCGGCGGTGGCCGCGTGATCGCGGCCGCCATCGACGCGGCGGCCGGGTCGGCGAGCGCCGCGCTCGGGCCGGCGCGGACCACCGCGCTGGTCCAGATCGGCCACCTCGCGCGCCGCTCGGTGACCCGGACGGTGCGTCAGCCCGCGATGGTGGTCCCCAGCCTGATCTTCCCGCTGTTCCTGCTGGCCATCAACGCGAGCGGGTTCGCGGCGGCGACCTCGCTGCCGGGCTTTCCCACCGACTCCTACCTGACGTTCGCGCTTGCACTCGCGTTCGTGCAGGGGGCGCTCTTCGCGACGATGGGCGCCGGCCAGTCGATCGCGACCGACATCCAGGGCGGGTTCTTCAACCGACTGCAGCTCACCCCGCTGCGCGGCGCCGCGCTGATCGCCGGACAGCTCGCGGGCATCGTCGTCCTGGGCCTGATCCAGGGGCTCGTCTACCTCGGCGTCGGCGTGGCCTTCGGCGCCGACGTGGAGTCCGGCGTGGCGGGAGCGGTGGTGATCCTCGTCCTGTCGGTCCTGGTCGCGATCGCGTTCGGGTCGCTCGGGCTCGCGCTCGGGCTGCGGACGGGAAGCGGCGAGGCCGTGCAGGGCGCGTTCCCGCTGATGTTCGTGCTCCTGTTCCTGAGCTCGATGGCGCTGCCGCGCAATCTCATCGAGATCGACTGGTTCGCGACCGTGGCGACGATCAACCCCGTGAGCTACCTCATCGAGGCGTTCCGCAGCCTGCTCATCACCGGCTGGGACGGCGAGGCGCTGGCGCTCGGCTTCGGCTTCGGGCTGGCGATCCTCGCGGCCGGCGTCTACGCGGCCACGGCGGCGCTGAAGGGAAGGATGGCTCGGACATGACCGACCGCCCCACCGCCTACGCCCGCGCAGCCCTGACCGTTGCCTGGCGCCAGCTGCACACCATGGTCCGCAACCCGGCGTTCCTGCTGCCGTCGCTGCTGATGCCGATCTTCTTCTTCACCGCGTTCGCCGGCGGGCTGTCGGCGATCTCCGATGCCCCCGGCTTCGACTACCCCGACTACACGACGTTCCAGTTCGTCTTCGTGCTGCTGCAGTCCGCCGTCTTCGGCGGCGTGTTCGCCGGGTTCTCGGTCGCGGCGGACTTCGAGTTCGGCTTCGCGCGGCGCATGCTGCTGGCCACGCCGGGGCGGACCGCGCTGATCGCCGGCTACGTGATCGCGGCGCTCGCGCGGGCGCTGCTGGTCTGGATCGTGGTGACCGCCGTCGCGCTGCTCGTCGGAACCGAGATCTCCGGCTCGGGCGTGGACCTCGTCGGGCTGCTGGTCATCGGCGTGTTCCTGAACATCGCGGCGATGCTGTTCTCGGCGGGGATGGCCATGCGGCTGCGCACGATGCAGGCCGGGCCGCTGATCCAGCTTCCCGCGTTCCTGCTGATGATGACCAGCCCGGTGTACGTCCCGCGCGACCTGCTCCAGGGCTGGGTGGCGGCGGTCGCGGACTTCAACCCCATCACCGCGATGCTCGAGGCGGGTCGCGGCCTGGTGATCGGCGCCCCCGCCGACGCGGCCCTGGCCATCGGCGTCTCGGGCGGGCTGATCGGGCTCATGGCCGTGTGGTCGCTGCGCGGCCTGCATGCCGCGGAGGCCGCTGGATAGGGTCGGGCCATGACGGCCCGCGCGTGGGCGCTCTTCGCCGCCGTGTCGGTGGTGTGGGGGGTCCCGTACCTGTTCATCAAGCTGGCGGTCGACGAGGGCGTCTCGCCGGCGTTCGTGGCGTGGAGCCGCGTCGCGCTCGCCGCGCTGCTGTTGCTCCCGCTGGCCTGGCACATGGGCCTGCTGCGCGGCCTGGGCGGGCGGATCCGCCCGCTGCTGGCGTTCGCGATCTGCGAGATCGCAGTGCCGTTCCCGCTGATCGCCGCGGGCGAGCAGCGCATCTCCTCCTCGCTCGCGGCGATCCTCATCGCCGCGCTCCCGCTGGTCATCGCCGTGCTGGCGATCCGCTTCGACCCCGCCGAGCGGGTGAACGGACGGCGCCTGGCCGGCCTGCTGATCGGCCTGGGCGGGGTCATCGCGCTGCTGGGCATCGACGTGGCCGGCAGCCCGAGCGAGCTCGTCGGCGCGCTGTTCGTGCTCGTGGCCACGCTCGGCTATGCCGCCGGGCCGATGATCATCAAGCGCCACCTCAGCGACCTCAACCCGGTCGGGCCGGTGGCGGCCGCGATGGGGCTGGGCACGCTGCTGCTCGCGCCGGCGGCGCTGCTGGGCGCGCCGTCGGAGGTGCCGTCGGACACCGCCATCGCCTCGCTCGTCGTCCTGGGCGTCGTCTGCTCGGCCCTGGCCTTCCTGCTCTTCTTCACGCTGATCACCGAGATCGGACCGAGCCGGGCGAGCGTGATCACCTACGTCAACCCGGTCGTCGCCGTGGCCCTGGGCGTCGCGCTGCTGGACGAGCGCCTCGGCGCGGGCGCGGTCGCCGGCCTGCTGCTGATCCTGGCCGGGTCGTGGCTGTCCACCGACGGGCGGCTGCCGCCGGGCCTGGCCCGCGCCTTCGCGCGCCCGCGGGCGCGCAGGGCCGAACGGCGGGCCGCCGGCGCGGACTCCCGCCGGGCTGCGCGCCGCGCGGACGGCATGGCGCGCAGCTGATCAGACGGCGGTCGGGCCGATCACCCCGGAGCCCAGCACGCCCAGCGCGATGAGCGCGCGCGTGGCGGTGCGCCGCCGGCCCGGGGTGAGCCACGCGGGCGCCCGCGCGACGAGCCACGCGCGCGTGCCCGTCGCTGCGGCGGTGGCGGTCATCGCGCCGGCCATGCATTGCATGCACACGCCCGAGACCCTACGCGCGTTCGCGATCGACGGCGAGCGTTCCCCCCTTCGCCCAGTTCTCGTGGTCGACCTCGGAGATGAAGACCTGGACGTGCTCGGGCGGGAGGTCGTAGGCGTCCACGAACGCCTGCGTGATCCCGGCGACCAGGCGGCGCTTGCGGTCCAGGTCGCGGGGCGATTGCTGCACGGTGACGATGGGCACGGGCGCGGTCCTTTCGCGGGGTGGCGGGCGGGTGGCGATCATGGCGGTCGCAGGCCGGTTCATGGCTCGCCACCTCCGCTAAGCTGCCGTCGTCGCGCGGATGTAGCTCAGTTGGCTAGAGCGTCTGCTTGCCATGCAGAAGGTCGAGGGTTCGAGTCCCTTCATCCGCTCTCTCCCGGGCTTTGGTTGCCCGCACAGGTCGGCGCCCACCCCCGGCGAACCAGCCGGCCCTACGCCCGCGACGCCACCAGCGTGAACAGGACGGGGAGCAGTTCCCCATCGACGCGCAGGCGGCAGCGGCCGTCCGGGTCGGGGGGAAGCATGGTGCCGCGGGGGTCGCGCTCGACGTCGAGGTGCTCGCGCAGGGCGTCCACACGCAGGCCGGCGTCCAGCGCCGCGGTGACGACCTCGCCGAGCGAGTGTGCGTACTGCATGCTCTCCGTGGCCTCCAGGCGCGCCTCGGGCGCCGCGTAGGATCCGTCCTCGTCGAAGCGTCGCCCGCCCCCGGCGCCGCTGTAGGGGAAGTCGAGCACGAGCGGGTCGAGCGAGCCGACCATGTCGTAGACGGGGTGCAGCTCGACGAGCACGAGCCTCCCGGCGGGCCGCAGCGTGCGCGCGACCGAGCGCATCCACGCCCCGACATCGTCGATCCAGCAGATGACCCCGATGCTGGCGTACGCGAGGTCGAAGCGGTCGCGCAGCGCTGCGGGGAGGTCCAGGACGTCGGCCTGCACGTACTCCACGGACACGCCGCAGCGCTCGGCGATCACGCGCGCCTTGGCCAGCGCCTCCGCGGAGAAGTCCACGCCCGTGACGCGGGCGCCGCGCCGGGTGAGGGAGACCGCGTCGAACCCGAGGTGGCACTGGACGTGCAGGACGTCCAGGCCCGACACGTCGCCCACCGCGGCCGCCTCGGCCCCGAGCAGCGAGTCGGCGCCCCCGGCGAGCGCCTCGACGTCGTAGTAGGAGTCGTGCCCCTCGCCGTGCACCCGGGCCAGCGCGTCCCAATGGGCGCGATTCAGCGCGGCGGCTTCACCCCAGTGCACGGGTTGAACCTAACGCGAGCGCCGGATTCTGCACCTATGTGGTGCAGGAAACGACGCTCGTGCCGGCGAGCCGGCCGGCGCAGCGCGAGCGTCGGATTCTGCACCCTGGTGGTGCAGGAAGCGACGTTCAGCTTCTCGAGCGCGCCCGCGCGCGGACCTACGCGACCGCCGGCGCAAGAGGCGCCGGCGGTCGGACCCGCGTCAGCGCGTTGCCGACGTGAGCGCGGAGGCGACCTTCTCCAGGGCGCCGTTGATGCCGCGCACCTCTGACTCGATCGGCGCCACCTGGCTGTCGATCGCGTGTACTCCGACATTGATCAGCCGCACGGTCGAGGCGACCTTCTGCAGCGTTCCGGCGATCGCCAGGAGATATCCGGCGAGCACGAGCACGAGCAGCAGGACCTCGATCAGCGTTACCACGATCAGGACGGTATTCATCTCGCTTCTCCTCCCCTAGCCGTGGTGTTGGAGCTCGTCCACGAGCTCCGTGCCGTTGTCGCGGGTGTTCTTGAGCAGGTACGTCGTGGCGGTGTTGCGGACGACGGCCTTGCCGTTGACCCACGCCGACCACAGATCCTTGTCGAGTGCGAGAACCGAGCGTCGCAGGCCCTCCAGAAGGAGGATCACGACGATCAGGACGACGGCGCCGGCGATCAGCGTCAACACCCAGGCGTCCTGGTTCTCTGATGCTGCCATCACAAGAGCGTTCATCAGCTGTCCTCGATCATCCAGCCGCTTCGGGACCCGCCGCCGCCCCCGCCACCGCCGGGCGCAGCGCCCCCGGCGAACGGGTTGGGCGCCGGACCGGGACGCGAGTAGGAGGCGGTCGGGCCGGCCTTCGGCGCGGCACCGAGCTTCGCCAGGTAGGCCATGGCCAGGTCTGGCACCTGGGTGGCGAGCTGGCGCGTGCGCCCCAGCTGGTCGGCGCCCACGACGCCACGCTCGATCAGCGGGGCGGAGTTGGCGGCGTCCACGTCACTGCCGATCTCGCGGATCGGTGCGTAGACCTTGTTGAGAAGCTGGATCACGACGATCAGCACGACCAGCCCGATCACGAGCCCGACGAGGGCCAGGATGAACTGGAAGGTCGAGACCTCGGCGGCGGCGGTCACCATCGCAGCGCCGTCCCTCGGTTGTGGGGATCGGGCATGTCGCCGGCGCCGCGGGCGCGCCGCAGGCCGTTGGTGATCACGTGCACCGCGACGGCGGTCTTGCCGACGTCCTGCAGGCAGCGCGTCTTCCCGGCGATCCCGTCGAGGTCACCGGTGATCGCCTGCGCCGACTTGTCGATCCCGCGCGCAAAGCCGGTGATCGCCAGCAGCAGGATCGCGACGAGCGCCACGACGACGGCCCCCACGATCCAGCCGACGGTCCACCACATGGACAACGCGGTACTCATGCGGACGTGCCTGACTGCGAATGGCAGAGCTTCAAGAGCCAACCCCCCTGATGTAACGGACCCGCCCCCCTGGCGGGATCGCCGGCGACCGGCGGACGGCCGCGACCATAACAGGGGATGCCCCGCTTGAACATAGGTTCAAAATGCATCTAGCGCGTTCCGGAACGGCTCCGCCGGGTGCACCGCCGCGCCCGCGGCCCGCGCCTGGTCGGCGAGCACGCGGTCGGAGGTGACCACGCGGATCGCTCCGGGCTCGGGGTCGGCGGCCACCCGGCGCACGATCTCGTCGTCGGCCGAGTCTCGGCGCGCGTGGGGCGCATGCGCGACGTCGATCAGGGTGGACGGGATGGGCGGGGACGGACGGCGCTCGAACACGACGGTGATGTCGTCGCCCGTGTCGGCCGCCATCAGCTCGAGCAGGCCGACCAGGCGCAGCATCGCCGCGTGACGGTCGCGCCACCATCCGTCCGGACGCGAGCCGATCACGTTCATGCCGTCGACGATCCAGCGCACGCGATCAGCCCGTCGCGCCGGGCTCGCGGCAACCGCTCAGCGCGATCACAGCTTAGGGCTTACTCTATGGGCGGTGTCCATTACCCTCACTCAACTGCGTAGCTTCCTCGCGGTGGTGCGCGGGGGATCGGTCACTGCGGCGGCCGAGACCCTCGTGGTCACCCAGCCGTCGATCTCTGCGGCCGTCGCCGCCCTCTCGCGTGAGGTGGGCACGCCGCTCACCGAGCGCCAGGGCCGGGGCATCCGCCCCACCGAGGCGGGCCTCGCCTTCGCGGCGTATGCCGCCGACGTCATCGGCCTGCTCGACCAGGGCCGCCAGGCGGCGCAGGAGGCGGCCGACCTGACCGAGCGCCGCCTGCGCCTGGCCGCGGTCACCACCGCGGCCGAGTCCTTCGTGCCGCCGCTCATGCGCGCCTTCGCGACGCAGCACCCGGGAACGGGCATGACGCTCGCGGTGAGCAACCGCGACGGCGTCCTGGACCTCGTGCTCGACCACCGCGCCGACATCGCCATCGGCGGGCGACCGCCGCGCGACTCGCGCATCGAGGCGTCGGCGATCCTGCCCAACGAGTTCGTCCTCATCACGACCGCCGACGACCCGCTCGCGGGCACCGACCCGGTGGACCTCGAGACGCTGGAGCGCCGGGTGTGGCTGCTGCGCGAGCCCGGCTCGGGCACGCGCGACGTCAACGAGGACTTCCTCACCGCGACATCGCTGCGCCCGGAGACGCTCACGCTTGGCTCCAACGGCGCGATCAAGCAGGCGGCCCGCGCCGGCATCGGCATCGCGTTCATCTCGCGCGAGGCGGTCGCGGTCGAGGTCGACGCCGGCGTGCTGGCCACGCTGCCGGTCGAGCATCCGCCGGCCGCGCGGCACTGGTACGCGATGTGCTCGTCGGTGGGCCCCCGCCGGCCCGCGGTGCAGCAGTTCATGGACTTCGCCGCGACGGCGCCCGCGCTGACCTGACGGCCGGCGCGGGCACGACCAGCCGCTCAGGAGGAGACGGCGGCCTCCGCGGGCTTCGAGTCGCCGTCGGCGTCGGTCTCCTCTGCCTTGGCGTCGGTGTCCGGCGTGTCGGCGCGGGCGTCCTCCCCGCCCAGCGCCACCGCGGCCCGCGCGGTGACGAGGTGGTACAGGATCAGGATCTGCACGATCGCCAGGGACTCCGACCGGTGCAGGTCGGTCCCGATCGTGAACTCGCCGAGGCGCTCGGAGCGCAGGTGGCTGGCGAAGTGCATCCGGTCCCAGACGGCCTCCTCGATCTCCGACGCCCGCTCCGGGGCGATGTCGCCGGGCACGAACAGGCACTGCTCGGTGGGATGGTCGGTGAGCGTGAGCTTGTCCCCGTTGCCGGTGAACGGAGTCAGGTCGGGGTGGGCCAGCCCGTGGCGCAGCTTGATCTCCGCGTCCAGGTGATCCTGGTCGCCCTCCTCGGAGGCCTGGAAGGACACGACGAGATCGGCCCACTGCTCCTGCGGGCGGATGAACGCCTGCGAGTCGGGCTCGCGGCGGTCGAGCTCCTCGAGCACCTGATCGGTGGTGTAGCCGCGCCGCGAGCAGTCGCGCGAGACCTTCCACTGCCGGCGCAGCGCCTCGGGCGGCGCGAGGAACACCCGCACGTCGAAGGAATGGCGCAGGCGGTCGGTGTGGTAGCCGAGCAGGCCCTCGATGACCGTGAACTGCTTGGGCCTGACGTACACGGGGGGACCGAACGTCCCGTCCTTGTGCTGGTAGACCGGCTTGAGGATCGCGCGGCCGTTGCGCAGGTGCGCGAAGTCCTGCTCCATGATGTCCATGTAGTTGCACTCGGGGTGCAACGGCGTGATCGACCGCTCCGCACGCTGCTTGCGGTCGTAGCGGTGGTAGTCGTCGGCCGCCACGTGCGTGACGTGCTTCTGCCCGAGTAGGCGCACCAGCCCGCGCGTGATCGTTGACTTGCCGGTGGCGGAATCTCCGACCACACCGAGGATGATGGGACGGGGCACGGGGTTCTCCTCGCTCAGCTCTCGTTACCGGACGCGCTGCCCTCGCTTTCGCGGTCGTTCGCCTCCGGTCCGTCGTCATCATCCTGATCGAACAGCGAACTGGCAAGGATGTCGTCCGCCTCGATGCGCATGAGGTCTTCCTTGGTCAGCTCGTCGTCGGCCTCGTACAGCCGGCTGGCCTGCCGCATCCGCGCCCGGTCGATCGCGTTGCGGATGCTGCGCCCGTGCGCGAAGCGGGGGCGCTGGACCCGTCGCTCGACGTATTCGCCGAAGGCCTTCTCCGCCTCGTCGGTGAACTCGTAGTTGAGCTGCTTCATCATCAGCTGAGCGATCTGCTGCAGCTCGTCGACGTCGAAGTCCGGGAAGTGGATGTGGTGGGCCACGCGCGAGCCCATCCCCGGATTGGAGCGGAAGAACGTCTCCATGCGGTCGCGGTAGCCCGCGAGCACGACGACCAGGTCCTCGCGCTCGGTCTCCATGACCTGCAGGAGGATCTCGATCGCCTCCTGGCCGTAGTCGCGCTCGTTCTCGGGCCGGTAGAGGTAGTAGGCCTCGTCGATGAACAGCACGCCGCCGCGCGCCTTCTTGAGCACGTCGCGGGTCTTGGGCGCCGTGTGGCCGACGTACTGCCCGACCAGGTCGTCACGGGTCACCGACACCACCTTGGGCTTCTCGATGTAGCCCAGGCGGTGCAGGATCTCGGCCATCTTCAGGGCGACCGTGGTCTTGCCGGTGCCCGGGTTGCCCGTGAAGCTCATGTGCAGTGACGGGCGCGTGGACTCCAGCCCGTGCTCGCGCCGCAGCCGGTCGATCACCAGCAGAGCGGCGATCTCCCGGATGCGGGTCTTCACGGGCTCGAGCGCGACGAGCTCCTCGTTGATCTGCTCGAGGACCTCCTCGATCGCGCCGTCCCGACCTGCGGCTTTGCCCTCGGCGGTCCCGGACTCGTCGTCCTCGGACTCGGGGGTCTCTGCTTCCTTGACCTCCAACGCCTAGTCCTCCACGTCTTCCCGCGAGCCGCCGCCGAGCTGGGCGCTCGTGGCGCCGTCGCCCGTGGCGCCGTAGCGACGGTCGTGCGGATCTTCGGCGGCGTAGGAGTGCAGCGTGTAGCGGATCTGGCGGTCGGCCTTCTCCTGGCGGTCCAGCCGGAAGCCGGGCTCGTCGTCCGGACGGTTGACGATGAACGAGAGCGCGGTGGTCTGGCGACCGAGCTGGCGGTCATAGCAGACGACCTTGACGTAGCGCTGGGGGAAGGCCTCTCGGGCCGCGCCGATCTCCGCCATGGCCTGGTCGGTCTCGTCCTCGGCGAGGTCGAACATCGGCGGGCTCCACATGTCCCACAGCGAGTTGCGCGGGTGGGGGTCGTCGGTGTGCTCCACCATGATCGCCCAGTTGTTGGACAGGGCGTACTTGAGCTGGGCCTCGATCTCCTCGTCGGAGAAGTCCGGCAGGAAGGAGAAGGTCCCTTGCGTGATGCGCATGTCAGTTTCTCCTAGCCCGAGGTGGTCGGGGTCTCGACCACGTCGGCGGTGTCGGTGGACGTGAACTCGAAGGTGATGTCCTTCCACACCTCGAGTGCGGCGTCGAGCTCGGGGCAGCCCTTGGCGGCCTTGATGAGGATGTCGGGGCCCTCGTTGTAGTAGTCCTTGCCCTCGTTGCGGGCCTGGATTATCGCCTCGACCGCGACGCGGTTGGCCGTGGCGCCGGCGGCGATGCCCATCGGGTGCCCGATGGTGCCTCCGCCGAACTGCAGCACGACGTCCTCGCCGAGGTAGTGCAGCAGCTGGTGCATCTGGCCGGCGTGGATGCCGCCGGACGCGACCGGCATGACGCCGGGCAGCGACGCCCAGTCCTGGTCGAAGTAGATTCCCGTCTCCGGGTCGACCTTGTTGTAGCGCTCGCGGCAGACGTTGTAGTAGCCCCTGATCATGCCGGGGTCGCCCTCGAGCTTGCCCACGACGGTGCCCGCGTGGATGTGGTCGACCCCGAGCAGGCGACACCACTTCGCGATCACCCGGAAGGAGACGCCGTGCGTCTTCTGGCGCGTGTAGGTGCCGTGGCCCGCGCGGTGCAGGTGGAGGATCATGCCGTTGGCACGGGCCCACTTCGACATCGAGGACATCGCCGTGTAGCCGACGGTGAGGTCCTGCATGATGATGATCGAGCCGATCTCCTTGGCGAACTCGGCGCGCTCGTACATCTCCTCCATCGTCGCGGCCGTGACGTTCATGTAGTGGCCCTTGACCTCGCCGCTGCGCGACGAGGCACGCTGGACGGCCTCCATCGAATGCAGGTAGCGGTCGCGCCAGCGCATGAACGGCTGCGAGTTGATGTTCTCGTCGTCCTTGGTGAAGTCCAGGCCGCCGCGCAGCGCCTCGTAGACGACGCGGCCGTAGTTCTTGGCCGAGAGGCCGAGCTTGGGCTTCGTGGTGGCGCCCAGCAGCGGCCGGCCGAACTTGTCGAGGTACTCGCGCTCCATGACGATCCCGTGCGGGGGGCCCGGGAAGGTCTTCACGTAGGCGGTCGGGATGCGCATGTCCTCCAGGCGCAGGGCCTTGAGCGCCTTGAAGCCGAAGACGTTGCCGATGATCGACGACGTCAGGTTCGCGATCGAGCCCTCCTCGAAGAGGTCGATGTCGTAGGCGATCTTCGCGATGTACTGACCGGGGGTCCCGGGAACCTCGTTGACCTCGTAGGCCTTGGCCTGGTAGTGCTCGTGCGGGGTCAGGCGGTCGGTCCAGACGACGGTCCACGTCGCGGTCGACGACTCGCCGGCGACCGCGGCGGCCGCCTCGATCGCATCCACGCCCTCTTGCGGCGTGATGCGAAACGCGCACAGGACGTCGGTGTCCTTGACCTCGTAGTCCGCGTTCCAGTAGCCCATCTCGGCGTAGGGCGTCACGCCCGACTGCCAGCGGCCCTTCTTCTTCGCCCCGTCGCTCTTGCCGTTGTCGTCAGCCATCGTGTCCTCTCGGTGTGTGTCGCCTATCTGCACCGTACTCGCGTCATTCAATGGCGTAAAGCGAAATGTCCAGGTTGATCGATCGCGTTTGCTCTATGAATCGCGGGAGCGGTGCTCCAGAAGTGCTACCCGTCCGTCCCGTTTTGTCATACGCGCGATCGTCGCGCTGACGGACTCCTGCGCGCAGAAGTCGATGTCCGCCTCCAGGTCCGCGTCCACGAGGTTGGCCGCCCCGCGGCCCGCGCCGATCGCGGTGCGCGCGGTCCGATGGGCCGCCGCCGCCCCCTGGGCGATGATCGCCGCGTCGGTGCGCGGCCCCTCCAGCGCGTCGCAGATCCGGCCGGCGAGGTAGACGTCCTCCACGGCATGGCCACCGTCCGTCCCGGCGCACACCAGCAGGACGTCGCCGCCGCCGGCGATCGCGGCGCACAGCGCCTCGAGGTTGCGCAGGCAGCCGAGCAGCACCGTGCCGGCGCAGTCCGACGCGGCGAGGATCGCGGGCGCGCCGTTGGTCGTGGCCAGCACCAGCTCGGCGCCCCGCGGCGGATCGGTCCCCTGCGGGGAGTTGCCCAGGTCGAACCCGGGCGGCGGGAGGCACTCGATCTCGCCGGCCAGCACGCGGCCCGGCCCGCGCAGCTCCTCGGCGACCTCGATCGACTCGGCGACCAGGACCCGCTCGTAGCCGGAGTCCAGCGCGTGGGTGATGGTCGTCGTGGCCCGCAGCACGTCGATGACCACGGCGAGCTCGGCGCGGCGCACCTCGGCCCGGGTGAAGGCGACGTCGAGCACTCGGGCAGTCAGGACGCCGGGACCGGCGTGGCCTCGACGATGCGGCGCATCGCGCCGCTGCGCACGACGAAGCTCTCCGTCCAGTCGTAGCCGTCGTCGGTCCACGGCCCGCGCAGGAGCGGGCCGTCGGTCAGGCCCGTGGCGGCGAACAGCGCCGGCCCGGAGACCAGGTCCTCGAGGTCGAGCACGCGGTCCACGTCGAAGCCCGCGTCGCGCACGGCCCGCGCCTCGGGGTCGCGCTGGGGCGCCAGGCGGCCCTGCATGCCGCCCTTGAGCTCGCGCACGGCGCACGCGGTCATCACGCCCTCCGGCGTGCCCCCGATCCCCAGCAGCACGTCCGCGTCGCCGTCGGGCGCCACGGCCAGCAGCGCGCCGGCGACGTCGCCGTCGGAGGGCGTGCGCACCTGCGCGCCCATGGCGTGCAGGCGCTCGATCAGCTCCTTGTGGCGCGGCTTCTGGAGCACGACGACGCGCACGTCGCCCACCGAGCACCCCAGCGCCGCCGCGATCTTCTCGATGTTGTGCTCGGGCTCCTCGCGCAGGTCGATCGCGTCGCGCGCCGCGGGGCCCACCACGATCTTGTCCATGTAGAGGGCGGGGCCGGGCGACCACATCGTGCCCTTGGAGGAGGCCGCGATCGTCGTCAGCGCTCCGCCCATGCCCGACGCGGTGAGGTTCGTGCCCTCCACCGGGTCCACGGCGATGTCGATGTCGGGGCCGTTGCCCTTGCCGAGCTGCTCGCCGTTGTGCAGCATCGGGGCCTCGTCCTTCTCGCCCTCGCCGATCACGACGGTCCCCGTGCCGGGCAGGTCGCCGAGGATGCGGCGCATGGCGTCGGTGGCGGCGCCGTCGGCGGACTCCTTGTCGCCCCGCCCCACCCACTCCCGGGCGGCGAGGGCAGCGGCCCGTGCCGCCGCGAGCATCACGGACTCTGCGTCGTGCGGGAAGACCACTCCGGCGATTCTATGGATCGCGCGCCGACCCGGCGGCCTCCCGGGGCCGCACCTCCTCGTCCAGGAAGGCGCGCAGGTCGGCGTTGAACCGGGCGGGACGCTCGAGCATGACCATGTGGCCGGTGTCCTCGTGGACGACCTTGCGCGCGTCCGCGATCAGCCACTCGAACTCGGCGGCGTCGCGCAGCGGCACGAGGCGGTCGAGCTCTCCCCACACGATCAGCGTGCGACGGTCGATCTCGCCCAGCCGGTCGCGGATCGGGTAGGCGACCATGGCGTCCAGCGCAGCGTGGAAGCCGGGCTTGCCGGCCCCGTTGACCTGCTCGAGGACCAGCTCGCCGCGCAGGCGCTCGGGGTGGGCGGCCACGAGCAGCAGCATCGCCCGGCGCAGGTGCGGGCTGCGGACCACGATGTCGGTGTGCGAGGCGAGCCGGCCGGTGGCGAAGAAGAGGAGGTTCTCGATCCGCGCGCGCAGGCCGCGGTTTCGCTCGTTGCGCATGTGCTCCATGCTCAGGCCCGCCGCCGCGACGAGCACGAGCCGCTCGACGCGCTGCGGGACGCGGATGGCCATGTCGGCGGCCACGAAGCCTCCCATCGAGATGCCCACGATCGCGGCGCTGGGGATGCCGAGGGTCTCCAGCAGCTCGTCGAGCATGCGCGTGTAGCCCGGGATCGAGATCGGGTCGGCGGGCATCTCCGAGGCGCCGAAGCCGGGCAGGTCGACCGCGATCACGCGGTGGTCGCGGGCCAGGTCGGGGATCGTCTCCAGCCAGTTCTGCCAGCAGCCCGACAGGCCGTGCAGGAGCACGACGGCGGGCCCCTCGCCGATGTCCACGACGTTGACCAGCCGGCCCTGCACGCGCACCCAGCGCAGGTGCGCCCGCCAGTCGACTCCCATCCAGTCCGCGCGCTGCGTGCTCATCCGGTCTCCAATGCCTGGCGTAGGGGGCCCAGCTCCTCGTGGCCGACGGCGGCGCGCAGCCCGTCGCGCACGTCCTCGTCGGCGTCGGCGATCAGCTTCGCGAGCGTGCGCTGCGTCCGCTCGTCGAGATCGGGCACGAGCCCCAGCAGCTCGGACCACAGGTCGTGGTGCGCGGCGGCCGCGATGATCGCCTCGAGCACCGGCTTCGCGCGCACCGCCTTCAGCCCCGCGAACCGGGCGCGGCTGGCTGGGCTCATCGCCCGCGTGACCGGCAGCAGCTCCTCCCACAGGCCGTCGCGCTGGGCGGTGCGCACGAGGCCCTCGAGCACCGCGTCGTCCTGCGCGGCCGCGAGGTCGCCGAGGTGCCCGCGCTGGCGCTCGCCGAGGTGGGCGAGCACGCCGAGCGCCTCGGGCCACAGCTCGGCCTCGTGGGCGGTGCGCACGATCGCCTCCAGGCGGTCCTCTCCGAGCAGCGCGACGAGCGCCGAGAGGTTGCCCTTGGCCTCCACGAGGGAGGCGGTGATCAGCAGCGCCTCGTCGTCGACCACGTCGATCGCGGCCCGCAGCGCCGCCTCCGGGAGGTGGCCCACGAAGGCGCCCATCGCGATGAACTCCTCGCGCTCGACGAGCTCGGCGGTCACCGCCGCGATCTGCCGTGGGGGGATCTCGGCGATCACGCGGCTGGCCCGGCGCGGATCGAGCTCCACCGCGAGGTCGGCGAGAAACGGCGTCGGCAGCCGGCCGGCGATGTCGACCGCGCGGGAGGGCTCGAGCAGGCCGGTGACGCGGGCGCACAGCAGCGGGCCGAACGCGCGCTGGCCGATCACGGCGGCGAGCTTGGCCGGGATCAGCCGCGTCGCCGCGGCGATGCGCTGGAGCATCTGCCGGTCGGCGTCGAACATCTCGACGGTCACCTGTTCGCGCAGGTCGCGGATGTCCTGCGGCGCGACGTACTGCAGGTACTCGAGGTCCTCGGCCTCTGCTCCGACCAGGCGGGCCAGCTTGAGGATCTCGACGCCCCCGTCGAGGCTCATGAGCCGAAGAGGACCTTGCGGACCGGGCCGCGCACGAGCCGGGGAACGATGTCCAGGGCCTGCTCGATCGCGCCGTCGAGCGCCTGGGACTGGCGCCGCTTGGCGTCGCGCACGACGCCGGCCAGGCTCGTCAGCTCCTCGTCGGTGAGCGTCTCCAGGCCGTCGGGGACCCGGCCGCCCAGCTCGTCGTCGAGGGCGCTGCGGGCACGGCGGCTCATGTCGGTGTGGGGCGCATCGTGGTCGGGTGGGTCTCGGAGGCGGGGTACGGCGACCGACCCGCCACGGATCACGAACCCCGTCTGGATCGTCAGCGGCCCCGTGCGTCCAGCGCTTGGTTGACCAGTGCGTCGGCGGCGGCGTTCTGAGCACGGGGCACCGAGCGGACCGACCAGCGCTCGAAGCCCTTCAGCGCCGCGAGCGCCGCGGCGTGCAGCGGCTTGAGGTCGGGCTTCTTGACCCGGTAGGCGCCGGTGAGCTGGCGCGCGACGAGCTCGGAGTCGTTGACCAGCTCGACCTCCGTGGCGCCCAGCTCCCGGGCGCGGGCGAGGCCCAGCAGCACGCCGCGGTACTCCGCGACGTTGTTGGTGGCGACGCCGATGACCTCGGCCGCCTCGTCCAGCACGTCGCCGTCCGGCGTGGAGACGACCGCGCCGGCGGCGGCGGGGCCCGGGTTGCCGCGGGCGCCGCCGTCGACGTGGATGACGACCTTCACCCGGCCTGGGCGGACCTCGGGTCGATCCGCGGGAAGTCACCGGCCACTCGCGGGCGCCGGCGGTCGCGCGTCTCGCGCTGCTCGCTGTGCACGCCCGCCGCGCCGGAGCGCCGCTCCGAGTGTCGGCGGTCGACGATGACCGTGACGTTGGGGTCGTCGGCGTAGTACGCCTCGAGCCTGTCGAGCAGCTCGGGCGCGAGCGCCTCCGGGACGACGCAGAAGATCACGGGCTCAGGGTATCCGGTCGGCGGGCGGTCGCGGGACGCATCAGGTCAGGACGAGCGCGCCGCGGTCGTCGGCCGCCGCGTTCGGCGCCTGCTCCTCGGGGGCGAGCTCGGTGAGCTCCGCCCCCTGGCCGGTCACCCGCACGCCGGCCGCCTCGTCGGCGAGGTCGACCTCGTAGCGATACCAGCACAGCTCCCAGCCCACGACGATCGACACGATCGCGCCCTCGGTCGCCGAGGGCAGCACGGCGACCACCGGCGCGCCCAGCGACCGTGCGATGCCCGAGACGGTGCGGGGGTAGCGGCTGGCGTTGAACACGTCCAGCGCACGGGCCATCTTGAGGTCGGCGTTCGTTGGGACGCCGCGCACGTGGCGCGGCTCCCGCGCCGGGTCGTAGTGCTCGGCCGGTGCGGCGACGGGGGCGGCGTCGCTCGCGCGGTGCGCCCCCTCGGCCTCGCCCCAGGCCGGCTCGATCTCCCCGTCCAGGTGCACGGGCTCGTCGTCGGCGAGCGCGTACGCCGGGTCGTCGCGGTAGGCCGCGGGCGGGGCCTCGTCGCCGCCGCGGCGCAGCGAGCGCGGATCGCCGGCCTCGCGGCGCTGGCGCAGCCGACCCAGCAGGGAGCGCCCGCCGCGCACGCCGTTGCGCCGCACGCCCAGGTTGTTGTCCGCGCCCTCCCGGATCCAGCCCTCGTTGGCCGCCCGCGCCGTGCACAGCTCGCAGACCATCCGCCGCGAGCCGCCCGCGATGAACGCGTCGGCGTGCTCTCCGCGCAGCAGCGTGCGCCCGCAGACGTCGCAGGCGACGACCGTGTGGCTGGTGGTGATCGACTTGCGCGTCACGGCCGCGAGCCTACCTCGCCGGCCACGGCGGGTGTGCTGCGCGCGGCCCGGTCAGGCCTTGACCGTCTCCTCCTCGGTGGCCTGGGCGACGATCTTCTGAGCCAGGTGCGCCGGGACCTCCTCGTAGCGCAGGAACTCCATCGTGTAGTCCCCCTGGCCCTGGGTCAGCGAGCGCAGATCGGGAGCGTAGGTGAGCATCTCCGCCATCGGCACCTCGGCCTTGACCTCGGTCAGGCCCGCGCTGCCCTCCATGCCCTGCGGGCGCCCGCGGCGCGAGTTGAGGTCGCCGATGACGTCGCCCACCGACTCCTCGGGGATCGAGAGCGTGACCAGCATGATCGGCTCCAGCAGCGCCGGGGACGCGTTGGACAGCGCCTCGCGCATCGCGATCGACCCGGCGAGCTTGAACGCCATCTCCGAGGAGTCGACCGTGTGGTACGTGCCGTCGAAGACCGTCACCCGCACGTCCTTGACCGGGCAGCCCGCGATCGGCCCGCTGCGCATCGCCTCGACGACGCCCTTCTCCACGGCGGGGATGAACGACGTCGGGATCACGCCGCCCTTGATCTTGTTGACGAACTCGAAGCCGCTGTCGGGCTCTCCGGGCTCGATCGAGATGTGGCAGTCGCCGAACTGCCCGCGGCCGCCGGACTGCTTCTTATGGCGCCCGTGCGCCTTGGCCGGCTTGCGGATCGTCTCCTGGTAGGGGACCCGCGGGGTCTTGAGGGTCACCTCCCCGCCGAAGCGGTCCCTGAGGCGATCGATGATGACCTCGACGTGGATCTGCGACAGCCCGGCCACGATCTGGTCGCCGGTCTGCGGGTCGCGGTGCAGGTCGATCGTCGGGTCCTCCTCCTGCAGGCGCCGCAGCGAGGTGAAGACCTTGTCCTCGTCGCCCTTGGCCTCCATCGCGAAGGCCATGACCGGCGCGGGCAGCTCGATCGCGGGCATGGAGATCGGCTCGTCGCGCTCGGCCAGCCAGTCGCCCGCGCGCGTCTCCTTGAGCTTGGCCACCGCGCCGATGTCGCCGGGCCCGAACTCGTCGGCGTGGCCGGACTCCTTGCCGCTGAAGACCAGCAGCTGCCCGATGCGCTCGCGGCCGTGCGTGCGGGTGTTCATCACCTGCGTGTCGTGGCGCATGACGCCCTGGTAGACGCGGAAGAGGTTGATGCGCCCGGCGAACGGATCGGCGCGCGTCTTGAAGACGTAGGCGTACAGCGGCTCGTTCTCGTCGGCCTGCAGCGTGACCTCGGGCAGTTCGAGGCCGCCGTGCTTCACCGGAGAGGGCAGGTCCTCGACGATCGCGTCCAGCAGCCGGTTGGTGGCCAGGTTCCGGGTGGCCACGCCGCAGGTCACGGGGAAGATGTCGCCGTGGTTCGTGCCGTCCTTCAGCGCGGCCACGATCTCGTCGTGGGCGATATCCTCGCCCTCGAGGTAGCGCTCCATGAGCGAGTCGGAGACCTCGCAGATCTCGTCCATGAGCTTCTCGCGGTAATCCTCGGCCACCGGGCGCAGCTCGTCGGGGATCGGGATCTCGGTGCAGTTGTCGCGGCCGTCGCCCTCGTAGTGGTAGGCGGTCATGTCGACGAGGTCGACGACGCCGGAGACGTCGTGCTCGGACCCGATCGGGATCTCGGTGGCGACGACGTGCGGGCCGAAGGCGGCCTTCAGCGAGTCCAGGGAGCGGAAGAAGTCAGCGCGCTCGCGATCGAGCATGTTGACGAAGATCAGGCGGGCGATGTCCAGCTCGCCGGCGCGCGCCCACAGGCGCTTGGTGGAGACCTCGACGCCCATGACGCCGTTGACGACGAAGATCGCCGACTCGCACACGCGCAGGCCGCCCAGGGCATCGGCGACGAAGCTCGGCTCGCCGGGCGTGTCGAGCAGGTTGATCTTGCGGTCCGCCCACTCGAAGGAGCTCAGCGACGCCGAGATCGACATCTTCCGCGCCTGCTCGTCGGGCTCGGAGTCCGACACCGTCGTCCCGTCGAGGACGGACCCGAGGCGGTTGGTGGCCTTGGCCTCGAAGAGCAGAGCCTCGTGCAGCGAGGTCTTCCCGCTTCCGCGGTGGCCGACCAGGGCTACGTTGCGAAGGCGGTCGGAAGACTTGTGCATGCCGCGACTCCTCTCCTCGGGGGAGTGGGGAATCTACGCGGCGCCGTCCAGGTTGTCATCCGTCATCCGGCCACGCAGCCGCAGCACCGCCTTGGTGTGCAGCTGGGAGACCCGCGACTCGGTGACGCCCAGCACCTCTCCGATCTCTCGGAGGGTCAGGTTCTCGTAGTAGTACAGGGCGATCACCAGCTTCTCGCGCTCGGGCAGCCGCGCGATGGCGTCGGCGATGCGGTCCTTGAGCTCGGTGACGTCCATCGCCTGCGCCGGATCGGGGGCATGCGGATCCTGCAGCGTGTCCAGCAGCGAGACCTGGTCCCCCGAGGAGTCCGAGACGGTCCACAGCTCGTCCAGTGCGGCGATCGTGGAGTTCGAGATCTGCAGCAGCGCGTCGTGGAAGTCCGACAGCGTCATCTCCAGCTCGCCGGCCATCTCCTCGTCGGTGGGCGCGCGCTGGAGCTTGTGCTCGAGCTTGGTGTTGGCCCGCTCGATCGCCCGGGCGCGGGCGCGCACCGAGCGCGGGACCCAGTCCAGCGAGCGCAGCTCGTCGATGATCGAGCCCTTGATGCGGGTGATCGCGTAGGTCTCGAACTTGATCTCGCGCTCGAGCTCGAAGCGCTCGATGGCCGATATCAGCCCCACCAGCCCGTAGGAGATGAGGTCGCCCTCCTCCACGTGGGCGGGCAGGCCGGAGGCCATGCGCCCCGAGACGTACTTCACCAGCGGCGAGTAGGCGACCACGAGGCGTTCGCGCGCGCGCTCGTCACCGTCGCGCTTGTAGCGGCGCCACAGGTCTCGCAGCTCGATCGCTTTGACGTTGGTCTCCACCGCTACCGCTATCAGCCCTCTAGGCCCTCGGATGTGCCCGCGCATACGCGCTTTTCAGGCGCGCCGACTCTACCCGAGTGTAGATCTGAGTCGTGGACACCGACGCGTGGCCCAGCAGGTCCTGGATCGTGCGCAGGTCGGCGCCGCCCTCCAGCAGATGGGTCGCGAACGAGTGGCGCAGCGCGTGGGGATGCACCCCGCCCTGGACCGCGGCGTGGCGCGCCCACACGCGCAGGCGCCGCCGGATGTCCGAGGTCGACAGGCGCCGGCCGGACTTGCTCAGGAACAGCGCCGGCTCGCCGTCGCCCCGCGCGAGCGCCCCGCGTGCGCGCTGCTCGTAGCGCGCCAGCGCCCGCAGCGCGCTCTCCCCCGCGGGCACGATGCGCGTCTTTGAGCCCTTGCCCTCCACGCGCACCTGCTCGCCGTCGAAGTCCACCGAGGTGACGTCCAGCGAGACCAGCTCCTCGGCCCGCAGGCCACAGGCGTAGGCCAGCTCGAACAGCGCGCGGTCGCGCAGCTCCAGCGGCGTGGAGGCGGGGATGCGGTCCAGCAGCGCCCCGACGGCATCGGGCGTGAGCACGTGGGGCAGCCGCTGGGCGCGCTTGGGCGCGGCGAGGAGGTCGGCGGGGTTCGCGGCCAGCTCGCCGTGCTCGCGCAGCACCCGGAAGCACGCGCGCAGGGAGGCGAGCTTGCGCGCGACGGTGGCGGGGGCGGCGCGGTCCTCGGACAGCGTCGCGGCGTAGCGGCGCAGCCGGCGATGGGTGATGTCGGCGGGCGCGAGATCCTGCGCGCTCGCCCAGCGGGCGAACTGGCGCAGGTCGGCGGCGTAGGCCCGGCGCGTCTTGTCCGCGGCGCCGCGCCGGCGCAGGTCGTCGTCGAAGCGCGCGAGGGCCGCGTCCCAGGCCGGGCTACCCTGCGCGTCGGTGGGGGCGTTCTTCATCGACACCGATCAGGGCGCGGTCGCGACGCAGAGGCAGCTCATCGCGGCGGGCGTCGCCACGGACGGGGTCCCGCCGCGCCCGTGGCTGCGCATCCAGGGCACCGGCGACGCGTCGACGATGTGGTACGCGGTGATGCGCAAGCGGGAGCGTGGGGTCTTCATCGGCACGCTCGTGCTTCGACACGCCGCGCACCATGCCCTGCTCCTCGAGCGGGGCTGGGAGGAGATCCCGCCCGACCGCATCGGGGCGGGCTTGACTTCAAGCTAACTCGAACTCGTACCCTGGCCGCACCGCCCGATCCCGAGCCCGAGGAGGCACACCGTGACCAGGACGCAGACGGCGAGCGAGCAGATCACCGAGGAGGTCACGTCGTGGCCGGGCGTCGAGGCGGGGACCGGGCGGCGGGGCGAGTTCGCGTTCACCGTCGGACGCCGGGAGATCGGCCACCTGCACGGCGACCACGCGATGCACACGGGGTTCCCCAAGGCCGTCTGGCACGCGCTGCACGAGGCGGGCCGGATCGACTACCACCCGGTCTTCCCCGGCAAGCCCGGCTACGCGGCGCGCCGGATCCAGACGCAGGAGGACGTGCTGGACGTCATCGCGCTGCTGCGCCTGAACTACGAGCGCGCGATCACCAACCACGGCCTGCCGTCAGAGGACGCCGCCTGACCGCCGAGGCTCGCGGGCGGACGCCGGCGCGCGTCAGCGGTCGGCGGTGCCCAGCGCGGAGAAGCCGACGTGGATGTGGTCGGCGTGGTCGCCCATCGACATGGTGTTGCTCGCGCCGTCGTAGGCCATGAGGCTGATGATCTCGGCGGGCGCCAGCGCGCCGCGCAGCGTCAGCAGCTCGCGGATCGTCGCGTCGGTGACCGATCCGGGCCCCTGGTGGCCGAGGATCGGGACGTTGTTGATCTCGGTGATGTCGACCGCCGCGCCGTAGGCGTGGGCGGAGACGTTCCCCGACCTGGTGTAGGTGCCGTGGCCGCAGTGCAGGCTCGTGACGGTCGGGTGCAGGCCCGACGTCGCGAGGAAGCGCAGCACGGCCAGCACGCGCGGGTCGATGCGGCCGGAGGCCACGTCCTGGCGGCCGCAGTCATACAGCTGGATCCGATCGTCCTTCAGCACCTTCGCCGCCAGGCGGCCCTGGCCCGCGCGCAGCACGCGGCGCAGCGTGCGGCTGCGCTCGCCCCGGTGACCGGCGATGCGCTCGGCGCGCAGGAGCACGGCGTCCACGTACCAGCTCGCGTGGTTGTAGGCGAACAGCGCCTTGCGCATGTCGCCCGGCGCTCCGTGGGCGCGCAGGAAGCGGGCGGCGGCGAAGATCGCGTCGCGCGGGTTGTTGGGGTCCTTGCGGTCGTCCTGGTCGGCGTCCACGCCGTACGCCCGCCACGTGTCGGGCATGAACTGCATCCAGCCCTTGGCCCCGGCCGACGACACCGCGACGTTGCGCCCGAACTCGGTCTCGATCTCGTTGATCGCCGCGAGGATGGACCAGGGGATGCCGTAGCGGCGGCCCGCCTCCTGGAACAGCCCGATGAGAAAGCGCGGGATGACCGGCTCGCTGGTGACGAAGTAGCCCGCCGCGCCGGAGAGGTGCGGCCAGCCCTCGACGTCGGCGCCCTCGATCAGCTCCTCGGCCGCCTTGGCGGCCTCCTCGGCCTCGCGGTCGCGCTTGGCCGCCAGGCCGGGGCCCTCCCCGCGCTTGACCTCCGCCCTGTCACGCTCGCGCACGGTCCTTGCGGCCCTCGTCCCGGTCCGGGACTTGCGCTTGGGCGCCGGGCCGGCGGCGCCCGAAGGCAGGGGCGCGGCCTCTGACGCTGCGGACCCCGGGCCGTCCGCCGGCCCGGCCGGTTGCGGCCCGGCCGACGCGTCCCCGGACGTGGCCGGCGCGTCCCCGGACGTGGCCGGCGCGTCCGCCGACGGCTCCTTCGGGTCGGGCGCCGGGGCGGGCTCGGGCGTCGTCTCGGTGGGCGGGACGCATTCGGGGTCGTCGGCTTCGATTCCCGTCGTGCCGGTGAACGGGCAGGGATCGCCGGGCATCGGGGCATCGCTGCCGTCCTGGGCGAGCGACAGCGCCGGCAGCAGGCAGAGCGCCGAGATCGCCAGGACGACGAACGCGGCGCGCCCGCGGGCCCGGCGCGCACTCCTCGCGCCCTTGCTCATAGGTGTAGCAAACCACAGTGATGCAGACCCGCGTGCAGGTTCTTGGCGGCCGCTGAGCGGCCAGTACGCCGCGGGACCGCTCAGGCGCGACGAGCGGCGTCGGAGTCAGGCGATGTAGATCGGGGCTCCGACCGGGACCTGGTCGTACAGCTCGATGACGTCCTCGATGTACATGCGGATGCAGCCGTGGGAGGCGTTGGTGCCGATCGAGCCGCGGTCCGACGTGCCGTGGACGCCGACGCCGTCGTACACACCGAGCCAGCGGGCCTTGAGCGGGTTCTGGGGAGTGCCGCCCGGGATCACCTGGCCGCGCAGCGAGCCCGCCCAGTCCGAGTCGGGGACCGTCCAGGCCGGGTTGACCGCCTTGTTGGCGATGTTGTACAGCCCCGCGGGCGTCTCCAGGCCGGCCTGTCCGAGCGCGATCGGGTAGCTCTTGGCGGGCCGGAGGTCCTTGAACAGGCGCAGGCGGTGCGCCCCGCGGTCGACGGTCACCACCACCGGATAGCGGTTGGCGAGCTTCTCGCCGCTGACCTTCGGCTCCACCCGGCGGAGCTTCGCGCGAATTGAGCGGTCGCCGGACGGCCGGACCAGCGCCGACAGCACGCCGGCGCGCAACGCCTTCGAGTCGATGGTGCGGCCCACGCGCGAGGGCCGGATCGTCAGGCTCGACGTCGCGAAGTCCACCTTCGCGTCCTGCGCCGGGCGGCTCATCGTCACCCGGACGCGGTCGACGATGCGCTGCACGGCGGCGCGCGAGAACTCGATGCGCGGCCGCACGGTGGCGTCGACCTCGCCACCGGTCAGATCGCGCCACGCGCGGCCCACGAACGAGCCGTCGCGGCTGCGCCTCACCGCGTCGTCGACCATCCCGGCGATGTTGGCGCGGATACGCGCCTCCTTGGCGCTCAGCGGGAAGGTCTTGGCGCCCGCCTCGATGATCAGCGGCCGCTGCAGCGGGCCGAGCAGCGCCCGGCGCAGCTTCGCCTCGGCCTTGGTGGCGGTCAGCCCGCCCACGTCGGTGCTGCCCACCCGCACGCCGTTGGCGATGCGGTCCTCGCGCGAGCTGTCATAGGCGTAGACGGCCGCGCCGGCGCCCATGAGGACGGCGACGATCAGGACGGCGGCGATGATCGAGAACTTGCGCAACGGTCTGCGGGACCCTTCGGGGCGGCGTTAGTTGCGGATCACTCTACGTGCGGTGCCCGCGTGCGAGTAGCCCTGCAAACCGCCGTGCCGCGAGAGGACGCCCAGCAGGCGGTCCAGCTTGATCGCCAGCTCGGGCCAGGTGGCGGCGCAGATCACGTCCTCCTCCTCGCAGAGGTCGCTGTTCCAGGGGTGCTGCAGGGTGGCGACCGTCATCCCGCGGTCGATGGCGCCGGTGAGGTTGACCGGGCTGTCGTCGATCAGCAGATCGATGCCGATCTCGGCGCAGCGCGCGAGCTTGTCGTAGGAGCAGTACAGCTCGTCGTAGGGCAGTTCGATGTCCCGCAGCCAGCGCTCGGTGGCCTCGTGCGCGCTCGTCGCGCGGTGGCTGGTGACGTGGATGAAGTGCCCCGCCTCGTGCCAGCGGCGCACCGCCGCGACGGCGCCGGGATAGGGCTCGGCGGCGGCGATCGACTGATCGCGGTGGGTCTCCTCCACGCACAGGCGCAGCTGCTCGGGGCGCAGGCGGGAGATCCGCCAGTCGACCTGCTCGGCGTACGGGAGGTCGATGCCGAAGCGCCGCCGGGCGGCGGCCGACAGGCCGTCCCAGTAGTGGTGCAGGGTGGAGTCGATGTCGATGGCGATCCGCATGCGGCGGGTAGGGTCCTGGGTGGCCATGGGAGTCCGGACAAGCGTAGAACAGCGACGCGACGAGGTCGCCCAGGCACCGCCGGCGGACGCGTACGGGCCGGTCGGGCGGTCGGCCTGGCTGGACGTCGACTGGAGGGAGCACCAGCGCTGGGTGACGGTCGGCGGCCGGGCGGTCAACGTGATCGACATCGGCTCGGGCCCGGCCGTCGTCCTCGTCCACGGGCTGGGGGGCAACTGGCAGAGCTGGCTGGAGAACATCCCCGCCTTCGCCGAGCGCCACCGCGTGATCGCCATGGACCTGCCGGGCTTCGGGCGCTCGGAGATGCCCGCGGAGACGATCTCGATCTCCGGCTACGGGCGCGCCATCGACGCGCTGCTGGACGAGCTCGGGATCGAGAGCGCCGCGATCGTGGGCAACTCCATGGGCGGCTTCGTCGCCGCGGAGCTGGCCGTGGCCTTCCCCGCGCGCGTCGACCACCTCGTCCTCGTGGCCGCCGCCGTGCTGTGGAACGAGCGCCGCCGCGCGCGTCCGCTCGTCACGCTGGAGAAGGTCACGCGCGGCTACGGTGCGTGGCTGTTCGGGCAGTGGGAGCTCGCCCATCGCCGCCCGCTGCTGCGCGGCGTCGCGCTCAGCTCGGCGGGGGTCCGCCACCCGCTGCGGCTGCCGCCCGAGCTGACCTGGGAGATCATGTGCGGGACCGGCGCCCCGGGCTTCGGAGAAGGCCTGGCCACGCTCTTCGAGTACAAGCTGCGCCCGCGCCTGGCCGAGATCGGGTGCCCCACGTTCGTCGTGTGGGGCCGCGACGACCCGCTCGTGCCCGTCGCGCACGCCTCCGACCACCAGCGGCTCATCCCCGACTCGCGCAGCGTGATCTACGAGGACACCGGCCACCTGCCGATGGCCGAGCGGCCGGTCCGCTTCAACGCCGAGGTGCTCGCGTTCCTCGACGACGACGCGCCGGACCTGCGCCCCAGCGCGCAGGCGCACACGTTCGTCACGTGATCGCGCCCTCCGAGGCGCTGGACACCAGCCGCGCGTACTTGCCCAGCACGCCGCCGTCCACGCCGTTGTCCGGCGCCGTGTAGCTCGCGACGCGCTCGGCGATCGTCGCGTCGTCCAGGGCGACGTCCAGGCGCCGGGCGTCGACGTCCAGCGTGATCTCCTCGCCGTCGCGCACGGCGGCGATCGGGCCGCCGCGCGCCGCCTCGGGGGCGACGTGACCCGCCATGAAGCCGTGCGTGGCGCCGCTGAAGCGGCCGTCGGTGAGCAGCGCGACGTGCGCGCCGAGGCCGAGGCCGTTGAGCGCGGCGGTCACCCCGAGCATCTCGCGCATGCCCGGGCCGCCGGCGGGGCCCTCGTTGCGGATGACGATCACGTCGCCGCGCTCGATGGTGCCCGCCAGGACGTCGGTCATCGCGTCCTCCTCGCTCTCGAAGACCCGCGCGGGGCCGCTGTGGCGGCGGCGCTCGTGCCCGGAGAGCTTCACGACGCAGCCGTCGGGCGCGAGGTTGCCGCGCAGGATGGCCAGGCCGCCGGTGGCCTTGATCGGGTCGTCGAGGGGTCGCACGACGCGCTGCCCGTCGGTCTCGGCGGCCTCGCGGGCGTGCTCGCCGACCGTGCGCCCGGTGACCGTGATCGCGTCGGCGTGCAGCAGCCCGGCGTCCAGCAGGCGCTGGGCCACGAGCGGGACGCCGCCCGCGGCGTAGAGGTCGGTCGCGACGTAGCGGCCGCCGGGCTTGAGGTCGCACAGCAACGGCGTGCGCTCGGAGATCGCGTCGAAGTCGTCGATCTCGAGCTCCACGCCGGCCTCGCGGGCGACGGCGAGCAGGTGCAGCACGCCGTTCGTGGAGCCGCCGGACGTGGCGATCGCGGCGATCGCGTTCTCCAGCGCCTCGCGCGTGATGATGTCGCGCGGGCGCAGGCCGCGCTCGAGCACGTCCATCACCAGCCGGCCGGCCTCGACGGCGGTCCCCGGCTTGTCGGCGTCCATCGCGGGGACCATCGCGCTGCCCATGGGGCTGATGCCCAGGACCTCGAAGGCCATCGCCATCGTGTTGGCGGTGAACTGGCCCCCGCAGGCGCCCGAGCCGGGGCTGGCCACCCGCTCGAGCTCGGCGAGCTCCTCGTCGCTCATCGTGCCGGCGGAGTGCGCGCCGACGGCCTCGAAGACGTCCTGGATCGTCACGTCCCGGCCCTTGAAGCGACCGGGCGCGATCGACCCGCCGTAGAGCATCACGCCGGGGATGTTCAGGCGCGCGAGCGCCATGACGGTGCCGGGGATCGTCTTGTCGCAGCCGCTCAGCGCGATGATCGCGTCGAACATGTGCCCGCGGGCGACCAGCTCGATGGAGTCGGCTATGACCTCGCGGCTGACCAGGCTCGTCTTCATGCCGCTGGTCCCCATGGTGATGCCGTCGGAGATCGCGATCGTGTTGAGCTCCATCGGCGTGCCGCCGGCGTCGCGGATGCCCTCCTTGACCTTCGCGGCCAGCGCGCGCAGGTGGAAGTTGCAGGGCATCGTCTCGATCCAGGTCGAGGCGACGCCGATGATCGGGCGCGCCAGCGCGTCGTCGTCGAAGCCGATCCCGTGCAGGTAGGCGCGGGCGGGCGCGCGGGACGGGCCCTCGGTGAGGGCGCGGCTGCGGTGCTTGGGGTCCAGCTTGACGCCGGTGCTCACGGCGTCGCGACGCCGTCCGCGCCGCGGCGCTCCTGGCGCAGGCGCTCCTGCTCCCACTGGCCCAGGCGCCAGAGGTCGCGGCGCACCTGCTTGGGATCGACCTGGCGGCCGGGCAGGTGCATGTTCGCGTCGGCCATGAGGCGGCGCTCGTCGCCGGTCAGGGCCATCCACTTGGCCAGGACGTCGTCGGAGTCGGGCAGGCGCGCCGATCCGTAGGGCTTGCTCATGTCGGGGAACGTCACGCAGTACTCGCTGAGCAGGCGGCGCGTCTGGGGCAGGTAGGCCACGATCGGCTTGTGGGGGTAGATGAGGTAGGCGTACGGCGCACCGCCCGAGGCGGGGCCGCGCTCGGGTCCCGCGGACTGCTCGCCCCAGACCCGGATGAAGCCCAGGTCGCGGTACATCGCCCACTCCTCCTCGTTGACGCACGAGCGCAGCAGGGCGCGGGCGCGCTGCTCGGCGCGGCGCTCGCGCCCGGGGTCGAAGCCCTCGAGGGGGATCCGCGCGCGGCGGGCCTTCCAGCGCTCGATCTGCTCGGAGACGGTGGGCCAGGCGACATCCCAGAGCAGCACCGCGATGACGATCACGGTGACGCTGAGGGCGAGCAGCATCGTGCCGGCGTCCCCGCTACCGGCCGCCGGCGGCGCGCGGGAAGAAGATCACCCGGTCGGCGTCACGCGGAACCTCGTCGAAGCTGCGGACCATCTGCGCCTCGCGACGCCCGTCGGGGCCGGCCTGCGGGACCGCGGCCCACATGCCGGCGTCGAGCTGCTCGCGGAAGGCCTGGACGAGCATCTCCTCGTCGTCGGGGACCTGCACGTCGCCCTCGGCGAGCAGCACCTCGCCATGCCCGGGCTTCATGCGCAGGAACCTCATCGCCGGCGATTATGGCAAAGCGGCGCCCAGCCGCCGAGCAGTTCGCCGGCGCTCAGCCGGACCGCCGGAGGCCGAGGACGTCGACCGGCCCGGCACCGGCGCCGAGCCCGCGCAGGCCGTCGCGCACCGCCTCCCCCGCGACGGCCCGCGCCCGGCGGGCGGCGGCGAGCGGGTCGTCCCCCAGCGCCAGGCGGGCGGCCAGCGTCGAGGAGTGCGTGCAGCCCGATCCGTGCGCCGCCCCGTCGGGGTGGCGCTCGCCGGGCAGCTCGGTGAGGGCGATGCCGTCGTAGAAGAGGTCGCTGGCGCTGTCGCGATGGCCGCCCGTCACCACGACGTACGCGGGCCCGAGCGCGTGCAGGGCGCGCACGAGCGGCGCGCCGTCGAGCGCCTCGTCGCCGGCCAGCACGCGCGCCTCGGCGAGGTTCGGGGTGATCACGGTGGCCCGCGGGAGGATCTGCGTGCGCAGCGCCTCGACCGCGTCGGCGGGCAGCAGCCGCGCGCCGGACTCGGAGACCATCACGGGGTCGTGGACGACCGGCGTGCCGGGGGGCAGCCCGTCCAGGAGCTCCGCCACGACCGCGATCGTCGCGGCGTCGCCGAGCATCCCGATCTTGACCGCGTCGACACCGAGGTCCTCGGCGACCGCGCGGACCTGCGCGCCGATCATGGCGGGCGAGACGGTCTCCACCGCGCTCACCCCCACGGTGTTCTGGGCGGTCAGCGCCGTGATCGCCGTCGTCCCGTGGACGCCGGCCGCCGCGAACGCCTTGAGATCGGCCTGGATCCCCGCGCCCCCACCCGAGTCCGAGCCGGCGATGGAGAGGGCGACGGGGATGCGACGATCGGGCACGGCGCGAGGATACGCGGGCGTGCCTGACGCCCTCGGGCCTGCCGGCCGGGAGCGGGGGCAGTGCGCTCAGCGGCGCGGGCGGGTGACCCGCTCGCAGTCGCGGGCCACGCGGTCGCGGCGGTCGGCGCGCACGCGATCGCGCCCCGCCCCGCACGTGATCCGGTCGCGCCGGCCGTTGGCGGCGCGGATGTCGTCGCGACCGGCGCCGCCCGAGATGCTGTTGGCGCCGGTGCCGCCGTCGATGCGGTCGTCGCCGCTGCCCCCGGAGAGCCGGTCGTCGCCCGCCTGGCCGCGCAGGTCGTCGCGTCCCGGGCCGCCCTGCAGCGCGTCGTTGCCCGGGCCCCCGTCGACGGTGTCGTCGCCCGCGCCGGCATCGGCCCGGTCGGCGCCGTCCTCGCCGGCGATCACGTCGCGGCCATCTCCGCCGCTGATCCGGTCCGCGTCCCGGCCGCCCGACAGCCGGTCGTCCCCGCCGCCGCCGTCGAGCGTGTCGGCGCCGTCCTCGCCGCGCAGCCGGTCCTGCCCGGCGCCGCCCACCAGGGCGTCCGTGCCGCTGCCGCCGAACAGGCAGTCGTCGCCGCCGGCGCCACGGAGGTGATCCGCGCCGCCCAGCCCGAGCATGTTGTCGCCCGCCTCGGTGCCGGCGAGCGCGTCGTCGCCTTCGGTCCCGCGCGCCTCGTTCGCGCACCGCCCCGGGCACGCCCCCTGGGTCGTGGCGTCCCGTGCGCACGCGTCCTGCGTCTCGTCGCCGAAGAGGTCGCCGTCGGCGTCGGGCTCGACGTCGGCGTTGAACAGCACCTCGGCGCGCAGGAGGGTCTGCCGATTTCGGGCCTCACCGACACCGAGCGGGGGGCCGAACACGTACGCCCGCGCCAGGTTCGTGGCCAGCGTGCCGATGGACGCGCTGGCGTCCACGTCGACGCCGATCGCGTCCCCGGCGGCGATCGGCACCCGCGTGGGGAAGACGGACAGGCCTCCCGGCGTCCCGACGGGCGCGTCGACGGTCTTGCCCACCGGGCGGGCGACGGCCGGCGAGCCCACGATGCGCAGCGCGAAGGTGCCGGCCGAGTCGCGCAGTCGCCAGCGGACGACCACGCCCTTGAACGGCGAGACCACCCGCTGGGTCGGCACCGCGCTGTGCATCATCGTGCACGGCCCCGCGACCCGCTGCGTCTGGCACGTCGTGCCACCGCTCGCGGCCGGCAGCGAGCTCCCGATCGTCACCACGGCCTGGCCGGTCGCCGGTACCAGCGCGAGGGCCAGGGCGCCGAGCACGGCCCCCTGCGCCGAGCGGCGCCAGCCCCGACGCACCGAATGCGTCCGTGGCCCCGCCGGTCGAGCTCCCACCATGTCCGTCCCCCCGTGTCGCGCCGCGCCCCGGTCCGGGCGCCCTCGAATACTAGAGCTCGGCTGCGCGCTCAGGGCACCATGGCTCACCCCACCCGCACGTAGCGCCCGTCGGGCCTGCGGCGCAGCAGGCCCACCAGCTCCAGCTGGGTGAGCGCGACGCCGGCGGCGGCCACGTCGCCGGTCTGCGCGGCGATGGCCCCCGGAGTGTCGCGGCCGTCCTGCACGCCATCCAGCACCACGCGCAGCTCGGGGGACAGCCCGGCCAGCGCCGCGTCGGCCGCGCTCTCGGGCACACGGCCGGGCCAGCCGCCGCACAGCGCGACGTCGAGGATGTCCTGCGCGCCGCGCACGACGTGCGCCCCGTCGTGCAGCAGGGCGTTGGGACCCGCGGAGCGCACAGAGTCGACCGGCCCGGGCACCGCTCCCAGCGCGCGGCCGAGCTGCAGCGCGATGTCGGCGGTGATGAGCGAGCCCGAGCGCTCGGTCGCCTCCACGATGACCGTCATGGCGCCCAGCGCCGCGATGATGCGGTTGCGCGCGGGGAAGCTCCACTTGAACGGGCGAAAGCCGGGCGGCATCTCGGAGACGACGCACTGGCCCGCGACGAGCTCGGCGTGCAGGCGCCGCTTGCTCGCGGGATAGGCCACGTCGGGCGCGCCGGCGAGCACCGCGACCGTCGCGCCGCCGGCCGCCAGCGCGCCGGCGTGGGCGGCGGAGTCCACGCCCAGCGCCATCCCGCTGACCACCGTGATCGCGCATCCCCCGAGCTCCCGGCCGATCCGGTACGCCTGGTCCAGGCCGTAGCGCGTCGCCCGGCGGGCCCCGACGACCGCCACCCGCGCCAGCGCGTCCGCGCCGGTGCACAGGCTCCGCCAGCGCTCGGGCGCGCCCGCGAGGTGCAGGACGGCGGGCGCGTCGGCGGCGTCGAGCAGTGCAGCGGGGTAGTCGGGCGCGTGGCGGCAGATCGGCGTGACCCCGGCGCCGGCGCAGACCCGGCGCGCCGCAGCGGGGTCGAAGCGCTCCAGGACGGCGTCGAGCGCGGGCCGCTGGCGTCCCGCGAGCGCGTCGAGCAGCTGGTCTCCGGGGAGCGCGAGGAGCTCGGGCAACCGCACCGAGTCGTGGCGCGCGCGCTCGATGTGCGCAGCGAGCAGCACCACGAGGTGCGTGCGGCGCAGGCAGGCGTCGCACGCGTGGTCCTCGGGCGGGGCGGCAGCGAGCGCCGCCGGAGCGCAGAAGCTCATGCCGCCGCCCGGTCGCCGGCATCGGCGTCGTGGCGGAAGCCGATCGCCTCGACGACGTGGTGGTACTCGACGTCCCCGCAGCCGGCAAGGTCGGCCACCGTCCGCGCCACGCGCAGCACGCGCTCGTGTCCGCGGGCGCTGAGCGTGCCGTCCTCGTAGGTCCGGGTCAGCAGCGCCCGCGCGCCGGACTCCAGCGGGACCAGCTCGCGCAGCGTGCGCGAGGTCATCTGGGCGTTGCACGCCGCGCCGGTCCCGGCGAGTCGCTCGGCCTGCACCGCGCGAGCGCGCTCCACCTCGCGGCGCACGGCCGCGGAGTCGGGCCCGGTCGCCGCGGTGAGCTCCGCGGCGCTCGGGCGCGGCACCGCCACGAGCAGGTCGATCCGGTCAAGCAGCGGCCCGCTGAGCTTGCGCCGGTGGCGCGCGATGTCCGGCTCCGAGCAGTGGCAGCGCGTGCTGCCGGCGTGCCCGCAGGGGCAGGGGTTCGTCGCCGCCACGAGCATGAACCGGGTGGGGAAGACCGCGCTGCGCTGCCCCCGCACGACGGCCACGCGACCGTCCTCCAGGGGCTGGCGCAGCGCCTCGAGGCTCGCGCGGGAGAACTCCGACAGCTCGTCGAGGAACAGCACGCCGTGGTGCGCGAGGCTGGCCTCGCCGGGCGCCGGGATCGCCCCGCCGCCGGCCAGGCCGGAGGGCGAGATCGTGTGGTGCGGCGCCCGGAACGGGCGCTCCACCGCCAGCGCCGATGGGGCGCGGCGACCGGCGACGCTGTGGATGCGCGTGACCTCGATGGCCTCCTCGCGCGACAGCGGCGGCAGGATCGACGGCAGGCGCCGGGCCAGCATCGTCTTGCCGGTCCCCGGCGGCCCGTGCAGCAGCACGTTGTGCCCGCCCGCCGCGGCGATCGTGAGCGCGCGGATCGGCCCCGCGTGGCCGCGCACGTCGCTGAGGTCGGCGAGCTCGCGCGGCGCGGGCTGCACCCGGGCGGCCTGCTCCGGTGGCGGCGGCGGCGCCCCGCCGTCCAGCACGGCCGCGACCTCGGCGAGGCTCGCGACCCCGGCCACGCTGAGGCCGTCCACCAGGGCGGCCTCCCCGGCGCACTCGCGCGGAAGCAGGAGCCCGTCGATCCCGGCGCGGCGGGCGCCCTCGGCCACGGCCAGCGCGCCGCGGCAGTGGCGCAGCTCGCCGCCCAGCGAGAGCTCGCCGAAGATGGCCCACCGCGCGAGCTCGGCGGCGGGAACCTGCCCGGAGGCGGCGAGCACGCCGCAGGCGGTGGCGAGGTCGAAGCCGGGGCCGATCTTGCGCAGGTGCGCGGGCGCGAGGTTGACGGTGATCCGGCGCGCGGGGAACTGAAAGCCCGAGTTCAGCAGCGCCGCGTGGACGCGCTCGCGCGATTCGCGCACCGCGGCGTCGGCGCGCCCCACGATCGTGAACGCCGGCAGGCCGAGGCGCAGGTCGACCTCGACGCAGACCCGGCGCGGGGTCAGCCCGTCGATGGCGAAGGTGGTCACGCGGGCGAGCACCCGGAGGACGCTAGGCACGCCCGCGTGCCCGTTCAGCACCGGTTCGTGACGAAAGCCCGCAGGACCGGACACGGCGTGCCGGACCGCGCGCGTGCGCCCGCGAAATCGGCACGAAGCGGTGCTGATCTGTCACGCGCGGACGCCTAGCGTCGCCGGCATGGCCACGGACCTCCGTCGCGAGCTCGGCGAGACCGGCGAGCGCCTCGCTCGCGAGCACCTCGAGCGCCTGGGCTACCGCGAGCTCGCGCGCAACCACCGCACGCGGTTCGGGGAGATCGACCTCATCGTCTACGACGGCGCGACGATCGTGTTCGTCGAGGTCAAGGCCCGCCGCGCGCCCGCCCGCGCGGGAGCCCCGCTGCATGCCGTGCCGCCGCGCAAGCAGCGCCAGGTCCGCGCCATGGCCGCCGCCTGGCTGGCGGCGACGACCGACCGCCCGCGGTCGGCCGAGCTGCGCTTCGACGTCGTCGGCGTGACCGTGGACGTCCGGGGCCGGTTGCTGCACCTCGAGCACGTCGAGGCGGCGTTCTGATGTGCCTAGAGGGCCAGCTGCTGGTAGGCGGTGGACTGAAAGCTCAGGCGATGCAGCGGCGAGACGCCCAGACGGACGATCGCCTCACGGTGCTCGGGCGTCGAGTAGCCGACGTGGGCGGCGAACTCCCACCCCGGATGCTCCACGTCGGCGCGGTGCATGTAGCGGTCGCGCGTGACCTTGGCGACGATCGACGCCGCGGCGATCGCGGCAGAGGTCGCGTCACCGTCGACGATCGCGCGCTGCTCGAAGCCGACGTCGCCCACCGGGAAGCCGTCCGACAGGCACAGGCAGCCCGGGCAGGCGACCTTCAGCAGCGCGTCGCGCAGCGCCGCGAGGTTGGTCTTGTGCAGGCCGCGCCCGTCGATCCCGCGCACGCAGCGCGAGACGACGCTGACCTTGGAGGCGGTGCGCAGGACGATCGGGAACAGCTCGTCGCGCATCTCGGGGGTGTGCTGCTTGGAGTCGTTCAGGCGGCTCAGCGCGCGCAGGTCGCGCGTGGTGAGCGCCTCGACGTCGAACAGCACGGCCGCCGCCACGAGCGGGCCCGCCAGGCTGCCGCGGCCCGCCTCGTCGGCGCCCGCCACCCAGCGCACGCCCAGGCGGCGGTCGAAGGCGAACAGACGCCGCCCGCTCGTCCGCCGGCGCTTGGCGGCCTTGCGGGTGCGGGCTGTCGTCGCGGACTCCACGTTCGCCGCGCATCATGCACCAGGCGCCGGGCGGAAGAGCAGATGACCGCCGGCCTACGCGCCCGCCGGCGCGGGGTCGGGCAGCCCCAGCGCGGACTCCGAGGCGACCTCGAAGTACGTGTTCTCGCACGACCCGCGGGTCGCGTCGTCGAGGTAGGCGCGCAGCGCGTCCAGCGAGGCCGTCTCCCAGAGGCAGTCGGCCGCCGACGCGTCGCGCGCCGGAAGGAACTGGTGAACCCGGACGCCGGCCGGCGCGTTGGCGGCGATGTCCTGCGGGTCGGTGGCGAGGAACTTCTCCCGATCGACGATGCGGTGATGGACGACGACGTGCATGAGGCCTCCTGTCGGACGAGGACATCCGGGCGGATGTCCATGACCGCAATCTGCCCTGCGCATGGTCGGCGCGCTTCGGTGCAACCACCCAACTTCGTACGCGGACCGATGGGTGATTTCCGCCGGGCAGGACGCTCAGACGAGCTTGTGCTCGTACGCGTACGCGGTGGCCGCGGCACGCGAGGACACCCGCAGCTTGGTGAAGATGTTCGCCAGGTGGCGCTCGACGGTCCGCTCGCTGAGGACCAGCTCGGCGGCGATCGCCTTGTTGCGCGCACCGGCGGCGACCAGGCGCAGCACCTCCAGCTCGCGCGGCGACAGGCCTTGAGCGCCGCCCGGCGCGGCGGGCTCGACGAGCGAGTCGACTCGCTCCAGGTCGGGGGCGGCGCCGAGTTGCGAGAAGGTGCCGCGGGCGGCCTCCAGCTCGAACCCCGCGGCGTCCTCGTCGGCCAGCACGCGGCAGGCGAGCCCGACCTGCACGCGCGCGCGTGCCGCCTCGTAGGGCGCCTCGAGGTCCTGCCATGCCTGCCAGGCGCGGCGGAATGCGACCAGCCCACCCTGAGCGTCGCCTTCCGCGAGCTCGATCGCCCCGCGCGCGTAGGCCACCGCCGCGTCCAGCCCGCCTCCGGCGTAGAGCGCCGCGATCTCCGCCAGCTCGTCGCACGCGCGGCGCGCCGACTCCACGTCGGCCACCGCGATCATGATCTCGATGTAGGCGGGCAGCAGGTCGGCACGCTTGGAGGGGCCGGCGGTCTCGCCCACCACCCGGCGGATCGCCGCGGCAGCAGCGGCGGCGTCGCCCTGCGCGAGGCGCAGGAGCGCCAGTCCGGGCTGGGGCTGGCAGCCGCGCACGCCCGCCTCGCGGTAGGCCTCCTCGGCCGCGGCGTACTCCCCCCGCAGCCGGTGGACGTCCCCCTGCAGGCAGAGCGCCTCCGCCGCCGCCGAGCGGTTCAGTGCCTGCTCGCAGCGCTGGGCGGCCTTGCGCGCCTCGTCGAGCGCGTCGGGCCAGGCGCCGTGCAGCTGCATGATTTCCGCGCGGTGCACCAGGCACGTCCCGGTGAAGCTCACGAGGTCGGGTTGGCCGTCACACCAGCGGGTCAGGACCGCGGTCCACTCGTGCGCTCGGCGCAGCTCGTGCGCCACGCGGCAGCCGGTGATCACCCCGCAGTAGACGTAGCCGTTGATGATCGGCGAGAGCTCGCTGGCGGTGACGGCCAGCATCGCCTCGTCCAGCAGCGCGAGCCCCTCGGCCACCCGTCCCTGGACGGCCAGCAGGATGCCGTGGTTGGTCGTGGCCAGGGTGAACAGGTCCGCGTCGCCGAAGCGCTCCCCGATCGCCGCGGCCGTGGCGACCGAGGCGACCGCGCCATCGAGGTCGCCCGCGATCCGCTGCTGGATCATGAGCGGCAGCAGGAGGTATCCCTGCTCGGCGCAGTCCTGGCCCGCGCGCTCCACCAGCCGCCGCGCCCGCCCCAGCCAGCCGGTGGCCCCGCCCATCTCGCCGCGCAGGATCAGGTTGTTGCACAGCCAGAACGCCGAGCGCGCGGCGCTCAGCAGTTCGCCGGCGTCGAGGTGCAGCCGGAAGGCGCGCTGGCGGCAGCGATCGCACTCGTCCTCTCGCCCGAGCATGTACGAGGCGGTGGCCAGCAGCTCGAGGTCACGCGCGCCCAGCGGCACCGCCGCGTCGGCGCGGAAGAGGTGCTCCGCCGCGGCGGTCCAGGCCCTGCGACCGTAGGCCTCGCGTCCCTGCCGGAGGGCGTCGACGGCGTGCACGCGACCAGTATCCCGCCGCGCAAGATCCCGGTCGGGCCGGCGTTCTCGGACGCGCTACAGCAGGCCGACGCGCTTGGGCGGCCAGTACGTCCCGAACGCGTCGCCGATGATCCACTTGCGCGGCACCGGGCCCCAGAAGCGGCTGTCGTCCGAGGCGCCGCGGTTGTCGCCCATCATGAAGTAGTGGTCCTTGGGGATCGTGATCGGCCGCTCGAAGGTGCAGTCCTCGCCGCCGCCGCAGGGCCGGATGAACGGCTCGGACTGGCGCTTGCCGTTGAGGATCACGTGGCCGTCGACGATCGCCAGCTTGTCCCCGGGCCCGGCGACGATGCGCTTGATGAAGTTCACGTCGGCCTTGCCGGGGGTCGGCTTGGGACACGCCTGCTCGTCGCCGTGGGGAGCGCCGCACTGGTTGGACTCCGATCCCGCGGGCGGATGGAAGACCGTGACGTCGCCGATGTCGGGGTCCCCGAAGTGGGTGCCCAGCCGGTTGACCAGCACGCGCTGGCCGACGCTCAGCGTCGGGACCATGGACTCCGACGGGATGCGGTAGGGCTTGACCAGGAAAGCCTGGATGCCCAGCGCCAGCCCCAGGGCGACGGCGACGATGACGACGAGCTCGACGAGCGAGCTGCCGCCCGTGCGCTCGGGCTTGGACGTCACGCCGGGTCGCCGGCGGGGGCCTGCTCGGCCTCGTCCTCGGGGGCGCCGCCGTCCGGCGCGTCGGGGTTGTCCGCGGCCTCGACGGCCTCGGCGACCGCCTCCTCCGCAGCGACCCCTTCGGCGTCCACGGCCTCGGGCTCGGCCGCGGCCTCCGCCTCGAGCTGCGCCGCGGGATCGTGCAGCAGCCCCGCTTCGACCTTCTCCTCCGGACCGGAGTAGCGGCGCTCGCGCACGCGGGCGCGCTTGCCGACCCGGTCGCGCAGGTAGTACAGCTTGGCCCGGCGGACGTCGCCGCGGGCGGCGATCTCGATCTTCTCGATCTTGGGCGAGTGCACCGGGAACGTGCGCTCCACGCCCACGCCGAAGGACTGCTTGCGCACGGTGAACGTCTCGCGCGCGCCGTGTCCCTGGCGCTTGATGACCACGCCCTCGAAGACCTGCGTGCGCCGGCGGGTGCCCTCGATGACCTGGAAGTGCACGCGCACCCGATCGCCGGCGCCGAACGCCGGGACCCGGCGCAGCTGCGCGCGCTCGAGACTTTCGATTACAGAGGACATGGGCGAAGAAAGGGCGCGGACGAAGAGGGCCGCGCCGGACGGGTGGATCGTAGCGAACGCGCTGCGCGAGCCCCCGTGCGGGCCGCGGGCGCCCGGCCGGTCAGGCCGCGCTCAGACCTCGCCGCCGCGCTCGTGCGAGCGCGCGCGCCGCCACGTGCGGATCTCCTCGTGGTGGCCCGAGAGCAGCACCTCGGGGACCTTCCATCCTCGGTACTCGGCAGGGCGCGTGTAGTGCGGGTACTCGGGCCGGCCGTCCAGCGCGGCGGAGAAGGACTCCTCCAGCGCGGACTCCGCGTGGCCCAGCGCGCCGGGCAGCTTGCGCAGCACGGCGTCGCAGACCACCATCGCGGCGAGCTCGCCCCCGGCCAGCACGTAGCGCCCGACCGACACGGCGTCGCTGGCGAAGTGCTGGACGATGCGCTCGTCGAAGCCCTCGTAGCGCCCGCACAGCAGCGTGATCGCCGGCTCGGCGACCAGCTCGTCCACGAAGCGGTCGTCCAGCAGCCGTCCTCCGGGCGTGAGCGCGAGCACGCGGCGCTGCGTGCGCAGGTCGACCGGGTCGACGCCGTAGAAGGAGCGCAGCGCGGCGTCCATCACGTCCACGCGCAGCACCATCCCCGCACCGCCGCCGAACGGCGTGTCGTCGACCTGCCCGCCGCTCAGCGGGGTGTGCGGCCGCGGGTTCAGGGTGCGCAGCTCGTGCCCGGCGGCGATCGCGTTGCCCACGTGGCGCTGGGTCGTGAACCAGTCGAACCAGTCGGGGAAGAGCGTGACCACGTCGAGCTGCACGGTCAGGTCTCCTCCAGGCCGAGGAAACGCGTGTCCACCACGATGCGCCGCGCCGCGAGGTCGACCGAGCGCACCGCGTCGCCGACCATCGGGACCAGCAGCTCGCCGACCACGAGCACCTCGCAGGAGGGCAGCTCGCGCAGCTCCTGGACGGTGCCCAGCTCGCGTCCCGATGCGCCGGCCACGGCGCAGCCCACGAGGTCCTCGGCCCAGTACTCGCCCTCTCCCAGCGCCGGCGCGGCGCCGCGGGCCACGAGCAGGTCTGCACCGCGCAGCGCATCGACGGCCGCCCGGTCCGCCATGCCCTCCAGGCGCAGGATCGGGCGCTGCTCGGTGCCCGACCGGCGCACGATCTCGCGCTCGCCCTCGCCGACGCGCAGCCGGGCGCCGAGGGTCAGCAGCGCGGGGCGCGGGCGGGTCACGTGGAAGGAGCCGTCCAGGCCGTGCGCCCGGCCCACCCGCCCGGCGTGCAGGAAGCCCGCCGCGGCGGCGGGGCGCGTCACCGGGCTCAATCGACGATGTCGACGAGCACGCGGCGCTGCTCCTTCACGGCCGCGGCCTTGAGCACCGTGCGCAGCGCGTTCGCCGTGCGCCCGCCGCGGCCGATGACCTTGCCGTAGTCGTCCTCGCCGACCGCGAGCTCGAGGACGATCGTGCCGTCGTCCTCGGCGAACTCCTCCACCGTCACGGCCGCGGGGTCGTCGACGAGGCTCCGGGCGAGATACTCGAGCAGCTCCTTCACGCCCCGCCCTTCGTCGGCCGTCAGGAAATGCCCTGGATGCGCAGGAGCTTGCGCACCTGATCCGACGGCTGGGCGCCGCGCTGCAGCCAGTGGCGGACGCGATCCTCGTCGAGCTTGATCGTCGACGGCTCGGTCTGCGGGTTGTACTGGCCCACGGTCTCGATCACGCGGCCGTCGCGCGGCGAGCGCTGATCGGCGACGACGACCCGCCAGATCGGGTCCTTGCGTCCGCCTACGCGGGTGAGTCTCAATCGAACGGCCATCGGTGCCAGCAGCCTAGCGACCCTGCTTCATGAGCGCCTGGAGGTCGGGCATCTTGCCCTTGCCCAGCTGCTTCATCAGCTTCTGCACCTGGCCGAACTGCTTGACGAGCTGGTTGACGTGCTGCACCGACGTGCCAGAGCCCTTGGCGATGCGCAGCCGGCGCGACCCCTTGATCAGATCGGGGCGCCGGCGCTCCAGCGGCGTCATCGACAACACGATCGCCTCGAGGCGGTCGATCTCGCGCTCGTCGACCTTGACGTTCTTCATCTGCGCGCCCGCGAAGCCGGGGATCATCCCCAGCAGCGACTGCAGCGGGCCCATCTTGCGCATCATCTTCAGCTGCGAGAGGAAGTCCTCGAAGGTGAACTCGTTGCGCTTCAGCTTGCGCTCGAGCTCCTTGGCCTCGTCCTCGTCGATCTGGGCCTCGGCCTTCTCGATGAACGACAGGACGTCGCCCATCCCCAGGATCCGCTGGGCCATGCGGTCGGGGTGGAAGCGCTCGAACTGGTCGAGCTTCTCGCCGGTGGAGGCGAACAGGATCGGCGTGCCGGTGACGGCCTTGACCGACAGCGCGGCGCCGCCGCGCGCATCGCCGTCGAGCTTGGACATCACGACGCCGTCGAAGGCGACCGACGCCGCGAACTGCTCGGCGACGTTGACGGCGTCCTGGCCGGTCATCGCGTCGACGACCAGCAGGACGCTCGTCGGCTTGACCGCCTTGCGGATCGCCACCAGCTCGGCCATGAGGGTCTCGTCGATGTGCAGCCGGCCGGAGGTGTCGACGATCAGCACGTCCTTGCCGTCGCGCTTGGCCTGCTCCAGCGCCCACTTGGCGATGTCCACGGGATCGCGGTCGGTGCCCTGCTCGTAGACGGTCGCCCCGACCTGGCTGCCCACCTTGACCAGCTGGTCGACCGCGGCCGGGCGGTAGACGTCGCAGGCGGCGAGCGCCACCGACGAGCCGTGCTCGGCGTTGAGGTACCGCGCGAGCTTGGCGCTGGCCGTCGTCTTGCCCGAGCCCTGGAGGCCGGCCATGAGGATCACGGTCGGCGGGCGCGGCGCGAAGGCCAGGCCCGCGCTGGCGCCGCCCATGAGCGCCGTGAGCTCCTCGTCGACGATCTTGACGACCTGCTGGCCGGGGTTCAGCCGGCCGAGGACGTCGGCCCCCAGGCAGCGCTCCTTGACCGTCTGGGTGAAGGACTTGACGACCTTGAAGTTGACGTCGGCCTCCAGCAGCGCGAGGCGGATCTCGCGCATCGCGGCGTTGACGTCGTCCTCGGTCAGCGTGCCGCGCGCGCGCACGTCCGACAGGGCGGCCTGGAGCTTCTCGGAGAGGGCGTCGAACACGGCCGTCCAGTCTAGGCCCCGCCGCGCTGTTCGCGCTCTTGATGGCCGTCGTCGGAGGCCAGGCCTCCACCCTGAGCTGAAGGCGGCGCGCGCTCAGGCCCGGCGGGCGAGCAGGATCCCGTCGCGGACCGTGAGCATGACGTTGACCACCCGCTCGTCGGCCGCGACGTGGTCGTTGAAGGCGCGCAACGCGGCGGTGGACTCGCGGTGATCCTCGTCGACCTCGTCCTCGGGCGCCGCGACGCGCCCGCTCCACAGGACGTTGTCGACCACGATCAGGCCGTGGGCGCCGAGCTTGGGCAGCACCGCCTCGTAGTAGTCGCGGTAGCCGGTCTTGTCGGCGTCGATGAAGACGAGGTCGAAGGGCCCGTCGAGCGTGGCGATCGTCTCCAGCGCCGGCCCGCGGCGCACCTCGATGCGCTCGGACTCCCCCGCTGCGGCGATGTGACGCTCGGCGACGTCGGCGTGCTCGCCGGAGAGCTCGCAGGTCACGATCCGGCCCTCGGGAGGCAGCGCGGCGGCCATCGAGAGCGCGCTGTAGCCCGAGTACGTCCCGATCTCGAGCACCAGCCCCGGCCGGGCCAGGAACACCAGCATCTCCAGCAGGCGCCCCTCGACCGTGCCGGTGAGCATCTGGGGCGCGTTCAGCGTCGCGCGCGTCTCCTCGGCGAGCGCGCGCAGGTGCTCGGGCGGCGGGCTGGTGTGCGCCTCGACGTATGCCTCGATGGCGTCGGGGACGAGGGAGAGGGGGCTCACGGCGCCGGGGGCGGCGGCGGCGGGCGGCGCGGGAGGTTGGACAGCGCCCCGCCGATGTTCCCCAGCGCCTGGCTGAACTCGCTGGGGATGACGAAGATCTTGTTCGCGTCGCCCCGCGCGAGCTCGGGCAGCATCTGCAGGTACTGGTAGGAGAGCAGCCCCTGGTCGGGGTCGCCCTCGTGGATGGCCTTGAAGACGGTGTCGATCGCCTTGGCCTCGCCCTCGGCGCGCAGGATCGCCGCCTCCTTCGCGCCCTGGGCGCTGAGCACCGCGGCCTGCTGCTCGCCCTCGGCGTTGAGGATCGCCGACTGCTTGGATCCCTCGGCGGTGAGGATCGCGGCGCGGCGGTCGCGCTCGGCGCGCATCTGCTTCTCCATCGCCTCCTGGATGGTGGCCGGCGGGTCGATCGCCTTGACCTCGACGCGGTTGACCCGGATCCCCCAGCGGCCGGTGGCCTCGTCGAGCACCGTGCGCAGCGCCGCGTTGATCGCGTCGCGGCTGGTCAGCGTCTCCTCCAGCGTCAGGCCGCCGATGACGTTGCGCAGCGTGGTGACGGTGAGCTGCTCGATCGCCTGAAGGGGGTTGGCGACCTCGTAGGAGACCGACTTGGCGTCGGTGATCGTGAAGTACAGGACGCTGTCGATCTGGATGCCGACGTTGTCCCCCGTGATGACCCCGGCGGGCTTGAAGGTCACGACCTGCTCGCGCAGGTCGATCAGCGGCCGCACGCGGTCGATGAACGGCACCACGATCGCCAGGCCGGGGCTCAGCGTGCGCTGGTAGCGCCCCAGCCGCTCGACCACCCCGGCGCGGGCCTGGGGGATGATCCGGACGGTCCGCGCGGCGAGGAACAGCGCGAACAGGCCCAGGACGACGAGCACGATCAGGCCGGCCATCACTACCTCCTCATGATTCGGTCACGAGCGCCGTGGCGCCCCGGATCTCCACGACGTGCACGCGGGCGCCCTCCTCGATGACCGCGTCGTCGTCGTAGGCGCGCGCCGTCCAGATCTCGCCCTCGAGCTTCACCGAGCCCTGCCCGCCGCTCGGGATGCTCTCGGTCACCGTCGCGGTGTGCCCGACGAGTGCCGCGGTCCCCGTGCGGATCTGCGCCGGCGTGTGGAGGTGCCGGCGGGCGATCGGGCGCACGAAGGCGAGCATCAGGATCGACGCCACCAGGAAGACCGCGATCGACACCGCGGTGCCGGCTCCCGCGAGGTCGGCCACGGCACCGAGCACCGCGCCGGCGGCGAACGGCGCGAGGAAGAAGCTCGTCGTCATGACCTCGCCCACGGCCAGGACGACCGCGAGAAGGATCCAGACCACCCAGGCGTCCATGGGGTGAATATAGGCCCCCGGGCGGCCCCCGCTCTCCAATCAGCGCAGGTCGTCGAGCATCAGGTCGAGCTGGACGCCGCCGTCGCCGTCGAGATTGCCGACCGTGACGCCGAGCAGGGTCACGCCCCGGCGCTCGATCGCCGGCATCGCGGCCGCGAGCAGTCCGCGTACCGTGGCGAGGATCGGCTCGGTGTCCGCGGTGGCCTGCGCCAGCGTGTGTGAGCGCGTCGCGCGGGAGAAGTCGCCGAAGCGCAGGCGCAGCGTCACCGTGCGCCCGGCGCGGCCGGCCCTCGCCATCCGGTGCGCGACCCGGTCCACCAGGCCGACGAGCACCGCGTCGAGCTCGTCGGGGGTGCGCGACGCGCGCCCCAGCGCGCTCTGAGCGCCGAACGCGCGCCGGCGGCGGCGCGGCCGCAGCGGCCCGGCGTCGCGGTTGTGGGCCAGCGCGTGGACGCGCCGGCCCGCCGCCCTGCCCAGGATCGCGATGAGCGCGGACTCGCTGAGCTCGACCACGTCGCCGACGGTGACCAGCCCGCGGGCGAAGAGCTTGTCGGCGGTGGCCGGGCCGACGCCCCAGAGCTGGTCGACGCGCAGCGGATGCAGGAACTCGCGCTCGCCGTCGGGCTCCACCACGAGCAGGCCGTCGGGCTTGGCCAGCCGGCTGGCGACCTTGGCCAGGATCTTGGTCCGCGCGACGCCGACCGTGATGCGCAGCCCGGCCCGGGCGAGGACGTCGCGCCGCAGCCGCGCGGCGATGTCGGCCGGCGCGTCGGGCAGCCCGCTGACGTCGAGGAACGCCTCCTCCATCGAGACGCCCTCCACCACCGGGGCCGCCTCCCGGAACACCGCGAAGACGGTCCGGCTGGCCTCGACGTAGGCCTCGAAGCGGGGCGAGACGACGATCGCCTGCGGGCACAGCCGCCGCGCCCGGGCCCCGCCCATGGCGCTGCGCACCCCGCACGCCTTGGCCTCGTAGCTGGCCGCCATCACCACCCCGCCGCCGACGATCACCGGCCGCCCGCGCAGGCGGGGGTCGTCGCGCTGCTCGACCGCCGCGAAGAACGCGTCGACGTCCGCATGCAGGATCGGGGTCCCGGTGGACACGAACACATGTTCGCATCCGGGTCGGCGGAAGGTGGCCTACGTCACGCATGGGGTGGTCAGCGTTTGGGTCGTTGTACGACCACGATCCGTACCACCCCCCGCTCAGGTCAGCAGCGCGCGCGCGTAGTCGTCGGCGTCGAAGGGCCGCAGGTCCTCGAGCGCCTCCCCGATGCCGATCAGCTTGACGGGGATCCCCAGCTCGCCGGCGATGGCCAGGGCGATGCCGCCCTTCGCCGTGCCGTCGAGCTTGGTCAGCACGATCCCGTCCACCGGGACGGCCTCGGAGAAGAGCTGGGCCTGGCGCAGGCCGTTCTGGCCGGTCGTCGCGTCGACGGTGAGCAGCGTCTCGTGCGGGGCGCCGTCGAGCTGCTTGGCGATCACGCGACGCACCTTGGTCAGCTCGGCCATCAGGTCGTCCTGGGTGTGCAGGCGCCCGGCGGTGTCGATGATCACCACGTCCGCGCCGCGCTCGCGGCCCTGGCGCACGGCGTCGAAGGCCACCGCGCCGGGGTCGGCGCCCTCGCGGCCCTTGACGATCTCGCAGCCCGCGCGCTGCGCCCAGCCCTCCAGCTGCTGCACCGCCGCGGCGCGGAAGGTGTCGGCGGCGCCCAGGACCACCGTCAGACCCAGCTCGCGCTGCAGGTGCCACGCGAGCTTGCCGATCGTCGTGGTCTTGCCGGTCCCGTTGACGCCGACGGCCATGATCACGGTGGGCTCGTGACGCAGGTCGATGCGGTCGTCCTCGCCGCTGCGCGCGATCTCGGCCAGCATCTCGGCCAGGCGCCGGCTCAGCGCCTCGCCGCCCTCCACCTCGCCCGAGCTCGCCTCCCGCTCGAGGCGCTCGACGACCTGCGCGGTCGTGGCGGCGCCGACGTCGGCCATGATCAGCGCCTCCTCCAGGCGCTCCCACGTCGCCTCGTCCACGTCGCCCGACAGCAGCGTGGCCTGGATCTCCGCCCCCAGCGCGTCGCGCGTCTTGGAGAGGTTCTGGCGCAGCCTCCCGAAGACGCCGCGGCGCCGCTTGGGCGCATCGGCAGGCTCGTCGCCGGCCGGCGCCGCGGGCGCGGCGCCGTCGGTGACGAAGAGGTCGGTCCAGTCGCGCGCCATGGCGGTGCGCGACGATAGCGACATGCTCCGCTTCCGCCCGGCCGCCGCCGACCAGCCCCCGGGGTCGGACCTGCTGGAGGCCATGATCGTCGAGCTGGCGGACTTCTACGGGCGCATCGACCGGCCCGGCGCGCCCTCTGCGGCTCCCGGCGAGATGGCCCCGCCGCACGGCGCGTTCCTGGTCGGCGAGCTGGACGGCGACCCGGTCGCGTGCGGCGGCGTCAAGCGCCTGAACGCGTGCGCGGCGGAGATCAAGCGCATGTACGTGGCGCCGGCCGCGCGCTCGCGCGGCGTGGCGCGCGCGCTGCTCGTCGCGCTGGAGGACGCGGCCCGCGAGCTGGGCTATGAGCGCGTGCGCCTGGACACCGGCCCGCGCCAGCCGCACGCGCGGGCGCTGTACGAGTCCGCCGGCTACGCGCCGGTCGAGAACTACAACGCCAATCCCTTCGCGACCTACTGGGGCGAGAAGACGCTGACGCGCTGAAGCGCGCGACGCCGAGCCGGTCAGCTCGTGCGGCGCTCGCGGTAGCGCCGGACCTTGGCCCGGTTGCCGCACTCCTGCATCGTGCACCAGCGCGCGGAGTGGTTGCGCGAGGCGTCGTAGAACGCCCACCGGCAGTCCTCGGCCGGGCACTCCTTCAGACGCTCCCAGGTCCCGTCGGCCTGTGCGTCGGCGACGATGCGCAGCAGCCGTCCCAGCGCGCCGTCGACGCCGGGTGCCCCGGGCAGCAGGGCGGCCTGGCCGTCGCCGGTGAAGCGCAGCGTGAAGCGCGCGCGGACGGCCACGTCGTCGAGCAGCGCGCACGCCTCGGGCGCCGGCGGGCCGCCGTTGTGGCCCCGCAGCGCGCAGCGCAGCGCCTCGCGCAGCGCGACCGCGCGCTCGCGGTCCGCCGCCCGCACCCGGCCCGGCGGGTCGAGCAGGTGGCGCTCGACCAGCCATGCGCGCAGGCCATCCGGGTCGGAGAGCTCGTCGCTGTCGTCCTCGACGTCGCGCGTGTTCACGAACTCCCGGACCAGCTCGAGGTCGCCTGGGGCCGGACGGGACATGACACCACTATACGCCCTTGACAGGTTATCTACCAGCTATATACTTTGACTGGTTACAACGTCCAGGAAGGAGCCCCGCCGTGACCATCAGGGTCATCCCCCACCTCCGCGCCCGCCCCGGCCTCGACGCCGTTGCCGCCGCGCCCACCGTGGGCGAGCGGATCGCCGCCCAGGCCGACCTCGTCATCCGCCGCGCGCTGGAGCGCGACGGTCGCGCCCTGCGCGACCTCGCCGCGCTGGACAGCGCCCCCGCGCTGCCCGCGGGCGAGCACCTGATCGCCGAGATCGCCGGCCGCCCCGTGGCCGCCGTCGACGTGCGCAGCGGGCGCGTGGTCAGCGATCCGTTCGTTCCCTCGACCGCCGCCGACCTGCTCGCGCTGCGCGCCCGGCAGCTCTCGCCGTGATCGTCGCGCTGGACGACATCCCCCGGGCCGCCGAGCCGTGCGACGCGCGGCTGGACTGGCGCCCCGTGCGCGACGCGCTCGGCCTGCAGACGTTCGGGATGAACGCCTTCGTGGGCGCGCAGGCCGGCGACCTCGTCGTCGAGCCCCACCACGAGAGCGCCGAGGGCGGCGAGAGCGGCCACGAGGAGGTCTACGTCGTGGTGGCCGGCGCGGCGCGCTTCGCGCTGGACGGCGTCGAGCACGACGTCAGCGCCCCGGCCTTCGTCAAGCCCGACCACCCAGCCGTCCACCGCGAGGCCTACGCGACCGCGCCGAACACGATCGTGGTGGCCGTCGGCGCGCCCACCGAGCGCCCGATGACCGTCTCGGAGTGGGAGCGCCGCCAGCTCGAGCGCAGCCGCCGCGGCGCGGCGTAGCCCCCCGGCTCAGTCGGGGATCAGGCCGTCGCCGCTGAAGTCGCCCGCGGCCTCGGCGAACGAGGTGTCCGCGGGCGGAATGATCACGTCGGAGGGATGGAGATCTTCGTCGGGCAGGTGTTCGCCGTCGCTGCGCACGAGCGCGAGCAGGTCCTCGAAGCACGCATGGAAGGCGTCCTCGTCGCCGCGCTCCACCGCGGCGACGCACTCGTTGTCGAGCTCGTTGACGCGCTCGCGGACCTCGTCGCTGAGCTTGAACTGCCCCTCCCCCATGATCCGGACGATCATGCGGGCGGCCCGCCCTGCTCGAGCTCGGGCTTCGCCGGCGCGGAGCCCGCGCCCAGCTCGGCCTTCATCCGCGCCAGCTCGTCGTCGACCTGGCCGCCCGTGCCGAGCTCCGCGAGCTGGCGGTCGATGTCGTCCTGGCCGCCCTCGCCGAGCTGGGTGAGATCCTCGAAGGCGCCGGCCGCCTCGAGCTCCTCCACCGCGCCCGCACGCGCCTTCATGTTCTCCGTCTTGTCGACCGCGCGCTGCATGGCCAGGCCCACGTCGGCCATCTCCTCGCCGACGCCGTTGGCGGCCTCCGAGATGCGCACCTGCGCCTCGGCCGCGGAGTACTGCGCCTTGATGACCTCCTTCTTGGTGCGGAAGGCCTCGATCTTCGAGCGCAGCCGCTTCTCGGACTCGATCAGGCGCTCCTGCTGGTTCTCCAGCTCGGCCACCTGCTGGTCCAGGCCCTGCAGCTCGCTCTGCGCGAGCGTCTTGCGCTCCAGCGCGGTCCGCGCGAGCTCCTCGTTGCCGGCGCTCAGCGCCTGGCGGGCCTGCGTGTCGAGCTTGACGACCGACTGCTCCAGCTTGCTGGACTGCATCTGGAGGCGCTTCTTGGCCGTGACGACGTCGGCGATCCCCTTCTTGACCTGCTGCAGCGACTCGAGCTGGCGCGTGTAGCTGTAGTCGAGCGTCTCCCCGGGGTCCTCGGCGCGATCGAGGAGCCGTGAGATCTTCGCTTTGATGACGGTGGACATCCGCCCGGTCATTCCGGCCATTGACGTCTCCTAAGTGAGGTGGGGTCGCGGTGTCAGTTCTAGCACGCGGGAGTGGGCTACCTCAGCAGCTTCTCACGCCGGGCAGCCGAGCTCCGCACCCGGCGCCCGAGCCACCGACGGCTCTGGCCGCGGCCCGGGCCGCGGAGCGGCGGTGGCATGGGAGCGCGGGCGCTAAGGTGCCCGCGGTGCGCCGGCTGACGCCCCTCACGCTCGTGCTCGCCGTCACGCTGCTCGTCGCCGGCTGCGGACGAGACGACGGCTCGTCGAGCTCCGGGCGCTCCGGGCTGGCGCCCAACGGCGGGCCGCCGCAGACCGCCAAGGACCTCGGCTTCCCCACCTTCGCCACCAAGAACACGACCCGGGTGGCGGGCTCGAGCCCCATCGCGACGGCCGCCGCGGTCGCGCGCGCCGTCTACCCGGGCGAGCGGCGCCCCAAGGCCGTGGCGCTCGTGGACCAGGCCGACTGGCGCTCCGCGCTCGCCGCCGCGGCGCTGATGGCCAAGCCGATCGGAGCGCCGCTGCTGCTCAGCGACGGCGACGACCTGCCCGACCCCTCCAAGGACGCCCTCTCCGAGCTGGACCCGTCGGGGTCCGAGGAGGCCGGTGACGCCCAGGTCATCCGCGTCGGACCCACGGCGGCGGCCGAGGGGCGCAAGACCACTGACCTCTCCGGCGCCAACCCGTTCGCACGCGCCCGCGCCGTGGCGGGGCTGATCAGCGCGGCCCGGGGCCGCACGCCCGATCGCGTGCTGATCGTCAGCGCCGACGAGCCCGCCTTCGCCGCGCCCGCGGCCGCCTACGCCGCGAAGTCCGGCGACCCGATCCTCTTCGTCAGCCGCGAGACGCTGCCGCCCGAGACGCGCGCCGCGCTGGCCGCCCTGGAACGCCCGCGGATCTACGTCATCGGCCCGTCGCGGCTCATCTCGCCGCGGGTGACGCGCCAGCTGCGCCGGCTGGGCCGCGTGACCCGGGTGGGCGGCCGGGACCCGGTGACCAACGCGATCTCGTTCGCCCGCTACCGCGACGGCGCGTTCGGCTGGGGGATCGTGGATCCCGGCCACGGGCTGGTCTTCGTCCGCGCCGGCCGGCCGCTGGAGGCGGCCGCTGCCGCGCCGCTGTCGGGGAGCGGAACGTACGGCCCGCTGCTGCTGCTCGACAGTGCCGGCGAGCCGCCGCGCGCGCTGCAGCAGTACCTGCTCGACATCCAGCCCGGCTTCGAGAAGGACCCGGTGCGCGGGGTCTACAATCACGGCTGGGTGGTCGGCGACGAAGACGCGATCTCGGTCGGGGCACAGTCGCGCCTGGACGCCCTGCTGGAGATCGTCCCGGTGCAGGCGCCCGACGAGGTCCCGCCGTCGCGGCCCTCCCCGCCGCGCTCCTCGCGCCCGCGCACGACCACGACGCCGCGGTCGCGCACCACGACGACGCCGCGGTCCACGACCACGCCGCGAACCACCACCACGCCCTCGCGCACCACCACGACGCCGCGCCGCTCGAGATGAGCCAGGCCGAGCATCCCGACCGCCTGCAGGCCGACCGCGAGGTCACCGTCGAGGACGTGCGCCAGCTCATGGGCGCCTCGACCCCGCACTTCGCGCTGCAGCTGCGCAACCGCATCGGGCGGCTCGTGCGCACCCTGCCCGCGGACCATCCCGCCCGCATCGAGGGGGAGCGCGAGATCGCCCGCCTGACCGCGCTGGGCGCCAGCGGCGAGGTCCGCGGTCACGCCGCCGAGCCCGGCATCCGCCCGCTCGCGTCGCTGACCGACGAGCGCGAGCCCGGCCATGGCTGAGCCCCGCGTCCGTGGCTGACAGCGCCGCGCGGCCGGCGGGCATCGAGGGCAGCGCGCTCCCCGGCCCCTGGCCGGTCGGCGCCTACGCGGTCAAGCTGCGCGAGGAGCTGCGCAAGCGCGCCCGGCTGCAGCTCTTCGGCGAGCTGTGGAACCTGCGCGTCAGCCGCGCGAAGGTCTACTTCGAGCTGCGCGACACCGAGGGCGCGCTGCCCTGCTCGATGTGGCGCGAGGACTTCGACGGCCTGCGCCTGCCCGGCGGGGCGCTGGCCGACGGCGCCCAGGTCGTGGTGGCCGGCGGGCCGGACTACTACGCCGGCAGCCGGACGTCGTCGCCGTCGTTTCACTTCGCGGTCGGCGCGCTGCGCGTGGCCGGCGAGGGCGACCTGCTGGCCCAGCTCGAGCGGCTGCGCCGCACGCTCGACGCCGAAGGCCTCTTCGCGCCGCAGAAGCGGCTCGCGCGCCCGCAGCTGCCGCGGGCGATCGGCGTCGTCACCGGCGAGGGCGGCAAGGCGCGCGACGACGTCCTGGCCGGCCTGGCCCGGCGCGGCTGGAAGGGCCGGGTCGTGTGGGCCTTCGCCCCCGTCCAAGACCGCCACGCCGCGCCGCGCATAACGGCCGCGCTGCAGGACCTCGCGGCCACCGGGGCCGTGGACGTGATCGTGGTCGCCCGCGGCGGCGGCTCGCTGGCCGACCTGTTCTGCTTCTGCGACGAGACGCTGTGTCGCACCGTCGCGCTGCTCGGCGTGCCGGTCATCGCATCCGTCGGCCACCACACCGATCGCACGCTGATCGACGACGTGGCGGCCGTGAGCTGCTCGACGCCGACCCACGCCGCCGAGAGCGCCGTCCCCTGCCACTGCACCGAGGCGCGCGCGACGGTCGCCGCCTGCGCGCGCCGCCTGGCGGTCCACGGCCGCCGCGCCGTGCTGCAGCGCGCCCGCACGCTGGCGCGGCTGGAGCGCGCCCCGGGCGAGCACGTCGCCCGCGAGCGCCGGCGCCTGCACCAGCGCCTGCGCGAGCTGCGCGCGTCCGGGCGCCGGCGCATCGGCGACGAGCGCGCCGTGACCGCCCGGCGGGCGCTCGTCGTGGAGCGCAAGGCGCACGCGGCCGCGCTGGACGGGCGCGGCGCTGCCCGCCTGCAGGCGCTCGCGCTGGCCCTCGACGCCCACGACCCCGAGCGCACGCTGGAGCGCGGCTACGCCCTGGTCTCCGACGCCGGGGGCGGCGTGGTGACGAGCGCTGCCGCCGCGCGCCGGGCGCGTGACGTGCGCGTGCGCTTCAGCGACGCCGCGGTCGATGCCACCATCTGCGCTGACGATGAGCGAGCCTGAGCCCACCCCCAGCTACGAGAGCGCGACCGCGCGGCTGGAGGCGATCATCAAGCGCCTGGACTCCGGCGAGGCCGGCCTGCGCGAGACGCTGGAGCTCTGCCGGGAGGGGCGGACGCTGGTCGAGTTCTGCGCGGGCGAGCTCGAGGCGGTCGGCCAGGGGCTGCAGGAGCTGCGCCTGGAGGACCTCGTGGCGCGGCTGGAGGCGGGCGCGGCGGCGCCCGGCGGGTAGGGCCGGACACGAGGCTCGGCCGAGAGGGGGTCTCAGCCGCCGCGCATGAGCTCGCGGCGCAGCACCTCGTAGGCCGGGCGCGGCATGCCGTCGGGGCCCACGAGCCCCGCGTCGAAGCGGGCGTCGCGCGCGGCGCCGGTCCAGTTGTAGACGTACATCCGCTTGACGCGCCGGCTGGCTCGGGCCAGCCTGAACGCGTAGCGCAGCGCCCGCGCGGCACGGCGCGTGCTGTGCGGGAAGTTGCGTCCGAAGCGCACGATGCCGCCGGTCTCGGTCAGCCACACGTCGCCCTGCACCGCGCGCAGCAGCGAGCGCAGGCCGGTGCGGCGGAAGCGGTTGGTGTCGGCGTAGTTGTGCAGCCCCCAGATGCGCGGCGACCCGTCCAGGTGACGGCGGTAGGTGGCCAGGTAGCGCTCCATGCCGGGCTCGTCGAGCACGTCGCCGGCCAGCACGGTGCAGTCCTCGCACCCGGCCCGCACGACGTTGTAGTACTCGGCCGCACGGCGGGGGTCGTCGTCGGTGGGCTGGCTGTTGTGGTTGATCTCGTTCCACGCCGCGTAGACCCGCACGTCGGGCCAGCGGTCGCGGAAGGCCGCGAACGCGTCGCGGAACTCGGCGACCGACGGCAGCCTGTCGGGCTTGACGCGGGAGTGGCCGAAGGTGATGAACGGCTCGACGCCGGCCTTGCGCGCCTCGGCCAGCCACGTGTCCACGAGCTGGCGCTCGAAGCGCACCGCGACCGCGTCGTAGGCGACGACCAGGCGCGCATGCCGGATCCCCAGCGCGCGGAAGTTCGGGTCCGCGAACATGCCGGTGCCCTGCTCGCCGATGCCGACGACGAGGCCCGGCGTCTCGGGCGGCGGGCTCGGCGCGCGCGCGGTGTCCTGCGTGTCGTCCGAGCCGCCCCCGCAGCCGGCCGCCGCGGACGCGGCGAGGAGCGCCGCCGCCGCGGCGAGCCACGGACGCATGCAGCGGCGCGCGAGCATCACGACCAGCAACGCGGCGCGGGGCGCGGAGTCGCGGTCATGTCAGTGCGGCCCCAGGCGGCGGGTCAGCGGCCCGGCGGTGATGCCGTGTACGACGACCGAGACCACGATGCACGCGGTGACCGTCCAGAACAGCATCACGGTCTCGGCGCCGGAGAGCACCCCCGCGCCGGCCACCACGACGACGTAGTACAGCGAGCCCACCCCGCGCACGCCGAACCACCCGACGAACGCCCGGTCGCGGAGGTCGACCCCGGAGCCCGCGAAGGCCAGGACCGTCGCGGCGGGGCGGATCACCAGCAGCAGCGCCGGCACCAGCAGCCAGCCCCCGAGCCCGACCTCGCCCAGTCCGGTCACGGTGACCAGCGACCCCAGCACCAGGATGAGCGCGAGCTCGGAGAACTTCTCGACCACCTCGGCGCCGTCGTGAACGCTGCGGTTGACCTCGTGGCCGTGCTCGTAGCGGCGAAACGCGAACCCGGCGGCGAACGCCGCGAGGAAGCCGTAGCCGCCGGCGATCTCCGTCACGCCGTAGACCATCAGGACCGCGCCCACCGCGACCCAGCCGTCGAGCGCCGGCAGCAGCAGCTCGCGGTCGCGCAGGGGCACGATCGCCGCGGCGATCGCGTAGCCGCCCGCCGCGCCCAGCGCCACGCCCACCGCGATCGCGTACAGCACGTCGGCGGCGAACCACTCGCCCACCCACCCGGTTCCGCCCTGCATCGCGACGAACATCCCGGCGAGCACGAAGGGGAACGCCAGGCCGTCGTTGAGCCCGGCCTCTGCGGTGAGCGCGAAGTGCGCCTCGCGCTCGTCCTCGTCGCCGGGCGGGCCGACGCCGACGTCGCCGGCCAGCACGGGATCGGTCGGGGCGAGCACCGCGCCCAGGATCAGCGCCGCCCCCAGCGACAGCCCCATGACCTGCGTGCCGAACAGCGCGACGGCGCCGATGGTCAGCGGCATCACGATCCCCAGCAGCCGCGCCACCGACGCCCAGCCCCGGGAGCTGAAGGGGCGGTCCAGGCGCAGCCCCGTGGCGAACAGAGCGATGATCAGCGCCAGCTCGGCGAGACGCTCGATCAGCGCGGCGTCGTCGATCGGGTCGATCCAGCGCACGCCGAACAGGTCGATGACCGTCGCCGCCGCGAGCCCAAGGCCCAGGTAGATGAGGCTCGCGGAGAACGCGCGCTCGTGCTGGTGTGACAGCGCGCCGATCGCCGCGAAGACGGCCAGTCCGGCGAAGGCCAGCCCGAACGCGTAGGGGTCGGCGAACGTGAAGCCAGGATCGGCGGCGGGCGCGAGCACCGGCGGACCCTGCCACACAAACGATCTAGGGTCCCGCGGACGTGGCCACGTACGACCTCATCGCGGACCTGCCGGTGCGGGTCGAGGGCTACGCGCTGGAGGGCCTCGAGCGCGACGTGTCCAGCGACTTCACGCGCCACACGACGGTCCTGCGCCTGCGCGGCGCCGGCGAGGAGGGCGTCGGCGAGGACGTCGTCTACGACGCCGTCGACCACGAGATCGCCCAGCGCGCCGGCTCGGTGCTCCCGCTCGCCGGCCAGTGGACGATGCGCTCCTTCGCCGAGCACCTCGCCGCGCTGGACCTCTTCCCGCAGCCGCCGCAGCGAGCGGTCTCCCCGCTGTACCGGACGTGGGCCTACGAGTCGGCCGCGCTGGACCTCGCGCTGCGCCAGGCGGGCGAGCCCCTGCACGCCGTGCTGGGGCGCGAGCCGCGGCCGGTCACGTTCGTCGTCTCGCTGCGCCTCGGCGAGCCGCCGGCGCTGCATCCCGTGACCCGCCGGCTGGCGCGCTACCCCTCGCTGCGCTTCAAGCTCGACCCCACGACCTCGTGGGACGAGGCGCTCATCGCCGCCCTGGTGCAGACCGGGTCCGTGGACTCCGTGGACTTCAAGGGCCACTACGCGGGAACGATCGTCGACCAGGACGCCGACCCCGTGCTCTACCGGCGCGTCGTGGAGGCGTTCCCGCAGGCCTGGATCGAGGACCCCAAGCTCACGCCCGAGATCGACGAACTGCTGCGCCCGCATCGCGACCGGATCACCTGGGACGCCCCGATCCATTCGATCGCCGACATCGAGGCGCTGCCCTTCCCGCCGCGCATGGTCAACCTCAAGCCCTCGCGCCTCGGCGGACTGGAGTCGGTGCTGGGCACCTACGACCACTGCGCCGAGCGGGGGATCGGCGCCTACGGCGGCGGCCAGTTCGAGCTCGGCCCGGGGCGCGGGCACATCCAGTACCTCGCCTCGCTGTTTCACCCCGACACGCCCAACGACACCTCGCCGACGGGATTTCACGTCCCCGACCCGCCGCCCGGCCTGCCCGCCAGCCCGCTGCCGCCCGCTCCGGCGGCGACCGGGTTTCGCTGGGGCTAGCCGGGCCGGGCCCACGATGGACGCCGGCACCGCCGTCCTGCTCGCCGGGGCGGGCCTGGGCGCGGGAAGCGTCAACGCCGTGGCCGGCGGCGGCTCGCTGATCTCCTTCCCCGCCCTGCTCGCGGCGGGCTACCCCAGCGTGACCGCCAACGTCACGAACGCGGTCGCCGTGCTGCCCGGCTACGTCGGCGGCTCGCTGGCCTACCGCGCCGAGCTCGCGGGCCAGGGGCCGCGCATGCGCGTGCTGGGCGCGACGAGCGCGGTCGGCGCCGCGGCCGGCGCGGCCCTGCTGCTGGTCAGCCCGGCGAGCGTCTTCGAGGCGATCGTGCCGTGGCTGATCCTCGCCGCATGCGCGCTGCTGGCGATCCAGCAGCGCGCGGCGGCGCTCGTGCGGCGCGCCGAGGAGGAGCGCCGCGGGGCGACCGCCGCCCTGCACGCGGCCGTCTTCCTCGCCTCGGTGTACGGCGGCTACTTCGGCGCGGGGCTGGGGATCATGCTCCTCGCCGTCCTGGGGATCTGGGTCGACGACGACCTGCAGCGGCTGAACGCGCTCAAGGGCGTGCTGTCGCTGCTGGTCGCCGTCGTGACCGTGGTCGCGTTCGCGATCTTCGGCCCGATCGCGTGGGACGCGGCACTCGTGGTGGGCGCGGCCGCCCTGGTCGGCGGCAGCGCGGGGGTGCGCGTCGCTCGACGGCTGCGCGCAGACGTGCTGCGCGCAGCCATCATCGCCTTCGGCGTGGGCGTCGCGATCGCGCTGCTGGTGTGACTAGAGCGGCATCCGGCCGCGGCCCCGGCGTCCCGCCGACGCGCTGCGCCCCGCCGCCCGCGAGCCCTTGCTGAAGGGCTTGGAGAGCCAGCGGCCGAGCGGGCCGGGGGCGACGCCGGCCACCCGGCCGCCGGCGCCCAGCGCCTTGTGCGCCCCCCGCTCGGGGTGGCGGGACAGGCGCGGCGCGACGAACGCCAGGATCAGCAGCAGCACGCAGAGCGCGATGACGCCTCCGATGATCATCAGATGCCGCGGCGGCCGATGCCGCGCCGTCCGAAGCCGCCGGTGCCGATGCGCCCGCCGTAGCCGGTGCCGATGCCGCTGAGCAGCACGAGGATCGCGGCGACGATGCCGACGATCGCGGGCAGCCCGAGCGCAATGCAGAGGTAGTAGACGAGCGCGGCCAGAAGGATCGCGATGAGCACGCCGATCATGAGATGAGCCTCCTCCGTGATGTGGACATGCACGGTCCAGTACCCGGAAATCCGGGGGCTCAGCCGCTCGTCGACGTATGGGGGATGCTCAGACGCGCTGGATCAGGGTGCCCGTCCCCAGCCCGCCGCCGCAGCACATCGTGACCAGGCCGGTCTCCTTGTCGGAGCGCTCGAGCTCGTGCAGCAGCGTCGTGATCAGGCGCGCGCCCGTGGATCCCAGCGGGTGGCCGAGCGCCATCGCGCCGCCGTTGACGTTGACGCGGTCCATGTCGGGCTCGAGCTCGCGCCGCCATGCGGCGACGACCGGCGCGAAGGCCTCGTTGATCTCCACGAGGTCGATGTCGCCCATCGTCATCCCGTTGCGCTCGAGGATCTTGCGCGTGGCCGGGATGGGCCCCGTGAGCATTATCACCGGGTCGACGCCCACCGTCGTCTGGTCCAGGATCCGCGCGCGCGGCGTGACCCCCAGCGCGGCGGCCTTGTCGGCGGACATGAGCAGCACCGCCGCGGCCCCGTCGGAGATCTGCGAGGCGTTGCCCGCCGTGATCCGGCCGTCGGGCTTGAAGGCCGGCTGCAGCTCGGCGAGCTTCTGCAGCGACGTGTCCGGGCGGATGCCCTGGTCGGTGACCCGGACGTCGCCGTTGGTGCGGAAGGGAAGGATCTCGCGCTCGAAGCGGCCCTCCTCGGTGGCCGCGTGGGCCCGCCGGTGCGAGCGCACCGCGAGCTCGTCGAGCTCGGAGCGGGGGATCTCCCACTGCTCGGCGATCATCTCCGCGCTCAGGCCCTGCGGGACGAGGGCGTGGCGGTCCATCAGCGCGGGCGGGAACGGCGACCCGACCTGGTCGATCCAGTTGAACCCCACGCCCATGGGGATGTGGCCCATGTGCTCCACGCCGGAGCCGATGACGACGTCGTGGACGCCGGCCGCGACGAGCGCGGCGCCGAAGTTCACGGCCTGCTGCGCCGAGCCGCACTGGCGGTCCACGGTCGTGGCCGCGGTCTCCACGGGCAGGCCCGCCTGCAGCCACGCGTTGCGCGCCACGTTGAAGCCCTGCTCGCCGTACTGCTGCACGCAGCCGGCGATGACGTCCTCGACGTCGGCGGCGTCGATCCCGGCGCGCTCGATCACCTCGGCGTACACCGCACCCAGCAGCTCGTTGGGGTGGGTGTCCCTGTAGTAGCCCTTCTCCGGGTGCCCGCGCCCGATGGGCGTGCGCACGGCCTCGACGATGACGACCTGGCGCCCCTGCTGTCCGCTCATCTGTGCGAGCCTCCGCTTCGAAATCGAGTGCTGGACGCATACGATACGCGATTGACTGTCCAGTCAACCAGGGGGGAGCGAGGCGTGCAGGAACAACTGGGGATCGCAGGCAGCGGGGCGATCGCGACCGGGCTGGCGGTCAGCGCGGCGGGCGCCGGAGAGGTGGTCCTGTGGGCCCGCTCGGAGGCGTCGGCGGACCGCGCCCGCGGGCGGGTGGCGAAGGTGGCCGCCAAGCTGGAGGGCATCGATCCCGCAAACGTCCGCGTCGAGACCGACATCGGCGCGCTGGGCGCCGCGACGTTCATCGTCGAGGCGATCGTGGAGGACACCGCGTCCAAGGCGGCACTCCTCGGAGAGCTCGACGCGGTCGCCGGCCCCGACGCGATCCTGGCCACCACGACCTCCTCGCTGTCGATCGACGCGCTCGCCGACGCCTCCGGGCGCCGCGATCGCTTCGTGGGCCTGCACGTCTTCAACCCCGTGCCCAAGATGAAGCTGGTCGAGCTCGCCTTCCCCGCGGAGGCCGCGGATCAGACGCGCGAGCGCGCGCTGGCGCTCTGCCACGCGCTGGACAAGGAGCCCGTCGAGGTGCCCGACCTCCCTGGCTTCGTCGTCAACCAGCTCCTGTTCCCCTACCTGTTCAGCGCCGTGCGCTTCATGGAGGAGACGGGGATGGAGCCCGCGGCGGTGGACACCTGCATGCAGCTGGGCGCCGGCCACCCCATCGGCCCGATCGCCCTGCTGGACTACGTCGGCCTCGACGTGTCGGCGGCGATCGGCGACGCGATCGGCTCCGACGTGCCCCAGCGCGTGCGCGACCTCGTCGCCGAGGGGGCGCTGGGACGCAAGTCCGGCCGCGGGCTGTACCCCGCCGAAGAGGGCTAGCCGCTAGCTCAGGGGTTCAGCCGCACGCGCGCGGTGCTGCTGCTCGTGCGGCCGGCCGCGTCGACGGCCTGGACCGTCAGCCGGGGGCGCAGGCGGCGCAGCGTGCGCCGCGGCAGGCGGTTCAGCCGCCGCAGCGTCGCCGCGCTGATGCGCACGCGGACGACCAGCAGCCGCGTGCTGCGCCCGCGCCGGGCGCGCGCGAGCGTGGCGCGCCCGAGCCGTGCGCGGCGAGCGTCGGTCGGCGTGAAGGCCAGCGTGGCGCGCAGCGCGGCGGGGCGCATGCAGCGCACCCGCACGCGCAGTCCCCGGCGCGCGAGGGTGCGCACGCGGATCGCGGGTGGCTGGGTGTGGCGACACATCCGCCCGGTGACAGGCGTGCTGCCGGCCGGCCCCGGCCCCGGCCCGGGCCCCGGCGTGCCGCGCGGCAGCGGCTGCCAGTCGGGGGACTCCTCCCGCGACGAGGCCGTCGTGACCTGGCCCTGGCCGGAGCCGTCGACGTTCATGATCCAGATGTCGCTGTTGCCGGTGCGCTCGCTGGTGAAGAGCATGCGGGTGCCGTCCGGCGACCAGGCGCCGCCCTCGTCGTGCGCCGGGTCGGTCGTGAGCTGGCGCACGCCGCTGCCGTCGGCGTTCATCACGAAGACGTCCGCGTTGGTCGTCTCCACGCCCGTGCCCGGGCCCCGCTCGAAGGCGATCCGCGTCCCGTCCGGCGACCACGCCGGCCCGCCGTCGAAGATCGCGTTGTCGGTCAGCTTGCGGACGTCGGTGCCGTTGGCGGCCATGGTGGCGATCTCGGTGTCGCCGTCGGCGTGGGAGCGAAACAGGATCCGGCTCCCGTCGGGCGAGAACGTGGGGTAGCGGTCGTCGCCGGCCAGGTTGGCCACGCGGCGGGGGCTGGAGCCGTCGGCGTTCATGATCCAGACGTCGGCGTCGTTCGGGTTGCCGTCGCGGTCGCTGCGAAACAGGATCTGGGTGCCGTCCGGCGACCACGCGGGCTGCGAGCTGAAGGTCCCCGGCGCCGGAGTGGCGGTGACCGCGCGCTGGCCGGATCCGTCGGCGTTCATCACCCAGACCTCGCGGTCGCCGGGCCCGCCGCGGCGGAAGGCGATCCGCGTGCCGTCCGGCGACCAGGACGACTGGGCGTTCTCGGCGGCGGGGTTGGTGGTCAGGCGCGTCCAGGTCGGCGCGCCGAGGGCGGTGGACTGGATGTCCCCGCCGCTGGAGAAGGAGATCAGCCCGTTGGCGCCCGGCCAGGCCGCCATGGCGGTGGGGACCGCGCCGAGGAGCAGCGCGAGCGCCGCGGTCGCGGCGAGGAGGAGGATGCGCACGCGCCCAGCGTAATGGCACGGGCGCTTTAAGTCGGCTTCACGTTGAGGAGGAACATCCTCGGTGCGACGTAACTCGCACCTCCTCCCAGAAGCACACGACGGGCCCGCCAGTGGCGGGCCCGTCGTGTTTGCACTCTGCGGTGGACCCACCCCGATCCACCGTTCTCACTCCTCCGCCGTCCCACGGGCGAAGGAACATCGACGAGAACGTACACCGCCGGAAGAACTTGCGCTTAAAAAGCGCCACTAGCCCGTGGCGGCCTGGTGTCGCTCGCGGATCCGGACGGCCTCGATGCGGTTGTCGCGCACGGACTCGACGCGGATCGAGAACCCGTTGGCCGCGATGGTGTCGCCGCGCTTGGGCAGGCGCCCGAGCTGGGCGAACACGAACCCCCCGACCGAGTTGTAGGCGTCGGTGTCCACCGGCAGCTCGAGGCCGTAGTCGGTGAGGTCGGTGACCGCGACGTGGCCGCGGACGAACCAGTCGCCGTTGGCCAGCCGCCGGATCTCCCCGCCCGCCGGGTCGGTCTCGTCGTCGATCTCGCCCACGACCTCCTCGATGATGTCCTCGACCGTGACGATGCCGGCCACGCGGCCGTACTCGTCGACGACCACGGCCATCGTGGAGCGCTGGCGCTGCAGGTCGGCCAGCAGGTCGTCCAGCGGCTTGGTCTCGGGGACGATCGGCGCGTCGCGCACCGCGGTCTCGATCGAGCCCTGCGGCCCCTCGTCCATCAGGATGCGCGCCAGCGCGTTGGAGTGCACGATCCCGCGGACGCGGTCGCGGTTCTCGTCCTCGGTGACCAGCAGGCGGGTGTGCCCGGTGGAGATGCAGCGCTGCAGCGCGGTGCCCACGTCCTCGGAGATGTCGATCGTCACGACGGCCGGGATCGGCGTCATGACCTGGCGCGCCTCCTGCTCGTGCAGGTGGAAGACGCCCGAGAGCATCCCCGCCTCGCCGGGGTCGAGGTGGCCGCCGGCCTGGGCCTGGGCGATGATCGCGCGCAGCTCGTCGGGGCTGGAGCCCTCCTCGAAGCTCGCGTCCGCCTTGATGCCGATCAGCCGCAGGATCCCGTTGGACGCCGCGTTGAGCACGTGGATGAACGGGCGCATGAACGAGTTGAAGACGTTCAGCGGGCGCGCCACGACCTTGGCCACCGACTCCGCCTTGACGATCGCGTAGATCTTGGGCACCTGCTCGCCCGCGGTGATGTGCCCGGCGGTGACCAGGATGTACGCGATGGCGATCGCCAGCGGCGCGGCCACGGCATGCGAGAAGTCCGAGAACAGCGGCTCGACGAGATCCGCGATGGCGGGCTCGCCCAGGAAGCCGATGCCCAGCGACGCCAGCGTGATACCGAACTGGCAGGCCGACAGGTACTCGCTGAGGTCGTCGAGCTGGGCGACCACGCGCTGCGCGCGGCGATCGCCCTCCCGGGCCATCTCCTCCAGGCGGCTGCGGCGCGCGCGGACGAGCGCGAACTCCGCGGCCACGAAGAATCCGTTGGCGAAGATCAGCACGACGACCGCGATGAGGAGCAGCGCGGTCAAGCGGCGCGGAGAGAACCGGGCCTAAGGTGTCGGCCCTGACTTCGAGGGGGGTCGTCGGTCATTGACGCGTGCCGGGCAACCGTAGCAGCACATGCGGCGCGGGCCGGGTCGCTCAGGCCAGCTCGTCGAGCCCCCGCGCGAGCGCGAAGTCGGCGTCGGTCAGGCCGCCCTCGGAGTGCGTGGAGAGCTCCAGGCGCACGTGCTTGTAGCCATGGACGAGGATGTCGGGGTGGTGGTTGGCCGCCTCGGCGGCCTCCGCGACGCGGTTGACCAGCGCGATGGCCGCGGCGAAGTCGTCCAGCACGAGGTCGCGGACGATCGCGTCCCCCTCCCGCCTCCACTCGCTGTCGCGCAGCTGCTCGTCGATCTCGGCGTCGCTCAGGCGTGCCATACGCTCCTCCTGTGAGGGACCACTCCTAATGCGGATCGTCAGCCTCGTGCCCCACGCCACCGAGCTGCTCTTCGCGCTCGGCCTGGGGGACGACGTCGTCGGCGTGACGCACGAGTGCGATCATCCCAGTCTCGCGCGCGAGCGCGAGCCCGTGACGCGCGACCGGCTCGCGCCCGGCCTCTCCGCCCGCGAGATCGACACCGCGGTGCGCGAGAGCACCGAGCGCGGCGAGTCGATCTACGAGCTCGACGAGGAGGCCCTCCACTCGCTGGAGCCCGACCTCATCGTGACCCAGGCGCTGTGCACGGTGTGCGCCGTCTCCCACGAGGACGTGCAGGCCATCGCCGCGCGGATGGACCGCCCGCCCGCGGTCATCTCGCTGGACCCGACGACGTTCGGCGAGACGCTCGACGACGTGCGCACCATCGCCCGGGCGACCGGCTCGCGCGACGCCGCGCTGGACCTGATCGCGCGGACGGCCCGGCGCGTGGACACGGTGCGCCTCGCGGTGCGCGACGTGCCCCGGCCGCGCGTGGCCGCCCTGGAATGGCTGGATCCGGTGTTCGTCGCCGGCCACTGGACCCCGCAGCTCATCGAGATGGCCGGCGGCGAGGACGTGCTCGGCTTTCCCGGCGAGCCGTCGGCCCAGAGCACGTGGCAGGCGGTGGCTGCGGCGCAGCCCGACGTGGTCGTCGTCATGCCGTGCGGCTACGACGCGCCGCGAGCCCGCGCCGAGGCCGGCGAGCACGCCGCGCGCCTGCGCGCGCTGAGCGCCGCGCGCGTGGTGGCGGTGAACGCGTCGGCGTACTTCTCGCGGCCGGGCCCCCGCCTGGTTGACGGCCTGGAGCTGCTGGCGCACATCCTGCATCCCGAGCGGGTGCCCGAGGCGACCGGCGAGGCGCTGGCGGTGCAGCTCTGAGCGCCGGGCCCGGTGGTCCGCGCACGGTGCTGTACCTGCATTCGTCGGCGGGGCGCTACGGGGCCGACCGCCAGCTCGCGCTGATGGCCACGGGGCTGGACCCGGCGCGCTACCGGCCGCTGGTGGTGCTCGCGCAGGACGGCGAGCTCGTGGGCGACCTGGGCGCCGCCGGCGTCGAGGTGCTCGTCCGGCCGCTCGCGGTGCTGCGCCGCGCGCTCACCTCGCCGGCCGGGCTGGCGCGGGTCGGCGCGGCGCTGGCGGCCGACGCCGCCGGGCTCGGCCGCCTGGCGCGGTCGCGCGGCGTGGCGCTCGTGCACTCCAACACCTCGGTGACGCTGGGCGGGGCGGCGGCGGCGCGGGTGGCCGGCGTCCCGCACGTCTGGCACGTGCGCGAGATCTACACCGGCTTCGAGCGCGCCTGGCCGGCCTACCGGCGCGTCCTGCGCACGGCCGGCGCGCTGCCCTGCGTCTCCCAGGCGACCCGCAGGCAGTTCGGCGCCGCGCCGGAGGCGCAGGTCCTGCCCGACGGCCTGGCGGTCGCGCCGCAGCGGGCGCCGCGGGCAGCGGCGCGCGCCGCGCTCGCCCTGCCCGAGGACGCGTTCGTCGTGGCGATCGCCGGGCGCCTGTCGGCCTGGAAGGGCCAGGACGTGCTCGTCCGCGCGCTCGCCGACCCGGCGCTCGCCGCGGCCTTTGGGCCGCCGGCCGTGGCCCTCGTGGCGGGCGATCCGTGGCAGGGCGAGGAGCACCGGCTCGAGGACCTGCGCCGGCTGGCCGCGCGGCTCGGCGTGGCCGAGCGCGTGCGCTTCGCCGGGTTTCGCCCCGACATCGACACCGTCTACGGCGCGGCCGACGTGGTCGCGGTTCCCTCCACCCGACCCGACCCGCTGCCCAACAGCGCGCTGGAGGCCGCGGCGGCCGGATGCTGCGTGGTGGCCGCCGCGCACGGCGGGCTGCCCGAGATCCTCGCCGACGGCGTGACCGGCCGCCTCGTCGCGCCGGGAGACCCCGCCGCGCTGGCCGCCGCGCTCGCGGCCCTGCGCGCCGACCCCGCCGCCACGCGGGCCCTCGGAGCGGCAGCCGCGCACGACGTGCGCGAGCGCTTCGCCCCCGACCTCCTGCTGCGCCGCGTCCAGGCGCTCTACGACGCGCTGTCCGCGCCCGGGTCGATCGGGCGCAGGACGAGCCGCCGGGCGTCGATCTCGGTGCCGCTCACCCGGCCGTGACGGCCGTCAGGCCACCATGATGGCCGCGATCGCCAGCCCGACCCCGAGCGCCACGCAGGCCGCGAGCACGGCACCGCGCCGGGCCGGGTAGCGCTCGCCGACCTCGAAGAGCAGGTAGCCGGCGATCCCGCCCGCGGCCAGCCCGCCGAGATGCCCGCCGATCGAGATTCCCGGCAGCAGGAACGTGATCGCCAGGTTGAGCATCAACGTGATGCCCAGCCCGGACTGCATGGGATCGATGCCGCGCGCGCGCATGATCAGAATCGCCGCGCCCATCAGGCCGAAGACCGCGCCGGAGGCGCCGACGGTCACCTTCTCGGGGGAGAGCAGCAGCGCGCCGAACGAGCCGCCGACGAGCGAGACGAAGTAGATGAGCCCGAAGCGCAGCTTCCCGATCGCCGGCTCCAGCAGCGTCCCCAGGAAGTACAGGAAGTACATGTTGAAGGCGATGTGGATGACGCCCGCGTGCAGGAAGCCCGACGTGATGATGCGCCACCAGTCGCCGGCGGCGACGGCCGGGCCGAACAGCGCGCCGTCGCCGTAGATGCGACCGCCGCGGCCGTCCGCCCCCGCCCCGCTGGACAGCAGCGCCACGAACGCGATGACGTTCAGGGCGATGAGGATGTAGGTCAGCTGCGGGTCCGAGCGCAGCGTGGCCGCCGTGTGGACCTGCGTCTTCTGCTTGGAGCACTCCGGGCAGCGCATGCCCACCGCCGTGGGGGTCATGCAGTCCGGGCAGATCGGCCGCCCGCAGTTCGAGCACGACACTCCGGTCTCGCGCCCGGGATGCCGGTAGCAGGTCGTCGCGGTCTCGGGGGCGGGCACGTCCGGGATGACGCTACCAAGCCGTGGCGCCGGGCTCGGCGCTACGCCGGGCGAGCGGTGATCACCGGCGCGCGGCTGGGGATCTCGCTGCCGCCCAGCGGCTCGTGGGTGACCAGCACGGCCTCGCCGCCGACCAGGTCGCTGGGCACGTCGACCGACGCGTGGCCGTCGCGGCTGACCGAGAACAGCACGTCGGTGGGCCGCGGCGGCTGGCGATCGGAGGCGTCGTCCAGCCACACCTGGTAGATGCGACCGCGCGGCGGCGCGGGCATCCCCGCCACGACGAGCTTGGCGCCCTGGTCGCCGACGCGCAGCTCGGCGCGCGCACCGGGGGCGGCCTGGCGATCGACGATCGCGCGCACCGTCTGCTGGCGGCTCGGATCGCCGTCGATCAGCGTGCCGGTGCCCAGGCCGAGGACCAGCAGCACGGCCGCCAGCGCCGCCGCCGGCATGGGGCGCAGCGACAGCAGCCAGCGCGGCCGGCGCGACCGCGCCGGGGCGGGACGGTCGGCGGCGGGCCCGGCCGCGCGCAGGAGCTCGGCCTCGGCGCGCACGACGGACATGACGCGGCCCTTCAGGTCGGGCGGCGCCTCCAGCGCGATGGCGGCGCCGGGCAGGACGTCGGCGACCCGCTGGAGCTCGGCGACGTCCAGCTCGCACTCCGCGCAGGCGACCAGGTGCCGGGCGTAGGCCTGGTCGTCGCCCTCGGGCAGCGCGCCGAGCACGTACGCGGCGGCAGTCTCGCGCGACGGGCACTCGGGGGCGTTCATCCCATGACCTCCCGCAGGCCGCCGAGCCGGTCGCGCATCTTCTCCAGCCCGAGGCGCATCCGGCCCTTCACGGTCCCGATCGGGGTGTTGAGCATGGCGGCGATCTCCGTGTGCGTGAAGCCGCCGAAGTAGGCCAGCTCGATCACCTTGCTCTGCTCGGTGGGCAGCGTCTGCAGCGCCGCGCGCACGTCGGTGGCCTCGTCGCGGCGCGCCACCTCGACCTCGGTGCGCTCGCGGGCCTCGAAGCGCTCCTCGATGCCCTCGTCGCTGGCGCGCCGGCGATCGTGCACGACCGAGCGCCGCAGCGAGTCGATCGCCCGGTTGTGGACGATGCCCAGCACCCACGTGCGCACCGAGCCGCGCGTGCGGTCGTAGCGCGCGCCGCTGCGCCACAGCGACAGGAACGCCTCCTGCACCACGTCCTCGGCGGCCGAGCGCGCCCCGCACATCCGGTAGGCCAGCGAGAACGCCACGCCGCAGTGGCGCTCGTAGACGACCTCGAAGGCGTCGGCCTCGCCGCGGCTCACGAGCTGCATCAGATCCTCGTCGGCGAGGTCTCGAAGCTCGGTGGGACCGGGGTCGGTCGCCTTGCGCACGCGGGCCATGTCGGGGTTCCTACGCGGCGGCGGCCCGGCCGGATCAGCCGCGGCGCAGCAGCCGGCGGGTCTCGCTCGCCGCGGCGTGCAGCGTGCGCTGCGCGAGATCGGCCTTGCTGCGCGACGCCGCGCGGTGCTTGTTGCGCTGCGCGCGCACGCGCAGGACCACCAGCGCGGTGCCGGCGCCGGCGCCGACGGCGACCGCGGCGACCGAGCGGGGGATCGTGGGCCAGTTGCGCGGGTCGCGCATGGCGCCCAGCTCCCAGGCCTCCAGCTCGTCGAAGGCGATGTCGGCCAGGCCCTGCAACGTGGAGTCCAGCCGGGCCTGCAGGTCGTCGGGCGGCTCGACGGGAACCAGCGCCTGGCGCAGCATGCGCTCGAAGTCGAGGGGGGCGGCCTCGCTCACGGGCTCGTCACGATCCCCTCGAGCTGCTTGATCGCCCGGTGCAGGAGCACCTTGGTGGCACCGTCGGTCTTGCCCAGCGCGCGCGCGATCTCACGGTTGTCCATCCCCAGGGCGAAGCGCATGATCAGGGCCTCCCGGCGCTCGTCGGGCAGCTCCTTGACTCCCTCCAGGATGCGGGCGAGCTCGGCGCGCCCCTCCACGAGCTCTTCGGTGGTGTGCGTCGCGCTGAGCGTCGTGGTGTCGTCCAGCGACGTCTGCGGCTTGCGGGAGCGGTCGCGGTAGAGGTTGGCCGCCAGGTTGTGGGCGATCCGGATGAGCCACGGGCGCAGCGGCCGGCCGTCGGACTCCGCCCGGGCGCGCTCGAAGTGGCGGTAGGCCTGCAGGAAGGTCTGCTCGGTGAGGTCCTCGGCGTCGTGATGGTTGCCCACCCGGTAGTACGCGTAGGAGTACACGTCGCGCAGGTGGGAGCGATACAGCTCCGAGAAATCCCGGTTGAGCTGCGCCTTCGCGGGGGTGTGCTCCGTCACTCATGCCAGCCTACTCAGCAGCCTCAGACCGCCGCCGGGGACCGGCCGTTGGCCGGCGCGGTGAGCGAGCGGGCGAACGACGCGGGCTCGATGCGGCCCTCCACGAGCGCCGCCAGGCCGGCGATCGTCGGCGCCGAGACCCCGTCGCGCTCCAGCGTGCTGGCCAGCAGCCTGATGCCCTCCAGCGCCTCGGATGCCTGGCCGATCTCCATGCCGATGCGGGTGGCGGGCACGCCCTGGCCGAGCAGCTCGCCGGCGCGGCGGTTGCGGCTGCCGGCGGCGATGACCGTGGCGACCAGGTCGCCGGCGCCGGCCAGGCCGGCGAAGGTCTCGGGGCGCCCGCCGCGCCGGCGCGCGTAGGCGTCGACCTCGGCGAAGACCATGCCCGCCGCCGCGCCCGCGGCGTTGGGGCCGGCGATGCCGGCCACGGCGGCGGCCAGGACGGCCGCGTTCTTGGCCGTGCCGGCCAGCTCCACGCCGGTCACGTCGGTGGTGGTCATCGCAGCCAGGCCGGCCTGGCGCAGCGTGTCCTGCAACTGGATGCCGAACGCCTCGTCGATCGTCCCCACCACGAGCGCGGCGCCGTGAGCGAGCGCGTCGGCGGCGTGGCCGGGCCCGCCCAGGCAGGCGACGGCGCGCGCGGTGACGCGCTCGGCCACGTACGCGCTGGGCAGGGTCCCCAGCGGCGCGATGAGCCCCTTGGAGACCACGAGGACGCCGGCGCGCTCGCGCACGCGGCTGCCGTGGGCGGCGACGGCGTCGGGCAGCGCGCCCGCCGGGACCGCGAAGCACACGATGTCGGCGTCGCCGAGCTTCATCCGCTCGGCGCGCATGACCCTGACCGCGTCGGGGAGCTCGACGCCCGGCAGGTAGTGCTCGTTGCGGCGCTCGCGCCCGATCTCGGCCGCCTGCTCCTCGGTGCGGCAGCCGAGCTCGACGCGCAGCCCGGCGCGGGCGAGGGCGACGGCGAGGCTCGTCCCCCACGCACCCGCGCCCACGATCGCCGCGCGGCGCAGCGGCGGCGCACCGCCCAGCCACTCCCACTGCAGCTGCACGCAGGGCCAGATGCGATCCATCACCGCGCCCGCCAGCCGGGCCGAGGGCTCGGCGACCTGCGGGAAGTGCAGCGGCGGCCCGCAGCGCATCCGCACGCGGTGGGGGCGGATGCGCCACCCGCGGCGCACCGACTCGGTGCCGAGGATCGCGACCGGCACCACCGCCGCGCCGGTCTCCAGCGCCAGACGGCCGACGCCGCGCTTCGGCCGGCCCAGTCCGCCGGGGCGCACGCGCGTGCCCTCGGGGAAGATGAGGACGCAGCCCCCGCGCGCCAGGATGGCGCGCGCCGTGTCCATCGAGTCCTCGTCGCGGCGGCCACGGTCGACGGGAAAGGCACCGAGCACGTTGAGCACCCGGCCGACCAGGGGGCGGCGGAAGAGCTCCTGCTTGGCCACGAAGTGGATCGGGCGCCGGGTGAGCAGGGTGATGACGAAGGGGTCCAGGAACGAGCGGTGGTTGGACGCGATGATCACCGGCCCCGTGGACGGGACGTGCCGGGAACCCTCGATGCCGAGGCGGAAGTAGGTGCGACAGCACGCCTGGAGCGCCAGCCACACGGGCCAGAACACGACCGGATGCACATCGCGGTCGCGGGAACGGGCGAGCATGCGCGCTCGATCCATGCATGGCGATACCCACCCCGACAACCCGCGTTACAGTGCAGCGGGAGCCCATGGCCATCGATCGCGCCAAGACCGTCCGTGGAGCCCTGGCGGGCGCGGTCGCTGCGGCCGTGTGGGCGGCCCAGCAGCCGCTGGACAAGCGCGTCTTCGGCGTCGACTACGACGACACCGAGCTTCTGGGCAAGCTCGTGACCCGCGGCCCGGCCTGGCCGCTGGCCGGCGTGGCGATGCACGTGGCCAACGGCGCCGCGTTCGGGGCCGCCTACGCCAACGGCGCCCCGCGCCTGCCGCTGCCGTCGTGGTCACGCGGACCGATCGCCGCTCTGACCGAGCACCTCGCCACCTGGCCGCTGACCACCATGTCCGACCACGTGCACCCCGCCCGCGGCGAGATGCCGTCGCTCTCGCGCGACGTGCGCGCCTTCGCGCAGGGGACGTGGCGCCACCTGCTCTTCGGCGTCGTCCTGGGCGAGCTCGAGCGGCGCCTGAACGCCCCGCCCGATCCCGAGCTTCCCAGCTACGAGCACATCGTCTCCAGCAACGGCCACGGCGACCCGGTGCAGGCCGGCGCGGTGGGCCGGCCGCTCTAGGCCGGGGGGATCGAACGTCCGTTTCCACCCGCCCGGGCAGGGAGAAGTGGACGCTCGGATTGCATCGGTGGTGCCAACGTCCGTTTCCACCCGCTCTGGCGGGGAGGAATGGACGTTCGCCTTCCCACGGCCCGAGCCGGCTGGTGAAGACGCCCGGTGGGCCGCGGCCGGACGAGCGCCGGCCCGGCCGCGGCTCATGGAAGCCCGCCCCCGGACTCGAACCGGGAACCTCTTCATTACAAGTGAAGTGCTCTGCCAATTGAGCTAGGCGGGCAGGGCGCGCGCGGCTCGGCCGGGGCCGGGCCGCCGCGGCCGTCGATCCGCAATCTACCGGCGGCGGCGCGTCCGGCGACCCGTCTTTTCTAGGGTGTGCCGATGCGCCCGCGCACCGCCACCGCGCTCGTCCTCGCTGCCGCCGCCCTGGGCGGCGCCGGATGCGGCGACGACGAGCCCGACGACACCTCCACGATCTCGGAGGCCGCGCCGCCGGCCACCGCGCCCGCCACGTCCACTTCCGAGCCCCCGGCCGCCCCGGCCTCCGGCACGTCGGGGGCCACCGCTCGGAAGCTGACGATCTCCAGCGACCTGGAGTCCAAGCCCAAGGTGCGCAAGCCGTCGGGCAAGCCGCCGAAGGAGCTCGTCGTCGAGGACGTGGTCGAGGGCAAGGGCACCGCGGCCAAGGCCGGCGACACGCTGAGCGTCCAGTACGTGGGGGCCTCGTACTCCACCGGCAAGGAGTTCGACGCCTCCTGGGACCGCGGCCAGCCGCTGGAGTTCCCCGTCGGCGCCGGCATGGTCATCCCGGGCTGGGACCAGGGGCTGGTCGGCATGAAGCCCGGCGGCCGGCGCCTGCTGGTGATCCCGCCCGACCTGGGCTACGGGGCGCAGGGCGCACCGCCGGACATCGCGCCCAACGAGACGCTGATCTTCGTCGTCGACCTGGAGGAAGCCGGCTGACCCGGCGGGCGCTCGCCGCCACGCGCCGCGCGGCGGTCGAGTTCGTCGACGATCGCGGCCATCGCTCGGCCGCGCAGATCAGCTTCTTCGCGATCCTGTCCTTCATCCCGCTCGTCCTGCTGCAGGCGGCGGCCTTCGGGCTCCTCTTCGAGGACGCGGCCGTCCGCGAGCGGATCATCCAGACCGTCTTCGACAACCTGCCGCTGGCGAGCGACAGCGACCGGCCCAGGCTCGAGCGCTCGGTCTCCGACGCGCTGGAGCAGGCGGGCAACCTCGGGATCCTCACCACGATCCTGCTCGTCGTCGCGGCCAGCGGCGTCATGGGCGCGCTGCGCCACTCGATCAACGAGGCCTGGGACATCGAACAGCGCCCGTCGCTGCTCAAGCGCAAGGCGCTGGACTTCGCGCTGGTCCTCGGCGGGTCGGCGATCCTCGCGCTCAGCGTGTCGCTCACCGCCACGCACCGGCTCGCCGACGTGCTCGACGACGAGGCCGGCGGCGGCTGGCTGCTCGCCGCGGCGCTGGACCTCGCCGGCGACCTGCTGCCGATCGTCTTCACCGCGCTGGGGCTGCTCTTCGTCTACCGCATCCTGCCCCTGCACCGCGAGCCGTTGCGCGACATCTGGCCCGGCGCGGTGGTGGCCGCGGCCGGCCTGGCGCTGGTGAAGCTCGCCCTGGAGCTGTACTTCGAGCGCCTGGCGGACTTCGGCGCGATCTACGGCTCGCTCGGCGCCGCCATGGCCCTGCTGATCTTCGTCTACGCCGCGGCGAACGTGATCGTCTTCGGAGCCGAGTTCGCGGCGGAGTGGGCGCGCTACGACGACGACGGCTGACGGCGCAAGCGCCCCCCGGGGCGGACGGGCGGCTCAGGCGGCGACCCAGGCGCCGTTGCGGCGCCCGAGCGTGATGGTGTGCTGGCCGTCGGGCGTCTCGGCGCGGAACACCGCCTGGTCGTCGTCGGTGCCGGGACGGTCGACCACCTGCACGAGGTGCAGGTCGGTCACCTGGACGTCGCCGAAGCGCTCGGCCAGCGCGGCGCGAGCGGCAGCCTCCATCGTCGCCCGGTCCCAGCCCTTGTCCTCGGCGTGCGCGCGGGCGAGGTGCTCGTTGGCCTCCGCGAGCTGGTCGAGCATCCGGCCCGCCAGCGAGCGGCTGCGGCGCGCCATCGCGATGGCGCCGCCGATCGCCAGCACGGCGATCAGCACCAGCAGCACGACGATGATGATGGTGAGCACCATGCGCCGGACTGTAGCGACGGGGCGTTCCCGGTCCGGCTTTCAGGCGGGGACGGCGCGGGCGGTGAGGTGCACACCGACCTTGCGCTTGACGCGCTGCAGCGCGTTGTCGACCGTCTTGGCGTCGCAGCCGAGGCGGCCGGCGACCTCCTCGTAGGAGCGCCCGTCGAGATAGAGCGCCAGGACCCCAGACTCCAGCGCCGACAGCGCCGTGGACAGGCAGGCCACGAGCGAGCGCAGCTCCTCGGAGGAGATGACCTGGTTGACGGGGTCGTGCACGGTCGAGCCCGGGAGGATCTCCTCGAGCGTCGGCTCGCCGTCGCCGGACGCGCTGGCCGGCGTGGCCGAGAACGAGATGTACTGGTTCAGCGGCGTGTGCTTGTTGCGCGTGGCCGTCTTGACCGCGGTGATGATCTGGCGCGTGATGCACAGCTCGGCGAAGTTGCGAAACGACGACTCGCGGTCCGAGCGGTAGTCGCGCACGGCCTTGTACAGGCCGACGAGCCCCTCCTGGATCAGGTCATCGGGGTCCCCTCCGGCCAGGAAGTACGACGACGCCTTCAGCCGCACGAAGCCGTGGTAGCGCCGGACGATCCGCTCGTAGGCGGTGCGATCGCCCTGCTTGGCAAGCGCGATGAGGAAGTAATCATCGACCTGCGATTGACCTTGAGAGTGCTGGGGGTTTCTGGCCACGAGCAGTCCTTTCTGGTCCGGGACGGACCGAAATGTGCTCAGCGGCGGTCCCCTCCCAGGGCGCCAACTGCGACGTTCCTCTACCTCAACTTCAACGTGACGGGTGCACCGTACCCGCGGTTATGGAGCGCGTCAAGCCCTGGCGCGCGACTGCAAGATCCCGTACGTCAGCGCCGCGGCGGCGGCGCTGACGTTCAGCGACGCGACGTGGCCGCGCAGCGGCAGCGCGATCAGCGCGTCGCAGGAGCGGGCCACGCGCGGACGCAGGCCGCGGCCCTCGGCGCCGAGCGCGAGCACGACCGACCCGCTGTAGTCGGGCTGGTCGTAGGGCACGGCCTCGTCGGCGACGGCGGCGCCGTAGACCCAGGCGCCCTGCTCCTTGGCCTGCACCAGGAAGTCGGCCAGGTTGCCCACGCGGGCGACGCGCAGGTGCTCGACCGCGCCCGCCGACGCCTTGGCCACCGCCGGCGTCACCTGCGCAGCGCGGCGCTCGCAGATGACGACCCCCGTCGCGCCCGCGCACTCCGCGGTCCGGCAGATCGCCCCCAGGTTCTGCGGATCCTGGAGCTCGTCGAGGGCCAGCACGAGGGCGTCGGGGCCGGCGAGCAGCTCGCGGGCGCCCACGTAGGGGTAGCCGCCGGCCTCCGCGCAGACCCCCTGATGGTCGGGCGAGCCGCAGCGACGCTGGACCTCGGCGGCGCTCACGACCTCCACCCGTTCGGCGGGCAGCCAGGGCTCCCGCGCGGCGTGCTCGGTGGCCCACACGCGCTCCACGCGCCGGCGGCCGGCCCGCAGCGCCTCGCGCACAGGGTTGCGCCCGTAGACGATCACGGGTCCAGGGGCACGAGCTCCGGGCCGCCGGGCCCGTCCCGGACCTCCCAGCCGCGGTCGCGCAGCTCGTCGCGCAGCCGGTCGGCCTCGGCGTAGTCGCGCGCCGCCCGGGCCGCCTCGCGGCGCTCGAGCAGGTCGCGCTCCCGGGCGCCGGGGCCCGCGCCGGCGTCCGGCGCGGCGAGGTTCTCCAGCGCGAGCACCTCCAGCATCTCGACGAGGTCCGCGCGGCCGACGGGCTCGTCGCGCCGGTTGGCCTCGCGGACCCACTCGAACAGCGCCCCCAGGGCGCGCGCGGTGTTGAAGTCGTCGGCCAGCGCGGCGAAGAACGCGTCGCGGTGTGAGCGCATGTCCTCCGGCGACGGGCCATCGGTCAGCGCGCGGGCGGCGTGGCGCACGCGCTGGACGCGGGCGCGGGCCTCCTCCAGGCGCTCGTCGTCGAAGGCCATCGGCTGGCGGTAGTGCGCCCCGGCGAAGAGCATGATCAGCGCGTCGCGGCCCACCCGGTCCAGGACGTCGTGCAGCAGCGCCACGTTGCCGACGCTCTTGGCCATCTTCGCCCCCGGGTCGGCGGCGGTGGGCATCTGCAGCATCCCGTTGTGCATCCAGATCCGCGCCAGCTCGGCGCCGCGGCCCATGCGGGTCTGCGCGGCCTCGTTCTCGTGGTGGGGGAAGACGAGGTCGTTGCCGCCGCCGTGGATCTCGAAGTCCAGGCCCAGCAGCTCCTCGGCCATCGCCGAGCACTCGATGTGCCATCCCGGCCGGCCCCTGCCCCACGGCGCGTCCCACGCCGTGTCCTCTCCCTCCTTCTGCGCCTTCCACAGCGCGAAGTCCAGCGGGTCCTCCTTGCGCCCGGACCCCTCGACGTCCTCGCCCTGGGTCATGTCGTCCACCGTTCGGCGGCTGAGCGAGCCGTACTGGGGATCGTCGCGCACGCGAAAGTACACGTCGCCCTCCGCCGCGTACGCGTGCCCGCCGTCCAGCAGCGCGCCGATCAGATCCACGATCGCGTCGATGGTCTCGGAGGCCAGCGGCTCGGCGTCGGGGCGGCCGAGACCCAAGCGGCCGGTGTCGGCGAGGTAGTGCGCCGTCATCTCCGCGGCGAGCTGGGCGCTGGGCACGCCCAGCGGCCGGGCGGCGTCGTAGATCTTGTCGTTGACGTCGGTGACGTTGATGACCAGGGTCGCGTCGTGGCCCTCGTGGGCCAGGAAGCGCTTGAGCAGCGAGAAGACGACGAACGGCCGCGCGTTGCCCACGTGGATGCGGCCGTAGACCGTCGGCCCGCAGGCGTAGATCCCCACCCTCCCGGGCTCGCGCGGCTCCAAGTCGCGCAGCGCGCCCGAACGGGTGTCGTGCAGGCGGATCGGGGGCACGCCCGGCAGGCTAGTCCCCGGTCGCGGCGCGGGCTCAGCGCGCGTTGACGGCCAGCGCGTGCAGGCGGCGCATCATCGGCTCGGGGAGGCCCTCGAAGCGCAGCGAGTACACGTGGGGGCGCTCCTGGCGCAGCACGCGCGCGCTGCCGGCGACGCGCATGTCGAGGTCAGCGAGGTCGAAGCCCACCGTCTCGTCCAGGGTCAGCGGGCGCGGGGACGAGACGCACATGCCCCGCGGCCCGAGATCCAGGGTCCGCGCCGGGATGGGCGAACCGGTGCGGCGGCGCAGCGTGCAGGACATCGCAATCTGCGCACGCGGCGATCGCAGCCCGCTGTGTTCGAGCACCACCACTGCATCGTCGCTCAATCCCAGGCCATCTTCAATACGTACCGAACGTTCACGGGACGCCGTGTCGGGTAGGCCGGTGTCGTATTTCGACACCGGTCCATACCGCCTGCAGCGATCGGAGCCGATGATCCGCCCATGAAGACCAGCGCTTTCGCCGACCGCAGCTACCGCCTCGACCGCGACGGGCAGACCGTCGTGTGCGACACCACCGCGGACCGCGACGACGTGGACGCGCTGCGCGACGCGCTGGCCCGCCGCCGGCACGGGCACTCCGTGGCGGTCTGCGAGGACGCCGGCGCGGTGCTGGCGCTGCGCGAGATCGTGCTGATCGAGGACCGCCTTGCCGCGGCGAACGCCGGTCCCGACCCCATCGGGCTGAGCATCAGCCGCCCGGAGGCGCTGCGTCTGTGCGACGTGGCGGGCGCGTACGTCACCGAGCGTGACGGCGGCGGCTACCAGGCCCCGGAGGAGCGCCGCCGGATCGCCCGCCTGCGTGACCTGACCGGCGCGCTGATGGACTGCTGCTGCGAGCTGGCCTCCGCGGAGGAGCAGGTGCGCGAGCGCACGCTCGTGGCCTGACGGCCCGGGCCCCCGGCCTGACCGCGGCGGCGCCGCGCCGCCTCCCGCGCCCCGTCCGACCGGGGTGTGCAGCGATTTCATCATCTACCGTGTCCGGCGTGAGCACGAACGGCTCCCTCCAGTTGCTGCTCGTCGACGACGACGCGCCGCTGCGCGAGATGCTCACGCGGTCCTTCGAGCGCGACGGCCACGACGTGACCGCCGTCGCCGACGGCGAGTCCGCGATCGTGGCCGCGGGCGACGCGGCCTTCGACCTCGTGCTGCTCGACAACGCGCTCGGGCCCGGCCTCGCCGGCCACGAGGTGTGCCGCGAGCTGCGCGCCCGGCGCAGCCTGGTGCCGATCATCATGCTCACCGCGCTGGACTCCGAGGCGGACATCGTGCTCGGCCTGGAGGCCGGGGCCGACGACTACGTGACCAAGCCGTTCGGCCTGGGCGAGCTGCGCAGCCGCATCCGCGCCGTCCTGCGCCGCGCCGGCGGGCGCGTGCTCAACGACAACGTCGTCCACGTCGGCGAGGTCACCCTGGACCTGCGCCAGCGCCGCGTCACCGCCCGCGGCGAGCCGGTCCGCCTGACCTTCTCGGAGTACGAGCTGCTGGCCTGCCTGCTGTCGCGCCCCGGCCGGCTCTTCAACCGCCAGGAGCTGCTGCGGGCGATCTGGGGCGACAGCGCCTACCGCGATCCGCGCGCCATCGACGTGCACATCCGCCACCTGCGCGAGAAGCTCGAGCAGCGCTCGGAGGAGCCCGAGCTGATCCTCACCGTCCGCGGAGCCGGCTACCGGTTCCGCGAGCCGTAGGAGGGACACCGTGCGGCGGATCGGATTCGGCCTGCGCCCGCGGCTGGTGCTGGCGCTGGTCCTGACCGCCGCCGTCACGCTCGGGGCGGCGGCGCTCGCCCTCCTCTCCCCCCTCCAGGAGCGCCTGAGCAACCAGAGCGAGCGCGACCTCCAGGCGGCGGTGCTCAGCGCGCGCCAGAGCATGGCCGACCAGCTGCGCCGCGACCGCGGCCGGGTCAGCGACGAGGTGCAGCGGCTGGCCCGCGGCCTGGCCCGGCGCACGAGCGCGCGCGTGATCGTCACCGACGGGATCCCCACGACGGTGCGGCCCTACCTCTACGACACCGCCAACCCCGGGACCCCGGACAACCAGGGCGACATCCTCAGCGCGCTGCGCACCCGCAGCACCCAGGTGGGCAGCGCGGGCGACGCGACGCGGATCGCCACGCCGCTGGACGTCCCGGGCGGGCGCACGTTCGTCCTCGCCGCGCGGCGCACCGCCGACGACGCCGCCGGCGTGGTGGACGAGGTGCGCAGCGCCTTCGCGAAGGCCGCGCTGATCGCGCTGGCCGCGGCCGTCGTGCTCGGCCTCGCCCTCGTGACGACGATCCTGCGCCGTCTGGAGCTCCTGCGCGCCACCGCGCGGCGGATCATGACCGAGGGCCCCGAGGAGGCGCCCACCCCCGTCGACCGGGGCTCGGACGAGGTCGGCGACCTCGCGCGCACCCTGGCCGGGATGCAGGAGGCCCTGCGCCGGCAGGAGCGCGCACGCCGGGCGTTCGTCTCGACGGCCTCGCACGAGCTGCGCACGCCGCTGACCTCGCTCGGCGGGACGCTGGAGCTGCTCCAGGAGGACCTGCGCGACGAGCGCATCGACCTCGCTGACGCGCAGGAGCAGCTCGCCCTGGCCCAGGGGCAGGTGGGCCGGCTCCAGCACCTGGCCTCCGACCTGCTGGACCTCAGCCGCCTGGACGCCGCCATCCCGCTGCGCAGCGAGCCCGTCGAGCTGGGCGAGGTGTGCCGCGCGGTCGGCGCGGAGTTCGCCGGGCAGGCGGCCAAGGAGGACGTGGCGCTCGAGACCGCCGAGCCGATCGGGCCGTGCTGGGCGCGCGGGGACCCCACCGCCGTCGCGCGGATCGTGCGCATCCTGCTCGACAACGCGCTGCGCCTCGCCCCACCGGGCACCACCGTCGCGGTGACGCCCGCCTACCGCGGGCCCGAGGCCACCGTGGAGGTCATCGACGCCGGCCCCGGCGTGCCCGCGGCCGACAGCGAGCGGATCTTCGAGCGCTTCCAGAGCGGCAGCGCGGTGAGCGCACCCGGCGGCTCGGGCCTGGGCCTGGCCATCGGGCGCGAGCTGGCGCTGCGCCTCGGCGGCCGCCTCGAGCTCGTCGCCTCCAACGGCGGGCCCGGCGCGCGGTTCGTGCTGACCCTGCCGATCGAGATGCCCGCGGGGACCGCGCGCGACGCGCGCACCGCCGGGGTGTAGGCGCCCGCCGGCGCCTACGCGGCGCTGCGCAGCGGCTCGCGCATGGCCTGCGTCTCGGGCGCGTTGCGGTAGGGCTGCTCGTCGCGCGTGCCCGACTCCTCGTGGTAGGAGCTCTCGACGTTGACCTCCCAGATGTCGTGGCCGGCGCCGTGCAGGACGTTGTCGACCGCGCGCATCGCGCTGAGCATCGAGTGGTCGGAGTTGTTGTAGCGGTGCAGGCCGTTGCGGCCGACCTGCTGGAAGTTCTCCAGCGGGGCCAGCCAGCCCTTGATGGTGTCCACGCGCTCGGAGTAGTCGGTGTCGTACATGGGATAGGCGAGCGGGACGCGCACGACGTAGCCGCGGCGCACCTTCTCGGGCGACGCGAGGCCCAGCGAGTCGAGCTCCTTCGTGGCCAGCGCGACGAGCTCGTCGTCGTCCATGGTCCACAGCTCGTCGCCCTTGAAGGCGAAGTACTCCATCCCGATGCAGGCGGTGTCGGGATCGGGGACCATCCATGGGCTCCACGAGCGGTAGTTCTGGATGCGCCCGACGCTCACGTCGGGCTCGTGGATGTAGATCCAGTTGTCGGGGAAGAGGTCCTCGCCGTCGAGAACGAGCGCGACGGTGACGAAGTCGCGGTAGCGCAGGCCCTGCGCGGCGGCGCGCACCTCGTCGGGTGCGGTGGGGTCGGCGATGCCGACGGTGGCACGCAGCGGCAGCGAGGAGATGACCGCTGCGGGCTCGATCTCCTCGCCACCGGCGTGTACCAGCGCGACTTCCCGGTCGCGCACCTCCAACCTCGTGACGGGCGTGTTCAGGCGCACCTCGCCGCCGAGCGCCTCGATGCGCTCGGTCATGGTCTCCCACATCTGGCCGGGACCGTAGCGGGGGTACTGGAACTCGCTGATGAGGCTCTTGATCTTGTTGCCCTTGTTGCCCATGAACGCGGACTTCGCGGCGCTGAAGAACGACAGGCCCTTGATGCGCTGGGCCGCCCAGTCGGCGCGGATCTCGGTCGTGGGCACGCCCCACACCTTCTCGGTGTAGGACTTGAAGAAGAGGTTGAACAGCCGCTTGCCGAAGCGGTTGGAGACCCACTGCTCGAAGTTGTCCTCGCGTCCCTTGGGAGTCGCGGCGGCCTTCAGGTAGGACAGCCCGGAGCGCGTCAGCTCGATCGGCCCGAGCTTCTTGATCACGTCGGTGCCCCGCAGCGGGTAGTCGAGGAACTTCTTGTTCCAGTAGATGCGAGACATCCGCGGGCGCAGGAGGAACTCGTCGCCCATGATCTCCAGCCAGAGGTCGTTGACCTCCTTGCTCTTGGTGAAGAAGCGGTGCCCGCCCAGGTCGAAGCGATAGCCATCGGGGTCGACGACCGTCTTGGCCAGGCCCCCGACCTGCTCGTCGGCCTCCAGGACGATGACGCGGCGGCCGGCCTGCGCCAGGAGGTATCCGGCGGTGAGGCCCGCGGGACCCCCGCCGAGGACGACGTACGGCCGCTCGCGGCCGTCGTCGAAGTCGTGGTCGGTATCCGTGCGGGGGGCGTCGACGATGCTCATGCTCCGCATCTTGCCCGCCGCAGGGCCGAAAACGGTCGCGTTCTAACGGTCGCTAACACGCTCTAACGCGCGCTAACACGAGGGCCCCCGGCCTGCCCGTCCGACGAGAAAGTGGAGCGTCAGGTCGCCTCAGGCCGCGCGCGGCGGACC
>CAWGTI010000005.1:0-73063 GCA_963825515.1 uncultured Solirubrobacterales bacterium | reverse complement strand
TGCCGGAGGAGGGACTCGAACCCCCGACACGCGGATTATGATTCCGCTGCTCTAACCGACTGAGCTACTCCGGCGGGGGCGGGAAGTCTAGCCGGGGTCGGCGGTGCGTCGGGCGCGGCGGGCGAGTTCGACCGTGGCGGCGCGCAGGCCGTCGGGGGCGGTGATCGGCTGGGCGTAGCCCACGCGCGCGGGGGCGCGGCCGCGGGGCGTGTCGACCGCGAGGTCCAGGCCGTAACGGTCGGCGCCGGTGCACTGCGCGGCGGTCGCGTCGGGGTAGCCGCCCAGTGCCTGGGCCATGGCCAGCAGCGCGTCGGCGTGGTCGGCGTTGAGGTGCGCGATCGCTCCGGGGGCGGCGGGCGCGACGGGGTCGGCGACCGCGGCGGCGTAGACGTCGGCATCGACGGTCGCCATCCGGCCATAGCCGCCGACCCAGCGCACGCGCTCGACGTGGAGCACGTACAGCTTGAAGTCGGCGAAGTCGGCGTAGTACTCGCCGCCGGGGTGCGCGGCCCGGGCCGCGGCGGCGTCGGCCTCGGCGGGTCGCTCGGCTCGGCCGGCCAGCGTCACGCGCCCCACGGCGAGGGGATCGTCGCCGGCCTGGGCCTCGGATACGAGCAGCGACGCGCGCGGGTCGGCCTCGAGGTTGCGGCCGTGCTCAGCCATCGTGGAAACGCAGAGCACCGGGGAGCCGTCGGCCAGCGCTCCGTACGTGACGAGCGAGGCCCATGGCTCGCCGTCGGCGGTGAGCGTGGCGAGCGTCGCGCTGCTCGTGCCCGCGAGGAGCGTGCGCGCCTCCTCGGCCGGCGTGCGCCGGGGTACCGGCTCCACGGGGACCAGCGGTGGCGGGGCTGACGGGCCGCCGCCAGGGACGGTGTGATCAGCGGGAATCGAGGGGGCGGAGTCGGTCACGTAGCCTCCCGACGATGGCAGACCTCGACCGCGCCGTCACCACCGTCGTCGAGCGGTGCCTGGGCATCCGCGACGGCGAGAACGTGCTCGTCGTCGCAGACCCGGACAGGGCAGACCTCGGCCAGGCGCTCCTCGACGCCGCGCGCGCGGCCGGCGGCGACCCGGTCCTCATGATTTTGCCGCCCAACCCCTCGCGCGGGACAGAGCCTCCGCCTCCCGTGGCCGCCGCGTTCGCTGCCGCGGACGTGTTCATCGCGCCGTGCGAGCCGTCGCTCTCCCACACGACCGCGCGCAAGCGGGCCAGCGAGGCGGGGGTACGCGGCGCGACGATGCCCGGCGTCACGGCGGACCTGCTCGCGCGGCTGATGAGCGCGGACTTCGACGCGATGGCCGAGCGCTGCCGGGCCGTGGCGCAGCTGCTCGACGGGGCCGACGAGGCGCATCTGGAGTGCGCGCGCGGCAGCGACTTCCGGATCGACCTGCGCGGGCGCTCGGCCATCCCCGACGACGGCGACCTCACCGCGCCCGGGGCGTTCGGCAACCTGCCCTGCGGCGAGGGCTTCGTCTCTCCCGCGGGTGGCGAGGGGACGATCGCCGCGTCGTCGCTGCCGGGCGCGGGGGTGGTCGACGAGCCGGCGATCCTCACGGTGGAACGCGGGAACCTGGCGAGCGCGACCGGCCCGGGCTCCGCGGAGTACCTCGCCCTGCTCGACGCGCACGGCCCGCTCGGTCGCAACCTCGCCGAGCTCGGCGTCGGCACGAACGACCGCGCGACGCTGACCGGCAACATCCTCGAGGACGAGAAGATCCTCGGCACCGCCCACGTCGCCTTCGGCGCGAGCGCGGGAATCGGCGGGACCGTGACGGTGCCGGTTCACCTCGACGTGGTCGTGCTCGAGCCCAGCCTCACGATCGGCTCCACGCAGGTGCTCGACCGCGGGCGCTTCCTGCTCTGAAGCGAGGGGTGGTACGGATTTGGGTCGTTCAACGGCCCAAGCACTGACCACCCCCTCTGATCGCCGCCGGCGACCCCGCGGCCATAGGCTCGCGCCAGCCCGATGACCGACCCACGCACCACGCTCCTCGCCGTCCCCAACGTCTCCGAGGGCCGCGACCCCGCGGCCATCGACGCGATCGGCGCCGCCTTCGCCTCCACCGGCGCCCGGCTGCTGGACGTGCACTCCGACGCCGACCATCACCGCAGCGTGTACACCCTGAGCGCCGGCCCCGGCGACCTGGCGCAGGCGCTCGCCGCGGGCGCCCGGGAGGCCATGGAGCGCATCGACCTGAGGACAGAGCGCGGCAGTCACCCGCACGTGGGCGTGCTCGACGTCGCCCCGATCGTCTTCCTCGACGACGCCCGGCGCGGGCCAGCCTGCGCCGAGGCGCTCGTCGCAGGGGAGGAGCTGGGGCGCGCCGGGCTGCCGGTCTTCCTGTACGGCGCGCTCGCGCAGGGCCGCTCGCGTGCCGAGCTGCGCCGCGGTGGCGTCGCGGCGCTCGCGGAACGGATGACGACCGGAGAGCTGCGGCCGGACTTCGGCCCCCGCCATATGGACCCGGCGAAGGGCGCCACACTCGTTGCCGCCCGGCCGCCGCTGATCGCGTTCAATGTCGAACTCGCGCCCCCGGCCGGCCTCGAGCAAGCAACAACAATCGCCCGGACCATCCGCGAGGGCGGCTCCGCGGGTTTGCCCGGCGTGCGCGCATTGGGCCTGGAGCTCGCCGCGAGGGGCGGCACCGCGCAGGTGAGCGTCAACGTGGAGGACCACGACCGCGTGCGGCTGGCCGAGGTGGTCGCGGCGGTGGCAACACACGCCGACGTCACCGCCTGCGAGCTGGTCGGCCTCGCCCCCGCGGCCGCCTTCGCCGGCTTCCCGGACCACATCCCGATCCGCAACCGACGCACCATCGAGGACGCTCTAATCTCTTGACCGAACCCCTATGGCACAGACGAAGAAGAAGCGACACACCAAGCACCGCGGCAACGCCGCCGGCGTCGTCGAGGCGCGGGGGCGCACCGGGCGCAAGCCGACCGCGGAGGAGCGCAAGTCCGAGGCGAAGCTCACCGCCGCCGAACGGCGCGAGCAGCGCCTGTCCCAGCCGCCGACGTGGAAGGGCGCCGCGACCCGGTCGGCGTTCGCGGCGCTGATCTTCGGCGTCCTCGTGGTGCTCGCGTTCGGCCAGTCCGTCTCGCAGGCCGTCGCGCTGACCGGGTTCGTGTTCCTCTTCTACATCCCGCTGAGCTACTACACCGACCAGTGGATGTACAAGCGCAACCAGCGCAAGGTCGCCGCGAAACAGACCTCCTGATGGACGTCCGGATGTTCAGCGTCGGGCCGGTGCAGGAGAACTGCTTCCTGGCCCGCCCCGACGGCTCGGACCACGCCGTGATCGTCGACCCGGGGGAGGAGGCGCCGCGCCTCTTGAAGGCGATCGAGGACCTGAACCTCACGCTCGACGCGATCCTGCTCACCCACACGCACTTCGACCACGTCGGCGCCGTCGCTCCCATCGCCAAGGCCACCGGCGCGCCGGTCTACTGCCCGGAGCTCGAGGTGCCGGTCCTGCAGGACATCATGGCCTTCGTGCCCTGGCCGGGCTTCGGCCCGTTCGAGTCCTGGGACCCCGAGCACACCGTCGCCGGCGGGGAGACGCTGCACCTGGCGGGGCTGGACCTCGACGTCGTCTTCACGCCCGGCCACAGCCCCGGCCACGTCACCTACGCGGTGCGCGACCACGCGGCGCTGTTCTCGGGCGACGTGCTGTTCCAGGGCTCGGTCGGCCGGACCGACCTGCCCGGCGGCGACGGCCCCACGCTGATGCGCTCCCTCCGGGAGCTGGTGGACGGCTTCCCGCCCGAGACGACCGTCTACCCGGGCCACATGGGCATCACGACGCTCGCCGCCGAGCGCGCCACGAACCCCTTCCTCGCCGAGCTTTCCCGCCGGTGAGCGAGCGGCCGCAGGCGCCGCGGGGCACGTACGACGTGCTGCCCGAGGCGTCCGACGCGCGCGCCGCGCTGGAGCACACGACGCGCCGGGTGCTCGAGTCAGCCGGCTACCGGCGCATCGAGACCCCCGCGTTGGAGTACACCGACCTCTTCGCGCGCGGGGTGGGCGAGTCGACCGACATCGTGCAGAAGGAGATGTACACCTTCGACGACGGGGGCGGGCGCCTGGTCACGCTGCGCCCGGAGGGCACCGCGCCGGTCTGCCGCGCCTACATGGAGCACGGCATGCACAAGCTCCCGCAGCCGGTGAAGCTGTGGTACCTGTCGAGCTTCTTCCGCCACGAGCGCGCGCAGGCCGGGCGCTACCGCCAGTTCTGGCAGGTGGGCGCCGAGGTGCTGGGCTCCGACGACCCGGCGGTCGACGCCGAGACCATCGTGCTGCTGGCCACGCTGGTGGAGGAGCTCGGCGTGCAGGGAACGCGCCTGCGGCTGTCGAGCCTCGGCACCCCGGACACGCGCGCGGCCTACCGCGAGGAATTGCAGGAGCACCTGCGCGCGCACAGCGACCGCCTCAGCGATGACGTCCGCGCCCGCATCGAGCTCAACCCGCTGCGCGCGTTCGACTCCGACCACGCGGGCACCCGGACGGTCATGCGGGAGGCCCCGCGCCTGCTGGACCGGCTCACCGCGGAGGACGCCGAGCACTTCGCGGCGGTGCGCGAGCTGCTGGACCGCGCGGACGTCGCCTACGAGGTCGACCCGACGCTGGTCCGCGGGCTGGACTACTACACGCGCACGGTCTTCGAGTTCACCTCCGACGCGCTCGGCGCGCAGTCCGGCGTGGGCGGAGGAGGGCGCTACGACGGGCTGATGGAGACGCTCGGCGGGCCGCCCACGCCCGGCTGTGGCTGGGCGGCGGGCGTGGAGCGGATGCTGCTGGCCGCCGGCGCGCCGCCCGTCGGGCCGCCGCCGGTGGACCTCTACGTCGGCCTGGACGGTCCCGAGCAGCGCGCCGACGCCTTCGCGGTCGCCGACGAGGCGCTGCGCGCGCGGCTGCACGCCCAGCTCGAGCTGGCCGGCCGCTCGCGCAAGGGCCAGCTCAGGCACGCCGACCGGCTCGGAGCGCGGTGGGTCGCGCTGGTGGGCGGCGCGGGCACCGTCCTGAAGGACATGGAATCCGGCGAGCAGCAGGAGCTCGCCAGCGGTGACGTCGTGACGCGCATCCTGCGGGAGAGGAGCAGAGGTTGAAGCGCCCGCCGCGGCCCAACCCCTACCGGGACACGTGGAGCGGCGCGCTGGACGCCGCGCGCGCCGGCGACACCGCCCGCGTCGCGGGCTGGGTGCACCGCCGCCGCGACCACGGCGGCCTGATCTTCATCGACCTGCGCGACCGCAGCGGGATCGTCCAGCTCGTCTTCCACCCCGAGACGAGCGGCGAGGCGTTCGCGGCCGCCGAGCGGCTGCGCCCCGAGCACGTGCTCAGCGCGGCGGGCGAGGTCGTGCTGCGCGACGAGCAGAACGTCAACCCGAACCTGCCGACCGGCGAGATCGAGGTGCGGGTCGCCGAGATGGAGGTGCTGGCGAGCGCGCGGACGCCGCCGTTCCCGCTCGACGAGGACGTCGAGATCGACGAGACGCTGCGCCTGCGCCACCGCACGCTGGACCTGCGCCGCCGGCCGATGATCGACGCGCTCGTGCTGCGCCACGAGATCGTCCGCACGATCCGCGAGACGCTCAGCGACGAGGACTTCCTGGAGATCGAGACGCCGATCCTCACCCGCTCCACTCCGGAGGGCGCGCGCGACTTCCTCGTGCCTGCCCGGCTGCAGCCCGGGACCTTCTACGCGCTGCCCCAGTCCCCGCAGATCTTCAAGCAGCTGCTGATGATCGCCGGCTACGAGCGCTACTTCCAGATCCCGCGCTGCTTTCGCGACGAGGACCTGCGCGCCGACCGCCAGCCCGAGTTCACCCAGCTCGACCTCGAGATGTCCTTCGTCGACGAGGAGGACGTCATCGACGTCAACGAGCGCCTCATGGCGCGGGTGTTCGAGGTCGGCGGGATCGAGGTGGCGCCGCCGCCCTACCCGCGCATGAGCTACGACGACGCGCTGCTGCGCTTCGGCAGCGACCGCCCCGACACGCGCTTCGGGCTGGAGATCGCCGACGTGTCGCCGGTGCTCACCGGCTCGCAGTTCAAGGTCTTCGCATCCGTGCTCGGCGCCGGCGGTGTCGTGCGGGCGCTCAACGCGGGGGCGCGGGAGCTGCCGCGCTCCGAGCTCGACGCGCTGACCGAGGTGGCCAAGCGCTACGGCGCGAAGGGGCTCGTGTGGGCCTTCGTGCAGGAGGACGGCAGCTGGCGTTCCCCGATCGCCAAGTTCCTGAGCCCGGAGGAGATCCTCGCGGTGACCGCCGCGCTGGAGGCCGTGCCGGGCGATCTGATCCTGGCGGTGGCCGACAGCGCGAAGGTCGCGGCGGCCGCGCTGGGCGCGCTGCGCCTGGAGCTGGCCGAGCGCTTCGGCCTCGTCCCGGAGGGCCGCCACGACGCGCTGTGGGTCGTGGACTTCCCGATGTTCGACTACAACGAGGACGAGGCGCGCTGGGACGCGACGCACCATCCCTTCACCGCGCCGACGGGCTCCTTCGACGATCCGGGATCGCTGCGCTCGCGCGCCTACGACCTCGTGGTCGACGGCTGGGAGCTGGGCGGCGGCTCGATCCGCACGCACGACCCCGACGTGCTGCGCCAGGTGTTCCAGGCGATCGGCCTCGACGAGGAGGAGGCGCAGCGGCGCTTCGGCTTCCTGCTCGACGCCTTGACCTACGGCGCCCCGCCGCACGGGGGGATCGCGTTCGGTATCGACCGCATCGTCGCGCTCATCGCCGGGCGCGACTCGATCCGCGACGTGATCGCGTTCCCCAAGACGGCGAGCGGGTCGGATCCGCTGACCGGCGCCCCGGCGCCGGTGGACGAGAAGCAGCTGCGCGAGCTGGGGCTGCGGCTGACCGGCCCACCGCCGGCGTCGCGACCGGACGCGTAGCGAGAATATCTCGCCGGGTGCTTGACCTGACACGCGGGTGTCAGGGCTACGCTATATGTGTGGAGCACACAGTAAAGGCGATCGCCGACCGCGTAGGGCTGCCGAGTCGCACGGTCCGGTACTACGACCGGATCGGTCTCGTGTCGCCGCCGCGCGGCGAGCAGGGCTACCGGCTGTACGGCGCCGAGGAGGAGGCGAAGCTGCGCTTCGTCCGCCAGGCCAAGGCGCTGGGGTTCACGCTGGAGGACATCCGCGGCCTGATCTCGGCGGCCGAGCACGGCTCGTGCGGCGACGTCAGCCCGGAGGTGGACCGCCTGCTCGACGAGAAGCTCGCGCGGATCGACGAGCAGATGCAGCAGCTGGTCGCCTTCCGCGAGCGCCTGGAGGCCTACCGCGGCAGCCGGACCGCCGGCTGCGGAGGCACGGGCCACGGCGCGTTCTGCGAGTGCCTGAACGACGCCCCCTTGCTGACCATCGAACCGAAGAGGTACTGACATGCCGTGTCAATGCGGGTGCACCATGCCCGAGGATCAGACGGACGAGTCCCGCGCGGCGCTGGAGCGCGCCAAGCGGGACGCCGAGCGCCGCGCGGAGGACGCCGAGAGGCGCCTTGCCGAGGCGCTGGCCCAGCGGCCCTAGCCGCGACGTCCGGCCTCCAGCCGCGGCCGCGCGCGCCATACCCCCGCGCGCGGTCGCGGACTCACGGTCCGGGCCGGACGGGCCGCCTACTGCATGAACAGCGGCGTGCCCTCGGGCACCTGCGCGTAGAGCTCCTTGACCGCGGGGACGACATGCGGATGCAGCCGTGCGGTGCCGCGGTGCCCTCCCGGCCGCGGTCGCCCGCTGCCTCGGCGCTGGCCTGCGCGTCCACCGCGAGGTCCACGTCCGCGGGATCCAGCGTGAAGCGCTGGGCGCCGTCGATCACAATCAGCTTGCGCGTGAGCGCGCCGCGGTCGAGCTCCCGGCGCACACGGTCTCGAGCGTCGGCGACGTCGAGCCCGCCGACGTCCACGCGGAGGCCGGCGGTGCAGACGCGGGCTGGTCCTCGGGTGACGCCCGTCGGCGTGCGGGTAGAGCGCGAGGGGTGACGACGCACGCCTTCGACGAGGCCTGGGCGGCGCCCGGCGTGCCGCGCGGGCACTACTCCGGGCTGCTCGACGCCTTCGCCCAGACGGACGTCGCCCTCCTGCGGGCCACGCTGAACGAGGCGCTGGCCCGGGACGGCGTGGCCTTCGGCGAGCACCCGTTCGAGGTCTGCCCGGTGCCGCGGCTGCTGACGGCCGCGGAGGCGGCCGGCCTCGCGGCGGGGCTCGAGCAGCGGGTGCGCGCGCTGAACGCGTTCGTCGCGGACGCCTACGGCGAGCGGCGAATCGTCGCCGCGGGCCGGGTTCCCGAATGGATCATCGACAGCTCGGACGGCTTCGAGCCGGCGCTGCGCGGCCGGTGGCCGGGCGTGACGACGCCCATCGGGGTCGCCGGCCTGGACCTCGTGCGGCGCCCGGACGGCGAGCTGCAGGTGCTCGAGGACAACCTGCGCACGCCCTCGGGCTACGCCTACGCGGTCGCGGCGGCGCGCGCCGTGAGCGCGCACCTTCCCGTCCCCGCGCCCGAGCACGACGACGGCGCCGACGCGCTGCTCGCCGGCCTGGAGCGCGCCGTGCGCGGGGCTTCGCCGCGGGCGGACCCGGCGATCGTGGTCCTCACCGACGGCGAGGACAGCTCGGCGCACTTCGAGCACGCGCTGGCCGCGCGCCATCTCGATGCCCCGCTCGCGCGCCCGGAGGATCTGGTCCGGGACGGCGACCGCCTCGTGTACCGCGATGCGGGCGGGCGCCGGCAGCCCGTCGACGTGGTGTACCGGCGCTCGATCGAGGACCGCCTGTGCGACGAGCACGGCGCGCTCACGCCCGAGGGCGAGCTCCTGCTCGGGCCGTGGCTGGCCGGGGAGGTCGCGCTGGTCAACTGCTTCGGCACCGGCGTCGCGGACGACAAGCTCGTGCACGCCTACGTGGAGGAGATGGTCCGGTTCCATCTCGGCGAGGACCCGCTCCTGCGCTCGGTCCCGACGCTGGACCTCACGCGCGAGGAGAACCTCGACCGGCTGCTCGCCGCCCCGGAGGAGCACGTGGTCAAGCCGCGCCTCGGGCAGGGCGGCGACGGGGTCGTCGTCTGCGCCGACGCGACGGCCGAGGACGTCCGCCGCTGCCTGGACGACGTCCGTGAGCGCCCGCGGGACTTCGTCGCGCAGCCGACGATCACCCTGTCGACGCACGCGACGGTCGTGGGGGAGCGGCTCGTGCCCCGCCACGTGGACCTGAGGCCGTTCGTGTTCAGCGCGCCGGGCTGGACGCAGGCGGTGCCCGCCGGCCTCACGCGGGTGGCCTGGGGGGAAGGAGCGATGGTGGTCAACTCGTCCCAGGACGGGGGCGGCAAGGCGACCTGGGCGCTGCGCGAGCGCGACGGCGAGGCGCCCGCCGCCTGAACCGCCCCGCGGTCCCGGCGCCGCGACGTATCGTCGGACCGATGGACGTCGTGATCGTCGGCGCCGGGACGTTCGGCGCGTCGCTGGCCTGGTGGCTCGCGCGGGAGGGCGAGCGCGTGACGCTCGTGGATCAGTTCGTGCCCGGCGACCCGCGGTCCAGCTCCGGCGGCGAGACGCGACTGCTGCGCAGCGGGCACGGCGAGGCGGCGGACTACACCGCGATGGCCTGGCGCGCGCGAGCGCTGTGGCGCGTGCTGGAGGAGGAGTCCGGCGAGGATCTGCTCGTGGAGTGCGGCCTGGCCTGGTTCGCCCATCGCGAGGACGGGTGGGAGGGCGCGTCGGAGCGCACGCTGGTCGCGCAGGGGATCCCGGTGGAGCGCCTTGACGTGGCCAGCGCCGCCCGGCTGTATCCCAGCTTCGGCGGCGAGGACCTCGCCTTCGTCCTGCTCGAGCCGCAGGCGGGGGTGCTCCGCGCACAGCGGGCGGTGCAGGCGCTGGCCCGTCAGGCCGTCGGCCACGGCGCGCGGCTGGTGCGCGGGCGGGCGCGGCCGGCCGGCGCGAGCGCGGTGCTGGAGGACTCCACCCGACTGGAGGGAGACGTCGTGGTGTGGGCGTGCGGCGCCTGGCTCGCCGGCCTGTTCGGCGACGTGGTCTCCCTGTCGGTGACCCGTCAGGAGCTGCTGTTCTTCGACGGCGGGCCGGCGTGGCGCGCTCCCGGCCTGCCCGGCTGGTGTGACTACGACCGCGCGATGTACGGCACGACGGACCTCGACGAGCTGGGCGTCAAGGCGGCGCTGGATCTCGAGGGGCCGCCACTGGATCCCGACGCGGCGCTGCCCGACACGGCGACGACGGAGGACGCGGTGCGCGCCTACCTGCGCGACCGCTTCCCCGCCCTGGAGCACGCGCCGCTCGTCGAGGCGCGCTGCTGTCGCTACGAGCTGACGCCCGACACCCACTTCATCGCCGCGCCGCACCCCGCGCACCCCGGCGTCTGGCTGGTGGGCGGCGGCTCGGGCCACGGCTTCAAGCACGGCCCGGCCCTGGCCGAGCGGATCGCCGCGGCCCTGCGATCCGGCACGCCGCTCCCCGATCGTTTCGGCCTCGGCGAGCGCACGCGCTCGCGCAGCCTGCGCACCGCGGGCTCGGGGATCAGGAGCTGACCACGCCCGCCCGGGGAGGAGGTGGGCCGAGTTGTCCTTGGCATGGAGGGATAGGTCGGCCCGCCTTGCTCGGTGGGGGGGGTGGGCCGAGTTGTCCTTGGCATGGATGGATAGGTCGGCCCGCCTTGCTCGGCGGGGAGGGTGGGCCGAGTTGTCCTTGACATGGATGGATAACTCGGCCCGCCTTGCTCGGCGGGGAGGGTGGGCCGAGTCGTCCTTGGCATGCGTGGATAAGTCGGCCCACCCCCTTCGCGGGCGGGACGCCGGGCCGATCTACACTCGCCCCATGCCCGACGAGCGCTTCGAGGACCACCTGCGCCATCCCCGCGGGCGGGGTGAGCCCCCGCCCGGCGCGCGCGACGGCGCGGCCGGGGGCGGGGCGTGCGGGGACATGGTGCGCGTCTCGCTCGTCGTGGAGGACGCCCGCGTGCGAGCCGCGAGCTTCGAGGCAACCGGCTGCGGCGCGACGATCGCGGCCGGCAGCGCGGCCGTGGCCCTCGCGAAGGGCGCGCCCGTGCTGGACGCGGCGCGGATCGGCTCCCCGGCCATCGCCGCGGAGCTCGGCGGGATGAGCGCGGGCAAGCTCCACGCCGCCGACCTCGCGTCCGACGCGCTGCACCGCGCCCTGGGCGCAGCCGTCCGGGCCGACCGTGCGCAGCCGACCGACCCCGAGCGCACCCTCGTCGCCATGTCCGGCGGCGTCGACAGCGCGGTCGCCGCGCTGCTCTGCGAGCGCGCAGGCCACGACGCCGCCGCGGTCACGCTCGAGCTGTGGTCGGACCCCGAGAACGACGGCGAGCGCTCCTGCTGCTCGGCGGCGGCGGTCCGCGGCGCGCGCTCGCTGGCCCACGGCCTCGGCCTGCCGCACTTCACGCTGGACCTGCGCCCCGAGTTCCGCGCGGGCGTGGTGGACCCGTGGCTGGCGGAGCACGAGCAAGGTGAGACCCCCAACCCCTGCGTGCGCTGCAACGGCCACGTCCGCCTGGACGCGATGCTCGACTTCGCCGACCGCCTCGGCGCCGCGGCCCTCGCCACCGGCCACTACGCGCGCACGCGCGGCGGTCTGCTGCGCCTCGCCGCCGACCCGGCCAAGGACCAGTCCTACATGCTCGCCGCGCTGAGCCCGGCCAGCCTCGCGCGGCTGCGCTTCCCGCTCGGCGAGCTCACGAAGCCCGAGGTCCGCGCGCTCGCGGGCGACGCCGGCCTGCCCGTCGCCGGCAAGCCCGACTCGCAGGACCTGTGCTTCCTGGCCGGAACCGGGCGCGCCGCGTTCCTCGCCCGCCACGGCGGCCTGCGCGACCGGCCGGGCGACATCGTGGACACCGCCGGCCGGACGCTCGGGCGTCACCGCGGCCATCACGGCTTCACGGTCGGCCAGCGCAAGGGCCTCGGCGTGGCCGCGACGCAGCCGCTGTTCGTGCTCGCCACGGATCCCGCAGCCAACACCGTGACGGTGGGGCCGAGGGACGACCTGCAGACCGACACGGTCAGGGTCCGGGGCATCCGGCTTCACGCCGCCGACAGAGCCCCCGACGCGGTCAAGCTGCGCTACCGCGCCCCCGCGATCGGCTGTCGCCTGGACGGCGACGAGATCCACCTCGACGAGCCCGCCGACCGCGCCGCGCCCGGCCAGACCGCGGTCTTCCTCGCCGGGGACGCCGTGGTCGGATGCGCGACAATCGCAGCGTGACCACCGACGAGATCCGCGAGAGGTTCCTGACGTTCTTCGAGGAGCGCGACCACAGGCGCGTGCCCTCCGGCTCGCTGATCCCGGCCGAGTTCGACCCCTCCGTGCTGCTCACCACCGCGGGCATGCACCCGCTCAAGCCGTACTTCCTGGGCCAGGAGAAGCCGCCGCACGACAAGCTGTGCTCCTGCCAGAAGTGCTTCCGCACGCCGGACATCGACGTCGTCGGGACGACCTCGCGCCACCTGACCTTCTTCGAGATGCTCGGCAGCTTCTCGATCGGCGACTACTTCAAGCAGGGCGCCGTCGAGCTGGCCTGGGAGCTGTCGCTGCAGGGGTTCGGCTTCGACCCCGAGGACATCTGGATCACCGTCTTCGAGGGCGACGAGGAGCTCGGCCTGGGGCCCGACGAGGAGGCCATCGACGCGTGGCTGTCGGTCGGCGTACCGCGCGAGCGCATCGTCCTGCTGCCGCGCTCGGAGAACTTCTGGCAGGCCGGCGCCACCGGGCCCTGCGGCCCGTGCTCGGAGCTCTACCTCGATCGCGGCGTCGAGTACGGCAAGCCCGACGACCTGCCCGGCGGCGAGAACGACCGCTTCGTCGAGTACTGGAACCTCGTCTTCATGCAGTACCTCCAGGAGCCGGTGAATACGCTCACCCCGCTCCCGGCCCAGAACATCGACACCGGCATGGGGCTGAACCGCATGGCGATGCTGCTCCAGGACGTCCCCACGATCTTCGAGACCGACCACTTCCGCCCGCTCATCGAGCTGGGGGAGGAGCTGTCGGGCCGGACCTACGGGACCGACGACGCGACCGACCGCGCGCTGCGCATCCTCGCCGACCACACGCGCGGGATGACGTTCCTGATCGCTGACGGCGTCGTGCCCTCCAACGAGGACCGCGGCTACGTGCTGCGCCGCGTCATGCGCCGCGCGATCCAGCACGGTCGGCGCATCGGCATCGCGCCCGGCTTCCTGCCGCGCTTCGTGGACCGCGTCATCGCGATCATGGGCCCCGCCTACCCCGAGCTGGTCGCCGAGCGCGCGTCGATCGAGCGCTGGGTGCGCGCCGAGGAGGAGGGCTTCGGGCGCACGCTCGAGCAGGGCACCAAGCTGCTGCGCGAGCTGATCGACCGCGCACGCGAGGAGGGCCCCGCGGCGATCGCAGCCGAGGACGCCTTCCGCCTGCACGACACGTTCGGCTTCCCGTTCGAGCTGACGCGCGAGCTGGCCGTGGAGGAGGGACTGGAGGTCGACACCACCGGCTTCGACGCGCTCATGGACAGCCAGCGCGCGAAGGCTCGCGCGGGCGGGCGCTCCAGCGCTCCGCTCAGCGGCGCGCTGCGCGAGCGCGCGCTGGACCTCAGCCGCGAGTCGGGCTCTCCGACGGAGTTCACCGGCTACGAGACGCTCGAGCAGCACACCGCCGTGCAGAGCGTGCGCCAGGACGACGGCCGCGTCCTGCTCAAGCTCGCGGAGTCGCCCTTCTACGCCACCGGCGGCGGCCAGGTCGCCGACGCCGGCGTGATCGAGTGCGAGGACGGCGACTGCGTCGCGCGCGTGACCGACGTCCTGCGCCTGGGCGATGACCAGGCGGTGCTCGTCGACGTGGGCAGCGGCGAGCTGCGCCCCGGCGAGCGGGTCGTCGCGCGCGTGGACCGGGCCGCGCGCAACGCCACCGCGGCCAACCACACCGCCACGCACCTGCTGCACGCCGCGCTGCGCGAGCGCCTGGGCGAGCACGTGCGCCAGGCGGGCTCCTACGTCGGTCCCGACAAGCTGCGCTTCGACTTCAACCACGGCGAGCGGATCTCCCCCGAGGACCTGAGCGCGATCGAGGACCGCGTCAACGAGTGGGTCCTGCGCAACGAGCCCGTGCGCCCGATCACCACGACGCTCGACGAGGCCCGGGCGCTGGGCGCGATGGCGCTGTTCGGCGAGAAGTACGGCGACGTCGTGCGGATGGTGGAGATCGGCGACGGCTCGCAGTCGCGCGAGCTGTGCGGCGGCACGCACGTGCACAGCACCGCCGAGATCGGCCTGGTCAAGATCACCAGCGAGGGCTCCAGCGCCGCCAACGTGCGGCGCATCGAGGCGATCACCGGCCCAGAGGCGGTCGCCGCGCTGCGCCGCTCCGACGCGCTGCTCAGCGAGGCCGCGTCGGTCCTGCGCGTCCCCGGCGAGCGCGTGCCGGCGGCGATCGGCGCGCTGCGCGACCAGGCCAAGCGCGCGGCGAAGGCCGCGACGTCCGACGGGGGCGTGGACGCGGGCGCGCTGGCCGGGCGCGCGGCCGACGTGGACGGCGCGCGGGTCGTCGCGGAAGTCGTCTCGGTGGGCGACGCCAAGGAGCTGATGGACGTCGCCGACCGCGTGAAGGGCCAGCTGGGCGAGCAGGCCGCCGCGGTGCTCGGCACGGTGGTGGACGGGCGCGTGCACCTCGTCGCGGCGGTCTCCCCGGCGCTCGTGGCCCGCGGCGTGAAGGCCGGCGCCGTGGTCAAGGCGGCCGCGCAGGTGGCCGGCGGCGGCGGCGGGGGCCGCGACACGATGGCTCAGGCCGGCGGGCGCGACCCGGACAAGCTCCCCGACGCGATCGCGGCCGCGCGGGCGGCCATCGAATCCGCGCTCGCCTAGTGATCGGCGGCCGATCCAGGAGGGAACGGATCCGCGGGACGGACCACTAGTGCGCGTCCTGGCGCTGGACTACGGCAGCGCCCAGTGCGGCTGCGCCATCAGCGACCCCACGGGCACGCTGGCCACGCCGATCGCGCCGGTCCTGCGCCCGGCGACCCGCAAGGGCCTGGCCCGTCTCGCCGACCTCGTGCGCGAGCGCGAGGCCGAGCTGGTCGTCGTGGGCCTGCCGCTGTCGCTGTCGGGATCGGACTCCGACCAGACGCGCGAGACGCGCGCATTCGCCGAGCGCCTGGCCGAGCGCGTCCGCGTTCCCGTCGAGCTGCACGACGAGCGCTTCTCCACGCGGCTGGCGCAGCGCGACCCCAGCGGCGCGTCCGCCTCGGAGCACTCCCGCGCGGCCGCCCATATTCTGGAGGGATGGCTTGCGACGCGGCCCGCACCGACGGACGGGTAGCCTGCGGTCGCCGAGGGCGCCATGAGCTGGCTTCGAGGAGACGACAACGCCGCGCGCGCCCAACGCACGCCCGAGGAGCGCGAGCGCGCCCGGCGCGAGCGGGAGGCCCGCCGGTCCGGACACGAGCTGCCGGCCGACGAGGGAGCGGCACGCGCCGACACGCCGGCGTTCGCCCCGAGCCCCCGTCCGCCGGAGGGCACCACGGACACGTTCGTGCCGCCCGGGTGGGAGGAGATGCACGCCGCGCCGCCGCGCGTGCCCGAGGACCTGCCGCTTCCCGAGGACCTGCCGCATCCGGACGATCTGCCACCCCCGGACGATCTGCCACCCCCGGACCACCATCCACCCCCGGACGACCTGCCGCGGTCCGGGCGCGAGCGCCCGCACCGCCTGCGACGCATCGCGCCCGATCCGCCTGCGCCGCCCGCGGCGCCGGCGGGGGCGCTGCGCGATGAGACCGAGCGGCCCGCGGGCCTGCGGCGCGTGCGGCGCGCGGTCTCGCCGCGCACGGTCGTGACGCCGCCGGGCGACGTGCCGGGCGGCCCCGCCCGGGCGCGTCGCCGCCTGCGCGGACACGCCAGCGCGGTGATCGTCGTGCTCGTCGCGGTGCTGCTGGTGTTCATCGTCGCCACCGTCTTCCAGCCCTTCGCCGGGGAGGGCGGGGACGCCGTGCGCGTCCGGATCCCCGCTGGCGCCGGCGCGGGGGAGATCGGGGACATCCTCGCGGGCGCGGGCGTCGTGGACTCGGGCTTCTTCTTCTCGATCCGTGCGGCGATGTCGGGCAAGCGCGGCGACCTGCGCTCCGGGGCGCACACCCTGCGGCGGGGCATGAGCTACGGCGCGGCGATCGACGCGCTCACCGGGAAGGTCCCCGTCCGGGCGCCCGCCCTGCTGAAGGTCACGCTTCCGGAGGGACCGTCGCGGCGCGAGCTGAACCCCGTCGTCGCGCGCGCCGGCGTGCAGGGCGACTACGTGCGCGCCTCGAGGCGTTTCTCCGGGGCGCTGAACCCGTTTCGCTACCGCGCCCCCTCGGGCACGCGCTCGCTGGAGGGCTTCCTGTTTCCCGCCACCTACGAGCTGCGGGCAGGCGAGAACGCCCGCGACCTCGTCGAGCAGCAGCTGCGGACCTTCCAGCAGAGCTTCGCCCGCGTGAACATGGCCCGGGCGCGGCGCAAGAAGCTGACCCCCTACGACGTGCTCATCATCGCCTCGATGGTCGAGCGCGAGGCCCAGCTCGCGCGCGAGCGCCCGCTCATCGCGGCCGTGATCTACAACCGGCTCGCCGACGGGATGCCGCTGGGGATCGACGCGACGATCCGCTACGCGACGAACAACTGGGGACGCCCGCTGCGCCAATCGGAGCTCGCCCTGAACTCGCGCTACAACACCCGCAAGCGCACCGGCCTGCCGCCGACCCCGATCGGCAATCCGGGCCTGAGCGCCATGCGTGCGGCCGCCCGGCCGGCCAACGTGAAGCACCTGTACTACGTGGTCAAGCCCGGGACCTGCGGGGAGCACGAGTTCTCGTCGAGCTTCGCCGAGTTCCAGCGCGACGCGGCGCGCTACGACTCGGCGCGCGCGCGGCGCAACGGCCAGTCGCCGACGAACTGTTGACCGCGCGCTACGGGGTGCTGGGCTGGCCGGTCGGGCACAGCCGCTCGCCCGCGATGATGCGCGCCGCCGGACTGGAGCGCTACCAGCTCCTGCCGATCCCGCCCGAGCTGCTGGAGGAGACCGTCCGTGGGCTCCCGGGGGCCGGGTTCCGCGGCGCCAACGTGACGATCCCGCACAAGGAGGCCGCGCTCGCGCTGGCCGACGCCGCCACCGACGGCGCACGGGCCATCGGCGCGGCGAACACGCTCACCTTCAGTGCCGAGGGCGCGATCCATGCCGACAACACCGACGCGCCCGGCCTGCTCGCCGTGCTCGGCGCCACGCCCGCCTCGGCGCTCGTCCTCGGCGCGGGGGGCAGCGCGCGCGCGGTGGTCTGGGCGCTCACGCAGGCGGGGACGGACGTCGCCGTGTGGAACCGCACCCCCGAGCGGGCGCGGACGCTCGGCGCCCGCGTCGTCGCCGAGCCGGTGGCCGCCGAGGTCCTCGTGAACTGCACCAGCGTGGGGCTCGGCGACCCCGCGGCGGCGTTCACCGACCTGCCCCTCACCCCCGACGCGCTGGCCGACTACGCGACCGTGGTCGACCTCGTCTACGGCGACGCGCCCACCGCCCTCGTCGCCGAGGCCTCCCGCCGCGGGCTGCGCACGGTCGACGGCCTGGACGTGCTGGTCGCGCAGGGCGCGCTGAGCTTCACGTCCTGGACCGGCCGGCCCGCCCCCGTGGAGGCCATGCGCGCCGCGGCGCGCGCCGCGGGAGGATAGGGCGGTGCTCCAGCAGATCCTCGACCGCCTGCGCGGCGTCTTCCTCTACGCGATCGCCGTCGTGCTTCCCCTCGCCGGGGTCATCCTGGCCGTCGTGCGCTACACCGAAGGCGAGCGCGACGAGGCCCTGCGGATCGCCCTGGCCAGCCTGCTGGGGATCTTCGTCTACGCGCTGGTGTTCCTCGCGTAGCCGCGGCTACGTCGTGCCGGCGGGCTCCGCCTCGCCGGCTTCGGACTCGCCGGGCGTCGCCGCGCCGTCCACCGCCGCGCCGTCGCGCGGTCGTCGCGGCGCCGCCGACCTCCGCCGTCGGCGGCTTGCGCTCGAAGCCGGCGGCCTTGTAGGCGTCCATCTCGTCGAGCGTCTCGTGCTCGAGCAGCGCCTGGCTGAGCGACTCCAGGCGCTCGCGGTTCTGGGTGAGCATGCGCACGGCGCGGTCGTAGCAGCCCTCCACGATGCGGCGGACCTCGCGGTCGATCAGCTCGCGCGTCGCCTCGGAGACGTTGGCGGATCCCTGGGGGCCGAACGACGTCTCCTCGCCCGGACCGGGCAGGACGGAGACGAGGCCGATCGTGTCCGACATGCCCCAGCGCCCGACCATCTGGCGCGCGATGGCCGTGACCTGCTCGAGGTCGGACTCCGCGCCGGTCGTCACGTTGCCGTACACGATCTCCTCCGCCGCGCGGCCACCGAGCGCGCCCACGATGCGGCCTTCGAGGTAGCGCGCGTCGTAGCCGTAGCGGTCGTTCTCCGGAGACTGGAACGTCACGCCCAGCGCGCGTCCGCGCGGGACGATCGAGACCTTTCGCACCGGATCGGCGCCGGGCTCGAGCATGCCCAGCACGGCGTGACCGGACTCGTGGTAGGCCGTGCGCTCGCGTTCCTCGGGGGAGATCGTGATGCGCCGCTCGGCGCCGAGCACGATGCGCTCCATGGCGTCGGCGAAGTCGTTGGCGGTCACGCGCTCGTGCCCGCGCCGGGCGGCCAGCAGCGCGGCCTCGTTGGCCAGGTTGCGCAGGTCGGCGCCCACCATGCCCGGCGTCGACGCGGCGATCTGATCGAGGTCCACGTCGTCGGCCAGCGGGATCGAGCGCGTGTGGATCTCCAGGATGAACTTGCGGCCCTTGCGGTCGGGCGGGTTGACGGTGATGCGGCGGTCGAAGCGCCCGGGGCGCAGCAGCGCCGGGTCCAGGACCTCGGGCCGGTTGGTGGCGGCGAGCACGATGACGCCCTCCGAGCCCGAGAAGCCGTCCATCTCGGTCAGGATCTGGTTGAGCGTCTGCTCGCGCTCGTCGTGGCCGCCCAGTCCGCCGCCCGCTCCGCCGCGGGCCCGGCCGATCGCGTCGAGCTCGTCGATGAAGATGATCGCCGGGGCGGCCTTCTTGGCCTGCTCGAAGAGGTCGCGCACGCGGCTGGCCCCGACGCCGACCACCATCTCGATGAACTCCGACGCGCTGATGGAGAAGAACGGCACGTCGGCCTCGCCGGCCACGGCGCGCGCCAGCAGCGTCTTGCCGGTGCCGGGCGGGCCGGAGAGCAGCACGCCCTTGGGGATCGCCGCGCCGAGCTTGCGGTACTTGTCGGGGTTCTTCAGGAAGTCGACGATCTCGACGAGCTCCTCCTCGGCCTCGTCGATCCCGGCCACGTCGGTGAAGCGCACACGCGTCGCCGACGCGTCGTAGAGCTTGGCCTTGGACTTGCCCAGCCCGCCGATGCCGCCGCGCCCGCCGCCGGACATGCCTCGCAGCAGGAAGATGAACAGCGCGACGAGCAGGATCGTCGGGCCGAAGGAGAACAGCAGCGTGGCCAGGAAGGAGCGGCCCTCGTCGATCGGCTGGGCGTTGACGCGCACGTTCTTGTCGATCAGCAGCTTCAGGAGCTCGTCGTCCTGGGCGAAGGTGGGACGGACGGTCTCGAAGTCCTTGACGTCGTCCTTGTCGCCGACCTTGGTCGGGCGCTTGAACTCGCCCTGGATGACGTCGTTGCGGGCATTGACCTCGGCCACGTTGCCCTCGCTGACCTGCGCGCGGAAGAAGCTGTAGGGGACGTCGACGCGCTCGTCGCCCTTGGAGGGGATGACCTGCCCGAGCACGATGTTCAGGGCCAGCAACCCCAACACGACGCCCCAGAACCAGCGGCCGCCGGGCGGGCGGCGTCGCGCCGGCGCCTCGTTGGGTCCGGGAGCGTCCTCGCCGCGGCGGTCGCCCTCGACGCGCCAGGGCGTCCGCTCCGGCGCATCCTGGGTGCGGCGCGGGGACTGAGGCCGGCGTCGGGTGGGCGGGTCGGGCATCCCTCTGAGGATCATACGGTCGCGGACTTCCCGGTCGGCGGCGGGCGCTGACCGCGGATGTGGGGACGGGGACGGTCAGCCGGGCGGCGAATCGTCGATGAGTGGTTGCCATGGCGACCACGAATGACGATGCGGGCCCACTCTTGCCTGCTGTTGACCCATACCCTGCGGCGCTGGATGATCGGCCCTGACGTGAAGGTCATCGCTGAGATCGAGGACGCGTTCTTCGCTCAGTGGTCGCACTTCGGACGGTGGCCAAAGGGCGAGCTGCACGACGAGGATGGCCTGCTCTGGTTCGAAACTCCGATCAGGCATCTTCCCTACAACGCCGTGATCCGCACGCGGCTTCAGAAGCGCGCCGCCGGCCCCACGATCTCGAGAGCGATCGAGCGATTCCGTGCCCGCGACGTCCAGTTCTTCTGGGTCGTCCACCCCAGCGCGACCCCAGCCGACCTCGGCGACCGGCTCACCGGGCACGGACTGGCACCCGTTGAGCGCATGATCTGCATGTCACTGGACCTTGCAGACTGGCAACCAGCCGCCATCCCGAGAGACGTCACCTTCGAAGAGGTGCTCGGCGACGCCGCGCTCGACACCTACAGCGAGCTCACCGCTCGCTACTGGGAGATCCCGGAGGAGGAGCGGGACCTCGTGCGCGAACTTCACCTTCACTGGGGGCCCGGCCGGGCGCCCGGACACCGCTACCTGGCCGGCACGGACGGGAAGGCGATCGGAAAGGCATTCCTCTCGCTCGCCGGACCGCCCGGTGTCGCCTCCATCTACGGGATGTTCGTGTCGCCCGAGGTGCGCGGCCGCGGAGTCGCCGGCGGACTGACCACGACGATGCTTCAGCGGGCAAAGGAGCACGGCTTGAACCGCGTCGTGCTCCATGCCACCGAGAGGGCCGTCGGCGTCTACCGCCGGGCCGGGTTCGTCGAGCAGTGCACGATCCCAGTGTTCGCCACGGCCTCCGTCTGGTCCGAGCAACATTGACCCTGAGCTGTAGGTAGCCTGCGCCGCCGATGGGCGCCGAGGACACCAGCGAGACCCCCCAGCAGACCTGCCCGCCCTGCCGCGGGACGGGCAAGGTCATCTCCGGCCTCGGGGGCACCCCGCAGCCGGTCACCTGCCCGTGGTGCGAGGGGAGCGGTCATCCGATCCCCGGGCACGACGCTCAGGCCGCGCGGCTCGCGCAGTCCCCTCCTTCATCGTGATCACCAGCCGCCCGGCGACCTTGCCCGCCACGGTGTAGCGCACCAACGCGCTCGCGGGCTCCGTCGCGAGGAAGGAGAAGCGGGCAGGCGCGCCGCGGTCGACCGCGTCGGTGAGGCTCAGCGCCTCGATCTCGACGCTGTCCGGGCGGTCGGACGTCACGCTCAGCTCGACGATGTCGCCCACCTGGGCGCGGATCACCTCGTTGCGGGGCAGTTCGCCGACCACCACGCCCTTCTCGGCCTGGATCTCGGGCCGGTCGTCCCCCCGGGCCGCGCCGCCGGGCGGCGCCGGCGGTGGCTTGACCGCCGTCTCGTCGCGCGGGGAGAGCAGCGCGATCGCCGACCAGAACACCAGGAACGTCAGCAGGACCACCATTACGCGCCGGTTCATCCGCTGATGTTCGCGCACCCGGGTGGCCAGGTTCTCTGGACGGCGCTCAAGGCGGCGCGCCGGAGAGCCGAAGCAGCCCCCGTGGATCAGCTGAGCAAGCCTCTTCTCGCCGGTCTCGTCGCCACGATCTGTCTGCTGTGCCTGTGGCTCGTCGCGCTGCGCCCCTCGACCGAGGAGGCCAACGCTCCCGCCGCCCAGCAGCAGTCCAGCGCCGCGGACCCCCGCACTCCCGCCACGGACTCCACCGCCAAGCCTGCGAAGGCCGACGTGGACCCCGCCTCCGCCCGGCGCGCCGCGCGCGTCCTGGCGGCCCTGGACCAGGGACGCACCGTCGTCCTGCTCTTCTGGGACGGCCGCTCCCCGGACGACCGCGCGGCCCGCCGCGCGGCCGCCCGCGTGGACCGCCTCGGTGGCAAGGTCCAGGTCGTCGTCGAGCGCCTGTCGCGGCTGGGCGCGTACGCGCCGATCACCAACGGCGTCCGCATCGCCCAGAGCCCGACCACCCTCGTCATCGATCGCGAGCGCCGCGCCCAGGCCATCGCGGGCTACACGGTGACCTCGGAGCTCGACCAGGCCGTGGCGGACGCCCGTGGCCGCGGGTAGCTTCACGCAGCTACGGAACCTGCGCGACGAACCGCCCGCCCCGGCGCCGCGCGTGCCCGGCCTGACTGGACCCAGCGGAGCCGGGGGCGGCGGCCGCTTCCTCACCGACGTCGTCGTCCAGCTCGGCTACGTCGCGCGTGACCGCGTCGACGAGGTGATCGAGGAGGCGCGCGGCGCCGGCCGCACGCCCGAGAGCCTGCTGCTGGAGACCGGCGACCTCACCCAGGACCAGCACGCCCGCGCGCTGGCCGAGCGCTACGGCCTCGACCACCTCGACCTCACCGAGTACGAGGTCGACATGTCCGCGGCGAACCTCGTCCCCGCGTCGGTGGCCAAGCGCCTGCACGCCGTGCCGGTGGGGCGCCTGGAGGGGCGCACGCTGCTCGTCGCCACCGCCGACCCGTCCAACGTCGTCGCCGCCGACGACATCGCGATCATCACCAAGCAGCACGTCCGCCTGGCGGTCGTCACCGCCGAGGACATCGCCGCGCTCGTCGCCCGGCTGAACCGGCTGGACGAGATGGTCGCCGAGGCGGTCGAGGAGGAGGACGACCAGCGCGGGCCGACGGAGATCACCGATCTCTACGAGTCCGCCGAGGACGCCCCGGTCATCCGCCTCGTGCACTCGATCATCGCCCAGGCGACCGAGAAGGGCGCCTCGGACATCCACTTCGAGCCCGACGCCGCCGGGGAGATGCGCGTGCGCTTCCGCGTGGACGGCGTGCTGGCGGCCACGACCACGGTGCCGCGGCGGATGGTCGCCGGCGTCGTGTCGCGCATCAAGATCATCGCCCACCTGGACATCGCCGAGCGGCGCATCCCGCAGGACGGCCGCGTGGGCCTGACGCTGGAGGGCCGCCCGATCGACGTGCGCGTCGTCACGCTGCCCACCGTCCACGGCGAGTCGGTCGTCATGCGCATCCTGGACAAGGAGAGCGTGGTCATGGACCTCGCCCGCCTGGGCATGGGGCCGCTGGAGCTCGAGGTCTTCGACCGCACGTGCCGGCGCTCGCACGGCGCGGTGCTCGTCACGGGGCCGACCGGCTCGGGCAAGTCCACCTCGCTGTACGCCGCGCTGACGGCGATCAACAGCCCTGAGAAGAACATCGTGACCATCGAGGACCCCGTCGAGTACCAGCTGACCGGCGTGACCCAGGTCCCGATCAACCCGCGTGCCGGACTGACCTTCGCCAACGGGCTGCGCTCGATGATGCGCGCCGACCCCGACGTGATCATGGTCGGCGAGATCCGCGACCGCGAGACCGCGCAGATCGCCGTCGAGGCCGCGCTGACCGGCCACCTCGTCCTGACCACGCTGCACACCAACGACGCGCCGACCGCGGTGACGCGGCTGACCGAGATGGGCATCGAGCCGTTCCTGCTCGCCTCCGCGGTGAACTGCGTGGTCGCCCAGCGCCTGGCGCGCACCCTCTGCTCGTCGTGCAAGCGGCGCGTGATCCTCCAGGCCGACACCCTGCGCGAGCACGGCTACAAGGCCACGCTGGACGTCGAGGCCTACGAGCCGGTGGGCTGCGCGCGCTGCGGCCACACGGGCTACAAGGGCCGGATCGGGCTCTTCGAGGTCATGCCCGTCAGCGACGAGGCGCGCCGCATGATCGTCGCGCGCGCCCCGGCGACGGAGATCGCGCGCCTGGCCGAGCGCGACGGAATGCGACGGCTGCGCGACGACGGGCTGGAGAAGGTCCACCAGGGCGTCACGTCCATCGCGGAGATCGGAAGGGTCATCGGGTCCAGCTGAGGCACCCCGGGCTACAGCCCGCGGCGCCGCCGGTCGAGACAGGGAGCGAGCACATGAGCATCGATTTCGCAGACATCCTCACCGAGGTCGTGGACCGCAACGCGTCCGACCTCCACATCACCGCGGGGGCGCAGCCCACGATCCGCATCCGCGGCAAGCTCGTGGCGCTGGACCGCTACCCGGTTCTCACGCCCGAGGACACGCGGGAGATCGTCTACTCGATCCTCTCCAGCGGCCAGCGTCAGCGCCTGGAGACCGACTGGCAGCTGGACTTCGCCTACTCGATCCCCGGTCGCGCGCGCTTCCGCGTCAACGCCTACTTCCAGCGCGCCGCGATCAGCGCCGCGTTCCGGCTCATCCCCGAGGCGATCACGCCGATCGACACGCTCGGGCTCCCGCCGGTCGTCCACGAGTTCACCCGCCGCCCGCGCGGCCTGGTCCTGGTCACCGGACCGACGGGGTCGGGCAAGTCCACGTCGCTGGCCGCGATGGTCGACGAGATCAACGACACGCGCGACGAGCACATCCTCACCATCGAGGACCCGATCGAGTTCCTGCACGGGCACAAGCGCTGCGTCGTCAACCAGCGCGAGCTCGGCGCCGACGCGGTGACCTTCGCGCTGGGCCTGAAGGCCGCGCTGCGCCAGGACCCCGACGTGATCCTCGTCGGCGAGATGCGCGACACCGAGACGATCGCCACCGCCGTGACCGCGGCGGAGACCGGCCATCTCGTGTTCGCCACGCTGCACACCCAGGACGCGCCGCAGACGATCGACCGGATCATCGACGTGTTCCCGTCCGCCCAGCAGGCGCAGATCCGCGTGCAGCTCTCGGTCGCGCTGCAGGGCATCATGACCCAGCAGCTGCTGCCCACCGCCGACGGCGCCGGGCGCTGCGTGGCGTGCGAGGTGCTCGTGCCCACGCCCGCCGTGCGCAACCTGATCCGCGAGGGCAAGACCCACCAGATCTACTCGGTCATGCAGACCGGCTCGCAGTTCGGGATGCAGACCATGGACGCCGCGCTGGCCACCCTCGTCCGCGCGGGAACCATCACCCGCACGCTGGCCGAGGCGCGCTCCAGCACGCCCGACGAGCTGCGCCGGCTGCTGGGCGAGGGCGCCGTCGGCGCCGTCGGCGCCAACGGCAACGGCGGCGGCGGGAGCAACGGAATGGAGGCCAACGGCCACGCCGAGGGCGGGGCGACCGCGGCCGCCATGCTCGCCGCGCCACCCCGTGACGAGACCTCTCCCGCAGGAGGAGCCGAGCGATGACCACCTACGTCTTCCGCGCCGTCGACGCGACCGGCGCCCCGTCGCGGGGCGAGGTCTCCGCCGAGTCCAAGCAGGGCGTCGCCGACCAGCTCAAGACCCGCGGGCTGATCGTGCTGGACATCGTCGACAAGACGAAGTCGCGCGAGATCGACCTCAGCCGCCTGCAGCGCATCAAGGCCAGCGAGCTGACGATCATGACCCGCCAGCTCTCGACGATGGTCTCCTCGGGCCTGACGCTGCTCAAGACGCTCTACGTCCTGGAGGACCAGACCGAGAACAAGAAGCTCAAGGCCACGCTCGTCCAGGTCCGCAAGGACGTCGAGGCGGGGCTCTCGCTGTCGGGCGCGCTGCGCCGGCACCCCAAGGTCTTCAACCCGCTGTACGTGTCGATGGTGGAGGCGGGGGAGAGCGGCGGCCTGCTCGAGAGCTCGCTGCAGCGCGTGGCCGACCAGCTCGAGGCCGACGACCGCCTGCGCCGCAAGGTGCGCAGCGCGATGGTCTACCCCGCCGTCGTCCTGAGCTTCGCGGTCGTCGTCCTGCTCGCCCTGATCGCGTTCATCGTGCCGGTGTTCGCCGACATCTTCGAGGAGTTCGACGCCGAGCTGCCGACGATCACCAAGTTCACCATGGCCGTCTCCAGCGGCCTGACGACCTACTGGTACGTCTGGCTTCTGGGCTTCGCGGGGACCGTCGTCGCCTTCCAGAAGTGGCGCAAGTCCTCCTGGGGGCGCCCGCAGTGGGACAGGCTGCGCATGCGCATCCCCTTCAAGATCGGCGAGATCGTCCAGAAGGTCTCGCTCGCGCGCTGGTCGCGCACCCTGGCCGCCCTGACCTCCGCCGGCGTCCCGATCCTCGAGGCGATCACGATCACCGGCAAGACCGCCGGCAACTCGGTCGTCGAGAAGGCCATGGACGCCGTCCTGGACAGCGTCAAGCGCGGCGGCACGATCTCCGAGCCGCTGAAGGACAGCCCCGTCTTCCCCGCGATGGTCACCCACATGATCAGCGTCGGCGAGGAGACCGGCGCCATGGAGACCATGCTGGGCAAGGTCGCCGAGTTCTACGAGGACGAGGTCGAGACCGCCGTCAAGTCCCTGACCTCGATCCTCGAGCCCGCCATGATCGTGATCGTCGGCAGCGTCGTCGGCTTCATCGTGATCTCGATGTACCTGCCGATGTTCAAGGTGTACGACGCGATCCAGTAGGCGTGTGAATCTCCGGCGCGGCGGTCGCGCCCGTCAGGGCTTGAGCGCCTTGAGGCCCTTGCGCGCCCGATGGGCGGCCTTGACGAAGTCCTTGAACGTGGGCGGGTTGTCGTCGTCGAACACGGGTGCCTGCTTCTCGCCGGGCTCGCCGGGCGCGACGTCGACGGGCTGGTACCGCGGCGGCGCCGGCATCACTTTCGTCGGGTCGTATGGCATGGCCTACACGTTACCTTGCTGTTCGGGCGCTTCTCGCGAGGATCGCGACGTAGGGGATCAAGTCGCCGGCCACCCTCAGGCGATGGGGGGAAGCGCTCGCGCGCGACGACCTTGCCGCCGTCGGCGCGGTGGGCGAGGTCATTCGCGGCGAGCTGCCGGAGCGGGCGTTGCGGATGGTGCGAGAATGGGCGTCGATTCATCGCGAGGAGCTCGTTGCCGGCGACGGGGCGGTGCACGATGTCGATCTGGCCGGGCTGCTGCAGCTCGGCGGCGTGTTCGCGTCGATCCGTGATGACCGCGACGTCTTCGAGGCCGTCGCCGTGGACCGCGCGTTCGGCAGCGTGGTATGGCCCGGCGACGTCGATCTCGACCCCGACGTGCTGCGGGGAGACCACCCGCCAGCGTCTGGATCAGCTCTGCCCCGACGAGTCGTCCAGCCCGCCTAGGCTCGACCGCATCAGGGCTCGCGACGGCCAACCTGCTTTCGCCTGAGGCCGACCGCCGCTCGAGGCTTCTACGCGGAAGCGTCGAGACCGTTTCCGCGCCGGTGCCGCCATGCAATCGCGGCGATCCCGTCGGCCAAACGCGAGGACCACGCCGAGGTAGCCAGCGGCACTGGAGAGCAGCGCCCAATACAGCGCGTCGAGGCCGGAGGCGCCGATCAAGCTTCGCAGCACCCAGGAGACCTGTCCTGGAGCGATCACAGGGATCGAAACTGCCACACTGCCAAACGACTCTGATCGGTGTCGCGGCGGACCGCCGCTGTACTTCGGATCGCGGCCTGGACCGTGCGCCCACCAGTACCGCTTCTGCCTTCGAAGCAGCAGCCCGGCCACGGGTGTTCCGGTGCTCGCTTTGGCTGCCGCTGTTTCGTCCGAGGCTGTAGCGGGTTGCGCTTCGGCGCGACGCGTGCCTTCACGCGAAGGGAGTAGCGGGACCCTAGCGATGAATTCATCGAGCTCCTCGGGTCTCGTATCCAGGCGGCCCGACCACCGCTGTCGGGTCAACACGACAACACAGGAGACGCTTCATGAATTGGACGCTCGAAGTGGTCGTCGTCCCGGTCTCGGACGTGGACCGCGCCAAGGCCTTCTACGCCGAGCAACTCGGCTTCAACGTCGACCACGACGTCGAGATCATCGAGGGGAACCGCGTCGTTCAGCTCACGCCTCCCGGGTCAGGATGTTCGATCGTGGTGCGTGAGGCGTCTGTCGCGGACATGCAACCGGGCTCCCTCAGGGGTCTGCAGCTGGTCGTTCCAGATATCCAGGCGGCGCGTGCTCAGCTTGCGGAGCGAGGAGTGGGGGTCACCGAGATCCAGGTCTTGGGCGAGAACCCCGCCCCAGAGGCAGATCCGCTCGACAACGTCGGGTTCGTCTTCTTCAGCGACCCCGACGGAAACGGGTGGGCCGTGCAACAAATATCTGCCCGGGGCTAGTCGAAGCCGGTGGGCCAGGCGCGATTATCGCCTGGCGCCACGCTCCTCCTTCGCGCGAGGAGCAGTCGCGCCGCGCGGCCGTCGGGCCACTACCCCCTTCCATGCATCTGAGCAGCCAGGCGGGCCCAGCCCGCAGAGTGCCCTATCGCCTTGGATGCAGCGGTGATGCACCCCACGGCAGGCCGCACGACGGTCGTCAAGTGAAACGCGCGTCGTCTCGCGGCTCGCTCGTTCAGCCCGACGACCGCCGGAGGCGCAACCCCGTGCGCCCGCACGGGTACCGTGCCCTGCGTGCGCATCGCGACGTGGAACGTCAACTCGGCCAAGCAGCGCATGCCCAGGTTGCTGGCCTGGCTGGACGAGCGCCGGCCGGACGTCGTGTGCCTGCAGGAGACCAAGCTGGCCGACGACGCCTTCGCCGCGTTGCTCGGTGAGGAGCTGGCCGGCCGTGGCTACGAGGTGGCGGCGCACGGGGAGGCGACGTGGAACGGCGTGGCGATCCTCTCGCACGTCGGGCTGGACGACGTCGTCGCGGGCCTTCCCGGCGGGCCGGGGTTCCCGCATCCCGAGGCGCGCGCGGTGTCGGCCACCTGCGAGGGGCTCCGGGTGACCTCGGTCTACGTGCCCAACGGGCGCACGCCCGACTCCGAGCACTACCGCTACAAGCTCGCGTGGCTGGACTCGCTGCGCGAGATGGTGGCCGCCGACCCGGAGCGGGCCGTCGTCTGCGGCGACATGAACATCGCGCCGACCGACGACGACGTGTTCGACCCCGACGCCTACGTCGGCGAGACCCACGTGACGGCGCCGGAGCGCGCCGCGCTCGCCGAGCTGCAGGCGGTCGGCCTGCGCGACGTCGTGCGCGACCGGTGGCCGGACCACGAGCGGCTGTTCACGTACTGGGACTACCGCGCCGGCATGTTCCACCAGGACCTCGGGATGCGGATCGACCTCATCCTCGCGGGCGCGCCCGTTGCGGAACGGGTTCAGGCCGCATGGGTCGACCGCCACGCGCGCAAGGGCAGCGGGCCCAGCGACCATGCGCCGGTGATCGTCGATCTCGACGAGGCCCCCGACGGGGACATCGGGCCGGTCGTGCCGCCGCCCTCCGCTCCGCGGGCCAGGCGCGGCGCGAAGCGGCTGCCGCAGGCCCCGTGACCGCCGAGACCGGCGCGCCCGCACGCCGGCGCACCGCCCGCGGCTACTGCTTGCGATCGCGATCGCGCGAGGGCTGCACGCGCTTGGGCTCGCCCGGCATCTTCGGATAGTCGGGCGGATAGGGCATGTCGCCGCTGCCCTGCGCCTCGTCGCGCTCGTAGAGGTCCAGCAGCGGCTGCAGCGAGTGAGCGACGTCGTCGATCGCGGCGTGGCGGTCGCCGACCTCCGCGAAGCGAGCGGGCATCGTCGCGACGGTGAAGTCCTCGGGGGCGACGCCCGCCAGCTCGTCCCAGGTCACGGGCGCGGACACGGGCGCACCGGGCTTGGGCCGCACGCTGTAGGCGGAGGCGATCGTGCGGTCGCGGGCGTTCTGGTTGTAGTCGACGAAGATCCGCTCGCCGCGCTCCTCCTTCCACCACTTCGTCGTCACCTCGCCGGGCAGGCGCCGCTCGAGCTCGCGGCCGAAGGCGATGGCGGCGTGGCGGACGTCGGTGAACGACCAGCGCGGCTCGATCCGGACGTAGATGTGGATCCCCCGCCCGCCGGAGGTCTTGGGGAACCCGACGTAGCCCAGGTCGCCGAGGAGCACGCGCGCCTCGGCGGCGACCCGCACGGCGTCGGCGAAGTCCGTGCCGGGCTGCGGGTCGAGGTCGAGCCGCAGCTCGTCGGGATGGTCGACGTCGTCGCTGCGCACCGGCCACGGGTGGAACGTGATCGTGCCCATCTGCGCGGCCCAGGCGACGACGGCGATCTCCGTGGGGCAGATCTCGTCGGCGTGGCGGCCCGAGGGGAACTCGATCCGCGCGGTCTCCAGGTACTCCGGTGCCCCCCGCGGAACTCGCTTCTGAAAGAAGGCGTCGCCGCCGCCCTTCTCGCGCGTCGACAGGACGATGCCCGGGTGCACGCCCTTCGGCCAGCGCTCGAGCGTCGTCGGCCGCCGCGCGAGCGCGCGCATGATCCCGTCCTCGACCGAGAGGTAGTACTCCACGACGTCGAGCTTGGTGATGGCGGGCGTGCGCTCGGTGCTCGGGAAGATCACGCGGTCGGGGCTCGACACGCGCACATCCCGGCCACCGGCTTGGACGACCGTCGCCTCGGACGCAGGCATGCCACGGAGTTCTACCGCGATTGGCGGGGGACACCTGTGGGGTAAGCCCGCGCCCACCGGCGGCGTTCGGCCGTCGGCCGGCCGGTCAGCGAGGAGGAGCGAGGCCGTGTATCAGCAGGTGCTCGACCCGGTTGGCGGATCGCTCGGCTTGACGTCGATCTTCGCCGTGCTGCCGCTCCTTACGCTGTTCGTCCTGCTCGGCGGCCTTCGCATGCCCGCGCAATGGGCGTCGCTGATCTCGCTCGGCGTGGGGATCGTCGTGGCGCTCGCGGTCTACTCGATGCCGGTCGGGCAGACGCTGGACGCGGCGGCGTGGGGCGCGGCGTTCGGGCTGTTTCCGATCATGTGGATCGTCGTCAACGCGATCTGGATCTATCGGGTGACGGTCGACACCGGCCACTTCCAGGTGCTGCGGCGCTCGTTCGCCGCCATCAGCGACGACCAGCGCATCCAGGCGATCATCATCGCCTTCTGCTTCGGCGCGCTGATCGAGGCGCTCGCGGGGTTCGGCACGCCCGTGGCGATCACGTCGGTGATGTTGATGGCGCTGGGCTTCCAGCCGCTCAAGGCGGCCGCGGTGGCCCTGGTGGCCAACACGGCGCCGGTCGCCTTCGGCGCGATCGCGACGCCGATCATCACCCTCGGCGAGGTCACCGACATCCCGGCCGACACCCTCGGCGAGATCGTGGGCCGGCAGACGCCGGTGCTCGCGCTGGTCGTGCCGCTGATCCTCGTCGGCATGGTCGACGGCACCCGGGGCATCCGCCAGACCTGGCCGGCCGCGGCGGTCGGGGGGCTGTCGTTCGCGGTCGCCCAGTTCGCCGCCTCCAACTACATCTCGATCGAGCTGACGGACATCATCGCGGCGCTGGTCTCGGTGGCCTCGATCGTGGCGCTCCTGCGCGTCTGGCATCCGGCCGAGCCCCTGCTGGGCGAACGGGCCATGCCCGCGATCGCCGGTGCGGAGGGGCATGACCCGGCGCTCGAACGCCGCCACGGCGTGCGCCCGGGCGGCGACTCGCGCGCCGACGTGGCCGCGGCGTACGCGCCCTACCTGCTGATCGTCGCGGTGTTCTCGATCGCGCAGATCGCCTCCGTCAAGGAGGCGCTGGACAGCGTGACGCAGGAGTTCGCCTGGCCCGGGATCGACATCGAGAAGGCCGGCGGCGACCCCTACGACGCGACCTTCAACTTCAACTGGCTCGGCGCGGCCGGCACGCTGCTGCTCGTGTCCGGCCTCGCGACACTGGCGGTCCTGCGGGTGGGGATCGGCCGCGCGCTGCGCGCGTACATCGCGACGCTGGACCAGCTCAAGTGGGCGATCCTGACGGTGGCGGCCGTCCTCGCGCTCGCGTTCGTCATGAACACGTCGGGACAGACCGTCACGCTCGGGCTGTGGCTGGCGGGCGCCGGCGGCGTCTTCGCGTTCCTGTCGGCGTTCATCGGCTGGCTGGGCGTGGCGGTGACCGGCTCGGACACGTCCTCGAACTCGCTGTTCGGCGCGCTCCAGGTCGCGGCGGCCAAGGACGCCGGCCTCTCGCCCGCGCTGATGGCCGCCGCCAACAGCTCCGGCGGCGTCCTGGGCAAGATGATCTCCCCGCAGAACCTGGCCATCGGCGCGGCCGCGGTCGGGATGGCGGGGCGCGAGGGCGACATCTTCCGCGTCGTCCTCAAGTGGAGCCTGCTGCTGGTGGTGCTCATGGCCGTGCTCGTCTACCTGCAGTCCACGCCCGTCCTGGAATGGATGCTGCCGTGAGCTCGGCGCGCTCGGCAGTCCAGATCGACGGCCCGCGGGGCGAGCGCTTCGACGAGATCCTCACGGCGGACGCGCTGAAGCTCGTGGCGCGGCTGCACCGCGAGTCCGACGCCACGCGCCGCGAGCTGCTGGCCGCGCGGGCGGAGCGTCAGGCGATGCTGGACGCGGGCGGCACGCTGGACTTCCTGCCCGACACGAAGGACGTCCGCGAGGGCGACTGGACGGTCGCGCCCGAGCCCGACGCGCTCCAGAGCCGCCGCGTGGAGATCACCGGGCCCACCAGCCGGAAGATGGTCATCAACGCGCTGAACTCTGGCGCGTCGGGGTTCATGGCGGACTTCGAGGACTCCAACTCGCCGACCTGGGCCAACATGATCGGGGGCCAGGTGAACCTCGCCGACGCGGTCCGCGGCACGATCGAGCACGAGGAAGGCGGCAAGCAGTACCGGCTCGACGACTCGGTCGCGACGCTGCACGTACGTCCCCGGGGCTGGCACCTCGAGGAGCGCCACCTGCTCGTCGACGGCGAGCCGGTGGCCGGCGGGCTCGTGGACTTCGGCCTGTACGCCTTCCGCAACGCCCGCGAGCTCCTCGATCGCGGCGCGGGGCCGTACTTCTACCTGCCGAAGATGGAGTCACACCGCGAGGCGCGGCTGTGGAACGACGTCTTCGACCTAGCCGAGGACCACCTCGGGCTGGAGCGCGGCACGATCAAGGCGACCGTCCTGATCGAGACGCTCCCCGCGGCCTTCGAGATGGACGAGATCCTGTACGAGCTGCGCGAGCACTCGGCGGGCCTGAACGCTGGGCGCTGGGACTACATCTTCTCGGCGATCAAGCGCTTCCGCACACGGCCGGAGTTCGTCACGCCGGATCGCAAGAAGGTCACGATGACCGTTCCGTTCATGCGCGCCTACACCGAGCTGCTCGTGAAGACCTGTCACCGGCGCGGCGCGCACGCCATGGGCGGCATGGCGGCGCAGATCCCCAGCCGCACCGACGAGGCGGCCAACGAAAAGGCCTTCGCGGCGCTGCGCGACGACAAGCGACGCGAGGCCGGCGACGGGTTCGACGGCACCTGGGTGGCGCACCCCGACTCGGTGGCCGCGGCGATGGAGGAGTTCGACGCGGTGCTGGGAGATCGGCCGCACCAGATCGATCGTCGGCGAGACGAGGTCGAGGTGAGCGCCGAGCAGCTGCTCGACGTGCCGGCCACCGGGGGCGAGATCACCGAGGAGGGCCTGCGCAGCAACGTCAACGTCGGCATCCAGTACATCTCGTCGTGGCTGCGCGGGGTCGGCGCGGCCGCCATCTACGGGATGATGGAGGACGCTGCCACGGCGGAGATCGCGCGGGCACAGGTCTGGCAGTGGGTGCACCACGGTGCGCAGCTCGAGGACGGACGCACGATCACCGCCGACCTCGTGCGCGAGCTGGAGACCTCCGAGCTCGAGAAGATCCGCGAGGAGATCGGCGACGACGACTGGTTCGAGAACCAGGGCCGCCCGGACCTCTCCCGGGAGATCTTCGAAGAGGTGGCGCTGGCGGACGAGTTCGTCGAGTTCTTGACCCTGCCGGCCGGCGAACGGCTGCAGGAACCCGACGGTTAGCCCATCGCCCGACCCGGGCACTCGGTGTTCGGGATCGCCTCGCGGTCCGGCAAACCACGATGGGAGATCGCGATGCTCGGTTGGGTCGATGACGTCGAGAAGGTCACGCTGGAGAACGAGACGTTCCGGACGGTGCTGTTCACCGGCGAGCACACGCAGCTCACGGTCATGCGGCTGGCGCCCGGCGAGGACATCGGCGCGGAGGCGCACGACGACATCGACCAGTTCCTGCGCATCGAGCAGGGCCAGGGGCGCGTGGAGATGGGCGAGTCCGAGGACGCGATGGACCAGACGCACGACGTCAGCGACGACTGGGCGATCATCGTCCCGGCCGGCGTGTGGCACAACGTCGTCAATACCGGCGACAGCGACCTGAAGCTCTACTCGCTGTACTCGCCGCCCGAGCATCCGCCCGAGACCGTGCACCGCACGAAGGCCGAGGCCGACGCGGCCGAGGCCGAGCACCACGGCAGCTAGTCAGACGCGCGTCATCAGCTCCGGCTCGGGCGTCCAGCGGGTGGCCGCCACGCCGAGCAGCGAGAGCACGAGCACGGTCCCGACCGCGGCGGGCACGCCGGCGACCTCCGCGACGACGCCGAGGAGCGCGAGCCCGATCATCACGACGCCGATCAAGGTGTTGGCCAGCGCGATGTACAGCGGTCGCTCGTCGGGCGGCGAGGCGGTCACGAGGTACGCCTTGCGGCCGAGCCGTACGCCCTCCTGGGCGACCACCGCGACGAACACGACCGCCGCGTACGCGGCGGCGCTGCTGACGTCGGCGGCGAGCAGCGCGACGGCCATCACCGCTGCGACGGCGCCCACGACCCCCGCGGCGGTCATCACCGCACGGTCCGACGCGTCGTCGGTCACGCGGCCCCAGACCGGGTTGCTGACCACGGCGGCCAGGCCCGACGCCGCCAGGAAGATGCCGACGGCGGACGCGTCGACGCCCGACTCGCGAGCGGCCAGCACGTAGAACGGCAGCGCGACCTCGGTCACGGCGAGCAGCGCGCGGGCCAGCAGGAAGCGCCGGAATCCCCTGACCTCGCGCAGCAGCCGCGCGCCGGCGCGGGCCTCGGCGAGCGGGGTGCGCCCGCCCTCGGTCGCGCCGGGCGGCTCGCGGGTCAGCGCGAACAGCCACGAGCCGATGGCCCACAGCGCGGCAGCCGCGAGCAGCAGCGCCACGAAGACGCCGCGGCCGACGTCGGGCCCGAGCGTCAGCGCCAGCGCGAGCCCGACGACGATCGTGGCCACACCGCCGAGCGCTGCGCGCAGGCCGAGCAGGCGGCCGCGGCGCGGCTTGGGGATCGTCTTGCCCATCACGTCGCCGAACGCGACGGATCCGGCACCGCTGGCCAGGCTGAACACCGCGAGCATCGCGAGGACGACCACGCCGGCCGCGACTCCCTCCATCGCGGCGGCGGCGAACGCGGTGATCACGAGCGTGACGGCCTGCACCAGCCCCGCCGCGACCCAGAAGCCCTTGCGCACCGGGTACGCGCGCATGCGCCCGGAGACGACGAGGCCGGGCAGCAGCGCGGTGCCACGGCGCACCGGCTCGAGCGCTCCCGCGAGCGCGACGGGCGCCCCGACCCCCGCCAGCAGCAGCGGGAGCACCACGCCCGGGCTCGCGAGCTGCTCGGCGGTCTTGGTGGCCGCGCCGTTGGCGGCGTTCAGCGCGTAGTTGCGCGGCGCGTCCGGGCACGCCTGCTCGGGGATGCCCTCACAGGAGCTCCCCTCGGATGCATCGTCGGCGTCCAGCAGCGTGCCGACGCGCGCGGAGGTGCTCGTGGCTGCCATCCGCCGTGACCTACCCCGAGCCACCACGCGCTACCGGGCACCCTTCACTGCGGATCGCTGCGCTGCCCCAGCGCACACGCCATCGTCATCTGGCAGGGCGGACCGGGTCGCCGACCCGCAGGACGCCGTCGGTGAGCACGTCCGCCCGCAGCCCGCCGCGGTGTACGAGCCCGCGCAGCGTGCCCGGCCGGGTCAGCCGCTGGAGGTGCGCGCAGGGCTCGCACAGCCGCTGCCCGAGGCACTGCACCTCCCCGACGGCGAACCGCCGGCCGACCAGGGCGTTGAGGTCGATGCCGCGGGTCACGACGTTCCGGCGGGCGTCCTCGGGGGCCAGGCGTCCCGCGGGAAGCACGAGCTCGTCGAGCGCCTCGGCTTCGATGAGCGTCAGGTCGATGCCGCGCGCGTGCGGGTTGGAGAACGTGCCGCGCTCGTCGAAGTACCGGTCGCCCTCCAGGCCACGACCGGCCCGCACCGCGGCCTGCTCGACGAGCATCATCGGGGACTCCGCGTCGGCCGCGAGCGCGAGCGCCTCGACGCGGCCGGCGTCGCGTGACGTCGCCACCTCGACCGGTGCCCACAGGCCGACGTCGGCGGGCGCGACCAGGTAGCCCGCCTGCACCGCGTCGAACGTCTCGGATCCGGCGAGCGGGCTCCACACGAGTCCCGGCGGGACGCCGAACGCGACCGCCGCGATCAGGCCGTCGTGCTCCTCGGCGCGCAGAAGCGCCAGCCACGGCCCCGGCCAGTGGAACTCCCTCGGCTCGGGCACGGCCACCAGCCCCAGCCCGCGCTGACCCAGCCAGTTGCGCCACACGGTCCACGGCTCCGGATGCTCCGCGGGCGGTACCGGCACGTCGGAGGCCTCGACCTCGAGGATGGACGCCAGGCACGCCGCGACAGAGCGGCTCAGCGCCGGGCCCGTTGCGATCGCGGACACGGAGTGCATCGGGGCAGTGTGCCAGCACCCAGCTGCGGGTCCTCGCCGTCGTGAAGACGGCGCTCTCGCGCATCGCCGAGGACCTGAACATTTCCCCGCCGGCCCGGCGCCGCTGGGGCGCGAGCGTCGGATTCTGCACCCCTGTGGTGCATGAGCCGACGTTCACGTTCCGCGGGCGCGCCCGGCCGCGTGAGCGTCGGATTCTGCACCTCTGTGGTGCATGAGGCGACGTTCACCTTCGCGCGCTGCGCCGCCCGGCGCTTGCGAAGCCGTGAGAGGATTGCCGCGACCAGCATCGCGAGCGCTTCGCGGGCGTCGAACGAGGGAGATGAGGGCGTGAGCGGAGAGAGTCAGATCGGAGTCAGCGGGCTGGCCGTGATGGGGGCCAACCTCGCCCGGAACATCGCGCGCCACGGCGTGCCGATCGCCGTGCACAACCGGACCCCCGCGCGCACGCGCGAGTTCGTCGAGGCCTTCGGCGACGAGGGGACCATCCACGGCGCGGAGTCCATCGAGGACTTCGTCGACGCGCTGGCGCGCCCGCGGCGCATCATCGTGATGGTCAAGGCCGGCGGTCCCGTGGACGCCGTGATCGAGCAGCTCACGCCGCTGCTCGACGACGGCGACATCATCATCGACGCCGGCAACTCGCACTTCCTGGACACGCGCCGGCGCACCGAGGCGCTCGAGGGCCAGGGGCTGCGCTTCATCGGCACCGGCGTCTCCGGCGGGGAGGAGGGGGCGCTGCTGGGGCCGAGCATCATGCCCGGCGGCGACCGGGACGCCTACGGCGAGGTGGAGGAGATCCTCGTGTCGATCGCCGCCCAGGTGGACGGCGAGGCGTGCTGCACGTACGTCGGCCCCGACGGCGCCGGGCACTACGTGAAGATGGTCCACAACGGCATCGAGTACGCCGACATGCAGCTCATCGCCGAGGCCTACGACCTCCTGCGCCACGGCGTCGGCAAGGACCCCGCCCAGATCGCCGCGATCTTCGAGGACTGGAACACCGGCGACCTGGAGTCCTTCCTCATCGAGATCACCGCCAAGGTCCTGGCCAAGGTCGACGAGACCACCGGCGGGCCGCTGGTGGACGTCATCGTCGACCAGGCCGCGCAGAAGGGCACCGGGCGCTGGACGGGGCAGGACGCGCTCGAGCTCGGCGTCGCGCTGACCGGCATCACCGAGGCGGTGTTCGCGCGGTCGCTGTCGGCGCTGCGCGACGAGCGCCTGGAGGCGTCCAAGGAGCTCGAGGGCCCGCGGCCGGAGGAGGGCGGCGGCGCCGGCGAGGACCTCGTCGACGACATCCGCGACGCGCTGTACGCGAGCAAGGTCGTCGCCTACGCGCAGGGCTTCGAGCAGATGGCCGCCGCCTCGCGCACGCACGGCTGGGACCTCGACCTGGGCTCGCTGGCCACGATCTGGCGCGGCGGCTGCATCATCCGGGCGCGCTTCCTGAACCGCATCCGCGACGCGTACGCCGACAGCGGCGACGACCGCAACCTCCTGCGCATGCCCTACTTCCGCGACGCGGTGGCCGGCGCGCAGGAGCCGTGGCGGCGCGTCATCGCCAAGGCCGTCGAGCTGGGGATCGCGGTCCCGGCCTTCAGCTCCTCGCTGGCCTATTACGACGGCTACCGCCGCGAGCGCGGCCCGGCCAACCTGATCCAGGGCCAGCGCGACTTCTTCGGCGCGCACACCTACCAGCGCACCGACCGCGAGGGGACCTACCACACGCGGTGGGCGCAGGACGGCACCGAGGTGCGCACCGACGGCTGATTGGTCAGGCCCGTCCGCATCGTTCGGAGCGCCCGCGGGTTTCTGCCGGCGGAAGCCGAAGGCGACGAGGGGGACGGCATGATCCGGTGGGGGAGAGGGGTCCTGCTGTGCCTGGCGACGGTGATCGCGGGCGCTGCGTGGACCGGCGTGGCGGTCGCGGCGAAGGACGACGTGGTCTTCGTCAGCAGAGCCAGCGGCGTCAACGGCGCGGCCGGCGACCGGCAGTCCGAGGGCGGTTCCGTCACTGCGGACGGGCGGTTCGTGGTGTTCAGCTCGGAGTCGGCGACCCTCACCGACGACGACCTCGACGGACGCGAGCCCCCCGACCGCGGGGACGTGTTCCTCCGCGATACCGCGCTGAACCTCACCCACCTGATCAGCCGTGCCAACGGGCCCGGAGGCGAGAGCGCCAACAGCACCTCCACCGACCCTGTGATCTCGGCTGACGGACGCGTCGTCGTCTTCGCGTCGCTGGCCAGCAACATCGGCGACGCGAACGGTCCGGAGGAGGACGTCTTCGCCCGGGACCTCGCCACCCACACGGTGACCCTGGTCAGCCGAGCGACGGGCGCACAGGGCGCCGCCTCCGACGGCCTGTCGCGTGACGCCGCGGTCTCGGCCGACGGACGGTACGTCGCGTTCACCTCACGGGCCCGCAACATCAGCGCAGGCGCCGACAACGGCGACGCCCACGTCTACGTGCGCGACCTCGTCGCGAACACCACCACGCTGGTCAGCCGCGCCCCCGGCGCCTTCGGCGCTCCCGGAGACAGCCCGTCAGGGGACGCCGCGATCTCGCCCGACGGGCGCTTCGTCGCGTTTGCCTCGGACGCCAACAACTTCGGCGGTGACTCCAACCCGGGCGTGACCAACGTGTTCGTGCGTGACCTGGACAACGCCACGACCACGCTCGTCAGCCGGGCCACCGGCGCGGCGGGAACCCCCGGCAACCTCAACTCCTCGGAGCCGTCGATCTCGGCTGGCGGCCGTCAGGTCGCATTCACGTCGCTGACGACCGTGTTCGCGACCGACCGAACCGGTCCCGACGTCTTCGTACGCGACCTGGTCGCGAGCACGACGACGCTCGTCAGCCGCCGGACCGGCGCCGATACGGACGGCGTCGCAAACTCCGGCGCCCCCTCGATCTCGGCCGACGGGCGCTACGTCGCGTTCGACTCGCGCGCGGGCGACATCAGCGATGAGGACTACGAGCTCATCACCCCGTTCCAGCTGGCCCAGTTCAACGACGTCCTCATCAGGGACGCTGCCACGAACACCACCCTCTTGATCAGTCGTTCCTCGGGACCTCAGGGCGGCGGCGGCGAGGGCGACTCGTACATGCCCTTCGTGTCGCTCACCGGCCGCTTCGTAGGCTTCACCTCGGCCGCGATCAACCTCAGCGCTGAGGACATCGACCCCCAGCACGCCGACGTCTTCGTGCGCGACGTCCTCGGCGAGACGCCCGCCGCGCCGGGCCCGCCCGGCGACGGCGAGGCACCGGTGATCGGCTCGCTGTCCATGTCGAGCCGAGCGTTCGCCGTGGCGCCGGCGCCCACCGCGGTCGCCGCCCAACGGCGGCGCACGCCCCCGCGCGGCACGCGATTTCGCTACACGCTGTCCGAGCCGGCCAACGTGTCCATCCTCATCGAGCGGCGGCGGCCCGGCGTGCGCATGCGGCTGCGGCGCGCGGGGCGGCTGGCGTGCCGCGTGGCGACGCGGCGCAACCGCGCCGGCGCGTGGTCGCAGCTGCGTCGCACCGGATTGAGCGGGCGGCGCCTCCGGCGAGCGCTGGCTCGGCGCGCGTGCGTGATCCACGCGCGCAGCGGCCAGCTGTCGCGCGCGGGCCGGGGGCCGGGCGCGGTGAGCACGCCGTTCACGGGGCGCATCGGGCGGCGCGCGCTGCGCCTGGGCCGCTACCGCGCCACGGTGACCGCAACGGACGCCGCGGGCAACCGCTCCCGGCCGCGCCGGGTCACGTTCAGGATCGTCGCCCGTCGCTAGCTCCCTCGCCGACCGCGCCCGCCCCGCCGCACGTGGCACAGGGATGCTCAGCGAGGGGGAGACAGTGCGTTAGGCATGTTCACAGCGACGTGCACCGGGTAGGCCACAAAGGACGAGCAAATCGACCTTAAGGGAGTACGCATGGCCGAAGTCACGACCCGCGACGCCAAGCTCATCCAGTACCTCAACGAGGCCTACGGCAAGGAGCGCCAGCTGGAGACGGCGCTGCAGGCGCACATCGCCATGACCACGCGCGACTCCTACAAGAAGCGGCTGAAGGACCATCTGAAGGAGACCAAGGCCCACGCTCGTGAGGTCAAGGCCCGCATCAAGAAGCTCGGCGGCAAGGCCGAGGAGATCGACGTGCCCGGTCCCGGCGTGGTCACCGACGTGGCGGCGAGCGCGCAGTCCGCGGTGCGCAAGGGCGCCGCGCTCGCACAGGGGCCGATCCACATGCTGCGCGGCACCAGCGAGCAGGAGAAGCTGCTCAAGAACGCCAAGACCGAGTACGCCGAGGAGGCCGAGGAGATCGCGACCTACACCGCGATCGAGGCCCTCGCCGAGGCCGTCGGCGACCGCGAGACGGCCGCGCTGGCCAAGCGCATCCGCCGCGACGAGGAGCGCATGGCGTCCTTCCTCGCCCGCCTGATCCCCACGCTGACCCGCGCGGTGGCCACCGAGGAGATCCCCGCGGCCGAGCGCAAGACCAACGGGCGGGCCCGGACGAGCTCGCGCCGCGCGTCCTCGCGTAGCGCCTCGAGCAACGGCCGCAAGACCACGGCGAGCAGCGCTCGGAAGACGACGGCGAGCAGCGCACGGAAGACGACGGCGAGCAACGGCCGCAAGACGACCGCCGCCAGCGGCCGCAAGACCACGTCGCGCGCGAAGGCCCGCGCCTAGTGGTACCTCACAGAAGTACGCTCATCTCTCGCCACCGATGAGCATCGCCTGGAGCCACCCACGATCGCCCGAATGGCGCTGCCATTCGCGGCTGATCGCGTGCGGCCCCAGCCTCGCTCCTCGACGCCGAGAGCCAGCCCGTACTTCCGTTCGGCACCACTAGCGCTCGACGACCGACAGGCGCCGATCGGCGCCGACCGTGAGGGTGCGCCGGCCGCCGAGCAGCTCGATCAGCTCGGCGCCGACCACCTCACGGCGCCAGCCGCGCAGCGTGCGCACGTCGGGCTCCGGCTCGCCGTCGCGCACCGCCAGCGCGACGCGCTGCAGGTCGGCGCGGGCGGCGATCAGCTCGTAGGCCAGCCCGGCCTCCAGGGCGCGCGCGCGCACGAGTGCCTCGGCCAGCGCGATGACCGGGGCGTCCAGCGGGTCGGGCCGCGCGGCGCGCTCGCCGTCCACGGCGATCGGGTCGCGCTCGCGCCCGCGCTCCACGGCGGACAGGATCGCGCGGCCACGGCGGCGCAGCGTGTGCTCGTTGATCCCGCGGATCTGCTCGAGCTGGGCGATGGCCCCCGGCCGGCGCTTGGCCACCTCGACCAGGGCCGCGTCGCTCAGCACGGAGGGGACCGGGCGGTCCTCGCCGCGGGCGGTGTCCTCGCGCCAGTCCACGAGCTCGCGCGCGACCGCGCGCACCTTGGGCTCCAGCGAGTGGATGCGCGGCAGGCGGCCGAAGATCACGTCGGCGTCGCGGTCGTCCGTGACCTCGGCGAGCACGCGGCACTCCTCGCGCGCCCACTCCAGGCGGCCGCTCTCGGCCAGGCGCTCCTGCAGCACGCGGGCCGCGTCGAGCAGGTGGCGGACGTCGTCGCGCGCGTAGTCGACCTGCTCGTCGCTCAGCGGGCGCGCGTCCCAGCGGGTGAAGCTCGCGCTCTTGTGCAGGCGCACGCCGAGCAGCTCGTGCAGCAGCGCCTCGTAGCCGAGCTGGGCGCGCAGGCCGGCGAAGCCCGCCGCGAGCTGCGTGTCGAACAGGTTGGTGATGTCCGTCGCCCACGTGCGGCGCAGCAGCGCGACGTCCTGGCGCCCGGCGTGCATCACGATCTCGACGGCGGGATCGGCGAGGACCGCGGCCAGCGGGCGCACGTCCAGCGTCGGGTCGAGCGGATCGATCACGTCGATGCGCACGCTTCCGTCGGGCTCCTCCACGGCGACCTGGACCAGGCACAGCAGCGTCCGGTAGCGCCCCTCGCCCATGAACTCCGTGTCGATGCCCAGCCGGCCGGTCTCCCTGGCGCGCGCGCTGAGCTCGGATACGTCGCGCGAGGAGGCCAGGCCGCTCATGGCGGCCCGACCCTACCGGCGGGGCGGGAGCCGCGCGGGCGAAGCCGCCTCAGGTCTCCTCGTCGGGCCAGTGGCCGGTGCGCGTGAAGTGCTCGCGCGCGGCCTCCTCCTCGTCGCGTTCCACGTCGCCGCTGACGCCGATGCGGTGCAGCAGGTTGAGCAGCCAGATCGAGGCGCCCGCGCCGATGAAGGCGCACGCGGCCTCGAAGCCGTTGAGGTCGCGGCGGATGCCCCAGATGACCAGGCCGGTGAGGCAGACCGCCGCGGGCAGCCAGATGCGAAGGACGTTCATGACGCCGCCAGCACGGTCGGCTCGCGGGGGAGGCCGGACGGGTCGAAGCGGGCGAGCAGGTCGGCCATCGACGGGCTCTCGCCCGGCTCGGTCAGCCCGACCGAGGCGGCCAGGCTCGCGCGGACCTCGGCCGGCGACTCGCCCGCCGCCGCCCGGTCGGCCAGCGTGACCGCGCCGTGGCGCTTGGCCAGGCGCGCGCCGTCGGGGCCGAGCACCAAGGGCACGTGCGCGTGGCGCGGCGCGTCCAGTCCGAGCAGCGCCGCGAGGTGCAGCTGGCGCGGCGTCGAGTCCAGCAGGTCATCTCCGCGCACCACATCGGTGACCCCCTGCTGCGCGTCGTCCACCACCACCGCGAGGTTGTAGGCCGGCGCGCCGTCGTTGCGGCGGATGACCAGATCGTCGACCACGCCCACCTGCGGCCCGGCGAGCCGGTCGACGAAGGCCACGTGCGCGCTCTCGGCGCGCAGGCGCAGCGCCGGCGGGCGGCCGGATCGCGCGCGCTCGGCGTGCTGCGCCGCGCTCAGCTTCCGGCAGGTCCCGGGATAGGCGCCCTCGGGCAGCGGCCCGTGTGGCGCCGACGCGGCGTCCCGGATCTCGGCGCGCGTGCAGTAGCACGCGTACAGCCGCCCCTCGCCGTCCAGCCGCGCGATCGCGTCGTCGTAGAGCCCGCGGCGCCCGGACTGGCGCACGACCGGCCCGTCCCAGTCCAGGCCCAGCGCGGCGAGGTCGGCGAGCTGCTGCTCGGCGACGCCGGCGCGCACGCGGCCGGTGTCGAGGTCCTCGACGCGCACGAGAAACCGCGCTCCGTGGGAGCGCGCGAACAGCCAGGCCAGCAGCGCGGTGCGCAGGTTGCCCAGGTGCAGCGCCCCGGTCGGCGAGGGCGCGTAGCGGCCGGTGGCGGCCATGGCGTCACGCTACCCATCGACCCGACCGCGGTACCCGGTCTGAACCACGCGGCCCGGCGCTCGATGGAGCATTGTGGGGGCCAGGGCCCCCACAATCGTTCAGCGAACGCGCCCTACCCCATCTGCGGGGCTGACTCGGCTCTGACCGGGGCCGCCCCCGCGCCCACCGGCGTGACCCGCAGCGTGGTGCTCTTGCCGATCCGCACCTCGACGACGACCTTGCCCGACAGCGCGAGCTGCTCGCTCACCCGCCGGCCGGTGGCGGCCGCCTCGCGCTCGCCGATGCCGCAGCCCGCCAGGAAGCCGTCCAGGCGCGGCGCGTCGACGTCGAGAACGTCGAGCTTGAGCAGCTCTACGCGCACGGCGGGGCCCTCGGCGCCCGGCGCCGCGTGCAGGACGCAGGCGGCGAGGTCGTCGGGCACGCGGTCCGCGCGCGCGACGACGAGGTCGAGCAGGTCCTGAGCGGTGGCTCCGGGACCGAGCTCGGCCAGCCATTCGGTCAGGAGCGGCGCGCCGAGCGGGCGGCCCGCGATGCGCGCCTCCAGCAGGCCGTCGGAGTACAGGCAGACGGTGGAGCCCTCGGGCATCGGCAGCACGGTCTCGCGCTGTCCGGTGGCAAAGCCGGCGCCGACGGGCGGGGCGGAGGACGCGGTGACCGGCTCGTGCGCGGCGGGCCCCAGGACCAGCGGCGGCGGGTGGCCCGCGCCGGCGTGGGTCAGCGTCGCGGCCGCGGGATCGTGGATCGCCGCCACCACGGTCGCGAAGTCGTCGCTGAGATGGCCGTCCAGTGCGCGGCCGGAGATCGCCAGCGCCTCGCTGGGCGACAGGCCGGCCTCCAGGTGGGCGCGCACCGTGAAGCGCACGAGCGTGGTCTTGGCCAGCGCCTGGCGCCCGTGGCCGGAGACGTCGCCGAGGAGCAGGCCGACGCGTCCCTCGGGCAGCGCGAAGGCGTCGTAGAAGTCACCGCCCGCCGCCGGCCCCTCGGCCGGGCGGTAGGCGACCGTGGTGAGCAGCGACCCCAGGCGCTCGGGCACGGCGGGCAGCAGCGCGGTCTGCAGGAGCCCGATGTCCGCCAGCAGTTCCGCGCGCTGGCGCTGCAGCCCGCGGGCGCGCGCGGCGGTGGTGATCGTGTAGACGCCCATCAGCAGCACGAGCGCGGCCAGCACGGCGAGCGCGATGCGCACCGGCACGGGCACGACCTCGACGACGTCGGTGATGACCGAGTCGTCGTCGCGCGGGCCGAGCTGCGGGACATCCTGCACCGGGCGCCGGCCCAGGTCGACGGCGGTCTCGCCGGGCTGCTCGCGGACGGTCTCGCGCGGGGAGGCGCGGCCGGACTTGGAGTCCTGCGCGGCGGCCCGCGGCCCCACCGCCAGCAGCGCGACCAGCGTCAAGAGCACGGCGGCGGCCGTGCGCGAGCCCGGTGTCGGCATCCCTACCCCCGGCATGGGCCAATTCTGCCCCGCGCCGTCGCCCAAGTCCAGCCTGCCGTGCCCATGCGTCCAGTCCGGTGGCCACTCTCGTCAAGGCCACCCGGACCCCGGCCGATCTGACCCCTTGCCAGACCGAGGTGCTGAGGGCAAACCGCTCGTGAGAGCGGGACGCAAAGCCCAGGAGCTCCGCTTGCGGAGCCAGCCGGGTTGCCACCGAGGACTCCGAGGACTGGCTACCTGTCCAACACCAGTCCCTGGAGGGATTTCACATGCTGTTTTCTTCGCTGCGCACCCGCGCTCGCGACGAGAAGGGGTTCACGCTCATCGAGCTCCTGGTCGTCATCCTGATCATCGGCATCCTCGCCGCGATCGCCATCCCGTCGTTCCTCAGCCAGCGCACCAAGGCCAACGACGCCGAGGCCAAGTCCGGCGCCCGTACGGCCCAGACCGCCATGGAGACCGTGGCGACCGACAACAACGGCGTCTACACCACGGGCACCGCGGCCGAGCTGCAGGACACCGAGCCCACGCTGAACGAGCTGGGCGCCCGCCTGACCACGGCCCCCGCGGCTGACAGCTACAGCCTCGCGGTCGTCAGCGACCCGGCCGGCCGCACGTACACCGTCGCTCGCGCCAACACCGGCGTCGTGACGCGTACCTGCACCATCGCCGTCGGCGCGCAGGACGGCGGCTGCAACGACCCCGACGGGGACGGCGCAGGCACCTGGTAGTCGCGTAAGGGTCTCCCGCTCCGGGAGCCCGCGCAAGGAGCATGACGACGGGCGGCCCTCGGGCCGCCCGTTGTCGTTCTGGCACAGACGTCCAGTCGGGCCGGCCGGTGTTCACGACGGCGGGCGCCCGCGTCGATGGGCTGCCCATGCGCATGCCAGGGCCGTCCGCGCGCGACCAGCGCGGGTTCACGCTGATCGAACTGGTCGTCTCCCTGCTTGCGAGCCTGGCGGTGCTCGGCGGGACCCTCACCGTCGTCCTGGCCGCCGTCCGTGCCGAGGCGACCAACAGCAACCGCGGCGTGAAGGTCGAGCAGCTGGACGTCGCGCTCGAGCGCTTCACGCGCGACGCGCGCCAGGCCACGTCGGCCGCCTACGTGGCCGGCAGCGCCGGCCGCGCCGTCGTGATGCAGTTCCTGGCGCCCGCGCCCAGCGTGACCTGGGACTGCCGCCTCAGTGCGAACACCGCCTGCGGGCGCCAGGTCGGCGCCGGCACCGCGGCGCGCGCCGCCACGCAGATCCAGAACTCCGACGTGCTGCGGCTCGCCTGCCGCGACGCCAACGGCGAGCCCGTCCAGATGACGCCCGACGTCGCACCGCCGGCGGCCTGTGGCGGCCGCCCGGCGACGAGCGTCGACGTCCGCCTCGTGGCCGGCGTCAACTGCGACGGCGAGTCTCGCGCCACCTGCCGCAACCGCACCGTGACGCTCCGCGGGGGGGTGAGCCTGCGCAATGCGGGATGAACGCGGCTTCAGCCTGATCGAGGTCCTCGCGGCGGCGCTCCTGCTCGCGATCGGACTGGCCTTCACGCTCGTGTCCTTCGCGGCGCCGCAGAAGCAGACGCTCACGGCGCAGCGCCAGAGCCAGATGGCCGCGATCGCCGAGCGCGAGGTCGAGCGCCTGGCCCAGCGCCCCTGGGACAAGCTCGGCCTGGCCTCCAACCCCGTGCCGGTGGCCACGCAGTTCGACCCGCGCTCGCATCTGGTGGCCAACACGAACTGCGGGAACCCGTCGCCGGGAGGCCTGGAGACCTGCCTGCGCGTGCGCCAGAACTTCAACGCGGAGACACCGGGTCCGCTGACGGGCACCGCCGCCACCGGCGAGCCCATCGTCAGCGTCGCCGGCGGAGCCACGCCGACCGGCACGGTGGACGGCGCCACGGTCCACCGGTTCGTGACCTGGAAGGACCGCGAGGTCTGCCTCCCGCAGATCGCCGGCGGCGGCTTCCTGGACACCCTCCTGGCCAGCCTCCTCGGGCCCCTGCTCAGCGGTCTGAGCGACGCGCTGCGCAACAGCCTGCTCGGCACGCGGCTGAACATCTTCTGCTCCTCCGCGCAGACCACCAAGCGCGTCACCGTCGCCGTCACGCTGCCGGCCGCCGGCAACCAGGCCGGACCCCACCGTCCGGTGTGGATCTCGACGCTCGTCCCGAATCCGTCGTCCGGCGTGTTCAACAGCGGCGGCAACATCGGCGCCAACTGCCTGGTCGTCCTCTTCCTCCCGGTCTGCAACCCGGCGCCATGAGCCGCCTGCGCCACGATCAGCGCGGCATCGCCCTTCCGGCGTCGATCGCGATCCTGTTCATCAGCCTGCTGCTCGTGTCGGCCGCGGCGCTGCGCGCGCAGGGAACGACCGACACGGCGCGCCGCGACCTGGACTCCAAGCGCGCGCTGCAGGCGGCCGAGACCGGCATGAGGATGGCGGTCTTCCGGACCAACGCGGTGTCCTTCGACCTCTCGTTCCTGCTCGCCAACCCCGCGAACCCGCTCAACCTGGCCGAGCAGTGCCTGGCGCGCGTGAGCCCCGGCGGCGCGCTGGAGTCCGTGCCGATCATCAACACGATCTTCTCCGCCAACCGGCGCTACTGCCCCGGGGTCACGGAGGATCTCGGCAACGGCGCCACCGTCGAGTACCGGGTCTCCAGCACCGTCGACCTGGACCTCACCGCCGCCGGGGCGCTGCTGGACCGCCGCATCGTCGCCATCGGCACGGCGGGACGGCCGGGGCGCCAGGTCAAGCGCCGCTTCGGCGTGGAGATCCAGGCCCCGGGCACCCGGTCGGTGGGCAGCCTCCTGGCCCTGGTCCAGAACCACAACCTCGAGCTCTTCACGCTCAAGAACGACTCGATCCGCGAGTGCCGCGGATCGATCCCTGGCCCGTCCGACGACCCGTGGACCGGCTGCTGATGGGACCGTACCCTTCCACCGCATCGAGGTGTTCGCCGTGACCGTCCTCGCCCCCGTTCTGGGCGCCGTTCTGGGCTCGTTCCTGAACGTCGTCGCCTACCGGCTGCCGCGCCACGAGTCGCTGAACACCCCCGCGTCGCGGTGCCCCAGCTGCGAGACGCCCGTCAAGCCCTACGACAACATCCCCGTCTTCTCGTGGCTGCTGCTGCGCGGGCGCTGCCGAGCGTGCGCAGAGCCGATCTCGGCGCGCTACCCCATCGTCGAGGCGCTCACCGCCGTGCTGTACGCGGGCTGCGCCTGGCGCTTCGGCATCGACCGCGACGTCGTGCTGCCGATCATCTTCGTCACCCTCCTCGTCCCGGTCGCGCTCATCGACCTCGACCACCGGATCATCCCCAACGTGCTCGTCGGCCCGGCCGCGGTCGTGGCGATCGGCGTCGCGGTGGCCATCGACGGCGCGAGCCTCACCGAGCGGCTGATCGCCGGCGGGGGCGCGGGCGGCTTCCTGCTGCTCGCCGCGCTGGCCTATCCCGCCGGCATGGGAATGGGGGACGTCAAGCTCGCCGCCGTGATGGGGCTGTTCCTCGGGCGCGACGTGGGCCCCGCGATGCTCGTCGCGCTGCTGGCGGGCACGCTCGTCGGCATGGCCGTCATCGCCCGCAAGGGCGCGGCCGAGGGGCGCAAGACCGCGGTCCCGTTCGGGCCCTTCCTCGCCCTCGGCGGACTCGTCGGCCTGTTCGCAGGCGACGCGATCGTCGAGTGGTACCTGGCGACCGTCGTCGGCTGAGATCGTTGAGCGCCGGGTCCGGCGCCCGCGTCCAGCGGGTGTCCAGTCCGGGCGCGCCGCGGTCAAGGGCGCGGGGGGCGGGACCGATGACCGCGGCATGGCACGCAAGCGCGTTTCGCAGGACGTCGTCGGGCTGGACATCGAGCCGGGCTTCGCGGCCGCGGCACAGGTGAGCGTCAACGGACGGCTCGCCGTGGAGCGCGGGGTGTACGCCCCGCTCGCACCGGAGATCATGTCGGGAGGCGAGGTGACCGACGTCGAGCGCCTCTCGGAGGCGCTGCGCGGACTCTTCGACTCCGCCGAGCTCGGCCGTCGCGTCCGCGTCGGCCTGGCCAGCGCCCGGGTCTCGGTGCGCCTGCTGGAGCTCCCGCCGCTGACCGATCGCAAGGACCTCGATGCCGCGGTGCGCTTCATGGCCGCCGACGAGATGCCGATCCCGATGGACCAGGCGGTCCTGGACTACCACTCCCTCGGGGTCACCGAGACCTCCGCCGGGCCGCGCACCCGCGTCCTGGCCGTCGCCGCCCAGCGCGAGGCCATCGACCGCCTGCTGGCGGCGGTGCGCGGCGCGGGCCTGCGGGTCCAGGGCATCGACCTCTCCGCCTTCGCGCTGATCCGCGCGCTGCATCGCAACAGCTCCGACGGCAGCGGCGTGACGCTCTACGCGAGCGTCGGCGGCATGACCAACATCGCGATCGCCCAGGACGGCAACTGCCTGTTCACGCGCGTGACGCCCAACGGCCTGGAGGCGATGGCCGACGAGCTCGCGCCGCGCCGCCACCTCACGACCGACCACGCGCGCGGCTGGATCGCCCACGCCGGGCGGCCGGCGCCGGGCGCCGAGATCGAGGGCGACGCGCAGATCGTCGAGGCCGCTCGCGCCGCGCTGGCCTCCGGGGCACGCAGCGTGGCCGACGACGTGCGGGCCTCGCTGGAGTTCTACGGCGCCCGCGAGGGCGCGCAGCCGGTGACGCGCGTCGTGCTGGCGGGCCCCGCCGCCGCCTACGAGGCCTTCGCCGACGACTTCTCCCGCGAGCTCGGCATCGAGGTCGAGTGCGCGACCGTCGCCGGGGGGCGGCCCGACGCCTTCGCCGGCGCCGACGTCAACGCGGAGGCATTCGCGATCGCGGCCGGACTGGCCATCGAGGAGGGACTGGCATGAAAGCCGTCAACCTGATTCCGCGCGACGACCGTGACGGTCGTGTGCGCACGAGCGCCGGCATCGGCGTGCACATGCTGCTCGGAGGTCTGGGCCTGGTGCTCGTCCTCGTCGTCGTCTACGTGCTGAGCGCCAACAGCGCGCAGGACCGCAGCGAGACGCTCGCCAGCGTCAAGGCCGAGACGGCGCTCGCGCAGGCCGAGGCCGCGCGCCTGAAGCCCTACGGCGACTTCGCCGAGCTGCGCAAGACCCGCGTGGAGGCCGTGCGCTCCATCGCCGCCAGCCGCTTCGACTGGGCCCGCGCCCTGCGCGGCGTGTCGGTCGCGATCCCGCGCGGCGTGGACCTGACCGGCCTGGAGGCCACCCGTGTCGTCGGTGCCGCCGCCCCCGTGGCCCCTCCGGCCCCCGCCGACGGCGACGATGGCGAGGCCCCGGCTGCCGCCGCGGTCGCCGCCGCGCCGGTCACCACCCCGACGATCAAGCTCGACGGCTGCACGTCCGGCCAGCGCCAGGTCGCCGGGATGATGGCCGCCATGCGCCAGGTCGCCGGCGTCCAGGAGGTCGACCTGGCCTCCTCGAACGCCAAGAGCGAGAGCAAGGACTGTGACAACGCCTTCAGCGTGAGCATCGGCTTCACGCCGCCGCCGCCGTCGATCGTCCCCGCAGCGGGCACGACGCCGGCCGCCGCCGTCGCTCCGTCCACCGACAGCAGCAAGGGAGGCAAGAAGTGAAGCCGCGAGACCTCATCGCTCTCGTCGCCGTGGCCGCCCTCGCGGTCGTGGGCGTCGCCTGGTTCGCCCTCATCGCCCCGGAGCGCAAGGACGCGAGCCGCCTGGCCGACAGCATCGAGATGCAGCAGGGCGAGCTTCAGGCCGCCCGTGAGCAGGTGCGCGGATACCGCGCTGCCCGCGACGCCTACCCGGCGAACTACGCCGCCGTCGCGCGGCTGGGCAAGGCCCTGCCCTCGGGCACCGACGTCGCGTCGCTCATCGAGCAGCTCAGCGCCAGCTCGCGGCGCACGCGGGTCAGCTTCCGCAGCCTGTCGGCCGCCGGCGGCACCGCCGCTCCCGCGGCGGCCACGCCCGGCACCACCGCCGATGCGGCGCTGCCCACGCCCAAGCCCTTCGAGTTCACCTTCGCCGGGCGCTTCTTCCGCCTCTCGCGCTTCCTGCGTCACCTGGAGCGGTACGTCCGCCTCGGCGACCGCGGGCTCGCCGTGGACGGCCGGCTGCTGACGATCGAGGGCTTCCAGCTCGGTCGCCAGGAGGCCGCCGCCAGCCCGACCGCCTCCGCCGCGGACCTGCGCGACATCTCCGCCAAGGTCTCCGCGACCTCCTACTCGGTGCCCGACCTGCTGGCCGGAGCGACCCCCGACGCGCCCGCCGGCGCGCCGGCGGCCGCCACCCCGGCCGCGGGCGGGACGACCCCGCCCATTCCGCCGGCCGCCACGATCGGAGCCCAGCCGTGAGCACCCTCAAGACCCTCGTCCGCGATCTCGTCGAGCGCCGCCTGTGGCCGGTGGCCGTCGTGCTGGCCGTGGCCCTGGTCGCCGTCCCGGTGTTCCTGCTGAAGTCCGGCTCGGACACCCCGACGCCCGCTCCCTCGGCGGAGTCCCTGCGCAGTGCGGGGGCCGATGACGCGCCGGAGACCGTGGTCAGCGCGGCTCCGGACGCGACCCTGAAGAACGAGCAGCGCCGCCTCGTGGGCACGCCCAAGGATCCGTTCGCGGGCAGCGCTCCCGAGCCCCCGGCCGCGGCCGCGGCCGCGTCCGGCTCGGGCTCGGCGTCCGGCTCGGGCTCCGGCGGGTCCGCCGCCCCGGCCGCCTCGTCGCCCGCGCCGAGCGTGGCGCCGTCGGTGGTCAGCACCCCGACCGCCCGCGTGCCCGCCCAGGTGACCACCGCACCGTCGGTCAGCCGCTCCACCCATCGCTACTACGTCGTCGACGTCCGCTTCGGCCCCGTCGGCCGCCGGGCCTCGAGTGACTCCAACGTCGCGCGCCTGCAGCCCATGCCGGCGTCCGGGCGCCCCGCGCTCGTGTTCCTCGGCGCGTTCAACGGCGGCAGCTCGGCCGGGTTCCTCGTCGCCCGCGGGGCGGTCGTGGCCGCCAACAGCTGCGCGCGCAGGCCCACCAACTGCGGCGTCCTGCGCCTGCGGCCCGGGCGCAGCGCCCGGATCGCGGTCGCCGGCCCCAACCGCACCGTCCGCAGCTACGCGCTGACGGTGGTCCGCATCCGCAAGGTCGCCACGACCAACGCCCGCCAGGCCAGCCGCGCCCGCTCGCGGGTCTCGCGCGCCGGCCGCTGCCTGCTCGCCGCGGACGACAACGCGTTCGGCTCGGTCATGTTCGACCCCAGCGACGGTGCCTACCGCAGCGTCACACCCGGCAAGGGCTCCTGCCGGGGCGTGAGCGCCAGCGCGTCGCGGGCGTCGTTCCCCGCCGTGCAGTCGGTCCCGCTGGGCTGAAGCGTCCTTGAGGCGAACGTACGTTTCTCCCCGCCAGGGCGGGTGGAACCGGACGTTCAGACCTCCAGCGCTCGGCGAACGTCCGTTTGTTCCCGCCAGGGCAGGTGGAAATGGACGTTCGGGCTCGCGCTCGGGCTTGGGCTCGGGCTGACCGGGCCCGGCTACACCGCGGCGCGCCGGCCCGGGCCGAAGGCGGCGTCGATGTCGGTCTGGGCGAAGCCGGCGGGCGCCTGCCCCTCGGTGCTGTAGCGGTACAGCGAGACGCGGAAGATCACGCCCAGCGCCGAGCCGAACGCCAGGGTGGCGATCAGCGCCAGCAGCCAGAGCACTCCGACGATGGCGCCCAGCACGGGCACGGTGTCGAGCAACTCGAGACTCGCGTTGCCGAGCACGGCCAGCGGCAGCAGCGCCACGAGGAAGACGGCCAGCCCGATGGCGGCGCTTCCGACCAGGCCCTCGCCCCAGCGCTCGCGGATGATGCTCACCGAGCGCTTCATCGCGTCGCCGGGAGTGAGCCCCTCGAGCGCCAGCAGCGGGATCACGAAGAACGTGGACACCGACCAGGCGGCGCTCAGCAGGCCCGCCACGGCGCTGGCCACCAGCTTGCCCGCGGCCGACTCCCCGAGGGCGGCCTCGATGCCACGGATGAGCAGCCCGACGGCGAACTGGACCAGGGCCCATTTGAAGATCAGGCCGCGCCGCTGCCGGGACACGGCCAGCCCGTCGGCCACGGTGGTGTCGCGCCCGTCCATCGACTGGCTCGCGGCGCCCGCCAGCGCGACGTTGAAGTAGATCGCGAAGTAGGTGGCCACGAAGCCGGCGACAACGAGGAAGGGCAGGACGATCCAGTCCTGGTCGGCGGCCTCGGAGAAGATCAGCCCGGGGGCGACGAGCAGAACCACGGCCAACGCGCCGAACGCCGTCGAGAGGAGCGGGAAGACCGCCAGCGAGCGGTCGGCCCTGAGCACCGCCCAGCTGTCCTTGGCCAGGCGCCAGCCCGTCTTGATGCGCTTCATTGTGGGGCAGCGTATCCGGGCGAGGGCGCCGGCACCTCTCCGATCCGCGCGGCCGCCGTCGGCCCCCTCCATAGACTCAGGCCCGTCATGGCGCTGCGTCTCATCACGGCCGGGGAGTCCCATGGCCCCGGGCTGACCTGCCTGATCGAGGGGCTGCCCGCGGGCCTGGAGCTCGAGCAGGACGCGATGAACCGCGACATGTCGCGCCGCCAGCTCGGGCACGGGCGCGGGGGGCGGATGAAGATCGAGCGCGACCGCGCGGAGGTCACCGCGGGGGTGCGCCACGGCCGCACGCTCGGCGGGCCGGTCGCGCTGCAGATCGCCAACCGCGACTACGCCAACTGGGAGGAGCGGATGAACCCGTGGCCGGTCGAGGCCGCGGTGGCCGAGGTCCACCTCCCGCGCCCCGGCCACGCCGACCTGGTCGGCACCCAGAAGTTCAACTTCTCCGACGTGCGCAATGTCCTGGAGCGCGCGAGCGCGCGGGAGACCGCGGCGCGGGTGGCAGGCGGCGCGGTGGCCCGCACCTTTCTGAGAGCGCTCGGCGTCGAGGTGCGCTCCCACGTCGTGCAGATCGGCAGCGTCCACGCCCCCGACCGCGACGAGCCGCTCACGGTCGCGGACTTCGAGGGCGTCGACGACGACCCGGTCCGCTGCCTGGACCCCGAGGCCAGCCGGGCGATGGTCAGCCACATCAACGCGCAGCGCAAGGCCAACGAGTCGCTGGGCGGCGTCTTCGAGGTGATCGCGTTCGGCCTCGTGCCCGGGCTGGGCTCCCACGTCTCCTGGGAGGAGCGCCTGGACGGCCGCCTGGCCGGGGCGCTGTGCTCCATCCAGGCGATCAAGGGCGTCGGCCTGGGGGAGGGCTTCGCACTGGCCGGCAAGCCCGGCTCGCAGGCCCACGACGAGATCTTCCACACCGAGGAGCGCGGCTTCTACCGCGAGACCAACCACGCGGGCGGCCTGGAGGGCGGCATGACGACCGGCGACCCCCTCGTCGCGCGGGCGGCGATGAAGCCGCTTCCGACGCTGACCAAGCCGCTGCGCTCCGTGGACATCTCCACCCTGCAGCCGGCCGAGGCGCTGCGCGAGCGCACCGACTCCTGCACGGTGCCGGCGGCCGGCGTGGTGGGGGAGGCGATGGTCGCCTTCGTCCTCGCCGACGCCTACCGGACCAAGTTCGGCGGCGACCACATCGACGACGTCACGGCCGCGCTGGACGCCTACCGCGAGCGGATCGGATGGCGGGCGCCCTCGTCCTCGTAGGGTTCATGGGGGCGGGGAAGTCCTCCGCCTTCGAGGACGTCCTGGACACCGACGCCGTGCTCGAGCGCGAGGTCGGCGCGCCGGTCGCGGACTTCTTCGCCGCGCACGGCGAGGCGGAGTTCCGCCGCCGCGAGGAGCAGGTCGTGCTTCGCGCGCTGGACGCCGTGGCGCCGGGCGACACGATCGCGCTGGGCGGCGGCAGCCTCCTGTCCGCGCGCGTGCGCGAGGCGCTGACCGGGCACACCGTGGCCTGGCTGGACGTCTCGCTGGAGACGGCGTGGGAGCGCGCGGCCGGCAAGGGCCGCCCCCTCGCGACCGATCCCGACGCCTTCGCCGCGCTGCACGACGAGCGCCGGGCGCTGTACGAGGCCGCCGCGGATGCGTTCATCCCAGAGGGCGATCGCGCCGTGCGCCGTGCCGAGGACGCGCTGCGCGCGCTCGCCGGGGGCGCCGCGCCGCCGCACACCAAGCTGGTCTGGGCGCGCAGCGCCGGCGGCGAGTACCCGGTGTACGTGGGGCGCGGCCTGCTCGGCGCGGCGCTCCCCGGTCCCGCCGGCCGCGCCTTCGTCGTCACCGACGAGAACGTCGGGCCGCTGCACGGCGGCCACCTGAACACACTCCAGCACACGATCGCGCTCGCGCCGGGGGAGGAGCACAAGACGCTGGCGGCCGCCGAGCGCGTCTGGCACGAGCTGGCGGCGGCCCAGATGACGCGCGCCGACCACGTCGTGGCGCTGGGCGGCGGGGTCGTCGGCGACCTCGCCGGCTTCTGCGCGGCGACCTACCAGCGCGGCGTGCCCGTGGTCCAGGTCCCCACCACCGTCGTGGCCCAGGTGGACTCCGCCTACGGGGGCAAGACCGGCGTCGACCTGCCCGAGGCCAAGAACTACGTCGGCGCCTACCACCAGCCCGCCGCGGTCCTCGCCGACCTCGACACGCTGGACACGCTGCCGCCCGCCGAGCACGCCGCGGGCTACGCCGAGGTGGTCAAGACCGCGCTCATCGCGGGCGGCGCGCTGTGGGACCGGGTCGCCGCGGGCGCCCCGGTGGACGAGCGCATCGTGCTGGACTGCGCGCGCACGAAGCTCGCGATCGTGGCCTCCGACGAGCGCGACGGCGGGGCCCGCCAGCTGCTGAACCTGGGCCACACCGTCGGCCACGCGATCGAGACCGTCACCGCCTACGGCCGCTACCGCCACGGCGAGGCGGTGGCGCTGGGGCTGCTGGCCGCGCTGCGCCTGAGCGGGGCGGACGCGCTGCGCGCCCAGGTGGCCGAGCTGCTCGCCGCCGCCGGGCTGCCCACGACGCTCGACGGGGCCGACGCGGCCCAGGTCGCCGCCGCCACCCGCCGCGACAAGAAGCGCCTCGGCGACGGTGAGGTGCCGTTCGTCCTGGCCCGGGCGCCCGGCGAGGTGAGCTACGGCGAGCCCATCGACAAAGACGACCTGCTGGCCGCCGTGGAAGAGTTGGGCGCGCGATGAACCGCAACCGCGTCCAGGTCATGCACGGCGTCAATCTCGACCAGCTCGGCCGCCGCGACCCCGAGCACTACGGCTCCCTGACCTTCACCCAGCTCGAGCAGCGCATCGACGCCTTCGCGGACGAGCTCGGGCTGGACGCCCGCTTCTTTCAGACCAACTCGGAGACCGAGTTCGTCGAGCACCTGCACCGCGTCGAGGAGGTGGCCGACGGGATCGTGCTCAACCCCGGCGCGTGGACGCACTACTCGTGGGCCATCCACGACGCGCTCGAGCTCGCCGGCCTCCCCGCCGTGGAGGTGCACCTGTCCGACGTGAGCGCGCGGGAGGAGTGGCGGAGCGTCTCGGTGGTGGGCGACCTCTGCGTGGCGACGGTCAGCGGGAAGGGGCCCGACGGCTACCGCGAGGCGCTCGTGGCGCTGCGCTCGGAGCTGGGCGGATGAGCGAGCGCTCCGACCGGCTGGCCGGCGCCGTGGCCGAGCGCGAGCTCGACGCCCTGCTGGTGACCAACCTCGTCAACGTCCGCTGGCTGACCGGGTTCACCGGCTCGAGCGCCGCCACGGTCGTCGGTCCCGAGGTGCGGCGCTTCGTGACCGACTTCCGCTACCTCACGCAGGCGGCCGAGCAGCTCGACGAGGAGTGGGGGCGGGAGATCACCCAGGACCTCCTGGAGCGCGCCGCCGCCGGTCTTCCCGACGGAGGCCCGCTGCGACTGGGCTTCGACGACGCGCACCTGACCGTCAAGCAGCACGCCCGGCTGACCGAGCTGGTGCGCGACGGCGTGGAGCTCGTTGCCGCGGGCGGGATGGTGGAGGAGATGCGCGTGGTCAAGGACGCGGCCGAGATCGACGCCATCCGCGCCACCGCGCGCCTGGCCGACGCCGCGCTGGAGGAGGTGCTCGAGCAGGGTCTGGCCGGGCGCACCGAGCGCGACGTCGCGCTGGATCTCGAGATCGCGATGCGCCGGCGCGGCGCCGACGCGGTCTCGTTCACCCCGATCGTCGCCGCCGGAGCACACGGTGCCCAGCCGCACGCCATGCCCCGCGACGTCGAGATCCCGACCGGGACGCTCGTGGTCATCGACTGGGGCGCGCAGCTCGACGGGTACGCCTCGGACTGCACGCGGACCTTCGCCACCGGCGACCTGGACCCGCGCGACCGCGGGATCTACGACCTCGTCCTCCACGCGCAGCAGGAGGCCCTCGCCGCGGTGCGCCCCGGGCCGACCGGCAAGGAGGTCGACGCGATCGCGCGGGAGATCATCGACGCAGCGGGCCATGCCGAGCACTTCGGGCACGGGCTCGGCCACGGCGTCGGGCTCGAGGTCCACGAGGGCCCGCGCCTGTCGCGCCAGGGCGAGGACCCGCTGGCCGCGGGCAACGTCGTCACGATCGAGCCCGGCGTCTACGTCCCGGGCGCGGTCGGCGTGCGCATCGAGGACCTCGTCGTGGTGACCGCGGAGGGCGCCGAGGTGCTCAGCGGCATGTCGAAGGAGCTGCGGGTCGTCGGTTAGACGTCGGAGGGAGCTGATCAGAGCGTCCGCGCCCAGCTCTGGCCGACGAGCTCGGGGCCGAAGCTCGCGTGGCGCTCGGACTCGACGAGCGCGAAGCCGGCGCGCTCGTAGATGCGGCGCGCGGCGGTCAGGGCGTCGTTGGTCCACAGCATGATCTCGGCGTAGCCCGCGGCGCGCGCGAAGCGCAGGCACTCGTCCACGAGCCGACCGCCGACGCCCAGGCCCCGCGCCGAGGGCTCCACGAGCAGCAGGCGCAGCTGGGCGACGGCGGCGTCCTTGCGCACGCAGAGCACGCACCCCGCCGCGCGACCGTCGACCTCGGCGATCCAGGCCGCCTCGCGCGCGGGGTCGTGGTGCTCGGCGTGGTCGGCCACGATCCGCGCCACGAGCGCCTCGAAGCGCGCGTCCCATCCGTACTCCCGCGCGTAGAGCGCCCCGTGGCGCTCCACGATCCAGCCGTGCTCTCCGGGACGCGGGGCGCGCAGGGCGACCGCGCGCGGCGCCGCGGGGCGGGGTCCCTCGAGCACGTCTCGCACCGTGTCCAGCGCCTCGACCAGGCGCCGCTGGTCCTCGTCGTCGAGCGCGTCGAGCAGTGCGCGGGTCTCGGCGGCCGAGCGTGCGTCGAGCACGGCGAAGGACCGCCTCCCCCGGTCGGTGAGGCGGACGCGCAGGCGGCGGGCGTCGCCGGGCGACGGCTCGCGGGCGACCAGTCCCTCGCGGCCCAGCCGGCTCAGCAGGCGGCTGAGGTGGCCGGCGTCGATGTCCAGCGCCCGGCGCAGGTCCGCGACCTCCATGGCGTCGCCGCCGCGCAGCTCGAACAGCACGCGGGCCTCGGGAAGCGGATGGCGGGTGCCCAGCAGCCCGCCGCGCAGCGCGCCGATCCGGTTCGTGTAGAAGCGGTTGAAGGCGCGGACCGCGTCGACTCGGTCTGAGGCTGCGGTGCTCGGCATAGGCGATCGTTGTCATGGTCAACGACGTTGTTGTCCAGGTCAAGGGTTCCCCGCCGGCGAGGGGCGGCGGATCGCTCCGGCGGGCACCCGAGGCGGACCGGGCGGAGGTGCGGAGTTATGAAAACCCCTGCATCTGAGGCACACCGGATACCTGCACTCTCGTCGAACTGAGCTACCCTGCGGGGCTGAGATGTGGACGCGGGCGGATCCAGGCGGGGGCTGGGATCCCTGGGGATGAGCGCTCAGGACTCCCTGTATCTCGGCGCGCTGACCCTTGGCGCCGTCATGGCCGGGGCCGGCTGCCGAGCGTACTTCCTGGGCCGCCTGCCCGAGGGCATCGTCCTGGGCGTGACCGGCGCGGGGGCCACCTGCATCGCGCTCGTGCTCGGGCCGGGGCCCGGCGCCTCGGGTGACGTCGCCGCCGCCTCGGTGCCCGCCGCGTCGGTCGGTCATGCCTTCGTCCCCGATCGCTACCTGCGCCTGTATCGCGACGCCGCCGAGCGCTACGGGCTCGACTGGGCCATCGTGGCCGCCATCGGCGAGACGGAGAGCGACCACGGCCGCGCCCTCCTGCCGGGGGTGAGCTCGGGGCGCAACGCGGCGGGCGCGGCCGGACCGGCGCAGTTCGTCTCCACCACGTGGCGACGGTTCGGCCTGGACGCCAACGCGGACGGCCGCGCCGACGTCTATGACCCCGCGGACGCGATCCCGGCCATGGCCCGCTACCTGCACGCCTCGGGCGCGCCGCGCGACTGGCACCGGGCGCTGCGGGCCTACAACGACTCCGACGCCTACGTGGATCGGGTCCTGAACACGGCCGCGCGCTACCGCTCCGGTCCCGCGCCGCGGTCCTGAGCGCGCGCGGCCGGGCGGGCCGCAGCAGCCGGTAGGGTCGAGGCGATGGTGCCCGCGCGTCCGCAGCGCCTCGCGGAGATCCCCGGCTTCGGGATCGACCAGGTGGCCGCCGCCGCCGGGAGCGATCCCGAGATCCTGCGGCTGGAGAACCTGGACACCGACCTGCCGCCCCCGCCCGGCGTGGTCGAGGCCACGCGCGCCGCCGTGGGGGTCGACGAGTACAACTCCTACCTGCCGTTCACGGGCCGCGACGACCTGAAGGCCGCGGTCGCGGGGCACGTCCAGCGCCGCAGCGGCGTGGCCTACGACCCCGCGACGCAGGTGGTCATCACGTGCAGCGACGGCGACGGGATGACCGACGCGCTGCTGGCCACGGTGGACGCCGGCGACGAGGTCATCGTCACCGACCCGACGTACGCGGGGATGATCAACCGCGTCCGCCTCGTCGGCGCCGTCCCCCGCACCGTGCCCCTGGGCGTCCGCGACGGCGCCTGGCGGCTGGACGTGGAGGCGCTGCGCGCTGCCGTGACGCCGGGCACGCGTGCCGTGTTCCTCATGAACCCCTCCTTTCCGACCGGCGCGCGCCTGAACGACCACGAATGGCGTGCCGTCGCCGAGCTCTGCAGGGAGCACGACCTCTGGCTGCTGTACTGGTCGTTCTTCGAGGGGGTGGTCTACGACGGCGCCGCGATCGTCCAACCGGCGGGCCTGGACGGGATGGCGGAGCGCACGATCACCATCGGCACGATCTCGGCGGAGTGGCGCATGATCGGCTGGCGCGTGGGCTGGCTCGTGGGGCCGCCGCGGGTGGCGCCCGACCTGGGCCTCGTGCACATCTACAACGGCCTGACGCCCGGCGGGATCGGGATGGCGGGTGCCGTCGCGGCGCTGCGCGCGCCGCCCGACGACCTGCGCTCGTGCGTGCGCGAGTGGCAGTCGCGCCGCGACGCGACGCTCGAGCAGCTCGACGGCCTGCCGGCGGTGCGCCCGGACGGCGGCTGGTCGCTGGTCATGGACACGCACGCGCTGGGCGTCGATCCCGGCGAGCTGTCACGGCGCCTGCTCTCCCACGGGGTGGCGGCCACGCCGATGATCGGCTGGGGCGGCCCGGTGGCCGACCGCCACCTGCGCTTCGTCTTCTCCAACGAGCCCGTGGAGCGGCTGGCCACGCTGGGCGAGCGCGTGCGCCGCGCGCTTGCGGGCTGACCGGTGGACGCGTCCGCCACCCCCCCGGAGCGGCCACCCACGCTGCGCCGCGGCGGCATCGTGCTGCGGGCGGCGGAGGAGTGGGACGCGGCGGCGCTGCTGACGCTGCTCAACGAGCCCGAGGTGGCGCGGTGGTGGGGGGTCAACGACCTCTCGGACGTCAACGAGCTCATCGAGCGCGGCGAGGGCTGGATCGTCCTCGTCGACGCGGCCTTCGCCGGCTGGATCGAGTACACCGAGGAGACCGATCCGATGTACCGCCACGTCGGCCTGGACATCTCGCTGATCACCGCGCTGCACGGCCAGGGCCACGGCCGCGCGGTGCTGCGCCTGGCCATCGACCACTTCGTCGAGCGCGGACACCACCGCTTCACGATCGACCCTCGGGCGAGCAACGAGCGGGCCATCCGCGCCTACACCGCGGTCGGCTACCGCCCGGTCGGGATCCTGCGCTCCTACGAGCGCGACCCGGAGGGGGTCTGGCACGACGGCCTGCTGATGGACCTGCTGGTGGAGGAGCTGCCGGACGTCGAGGACTGAGCTACGTGTCGGTGGGCGTCTCGTCCCAGTTCTTGTGGTGGCCGCAGAGCCAGTTGAGGGCGAGGTGGCGTTCCATCGCGATCGAGGTGACGACGGCGAGCTCGTCCTCGTCGAGCGCGGCATAGCTCTTGCCCAGGACCGGGAAGTCGCCGTCGATCGGCTCGAGGATGTCGCCCTCCTCGTGGGAGCGGCCCGCTGACACGGCGATGATCTGCTCGAACGTCCAGCCGTCGGGCGGCGTCACGTCCCCGGCGTGGAGGAGCTGCGTCGTCCGGGCACGCCAGTGCCAGAGCTCGGCGAGGTCGCGCATGCGCCCGAGCTCGTCGGGGGGGCGCTGCCTGGCTCCGGCGACGTAGTCGCCGGGATCGCCGAGCAGCCTCAGCGGCGGGATGACCTCGGCGGGAGCGAACGCCTCGTCCCAGGCCGGCAGCGAGTCCACGTGGCCCAGCGCCCAGTGCAGGACGCCCAGGCTCTCGGCTCGCCACGCGGCGTCGAGGACGTCCTGGTCCGTCCACGACCCCAGTGGTTGCGCGCACAGCCGGCGCTCCTCGGGCGACTGGTCCTTGCGCAGGCCGGTGTGCTCGAGCCACGCGAGCAGGTCCGCGAGGACTCGCTCCTGGGACGGGGCGCCGCCGGGCGCGCCGTCGCCGCCGCGGACGACGTGCTCGAGTCCGCCGCGCATGAACAGCGCGCCGAGGCACAGCGCGCGCCGCGGCTCGCGGCCCTTCCTACGAAACAGCACCACGCTGGTCCTCCCCGTCGGCCTGCGCGCGCAGGACGGCACCGAAGCCGCAGCTCGGCGTGTGCAGGCTCAGCAGGCGCGCCCGCGCGGCGCCGGGGAACGAGACCGTGTGCGCGACGCCCGGCGGCACCCGGACCCACGCCCCGGCCTCGGCGCGCAGCTCGTGGTGGCCGGCGGTGAGCGCGATCTCACCCTCGAGCACGTAGAACGACGCGACCTGGCGGCGATGCACACGGGGCGGGGCGGGCGGTAGGCCGGGGTCGCACCACATCTCGGCGATCCCGATCTCCTCGACGTCCGCCAGCAGCGCGACGCGCAGGCCCGGCCGGTCGACGAGCACCTCGTGGCCGCCGACCGCCGCGTCGCTCGCCGGTCGCCCGCCGTCGGCCGGCGGGGGCTCCTGGTCGTAGGAGAAGGGACGCCCGTCGCGCAGCGCGCGCAGGAACTGCGCGAAGTCCTGCCCGGGCGCGTGGAGGTTGAGGTAGCGGACCTCGGCGTCGCCACCGTTGCGGAAGCCGTGCACGACGAGCGGCGGCATGCGCGCGAGCGTCCCGGCCGGCACCACGACGTGCTCGTCCTCCACGCCCAGTCTCAGGGTCAGCTCGCCCTCGAGCACGTAGAACAGGTCGGTGTGGCGGTGGTGCACGTGGAGGTCGGCGCCGTCGCGTCCGGCCGCGAACCGCGACCACGTTGCGTGCAGGGTGTCGTGGTCGGACAGGATCTCCACCCGCCGGTCCGCCGCGTCGCCCACGACCTCGCCGCCGCCGGCCGGGATGACGGTCGCCTCGCTCATGGGCCGAGTATCCCCCTGCGCACTACCCTCTAGCGCAGTGATCTCCACCAACCAGTTCAAGAACGGCAACCACATCGACGTCGACGGGACCGTCTTCAAGATCGTCGAGTTCCAGCACGTCAAGCCGGGCAAGGGCGGGGCGTTCGTGCGCACGAAGCTGCGCCGCGCCAGCGACGGCAACGTGATCGACAAGACGTTCCGCGCGGGCGAGAAGTTCCGCTCCGTGCGCACCGAGGCGCGCAAGATGCAGTTCCTGTACTCCGACGGCACCGAGGCGCACTTCATGGACACGGAGTCCTACGAGCAGCTCGCGGTGCCGGCGGACTCGGTGCAGGACGCCCTGCGCTGGACCAAGCCCAACGACGAGGTCGACCTGCTGTTCATCGACGACCGCCCGGGCGACCTGCAGCTGCCGTCCTCGGTGGAGCTCGAGGTGACCCAGACCGACCCCGGCCTGCGCGGGGACACCGCCTCGGGCGGCGGGGAGAAGCCCGCCACGCTGGAGACCGGCGCCGTCGTCCGCGTGCCGCTGTTCGTCAACGTCGGCGACCGCGTGAAGGTGCAGACCTCCTCCGGCGAGTACATGTCGCGCGCCTGAGCGCGCACGCCGCCGCGTGTCCCGCCGAACCGACCAGCGCCGCTCCGCCGTCTTCGCCCTCTACCAGGCCGACGTGACGGGCCGCGAGCTCGAGGACGTCCTCGAGCGCTCAACGGGGACGAGTCGGTGGACGCCGGCCAGATGATCGCCCAGATGGTCTACGAACACCCCGTGTTCGCGCCGGAGTCGGTCGCAACGCGACACCGCGCTGCCGGCCCTCAACGATGGGGTCGTCGCATTCGCCGGGGCGTACCACGGCTGGGGCTTTCACGAGGACGGCTGCCGCGCGGGCGTCGCCGCCGCAGCGAGCCTGGGAGCTGACTGGTGAGCGGGGGCGAGGCGCTCGCGAGCTATGACGTCACGATCGGGCATCACCGTCGCGACGAGGTGTCGTACGCCTTCACGAACCGCGGCCGGACCTGGCTGGTCGACCTCGACGACGTGCCGCAGATGCCTCGCGGCCTGCGCAGTTTGTGCTCCTTCCACGCCGGCGACCACCTCGGCGACGAGTCACGGACGCTGCGCGAGAACATCGACGACTGGCTCCGCGAGCGGGACGTCGACCGGCCCGGTCGAGCGTCCGTATGCTCGCCAGCCCGCGCGTGCTGGGCCACGTGTTCAACCCGCTCAGCCTGTTCTACTGCCACGACGCGGACGGGACGCTCACCCATGTCGTGGCCGAGGTGCGCAACACGTACGGGGGCCGACGCTGCTATCTGCTCGAGACCGCCGACAACAGCAAGGCGACGGTCGACAAGACGTTCTACGTGTCGCCGTTCCATGGCGTCGACGGTCACTACGAGATCAGCGTGCCGGAGCCGGGCCGCGAGCTTCCGTCACCGTGACGTTGCACCGGCCGGTCGCGACCCGTTCGTCGCGACGATGCGCGGCACCCGGCGTGACAGCGCGAGCCTGGCCTCCGCGCTGCGGACGCCGTGGGCGACGCGGACCGTGAGCCTCATGATCCGGGTGCACGGCATCCGGCTGTTCCTCAAGGGCCTGCGGCCGACCCCGCGACCCGTTCACCAACCCGACGAGCCGGCCAGGAGCATCCGATGAGCACCGACATCTCCGGCGACGCCTTCCGCGACGTCCTCCTCGGAGCCGCGTCGGCGATCGTGGTGGCGCTGGTCATCACGTACGTCGTCGCCAAGCTGGTGCACCGCCACAACGTCATCGACGTGACCTGGGGCTCTGCTGTTCTGCTGCGTCGCGGTGGCCAGCTTCATCGGCTCGGCCGGACACGGGGACGACCGGCGCCGCTGGGTGCTGCTCGTCATCACGCTCGTCTGGGGCCTGCGGCTGGCGCTGCACATGGCGGTGCGCAGCCGGGGCAAGGGCGAGGACCCGCGCTACGCCAAGATGCTCGAGGGTCGCGGCGAGGCGGCGACCGTCCTGATGGTCTACGGACTGCAGGGCGTCATCGCCTTCATCGTCGCGATGCCGGTCGTCGTCGGATCGCTGATCGACGCGCCGATGGGCGTGCTGGCGTACGTCGGCCTCCTCGTTGGCTCGTCGGCATCGCCTTCGAGTCGATCGGCGACCGTCAGCTCGCCGCGTACAAGGCCGATCCCGATCGCGGGCCCGTGATGGACACGGGGTTGTGGCGCTACACGCGGCACCCCAACTACTTCGGCGACGCCTGCGTCTGGGTTGGCATCTTCCTCATCGCGGCCGAGCACTGGCCCGGTGTCCTGACGATCGTCTCGACGGCGCTGATGGTCTATCTCCTGGCCTTCGGCTCGGGCAAGCGCGTGCTCGAGCGGCACATGGCCGAACGCCCCGGCTATCGGGCGTACATGCAACGCACCTCGGGCTTCTTCCCGCTGCCGCCCCGCGGCTGAATCCCGGCGATCCAAACCTGAGCACGCGACAACCTTGGCGGCACCGCTATTCGTGATGAGAATCGACACGCTGCGATGGCAGCAAATTCGTCGCGGCTCGTAAACCGCGGATCGTGGGCAGCGTCACACAAGGGTGTTAAGTCTTTTCTCAGTTTTCGGGGACAGCGTGTCTTACCCCGTGCGAGGATATGGCTGCCTCAGCGAGCCGAAACGGTGAGTGCGACTTGTTTTTTCCGATTTCGGCCCAGCGATGAGTGGCGATACCGCTTCGGCCGGCCGGGGACTCAAGGGGCATGGTCGTGGCAGGTTCACGTGCGGTGAAGACACGTCGTACAGGACTGCGGTGGGGTCTTGCCGCCCTCGCGCTTTGCACACTGGCGGCTGTCGCGTTGGTGATTTTCGCGCCTTCCGGGTTGGCACTTGATGGTCTTCCTGAGCAGCAGGAGGCCAAGCGCACAGGCGAACCTGTCGAGATCAAGGGCAACCGCACGACAACGAGCACCACGTGGGCAAACCCGGACGGCACGTTTCGGAAGGACATGTCCTCGGTTGCGATCCGTGCGAAGGTCGGCAAGAAGTGGAAACGATTTGACTTGACCCTCGAGCGTCACTCGGACGGCTCCATTGGGCCGAAGGCTTCGCCAAATCGTGAGGTGCTCTCTGGTGGGGGCACTGAGCCGCTGCTGGCGTTGACGTTTGATGGTGTGCGAGTCTCGACGCGCTGGCCCACGAAGCTTCCTAGGCCTTCAATTGAGGGTCCAGCCGCGACGTACGCCGAGGTACTCCCTGGTGTCGACTTGCGCATGACGGTCACGGACGCTGGCACCACACAAGTTTTGATTGTCAAGAACCGAGCCGCTGCAGAGAACCATGACCTCGGCGAACTCCGTTTGAAAACGACCGCTAAGAATGGCGCAGTTCAAGCCTCCGCGACTGGCGGCCTGTCAGTGGTTGACACCCACGGCCGGGAGGTGGCTCGGCTTCGCAGCCGACCATGTGGGATTCGCGGGGGGTCGTGCGCGATGAGGGTCAGAAAGTTGTACGTGACGCGCAGGAAGTGATCGCTCGTCGTTCGCAGGGTGCCGCCGCGGGCGATGCCTCGGCGACTGTGCGAACCAAAATGTCGAACGACGAAGTAGTCCTTCGGCCGGACCTCCGAATTCTGCGAGCCAAGAACGTGAAGTATCCGGTCTACATGATCCGATGACGGCACCGTTGACGACTGAGTGGGCGATGGTTCGCAAGCAGTCGCCGTCGAGCTCCTACTACAAATGGACGACGTCCATCGGGCAGGGTGCAGGCTATGACGGCGCCTACCTGCAGCGCTTGTGCTGGGAGTTCGACACAGCCGATTTCAAGCGTGCGACGGTCCAGAGGGCAACCTTCTCCGCGGAATTGATGTGGACGCCGTCATGCCAAGAGCGAGGGGTGGAGCTGTGGCGAACCGCCAACATCAGTTCAAGCACTTCTTGGAACAACCTGCCCGCCTGGGGTGAGCGACAGAACACTCTCAGCGCTTCAGCGGGGCATGAGAGCTGTGACCCGTATGGCCGGACGGTGGAGTTCAACGCCATCGAGGCTGCCAACTGGTCAGCCACAGGACTTCACACTGTCGTCACGCTCGGCCTCAAGGCAGTCACCGAAACCGACGATCAGAGTTGGAAGCAATTTCCCCACGACGTCTCGTTCAGCGTTCTGTACTCCTTCCCGCCTGACAAGCCGACCCTCACGACTTTTGCCGATCCTGCTGTCCAGTGCGGGAGCGTGATCGGCGGAGTCAAGCCTCGTGTCCGCACACAGTTGCTCGACGACGACAATGACAACGTCAAGGCGGAGTTCGAGGCCTACTCCGGGTCGACCATCGTGGCGGCCAACAAGATCTGGTCCGAGACTGCGGAGCCCGGGAGCGCTTCAGACACCTACTTCACATCGGCGACACGAATTCAGAACTCGGCTGGCGCGCTGCCTCCCGGCCCATATGTATGGCGGGTGCGCGCCAGGGAGGAGGCCGCCCTAGGTCAAGCAGGCGACTGGTCGGACCCGTGCACATTCACGGTCGACAACTCATTGGTGCAGCAACCTGGTCTCAGCGTGCCTGGCGGAACAACATGGAGCATCGACGCCAATCCTGTGACGCTTACCCTCCTGCCGACTGCATCTGGTGGGACGGTACCGGCGGGCACCGCCTACTACCGGTGGTCGTTGAACTCGGACTCGCCAACCAGCGGGAACGTGCTGGCCACCGGAACCAGCAAACAAGTCCCGATCAGTGTCTCGACGGACAAGGCGGGCGTGAATGTCCTACGCGTGTGGGCCTACAACTCCGCTGACAGTCGAAGCGTGCCGTACGTGTACACGTTCGACACCAACGGATCGTCGTCCGTGTTCGCTGCCCAGTACCTCTTCGACGAAGGCACCGGCGCAACATCAGACGACAAGGCCGGGACCCTCGACCTGACCGGGATGACCGGGCTGTGGGGTATCCGCGGAAAATATCGCGACTCCGGGGCCACCACGGAGCTGCAGGACAACCTCCTTCAGTTGACCGCGGCCTCGACGCCGCCACAGACCACCGCGCCTGTCGTCGCGACGAACACCAGCTTCACTGTCTCGGTATGGGTGGACACCGCTGATCTGACGGCCGAGCGAATTGCCGTCAGCCAGAGTTCTGGCGCCGTCAACTACTTCACCCTCGGGGTGGCGCCATCGTGCGGGGCGGCGCCGACCTATGCCTGCTACCGGTTCGGCGTGTGGAACGGCTCAACTATGAAGTACGTCGAATCGACGCGCGGCGCCGTTGGCGACGCTCTCGAGGGCTTGGTCCACGTCGTCGGTGACATCTCCAAGACCGGCAAGATTCGAATCCGCGTCATCGTCGACGGGCAGATTCAATCCAACACCAACGATCCGGACCGGAGCCCACCGACCTCCACCAGCGCCACTGGACAGCTCGTCGTCGGCGGCACGAAGACCTCAGGCGCCTTCGCCAAGCAGTGGGTCGGCTACATCGACAACGTCATGGTGATGCAAGGACTCCTCGACGACGCCGCGTTGGTCCAACTCGATGCCACAGACGGCGGCCGCTGCTACTCAGCCCGATACGACACCACGGGGATCACACCATGCGCAAACTGACGCCAACACGGATCGCTCAAATGCGGGTGCGAACGATCGCCTTGGCAACCGCGCCTGTGCTGACAGCCGGCTTGCTTGTCTTCACCCCGGTCGCCCAGGCGGCCGATGGTGCTACCCCTTCCCCCGAGGACACGACCTCGGTCCCCGTCACAAACGTTCCAACGGCAGCCAAAGCCGCGCCGGAAGCAGAGGACAAGACTGTTCCGTTGCCTGAGCCAACCTGGCCCAGGGAGGGCAAGACCACCGAGGTGGAAGTCGACGAAGAGTTCCCCGCCGCCTCTGCCGATGTGAGCGTTCGGTCCGAAGACCCAGAGAAGGCACCGGAGTCGGTGGATGTGGAGTCCCTCGGCAAACTGCCTGACGGCAACAAGTTTGGTCCCGGCGTCGCCTACACCATCGAGCCTGCCTCACCCGAGTTGGAAACGCCGCAAGGGCCCGGGACACCTGAACCTACTGACCCCGCTCCCCCCACACCCGAACCAACGCAGACCACGCCACCTCCGGCCGCCGCGGCGGGAGTGCTCTACCGTTCCAACCCTCTCAAGACCCCGGCCCCGGGAGACGACCCTCACGCCAGCGCCTGACGAGCCGGCCGAGGATGAGGACCCGGAGAACTCAGAAGCCCCAGCAGAGGCTTACACCGCACCGATCGAGGTGCAGATTGGCTACGAAGACTTCGCCGGGGCGTACGGCGGTAACTGGGGGAGTCGTCTGAAAGCAGTCCTCCTCAGTGACTGCACCACTGTTGCGGGGGAACTTTCATGCCAGAAGACCGCGCCATTGGAGTCTCGAAACGACACTGAGTCGCACACAGTCACGGCGATAATGCCCGCTGACACGTACTCTGCCGGCGCGACCACGATGGCGCTGACCGCCGAACCTGCAAGCGACAAGGGCGACTATGCGGCGTCGCCGTTGGCTAAGAACTCCGATTGGACTTCTGGCGGCAACTCCGGTGACTTCTCTGGTCCTATCCGCTAGCCGTCCCGCCGGCTGCGAACGGCCCATCTCCAGACTTGTCGATCAACTACTCGTCGGGCTCCGTGGACGGGCGCACCTCGTCCACGAACAACCAGACGTCGGTCATCGGTGAGGGGTTCAATCTCGACATGGGATTCGTCGAGCGCAGCTACAGCCCGTGCAGCGACGAGGACCCGGACGAGAGCAACGTTCCTGTCACAGATGTTGACGAAAAGCTCGAAGACTTGTGCTATCGCAACGACAACCTGACCATCTCGCTTGGCGGCAATCTTCGAAGGTCATCCAGGACACAGCTCCGGTGACCGACGACGACCCGACGCCGCCCGAGCCGACGAAGTGGCGCATGCTCACGGACGACGGCACGAGGATTGAAAGAAAAGCGGACGGCAACAACGCCGACGACAACGGCGAGTATTGGATTGCCACCACAACCGACGGAACCAAGTACTACTTCGGCCTGAACAAGCGATTCTCCAGCGACTCAAGGACGACCGACTCGGTCTCGGTTGTTCCGGTTTATGGCAGCAAGGAAGGCGATCAATGCCATCATCCGGCCTTCTCTGATTCGAGGTGTCTGCAAGCTTGGCGATGGGGTTTGGACTATGTGGTGGACCCCAACGGCAACACCATGTCGATCTTCTACCAGCAGGACCAGAACCTGTACGGCGGCGAGAACGCCACCATGCGGCTCACCTATGACCGCGCGGCGCGGATGACAGGAATCGAGTACGGCACCCGGTCGGACAACCCATCCGCCACCGCGCCAGCCAAAGTCTCCTTCTCGTACCTGCCGCGATGCATTCCGAACACGGCGGCCGACCCGGGAACGGACTTCGACTGCGGTGAGCTCAACGAGGACACCGCGTACGCCTTCCCCGATGTTCCGTTTGACCGCGTGTGCAACCTCAGTTCCGAAAAGTGCGCAGGGCGGACCTCGCCGACGTTCTTCTCCAAGTACCGACTGAGCAAGATCACCACATCCATAAAGAGCGGCGCTAGCAGCTACAGCGCGGTCAACGCCTGGACCCTGGACCAGTCGTTCCCACGCACCGGGGACAGCACGGACCGAGCGCTGTGGCTGAAGTCCATCCAACAGACGGCCGGATCAACCAGCGTAATCACTTTGCCGAAAGTCACGTTTGGCGGCGAGCAGCGCGAGAACCGGGTCGATGGCCGAGGCGACGCCATGGAGCCGTTCCCCAAGTACCGAGTCAACGCCATCCGCAACGGCGTCGGCGGCGTCACCGCAATCAACTACAGCAGTAGAGACTGCACCGACGACAGCCAACCGAACAACAACGCAGTCGACCAGAACACCCGCCGATGCTTCCCCAACTTCGTCAGTCGTGAATTCGCCAAAGGAAGGCAGATCGAGTTCTTCCACAAGTACCTGGTTGACAGCGTCGTCGAGTCCGACCTCACTGGTGGGTCACCCAACGTCGTGACCAGGTACGAGTACGTCGGAAACCCCGGCTGGCGGTTCGACACGTCGAACCTCGAACGCCAGAAGTACCGCACATGGTCAGACTGGCGCGGATATCCCAAAGTCATCACCAAAGTCGGCACCGGCTCCAGTGCGACCTGGAACGAGACCTACTACATGCAGGGCATGGATCACGGCAAGATGCTCAACGGCAGCTACTCAACGGTCAACACCAACGACCCTGGGTTCAGCGCATCAATTCGCGATTCCAACCAATTCTCCGGGTTCGTGCGCCGCACCCTGACGAAAGCCGGCTCCGACGGACCAGTCATCGAGACCGTAGTCAACGACCCGTGGTCGGTCATGACATCGAACTCCGCACTCATTGGCGAGAGCGCACGCATCGTCCAAACCAAGGCAACCGTAACCAAAACCGACTCGCACCGGCGCCGACCGAACCACCAAGACGTCCAGAACGTTCGACGACACCGGTCGGGTGACTACTGAGATTGACGAAGGCGACACGAGCCTCGCCACCGACGACCTGCTGCACCACCACCACCTACCCCAACGATTCGGCCGCGTGGATCCGAGACAATATCGCTCGACAAATCGTCGCTGCCGGGGATTGCAGCCCTGAAAACGCAGTCTCAAGTCATCAGCGCGACAGAGAACTACCACGACAATGCCGCCTCGGCCACCGCAGCCCCAACACGCGGACTGGTGACGAAGACCACGTCGGTCTCAGGTTTCGACGCGGGAGCTCCGACGATCACGCACGTCGATGCGATCAATGCATATGACGACAACGGACGGCTGGTCTCCACCAAGAATGGGTCAACGGACGACGACAAGCGTGCAGAAACGAAGACCGAGTACCTCGTCCCCGGGGCAACGCCGGGGACCTGGGAACCAACAAAGGGCGTCCCGGACCGGATTCGGGTCACCAACGCAGAAGGCCAGGTGAGCACTCAGGTCTTGAACAAGGAGTGGGGCAGCGTCGTTGAAAAAACAGACGCGGCCGGGGCTAAGACCGACTACGAGTACGACAGCCTCGGACGAGTCACCCAGATTTGGGTACCAGGGTCGGAAAAGGCTGCCGGTGTCTCACCCACCTACAAATACGACTACCGGCTGACAAACGCCAACCCCAACGTGGTCACCACTCAGACCCTGAACGTGTTCGGTGACTACACCACCAGCAAGGCGATGTTCGACGGGCAAATGCGACCCCGGGAAACGCAGTCGCTCGCTGCGAACCCTGACGGCGGTCGGATGATCACCGAAAAGCGATACGACTCCCACGGTTGGCTCGAATCAGAGCGGGGGCCGTACTACAACGAGGCCAAGGTCGACGACGCACTAGTCCAGGCGTCCCCGAGCTCGCTCCCGGCGTACACAGACTACGAATACGACCGCGCCGGCAGAACCACCAAGACCACGCTCATGTCCCACGGCAGCGAAAACTGGCACACCTCGACCGATACGGCGGCGACCGAACGACGGTCACACCGCCACCCGGCGGCACCAAGTCCACTACAGTCGTTGACGCCCGCGGCCAGACCACCAGCTTCCTGCAGTACAACCCGGACGCGCCGGCCACGTCGAACCCCGACACCACGAACTACACCTACACGCCCTCGGGCAAGCTCGAGACTGTCAAGACGCAGAATGAACCGGGCCAAGAGAGACCGACCTGGTCCTACCAGTACGACATCCGCGGCCGCCAAACCGACGCTTATGACCCGGATAAGGGCCACTCCGCCACCGAGTACGACGACGAGTTGGATCGCCCTGTCACGACTACCGATGCCGAAGGGCGCAAGCTCTGGACAAAGTACGACAAACTTGACCGCAAGATCGAACTTCACGACGATTCGTCATCCGGAGAACTCCGCGTCAAGTGGACATACGACACACAGCGGGTCGGCTCCCTGATATCCTCGACGCGACACCTCAACGGCGAGGACTACACGACGTCCTACACCTACGACGGGGCAGGCAGGCCCACCAGCTCGAAGTTGACGCTCCCGGAATCTGCGGACGTGCTCCAAAGGGGTGACGCTGGCTACGTCACGTCCACGTCGTACTACCCCAACGGCCTCCCCAAGCAAGTGCTGCAACCTTCCACAGAAGGCACCGGGGTGACGTATGAAGCCCTGCACTACACGTACGACACGCTGGGAAACGTCAAGACATTCACAGGTGCCGGGGCGCTGGTTGCCGGCACCACCTACACCCCTGATGGTCTCGTCACCCAACGGGCACTGGGTCCGACTGATCGGCAGCACGATCTACGACACCCGGGAC
>CAWGTI010000004.1:0-284223 GCA_963825515.1 uncultured Solirubrobacterales bacterium | reverse complement strand
GCAGGTGCTGCTCGCGGCGCCCGGCCGGAAAGCGCCGGCGCTCGTCGGGCAGCGCGAGCTCCTCGCCGTCCGGCGCCCAGCCCAGCGTGAGGATCTCGCCGGAGCGCTCGCCCCCGGCGTCCGCGAACGCTGGCGCGTGCAGCGTGAGGCAGCGCCTCCGCGGGGTCGGCGAGCCGATCGCGGCGACGGTGGCGAACCCGGTCCGCCACCGGGCGGCGCGGCTCATCGGGCTTGGGCCGGCTCGGCGCCCGCGACGCTCGCCGAGCGCGTCGCGCGGTTGGCCGGGACGATCAGCGGCGCGCTGGTCTCGGGGTCGTCGATGACGCGGCAGCGCAGCCCGAACACCCGCTCGATCAGTTCGCCATCGACGATCTGCGCCGGATCGCCGGTGGCGACGATCCGGCCCTCGGACATGACGATCAGGTGGCTCGCGTACCGGCAGGCGTGGTTGAGGTCGTGCAGGACGGCCACGATCGTGTGCCCGTGGTGCTCGTGGAGGTCCGCGCACAGGTCCAAGACCTCGATCTGGTGCGCGATGTCCAGGAACGTCGTGGGCTCGTCGAGCAGCAGTAGCGGCGTGTGCTGGGCGAGCACCATCGCAAGCCACACGCGCTGGCGCTGGCCGCCGGAGAGCTCGTCGACGGCCCGCGCCGCGAGGTCCTCCACCGCGCAGCGCCGAAGCGCCTCGAGGACGGCATGCTCGTCGTCGCGCGACCACTGGCGCAGCAGCCGCTGATGCGGATAGCGACCGCGCGACACGAGGTCGGCAACCGTGATCGCGTCCGGCGCGATCGGGCTCTGCGGCAGGAGGCCGAGGCGCCGCGCCACCTCCTTGGACCCGATCGATCCGATCGCCTGGCCGTCGAGGATCACCGTTCCCGCCCGCGGCCTGAGCATCCGGGCCAGCGCGCGCAGCAGCGTCGACTTGCCGCACGCGTTGGGACCTACGATCACTGTCAACGACCCGTCGACGATCTCCACGTCGAGCTGCTCGCAGACGACGCGCTCGTCATAGGCGAGCGTCAGCCCGCGCCCGTGCAGCCGCGACTGCTGCGCACCGTTGTCGCCGGTCATGCGGCCCCCTTTTGCCATTCGCGTGTCAGCAGCCAGATGAGGTACACGGCTCCCAGCAGCCCGGTCAGCACGCCGACCGGCAGCTGCGTGGCGCCGAACACCCGCTGGGCGGCGTAGTCGGCGCCCACGAGCAGGACCGCGCCGGTCAGCGCCGCGCAGCCGATGCCGGGACCGGTCGCGCGTGTGAGCCGGCGGGCGATCTGCGGCGCCGAGAGCGCGACGAACGTGACCGGGCCCGCGGACGCCACGGCCACCGCGGTCAGGGCGACCGCGATGAAGATCAGCGCCATCCGCGAGCGCTCTATCCCGACTCCGAGCGCGCCCGCCGTCTCGTCGCCGAGCTCGAGCATCCGCAGCGAGTGCGCCAGCAGCACGGTCAGCGGCAACAGCACGAGCAGCGCGCCGGCGACGGGAACGACGTGCTCCCAGCCGCGGCCGTTGAGGGTTCCGGTCAGCCAGACCTGCGCCGTCAGCGCCGTCTCGAAGGTGGCGCGCGACAACAGATAGTTGACGATCGCGATCAGCATGAAGCTGATCGCGATCCCGACGAGCACGAGGCGGTATCCCTGCACGCCGCGCCTATAGGCCAGCCCGTAGACGACGACCGCGGTGGCCATCGCGCCGCCGAACGCCCCGGCGGCGACGGCGAACGTGCCGCCGCGAAATACGAGGATCTCCAGCAGCGCGCCCACCGCCGCGCCCTGCACGAAGCCGAGGATGTCCGGCGAGCCGAGCGGGTTGCGCGTGATGCTCTGGAAGATCGCGCCGCTCGCGCCCAGCGCCGCGCCGACCAGCGCGCCGGTGAGCCCGCGCGGCAGGCGCAGCGTCTCTACGACGAACTGGGTGCCGGCGTCGCCGCCACCCAGCAGCGTGGACACGACCTCGCCGGGCGCGATCGGGTAGTCCCCCGTTCCCAGCGCGAGGATCAGCAGCGCGACGAGCGCCGCCGTGAGCGCCCAGCCGACCGCGACGCTGCGCGGCCAGAACCGCAGCGAGGCGTCCGGCCGCCCGAGCCGGACGACCCGCCCCACACCGGCGATGTCCCGGGCGCCGTCGCTCACAGCTGGGCGATCCGCCTCCGCCGCACGATCGCGATGAACACCGGGGCGCCGAGCAGCGCGCACACGATCCCGACCTCGATCTCGCCCGGGCGCGCGACGACGCGCCCCACGACGTCGGCGACGAGCAGCATCACCGCGGCCAGGACGGCGCAGTAGGGCAGGACCCAGCGCTGGTCGGGTCCGACGATGGCGCGCGCGACGTGAGGGACGGCGAGACCGACGAAGACGATCGGCCCGGCCGCCGCGGTCGCGGCGCCGCACAGCAGGGTGATGCCGACCGCGCCGAGCGCCCGCGTGCGCGCGAGGCTGACGCCCAGCGCGCGCCCGGCGTCGTCGCCGAGCGCGATCGCGTTCAGCGACCGGCACAGCGCGAACGCCAGCAGCACGCCGGCGACGACGAACGGCGCGATCTGCCACGTCAGCGACGGCGGATGCCCGGACAGCACCCCGACCTGCCAGAAGCGGTACTCCTCGAACGCGGCGCGGTCGACGAGGACGAGCGCCTGCACGTAGGCGGTCAGGGCGAAGGTCACCGCGATGCCCGCCAGCGCCAGGCGCACGGGTGTCGCGCCGCTGCTCCCGGTCGCGCCGATCGCGTAGACCACGACCCAGGCGACCGCCGCGCCGGCGAACGCGAACCAGATGTAGACGAGCGGATCCACGGAACCCAGCAGGGCCGCCGCGGTCACGATCGCCGCCGCGGCGCCCGCGTTGATGCCCAACAGCCCGGGATCGGCGAGCGGGTTGCGCGTGAGCGCCTGGATCAGCCCTCCTCCGACACCGAGCGCGGCACCGACGAGTAGCCCGAGCAGGGTGCGGGGGATCCGCAGGTCGTGGACGATGATCGCCTCCTGGGACCCGTCGGGGTGCCAGACCAGGCTCCACACCCGGTCCAGCGCGATCGTCTGGGACCCGACACTGACGCTGAGGACCAACGCCAGCGCGAGCGCCGCGAGCGCCACCACCAGCCCGACCGCCGGACGCGCCCCCGCGCGAGCGGACCGGGCCGCCTCGTCGCCGCCCAGGGTCGCGGTCCGGGAGCCGCCGATGCTCGCCGCCATTAGGGCAACCTAACAACTCCGGCCCAAATCGGTTAGGGTCCCCTAACTCCGTGAACCCGAGGGGAGGACGGTGATCGTGACAGTGGTTCGCGCTGCACAACTCGCGCTGTGCGTCGCCGCGCTTCTGACGGCGCTCGCGCTCAGCGCGTGCGGATCCGATGACGAAGCCGCCGACGACGCGCCCGAGTCCGCGGCCTCATCCGACGCCTTCCCCGTCGCCCTGAACAGCAAGCACGGCTCCGTGCGGATCTCGGCGGAGCCCAAGCGCATCGTCACCCTCGACTTCCCCAGCACCGACGCCGTCCTGGCGCTCGGCCACAAGCCGGTCGCTATGGCCAAGGTGAGTTACGTCCCCGGCGGCATCCAGACCTGGACCAAGAGCGCGCTCGGCGGCGCGACGCCGGAGATGTTCGCCGCCGACACCGACATCCCGCTCGAGAAGATCGCCGCGCTGCGCCCGGACCTCATCGTCGGCACCAACGCCTACAACCTCGACCCCGTCCACAGCAAGCTGAGCAAGATCGCGCCCGTCGTCAGCTACCGCAAGGGACCAGGGGTCGACAGCTGGCAGGTGAGCACCGTGCTCGTCGGCCGCGCGCTCGGCCGCGAGGACCAGGCCCGCAAGCTCGTCGCGGACACCGAGGCGCGCGTCGCCAAGGCCGCCGCCGATCACCCCGCCTTCAAGGGAAGGACGCTGACGCTGTTCAACTACGCCGAGGGCCAGGCCTACGCGATCAGCAGCACGGAGGACGTCTCGATCCGCTTCCTCACGACGCTCGGCTTCGAGCTGCCGCCGGCGATCGTGCGCGCCGAGGCCACTGACAAGAACGACGACTTCGGAGAGGCCCGGCTGCCCGTCAGCGACGAGCGGCTCGAGCTGCTGGACGCCGACGTCGTCATCGGCACCTCCTCGGACTCCGCCTCGTCGCTGAAGGCGCTCGTGCGCCGTCCCATCTTCCAGCGGCTGTCGGCGGTCGAGCGCGATGCATACGCGACGCTCGACATCGGCCCGGCGACCTCGATCGCGTTCCCCTCGACGCTCAGCATCAACGACGCGCTCGAGAACCTCGTCCCGCTCCTGGACCGCCTCACGCAGTGATCGCTCAGCGGCGCACGGGGCCGGTGGACGCGGCCTCGAACGCCCGGCCCGGAATGGTCTTGAGCTGGCCGAGCTGGTCGTCGTCCCAGCGCCGGTCCGCCTGCCCGGTGAACTACCAGTTCGAGCCGTTGTCGGCGACGATCAGGCCATAGCGCTTGAGCGCGACCGCGATCGCCCTGGCGGTGGCGGTGAAGCGGCTGATCGGACAGGAGGCCTCGAGCCTCAGGCGTATTCCCATCGGCGGCAGGGCACGGCTGGTGTTCTCGGAGGCGACGTGCCGTGCGGGGCTGATGTAGCCCCTGCGGGTCCTTTCGAAGGTGACACGGATGGCGTGCCAGATGCTGCCCGCGGCCGCCTCGTCGTAGCGCACCAGGCCGGGGAGGATCGGCAGTCCGCGGCGTAGGCGCTCGTCCACCCCGCGGCGCAGCCGGTCGAGCGCAGGTCGAAGCGCGCGCCGTTCTGCGCCGCCCCTCCTGCAGGGCGATCACGTGGCGGACGCCGCCGCTCTCGACGGGTGCGTCCAGCGGGATTCGGGTACGGGCCCGGATCGCTCTCGTCGCCGTAGGCGGTGAACGTGATCGGCACGGTGGGCTGGTCGGGCCCGACGACGACGAACGGAATCCCGTACTCCCCGTCACCGCCGAAGTCGGGATGCAGCCGATCGCCGCCGACGCGGCGGATGATCCGCGCCGAGTCCGCCGCGACGGGGAGCCCGTCGATGCGCTTGTGCCAGGCGTTGGAGGCCGGGAAGACTCCGCAGCCGCCGACCGACGGGACGGCCGCGGTCACGGCCGTGGGCGTTGCCCGCCCGATACGGCGCCGACCCCGGCAACCACTCCCCCCGTGGCCAGGACGACGATCGCCATCCGGTGGTGTCTCCGCACGGACCGAACGTAACCTCACGGCGCCGTGGGCCTGTGCTCTGAAGCAGGGGCACGGTCGCGCCCTCGCTCACATCACATGACGCCGGCCGCGCGCCGATGCTCGAACCCCTTCCTCCAGATGCTCGTCAGCGCCGGCGCCCGCGCGCGCTGTCCAGCCGGCGGCGGTCGCGCTTGGTCGGCCGCATGCCGAGGTCGGCGCCCGGCGGCGGGGACTGCAGCCGCCTCAGCTCCGCCGCCAGCTCGCGCGCCTTGACGCTCTCGGCCGTCTCCTCGTAGAGCCCGACCGCCTCCTTCGCGGGGCCGCGGCGCTCGCTCAGGCCGCGCACGACCACGACGCGGCGGGTCTGGCCGATCGTGATCTCGAGCTCGTCGCCCGCGGCGATCTCCTTGCTGGGCTTCACGCTCGCGCCGTTGAGCTGCGCGCGGCCCCCGCTGACGGCGGCCGCGGCGAGCGAGCGGGTCTTGAAGAACCGCGCCGCCCACAGCCACTTGTCGATCCGCACGCGCTCCATCGGTCTGTGATAGCAGCCCTATCCTCGGCCATCGCGATGGCCGCCGTGATCCCGCAGATCAGCTACCCGCCCGAGCTGCCGGTCAGCGCGCGCCGCGACGACCTGCTGGCGGCGATCCGGGACAACCAGGTGGTCATCGTCGCCGGCGAGACGGGCTCGGGGAAGACGACGCAGCTGCCGAAGATCTGCCTCGAGCTCGGGCGCACCTCGATCGCGCACACGCAGCCGCGGCGGATCGCGGCGCGGACGGTCGCCCAGCGGATCGCCGACGAGCTCGACGTGGAGCTCGGGACGACGGTCGGCTACGCGGTGCGCTTCGAGGACAGATCCGATCGCGACACGGCCGTGCGGCTGCTCACCGACGGCCTGCTGCTGGCCGAGATCCAGCACGACCGGCTGCTGCGCCGCTACGACACCGTCATCGTCGACGAGGCCCACGAGCGCAGCCTGAACGTCGACTTCCTGCTCGGCTACCTGCGCTGGCTGCTGCCCCAGCGCCCGGAGCTGAAGCTGGTGATCACGAGCGCGACGATCGATCCGGCCCGCTTCAGCGCGCACTTCGGCGGCGCCCCGATCGTCGAGGTCTCCGGCCGCACCTACCCCGTCGAGGTCCGCTACGAGCCGGTCGCCGACGAGACCGACCCCGTGGACGCGATCGGCGACGCCGTCGCGCAGCTGCTGCGCGACGCGCCCGGCGACGTGCTCGTCTTCCTCAGCGGCGAGCGCGAGATCCGCGACACCGCCGAGGCGCTGGCCGGGCGGCTGCCGAAGGAGGTCGGGATCCTCCCGCTCTACGCGCGCCTGTCCCCGGCCGAGCAGCAGCGGGTGTTCAAGGCGCACAGCGAGCGCCGCGTCGTGCTGGCGACGAACGTCGCGGAGACCTCGCTGACCGTGCCGGGGATCGGCGCCGTCGTCGACCCCGGCACCGCGCGGATCAGCCGCTACAGCGCGCGGCTGAAGGTGCAGCGCCTGCCGATCGAGCCGATCTCGCAGGCCTCGGCGAACCAGCGCATGGGCCGCTGCGGGCGCACGTCGAACGGCATCTGCATCCGGCTGTACGGCGAGGAGGACTTCGCGCAGCGCCCCGCGTTCACCGATCCCGAGATCCTGCGCACGTCGCTCGCCGCGGTGATCCTGCAGATGGAGGCGCTGCGCCTGGGCGAGGTCGAGGACTTCGGCTTCCTCGATGCGCCCGACCGCGGCCGGGTGCACGACGGCAAGCTGCTGCTGCACGAGCTCGGAGCGCTCGACCTCGAGGCCGACGATCCGCGGCGGCGGCTGACGAAGCTGGGCCGCCGCCTCGCGCAGCTCCCCGTCGATCCGCGCATGGGGCGGATGGTGCTCGAGGCCGACCGGCTCGGCTGCGCCGACGAGGTGATCGTGATCGCGGCCGCGCTGTCGATCCAGGACCCGCGCGTGCGGCCCGCCGACAAGCGCGCCGAGGCCGATCGGCACCATGCGCGCTTCGAGGACGAGGGCTCGGACTTCCTCGCGTTCCTGAACCTCTGGCGCCATCTGCGCGCGCAGCGGCAGGAGCGCTCGCGCAACGGCTTTCGCAAGCTGTGTCACGCCGAGTTCCTGCACTACCTGCGGGTGCGCGAGTGGCAGGATCTCGCCGGCTCGCTGCGCCGCGCCGCGCGCTCGGTCGGCGTGACCGTCAACCAGCAGCCGGCGGCGTCCGCGGACGTCCACCGTGCGCTGCTCGCGGGACTGCTGTCGCACGTGGGGGTGCGCGAGGCGGGCCGGCGCGAGTACGCGGGCGCGCGCGGGGCGCGCTTCACGCTGTCGCCCGGCTCGGCGCTCGCGCGCACGCCGCCGGCGTGGGTCATGGTCGCCGAGCTCGTCGAGACGACGCGCCTGCTCGGCCACACCGCGGCACAGATCCAGCCGCGCTGGATCGAGCCGCTGGCCGGGCACCTGATCAAGCGCACGCACTCCGAGCCCCGCTGGGATCCCAAGCGCGGGTCGGTCGTGGCGACCGAGCGCGCGACGCTCTACGGCCTGCCGGTCGTGGCCGGTCGCACCGTGCCCTATGGCGCAATCGACCCGGAGCTGTCGCGCTCGCTGTTCATCCAGCGCGCGCTGATCGAGGGCGACTGGAGCGCGCGCCACCGCTTCCTGGCCGACAACCGCACGCTGCGGGAGGAGGCCGAGGAGCTCGAGCATCGCGCGCGGCGGCGCGACATCGTCGCGACGGACGCGCAGCTGCATGCCTTCTACGACGCGCGCATCCCGCAGGAGGTCGTGTCCGGCGCGCACTTCGACCGCTGGTGGAAGGACGCGCGCAGGCGCGACCCGGCGCTGCTGACGTTCACCCGCGAGCTGCTCGCCGGCGAGGCCGGGATCGACCCTGCCGCGCTGCCCGACGAGTGGCGCCAGGGCGACATCGCGCTGGCGCTGACCTACCGCTTCGAGCCCGGCACCGACGTCGACGGCGTCACCGTGAACGTCCCGCTCGCCGTCCTGCCGCAGCTGCGCTCCGACGGCTTCGACTGGCTCGTGCCGGGGCTGCGCGAGGAGCTCGTGACCGCGCTCATCCGCTCGCTGCCCAAGCAGCTGCGCCGACCGCTCGTGCCGGTTCCCGAGACGGCGGCCCAGGTCGTCGCGGCCCTGGAGGCCGGACGCGAGCCGATCGTCGCGGCGGTGGCGCGCGAGCTCGAGCGCCTGCACGGCGTGCGCGTGGCGCCCGAGCAGTTCGACCTGGCGCGGCTGCCCGCGCACCTGCGCCCGCGCTTCGCGGTCCACGACGAGGACGGCGCCGCCGTCGCGGCGGGCGACGACCTCGATGCGCTGCGCGAGGCGGTCGCCCCGCGGCTGCGCGCGCGGCTCGCCGCGCAGACCGCGCCGGTCGAGCGCGCCGGCCTGGGCGACTGGACGATCGGAGACCTGCCGCGCAGCATCTCGCTGCCGGGAACGGGAGACGCGGTGCGCGCGTACCTCGCGCTCGCGGACGAGGGCGACAGCGTCGCCGTGCGCGCCTTCGAGACGCCGGGCGCGGCCGCGGTCGCGATGCGCGCGGGGACACGGCGCCTGCTGGCCCTGACGCTCGCGTCGCCGCTGCGCTGCGTCCAGCGTGGGCTCTCGACCACGGCCGCGCTGACGCTCGCGGGCGCACCGCACGGTGGCGCGGCGGCGGTGCTGCAGGACGCCTACGTCGCGGCGCTCGACGCGCTGATCGCCTCCGGCGGCGGACCCGCGTGGGACGAGGCCGGGTTCGGCGCGCTGCGCGAGCACGTCGCCGCGCGCCTGGAGCACACGACGGCGGCGATCGTCGGCGACGTCGTCGCCGTGCTCGACACCGCGGCGCAACTGCACCGGCGCGTCGACGAGCTGCCGGCCGATCCGGCGCTGCAGCCCGCGCGCCTGGACGTCGCCAGGCAGCTCGGCGGCCTCGTCCACCCCGGCTTCGTCGCCGCGACCGGCGCGGCGCGCCTGCCCGACGTCGAGCGCTACCTGCGCGCCGCGATCCGCCGGCTGGACCGCCTGCCCGCCGCCGTCGCCGCCGACCGCGACCGGATGCGCGCCATCCACGACCTGGAGGACGAATACCGTTCCCGCGGCGGTCGCGCCGCCGCGCCGGCCGTGCACTGGATGCTGCAGGAGCTGCGCGTCGCGCGCTTCGCGCAGGGCCTCGGCGTCCGCGGCACGGCCACGACGCCGAAGCAGATCAGGCGCGAGCTCGCCGCCGTCGAAGGCTGAGACCTCAGGTGGCGGCCGCCCGGCGCTGAGGCGACCGAGCTGCCACGCTGGGCCTCATGTCCGGGCCCGGAGTGCACCGATGAAGCGCATCGGCCTGCTCGGCGGCATGAGCTGGGAGTCCTCCAGCGAGTACTACCGCTTCGTCAACGAGGAGGTTCGCGACCGCCTCGGCGGCCTGCACTCGGCCGATTGCGTGCTGCGCTCGGTGGACTTCGCCGGCGTCGAGGAGCTGCAGCGCACCGGGCGCTGGGACGAGGCGGGCGACGTCCTGGCCGCCGAGGCCCGCGCGCTGGTCGGCGCCGGCGCCGAGCTGATCGTCCTGTGCACGAACACGATGCACAAGGTGGCCGACGCGATCACGGCCGCGATCGACGTCCCCTTCGTCCACATCGCCGACACGACCGCCGACGCCGTCCGCGCCGCCGGCATGACGACCGTGGGCCTGCTCGCCACCGCCTACACGATGGAGCAGGACTTCTACGTCGGCCGGCTGCGCGACGTCCACGGCCTGGAGGTGCTCGTCCCCGGCGCGGACGACCGGCGCATCGTCCACGACGTGATCTACCAGGAGCTCTGCCTGGGCGTCGTCGACGCCGGCTCGCGCGAGGCCTACCGGCGGATCATGCGCGACCTGGCGGGCCGCGGGGCCGAGTGCGTGCTGCTGGGCTGCACGGAGATCGACCTGCTCGTCGGGCCGCCCGACTCCCCCGTCCCGGTCTTCGACACGACCCGGCTGCACGCCAGGCGCGCGGTCGAGCTGGCGCTGGACGGCGCCTGAGGCGCCGAGCCGGCTCCTGGATCGGGCGAGCACCGACAAAACTCATCGCCGCGGCCGGGCGATTCCTTTCCGGGCGGACCGCCGTCTCAGTGAGCACACGGCAGACGCGAGACGAGAGGAAGGCAGGCCATGGGCAACGCAAGGTGACCACCCACACGGTCCGGTCGCAGGACGGAACCCCCATCACGTTCGATCGCCTCGGCACCGCGCCGACGCGCTGCCCGACGCGCAGCACCGGGAGCTCGCGGGGCAGAGCCATAACCCGTATGAAGGCGATGGCCCCGGTGCTCGAGGAGCTCTTCTCCGCCCCGAGCCCGCGCAACGGCCGCGTGCTCGCCGCCGCGTAGGGAGCCGGGATCAGCGCCCCGGCGCCGCGACGGGGTCGCCCGCCAGCCGGTCGAGCAGCGTGTCCAGCGCGGCCCGGCCGGCGGCGAGCGCCGCCCGCGGGTCCTCGGCGCCGGCGATCAGCAGCGCGGCCTCGTTGACCGCGGCGAGCACCATCGGCGCCAGGGCATCGACCTGCTCGGCGGGGAGGCGGCCCTCGCCGGCCAGGGCGCGCAGTGCGGCGCGCACGCCGCCGAGCACGTGGCGCTCGTCGATCTCGCGTCCGCGGGCCCAGCCGACGGCCGCCGGGGGGTCGACGATGACGATGCGCTGGATCGCGGGGTCCAGCGCCATCTCCAGCCAGGTCCGGCAGCCCGCCCGCAGGCTGGCCAGCGGGTCGCCGGCGGCGCGCGCGGCCTCCGCCACGCGATCGGCGATCTCCCCCATGTCGCGGTCGCGACGCGGTGGGCGGCTCCTGGCTCATGCCGGGCGGGCCGCCGCCCCGCCTGCGCTACGTCCGGACCCGGGCCAACGGGCAGCCGGCCCTGGGCACGTACGCGATCGACCCGCAGGGGGGCGCCTACCGGCCGATCGCGCTCGACGTGCTCACGCTGCGCGGGGAGCAGATCGCCGGCGTCATCGCCTTCCGCACGCCCACGCTCTTCGCGCGCTTCGGCCTGCCCGACGCGCTCGCCGCGTAGGCGGGGCCGGGCTAGGTTCCCCCCTCGTACTTGAACGAGATCCCGAGGCGGATGCGGTAGGTGGCCACGCCGCCGTCCTCGATGGTCAGGTCCTGGCGCAGGACCTCGGCGGCGCGCAGATCCCTGATGGTGGTGGAGGCGACCTTCACCGCGTTGCTCGCGGCCGCCTCCCAGGACTCGGTGCTCGTCCCGATGACCTCGGTCACGCGGTACACGCTGTCAGGCATCACATCTCTCCCTCGAGTCGGCAGCCGGAGGCCGATCCTACCTGCGGTCAGCCGAGGCTTCGGCCCGCCAGGGCCGGTGATGCCGCCACCCCCGGTCCCGCCTCCATGTACACGTCGGTGGGTCCCAGCTCGGCACCGCAGCGCGAGCAGTGCAGGCGATCGTCGAGCTCGCCGCCGCAGTCGCGGTGCAGGATCAACAGCGGCGGCCCCTCCGGCGCCAGGTGGCGGTCGCCCCACACCTTCAGGCTCATCAGCGCGGGCCACAGCTCGACGCCGCGGCGTGAGAGCGCGTACTCGTAGCGCACGGGGCGCTCCTGGTAGGGCCGCTTGCGCAGGATGCCAACGTCGACGAGGCGCTTGAGCCGGTCGGTGAGCACGTTGCGCGCGCACCCGAGGTTGCGCTGGTAGTCGTCGAAGCGCCGCGTGCCCATGAACGCCTCGCGCAGGACGAGCATCGTCCAGCGGTCGCCGACGAGCTCGAGCGTGCGCGCCACGGAGCAGACCTGGTTGTCGTAGGTGCGCGGCAGCACGAGCGCATTGTACGTCCGTCGTTGTGTGACGCAACTCACTTCGGCCAAAGTCCGTTGTGTGAAACAACTCTGCGCATGGAACGCAGGTGGAAGGTGCTGGCGGTCACCTCGGTCGCCGTGTTCATGGGCTTCCTGGACGTGACGATCGTCAACGTCGCGTTCCCGGATCTCGAGCGGGACTTCCCGAACGCGTCGCGCGCCGACCTCTCGTGGGTGCTGAACGCCTACAACATCGTCTTCGCCGCCCTGCTCGTGCCCGCCGGGCGCATCGCCGATCTCGTCGGGCGCCGGCGGATGTTCTTCGTCGGGGTGTGGATCTTCCTCGGCGCCTCCGTCCTGTGCGCCGCGGCGGGCTCGGTCGAGCTGCTCGTCGCCGCGCGGGTGCTGCAGGCGGCCGGCGGCGCGATCCTCGTGCCGACCTCGCTGGGCCTGCTGCTGCCGGAGTTCCCCGCCTCCCAGCGCGCGACCGCCACCGCGATCTGGACCGCGACGGGGGCCGTGGCCGCGGCGACCGGGCCCTCGCTGGGCGGCGTGCTCGTCGACGCGGGCGGCTGGCAGTGGGCGTTCCTCGTCAACCTGCCGATCGGGCTGGTCGCGCTGCTGCCCGCCGCGCGGCTGCTGCGCGAGATCCGCGACCGCCACGCGACGCGCCTGCCCGACCTGCTCGGCTCCGCCCTGCTGGCCGCGAGCGTCGGCCTGATCGCGCTGGGCATCGTCAAGGGCAACGACTGGGGCTGGGAGAGCGCAAGGGTCCTGGGCTCCGTCGCCGCCGGCGCGCTGCTGCTGCCCGCCGTGGTCCTGCGCTCGCTGCGCCATCCGGCGCCGGTGATCGAGCTGTCGCTGTTTCGCCGGCGCTCGTTCGCGGTGGCCAACGCCGGGATGCTCACGTTCTCCTCGGCCTTCTACGCCCTGCTGCTCGCGAACGTGCTGTTCACCACGCAGGTCTGGGGCTGGTCGATCCTGCAGGCCGGCATCGCCATCACCCCGGCGCCGGCGATGGCGGCGCTGGCGGCCCCCATCGGCGGGCTGCTGTCGGACCGCTACGGCCAGCGCGTCGTCGCGCTCCCCGGCGCGCTGCTGTTCGCCGCGGGCTGCCTGTACTTCGCGTCGGCGATGGACGCCACGCCGAACTACGCCAGCGAGCTGCTGCCCGGCCAGCTGCTCACCGGCACCGGCGTCGGCCTGAGCTTCGCGGCGTGGGGCAGCGCGGCCGTGGCCGAGCTGCCGGCGGCCGCCTTCGCCACCGGCACCGCCGTGCTCGCGTGCCTGCGCCAGGTGGGGGCGGTGCTGGGGATCGCCGTGCTGGTCGCGCTGCTCGAGGCCGGCTCCCCGACCGACCCGGTCGGCGCCTTCCACGGCGCGTGGACCCTGATGGCCGTCGCCGCCCTGGTCACCGGCGCGATCGCGCTCGCGCTCGGGCGCGTGCGCGCCGCGGAGCCCGCGCCCGCCCCGGCCGCCCCGCTCGGCCGCCTCGGGGAGGCGGCGTGACCCGCTCGCGCACGATCGAGTGGGAGGACCCGCTGGAGACCTTCGGCGCGGCAACCGGCATGTCGGGCATGCAGTACCTGGAGGCGATCCGCGACGGCGCGCTGCCGCCACCGCCGATCGCGGCCCTGATGGGGATGAGCGGGGTGGAGGTCGCGGAGGGTCGCGTGGTGTTCGGCGTGCTGCCCGAGGAGTACCACTACAACCCGATCGGGCTCGTCCACGGCGGGCTCGCGGCGACCATGCTGGACTCCGCGATGGGCTGCGCGGTGCAGACCACCCTGCCCGCCGGGGTCGGCTACACGACCCTGGAGATCAAGGTCAACTTCGCGCGGCCGATGACCCGCGACACCGGCCGCGTGCTGTGCGAGGGGACGGTCGTGCACCGCGGGCGGACCGTCGCGATCGCGGAGGGCCGGGTCTACGCCGAGCAGGGCGGCAAGCTGCTCGCGCACGGAACGAGCAGCTGCCTGATCGTGTCGCCCAACGGGTCGTCCGCGCCGCCGGCGGGCTGACCGCCGGCGCACTGGCCGTTCAGCGCACGCGCACATGGGGGAGCCTGAACGCCAATGCTCGGTCTCCCCGACCCCATCCGGGGCTGCCTGTTCGACCTCGACGGGGTGCTGACCCGGACGGCCGAGGTGCACGCGCGGGCCTGGAAGCAGATGTTCGACGACTTCCTGCGCCGGTGGGCGCAGCGCACCGGCGAGCCGTTCGCAGCCTTCGCGCTGCCCCACGACTACGACCAGTACGTCGACGGCAAGCCGCGGCTGGACGGAGTGCGCTCGTTCCTGGCCGCCCGCGGGATCGACCTGCCGCCCGGCTCCCCCGACGACCCGCCCGACGCGGACACCGTGCACGGCCTGGGCCGGCGCAAGAACGAGCTGGTGCTCGAGCTGATCCGGCGGGAGGGCGTGCGCGCCTACGAGGGCTCGGTGCGCTACGTCGAGGCGGCGCGCGACCACGGGCTGCGGCGCGCGGTCGTCTCCTCCAGCGCCAACTGCCGCGACGTTCTCGCCGCCGCCGGCATCGACCACCTCTTCGAGACGGTCGTGGACGGGATCGTCGCCGAGCGCGAGCACCTCGCGGGCAAGCCCGCGCCCGACACGTTCCTGTTCGCCGCGCGGCAGCTGGAGACCGAGCCCGCGCAGGCGGCGGTCTTCGAGGACGCGCTGGCCGGCGTCGAGGCGGGCCGCGCCGGGCGCTTCGGGTGGGTGGTGGGGGTGGACCGCACCGGGCAGGCCGACGAGCTGCGCCGCCGCGGCGCCGACGTCGTGGTGCACGACCTCGCCGAGCTGCTGGAGAAGGAGCCCAGCCCGTGATCCACGAGGACGTCTTCGCCGTCGAGCCCTGGTCGGTCCCCGAGCGCGAGCTGCACCTCGAGCTGCTCGCCCAGAGCGAGTCGATCTTCGCGCTGTCCAACGGCCACATCGGGCTGCGCGGCAACCTCGACGAGGGCGAGCCCTCCGCGGAGCCGGGCTCCTACCTCAACGGGTTCTACGAGAACCGCCCGCTTCCCTACGCCGAGGCGGGCTACGGCTACCCGGAGACCGGCCAGACGCTGATCAACGTCCCCGACGGCAAGGTGATCCGCCTGCTCGTGGACGACGAGCCGTTCGACCTGCGCTACGGCGAGGTCCGCCGGCACGAGCGGGTGCTCGACCTGCGCGAGGGCGTGCTGCGCCGTGACGTGCTGTGGGTCTCCCCCGCGGGCCAGGCCGTCCGGCTGCGCACGACGCGGCTGGTCTCCTTCGTCCAGCGCGCGGTCGCCGCGATCCTCTACGAGGTCCAGCCCATGGACGCGTCGGCGCGCATCGTCGTGCAGTCCGAGCTCGTGGCCAACGAAACCATGCCCGTGGAGACCCGCGACCCCCGGGCCGCGGCGGCGCTGCGGGCCCCGCTGGTCTCCGAGTCGCACACGCACGAAGGCCTGCGCGCCGGGCTCGTGCACCGCACGCGCGTGAGCGAGCTGCGCGTCGCCGCGGGGATGGACCACGACGTCGACGGTCCCGACGGCACGGTCACCACGTCCGAGAGCGAGCCGGACCTCGCGCGCATCACCGTCGGCACCGAGCTCGAGCCCGAGCAGCGGCTGCGGGTGGTCAAGTACCTGGCCTACGGGTGGTCGAGCCGGCGCTCGCTGCCGGCGCTTCGTGCGCAGGTCGACGCCGCGCTGGCCGCCGCGGCCCGCACCGGCTGGAAGGAGCTGCGCCGCGGGCAGCGCGCCTACCTCGACGACGTGTGGGGCCGCGCCGACATCGAGCTGGAGGGCGACCCTGCGCTCCAGCAGGCCGTGCGCTTCTCGCTCTTTCACGTCCTACAGGCGGCCGCGCGCGCCGAGGGGCGCGCGATCCCGGCCAAGGGCCTCACCGGCCGCGGCTACGACGGCCACACGTTCTGGGATACGGAGGCCTACACGCTGCCGGTCCTGACCTACACCGCCCCGAGCGCCGCCCACGACGCACTGTGCTGGCGGCACAGCACGCTGGCGATGGCCGAGGAGCGGGCGCGCGAGCTGAGCCTGCGCGGAGCGACGTTCCCGTGGCGGACCATCAGCGGCCCCGAGTGCTCGGGCTACTGGCCGGCCGGAACGGCCGCCTTCCACATCAACGCCGACGTCGCCGAGGCGGTGCGCCGCTATCTCGCCGTCACCGGCGACGCCGAGTTCGAGGCCGGGCCGGGCCTGGAGCTGCTCGTGGCCACCGCGCGCCTGTGGCGCTCGGTGGGTCACCACGACCTGCGCGGCGGCTTTCGCATCGACGGCGTCACCGGGCCCGACGAGTACAGCTCGCTGGCCGACAACAACGTCTACACGAACCTCATGGCGGCGCGGAACCTGCGCGAGGCGGCCGCCCTCGCCGCCCGCCACCCCCAGCGCGCGGCGACGCTGCACATCGACGACGAGGAGATCGCGAGCTGGCGCGACGCGGCCGACGCGATGGTCATCCCCTGCGACGAGGCGCTCGGCGTGACGCCCCAGTCCGACAGCTTCACGCGCTACCGCCACTGGGACTTCGAGCGCATGCCGCACGACGACTCCCCGCTGCTGCTCGACTATCCCTACTACCTGCTCTACTCGAGCCAGGTCGTCAAGCAGGCCGACCTCGTCTTCGCGCTGTACACGTGCGGCGAGCACTTCAGCGCCGAGCAGAAGGCGCGCGACTTCGAGTACTACGAGCGCATCACCGTGCGCGACTCGTCGCTGTCGGCGTGCATCCAGGGGATCGTCGCCGCCGAGGTCGGGCACGTCGAGCTCGCCTACGACTACCTGGGCGAGACCGCGTTCATCGACCTGCGCGACCTGGCGTTCAACACCCGCGACGGCGTGCACCTCGCGGCGCTGGCCGGCAGCTGGCTGGTCGCCGTCGCGGGCTTCGGCGGGCTGCGCGACCAGGACGAGACGCTCGCGTTCGCGCCGCGCCTGCCGGCGCGGCTGAGCCGGCTGACGTTCCGGCTGCTGTACCGCGGGCGGCGGCTGAAGGTGGCGGTCACGCCGCAGGAGGCGCGCTACGAGCTGCTGGAGGGCGAGGAGCTCGCGCTGGAGCACCACGGCGAGCCCGTGGCGCTTGCGCCCGGCGCCCCGCAGACGCGCGGCGTGCCGCCCGCGCCGCAGCGCCCCAAGGCCGAGCAGCCGCCCGGGCGCACGCCGCCCATCCGTCATCGCGAGAGCTGATCGGCGCGGGATCTGCGCCTCCCCCCTTCAGCCGCTACGCTGCGCGTTGACATGCCGGGCATCCGTCCGGCGAAAGCAGTGCCAGCGTCCGCGTCGTTGCTCCCAGCACCACCGCGTTTCGCAGCACGACACACAGGGAGAGCAGATGGCAACGGGAACCGTCAAGTGGTTCAGCGACGACAAGGGCTTTGGCTTCATCACGCCCGACGACCAGGGCAAGGACCTCTTCGTCCACCACACGGGCATCATCGGCGAGGGGTACCGCTCGCTCGCCGAGGGCGCCAAGGTGAGCTTCGACAGCGAGGCGGGGGACAAGGGGCCGAAGGCGGTCAACGTCCAGGCCATCTAGGCCCCGTCACACCTGCAGCACCCGGAGCGGCCCGCCTGAGCGGGCCGCTTCTGCGTTCGGGGACGATCTGAGCGATGACCCTGCTCGAGCGCACCACCGACGGGGCGGTCGCCACGCTGACCCTCCAGCGCCCCGAGAAGCGCAACGCGCTGTCCATCGCCCTGCGTCGCGAGCTCGCGGCGGCGCTGCGCGCGACGGCCGCCGACGAGGACGTCCGCGCCGTCGTGCTCACCGGGGCCCGGCCGGCCTTCTGTGCGGGCATGGACGTCACGGAGTTCGGCGGGGACGCGGCGCACCGCAGGGATCTGGTCGAGAGCACCGAGGCGATGCTCGACGCGCTGCTGGAGCACAGCCGGCCGCTGCTGGCCGCCGTCAACGGCCCGGCGCTGGGCGGCGGGTTCGTGCTCGCGCTGCTGTGCGACGTGCGCATCGCGGGTCCGCGGGCGCAGTTCGGCTTCCCCGAGGTGCAGCGGGGGATCCCCGCCAGCTACGGCGCGGCGCGCGCCGCCCTTCCCCGCGGCGTCGCCGCGGACCTGTGCCTGACCGGCCGCCTGGTGGCCGCCGCCGAGGCGCGCGAGCTGGGGATCGTCAGCGCGGTCACCTGGGACGCGCTGGCCGCCGCCCAGGACCGCGCCGCGCAGATCGCCGCGCTGCCGCCGGGCGGCCTGGCCACCACGAAGACGTGGATGGCGCAGGACGGTGCCTGGCGCGGGCTGCTCGCACAGGAGCGCCACGCGTTTCGCGCCGCCGTGCTCGGCCCGGACGCCTGAGCGGGCGCGGTGAGGCCGCGGGCGAGCGCCGGGGGTTTGGCCCGCACCCGTCTGTGGGCATGACCGGCAGCGATGAAGGGACGCGTCGCCCACGGGCTCAGCGAGCGCATCGCCGCCATCGAGGCCATCGACGGCCCGGCCGGCGCGGTGGCCAAGCAGGTCCGCTCGCTCCTGGGGCCGGGCGCGCTGAAGGACCTGATCAGCGGGGTGCCGATCGGCCACGCGCTGCACCCGCTGCTCACCGACATCCCGATCGGCACGTGGCTGAGCGCCACGATCCTCGATCTGGTCGGCGGCGAGGACGCCGAGGGAGCGGCCGACCGGCTGATCGGCGTCGGCATCGTCGCCTACGGGCCCACCGCGCTGACCGGGGTCTCGGACTGGGCCGACAGCGAGCCCGGCAACGACGAGGTCCGCCGGCTGGGCATCGCGCACGGGATCGCGAACGTCACCGCGCTCACGCTCTACGTCGCATCCCTGGCGGCGCGCCGGCGCGGCCGGCGCGGCTCCGGCGTCGTGCTCGGGCTCGCCGGCGCGGGCGCGCTGGGAGTCGGCGGCTGGCTGGGCGGAGACCTGGCCTACACGCGCGGCATCGGCGTCGACCAGACCGCGTTCGACACGGGCCCGGAGGACTGGACGCCCGCTCTGGACGCCAGCATGCTCGTCGAGGGCCGCCCCGCGCAGGCGGTCGTCGGGGACGTCGAGGTCTTCCTCCTGCGCCGCGACGGCGCGATCCACGCGCTGGCCGACCGCTGCGCGCACCGGGGCTGCTCGCTGCACGGCGGCGAGGTCGTGGGCGACTGCATCGAGTGCCCGTGCCACGGCTCGCGCTTCCGCCTGACCGACGGCGCGCTGGAGCGCGGCCCGTCGACCTTCCCCCAGCCCGCCTACGAGGCCCGCGAGCAGGGCGGCCGCATCGAGGTCCGCGCGGCCGGCTGACCCCGCCGCCGCGGCCTTCCTCGCCGGGCCCTCAGCCGAAGCTGATCACGCTGCGGATGCCGTCCTGGGCCTCCATCAGCTCGAAGCCGCGGTTGACCTCGTCCAGCGTGATGCGGTGCGAGAGGAACGCGTCGACGTCGATGTCGCCGTCGAGGTAGCGCTGGACGAGCAGGGGCACCTGGTCGCGGCCCTTGACGCCGCCGAAGGACGAGCCGCGCACCCGGCGGCCGGTGATGAGCAGGCGCGGGACGATGTCCAGCGTCTCGCCCTTTCCGGCCACGCCGGCGATCGTGCACAGCCCCCACCCCATCCGCGCGGCCTCGACGGCCTGTCGCATGACCGCGACCAGGCCGGTGGCCTCGAAGGTGTAGTCCGCGCCGAAGCCGCCGGTCATGTCCAGGATTCGATCGACCGTGTCCGGTCCGCCGAGCATCACGTCCGTGGCGCCCTGTCCCCGCGCGAGGTCCAGGCGCTCCTCGCTGAGGTCCACGCACACGATCCGCTCGGCGCCCTGCAGGCGACAGCCCGCGACCGCGCCCAGGCCGACCATCCCGGCGCCGAACACCACGCACGTCGAGCCAGGCTCGACCTCGGCGCTGTACATGGCCGCCCCCAGCCCGGTGGACAGGCCGCAGGCGAACAGGCAGGCGCGGTCCAGCGGCGCCTCCGGGGAGACCTTGGCCAGCGCGATCTCCGGCATGACCGTGTACTCCGCGAAGGTCGACGTGCCCATGAAGTGGCGGATCGGCTCCCCGTCGCGCGACAGGCGCGTCGTGCCGTCGGGCAGGTGCCCCTGGCCCTGCTGCTCGCGGATGGCCAGGCAGATGTTCGTCTTGGGACTGACGCAGTGCACGCACTCGCGGCACTGCGGTGAGAACAGCGTCACCACGTGGTCGCCGACGGCCAGCGACGTGACCCCCTCGCCCACCCGCTCCACGACGCCCGCCCCCTCGTGGCCCAGCACCGTCGGGGCGTAGCCCGAGGGGTCCACGCCGGAGGCCGTGTAGAGGTCGGTGTGGCACACGCCGCAGGCCTCCACGCGCACCAGCACCTCGCCCGCCCGGGGCTCGGCCAGGTCGAGCTCCTGCACGACGAGCGGCTGCGCGAACTCCTCCAGGACGGCGGCTCGCATCCGCATGGGTGCAGAACCGTATCGTGTGCACATGGGCCTGGGAGCGACGACCGAGCCGCTGCGCCGGGAGCTCACGGCGGCCCTTCCCGAGCGCCCGTTCGCCGTGCGCTTCTGGGACGGGACCGAGGTGCCGGCCACCGCTCCCAACGGCACGCGCCCCGTCTTCACGGTGCGCTCCCCGCGCGCGGTGGCCCACGCCCTGAGCGCACCCGGCCAGGTCGGCCTCGGGCGGGCGTACGTCTCCGGTGAGCTCGACCTCGACGACCTCGACGCGCTGCTCGGGCTGCTCAACGACTGGCGCCCGCCACCGATCGACGCCGCGGCCAAGCGCCGCCTGGTGCTGGCGGCCATCCGCGCGGTCGGCCTGGAGCGCCCGCCGAAGGCGCCGGACGCCGAGCTGCGCCCCCGCGGGCGCCGGCACAGCATCGCCCGCGACGCCCGCGCGGTCCGCCACCACTACGACGTCACCCCCGAGTTCTTCGCGCTGTTCCTCGACGCGTCGATGACCTACAGCTGCGCCACGTTCTCCGGCGACCCCGACGAGACCCTGGAGACCGCGCAGGAGCGCAAGCTCGAGCTGGTCTGCACCAAGCTGGGCCTCCGGGAGGGGCAGCGCCTGCTGGACGTGGGCTGCGGCTGGGGCAGCTTCCCGGTCCACGCCGCGACGCGGCACGGCGTCAGCGTGGTCGGCATCACCCTGTCCGAGCCTCAGGCGGTCCGCGCCCGCGAGCGCGCGGTGCAGGCCGGGGTGGCAGACCGCGTCGAGATCCGCGTCATGGACTACCGCGAGCTGGCCGGCGAGCGCTTCGACGCGATCGCGAGCATCGGCATGGTCGAGCACGTGGGCGCGGCGCAGATCGACGTCTACGCCCAGCGGCTGGCCGACCTGCTCGAACCGGGCGGCCAGCTGCTCAACCACGGAATCGCCCGCCTGCGCGTGGGCGACGCCGAGGCGGGCGGCTTCTCCGAGCGCTTCGTCTTCCCCGACGCCGCGCCCCTGCACCTCTCGCGGGTGCAGCTCGCGCTCGAGCGCGCGGGACTGCAGACCGAGCACGTCGAGGGCTTCCGCGACCACTACGCGCGCACGCTGACGCACTGGATCGAGCGCCTGGACTCCAACCTCGGCGAGGCGCGGCGGCTGGCCGGCGACGAGCGCGTGCGCATCTGGCGCCTGTACCTGCGCGCGGCACGCAGCGGCTTTCGCAGCGGCTTCACGTCGATCTACCAGGTGCGCTGCCGGCACATCTGAGGTCGGCCGCCGCTCAGGCGATCGGACCGGGCGGCGCGAGCAGGATCTGCACGTGACGCTGGCCGCCGGGGACGGGGCGGCGCCACGGGCCGTCCCCGTCGAACTCCTCGCCGCGGTCCAGCAGCAGCGCGGCCAGGCAGCGCGCCTCGACGAGCGGCTGCGCCGGCGAGCGGTAGCTGCGCGCCGGGCGGCCGGTGAGCGGACCGCTCACGCGGTCCTCGACGACGACCACGTACAGCGGACCGAGCGTCAGCTCGAGCTGCCCGGCGGAGGGCGCGTCGGGGGGAGCGGGGTCGGCCACGGCTCCAACCTAGTCCGTTCGCACCATTAGACCCAGGGCGCTCCGTGCGGAGTTTTGGAGCCGGAAAACCGCTTCCCAAGCCAGAAACGGCGTAGTACGGTTCCCACACCCCGGCTCGTGCGTATTCGCGCGAGCTACCCCAGGAGAGCGGACGGGCAGCGCACCGAGGGCAGGCAGGGACCTCGGTCGCGGCCCGCCCAGAAAGGCGCCCATGCCGATCGGCTCACCATCCCTCGACGAGATCATCGGAGCCCAGCGCTTCGGGCCGGGTCGAGTCCCCACCCCTCCCCGCCCGCGGCGACGCGCCCTAGGGCTGTGCGCGCACTGCCACCGGCCCGTCGACCTGCGCGACGAGCACGTGCGGCTTTACCGCCGCGCGTGGCACCTGCAGTGCGCTCTCGCGGCCGACGAGCCCGTCCCCGGCCGCAGCGCCTGACGCCCGCGAACGCTTAGGCGGCGGCTCGCGCCTCGGGCTCCTCGGCGGCGGGCCGCACGGCGCCCGCGAGCTTCTGCTGCTGGCGCTCGGGGGAGATCCGGATGACGTTGGTCGCGATCCCGAGCTTCTCCATCACGCGGATGATGCCGGCGGAGATGTCGATCTCCCAGCGCTTCAGGCCGTGCGAGGCCGAGCGCGGGAACGCGTGGTGGTTGTGGTGCCACGCCTCGCCCAGCGACGGCAGCGCGAGCCACGCCACGTTGGTGGACTTGTCGTCGACGTCGAAGCGCCGGCGCCCGAAGAAGTGGCAGATCGAGTTGATCGACCACGTGATGTGGTGCACGAAGAAGATCCGCACGAACCCGGCCCATAGCAGCGCGGTGAGCGCGCCGATCAGCGAGAACCCGTGCAGGACGAAGCCGAGCACGAACGGGATCGCGAGGCTCAGTCCCACGAAGCCCAGGAAGTTGCGGCTGATCCAGCGCATCCGCCGGTCCTCGACGAGGTCGGCGGCGTACTTGCGAAAGTCGGCGTCGCCCTGGGTGCGCATCAGCCAGCCGGCGTGCGCGTGCCACAGGCCCTTCAGGCCCGAGCCGTGGCCGACGTGCGGGCTGTGCGGGTCGCCCTCCTCGTCGGTGTGGGCGTGATGCTTGCGGTGGTCGGCGACCCAGGCGACGACGGGGCCCTGCACCGCCATCGAGCCGAGAATCGCGAACGTGTGCTCCACCCGCTTGGACGTCTGGAAGGCGCGATGGGTGAGCAGCCGGTGAAAGCCGACGGTGATCGAGATGGCCGTGACGAGGTACATCCCGGCCATGATCCCCAGGTCGATCGCGTCGACCGCGCTGTTCCAGAACACCACGATGGCGACGAGGAACGCGATGAAGGGGAGCACCACGGCCCCGAGGTTGGCGTAGCGAGTCATTGTTGGCATGGCTTTGAGGCTAAGGGCCAAGCGCCACGCGTTCTTGTCGGATGTTGTGGGCATTCACGGCCAAAAACTGTAGATTTCGCGCAATGGAGCGCTTCGATCCCCGCGTCGCGGAGGTTCTGCGCCCGGTTCTGCCCGAGTTGGCCGCGGAGACCCTGCGAGCGATCTCGGCCGAGGTCCCCGATTACTCCCGCGCGCTGGAGGGGCCCTTCGGCGTGACGCTGCGCGACGGCGTGGAGCGCGCGCTGGGGCGCTTCGTGGACTCGATCGAGCACCCCGCGGGCATCGACGAACGCGACCGCCGGCTGTACGTGGAGCTCGGCCGGGGCGAGATGCGCCAGGGCCGCACGCTGAACGCCCTGCTGGCCGCCTACCGCGTCGGCGCCCAGGTCGCGTGGCGCCATTTCGTCGCCGCCGGCGTGCGCGGCGGGCTGGAGCCCGACACGCTGTACCGCCTGGGCGAGGCCATCTTCGCCTACATCGACGCGCTGTCGGGAGAGTCGATCGAGGGCTACGCCGCCGAGCAGTCCGCCCATGCGGGCCAGCGCCAGCGCCTGCGCGTCCGCCTGGTCGCGCTGCTGGCCGCCGACCCGCCGCCCACGCCGGAGGTGCTGCGGGCCGCGGCCGACCGCGCGGGCTGGCCGCTGCCCGGCCGGATCGCCGCGCTCGCCGTCCAGGGCGCCGATCCCGAGCGGCTGATCGCCCGGCTGGGCCCGGCGGCGGTGGCCGCCACGCTGGACAGCGCCGACGGGACGCCGGTCGCCGAGGACGAGGGCTCCGAGCCGCGCGACGTGCTCGCGTTCATTCCCGATCCCCCGCTCCCGCGGCTGCGCGCCCAGGTGCAGCGCGCCGTGGGCAGCCGGCCCGCCGCGCTGGGACCTGCGGTCGCGCTCGCGGACGCCGGGCGCAGCGCCGATCGCGCACGGCGCGCCCTGGAGCTGGCGGTCGCCGGGGCGCTGGGCGCCGACGGCCTGGTCGTGGCCGAGGACCACGCCGGCGCGCTCCTGATGCATGCCGATCCGGCGCTGGCCGCCGAGGTCGTCGCCGCCCGGCTGGCACCGCTGGAGTCGCTGCGCCCAGCGGTGCGCGCGCGGCTGCACGAGACGCTGCGCGCGTGGCTGGACCGCCAGGGCCGCATCGACGAGACCGCGCGCGCGCTCGGGGTGCATCCCCAGACGGTGCGCTACCGCCTCAACCAGCTGCGCGAGGTCTTCGGGGCGGCGCTCGACGACCCCGGCGCGCGCTTCGAGCTCGAGCTCGCCCTGCGCGTGGAGCGGGCCGCGCCCTAGTCGTCCTGCCCATACCTGGCAGGGGTATATACTGGCCGCGCTCCGTCGACCAGGAGGGCGCATGGCCGCACGACCCGGCAAACCGGGCTACATCGACAACAAGGACGACCTGCTCCGACGCTTGAACCGCGTGTCCGGCCAGGTGGGCGGCGTGGCGCGCATGGTGGAGGACGAGCGCTACTGCATCGACATCCTCACCCAGGTCTCGGCCATCCAGGCCGCGCTGGACAGGGTCGCGCTGGCGCTGCTGGACGACCACGCACGCCACTGCGTCGTCGGCGCGACCGCCGCCGATCGCGACGCGCGGACCGACGAGATGATGGGGGCGGTCAGCCGCCTGGTCCGGAGCCGCTAGGTCCGGTGAGCTCGTCCCGTCGCATCGCGGCGTTCGCCGGCGCGCTGGTCGTCGTCTTCGCCCTGGCCGTCGTGGCCGGAGGCGTGGTGGGAGGCGACGAGCGCGAGGACGCGCGTCCCGCGCACGACGGAGCGGGCCACGCCGAGACGACCGCCGAGGGCGCGCCAGCCGGCCACGCGGGCGGCGCCGCCCACGACGAGGCGGCCGCCGCGCCACCGGCCGGGCTGGCGATCGCCGACGGCGAGTACCGCCTCGCGCTGCGCAGCACGCGCCTGGCCGCCGGCGATCCCGCGCGGGTGAGCTTCCGGATCCTCGACCGCGACGGGCGGGCGGTGACCGCCTACGAGCGCGTGCACGACCGCGAGCTGCACCTGATCGTGGTCGGGCGCGACCTGCGCGACTACCGCCACGTGCACCCCACCCGCGCGCCCGACGGGACCTGGTCGGCCACCGTCACGCTTCCGCGCTCGGGCACCTATCGCGCCTTCGCCGACTTCAAGGCCGGGGGCGTGCAGCGCACGCTGGGCGCCGACCTCGTCGTCCCCGGCTCCTTTGCGCCGCGCCGGCTGCCCGCCGCGAGCGACACGGCCTCCGCCGGGCCCTATCGGGTCACGGTGGAGCGCGGCCACGACGGCGCGCTGGAGTTCTTCGTGCGCCGCGACGGCGCCGAGGTGCGCGACCTGCAGGAGCACCTCGGCGCCAAGGGCCACCTGGTGGTCGTGCGCGCAGGCGACCTGGCCTACCTGCACGCGCACCCGCGGTCCGAGACCGACCTGCGCTTCGACGTGGTCTTCCCCAGCGCGGGGCGCTACCGGATGTTCCTGCAGTTCCGCCACGAGGACGCCGTCCACCTCGCGGCCTTCACCCGGGTGGCCGGATGACGACGCGCCTGGACCTGCCGATCTCCGGGATGACCTGCGCCTCCTGCGCCCAGCGCGTGGAGCGTCGCCTGAACACGCTGGAGGGCGTCAGCGCGAGCGTGAACGCGGCGACCGAGCGGGCGACGGTCACCTTCGAGGAGGGCGCCGTGGCCCCCGAGGAGCTCCTCGCCGCCGTGGCGGCGGCGGGCTACCGCGCCTCCCTGCCCGAGGCACCCGAGCCCGGCGCCGCCGAGCCTCCCGGGGACGACGACGGCACCGCGGCGCTGCGCCGCCGGCTCGTCGTCGCGGCGATCCTCGCCGTGCCGATCGTGGCGCTGACGATGGTCCCCGCGCTGCAGTTCGAGCACTGGCAGTGGCTCTCGCTGCAGCTCGCCACCCCGGTGGTGCTGTGGGCCGCGTGGCCGTTTCACCGCGCGGCCTGGACCAACCTGCGCCACGGCGCCGCGACCATGGACACGCTCATCTCCGTCGGCACGCTGGCCGCCTACGGCTGGTCGGTCGCCGCGCTGTTCTTCCTCGGCGCCGGCGACCCGGGGATCAAGATGGACTTCCACCTCGTGCCCGAGCGCGACCTCGGCGTGGGCGAGATCTACCTCGAGGTCGCGGCGGTCGTCGTCACGTTCCTGCTCGCGGGCCGGTACTTCGAGGCCCGCGCCAAGCGCCGTGCGGGCGCGGCGCTGCGGGCGCTGCTGGAGCTCGGCGCCAAGGAGGTCTCGGTGCTCGGGGCCGACGGCGGCGAGCTGCGCATCGCCGCCGACCAGCTCGCGGTTGGCGACCGCTTCGTCGTGCGCCCGGGCGAGAAGGTCGCCGCCGACGGCCAGGTGCTCCAGGGCGCGTCGGCCATCGACCGCTCCCTGCTGACCGGGGAGAGCATCCCGGTCGAGGTGGCGCCCGGCGATGCCGTGACCGGCGCGACCATCAACGTCGGCGGCCGGATCGTCGTGCGGACCACCCGGGTCGGCGCCGACACGGCGGTCGCGCGGATCGCCGATCTCGTCACCGCCGCCCAGTCGGGCAAGGCCCCCGTTCAGCGCCTGGCCGACCGCGTCAGCGGCGTCTTCGTCCCCGTCGTCATCGCGCTCGCCGTCGCGACGCTGGGCTTCTGGATCGGTGCGGGCGACACCGCCCTGGCCTTCACCGCGGCGGTCGCGGTGCTCATCGTCGCCTGCCCGTGCGCGCTGGGCCTGGCCACGCCGACCGCGCTGCTGGTGGGCACGGGGCGCGGCGCGCAGCTCGGGCTGCTCATCAAGGGCCCCGAGGTGCTGGAGTCCACCCGCCGGATCGACACCGTCGTGCTGGACAAGACCGGCACCGTCACGACCGGGGAGATGCGCCTGGTCGACCTCGCGGTCGCGGAGGGCACCGACCGCGACGAGGCGCTGCGGCTGGTCGGGGCGCTGCAGGACGCCTCCGAGCACCCCATCGGCCGCGCGATCGCCCGCGCGGCCCGGGAGCAGGTCGGCCGCCTCCCGGCCCTGGATGCATTCGTCAGCCGCGAGGGGCTCGGGGTCATGGGCACGGTGGACGGGCACCGCGTCGTCGCCGGCCGGCCCGCGCTGCTGGAGTCCGCGCGGCCCCCGCTGCGCCTGCCCGGCGCGCTGGAGACCGCCCGGCTCGAGGCCGAGCGCCTCGGCCGCACGGCGGTCGCGGCCGGCTGGGACGGCGAGGCGCGCGCGATCTTCGTCGTCGCCGACGCGGTCAAGCCCGGCTCGGTGGAGGCGCTGCGGCGCCTGCGCGAGCTGGGTCTGGCCACCGTGCTGCTGAGCGGCGACAACCGGGCGACGGCCGAGGCGGTCGCGGCCGAGGTCGGGATCGACGACGTCGTCGCCGAGGTGCTGCCCGAGGGCAAGGCCGAGGAGGTCGCCCGGCTGCAGGCCACCGGGCGCGTGGTGGCCATGGTCGGCGACGGCGTCAACGACGCGCCGGCGCTCGCGCGGGCCGACCTCGGCCTGGCGATCGGCACGGGCACCGACGTCGCCATCGAGGCGTCCGACCTCACGCTGGTCTCCGGCGACCTGCGCGCCGCCGCGGACGCGATCCGCCTCTCGCGCCGCACGCTGGCCACGATCCGGGGCAACCTGTTCTGGGCCTTCGCCTACAACGTGGCGGCGCTTCCGCTGGCGGCGGCGGGCTACCTGAACCCGATGGTCGCCGCCGCGACGATGGCGCTCTCCAGCCTGTTCGTGGTCGGCAACTCGCTGCGGCTGCGCACGTTCGCCCCGCAGCGCGACGACCCGGCTTCGCCTGGATACACCGAACCTCGCAGCGTTTCGGCGCCGTGAGCCTTCCACGATCTTCGGTGGACCCAGGCTAAGGATCCAGGCTTGGTCACGAAGGGTCCGGAGGCGCGCGGGTAGGACGGTCGGGGCGTGGCCGGCCGCGATATCCGGTCGGCCAGGCCCAAACACCGGCCGCGCCACACGCTCTGACCCGCTTTCGGACGGCTCACCGCACCGAGACGCCGCGAGGTTCGATCGATCCAGGTTTCGCTCCCGCGCCGCGTACGCCCACGACGTACGCAGGCGCGCCGCGTGCTCGTGTCTCACCCTGCCGCCGCCTCCGCGTGCGCGCGCTCGTGGTCGAGCAGCAGCCGCTTGGCGTCCAGGCCGCCCAGGTAGCCGCCGAGTCCGCCGTTGGTGCGCACGACCCGGTGACAGGGGACGATCACCGAGAGCGGGTTGCCGGCCAGCGCGCTGCCCGCGGCGCGCACGGCGCCCGGGCTCCCGGCCCGCGCCGCCACCTCCGTGTACGTGGCGGTGGCGCCGTAGGGGATCCGCGCGGCGACGTCCAGGATCCGGCGGCGAAAGCCGCCGATCAGGCGCGGGTCCAGCGCCAGCGAGAAGCGCGTCCGGCGCCCGTCGAAGTACTCGGCGAGCTGGCGCCGCGCGTCGTCCACGCGGCGCGGAGCGGCGAGCACGCGCGGCGACACGCGCGCGGCGAGGTCGGCGAGCACCCGGTCGGCGCCCTCGGTGCCGGCGAAGCCGATCCGCACGACGCCCACCGGCGTGGCGGCGACGAGGAGTGGCCCCAGCGGCGAGTCCACCCACCCGTAGCCGATGTCCAGCAGCCCATCGCGTGTGGCACGGTCCGCGAGCCCGCGGCTCGCCGTGTGAGGTGCATCGGTGGTGGTCATGACGACAAGACGCTCGCGGCTCGGCAAACGTGAGCTCCGCAGCGAAACGGTGCCCTGGCAGGCCTTCTGTCGGCATACTGCCGGGAGTGAACCGCCGACTGCTCCCGGCCGTCGTGGTCGCGGCCGTCGCCGTCGTCGCCGTCGTGGCCCTCGCCTCCGGCGGCGAGGGCGCCGACGGCTCCTCCGCGAGCGCCCCGGCCCGCGAGGCGCGCGAGGACCCGCCGCTGCGCCGCGGACGCCCGCAGGTCGTCGAGCCGGTGGCCGGCGAGACGGCCGAGGTCGCGGCGCTGCCCGAGACCGCCGCCGAGCCGAAGGCCGACCCCGGCACCAGCGACGCGGCGCGCAGCCGGGCGTCGCGCGTCCAGGCCGATTCGCTGCGCGACGACGGGCCCACCGACGACGACTCGATCAGCAAGGCCAACGTGCTGCCCAACGGCATCGCGCTGCCGCCGCTGGAGGCGCCCGAGGCGGTGCAGCGGATCATCGACGCCGGCAACGTGATCGCCCGCTCTCCCTACAAGTGGGGCGGCGGCCACGGCAAGTGGCTGGACCGGGGCTATGACTGCTCGGGCTCGATCTCCTACGCGCTGGCCTCCGCGGGGCTGCTCAACGCGCCGCTGGACTCTGGCCGCCTGATGCGCTGGGGCCGGCCGGGGCCCGGCAAGTGGGTCTCGATCCACACCAATCCCGGCCACGTCTACATGGTCGTCGCCGGCGTGCGCTTCGACACCTCCGGGCAGCGGGTCAGCGGCTCGCGCTGGCAGGAGACGATCCGCCGCCCGGGCAACTTCGTCACCCGCCACCCGCCGGGCCTGTAGCGGCCCGGCCGGCTCCGGGGGATACAATCGCGCGGCTGCGAGGGGCGGCCTCTCGGGCCGGCTCCGGCCAAACACGGAACGGTCGTCATGTCCATACCGTCGTTCGATCTCGAAGTCATCCGCAGCGGTGCGGCGGCGCGCATCCTGGTGTCCGGAGAGCTCGACATCGCCACCGTCCCCACGCTCGAGGAGGCCATCCAGAGCGTGACCGCCGAGCCCGGCACCGACCTCGTGGTCGACCTGCGCGCCGTGACGTTCATGGACTCCACCGGCCTGCGCCTCCTCCTCCAGACCCACGCCCGCTCCGACGGGGGCGCCTTCGGCCTGTCGATCGTCCGCGGCCCCACCCAGCTCGATCGGCTGTTCACCATCTCCGGCGTCGGCGACGTGCTCCCGCTCGTCGACGCGCCGGCGACGGGCTGACGGCGAGCCCGGCGCCTCAGCGCGAGAACGAGCGCAGGCGCGAGCGGAACACCTCGTACGCGGGCCGCGGCGTGCCGTCGGGCCGGACCACGCCGGCGTCGAAGCGACAGCTGCGCCCGCAGCCCGCGCCCTCCTCGATGCCGAACCAGTTGTAGGAGTAGACGCGGTCCAGGCCGCTGGAGCGAAGGCGCCGGGCGTAGGTGAACATGTTGCGCATCCGCGCGGCCTGGCGGGCCTCCGAGTAGGGGAAGGAGCCGCCGAAGCTCGCCAGCGCGCCCGTCTCGGTCCACCAGAACCGCGTGCGGCGGTTGTAGCGGCGCACGGTCCGGACGATCGAGCGCGTGCCCCGCGTGCGGCTGCGGTTGACGTCGGAGTAGTTGTGGATCCCGACGATGCGCAGGCGCTGGCGCCAGCGGGAGCTCAGCCGCGCGTAGAAGCTGCGGATGTAGCGTTCCACGCCGGCCTGGTCGAGCACGTCGAGGCCGACGACCGTGCACGACCCGCAGCGGCGCTTGACCGCGCGGTACATCTCCTTGAAGTAGGCCGCCGCGTGGCCGGGGCTGTTGTGCGTCTCCTGCGTCTTGTGGTTGACCTCGTTCCACGCGCCGAACTCGCGCACGCCGAGCCGGCGGAAGAAGGCGACGATCCGGCCGATGTCGCGGCGGTACTGGCGCACCGAGACGCGCCGCCCGCGCCGCGCGCGCAGGTCGGTGGTCGAGATGTGCACCAGCGTCGAGACGCCCCGCGCGCGGGCGGTGCGCACGAAGTCCGACGCCCGGTTGCGCTCCGAGCTGTTGCGCGCCACGTCTGAGGCCACGAAGTAGCGCGTCAGGCGCAGGTTCAGCGCGCGGTAGGCGGGGTCGGAGAACATCGCCGGGCTCTGGTCGGCGAGGCCGATGCGCACGCCGCTGCGCTGGGCGCTCGCGCTCGCGGCGAGCACGAGCGAGGTGGCGGCCACGGCCGCGAGGGTGAGCAGGGAGAGGGCGCGGGTCATGGCCGCTCCAACTCGGGCCGGCGATGGAGGATGCGTGCTCACGTCAGGCCTCTGACACCACGCCGGCCGCAGCGCGCAGCAGCCAGCCCCGGTCGGTGCGCTCCACCCGTCCGGCGCGGGCCAGGCGCCCGAGTGCCGTGGTGACGGTGGGCCGGCGCGCACCGACCATCGTGGCCAGCATCTGGTGGGTGAGCCCGACGGGGACCAGCACGCCGTCGGCCACGTCGGCCCCCCAGCGATCGGCCAGCGCCCACAGCAGCAGCGCCACGCGGTCCTCGACCCGCTTGACCTGCGTGAGGTTCAGCTGGAAGGCCAGCGTGCGCGACCGGCGCAGCGCGCGGCCGACGATCGCGTCGACCAGCGCGGGCCAGCGCGCCGCGACCGCGGCGAAGCGCCGGTCCAAGAGGGCGAGGCGCACGGGCTCGACCACGGTGAAGGCGGAGTCCAGGCGCAGATGCGGCCCGCCGGCGTCCTCGTCCCAGGGGCGCAGGATGTCCCCCTCGCCCAGCAGCTCGCTCGACGTCCGCCCGGCGAAGGTGATCTCGCGCATGAGCAGGCCGCCGAGCACGAGGTAGCCGATGGCGCCGGCGCCGTCGGAGCGCGGGTCCCACGCCCCGGTCTCGAGCTGCTCGTAGGGCGCCGTCGCATAGCGCGTGGCCAGCGCGCGCTGGTCGGGGTGCACCGCCGCGGCCAGGTCGGCGTCGAGCTCGAGGATCGGCACCCGGGGCAGGTTCACGCCCTGCACCCTACGGCCCGGTCTGAGCCCCGGCGCCGAGCCGGAAGCGCTGCGCCCGGGCCGACCCGCTGCCGGGGTCGATCTCCACCAGATCGGCCGCCAGCGGCGCGAAGCGCGGCTGCGCGCGGTAGGTCAGCAGCGCCACGCCGACCTCGCCGGCGCCCTCCGCCAGGTTCCCGGTCCCGCCCGCGCCCACCGAGCCGCCGTTGAGCACCGTGAGCGTGCCGTCGTGATCGAGGCTCGGGCGGTGGGTGTGCCCGGTCACGAGCAGCAGCGCCGTCCGCGGGGGGTCCTCGCGCAGGCGCGCGAGCGCGACCTCGGCCAGGGCGGGCTGGTGGACCATGACCACGTCGACCTTCCCGCGCAGCTCCTCGAGCCAGACCGCGAACGCCTCCTGCTCCTCGGGCGTCGCCTCGGCGCCGCGGTCGCGGTAGCCCTGCCCCGCAAGGCGCAGGAGGGGATCGTCGTAGCCCGCGATCCGCAGGCCGCCGACGCGCACGACCCGCCCGCCGGCCGAGCCGTCGGCGCGCAGGCGGCCCCTGCGCGTGAGCACGATCGCCCCGTCCTCGGCCAGGCGGCGCTGCAGGATGTCGGAGTCGTGGTTGCCCGAGACGAAGACCAGCGGCTCGCCGGCGCGCACGACGCGGCGCACGAGCCGGCGCTCCAGGCTCGAGCCGCGGTCGGTCAGGTCGCCGGTGAACAGCAGCGGCCGGCCCCGCGCCACCCGCTCCAGCGCGGGAAGCGCGATCACGTTGTTGTGCAGGTCGGAGGCCACGGTCAGGTGGGGCAGGCCGCGCAGGCCCTCGCGCGAGCCGGGCGCCGCGACGAGGCGGGCGATGCCCACGAGCTGGTCGTCGAGCTCGCGCTCCAGCGTCCCCGCCGACGCCCCCACGTCCTCCAGCGCGCGCAGCGCGGCGGGTACCTCCGGCCCGTTTGCGTAGTACTCGGGGCGCTCGACGCTGGAGCGCGGCGGCAGCGTGATCACGACCATGGCCGTGGCGATCGCCGCGGTGCCGGCCGCCACGCCGAGCGTCAGGCGCAGCGGCGGGCCCCGGTCGCTGCGCACCGCCAGCGCCACGAGCGTGCCCAGCGCGACCGCGCTGAGGAAGCCGAGCCCGATGGCCAGGCGCAGGTAGAAGGCCAGCTCGTCGCGGGCCTCCGCCCGCACGCGCTCGGAGTCCAGCCGTCCGGCGTCGGCCAGGCGCAGCACCGCCTCGCGGTCGATGGCACGGACGTCGACGTTGACCTGCGCCGGCGCGCGGACCGCGGCGAAGCGCACGCCCCAGTCCAGCAGCGGCACGTAGAGGTCCAGCGCGCCGGGATGGCCCCCGTCGATGGACAGCCGGACCGTCCCCACGCTCAGGCGCCGCTCGAGAGCGAACGTGCCCAACGCGGTGGCGCCGCCCGCCAGGGTCGCCAGCACGACGAGCAGGAGGGTGAGGAGCTTGCGCATGCGGCCCGGGAGGATATTCCGACCCCCGCCGCCGGAATTGTGGAATCCTTTAGGCGACCCTAAGCAGGGAGCCCTAATTCGTCGCCCTACCAGGAGAGAACGCCCTTGTCCCGGATCCTAGCCCTCACGCTCGCCGCCCTCGCCCTGCTGCTCGTCGCCTGCGGCGAGGACTCGGACGACGCCGGCTCCGGCTCAGGCGGCTCCGGCGACAGCCTCACCATCTACTCCGGGCGCAACGAGCAGCTCGTCGGCGAGCTCATCAAGCGCTTCGAGCGCGAGACCGGCGTCAAGACCGAGGTGCGCTACGGCGAGTCCGCCGAGCTGGCCGCCACGCTGCTGGAGGAGGCGGGCAACTCCCCGGCCGACGTGTTCTTCAGCCAGGACGCCGGCGCGCTGGGCGCGCTGCAGAAGGAGGACCTGCTCGCCGCGCTGGACCCGGCGCTGCTGCGCAAGGTGCCCGCGCGCTACCGCTCGCGCCAGGGCTACTGGATCGGCGCGTCGGCCCGGGCGCGGGTCGTCGCCTACGACAAGCGCAAGCTCGAGCCGTCCGACCTCCCCAAGTCGATCCTGGACTTCACGGACTCCAAGTGGAAGGGCAAGATCGCCTGGGCGCCGACCAACGCCTCGTTTCAGGCCTTCATCACCGCGCTGCGCGTCGACCGCGGCGAGGCCGCCGCCCGCCGCTGGATCGAGGGCATCGAGGCCAACGACGTCGAGCGCTACGAGAACAACATCGCGATCCGCGACGCGATCGCCAACGGCGAGATCGAGACCGGCTTCATCAACCACTACTACGTGGCCGAGGCGATCGCCAAGGAGGGCACGGACTACCCCGTGGGCATCTACCAGACGCCCAACGGCGACATCGGCTCGCTGGTCAACGTCGCTGGCGCCGGGATCCTGAAGAGCACGGGGCACTCCGCCGCCGCCAAGCGGTTCGTCGAGTTCCTGTTCACGCGCGAGGCGCAGCAGTACTTCGCCGACAAGACCAAGGAGTACCCGATCGCCGCGGGCGTCAAGGCCGAGCCGGCGCTCATTCCGCTGAAGGACATCCAGCAGCCCGACATCGACCTCAGCAGCATCGATGACCTGAAGGGAACCGTGAAGCTGCTTCAGGACACGGGGGCGCTCTGAGCACGGCCCCGGCCCCGATCGTCCCGCGTCCCGCGGTCGCGCCCGCCGGGCCCGTGCCGCCTTCCGGGCGGCGCGCCCGGGCGCCCGCGGCGCTGGTGCTGGCGGGCGTGCTCGTGGCCGGGCTGGCCGTGCTCCCCCTCGCCTACCTCGCGGTCACGGTGGCCGGCGAGGGGTCCGCCGCGCTGGAGGAGATCCTCTCCCAGCGCGCGCTCGAGCTGCTGGCGCGCAGCCTGGGCCTCGCCCTCGCGGTGACGGCGGGGACGATCGCGCTCGCGCTGCCGCTGGCCTGGCTGTGCGTGCGCACCGACCTGCCCGGGCGCCGCGTATGGACGGTGCTGTGCATGCTCCCGCTGGTCATCCCCAGCTACATCGGGGCCTACCTGCTCGTCTCGGCGCTGGGTCCGCGCGGCGAGGTGCAGGGCCTGCTGGAGGGCCCGCTGGGCATCGAGCGCCTGCCGAGCATCTACGGCTTCGCCGGCGCCTTCCTGGTGCTGACGCTGTTCAGCTTCCCGCTCGTCCTGCTGCCGCTGATGGCCGTGCTGCGCCGGCTGGACCCGGCGCTGGAGGAGGCCTCGCGCTCGATGGGCCGCTCGCCGTGGGCCACCTACCGCACGATCGTGCTCCCGCAGCTGTGGCCCGCGACGGCGGCGGGCGGCCTGCTCGTCGCGCTGTACGTCCTCAGCGACTTCGGCGCGGTGTCGATCCTGCGCTTCGACTCGTTCACGCGCGTCATCTACACCTCCTACCGCTCGTCCTTCGACCGCGTGGGCGCCGCGTCGCTGGCGACGCTGCTGGTGGCGGTCACGCTGGTGATCCTGTGGCTGGAGGGGCGCACGCGCAAGGCGGCGGCGGGCTACCAGCGCGGCGGCCCGGGCGCGGCGCGGCGGGCGACCCCGGTGGCCTTGGGACGCTGGCGGCGCCCCGCGCTGGCGTTCTGCGGCACGGTCGTCACCGTGGCGCTCGTCCTGCCCGTCGGGATGCTCGCCTTCTGGACCACCAGGGCGCTCGCCGCGAACGTGGACGCCGGGGAGATCGCCGGCGCCGCCGGTCATTCCCTGCTGGCCGCCGTGCTCGCGGCCGGCGCCGCCGCGGCGTGCGCGATCCCCGTCGCGCTGCTGGCCGCGCGCCACGCGGGGCGGCCCGCCCGGCTGATCGAGAGCGGTTCCTACGCGGGCCACGCGCTGCCGGGCATCGTGGTCGCGCTCGCGCTCGTCTTCTTCGGCACGCGGGTGGCCATCGACCTCTACCAGACGCTGGCCATGCTGGTCCTCGCGCTCGTCGTGCTGTTCCTCCCCCAGGCGGTCGGCGCCGCGCGCGCGTCGCTGACGCAGGTCCCGCCCCGGATGGAGGAGGCGGCCCGCTCGCTCGGGCGATCGCCGCTGGCCGTGTTCGCCACCGTGACCGCGCCGCTGGCGCGCGGCGGCGTGGTGGCGGGAGCCGCGCTCGTGTTCCTCACCGCGGTCAAGGAGCTCCCGGCGACCCTCATCCTCGCGCCGATAGGCTTCAACACGCTGGCCACGGAGGTCTGGGAGGCATCCGGGACGGGGTCCTACGAGTCGGCGGCGATCCCGTCGCTGGTCCTGCTCGCGGTCTCCGCCGTCCCGCTCGGGCTTCTGGCCGCACGAGACCGATGAGCGCGATCGACTGCCGACAGCTCTCCAAGTCGTTCCCCGCGGGTTCCGAGGGGCGCAACGGCAACGGCCGCAACGGCCACGGCCCGCCGTGCGTGCGGGCGGTGGACGGCATCGACCTCGAGGTGCGCGAGGGGGAGGTCTGCGCGCTGCTGGGCCCCAGCGGCTGCGGCAAGACCACGATGCTGCGCCTGATCGCCGGCTTCGAGCGCCCCGACGCGGGGACCGTGCGCGTGGGCGAGCGGCTGCTGGCCGGCGAGGGCACGTTCGTCGCGCCCGAGCGCCGCCGCGTGGGGATGGTCTTCCAGGACTACGCGCTGTTCCCGCACCTGAGCGTGGGCGCCAACGTGGCCTACGGCCTGGGCCGGGGCCGCCACGCGGCGCGCGTGGCCGAGCTGCTGGAGCTGGTCGGGATGCCCGGTCTGGAAGCGCGCATGCCCAGCGAGCTGTCCGGCGGCCAGCAGCAGCGCGTCGCGCTGGCGCGCGCGCTGGCCTCCACGCCCGAGCTGGTGCTGCTCGACGAGCCCTTCAGCGGGCTGGACGCCTCGCTGCGCGCGCAGGTGCGCCAGGAGGTGCGCGCGATCCTCCTCGCCGCGGGCGTGACCGCGCTGTTCGTCACGCACGATCAGGAGGAGGCGCTGTCGCTGGCCGACACCGTCGCGGTGATGCGCGACGGGCGCGTGGAGCAGGTCGGGACGCCGGAGGAGGTCTACGGGCGGCCGGCCACGCGCTGGGTGGCCTGCTTCCTGGGCGAGGCCGACGTGCTGCCCGGCGAGGCGCACGACGGCTTCGTGGAGTGCGAGCTGGCGAAGCTGGCTATCGACGCGGGCTTCGCGGGCGCCGCGGACGTGCTGGTTCGGCCCGAGTCGGTGGCGCTGTCGATCGGCGCGGGGCCGTCGCGCGCGCCCCGCGTGGAGGGCCGCGTCGTCGAGCGGGAGTTCTTCGGCCACGATCAGCTCGTGCACGTCGAGCTGGCCTCCGGGCGGCGGATCCGCAGCCGCTCGCTGTCCTATCCGGTGTGGCATCCCGGGGACCGCGTCCGGGTCCAGATCGACGGACCCGTGAACGTCTTCGCGCCCGAGTAGCCCGGCCCCGCCCGGAGGCCCGAATCCGGCCTCGTCGCGGCCCTCCCGTCGCACCCGATTTCGGCTCGTGGTTTTCACCGGAGGATGCGGGGAGGACTCTCCGGCGGGGGTTGACGGGGTGCGCCGGAGAAAGATACGTCTGGCACATGCAAGACCATCGTGCGATGGCACCTCCCCGGCAGATCTACGCGAGCTCGCTCAACCGGCGCGAGCACCGTCGTCGGCGAGCCCGCGCGCGAGGTCAGCGCGGGGTCGCCGTGGTGGCGCTCGGCATGTTCGGAACCGTGCTGAGCGTGCTCGTCGCGGTCGCCCCAAACCTCACCTGAACCGCGCCTACGAGCGCACGGTCGCCGGTTCGCCCGGCTCGCGCGCGCGGGCGACCCGCGCGGCCGGCCGGCCCACGGCGGCCACGGCTCGGACCAGCACGACCCACGTCACGGCGGCCAGCGTGACGTGCACCCAGACCATCTCGGCGGGCAGCTCCAGCGCGTACTGCGCGATCCCGATCGCGCCCTGCGCGGCGAGCATGAGGCACAGGGTGGTCAGCGCGGCGCGGTGCTCGGCGCCCGACCCGCGGCGGCGGGCCACGAACCACAGCGCGACCGCGGCGAGGCCGAGCGCGGTGGCCAGCCGGCCGTGCTGGGAGATCACGAAGTCCAGCGTCTCCAGTCCCTTGAAGTCCAGCCGGTTGATCACGTCGCCGGTGCCCGAGCCGCCGGCGTGCGGGCCCGCGGCGGTGGCGGCGGTGCCGGCGAAGATCGTCACCCCGCCGAGGGGCAGCAGCGCCCACGTGCCCCAGGCGACGAGGCGGTCCGCGGGCGCCGACGGCGGCTCGTCGGGGGCCGGCGGCGGGCGGCGCGCGCGCCAGTCCAGCGCGACGGCGGCGATCAGGATCAGCATCGACAGGATGTAGTGGCTCATCACCAGGCCGGGCGCGAGGTCGTAGCGCACGGTGAAGCCGCCGAGCACCGCCTGCCCGACGACGCCGAGCGGCAGCAGGAACCCGAGCCGCGCGAGGTCGCGGCGGTAGGGGCGGCGCAGGAACGCCCCCGCGGCCGCGCCGATCGCGGCGAAGCCCACGAAGAAGGTCAGCAGCCGGTTGCCGTTCTCGATGATGCCGTGGGTGTTGAGGTCGGTGTACAGCGAGTCCTGGGTGCACTTGGGCCACTCCGGGCAGCCCAGCCCCGAGCCGGTCAACCGCACGGCGGCGCCGGTCAGGACGATCAGCGTGAGCATGACCAGCGCGATGCGCGCGACGAGCGCGTAGCGCTCGGGGGAGATCGTCAGGCGTTCGCGCATCGTTGCCCCGAACAGGTTAAGGGCTCGTTTGGCGTACCGGGCGCCTGGCAGTGCAACGAGATCTTCCGCGACGACATGCGCCCGGAGTGCGACGAGCCGCCCTACGGGGAGACCGGCGCCGGGTGCGGCGGCGGCTCGGGCGCCGCGCCCGCCGGCTGCGCGCGCCGCCGCCGGTCCTCGATCCCCACGAGCGACACGATGCCGCCGGCCATGACGAGCAGGCCGGAGACCAGCATGCCCACGCGGAAGGCCTTCACGCTGGCCTGCTCGGCGGCGCGGCGGGCGTCGGGGTCGACGGCCCGGTCGGGGAGCGCCAGCGGGCGCTCCTTGGCGTCGCGGACGTAGGCGCGCGCGGCGGGATCGAGCTCGGTCCGCGCCACGCGGCGGTCCAGCTCGGAGCCGAACTGCCAGGAGATCACCGCGCCGACCGCCGCGATGGCCAGCAGGCCCGCCACGCGCGCGATCGCGTTGTTGACGCCGGAGGCGACGCCCGCGTGGGCGCGGTCGGCGGCCTCCAGCACGGTGGCCGTCAGCGGCGCGACCGTCATCGCGAGCCCAAGCCCGAAGACCAGCGTGGCGGGCAGCACCGCGGTCAGGAACTCCCCCCGCTCGTCCAGTCGCAGGAACAGCAGCAGGCCCGCGCCCGCGACGAGCGGGCCGAACCCCATGAGCGGCCGCGGCCCGATCCGCTCGGCCAGCGCGCCGAAGCGCCGCGACAGCGTCACGAGCATGAGCGTGATCGGCACCAGGGTCAGCCCCGCCTCGAACGCGGTGTAGCCGGCGACCTGCTGCAGGAACACCGCGACGAAGAACGACATCGCGCCCAGCCCGGCGTAGACCGTGAGCGTGGACAGGTTCCCCACCGCGAAGTTGCGCGAGCGGAAGATCGCCAGCGGCAGCATCGGGTCGCGCGCCCGGCGCTCGTAGGCCAGGAAGGCGGCGAAGGCGCCCAGGCCTCCGAGCAGCGGGGCCCACACCTCGGGGTCAGACCAGCCGAGCGTCGGCTGCTGGATGAGCGCGTAGACCGGACCCGCAAGCCCGAGCGCGCACAGCACCGCCCCGGTGACGTCGATGTGGTGGCGTCCCGTTCCCGGGCACTCGGGCACCGCGCGCGCGATCAGCCACAGGCAGGCCAGCACCAGCGGCACGTTCATCGCGAAGATCACCCGCCACGAGAGCGCGTCGACGAGGAAGCCGCCCAGCGGCGGCCCGACCGCGATCGCCGCGGAGGTCCACGCCGTCCACGTGCCGATCGCGGCTCCCCGCTCCCCGGGGCCGAAGACCGCGGTGATGATCGCCAGCGAGCTGGGCACGAGCAGCGCGCCGAACACGCCCTGCAGCGCGCGGCCTGCGATGAGGACGGCAACCGACGGCGCCACCGCGCAGGCGACCGACGCGACGCCGAAACCCGCGACGCCGATCGCGAAGATGCGCCGGCGCCCGTACACGTCGCCGAGCGAGCCGCCGATCAGCACGAGCGAGCCCAGGAAGAGCAGGAAGGCCTCGACCACCCACTGCTGGTCGGCCAGCGAGGCGTCGAGGTCCTCGCGCAGCGCGGGCAGCGCGACGTTGACGACCGTCCCGTCCACGAACACGATGGCCGAGCCCAGCACGCACGCCACGAGGGTCAGGGTCTTGCGGCGCCCGTCGGTCATCTTGGGAGGATAGGTCGCATGCCCGCGCCCCCCAGCGTGGTCGTCGACGACGTCCACAAGCGCTTCCGGCTGCCCCACGAGCAGGTGCACACGCTCAAGGAGCGCGTGCTGCACCCGCTCAAGCGCAGCACCTGGGAGACGCTGCACGCGCTGCGCGGCGTGTCCTTCGACGTCCGCCAGGGCGAGTTCTTCGGGATCGTCGGGCGCAACGGCTCGGGAAGTCCACGCTGCTGAAGTGCCTGGCCGGGATCTACGCGACCGACAGCGGCGCGATGTACGTCGACGGGCGCCTGTCGACCTTCATCGAGCTCGGCGTCGGGCTTCACCCCCGACCTGCCCGCGCGCGAGAACGTGATGCTCAACGCGACGATGCTGGGGCTCAGCCCGCGCGAGGCGGCGCGGCGCTTCGACGAGGTCATCGCCTTCGCCGAGCTCGAGGACTTCGTCGACCTCAAGCTCAAGAACTACTCGTCGGGGATGGAGGTCCGGCTGGCCTTCAGCGTGATGATCCAGGTCGACGCCGACGTGCTGCTCATCGACGAGGTGCTCGCCGTCGGCGACGCCGCGTTTCAGCAGAAGTGCTTCGACGAGTTCGCGCGCATCCGCCGCAGCGGGAGGACCGTTTTGCTCGTCACCCACGACATGGGCGCCGTACAGCGCTTCTGCGACCGCGCGCTGCTGCTGGAGCACGGCGAGATCGTGGAGATCGGCGAGCCCGAGCGCGTCGGGCAGCGCTACCTGGAGCTGAACTTCTCCGAGCAGGCGCGCTCGGACGCCGCGAAGGGCGTGCGCGACGACGGCGAGCCGACCGACCGCCAGGGCGACGGGAGCGCGGAGATCGTGGAGGCGTGGTTCGAGGATGAGGCGGGCGCCCGCGCCGACGCGCTGCCCACCGGGCAGCGGTGCGCGTTCGCCGCCCGGGTGGTGTTCCGCGGGGAGGCCGTGGACCCGCTCTTCGGCCTGGCCCTGCACAACAGCCGCGGGGACATCATGTTCGCGGCGTCGAACCTGTGGAGCGCGCCGGAGTCCGGGACGTTCGGGCCGGGCGACGAGATCGTCTTCCGGGTGACGTTCCAGAACGTGCTGGCGGCGGACCGCTACTGGGCGACGCCCGCGGTGGCGCGCGGCGGGGGAGCCGGGCTGGCGTGGCTGGACTGGCGCGAGCGCTTCGCGTCGGTCGTGGTCACCGGGGTGCGGTCCACCCAGGCGCTCGTGGATCTGCCCTTCGAGTTGGAGCTGCTGCGGTGAGCGCGGTCTCCGCGCCTCCGGAGGGCGGCCCCGTGGCGGAGTCGCCCGTGGAGGCGTTGCCCCCGACGGCGCGCCGCATCCGCGGGCCGTCCGCGCTGGGCGCCGACCCCAAGCGCTTCTGGACGCTGACGCTGGCGCTGGCCAGCACCGACTTCAAGCTGCGCTTCTTCGGCACCGCGCTGGGCTACCTGTGGCAGCTCATGCGCCCGCTGGCGCTGTTCGGGGTGCTCTACCTGCTCTTCGCGGTCGTGCTCTCGCTGGACGACGCGCCGTTCTACGCCGAGGCGATGCTGCTCGCGCTCGTGCTCTACACCTTCCTGTCGGACGCCTCGAAGGGGGCAGTCGACTCGATCATCCAGCGCGAGAACCTCGTCCGGAAGATCGAGTTCCCCCGCCTGGCGGTGCCGCTCAGCGTGGTGCTCAACGCGCTGTTCAACCTGGGGCTGAACCTCATCCCGGTCTTCGCGTTCTTGCTCATCGACGGCGGGACGATCACGTGGAGCTGGCTCGAGCTGCCCGTGCTGGTCGTACTCCTGGGCGTCTTCGCCACCGGCCTGGCGATGCTGCTCTCATCGCTGTACGTCCGCTACCGCGACGTCGACCCCATCTGGGAGGTCGTCCTGGTGATGATCTTCTACGGCTCACCGATCTTCTACACGATCGACCTGGTCGAGACCGAGGCCCCCGGAGCTGGCAAGTACCTGATGCTCAACCCGCTCGCCGTGATCATCCAGCAAGCGCGCCACGCCGTGCTCGGCGAGGGCCACCCGGGCGCGGTGTCCTCCAGCGGAGGCGGAGGGGCCTGGCTCATCGTGCCCGCCCTGATTGGCCTCGCCGTGGTGGTGGCCGGTTGGGTCGTGTTCAACCGCCGGGCCCCCCGCATCGCCGAAGAGCTCTAGTTCTTCCGCAACGTGCGGACTTTTCCGAGCGCCAGCGCGCCAGTTCCCGCACCGACGGCCCCTGATTACTGGACTCCGGCGTAAAGTCGCCGCCCTGGTGGGGGACGAACTTCTGGACGGCACGGCCTACAGGGGTAAACCACCCCACCCGCGAGGTAGACCGCCAGATGCAAACCAGAGGCTTCATCCGTAGGGCACTCGCCGCCGTCGTCATCCTCTCCGCCGCCGGCCCGCTCGGGCTGCCCGCGGTGGCGGAGGCCGGGAGCTACACGGTCTACACGTGCCGGTTGCCGAGCAGTCAGGCGGCCGCAACCGATGGCTGGGTGCCCGACAGCAGCTCGCCGGGCATCCGGGTGACGGACTCCTGCGGGTCGGGCGGGTACCTAGGTGCTGAGATGGACGCCGTCGGGTTCCCCGACACGATGCGGCGCGGTTGGCGATGGTCAGCCGCCGCCGGGACAGCGCTACGCGAGATGACGCTCTGGCGCACGTACGTGCTTGGTGCGGCTAGTCCCTCAGCCACCCCATTTCGCGATGTCTTGTCGGACTCGCGGGAGCTTGAATTCGACGCGCCCGCAGCACCGCCCCTTGGGAACGGCAACTCCGGTGGCGGCTCGACTGCGCTTGGCTTCCACGAGACCAATCGCGTGTCGCACGTCGACCTGCGCGACAACGTGGTCCGGGTCCGCGTGGGATGCACCGGTGCCTCCGGCTCGATCTGCCCGGCAACCGGCGGCTCAGCGGCGGCGCAGTACATATTCGGCGCTCACTTCCTCGTGGATGACCTCGCTGACCCCGCCCTAGGTGCGGTGAGCGGAACCCTTGCCCGTGCGGGCACCCACCGCGGTATCGAAGCAGTCACGTTCGCAGCGACCGACCAGGCCACCGGCATCTACCGCGGCATCGTCGAGATCGACGGCGTGCCGGTACATACGGAAGTGATAGACGACAACCAAGGACGCTGTGCCGATGCCTTTCCATGGGACAGTAACCCCTACCAGTTCCAGTACCGCGTACCGTGCAAGCTTGCCGCCAATGGCACGATGAGGTGGGATACCAGCGTTGTTAGCGACGGACCGCACGAGCTGCGCATACGAGTCGAAGATGCGGCCGGCAATCGCGCGACGGTGTTTGGGGCCGAGACCATCACCATCGACAATCGGCCTGGTGACGGGATGAATCCCACCCCTGAGTTGACGACCCCGTCAATTCCCTCGACTTCCCAGCTCCTTGCCAACGGCGGTAGCGGTGTGGCCGCCACACTCACCGCACTACCAGTCGGTCGCAACAATCGCGTGATAAGGGTGCGGCATGGGCAGCGCGTAGTGATCGTTGGAGCCCTCCGAACTACGGCCGGGCAGCCGCTGAGCCGTGCCGCTATCGACATCGGGGCGCGACTGCGACTCCGCGGGGCGGCTCATCAGGCCCTGGGCCAAGTAATGACCGATGAATCGGGGCGCTTTCGGTACGTAGTTTCGGGGGATGCGTCCCGAGTCGTTGACTTCGCGTTCCGCACTGCTCGGCGTGACTCCACACCATCGGCTAGTGCATCAGTGGATATTCGAGTAGCCGCGAAACTCAACCTAAACGTCAGTCGCCACCGCTTGCACAATGGACAGGCGCTCGGCTATTACGGTGCGCTTGCAGGCGTGAACGCAGGGCGCAAGCTCGTAGACGTACGGGTTATTGTTGGCAGGTCGTGGCGCCCAGTGTGCACGGCGCGCACCAATTCACGCGGCCGTTACATGTGTCGCTACCGTTTCAAGCGGACGCACCGCAGGACGAAGTACACATTTCGGGCCTATGTACGGCGCCAGGAATCGCTGCCATACGAGCCGTCTCGGTCGGCCGCCCGCCGTGTGACCGTCCTTCCCTAACTTCGGCGTTCACTCGTGCGTGCGAGGAGGCCGCGCTCCGCTTACGCCCCCTAACCCCCGCCCCGCTGGCGCCGCAACTCCGCCAGCAGCAACTTGGAATGCATGGCGCCGATGAGGTCCCGCAGAGGCTCGGCTCCCGCCGCGATGATCTGGGCGGCGCGTTCGGGGTCGACCTCGCCGGCGAGGCGGTCGAGCAGGGCGCGGACCTCCTCCTCGACGAGGGGCTGCAGCGCCTCGCGGTAGCGCAGGGTCTCGTAGACGGTGAAGCCGAGGGCTTCGTCGTAGCCGCCCGCGCGGAAGCGGCTGATGGCGGCGATGATCCTCACGTCGTCGCCGTCGTAGCCCTCGTCGCGCGGTGACAGCACCTCGATGTCGGCGAGGCGGTCGAGGACGTTCACGGGGAGGTCGTAGCGGCCGGCGACGTCGGCGGCGCTGACCCGCGCGCCCTCCTGCACGGCGATCGCTCGGTCCAGGATGCGATCCTCGAGCTCGACGAGCGCCCTCACCTGCTCGGGGTCGGACTCGATCACGCCCTTGATGAGCTTCAGGGGCATGAAGCGCTCCTCCTGCAGGCGCTTGATCAGCCGGATGCGCTCCACGAAGTCCGGCGGGTAGTAGGCCATGTTGCGCGAGGTCCGGACGATCGCCTCGTCGGTCCCGAGCAGCCCCTCGCGCAGGTAGTGCTTGATCGTGCCGGCGCTGACGCCCGAGCGCTCGGCCAGCTCGCTCATCTTGAGCAGGCCGGGCGCGCTCATAGGCGAAACGAATGCGGCGCGGAGCCGACGGGGCCCGCGACGGCGCCGGACTCCAGCAACGAAGCGATCTCGTCCTCGTCGTAGCCGGCGTCGCGCAGCACGGCCTCGCTGTGCTCGCCCAGCACGGGCCCCGGAAGGCGGTCGGTGTCGGCCGGGGTTCGCGAGAGCTTCACCGGCGCGCCGAGCAGGCGCACGGGCTGCTCGGCTCCGGGCTGGGCCAGGCCGACGACCATGCCCCGCGCCCGCACCAGCTCGGAGTCCAGCGCCTCGTCGAGGTCGAGCACGGGCTCCAGGCAGCACTCGACCTCGCCGGCGAACGCGGTCCACTCGTCGAACGCGTTCGCCCACGGAAGACCGCCTCCACCGCGGCGTGGGCCTCGCTGCCCGGCGCGGCGAACTGGTCCTCGAGCAGGTCCTCGCGACACACCCCGAGACACCACGCCTTCCAGAACTTGGGCTCCAGCGCCGCGAACGTGACCCAGCCGTCGGCGCACGCGTACGGGCGGTAGCAGACCAGCCCGCCGCCCAGGTCGACCTCTCCCCGCGAAGGCGCGTCCTCGCCGGCCAGCCGCCGCGCCGCGAGCAGGGCCAGCCATGACAGCGCGCCGTCGGCCATCGAGACGTCCACGAACTGGCCCTCGCCGCTGCGCTCGCTCTCGCGCAGCGCGGCGAGGATCCCGAACGCGGCCATCAGCGCGCCCCCTCCCAGGTCGGCGATCTGGCCGGCGCTCTGGACCGGCGGCCCGTCGCGCTCGCCGGTCAGCCCCAGCAGCCCGACGAGGCCGAGGTAGTTGAGGTCGTGCCCGGGCCGGTCGCGCAGCGGGCCGTCCTGGCCGTAGCCGCTGATCGCGCAGTAGACGATCCGCGGGTTGACCGCGCGCATCGCCTCGTAGCCGACGCCCAGGCGGTCCAGCACGCCGGGGCGGAAGGACTCGAGCACCACGTCGTGCTCGGCGACCAGGCGCAGGAGCACGTCGCGCCCGCCCGGCTCCTTCAGGTTGATCCGGATCGAGCGCTTGTTGCGGTTCAGCGCGAGGAACAGCGCGGACTTCGCGCTGTCCTGCGCGCCCTCGTACGCCGGCGGCGCCCAGCGGATGTAGTCGCCCATCCCGGTGTCCTCGACCTTGAGCACCTCGGCGCCGAAGTCCGCGAGCAGCAGCGAGCAGAAGCCGCCGGGCAGCAGGCGGCTGAGGTCCAGCACCCGGACGCCCTCCAGCGGCAGGCTCACCGCCCCGCGAGCCCGAGCATCGCGCGGGCCTCCTCCACCGTCGCCACCCGCCGGCCGACGTCCTCGGTCAGCCGCCGCGCCCGGGCCACGAGCTCGCCGTTGGAGCGCGCCATCTCCCCGTCGGGGAGGTAGAAGTTGTCCTCCAGGCCGACGCGGACCGAGCCGCCCAGCGTCAGGGCGGCGGCCACGAGCATCCACTGCACGCGCGAGATGCCGATGACGCCCCAGTGCGCGCCGTCGGGGACGTTGTCGGCCATCGCGGCCAGGTTGCGCGCCGTCGGCGGGACCCCGCCCGTGACCCCCATGACGCAGGAGACGTGCAGCGGCGCGCTCAGCAGCCCCATGTCGATCAGCGGCGCCAGCGAGCCGACGTGGCCGACGTCGAAGCACTCGTGCTCGGGCCGGATCCCGTGCTCGTTCATCACGCCCAGCAGCTCGACGATCTCGTCGAAGGGGTTGGCGAAGACGGTCTGAAAGACGAAGGCCTTGCGCGACGGCGAGTACTTCGCGTAGTTCATCGACCCCATGTTCAGCGCCGCGACGTCGGGCTTCAGGGCGCTCAGGTAGGCGGCGCGCTTGGCCACGCTCACGCCGATCGCGCCGGTGGAGTAGTTGACGATCACGTCGCCCGCCTGCTCCCGGATCGCCGCGGTGATCGCGGCGAAGTCCTCGATCTCGTAGGACGGCGCGCCGTCGGGCGAGCGGGCGTGGATGTGGATCATCACGCCGCCCTCGTCGACGATCCGGCGCGCCTCGGCCCCGTACTCCTCCGGCGTGTAAGGGATCGCCGGGCACTGCTCGCGGCCGGCGAGCGAGCCGGAGATCGAGCAGGTGATGATGACCGGGTCCTCGACGCTCACGCGGATCCTCCGCGGGAAGTAGCACGCACTACTTCCCACTCTCCCCCATCGCGACGGGTCCCGCAAGACCACAATAAGGTGGCGCCGATGGAGGAGCGCACCCAGGCTGCGGAGACGCGGGCGGAGGGCGACCGCCGCTCCCCGTTCGACCGCTTCGTGGAGTACGCCCACGTGCGCGTCAGCCAGGCGCCGTTCTTCTTCGTGTGCGCCGGCATCGTGCTGGTGTGGCTGATCAGCCTGCCGCTGTGGGCCGACCTCAAGGCCTGGCAGGTCGCCATCCACACCGTGGGCAGCGTGATCACGCTGCTGCTGCTCGTGCTGCTGGAGAACGCCAGCCGCCGCGCGGAGGAGGCGGCGCAGGAGAAGCTCAACGTGATCGCCGAGGCGCTGGCCGCGCTGATGACCTCCCATGCGGTCAACGATCCGGAGCTCGAGGGGGCGGTGGAAGACCTGCGCGAGGCGGTCGGCCTCGAGGAGCGCCATTGACCGGTTTTGGCGGGTGGCGCAGCGGGGTAGCGTCAGGCCGATGACGCGGAATCACCGCACGATGGTCATCGCGATTCTCGTGCTCGCCGTGAGCGCGCCCGCGGCGCTGGCCGCGACCATTCGGGGCACATCGGGACCGGACATCCTGTCCGGCACCCGCGGTGGCGACAGCATGAGCGGATTCAGCGGAAACGACCGCCTGAACGGCGGCTTGGGCCGCGACACGCTCCGCGGAGGCCCCGGGGACGATCGACTCGATGGCGGCAGCGGCGACGACGTCCTGCGCGCCGGGCCGGGCAACGACTTCATCGGCGAGTCGACCTTCGGCGACGAGCGCACCGTCACCGGCGGCGACGGCGAAGACCTGATCATCACCGGGCGCGGCACCGACCGCGGGGTGCGCGGCAACGGCGGCAACGACGTCGCCTACACGGGCACCGGGGAGGACCGCCTCTACGGCGGCGTTGGCGACGACGGGCTGCACAGCGGCAGCGGCAACGACATCGTGTTCGGAAACGACGGCAACGACGTGATCGTGGGCGGCGGCGGCCCCGACGGGCTCAGCGGCGGCCGCGGCAACGACACGATCTACGGCGGCAGCGGGATCGACCGGATCGACTGCGGCGACGGTACCGACACGGTCTACGTGACGACCCAGTCCGAGCGGCGCGCGCTGCTGAACACCAACTGCGAGGACGTGCGCATGCCCGACCCCAGCGCCGCCGGCCAGGACCCGGTCGCCGCGATCAACAACCTCGGCCGCGCCCGCGCGGGGGCGGCCGGCGCCGCGCTGATCGCCCGGCTGCGCTGACGCACCCGCCGGCGGGGAGACGGTGGACGGCCCCGCGGTGAGCGCCGCCCTGCTCGTGCTGGCCAAGGCCCCCGTCGCGGGCCGCGCGAAGACCCGCATGTGCCCGCCGCTCACGCCCGGCGCTGCCGTCGCGCTCGCGCTCGCGGCGCTGGAGGACACGCTGGCCGCTGCCGCCGCATGCGGCCAGGCGCACCGCCGCGTGCTCGTGCTCGACGGCGAGGCCGGCCCGTGGCTGCCGCCCGGCTTCGAGGTCCTCGCTCAGCGCGGTGACGGGCTCGCGGAGCGGCTCGCGTCGGCGTTCGCCGACATCGGCGGGCCGGCGCTGGCGATCGGCATGGACACGCCGCAGGTCACCCCCGCGCTCCTCGACGCCGCGTTAGCGCGGCTGGCCGCGCCCGGCATCGACGCGGTCCTGGGGCCGGCAACGGACGGGGGCTACTGGGCGATCGGCCTGCGCCGCCCCGACCCCGCCGTGTTCGCCGACGTGCCCATGAGCGACGCGCGCACCGGCGCGCTTCAACTCGCGCGCCTGGAAGCGCTCCGGCTGGGCTGCGCCGAGCTGGCGCCCCTGCGCGACGTCGACACGTTCGCCGACGCCCTGGCGGTGGCCGAGCTGGTCCCGGGCTCCCGGTTCGCCGCGGCGGTGGCCGCGGCCGCGGCGTCTTGACGCGACGCCGCCCGAGCCTCCCTCAGTCGCGCCGCCGCGTCACCTGGACCTCGGTGACGTAGCGCAGCGTGGCCGGCCCCATCGCGCGCACGGCGGCCAGCAGCGGCTCCCGTTCGGCATCGCCCAGCGTCGCGATGAAGCTGACCGACGCGACGCGGTCGGCGAGCGCGTCGGCGTCCACGCGCTGCTCGTTGGGGAACCGCTGCTCCTCCAGCCGGCCGAACAGCTCCGTGGTCTCGAACGCCGCACGCCACGCCTCGCTGCGGTGCGCGGGCGCTTCGCCGCGGTGTGGGGCCATCAGCTCCTCCAGCGCGCGGTGGATGTCGTCCTCCATCCGCCGCCGGTTCCAGATCAGCGCGAGCACGCCGCCGGGGCGCAGCACGCGGTGGATCTCGGCGAGCGCCCGCGGGCCGTCGAACCAGTGGAAGGCCTGGGCGACCGTGACGGCATCCGCCCCGGCGTCGGGGACCGGGATGGCCTCGGCGGTCCCCGCCCGCACGTGCGCCGGGGGCCCGATCGCCGCGCGCATCTCGGCCACCGGCTCGACCGCGATCACCTCGCGGCCGCGCGCGGCCAGCGCGCGCGTGAGCTTGCCGGTTCCCGCCGCGAGGTCGACCACGACGGGCCCGAGCCGCGCGTCCAGCCACTGCACCGCGTCCTCGGGATAGCCGGGCCGCGCGCGCTCGTAGGCGTCCGCCGCGCGGGCGAACCCCTCCGCCGCGGCGGGATGGATCTGCGACCCCGGCGAAGAGCTCAGACGGGGACCACCCCGTGGCGCTTCCACGGCCGCTCGACGCGCTTGTGCTCGGCCATCTCCAGCGCTCGGATGACGGTCGGGCGCGTCTCCCGCGGGTCGATGACGTCGTCGATCATGTCGTTGCGCGCCGCGACGTAGACGTCGATGAGGTCGCGGTACGCCGCGATCAGCGCGGTCTTGGCCGCCGCGGGGTCCTCGGCCTCCTCGACCTGCTTGCGAAACACGATCTCGACGGCGCCCTCGGCGCCCATCACGCTGATCTCCGCGGTCGGCCAGGCGACGATGAGGTCGGGCTCGTAGGCGCGGCCGTTCATGACGTAGTAGCCCGCGCCGTAGGCCTTGCGGATCACGACGGTGATCTTGGGGACCGTCGCGTTGGCCACCGCGTAGAGCATCTTGGCGCCGTGGCGGATGATCCCCGCCGCCTCGACCTTCGTGCCCACCATGAAGCCCGGGACGTCCATGAGGAACACCAGCGGGATGCCGAAGGCGTCGCACAGGTTCACGAAGCGCGCCGCCTTGTCGGCCGAGTCGTTGTCCAGGATCCCGCCGAGATGGCGCGGCTGGTTGGCCACGATGCCGACCGGCCGCCCCCCCATCCGCGCCAGGCAGGTGATGATCGTGCGCGCGAACTGCGGCTTGAGGTCCAGCCAGTCGCCGTCGTCGACGATCCGGCGGATGACGTCGTACATGTCGTAGGCCTTGCGGTTGGACTCCGGCAGCACGTCGAGCAGCTCGTCGTCACGGCGGTCGATCGGATCGGCGACGGGCCGGGCCGGCGGGGGCTCCTCGCAGTGCGAGGGGAAGAAGGACAGGTACTGGCGGATGCGCGCGATGCACTCCTCGTCGTCGGCCACCTCGAGATCCCCGACGCCGGACTTGCGGCAGTGCACCCGCGACCCGCCGAGCTCCTCCTGCGTGACGTCCTCGCCGACCGCCGCGCGCACCAGGTGCGGGCCGGCCAGCGCCATCGAGCCGCGGCCCTTGACCATCGGCACGAAGTCGGCCAGGCCGGGGATGTAGGCCGTGCCCGCCGCGCACGGCCCCATCAGCGCGGCGACCTGCGGGATCACCCCGCTCATCACGACCTCCTCGCGGAAGAGGTGCCCGGAGCCGGCGAACAGCGAGCCGACCGCCTCCTGGATGCGCGCCCCGGCGCTGTCGAGCAGCCAGATGAACGCGATCCGCTTGGTCAGCGCCAGCTCGCGCAGCCGCGCGACCTTGATCTCGCCGGTCGTCCCCATCGACCCCGCCATCACCGTGAAGTCGTAGGCGCAGACCGCCGCCATGCGCCCGTCGATGCGCCCGTAGCCGGTGATGACGCCGTCCGCCGGCGCCTCCTTGCCCTCCAGCCCGCGCACCGCGTGGTGGATCCCGGCGTGCAGCCCCAGCTCGGTGAACGTCCCGTCGTCGACCAGCAGCGCGATGCGCTCGCGCGCGGTCAGCTTCCCCGCGGCGTGCTGGCGGTCGATCCGCTCCTGTCCGCCGCCGAGCCGCGCCCGGGCGCGGCGCTCCTCGAGGTCCTCGACGAGGGGGCGCAGGATCGGGGTGGGCTCGGTCGTGCTCATCGTCCGAGCGCGGCGACGCTCATCTCGTCGACCGGGTCGATCCGATCCAGCCCCGGGACGTCGTCGAACGCGCGGTCGGGGCTGAGGATCGCGTCGATCCCACGGTTGAGCGCGACGGCGGCGAACACCGCGTCGCGGGCGTGCAGGCGCGGGTGGCGTTCGTAGAGGTCCATCGCACGGTCGATGTCGTCGGCTCGAAGCTCGTGGAGCCGGCATGATCGCGCCACGTCGCGGGCAGCCCGCGCGGCGACGGCGCGATCACGACACTGCACGAAGCGACGGTGCGCGAACTCTTGCACGAGATCCACGCTCGCCTCCCCCCGGAGCTCCCCAGCGCCCTGCCTGTCCAGGATCCGCGCACACGGCTCCTTGTACGGATGAGGCTGGCCGAAGACGTAGACGAAGACGGCCGTGTCGAAGAGGAAGCGTCTCAGGGGTAATCGGGGTCGGGGAACTTGCCCTGCATCGTGTCGAGCATCTCGCGCTTGACGTCCTCCCAATCGGGCTCACGGCCCTCCTGCGGGGTGGGTTCGGCGAGCAGCCGTCGCACAGCCGCCTGGCGGCGCGCGGCAAACTCGTCATCGGCGAGCTTCTCGTCGATGGCCTCGCGGATGATCGACGCGACCGAGCGGCCGGTCTCCTCGGCGCGCCGCTGGAGCCTGTCGTAGCGCTCGTCGTCGAGCAGAAGCTGCGTCCGCCGGGTCAGCGTCGACATGCACATACCGTAGCATGTGCATATCGAGCGTCAGTCGCGGAGGAGGGGGGCGATGGCGTCGGCGACCATCTCGCCGTGACCGGGCACGGGGGCGGTGATCTCGGCGCCGATGATCTCGCAGGTCGCCGCGACCTCGGTCAGGAAGGAGCGCAGCCCCTCGGGGGTCAGGCCGCCGGGGGCGGGGAAGCGGGAGGGCAGCACGTCGGGGTCGAGCACGTCGAGGTCGAGGTGCACGAACACCGCCATCCCGGCGAGCGGGCCGGACTCGGTGATGAGGTGGACGCCGAGGCGGTCCAGCGCCACGCGCTCGGGCGCGTCGACGTCGCGCACGCCGTACATCACGACCTGAGCGGGGTCCAGCTCCCCGTCGAAGCCCGAGTTCCACAGCCCGCAGGCCCCGGCCAGGCTCATGCCCGCGAGGTAGCCGGACGTCGTCGAGACCGGCGTGTTGAAGTCGGCGTGCGCGTCGAGCCACAGCACGCGCGCCTCGGGCCGGTGGCGCATCACGACGGGCAGGGTGCCCAGCGCGACCGTGCACTCGCCGGCGAGCACGATCGGCACCTCGCCGGCGTCGAGCGCGTCGTCGACCTGTCCGCCGGCCTCCAGCAGGCAGCCCCGCGCGTCGCGCAGATCGTCCGTGTAGCGCCGCGAGCCCGAGTCGACGAAGGAGCCGATCGTCCGGCCGTCCAGCAGCTCGGCCAGCTCGCGCGCGCCCTCGGCGCCCTCGGGGCCGGGGTCCGATGTGCGGCACAGCAGCGCGACCACCCGCCGCCGGTCGTAGGTGGTGCTCACCGGCCCTCCCACGTCGGCTCGCGCTTGTCCAGGAAGGCGCGCACGCCCTCGCGTGCGTCGTGGGTGGAGAAGGCGATGGTGAGCTGGGCGTGGAGGAACTCCAGCGCGTCGGCGAAGGCCATGTCCTGGGCGCGGAACAGCGCGTCCTTGCCCAGGCGCATGATCACCGGCGACTTGGCGGCGAGCTTGCCCGCCCACTCGGCGACGGCGGCGTCGAGCTCGGCGCCGGGCACGACCCGGTTGACGAGCCCCAGGCGCAGCGCCTCGGCCGCGTCGACGCGCTCGCCCAGCAGCAGCAGCTCGGTCGCCTTCTTGCGCCCGACGTTGCGGTAGACGAGCGCCGCGATCATGAACGGGAACAGCCCGACGTCGATCTCGGGCGTCCCGAACGTCGCCGTCTCGCTGGCCACGATCAGGTCGCAGGCCAGCGCGAGGCCCAGCGCGCCGGCCAGCACGTGGCCGTTGGCGGCGCAGATCGAGGGCTTGCCCAGCCCGCCGATGAGCGCGAACAGCTCCGGGAAGCGCCCCGTGGCCAGGTGCTTGTGGACCAGCGGCGCGTCGGAGCCGAAGCCCTCCAGGTCCCCGCCGCTGGAGAACACCCGCTCGTGCGTCGAGGTGAGCACCACGCAGCGCACGGCCTCGTCGTCGCGGGCCGCCGCGAACGCCCCGAGCAGGTCGTCCAGCACCGCGTCGGAGAGGGCGTTGCGGGTCTGCGGACGATCCAGCGCGATCGTCGCGACCCCCGACGCAACGTCGTAGCGCAGCGTGTCCCACGTCATCCGGCGTCAATGTACCCGCGATGCGCGTCCTGCTCTTCCACGGCTACCTGTTGCACGGAACGGGCTCGAACGTCTACAACGCCAAGCTGGCCGAGGCGCTCGTCGCGCTGGGCCACGAGGTGCACCTGCTCAGCCAGGATCGCGCGCCGCAGGACCTGGCGGTCGTGGACGCCGTCGGAGACTGGGACGGCGGCGGACTGGAGGTGCGCGTGCTGCGCGAGCCGGTGCGCTGCACGGTCTACCGCCCGCCCATCGGCGATCTGCTGCCCGTCTACGTGGCCGACCGCTATCCGGGGATCGAGGCGCGCACGTTCGCCGACTGCACCGACGCCGAGGTGGCGGCTTACGTGGAGCGCAACGTGGCGGCGGTCGCGGAGGTCGCGCGGCGGGCGGCTCCCGACGTGGCCCTCGCCAACCACGCCGTGATGGGCCCCGCGATCCTGGCCCGCGCGCTGGGCCCCCCGGGCGTGCCGTTCGCCGCGAAGGTCCACGGCAGCGCGCTGGAGTACACGGTCAAGCGCGAGCCCGAGCGCTTCGTGGGATTCGCGCTGGAAGGGCTGCGCGCGGCGCGCGGCGTGCTCGTCGGCTCCCGCCACACCGCGGAGTCGCTGTGGGCGGCGCTGGGCGACGCGGGCGTGCAGGAGCGCACGCGGCTGGGGCCGCCGGGCGTGGACCTCGACCAGTTCCGCCCGCGCGACCGTGCGGAGGCCGGCGCCGCGGTGCGCGTGCTGGCGCGCCAGTTGCAGGACGCGCCGGCCGCAGCCGCGGACTCCGCGTTCGCCCGCGACGATGGCGCCGCCGGTCGCGCGCTGGCCCGCTTGGACTTCGACCGCGACCGCCACGTCGTCTTCGTGGGCAAGCTCATGGCGGCCAAGGGGGTGGACCTGCTGGCCGCGGCCTGGCCGCTGGTCCTGCGCGACGTCCCCGACGCGCGCCTGGTCGTCGTGGGCTTCGGGTCCTACGCACCGAGCCTGGAGCGCCTGCTCGCCGCGCTGGCCGCGGGCGACCTCGACGCCGCGCGCGCGATCGCCGGGGAGGGCCGCACGGTGGAGGGCGGCTCACCCGACCCGCTGCGCCACCTCACCGCGTTCCTCGACAGCCTCCAGGGTGCCGAGCGCGACGCCTACGTCGCCGCGGCGCGCACGCTGCCCGACCGCGTCGTGCTCACCGGCCGGCTGGACCACGCCGAGCTCGCCGACCTGCTGGCCGCCAGCGAGGCCCAGGTCGTCCCCAGCACGTTCCCCGAGGCGTTCGGCATGGTGGCCGCCGAGGGGGCGGCCAGCGGCGCGCTGCCGGTCAGCGCCGCGCACTCCGGCCTGGCCGAGGTCACCCGCGAGCTGGCCGCGGCGATCCCGGCCGAGGCGCGCGCCTGGCTGTCCTTCGACGTCGGGCCCGGCGCGGTGCGCGACCTGGCCGCGGCGCTGACGGGCTGGCTGACCGCGCCGGAGGCGCTGCGCGCGACGGTCCGCGAGGCGCTCGTCGCCGCCGCCCGCGAGCGCTACTCGTGGGCGAGCGTCGCGGAGGGCGTCATCGCCGCGGCACGCGGGGAGCTGGACGGGCTGCGGCGTCCGTAGGGTTCTGGCGATGAGCGAACTGCCGACGGGCACCGCCTCGCTGTGGCCGAAGCTCGCGCGGCTGCCCCTCCGCATCGAGGCCTACGAGCTCGAGCGGATGGTGCGGGGGGAGTGGGAGGGCGAGGAGTCGATCACCACGCAGATCCGCCTGCTCGGCTCCGGAGCCGACGGGCTGGGCGAGGACATCGGTCCCTTCACCGCCGTGCACGACGCCCTGCGCGCCGCGGGCCCGACGCTGCCCCTCGCCGGCGAGTGGACGCTCGAGGCGTTCTGCGATCACCTGGGCACGCTCGAGCACTGGCCGCAGCCGCCGGAGTGGGAGCCCTCGCGCCTGTATCGCAACTGGGCCTACGAGTCGGCGGCGCTGGACCTCGCGCTGCGCCAGGCCGGCCGCGCCCTGCACGACGTCCTCGGGCTCGAGCCGCGGCCGGTGCGCTTCGTGAACTCGCTCGGGCTCGGCGACCCGCCGTCGATGGACGCCCTCCGCGGCCGGCGGGAGCGCTACCCCGGCCTGCGCTTCAAGCTCGACGCCGACCCCGGCTGGACCCCGGACCTCATCGCCGAGCTGGCCGCGACCGGCGCGGTCGACACGATCGACTTCAAGGGCCGCTACGAGCTGCCTGTGGAGGACGCCGATGCGCTCGCGGTCATGTACGAGCGCGTGGTGGAGGCCTTCCCCGACGTGCTGCTCGAGGATCCCCACGAGGATCCGGAGATCGCCGCGCTGCTGGCTCCCCACGCCGGTCGCCTGTCCTACGACGCCCCGATCCACGGGGTCGAGGACCTCGCCGCGCTGCCGGTCGCGGCCCGCACGATCAACGTCAAGCCGTCGCGCATCGGGAGCCTGCGGGGCCTGCTGGACCTCTACGCCCACTGCGCGGCACACGGCGTGGCGATGTACGGCGGCGGCATGGGCGAGACCGCGGTCGCGCGAGGCCAGGTCCAGCTGCTCGCGTCGCTGTTTCACCCCGACGCGCCCAACGACGTGGCGCCCGGCGGATACAACGAGCCCGAGCCGCCCGAGGGCCTGCCGTCCAGCCCGCTGCCCCCGCGCCCGGTGCCGGCGGGCTTTCGCCGGGAGCCGGACCCGGTGCGCTAGGTCAGAGCAGGGCCACCGGGGCCTGGCCCACGAGGGCCTCGAGCGCCCCGACGAAGGCCTCCGAGAAGCTGGGGAACGGCTGGATCGTGTCGCTCAGCACGTCGAGGGGCACCTGCGCGCGGATCGCCAGCGTCGCCTGCTGCAGCCACTCGCCGGCCTCGGGCCCGACCGCGTGGGCGCCGGTCAGCCGCTCGCCGTCGGAGATAAGCGTCAGGAAGCCGGGCCGCTGCGCGTACTCGCGCGTGTAGGTGGACGTACGCGCGACGTGGGAGAGCGGGATCGTGGCCGTGATCGGCCCGTCCGCCTCACCGACCGACGCGGCCTGCGGATCGGTGAACACCACGCGCGGGACCGCGTCGTAGTTGGCGTGGCGGGTGCGCCCCAGGATGTTGGCGGCAGCGATGCGGCCCTGGTACTTGCCGACGTAGGTCAGCGGCCAGATGCCCGTCGCGTCGCCGATCGCCCACAGGCGCTCGCCGGCGTTCATGCGCGCGTCGACCGTCGATGCCGCCGTGCTTGTCCGGCGCCAGGCCGACGGTGTCCAGGCCGAGCCCCTCCAGGCGGGGGCGCCGCCCGGTGGCGACCAGCAGGCGGTCACCGGTGAGCACGAGGTCGTCGTCGAACGTGACGACGTAGTCCTCGCCGTCGCGCGCGACCTCGGTCGCGTGGCGGCCGAGGTGGACCTCGACGCCGTCGGCGCCCAGCGCCTGCGCGACCGCCTCGCCCACCGCCTCGGGCTCGCGCGGCAGCAGGCAGTGGTGCCCCTCGGCGATCGCGACCTCGGCGCCCAGGCGCCGGATCGCCTGCGCGAGCTCGACGCCCACGGGCCCGCCGCCGAGGACCAGCAGGCGCCGCGGGATCTCCTTCAGCCCGGTGGCCTCGCGGTTGGTCCACACGCCCTCGGCCTCGGCCAGGCCCGCGATCGGGGGGAAGAACGGGTCCGACCCGGTCGCGATGACGATGTGCCCGGCCTGATGCGTCGTCCCGTCGACCTCGACCGCGCCCGGGCCCGCGATGCGGCCGCTGCCGCGCAGGAGGTCGATCCCGTTGGACTCCAGCCATGGCAGCTGGCCCGAGTCGTCGTAGTCGGAGACCATGAAGTCGCGCCAGGCCAGCGCCTCGGCGGCGTCGATCGGTCCGCTCACCGCCTCCCGGGCGCCGGGCACCTGGCGGGCCGCCTCCACCGCCTCCCCGGGACGCAGGAGCGTCTTGGAGGGGATGCAGGCCCAGAAGCTGCATTCCCCGGAGACCAGCTCGCGCTCGACGATGGCCACGCGCAGCCCGCCCTCGGCCAGCTCGCCCGCGCACACCTCCCCCGCCGGACCGGCGCCGATGACGATGACGTCGTAGCCGTTGCTCATGAGTCCTCCGAAGATCGATGTTCGGTCCGGCCCTTCGCCCATGGTCCCAGCCCGGGACGATTCGTAACGCGCGCCGCGAGGACAGGACTGACACGGTCATGGACCGCGCGGTTGACAACGCACCCCGCATCCGCAGAGGGTGGACCCATGGCGCCGTCGCGGGACGTGGCGAGCGGCGCGTCGTACGCGCCCGAGGCCGACGACGCGCGGGTGGTGGCCGCCCTGCGCCGCCGCGACGAGGCCGCGTTCGTTGCGCTGGTGGCGCGCCATCAGCCGCTCATGCTCCGCGTCGCCGGCACCTTCGTGCGCTCTGCGGCCGTGGCCGAGGAGGTCGTCCAGGAGACGTGGGTCGGCGTGCTGAACGGGATCGACCGCTTCGAGGCGCGCTCCTCGCTGAAGACCTGGATCTTCCGCATCCTGTGCAACCGCGCGAAGACGCGGGGGGTGCGCGAGAGCCGCACGGTCCCCATGTCGGCGCTCGGCGACACGGACGCCGGCGGCGATGACGGCGCGGTCGATCCCAGCTGCTTCCTGGACGCCGACCATCCGCGCTGGGCCGGCCACTGGGCCGCCCAGCCGCCGGCCTGGGACGGGCTGCCCGAGCGGCGGCTGCTGCACCGCGAGACCTTCGATCGCGTGCGGGAGGCGATCGTCGCGCTCCCCGCCCGCCAGCGCGAGGTCATCGTCCTGCGCGACGTGGCCGGCTGGGAGCCCGAGGAGGTCTGCGCCGCGCTGGAGATCAGCGCGGGCAACCAGCGGGTGCTGCTGCACCGGGCTCGCTCGCAGGTGCGCCGCGCGCTGGAGCGCTATCTCGACGGAGAGGCGGACTGAGCCGTGAGCGATCAGGGTGAGCTGCACTGCATCGAGCTCGTCGAGCTCGTCACCGACTACCTCGACGGCGCCCTGTCGGAGGAGGATCGCCTGCGCTTCGAGCACCACCTGGTCTACTGCGGCGGCTGTGCGAACCACCTGTCCCAGGTGCGCCAGACGCTGCGGATCATGGCTGAGCTGCCGGGGTCGCCGCCGCCCGACCCGGTGGCCGCGGAGCTGCTCGCGGCGTTCCGCCTGTGGAAGCGCGGGCCGGTGGAGGAGGTCTGACGTGCGGGCCTACAAGTTTCTGAGCGCCGGCGCCGTGGGCCCGTTCAGCCGGGTGGCCTGGCCCCGGCCGGATGACGGGACCCCGGGCCCGTGGCTGGACGCCGCCGGGCCCCGGCAGCGATGTGTGACCGGCGTGCACGCCTGCCGCGCGACCGACCTGCCGCACTGGCTCTCCCACGAGCTGTGGGAGGTGGAGCTGGGCGACCCGGTGGAGCCGGGGCCGACCAAGCTCGTCGCGAGCGCCGGGCGGCTGCTGGCCCGCGTGTCGCGCTGGGATGCCGAGATGGCGATCGCCTACGCGGCCGCCTGCGCCGCACGCGTCGGGATGGCGGACTACGCCCAGGACGCCGCCGGCAAGGTCGCGGCGGCGCGGGCGGACCCGAGCCGGGCTGCGGTCCTCGCCGCCGACGCCGCGTTCATCGCCGTGACCGCCGCCGATCGGTCCGCCGGCGACGGCGCCGCGGAGCGCGCGTGGCAGGCGCAGTGGCTGATCGCTCGCCTCGGACTCGAACTCGAGGCGTAGGGATCACGCGCCGCGCTCGGCGCGCGCCCTGAGGCCGTCGGCGAACTGCCGGAACGAGGGCCCGAGGTCGGGCATCGTCCGCCAGATCAGCGGCAGGAGCGGCCCGGTGAAGCGCTCGCGCATCTCGAAGCGCGTCGCGCCGCCCTCCTGCGGGGTCAGCGTGAACGTGCGGACGCCCTTGAACAGCCCGAGCGGCATGCCGCCCGTCCAGGCCATCTCGCGGTCCGGATCCAGGGTCGTCACCTTCACCGGGAAGGCGCGCCCCGGGACGAGCTTGGAGCGCAGCTTCAGGCGGGCACCGGGGGCGATGGTGCCCTCCAGGCGCTCGATGCCCGAGTCCCACGCGGGGTAGCCGGCGGCGTCGGCCAGGATCGCCCAGATGTCGGCGGCGGGCGCGTCGATCGTCGTCTCGACCTCGTAGAGCTTCATTGCATGCTCCTCCCCGTGTGCGCTCGGTAACGTCATGGTTACCGTAACAGTTCGGCTACCATCCGGTGATGGCGCAGCCCGCACCCGCCGGTGACCCGTTCGGCGCCCTGGGGGACGCCCAGCGCCGGGCCATCGCGGAGCTGCTGCGCGACGGGGACCGCTCGGTCCAGCAGCTCGCCGACTCCCTGCCGATCAGCCGCCCCGCCGTCTCGCGGCATCTGCGCGTGCTCAAGCAGGCGGGGCTGGTCACCGACCGCCCGGAGGGCACGCGGCGCCTGTACCGGCTGCACGACGAGGGGATCGAGGCGGTGCGCTCCTACCTCGAGCAGGTCTGGGGCGACGTCGCCACGCGCTTCACGCTGCTCGCCGACAACGCACCCGGGGACCGGCCCCCGTCGCCGTCCTGATGGGGCCGCTCGAGTTCGAGCTGGAGGTCTCCTGCCCCGTCGAGCGCGCCTTCGACCTGTGGGCGCGGCGGACGTCGCTGTGGTGGCCCAGCGGCCACTCCGTCTCGGCGGAGGATGGCCTCACGGTCACGTTCGAGCCGCGTCCCGGCGGGCGGATCTTCGAGCGCGCGCCCGACGGCCGCGAGCACGACTGGGGCGAGGTCCTGGCGTGGGAGCCGCCGCGGCGCCTGGCCTACCTGTGGCACCTGCGCTTCGACCGCGCGGACGCCACGGAGGTCGAGGTCACGTTCACCGCGGGCGACCGCGATCGCACGACCGTGCGGATCGTCCACCGCGGCTGGGAGCGGCTGGGCGCCGCGGGCCCCGAGCGCCGCGACCGCAACCGCAAGGGCTGGAGCGGCGTGCTCGAGCACTACGCGGCCGCCTGCGGCGCGGGTTGAACCGGCCGCGCGGCCTCGCTCGTACAGGGACTCGGTGCCCGCCGTGACCCGCCACCGCCTGGGCTTCGCCGTCAAGGTGCTCGGCGACGGCGGCCTGCGCTCGCACGACACGCGGCGCTGGCAGACCGGCCCGCACCTGCGCGTGTCGCTGGAGTACCTGGGCGCCATCCTCGAGCGCCTGGACGCGATCGACGTGCGGATGTACCGCATGGCCACCGCGCTCGCGCCCTACGCCAGCCACCCCGATCTGCCGCGCTTTCACGGCCAGGTCGAGGAGTGCGCCGGCGAGCTGGCGGCCGTCGGCCGGCGCGCGCGGGAGCTCGGCATCCGCCTGTCGACGCACCCGGGCCAGTACACCGTCCTGAACTCCGAGCACGAGCACGTCGTGGCGGCCGCCGTGGCGGAGCTGGAGGTGCAGGCCGCCCTGCTGGACGGGTTGGGCCTGGGCCCGGAGGCCGTGGTCGTGCTGCACGTCGGCGGGTCCGCGGGCGGGACCGCCGCGGCGCTGGACCGCTTCGCGCGCGGGTTCGCGCGGCTGTCGGCGCGCGCCCGCTCCCGCCTCGTGGTGGAGAACGACGACCGCTCGTTCGGCATCGCGGACGTGCTGGCGCTGCACGACCGGCTCGGGGTGCGGGTCGTGTGGGACGTGCTCCACCACCACTGCCACGACCCCGTTGGAATCCCGCCGGGTGAGGCGCTCGAGCGGGCCCTGGCCACCTGGCCCGCCGGAGTGACGCCGAAGATCCACTACTCCTCGCCGCGCCTGGACATCGGCGAGCGGATGCCGGCGCTGCGCGCGCACGCCGACCTGATCGACCCGATCGGCTTCGAGTCCTTCCTGCTGCACACGGCGGGCCCGCTGGGGCGCGACTTCGACGTGATGCTCGAGGCCAAGGGCAAGGACCTGGCCCTCATGCGCCTGCGCGAGCAGCTGCGCTCGCCCGCGGTCGAGCACCGCGACGGCCGGCTCGAGGTCGCGGTCAGGCCGGATGCGCCGGCGGGTCGCCCGCCAGGCCGCGCGGCGCGGCCATCGGCGCGGCGGCATCCGGCGCGACCGGCGGGCCCGCGCGGCGCAGCAGGGTGAGCCCGAGCGCGGGGAAGATCAGCAGCGAGAGCAGGCCCGCGGCGATCAGCGCGGCGCTCTCCGCGGCGCCGATCAGCCCCAGCCCCGCGCCGATCGCGGTGGCGGCGACGATGAACGGCAGCGACGTCGCCTGGAACAGGCCGGCGACGATCGCGCGCGTGTCGCCCACGTAGCTGCGGTAGGCGACAGCCGGGACGCCGCGGATCACCAGCAGCGCGAGCAGGAAGATCGGCACCATCACGATCGCGTCGGTGCTGGCCAGCAGGGCTTCGAGGTCGAAGCGCACGCCGCTGGTGACGAAGAAGACCGGGATGAAGAACCCGAAGCCGATCGCCTCGAGCTTGCGGCGGAACAGGGGATGGGTCATGTACTCGTCGCGGTCCAGCAGGGCGAGGATCGCGCCGGCGGCGAAGGCGCCGAGGATGACCTCCAGGCCGAACTCCTCGGCCACCGCGGCGAAGCCGATCAGGATCACGATCGCCCCGCGCACGCGGATCTGCGCCGTGGTGTCCTGCAGGCGCGTCAGGTCGCGCATCACGCCGGCCGAGCGCTCGGCTCCGCGCACGGCGGCGTAGACGAGGAGCGCCAGCGCGAGCAGCGCCCCGAGCAGCAGCAGCGTCGACGTCGTGCCGCCCTCGCCGGAGAAGAAGATCGACAGCAGGATGATCGCCCCGAAGTCGGCGATCGTGCCGGCCGCGACGACGAGCTGGCCGAAGCCCGACTGGATCTCCCCGGCGTCCTTCAGCACGGGGATGATCACGCCCAGCGAGGTGGCCGAGAGCATGATCGCCACCAGCAGCGGGGTCTCCACGAGGTCGGCGGCGCCGAGCAGGAAGCCGACGGCGACGGCCAGCGCGAAGGAGACGATCCAGGCTCCGCCGGCCAGCCGCAGGACCCGGCCGCGCAGGTGCTCGAACTCGATCTCCAGCCCGGCGAGGAAGAGCAGGAAGACCAGGCCGATGGTGGCGACGACCGAGATCGTCGTGTCGATCTCCACCCAGCCGAGCACCGACGGGCCGATGACGATGCCGGCCACGGTCTCCAGCACGACGGAGGGCAGCCGCAGCTGCGGGAACAGCCCGAGCACGAAGGGCGCCGCGAACGCCACCGCGACGACGATCAGCAGCCCCCCGAACGCCGGACCCTCCATGGCGGCGCAGTCTCGGCGGCGGGCGCGGTGTTACGCCGAGGGGCTCGTGGGCACCGCGCGCTTCGCTGAACGGTTGTGGGGGCCAGGGCACCCACAAGGGTTCAGCGAACGGATCAGCCGGCCCCGAAGCGGTCCGCCGGCCAGGGCTGGGCGCTGCCGTAGCGCTCGATGACCGGGCCGGCGGGGGCGGGCACCGCGCCGAGGAGGCCCGCGTCGACGTGGAGGACGACCGCGGGGAAGATCCGCGCGAAGGGGTCGTCGCGCAGGCGGTCCACGTCGCCGCCGCGCGCGACGGTCAGCGCGCCCTCGAAGTGGGAGTCGTCGCTGAGCAGCGTGGTGACCGCGTCGAACGGCGGGCGGGCGAGCACGTCGCGGCGCGCCTGCTGGACGGCGAGGTCGTCGAACGCCAGCCGCACCCCGGGCGGCGGGCGCACGAGGGAGACGGCGGCCGCCGCGCCGGCGGGGTCGAGCAGGCGCCCGTCGATACGCCGCGCCGAGCGCAGCGGCTTGGAGCGGCGCTCCCAGATCGCCAGGAAGCCGGCGGGCTCACCCGCAGCGTCGCGCGCCCGCGCCACCGCCGTCGCTGCATCCGGCGGCTCTTCGACCAGCGCGAGCCAATGGCGGCTCACGGCGTCGGCGCCTCCCAGTCGGGCCGGACGGCGCGGGAGATCGCGCGCAGGTCCAACCGCAGCTCTTCGAGGCTCGGCCGCCCCCAGAACCAGTAGCCGTCGTAGGCGGCGTGGATCGTCCGGTCGGGGTGCAGCGTGAACACGGCCGGCACGTACGGGTGGTTCAGCGTGTCGGTGGTCTCGCGCAGGCCCAGGCGCTCCAGGGCGACACGGTCGGGATCGCAGAGGAACGTCCACCGCGCGCCCAGGCCCGCGCGAAACGCCGCGACGACGGCCGGCGGGTCGACGCTCAGCGAGACGATCCGGGTGTAGGCGACCTCCATCTCGTCCTGCAGCGCGATCAGCCGGCGGAAGAACGCCTGCTCCTTGGGGCACCACCAGCCGCGGTAGCAGTGCAGCACGACCGGATCGCCGGCCACCAGCTCGCTCAGGCGCCGCGGGTTGCCGGCGTGGTCGGGCAGCTCGAGGTCGGGAAACGTCGCGCCGGCGCGCAGGTCGTCAGGCGGCATCGCCGTGCGCGGTGTCCTCGCGCACCGCGATCGCGAAGGTCGCCCGGTAGCGCTCGCCCGGCGCCACCACCGGCAGGTCGCGGCCGGAGCGCAGCGCGTTGGCCGGCGCGGTCATCGGCTCGAAGCAGATCAGGTCCTCGCTCGCGGGCGCGAAGACCTGCGCGGCCGGATAGCCCTCGACCAGGACCACCGCGACCCGCCGTCCTCCCCCGGCCAGCGTGAACTCCGCCCCGGGCGCGAGGCCGTCGAAGCCGTCGTCGAGCGCGCGGTCGCCGAGCGCGCGCACCTCGGCCAGCGCCGGCTCGGCCTCGCCGGTGGGAATCTGGCGCTCGTCGACCGCGAGGCGGCGCCGCCGCGGGAGGCCGACGCGCCAGCGGTCGCGCTCCAGGCCGGGGACCGTCACATACGGGTGGTAGCCGAACGACACGGGCAGCGGGTCCGCGCCGGTGGGCCGGACCTCCGTCACGACCGTGAGGGCCCCGGCGTCCAGCGCGATCCGCAGCTCGATCTCGTGGGGGACCGGAAACGCCTCCAGCAGGTCGGGGTGCGCGCCGAAGTCCAGCGTCGCGCGCAGCGCCGCGCCGTCCTCGAGCGTCACGTCCCAGTGCGGCGAGCCGCTGAGCAGCCCGTGCATCGGCAGCCCCTGGCCGTCGCGGTGCACGAGCGGCGAGTCGGCGGGCAGCTGCATGCGGCACCCCGCGAGCGCGTAGTCGTCGCCGGCCAGCCGGTTGGCCCACGGATACAGGAACGGGATCCCCATCGTCTTGCCGTGCTCGCGGTAGGCGGCCACGCCGCGGCGCTGCCCGAGCAGCTCCTGCCCGCGGTGGCGCAGCGAGACGCCGAGCATGCCCAGGCCGGGGAGGAACGTGGCCTCCAGATCGCCGCTGGCCAGCGCCACCGCGCGCTCGCCCTCGAAGTCGGTGGTGACGGCGGAGGCGTCCACCGGCGCATTGTGCGCCATCCCGACGCGCGCTGCCGCGCGTTAGCCTGAGCCGCCCCGGAGGGGTGGCAGAGCGGTCGAATGCACCGGTCTTGAAAACCGGCAGGCCGGGTCATCCGGTCTCGTGGGTTCGAATCCCACCCCCTCCGCTGTGCGCGGTGAACCCGGCGCTGAGCGCTACGTGCCGTCGGCCGTCCCGAGGTCCCGTCGCGCGGCCTCGGCGTCGGCCGGATCCATGCGGCCGGTCTCGACCTCCTGGGTCACCGTCCGCTCGAACTCCTCGCGGCTCATCTGGCCGCGGTGCACGGCTTGCGCCCAAGCCCGCACGGCGCCGCGGTTGCCGGCTCGCGCCTTCGCGGCGAGCTTGGGGTTGCGTTCGAGCTCGGTCCGCATGCGGCGCCGCTGGGCGGCCTCGGTTCCCTCGCGCATCGCCTCCTTGCGCCCCGCTGAGGCGAGGAAGCGGTCCCAGTCGACCTGCACCGCGACCTCGTCGCCCGGGTCCACGCGGACCGGCAGCTCCAACCCCTGCGGGAGGACGCGACCGATGTTGAACATGCTGACGTTCTCGGCCCTGCGGGGCACCTTGAACGGGCCCTCCACCTCGTAGGGCTCGCGCCCCGGAAGCCGCACCTCCAGCCTGAGCCGGTACCTCCGCGAGCCGATGACGTTCAAGGTGATCTCCCACGGCCACGGCTCGCCGCTGTTCGCGCTCTCGTTCCCGAATCGCTCGGATTCGCGGATCACCGCGGTGCCCTCGATCCCGCCCTCGAGGATGCGGTCGCGCCGGCTGGCGAAGAACCCCATCTGTGCACGCTAACGCCGCAGGAGCGGTCGACCAAGGCCCCGGGGTGGTCAGCGTTGTGGTCGTACAACGACCACAATCCGTACCACCCCCGGGCTCGGCTGGCATATTCCCGCCATGCCCCGCCCCTTCCGCCAGGTCGACGTCTTCACCACCACGCCCTACCGCGGCAACCCGGTGGCCGTGGTCCTCGACGGCGACGGCCTCAGCGCCGAGGAGATGCAGCGCTTCGCGCACTGGATGAACCTGTCGGAGACGGCGTTCGTGCTGACGCCCGAGGATCCCGGGGCGGACTACCGGGTCCGGATCTTCATGCCGACGGGAGAGCTGCCCTTCGCCGGGCACCCGACGCTGGGGACCTGCCACGCCTGGCTCCAGGCCGGCGGCACCGCGCGCAGCGGGGACGCCGTCGTGCAGGAGTGCGGCGCCGGCCTCGTCTCGGTGCGCCGGACCCCCGACGGGCTCGCGTTCGCCGCTCCGCCACTGGTGCGCACTGGACCCGTCGAGGAGGACCTGGTCGAGCGCATCGCGGCGACGCTGGGCGTCCCGCGCGCGGAGATCCTCGACTCCCAGTGGGTCGACAACGGCCCGGGCTGGGTCGCGGTCCTGCTGGCGGACGCCGAGGCCGTCCTGGCGCTCGAGCCGCGCTTCGACGACCTCGACATCGGGGTCGTGGGACCGCACCCGCCCGGATCGCCGCAGGCCCTCGAGGTCCGCGGATGGTTCCCGAAGGATCGCGCGATGACCGAGGACCCGGTCACCGGCAGCCTGAACGCCTCCCTCGCGCAATGGCTGCTGGACACCGGCCGCGCGACGGCCCCCTACGTGGCCGCGCAGGGAACCGCATTGGGGCGCGCCGGTCGCGTCCACATCTCCCGCGACGCGGACGGCACCGTCTGGGTCGCCGGCGGCACGGTCACGTGCGTCACCGGCGAGGTCGAGCTGTAGACGACACACCGTAAGACGGAGTTTCCCGGCCGTGAGAGGATCGCGTCGCCCGCGACCCGACGACCAGGAGCCCGCAAGATGGCCACCGCCTCCGACGCCCCCGACCCCGACCTCGACTCCGTCCTCGGAGGCGAGATCGTGCGAGCCGGCGAGCCCGGCTACGACGATCTGCGCAAGGTCTTCAACGGCATGATGGACCGCCGGCCGAAGCTGATCGCGCGCTGCACCTCCACCGACGACGTCGTGGCCGCGGTGAACCACGGCCGCGACAACGGCCTCCCCGTGTCGGTCTACGCGGGCGGGCACGGCGTCACCGGGCACGCGGTGTGCGACGACGGGATCGTCGTGGACCTGCGCCTGCTCGCCGGGGTCGAGGTCGATCCCGACCAGCGGACCGCCCGGGTCCAGGGCGGGGCCACGTGGGGCGACGTGGACGCCGCCACGCAGGAGCACGCGCTGGCGGTGACCGGTGGCCGCGTCCCGGGGACCGGCGTGGCGGGGCTCGCGCTCGGGTCGGGCAGCGGCTGGCTGGAGCGCAAGTACGGCCTGACCTGCGACAGCCTGCTCGCCTGCGAGGTGGTGACCGCCGACGGGAGCGTCGTGACCGCCTCGGAGGCCGAGAACCCCGAGCTGTTCTGGGGCCTGCGCGGCGGCGGCGGCAACTTCGGGGTCGTCACCGCCTTCGACTTCAAGCTGCACCCGGTGGGGCCGATCCTCTACGGGGGAATGCTCATGCACCCCGCCGAGCGCGGCGTCGATGTCCTGCGCTTCTTCCGCGACTTCATCGCCGACGCGCCCGACGAGGTGGGCGGCGCCGTGGCGTTCATCTCCGCGCCGCCCGAGGAGTTCGTCCCCGAACCGGTGCGCGGGCAGCCGGTCGTGGGCGTCATCGCCCTGTACGTCGGCGACCCCGCCGAGGGTGAGGAGGCCCTGCGCCCGCTCGTGGAGTTCGGGCCCCCGGCGGTGGCCATGGTCCAGCCGATGCCCTACGTGGCGATCCAGCAGCTGATCGCGGGCGGTGCGGTCGAGGGCAGCCAGAACTACTGGACCGCCGGCTTCGCCGAGCTGCCCGACGAGGCGACGGAGGTCTTCGCCCGCCACGGCAACGCCCGGCCCTCGCCGCTCTCCCAGGCGCTCGCCATCCCCGGCGGCGGAGCGATCGCACGCGTCCCCAACGACGCGATGGCCTTCGGCCAGCGCGACGCCCCGTTCAACATCCACCACCTGGGGATGTGGATGGACCCCGCCGACGACGCGGCGAACATCGCCTGGACCCGCGAGGCCGCCGCGGCCATGAAGCCGTGGTCGCGCTCGGGCGCCTACCTGAACTTCATCGGCGACGAGGGCGGCGGCCGCGTCCGGGAGGCCTTCGGACCCGAGAAGTTCGCCCGCCTGCAGGCCCTCAAGGACCGCTACGACCCGGCCAACCTCTTCCGCCTCAACCAGAACATCCCACCCACAGGCGGCTGAGCCGGGACGGGCCCGGCTATGGGCGCCGGGCCACGAACCACTCGCGGCCGGTCGGATCGTCGGCGATCTCGCCGGCGTCGACGGTCGGCTCGAACCCGGCGCCGGCCAGCAGCGCCAGCCAGGCGTCGCGCGCGAAGAGACCCGTGCGGTGCGTCTCGTGCTCGACCCGCACCGAGCCGTCGGGGTCGCGCAGGAGGAAGGCGTACTCGGTCAGGATCTGGGTGTCGGCGGGATCGGGGCGCCAGGTCCACTCGAGGAAGCGGACCCCGCGGCCGTCGTCGCCGTCGTGGCCGGCGTGATCGCTGGCCGGCGCGAACGTCTCGGCGATGTGGTCGGGGACGAAGACGGCGACTCCGCCGGGACGGCAGTGCGCGAAGGCCGTCTCGATCGCCCGGCGCAGGTCGTCCTCGGTGGTCATGTAGTCGATCGCGTCGTGGACGAACACCGCATCGAACGCGCGGCCCAGGCGCACCGTGCGCATGTCACCCTGCTGGTGAACGCACTCGGGGTTCAGCCGCCGCGACACGGCGAGCATGTCCTCGGCGAGGTCCACCAGGGTCAGCGCGAAGCGCGCCTTGAGATGGAAGGCGTTGTGCCCGCCGCCGCTGCCCAGCTCCAGCACCTCGCGCACCCCGATCGCGGCCGATCCGAGCAGCTCGGCGGCCCGGGCCGCCTCCTCCTCGTACTCCTCCGGCGGGGAGATGAGCGGCCACCAGACGGCGAGCTCTGAGTAGAAGCGGTGTTCGGCCGGCGCGTCCATCCGGCCCCCAGTGTCCCGCGGCCGCGTCCGCGCGGCTAGCGGCCGGCGAAGACGCCCGGTGTGCGATCCGCCCAGGGCATGGCCTGCTCGAGCCGCGCCGCGATCCGCAGCAGAAGATCCTCGCGGCCGTACGCTGCGGCGATCTGCACGCCGATCGGCAGCCCGCTCGCGCTCTGCGCGAGCGGCAGGCTGATCGCGGGCTGCCCTGAGAGGTTGAACACGACGGTGAACGGCCCGTAGGCGAACATCGACTCCAGCCAGCTCGTCGCGGTGTGGCCGGGGTCGTCGTAGCGCAGGGTGCCGTGCGGCGCGGGAAGCTGCCCCAGGGTCGGGGTGACCAGCAGGTCGTGCTCGGTCAAGAACGCGCCCGCCGCTCGGCTCACCCGGTTCTGCGCGTCGAAGCCGGCGAACAGGTCGAGGGCGCCGAGCGCGCGGACCTCGTCGAACAGCCGGCGCGAGACGGCCTCCAGCCGGTCCGGGGGCGGTGGCCGGGGCGCCATCAGGTACGGCGCGGCGATCGTCGCGAGCCCCGCGCGGGTCGCGCGCATGACCGCGTCCCAGTCGATGGCCGGGCTCGCGGCGGTGACGACGTGTCCCATCTCCTCCAGCACGCCGGCGACGCGCTCTGCCGCCGCGGCCACCTCGGGATCGACGGCGACACCCGACCAGGCCCGCGTGGTCAGCGCCACCCGCAGCGGCCCGGGCTCACCTTCCAGCTCGGCCGCGTACGGGCCATGGGGAGGCGGCGCGGGGTACTTGTCGCCCACGCCGGGTCCCGCCACCGCGTCCAGGAGGTGGGCGGTGTCGCGGACGGTGCGCGTCAGGGCGAAGTCGCAGTGCATGGCCAGCGCCGGATCCCCCATGTCGGGGCCGGTCGGCGTCCGGCCCCGGGTGGGCTTCAGCCCCACCAGCCCGCAGCAGGAGGCCGGGACCCGCACGGAGCCCGCCCCGTCGCTGCCGTGCGCGATGGGGACGGCGCCGGCCGCGACCAGAGCCGCGGCGCCGCCGCTGGAGCCGCCCGCGCCCCGCTCGAGGTCCCACGGGTTGCGGGTCGGCCCGTGCTTGACCGGCTCGGTGGAGAAGCTGATCGCCAGCTCGGGCACGGTGGTCACGCCCAGCGTGGCCAGGCCGGCGGCTCGGAAGCGCGTCATCAGCTCGGCGTCGTGGGGGGCGACGGCGCCCTCGAGGCAGCGGCTCCCGAACGCGAACGCCACGCCCTCCGCGATCGCCACGTCCTTGATCAGGAACGGCACGCCGGTGAACGGCCCGTCGCCGGCGTGGTCCAGCGCGGCTCCGAACAGCGGCTGCGCCAGGCCGTTGACCGCGGCGTTCGCCGCCTCCAGCGCGCGCCGGGCGACGTCCTCGACCTCGGCGGCGCCGACCTCACCGCGCGCGATGAGATCGCGCAAGGCGACGGCGTCGCAGCGCGCGTACTCGCGGAGCTCCACTCACCCTCCCTCGGTGCCCCCGGACGCGGCGGCGACGTGGTCGGCGATCGCTCGCCGCACGTCGGCGAGCTGGGCGCGCATCCCCTCGTCGGCGACCAGCCCGCTCGGTCCGACCAGGCTTCGGGCCATCGGCAGGCGCAGGCAGGCCGGCTCGACCATCCCGGCAGCGTTGCAGCCGCGGGCGACACGTCGCCTATCGTGCGCCGATGAGCGGTCGCGAGGTGGGACGGCTGGTCGGATTGTGGCGCTACCCGGTCAAGTCGATGGGCGCGGAGGCGCTGGACGAGGTCGAGGTGTCCTGGCACGGCCTGGCCGGCGACCGGCGCTGGGCGTTCATGACGGTGTGCGGGTGATCAAGCAGCACCGCGGGGTGTTCGACGTCATGCCGCTCGACAAGCGCTGCGTCCTGGTCAACGAGCCCGGGCGCGTGGCCGTCGGCGACGCGGTCGTCCTCGAGCGCTGAGCGCGCGCCGGCTCAGGTCTCCGGCACGTCGATCCACAGCGCCTCGGAGACCGCGAGCAGGGTGCCGTCCGCCGCGAGCAGCGCCGCGGCGCTGTCGTGCTTGCGCCCGCTGTGGGCCAGGGTCCAGGACATGAGCACGTGGGGCTCACCGACCGCGACGGGCCCGTCGATCCGCACCGCCAGGCGCCCGAGCAGCACGGGCGCCAGGCCGTGCGCGCTCGTGATCGCGTTCCCCGACGGGCAGTCCAGCGCGCACCAGACGAACGCGTCGCGCACGCGCCCCTGGTCATCGCCGAGCGACGGGTCGGGGATCCACGGCGCCGCGAACACGTCCCGGCCGGCCACCGGCCCGCAGAAGATGCGCAGCCCGTCGCCGGGCGCGCGATCGGGCCCGCAGACGAAGCAGCCCGGGAACGGGTGATCGTGCAGCCCGGCGTAGCCGGCGGTGGCGAGCTCGGCGTCCGCCAGGCTCACGGGCGCGGGCACGTCCACCTCCACCACGGCCGGCGCCGCCTCGGCCACCCGCGTCTCGCCGTCGCGCAGGACGACGGTGCCGTCGTCGCGGCGCTCGCGCTCCAGCCGGCGTCCCAGCGGCGGCGGCCGGCGCAGCGAGACGCGGGCCGGCCCGTCGATGCATCCGGCCAGCAGCGAGCAGGCGTAGCCGCCGTTCGCCGAGTCCGGCGGGCCCCGGAACCGCGGGTCGATGACGACCTGGTCGCGCACCCGTCCAGCGTGCCACAGCACCACGAACGTGTGTTGATACCCACTCTCCGGAAGCGCGCGATCCCATAGGATTGCGCCGATGTCCGCACGACCCGTCGAGCCGGCCGAGATGGTGCTGCACGGCCACCGCGTGAGCTATCGCACCGGCGGCGAGGGGCCCCTGCTGGTCCTGGTGCACGGGATCACGAGCTCCTCGGCCACCTGGGAGCCGGTGCTGGGCCTGCTGGGCGAGCGCTTCGAGATCCTCGCCCCGGACCTCCTGGGCCACGGCGCGTCGGCCAAGCCGCGCGGCGACTACTCCCTGGGCGCCTATGCCTGCCTCATCCGCGACCTGATGGTCGCGCTGGGCCACGAGCGCGCCACGATCGTCGGCCACTCGCTGGGCGGCGGCATCGCGATGCAGCTCGCCTACCAGTTCCCCGAGCGCGTCGAGCGCCTGGTCCTCGCCTCCAGCGGGGGCCTGGGCCGCGAGGTCAGCCCGCTGCTGCGCGCGGCGACGCTGCCCGGCGCCGAGCTGGTCCTGCCGCTGCTGGCCTCGGCCCCGCTGCTGGACGCGGGCGCGTGGATCGGGCGCGCGCTGGGCCGGATCGGCCTCGGCACCAGCCCCGACGTCGTCCAGATGGCCACCGGCTTCGCCTCCCTGCGCGACATCGAGTCGCGGCGGGCGTTCGTGCACACCGCCCGGGCGGTCATCGACGTGCAGGGCCAGCGCGTCGACGCGCGCGACCGCCTCTACCTGGCCGAGGCGATCCCCACGCTGCTGCTGTGGGGCGACCGCGACCCGATCATCCCCGCCCACCACGGCCTGCGCGCCCGCGACCTGATGCCGGGCAGCCACCTGGAGATCCTCGAGGGCGCCGGGCACTTCGCCCACCACGACGACCCGATCCGCTTCGCCACCGTCCTGCGCGACTTCGTGGAGACGACTCGGGCCGCCGACGTCGACGCCGACCGGCTGCGCACGCTGGTGCTCGGCCGCGCCGCGAGCGGCGGCGGCGACGACGACGCCATCGCCGCCTGATCTAGGAGCCCGGCACCACCCAGAACGCCACGACCGCGTAGTGCACCGCGGCGGCGGCGATGACGAAGACGTGGAAGAGCTCGTGGTATCCGAAGACGGCCGGGTTGGGGTCCGGCCGCCGGCGGGCGTAGATCACCGCTCCGGCGATGTACAGCGCGCCGCCCAGCGCCAGGAGCAGCGTCGCCAGGACGCCCACCGCGTCCACGATCGCGGGCACCGCGACCACGGCGACGGAGCCCAGCGCGATGTAGACCGCCACGACGAACGGCCGCGGCGCGTCGATCCACACCAGGTTGAGGACCACGCCGCCCAGCGCGCCGGCCCACACCACGACGAGCAGCACCTGCGCCAGGTCGCCCTCCAGCGCCAGCAGCGTGAACGGCGTGTAGGTGCCGGCGATCAGCACGAAGATCATCGTGTGGTCCAGGCGGCGCATCCAGCGCCGGGCCGCTGCGCGTGACCACGTCACGCGGTGATACAGGGCGCTGGCGCCGAACAACCCCGCGACGCTGCCGGCGTACACGGCGCAGGCCAGCGTGGCCCGCGAGCCGGGAGCGGCGAGCACGAGCGCGGCGCCCAGCACGAGCGAGGCGAAGAACGCCCACTGGTGGCTGACCCCGCGCAGCCGGGGTTTGCGCGCGAGCGCAGCGGGCAGCGTCGAGCCCATGTCCCGCCAAACGATACGCCCCGCCGCCGGCGCGTTGACAGCGCGCCGCGAGATGGGTCTGATAGGTGCACCATGACCCCGGTGGTCCCGCACTTCGAGCTCGACGAGGAGGATCCCGACGAGCGCACCTGCATCATCAACGTGCGCGGTGAGATCCACGTGACGACCGCGCCGGCGTTCGCCCAGAGCCTCAACGAGGCGATCGCCACGGGCAAGACCGCGCTGGTGCTGGACCTCAGCCAGGTGGAGTTCATCGACTCCACCGGGCTCAGCGTGCTGCTCAACGGCCTGCGCAAGGTCACACGCAGCCAGGGGCGGCTGGCGATCGTGTGCTCCAACCCGACGGTGATGCGGCTGTTCGAGATCACGCGGCTGGACTCGACCTTCGACATCTTCGGCGACCGCGAGGCCGCCCTGGCGCACGTTCAGTCCGAGGACGACCCGGCCGGCGGCAGCTCCGCCGGCGACCCGTAGGGCACCAGGACCTCCGGCAGCACGACCGAGCCGTCGTCGCGCTGGCCGTTCTCCAGCAGCGCGATGATCGTGCGCCCCACCGCCACCGCGGTGCCGTTGAGCGTGTGCAGCGGCTCCGGCTTGGAGCCCTCGGGGCGCACGCGGATCTCCAGGCGCCGCGCCTGGAAGTCCGTCGTGTTCGAGCAGGAGGTGAGCTCCCGGTAGCGGCCCTGGCCGGGCAGCCACGCCTCGCAGTCGTACTTCTTGGTCGCCGACGGGCCCAGGTCGCCCACCGCGATGTTCACCACGCGGTAGGGGATCTGAAGCTCGGAGAGGATCTCCTCCTCGATGGCCAGCAGCCGCTCGTGCTCGGCGGCGCTCTCCTCGGGCGCCACGAAGCTGAACATCTCGACCTTGTCGAACTGGTGCACGCGGAAGATGCCGCGCGTGTCGCGCCCCGCCGCGCCCGCCTCGCGGCGGAAGTTCGTCGAGAAGCCCGCGTAGCGCAGCGGCAGCGCCTCGGCGTCGAGGATCTCGCCGGCGTGCAGCGAGGCGAGCGCGACCTCGCTGGTGCCCGCCAGGTACAGGTCGTCGGCGGGCAGGTGGTAGATCTGCTGCTCGGTGTCGGGCAGCATGCCGGTCCCGTACAGCGCCTCCTCGCGCACGAGCACCGGGGGGATGACCGGCTCGAACCCGTGCCCGCGCAGCTTCTCCAGCGACCAGCGCACCAGCGCGAGCTCCAGCAGCACGAGGTCCCCGCGCAGGTAGGCGAAGCGCGCGCCCGACAGGCGGGCGGCGCGCTCCATGTCGATGCGCTCGCCGGCCAGCTCGAGGTGGTCGCGCCCGGTGGCGCCGGCCTCGCCCACCTCGCGCAGCACCTCGTCCTCGGGCTCGGCGGCGGTGCGATCGGGCAGGTTGGGCAGCGTGCGCAGGACCTCCTGGAGCTCCTGCTCCGCCGCGCGCGTGCTCTCGCCGAGCGCCTTGACCTCGCCGGAGAGCCCGCGCAGCCGATCGCGGCCCCGCTCGATGTCGCGCCCCTCGCGCTTGGCGACGGCGATCTCCCCGGACTCCGACCGCTGCTCTGCGCGCAGGGCCTCGGCCCGGCCCACCTCCTCGCGCCAGCGCGCGTCGAGCTCGAGCACGCGGTCCACGCGCTCGGCCACCTCGGGCCCGCGGCGGGCCAGCGCGGCGCGGACGGCGTCGGGCTCGCGCCGGATCAGCTTCAGGTCGAGCACGGGGAGCCCGCTACTTGGCGCTCGCGGCGGCGCGGCCGGAGTACTTCGCGAGGAACCGCGCGATCGCGTCCGCCTCGCGGCCCGTCGCGATGTTCTCGGGCATGATCGCGCCGGAGAAGCCGCCGTTGGCGATCGCGTAGAGGACGTCGTCGACGTCCTCCTTGCGCGTGTCGAAGTTCGGCCCGTCGGTGCGCTCGCGGTCGGTGACCTCGCTCGCGGAGCCCTCGGTTCCGGCCGCCTCCAGCGTGTGGCAGCCGCCGCAGCGGTCGGCGAACAGAACGGCCCCGGCGTGGTCGGGATCGTCCTCGGCGACCTGCACGTCCTGCGACCCGCATCCCCCCACCGCGAGCGCGGCGGTGGCCGCGCAGGCGGCGATGGTCAGGCGGCGGGCCATGGGCGGCGCAGATGATAGGGAACAATGCCCCACCCGATGCCTCGCGCCGGCGCCCCGATCGCCCTTCTGCTCCTCCTCACGGCCGCCCTCGCGGGCTGCGGCGCCGAGGGCACCGTGCGCGAGGACAGCTCCGCCCTGCGCATCACGCTCGACGAGTACCGGATCACGCCGCAGGACGTCTCGGTGCGGCCGGGGCGCCTGAAGTTCATCGTCCGCAACAGCGGGCGCCTGACGCACAACCTCGTGGTCCAGATCCCCCCGCGCAAGCGCAACGCCCCGTACCTGGAGGTCGGACGGGTGGACACCGCCCAGCCCGGCGAGTCCCCCCCGCCGATCAAGCTGAGGCTCGAGACGGGCACGTACCGGATGGTGTGCACGATCGGCAACCACGACGACCTCGGCCAGTACGGGACGCTGAAGGTGCAGGAGTGACGCCCCCGGCGCCGAAGCACCCCCTCATCCCGGCGCCGGTCCGATCGGACGGGCGCCCAGCGCGTCCAGTCTGCAACGGCGGCAACCGGGGCCGGCGCCGGGTCCTGTGAGCTCCCGCGGCGCGACCCCGGACCCCGGCGAGCGCCGCCGCGCGTACCGCGACGCGATCGGCAACTTCGCCACCGGCGTGACCGTGGTGACCGCCGCCGGCCCGGACGGGCCCGCGGGGATGACGACCAACGCCGTCACGTCGCTGTCGCTGGATCCGCTGCTGCTGCTGGTCTGCTTCGAGCGCACGTCGCGCACGCTGGAGGCCGTCCGCGCGTCGGGGCGCTTCGCGGTCAACGTCCTGCGCGTCGGCGACGAGGACCTGGCCGGCGTCTTCGCCTCCAAGCGGGTGGCCCCGGAGAAGTTCGAGGCGGTCACCCATACGACGGTCCACGGGGTGCCGGTGCTCGACGTCGCGCTGGCCTGGATCGCCTGCGAGGTGCGCTCGCTGCAGGACGCCGGCGACCACGTGATCGGGATCGGCGAGGTGCTGGGCATGCACGCCGAGGACGACGGGGACCCGCTCGTGTTCTTCCGCGGGAGCTACACGACGACCGCGGGGTGAGCGGTAGGTTTCCGCCTGCGGGGCGCGGGGCATCAACTCGCGCACCGGCCGGCTCTCCCCGACAGAGGACCACCCCATGCTCCCCTCTCGCCGTATGCGACTCCTCGCCACCCCGGCGACGCTCGCGTTCCTGCTGACCGCGCTGCCCGGCACGAGCTCCGCGGCGGAGGTGGTGACCCTGCCCTGCGCGGTCGACGTGGGCGCTCAGCGCACCGTGCTGATCCGAGGGGCGGGCTTCACCCCGGGCAGCAACGTCGCCCTGAGCTACACGAGCCCGTCGTTCGGAGGCACGCCGCGCTCGGCCACCACGGTGCAGGCCGACCCCGCCGGCGGGTTCACCACCACCGCGTTCCCCGCGCCGTTCTCGAGCTTCCGCACGCGCGAGCAGACGTTCGGCCTGGTGGGCACCGACACCGCGAACCCGCTGCTCACCGCCGCCACGATGTTCGAGCAGGTGCGCTTCGGCGTGACGGTCTCCCCCAGCCGGTCGCGCCCGAACCGGATCGTCCGCTACACCGCCCGCGGCTTCCTCCCGGGGCGCAACGTCTACGCGCACTACCGCTTCCGCGGTCAGACGCGCGCCAACGTGCGCCTGGGCCAGGCGGCCGCGCCGTGCGGCAAGGTCTCGCGCCGGATGCGCCTGCTCCCCGCCCGGTCGCGCTTTGGCACCTGGCAGGTCTACGTCGATCAGCGCCGGACCTACTCGCGGTCCACGCGCCCGCAGGTGCGCGCCTCGATCTTCGTGAGCCGCACCTTCGGCTGACGCCCCCGCCGCGGTGGGCCTGCTGGACCGCCTCGGCCCGCGCGCGGTGCTGGTGCCCTGCGCGGTTCTGCACGCGGTCGCGATCGGGGCCCTGCTCGCAGGCGGCCTGCGGCGCCTCCCAGGCGCCGTCGCACCGCGTGCTCGTCGCCGGGCGCTCGGGTGCGCGCTGCTCGCGACGGCGCTGCTCGCCGGGTGCGGCGACGACCGCGAGACCGCCGACGGCACGCTCCCGCCACGCGTCGCCGCACCGGCGACCCTGCTGGCCGACGGGACGGTGCCCTGGGTCGACGAGCGGGCCGGCGAGGCGGAGGTCAGCGCGGTCGAGCCGCGGGCCGCGCGCCCGTCGGCGGACGGCGTGCCGGCCTGCCGCGCCGCGCAGCTGCGCGGCGCGCTGGGCCGCTGGCGGCCCAAGCTCGCACGCGACGACTTCGGGAAGGTCCTCCGGCACGATGGGCTGATCGGCCTGGCGCGGGTGCGCAACCGCTCGCGAACGGCGTGCCGGCTGCGCGGCGAGGTTCCCACCCGGCTGCTGGTCGCCGGTCGGCCGCTGGCCATCTCCACCAGCCACGGGCTCGACGAGGAGGGGCGCGAGCGCGCGACGCTCGTCCGGCCGGGAGGCGAGGCCATCCTGCGGCTGGACTGGAGCAGCCCGTTCTGCGGACGGGCGCGGGGATCCCAGGCGCTGGGCATCGCGCTGCCGGAGGGCGGCGGGGAGCTGATCGCGCCCGTGCGCCGGCCCACCCGGCCGCCCTGCTTCGCATCCGAGACGCAGCCGGCGCGCCGGTCGGTCCTGGCGGCGAGCGCGTTCGACGCGCCGCCCCTCGCCACCCGGCTCGACTCGCCGCTGAACCGCCTGCGCGCGCGGATCCGGCCCGGTGCGCCGGTGCCCGCCGGAGATGTGCTGACCTACCACGTCGTGCTCAGCAACCCGACCGGCCGGGCCGTGTCGCTGCGACCCTGTCCCGGTTATGAGCAGTCGCGCTACAGCACCGCCGCGGGCCCCGGCCAGGACGCGGTCAACGACGCACGGCTGTACCGGCTGAACTGCCGGCCGGTGCGCGTGATCGCGGCGGGAGGCCGGCGCCGCTTCGAGATGAAGGTGCGCGTGCCCGCCGGGATGGCCTCGGGACGCCCGTTCAGCGTGGCCTGGGCGCTGAAGGCCCGGGGCGTCGCCGGGGGCGGCACGCTGAACGACGGCTTCCGGGTGGTGGTCCCGTGAGGTCCTCGTCGCGCGCCGTCCTCGCCCTCGTCGTCGTGGCCATCGCGGCCGGCGCCGTGGTCGTGGCGACGATCGGTGACGGGGACGCCGGGCCCGGCGCCGCGCTGGACGCCTACCTGGAGGCGTGGTCGCGCGGGGACGACCGCGCCGCCGCTCGGGACACGGACCGCCCGCGCGACGCCCTCGCGACGCTGGGCGCCTCGCGCGCGGGGCTCGACGGCGCGTCGGTCCGCGCGCGCACCGTGGCGCTGGACGAGCGCGACGACGCGGCCACCGCCCGCGTGCGCGTCAGCTGGGCGGTTCCGCGGTTCGGCTCCTTCGCCTACGAGACCCGTCTGGCGCTCGCCCGGCAGGAGGATCGCTGGGTCGTGCGCTGGCGCCCCGCCGCCGTCCATCCCCGGCTCGGCGCGAACACGCGGCTGGGCACGGTGCTGGAGCGCGCGGACCGCGGTGACGTCGTCGACCGCGACGGCGTCCCCCTGGTCACCGAGCGCGCGGTGATGGACGTCGCCGTCCGGGTGGACCGCGTCCGCGATCCCCAGGACACGGCCCGGCGCCTGGGCACGCTGCTCGACGTCGACGCCGGCCGCCTCGCCCGCGCCGTCCGCCGGGCGGGCAAGGGCCGGTTCATCCCGGTGATCACGCTGCGCCTGGAGGACTTCCGGGCGGTGGAGGAGCGCCTGCAGGACGTGCCCGGCATCTCGCTGGCCGCGGGCCGGCGGCCGCTGGCGCCGACGCGGACCTTCGCCCACGCGGCGCTGGGGAGCGTCGGGCCGGTCACCGCCGAGCAGCTCGAGCGGCTGGGCCGCGGCTATCGCACCGGCGACGAGGTGGGCCAGTCGGGCCTGCAGAGCGCGTACGAGCGGCGGCTGCGCGGCACGCCGACCGCGGAGGTGGTGATCCGCTCCCGGGAGGACGGGGAGCTGCGGGCCTCCCTGGCGCGGCGGCCCGGCCGGCCCGGGCGCTCGCTGCGCACCACGCTGGACCGCGACGTCCAGCGGGCGGGGGAGGCCGCCCTGGCCGGGCGGGACTCGGGCGCGGCGCTCGTGGCGCTCCAGCCGTCCAGCGGCGACGTGCTCGCCGTCGTCAACCGCCCCGCGGGCTCGGCGCTGAACCGCGCGTTCACGGGCCTGTATCCCCCAGGCTCGACGTTCAAGGTCGTCAGCACCGCCGCGCTGCTGCGGGCCGGCCTGGACACCGCCGCGACGGTCGACTGCCCCCGCACGCTGACCATCGACGGCAAGCCGTTTCGCAACTTCGAGGGCGACGCGCGCGGCCCGGTCCCCTTCAGCGTCGACTTCGCCCAGTCGTGCAACACCGCCTTCGTGTCGCTGGCTGACCGGCTGTCGGCCGACGCGCTCACCGACACGGCGCGCGGCTACGGCCTCGGCCAGCGCCTGGGACCCGGGCTGCCGGCCGCCGAGGCGAAGGTTCCCGCGGCCCGCGACCGCGTCCGCCGGGCGGCCATGATGATCGGCCAGGACCGCATCGTCGCCAGCCCGCTGGCCATGGCCGGCGTCGCCGGGGCGGTCGCCGACGGGCGCTGGCGGGCGCCGCGGCTGCTGCGCAGCGACCCGCGGCGGGCCGGCGAGCGGCTGCCCGCCGGGGAGGTGGCGACCCTGCGGCGCCTCATGCGGTCCGTCGTGGACAGCGGCACGGGCACCGCGCTGTCCGGCGTGGCCGGCGACGTCGCTGGCAAGAGCGGCACGGCGGAGTACGGCGGCGGCGACCCGCCCCCGACCCACGCGTGGTTCGTCGCCTTCCGCGGCGACCTCGCGGTCTCGGTGCTCGTGGAGGGCGGCCGCTCCGGCGGCGCCGTCGCCGCTCCCCTCGCCGGCCGCTTCTTCGCCGCGCTGGACGGCGATGGAGGAGGCTGAACCCCCCGAGCCGTCTGCGAGCATCCGCTCGTGGATCTCGTCACGTCCCTGCCGGCCTTCGTCCTCGCCGTGGTCCTGATCACGGCCTCTCCCGGCCCGGCGATGGCGCTGGTCCTGCGGCGGGCGGCGCTCGGCGGCTTTCGCAACGCGGTCCCCACCGTGCTGGGCCTGGGCGCGGGGATCTACGTGTGGGCGCTGCTGGCCGCCGCGGGCTTCGCGGCGCTCGTCGCGGCGTCCGAGCCCGCGTTCGTCGCGCTGCGGGTGGTCGGCGCCGCGATCCTGCTGGTGCTCGGCGCCCGCGCGCTGCGCGCGGTGTGGCTCCAGCGGCGCAGCGGCGCGCCGGCGACCGCGGGGCCCGGGCCGGACGACGCGACCCGGCCGCTGGCCGGGCGGGGCTGGTGGCGCGCCTTCGCAGAGGGCGCGGTCGTGCAGCTCGCCAACCCCAAGGCCGCCGTGTTCGTGATCGCCTTCTATCCGCAGTTCGTTCCCGCCGACCGTCCGCTGTTTGCGACGACCGCCGTCCTGGCCCTCCTGCAGGTCGTGCTGGAGACCACCCTGTACCTGAGCCTCGCCGCCGGGGTGGGGCGCGCGCGCGAGTGGTTCACCCGGCCGGTGGTCCGGCGGCGGCTGGAGGCCGTGAGCGGCGGCGTGTTCGTCGCCCTCGGGCTGCGCGTGGCCGCGTCGAGCCGGCCCTGAGCGTCGTCCGCTGGGCGACGGCCCCCGGCCGCTGCGCCGCTAGGTCACCAGCGCCGCCCGCAGCGCCAGGAACGCCACCACCCCCGCGGCCAGGGCCATGATCCCGATCTCCCGGCGCACGATGGCCAGGACCACGGAGCGCTGGCGCGCCTCGGGCAGCGTGCCCACCGCCTTGGCGTCGGGCAGGCCGCGGTGCTCGAGCACCTGCTCGGCCGCCGTGATGCGCAGCTGCTCGGCGATCACCCCGATCGCGACGGGCAGCAGCGCGTACAGCCAGTACAGGCCGTCCTCGGGCTCGTAGCCGGCCACCGCCAGCCCGCCTGCGACCAACGCCTGCGCCCCCGCCGCCGCCTGGCCGGCCCGGATCAGCGCCCACGCGGCCCGGCTGGTGCGCACCTGCCACCAGACCAGGCCCGCGAGCGCCGCCGCGGCCCCGTTGACGGCGGCCGCCAGCAGCGCGGCGGCGCCGGCGATCTCGGCCTCGGACACTAAGATGGCTCGTTCACGTCGTTGCTAGAAAGGCACTGTGCTTCAGACCTACATGCCCGCGCTGGTGTTCGTGGCCCTCGGGGTTGCCGTCGGCGGCGCCTTCGCGGTGCTCAACGGGCTCCTCGGTCCCCGCCGGTCGGTCGCGCACAAGGCGGATCCCTACGAGTGCGGGCTGCCGTCTGAGGTCAAGCAGGGGTTCCGCTTCGGGATCAGCTTCTACCTCATCGCGATGCTGTTCATCCTCTTCGACATCGAGGTGATCTTCCTCTATCCCGTCGCGATCCAGCTCCGGGAGTTCGGGACGTTCGCGCTGATCGAGATCGCCGTCTTCATCACGCTGCTGGCCGCCGCGTTCGTCTACGTCTGGCGGCGGGGGGCGCTGGAATGGAAGTAAGCAGGGAGAAGCTCGGCACGACCGCGACTCCCGAGGACTTCCGCGTGCGCCAGCTGCGCGCGCGCGACATGCTGCGCGGCGACCTGGACGGCACGGAGCTCGAGCGCTACGTCGAGGAGCGCGTGCTGACCACGACGATGGAGAAGGCGGCGAACTGGGCGCGCTCCAACGCGCTGTTCCCGGCCACCTTCGGCCTGGCCTGCTGCGCGATCGAGATGATCTCGATCGTGGCCGCGCGCGTCGACGTCGCGCGCTTCGGCTTCGAGGCGTTCCGCGCCTCGCCCCGCCAGGCCGACCTGCTCATCCTCTCGGGCCGGATCAGCATCAAGATGGCGCCGGTCGTGCGGCGCATCTACGACCAGATGCTCGAGCCCAAGTGGGCGATCGCGATGGGCGCCTGCTCGAGCTCGATGGGCGTCTTCAACAACTACGCGATCGTGCCGGCCGACAAGTTCATGCCGGTCGACGTGCACGTCCCAGGCTGCCCCCCGCGCCCCGAGGCGCTCATGCACGGGATCCTCAAGCTGCGCAAGATGATCCAGGAGGACCCCGACATGGGCTGGCGCGAGGGCTACCAGGCGCGCGGGACGGAGGAGATCGACCCCGACGCGCTGGACGACGAGCGCACGCCGGCGATCAACGTCATGCGCTCCGGGGACACGGCGGGTGCCTGACGCGACGGGCCTGGAGCTCCTCGCCCAGGAGCTGCGGGAGGCCGACCCCGAGTCGGTGCTCGACACGCTGCACTTCCGCGACAAGGGCACGCTCATCGTGGACCCCGCGGCGATCCGCGCCACGCTGGAGCGCCTGCGCGCCAAGGGCTACGGCTTCCTGTGCTCGGTGCACGGCGTGGACTACTACCCCGACGAGCCGCGCCTGGGCGTGCACTACGAGATGCTCGACATGAACCGCCTGGACCGCCTCACGGTCAAGCTGCGCGTCCCCACCGACGCGCCGGCCGTGGAGTCGGTCACGCTCGACTGGCCGACGGCCAACCACCAGGAGCGCGAGGTCTATGACATGTTCGGCGTGATCTTCGAGGGCCACCCCGACCTGCGCCGGATCCTGATGCCCGAGGACTACGAGGGCCATCCCCAGCGCCGCGACTTCCCGATCGGCGGCGAGCCGGTGCTGTTCACCTTCAACGAGGCCCGGGGAACGGCCTACACGCAATGAGCGCCACGTCGGACTACCGCAAGCAGGAGGAGTCGATCACGCTCGCCCCGCTGGAGCGCCTGGAGTCCGACCACCCCGAGCGCGAGCTGCTGACGCTCAACATGGGCCCCCACCACCCGGCGACGCACGGGGTGCTGCGCCTGCTGGTCACGCTCGACGGCGAGGTCGTCCGCGACCTCAAGCCGATCATCGGCTACGTCCACACGGGGATCGAGAAGACCGCCGAGGACAAGAGCTACTGGAAGGCCATCCCGGTCATCGAGCGGATGGACTACCTGGCCTACTACTTCAACGCCTACGCCTTCTGCGGCGCGGTGGAGACGCTGCTGGACCTCGAGGTCCCCAAGCGCGCGCAGTACCTGCGCGTGATCCACCTCGAGCTCAACCGGATCATGAGCCACCTCGTGTGGCTGGGCACCACCGCGCTGGACCTCGGCGCGATGTCGATGCTCTTCTACTGCTTCCGCGAGCGCGAGACGATCCTCGACCTCTTCGAGCAGAGCTCGGGCCAGCGCATGCACACGCGCTACATCCAGGTCGGGGGCGTGGCCGAGGACATCCCGCACGGCTTCGAGGCCAAGCTGCGCGAGTTCATCGCGCTGATGCCCACGCGCGCGGACCAGTACCGCGACATCCTGCACCGCAACGAGATCGTCCTGCAGCGCCTGCGCGGGACCTGCCCGCTGTCGGAGGCGGCGCTGCTCGAGCTCGGCGTGACCGGCCCGCTGCTGCGCGCGTCGGGCAACCCCTGGGACCTGCGCAAGGCGATGCCCTACTGCTCCTACTCGGACTTCGACTTCAAGATCCCGGTCGGGACGCAGGGCGACAACTACGACCGCTACGCGGTGCGCCTGGCGGAGATCTACGAGTCGGTCAAGATCATCGAGCAGGCGCTCGACGGGCTGCCCGAGGGCCCGGTGATGACCGACAACCGCAAGGTCGCGCTGCCCCCGCGCCACGAGCTGGCGACCTCGATGGAGGCGCTGATCCACCACTTCAAGCTCGTCACCGAGGGCTTCCGCGTGCCGCCGGGCGAGGTGTACTTCCCGATCGAGGGGCCCCGCGGCGAGCTGGGCTGCTTCGTGCGCTCCGACGGCTCGTCCAAGCCCGCGCGCGTGCACATGCGCGATCCGTCCTTCGTCAACCTCCAGGCCACCGCGCCGATGACGCGCGGCTCCTACATCGCCGACCTCATCGCCACGCTGGCCATGCTCGACCCCGTGCTGGGGGGCATCGACCGGTGAGCCCGCGCTTCGGGCGGCGGCGCGCCGCCGCGCCCCCTGAGACCGCGGAGCCGCAGGCTCCGCCGGCGGTGACCCCGGCCAACGGCAACGGGCGGCTGCGCACCGGCCCGCAGGTCCCGCGCTTCGGGCACGGCTCGCGGGTGCCGGGCTGGGACGACGCGGTCGACCTGACCAAGGAGCCCGCGCCCGTCCCCGAGCCGGCCACCACGGCGGTGCCCGACGAGCTGCGCGCCGAGATCGAGGCGCACATGGCCAAGTACCCCGACCCGCGCAGCGCGGCGATCCCGGCGCTGGCCGCGGTGCAGCGCTGGCACGGCTGGTGCTCGCCGGAGGCGATCGAGCAGGCCGCCGCGGTGATGCGCCTGACGCCCGGCTACCTGGTAGCCGTCGCGACGTTCTACGACATGCTCGAGACCCGCCCCGTGGGCCCGCACGACGTCTACGTGTGCACGAACATCTCGTGCTCGCTGTGCGGCGCCGACGAGCTGATGCAGCGCATCGAGCAGGAGGTCGGCGACGACGCGCAGTTCAACCTGCGCAGCTTCGAGTGCCTCGGGGCCTGCGACATCGCTCCGATGGCGTCGGTGGACGGCGTCTACGTCGGCCCGATCGCGCTCGACGAGGTGCCCGCGCTGGTCGCGCAGATCCGCGCGGGGGAGCCGCCGCTGCCCGACAAGCAGCTGGCGCGGCGCAAGAGCACCGATCCTGCCGGGGCCCGGATGCCCGCGGCTGCGCCCGCCGGCGCCGGTGCGGGCGCGACGACCGTCACCGCCCGCCCTCCCGCCGCCGCCCCGCCCGCCACCGCCGCGCCGCAGGGCGCGGTCCCGGCGGGCCCCACGAGCTACGGAGGCCTGGGCCAGCCGCGGCGCACCGCGCCGCCCGCCGGCCCCGGCCAGCAGCCCGCGCCCATCGAGAACCCGCCCACCGCGGAGGAAGAGGAGTCCGACGAGACATGAGCGACGCGCCCAAGATCCTCTTTACCGGCATCGACGAGCCGGGGCTGAACCGCATCGACGTCTACGAGCGCCGCGGCGGCTATGAGCAGATGAAGCGCGCGCTGACGCAGATGACCCGCGAGGAGGTCCTGCAGGAGATCCTCGACTCGGGCATCCGCGGCCGCGGCGGCGCCGGCTTCCCGATGGGCAAGAAGGTGTCCTTCATCCCCAAGGGGCAGATGGACAAGTACCTGGTCTGCAACGCCGACGAGTCCGAGCCGGGGACGTTCAAGGACCGCGAGCTCATGCAGAAGAGCCCGCACATGCTCATCGAGGGGATCGTCATCTCCTCCTACGCCGCCGGGGCGAACCGGTCGTTCATCTACATCCGCGGCGAGTACTCGGCGCAGGCCGACATCCTCGACGCCGCGCTGGAGGAGGCTTACGCCGCCGGCTACATCGGCGAGCGCATCCTCGGCTCCGATCACTCCGTGTCGCTGGTGCTGCACCGCGGCGCCGGCGCGTACATCTGCGGCGAGGAGACCGGGCTGCTGGACTCGCTGGAGGGAAAGCGCGGCAACCCGCGCCTCAAGCCGCCGTTCCCGGCCAACCAGGGCCTGTACCAGGGCCCGACGCTGATCAACAACGTCGAGACCCTCGCCACGGTGCCGCACATCCTCGGGATGGGCGGCAAGGAGTACGCCAAGATCGGCACCGAGACGGCGACCGGCACGAAGCTCGTCAGCGTCTCGGGAAACGTGCAGCGCCCCGGCAACTACGAGGTGGTGCTCGGCACGCCGTCGCGGGAGATCATCTTCGAGATGGCCGGCGGCCCGCCGGAGGGGCGCACCGTGAAGCTGTGGTTCCCCGGCGGCTCGTCCGCGCCCGTGCTGACCGCCGACGACCTCGACGTCCCGTACGAGTTCGACGCGCTGGCCAAGGCGGGCTCGATGCTCGGCTCGGGCGCGATCATCGTGGTCGACGACTCCGTGCCGGTGCTCAACGTCGCCCTGAAGCTGGCGAAGTTCTACCGCCACGAGTCCTGCGGCAAGTGCACGCCGTGCCGCGAGGGCACCAACTGGACCGTGCAGATGCTCGAGCGCATCGAGGCCGGGCTGGCCACGCCGATGGACCTGGACATCATGGCCTCCGTCCAGGAGCAGATCATCGGCAACTGCCTGTGCGTGCTGGGCGACGCGATGGCGATGCCGATCGGCTCGATGGTGGCCAAGTTCCGCCCGGAGTTCGAGGCGCACATCGAGGCGGCGCGGGCGCGCAACCCGTTCGGCGACGAGCCGCCCGCGCTCGAGCCGGTGGTGGCCCAGGGGGCCTCGGTTGCCTAGGCCCGAGCTCCAGGACATCACGTTCTCGATCGACGGGCTCGAGGTCACCGCGCCCGCCAACATCATGCTGGTCGACGCCGCCAAGCACGGCGACGTCGAGATCCCGGTCTTCTGCTACGAGCCCAAGCTGGGCAACCCGGTCGGCGCGTGCCGGATGTGCCTGGTGGAGATCGAGGGCATCCCCAAGCTCCAGACCGGCTGCTCGACGCCGGTCAAGGACGGCATGGTCGTCCACACGCAGACCGCGCGCGTGCGCGAGGCGCAGGAGGCGATCGTCGAGTTCCTGCTCATCAACCACCCGCTGGACTGCCCCGTGTGCGACAAGGGCGGCGAGTGCCCCCTGCAGGACATCTCCTTCGGCTGGGGCGGCGGGCGGTCGCGGTTCATCGAGCCCAAGCGCCACTTCGTCAAGCCGCTGGAGCTCTCGCCGCTGATCGCCATCGACCGCGAGCGCTGCATCCTGTGCTACCGCTGCGTGCGCTTCAGCCAGGAGGTCGCCGAGGACTACCAGCTCGTCCTGGAGGAGCGCGGAGCGCACACCTTCGTCGGCACGTTCGACGGCCACCCGTACGTCGCGCCGTTCAGCGGCAACATCGTGGAGCTGTGCCCGGTCGGCGCGCTGACCTCGCAGCCCTACCGCTTCCGCGCGCGCCCGTGGGACATCGAGGGCGCGGGCTCGCTGTGCGGGCTGTGCCCGTCGCAGTGCAACGTGGAGTTCACCGTGCGCGACGAGCGCGTGCTGCGGGTCATGGCCCGCGACCACCCCGAGGTCGACGACGGCTGGCTGTGCGACAAGGGCCGCTTCGCCTACCAGTCCATCCACGTCGACGAGCGCGTCACGCGGCCGATGATCCGCGAGGGCGGCGCGCTGAAGCCGGTGAGCTGGCAGCGCGCGCTGGACGAGGCGGCCCGGGTGCTGCGCGCCGCGGGTCCGCGCCTGGGCGTGCTGGCCGGCGGCGACACCACCAACGAGGAGGGCTATCTCCTCCAGCGCCTGGCCCGCGAGGCGCTCGGCTCGCCGCACCTGGACTCCCGCGCGTGGGGCTCGCTGCCGCGCACGCTGCACGCCGCGCTGCACGCGCCGGCCCGGCAGGCGACGGTGCCCGACGTGGAGTTCGCCCACGCCGTGCTGGTGCTCGATACCGAGCCGGTGGACGACGCCCCGATCCTCGACCTGCGCATCCGCAAGGGCGTGCGCCGAAATCGCGTCCAGCTGGCGGTGGCCACCAGCCGGCCGTCGGCGCTGGACCCCAACGCGGCCGCCGTCGCGCGCTTCGCGCCGGGGGCGGGCGAGGCGTTCTGCGCCGCGCTGAACGCGGCGCTGGGCGGCGGCGGCAGCGTCGACGAGCTGGCCGCCGCGGCGGGCGCGAGTGCGGACGAGGTTCGCGCGGTCGCCGAGCTGCTGGGCGGCGCCGGCGAGGACGTGGTGATCGTGTGGGGCGAGCGGCTGACGCACGGCCCCCGCAGCGCCCATGCCGCCCAGGCGCTGCTGAACCTGGCCGGGCGGCTGGCGGCGCCCGACCACGACGGCGCCGGCCTGCTCGAGGTCCCGGTCGCGCCGAACGGGCGCGGGCTGCGCGAGGTCGGCGTGCTGCCCGACGCGGGGCCGGGCCTGAGCGAGAGCGCGGAGCGGGGACTGGACACGGCGGGCATCGCCCAGGCCGTCGCGGCGGGCGAGCTGAGCGCGCTGTACCTCATGCACGTCGACCCGCTGCGCGAGCTGCCCGGGCGGGGGCGCTGGAGCGCCGCGCTGGAGCGCGCGGAGGCGATCGTCGCCCACACGACGTTCCTCACCGAGGGCCTGGCGCGCCACGCCACCGTCGTCTTCCCGGCCGAGGCCTACGCGGAGAAGGAGGGGACGGTCACCCACCCCGACGGCCGCGTGCAGCGGCTGCGGGCCGCGATCGGGCACCCCGGCGACGTGCGCGCCGAGTGGCAGGTGCTCGCCGACCTCGGCGCGATGCTCGGCCACGACCTGCACGAGCTGACCGCCGCGGCGGCGTCGCGGCGGATGTTCGAGGCGGTGGGAGTGTACGCCGGGCTGACCCTCGACGCGCTCGGCGGGCGCGGGCTGCGCTGGCCCGAGCTGCCCGAGGCGGCGGCGTGGCCGGCCGCGGACGCCGGGCCGTTCGGCCTGGACACCCCGCCGCACGCGCCGACGCCCAATGGCGCATTGCGCCTCGGCCTGTTCCGCTCGATCTGGGCCGCTCCCGAGGTCGAGGCGTCGCCGTCGCTGAAGTTCCTGCGCGCGCGCCAGCGCCTGGAGATCTCGCCCGCCGACGCGCAGCGCCTGGGCCTCGCGCCCGGTGAGCGCGTGACGGTGGGCGCGAACGGGTCGGCTGTGAACGCGATCGTGGCCGTGCGCGCGGCGGTGCCCGAGGGCACGGTCTTCCTGGAGGCCAGCACCGAGGAGGACGGGGCGGTCGCGCTCGACCCCGGCCTCGTGGCGGTGAACCGCGCGTGACGACGATCTTCGCGGAGGTCGGCTTCGCCGAGCCGTGGTGGGTCCAGATCCTGAAGTCGGTGGTCATCTTCGCGATCGGCCTGCAGATCGTGCCGATCGTGCTCCTGGCCGAGCGCAAGCTCCTGGGCCGCTTCCAGAACCGCTACGGCCCCAACCGGGTCGGCCCCTTCGGGATGCTCCAGCCGCTGGCCGACATCATCAAGCTCGCCACCAAGGAGCCGTTTCAGCCCCGGACGGCCGTGGGCTTCCTCTACACGCTGGCGCCCGTCATCTCGATCCTGACCGCCGTCGCCGCGTTCGCGATCATCCCCTTCGGCGACGTGGCCACGATCTTCGGCCAGGACGTCGGCCTGTACGGCCTGGACGTGGGGATCGGCGTGCTCTACGTCTTCGCGTTCGGCGCGATCGCGTTCTACGGCCTCATGCTCGGCGGCTGGGCCAGCGGGTCGAAGTACTCCTTCCTGGGCGCCATGCGGGCCGCCGCGCAGCTCATCTCCTACGAGGTGGCGCTGGGCCTGTCGCTGGTCGGCGTGCTGATGACCGCGGGCACGCTGTCGCTGCCCGGCATCGTGGAGGCGCAGGCGGGCATGTGGTACATCGTGCCGCAGTTCGTCGGCTTCCTCATCTTCCTGGTGGCGGCCTTCGCGGAGACCAACCGCCCCCCCTTCGACCTGCCCGAGGCCGAGGCCGAGCTCGTCGCGGGGTACATGACCGAGTACGGCGGCGCGAAGTTCGCGTCGTTCTTCTTCGCCGAGTACCTGAACATCCTCGTCGTCTCCGGGATCGCGGTCACGATGTTCCTGGGCGGCTGGATGCTGCCCTTCGGGATCGACCCGCCCGGCTGGGTGGACCCGATCGTGGTCTTCTCCAAGCTCTTCCTCTTCGTCTTCCTGTTCATCTGGATCCGTGCGACGCTCCCGCGCCTGCGCTATGACCAGCTCATGAGCTTCGGCTGGAAGGTGCTGCTGCCGCTGGCGACCGTCAACGCGCTGGTCACCGCGGTCGTGGTGGTGGCGACGACATGACCTGGAACCCGGGCGCGGACGCGATCGAGGTCCAGCGCGGCCCCGAGCCGGGCGGCGCCGGCGGCGCCTACCGCGCGTTCGGCGAGACGCTGCGCGGCCTGAAGACCACGATGGCCCGCGTCTTCGAGGGCACGACGACGTACCAGTACCCGGAGGAGAAGGTCCCGGTGTACCCGCGCTTCCGCGGGCGCCACCGGCTGCACGTCTTCGAGGACACCGGCCTGGAGAAGTGCGTGGGCTGCTCGCTGTGCGCCGCCGCCTGCCCAGCGGACTGCATCCGCGTCGTGGCCGCCGAGAACACGCCGGAGAACCGGGTGAGCGCCGGCGAGCGCTACGCCGCGGTCTACGAGATCAACATGTCGCGCTGCATCTTCTGCGGCTACTGCGAGGTCGCCTGCCCGTTCGACGCGATCACGATGGGCAACGACTACGAGATCTCCGACTACAACCGCAACGACCTCATCTTCACCAAGGAGATGCTGCTCGCCGAGCCGCTGGACCGCACGCCGCTGCGCCGCGAGGGGGAGTAGGGAAGCGCTCAGCGTGCCCTGCCCGAGGAGGTCCTCGGCGCGCAGGCCCAGTTCCATCGCGACGGATCACGACGAGGTGGCCGGAGGGAAGGACTTGAGGAACGGTGCCAACGTCCATTTCTTCCCGCTATGGAAGGTAGAAATGCACGTTCACTTCCGAGGGCGCGGGTGAACGTCCATTTCCACCCGCCATAGGGGGGAGAAACGGACGTTCGTATCTGGCGCGTGATCGATTCGGTCGATGCCGTGGCGGCGGCGTGGCTCGACGCGCAGCTGCGCACCGCCGCGCGCCCTGCTTCGCTGAAGGATCGTGGTGGTCCTGGCCACCACAATCGCTCAGCGAGCCGCGGGACCCTCCAGCTGCCACGGATCCCGCGCGCCGAGCTCGGCCCGCCAGGCCTCCGCGTCGCTGCGACCGCGCTCGATCAGCGCGTCGACGAAGGCGCGGTGGAAGAACAGGAAGCTCAGCAGGTCGCCGCGCACGGCGTTGCGTCCGGCGTTGAGGACGTGGCCGATGGCGGCGAGGTCGCGGGCGCCCAGCCGGCCGCGCACCCCCGTGAGGTGCTGGCGGTACACGTCGGAGGCGAGCTGGCCGACCGCGAAGCGGTGGCGCGGGGCGAGGAAGATGTAGGGCACCGGGGCGTGGTCGCCGGCCCCCCCGGCCGCAGCCGCGGCGCCGCCCGGAGCGGCGAGGAGCTGCTCGTTGTAGGTGCTCAGCGTGGCCACGTCCTGGGCGAGCTGGTCGGCCAGCAGCGCCTGGACGAACTGCGCGGCGCCGTCGAACACGTCGGGCCGGTCGGCGACGGGGCTCTCGGGCGTGACGCTCGAGTTCAGCCCGACCACCACGACGCGCCGCGCGCCCAGCCGCAGCGCCGGCTTGATCGGCGTGTTCAGCCGCGTCCCGCCGTCGCCGTACCAGCCCGCCGCCGCGGCCGGCTGGGTCACCTCGACCGCCGGGAAGAAGACCGGGATCGCGGCGGACGCCCGCACGTGCACGTCGGTGATGCGGGCGGGCACGTAGCGGATCGCGCGCTTGCGGTCGGTGGGCGGGTCGACGCCCTCGCGGCTGCGGTGGAACACCACGCTCTCCCCCGTGGCGTAGGACGTCGCCGCGACCGCGATCGACGCCAGCGCGCCGGTGTTCAGGTTGCGCGGGATCTGCCCGAAGGGGATGCGGTCGCGCACCGTGCGCTCCATCGGGGAGTTGTCGAGCAGGCTCGGCGCCTCGGCCGCGTGCAGGCCCACCAGCTCGCCGACGTAGAGCAGCAGGCGCCGGGCCTCGCCCGGCGAGAGGAAGGGATCGAGGATGTCGTGGTAGCCGACCGTGCGCCACAGGGCGATCGCGTTGCGGACCGACTCGGCCGCGGGCAGGTGCGCGGTGGCCGCCAGGTGGGCGCCGTTCAGCGCGCCGATGCTCGTGCCGACGATCACCCCCGGCCGCTCGCCGCGGGACTCCAGGTACGGAAGCAGGACCGACAGCGCGCCGATCTCGTAGGCGCCGCGCGCGCCGCCGCCCGCGAGCACGAGCCCCACGGTGGGGTCGGCCGGGACCGGGAGGCCGGCGGGTGCCGCCATCGGAGGCAGTCTAGGACCGGCGCGGCAGCGGATCGGGGGTCGCCGGGCGTGCGCAGGTAGATTTCGCCCCGGCACATGGCGGAGGTGCTCTTCTTTCTGGCGGGGATCAGCGCGATCGCGGGAGCGATCGGGGTCATCGCCCTGCGCAATCCCTTCTACAGCGTCCTCGCGCTGGTCTGCCACCTGCTGGCGCTGGCCACGCTGTTCCTGCTCCTGCACGCCGAGTTCGTCGCCGCCGCCCAGGTCGTCGTCTACGCCGGCGCGGTCATGGTGCTCTACGTCTTCGTCGTCGCCTACGTCGGCGGCCAGGTCGAGCCCATCGGCCCGCAGGCCGGCCGCGGGCTGCGGATCGTCGCCGCCGTCTTCGGCGGCGCGCTGTTCATCGAGCTGTGCATCGCCACGCTGGGCTCCGGGCTGAAGGCGATCTCCACCGAAGGGCCCAAGCTGCCCGGCGGCTTCGGCTCGGCCAACCAGATGGGCGAGCTGCTGCTGACCCGCTTCCTGCTCGCCTTCGAGGTCGCCTCGTTCCTGCTGCTCATCGCCGCGGTCGGGCGCGGTCGTGCTCGCGCGGCGCCGCGGCGGGATCGACCCGGCCGACGAGGCGCAGCGCATCAGCGCCGGCGACCTGTTCACAGGGCAGATCGGCTCGATGGCCGAGGCGGTCGGCGACCTGCGCCCAGGCGGGCGGAGCGACCGCTAGTGGACATCGGCTGGTACCTGGTCGTCTCGGCGCTGATCTTCACGATCGGCGCCGCCGGGGTCCTCACGCGCCGCAGCCCGCTGGTCATCCTGCTCTGCCTCGAGCTCATGCTCAACGCGGGCAACCTGGCGCTCATCGCCTTCAGCCGGATGCACGGCAACGCCGACGGCCAGGTCTTCGCGGTCGTGGTGATGGTCGTGGCCGCCTGTGAGGTGACGGTCGGCCTGGGCCTGATCGTCGCGATGTACCGCCGCCGGCTGCCGATCGACGTCGACGAGATGCGCGAGCTGCAGGGCTGATGGACTCGGTCGAGCTCTTCGGCTGGGTGACGCTCCTCGCCCCGCTGACCGGGTGCATCGTGCTCGGGCTGGTCGGCCGCATGCTCCCGGGGCGGGGCGCGGGCTGGGTGGGCACGCTCGCGCTGGCGGTGTCCTTCGCCGGCGCCGTCGGCACGCTGCTGTCGCTGCAGGACCTCGGCCACGAGGAGCGCCAGGTCGTCGCGGTGGCCTGGGACTACGCCTCCACCGTCGGCGTCGACGCGCAGATCTCGCTGCTCCTCGACCCCCTGTCGGTCTACATGATGCTCGTGGTCTCCGGCGTCTCGATGCTGATCCACCTCTACTCGGTCAGCTACCTGGACTCCGACCGCGGCTACGTCCGCTTCTTCGCCTACCTGAACTTCTTCGTCTTCTCGATGCTGCTGCTGGTCCAGGGCGGCAACTTCCTGATGCTGATCGTCGGGTGGGCGTTCGTCGGCGCGGCGTCCTACCTGCTGATCTCCTTCTGGTACCGCCGCGGGACGGCCACGCGCGCGGGCATCAAGGCGTTCGTCATCAACGTGCTGGGCGACGTGGGCCTCGTGCTGGGGACGTACTTCATCTTCAAGCACAGCGGCACGCTGGACTTCCTGGCCACCTTCGAGGGCGTCCAGGAGGACTTCGCGCGCAACGACTCAGACCTGGTGGCCGGCTGCATCCTGCTGCTCGTCGGCGCGTTCGCGAAGTCCGCCCAGATCCCGCTGCACACCTGGCTCCCGGACGCCATGGAGGGCCCGACGCCGGTCAGCGCGCTGATCCACGCGGCGACGATGGTCACCGCGGGCGTCTACCTCATCGCGCGCATGCACCCGCTGTTCGAGCACGCGCCCGCCGCGGCCGACGTGGGCGCGGTGATCGGCTGCCTGACGCTGCTGGTGGCGGGCACGATCGGCCTGGCGGTCACCGACCTCAAGCGGGTCATCGCGTACTCCACGATGTCGCAGATCGGCTACATGATCATGGCCGTCAGCGCGGGCGCCTACGCCGCGGGCCTGTTTCACCTGATGACGCACGCGTTCTTCAAGGCGCTGCTGTTCATGGCGGCGGGATCGCTGATCGCCGCGATGGCCGGCCAGCAGTCGCTGGACCGCATGGGGGGCTTCCGCAAGGCGCTGCCCTTCACGTTCGGCTGCTTCGTCATCGGCGGCCTGGCGCTCGCGGGCGTCCCCCCGTTCTCGGGATTCTTCTCCAAGGACGAGATCCTGCTGCTGATCGGCGACCGCGGCGGCTGGTACTGGGGCCTGTACGTCGCCGGCTACGTCGGCGCGTTCATCACCGCCGTCTACACGTTCCGGATGATCTTCCGCGCGTTCCTGGGCGAGCCGGTGCCCGAGGCGCGCGAGCTCGAGCACGGCCACCTGCACCATCCCGAGCACCCGACCAACCCGGCCACCGGCGAGGTCGAGGACACCGACGTCGGCTTCCCCGGCCCCGAGCACCACATCGCCGAGAAGGCATGGCCGATGAAGGGCGCGATGGGCCTCCTCGCGCTGGGCGCCATCGCCGCCGGCGCCCTGCAGATCCCCACGGTGACGCACGTCATCGACCACTTCCTGGAGCCGACCTTCGCGGAGTCCGCGCTGTACGAGCGCCATCCCAGCGACGGGCTGATCACGATCGGACTCGTCCTGGGCGCCGCCGCCGGCCTGGCGGGCATCGCGCTGGCCTACCTCATCTGGGTCCGCCGGCCGCAGATCGCGGTGAGCATGCGCAAGGGCCTGGCGCCGCTGCACCGCCTGTTCGTCAACAAGTGGTACTTCGACGAGCTCATCGACCTGGTCGTCGTGCGGCCCGCGCTGTGGTTCGGGTCCTTCGCCCAGCAGACCTTCGAGCGCGTCGTCGTCGAGGGCGTGCTGGTCAACGGGACCAGCGGGCTGGTGCGCGCGGGGTCCACCGCCGTGCGCGCCGCGCAGACCGGCTTCGTGCGCTACTACGCCGCGCTCGTGCTCGTGGGCATGGTCCTCATCGGCTTCTACTTCCTGGTCGAGGCATGACCCTGCACCTGTCGATCATGCTCTGGGCCGCGCTCGCCGCCGGCGTGCTCGGGCTCGTCGCGCCCTCCAGCTGGGCGCGGTGGATCGCGGTGGCCGGGACCGTCGTGGTCCTCGGCTACGCGATCGCCTACGTCGCGGACTTCGAGTCCGGGGCGAGCGGCCTGCAGTACGTCACCGACGAGACCTGGATCGGCGAGCTGGGCATCTCCTACAAGCTCGGCGTCGACGGGCTGAACCTGTTCCTGATCCTGCTGACCGCGATCCTGTGGTTCGCCGCGACGCTGTGGTCCGCGCTGCGCACGCCGGACAAGCCGAAGCTGTACTTCTTCCACCTCGCGCTGGCGCAGACCGCGGTGCTGGGCGCGCTGCTCGCCCAGGACCTGGCGCTGTTCGTCGTCTTCTTCGACCTGATGCTGGTGCCGTTCTTCTTCCTCACCGGCGTGTGGGGCGGCCCGGACCGCGTGCGCGCCACGACGAAGCTCGTCATCTACACGCTGGTCGGCTCGCTGCTCATGCTCGCCGCCGCGATCGCCACCGGCGTGCTGGCCGGCACCGGCTCGGGCGAGGTGACCTTCGACCTGCAGACCCTGGCCGCCAACCCGATCAGCGGCGCCAACCAGCAGTGGATCTTCCTGTTCTTCGCGGCAGCGTTCCTGGTCAAGATGCCCGCCTTCCCGCTGCACGGCTGGATGCCCGACGGCTACCGCGCGATGCCGCTCCCCGTGCTGGCCGTCTTCTCCGGGGTGCTCAGCAAGGTGGCCGCCTACGGCTTCCTGCGCGTCTGCCTGCCGGTGTTCCCCGACGCCAGCGAGCAGTTCCAGGAGCTGATGATGCTCATCGCGCTGGCCTCGATCCTCTACGGGTCGGCGATCGCGTTCACGACGACCAACGCGCGCCTGATCCTGGGCTACTCGTCGGTGGCCCAGCTCGGCTTCATCACGCTGGGCATCTTCGCGCTCAACGAGCAGGGCGCCCAGGGCGCCGTGCTGCAGGCGTTCAACCACGGCCTCGTCGTGGCGCCGGCGTTCTTCATCGTCGCGCTGCTCGCCGCGCGCGCGGGCGGCACGGAGGACATCCGTGAGATGGGCGGCCTGGCCATGCGCGCGCCGGTGCTGGCCGCGCTGTTTCTCATCGTCACCCTCGCCACCTTGGCCATGCCCGGCTCGGCGAACTTCGCCGGGGAGTTCCTGATCCTGCTCGGCGTCTTCGACGTGAGCGTGGCGATCGCGTCGATCGCGTTCGCGGGCGTCGTGATGGCCGCCTACTACGCGCTGCGCCTGTTCATCACCACGATGCACAACCGGCCCGGGCCCAAGGTGCAGTCGCGGGAGATGACCGCGCGCGACGGGCTCGTGCTCGTGCCGCTGGTGCTGGCGATCCTGGCCATCGCGCTGTACCCCCAGCTCGCGCTGGACAGCAGCGAGGAGTCCGTGAAGCAGAGCGTCGGCGCGGCGTCCGCGCTGGCCGACCGGGCGGAGGCCCAGCCGTGAGCGCGCTCCTCGCGCAGGTCAAGACGCCCGACGTCGACTTCGCCGGGCTCTCGCCGCTGATCGCGGTGTTCGGCGGGGCGCTGATCGTGCTCATGCTGGGGCTGCTGCGCTCGCGGGCGGTGCGCGAGGTGCTGGTGCCGGTGCTGTCGCTCGTCACGCTCGGCCTGGCCATTGCGCTGTGCGTGTGGCAGTGGGGGGAGCGGGCCGACCTCGTCGAGGGCGCGCTGCGCCTGGACGAGCTGACGCTGGCGCTGACGCTCATCTTCTGCGTGGCGGGGATCGCGACGGTGCTTCTCTCCTGGCGCCACATCGCGCCGCAGGAGGCCGCGCACGGCGAGTACCACGCGCTCCTGCTGACGTCGATCGCCGGGATGATCGTGCTGGTCGCCGCGCAGAACCTGGTCTCGCTGTTCATCGGCCTCGAGCTGCTGTCGATCCCGCTGTACGTCCTGTGCGCGACGGAGCTGCGCCGCGCGTCCTCGCTGGAGTCCGGGCTGAAGTACCTCGTCATCGGGTCGGTGGGCTCGGCGACGCTGCTCTACGGGCTGGCCCTGCTGTACGGCGCGACCGGCGCGACGGACTACGGCGAGATCGCCAAGGCGGTCAGCGGCGACGTGGCCACCGACTCGCTGCTGCTCGCCGGACTGGGCCTGGTCATCGTGGGCCTGGCCTTCAAGGCGTCGGTGGCCCCCTTCCACCAGTGGACGCCGGACGTCTACGAGGGCGCCCCCACCCCGATCACCGCGTTCATGGCCGTCGCGACCAAGGCGGCCGCGTTCGGCGTGATCATCCGCCTGCTCGACGTCGCGCTCATCGACGTCGCGATCGACTGGGCGCCCGCGCTCGCGGTCCTCGCTGCCGCCACGATCGTCATCGGCAACGTCGGCGCGCTGGGCCAGTCCTCGCTCAAGCGCCTGCTGGCCTACTCGTCGGTCGCGCAGGCGGGCTACATGCTCGCCGGCGTCGTCGTCGCCTCGCGGCTGGGCGTCCAGGCCACCGTCTTCTACCTCGTCGTGTACCTGGTCATGAACCTGGCCGCGTTCGCCGTGATCGTGGCCCGCGAGCGCGAGACGCCGCTGGGCGACGACATCTCCTCGCTGGACGGGCTGGGCACCACCCGACCGCTGCTGGCCTGGCCGATGACGATCGCGATGCTGGCGCTGGCCGGCCTGCCCCCCACGGCCGGCTTCATCGGAAAGTTCTATCTGATCGACGCCGCCGTGGACGGGGACTACATCTGGCTGGCCATCTTCATCGTCGTGGGGTCGATGATCTCCCTGGCGTACTACCTGAAGGTCATCGCCGCCATGTGGATGCGCCCGGCGCCGGATGCCGCCGCGCCGGTTCCGGCCGGGTCGGCCGGGCCGGCCGGGCGCCCCGCGCTGGCCGGCGGATCGCCCGAGGCGACCGGCCTGCGCGCCCAGGGCGAGGTCGTCGCCGTGGCGGTCGTGTTCGGGGCGCTGAGCCTGATCCTGGGCATCGTCCCCTCGCCGCTGTTCGATCTCGTGCGCGACGCCGGCGGGGCGGTCGGGCTGTTCTGAGCGAACGCCGCGTGTTCAGCACGCCCGCGGCGGGGTAGACCGCGGACGTGAGCGAGCGTCCCGACGACCAACCCGACGCCGGCATCGACCGCGACATCGGCCAGGGCTATCCCGAGGAGAACCAGCCCGGCACGGGCGCGGGCGCGCATGCCCAGGAGCGCTCCGACGCGGAGGCGGTCCCCGGCGCGCCCGACGCCCCGGACACGGACTCCGAGCAGGACTCCGACCCCGGCCAGGCGACCGGGAACCCGCGGGCCGCGGGCGGGTAGCGCCCGGTAACGGTCCGGTCGGACGCGATCCTTGGACGCGTTCACGCTGATAGCGGGTGGGTGGCACGGATTAGAGCCGTTGTACGACCACAACCCGTACCACCCCGGGCGCTTGCGGTGCCTAGCCGGTCGAGCCCCGCGACCCAAGCGCCGGCGTCAGCCGGGCCGAGAGCGCGGGGTCGGCCGCGTCCACCTCGCGCTGGACGGCGGCGCGCCGGCGGAAGCAGGCATCACCGCTGGTCGCAAGCCAGCCGGAGCTTGTGGCTAGCAGCGATTGTCTGGCGGCACGTCGTGCCAATGACTTCGATGCGCATGGTCGCCCTCAGAAGCGCGACGCGAGGGTTCTCTGATCGTCGGCAGCCATCGTTCGTGGAGCCAAGCGGTCTGCCGGGGAGGCGTTCTCGCCACTGGTACGGCCATGTCCTCATCAATATGGACGACGACCCCGCGCTCAGTGATGTCCGTGTCGGTTCGCGCGTCCCGTTGACCATTGGCGTCGCGCTGGCGTTCGCGCCGACTCGGACGGACCCACGCTCCGGCCGATAAGGCCGGTCAAGCGGGGAGTGCCCTGGATCGTGCGCAGTCGTTTCTGGAACTCCTCGGTGGTGAGCTCGCCGCGGGCGTAGCGGGCTTTGAGCACGTCGACGGGATCCTCAGGCGAGCCGCTGCTGCGGCCACCGGCGCCGCGCATCCTGGACCACATCGTCCAGTCCATGCCGCCCATCACCGCGGCCAGACAAGCCGCCCATGTGGCCGTTGCCCAATCCGCCTTGTGCGATGCGACCGAACAGGGTGTTCATGTGTCGAGGTGGGTTTCGAGCTCGATCGGGTTGCGCAGGCAGTACACGCCGGGGCAGTGCTCGTCGGCGATCCGTTTGAGTTCTTCGAGCTTCTGCGGCGGCGCGTCGGCGTCGACCTGCAGGTGCCAGTCGATGTGCTGCACGGGAGGGTTGTCGGTGACGCCGAGCGCTCGGGTCATGTCGACCTCGGCCTCGGTGCGCGCTCGGAGGGAGCGCAGCTGTACGCCCTGGCGTGCTGCCTCCTGGGCGTAGGTCATCGCGTAGCAGGCCAGGCCGCCCCAGAAGCAGTAGGCCAGCGGGTTGGGCGCGGAGCCCGTGCCACCCATCGGGGGTGGAAAGTCCGCTTCGAACACGAACGGTTCGCCGTTGGGAACCGGGATGGTGGTGCGGAACTGCGGCTGGCCCTCGTCGGTCTGCCATTCGCCGTCGAAGCTGACGTGCTGCTTGAGCGCGCTTGGGTCCTGCTCGGCCTTGGTGATCGTCTGGTTGAGCGCGTCGGTGTTGACGTTGTGCATGTCGTGGTCCTTTCGGGGTGGGGGTTCAGCTGGTCGGTGGGCCGCCGATCGTGGTAGGGCTCGTGGATCTGCCAGCCAGGCGAGCTGGAGCCGAAGCCGGCCGTGAGTGCGGTGATGCAGACGGCACCGGGGATGTGCGTCTCATCGAACTGCAGCTCGGTGGCGGTGTGCTCGGGCGGTGCCCTGGCGTGTGCACGGCGCACACGCGGATCGCGCCGAGCTCGAGCTCCCAGCCATCGGCGAACGCCTCGTGTTCGCAGCCGGGGTCGGCGGCTTCGTGGATGTGGATCGTGGCGCCGGTCGCGGCGGCGAGGCGGCCGTGCCCGGAGACGTGGTCGGCGTGGTTCCTCCGATCGCAGTGGGGCGGGGCGCAACGTGCGGTCGGCAGGTCGGCCGCGATCCAGGCGCGCACCTCGGGCAGGCCGTCACGCAGTTGCTCGAGCGGGATGTGCGTTGCGCCCGGAACACGAGCCTGCGCAACTCCCGGTGGCTGCGGACATCGACGATCGTCAGAAGGCCGGTGAAGAATCGATCCGAGGCGGTTCTCACCGACACGGTCTCGACGCGATGGTGCAAACCCATCAGGCGTGCCCGAAACGGATATCGGGCAGGATCCGGTCAAGCGGCTTGGGCAGCCACCACGCCCACCTGCCCATCAGGCGCAGCAGCACCGGAACGAGCAGCAGTCGTACCAGCGCGGCGTCAAGCAGGACGGCGATGCCGAGGATGACGCCCATCTCCTTGGGCGGCAGCGGCCCGCTGAGAGCGAACGTGAAGAAGACGGCGACCATCACTGCCGCGGCGGCGAAGACGACGCGGCCGGAGTGCGCGACGCCGCCGATCATCGCCTCCTTGGGGTCCTTGGTGCGGTCCCAGTGCTCCTTGGCGGAGGACAGCAGAAAGACCGTGTAGTCCATCGAGATCGCGAACACCATCGCGAAGAAGAACACCGGGGCCCACGCGTCAAGAAACCCCTGCGGCTCGAAGCCCAGCAGTGCCGACAGGTGGCCCTGCTGGAAGATCAACTGCGCGACCCCGAACGCGGCACCGGTCGCCAGCAGATTGGTCAGCACCGCCGCCGCGGCCAGCAGCGGCGCCTGCAGCGCGACAAGCAGCAGTACGAAGCCGAGCGCCAGCACGACGCCGATGACCAGCGGCGTCTTGGCCGACAGCGCCGTCTCGAGGTCATGGTTCTCAGCGACCGCGCCCCCGACGAGTGTCCCCGCCGGCAGGGATTCGCGCAGCCGGTCGATCGTCGCTCCCAGTGGCTTGCCGGACGGGTCGCCTGTCGGGATCGCCTGGATCATGCCCCACCCGCGATCGCCGGCAGACGGTGCTAGGACCTGCGCGATCCCGCGCTCGCCTGTCAGCTTCGCCGCGACCGCCCAGGGGTTGGTCGTGGCGGGGGTGAGGATCTGCAGCGCGCCGGGTGCGCCGGTCCCGAAGGCCTGTTGGACCTGGTCATAGCCGGTCCGTGAGCCGTCGCCGGCGGGGACGACCTTGATCGACGGCATCCCGGTCTGCAGGTTCAGCACGGGGATCGCGAGGGCGAGCAACGCCACGGCGGCGAACGCGCCGTAGGCGACCGGGCGCTTCCACAGGCGCTCGCCCCAAGCTGTGAACCGTGCTGAGCGATGCTCACCGGAGCGCGCCCACGGCAGGCTGCCCTTGTCGACGCGCGGTCCGAGCTTGGCCAGCACCGCCGGAAGCAGGGTCAATGTGGCCGCCAGGATGAAGATGACCGCGAGCATGATCCCCAGCGCCATCGACCGAAACGCCGGGCTGGGAACGAGCATCACCGCGGTCAGCGAAATCAGGACCGTCAGGCCGGAGAACAGCACGGCCTTGCCGGCCGTGTCCATCGTCTCGGCGACCGCCTCCTCGGCCGAGAGCCTGTAGCCAAAGAAGGCGGCGCGGAAGCGCATGACGAGAAACAGCGCGTAGTCGATGCCCAGCGCGAGCGCGAACATCAGCGCGAAGTTCATCGCCCAGATCGAGATGTCCAGCAGCTGCGTGCCGATGTACAGCGACCCCGCGGAGGCGACGAGGCCCAGGATCGTGAGCATCAGCGGCAGCCCGGCGGCGACAAGCGACCCGAACGCCAGCACGAGGATGATCATCGTCACGGGCCAGGAGATGACCTCGCTCTTGAGCATCGCCGAGCGGTTGGCCTCGTTGAAGTCAGACCACATCCCAGACGCCCCGGTCAGCGAGACCTGCACGCCGTCGTCGCCCCGCAGCTGCGTCTTGAGGTCGTCGGCGGCGCGGACCATCTCGTTGGGGTTCTCCGCCGCGCCGGCCTGGATGACCGCGGTGTGGCCGTCGCGGGAGATCGACTCACGAGGCTGTGGCGCGATCACGCTGGCGACACGCGGGTGGGCCTTCAGCGTGCGCTGCGCCGACGCGATCGTCTGCTGGAAGCTGGGGTCGGCGACCGTCTTGGTCGGTGAGTGCACGACGACCTGCAGGGCGCTGGAGGACAAGCCCTGGAAGTTGCGATCGACGAGCTCTCGCGCCTTGACCGACTCAGAACCCGTCGCCTCCCAGCCCGCGCCCGACAGTGCGTGCTCGACCTTCGGCGCGAGAACGCCGAGCGCGACGACCACGACCGCCCAGACGATCGCGACGACACGAAAGTGCGTGGCGGTGTAGCGGCCCAGGCGACCGAGCGATCCGACCGAGCTCATCCGACAACCTGCTCGATCGTGCGCAGGCGGACGACCCGCGTCAGCACGAACGAGACAGGACAGGCGCCCGCAACCACATACAGCCACTGGTTGACACCCACGAAGGCCGTCAGCAGCAGCAACCAAGGCGAGAGCGCTGCCGCGAGCCCCGCCGACAGCAGCGTGACGGTGCCAGCGATCGCAAACAGCGCCCGCTCAAGCGGCCACGCCGTATGGGGGCAGGCCTGCTTCATGTCGCACCGCCGCTCAGGATTCCGTCGAGCTCGGCGAGCTGGTCGCGCAGGCCGCCGCAGACCTGCTCGCACAACGCGAAGACGGTGTCGTCGGCGATCGCGTAGCGCACGCTCGTGCCCTCCTTGGCACGGCTGACGATGCCGGCCCGATGCAGGACGCCAAGGTGCTTGGAGACGTTCTGCTGCGAGGCGCCGAGCGCCGCGACGAGCTCACCGACGGTGGCTGCGCCATCGCGCAGGCGATCCAGCAGCTTGATGCGCATCGGCTCGCCGATCACGCGAAAGCGCTGAGCGATCAGCTCCACCAACGGCTCTGGAAGACGTCGGGGCACATCCATATCTACCACTCTACAACAGAGGAGTGGTAGTTAGGCACACCTGGGCCGCCGCTCGGCTCGTCCGCCAATAGGCTCGCGCGGGTGATTCCCGGTGATCGCGCGGATCGTGGGGGTCAGCGGCCGCTGACGCCGCAGGACCTGTCGTCCCTCGAGGAGCTTTCGGGCGCGGCGCTCTCTCCCGACGGCCGCCGGCTCGCGTACGTCCGCACGCGGCCGCGTCGCACCGCCACGTTCCACAAGTACGACTTCCTGGGCGGCCGCGACCGCGGCGACGTCTGGGTCGTCGACGCCACGGGCGGCGGCGCTGCGCCGCAGAACCTGACGCGCGGCGCCGAGGATGGTTCCGGCCACTGGGCGCCGACCTGGTCCCCGGACGGCAGGCGGCTCGCGCTGCTGTCGACGCGGGGCGGGAACGTCCACGCGTGGGTCTGCGACGTCGGCTCGCAGGAGCTGCAGCGGCTGAGCGCACGCGCGATGGACCTCGGGTCCCATTCGCCTTCGATGCTGTGGGTGTCCGACGACGAGATCCTCCTCGCCACGCTGCCCGAGGGCGAGCGGCCGGCGCAGATGACCGTGGAGGTCCGAGCGGCGGAGATCGCCATGCGCGAGTGGCCGAAGGCGTGGAAGGGCCTGGAGCCCACCGCGAGCGTGCTCGACAGCGGCGCGGCGGCGCCGTTCGACGAGCGCCCGCAGGGCGCACTGGTACTCGTCGACGCCGCAACGGACGTGCAGCGGACCGTCCTGCGAGGCCTGTTCGGGGATCTGCGGATCGCTCCGGACGGGCGTCACGTGGCGTTCTTCCGGCAGGTCGACGTGCGCAGGCCGGACCCCGACGTCAACCTCGAGCGGCGGTATCGCAGCATGCGCCGGCTCGGGATCGTCACCGCCGGCGGAGAGCTGCTCACTGCCGACGTCCAGGAGATCGAGCAGCCGGTCGGCACGTCGCTGCGCTGGTCGCCCGACAGCGCGGAGGTGGCGCTGCTGGGCCACGTGGACGCGGCGGACGGAGCGTCGAAGGCGATCTTCCGCTACCGCCTCGCGGACCGCCGGCTCCGGCGCGTGAGCCAGACGGGCCTGGAGCCGGCGTCGTTCGTCTGGACGCAGGACAACTCCATCCTCGCGCTGGGGAGTCCGGCACACGGCTCGGCGCCGGGGCGTCCGGACTGGTGGCATGTCCGCGACGGCGACGAGGCGCGCAATCTGTCGGCCGACCTCGACGCGGCCCCGACGCGGCTGTTTGCGGAGGACGGGCGCCGGTCATTCGTCGGCCTCGGCCGCGAGGGCGTCCTGCGGCTCTCGCTCGGCGACGGTCGCTGGTCGAACCTGACCGCCGGCCTCGACCGCAGGATCTCCGCCCTCCTCTGGCCCCCGCCGAGCGAGTCCGACCGCCGGACGACCACCCGGACGGTGCTGACCGTCGACGACGGGGCGCGACGGAGCCGCTTCTCCCTGGACCTGAGATCCGGCGCCCTGTCCCCGCTGCGCTGGCCGTCGGACGACGCCTGGCTGCTGCACCTCGCGCCCGACCACGACACCGCCGTGCACTCCGCGTCCGATCGCACGGGCGCCCGGCTCTGGATCTCCCGGCCGGCCTTCGAGCAGTACCGCGCGATCGCCGAGTGCAACGCATGGCTGCAGGACGTCGCACAGCCCGAGCTGCGCCGCGTCGACTACCGCGGGCCCACCGGGGACCAGCTCACCGGCTGGCTGATCCTGCCGATCGATCACGAGCCCGGCAGGCGCCTGGCCCTGATCACCGTGGTCTATCCGGGCTTCATCTTCGACGGCCAGAACCCGCCGCCGATGCTCTCGCTCGCCGGGCATCACGCCCACGATCACCAGCTGCTCGCCGCCCACGGCTACGCGGTCCTCATGCCGAGCATGCCGCTGGGCCCCGAAGGCGAGCCGGGCGATCCGTACGCCGAGGTGGCCAACGGGGTCCTGCCGGCGGTCGACGCCGCGATCGAGATGGGGATCGCCGACTCCGAACGGCTCGGGCTCATGGGACACAGCTACGGCGGCTACGGCACCTACGCCCTGGTCACCCGGACGCATCGCTTCAAGGCGGCCGTGGCGCTGGCGGGGATCGCCGACCTCGCAAGCCTGTACGGGCAGTTCGACGCGCGCGTTCGCTACGACGCCGACGCCCACGAGCACCTGCTGCAGATGGGCTTGGCCGAGTCGGGGCAGCTGCGCATGGGCAGCCCGCCGTGGCAGGACGCCGAGCGGTACATGCGCAACAGCCCCCTGTTCGCCGCCGGCGACGTGCAGACGCCGCTGATGATCATCCAGGGCGACATGGACTACGTCCCGCTCCAGCAGGGCGAGCAGTTCTTCAGCGCCCTGTACCGCCAGGGCAAGCGAGCGCGGTTCGTGCGCTACTGGGGCGAGGGTCACGTCTTCAAGAGCCCCGCGAACATCGAGGACCTGTGGCAGCAGATCTTCGCCTGGTTCGACGAGTTCCTCGAGGGCTGAAACCGGAAGTCCCCGCCGGGGTACTTTGTGACGTCCGATACACACCCGTCGCGTCAAAAAGGAGGCGTGATGGACTTCCTCAAGCGGCTCGATCCCCTGTGGATCGCCCTGCTCATCATCGGCGGCCTGAACTGGGCCGTCCTCGCGCTGCTGAACACGAACGTCGTGGCCGAGATCTTCGGCGCCGGCACCGGCGCGGACATCGTCTACGTGCTCGTCGGGATCGCGGCGCTCATGCTCGTGCCGCGGCTCCTGAACGACATGCACCTCCCCGGCCGCCACGCGCACCCGCGCGGGGCGTAACACCCCGACCGGCGCCCGGTCCGGCACCAGCCGGATCGGGCGCTACCCTCTCGACCCCCGTGCAGTACCCGGTCGAGACCTTCACCGCCGACGAGCGAGCGCTCCTCGCCCCGCACGTCACCAACACCGACCGGCCGGTGTTCGCGCTAGTGAACCTCCCCGAGACGGTCAAGGGCGCGCTGTTCGCGCGCTACTCGCGCTATCCCGGGACGCTGCGCCGGCTCTTCCTCGACGAGTTCGCGGGGTCGCTGCCCGAAGCGCCCGCGACGTACGACAACCAGGAGGGAGCGCGGGCGGCCGACCTGTACGAGCGGATCTTCGTCGGCTACGGCGACGACTCGGTGGCCCAGCTCGGCGGCGCGCACGTCGCCTGCGAGTGGGTCTCCAACGTGCTCACCAAGGTGCTGCAGCGCCCGCGGCTGGGGGCCTACCTCGAGCAGTCCACGCGCTACATCGCCTACGACCGCCCGATGGAGGGCACATCGGGCTACCGCTACTACCGCGATCCGGAGCTGGGCCCCGAGTACGAGCGCGCGATGGACGAGCTGTTCGACATCTACTCCGCCGCGCTGCCGCGGGTGACGGCGTGGGCGGCCGAGCGCTACCCGGCGGCGCCCGGGGAGTCGGAGACCGCCCACCGCCGCGCGCTCAAGGCCAAGGCGCTGGACCTGCTGCGGGGGTTGCTGCCCGCCGCCTCGCTGTCGCACATGGGCATCTTCGCCACGGGCCAGACCTACGAGCAGCTCATCCTGCACCTGCTGGCGCACCCGCTTCCGGAGGCGCGCCACTACGGGCGCGGGATCCTCGAGGCCGTCCAGGCGGTCATGCCGAGCTTCGTGTCGCGGGTGCAGCGCCCCGAGCGCGGCGGCGAGTGGGTCGGCTACCTCGAGCACCGCGAGCGCACGGCCGAGCGCTGGGCCGCGCGGCTGGGGCTGGACCGCGCGGCGCACGACGACGACGCGGGCGGGCCGTCGGTGCGCCTGGTGCACCACGACGGCGACGAGGACCGGATGCTCGCCGCGCTGCTCTTCGAGGCGGCGGGCGTCGACGAGCAGGCGCTGCTGTCGGCCGTCGCCGCGCTGGGCGACGAGGACCGCGGCGCCCTGCTGGCCGACCTGACCGGCGAGCGCCACAACCGCCGCCACCGCCCGGGCCGCGGGCTGGAGGCGCTGCGCTACCGCTTCGAGATCGTCAGCGACTACGGAGCCTTCCGCGACCTGCAGCGCCACCGGATGCTCACCTGCCAGTGGCAGACGCTGACGCCCGACCTCGGGGCCGGCGTGCCAGAGGAGGTCGACGCCGCGGGCGTGGGGAACGGATACCGCCGCGCGCTGGAGATCTCCGCCCGGGCCCACGACCGCCTGCTCTCCGCCGGGCACGACCGCCGCGCCGCCATGTACGCGCTGTGCCTCGGCTACCGCATCCGCTACGTCCTGGACCTCAACGCGCGCGAGGCGATGCAGCTCATCGAGCTGCGCTCCGGCCGCGAGGGCCACCCCGCCTACCGCGCCGTGGCCCACGCGATGCACGAGCACATCGCTGCCGTGCACCCCGCCGTGGCCGCCGCCATGACGCACGTCGACCGCGACACCGAGCCGCGGCTGGAGCGCATCCTCTCCGAGATGCGCACGCAGGCCAAGCTCGACGCGCTGGCCTGAGCGCGAGCCGGCAACGCCGGTCCGTCGCGGTCCACCACACCGCCCGGGAGGAGGTGGGCCGAGATACCCATGCGTGCCAAGGACAACTCGGCCCACTTCCACCGCCGCCAAGAGGTGGGCCGAGATACCCATGCATGCCAAGGACAACTCGGCCCGCTCCACCGCCGCCAAGAGGTGGGCCGAGATACCCATGCATGCCAAGGACGAGTCGGCCCACCGCGGTCCTCATGCAGCGCGCCAGGCATTTCTCACGCGGACCGCAGCGCAGCGGTTAGGTTGCGCGCGACAGCGAGTCGATGGAGCCGTACGGCTCCGGACCCACCGCACTCGGGAGGTGCGCACATGCCCAGACGTCGCTTCATCGCCACCGGGGTCGCCGTAGCGGCCGTCGCGGGGGCAGCGCTGGTCGCGCCGGCCTCCGGCCAGGAGCTCGGCCGCACCGTCGTCGCCGGCCAGCTGAACAACCCGCGCGGGGTCAGCTTCGGCCCCGACGGAGCGCTCTACGTCGCCGAGGCCGGGCGGACGGGCCGGACGTGCCTGCGCAACATCGGCTGCATCGGCTACACCTCCGGCGTCGCCCGGATCTCGGGCGCCGACGTCACGCGCGTGGCGACCGGGATCTTCTCGGGCGGCGCGCCCGACGGCACGTTCGCCGGCGGAGCCACGGACGTGGCGTTCGACTCGGTCAACCGGCCCGTCGTGATCACCAACGGCGTCCCGCCCAGCGGCCGGGTCCCCCGCCGGGCCCGGCGGCAGGGATCCCGCCTGGCTCGCGTCGGGCGCAACACGTTCACCGCGCTGGCGCGCTTGGACACGATCGAGCTCACCCGCAATCCCGACCGCCAGGACCGCAACCCAAACCCCTACGGGGTCGAGCGCCTCGGGAACGAGTACTACGTCATCGACGCGGGCGGCAACGACGTGCTCCGCGTCGACGGCACGACGCGGCGCGTCACGGTGGAGGCCGTGATCCCCAACCCGGCCCGCAGGGTCCAGCCCGTGCCCACCGCCATCGCCACCGGGCCCGACGGCGCTCTGTACATCGCCGAGCTCGCGCCCGGCCGCAACGTCGGCCAGGTCATCCGGCTCGTGCCCGGCGGGGACCCGACGGTCGTCGCCCGCGGCATCCCGTCTGCCACCGGCATCGCGCTGACCGCCGACGGGACCATCTACCTCTCGCTGTTCAACACGGGCGGCGAGGAGGAGCCCGACCCGAACACCGGGCGGGTCATGCGCATCGCGCCGGACGGGACGCAGAGCATCGTCGCCACGCGCCTGAACTTCCCGGCGGGGATGGCCATCGGGGCCGACGGCGACCTGTACGTGGCCAACAACTCGATCCTGCCCGGCCGGGCCGCCCGGCGCGGCCCGTTCCGGGGCAAGACCGGGGAGGTCGTCAAGGTCGACCTGCCGTAGCGGTTGCGGGGGCGCGGGGCGAGCCCGCGCCCCCGCCCGTGGGCAGGCGGCACCCCAGGCGCGCGCCGATCCCGTCGCCGGGGCGCGCGCGCACGACCACCCGCGTGGTGCGCAGCGCCCGAGGCAGCGCGGGCGACCGCAGCGCGATGCCCACCCGGCGCCCGACCGCCGGCCAGGGCCGGCGCAGATGCGCGCGGAAGCAGTAGTGCCGGAACGAGACCCGGTCCAGCGGTCGCACGCGGCCCGCCGGCCCCCTCCCGACGCGGACGCTCGCGCGCACCTCGTCGTCCTCCCCCCGCGGCAGGTCGCCGGTCAGCCGGACGACCACGAACGCCTGCGTCGCGCCGCGCGCGACCAGGGCCGACCGCAGCTCGATCGCCGGCTCGGCGGCGACGCGGAGCGCCGGCGCCGGCGCCGGCGCGGCCGCACCGGGGACGACCAGCGCGGCCGCGAGCCCGAGCGCGACGGCCCGGCCGCGCGCGGCGGTCGGCGATGGCGTGCGCATCGCCGCGTGTCCTACCAGAGCGGCGGGCCGTCAGCGCGCCGCGGGAACCTCCGGCTCGACGTGCTCGGCGAAGTGCGCGCCCCAGTCCGGCCGGCCTCCGTCGCGGTCGTTGAAGCCGTACTCGCGGGCCAGCGCCCACGTCGACGTGGCCGTCGCGCTGCGGCGCAGCACGTGCGGGTCGGAGGCCAGAGCGACGACCGCGCGCCCGATGAACGACGGCGTCTCGGACGCGGCGAAGTGCCGATCGGCGGCGACGGCGTCGCGCCAATTCTCCTCGGCGACGCCGAAGTGGTCGAGCACCGCCTCCGAGCGCAGGAAGCCCGGCGTGAGCGCGATCGCGGCGACGCCGTGCGGGCGCAGCTCGTGCGCCTGCGCGAGCGCGAGACGGATGACCGAGGCCTTGGCCAGGTCGTAGAAGAGGGTGCCGCGGTACCGCGCGTCGACCCCGTCGGTGATCTCGAGGATGAGGCCGCGGCCCCGGCGCACCATCAGCGGCGCGGCGTGCCAGCTGGTGATCACGTGCGTCTCGACGGCCTGGCGCAGGAGCGCGAGACCGTCGCTCAGCGAGTGCTCCCAGAACGGCTTGTCCCACGCGGTGAGCGGGTCGCCGCCCCAGACGTCGTTGACCAGCACGTCCAGCCGTCCGTCCTGCTCGGCGCCCACCCGCGCGACGAGGCGCTGCACCTCGTCGGGACGGGAGTGGTCCACGCGGACCGCGATCCCCCGGCCGCCCGCGCGCGTCACGAGCTCGGCCGTCTCCTCGATCGTCTCGGGGCGGTCCATGGGCGACCGCCCGGCGCGTGTGCTGCGGCCGGTCGCGTACACGGTGGCGCCGGCCGCGCCGAGCTCCACGGCGATGCCGCGACCGGCTCCGCGCGTGGCCCCGGCCACCACCGCGACGCTGCCCTCCAATGCCTGGTCCATTCCGCTGCCCTCCGTTCGGCGAGTCGCTCCTGCGGTGTCGGCAGATTACCCTACGCTGTAGGAATGAGCATGGAGACGGCGCCCGCCCGACGTGCGGGCAGGCCCCGGTCGGGCGAGTCGCCGCTGTCCCGGGAGCGGATCCTGGCGGCGGCCCTGGCCCGCGTCGACGCCCACGGGCTTGCGGCGCTGACCATGCGCGGTCTCGCCGCCGACCTCGGCGTCGATCCCATGTCCCTCTATCACCACGTGCCGGGCAAGGCCGCGCTGGTCACCGGCCTCGTGGAGACGGTCTTCGCGCGGCTGCCCGACGGCCCGCCGCCCACCGAGCCGTGGGCCGAGCGCGCCCGATCCTGGGCGCGCGCCTACCGTGCGCTCGCGCTGCGTCACCCCGGTCTCGTCCTGCAGATCGTCTCCGACCCCGCGGCGGTCTCCACCGCCATGCGCCACGCCAGCGGGCCGCTGTACCGCGCGCTCGAGAGCGCCGACCTTCCGCCGGACCTCGCCACGCGCGCCGCCGACACGCTCGTGGACTTCGTCCACGGCCACGCGCTCGCCGGGACGTCCGGGAGCGACCTCGACACGGCGTTCGAGACCGGCCTGGACATCATCCTGGCGGGGGTGGAGGCGCTGCGCCCGGGGCGGTGAGCGGGACGTGGTTTCCGGGCGCTGCGCCGCGGGGAGGCCGTTCGCATGCGCGACGCGACCATCACGCCGTACCGCGACGGCCCCCTGATCGTCCGGGGACCGATCCGGCTGACCGACCAGGACGGCAACGAGATCGTCGCCGGGCGCGAGACGGTCGCGCTGTGCCGCTGCGGCAAGTCGCGCACCCGGCCGTTCTGCGACGGCACGCACAAGCTCATCCGCTTCCGAGCGCCCAGCGGCGCGGAGGACGGGCGCGAGTGACGGCGTGGGTCGCCTAGGACGGCGCGTAGAAGGGTGTTGCCCAAGGGCCGGTGTTCGTGCCGGAAGGGCACCGAGGGGTCGGCGGAACGCGCTCGTTCTGAGCGGTCCGAGGCCGGCCGGCCGCCTTTCTGGGGGTGTGTCGACTTCACCTCGTATATGGGGGTCACGGGAGCACACCCCCCCACGACGCGGCCGGCCGTGCCCAAACCCCCACACAAGCGCGCCTTTTGCTCATCCCTCGATGCGAATCCATCACAAACGTCGGCCTTCCGCCACAACCGCGTGACCACCGCCCGGCTGCTTACGCGAACAGCTTCGCAATCGGCGTCAATTGAATACCTCCCGTGTCCGATCGCCCGGGCCCCGACTCCCGCAGCTGCTCAGGCCGCGGCGAGCGCGCCGAGGGCCGGGCGCAGGGAGCTGCGGCCGGCCTCCCACGCGTCCAACAGCCCGGCCGCGAAGCGGGCGTCCAGCGCGACGAGGGCGCTGGCGCCGAACAGGACGTCGCCGGCCAGCGCGGGCTCGCGGCGGACGAGTCCGCCGGCGAGGTCGACCGCGGCGATGTTCTCGTGCACGGCGTCGGCCTCGACGTGCTCGTCGAAGAACGCGGTGGCGGCACCGTCGAAGCCCAGCCGGCGGGCGCCGCGCGCGTAGCGGCGGTTGGGCAGCGAGGAGGTCATCTCGAACAGCGCGAGGTGCCCCACGATCGCGCCCAGCCGCGAGCGGTGCAGCCCGAACAGCGACATGAGGTTGACCGTGGCCAGCGTGAAGCCGGGCAGCTGGTCGACGTACGCGCCGTAGCGGGAGTCGAGGCCGAAGGCGTCCATCGCGTCCGCGAAGAGCTGGGAGTGCATCCGCTCGAACGCCCCGCCCCCGTACTCGTCGGCCTGGATCTCCACCAGCGCGGCCTTCGGCGGACCGCTGAGTCGCGGGAGCGCCCAGGAGTGCGGATCGGCCTCCTTGAGCTGGTAGGCGGAGCGGTGCACGAGGAACTCCAAGAGCTGGTCCGCGGTGGCGTGGCGCTCGATGTAGGTCGACAGCGAGGGCCCGTCGTCGGCGTCGGCGATCGCGCGCAGCGCGAGGTCCATCTCGCCCGGATCGGACGGGGGCGCGGGTGCCTGGACGGCGGCGCGCAGCCCCGCGGCGAATCGCCGCTCGAGCGCGCGGCGCAGGCCGAGCAGCGACGGCTCCCATTCCCACTCGGGATCCACGCCGGGCAGGCCGCGGTAGTGCAGCTCGTAACAGAGGTACAGGGCCAGCTGCAGGTCGTCGTCGCCCAGCGGGTCTGCGACCAATGGCGGCAGGAAGGCCGGGAGCGCGTGGACGGGGCCGGTCAGCTCCGCCAGGAGGAAGGCGCTCGTGGCGCCTCGGGAATCGGGGAGCACGAGCACGGCCAGCCTTTACCCCGCACCGGCGGTCCGCGAACGCAGGCCCGTCCGGCGCTCAGCCGACCGGATCCAGGAAGCGATCGGCGAGCTCGCCGACGAGGCCCTGCACGCCGCGCTCGGAGGACAGCGCCCGGTGGCGGCGGGCGGCGCCACCTGTCGCCAGCAGCTCGCGGGCGCTCGCCAGCTCGGCGGCGCAGTCCAGGCGCTGCGCGACCGGCCCGAGATCGTCGAGCAGGCGCGCCACCCGCCGCCGGGTGGGCTCGCGCTCACCGGTCCTCAGGTCGGCCATCGTGCCCTCCAGGCCGTCGCGGCACGCCGACCAGCGGTTCTCCGCGATGCGCCACGTGGGCACCACGGGCAGTCTTTCGCCCGCCGCGTGGCGCTCGCACAGCCAGGCCACCAGCGCGTGGACCACCGCGGCGAGCGTCGACGACTCGGCCACCGTGGACTGCGAGTCGGGCACGCGCACCTCGACGGTGCCGAAGCCCGGGTGCAGCCGCAGCTCCCACCACCAGCGCCGCGGCTCGGGGACCGCGCCGGACGCCGCGCCCCAGCGCAGCTCGGCGGCGAACGCGTCCCAGTCACCCAGCGCCGGGGGCACGCCCTGACGGGGCAGCAGCTCGGAGATCTTCGGCCGCACCGACGCCAGGCCGCTGTCCCGGCCTTCGTGAAAGGGCGCGCCCGCGCCCAGAGCGGCGAGGTCGGGCAGGTGCGAGCGCAGCGCGTCGTGCACGGCCAGCGCCCGGTCGGCGTCGCCCACGGCCACGTGCACGTGAAGCCCGAACACCAGCTGGCGCCGGGCCAGGTCGCCGTACTGGGCGGCGGTCGCGTCGTAGCGCTCGCCGCGGTTGAGCTCGCCGACGGCCGCCGCGAACGGGTGCGCGCCGGCCCCCGCCAACCGCACCGCGGGCGCCACGGCCGCGGCCAGATCGCGCCGCGCGGCGTACAGCTGCGCCGCGGCGTCGGCGACGCGCGCCACCGGCGTCGTCAGGATCTCCAGCTGCGCAGCCGGCAGCTCGAGCTTGAAGCGCGGGTCGCCGTCCAGCGCGGCGAGGATCTCGGTGGCGCGCGGGGCGAGGTCCAGCGTCCCGGCGTCGAGCAGCATGAGCTCCTCCTCCACGCCGACGGTCAGTGGCGCAGCGGCGTCGAAGGGGGCGCGGAGCTCGTGCGAGGTCATCGTGTTTGGTGCGGCGCGGCACCGGAGAAAGCCACTGAGGTGCGCATCTTGACCGTCCCGGGCGTCTTCCGGCCCCGCAGCGACACGTGGCTGCTCGCCGACGTGCTGCGCCAGGAGGCGCTGCCGCCGGGGCCGGCGGTGCTCGACCTGTGCACCGGCAGCGGCGCGGTCGCCGTGTCCGCCGCCCGCGCGGGAGCCGGCATCGTGGTCGCGGTGGACGTCTCGCGCCGGGCGCTGCTGTGCGCCCGGCTGAACGCGCGCCTGCACGGCGCGCGCGTGCAGGCCCGCCGCGGCGACCTCTTCGCCGCGCTGGAGGGCACCGAGCGCTTCGACGCGATCGCCTCCAACCCGCCGTACCTGCCGGCGGCGTCGGAGGACCTGCCCCGCCGCGGGCGGGCACGCGCCTGGGAGGCCGGACCGGACGGCCGCGCGCTGCTGGACCGGGTGTGCTCGGGCGCGCCCGAGCACCTGCGCCCGGGCGGTGTGCTCCTGCTGGTCCAGTCATCGGTCTGTGGCGTGCGCCCGACGCTGGAGGCGCTGCGCGGCGGCGGCCTGGAGGTGGACATCGCGGCGTGCCGGCGGGGGCCGCTCGGGCCGCTGCTGCGCGATCGCGCCGAGGCACTGTGGGCGGCGGGCCGCCTCCCCCAGGGCAGCCTCGAGGAGGACGTCCTGGTCATCCGCGCGCGCCGGCCAGTCCGGTCCCGCCTGCGCGTTTCGGCGCCAGGTCGCCCGCAGCGCACCCCCGCCTGACGTCGCACTCGCCAACTCGCAACATGCGGTGATTGCGCGGGCGTAGTCTGCGCAGATGAATTTGACCGCCCGGGGGCGGATCGCGGTCGTCGGCGGCCTGCTGGCCGTCGTCACCGCCGTCCGCATCGTGGTCGACGAGCCCGCCTTCGGGATCGGCTACTACGCGCTCGGGCCGATCATCCTGGCGGCGTTCTGGTTCGGCCGCGCGGGCGCGCTCACCACGGCGGCCACGGCCACCTTCCTGTTCATCTCCGAGGAGCTGCTGGACATGTCCGGCGAGCTGGAGGGCATGGACCTGTGGATCGCGGCGATCAACCGGGCGGCGGTGTACTTCGGCATCGCGGTGCTGGTCATCCTCGTGCTCGACCGCCAGGTGCGCCTGGTCACCCGCGTCGACGAGCAGCGCCGGCGCATCGAGGAGCTGCGGTCGCTGCAGTACGCGCTCACCCCGCCCGACGTGCCCGACCGGCCGCGGCTGGAGGTGGCGACGTCGTACACGCCGGCCCAGGGCCTCGTCGCGGGGGACTTCTTCCTGGTCGCCGCCGGACCGGACGACAGCACCACGGTCGTGGTCGGCGACGTCGTCGGCCACGGCGTGGAGGCCTCGCGGCGCGCCTCGTACGTGCGCGCCGCGCTGTCGACGTTCGCGACCTTCACCAGCGACCCCGTGCGGCTGCTGGAGCTCGCCAACGCGGCGCTCATCGAGCGCGCGGGCGCGTCGGAGGCGTTCGTGACCGCGACGTGCCTGAACGTCGCACCCGGCGAGCGCGAGCTGACCTGGGCCTGCGCGGGCCACCCGCCGCCCTGGCGCCTGGATCGCGGCGAGCCGCTGACCGGCGCCCGGCCCGGCGTGCCGCTGGGACTCGGCCTGGAGCACCTCGAGCTCGTGCCCGGCCGGGTGACGCTCCCCGAGCGCACGGCCATCCTGCTGTTCACCGACGGGCTCACCGAGGGCCGGCCCGCCCACCGCGATCCCGCGGCGGACCTCGAGCTCTTCGGCGAGGAGCGCCTGCACTTCGTGGCGATGGCCACCGGCGACGCGCCGCCCGAGGAGATCGTGAGCGCCCTGCGCGAGGCGGTGCAGGACTTCGCCGGCGGCGCGCTCGCCGACGACCTGTGCCTCGTCGCGCTGCGCGCGGCCCCGGTGGGCGACGCCGGCGCCACCGGCCAGGACGCCGTGCCCGCGGCGGCCTGAGGCCGCGGCGCCGGCGGCTATGCCTCCGCGTCGTCGGCGCGCGCCGCGATCTTGTCCCCGAGCGCGGCCATCACGTCGGGGTCGCGCAGCGTGGTGACGTCGCCCAGCTCCCGGCCCTCGGCGATGTCGCGCAGCAGGCGGCGCATGATCTTGCCCGAGCGCGTCTTGGGCAGGTCGTCGGCCCACACGATGCGCTTGGGGCGCGCGAGCTTGCCGATCCGCTTGGCCACGTGCTCGCGGATCGCGGTCACGCGCTCGTCGGTGCCCTCCAGGTCGCCCTCCAGCGTCACGAACGCGCACACCGACTGGCCGGAGTCCTCGTCGGTCTGGCCGATCACCGCCGCCTCGGCGACCTCGGGGTGCGAGACGATCGCCGACTCGATCTCGGCGGTGGACATGCGGTGCCCCGAGACGTTGAGCACGTCGTCGACGCGCCCGATGACCCAGAAGTAGTCGTCGGTGTCCTGGCGCGAGGCGTCGCCCACGAAGTACGTGCGCGGGCCGAACTTCTCGAAGTACGTCTCCACGTAGCGGTCGTCGTCGCCGTAGAGCGTGCGCAGCATGCCCGGCCACGGCCGCGTGAGCGTGAGCAGGCCCTGGGTGTCGCGCTGCACCTCGTTGCCGTCCTCGTCGCGCACGGAGGCGGCCACGCCGGGGAAGGGCACGGTCGCCGAGCCCGGCTTGGTCGCCGTGATGCCCGGCAGCGGGGTGATCATGATGTTGCCCGTCTCGGTCTGCCACCAGGTGTCGACGATCGGGCAGCGCTCGCCGCCGATGACGTGGTGGTACCAGACCCAGGCCTTGGGGTTGATCGGCTCGCCCACGGAGCCCAGCAGGCGCAGCGAGGAGAGGTCGTGGCGCTGCGGGTACTGCTCGCCCCACTTCATGCACGCGCGGATGGCCGTGGGCGCGGTGTAGAAGAGCGTCACGCCGTAGCGCGCGCACAGCTGCCACCAGACGTCCTTGTCGGGGTAGTCGGGCGCGCCCTCGTACATCACCGACGTCGCGCCGTTGAGCAGCGGGCCGTAGACGATGTAGGAGTGCCCGGTGACCCAGCCCACGTCGGCCGAGCACCAGTAGACGTCGGACTCGGGCTTGAGGTCGAAGACGTAGCGGTGCGTGCAGGACACGCCCGTCAGGTAGCCGCCCGTCGTGTGCAGGATGCCCTTGGGCTTGGCGGTCGACCCGCTGGAGTACAGGATGAACAGCGGGTGCTCGGCGTCCAGCGGCTCGGCCGGGCACTCGGCGTCCGCTGCGGCCATCGCCTCGTCGAACCACACGTCGCCGGAGCCCATCGGGCAGTCGATGCCGGTGTGGCGCACGACGAAGGTCAGCTCCACCGGCATGCCGACCTCGTCCACCGATGCCTTGATCGGCGCCGTGCGGCCCTTGCGCCGCGCGCCGTCCACCGTGACCAGCGCCTTGGCGTCGGAGACCTCCATGCGCTCCTTGACGCTCTCGGGGGAGAACCCGCCGAACACCAGGTTGTGGGGCGCGCCGATGCGCGCGCACGCGAGCATCGCCACGACGACCTCCGGGATCATCGGCAGGTAGATCCCCACCACGTCGCCGGCGCCGACGCCGTGGTCGCGCAGCACGTTGGCGAAGCGCTGCACGTCGCCCAGCAGGTCGGCGTAGGTGACCTCGCGCTCCTCGCCCTCCTCGCCGCGCCAGTGGAACGCGACGCGATCGCCGTGGCCGGCCTCGACGTGGCGGTCCAGGCAGTTGTGCGACGCGTTGATCTTCCCGCCGGTGAACCACTTGTAGAACGGCGGGTCGGAGTCGTCCAGCGCGGTGTCCCAGGGCTGCGCCCAGTCCAGCTCGCGCGCCTGGCGCTCCCACCACGCGATCGGGTCGGCCTCCGCCTCCGCGTACACGGCCGGGTCGTTGAGCAGCGCGTCGCGCGCGAACTGCTCCGGCGGCGGGAACGTCTCGACCTCCAGCAGCTCCTCGAGGCGGCGGGCGAGCCGCTCGTGCGACGTGGTGTCAGTGCCGGCCATCGGCTTCCTCCTTGTGTCGCTCGCGCAACTCGATGCGGCGGATCTTCCCGGTCAGCGTCTTGGGCAGGTCGGCCACGAACTCGACCAGGCGGGGATAGGCGTACTGCGAGTGGTGCTCGCGCACGAACTCGCCGATCTCGCGCCCCAGCTCGTCGCTGGGCTCGTGGCCCGCGGCGAGGACCACGAACGCCTTGACCACGTGGCCGCGGCGCTCGTCGGGCCAGGCGACGGCCGCCGCCTCGGCCACCGCGGGGTGCTCCAGGCACGCGGACTCGACCTCGAAGGGCCCGATCCGGTAGCCCGCCGAGATGATCACGTCGTCGGCGCGGCCCTCGTACCAGACGTAGCCGTCGGCGTCGCGGCTGGCCGCGTCCTTGGTGTGAAACCAGTCGCCGCCGAAGGTGTCGCGCCCGGCTTCCTCGTTGTTCCAGTAGCCCAGCGGATAGTGCGGGTTCGAGCGGGCGCGCAGGCAGATCTCCCCGCGCTCGCCGTCGGCGACGGGCCGCTCGTCCTCGTCGAGGATCTCCACGTCCCAGCCCGGCATCGGCTTGCCCATCGAGCCCTCGCGGACCTCCATGAACGGGTAGTTGGCCACCAGCGGATAGGACTCGCTGAGCCCGTAGAAGTCCAGCACGGTGATCCCGTACTGCTCGCGAAACCAGCGGATCGCCTCGGGGTTCAGCGGCTCGCCGGCCGAGCAGACGATGCGAAAGGCCTGCGGGTAGCGGGTGCCCGCGTCGCCGATGCCCATCATCGAGCGGATCGCGGTCGGCGTGGCGAAGACGTTGGCGACCTCGTGGCGCGAGAGGAAGTCCAGCTGCTGGTGGGGGTCGAAGCCGCCCGCGCGCTGCAGCACGTACTGCACGGCGCCGAAGCGCCACGGCCCGATCAGCGGGCAGATGCCGGCCGCCCACGCCCACTCGCCCATGCCGTGGAAGCGCTCGCCCTCGCGCACCTCGTGGCAGTAGACGAACTCCTCGTGGGCGAGGATGTAGCGATGGGCGTGCAGGATGCCCTTGGCCAGGCCCGTGGTCCCCGACGTGTAGTACAGCTGCGCCGGGTCGTCGGCGGCGGTGTCGACCATCTCGAAGTCGGCCGGCCCGCCGTCCAGGTCGCCGGGCTCGAGCAGATGCACGGGCGCCAGGCCCTCCACGCGTGCCTCGTTCGCCGCGTTGGTGACGACCAGGGCGGCCTCGGAGTCGCGCAGGCGGTGGCGGATCCCCTGGTCGCCGTAGAGCACCGACATCGACAGCAGGATCGCGCCCGCCTTCCAGGTTCCCAGGAAGGCGGCGGCGGTCTCCGGCGTGGCGGGCAGCAGCATGGCCACCCGGTCGCCGGGCTGCACGCCGCGGTCGACCAGCAGCGCGGCGAAGCGGTCGGACATGTCCTGCAGCTCGCCCCAGTGCAGCTCGCGCACGGCGCCGTCGGGATCCTCGTGGACCATCGCGAGCCGGTCGCGAGGGTGCTTGTCGCACACGTCGCGGGCGATGTTGTAGCGCTCGGGCACCTGCCACGCGTGCTCCGCGCAGGCCTGCTCGTAGGTCATCGGCGTGCCGGCCACCAGCGCGGACCGTAGCGACCTCGTGGACAGCAGGAGCGCATGGCTCATGCCCTACCCAAACGGCGCCGACACAGCTCGCATGTCGGCAGTGCAGTCCCGCGTGCCCGCGCCCGGACCGGTTCCCCGGCGGGAGGAGATGTTCGGGCGCGTCGGACCGCTCGCCGCGGCCTCGCTGCTGGCGCTGGCCAGCATCGCGCTGCCACCGGCCAGCCGCGACGACGGCGGGCTCGTGGCGGCCGCGCTGCTGACCGCCGCGCTGCTGGTCCTCGCCGTGCTCGAGCGCCGCCACTGGCTGCCGCGCTGGGCCTGGGCCGGCGCGCCGCTGGGGTCCCTCGCCGTCATCGCGCTGCTGCGCGACGCCACCGGCGCCGCGGAGTCGGGGCTGGGCTGGCTCGCGCTGCTGCCCGTGATGTGGCTGGCGCTGCACGGCACGCGCGGCGAGCTCGCCGCCGCGGTCGCCGGAGTGGGCGCGGTCTTCGCCCTCCCGGTGGCGCTCGCGGGCGCGCCCGACTACCCGGCCACCGAGCTGCAGGCGGCGCTCGTGGCGATGTTCGCCTGCGCGGCGGTGGGCTTCACCGTCCAGCAGCTCGTGCGCGCCTACCGGCGCGAGACGCGGACCATGCGCGCGATCGCCGAGGCCACGCGGGCCCTGTCGGGCAGCATCGAAGGCGGCGCCGCGCGCCGGGCCATCTGCGAGGCCGCGCGGGAGCTGACCGGCGCGCCGGTCGTCACGCTGGCCGAGCCCGACGAGCCCGACCGGCTGACGGTCAGCGCCGCGGCCGGAGCCGAGCTGCCGCCGATCTCGGTGCAGATCGGCCGCGAGCAGTCGGGCATCACGGTCGCCTTCCTGTCGCGCCGCCCGTTCTTCGCCGCCGACGCCGCCACGCACCCCGCGGTGTCGCCGCGGACGCTCGCGCTCATCGGGGCCGCGTCGGTGCTGCACCAGCCCGTGCTGCTGGGCGACGAGGCGGTCGGCGTCCTGTCGATGTGGTGGACCCGCCGCGCGCCCGAGCCCTCCGAGCGCGTGACGGCCGCGATCGGCCTGCTGGCCGGCCACGCGGCGGCGGCCATCGAGCGCTCCGACCTCCTGGAGCGGCTGGGGACGCAGGCGCGCACCGACGCCCTCACCGGCCTGCCCAACCGGCGAACGTGGGACGAGCAGCTGCCGCTGGAGATCGAGCGCGCGCGCGCGGCACAGCGGCCCCTCAGCGTCGCCATCCTCGACATGGACCGCTTCCGCGCCTACAACGAGGCGCACGGGCATCCCGGCGGCGACCGGCTGCTGAAGGAGACGACGGCCGCGTGGCGCGGCGTGGTGCGGGCGGTCGACGTCGTCGCCCGCTACGGCGGCGAGGAGTTCGGCGTCCTGCTCCCCGGCGCCGGGTCGCAGGAGGCGGTCGCGGTGGTCGAGCGCGCCCGCGCGGTCACGCCGGCGGGCCAGACCTGCTCGGCCGGCATCGCGACGTGGGACGGCGTGGAGAGCGCGTCGGCGCTCGTCGCGCGCGCCGACCGCGCGCTGTACGACGCCAAGCAGGCCGGCCGGGACCGGGCGGTGCTGGCGTAGACGCGGCGCCGTCCTGCCCCGGGTCTCCAGGACGACCCCGAAGCAGGACGGCGGGACCGCACGCCGGGGGAAGCCACCGGTGGCCGGCGGGCCTACGCGCGGCGCTTGCGCTTGCGCTTCTTGGACGACGGGTGCGGCGCGCGCTCCGGGGCGGCGTCGTCGTCCTCGTCGAGCCCGATCTCCTCGGCGAGCTCCTCGTCGTCGTCCTCGTCGACCGCGTCGGGCTCGTCGCCGCGCTCCTGCGCCAGCCGCTCCTCGCGGCGCTCGCGGATCTCCTGCTGCGTGGGCCACGGGATCGCCTCCCCCGTCTGCCACGCGGGCGGCTCGCCGCCCGGCCACCGGCCGGAGAGCAGCACCCCGAGCGCGATCAGCCAGAAGGCCTGGACGATCGGCAGCGAGGACCCGAGCGGCACCACGAAAAGGACGCCGACGATGATGCCCAGCACCCCCATGAAGCGGGTGAGCAGGCCGACGCGCATCGCGTTCAGCGAGATCAGGATGAAGGCGGCGCCCAGGGCGAACACCCCGGCCTGGCGCAGGATCAGCGCGGCGATCACGAACGGGGACTGCAGGACGTCGTGCGCGTTCTCGGGGGTCTGGTCGGCTGAGCCGGCGAACGACGAGGCGCCGATGACGACGCTCGCGTCGTGCACCAGGGTGGCCACCGCGACCATGACGGCGCCGGCGACGGCGGCGACCAGCCCGGTCCGGGGAAACTCGGGGCGGCGCACCTTGACCGACCGGTAGAGCTCCACCAGCGCGAAGCCGATCGCGGCGACGCCCAGCGTCAGGACGAGGGAGACGCCGAGGATCTCCAGCGCATGGTCGTCGTAGAAGAGGACCTGCCGGGCCTTCAGGCCCGGCTCGGGCACCGCCCCGCCGCTCAGCCGCTCGCGCAGCGCGTCGAGGACGAAGACGTCCGGGCGGTCGCGATAGACGACGGTGGCGAGGATCCCGCCGAGGAGCGTGAGCGTCCCGCCGGCGAACGCCGCGGCGGCCGCTCGCGGGCGGCGGCGCTGCTCGTCGGCGAGCGTCTCCTCCGCGGTGGTGGCCACGGCGCAAGTGTATGTTGCGCCCGTGGAGATCCGCGACGTGATGACCGAGGGCGTGGTCACCGCGACGCCCTCGGCGACGGTGCGCGACGTGGCCGAGCTGATGCGCGAGCGCAACGTCGGCTCGGTCGTCATCGTGGACGGCGACGGCGTCGTGACGGCCTTCGTGACCGACCGCGACCTGGCCATCGGCGCGCTGGCCGACGGGCGCGACCCGGCGGACCCCGTCGGCGCCCACGCCTCCTCGCCGGTGGTCACCGCCCAGCCCGGCATGGGCGTCGAGGACGCCGCCGAGCTCATGGTCCGCCACGGGATCCGCCGCCTGCCGGTCATCGACGGCGGGCGCCTGACCGGGATCGTCACGCTCGACGACCTCGCGGTGCGCACGGGCGACCTCGAGCTGGCCCACCACATGACCGCGCAGATCACCCGGGCCGCGCTGCCCGGGTTCTACTTCCACGACCGCGGCGGGTGAGGGTGCGGGCGAGGACAAACGCACACCGCGTGGTTGTCCTTGCCCGGGCCCTCTAGCGCCGGCGCCGGGGAGTGCCCGGCCTGCGGCGGCCCGCTGGCCCCTTGGCGCGCCGTGCCGGCCTCCGACCCCGCGCTCCCCGGCACCTACGAGCTCGCGCGCTGCGCGGCGTGCGGGACCGCGGTGACGCTGGGACCGCCGCCCCCGGAGGAGGCCCACGACGCCGGCGCCTACGGCGGCGGTGCGCCGCGCGGGTCCGGCCTGGCGGCCCCGATCCTCCGCGCGTTCGCGCGCCACCGCCTGGCCCTGCTGGCCCGCGCCGGCGCGCGGCCGCCGGGCCGGCTGCTGGACGTGGGCGCCGGGCGCGGGCGGTTCGTCGCGCAGGCGCGGGCCGCCGGATGGCAGGCCGAGGGGATCGAGCCCTCGCTGCGCGGCGTCGAGGGCGCCCGCGCGCTCGGCATCGAGCTCGAGCGGGCGGGCGTCGGCGACGCGAGCGTCCCGGACGGCTCGCTGGACGCCGCGACGCTGTGGCACGTGATGGAGCACCTCGACGCGCCCGGCCCGGCGCTGGAGCGCGTCGCCGCCTGGCTGCGGCCGGGCGGCGCGCTGCTCGTGGGCGTGCCGAACCTCGGCAGCGGCCAGGCCCGGGTGGGCGGCGCACGCTGGTATCACCTCGACGTGCCCCGCCACCGGACGCACTTCACGGTCGCCGGCGTCCACGCGCTGCTGCGCCGGTGCGGTCTGGAGATCGTCGCCACGCACCACGTGCTCGCCGAGCACAACCCGTTCGGGCTGTGGCAGTCGCTGGTCAGCCGGGCGACGCGCACGCCGTCCTGGCTGTACCACGCGCTCAAGCGCAACGCCCCCCTGCGCTCGCGCGACGCGGTCGTGACGGCCGCGGCCCTGCCGCTGGCGCCGGTCGCGGCGCTCGCCGAGGTGGCGCTCGGCCTCGCCGGGCGCGGCGGCACGATCGCCGTGGTCGCGCGCCGCGCGGGTTAGGGCGCGCTAGCCGGGGGGGTGTGCTCCCCTGTCCTCGCATATCGGGGTTCGGGGAGCACACCCCTATGAAGCGGCGGCCGGCCGAGCACAAGCCTCAACTCCCGCGCGCCTCCGGCTCATCCCTCGATGCCAATCCGGCGCCCACGCCGGCCACCTCGACGGCAGGCGCACGAGCTCACCGCTCCTCCTCGATGCCCGCCCGTCTAGTACGCCCCCACTACGGCAGCCGCAGGATCTCCGCCATCCTCCGGTAGCCGGCGATCGACGGGTGCGTGCCGTCGATGGTCAGCCGCGCGGGCATGCGGCCCGGCGAAGCCGGGTCCTCCAGCGCCGCGTGGAACGGCAGGACCGCGACCCGCTCCTCACGGCCGATCGCCCGGATCGCGCGGTTCAGGCTGGCCACGCGGGGGTCGTTCTCGTAGGGCAGGAGCTCGGCGATGGCGACGCGCAGGCCGAGCTTTCGCCCCCTGCGCACCAGCGCGCGCAGGTTCATGGGGATGCTCTCGGGGTTGGCGCCCTGCGCGATGTCGTTGAGCCCGCCCTGGACGATGAGCATGTCGGCGCCGCGCGCGCAGCGGTCCAGGCGCAGCGCGATCCGGTCGGTGCGCTCGCCGCTGACGCCGCAGTTGCGAAAGCGCACGCGGGGACCGAGGCGCCGGCGCGCCCAGTACTGGTACTGGCTGCGCTCGTCCGCCGCGGAGCCGATCTCCCGCCGCACCGCCGGATCGGGGTCCCACAGCGGCCCCCCGGCGGTGATCGAGTCGCCCAGCGTCGCGACCAGCGTGCCGCCGGCGGGCGCCTCGGAGCCGGCGCCCGCCCGCGTCGCCGTGTCCGCGTCCTCGCCGCAGGCGGCCGGCGCAAGGCCGGCGACCAGCGCCGCCGCCAGGGCCCACCGCCTCATCCGAGCAGGCCGATCGTCGCGGCCACCATGTCGCCGTCGTGGCGGCGGTCGGCGCGGGCCAGCAGGCCGGCCGCCGCGTCGGCGGCAGCCACCACGTGGGCGGGCGCGCCGGGGCCGGTGAGCACGGCGACCGGCACGGCGACCGCGCGCAGCTCGCGGCGCGAGGGCGACCAGCTCGCCAGGCCGGCGTAGTCGGCGAAGAAGCCGCGGGCGGCACCGCGCGCGCGGTCCAGCGCGGCGCCCTCCGACCGGCCGGCGAGCCAGGCCTCCACGGCCCGCGCCGGCCCGCCGTCGCGCAGCGCCTCCTCCAGCATCAGGCGCTGCTCGGAGAGCACCTCGGTGGCCGCGGGAACGAACGCGAACAGCGGCGGATCGGCGAGCACGGCGGCCCGGGCCAGCTCAGGCCGGCGCACGAGCAGCTCGAGCGCCACGAGCGCGCCGAAGCCCGCGCCGGCCAACACCGCGGGCGCCGCGCCGAGTGCGAGCAGGACGGCCGCGGCGTCCTCGGCCTGCTCCTGCACGGTCGTCGCGTCGTAGGGCTCCGGCGCCCCGCTGGCGCCGTAGCCGCGCCGGTCGAAGGCGATCGCCCGGGCACCCGCGGCGGCCAGCGCGTCCAGCGCGCCATCCCACGCCGTGGCGTCGGACGCGAGGTCGTGGAGCACCAGGACCGGCGCGCCCGCTCCCCGCTCGGCGTAGTGCAGCGCGACGCCCGCGCCCTCGACCTCGGGCATCCCGGCACCGTACCGGGGCAGCGGCCCCGGTACCGCGTGCACGGCCGTTGAACGATCAGGTAGACTCGATGCAACGGATTCGATCGGGGGTAGGGCCATGGAGCGCACTGGCGAGACGACGTCGCGGCGGCGCCGGGGAGTGACGGCTACGGGCGTGGCGCTGGTCATGCTGGTGCTGTGGCTGGGCGCGGCCGCCGCGCCGGCCGCAGCGCAGTTTCAGTTCCTGACCAAGTGGGGCTCGCTCGGCACCAGCGACGGCCAGTTCAACGGCCCTGCCGGCATCGCGGTCCACCCGAACGGGAACGTCTACGTGACCGACGCGTTCAACGACCGCGTCCAGGTGTTCAACCCGAGCGGTGGCCTCGTCAACAAGTTCGGCTCCTTCGGCACGGGCGACGGGCAGTTCAACGCGCCCACCGCGATCACGTACGCGCCCAACGGCAACTTCTTCGTCGCCGACCAGGAGAACGACCGCATCCAGGAGTTCACGCCCGACGGCAGGTTCCTCTCCAAGTTCGGCACGACCGGGTCCGACGAGGGCGAGCTGCTGTCGCCCACGGGCGTCGCCGTGAACGACGCGGGCATCGTGTACGTCGCCGATGCCGGCAACGACCGCATCCAGCGCTTCAGCCTCGGCGGGCGCTTCATGAGCCTGTTCGGCACGACGGGCTCGGGCGACCGCCAGTTCCTCATGCCGACGACCGTCGCCATCGCGCCCACCGGCAACCTCTACGTCACCGACTTCGGCAACGACCGCGTCCAGGTGCTGTCCCCGCTGGGCGCCTACCTCTCCCAGTTCGGCTCCGCGGGCACCGGCGCCGGCCAGTTCCAGGGACCGTACGGCGCCGCGTTCTACGTGGACGGCAACCTGTTCGTCGTGGACATCCTCAACGACCGCGTGCAGCTCTTCAACCCGGGCGGCACGGTGCTGTCCGTCTTCGGCTCCCCGGGCTCCGGCGACGGCCAGTTCACGACCCCGGTCGCCATCGCCACCGACTGCCGCGCCAACGCCTACGTGACCGATTTCGACAACGACCGCGTGCAGAAGTTCGGCGCGCCGGGCAGGCCCGATCCACCGTGTACGGCGCCCCCGCCGCCGGCCCCGATCCCGCCCCCGGCGATCGTTCCCACCCCGACGCCGCCCGCGGATCTCGCGCCGTCGCTCAGGATGCTCAGGGTCGTCAACCGGGTGTTCAGCGTCGACCCGGCCGGCCAGGTCGCCCAGCGCCGCGCGGCGCGCGGCACGGCGTTCGCCTTCGCGCTCTCCGAGCCCGCGTTCGTGGTGTTCGTGCTCGAGCGTCAGGCGACAGGGCGGCGCGCCGGCGGCCGGTGCGTACGTCCGACGCGCTCCAACCGCCGGCGCGTGCGCTGCGTCCGGCACGTCGCCGTCGGGCGTTTCACGCGCGCGCTCGAAGGCGGGATGGCGCGGGTCGCGTTCTCCGGGCGCCTGCGCGTCCGCGGGCGCGCCCGCTCGCTGGCGCCCGCCCGCTACCGCGCCACGCTCACCGCCACCGACGTGACCGGCAAGCGCTCGCTGCCCAAGCGCGTGACCTTCCGCGTCGTGCGCCGCGGGTAGGGCCGGAGGAATCGCAGACGTAGCCCGCACGCAAGATCTACCGGTCTAGGGTGGCTCCATGGGGGGGGTCCGGACGACGATGGCAGCGGGGATCGCGCTGGGCGGGCTGGTGCTCTGGCTCGCGCTGGCCGCCGCGCCGGCGATGGCCCAGCAGCTGCTCACGAAGTGGGGCTCGGCGGGGAGCAGCGACGGTCAGTTCGACCTGCCGATCGGCATCGCGGTCGACGCCGAGGGCAGCGTCTACGTGGCCGATGCCAACAACCACCGCATCCAGAAGTTCGGTCCGAGCGGGGCGCTGCTGACCAAGTTCGGATCGTTCGGAACCGGGGACGGGGAGTTCAACCACCCGGGCGCGATCGCGTTCGGCCCCAACGGCAACCTCTTCGTGTCCGACCTGGACAACAACCGGATCCAGGAGCTCACGCCCAGCGGCGCCTTCGTCTCGAAGTTCGGCTCGTTCGGAAGCGGCGACGGCGAGTTCGACGGGCCGTTCGCGCTCGCGTTCAGCCCGGCGGGGAACCTGTACGTGGGCGAGAACAACGCCAATCGCATCCAGGTCTTCACCCCCGGCGGCACCCTGCTGAACAAGTTCGGCGCGTTCGGCACCGGCGACGCCGAGTTCAACGGTCTCGTGGGCCTGGCGTTCGGGCCCAGCGGCAACCTCTACGCGGCCGACAACGGCAACGATCGCGTCCAGGTGTTCACCCCCCAGGGCGGGCTGGTCGACAAGTTCGGGTCGCCGGGCACCGGGGACGGCCAGTTCGACGGTCCCGGCGGCCTCACCTTCGACCCGTCCGGCGATCTTTACGTCACCGAGACCGAGAACCACCGGGTCCAGAGGCTCACGGCGACGGGTTGGCCGCGCTCGGCGTTCGGCTCGTTCGGGACCGGCGACGGTGAGCTCACGCAGCCCTTCGGCGTCGCCGCCGATTGCCGCGGCAACATCTACGTCCTCGACACCGGCAACAGTCGCGTGCAGAAGTTCGGGACACCGGGTGCCGGCGACCCCCCCTGCATCACCCCAGCCGCGCTGGAGACACCGCCGGCGTTCGGGGCGCAGGCGACGGACCGCGACGGCGACGGCGTGCCCGACGCGAGCGACAACTGCCCCGACCGGGCCAACGCCGATCAGTCCGATCGCGACCGCGACGGGATCGGCGACGCCTGCGACACGTCGGTGGCGGACGCGCCGCCGGAGGTGGGCGAGACCGTGATCGCGCGGGTGGTCAGCGGCGATGTGTTCTTCCGGCCGCCGGACGGGGCTCGGCCGCGTTCGGGGCCGGCGGCCCGGGGCTCGCAGGTCCCGGCCGGCTTCACGCCGGTCCGCGGAGCGCAGGTGATCCCGGTCGGCTCCACCGTGCACGCCGTGCGCGGGCGGCTGGCGCTGACCTCGGTGGCCACCGCGACGCGCGGCGGGCGGACCGAGCGCACCCAGACCGCCGACTTCTACGCCGGGATCTTTGAGATCCAGCAGGCCCGCGGACGCCGGCCGGGCACCACGCTGGACCTGCGCAGCACCGACTTCGCGACGGTGTGCGGGCGCAGCGCAGGCGGCTCGACCGCCACGGCCGCGCAGCGCCGCTCGCGCGTCGTGTCGCGCCTGTGGGGCGACGGCACGGGTCGCTTTCGCACCAAGGGCCGCCACAGCTCGGCCACGGTGCGCGGCACCAAGTGGCTCACCCAGGAGCGCTGCGACGGGACGCTGACCCAGGTCCAGCGCGGCAGCGTGCGCGTGCGCGACCTCACCGCGCGGCGCACCGTCACCGTCCGCGCCGGTGGCAGCTACCTCGCCCGCGCGCAGCGCGCCGCCGTGCGCAGACGCTGAGCGGCCGCCCGCAGGTGAGCTTCACCGACCGGTCGACGGGCGGTAGTGTGCGCGGTCACTGCAACCGCTGGGGGGTGGGGACCGTGAAGACCGATCGCCGGTCGCTGGATCGTTCACGTCGGGGCGCGCTGTCAGCCGGAGTCGCGCTCGGCATGCTGGTGCTGTGGCTGGCGCTCGCCGCCGGTCCTGCGAGCGCGCAGCAGCTGCTGACGAAATGGGGCTCGCTGGGAACCGGCGACGCGCAGTTCGACACTCCCTTCGGGATCGCGGTCGCGCCCGACGGCAGCGTCTTCGTCGCGGATATCGAGAACAACCGGATCCAGCGGTTCACGGCGAACGGCGCGCTGCTGACGAAATTCGGCTCGCTCGGCACGGGCGATGGCCAGTTCAAGGGCCCGTTCGGCGTCGTGGTGGGGCCCAACGGCAACATCTACGTCGCCGACTCCGGGAACAGCCGCGTCCAGGAGCTCACCGTCAACGGCACGTTCGTCTCCAAGTTCGGCTCGGCGGGCGCCGGCGACGGGCAGTTCAGCCAGCCGTTCGGGCTCGCGTTCAGCCCGGCGGGGAACCTCTACGTCAGCGACCTGAACGCTGAGCGCGTCCAGCAGTTCACGCCCAACGGCACGTTCGTCTCCAAGTTCGGCTCGACCGGTGCGGGCGACGGCCAGTTCGACGACCCCGCGGGGCTCGAGTTCGGCCCCAACGGCAACCTCTACGTCGCGGACTCCTTGAACCACCGCGTGCAGGTCTTCACGCCCGCCGGCGGCCTCGTCAACAAGTTCGGCGCGGCGGGCACGGGGGATGGCCAGTTGTCGATTCCCGCCGACGTCGCCTTCGATCCGGCCGGGGACCTCTACGTGACCGAGTTCGACAACCACCGCGTGCAGAAGTTCACGGCCGCCGGGTCGTTCATCTCGAAGTTCGGCGCGCTGGGCACCAGCGACGGCCAGTTCGCACAGCCGGTGGGCATCGCGATCGACTGCCGCGTCAACCTCTACGTCGCCGACTCCGCCAACAACCGCGTGCAGAAGTTCGGCATTCCGGGTCTGGCCGATCCGCCCTGCCCGCCCCCGGCCCCGCCGGTGACGCCGCCTGTCACGCCGCCTGTCACGCCGCCGGTGGACCTGCGCCCGGCGATCGGGCGGCTGAGCATCACCAACGCGGTGTTTTCGGTCAACCCGTCCGGGCAGGTGGCGCAGCGCAGCGCGCCGCGCGGCACGACGTTCCGCTTCACGCTGAGCGAGTTCGCGTCGGTGCGCATCCAGATCCAGCGGCGCACCAGCGGCCGGCGAGTCAGCGGACGCTGCGTGCGCCCGACGCGCTCCAACCGCCGGCGCAGCCGGTGCACGCGCTACGTGACCCTGGGCGCGTTCAGCCGCGGCCTGCCCGCCGGCAACGCCCGCGTGGCGTTCTCCGGGCGCCTGCGCGTCCGCGGCCGCACCCGTTCGCTGGCTGCCGCGCGCTACCGCGCGACGCTGCGGGCCACCGACCTCACCGGCAAGCGCTCGCTGCCCAAGCGCGTGAACTTCCGCGTGGTGCGCCGGAGGTAGAGAGCGGCGATCCGCGGCTGTTAGCCCCCACGCAAGATCTGCCGCTTTAAGGTGGGTCGCAATGAGTGGCGATCGGACGACCACGCGGGATCTCCGTCGGCTCTGCGTGGGGGCGGGAGTCGCGCTGGCCGTCCTGGCGGCGTGGCTCGCGCTGGCCACGGCGCCGGCAATGGCCCAGCAGCTCCTGACCAAGTGGGGCTCGCAGGGAACCAGCGACGGGCAGTTCCAGTCCCCGTTCGCGATCGCCGCCGATGCCGAGGGGAACGTCTATGTCGCCGACACGTTCAACCACCGCATCCAGAAGTTCGCCCCCAACGGGGCGTTGCTGACGAAGTTCGGCTCGTTCGGAACCGGCGATGGCCAGTTCAACGAGCCCAGCGGCATCGACGTCGGCCCCAACGGCAACCTCTACGTCGCCGACTTCCAGAACGACCGCGTCCAGGTGCTGACTCCGAGCGGCGCGTTCGTCGCGAAGTTCGGCTCCCCCGGGACCGGTGACGGCCAGTTCAGCCAGCCCTTTGGCCTCGCGTTCAGCCCGGCCGGCCACCTCTACGTCAGCGAGTTCCAGAACTTCCGCATCCAGCAATTCACGCCCGCCGGCACGTTCGTCTCGAAGTTCGGCTCCTTCGGGTCCGGGGACGGCCAGTTCAACGCCCCCGCCGGCCTCGCGTTCGGTCCCGGCGGCAACCTCTACGTGGCCGACTCCAACAACCACCGAGTCCAGGTGCTCACGCCGGGCGGTGCCTTCATCTCGAAGTTCGGCACCCTGGGCGCCGGCGACGGCCAGTTCGCCTCCCCCACCGACGTCGCCGTCGACCCCGCGGGCGACCTCTACGTGGTCGACGCCAACAACGGCCGCGTGCAGCGGTTCACCGCGAGCGGGTCGTTCCTCTCGAAATTCGGCTCACCTGGGCCCAGCGACGGCCAGTTCACCACTCCCATAGCGATCGCCGTCGACTGCCGCTCCAATCTCTACGTGGCGGACCTGAACAGCCACCGCGTGCAGAAGTTCGGCACTCCCGGCGCGACCGACCCGCCCTGCCTCGCCACGGCGGCGCTGGAGACGCCGCCGGCGCTCGCGGCGCAGGCGCCGGGCGACCGCGACGCCGACACGGTGCCCGACGCCACCGACAACTGCGCGGACGTCCCCAACACGGATCAGGCCGATCGCGATCGCGACCGCATCGGGGACGCCTGCGACGTCTCCGACGCGTCCCCCGGCCCTGCGGTGGGCGAGACGGTGGTCGGGCGGCTGGTCAGCGGCGACGTCTTCGTGCGCCGGCCGCAAGGCGGCAGCCCCTACCCGCGCGACCGCGGCGCACGAGCCCCGACGGCCCGCGGCGCGCAGGCGCCGGCGGGCTTCGTTCCCCTGCAGGGCGCCGGCCTGCTGCCGGTCGGGACCATCGTGCACTCCGTTCGCGGGCGCCTGTCGCTGACCGCGGTGCAGAGCGCCACCCGCACCGGGCGCCGCGAGCGCACCCAGACCGCCGACTTCTACGCCGGGATATTCCAGATCAAGCAGGCCCGCGCGCGGCGGCCGGTCACCGAGCTGACGCTGCGCAGCACCGACTTCGCGTCGGTGTGCGGGCGCAGCGCGCGCGGCTCCACCGCCGCGGCAGCCCAGCGCCGCTCCCGGGTCGTCTCCCGGCTGTGGGGCAACGGCCGCGGCCGCTTCCGCACGGCGGGGCGCCACAGCTCCGCGACCGTCCGCGGGACGATCTGGCTGACCCAGGAGCGCTGCGAGGGCACGTTGACCCAGGTCCGCCGGGGCAGCGTGAGCGTCCGCGACCGGACGGCGCGCCGCACCGTGACGGTCCGCGCCGGCGGCAGCTACCTCGCCCGCGCGCGGCGCGCGAGCGTCCGAAACCGCTAGTGGCGGCCGAGCGGCGCAGGGGTAGGCTGGGGAGGCAGACGCCAACACGGCCTGGGAGGTCGGAGTCGTGAGCGCCCATCGGCGGTCCATGACGGATGCTCGGGGTCGCGCGCGAGCCGCGCCGGCCGTCGCCCTCGGCGGATTGGTCGCGCTGGTGCTGGCGCTGGCCCTGTTCGCCGCCCCGGCGGGGTCGCAGGGTGGCGACGATCGGGACGGCGACGGCATCGGCGACACGACCGACAACTGCCCGGACGTCCCCAACCCCGACCAGGCCGACGGGGACACCGATCGCGTGGGCGACGCGTGCGACGTCTCGGACGCGTCGCCCGGCCCGTCGCTCGGCGAGACGATCGTGGGACGGCTGGTCAGCGGCCAGGTCTTCGTCCGCCGACCGGGCGGGGGCAGCCCCTACCCGAGGGCGCGCCGCGCGCAGGCGCCCGCGGGCTTCGTGCCGCTGCAGGGCGCCGGCCTGCTGCCCGTCGGCACGGTCGTCCACGCGCTGGACGGTCGCCTCTCGCTCACCGCAGAGGCGGCCGCGAGCCCGGCCGGGCCGGCGCAGCGCACGCAGACGGCCGACTTCTCCGCCGGGATCTTCACGATCAAGCAGCGGCGCGCGCGGCAGCCGGTCACCGAGCTGACGCTGCGCAGCACCGACTTCGCGTCGGTGTGCGGGCGCAGCGGGACCGGCGCGACCGCGACGCAGCGCCGGCCGCGGGTCGTCTCGCGACTGTTCGCCAACGCTCGCGGGCGCTTTCGCACCAAGGGCCGCCACAGCGCGGCGACCGTCCGCGGCACGAGGTGGCTGACGCAGGAGCGCTGCGACGGCACGCGCACCGTCGTGCAGCAGGGCAGCGTGAGCGTGCGCGACCTCACCGCCCGGCGGACGGTCACCGTGCGCGCCGGCGGCAGCCACCTTGCCCGCGCCCGCCGGGCGACCGCCAGAACCCGGTGAGCCGCACGTTGACCGGCACGCGCTCGCTGCCCAAGCGCGAGCCTCCGCGCCGTAGGCCGCAGACAGCGGCACCGCCCCGGCTTCACTAGGATCCCCGCCGGGCGGGCGTTCCGTCGCCTGCCCGGGGGCCGGTACTGGTGCAACTGCTGGGGAGGTAGGGACGTCGTGAGAGCCGATCGCTCGTTCATTTGTGGTGCTCATCGCCGGACGACCGCGGCGGGCGTCGCGCTGGGGATGCTGTTCCTCTGGCTTGCGCTGGCGGCCGCGCCGGCGAGCGCCCAGCAGCTGCTCACGAAGTGGGGGTCGATGGGGACCGGCGACGGCCAGTTCCAGACCCCGTACGGGATCGCGCTCGGAGCAGATGGGAGCGTCTACGTCGCCGACGCGGCCAACAACCGCATCCAGAAGTTCACCTCCACCGGCGGGCTGCTCACGAAGTTCGGGTCGGCCGGATCGGGCGACGGCCAGTTCGTCACTCCCACCGGCGTGGCGGTCGCCCCCAACGGGAACGTCTACGTCGCCGACACCGGGAATCACCGCATCCAGGTGTTCAACCCCAATGGCGGCCTGGTCAACAAGTTCGGGTCGCTGGGCACCGGCGACGGCCAGTTCGACTCGCCGCTGGGCCTCGCGTTCGCACCGGACGGGAACCTGTACGTCAGCGACGTGGGCAACGGCCGCATCCAGGTGTTCACCCCGAGCGGCGGCCTGGTCAACAAGTTCGGCAGTGCCGGCGCCAACGACGGCCAGTTCGCCATCCCCGCCGGCCTCGCGTTCGGGCCCAGCGGCAACCTCTACGTGGCCGACAGCAGCAACGACCGGGTCCAGGTGTTCACGCCGACCGGTGGGCTGGTCAACAAGTTCGGAACGACCGGCACCAACGACGGCCAGTTCGAGACGCCCGTGTTCCTCGCCTTCGACGCGGCCGGCGACGTGCTCGTGACCGACGCCGGGAACAGCCGGGTGCAGAAGTTCACGGCGGGCGGGACGTTCGTCTCGAAGTTCGGCGCGATGGGCGCCAACGACGGGCAGTTCAACACGCCGCTCGGAATCGCGATCGACTGCCGCTCGAACATCTACGTCAACGACGCCGGGAACAACCGCGTGCAGAAGTTCGGCACGCCCGGCGCGGGTGAGCCGCCCTGCCCGCCGCCGACCCCGCCGGTCATCCCGCAGCCGCCGCCCCCGCCGGACCTGCGCCCGGCGATCGGGAGCCTGCTCATCACCAACCCGGTGTTCGCCGTGAACCCGTCCGGGCAGGTCGCCCAGAACCGGCCGCTGGGTACCGCATTCCGCTTCACGCTCTCCGAGCTGGCGGCGGTGCGCTTCCAGATCCAGCGGCGCACCAGCGGCCGCCGGGTGGGCGGGCGCTGCGTGCGGCCCACGCGCTCCAACCGCCGGCGCAGCCGCTGCACGCGGTTCGTCACCTTCGGCGCGTTCAGCCGCATCCTGCCCGCCGGCAACGCCCGGGTGGCGTTCTCCGGGCGCCTGCGCGTCCGCGGCCGCACGCGCGCCCTGCCGCGCGCGCGCTACCGCGCCGTACTGCAGGCCACCGACCTCACCGGCAAGCTGTCGCTGCCCAAGCGCGTGAGCTTCCGGGTGGTGGGTCGGCGCTAGCCGGTAGGGTCCCCGCGTCGCCGAGCGGCGGCGAGCGCGGGGACCCGACAGGAGCCCGCTAGAAACGTTCCAAGGAGGGGAAGCCCGTGGATCACCGCACGTCGTCCAGCATCGGTCCCCGCCGCATGACGAGGGCCGCAGGAGCCGCGGTCGGCATGCTCGTGCTGTGGCTCGCGCTGGCCGCACCGGCCGGCGCCCAGCAGCTGCTGACGAAATGGGGCTCGCTCGGCACCGGCGATGGGCAGTTCGCCACGCCCTTCGGGGTCGCGGCTGGGCCGGACGGGAGCGTCTATGTGGTGGATCTCGCCAACCACCGCATCCAGAAGTTCAGCGCGAACGGCGCGCTGCTGACCAAGTTCGGCTCGCTGGGCACGGGCGACGGCCAGCTCGACAGCCCGCTCGACATCGTGGTGGGACCCAACGGCAACGTCTACGTCTCCGACGCCGGCAACCACCGCATCCAGCAGTTCACCTCCAACGGCGTGTTCGTCTCCAAGTTCGGCTCGCTGGGCAGCGGGGACGGGCAGTTCGATCAGCCGTTCGGCCTCGCGTTCAGCCCGGCGGGCAACCTCTACGTCGGCGACACCAACAACAGCCGCATCCAGGTGTTCACGCCCGGCGGCGGGCTCCTGACCAAGTTCGGCTCGCCCGGCAGCGGCGACGGGCAGTTCGACATCCCCGCGGGCCTCGACTTCGGCCCCAGCGGCAACCTCTACGTGGCGGACTCCGCGAACGATCGCGTGCAGGTCTTCAGCCCTGCGGGCGGCCTGGTCAACAAGTTCGGGGCGATGGGCACGGGTGACGGCCAGCTCAGCACTCCCGCCGACCTCGCCTTCGACCCGGCCGGTGACCTCTTCGTGACCGAGTTCGACAACGACCGCGTGCAGCGGTTCACGGCGAACGGGTCGTTCGTCTCGAAGTTCGGCGCGCTGGGCACCGGCGACGGCCAGCTCAGCGGCCCGGTGGGCATCGCGATCGACTGCCGCGCCAACTTGTACGTCGCCGACTCGGAGAACAACCGCGTCCAGAAGTTCGGCACGCCGGGCCTGGCCGACCCGCCGTGCCCGCCGCCGGTCACGCCGCCGGACACGCCGCCCGTGACGCCGACGCCGCCGGTGGACCTGCGCCCGGCGATCGGGCGGCTGAGCATCACCAACGCGACGTTCGCCGTCGATCGCGCCGGCCGGGTCGCCCAGCGCCGCGCGCGGCGCGGCACCACGCTGCGCTTCACGCTGTCCGAGCCGGCGTCCGTCCGCTTCGCCATCCAGCGCAGCACCCGCGGCCGCCGGGTCGCGGGGCGCTGCGTGCGGCCGCGGCGCTCCAACCGCGGCGCCAACCGCTGCACGCGCCACGTCCCCGTGGGCGCGTTCACCCGCAGGCTGGTCGCCGGCAACGCCCGAGTGGCGTTCTCCGGGCGCCTGCGCGTCCGCGGCCGCGCACGCTCCCTGCGCCCCGCGCGCTACCGCGCCGTGCTGCAGGCCACCGACCTCACCGGCAAGCGCTCCCTGCCCAAGCGCGTGAGCTTTCGCGTCGTGCGCCGGTAGCCCCGCGGCGCGGGCCGCTCGGCGGCCCCCGCTACGATGAACTCATGGAAGGCTTCGGAGGACTGTTCGGCGACCCGGAGGAGCTGCAGCGCCGCATGGCGGAGTTCGCCGAGCAGATGCAGCGCCAGCAGGGCCTCGTCTGGGCCGACAACGCGATCAAGCTCGCGGTCGACATGACCGTCGCCGCGATCAACCGCGTCAACATCCAGGGCACGGTCGAGCAGCAGGCCGAGCAGATCCGCTCGGTCATGGCCACCGTCTTCCCCGACGCGGTCGCGCTCGTGCGCGAGGCCCGCTCCGGACTTCAGTAGGCCTCCTGCGGCGCCCGCTCGGCCTCGCGCTCGGCCTTCCCGAGCGCGATCGCCTGCTTGAACGAGCGGATGTTGAAGATGGTCAGCAGCGCGATGAACCCGACGGCCAGCGTGGTCACGGCGATCGTGATCTGCTGGCCGACCGAGTAGGCGGCCACGGTCGCGCCTGACGCGGCCCCGGCGAAGACCTTGACCAGCAGCGCCTGCTGCACGCCGGCGCCGCCCGGCGTGAACGGCACGACGGCGGCGACCGCGTTGACGCCGAGGACGAGCAGGACGCCCCGGACCGAGCCGCCCACGTTGAAGGCCTCCAGCAGCAGCCAGAAGGCCGCGAAGCGAAAGATCCACCCCGCGAACTGCACCGCGAACACCTCGCGGAAGTAGCGGCGGCGGTCGGTGAGGATCGTCAGGCCCTGACGCACCCGGGCCCAGAACGCCTTCACGCGCTGGGAGAGCACGGCGAACGCCACGAGGGCCGCGACCGCAAGGAACGTGAGCGCGAACAGCGTGAAGCGCGGGTGCGACGCGAAGAACGACAGATCGAAGGCGTCGAGCTTGGCGAAGTCCGGCGGCTTGGGGAACACGTTCTGCGTGAAGGCGTAGCCCAGGATGAAGACGCCCATCGCCGCGTCGAAGACCGCCTCGACGCAGAACGCCGCGGCCACCGCCGGGTACGTCGCGTGCGGGATGGACTGCTTGACCAGGAACAGCTTGATGACGTCCCCGCCGCGCGCCGGGATGACGTTGTTGAAGCCGTAGGCCGCGATGTAGGCGCCCCAGATGCGCCGGAACGCGATCCGCTCGGTGGGATACGCGGCCCGCAGGGTGTGGAAGAACGCCCGGGCGCGCAGCGTGAGGTAGATGACGAACGCGACCATCGCGCCGGCCAGCGGACCCCAGCCGACCTGCGAGAGGCTGTCGAAGAACGAGCCGACCGCGTCGAAGAACGATGAGACGCTCGAGCCGATGGAGGCGGCGGGCACCCCGTCAGGTTAGGGGGCTGTTGAACGCGCCCGTTGCTGCCGATACCCCAGGACATGACACCCAGCGTCCCCGTCGCCACGGCGATGCCGGCGCGCCGCCCGCGCATCGTGGCGTGGAGCCGGCTCGGCGACGAAGCGCTCGCGCGCAAGGCCGCGGCGGGCAACCAGGCGGCCTTCGCCGCGCTGTACGAGCGCTACCACGGCCCGCTCCTGGGCTACTGCCGCTCGATCCTGCTCGACGTCGAGGACGCGGGCGACGCGGCCCAGACCGCGCTGGAGCGCGCGCTGCGCGCGCTGCCCGACCGCGAGCCCGGTCGGCCGCTGCGCCCGTGGCTGTATCGCATCGCGCACAACGCCGCGATCGACATCGTGCGCAAGCGCCGCCCGCAGGTCGAGCTCGGGCCGCTCACCGAGCCCGTCGTGGACGGCCCCGAGGTCGACGCCGACGTCCGCTGGCGCCTCACGCAGCTCGTCGCCGACCTGCGCACGCTGCCTCCGCGCCAGCGCGGCGCGCTGGTCATGCGCGAGCTCAACGGCCTGGACTACGAGGAGATCGGCGTGGTGCTGGGGCTCAGCCCGGCCGGCGCCCGTCGCGCCGTCTTCGACGCGCGCAGCGCACTGCACGACTTCGCCGACGGCCGCGCCGCGGAGTGCACGACCATCCGCCGGTCGCTGTCGGACGGTGACCGGCGCAGCCTGCGCGCCCGGCGCATCCGTGCGCACCTGCGCTCCTGCGACGACTGCGCCTCCTTCCAGCGCACCATCCGCTCGCGCCACACCGACCTGCTCGCCCTGGCGCCGTGGCTCACGGGCGCGACCACCGCGGGCGTGATCGGCCTGGGCGCGGGCACGGCCAGCGCCGGCGCCTTGATCGGCGGGGGCGGCGCGGCCGCGACCGGCGCGGGTGGCGGGCTGGGCTGGGCCGGGCTGCCGGCCGCGGCCAAGGGCCTCGCACTGGCGGCGGCCGTCGCCACCACCGGCACCGCCGCGGTCCAGATCGAGCGCGCCGCGACGAAGCCCGACCGCCCGCCCGCACGCGCGCAGTCGACGTCCGCCGAGCGGGCCGCTCCGCCGGCCACCGCGGCGCCGTCCGCCGCGGCGCTTCGCCGTGATCGCTCCGCCGCCGCCCAGCGGGCTCGGGCTCGGGCTCGGGCTCGCGCCCGCGCTCGCCGCGGTGACACGGTTCGCACCTCCTCCACGCGCCTGCAGACCAGCGCCGTCAGCGTCACGCCGCGCCGGAGCACTCCCCGCCGGCGCGCGGTGCGCGATCTGGAGCCCACGCCCGCGCCGGTGGCCGCGCCACGCGACGACGGCGTGCGGATCGTCGACGAGCGCAGCCCCTCCTCCCGTCCTGCCGTGACCAGCCCCGCCGACCTCGTCCGCCGCCAGCTCGACGCCGCCCGCCGGACGGTCCTCGAGGCGTTCGAGCTCGCGCAGCGCACCGTCGCGGGCGGGGGCGCCGGCGCGCTGGAGACGGCGCGCACGGTCCTGGGCCGCACGCTCACCGGCGTGCGCGCCACGCTGGAGCGCGTGCTCGCGTCGGTCGGGCTCAAGCTTCCCGCCGCCTCCGCGCCCGCGCCCGCGCCGAGCGGCTCGAACGCGCTGGCGGGGCTGCTGCAGCCCGCCAACCAGGTGCTGAGCGCCATCCAGAGCCTGCTGCAGCGCCTGCTCGGGCAGCGCTGAGACGAGCGGCAACGCGCCAACTTGCCGGTAGAGGATCACACGGCGCGCGCCGGCGCGTGAGTGGTCCGTCGCAGCTCACGAAAAGGCTAACCCGCCGTGAGGCGGGGGCGCAAAACCAGGGGCCTCACCCGAGGTCGCCCAGTTGCCGAAAGGGGCATCATCATGTCGTCGTCAAGACGTCTCGTCGCCATCGTGGCGGCGCTCACCGCGCTCGTGGCGCTTCCCGCCACCGCGTCCGCTTCATCCTCCACACCGACGGGGGCGAGCGTGAACTCGCACGTCGCCAAGGCCGCTACGGCGGTCGACCGCCTGGAGCGCGCCATCCGCAACGGGAACACGGCTTCGGCCACCCGTCAGCTGAAGATCGCCCGCTCGCAGACCGCGAGCGCATCGCGTGACGCGCGCCGCATGGCGCGTCTGGCCACCACCCCCACGGGGAGCGCCGGCGCGGCGACCGCGCTGACCATCGCCGGCGCCCAGTACGACTCGCTCATCGAGTCGATCACCGCGCTGGTCGACCAGATCCGTGGCCGCGTGCAGGCCCTGATCGCCCAGGCGATCCCGGCCAGCCTCCAGGGCCGTCAGCGGATCATCGAGGTCCTGACCCAGCTCATGGACCGCGTGCCCGCACAGGCCAAGCCGATCCTCGCGTCGATCATCGCCGCGCTGTCGGCCGGTGACGCGGTGGAGGTCAACAACCTCAACTCCGCGCTGGAGTCGGGCACGCTGCCGTCGAGCATCAGCTCGGTCGTCAGCCAGGCGCTGGCCATGGCCACGCAGGCGATCCAGACGGCGTTCGGGACGATCCAGTCGATCCTGCCGATGCTTCCGGAGTTCGTCCGCGGCCCGATCGCGCAGGTCCTCGCGCTGGTTCAGTCGACGGTCGGCACCATCGTGCCGAGCGTGCTGACCACCGTGACGGGGCTGCTCGACCAGATCCTCGGCGGGCTGCCGTTCTTCGGCGGCACCTCGGCCGGCGGCTCGACCGGCGGCGGCGGGAACCTGCTGGGCGGCCTCTTCGGCGGCCTCCTGGGCGGCACCTCGGCCGGCGGCATCGGCGGCCTGCTGAACAACGTGTTCGGCATGATCAGCAACCTGCTCGGCGGGCCTCGCGCCACATGAGCCAGAGCGGCGGCCCTCCGGGGAGCCCGATGCGCTCCGTCACGTCAAATCCGTGGCGCGCGTAGAAGGAGACGTTGCTCTCCTTCGAGCACTCCAGGTAGGCCGGCACCCCATCGGCATCGCATCGCTCGAGAACCGGTGCCAGCAGGGCGGAGCCCACTCCTCCGCCCTGCCGGCCCGGTTCGGTGCCGAGCACCGACAGGTAGTAGTGCGGCGCCTCCGGGTGGCGGCGCTCGATCTCCCGCACCGCGCGCGCCGAGCGCAGGATGTGCGGCAGCAGGACCGGCAGCATCGGCAGGAGCAGGAGCGCTTGGCGCAGGTCCTCCCGCCAGCGGTCCGGTAGCGCCCACAGAGCGGCGCCCGACAGGTCGGCGGCGGCGTACATCTGTTCCTGCGGCGCGAGCTGGCGCAGGCGGATGGCGAAGAAGCGCTGCGCGTGGCGCAGCCGCTTGGCGGCGTTGGGATAGAACCAGGCGGTGACCGGGTCGTCGTAGAAGGCCCGGGCGAGCATGGCGGCGAGTGGCTCGTAGTCCTCGGCGCCCACCGGGCGCACGCTCACCGGCACGCGGATCGCCATATGGCTCGAGTCTAGGGCCGTCGTCGCGCCGACCCGCCGCCTCCGCCTGGCGGTGCGCCGCGGCGACCGCGGCCCGCCGCCCCGGCCCTGCGCTACTCCTCGACCTCGTCCTCGGCCTCCTCGGCCTCCTCGCCGGCCTCGACGATGTCACCGTCGGTGAAGAGGACCTTCTCGAGGGCGACCTTCCATTTCGGCGTGCGCCGAATCAGGAACTCGAGGTCCATCGCGAAGTGCTTGAACTCCTCCATCTGGGCGTTCTCCATGATCGCGACCGCCTCCTGGTCGCTCTCCAGCGCAATGCGCTGCGCGTACCAGCCGATGGCCTCGGCCTCCTCGGTCAGCGAGGCGATCATCCGCGCGAACGTCCGCGCCTCGGAGCTCAGCTCGTCGGGCGGCTCGTGGTACTGGTCAAAGCCCATGGGACGTCTCCTCTCGGCCGGGTCTCCCGGCTCGGCCGGGGGGGTGCCCGGGCTCCTACCCCGCTCGCGTCGCGCGCTATCTGCGCGTCGTCGAGCAGCTCGAGCACGCGCTCGATCGGCCGGGCGAGCACCGCGCGCTGCAGATGCCGAACGTTCATTTGTTCCCCCCAGGAGGGGTGGAAGTGAACGCTCGGTGGCGCGCCCGAGACTGAGCGTTCACTCCCTGCCCCTAGAGGGGGTGGAAATGAACGTTGGAGCCTCGCGGCGCGAGGGCGAGCAGGTCCTCGGGGTGGTCGAAGACGTCGTCGCTGGGGATGCGGCGCACGGTGTGGCCGGCGCGGCGCCAGACCGCGGTCTTGCGGGCGTCCTCGTCGCGCAGGCGGTGGAAGTTCGGGCCGTCGATCTCGACGATCAGTCGGTGTTGGGGCCAGGAGAGGTCGGCCTCTTCGCCGGCGACGTGCTCGTTGACGCGCGGGATGGGGATGCGGGCGCGATCCAGGACTTCCAGGGCCATGGCTTCGGCGTCGCTGCGGGTGCGGTGGATGGGCAGGCGCGCGTAGCGCTCGGCGAGTGCGCGCAGCCGGGCGGTCCCGCGGCGCCCGGGGTGGCGGTCGAGTGTGGCCACGACGTCCTGGGCGGTGGTCACGCGCAGGCGCAGCGCTTCGCGAAACGCCTTGCGCAGCGCGCGGTCTGACAGGCGCGGCGAGAGGTCAAGCAGCGTGCGCGCCGCGGTGGTGATCGGCAGGCCGTCACGGACGGTGACGTCGCCGTCGAGCGTGGTGGAGCGGAAGATCAACAGAGAACCGATGCGCTTGGGCCCGCCGGTGCCGGGGCGCACGATCGTGTCGATGCGGCCGGTATGAGCCCGAAAGCCCCAGCACCCGGCGGCGCTGACGGCGTTCAGCCGGCTGTCGGGCGCGGTCAGCGTCGCGGCGCGCCAGCGCTGTCGCCGGGTGGGCGGGGAGAGGCTGGTCAGATATACCCCCGAGTGGATCGCGCGCAGCCTGTCGGTGCGATGCGCCACCGCCTTCTCCGACCACCCGGCGTGCAGCAGCTGCCACCGGGCGACGAGGTCGTCCTGCTCCGCGCCCAACCGTGCAAGGTCAACGTGCATTCCTTCCCGCTATAGGGGACAGAGATGAACGTTCGCCCCCCTCAGCAGCCACGTGGACGCGAGCCGGCCAGAGGAGCTGGTCGAGGGGTCCACGCGGCGCACGTTCACCGCGATGATCGAGGGCGTGCGCGAGGCTGCGCTGGGCGGCGGGACTCATCGAGCCGTCGCGCTTCGACGCCGGCATACGGGACCTGCACCGCACGACCGAGGACGACTGGCGTGTTCTGCTACACGTTCTTCAAGGGCGTCGGGACGAAATGACGCGCCTGAGGCGCGGCGCTCAGGCGGCGGCCGGCAGCTCCGCCAGCGCCGCGAGCACCTCGTCGTCGTGGGTCTTGGGCGACGCCTTTGCGATCACGTGGCGCACGACGCCGCCGGCGTCCAGGAGGAACGTCGCCCGCTGCGCGCCCCAGTACCTCTTGCCGTACATGCTCTTCTGCACCCACACGCCGTACGCGTCGGTCACCGCGTGGTCGGCGTCGGCCAGGAGGGTGAAGTTCAGCCCCTGCTTGTCGTGGAAGCGCTTGACCTTCTTGACGGGATCGGGCGAGACGCCGAGCACGGTCGCGCCCGCCGCCTCGTAGTCGGCGCGCCGGTCGCGCACGCCGCACGCCTGCGTCGTGCAGCCGGGCGTGTGCGCGCGCGGATAGAAGTACAGGACGACGGCGCCGCCGCGGAGGTCGGACAGCGTGAGCGGCGTCCCGTCCTGGTCGGGCAGCGTGAAGTCCGGGGCGGGCGTGCCGGCTCCGATCACGGGCGTCCTCTCACTTGATCAACCGCGACAGGCGCCGGTCCTTGAGGACCTTGCCGGCGGTCTGGTCGGTCGGGCAGTAGCACATCACGTAGTCCTCGAAGTGCACCGCCTCGATCGTGGCACCGCAGCGCGGGCACGGCTCGCCCTGGCGGCGATGGACCTGCAGCGGCATCGGCATCTTGTCGGGGATCGGCAGCGACACCGTCCGCTCGTAGTGCTCGATCGCGCCGTCGAGGCTGGCCACGATCGCGTCGCGCAGGGCCCGCGCCTCCTCGTCGCCGAGGTCGTCGCCGCGCTTGAACGGCGACAGCCCCGCGCTCCACAGGATCTCGTCGACCCAGGAGCGCCCGATCCCGGAGATCACGCGCTGGTCGCGCAGCAGCGCGTGCAGCGGGCGCGGCGCGTCGAGCACCGCGCGCAGGTCCGCGGGCGGATCGGGCCAGGCCTCCGGCCCCAGCGTGGCCAGCGCCTCGTCGGCCTCGAGCTCCTCCCCGCGCAGCAGCTTGACCCACGCGGCCTGGCGCGTGCCGAACTCCCGCAGGCGCAGCTCGCGGCCCGCCGCGCCGTCGCCGGACTCGGCGTCGCCGGCCACCCGGACCAGCAGCCGCGACGTCCGGTCGCGCGGGCCGGCGCGCTTGGCGTAGAGCTGCAGGCGCCCGGCGCTCATCAGGTGCACGAGGAGCACCAGCCCTCCGGTCACGTCGACCACGAGGTGCTTGCCGCGACGGCGCACGCCCTCGATCGCCCGCCCCTCCAGCGCCGACAGCGGCGGGTCGAAGGTCTTCAGCGCGTTGATCCCCGGCGCGACCGCGGACTCGATCGGCGCGCCGGCGAGCGCGGCGTCCAGGCGGCGCGCGGCGATCTCGACTTCGGGCAGCTCGGGCACGACCGCACAGGCTACGCCGCGCGGGACGCCGGCTCGGCTACCGGATCCGCACGAGCTCGCGCGGGCGCAGGAGCACGATCAGCTCGCCGTGGCCGTCCTGCATGCGCACGCCGGCCACCCCGCCCTTCTTCAGGTCGATCGTCCCGCCCGTGAGTCCGCGCACGACGTCCTCCAGGTCGGGGTTGTGGCCCACGAGCAGGACGCGGCGGGCGTCGCCCGCCTCCGCGGCCAGAGCGAGCGCGTCGTCGAGGTCGAAGCCCTCGGCGAGCGGCTCGTGGACCGCCGGCTCGGCTCCGAGCGCCTCGCAGGCCAGCCGCGCCGTGTCCAGCGCGCGCACCTTGGGGCTCGTGAGCACGAGCTGGAACTCGAGCTCCAGCGCGGCCAGCGCGCGGCCCGCCGCTCGCGACTGCTCCTCGCCGCGCTCGGTCAGGCGCCGGTCGTGGTCCGGGCGCGCGTCGTGCGGCTCGGCCTCGCCGTGGCGCAGGAACCAGAGCTGCAGGGCCATGCGCGGCAGGCTACCCGGAGGCGACGCCGCTGGTCAGCGGTACCCGCGAATCGGCGGCCCGACGAATACCTGCCCGCCCGGCGCGGTCCAGCGCAGCCGCCAGCGGCGGCCGCTGCGGTTCGTCGTCGCGAACGTGAAGGCGCCCTGGGAGTCGGTCTGGACTCTGCGCAGCGTGCGGAAGGCGCCGCCGCGGTCGGCCACCTGGACCTCCGCGCTCGTCGGCGCGGTCGCCGGGCGCACGCGCCCCCACACGGAGGCACGCGAGCCCCGGGCGCGCACCGCCAGCGGCAGCCGGAAGCCCGCCAGCGACGGCTTGGGCCGCCCGTCGGAGAAGCGCAGCCCCGACTCGAAGCCGCCGTACTGCCGCGGGCCGGTCGGCGCGTCGTCGCGCAGCAGGTACTGCGAGAACGCCACCACCCGCGAGTTGGAGCGGGCGATCCGCTCGGCCATGGCGTAGTACTCGGGCTGCTGGGCCAGCGGGACGCCCGTGTCGCGGTCCGGGTGCGACTGCGTGCCGAACTCGGTCAGATACAGCGGCAGGCGCCGGGTCAGCGCCCTCGCCCGGACGGCACGGTCCAGCGCCGTCGTCAGCCGCGACAGCACGCCGATCGTCACGTCGTTGCGGCTGGGCGGCTTGAAGGACGGGCCCTGGCGCGTCGTGTAGGCATGATGGGCGTAGCCGTCGGCCTCCAGCGCGCGGCAGCGCGGGCGCTTGCGGTAGCGGCCGTCCAGGCACAGCGTCCCGCGCAGGAAGGTCAGCGGGGGCACGACGCGCGTCGTGCCGCGCGGCGAGGTCTCGCCGAGCAGGACCGCGTCGTCCTGCTGGCCGGCCGCGCGCAGGCCGCGCAACGCCGCCTGGTAGAGGCCGCGGTAGATCCCCGGCGAGACGGCGCGCCCGCCGCTGGCGTACTGGGGGCGCAGGAACTGCGGCTGGTTGGGCTCGTTCCAGATCGACCACGTGTTGACCTGGGCGCCGTAGCGGCGCCCGACGGCGGCGGTGAACGCGGCGAACGCCGACACGCTGGGCCGCGTGAGGTTGTCGCGCTTGGCCCGCGTGGCCCACTTGGGCACCGGGCCGGAGATCGTCATCACGACCGGCCAGCCGCGCTCCGCCGCCGCCGCCATGAGGTTGTCGTACTCGCCCCAGTCGTAGGCGTTGGGGTCGGTCGGCTCGAAGCCGGGGCGCTCGGTGGCGTCGGGCGCCGGGGCCACCGCCCTCCAGACGAGGATGACGCGCAGGGAGCGCACGCCGAGGGACTCCAGCTCGGCCAGCGCGACGGGCCGCGCGGCGGGATCGAGGAGGTCGCGCGGCGCCTCGAAGGTGAGGGCCTGGTTGGCGCCCGCATGCGCCGAAGCGGGCAGCACGGCGAGAACCAGGAGGGTCAGAAGGCAGAGGCGGCGCATCGGCGGGTTAACCCACCGTACTGGTGGAAGGTTGCGCCCAGCCCCGTAGCCTGCCCGCCCATGGCGGCGCCCGACGACATCGTGACCACCCTCGCCGAGGCGCGCGACAACGCCCGCGAGCCGCTGCTCGTGATCGAGCCGCTGGCGGCCTTCCTCGACGCCCACGGCCTCGGCGACGGGGAGCTGCGCGCCGCGCCGGTGGGCGAGGGGCACTCCAACGTGACCTACCGGCTGCGCCGCGGCGACGCCGACGTCGTCCTGCGCCGGCCGCCGCGCGGCCCGCTGCCGCCCAGCGCCCACGACGTGCTCCGCGAGGCCCGGCTGCTCGCCGCGCTCGCGGACACCGCGGCCCGCGTCCCCCGGGTGCTCGCGACCTGCGACGACGAGGCGGTGATCGGCGCGCCCTTCTACCTCATGGAGCACGTCGAGGGCCACGTCGTGACCGCCGCGGTGCCGCCCGCGCTGGACACGCTCTCCGACCGCCGGCGCATGGGCGAGGAGCTCGTCGACGCGCTCGTCGAGGTCCACGCCGTGGACTGGCGCGCCTGCGGCCTGGAGGGGTTCGGGCGCCCCGACGGCTACCTCGAGCGCCAGCTGCGGCGCTTCGGCGGCCTGTGGGAGCACAACCGCACCCGCGACGTCCCCGCCGTCGAGCGCGTCGCGGCCTGGCTTGCGAACCACCTGCCGGCCTCGCCGCCGGCCACGATCGTCCACGGCGACTACCGGCTGGGCAACGTGATGATGAGCGCCGCCCCGGCGCGCCTGCGCGCGATCTTCGACTGGGAGCTGGCGACGATCGGCGACCCGCTGGCCGACGTCGGCTACCTGTGCGCGCTGTGGGCGGACGCCGGCGACCCGCCGCTGGGCGCGTTCGAGCTGTCGAGCGTCACGCGCGAGGCCGGCTTCCCCACCCGCGCCGAGCTCGTCGCGCGCTACGAGCAGCGCAGCGGCCGGTCGATGACCGACCTGCGCTGGTACCGCACGCTCGCGCTGTGGAAGGCCACCGTGTTCATGGAGGGCAACTACCGCCGGGCGCAGGCCGGAAGCGTCGACGACCCGTGGCTGGACGGCTTCGGCGCGGGCGTGGTCGCGCTCGCCGAGCGCGCGGAGGCGATGACGGCCGGCGACTAGGCCGCGCGCCCGCCGCCCCCGCCACGCCGTGATGCGAGCTTGCGGCGCGCGGAGTCGATCTGCGCGCGGGTCTTGGGGTCCTTGGCGGCCTTCACGGCCTTGTCGGCCATGCGGCGGCCCTGCGGGGAGCGGGCGAGCTGGGACAGCTTGGTCATGAGGGACATGCGTCCAGGCTACCCGTCGGACCCGGGTTCGATCCGGCGGCGCAGCTCCGCGCCGCGCCCGGCGGCCACGGCCCGCGCCGCGCGCTGCTCGGTCAGCGCGAAGCCCGCGCCGGCGGCGAGGTCGAGCAGATCCTGGCGCTCCTCCCCCTCGCGGGCGGAGCGCAGGAACAGCCAGCAGAACAGGCAGATCGTGAGGATCGATCCCTCGACCATCATGATCGAGCCCGCCGCGACCTGGTCGGCGTGCGGCGAGATGTCGAAGTCCCGCTCGCCGGCCGCGTAGACGCCGTAGAAGGCGTCGGAGGACCACACGAACACGTTGGCCAGCACCGTGCCCACCAGCCGCACGCCGACGATGTACCCCAGCCGGGCCATGTTGCCGAACCAGGCGGGCTTGGGCAGCGGGCCGAGCAGCGCCATCCACATGTTCAAGCCGGCGCCCACGAACGCCATGTGCTGCACGGCGTGGACGGCGTCGTGGCGCACGGCGGCCTCGTGCAGGCCCGTGGTGTGCCAGACGAGCAGGTTGAGCGCCCACAGCGCGAGTGCCGGCACCGGGTGGGCGAGGTGGCGCAGCCAGGCCAGCGCCGGCGCGCGCAGCAGCGGCGCCATCATCGGGCCCGTCAGCCCGAGGACCAGCGCCAGGGCGCCGAGGTCGGCGATGAGCAGGTGCTCGGCCATGTGCGCCGCGAACAGCTCGCCCGCCATGTGCCCCAGCGGCGAGGCCAGCGCGACCGCGATCAGCGCCAGCCCGCCGTACCAGCACGCCTGGCGCCAGCCGGGCACGGCCCGCCCCTGCGCGGCGAGCGTGCGGGCGCGCAGCGCGTACAGCACGCCGAACCCCAGCACGGGAGCGAGCTGGAGCGGGTCCAGCACGGGGCCGCCGACGTGCGCGAGCATGGGCGAAGGCTACGCCGCGCCGCCCGTTCCTAGGCGGAGCCCGCGGCGATGAGCACCACGCCGCACAGCGTGATCACCACGCCGGCGCGCTGGGTCCCGCGCACGCGCTCGCCGAGGAAGGCCGCCGCCAGCAGCACCGTGCCCACCGGGTACAGCGAGCTGGCCACCGACACCGAGCTGAGCTCGCCGATCGTCGTCGCCTGGTTGTAGAGCGCGTTGGCGCCCAGGTCGATCAGGCCGACGCCGAACGAGGATCGCGACGTGGCGCGGGCGGGGCCGCAGGGCGCCGCGGCGCAGCAGCACGCAGGCCACGGCAGCACGGCCGGCCCCGCCGCCACCCGCGAGAGCAACAGCGCCCAGGGACGCTCTCGCGCGAGGCGATCTCCGCGCCCACGAAGTAGCACCCGAAGCCCAGGCCCGGCCGCGAGCGCGAGGAGGATGCTCACCCGCCGGCGACGCGCGTCGAGCACGGTGCCGTCCTCCTCGCGGGAGGCCATCACGACGCCGACCACCGCCGCGACGATGCCGACGGCCCCGGCCGCACTCGGGTCGTCGCCGGTGGCCAGCCCCACGACGACCGGCAGCGCGACCCCCGTCGACGCGATCGGCGCGACGATGCTCATCGTCCCGATGGCCAGCGCCCGGTAGAAGGCCGACAGCGCGCAGATGCCCGCCGCGCCGGCCAGCATCGCGGCCAGGATCGCCTCGCCGCCCGGCGCCGGCGCGCCGCTCGCCGCGACGACCGCCGCCATCACGACGAGCGAGGACAGGTACATCAGCCCAGCACCACGGGCACCGCGTAGCGCCGGCTCCACAGGCCGCCGAGGAAGTCGGCCAGCCCCCAGAGGGCCGACGAGGCGAGGCCGAGGGCGACCGCGGTCATCGCGGGAGCCTAGGCTTAAGGCGTGAGCACCCACCCCGAGGAGACCGCGTGACCAGCATCCAGCAGAGCGTCGAGGTCGACGTGCCGGCCGCCACCGCCTACGAGCGGTGGACCGAGTTCGAGGCCTTCCCGCGCTTCATGCCGGCCATCGAGGAGGTCCAGCGGATCGGCCCGGACCGGCTGCTGTGCCGCGGCCGGCTGGGCAGCTCGGTGCTCGAGGTCACGGCGACGATCACCGAGCAGGTCCCGGGACAGCGGCTGGCCTGGAGCTGCGAGGACACCGTCCCCCACGCCGGCGCCGTGACCTTCGCGCCCGTGGGCGAGGACGCCTCGCGCGTCACGGTCCAGCTCGACGCCGAGCTCGAGGGGATGGTCCAGACCGCCTACGAGCTCGGCCTCATCGACCGGGCCGTCAACGAGAACCTCGGACGCTTCAAGGAGATGGTCGAGGCGCCCGCCTGGACGCGCATCGTGGGCCAGACGCTCCCGCAGCCGCCGCGCTGAGTCGTCAGTCGCGGCGCCGGCGGCGCCCGTAGAGCACGCGCAGCAGCCGGCCCAGCGCCTTGGTCTTCAGCGGGCGGTAGGGGAACATGTGCGCGTCGCTGGAGGGGTGCAGCCGGCTCGTCATCAGCGTCTGGGACTTGGTGAACTTGCGGATGCCCCCCGCGCCGTGGCGCGTCCCCTGGCCCGAGGCCTTCCAGCCGCCCATCGGCACCTCGAGCGCGAAGTAGTTGATCTGCGCGTCGTTGACGCACACCGCGCCGGCCTCCATGCGCCGCGCGAGCTGCTCGCCGCGCGCGACGTCGCGGGTGAACACCGCGCCGGCCAGCCCGAACTCCGAGTCGTTGGCCCAGCGCAGCGCCTCCTCGGCGTCGGCCACCTTCATGATCGGCAGCGTCGGCCCGAACGTCTCCTCGGTCATGGCGCGCATCGAATGGTCGACGTCGACGAGGACGGTGGGCTCGTAGAACATGCCCGCGCCGGGCCGCCGCCGCCCGCCGGTCAGCGCACGCGCGCCCTTGGCCACCGCGTCGTCGACGTGCGCCTGGACGAGCTCGATCTGGCGATCGAACGTCATCGACCCCACGTCGGCGGTGCCGGGCCCCGTGGACCGGCCCTGGCGCAGCTTGCCCACCTTGTCGGTGACCTTGGCGACGAACTCGTCGTAGACCGGGGCCTCGACGTAGACGCGCTCGATCGAGATGCAGGTCTGGCCGGAGTTCTGCATGGAGCCGTAGACCGCGGTGTTCGCGGCGCGTTCGATGTCGGCGTCGGACAGCACGATCATCGGGTCCTTGCCGCCCAGCTCCAGCGACACGGGGGTCAGGGTCTGCGCGGCGCGCTCGGCGACCTTGCGGCCCGTTGCGGTGGAGCCGGTGAACATGATCATGTCCACCTTGTCGATCAGGGCCGCGCCGGTCGCCGCCCGGCCCGTCGCGACTCCAAAGACGTCTTCGGGCAGCCCGCACTCCAGCAGCGCGTCGCGCATGAGCAGCGACGTCAGCGGCGTGACCTCCGATGGCTTGAGGATGACGCTGTTGCCCGCCGCCAGCGCGGGGATGCAGTCGCCGAACGAGTTGACGAAGGGGTAGTTCCAGGGCCCGATCACGCCGATCAGCCCGAGCGGCTCGTAGCGGACGACGAGCCGCTTGTTGAGGTGCATGACCGAGGCCGAGCGAACGCGCTCGTCGGCGAGGTAGCGCTCGGCGTGGCCGGCCCAGAACGCGAACGCGTTGGCCCCGTAGGTGAGCTCGACGAGGTGCGCGTCCTCGTAGGTCTTCCCGGTCTCGGAGATCAGCGTCTCGGCGAACCGATCGGCGTTGTCGATCATCCACTTCTGCATGCGGCGCATGACCTTCGTGCGCCCGGCGAAGCCCATCGCCTGCCACCCCGGCTGGGCCGCGCGCCCGCGCCGCGCCAGCTCGGCGACCTGCTGCACCGAGTGGTCGGGGACCTGCGCGATGACCTCGCCGGTGGCGGGGTTCTCGACGGAGATGGGCGCCGCGAGATCCTCGACGGTCAGGATCTGCGTGGCCCCTCGGTCGATCGTCGCCATCGTCAGCTCTGTAGGGCGGGGTCCGGGGACATCGTGGCGAACACTACGCAATCGCTCCGGCCGCGACGAGGATCAACACGAGCGCGCCCAGGGCGACGCGGTAGACCACGAACACGGCGGTGCTGTGGGTGGTCAGAAAGCGCATGAGAAACGCGATCGACAGGTAGCCCACCACGCAGGCCAGCGCGGTCGCGACGGCGGTCTCCCCGATCCCCGCGGCGCCCTCGGCGGTCCCCTCGATCACGTCGCGCAGCTCGAACAGCCCGCTGAGCACGACCGCGGGCACGCTGAGCAGGAACGAGAAGCGCGCCGCGGCCACGCGGTCGAGCCCCAGGAACAGCCCGGCGGTGATCGTCGCGCCCGAGCGCGAGACCCCGGGCACGAGCGCGAGCGCCTGGGCGAGGCCGATGACGACGACGTCGCGTCCGCGCACGGTCTCGATCGAGCGCTCGCGCCTGCCGAAGCGCTCAGCGGCCAGGAGCACCAGCCCCAGCGCGATCAGCATCGAGCCGATCAGCGTGAGGTCGCGCGCGCCGTTCTCGATCGTGTCCTTGAAGGCGAGGCCGAAGATGCCGATCGGGATCGTGCCCAGGATCAGGTACCAGCCCAGCCGCGCGTCGAGCTCCGAGCGCCGGCCGCGGTCCGTCAGGCTGGCCAGCCAGGCCCGGGCGATGCGCGCGAGGTCGGCGCGGAAGAACAGGACGACCGCCGCCATCGTGCCCAGCTGGGTCACCGCGGTGAACGCGGCGCCCGGGTCCTCCCAGCCGGCGAAGGCGGGCACGATGCGCAGATGCCCGGTGCTGGAGATCGGCAGGAACTCGGTGAGCCCCTGCACGATGCCCAGGACGATCGCCTGGAAGAGATCCAAGGCCTGCGGCCGCGGGCGGGGTCAGGCCTCGAACTCGACCGACGCGATGCCGATCGGGTTCACCGGGCGGTCGCCCGCGCCGGTCGGCGTGGCCTCGAGGCGCTCGACCACGTCCATGCCGTCGGTGACCTTGCCGAACGCCGTGTGCTTGCCGTCCAGCCACGGGGTCTCCTCGGCGGTCACGATGAAGAACTGCGAGCCGTTGGTGTTGGGCCCCGAGTTGGCCATCGCCAGCGTGCCGCGGACAAGCTTGTGGTCGTTGATCTCGTCCTCGAACTGGTAGCCGGGACCGCCGGTGCCGGTGCCCTCCGGGCAGCCGCCCTGGATCATGAAGTCCGGGATGACGCGGTGGAAGGACAGCCCGTCGTAGAAGCCCTGGGTCCCGAGCTGCTTGAAGTTCGCGACCGTCTTCGGAGCGTCCTCGTCGAAGAGCTCGAGGATGATGACGCCCTCGGTGGTCCTCAGTGCGGCGGCCGACACCGGCGGGAGCCTACCGGCTGCCGCGCACCGAGACCTCGCCGATCGCGACCCGCGGATCGACGGCGTCCTTGGCGCTCGTGAACCACAGCACGACCTGGCGGAACTTGTTGTCGGACTTGCCCTGCAGGGAGACGACCACGCCGTCGGGGACGTCGCGGCGGTCGGTGAGGTGCTCCCAGCGCTTGTCCAGGATGTCGGTGGGCTTGGCCGCGCCCTCGCTGGCGTAGATCTCCATCTCGAAGCCAGGCGTCGGGGTGGAGACCTTCAGCGAGCTCAGCGCGTACGCCGCGCCGAGGTCGACCACGAGCCCGACGCGCAGCGCCTCGCCGTCGGCGGGGACGGTGACGTCCCAGACCGTTCCGGTGTCGTCGTCGGCGGCGTTGCCGGCGGGGCCGAACTCCGCGCCCGCGCGCTGGTAGGGGTCGTAGGTCGACATCGCGTCCTTGTTGAAGCCGATCGCCTGCACGGTCGCGGCGGGGGCGGCCGTCGGGCTGCTCCCGCGGCCGGGCGAGGTGTTCTGAGAGGTGGACGGGGACGTCCCGCTGGCGCCGGACGTCCCGGTGTTCTGAGCGCCGGAGTCGCCCTTGCCCGAGTTGCCGCGGTTGCCCGCGACGCCGGACTTGCCGGGCGCGCCGGCGCCCGGGAGGGTCACGAATGGGCTGCCGCCCTTGGCCCCGCCCTTGGGGGTGGGCGCCTTGACCGACGGCGTGGTCGTCCCGGCCGGCGGCACGACCGCGCCGGCGGGCGGCGTGACGGTGCCCGGCGGCACCGCACCGGTGGCCGGGGCGGGCGGCGGAGTCTGGGCGACGATCGGGTTGCCCGAGCCGATCGAGGGCCGCGCGGCCTCCCGCTCGGCGTCGCCGGACAGCGCGGCGTAGCTGGCCACGACGGCGGAGGTGACGAGCAGCGCCGTCAGGGCGACGACGGTGAACGCCCCGCGCCACCCGGGGCGGGCGCCCAGGCGCCCGGGCGCGGCGCTGCCGCACTCCAGGCACCAGTCCTGGCCGGCGTGCATCCCGGCCCCGCAGGTCGCACAGGCGTAGTCCGGGACGACGACGCTCTGGTCCCCGACGGGGGCCGGCGCGGCGGTCTCCGGGGACGGCTCACGGTCTCGCAGGAGCAGTGCCACGGTCTAGAAGGGTAACGCGCAGCGGCCGGCGAGGTTGCGGCCGACGGACGGACGGTCGAGCTCGGCGCGGCGCTCAGGTGGCGCGGGCGCGTTCGACGCGCAGCTCGACGTCGCGCACGCGCGCGCCGTCCACGGCCGCGACGATGCGCTCGGCCTCGTCGGCGGGTACCGAGGCGAACGCGAAGCGCTCGAACAGCTTCACGTCGCGGACCGCCTCGCCGTCCACGCCGGCGGCGCGGGTGATGGCGCTGACGATGTCGGCGACCTCGATGCCCGCGGCCCTCCCGCCGCTGATGATGAGCTTCGCGGAGGGCTCGTCGCCGTTGCGGCTCAGGCGCGGCTTGGCGTGGCGGCGCGGGCGCTCGACGACCTTGGCCGGCGCGACCTGCGCGCCCTCCTCCCACGGCGACAGCGGCGTCTTGACGTGGCGCTCGATCGCCTCGAGCTCACGCTCCTGGCGCGGCTCGACGAAGGTGATCGCCCGGCCCGAGCGCCCGACGCGGCCGGTGCGCCCGATGCGGTGCACGTAGACGTCCGGCGAGCGCGGGACGTCGAAGTTGACGACGTGGGTCACGGTGGAGATGTCCAGCCCGCGCGCCGCGACGTCGGTGGCGACGAGGATCGGCACGCGGCCGCCCTTGAACGCGAGCATGACGCCGTCGCGGGAGCCCTGGGTCATGTCGCCGTGCAGCGCGCGGACGTTCAGGCCGCGGTCGCGCATCTTGCGGTACAGCTGGTCGGTGCGGATCTTCGTGCGGACGAAGACGATCGCCTGCTCCGGTCGCTCGGCGGCGAGCACCTCGACGAGCTTGTCGGGCTTGTCGGCGGGCTTGACCGGCACCTGGAACTGCTCCACGGAGTCGACCGTCAGCGTGGCGGTCTTGACCTTGACCAGGACGGGGTCGTAGAGGTAGCCGTCGGCCAGCTTGCGGATCGGCGCGGGCATCGTCGCGCTGAACAGCGCGGTCTGGCGGCTGTTGGGCGTGATGGCCAGGATCTTCTCGACGTCCTCCAGGAAGCCGAGGTCGAGCATCTCGTCGGCCTCGTCGAGGACGACGAAGCGGCAGCTGGCCAGGTCCAGCGAGCCGCGGCCGATGAGGTCCAGCACGCGCCCCACGGTTCCCACCACGATGTGCCCGCCGGCCTTGAGCTGGGCCTGCTGGGTGCGGATCGGCGCGCCGCCGAAGACCGCCACCACGTCGGCGCCCTTGCGCTGGGCGTAGGCGCGGATGGCCTGGGTGACCTGGATGCACAGCTCGCGCGTGGGCGTGAGCACGAGCCCCTGGACGTCGGGCTCGGTCGGATCGACGTGCTCGATCATGGGGAGGCCGAACGCGGCGGTCTTCCCCGAGCCGGTCTGCGCCTGGCCGATGACGTCCTTGCCCTCGAGCATCGGCGGGATCGCCTGCTCCTGGATCGGGCTCGGTTTCTCGTAGCCGACGTCCTGCAGTGCCTGCAGGGTGCTCTCGGACAGTCCGAGGTCGGCGAAGGTGGTCACCGGTCCAGCTTAGAGTCTGTTGAGCATTGGCCGGTCTGCGGCTACGCCGAGGGATCCAGCGTGACCTTGCCGGTCGTGCGCCGCCCGGCGAGATCGGCGTGGGCCTGCCCCGCCTGGTCGAGCGGGTAGGCCGGGCCGGTCACCACGCGCAGCTCGCCGCGGGCGACGCGCTCGAACAGGTCGGCCAGGGCCTCGTCGATCATCGTCGGGCGCCCGATGCAGTGCATGAGCCAGAAGCCGACGACGCTGTGCGAGCGGCGCATGAGCGAGCCGGTGCTCAAGGCGTTGGGCTCGTGGGAGGCGATCCCGTAGACGACGACCCGGCCGAACGGCGCCAGCGCCTTGCGCGACTGCTCGAAGACCTCGCCCCCGGCCATCTCGAAGACGACGTCGACGCGCTCGCCCAGGTTGGCCTCGACGAGCCGCTCGGCCATCCCCTCCGGCGCGCCGTCGATCGCCACGTCGGCGCCGAGCTCGAGCGCGAGGGCGCGCTTGTCCTCGGTGGACGCGGTCGCGATCACGCGCCCGGCGCCCATGGGCTTGCCGAGCTGCACGGCGAGCGAGCCCACCCCCCCGGCCGCGGCGTGCACGACGACGGTCTCCCCCGCGCCCACCCGCCCGCTGGTGCGGTACAGGTGCCAGGCGGTGAGCCCCTGGAGCAGCAGCGCCAGCGCGGTGGCGTCGTCGACGCCCTCGGGCACCGGGAAGGTCAGCGCGGCCGGCGCGGTCGCGTACTCCGCATATCCACCGCTCCCGCTCAGCGCGACGACGCGCTCGCCCGTGTCCTCGCGCACGCCGACCACCTCGGCGCCGGGCACGAGCGGCAGCTCGTCGGAGGCCAGGTAGGTGTTCGTGCGCCGGTGGGTGTCGGCGAAGTTCAGCCCCGCCCGGGCGACCCGGATGAGGACCTCACCCGGCCCGGGCTCGGGCGTGGGCAGCTCCACGACCCTCAGGACCTCGGGTCCGCCGTACTCGGACATCTGGATGGCGCGCACGGAGGAGAACGTACCCGTCCGGGCGTGCGGGCCGCGCGCGGTCTAAGCTGCCCGCCGCATGAGCCTGACCGTCGTGGGATCCATCGCCTTTGACGCCGTGCGCACGCCGCACGGTCAGCGCGAGCGCATGCTCGGCGGCGCCGCCGTGCACTTCGCGATCGCGGCGTCGTTCTTCGACGACGTGCGCGTGGTCGGCCCGGTCGGCGACGACTTCGGCGACGCGGAGTACGCGGTGCTGCACGACCGCGGCGTGAACACCGACGACATCGAGCACGTCGCGGGCGGCGAGACGTTCTTCTGGAAGGGCGTCTACTCGGAGAACATGAACACGCGCGAGACGCTCGTGACCGACCTGAACGTCTTCGAGACCTTCGAGCCAAAGCTGTCGGATGCGTCGCGCGACGCCGACGTCCTGTTCCTGGCCAACATCGTCCCGGCGCTGCAGCTCGACGTGCGCCGGCAGTGCGAGCGGGCGCGCTTCGTCGCGCTGGACTCCATGGACCTGTGGATCAACATCGCCCGCGAGGACCTCGAGGAGGCGATCGGCAGCGTGGACTGCGTGATCCTCAACGACTCGGAGATCGCGCTGCTCACCGGCGAGCGCGAGGTGGTCACCGGCGCCGAGCGGATCATCGCGATGGGCCCCAGCGCCGTGGTGGCCAAGCTCGGCAAGTACGGCGCGGGCCTGGTGACCGAGGCGGGCACGTTCTGGCTGCCCGCCTTTCCCGTCGACCCCGTCGTGGATCCCACGGGCGCGGGCGACACGTTCGCCGGCGGCTTCGTGGGCGCCATCGCCGCCCACGTCGACGAGGAGGTCACCGACGACCTGCTGCGCCGGGCGATGGCCTACGGCACCTCGCTGGCCTCCTACAACGTGGAGGAGTTCGGGACCGAGCGCGTCGCGCGGCTGACCGGCGCGGAGATCTCCGAACGCGTCGAGGAGCTCCAGCGGATGACGACGTTCACTGCCGCGCCGGTCGCGCTGCGCTGACGTCCGGCGGTCAGCCGGTGATGAAGCCGGTGTCGCCGACCGCGTTGAGGATCGTGCGCTCGGACCTGCGCTGGTCGAACGCGGCGGGCGCGGGGAGGTCACGCGTCGCCGTGGCCGGGGTGCCGCCGCCGTTGAGGAAGCGGATCCACGCGGCGTGGCGCGCCTCGACCGTGGCGATCGTTCCCGCCGCGCCGAGCACGACCGGCTGCTTGACGTTGTTGACCTGGCCCAGGTAGGCCGTCACGCCGGTGTCCTCGAGGACCTGCGCCGTGGCCGCGAACTTCGCCGGATCGGTCACGGTGTCCTTGAAGTCGAATCTCGGCTTGCGGACCGCGCTGCGGCCCAGCACGCGGCGCAGGAACGCGACGTGCGTGGTCTCGTGCTCGGCCACGACCTGGCCGAAGCGCCGGTACAGGTCGCTGGAGAACGCGTTGTTGCGGACGGCCTGGACGTAGAACTCGGCCTCCAGGTACTCGAGCGTCAGCGCGAAGTTCAGGATCTTGGCGTCGTTGGCCACCGAGCGACGGCGGGAGATGCGGGCCTCCGCGACGCCGAGGAACTCGCCGGCGAACATGCCGCCGGCGAGGATGCCTCCGCCGGCCAGCGCGCCCTTCTTGAGGAAGTTCGCGCGGTCGAAGCCGGCCTGGCCGGCCATCTCGCGGACGGCGCCGTCGACGTCGACTGTCTCGAGGTTCAGGGGATTGGACATGGGGCTCCTTCGTGGAGGGGTGGGTTCAACTGCGGCCCGCGGCCGGGGCCGGATCAGGACGTGGCGTGCGCGCGCTCGGCCAGTGCCGGCGTCAGGGCGCCGCCTGCGGGGAAATAGGGATGCGCCGTCCGTGCGTGCTGGGTATGGTCACGCCGATGGACGCGACGTTCATCTTCCTGATGTTCGTGCTGAAGCTGCCGATCGCGCTGCTGATGTACATCGTCTGGTGGGCCGTCCACGCGGTGCCCGAGCCCGAGGCGGGCTCCGACGACGACGGCGGCACCAAGCACCCCGCCCGCCCGCACCGGCATCCGCGGCCGCACCCGCGCCCCCCGCGCCCGCGCCGCGGCCCGCACGGCGATCCGCCGCTCCCCGCGCCGCCGCGCACGCGCACGGTCGTCGCGCGCTCCCGCCGCAGCGTCCACTAGCGGCGCGCCGTGTCCGCGCCCTGCTCGGTCCTGTCCGACGGCACGATCCGCCGCCTGGTGGCGGACGGGCGGATCGTCATCGATCCGTGGGACGACGGCATGGTCCAGCCCGCCAGCGTGGACCTGCGCCTGGGCAACTCCTTCCGCGTCTTCCACAACCACCGCGCCGCGGCGATCGACCTCGCCGATCCACCGACGGGCCTGACCGAGCTGATCGAGATCGGCGACGACGAGCCGTTCGTGATCCACCCCGGCGAGTTCTGCCTGGGCCAGACGCTGGAGTGGGTGGAGCTGCCCGACGACGTGGTGGCGAGAATCGAAGGGAAGTCGAGCCTGGGCCGCCTGGGCCTCATCGTCCACGCGACCGCGGGCTTCGTGGATCCCGGTTGGAAGGGCACCCTCACCCTCGAGGTCACCAACCTCACGCGCATCCCGATCAAGCTGTGGGCCAAGCGGCCGATCGCGCAGCTGTCGTTCATGACCCTCGACGCCCCCGCCGAGCGGCCCTACGGCCACCCCGGCCTGGGCAGCCACTACCACGGCCAGGTGGAGGCGACCGAGAGCCGCTACGAAGGCGGTCCCGCGAGCGATCCGGTGCGATAAGGTCGCGCGCCGTGGACCTCGCCTTCATCATGGCCGCGGCCGAGGCCGCCGAGCACGCGGCGGAAGAGCATCACAAGTCCGAGACCCCGTTCTTCATCGGGGGCGGGGTCCTGGCCCTGTTCGCGATCCTCATCAGCGTCTTCGGGTTCACCCGGCCGGACTTCCCGTCGTCGGTCGGGGCGCAGCGGCTGGTCATCGGAGTCAGCACCGTGCTCGTGCTCGGGGCGATGTCCTCGGCGGTGTATGTCGCCAGCTGAGGACGACGGCTACGCGGTCTCCTACAAGGTGCTCGAGAAGGGCACCCCGGTGCACGCCTCCGACGGGACGCGCGTCGGCACGGTGCGCGAGGTGCTCGAGAACCTCGCCGAGCACATCTTCGACGGGCTGGTCATCGACACACCGGAGGGCGAGCGGTTCGTCGACGCGCCCGAGGTCGCGCGGATCGCCGAGCGGCGCGTGACGCTCACGCTGGACGCCGAGGGCGCCGCCGCATTGCCCGAGCGCGACAGCGCGGGCGGCCCGACGTTTCGGGCCAACACGCGCGGCGGCAAGCTCAGCCGCTTCTTCGGCAAGGGATGGAAGCGCGACTGAGGCTGCATACTTCAGTGCGTGGACGAGATCCAGAGCTCTGATAGCGCGCCCGCCGCGCCCGAGGCGGCCGAGGCCGTCGCCAACCAGGCCGACAGCCTGACGGTCACCGACAACCGCAACGGCCGCACCTACGACGTCCCGATCACGGACGGCACGGTGCGCGCGATGGACTTCCGCCAGATCAAGGTCTCCGAGGACGACTTCGGGCTGATGACCTACGACCCGGCGTTCACCAACACGGCGTCCTGCCGGTCGGCGATCACCTACATCGACGGGGACGCGGGGATCCTGGAGTACCGCGGCTACTCGATCGAGCAGCTGTGCGAGCAGTCCAACTACCTCGAGGTCGCCTACCTGCTCGTGCACGGCGAGCTGCCGACGTCCCACCAGCTGGACGAGTGGTGCCACCACATCACGATCCACACGTTCGTGCACGAGAACGTCAAGGAGTTCCTCGGCGGATTCCGCCACGACGCGCACCCGATGGGGATGCTGCTCGGGTCCGTCGGCGCGCTGTCGACGTTCTATCCCGAGGCGACCGACATCAAGGACCCCGACAACCGCGCGATCCAGACGATCCGGCTGATCGCGAAGATGCCCACGCTCTCGGCCTTCGCGTACCGCCACCTCGTGGGCCAGCCGCTCGTCTATCCGGTCAACGACCTGTCCTACGCCGGAAACTTCCTGAGCATGATGTACAAGATGACCGAGATCCGCTACGAGCCCGATCCGCGGCTCGAGCGGGCACTGGACGTCCTGTTCATCCTGCACGCCGACCACGAGCAGAACTGCTCCACCAACGCGGTCCGGTCGGTGGGCTCCTCGCAGCCCGACCCCTACTCGGCGGTCGCGGCGGGCATCGCGGCGCTCTACGGCCCACTGCACGGCGGCGCCAACGAGGAAGTCCTGCGGATGCTGCGTCGGATCGAGACCATCGATGCGATCCCCGACTTCCTGGCCGGCGTCAAGGCGGGCAAGGAGCGCCTGATGGGCTTCGGGCACCGCGTCTACAAGAACTACGACCCGCGCGCGCGGATCATCCGCAAGCACATCGACGAGGTCTTCGAGGTGACCGGCAAGAGCCCGATGCTCGAGCTGGCCAGCGAGCTCGAGAAGCGCGCGATGGACGACGACTACTTCGTCTCGCGCAAGCTGTACCCCAACGTGGACTACTACTCGGGCCTCATCTACGAGGCGCTCGGGCTGCCGGTCGCGATGTTCCCGGTGATGTTCGCGATCCCGCGGACGTCGGGGTGGATCGCGCAGTGGCTGGAGATGGTCCAGGACCCCGAGCAGAAGATCGCGCGTCCCCGGCAGATCTACACCGGGGCCCGCGAGCGCGACTACGTGCCGCTCGACCAGCGCGGGTGAGCTTCACCGCCCGGCTGTGGGGCGGGATCGAGGAAACCTACGCGCGCATCCTGGCCCACCCGTTCCTGGAGGGACTGACCACCGGCGAGCTCGACGGGGCGGCGTTTCGCTTCTACGTCGTCCAGGACGCGCTCTACCTGCGTGAGTACGCCCGCGCGCTGAGCGTCTGCGCGGCGCGCGCGCCCGACGAGGCGGCCATCGCGATGTTCGCCGAGCACGCGGCGGGCGCGATCGCGGTCGAGCGCGAGCTGCACGAGTCGTTCTTCGCCGAGCTCCGGCTGACCGAGGCCGACGTGGCCGCGACGCCGATGGCGCCCACGAACCTCGCCTACTGCAGCTACCTGCAGGCCAGCGTGTACGGCGGCTCGTTCGCCGAGGCGTTGGGCGCGGTGCTGCCCTGCTACTGGATCTACCGCGAGGTGGGCCGCGAGCTGCTGGAGCGCGGCTCGCCCCACCCACTCTACGCGCGCTGGATCGCGACCTACGGCGGCGAGGAGTACGGCGCGGTCGTGCAGGCGGTGCTCGACCTCACCGACCGCCTGGGCCCCGGCCTGTCGGAGGCCGACCGCGAGGCGGCGGCGGCGCGCTTCGTGACGACCGCGCGCTACGAATGGATGTTCTGGGAGATGGGGCTGCGGCGGGAGGCCTGGCCGGTCTGAGGGCTGGCGTGCGGCTCAGGCGCGGTCGGCCGGAAACAGGCGGTAGGCGTCCTCGCCGCCCAGCGGCGCGAGCACGCGGAAGTGGCGCTCGTCGAGCGTCGCGATCTCGACGGTCTGGAAGCGGCGCGCGAGGACGGCGAGCGACGCGTCGGCGAGCCCGATCCCGAGGCTCTCGTGGCGCCGGGCGACCTCGACGGTCTCGTAGATCGCGCTCGGCCACCATTCCACGCGGTAGGCACCGAGGTCGAAGTCCTCCCAGAGAGCACGCTGAGCCGGCGCGCCGCCCAGGCGGCCGGCGAGGTGATCCATCTCGGCCACCGCGAGCGGAGAGGTCACCAGGGAGCCGTCGTAGCCCTCCATCCAGCCGGCGACCTCGTGGTGACGGCGGTCGCCGCGGTTCATGAACGCGACCACGACCGAGGTGTCGAGGATCACGTGCCGAACCCGGTCTCGTCGAGGTAGCGGTCGGCGTTCTCCGCGGCGTCGGGCGGACCGTCGAACACGCCGCGAGCCTCCGGCCGCGTGGCCTGGAGCTCCCCCACCGCCTCGGAGAGCGCGCGCCGGATGAACTCGGCCTTGCTGAGCCCGGCTCTCCCCGCCGCCTGGGTCAGGGCGCGGTCGAGCTCGACGTCGACGTAGAGGCTGGTCTTCAGCTTGGGCACCGATGTAGGGTACCACCCGTCAGGCGGGGAAGGCGGCCGTCCGCGGGGCCCGCCGCAGCTCCGTGAGCGGCTCGGTGCGCCAGCGCGCCCCGAGCGCCAGCAGCGCGCGATCGGCGCCGGCGGGCGCGGCGAGGGTGACGCCGCAGGGCTCGGGCAGGCCGTCCTCGCCACCGACGCCGGGCACGGCGATCGCGCAGAGGTCGAGCGGATTGACGAAGTTCGTGTACGTGTGACCCACGAGACAGCGCGCAACGACATCCTGCCGCTGGTCAAGAAGGGACTGCTCACGCAGAACCGCATGGGACGCCGGTACGTCTTCTCGGCGCGGGCCAACCTGGCCGAAGCGCTGAATGAAGTGCGCTGAGCGCGTGGCTTCGCACGAGCACCGCGTGTTCGCCGCCGTGTGACCCCGCCCACAGTGCGGGGTGGGTGCGCGTGCAACCATTTGGTGCATGGTGCACGTGCTACCCGACCACACCCGCGTCCGGATGCGGTTCATCACCCCGGCGGACAAGCTCCTGCTCGTCTCCGGGCTGGCCAACCTCTCGCCGCAGTCGGTGCACCAGCGCTTCCTGGGCCCCAAGCTGCGCTTCAGCGCGGCCGAGCTGGCCTATCTGACCGAGGTCGACGGCCACGACCACGTCGCGGTCGTGGCGGTGCTCGTGGACGAGCCCTCCACGCTGGTCGGCGTGGGGCGCTTCGTGCGCTCGCCGGAGCGGCCCGACGAGGCCGAGGCCGCGATCACCGTGGGTGACCCCTGGCAGGGCATGGGCCTCGGGCGCGCGATCGGCCTGCGGCTGGCCGACGAGGCCCGCGCCCGCGGCGTGCGCCGCTTCACCGCGACGCTGCTGGGCACGAACACCGCCGCCCACCGGCTCTTCGTCGCGATCTCCCGGCGGCTGGAGTCCCACGTCACGGCCGGCATCGAGGAGCTCGTTGCGGAGCTGGAGACCGGCCCGCACCCGGTTACGCCCCGCCCGCTGGCGGCGTAAGGGGCGCGGAAGGCGGCGCGCCCGCGTTGCTGACGGAAGGCCGGCGTTCGTGACGGTTTGGCATCGAGGGATGCGCGGAGGGCGTGGCTCGGAGGCGGGTTGGGCTCGGCCGGCCGCGTTCTTCAGGGGGGTGTGCTCCCTTGACCTCGATATGCGAGGACAAGTGAGCACACCCCCTTGTCGCCCGCCCTCCTGGCTACGATCGCCTCGTGCCCTACACCGTGACGGTCCGCGTCGGGCCGCGGGTGACGCGCGAGCGCTTCGGGTCGCTGCCGGAGGCGGTGGACGCCCTCCAGCAGCGCCTGGAGGAGCTGGGACCGCAGGCGCGGCGCGGGACGCAGCGGGCCTTCGCCCGGGAGTACGAGCCGGTCGCGCAGGTGGCGGTCCGGGGTGAGGTCGCGGGGCCGGGCCGGCTGCGCGGCCGCAGTCAGGTGCGCGCCGGCGCCGACGTGCGCGGCGACGGGTCGGTCGAGGCCTACCGCGGCCGCGTCCGGCGCGAGCTGATCGCGCAGGAGCCCGGCGAGTCGGCCTTCGACGCGCTGCGCCGCGTGCTCGCCGTCGACGGCTGAGCGCGCCTGCGGAAGGTGAACGTCGGCTCATGCACCACAGGGGTGCAGAATCCGACGCTCGGCGCCTGGACCCCGGGTCCGGAAGGTGAACGTCGGCTCATGCACCACAGGGGTGCAGAATCCGACGCTCGGCGCCTGGACCCCGGGTCCGGAAGGTGAACGTCGGCTCATGCACCACAGGGGTGCAGAATCCGACGCTCGCGCTCACGGCGACGGCGCCTCGGCCCCGTACGGCCCGCGGCCCGTCAGGCACGCCGCGCCGCACCGTGCGCCCAGGTCCAGCGCGCCCGGGAGGTCCAGGCCGGCGGCCAGGCCGTAGGTCAGGCCGGCCGCGAACGAGTCGCCGCAGCCGTAGGAGTCCACCGGCGGCCCGGGGAGCGGCGCCGCGGACCACGAGCCCGACCGGGCGCCCGCGGGCACCCACTCCGGGACGTCGTCGTCCGCGCCCCCCGCGACCAGCCACTCGCCGCCGTGCGCCCCCCGCGTGCCGGCGACCACGACCGGCTCGGGATCGAGCATCCCCGGCTCGTAGGCCTCCCCCACGTCCGTCCGGCTGTGCACCAGCACGTCGACGCGCACTCGCGCCGCCGCGAGCGCCTCCAGCGCCCGCGCGGTCGCCACCAGGACCCGCGCCCCGCGCGCAGCCCGGACGGCGCCCGCGTCGCCGCCGGTCAGGTACACGCCGTCCAATCCCTCCAGCGCTTCCCACGGCAGCGGATCGGCGCGCAGCGGGACGACACGCTCGCCCAGCACCGTGATCGTGCGCTCCGCGTCGTCGTCGAGGTGCACGAACGCCCTGCGCTGGGCTCCCGGCCGCACCGCGGCGCGAAGGTCCAGCCCGTGGTGCTCGCGCAGCAGCTCGCCCGCGCGCTCCCCGGCGCCGTCGTCCCCCAGCGCGGTCAGGAAGGTGGCGGCGCCGGCGAGCCGGCGCAGCACCACCGCCGCCACGGCGCCGCCGCCCGCCGGCTCCTGGAAGCTCTCGCGCGCGTGGACGATCTCGCCCGCCCGCGGCACGCGCTCCACCACCGCGAAGCGCACCCACTCGACGTGCCCGACGACCCCGACCCGGGCCACGTGTGCCGCCGCCGGTCTAGCCGCCGCTGCGCGACGTGCCGCCCGGGCCGCCCTCGCGGACGTTCGGGTAGCGCTGGGAGAGACCCTGGAAGGGCAGAGGGCCCTGGACCTTGCAGCCCGGGGTGCTCGTCGGGCCCTTCTCGCCCGAGGTGGCGCAGTCGAAGCTCGGGAGGATCTCGGCCGACGGGTCCGGCGCGGGGCCGGGGCCGATGTACGCGTTGCCGCGGTTGTCGGGGCTGCGGTGCGTCGCGGCGGGCAGCGACTGGCTGCCGAGCATGATGATCTGCGGCAGGGCGTGACCGACGCTCCCGTTTCCGGGGGTCACCGACCGCTTGCCGGCCAGCGCGTTGGCGCCGATGTTGAAGAAGTTCGAGACCTTCGTCTGGTTGAACTCCAGGAATTCGAGGATCGGGTTGACCTGCTGCAGGAACGGGCCCGCCGCCGCCAGCGTCGGGTCCAGCCCGCGCAGCACGCTGCCCGTCGCCGGCAGCCCGTCGCGGCCGGCCTCGATGAGCGGGTCGAGGTCCTCGAACAGGTTCTCCAGGTCGGGCGACAGCTCGCGCACCGAGGCCAGCGTGGGCTGGAGGTCCTCGAGCACCGGGTCGAGGTCGCGGATCAGCGGCTCGGTGTTCAGCGAGAAGGTCCGCAGGCGGGCGAGCGTGGCCTTCGACTCGTCCACGAAGGTGGGGAAGATCGAGATCGTCTCCGCGAGCCGGTCGCGCCGGGCGCCGAGATCGGTGAACAGCTCGGTGTTGCGCCGGATCAGCGTCTGCAGCGCCCCCGCATTGCGCGAGATCGCCTCGAACGTCGAGCCGGTGTTCTTGACCAGGCTCCCCAGCGCCTCGCGCCGGTCCCCGAGCACGTCGATGACGTCCTGCCCGTTCTCGGCGAACACGGGCAGGTTGCCCAGCGCGTCGTTGAAGTCCTGGCCGCGTCCCACGCCCGCCTGGGCGACCGACGCCTGCCACTGCTGGAACGCGCGGCGCGTCGGCGCGTCGAAGATCTTCAGCAGCTCGTCGAACTCCACCGCGTCGGCCACGCGGCCGTCGGGGAGCCGGCCGTCCTCGGGAACGGGCTTCGCCCCGGGCGTGCCGGTCGTCAGCTCGACGTAGGTCTCGCCCAGCAGGGTCTTCTGGCGCAGGATCGCCCTGGCGTCGCTGCGCAGCGGCGCGTAGCGGTCGTCCATCTCGATGGTGGCCAGCGTCCGGTTGCCGCCCGGCGCGAGCTCCTTGTCGACCACGGTGCCGATCCGCACGCCCGCGGTCCGCACGTCGGCCTGCTCGGCGAGCGTCGTGGCATCGTCGAAGGCGATCTTGACCTGGTAGCCCTCGGGCTTGAGCGGGACCGGGCCGCCGAAGGCCAGCCACAGGAAGATCAGCAGCCCCATACACGACAGCGCGAAGCCGCTGATGACGAGAATCCGGCCGACGGTGGGCGGCGTCTTGTTCACTTGCCCGCCGCCTTCTCGAGCGTCGTGCCCAGGGTCCGCAGCGCCCGGCGCGGGTCGATCGAGCGGGTGGCCGGGTCGCTGCACACCGTGGCCAGCAGCGGCGACAGCCCCGCGGCGAACTCGATCGCCGGCAGGTCGTTGACCAGGCTGGTCAGCGTGGCGCACGTGCCGGTGAGGAAGATCGGGCGCATCGGGCCGTTGGCGTCGTCGACGTTCTGGGTGTTGGAGCCCTGGTGGGTGACCCAGGCCAGCCAGAACAGGTAGCCCTCCTCGCGCCCCTCCACGGCCGGGCCCTCGCGGCCGCCGGGGTTGTGGCCGAGCATGTTGAACAGGCGGTTGAGGATCTTGGCCGACTTGTCGAGCTCGGGGAACGTGGCCGCGAGGTCGCGCGCCGCGGGGTTCAGGTCGCGGGCCAGCGGCCGGGCGGTGCGCACGAACGGGCGGATCTTCTGGCGCACGATCGGCGTGGCCTCGCGGGCGAAGGGCTGGACCTCGGCGTTGGCCTCGTCCAGCTCGCGCACGGCGGGGACGAGCGCCCGGGTCGTCGGCCCCAGCTCGCGCGCGAACGGCTCCACCGCGCGCAGCGTCCTGGTCGCCTGGCCGAGCGTCGGGGCCAGCTCGGAGACCGTGGCGCGAAGGTCGTCGTCCTCGGTGGCGAACGCGTTGAGCGTGGTGGCCGCACCGTCGACCAGCTCGGTCAGCTCGCCGGGCCGGCGGGCCAGCGTCCCGTTGACCTCGGCCAGCGAGCTCACGAGGCGGCGCAGCGCCACGCGCTCCTCGCCCACCGCCCGGCTCACGCGGGCGAGGTCGCGCACGGTGGGCCCGAAGCGCTCGAACACGGCGGCCAGGTCCGCGCCGCGGCCGCGCAGGCCCTCCCCCGCGCCGTTGGCCAGCAGCGTGATGTAGTCGCGCGTCCGGCTGTCCAGCGCCGAGAGGATCTCGTCCAGGTCGACGTCGGTCGTCGTGTTGGCGATCGGGATCGTGAAGCCCTCCTTGACCGGGGGGCCCTCCCGGCCCGGGATGATCTGGACGTACATGTCCTTCAGCCCGGTGCGCGGGCGCAGCAGGGCGCGCGCGTCGCGGTGGATGAGGTCGTCGAAGCGCCGCTCGATCTCGAGCTCGACGATCGCGCGCCCGTCCTTGAGCTCCACCTGGCCGATGCGCCCGACCTCCACCCCGGCCACCTGCGCGGTCTGCCCCTGGCCCGGCGTGACCGCCTGCGCGTTGGCCAGCTCGACCTTGATGCGCATCGGCGCCTCGTCCCACGGGAAGCGCAGGCGCTGCTGGTCGAGGATGTAGATGCCGACGGCCGCGGCGATCGCGAACAGGGCGATGATCGCCGTGAACGGCCCGAGGTTCTTGCGGATCGTGCGGATCATCGCCCGCGCCTCAGGACCTTGTCGAGCTGGCGGGTGAGCCCGTTCTTCGAGGCCAGGTTGCGGATCTCGTCCAGCGTGATCGAGCGGTCGCGCACCCGGACCTCGCTGTCGTCGCGCTTGAGCTGCACGCGCAGCAGCCGGGACGCGACGTCCTGGGCCTTCGCGGTGCGCTCGCGCGCCGCGCGCGAGGTCGACGAGCCCGCGGTCCGCGGCGGCCCGCCGGGGATCGTGCGCAGGTCGGGCGTCTCCTGGGTCTCGCAGGGGACCTCGGGGCGCAGCGGCGGGCGCGTGTGGTCCGTCGGCGGGTTGACGCCCACGATCGGGTCCGCGACGCTGCCGAACAGCCCGTTGCCCAGGTTGACCGTCTCCGCGCCCCCGGTGCCGAGGACCTTGAAGAACTGGCCGTTGGCGTCGAAGGAGCGGCTCTCGCCGGCGAGGTTGGGCAGGAACTTGGCGTAGTCCTCGTACACCGGCCCGTGCGACGGGAACGCCTTGTCGACCAGCTTGTCGTTGCCCACCGGGACCAGGACCTCGTTCGTGCAGCTCGCTGCGGCGCGCAGCTCCTCCAGCACGCTGAGGCTCTGGCGCGACAGGCGGGCCAGCGGCGGCGTCGCGCCGCGCACGTCGCGCGAGAGGCCGCGCAGCTCCTCCTCCTTGACCAGCCCGCGCAGCTGCTTGACCAGCGGCAGCAGCTCGTCCACGGCCGGGCCGGTGGAGCGCACGCCGGGCCGCGCCGCGGTGGCGAACGCGCGCACGTCGGGGAAGGCCTCGTTGAGCTCGGCCAGCGCGGACAGGCCGGCGCGCAGCGTGTCGGGCAGCTCGCCGACGGCCGCACGCAGGTCGCCCTCGCGGTCGGCCAGCGCGGCGGCGGTGCGGTTGAAGTCCACGACCAGCGCGCGCAGCTGCGCGGGATCGGCGTCCAGCGCCCGGGCGACCTCGCCCTGGTCGCGCACCCAGTCGCCCAGGTCGCGCGGGCGCTCGCCCAGCAGGGCCTCGGAGACGACCGCCGAGTAGCGGTAGGCGTCGGGCTGGTCCTCCAGCGAGCGGTTGAACGCGCTGGCCCCGCCCGCGCGCCGCGACCGGCCGAGCTGGGCGAACGCCTCACGCAGGTCGTTGCGCGTGTCGCTGCGCAGGGCCTGGAGGACCTCGTCGAACTGGACGGGGTTGGCGGTGCGCTCGACGCCGATCCCCGCGCCCTCGTCGAGCTCCTTCGCGCCCGGCGTGCCCGGCCGCAGGTCCACGAAGAAGTTGCCCTCCAGGAAGATGCGCGGGCGGATCTTGGCGCTCGCGTCCGTGTGGATCGGGCGGCCCTTCTCGCGGATGGCCATCGTCACCGTCGCCGAGCTGGCTCCCGGCGAGGTGTGCTCGACCTTGGTGACCTCGCCGACCTCGACGCCCGCGATGCGCACCGGCGAGCTGGGCGTCAGCCCGCTCGTGTCGCGGAAGGCGGCCTTGATCTCGTACGGCTCGTTGATGAGCGGCACGTCCTTGGTGAAGGCCAGGTACGTCACGATGACCGCGACCGCGATCACGAGCGCGCCGACGGTGAAGGGGGCCAGCCCGCGGCGCCTCACGGCTGCCCCACCACCTGCGGCGCGCGGCCGGTCGGCTCGGCGGAGAACGTCTGGCCCTCGGGCACGCGCGGGATCCCCTTGAACGTCGGGCCCTGGCTGCCCGGCGTGCGCGGGGAGACGACCAGGTCGAGCTCCGGGGCCCAGCCGGGCGCCAGGTCCTGGTCGGTGCCCGGGTTCTTGCGGTTGGGGTAGCCGCGCTGGCCGGACTCGCAGTCCGCGTTGCCGTTCTCGTCGACCGCGCGGCCCGGCGGCTGGTCGTGCAGGACCGCCGCGTCGCCGAACAGCGTCTTCTGAAGCGGGTCCACCGCTCCGCCGTTGACCGGGCGGCGGGCGCCGAAGGAGCCCAGCGAGTTCTCCTGCGTCATCGGCGCGGTCTTGACCTGGACGCGCTGCATGGTGCCCGTCGCGTCCCGCTCGGCGACGTCGTCGGCCAGGAACGTCATGAACGCCGTGAAGTAGTTGCAGACGGTGATGTGGGGCCCGAGGTAGCGCAGGCTCGGGTTCAGCGTGTCCATCGTCGACGTCAGCCCGTCGAGCGTGACGTTGGTCGTGGGCGAGCGCGCCAGCGTGCGGGCGGCGCGCAGCACGGTCTCGAGGTCCTCGCTGAGCTGGGGCGTGCGCCGCAGGACCGGCGTCCCCTTCGCCAGCGCCCGGTTCAGCGACGGCAGGCTGGCCCGCAGCTCACGCGCGCTGCCGCGCACCTCGTCGGAGATCGCCGCCAGCCGCGTCAGCAGCGGCCGCGTGACCGGCAGCGAGCGGGCGCCCTCGTCCAGGAGGCCCGGCGAGGCGGCGATCGTCCGCTCCAGCGCGTCGGTGTCGCGGGAGAGCCCCTCGAACGTGTCCGCCATCCCCGTGAAGCCGGCGGCCAGCGTGTCCGACAGCGGGGCGGCGATCGTGGCCGTGTCCTGCAGCTCCTCCACGAAGGACTTCAGCCGCCCGTCGGGGGCGCTCAGCGTGCGCATCACCGGCGGGAGGTCGCCGGTCAGCTCGGGCAGCGCGGCCAGCGTCCGGTTCAGCGCGCTGCCGCGCCCCGCGAACGCCGCGGAGAAGTACTCCAGGTTGCGATCCACGTCGCGCCGGGTGCGCTCGTCGAAGACGTTGAACAGGTCGTCGAGCTCGGGGGGCAGCGCCTTCTCGCTGGCCGTGAGCACCGCTCCGTCGGCCAGCTCGCGCCCGGACTTGCCCCGGATCAGCTCCACGTACTTCAGCCCCAGCGCCGACCGGGGCCGGATGACCACCGTGGAGTCCGCCGGCACGGGCGAGGCGGACTTGTCGAGCTTGAGCGTCAGCTCCGCTCCGGCCTCGCCGCCGCGGCGGCGCACGGGCTCGATCTCCGTGACCTGGCCGATCCGGAAGCCGCCCTCGCGGACGTCGTTGCCCACCACCAGGCGCGCGGCGTTGGGCGTCTCCACCTTGACCTCGAACGTGGGGACGAACGGCAGGCCCTGGTTGGCGTTGTAGGCCAGGAACACCGCGACGACCACGACGAGCGTCGTCACCGCGCCGATCAGCACGGGGTTCGAGGCGACGGAGCTGGCGCGCGCGCCTCTCATGGCCCCAGGAGGAAGTCGAGGAGGTTGCGGTCGCTCTGCGGGCTGGGCGACGCGCGCTGCTCGCGCGGGCGCAGCAGCGGCGGAAGGATCTCGGGCAGCCTGGGCAGGTCGTCGAGCAGGCGATCGAGCGGGTTGCGCGACGGTGGGGCCGGCGTGGCGGGTGGGGCGGGCGCCTCGGGCGCGGGCGGGGGCGCGGGCGTGGGCGCCGCGGCGGGAGCGTCGGGCTCGGTCTCCTCGCGGTCGCGGGGGCGATCGGGCCGCGACCGCGGGGCGGACTGGCCGACCGCGGTCCTGATGCCCGGCTGGGTCGGCCCCAGAGCCTGCGTGCAGTCCTTCGTGCGCTCCACGTTCTCGCGCGCGTGCGCGGCGTCGGTGTAGTTGTTGCACTCGTTGAGGAGCACGTTGAGCTTGAGGATGTAGCCGCGCGAGTCGAAGATGTTGACCGCCTGCGACTGCGTGTAGAGGTACTGCAGCGGGGCCTCGAGGCCCGTGAAGCCCTTACCGCCCGGGCTCTCGGGGTTGGGCTCCCATGCCTTCTCGCGGTCGTCGAGCGTCTCGAGCATGAAGCGCAGGTTCGTGATCGGCTCCGTGCTCTTGGCGCCCAGCGTGCGCAGCCGCCGCACCGTGGGGCGGGCCGCGCGCGCCGCCGGCACGCCGGTGTCCGACGCCTCGCCCAGCGCCCGCGTCGCCGGCCGCGCGGACTCCGCGAACGGCCCCAGGCGCTCGAACAGCGTCGTCAGGTCCGGCGCGGCGGCCCGCAGGTCGGCCAGCGCCGGCGTCTGGCGCTCGGCGGCTGTGCCCAGCTCGCGCAGCGTCGGGCGCAGCTCGCGCAGGAACGTGGGCAGCTTGCGCACGGTCGCGCCCAGCTCGTCGCGGCGCCGGGCGGACGCGGCGGCGGTGTCGCCCGCCTCGGAGACGAAGCGCGCGACGTCGGCGCGGTTGTCCGACAGCCGGGCGAGCACGGTGTCCGCGTCGCGGGTCAGCGCCTGCAGCGTGCGCTGGTTGTCGGCCAGGATGCGCAGGACCTTGTCGGTCTCGCGCAGGGCGGGGACGCCGCGGCGGATCGTCGCCTGCAGGTCGTCACCGCGCGCCGCGAGGCCGCCGCCCAGCTCGGCCAGGATGAGCCCGAGGCGCTCGCGGGCGGGGCGGCGCAGCACGTTCTGCACGAGGTCGGGCGGGATCGTGCCGCCGGTCTGCTCCACCGGGATCGTGCGCGGCGCGGGCTCGCGCGACGTGCCCGGCTTGCAGTCCAGGAAGTACTCGCCGATCAGCGACTGCGGCTCGACCTCGCAGAAGACGTCCTTGCGAAAGCCGGCGAAGCTCGGCAGCTCGATCTTGATCGTGACCAGGGCCCGGGCGGTCCTGCGCTCGACGTCGAGCTTCTCCACCTTGCCCACCCGCACGCCGGAGGACTTCAGGTCGGCGCCCTCGGTGAGCCCGAAGGAGTTGTCGAGCACGACCGTGTAGCGGCCGTCGTCGTCGGCGCCGCCCGCGCCCGCGGCGAGCGCCCCGCCGGCGGCGAGCACGAGGACGGCGATGAGCGCCAAACGCCTCATGGCCCGATCGGGACCTGGGTCTCGTCGCAGTTGAAGTCCGGCGACGGCTTGTAGGGGTTGGACCCGTCGGGCGCGCGGCGCTCGATCGACCCCGGGCAGCGGTTGTTGCGGCCGGTATGCAGCGTCGCGCCGAGCAGCTCGTTGCGCAGCTCGGGCGGCACCGGCAGCGCGTTGAGCGCGGGCCCGAGGGTGAAGCCGTTCAGCGCCAGGCCCGCCCGCGAGAACGCGCCGAGCGCGTCGTAGGCGCCGGTCGTGGAGAAGTCGTCGAACCAGCCGACGAGGTCGGGCGCGTAGGGGCGCAGGAAGCCCAGCTGGGGCGAGGCGCCCTTGAACGCCTCGCGGCTGGCGGGGAAGGCCCCGGGACGCTCGGAGCCGTTGCGTTCGGCGGCGCGGTTGGCGATCTTGTCGACAGCGGGCTGGCGGCGCAGGAGCTCGACGAGGTCGTTGTCCTCCCCGGAGCTGCGGATGCTGCGCTGGAGGTCGCGGACGGTGGGCTGCGCGCCGCGGGCGAACGGGCGCACCTGGTCGAAGAGCGGGATGAGCTTGTCGCGGACGATCGGCTTGGCGTCGTCGACCAGCGGGTCGAGGTCGTCCAGGGACGAGCGCAGGTTCACGAACGTGGAGTTCGCTCGGCGCATGAACGAGGGCAGCAGCTCGACGGCCTCGCCCAGGCGCCCGCGGCGGGAGGCCAGCGCGTCGGTGGTCGTCGCCAGGTTGGAGACCAGGCCCGCGAGCGCGTCGTCGTCGGCGGACAGGTCGGTCACGAGGTGCGACGTCTCGTCGATGAAGCGCTCGAAATGGCGGGTGTTGCGGTTCAGCTCGGCGAACAGGCGGCTGGAGGACGACAGCGCCGGGTTGAGGTAGCGCAGCGCCGCGTTGGCCTCGTCCTCGCGGCCGGCCTGGAAGTCGCGCAGGAACTTGAACGAGTCCTGCAGGCCGCGGCGCGTGCGCGGGTCGAAGGTGTTGAACAGCTGGTCGAGGTCCACCGCCGCCTGCGTGCTGTGGCTGGCGATCCGGCCGCCGTCGGGGATCTCCTTGCCGCGCGCGCCGCCGAGCTGGAGGTCGACGTAGCGGCCGGCCACGCCCGACAGCGAGGACTGGCGCACCGTGGCCCGCGTCCCTTCCCGCAGCGGCGTGAAGCCGTCCTCGGTGATCGTCATGTGGACGGCGGCCTGGCCGTCGTCGGTCAGCTCGATGTCGTCGACCGTGCCGATCGGCTCGCCGCTGACGCGGACCTCGTTGCCCTTCACCAGCTGGCTGGCCGAGACGAACTGCGCCGTGACCTTGTAGCCGCCCCCGCCCGCGAACAGGACGACGAGGATCACCACCGCGACGAGCGCGGCCACCCCCACGACGCCGAGGATCCCTCCCCTGCCCCCGATACCACCCATTTACAGCACCAATGTAGCCCCGTGACGACGCAGCCAGCGTCGCTGCACGTCGTATCCCGGGCAGTGCCGCGCGACCAGCGCCCAGAAATCCGGAGAGTGGTCCATGGCCCGCAGGTGGCACGCCTCGTGCCACACGACGTAGTCCAGGACCGGCTCGGGCGCCAGCAGCAGGCGCCAGTTGAAGCTCATGGCGCCCATGGTCGAACAGGACGCCCAGCGCGTGCGCTGGTTGCGGATCGACAGCGAGGCGTAGCCGCAGCCCAGCGCCGCGGCGGCGCGGTCCAGCCGCGGTGCGATCTCGCGGTGCGCCTGGCGGCGGTACCAGCGCTCCAGCGCGGATCGCGCGTCGGCCGCCGGGACGACCAGCACGTCGCCGCGGCGATGGACCCGCGTGCGGCCGGGCTCCGGGCGGAGGCTCAGGTCGGCGCCCAGGAAGGGAACGCGGCCGCCGCGGGCGGCGACGCGCTCGCGGACCGCGCGCGCCTCGGCCACGCGGCGCTCGATCCAGGGCCGCAGCTCATCGACCGCCGCGGCGGCCGCGCGCTCGGGGCTGCGGCGGGGGAGGACGACCTCCACCGCGGCGTCAGGGCCCACGCACACCCGCACGCGGCGCGCGCGATCCGAGCGGCGGATGCGGTAGGCGATCTCGGGGGGCACTGCGGCGGGCATTCCCGGCGGTGGGGCGGCTTCCTGCCCCCGCGGAGCAGCACGGAGCGAGAGCCGACGGCCCTTCGATCCTGCCAGCGCGAGCGGACGCCCGCGACGCATCCCGTCCCCGGCCTCCATCTCGCATCTCCCCGTCTGGCCGTCAGTACGTACCAGGCGACACTAACCAATCGGCCGCCGGCGGGGGCCCGATTGCGTGGCTTTCCCGGCCGGCGGTCGGCGGGCGGAGCCGCGCGTCGGCGTCAGCGCCGGCGGGGGCGGCGGACGGTGATCGTCCGGCTCGTCGACCGCCCGCCGCCGCGCGGCGTCACGGTCACGCGGGTGCGGATGGCGCCCACGCGGCGCACCAGGCGGCGGTTGCTGCGCGACAGGCGCACGCTGGCCCGGGTGCGGCGCCCGGACGGGATCGTGTAGGAGACGCGGCCGAGCAGGACCCTGCGACTCCGGCGGCGGGCGCTGGCGGTCGCGAGCAGGCGCCCGGAGATGACCCGGGCGGTCTCCAGGACGAGGACTCCCGTGCACGGCGTCCCCGTCTCCGCGCAGGTCAGCTCGATCGGGATGCGCCCGTCGAGGGTGACGCGGACGGGGTCATCGTCGATCCGCGGCGCCGGCCCGGAGATCGGGGGAACGGTCAGCGCGACGACGGGATCCGGGAGCACCGGTTCGGACCCGGGCGGGCCGGGAGGGGCCGGGGCCGGGGCCGGGGGCGGGGGCGGCTGCGCCGGGCCGGGCGGCGCGGTCAGACGCTGCGCGAAGACCTCGAACTCGCCGTCGGTCGCCAGCCCGTCGGCCCGCCACACGGCGAGGTACTCGCCCGCCGGGCCGCTGGACGTGACGGCGGCAGCCGACGCATCACGCGCCGCGTCGCCGTCCGCGCCCGTGGCCGAGACCCGGAAGTCGGCGCCGACCTCGGCCCCCGTGGCGCCCACCCGCTGCCCGAAGATCTCGAACTCGTCGTCGGTGGCCAGCCCGTCGGCCTCCCAGGCCACGAGGTACTCGCCGGACGGGCCGCTGAAGGCGACGCTCGGGTTCTCGGCGTCGCGGGCGGCGTCCCCGTCGGCGCCGGCGCTGGAGATCCGGAAGTCCACGCCCTCCTCCGCCCCGCCGACGCTGATGCGCTGCCCGAAGATCTCGACCTCGTCGTCGATCGCCAGCCCGTCCGCCTCCCACGCGACCAGGAACTGGTTGGTGTTGGTGTTGAACGCCACGCTCGCGTCGGTCGCGTCGCGGGCGGCGTCGCTGTCGAAGCCCGTGCTGGAGATGCGGAAGTTCGGGCCGTCGTCGAGCCCGGTGGCGGTGATCAGCTGACCGCGGATCTCGAACTTGTCGTCGACCGGCAGGGCGTCGGCCTGCCACACGACCAGGAACTCGTTGGCGACGCTGCCGTACGCGACCCGGGGACGAGCCGCGTCGCGGTCGACGCTGTCGGCCGTGCCCGTCCGGGAGATCCGGAAGTCGACGCCCAGCTCCGTCCCCGTAGGGCTGACCCGCTGGCCGAAGATCTCGTCCTGGTCCACGGTGGCCAGCCCGTCGGCCGCCCACACGACGAGGTAGTTGCCCGCCTGGTCGACCGCCACGCTCGCGTCGGTCGCGTCGCGGGCGGCCTCGGTGGGCGCACCGGTGGTCGAGAGCTGCAGGTCGGTCCCGATCTCCGCCCCGGCGGCGCTCACCCGCTGCCCGAAGACCTCGAACTTGTCGTCGGCCCCCACCGCGTCGGCGTGCCACACGACGAAGTACTCGTTCGCCTGGCCGTTGTACGCCACGCTGGGCCGCGCCGCACCGGTCCGCTCGTCGGCCTCCGTGGGCGTGGTGGAGATGCGGAAGTCGGCGCCCAGCTCGGCGCCCGACGCGCTCAGCCGCTGGGCGTAGATCTCGACCTTGCTCATCCTGCCGACCTCGTTGATGCCGTTGGCGGCCCACACCACGAGGTACTCGCCGGCGGCGCTGTTGTAGGCCACCTGGGGATCGGACGCCGTGCGCCGTGCGTCGTTGTCGGCGCCCACCGTCGAGACCCGGAGTGCCGGCCCCTGCAGCGCAAGTGTCGCCGACGCCGGCGCGGCGGCGCACAGTCCCGCCGTCAGGACGCACGCCAGCATCGCGAGCGCGCGCTTTGCGCGTCCGCTCGGAGCTCTGCCGCCGTCGCCTTCCGTGACCCGCATCTGTCGTCCCTCTTGGCGTCCTACCTCTCCCGCCGACCTTACACCGCGCGGGGCCGCGGTCGCCACACCGGTTCAGCGCCGCCCGCGAGCGCGCCGCGGGGCCCGGACGGTGATCGTCCGCGTCGTCGCCCGCCCGCCGCCGCGCGGACGCGCCGGTCACCCGCGTGCGCACGCTGCCCAGCCGCCGCAGCAGCGTGCGGTTGCTCCGCGACAGGCGCACGCTGGCGGTCATGCGCCGGCCCGCCGGAATCGTGTAGGACGTGCGCCCCAGGACGACCCGGCGCGTGCGCGGGCGCCCGCGCTGGCTGGCCGTCGCCAGCAGACGAGCCGAGAACGCCTGGACCGTCTGCAGCACGACCTCACCCCGACAGGTCGGACCGCCCGCCGGGCAGCTCAGCTCGATGGGAACGCGCCCGTCGGCCGTCGCGCGAACCGGGTCGTCGTCGATCCGCGGCGCCGGTACGGACGACTGGGGCGCGATCTGGGCGATCGGGTCGGGGACGACCGCCGGGGGCACCAACGCCCCTGGGTCCGCGTCCGCGGAACCCTGAGAAATCGTGGTCTGCGACCCGGACTCGGGCACGGGATCGATGCTCACGGCGGTCTGTCCCGGCCCATCGAGGCGCTGCGCCAGGATCTCGCGCTCACCTGCGGTCGGCCTATCGGCCTGCCACGCGGTCACGAACTCGTCGTCCTGGGCGTTGTAGGAGACGCCGGCCCTGGCCGAGCTGCGGAGGTCCGTGTCCAGGCCGGTCCTCGAGATCCGGAAGTCGGCGAGAACCCCGGCGCCGGCCGCGCTCACCCGGCGCCCGAAGATCTCGCTCTTCTGGTCGGCCACCCGGTCGTCGTGCCATGCCACCAGATACTCGTTGCGCTGCCCGCCATAGGCCACGATCGGATCGAACGCGTCGCGGTCGGCGTCATCGGCGGGGCCCGCCGTGGAGATCCGGAAGTCGTCGGTCCCGACCTCCGCGCCCGTGGCGCTCACCCGCTGCCCGAAGATCTCCAGCTCGTCGATGGTCGCCAGCGGATCGGCGTGCCACGCGACAAGGAACTCGTTGTCGGTGGGGTTGTAGGCCACGCTCGGCCCTCCTGCGTCGCGGGGGTCAGTTGCGACGTCCTCCCCCGTCCTCGAGATCCGGAAGTCGCTGCCTATCTCGGCCCCGGTGGGGTCCACCAGCTGCCCGAAGATCTCCTCCGTGTCGGGGAGGACCCCATCGCTGCTCCACACGACGAGGTACTCGCCGCTGCCGTACGCCACCGCCGGATCGATGCCGTCGCGCTGAGTGTCGATCGCCGTGCTCGTGACCGAGAGCCGGGCCGGGGCGGCGGTCGAGGCCCCGACATCGTTCAGCGTCATCCCGAAGACGTCGAACTGATCGTCAGCGATGAGCGCGTCTGCCTCCCACACCAGGAGGAAGCCGTTCGTGTCGTTGTAGGCCACGTCGGCGTTCTGCGCGCTGCGCACGCCGGCGCCCGCCGGTCCTGCCGTGTCCGTGAGCTGCACGTTCCCTGCCGCCAGGGTGCCGTTCGCGTTCACCAGCTGGCGCACGATCTCGGTGTCCTCGTCGGCGCCGCGGTCGTCGTGCCACACGACGAGGTATGTGCCGGTCACGCGGTTGAAGGCCACGCTGGGCCGCGCCGCGTCCCGCGTGGCGTCGCCGCCGACCGTCGAGATCTGGAAGTCGTCGTTGATCGGCGTCCCGTCGTCATCCAGGACCTGCCCGAAGATCTCGTTCTTGCCGGTGACGGATCCTTCGCCCGCCCACACGACCAGGGACGTGCCGCCGGGGCCGGACGCCGCCCGCGGGTCCGAGGTTGCCGCCACCTTTGTGGCGGCAGCACCGACCGTGGACACCGGGATGGCTGGGCCCAGGAGCGGGAGCTGCGCCCCGGCCGGCGCCGCGGCGCACAGGCCCAAGGCCAGGACGACGGCCAGCCCCGCGGTGCTCCGCGTCGCCCGCCTTCCCACCTCTCGGCCGCGCTCGGCCTTCCGGGCCCACATCGCGTCGTCCTTCCACATTTCTGACCTGCCGAGCGACACTAACACCGCGCGGCGCGCCGATAATGAACATTCCGTGGCGCAATCGACCGTGAAGCTCCCGCCCGAGGTGCGTGCGCCGTTCGAGGTGTACGTCAACGGCGTGCACCAGCACCCCGGCACGGACTACGACGTGCTCGACCGCGCGCTCGTCTTCGAGCGGGAGCTGCGCAAGGAGGGCAAGCTGGGCTTCTGGCGCTGGTTCGGGGGCGCCTTCGGGGTGGGCACCTACCGCCAGAACGACTCGGTCGACGTGCGCTGGGAGTTCGAGGGACAGCCTCGGCTCGCCGAGGGCCTGGACATCGAGCCGGAGTAGCCGGGTGGACGCCCCCGCCCGGACCGCGGGCTCCGCCGTCCTGCCCGCCCTCGCCGTCGGCCTCGTGCTGGCCGACTCGTCGGTCGTCACGCTGGCGCTGCCCGAGATCCTGCGCACGTTCGACTCGAGCGTCGCGGCGGTGGCCTGGGTGCTCGTGTCCTTCAACCTGGCGCTGGCGCTGGCCGCCGTGCCGGGCGCGCTGGTCGCCCGGCGCCAGCCTCGGCGCGCCTACGCGTCCGCGCTCGGCCTCTTCGTGCTGGCGTCCGTCGCCTGCGCGGCGGCCCCGTCGCTGGACGTCCTGATCGTCGCTCGCGTCGGCCAGGGCGTCGCCGGCGCGGTGGCCGTCGCCGCGGCGCTCGAGCTGCTGGTCGCGCGGACCGGACGCGAGCGCGCTGTCGGGCGCTGGGCCGCCGCCGGGATCCTCGGCGCAGCCGTCGGGCCCGCGGCCGGAGGCCTGCTCACCGAGGCGTTCTCCTGGGAGGCGATGTTCGCCCTCCAGGCGCCGGTGGCGCTGCTGGCCCTGGCGGGCGCGCGCGGCCCCGCTCCCGCGTGGCGCCCGCGTTCGGTCACCGTGTGGCCGCCCTTCGCGCCCCTGGCGGCGCTGACGATCGTCTCCGCCGCGCTGTCGGCGGCGCTGTTCCTGCTCGTGCTCCTGCTCATCGAGGGCTGGCGCCACTCGCCCGCCGAGGCGGCGGCGGCCGTGACGGTCATGCCGCTCGCGGCGCTGGCAGCGGGCCGGGCGCTGCGTGGCCGCCACGGGCTCACGGTGGCCGGCGCGGGCACGCTGCTGGTGGCGGGCGGACTCGGTGCCCTGGGCCTGCTGCCGGGCGCGGGCCCCGCCTGGAGCATCGTGCCGCAGCTGGCCATCGGGGCGGGCCTCGGGATCGCGCTGCCGGCGCTGACGCGCAGCTCGCTCATGGGGTCGGCAGAGGAGGATCCCGACGCGCCCGGCGGCGCGCTGGCGCGTCCGGCCGCCTGGACGATCACGGCGCGCCACGCCGGGATCGTCATCGGGCTGACGCTGCTCACGCCGATCTTCACGGCCGACCTCGACCGCGCGCGCCCTCCGGCGGAGCGCGCCGGCCTCGCACGCCTGCTGGACGCCCCGCTGCCCCTCGGTCCGAAGATCGAGCTCGCCCGGCGCATCGACGACCGGATCGACGCGGCCGACGGCGAGCTGCCCGACCTGGACCCGGCCTTCGCCGGCGTCGACGTGCCCGCGCGCGACCGCCCCGCGCTCGCCCGCCTGCGCGACGACCTCGACTCCGAGCTGGACCGCGCGGCGACCGACGCCTTCGACCGCTCGTTCCGGCTCGCCGCGCTGCTCGCGCTGCTCGCCCTGCTGCCGCTGGCGCTGGCGGGCCGCCGGCGAGACCGCCGCCTGCGGGCGCAGGCGCGCGCCGACGCGACCGCGGCCGCACCGGACGCGTCGGCGAACGGGACCCGATTGGCGCCGGGGCGGCCGCTGCCGGTGGCGCTCACCGGGGCGGCGGCGCTCGCGGCGGCCCTGGTCGCCGCCTACGCGATCCTGGGCGGGACCTCCTACGGCTCCAGCCCGGTCAGCGATCCCTGCTTCCCGCGCGAGCGGCCGGCCGTCGAGCGGCTGGGCGGCACCCAGCGCGCGGTGCTCGCCGCGCTGGACGGGGCCGCGTGCGAGCTGCACGTCGGCCGCGAGGAGATGCTGCTCGGGGTGCTGACCAGCAAGCGGCCCGCCGGCGCCACCGACGAGGAGCTCTCCGACGCGCTCCGGGCGGGGGTGGAGCGCGCGCACTCGGAGGGGGCGCTCAGCGGGATCGAGTCCTCGGTGCTGCTGCTGGCGCTCAGGACCGGCGGCGCCGAGGCGATCCTGCGCCTGCTGCTCGGCACGGAGTGAGGCTCAGGCGCTCCAGCACTCGGGATCGGATCCCTCGCGCCGGGCTCGCCCGGTCACCTCGAGATGGCGCAGGTAGCACAGCGTCTCCGAGAGCCACCAGCCCGCGTTGGCCGCCGTCACCGGCTCTGCGTACACCAGCGCGACGAGGTCGTAGACCGTGATCGGGCCGCGCTCGCGCAGCGCGCCCTCGACGGCCGCCAGCCGCCGCTGCACAAGCGCGCGGTTGGCGGCGATGTGGGCCTCGACGTCGGTGAACGTCCGGGCGTGACCGGCCAGGCACAGCCGCGCGTCGAGCCGGGCCACGACGTCCAGCGAGGAGAGGAACTCCCCCACGGGGTCCTCCGACCAGCCGTAGTCGTAGTACAGCGACACGCGACCGAGGAGATGGTCGCCGGAGATCAGCAGGCGCCGCGTGGGCTCGAACAGGCACACGTGCGAGGGCGCGTGCCCCGGCGTCTCGTGGGTCGTCCAGGTCCCGAGGTCGGTGGCGACCTCGACGCCGTCCACCAGGTCGCGCGCGGGCTCGACGTGGCGGGAGATCCCCGGGCCGCGGGCCTTGCGGTTCTCCGCGTAGCCGCGCAGCGTCGCGGGCGGGACGCCGCTCTGGCGCGCGATCTCCACCCGCCGGGCCAGCGCATGGTCCGGGTCGTCGGTCTCGGCCGTCGCGTGGGCGTGGTCGGGGTGCATCCACAGCTCGCAGCCGGTGGCGTCCACGATCGTGCCGGCCTGGCCGTAGTGGTCGGCGTGGGCGTGGGTGCACACGACCAGGCGCACGTCGTCGACGGCGAGCCCGACCTGCCCCATCGCCCGCTCGAGCTCGGCCAGCGACCCGGGCTCGTGCATGCCGGTGTCGAAGAGCACGATCCCGTCGCCCGCCGCCACCGCCCAGGCGTTGCAATGCGGGACGCCGGGCCAGGGCAGCGGCAGGCGCAGGCGCCAGACGCCGGGCAGGACGCGCTCCCCGCGCCCCAGCTCGCGCCTGCGTTCGGCAGAGGGCATCCGTCGACGGTAAACCGCCGCCGGGGCGGGGATAGACTCGCGCGCTGATGGGCAAGCGCAACCGCGAGCGCGGGCGCCTCGCGGCGCCGGCGACGGAGTACCGCGACTCCGAGGACAACGTGCTCGTCCTGCGCGGCTCGATGTCGCCGCTGACGCGCCGCAAGTACGCCTCGACGCTGCACGACCAGCGCCGCACCACCGACGACTCCTGGCAGCGCGCGGTCGAGTTCCTCTTCGAGCGCCTGGTGGAGCGCTGGGTCGTCCACGACGTCCCCACGGAGGGCCAGAAGGAGCTGCTGCAGCGCTACCGCATCGCCACGTCCGACGAGCGCCGGTGGATCCGCGACGTCCTGCGCACCCACCTGGTCGAGCACTTCCCCGACGTGGAGGCGCCGTGACCGCCCTCCCCGAGCGCCTGCTCCTGGGCTCGGGCCCCAGCTCCGTTCCGCAGCGCGTGCTCGACGCGCTGGCCCAGCCGACGATCGGCCACTTGGACCCGGCCTTCGTGGCGATCATGGAGGAGACCGCCGACCTGCTGCGCCAGGCGTTCGCCACCGAGAACGCCGCGACGTTCCCCGTGTCGGGGACGGGCAGTGCCGGGATGGAGGCGCTGGTGGTCAACTTCGTCGACCCCGGCGACCGGGTCGTGTGCGGGGTGCACGGGCTGTTCGGCGAGCGGATGGCCGACGAGCTCGGGCGCGCGGGCGCCGAGGTCGTGCGCGTGGAGGCCGAGTGGGGCCGCGCGATCCCGACCGAGCGGCTGCTGGACGCCGCGCGCGAGGGACTGGACGCGATGGTCGTGGTCCACGGCGAGACCTCGACCGGCGTCGCGCAGCCGCTGGACGGGCTCGCCGACGCCTGCCGCGAGCACGACGCGCTGTTGATGATCGACTGCGTGACCTCCCTGGCCGGCCATCCCCTGCGCCTGGACGAGGCGGGCGTCGACGCGGCGTTCGCGGGGACGCAGAAGTGCCTGAACTGCCCACCGGGACTGGCTCCCTTCACCGCCGGCGAGCGGGCGCTGGCCAAGCTCGAGCGCCGCGAGCGGCCGGGGCGCTCGTGGTACTTCGACCTCTCGCTCGTGCTCGGCTACTGGCGCGGCGAGGGCACACGCGCCTACCACCACACCGCGCCGATCAACCTCATCTACGGGCTGCGCGAGGCGCTGCGCATCGCCGTCGCCGACGAGTGGCTGGACAGCCGCTGGGAGCGCCACCGCCGCGCGCACGGGGCGCTGCACGGCGCGCTGGTCCAGCTGGGCTGCCGGCGCCTGGCCATCGAGGGGGAGCAGCTGCACCCGCTGCTGGCCGTCGTGCCGCCCGCCGGCGTGGACGAGGCCGCGGTCCGCGGCGCGCTGCTCAGCGTGCACGGCATCGAGATCGCCGGGGGCCTGGGGCCGTGGGCCGGGCGCCTGTGGCGCGTGGGCGTGATGGGGGTCGGCGCGCAGCGCGAGCCGCAGGCGCGCCTCGTCGCCGCGCTGGCCGAGGAGCTCGGCGCGGACCCCGCCGACGCGATCGCCGCGCTGGACGAGGGCTGGCGGGCGTGAGCCTGGACGCCGCGCGCTTCGCCGACCTGCTCACCGGATACTGCCTCGAGGTCGAGCCCGGCCAGGAGATCCTGGTGCGCTCGACCAGCCTGGCCGAGCCGCTGCTGCTCGAGTGCCAGCGGGCGATCCTGGGCAGCGACGCGTGGCCGCTGCTGCGCGTGGAGCTGCCCGGCTCCACCGCGGCGTTTCACCGCCATGCCCGCGACGTCCACCTCGATTCCTATCCCGACGTCGCGTTCGCCGAGGCGCGCAAGGCCCACGCGCACCTCGGGATCCAGGCGCCGGAGAACACCCGCGCGCTGGCCGGCTTCGACCCGGAGCGGCTGGCCCGCGCCAACCTGGCCCGCAAGCCGCTGCGCGAGCTGATGCTGCGCCGGCGCTGGTGCTCGACCCTGTGGCCGACGCACGCCAGCGCGCAGCAGGCCGGGATGAGCCTGGACGCGTTTCAGTCCTTCGTGACCCGCGCGCTGTTCCTCGACCAGCCCGACCCGGTGGTCTCCTGGGGCCAGCTGCGGGAGTTCCAGGCGACGCTGATCGGCCGGCTGGAGGGCGCGCGGGAGCTGCGCATCGAGGCCGAGGGCACGGACCTGACGCTCGGCGTCAAGGGACGGACGTGGGTGAACTCCGACGGCAAGCGCAACATGCCCAGCGGCGAGGTCTTCACCGGGCCGCTGGAGACCAGCGCGAACGGGCGCATCCGCTTCGACCTGCCGTCCTCGCCGGCGGGCGTCGAGGTCGCCGGCGTGGAGATGGAGCTGCGCGACGGCGTCGTGGTGGCGGCGCGCGCGCAGCGGGGCGACGCGTACCTGCAGCACGCGCTGGACACCGACGAGGGCGCCCGGCGCCTGGGCGAGGTGGGCATCGGCACGAACTTCGGCATCGACCGCCCGGTCGGCGCGATCCTGTTCGACGAGAAGATCGGCGGCACCGTGCACATCGCGCTCGGCCGCTCCTATCCCGAGACCGGCGGCAAGAACGTCTCGGCGCTGCATTGGGACCTCATCTGCGATCTGCGCCGCGGCGGCGCGCTGTGGGCCGACGGCGAGCTCGTCCAGCGCGACGGGCGCTTCGCGCTCCCGCCGGGGGCCGCGTAGGCCGCCCGAGGCGGAGCGCGAGCTCCTTCGCTGAAGCCGTGTGGTGGCCCTGACCACCACAACCCTTCAGCGAAGCGACAGGACTGCGTTCGCCGGTAAGGTCGCGCTCCCCACCCCGCCGCCCCACGGAGACCCCATGCACGGACGACGCCGCCGGACCGGACTGACGACGCTGGCCCTCGCCGTGACCGCGCTGGCCTGTCCCGCCGGCGCCGCCGCCTACGGCGAGGCCCCGATGGTGCTCCCCGCGGAGGCCGGCGCGGCGTCGGCGTCCCAGCCGGCAACCTGGCTGATCGGCGCGCGACCGGGCGAGGCGGCCCTGCGGGTGGCCCGCCGGTCGGGCGCGCGCGCGCTGCGCCAGCCCGGCACCTTCCGCGTGCCCCGGGAGCGGGCCCGCGCCCTCGCCGGCCGCCTGCGCGCCGCGGGCCTGCTGCGCTACGCCGAGCCCGACGCCGCGTTCCGGCGCCGCAGCGCGCTGGACACGACCCCCACCGCCGGCCCGCGCCCGGTCGTGGTGCGCCCCGACCTCACGCCGCCGCCGTTCGGGCGCACGAGCATCGCCGTGGTCGACGACGTGATCGACCTCACCCATCCCGACCTCGCCGCCAACACCCGCGCGCTGAACCCCGGGGCCCCCGTCGTCGGCGCGCACGGCACCGAGGTCGCCTCGGTGGCCGCGGGCGCGCTGAACGGCAGCGGCGTGTTCGGCATCTTCCCCGGCGCTCCGGTGCTCAGCTACGGGCTCGGACAGGAGCTGCGCTGCAGCCAGGTGTCCGACGGCGTGATCGCCGCTGCGCTGGCGGACGCGACCGTGATCAACCTCAGCTTCGGGAGCCCGCAGGACTGCTTCACGCTGTTTCGCGCCGTGCAGGGCGCGTACGCCTCGGGCAGCCTGGTGGTGGCCGCGGCGGGCAACGAGTTCCAGGCCGGAAACCCGGTGATCTTCCCCGCGGCGTACCCGCACGTCCTCTCGGTCGCGGCCATCGACCCCACGTTCCAGGCCACGGCGTTCAGCAGCGAGAACGCGGCGATCGACATCGCGGCCCCCGGCGTCGGCATCCCGGTCGCGACGCCGGTCGCCCTGGACACCGACGGGACACCCGACGGCGTCAGCGTCGGAGCCGGCACCAGCTTCTCCGCGCCGATGGTCGCCGGCGCGGCCGCGTGGCTGTCGGCGGCGCGCCCCGACCTGGCCAACGGCCAGCTGGCCGACATCCTGCGCCGCAGCGCGCGCGACCTGCCGCCCGCCGGCTACGACCGGGGGACCGGCTACGGGCTCGTCGACCTGGGCGCCGCCCTCGGCGCGCAGTCGCCGCGTCCCGATCCGCTGGAGCCCAACGACGGCATCACGTTCGTCAACGGCGTGGCGTTCGGGCGCGCGGACCCCTTCGTCTGGCGCGGCACCGGCAGCCGGCGCGTCAGCGCGAGCGTGGACCTGGTGGAGGACCCGGTCGACGTGTACCGCATCCGCGTGCCCCGGCGCTCGCGCTTCAAGGTCCTGCTGCGACCGAACTCGGGCGACCCGGACCTGGCCGTCTACGACCGCCGCGCACGCACGCTGTCGGAGACCAACCGCATCCTCGCCCGCTCGCGGCGCGGCGAGCGGCGCACCGACGTCGCGCGCGTGAGCAACCGCCGCTCGACGGCCCGGATCTTCTACGTGGCGGTCGACGTGGCCCCGGACACCCGCGGGGGCGTGACCTCGAGCTATCGCCTCGAGCTGGTCCGCGAGCGCCGATAGGGACGGGACCCGCCCCGGCCCGCGGGGGTCGGCCGGGTACCGTGGGGGCGGTGACGCGCAAGACGAAGATCGTCGCCACGATCGGTCCCGCCTCGCGCGATCCCGACACGTTGCGGCGCATGATCGAGGCGGGAATGGACGTCGCGCGCCTGAACTTCTCGCACGGCACCGTCAGGGAGCACGCCGAGACCGCCAAGCGCGTGCGCGACATGGCGGGCCGCGTCGGACGTCCGGTCGCCATCCTCCAGGACCTCCCGGGCCCCAAGCTGCGCATCGGGACGCTGGCCGGCGACCTCGTCGAGCTCGCGCCCGGCGACCGCGTGACGTTCGTGTGCGGCGACGACGGGACCGGCACCGCGGAGCGGATGACCGTCGCGCATCCCGCCCTGCCCAGCGCGCTGAAGCCGAAGGAGGTCATGTACCTCGCCGACGGGTCGGTGCGCCTGCGCGTGCGCGCCGTGCGCGAGTCCGACTGCGAGATCGACGCGGAGGTGGAGGTGGGCGGCGCGGTCGCCTCGCGTCAGGGGCTCAACATCCCGTCGGCGTCCGATCAGCTGCCCTCGGTGCCCAAGGAGGACCTCGAGTACCTGCGCGCCGGCGAGCGCATCGGCGTCGACCTGGTGGCCCTGTCCTTCGTGCGCAGCCCGGAGGACGTCACCGCGGTGCGCGAGCACACCCGCCTGCCGCTCATCGTCAAGTTCGAGAAGCCCCAGGCGGTGGAGCGCGCCGGCGAGATCGCGCGCGTGGCCGACTGCATCATGGTCGCCCGCGGCGACCTCGGCATCGAGATGCCGATCGAGAAGGTCCCGCTGGTCCAGAAGCGCCTGCTCGCGCTGGCCGGCCAGCTGGCGCGCCCCTCGATCACCGCGACGCAGATGCTCGACTCGATGGTGGTCTCCACGCGCCCGACGCGCGCCGAGGTGGCCGACGTGGCCAACGCCATCCTCGACGGCACCGACGCGGTGATGCTCTCCCAGGAGACCGCGATCGGGGCGCACCCGGTCGAGGCCGTGGCGATGATGGCCGCGATCGCGACCGAGACCGAGCGGTCGGCGCCCTACGCGCGCTGGAACGAGGAGCGCGTGCACCGCGACACGCGCGATCCCTCCTACACGGTCTCCTACGGGGCGTGCCTGGCCGCCCGCGAGCTCGAGCTCGACGCGCTGGTGATCCCCACCCTGTCGGGCCGCTCGGCGCGGCTGGTCTCCGCCCATCGCCCGCAGGCCCCGATCTTCGCGCTGTCCCCGGGCCGGGAGACCGTGCGCCGCTGCGGGCTGATGTGGGGCGTGCAGGCCGCCTCGATGGCCCGCCACGAGGTGACCGAGGAGCTGATCGCCGACGCGTGCCGCCGCGTGGTCGAGCTCGGCTGGCTCAAGCCCGGCCAGCGGGTGGGGGTCACCGCCGGACTGCCCAGCGGCCGGCCCGGCACGACCTCGCTGTTTCAGGTCCAGCAGCTCTGAGCGCGTCCGCGCTCAGGCGCGGGCGACGGCGACCGGCGGGTGCGCGGTGTAGAACTCGGCCTCCTCGCGGCCGAGGTCGGTGACCGGCTCGTCGCCGTAGATCCACTCCCGCGCGATCCGGTGCCAGTTGCCGCGCGCGCGCAGCTGGGACATCACCGCCAGCGTGAGCACCTCCAGGCGGCGCCCGAAGAGATGGTCGGGGGGCAGCGTCTCGTGGCGCATCTTGGCGAAGTGCGTCGAGCGCGGGTCGCCCATCTCGATCATCAGCTCGGTGGCGATCTCCGGGGTGAGCGCGACCTCCTGGTCCTCGGTGTACCACCACGTCAGGTCGTGGAACTGCTCGAGGATGCCCTCCGCGGTGTAGTACTCCGGCTTGCCGATGAACCCGCCGCGGTGCAGGTGGGCGATCATCGCCTCGCCGTCGCCGAGGATGCCCAGCCGGCAGGACTCCAGCTCGAAGTCGGCCACCGCCGCCGGGATGCGCTTGAACAGGCCGAAGTCCAGGAACGCCATGCGCCCGTCGTCGAGCAGCAGCGAGTTGCCCGGGTGCGGGTCGCCGGAGAACTGGTGGTGGCGGTACATGCACCCGAAGTAGAAGCGGAAGATGATCTCGGCGATGCGGTCGCGCTCGGCCTGCGGAAGCTGCTTGAGCTCCTCGAACCCGCGGCCGGAGACGAACTCGCTGACGATCACCTTCTCGTGCGACAGGGCGGTGACGACCTCGGGCACGAAGATGAACGGGTGGCCGCGGAAGATGCGGGCCAGCGTGCGCTGGTTCTGGGCCTCGAGCTCGTAGTCGAGCTCCTCGTCGATCCGGCTGCGGATCTCCTCGCCCATCGCCTGGGGATCCAGGCCCGGGGCCACGCTCTTCATGAGCCACAGGATCATCCCCAGGTTCTGCATGTCCGCCCGGACCGCCTGGGCGACGCCGGGGTACTGGACCTTCACCGCGACGTCGCGGCCGTCGCGCAGCTTGGCCTTGTAGACCTGCCCGATCGACGCGGCGGCGATCGGCACCGGGTCGAAGGTCTCGAAGACCTCGTCGACACGCCGGCCGTACTCGTTCTCGATCACCTTGCGCATGTCCTTGAAGGACACCTTCGGCGCGGCGTCGCGCAGCTCGGCCAGCTTGGCCTGGAACTCCTCGCGGTACTCCTCGGGGACCAGGCCGACGTCCAGGAACGACATGACCTGGCCGAGCTTCATGGCCGCGCCCTTCATCGTCCCCAGCGCGGCCACGATCTGCTCGGCGGTCTCCAGCTGGCGCTTGGACAGCGCGCGCTGCTTGCCCTCCTCCGAGCGGCCGACGTTCGCGGCCCGTGTGCCCATCTGCTTGGCCGCCTGGGTCGCGGCCAGCCGCCCCACCTTTCCGGAGCGCTGCAGACGCGAGGTGGGGATGGCGTCCTTGGCCACCGGCGCCCTAGCCCTTGCGCCGGATCTGCGAGCCGGGCACGATGTCGTCGCTGCCGTCCGGCCAGCGCACCCAGGCCTTGTGGCCGCCGTCGTAGTCGTCGCCGAACAGCACGAGGGTCGCCGGCCAGCTCAGGGCCTTGCACTTCTCGTCGCCCTCGGGGTCCAGGCCGCGCCAGATGCGGATGAACGCGTTGTTCTCCCACTCCTCGCCGATCGTCGTCGGGTCGGTGTGGCCCGGGTGGACCTCGGTGGCGTGGTCCAGCGCCATGAGCCGGTCCATGATCGAGGACTTGAGGTCCTCGTAGGACGTGGCGCCGGGGGCACGGACGCCCCCGACCGAGTGCCTGAACAGCGTGTCGCCGGTGAACACGTGGCCGTCGACGACGAAGTTGAGCATCCCCGCGGTGTGGCCCGGCGTGTGGACGGCGTCCACGTGCAGGCCGCCGATGTCCAGCGGCGCGAACGGCTCGGCCTCGACCGGCTCGTCGGGGTGCGCGAGGATCGCGATGTCCGGGTAGCGGCGCTTGACCTCGTCCAGCGCGCAGACGTGGTCGTGATGGTGGTGGGTGAGCAGGAGGTGCGTGACGTCGATGTCGTCGCGCTCGGCGGCGGCGAACAGCGGCTCCATCGGGCCGCCGGCGTCCACCAGGAACCCCGGCCCGCCCGGCGCGGCGGCGACCAGGTACGTGTTGGTCAGGAATCCGTCGGACATGGCACGTTCGATGAGCATGTGCCTGAGGGTACTGTCTGCCCCATGGCCGGTCCCGAGCTCATCCACACCTGCTACCGCATCGGCGACATCGACCGATCGGTGGCCTTCTACGAGGCGCTGGGCTTCGAGGAGCGCCGCCGGATGGACCTTCCCGACGGCGCGACGAACGTCTTCATGGGCTTGCCCGGCGACGGCGACCGCCTCGAGCTGACCAAGAACCCGGGCGTGGACGCCTACGAGCTGGGCACCGGCTACAACCACATCGCGATCACCGCCGACGGCCTCGACGCGACGCTCGAGCGCCTCGCCGAGCAGGGCATCGAGCCCGAGAAGCCGCCGTACACCGTGCGCTCCGGCGGGTCGCGGATCTGCTTCGTGCGCGACCCGGACGGCTACCGGGTCGAGATCATCGAGCGGCGGATGTAGGCAGCAGCAGCAGGGAGCGCAGGACCGTCGCCACGGCCTCGGGGTCGTCGGTGACCTGGCGATAGGTGAACCGCACGACGCGGTAGCCGGCGACCATGAGCTGCGCGTCGCGGGCGCGGTCACGCTCGAAGGCGGCGCGGGTCCCGTGCGTCTCGCGTCCGTCGGTCTCTGCGATCAGGCGCGCGTCGGGCCACAGGAAGTCGACCTCGTAGGGCCCGACGTGGGTGTTGACGAGGGGACGCGGGAGGCCGTGTCGATCGCACAGGCGCAGGAAGCTCTGCTCCAGGTCGTTGCGTGTCGGCTCGGACACGATCCAGTCGCGCCCGAGGACGTCGCTCAGCACGCCGTGGCCGTGGTGACCGGGGTGGGCCAGGAGGACGGCCCGCAGCGAGGCCAGCTCCAGGAGCTTCATCCGCTCTGCCTGCTCGACCGCGCGCTGGACGTCGGCCGCGGGGCGAACGCCGCCCAGATCGAGGAGCGTGCGCGCGACGGTCGTGACCGGTATGCCGCGGTGGCGGGTGACCTCCTCGGGCAGGAGGGTCCGAGGCCGGTGAATCGTGATCGCCGGTCCGGGCCGACGTCCCGAGCGGTTCGGGACCGTCACGTCGACCGGGCCGGGCCGATGCGCGCTGACGCCCCATAGCGCGGTGCCGCTCGCATGGCTCAGCCATGCCTCCGGGCCGCACGCGAGCACCGCGGCGGTCCAACGGCCTTCGCGGGTGAGGAGGAGATGGCCGACGGCGTAGACGCCGCGGTGCAGCCGATGCAGGCGGCCCGTCCGCACGCGGTGCTCGAGGGCTCCGCGGCCGAGGCCGGCATCGATGATCTGCTCATGGCCGACCACGCCGTGCTGCGCGCCGGCCAGTTCGGCGATCACGCGATCGGGCGGCGCGGGTGGGCCGACCTGTCCATCCATATCAAGGACAAGGCGGCCCACCCCAGCGATTCGCCCCCCTCGGACCGCCGTGGGCCGAGTTATCCGCCCATGCCATGGACAAGTCGGCCCACCCCCCCGCCATTCGCCCCCGCACACCGCGGTGGGCCGAGTTATTCGCCCATGCCATGGACAAGTCGGCCCACCCCCCGGCCATTCGCCCCGCACACCGCGGTGGGCCGAGTTATCCGCCCATGCCACGGACAAGTCGGCCCACCCCCCCGCCATTCGCCCCGCACACCGCGGTGGGCCGAGTTATCCGCCCATGTCATGGATAAGTCGGCCCACCTCCCCGCGTAGCGCGCGGGCTGGGCGGTCAGCGGCGGCGGACGGTCGCGCGTCGGGCGCGGGCGAGATAGCGGCCTCCGGCGCGCACGGTGACCGTGCGGCGCGCGCGCAGGTCGCGCACGCTGACGCTGCCGCGCGTCACCTGGGTCAGCGTGCCGTCGCAGCGCTCCTGCGTGAGCCAGACCGTTCCCCGCACCGTCGCGGCGCTGTGACGACCGCGGGTGCGGAAGCGCCCGCGACCGTCGCCCCACAGGCGCGAGACCACGCGCGAGCGGCGCTGTGCGGCGGTCGCCGGCGGGCCGCCCTTCGCCGCCCGCGAGCTGCGCCCGCACACCGACGCGAAGTTGGTGCTGCGCAGCACCAGCTCGGTCACCGGCCGCCGGGCGCGGGCCTGCTTGATCTGGAAGATCCCGGCGCGGAACTGGGCCGTCTGCGTGCGCTGGGTCTGACCGCGGCTGGTCGCGGTAGCCGCCGACGTCAGCTGCAGGCGTCCGCGCGTGGCGTGCACGGTCGAGCCGACCGGGATCACGGCGGCGCCGCGGACCGGCACGAAGCCGGGCGGAGCCTGTGACGCGTGACCCGACGGCTTCCCGGCGCGCCCGCCGGGGGGACGCACGAACACCTCGCCGCTGACCACCCGGGCGATCACCGTCTCGCCCACCTCGGGGGGTCGCGACGCATCCGAGTCGTCGCAGGCGTTGCCGACCCCGTCCCGATCGCCGTCCGCCTGGTCGGCGTTGGAGGCATCCGGGCAGTTGTCCGCCCCGTCGAGCACCCCGTCGCCGTCGCGATCCGCCGGCGGCGGCGGCGGCGCCGCCGCCGTGTCGCGGGCCGTCACGGTGACGCTGCCCAGCGCGGGCGCCCCGTCCCCGTCGGGGTCGAAGCCGCCGGCCTGGATGAGGTAGCGCTGCCCCGCCACGGAGTCGAACGCCACCGCGGAGGTCAGGTCCCCGGCCGTGTCGTCGTTGCAGGTCAGCGGGTCGCCGGTCCAGGCTCCGTCTCCCGGATCGGCGTAGACGGCCAGCACCGTGTCGAAGTCCGAGCCCGCCGTGACGACGTCCATGCGCCGGCCGGTGCCGGTGACCGCGTACCAGACCGTCGCGCCCATCTCCTTGTTGTCGCAGAAGCCCGGGCCCTCGGGCGTCAGCGGCTCGCCGGTCTGCACGGTGGCGTCGAAGGTAGGCGCGGTGCCCGGCTCGCCGGGACTCAGCGCGATGGCCGCCAGGACGTTGTCGTTGCCGATCGTGATCGTGAGGCTGCCCGTCGAGGGCCCCGAGTCGAAGTCGTCGTAGCCCCCGGCCTGGACGAGGTAGCGCTGCCCCGCCACCGTGTCGATCGCGACGGCGGAGGTCAGGTCCCCGGTCGCGTCGTCGCTGCAGTCCAGCGGATCATCGCCCGGCAACCCCCCGTCCCCCGGATCGGTGTAGACGGCGAGCACCGTGTCGAAGTCCGACCCGGCCGTCGAGACGCCCATGCGCCGGCCCGTGCCCTGGAACACGTACCACAGCGTCGCGCCCATCTCGCTGTCCTCGCAGAACCCCGGTCCAAGAGGAGTGAGCGGCTCGCCGCTCTCCACCGTCGCGTTGGCGTTGGACGACGTGTCGGACTCGTTGAAGCTCAGCCCGACCGCCTCCACGACGTCGTCGTTGTGGTCGGCCAGCGCGCTGCCCGGCGAGGCCAGCGCGATCGCGCCAACGAGGATGGCCGAGAGCGCGAGCGCACGGGCCAGCCGTCCGCCGCACACGCCCGGGCGTCCCTGCTCACTTGACGTCGGCATCAGATTCGCTTCCTTGCTCCCCGGGGTACGAGGGGGAAGCTACCCGATCAGGCCCGGCCACTCGGGATCCGCCGCTTTCTGAGCACACGGTCGATTCACCGCCCGGGCGTGTTCGCATCGGACTACGCTCATTGAATGGATCGCGATCGTCTGGTCGGGTGGTGCGCCTCGGGCGCGGTGGCCGTCGGCGTGGGACTCCTTGCCGTCAACGTCGCCGGCCTCCCCGTCGGCTACCGGACGCCGCCCGGAGCAGACCGCCCGCCAGCCGCCCGGCACGCCGGCACAGCGCTGAGCGAGAGCCTGCTCCAGCGCGACGGCGAGGGCGACCGGGTCTACTTCGCACGGCTGGCCCGCGACATCGCGCTGCGCATGGCGTCGGGCTGGAGCTACGCGGCGTCGCGGGTCTCGATGCTCGACAACTGGCTGCTGCACGCCGCCGGTCGAGTCAGCGGCACGTACCGCACCTACGAGTTCGTGGCACCCGACCGGGCGCTGCGCCGCGGCTACGGGGCGTGCAGCCAATTGGCCAACGTGGCCTTCGGCGAGCTGCGCGCGTCAGGCTTCTCTCCGCGCAACGTCCTGCTGCCGCACCATGCCGTCGTGGCGGTGAAGGACCGCGCGGGCCGCGAGGTGATCGTCGATGCGACCTACGGCGTGGTCGTGCCCCACTCGCTGGCCGCGACCCGGCGGCGGCCTGAGCGCGTTGTTCGGGCCTACGCCCGGCTGCGCGCCGAGGACGTCGCGCCGAGGCTGATCACCGGCCCGCGCTTGCGGCGGTACATTGCGTCCGCGTACGCGGACGCGCCCATAGCCGTCAACTCCGGGCGCGCAACCCCGCAGACGGCCGTGATCGAGCCGTGGGCGTACCGTCTGAAATGGGCGCTCCCGGTGGCGCTGTTGCTGGGCGGGCTGGCGCTGTGGTCGGGGCTGCGCAGAAAGCGGGCCGCTGCGGCAGCGCGCCCGCGCCGCTGAGCGGCTCCACTTCCACCCGACCACCCCGTGCGCCACCATGGGCCGGTGTCCGAGCGGCGCACCGCGGTGATCGATCTCGGGTCGAACTCGTTCCGGCTCGTCGTCTTCACCGCCTCCGAGGAGGACGGCTGGTGGAAGCGCACCGACGAGATCTACGAAGCGGTGCGCATCGGGGCCGGCCTGGGCGCGTCCGGCCGGCTGGGCCGCAAGCCGATGCGCCGCGCCCTGCAGGCGATCGACGTCTTCGCCCACTTCTGCCGCGCGAGCGGGATCGGGCCCGAGGACATCCAGCCGATGGCCACCAGCGCCATCCGCGACGCGGCCAACCAGGCCGAGTTCCTCGAGCGCGTGCGCGAGGAGACCGGCCTGGAGGTGCGCGTGCTCAGCCAGGAGGAGGAGGCGCGCTACGGCTACCTGGCCGCGGTCAACTCGACGACGCTGGCCGACGGCGCCGTGCTGGACCTCGGCGGCGGCTCGATGCAGCTCGTCGAGGTCACCGGCCGCCACTCGGGCCGGCTGGGCTCGTGGCCGCTGGGCTCGGTGCGGATGACCGAGCAGTTCATGCCCACCCCGGACCCGGTCTCCAAGAAGGCCCGCCGCGAGCTGCACGCCCACGTCGCGCAGACGCTCGAGGAGGCCGACTGGCTCCCGCGCACCGGCCGGCGCCTGGTGGGGATCGGCGGGACGGTCCGCAACCTCGCCGCCGCCGCGCAGGCGATGACCGGGCTGCCGTCGCTCGGCGTGCAGGGCTTCGTGCTCGGGCGCGACGTGCTCGACGACCTGATCGAGCGCCTGGCGGGGATGCCTGCCGACGAGCGCGGGTCGCTGCGGGGGATCAAGGAGGGGCGCGCGGACGTCATCCTGGCCGGGGCGCTCGTCGTGCAGGCCGTGCTGGAGATCGGCGGCTTCGACGCCATCGAGGTGACCGAGGCGGGCCTGCGCGAGGGGGTCTTCTTCGAGTCCTACCTCGACGGCGACCCGCCGCTGTTCGACGACGTCCGCCGCGCCAGCGTCCTGAACCTGGCCGCGCAGTACCACGTGGACCCGGCGCACACCGAGCACGTGGCCAAGCTCGCCCTGGGTCTGTTCGACCAGCTCGCGGCGGCGGGCGTGCACCCCGGCGACCCGGCCGAGCGCGAGCTGCTGTGGTGCGCGGCGGTGCTGCACGACATCGGCATGTCGGTGGACTACGACGACCACCACAAGCACTCGCGCTACCTCATCCTCAACGCGGGGCTGCCGGGCTTCGATCCGCGCGAGGTCGCGCTCATCGCCCAGGCCGCGCGCTACCACCGCAAGGGGATGCCCGAGCTCGGCGAGCTGGCGCCGCTGGCGCGCAAGGGCGACACCCAGCGCCTGGACCGCCTGGCCACGCTCCTGCGCCTGGCCGAGGACCTCGAGCGCAGCCGCGACCAGAGCGTGCGCGACGCGCGCGTCGCGATGCAGAACGGCACCGTGTCGCTCGAGCTGGACTCCGAGGAGGAGGTGCCCGTCGCGCGGTGGGCCGTCGAGCGGGAGACCGAGCTCTTCCGGCGCGCCTTCGACCGCCGCCTGCGGGTGGCGGCCTCCGAGCCGTGACGGGGCCGCGGGCCGGGTCAGCCGGGGGAGGTCCGGGGCGGCTGATCGGTCTGGCCCGGCGCCAGGACCGGCACCAGCTCGCGCTCCTCGGCGACGGCCTCGACCACGTCGGCCTCCTCGGCCTCCTCGGACTCCTCGTGGTCGCCGTCGCACAGCACGCGGAAGTTGCCGCTCACGCCGCCGTCGACGTGGATGGTGATCCCCGGCAGGACCTCCTCGCCCTCGTCGAAGCCAAGGCGCTCGAGGTCGAAGAAGGCCAGCCCGATGCCGAACGCGGTGTGCGTCGGGTTCTCGCGGTCGTGCGCGTTCACCGCGATGCGAAAGGCCTGCAGCGTCTTGCCGATGTCCGCGATCTCCACCACGGTCTCCGAGGGTAGCGAGCGGCTCACTTCGGGTCGAGCAGGACCCCCGGGTTCAGCAGCCCGCGGGGATCGACGGCCGCCTTGGCCGCCGTCAGCGCCACCGCGAAGGGCTCGGGGCGCTGGCGGTCGTACCAGGGCCGGTGGTCGCGCCCGACCGCGTGGTGGTGGGTGATGGTGCCGCCGCAGGCCAGCAGCGCGTCCGAGGCGGCGCGCTTGACCTCGGCCCACTGAGCGACCTCCTCGCCGCGCCGTGCCGGTGCCAGGACCGTGAAGTACGGCGCGGGGCCGTCGGGATAGACATGCGAGATGCGACACGTCACGCGACCACCGTCCCCGACCGCGTCGCGCGCGGCCTCGGTGACGCTCGCGTGCAGCTCGGCGAAGCGGTCCCAGGTCACGGCGGTCTCCAGCGTCTCGGCCAGCAGGCCCATGGCGACGAACGTGTCGCGCAGATAGGGCGCGCGCAGGAACGCGCTGCGCCACGCGCCGATCGCGTCGCCGCCCGACGGGCTTCCCCCGGTGACGCCCGAGCGCCGCACCGCCCCCTCGTCCCACTCGCCGCCCTCCACCCGGCACAGCGCGAGCGCCCGGTCCAGCAGATCGGAGACCGGCAGGAGCTCCTCCTCGGCGGACTCGAAGCCCAGCACGAGCAGCGCCGCCGTGCCGTCGGCGGCGCCGGTCATCTTAGCCTCCTCGGCATCGATGAGCCGGCAGTTGGAGGGCCGCAGGCCCGACTGGGCGACCGCCCGCAGCGCGTCCACGCCCCAGGAGAAGTCCAGGAAGCGCACGGCCGCGGTGGCGTGCGCGCGCGGGCGCGGGCGCACGCGCACCCAGGCCTCGGTGATGACGCCGAGGCTTCCCTCCGAGCCCAGCAGCATGCGGTCGGGCGAGACCCCCGCGCCCGAGGCGGGCGCGCGCCGCGATTCCCACTCCCCCGACGGGGTCAGCGCCCGGATCGACTCGACCAGGTCGTCGATGTGCGTCTCGACGGTCGCGAAGTGCCCCGCGGCGCGGGTGGCGATCCAGCCGCCGAGCGTCGAGAGCTCGAAGGACTGCGGATAGAAGCGCAGGGTCAGCCCCACGGCGCCGAGCTGCTTCTCCAGCCCGGGGCCGCCGGCGCCGGCCTGGACGCACGCCGCGCGCGACGTCTCGTCGATGTGCAGGACGCGGTCCATCGCGCCGAGATCCAGCGACACGACGCCGTCGAAGCGCTCCGGGACGGAGCACTGCACGCCGCCCACCACGCTGGTGCCGCCGCCGTAGGGGACGACGGCCACGTTCGCGTCCCCCGCCCACGCCAGCACGGCCTCCACGTCGCGCTCGCCGCGCGGGCGGGCCACGACGTCGGGCGGGAAGTCGAAGCGCCCGCGGAAGCCGCGCACGACGTCCGAGTAGGACTTGCCCCACGCGTGCGAGGCGCGCGCGTGCGCGTCCGCGAAGCTGATGCGCTCCAGCGCGGGCGGCGCCTCGACGCGCGGCGGGGGGAGCCGCACGTCCTCCAGCGCGACCGGGTCCTGGACGTCGATCGCGCCGAGGTCCAGGCCGAGGTGCTCGGCGATCCCCGGCGCGGCGGCGCGCACCGCGTCGGCGTTGAGCGCCTCGTCCTCGTAGCCCCATCCCCAGTGATTGCGCCGGCGCATCCGGGCGAGGATATGGCGCGGAGGCCGCCCGCAGGTGGGAACTATCGTCTGTGGCCGATGGCCTCCCCCTCGCCCGTCATCCTCGCCCGCGGCTCCTGGCCCGCCGAGCACGTCCAGGCGCGCTGGCGCGACGAGCACTACGAGCCGCCGGCCCGCCACAGCGAGGCCGCCGACGCCGCGATCGCGGCCCTGCGCGAGCGCGGCTCGCCCAGCCACGACGGCCTGTCCGGCCGGCTGGTCGGCCACGCCTGCCAGGGCGACCGCCTGATGATCGAGCTGCAGCCGGTGCGGTGGGCCCTGCGGCTGGTGGAGGGCGACGCGTCGTCCTCGATGGCCGCCCTGACCGTGACGCGAGCGGCCGACGGGCGCTGGCTCGCCGGCCGGCGCGCATCCTGGCTGTCGTCCTGGCCCGGGCGCTGGGCGCTGGGCGCCGGCGGCGCGGTGGACGTCGGCGAGAGCCCGGCCGACACGCTCACGCGCGAGCTCGGCGAGGAGTGGGCCGTGGCGCCCGAGCGCCTGACCGTGGAGGCGCTCGTCCGCCTGCCCCATCAGCTGGTGATGGTCGTCGGGCTGGCCTGGCTGCCCGACGGCGCGCAGATCACGATGGACGACGAGCACGACGCGCACGCGTGGTGGCCGGCCGACGTCGGGCGCTGGCCCGACGAGGCCGACGCGCCGCTGCGGCGCATGGCTTCGCTGCTGGCCGCGGGACTGTGACCGCGGGCGCCCCGCCCCGCGGCCCGCTGACCTTCGAGCGCCTGAAGTGGGGGTCCTACACCCATTCGGTGGTGTACGCGGCGCTGCTGGTCGTCTGGCTCGTCCCCGGGCTGCACGGCGCGGAGTTCGTCCTGGGCATGTCCCACGGGCTGGGCTGGATCGCCATGACGATCGCGTGCCTGGTCGCGCTGCGCCTGCGGGTCATCGACCTGCGCCTGGCCGCCGCGGTGGCCGTTCTGGGCGGGATCGGCCCGTTCTTCGGCTCCTACGAGTTCGCGCGCCGCGGCGTCGGGCGGTCGCGGACCGCAGCCTGACCGCGCCGCGACGCAAGGCGCACGTCCCGGTCCGGACGGTCGTTAGAGTGGACGCGGCATGGCAGTACGGACCACGATCGAGGTCACCCTTCCTCAGATGGGCGAGTCGGTCACCGAGGGAACCATCCTCGAGTGGCACAAGCAGGAGGGCGACACGGTTCAGGCCGACGAGACGATCGTCGAGATCTCCACCGACAAGGTGGACGCCGACGTGCCCGCTCCCGCCTCCGGCACCGTCGTGAAGATCCACGTCGCCGAGGGCGACACCGTGACCGTGGGGGCGGTCCTGGCCGAGATCGCCCCTGACGGCGACGCACCGGCCGCCGGGGGCGACGGCACCCCGACCGCCTCCGCGCCCGCCCGGGAGCAGACCGACGGCGACGGCGACGCGCCACGACCGCGCCCACCGGCGGCGACGGGGACGGCCACGGGCGCCCGATCTCCCCCGTCGCGCGCCGCGTGGCCGCCGCGGAGGGCGTGGACGTCGCGGCCGTGGAGGGCAGCGGGCCCGCCGGGCGCGTGACCAAGGCCGACGTCCTGGCCGCCGCCGAGGGCAACGGCGGCGCAGCCGCCGCGGTCGCGCCGGCCGGCGCCGTCGAGCTCAAGGGCGGCGCGGCGATCCTGGCCCGCTACATGGACGAGTCGCGGTCGATCCCGACGGCGACCTCGTTTCGCACGCTCACCGTCACGGTCATGGACGCCCGGCGCAAGGAGCTCAAGGCCGCCGGGCGCAAGGTCTCCTTCACCCACCTGATCGCCTACGCGATCGCCCGCGGGGCGACCGACGACATGCCGGTCATGGCCCACCACTTCGCCGAGATCGGCGGCCGGCCGCACCGCGTCGACGACGGCGCGGTGAACCTCGGCATCGCGGTCGACGTGGCCAAGCGCGACGGCGGACGCACCCTGATGGTGCCGGTCATCCGCGACGCGGGGCGGCTGTCGTTCACCGCGTTCCTGGCCGCCTTCGACGACCTCATCGCCAAGGCGCGGGAGAACCGCCTCACCGCCGACGACCTGACGGGCGCCAACGTCACGCTGACCAACCCCGGCGGGATCGGCACCGTCGCCTCCGTCCCGCGGCTGATGGCCGGCCAGGGCACGATCGTCGCCACGGGCGCGATCGGCTATCCGCCGGGCCTGGGCGCCGTCGGGCCGGTGGTCGGGGCCGAGAAGGTCATGACGATGACCTCCACCTACGACCACCGCGTGATCCAGGGCGCCGAGTCGGGGCGCTTCCTGGCGACCGTCGAGGAGCGCCTGCAGGGCGACCACGACTTCTACGAGCAGCTCTTCGGCGAGCTCGACGTGCCGCTCGGGCCGCCGCCCGCTCCGCCGGCGCCCGCCGCCGCGGCCGCCGCCGCCCGCGACGGCGATCAGCCCGCGCGCGACGAGGGGCCCGCGCCGTCGGAGGAGCTGCTGCAGGCGGTCCAGGCCGCGACGTCGCTGGTCAAGGCGCACCGCACGCACGGGCACCTCGCCGCGCAGCTGGACCCGCTGGGCACCGAGCCCGAGGGCGACCCCGCGCTGGACCCGGTGCCGCTGGGCCTGACGCCGGAGATCATGGCCAAGATCCCGGCCCGGATCCTGCGCATGCACGTGCCGGGCGCCACGCTGGCCGACGCGCTGCCGCACCTGCACGAGACCTACTGCGGGACGATCGCCTACGAGATCGAGCACCTGGCCTCGCACCGCCAGCGCACCTGGCTGCGGGAGAAGGTCGAGTCCGGCGAGTTCCGCAAGCCGCTGACCACCGACGAGTCCAAGGCGCTGCTCAAGCGCCTGATCGAGGTCGACGCGCTGGAGCGCTTCATGCACAAGGCCTACCTCGGGCAGAAGCAGTTCTCGATCGAGGGCCTGGACATGACGGTGCCGATGCTCGACGAGGCCATCCAGCTCGCCGCGGCGCACGGCGGGCGCGAGGTCGTGCTGGGCATGGCGCACCGCGGCCGGCTGAACGTGCTGGCCCACAACCTCGGCCGTCCCTACGACACGATCTTCGCGGAGTTCGAGGGCGCCTCCACGCTGGAGGCGGTCACGACGATCCCGCAGGGCGGCACCGGCGACGTGAAGTACCACCACGGCGCGCAGGGCTCCTACCAGCTCCCCGACGGCTCCTCGATCCTCGTCAACCTGGAGTCCAACCCCTCGCACCTGGAGTACGTGCACCCCGTCGCCGTCGGCGCCTCGCGCGCGGCGCAGACCACGCGCCAGGGCCCCCATCCCCACCGCGACACCGACGCCGCGGTGCCGGTCATCCTGCACGGCGACGCGGCCATGCCCTCCCAGGGCGTGGTACCGGAGACGCTCAACCTGCAGGGGCTGGACGGCTACGCGGTGGGCGGCACGCTGCACCTCGTGCAGAACAACCAGGTCGGCTTCACCACCGACCCCGACGACGCGCGGTCCACGCGCTGGGCGTCGGACCTCGTCAAGGGCTTCGACGTGCCGATCATCCACGTCAACGCCGACGACGTCAGCGCGTGCATCGCCGCCGTGCGGCTGGCGTGGGCGTTTCGCCAGCAGTTCGGGCACGACGTGTGCATCGACCTCATCGGCTACCGGCGCTTCGGCCACAACGAGGCCGACGAGCCCGCCTACACGCACCCGATCATGTATCAGCGCATCAAGAGCCACAAGCGGGTCGCCGACCTGTGGGGCGACCGGCTGGTCGAGCAGGGCGTGGTCACCCGCGAGGACGTCGAGCGCCGCAAGGACGAGGTGTGGGACGAGCTGACCTCGCTGCACCAGCGCCTGAAGTCGCAGATCGCCGACGCCGCGGAGGCCGGCGAGGTGGAGCAGGGCACCGGTGAGTACCAGCTGGACCGCACGCCCTCCCCGGAGGTCAAGACCGCGGTGAGCGCCGAGCGCCTGATTTCGCTCAACGAGGAGCTCCTGCGCGTGCCCGACGGCTTCACCGTGCACCCCAAGCTGGTCAGGCAGCTCGAGCGCCGCCGCGACGCGCTGGGCGCCGACGGCGGCATCGACTGGGCCCACGCCGAGTCGCTGGCCTTCGCCTCGCTGCTCACCGAGGGCACCCCGATCCGGCTCACCGGCCAGGACGTCGAGCGCGGCACGTTCTCCCAGCGCCACATGGTGCTGCACGACGCCAAGACCGGCCAGACGATCTGCCCGATCCAGCGCCTGCCCGGCGCGCTGGCCCCGCTGGAGCTGCACAACTCGCCGCTGAGCGAGGTGGCCTGCCTGGGATTCGAGTACGGCTACAGCGCCGAGGCCCCCGAGACGCTCGTGCTGTGGGAGGCGCAGTTCGGCGACTTCGTCAACGCCGCGCAGGTGGTCATCGACCAGTTCATCGTCAGCGGCCTGGCCAAGTGGGGCCAGACCACGCGCCTGACGCTGCTGCTGCCCCACGGCTACGAGGGATCGGGCCCCGAGCACTCCTCCGGGCGCCTGGAGCGCTTCCTCCAGCTGGCCGCCGAGGGCAACCTGCGCGTCGCCAACGTCACGACCCCGGCGCAGTACTTCCACCTGCTGCGCCGCCAGGCCCGGGTGGCCAAGCAGCGCCCGCTGATCGTCATGACGCCCAAGTCGCTGCTGCGCCTGCCGCAGGCGACGAGCCGGCTGTCGCACCTCTCGGAGGCCAAGTTCTTCCCGGTCCTGGGCGAGCCGCGCGTGCCGGCCGAGAAGGTCAGGCGCCTGGCCCTGTGCACCGGCAAGATGTACTACGACCTCGTCGGCCACCCCAGCCGCAGGGAGAACGAGGGCGTGGCCATCGGCCGCATCGAGCTGCTTTACCCCTTCCCCGAGGGCCAGGTCCTCGAGCTCATCGAGAGCTATCCGAACCTCGAGGAGGTCGTCTGGGTCCAGGAGGAGCCCCGCAACATGGGCGCCCGCGCGCACATGTTCCCGCGCCTGATGCAGATCCTCCCCGAGCGCCTGCGCTTCGGCTACATCGGACGCCCCGAGCGCGCCAGCCCCGGCGAGGGCTACCCCGCCGCCCACGTCGCCGAGCAGTCGCGGATCATCGAGACCACGCTGGACCTCTCGGTCCCCGTCTCGCTGTACCCGCGCAAGACGCCCGGCGAGCGGTAGGGCGCACCGCGTAGCCGGTCCTACGCCCGGGTACGGCAAACGGCGAAGCGACCACAGCCACCAAGGAGCGTGAGAGGTGACCGCCGACGACAAGACCAAGGACTGCCCGCGCTGCAGCGGCGACGGGAAGTACCCCGATCCGCGCCGGGGCCCGCTCGTACAGGTCGAGTGCGACCGCTGCGAAGGCTCGGGCCAGGTTCCCGCCGACTCGCCGGACGAGCCTCCCAAGCAGCCCAACCAGATGCCCTTCGGCGCTCGCCCCGACTGACGGACGTCCGTATCAGCGCGCGCGCGGGCGCGTGGGCGTGCGCCTGCTCGTAGCGGCGGTACAGCAGGAAGGCGAGACCGCCCCAGGCGAGGAGGTCGATCGCCGCCACGACCGGGCCGTTCCAGAAGTCGGTGAGCAGCACGAGCGGGGTGTGGACCGCCGCCACGGCGACGAGGGCGAGCAGCAGGCTGTGGGAGCGAAAGCCGGCGAAGTGCTCGCGCAGGCACATCTCGGTGACCACGACGGTGAGTACCAGCGCGCCGGTGCCGAGCAGGACGGCGCCGCGCTGGCCGTCGGTGAGCGCGCCGGCCAGGAAGATGCCGATCCCGGCAAGCAGGCCGATCTCGGTGAGCGGGAACGGCGCCCAGATCGGCCGCGGGCGCGCGACGCCGTCGCGGACGTCGATGCGCGACGGACGCGGCGCGCGGGGCGGGGGCTCGCGGGCGACGGGCGCCTTCGCGGGCTCGGCTGGGCGGCCGGCGGCGGCCGGTGGACGCGCCCGCTGGCGCTTGCGCTTCTTCTTGGCCCGCGCGCTGCTCACGACCGCGCCGGGTGCGCGACGGCGAGCTCCTCGCGCAGCGCCTCGCCCACGTCGGCGATCGCGCGCGCGCCGTCGTCCAGCACGCCGCCCATGAGCATGAAGCTGTGGATCATGCCCTCGTAGCGCCGGGCGCGGACGCGCACGCCCGCGGCGGCCAGGCGCCGCGCGTAGGCCTCGGCCTCGTCGCGCAGCGGGTCGCAGCCGGCCGTGACGATCAACGCGGGCGCCAGCCCGGCGAGGTCGCCGGCGTGCAGGGGCGAGGCGAGCGGATCGGTGCGGTCGGCGCCGGGCGGCAGGTAGTGCGCCCAGCACCACTCCATCATCCGGCGGGTGAGATGGAAGCCCTCGCCGAAGGCCTCCATCGAGGGCTGGCCGAGCGTCGCGTCCAGCGCGCGGATAGAGCAGGAGCTGCGCGCGCAGCGGCGGCCCGCCGCGGTCGCGGGCCAGCAGCGCGACGCCCGCGGCGATGGTTGCGCCGGTGCTGTCGCCGCCCACCGCGAGGCGGTCGGCGTCGCCGCCGAGTGCGGCCACGTGCTCGGCGGCCCACGCGGTCGCGGCGTACGCCGCCTCCAGGCCGGCGGGAAAGGGCTGCTCGGGCGCGAGCGGGTAGTCCAGCGCGAGCAGCAGGCAGCCTCCGGCCGCGGCAAGCGCGCGGCACAGCCGGTCGTGCGTGTCGAGGTCGCCGCGCAGCCCCCCGCCGCCGTGGCAGTAGACCAGGACCGCCAGCGGCTCCTCTCGATCGTCGGGGCGGTACAGGCGCCCCGGGATGGCGCCCACCATCAGGTCGCGCACCTCGGCGAGCTCGACCGGCTGCGGGCTCAGCGCGACGTAGCGGTACGCCGCCGCGCGGAACTCCGCGATCGAGGGCTCGGCGCCGTCGTCCCCGCCGGCCGCCTCGCGCTCCACGAGCGCCCTCGCCTGCGGGTGCAGCGCGTCCCGGTCGGCCATCGGCGCATGCTATGACGCGCCGGTGGACCGCACACGCCATGACGCCGTGCTGGAGCGGGTGCGCGGGATCCCGGAGGGCTTCGTGCGCACCTACGGCGACGTCTCGCCGGGCGCCCCGCGCTTCGCGGGCACGGTGCTCAGCGCGACCGACGAGCCGGGCCTGCCCTGGTTTCGCGTCGTGCGCGCCGACGGGACCCTCGCCCGCGGCGCGCGCCAGCGTGCGCTCCTGGAGGCCGAGGGCGTGCCGTTTCGCGGCGACCGCGTCGATCTCGCAGTCGCGCGCGTGGGGCCCTGGTAGCGCGGCGCAGTCGTCCGGACGTCCGCCCTGGCGCGGCGGGGCTACGGGTCCTCCGCCGACCCGCCGTCGCTACGGTATTCCGCGCCATCTCGTTTCGACGCGCAGCCTCACCCCGATGACCGACCGCGACCGCTCCACCGCCCGCCGCGTGCGCGCCGCGCTGCTCGCTCTCGCCGTCGTCACCGCCTGTCTGGCGCCGGCGGCGCCGGCGACGGCGGCCGAGCTCCAGGTCCAGGTCAACGGCAACCCCGTGACCATCACCGTGCAGCCCGACGTCACGCCCGTCCCCACGACGTCGAAGTCCGCGAGCGGCAGCGACGTGCAGAGCCGCGGCGGGATGAGCGCGCGCAAGGTCGTGACGGAGGCCGGCGTGGCGCTCGCCTCGTTCACCACGCTGGAGGTCGGCGGGGTCACGTTGTCGGCGTCCGAGGTGCAGAACGGGTTCACCGGCGATCCTGAGGGCCGTCCGCGCTTCGCCACGTTCGACCCGTCGGGATCGGGCGTGAGCTTCTTTCGGCCCATGCGCGACCCCCACTGACCTCAACGCGGACGACCAGCGCGACGGCATCGGGACCGTGAGCCTCAGCACGACCGGCCACCCGCGCACCGTCTCGATCGACGCCGACCGCACCCAGGTCAATCCGGGCGAGGCGGTCAACTTCACGTCCCAGGCGGGCGGCGGCGCGACGCTGAGCTACTTCTGGCAGTTCGGCGACGGCGCCGAGGCCAACACGGCCTCGGCCTCGCACGCGTACCGCGCCGGCGGCTCCTACGAGGCGCAGCTGACCGTGGTCGGCTCCGACGGGTCCAGCGGGGTCGCGATCACGCGCATCCAGGTCGGCGCCACCCCGCCGTCCGGCGGCACCTCGACCACGCCCGCCCCCCGGCGGCCGTCTCCGCGCAGCGGCGGCGGGGCCGCCGGCGGAGGCGGAGGATCGCGCTCGGGCGGCGGGGGCACCGGGGACGGCGCCAGCAGCGGCCCGTCGCGCGGCGGCCGCCAGGACGACGGCGGGAGCACGGGCACGGGGACGGGGCTGGGCACGGGCGGCGGCGCCGGGGGCACCGGGACCGGCGGACCGGGCGCTCCGGGCGGCTCGGCGTCGGGGTCCGCGAGCGAGCCGGGCAGGGCCGAGCGATCGGGCCGCGAGCGCCGGGAGGAGCCGAGGCCCGCCGCGCGCGGCGGCTCCACGATCGACGGCGTCCTGCTCGAGGGCACCTCCGAGGCTCGACAGCTCCCTGCTGGCGGCCCTCGGCGCCGAGGGGCGAGGAGCAGCGAGCGGTGCGCCGCGCCGCCGGCAGCCCCCCGGGGCTGCTGGCGTGGCTCGCCGGCGGGGTGTTGTGCGTCATGCTGCTCGTCGCCGGAGCCGCCCGCGAGATCTACCGCATCGAACCCGAACCCCAGCCCACGTGATCACCCAGTTCGCATTCGTCGAGGACATCATCTTCGAGACCGCGGAGCTGCTGCGCGTCCCGGTCCTCGTGGCGGCGCTGCTGGCGCTCGCGCTCGTGCTGGTGGAGCTGGGCGCGCTGGCCGTCGAGCTCTCGCGGCGCCGGCGCCGGGACCCCGACGCGCTGGAGACCGCAGTGGACTCCGCGCGCCAGGCGCTCACCCGGGAGGACCGCGACGCAGCGGCCGAGCACCTCAGCGGCGTGTCGTCGAGCTACGCCATGGACAGCGCCGTGGAGCGCATGCTCACCCACGCCCGCAAGCCCGAGGCCTCCAACCGCATCGCCAAGAGCCTCGCGGACTTCGACCTGAACTCGCTGCGGCGCCTGGAGCGCACCCGGATGCTCGTGCGCGCCGGTCCGGCGCTCGGGCTGATGGGCACGTTGATCCCGCTGTCCCCCGCGCTGTCGGGGCTGGCCCGCGGCGACGTCAGCCAGCTCACCGACAACCTCCGCGTGGCGTTCAGCATCACGGTCCTGGGCCTGATGATCGGCGCGATCGCGTTCGGCATCTCGCTGGTCCGCGACCGCGTCTACGCCGAGGACCTCTCCGACCTGGAGTTCATCGCCGCCTCGCTGGAGACGGTGGAGCCCGCATGATCACGGTCACCCCGCGCGCCAAGCGCCACCGCGAGCGCGCCGGCGATCCGCTCGACGGGCTGGTCAACATGTTCGACCTGGGCATCGTGCTGGCCGTGGCGTTCATGATCGCGGCGCTGCAGTCCGTCGACCTGACCGAGCTGCTGACCAGCCGCGACGTGACCGTCACGCGCCGCACCGCGGACGGCCAGACGATCGTCGTCAAGCGCGGCGAGGAGCTGCGCCGGCTGCGCCTCTCCGAGCAGCGCGCCGCCGGGACCGGCACCCGGGAGGGGACCGTGTACCGCCTGCCCGACGGCCGGCTGGTGTACGTCGCCAAGAAGAAGTGACCTGGTCCCAGCGCGAGATCTCGCTGCCGGCCAAGCCGCGCGGCTTTCATCTGGTCACGCGCGAGGTCGTCGACGCGCTCCCGGAGCTGGGGGAGCTGAGCGTGGGGCTGGCCAACCTGTTCATCCTGCACACGTCGGCGTCGCTGACCCTCAACGAGAACGCCTCGCCCGACGTGCGCCGCGACTTCGAGACGTGGTTCTCCGACGCGGTGCCCGAGCGCTTTGACTGGACGCACACCGCAGAGGGCCCCGACGACATGCCCGCCCACGTCAAGGCGTCGCTGCTGGGCCCGTCGCTCACGATCCCCGTCTCCGGCGGGCGCCTCGCGCTGGGCACTTGGCAGGGGATCTACCTGTGCGAGCACCGCGATCGGGGCGGCTCGCGGCGGCTGCTGGTCACGCTGAACGGCGAATAGGGCCGCCGCGGCGCGCGGCCGCCCCGTAGCGCTCGGCGCGGTACTCGCGCACGTCGGCGGGAACCGCGCGCGGGAAGGCCCCCGGCGCCGGGGTGAGCGGCTCGGGCACGATCTCGGTCTCCTCCGCCTCGCCGTCCACGGCGCGCACGGCGTACGCGCGCGCGGCGGGGCGCGAGGAGACCACCCGCACGAGCTCGGTGTCGGCGAACAGCAGCCCGACGCCGTCGTCGGCGCCCCACCCCGCCGGCAGGTCGCCGCGCGCCACGGCGTCCAGGAAGACCGGCCGGCGGTTGGGCTGGCCGTCGTAGTGCACGCTCATGCTGCCGGGCAGGAAGCCCAGGCCGGTCGTGGGCCGGGGCCCGCCGCCCGAGCGGGTGACGCCGTGCTCGAACCAGCACATCGCGCCCGCGCTGAGCCCGGCGAGCACGACACCGGCATGCCAGGCGTCGCGCAGGATCTCGTCCAGGCCGTGCTCGCGCCAGATCGCCAGCAGGTTGCGCATCGACCCGCCGCCGACGTAGAGGACGTCCTGGGCGAGGATCGTCTCGCGCAGGTCCACCGGCTCGTGCTCCAGGCGAAACAGCGAGACGTGGATCGGCCGGCAGGGGCGGTCCCCGAAGGCCTGGTGGAAGCCGGCGATCTGCGCGCCCGGGTCGCCGCTGGCGGTGGGCAGGAACAGGATGCTCGGCTCCGGCTTGCGCGTCAGCGAGAGGACGAAGTCGTCGAGTGCCGGGTTGGCGGGCTCCATGGTGAAGCCCCCGCCGCCCATGGCGAGGATCGTGCGTGGCACCGGCAGGAGACTAGGCCGCGACGACGAGGTCGGGCGACGAGGAGAGGTCGCGCACCGGCAGTGCGAGCTCGGAGACCGCGCCGCCCGCCTCCTCGACCCAGTACGCGGCGGCCTGCCGCCGCGAGGCCACCACGCCGGCCAGCGACTCGCCGCGGAAGTGCAGGGCCGCGCCGTCCCCGGCCGCGTAGCCGGGCGCCATGCCCTCCCGCACGAAGCGCCGGTAACCGTCCGAGCGCCCCGAGTCGGCGCAGTCGTAGTGCACGCAGTTGGAGTACGGAAGGAACCCCAGGCCGCCGACCCAGCGCGGTGGCCCGTGGAAGGCGGTGACCGCCTCGCCGAACCAGCACAGCGAGCCGGCGCTCAGACCGCACAGCACGATCCCGCTCTCCCAGCACTCCCGCAGGATCTCGTCCAGCCCGTGCGCCCGCCAGACGCCCAGCATCGAGACGACGCTGCCCCCGCCGACGTAGATCAGGTCCTGCTCGAGCAGGTGCGCTGCGATGTCGATCCCCGGTCCGGCGCCCCGGTCGCGGCGAAACAGCGAGACGTGCGAGGGCTCGCAGCGGGCGGGGCCGAACGCGCGGTAGAAGCGCACGACGTAGTGGTCGGCGTCGCCCGACGCGGTGGGCAGGAAGCAGACCTTCGGCCGCGGGACCCCGGTGAGGCCGAGCACGAAGTCGTCGAGCAGCGGGTTGCCCGCCTCCATCGAGAACCCGCCGCCGCCCAAGGCGACGATCTGGGGAGGCCGCCGCGCGGTCATGGCGCGCAGCCTGAGGCCGCGACGCGGCCCTGTCGAGCTATTTGCGCGCTCGGTCCAGGGAGATTGGACCCGTGGTCCAAGCCCCGCGTGCCCCCGCGGCGGCTACGCGGCGAACAGCGTGAGGTCCGGCTCGCGCTCGCCGCGCAGGACCGCCAGGTCCACCTCCACCCAGTCCAGCCCGCGCGCGGCGGCGAGCACGCGCGCCTGGGGCTTGACCACCTGGGCGGCGAGCACGCCACGGCAGGCCGCCATCGCCGGGTCGCGGCGGATGAGCTCGAGGTAGCGCGAGAGCTGCTCGACGGCGTCGATGGTCCCGATGCGCTTGATCTCCACCGCGATCCAGGCGTCGTCGCCGTCGCGGCACATGAGGTCGACCGGGCCGATGTCGGTGGGCCATTCCCGGCGCACGAGGCGAAAGCCCTCGCCGCACCAGGCGGGGGCGGCCGCGAGCTGCTCCTGGAGGTCGCGCTCGACGCCGTCCTTCTCCAGCGCGGCGGCCTCGCCCATGTCGTGCGTGACGTCGGAGACGATCTCCGCCACGCGGATCTCCAGCCGGTCCTCGTCCTTGACCTTGCGCACCACGATGCGCCCGGGCTCCTCCTCGATGACGGTGGGCGCCGTCATCCAGTTGCTGGGCTTGTAGCCGCCCGTGTCGGCGTGGACCATGACCGACCCGTCGGCCTTGATCATCAGCAGGCGCAGCGCCTCGGGCAGGACGGCGGTCAGCCGGCCCGTGTAGCGGACCTCGCAGCGGGCGACGATCAGGCGCACGGTTCGGGACCGTACGACGGCGGTCGGACGGCTGGTGGCAACGGTCCTCGATCGGCCTCCCCGGCCCGTCGGGGAGGTGGCGACTGAAAACTGAGGATAGATCCATTATTCCAGTCGCCAACGAACAATGCCGATATAGGAATCCATGCGCATCTCCTCGGACCGCCCCCGATTCTCGCCTGCCTCGCCACGGGCCTGCTCGCCGCGCTTCCCGCCCTCGCCACCGCGGCGCCGCCGCAGATCACGGCCGCTCCCGACCTGCAGCCCGCCTTCGACGTCGCGGTCAGCGACTACGTCACGCGCTGCACGGGCGCGCCGGTGGGCAAGAGCCTGCAGGTCGAGAGCGACCCGGTGCTCGCGGCGCCGACCCCGGACCCCGACGGCCCGCTGGCCGGTCAGCACGACGCGCGCGTCCTCCCCGACGGGGACGTCACCATCCACGACAACGGCACGCATTTCACCGGCGCCGCCTGGACCGGTCGTGCGCCGCGCGCGGGCTACGCGATCGACGAGACGGCGATGCGCGCCACGTTCGTCGAGCAGTCGACCGATCCGGACGTCGGCCAGTCGTTGTGCTGCGGCGGGTCGCGGCTGCTGCCCGGTGGCAACTGGGTCACGGCGTGGGGGGGTCGCCAGAAGGTCTCCGAGGCGCCTCCGGACGGCACGCGGGTCTTCAACCTCGACTTCGCCGCGCCGATCTTCACCTACCGGGCCAATCCGATCCTGCCCACCCAGCTCAGCGCGCGGACGGTGCGCACGGGGATGGACACGCACTTCCCGCGCACCGCGCTGAGCATCACCGGCGCGTCCCCCGACTTCGGCGACGTGACCGTGGCCACGGCCGGCGCGACGCGGACGTTCGCCGTCACCAACACCGCAGCCGGCGCGGTCCAGATCGCGGGCGTGACCCTCACGGGCGCGGACGCCTCCGCCTTCGCGCTCACCGGCGAGACGTGCGCGGGCGAGACCCTGGCGGCATCGACAGCGGTCGCGTGCGGTGCACCACGAGCGGCACGCTGCGCCCCGCGATCGGCCTCGCCGCCCTGGGCCGGCGGACCACCTGCACCGGCACCGTGCGCGTGCTCTACCGCGCGGGGCGGCCGGACGATCTCGTCGCGGCTGTCGCCGCTGAGCCCGACGTGCACCTACCGCCGCACGGTGACGTTCTCGCTGTCGCCGCGCTTGCGCGACGGCCTCACGGCCCAGGCCCGGTACCTCGGCAACCGGGTCTCGCGTCCGATGAACAGCCGGACCGCGCGGGCCACTGTGCGCTAGGCGCTAGCCGAACCCGTTGGACCCGAACTCGCTGCCGCACTGCTTGAAGCCGGCCCGCTTGGCGGCGGGCAGGATCTTGGCTCCGCCGCTCCGGTTGCGCGCCAGGGCCCGGGTGCGGCCCGCCGCATCGCCGCGCTCGTGCGCGGCGACCGCATCGTCGAGCGCCTCGAGCGTCGTTCGCACCGCCGCCAGGTAGGCCTCGATCTCCTCGCGCCTGGCGGTCGGGCGCGGCAGCGCCTCGACCCGGCGCAGCGTGGGCCGCACGGCGTCCGCCCCCTCCCGGTTGACCCGCATGGCGTCGCCGATCGACAGGCCATCTTGGGCCAGGCGCCGGACGAGCGGCAGGAGGCGCGTCCGGGCACGGCGCCGGGTGGCCGCGCACAGCCGGTCGGCGCGCGCGACGTACTGCGCGTGCGACCGCGTGTCGCCCCTCGGGGGCGCCTTGGGGTCGGCGGCGTCGTCGTCTCCGCACCCGGCCGGTCCGCCGAGCCCGGCGACGACAGCGCAGGCAAGGATGGCCAACCGGCGCACGCCGGGCAGTCTAGGCACGATTGCGCCATCAGCCGCCGTCGCACACCTCCGCCCGTCGCCAGCCTGAGCTGGCCGCAGGTCCTCGCCTGGCGCACGGCCCGCCAGCACCTGGCGGCCCGGGCCGCGCCGGCGCAGATGCTGTCCGTGGTCGGCGACCTCGCCGGCGTCCACGCGCAGGTGATGTCCTCCGCGGAGCTGACCCTCTGGGCGCGCGTGCGCGACCTAGAGCCCGATGCCGTCGAGCGGGCGCTGTGGGTGCAGCGCTCGCTGGTGAAGACCTGGGCGATGCGCGGCACGCTGCACCTCCTGCCCGCCGCCGAGCTCGGGGTGTGGGTGGCGGCCCTGAGCGCGCTGCCGCCGCGCCACGAGAACCGCGCGTGGCTGCGACACCACGGCCTGACCGGCGCGCGGGCGGCCGCGATGGTCGACGCCATCGGGCCGGCTCTGGAGGACGGGCCGCTCACCCGCGACGAGCTGGCGACCGCGGTGAGCCGGCGGGTGGGCTCCGCTGACCTCGCCGACAAGCTGCGCGGCGGCTTCGGCGACCTGCTCAAGCCGGCCGCCCTGCGCGGTGAGCTGTGCTTCGCGCCCGGCGACGGGCGGCGCGTGCGCTTCGCGCGCCCGGACCGCTGGCTGGGCGGTTGGGAGCGGGTCGACCCCGACGCGGGCCGCCGCGAGGTGGCGCGCCGCTACCTGGCCGCCTACGGCCCCGCCCCGCGCGAGCAGTTCGCGCGCTGGCTGGGGACGCCGTCGCTGCCCCTGGCCGAGCGGCTGCTGACCGCACCGGGCGACGAGGTGTGCGCCGTGGACGTCGAGGGGACCCGCGCCTGGACGCTGGCCGCGCACGTCGACGCGCTCGCCGCCGCGAAGCCCGCCGGCGTCGTCGCGCTCCTGCCCGCCTTCGACGTCTACGTCGTCGCCGCGACCCGCGACCGCGAGGCGATTCTCGCGGCCGCCCACAAGGCCCGCGTGTACCGCCCGCAGGCGTGGCTGTCGCCGGTCCTGCTGGTCGACGGCGCGATGGCCGGGATCTGGTCGCACGAGCGCAAGGCCGGCCGGCTGCTCGTGACGGTCGAGCCGTTCGCGCGGCTGCCGCGCGCCGTCCGCGCGGGCGCCGAGCGCGAGGCGCTGCGTCTCGGGGAGCACCTGGGGCTGGAGGCGACGTTCGCGATGGGCGGGTGACGCCGGGCGGCCGTCGTTGACGTGGCCCGCGCGCCCGGAGACACTCGCCTGGCGATGCTAGCCGGCAGCGCGATCGGGGAGGAGGTACGCCGCGAGTCCCTCGCAGCGGTCGATGCGGTCGCCGACGACCTGGAGCGCGCCGCCGGGGACCTGGCCGACGTCCACGGCGCCTCACTGGGGCACGGCGTAGCGGGCTGCGCGCTGCTGTTTGACGCGCTGGAGCGCAGCGGGCGCCGGCCCGGAGCGGGGAAGGTGGCCCGGAGCCTGCTGCAGGCGGCGACGCGGGCGGAGCGCGGGCGGCGCTCGACCTCGCTGTACGGCGGCTGGCCGGGCGTCGCACTGGCGATCAGCGTCGTGCTGGAGGAGGACGAGGCCGACCGCGCGCTGGCTCCGGCCGACGCGGCGCTGGCGCGGGCGACCGCGCGGCTGGCGTGGAGCGGCCCGTTCGACCTCATGGAAGGGCTGGTCGGGCTGGGCGTGCTCGCCGCCGCACGGCTCCCGCGACCGGGGGCCGCCGGCGCGCTGGCCGCGGTCGTGCGACACCTCGACGCGCTCGCGCTGCCCGACCGCGAGGGCCTGGCCTGGCGTGACCCCGCGTACCCCGGCGAGGTCGATACCGGGATGGCGCACGGCGTCGCGGGCGTGACCGCGCTGCTGGCGCTCGCCCTGCGCACCGGGGCCGAGCCCAAGCGCGCGGTGGCGGCGCTGGAAGGGGCGGTCGCGTGGCTACTGGGTGCCGCGGCGGCGCACGACCCGGTCCCCGGCGTGCTGCGCGACGAGGGCGATCCGCGGGAGTTCGGCTTCGACGCGTGGTGCCACGGCGATCCGGGCGTCGCGGGCGCGGTGCTGGCGGCGGCGGACGCGGCCGGCCGGGAGGACTGGCGCCGGGCGGGACTGGACGTCGCCGAGCGCGCGGCGCGGCGCCCCGTCGCCGACGTCGATCCCGGCGTGGCCGGTGCCTGCCACGGCGCGGGCGGGCTCGCCCTCCTCTACGCCCGCCTGGAGCGCGCGGGCGCCTCAGGCGCGGGAGCGGCGGCCGACGCCTGGGCCCGCAGGGCGCTTGCGCTGCGCCGCCCCGAAACCGGCATCGGCGGCTTCGCCGATCCGGGGCCCGTCCCCGGGCCGGCCCCGGGCCTGCTGTTCGGCGCCGCGGGCGCCGTGCTCGGCCTGCTGGGGGCGTGCGGCCTGGGCGCGACGGGCTGGGAGCGCGCGCTGCTGCTCTGCGACGAGGACACGCGGTGAGCGCCGTCCCACGCCTGTGGCGCAATCCCGCCGCGGTGGTGCTGACGGCGCCGGGCCTTCTGCGCATCCTGATCGTGCCCGACCGCCTGATCACGCTGCGCGGCGAGGACGCGGCGCTGGCCGAGCGCCTGCTCACGGAGGCCGCGGGCGAGGGCGTGCCGGTGCCGGAGGGCAATGCGCGCGCAGCGCAGCTGGCGGCGGCGCTCGCGGACCACGGCGCGCTCGTCGCCGAGGGCAGCGCCGGCCCCGTCCCCCAGAGTGGCGGAGCGCCCGCGCCCCTCCCGCCGCTGCGGGTCGTGTACGGGATCACCGGTGCGATCGACTGCGTGCGTGCGCCCGCGTACCTGGAGGCGCTGCGCCGGCGCGGCGTCGCGACCCGCATCGTCATGACGGCGTCGGCGTGCCGGCTGATCGCCCCCGACGGCCTGCGCGTGCTGTGCGGCGCGGAGGTGCGGACCGAACTGTTCGCCGGCGCCGGCGCCGCGCACATCGAGTTGGGGCACTGGGCGGACGTGATCGCGGTCGTGCCGGCCACGGCGGCGTTCCTGTGCCGCCTGGCTGCGGGCGGCTACTCGGACCTCCTGGCGACGGCGATCGCCGCCGCCCCGTGCCCGGTCGTGCTCGTCCCGGCGATGAATCCGCGCATGTGGGGGCGCCGCGCCGTCCAGCGCGCGCTGGCGCACCTCGCGGAGGAGGGCTTCGACGTGGTCCTGCCCGGCCCCGGCCGCGAGGTCGCCATGCCGCATTCGCCGCGCGGGTTCGGCGGGGCGGGCGCTGAACCATCCACGCTTCCGGCGCTGCTACGCCTCGTGGCCCGCCGAGCCGGCGCTCAGGTCTGAGCGCGGCTCAGCAGAACTCGCCTCCCGCGTCGTCGCGCGTCGTGAATCCGATCGGGGCCTTGCCGCCGTGGAGCTCCTCGGCTTCACGCTCGGGGACGTCGAGGTCCGCCAGCGTCTCGATCTCGAGCTCGAGATCGTCCTGCGTGTCCTTCGCCGCGCCGGGCGCCGGGCCCTCGCGTTCAGGACTGGTCATGATGCGCCTCCTGTGGAGCCTGCGGTGCGACGATATCGCGGCGTGCCGCCGGTAGGGAATTTCCTCACGCCGTGTGCAGCCCGTAGAAGCGCCAGAAGTCGTTGGAGATCGGCAGCACCTCGACCCGGTCGAAGCCCGCCTCCGACGCGTAGCCGCGCAGGGTGTCGGTGCGCATGACCGCACCGGTGCCGACCGAGGGCTGCTCCGCCAGGCCCACGGCGAGGCAGTGCAGGAGGCTGAAGCCGTACATGAGCCGCTCCACCTCGTCCCCCGGGGCGCTGAAGCGATCGGCGACGCGCTCGTCGGCGATCAGGGCCATGCCGCCCTCGGCGAGCAGCGAGCGCGCCGCGCGCAGCGCCTCGACGGGGCGCGACATGTCGTGCAGCGCCTCGAAGATCGTGACGAGGTCGTAGCGCCCGGCCAGGCCGGGGTCGGCGGCGTCGCGCAGCTCGAACGTCACGCGCTCGGCGACGGCCGGATCGGCGGCGGCCAGGGCGCGCTGCGCGATCGCGATGGACCCCGCGTCGAGGTCGATGCCGTCCACGCACGCCAGCGGGTAGGCGCGCGCGATGGCCAGCGTCGAGCGGCCGGTCCCGCAGGCGACGTCGGCCACGCGGGCGGGCGGATCGCCCCGCAGGCGCTCGTCCACCGCGCGGACCGCGGGCAGCCACTCCTGGCCGAGCAGGTGGTCGAACAGGGCTCCGTTCATGTCGCCCTGGCCCTCCAGGAAGTCGGCGTCGAAGTGTGCGTAGGGCACGCCGCCACCGGTACGGAACGCCTCGACCACCTCGGGCAGCGGCCGGACCAGCCCGACCATCATGCGCGCAAACGGGGCCATGCTGTCCACGCTGCCGTCGGCCAGCAGCACCTCGGCGTGCGCGGGAGGCAGGGTGAAGCGGCCGTCTTGGGCCTCCAGCAGCCCGCTCACCGCCTGCTGCTCGAGCCACTCGCGGACGTAGCGCTCGTGCGTGCCGGTCGCGGCCGCCACCTCCTCCGGCGTCCGTGCGCCGTCGGCGAGCGCCTCGTAGAGGCCCAGCCGGTCGCCGACGTAGACGGCGTGGATGTCGATCAGGCCCAGGACCGCCTCGAACAGGCGGTCGCCAAGCGGGGGCGCGCCGGCTTCCATCGCTCACTCCTTCGGATCGGGTCAGACCGTCAAATGTCGCATGCCGGCATCCGTCCGTGAGAGATTCTTCCCGTGGGCTTCCTCGACCACCTCTTCGACGGCTTCGGCCCCACAGCGGGCGGAGCGCCCAAGTTCCTGCGCGGCAACCTCAAGACCGCCGAGCGCCTGCTGGCCGACGGAGAGCGCGGGACGGCCCAGATCGTCGGCATCCGCATCGAGACTCACATCGACGAGGCGGACGACTACGAGTACGCGCTGCGCCTGGATGCCGAGCGCACCGTCGGCTGCCGGCAGCGCCTCGGCCCGCTGCTCGAGGACATCCGCCTGGGCCAGGAGGTGCCCATCCGCCACGACGGCGGCGATCGTGCCCTGATCGACACGCCCGCGATGGGGTCCGAGGCCGACGGCGCCTGGGGCTACAAGGCGCTCGGCGATCCGCCGGGCGCGGGGATCGAGGACGACCGCTTCCAGCTCGCCAAGGAGCGCCGCAAGGCGGCCGCGGCCACGGCGACGATCCTGTCGCTGGAGCCGTTCACGCTAATGGGCATGCGCACGGAGAGCTTCGCCGTCACCGTACGGGTGGAGGTCCCCGGGGAGGCGCCCTACGAGACGGCCCTCAAGCGCGAGCTCATCCCCTTCTACGCCGCCCACCTGGCCGAGCCCGGCACGGAGCTTCCGGCGCTCGTCCGTCCCGACCGGCCCGACAAGGTCCGCATCGACTGGCCCGCCGCCGCGGTGGCCGACCCGGGCGTCGGCCGGCCGGCCGCGGCCGCCTTCGCCGCCGCGCGCGCCGCTGAGGAGGAGGCCGCCCGCCGCCCGGTGGCCGGCGCAGCGCCCGCCCAGGACTGGAGCGAGCAGGGGCTCGCGGCGGATGACTTCGGCGACGTCGACGGCGTGGACTTCGACACCTGGGTCGCCGTCGAGGCCGGCCTCGTGCGCGACCGCGTCAAGCCCGCCGACTACGACGCCTACGCCCAGCGCCTCGGGGTGGCGCCCGGCGGCTGGGCCGCGGTCCAGAGCGGCTGGCAGGGCCGCATGATGAGCGACCCGCGCGTCGGCACCCGGTTCGGGTCCGCCTACCAGGCCGCCGTCAAGCGTCGCAGGTGAGCGCGGGCGACCCGAGCGGCCTCCCGGTCGTCCGGGTCACGCCGCGCTGGCCGGTCCTGCGCCGGGGCGCGGTCGCCCTCGCCGCCGGCCTCGCGCTGCTCGCGGTCGGCGCGGCGCTCTACGCGGGCCGGGACGCCGTCGCGCTCGCGGCGCCGGCCGCGCGCGGCACGATCCCCGGCGACGCGCGCTTCAAGGCCCGCGACGCCCGCTACGTGATCCTCCTGAACCGGCTGCGGCTCACCGGCCTTTCGGCGGAGATTCAGGTGGCGTCCACGACGTGCACGGTCCGCCGGGACGACGGGTCCTCGGTTCGCGTCCGGGGCGCGCGCCAGAGCGGTTCGTCCGACAGCGACCTCGCCCTCTCGATCGGCGCCTTCGACGGTCGCCCCGGCCCGACCGCGGTCGCCTGCCGCTACGGCGCCGTGCAGCGCGGCCCGGCACGGTTCGTGGTCGCCGCGCGCACGTCGTCGGTCACCGCGGTCATGTGGACGCTGCTGGGCGCGGGACTCCTGATCGGCGGGGCCGGCGCCGCCCTCGTCACGTGGGCGTTGCGCCACCCGATCGTCCGCCGCGAGCCGCCCTCCACGTAGCGCGAGCTGGGCCGATCAGGCCGCGGGCAGCACCCGCGGCAGCTCCGCGCGCAGGCGCTCGACCAGCTCGGACACCTCGGCGTCGGGCGCCAGGCGCAGCGCCCGGTCGCCCGCCTCGATCGCGTCGCTGACCCGGTCGGTGCGGGCGAGCGCGTGGGCCAGGCGCGACCACGCCGCAGCGCTGTGCTCGTCGAGCACGGTCGCCTGCTCGCACGCGGTGATCTCCGCCCCGAGGTCGCCCACCAGGTGGTGGGCCAGCGCCAGGTCCAGCAGGCCCTCGACCGACGGCACGAGGAGGCGCGCGTGCTCCAGCGCCGTTACCGCCGCCGGGGCGTCCATCAGGCGCAGGCGCAGCCGCCCCAGGCGCTCCCAGGCGTCCGCGTCGCCGCGTCCGCGCTGCACGGCGCGCTCCGCCGCCTCGGCGGCGAGGTCGATCGCGCCCATGTCCTCGTAGATGCGCGCGGCGAAGCGGTGCGGCGCCGGACGGTCTCCCTCCACCCGCGCCCAGTCGCGCACCGAGCGCCCGGCGGCGGCCAGGTCGCCGGACTGCCAGAAGGCCAGCGTCATCAGCCGCAGGACGACCGGGTTGGTGGGGTCGGCGTCGCGGGCGTACACCAGGCGCCGCGCGGCCAGCTCGTGGTTGCCCTCGTTCGTCGCGTGCGCGGCGGCGGTCACGAAGCGCTGGACCCGGTCGGCGCCGAGATCGGGCTTGGAGAAGTCCACGAACTGCAGCGACCCGGCCGGGACCGTCCGCACGCCGGGCTGGAAGCGCACGCGCGCCCACTGCTGGACGTCGTCGCCGCCGCCGGTGAAGTAGATCCCCGTCACGCTGCCCACGCCCCACTCGGGGTAGCTCAGGCAGCGCGCGTAGCGGTGCACGACCGAGTGGTCCGGGACCTGGTGGCCGAACGGGTCGTGGCGCTGGGTGTCCGCCGCCTGCTCGCGGGCGCGCTGGGCCGCCTCGTAGTTGCGCCGGCCCTCCTCCGCGCGAGCCGCGCGCGTCGCCGCCGCGCTCACCTTCACGGCGTTGCGCGACACCTTCCCGCCGCGCGATCCCTCGGCGAGGCGCTCGAGCTGGTCGGCCGCCATGTTGATGGCCTTCAGGTGGCGCTCGTGCTCGAACTGCTTGCCCGACGGGGCGATGTCGGGGTGCCAGACCTTGGCCATGCGCCGGCGCGCGATCTGCACGTCGCGCTTGCCGAAGGGGGGCTCCAGCTCCAGCAGGAGCAGGCTCTGCTCGATGTCCAGGACACTCGACATGCAACCCTCGAGCCTAGCGTCCCGGGCCTCGCATTTCGCTGGCCCCGAGCCCTACGTGATCAGCTTGCGCTCCAGCGCCCGGATGGCCAGCCGCCACATGACCAGGGCGAAGAGCACGAGCGCGCCCAGATGCGCGAGGTCGGCCCAGCCCTCCCAGCCGAACGCCGCGTGGCGGACCAGCTCGACCGTGTGGTGCAGCGGGTTGACGTTCCCCAGGACCTGGGCCCAGCGGGGCAGCTCGCTGAGCGGGAAGAACGTGCCCGCGACGAGGAAGGTCGGCGTGATGACCGTGCTCGTGACGTAGTTGAAGTTGTCGATCGACTTCAGCAGGCCGGCGATCATGATCCCGAAGGCCGCCCACCCGAAGCCGCTGACGAACGCGATCAGCGGCACGACGAGCATGTCCGGCCGCGGGTCGAGGCCGAAGACCATCGCGACGAGCAGCGGCACGCAGCCGTACGTTCCCGCCCGCATCGAGATCCACAGCGCCTCGGCCGTGACGATCTCCTCCGTGTCCACCGGCGCGGCGAGGATCGCGTCGTAGGTGTGCTGGAACGAGTACTTGATGAACGTCCCGAACATCGAGGGGAACACCGACGAGAAGAGCACGGCCGTCGCCACCGTGCCGGTGCCGACGAAGTCGACGTAGTCGTAGCCGCCGACCGTCGACACGAGCGAGCCGAAGCCGAAGCCGAAGGCGAGCAGGTAGAGCGTGGGCTCGATCGTCGAGGAGAACGTCGTCGAGCGCCAGTAGGAGCTGAAGTTCGTGATCTCGCGGACGAGCACGCCCGCGATCGCCGGGCGGTCGAGCCGGCCGACGCGCCCTCCGCGTGCCATCACGCCACCTCCTCGCCGGTGAGCAGCACGAAGACGTCCTCGAGGTTGGCCGCGCGGCGCACCCCGTCGGGCAGATCGCCGTCGCGGCCCTCGACGCCCATCAGCGCGACGCTCGTCCCGGTCCTCCGGGTCCGCAGGCCCGACGCGGCGGCCTCCTCCTCGACCTCGACCAGGCGCGCGGGCGGGCCGTAGACCTCGAGCACCTCGTGGCCGGCGTGCTGGGCCACCAGGGCCGCCGGCGGTCCGGTCGCGACCGCCTGGCCGTGGGACATGATCGTCACGGTGTCCGCCAGCCGCTGGGCCTCCTCGATGTAGTGCGTCGACATCAGGATGGAGGTGCCCTCGGTGCGCAGCGCGTCGATCAGCGCCCACAGCTCCTGGCGCACCTGCGGGTCCAGGCCGACCGTCGGCTCGTCGAGCAGCAGCAGGCGCGGCTGGTGGACGAGCCCGCGGGCGATCAGCAGCCGCCGGCGCATCCCGCCCGACAGCTCGTCGACCTTCGCGGTGCGCCGGTCGGTGAGGTTCGCGATCCGCAGCGCGCGCTCGATCGCCTCTCCGCGCTCCGCCCGGCGCAGCCCGTACAGGTGCGCGAAGACGCGCAGGTTCTGCTCCACCGTGAGCGTCACGTCGAGGTTGTCCAGCTGCGGCACGACCCCCATCTCGGCCCGCGCGACCTTGGACTCGTCGGGCAGCTTGAGACCGAGGACCTCGATCTCCCCGGAGTTCGCGATGACCTGCGCGGTCAGCATCTTCATCGTCGTGGACTTGCCCGCGCCGTTGGGCCCCAGCAGGCCGACGCAGGTCCCCACCGGCACGTCGAGATCCAGGCCGTCGACGGCGACGATGTCGCCGAAGTGCTTGACCACCGAGCGCAGGCGGATGGCGAGGTCGGGCATCCGAGGAGGGTAGATGGCGGCCGGCGCGGGGGCCTTGGACGAACGCGCTGCAGCAGAATCCGTCCAGCGTGAGGGTGCTGTGTCGGGGAGCTGTTGCTCTGCAACAGTAGATCGACCCAACGGGAGCGCACCGCACCCCGCCGCTACGCTGGGAGGTCGTGGCCTCTCAGTACGTCTACACCATGCACCGCCTGTCCAAGGCCTATCCGCCCGACAAGCAGGTGCTCAAGGACGTCACGCTGGCGTTCCTCCCCGGCGCCAAGATCGGCGTGCTGGGCTACAACGGCGCGGGCAAGTCCACGGTCCTGCGGATCATGGCCGGGACCGAGACCGAGTTCACCGGCGACGCGATGCTGGCGCCGGACGCCACCGTGGGGCTGCTCGAGCAGGAGCCCCATCTGGACGAGGCCAAGGACGTCCGCGGCAACGTCGAGGACGGCATCGCCGGCACGCGCGCGCTGCTGGAGCGCTTCAACGAGCTCGCGGCCAACTACTCCGACGAGACCGCCGACGAGTTCGCCCGCCTGCAGGAGCAGATCGACGCCGCCGATGCGTGGAGCCTGGACACGACGGTGGAGTACGCGATGGACGCGTTGCGCCTGCCGCCGGCGGACGCCGAGGTGGGGCACCTCAGCGGCGGGGAGCGCCGCCGCGTGGCGCTGTGTCGGCTGCTGCTCGCCCAGCCCGACCTGCTGCTGCTCGACGAGCCCACCAACCACCTCGACGCCGAGTCGGTGGACTGGCTGGAGCGCCACCTGGCCGAGTACGCGGGCACGGTGGTCGCGGTCACCCACGATCGCTACTTCCTGGACAACGTGGCGGGCTGGATCCTCGAGCTCGACCGCTCGCGCGGGATCCCCTACGAGGGCAACTACTCGTCGTGGCTGGCGCAGAAGCAGGAGCGCCTGGCGCGGGAGGAGAAGGGCGACCGCGCGCGGCAGCGCACGATCGCCGCCGAGCTGGAGTGGGTGCGCGAGAACCCCAAGGGCCGGCGCAAGAAGGCCAAGGCGCGCCTGAACAACTACGAGGCGCTGCTGGCCGAGGAGCGCAACGTCAAGCTCGACCAGGTCCAGATCCACATCCCCGCCGGACCGCGGCTGGGCGACGTGGTCGTGCAGGCCGAGGGCGTGCGCAAGGGCTTCGGCGACCGCCTGCTGATCGAGGACCTGAGCTTCTCGCTGCCCCGCGGCGGCATCGTCGGCGTCATCGGCCCCAACGGCGCCGGCAAGACGACGCTGTTTCGCATGATCACCGGCCAGGAGGAGCCCGACGCGGGCGAGCTGCGCGTCGGCGACACGGTGGAGCTGGCCTACGTCGACCAGTCCCGCGACGCGCTGGACGACGACCGGTCCGTGTGGGAGGAGATCTCCGACGGGATGGACCAGATCAAGGTCGGCGAGCGCACGATGAGCTCGCGCGCCTACTGCTCGTCGTGGAACTTCAAGGGCTCAGACCAGCAGAAGAAGGTCGGCAAGCTCTCCGGCGGCGAGCGCAACCGCCTGCACCTGGCCAAGCTGCTGCGCGCCGGCGGCAACGTGCTGCTGCTCGACGAGCCCACCAACGACCTCGACGTCGACACCCTGCGCGCGCTGGAGGAGGCCCTGCTGGCCTTCGGCGGCTGCGCGGTCATCATCTCCCACGACCGCTGGTTCCTGGACCGCGTGGCCACGCACGTCCTCGCCTTCGAGGGCGACTCCCAGGTGCGCTGGTTCGAGGGCAACTTCGAGGCCTACGAGGAGCACCGCCGCGAGCTGCTGGGCGACGAGGCCGACCGCCCCCACCGCATCACCTACAAGCGCCTGACGCGAACCTGAGCCGGGGGCGGGGGCCCGCCCGCCGCGGTCACGACGTGACCGTGATCTCCGTCGCCACGACGGTCCCGGGGCCGGATGAGTGATTGCATGTCGAGAAGCTCTGACCGGCTCCGCTCACCAGGGTGAAGGGCCTCGACAGGCGCGGCCCCGCGACACCAGGAGACCACCATGCCGAAGTACCTGCTGCTCAAGCACTACCGCGGCGGCCCGGAGCCGCACCGTCCCGTGCCCCCGATCGACCAGTGGGCCCCCGAGGACGTGGAGGCGCACATGGCCTTCCAGCATCACGTCAGCGAGCTGCTGGAGGAAAACGGCGAGTACGTCGACGCGCAGGCGCTCACGCCGGCGCGCACCTGGGTGCGCTACGGCGGCCCGGACGCCGCCCCCGTCACCACCGACGGCCCGCACCCCGAGACCAGCGACCTGGTCGCCGGCTGGTGGATGATCGACGTCGAGTCGCACGAGCGCGCGGTCGAGCTCGCGGCCTACGTCTCCTCCGAGCCCGGCCCGGGCGGGGAGCCGCTGTACGAGTGGATCGGCGTCCGGGAGGTCATGTGGGAGCGTCCTCGGACGATCGACGCGGCGTGATCGACGAGCCGACGCGACGCCTGGACGAGGGCGCGCTGCGCGCCCTCGTCCCTCGGGTCCTCGCGGGCCTGGTCCGTCGCGGCGAGGCCTTCGACGCCGCCGAGGACGCGCTGCAGGAGGCGCTGATGGAGGCGCTGCGGGCGTGGCCCGAGCACCCGCCGCAGGATCCGCGCGCGTGGCTGACCACCGTCGCGACCCGGCGGCTGATCGACGCCCGCCGCAGCGAGGCCGCCCGCCGCAGCCGCGAGGACGTCCTGCACGACGAGCCCGAGCCGGGGCCGGCCACCCCCGAGCCCGGCGACGACACGCTCTTCCTGCTCTTCTGCTGCTGCCATCCCGACCTCGCCCCAGCCTCGCAGGTGGCGCTGACGCTGCGCGCGGTCGGCGGCCTGACCACCCGGGACATCGCCGACGCCTTCTACGTGCCCGAGGCGACGATGGCGCAGCGGATCAGCCGGGCCAAGCGCGCCCTGCGCGGGCGCCGCCTGGACCAGCCCGGCGACCTCGCCGTCGTGCTGCGCGTGCTCTACCTCGTCTACACGGCCGGCCACGCCGGCCGGGTGGACCTGGCGCGCGAGGCGATCCGGCTCGCCCGCCAGCTCACCCTCGCCACACCGGAACCCGAGGCGCGCGGGCTGCTCGCGCTGATGCTCCTCAACCACGCCCGCCTCCCCGCGCGACTGGACTCAGACGGTCGCATCGTCACGCTCGACCGGCAGGACCGCGGCCTGTGGGACACCCGCGAGATCGCCGAGGGCGTGCGCGTCCTGCAGTCGACGCTGGCCGCTGCGGGCCCCGGGCGCTACCAGATCCAGGCCGCCATCGCCGCCCTGCACGACGACGCGGCCAGCGCCGAGGAGACCGACTGGCCGCAGATCCTCGCCTGGTACGACGACCTCGTCGCCCTCACCGACGACCCCGTGCGCCAGGACCCCGCCGCCGTGCTCGGCCGCGCGGTGGCGGTCGGCCACGTCCTCGGTCCCGCTGCCGCGCTGCGCGAGACCGCCCGGCTGCGCGAGGTGATCGGCGAGCGGCACAAGTGGCACGCCGTCCGCGGCCACCTGCACCAGCTCGACGGCGACCTCGCGGCCGCCGCCACGGCGTACGCCGAGGCCGCCCGGCGCGCGACGAACGTCGCCGAGCGCGACCACCTGGTCCGCCAGGCCGCCCGCGCGCACGCCGCCGAGCTCCCGTCGAGCGCATGATGCTCCGCGCGCGGTGGGCCGCTCAGCGGATGGTCTTGGGGGGCGCCGGCGACCCTCAGCGCTCGGCGCGCTCGAGCATCCGGGCGATGACGGCCCGCAGCTCGCGGGTGTCGCGCGCGACCGCGTCGGCCTCGGCGAGCTCCTCGGGGCCGTAGGGGCCGGTGGCCAGCCCCACCGCGCGCACGCCGTCGGCGCGGGCGCAGGCGATGTCGCGCGGCGTGTCGCCGACGACCACCGTGCTGCGCCGCGGCCAGGGCGCCGCGTCCCCCCCGGCCCGGCGACGCGCGATCTCCGGCAGGTCCGTGCGGTCCTCGCTGTCGGAGCCGAAGCCGCCCTGGCCGGAGGCGAAGTAGGAGCCCAGGCCGGCGCTGCGCAGCTTCAGGCGGGCGATCGGCTCGAAGTTGCCGGTCACGAGCGAGAGCAGCACGTCCTCGCGCGCCGCCAGCTCCTCCAGCAGCGGGGGGATCCCGGGCGCCACGTGGCGGGAGAGGTCTGGCGGCACGCGCCGGGCGTACGCGGCGCACGCCGCGACCCGGACGTCGTCGGCGCGCGCGTCGATGCGCTCGGCGGTCACGTCGCAGGCCAGCAGGATCAGCCGGGCGATCTCGCCATCGGTCCGGCCCGCCGCCTCGAAGCGCGCGGCGCCGAGGTCGCGCACGCCGTGCACGCGGCGCAGCGCCTCATGCATGGCCTCCTTGTGGGCCTCGGCGGCCCTCAGCAGGAGCGTCCCGTCGATGTCGAAGAGCAGCAGCACAGCCCGGAGCATGACCGAGCGGGGCTACCCCTTCAGGCGAGCGCGCAACTCCTCGACGATCCGGGGCGCGTTCGGCGTCCTGGCCACGACCGTTATCTCGCCCGAGACCTTGGGCACGTCGGCGCGGTCGTAGTCCACCCGGATCGCGACCCCGTCGTCGCCGGAGACGGAGACGTCGACCGCGCTCAGCAGCGGATTGGAGAACTCCGTGTCGATGAGCTTGACCTTGCCCGAGCGGCAGTAGGCCACGAAGCGCTCCTCGCTGAGCCCGAGCCCGATCCGCTCGGGCGTCACCTTGCCGTTGTGGTAGCGGCCGGGCGCCCGGAAGCGCGTGTAGCGAACGCTGCCGCCGAGCCCCTCCTCGAGGATCACCAGCCCCTCGGACTCCAGCGCGGCGCGCAGCTCGGGCCGCAGCGTCCCGTTGCCCAGCAGGAGCTTCGCCAGCGGGGTGAAGACGCTCATCCGGCGGGCGCCGACCGCGCGGCCCAGTCCACCACGCGCGGCGCGAGCGTCAGGACGGCCTGCCAGGTGGCGGCGTCGGTCTCGCCGGTGACGGGCAGGCCGCGGGCGGACTGCAGCCCGCGCAGGGCGGTCTCGGTGGCAGCCGAGAAGCGGCCGTCGACGGCCACCGCCGGGTCCGCGGCGGCGAGGTGCTGCTGCAGCCACACGACCTGGTCGCCGCGCGAACGCCGGTCCAGGGTGGGCCAGCCCGGATCGGCCGGAGCCAGCGTGCGCGGCGCGGGCTGCGTCAGCGTCCTCCAGATCTCATCGCCGGCCGCCTGCCAGCTCCACCACGACACGCCGCCGGCGCCGTAACCGGCCCACAGCTCGCGGAAGCGCTGCAGGTCGGAGGAGGCCGGGCCGTTGTAGGCCTGGCCCAGCGGGGCGAGCGGGACGCGGTAGATCCGGTTGTGGGCGTAGGTGCGGGCGCTGACCGCGTCCACCGTTCCGCCGATGTCCTTCCAGTAGACCTGCGGGAGGTTGGCCTGCGAGGCGCCCGGACCCAGGAAGACCGAGTAGGGCAGCCGGCGGTGGTAGTCCACGTAGGGAAACGACGTGAGGCCCAGCGGGAAGTCGGGGCCGATGGCGGCGCGCAGCGTCGCGACGTAGCGCGACGCCGCCGCGTAGCGGCCCTCGTAGTGCGACTCGGCGTCGGTCACCAGGCAGTCCGCCCCGGCGGTCACGGCGGGGACTGCGGCGCGCGCCTCCTCCTCGGGCCGGGTCCCGTAGACGAACTGCCAGGCGCACACGCGCAGGCCGGCGGCGTGCAGGGCCTGAACGAGCTGCGGGGTGAACTGGTCCCACACCGTGGTCCCGTCGGCCGACTTGACGAAGACCGTGGACATCCCCGCGCCGCGGGCCCGCGCGGCGATCGCCGCGAGGTCCCCGCGCTCGGTGCGCGGCAGCTGCCAGATCCACATGCCGTTGCCGCGAAACGCCCCCGGGAGCTCGCCGTCGAGCGTCGTGTCGCGCGGGCGCGGGCGGCCCACGGCGGTCACCACGACGTGGCGGCGATTCGAGCGCCGCCCGGCGCGGTCGCGCAGCGTGATCGCCACGCGCCCGGGGCGGGTGCCGGCCGGGACACGCGCGACCCAGCCGATGCGCGTGCGGCGCAGGCGCGTCGCCAGGGCACCCTGGCTCCAGCGGAAGGTCACGCGCATCCCGGCGCGCAGCAGCCGCCCGCGCAGCTGGACCTGCCCGCCGATCGCGACCCGGACCGAGGAGCCGCAGCCCGGCGCCGTCGCCGGCACGCAGCGCACGGCGGTCACCCCCGGCGCACGTGGGTTCGGGGCGGCGGCCGCGGGGACGGTGCAGGCGGCGAGCAGCGCGAGCGTCGTGGCGAGGGCCGCGAGGGCGCGAGCGGTCATCACCCGGATCAAACCGGATGGCCCGGCCGGAGTTGCGTGCGTCGTACCGTCACCCGGCGGACTTCGGCGCCCACCCGCGGTGACCTGCCGCGGCGACGCTCAGCGGGCGAAGGAGGTCTCGGCGCTCAGCGACCGGGCGAAGCCGGCGATCAGGCGCGCGCAGGCGTCGATGTCCGTGAGCTGCACCATCTCCACGGGGGAGTGCATGTAGCGCAGCGGGATCGACACCACGCCGGTGGGCACGCCGGCGCGCGAGAAGTGGATCGCGTCGGCGTCGGTGCCCGTCCCGCGGGCCGAGGCGGCGACGGTGAAGGGGATCTCCTCGCGCTCGGCCACGTCGTGCAGGCGCTCGAAGACCGCCGGGTGCAGCGTGGCGCCGCGGTCGATGACCGCTCCGCTGCCGAACTCGTGCTTGCCCAGCTCGCTGACGTCGATCCCCGGCGCGCTGGTCTCGAACGTGACGTCGACCACGATCGCCACGTCGGGCTCCAGCCGGTAGGCCGAGGTGCGCGCGCCGGCGAAGGTGATCTCCTCCTGCGCCGCCCCCACGGCCGCGACGTCGCCCGGCGCGCCGCCGGCCTCCGCCACCAGGCGGGCGGCCTCAAGCGCGATGAACGCGCCGAGGCGGTTGTCCATCGAGCGCGAGATCACCCGGTCGTTGGGCAGCTCCACGGGCTCCCCCGCGATCACCGCCACGTCGCCGATGCGCACCCGCGCGCGGGCGTCGTCGCCGTCGCCGGCACCGATGTCGATGTGCAGCTCGCGCAGCTCGGGGACCTTCTTGCGCTCCTCGTCCTTGAGCAGGTGGATCGGCTTCTTGCCCACCACGCCGGGCACCACGCCGTCGCGGGTGCCGATCTCCACGCGCTGGCCCACGAGGATCTGCGCGTCCCACCCGCCCACGCCGACGAAGCGCAGGAACCCACCATCCTCGACGTGCGTGACGATGAGCCCGATCTCGTCGATGTGCCCCACGATCGCCAGGAACGGCGCGCCCGCGGCCGTGCCGGGCACCCGGGCGACGGCCGAGCCCACCACGTCGATCGCGACGTCGTCGGTGAAGGCGCGGCCGGCCCGCGCGAACACCGCGGCGGGCGCCGACTCGTAGCCGGAGGGGCCGGCGGCGGTGAGGAGCTCGCGCAGGACCTGGGGGAGCGGCACGGCGGCGAAGGCTACTGAGGCCCGGCCGCCGCCCGGTGCCCCGCACACTCAGCCCGCGTGGCGCGGCGCAGGAACGTCGACCTTCAGGCGGTTGACCATGCGCCCGATGCGGCGCGTCACCTCTGCGGGGTCGAGGCCCAGCGTCTCGGCGATCTCGGCGACGGGCGTGCCCTCCAGCGTCATGCCCAGGATGGGCAGCTCGTCGGTGTCGAGGTCGGCGCTCGCCTGCGTGAGCAGCTCACGCGATATCGGGGGCAGGACCCGTTCGCCGCGCGCCACGCGGCGGATCGCGTCGTAGAGCTCGGACGCCGGCGCGGACTTGCTGACGACCCCGTCGACCCCGGCCAGCCGGGCCGGAATCGTGAGCGACGCGTCGGCGTAGCCCGAGTACAGCAGGACCGCGGGCGCGGGGAGCTGGGCCTTGACCTGCCGGCACAGGGCCAGCCCGTCGTCGCCGGGCAGGTGGTAGTCGAGCACGACGACGTCGGGGCGCGTGCGGTTCAGCGCCGGCCACAGGTCCGCCACCGACGACGCGGCGTCCAGTGGCACCAGCCCGGGCTCGGCGCGCAGCACCGCCGTCAGGCCGGCCCGCAGCGCGGGATGGTCGTCGACGATGAGGATGCGGATCACGCTCTCATCCTTCCCCCGACAGGCGCGCGGGAAGCCTGAGCCGGACGACCGTGCCGCGCCCACGCGGCCCAGGCTCGATCGCGAGCTCCGCGCCGATCGTCTCGGCGCGGGCGCGCATGGACCGCAGCCCGTTCGCGCCGGGGCGGCGCTGCGACGGCAGGCCGCGGCCGTCGTCGCGCACCTCGATGGTGGCGCGGGCGCCGTCGCGGCCCATCGTCACCGCGATGTGGCTCGCCTCGCCGTGGCGCACCGCGTTGGTGAGGGCCTCCGCGCCGATCCGGTACGCATGCGCCGCCACGTGCGCGGGCAGGGCGCCGACCGCGCCGCTGACGGTGATCTGCGCATCGCTCCCGCGCCCCAGCTCCGCCGCGCGCTCGACCAGCAGCCGATCCACGGGGCGGCCCTCCAGCGGCATGCGCAGCTCTGCGACGCTGGTGTCCATGTCCGCGCCCGCCGCCCGGAGCTCGGCCAGCGAGTGCTCGACGATTTCGGCCTGCGCGCCGTCCACGCGGCCGCGCAGCGTGCTGAGCACGAGGTGCGCCGCGTGCACGCGCTGCTTGGCGGAGTCGTGCAGCTCCCAGGCGATCCGCTGGCGCTCGCTCTCCACGGCGAGCCGCTCGGCCCGCAGACGCTCATCCCGCAGTCGCTCCAGGACCGTCGAGGCATAGGCCAGGGCCAGCACGACGACGAGCGGGACCATGAGGTGGGTGGCGATCGTCTCCAGGCGGATCGTGCTCTCCAGCGTGTTGGCGTCCAGTTCGGTGTAGACGGCCACGCCAAGGTAGGCCAGCGTGAACGCGATTCCCCACGCAACCGCGCCGCGGAACGTCAGCGTGGTGGCGGGCAGGATCAGCGCCGTGAGCGTGTAGACGTAGAACGGGCTGCGCCAGTCCTGCGAGGCGGCGACGAGCGCCAGCACGACTGCCCCGTCCACGAGCCACGCGGCGGGGGCCGTCTGCAGGCGCGGCAGGTAGCGCGCCGCGGCCAGCGACGCGGCGGTGTAGGCGACTGTCGCCGAGATGAGCAGCCCGTCGTAGGGCGTGACGCGGTGCACGACGAGCAGCAGCACCGCCACCGCCGCGGCCAGCACCCGCGTCATGAGCAGCAGCGCCATCCACCGTGAGGTCACGACAGCTCGCTCATCCTGCGGACCAGCGCGCGGAAGAAGTCCTCGCGCGTGACGATGCCGGTCACGCGGCCGCCGTCGACGATCGGGATGATGAGCACGCGGTGATGCAGGAAGATCTCGGCCAGCTGCGTGTCCGAGTAGTCCTCCCCGACGTCGATGTGGTCGGTGTTGGTGTACTTGCCGACCGGCTCGGCGGCGCAGGCCGCGCGCTTCTCCAGGGCCTCGTCGAGCGATCGCGGCACGAAGCCCGCGTAGCCCAGCTGGGTCAGATAGCCCGGAAACAGCGCCCCGATGAACTCGCGCTCGCCGAAGATGCCGAGCAGGGTGCCGCGCGCGTCGACGACCGGCAGCGCGGGCGCGTCGGCCTCGATGATCCTGCCGACCGCGTCGCGCACGGGCTCGTCGTCGCGCAGCAGCGGGACCTCCCGGCGGATGGTGCTGGCGATCCTCTGCGGGCTCATCGGGATCCTCCTGTTCAGAGATAGCGCACGGCGACGTAGCCCGTCGCCAGCAGCATCGACACGAGCGTCGCCGGGACGCCCACCTTGAGGAACGCCAGGAAGCCGATCGGTCGCCCGGCGCGCTCGGCCATGCCCGCGGCGGCGACGTTCGCGGCGGCGGCGATCAGCGTGAGGTTGCCGCCGAAGCAGGCGCCAAGCGACAGCGCCCACCAGTAGGCGTCGTCACCTTCGCTGCCTCCCTGCAGCTGCTCGACCACGGGGATCATCGTCGCGGTGAAGGGGATGTTGTCGACGATGCCCGAGCCGAGCGCCGACAGCCACATGATCCCCAGCAGCTCCGCCGCCCGGTCGCCCCCGGTCAGGGAGGCGATCGCGTCGGCGACCTCCTTGATCGACCCGGTCTCCTCCAGCGCGCCGACCATCACGAACAGCCCGATGAAGAAGAACAGCGTCGGCCACTCGATCCCGCGCAGCGCCTCCTCGACGGACTGGCGGGTCAGCAGCAGCATCGCCGTCGCCCCGGCCAGCGCGACCGTCGCCGGCTCCACCCCCAGCGCCGTGTGCACGAAGAACGCGAGGATCGTGAGGATCAGGACCGGCAGGGTTCGCTTGAGCTCGCGGACGTCCTCGATCGACCTCCGCGCGTCGAGCTCGAGCACGCGCTCGCGCGCCGCCGGGGCGATCTGCAGCCGCGAGCGGAAGACGAGGTACAGCATTCCGGTGACCACGACGAAGGCCACCGCCGAGATCGGCGCGAGGTTGGCGGCGAACTCCCCGAACGACAGCCCCGTGGCCCCGGCGATCAGGATGTTGGGCGGGTCGCCGATCAGCGTCGCGGTCCCCCCGATGTTCGAGGCGATGATCTCGATGAGCAGCAGCGGGATCGGATCGATGTCCAGGGCGTCGGCGAGCAGGAACGTGATCGGCACCATCAGCAGGATCGTCGTGAGGTTGTCCAGGAAGGCCGACAGCAGCGCGGTGGACAGCGCCAGCGACAACACCACGCCCAGCGGCCGGCCGCGGGCCATCTGCCCGGCGCGGATGGCCAGGAACGTGTAGATCCCGGTGGGCTCGGTCACCCGGACGATCAGCATCATCCCGGCGAGCAGGCCGATCGTCTCGAAGTCGACCGCCTCGATCGCGTGCTCCTGATCGATGGTCTGGGTGAGGACGATCAGCACGGCGCCCACGAGCGCCACCTTCGTGCGATCGACGCGCTCGGAGGCGATCACGGCCAGAGCCCCGACGAAGATGACGATGGCCACGATCATGCGAGCGAGGGCTCCGGGTGATCCGCGGATGCCGACAGCCGGCGCAGCACGGGCGGCACGAGCAGCGTCGTGAGCACGGACATCGCCACGATGACGGCGAACAGCTCGGCGTCGATCGTTCCCGTGGCGTTGCCGATGCCCGCGACGATGATGCCCACCTCGCCGCGGGGCACCATCCCCACCCCGACGAACGCGGCGTCGCGCCGGCCCATGCCGCGCGCCCCGACGTAGGCGCCCGCGAACTTGGTGAGCACCGCCAGCGCGGTGACGCCCGCCAGGAGCGCGACCGTCTGGGCGTCGGCGAACGCCGCCAGCGAGAGCTCCAGGCCGATGAAGGCGAAGAAGAACGGCGGGAAGAACGCGTAGAGCGGCGCCACCTCCTCCTCGATCGGGTGCTGATCGCGGGTCTCGGCCACGATCATCCCGGCCAGGAAGGCCCCGATGATCGCCGCCAGGCCGATCTGGGAGGCGAATGCCGCCAGCCCCAGGCAGATGAGCACGGCGGGCAGCAGCGGAGACTCGGAGAAGCGGGGCGCGTGCAGCAGCGCGGGCCGCGACCGCAGCAGGCGGGTCCCGCCCAGGGCGATGAAGCCGACGAACGCCAGCGCCACCGTCGCGGTGACCGCGATCGCGCCGACGTCGACGCCGCCCTCCGCGGCGACGCCGGCCGCGACCGCGACGAGCAGCAGCGCCAGGATGTCGTCCACGATCGCGGCGCCGAGGATCGTCCGGCTCGCCCGGCGCTCGAGCACCCCCAGCTCGATCAGGACGGCCGAGGTGATGCCGACGCTGGTGGCCACCAGAGCGGCGCCCAGGAACAGCGCGGTGCCGGCGTCCTCCCCCAGCGCGAAGCCCAGCCCGACGCCGCCCGCGAACGGCAGCGCCACGCCCAGCAGCCCGACCGACACGGCGGTGGAGCCGACGTCGCGCAGGTCCGACAGCCGCGTCTCCAGCCCCACCCAGAACAGCAGGAACACCACGCCGAGCTCGGCGAAGACCTCCAGGACCTCGCCGGGCTCCACCAGGCCGAGCACCGCCGGCCCGACGGCGGCGCCGGCCAGGATCTCGCCCACGATCGTGGGCTGTCCGAGGCGCCGGAAGAGCTCGTCGCCGAGCTTGGCGGCGACCAGCACCACGAACAGGTCGGTCAGGTGGTCGGCGACGCCGGAGGCTGCGGCGAGGGTAGGGATGAGGCCCCTTTCGTCAGGTCAGCACGACGCGATGCCGACCAGACTTCCCGGCGCACCCGTCGTGAGGCTACCGCAGCCGGAGCCGTGGGTGTCGACCGGCACCCTGCGTGCCCGACCGCCACGCCGACCGCGTCGCACGCCGCGCCCGTAGGGGTAGACCACCCTCGCAGGTCCGAGCGGCTCAGCGCGGCGGCGAGGCCCACCCCTGACCGGCAGGTGAGGTGGGCCGAGTTGTCATTGGCATACATGGACAGGTCGGCCCACCCCGGCCCGGGCGCCACGTCGGCGCGGCGCCCGCGGCCCGGCGCCGGCCCGCTCAGGCCTGCGCGCGCAGCTGGCGCAGCACGTAGCGCAGGATGCCCCCGTGGCGGAAGTACTCCGCCTCCTTGGGCGTGTCGATGCGCACCCGCGCGGTGAACTCCAGGTCGCCGGCCCGGACCGTGACCTCGCGCGGCGGGCCCTGGCCGGCGTTCATCGGCTCGGCCAGTCCCAGGATCGTGAACTCCTCCTCGCCGGCGATGCCGAGTGCGGCGGGGGTGTCGGGGAGCTGCAGCGGCAGGACGCCCATGCCCACGAGGTTGGAGCGGTGGATGCGCTCGAAGCTCTCGGCCAGCACGGCGCGGACGCCGAGCAGGCTCGTGCCCTTCGCCGCCCAGTCGCGCGAGGACCCGGAGCCGTACTCCTTGCCGGCCACGACGACGAGCGGCACGCCCTCGTCGATGTAGCGCATCGCCGCGTCGTAGATCGACATCTGCTCGCCGTCGGGCAGGTGGCGCGTCACGCCGCCCTCGGTGCCCGGCGCGAGCTGGTTGCGCAGTCGGATGTTCGCGAACGTCCCGCGCACCATCACCTCGTGGTTGCCGCGCCGCGACCCGTAGGAGTTGAACTCCGACACGCCGAGCCCGTGCTCGCGCAGGTAGGCGCCGGCGGGCCCGTCGCGCTGGATCGAGCCCGCGGGCGAGATGTGGTCGGTGGTCACCGAGTCGCCGAGCAGCGCCAGGACGCGAGCGCCCTCGATGTCGGTCACCGGGCCGGGCTCGTCGGGCATCTCGGCGAAGTACGGCGGCAGGCGGACGTACGTCGACTCCTCGCCCCACGCGAAGCGGTCGCCGGTGGGCACGTCGAGCGAGGCCCAGCGATCGTCGCCCTTGAACACCTCGCCGTACGAGCGGCGGAACATGTCCGACTGGACCGCCTCCTCGATCGTGCGCGCCACCTCGACGCCGGAGGGCCACACGTCGCGCAGGAAGACGTCGTTGCCGTCCTCGTCCTGCCCGAGGGGATCGAGCGCGAGGTCGACGTCCATCGTGCCGGTCAGCGCGTAGGCCACGACGAGCGGCGGCGAGGCGAGGTAGTTCATCTTCACGTCGGGGTTGATGCGCCCCTCGAAGTTGCGGTTGCCCGACAGGACGGAGACGACCGCGAGGTCGTGCTCTTTGACGGCGTCGGAGATCTCGTCGGGCAGCGGGCCGGAGTTGCCGATGCAGGTCGTGCAGCCGTAGCCCACGAGGTGGAACCCGAGCGCCTCGAGGTCGTCGGTGAGCCCGGCTCGGGCGAGGTACTCCGTGACGACCTTCGAGCCCGGCGCGAGCGACGTCTTCACCCACGGTTTGCTGCGCAGTCCGCGCGCGACCGCGTTGCGGGCCAGCAGCCCGGCGGCCAGCATGACCGACGGGTTGGAGGTGTTCGTGCAGCTCGTGATCGCGGCGATGACGACGCGGCCGTGGTCGAGGTCGGTCTTGGTCCCGTCGGCCATCGTGAGGCTCACCCGACCGCCCGGGCGGTCGGGCAGCGGCCCCGCCACCGTCGCGGGGTCGGCGTAGGTGTGGTGCGCCAGGCCCCGCACGGGCTCGGTGCTGGCCGGGGGGTCGCTGGCGGGGAAGGACAGCGCCGCCCACTCGCCGGTCTCCTGCAGGGCCGCCTCCCGGTGCGAGCCGTTGTCGTCGGGCTCGGGCAGGTAGGCCTCCAGCGCGACGCGGAACGCCGCCTGGGACTCGCTCAGCGCCACCCGGTCCTGGGGGCGCTTGGGCCCGGCCAGCGATGGGACGACGTCGCCGAGGTCCAGCTCGATGACGTCGGAGTACTGGGCCTGCGGCGTGTCCTCGTCGTGCCACATCCCCTGCGCGCGCGCGTAGGCCTCGACGAGCTCGATCAGCTCCGGCGGGCGCCCGGAGAACTCCAGGTAGCGCAGCGTCTCGGCGTCGATGGGGAACATCGCGCACGTCGAGCCGAACTCCGGGCTCATGTTGCCGATCGTCGCGCGGTCGGCGAGGGGCAGCGAGGCCAGGCCGCTGCCGAAGAACTCGACGAACATGCCCACCACGCCGTGCTGGCGGAGCATCTCCGTGACGGTGAGGACGAGATCGGTGGCCGTCGCGCCCTCGGGCAGCTCGCCGCTGAGGCGGAAGCCGAGCACCTGCGGGATGAGCATCGACATCGGCTGGCCCAGCATCGCCGCCTCGGCCTCGATCCCGCCCACGCCCCAGCCCAGGACGCCCAGGCCGTTGATCATCGTCGTGTGCGAGTCGGTCCCCACGAGCGTGTCGGGGTACGCGAGGCCGCGCTGGGTGTCGACGAAGACCACGCGTGCGAGGTACTCGAGGTTGACCTGGTGCACGATCCCGGTGTCCGGCGGCACGACCGCGAAGTTGTCGAAGGCCTCCTGCCCCCAGCGCAGGAACGCGTAGCGCTCCCGGTTGCGGTCGAACTCGCGCTCGGCGTTGAAGCGAAACGAGTCGCGCGTGCCGAAGGAGTCCACCTGCACGGAGTGGTCGATGACGAGCTCCGCGGGAACCAGCGGGTTGATCCGGGCGGGGTCACCGCCCATGGCGGCCATCGCGTCGCGCATCGCCGCGAGGTCCACGACGGCCGGCACGCCGGTGAAGTCCTGCATGACCACCCGGGCGGGGGAGAACGCGATCTGCTGGTAGGGCTCGTCGGCGGGGTCCCAGCCGGCGAGCGCCTCGATGTCCGTGGCGTCGACCGAGCCGTTGCCCTCGGTGCGCAGCAGGTTCTCCAGCAGGACCTTCAGGGAGAACGGCAGGCGAGCCACGTCGAAGCTCGGCGCCAGCGCGTCGAGACGGTAGATCTCCAGCGAGCGATCTCCGATCTCGAGCGTGCTGCGGGCGCCGAAGCTGTTCGTGGCCAATCCGTCCTCCTGGGACATTGCGGAACGCCGTAGTGTCGCACTCCCCAGAGCCCAGCGGATGGCGGCGGGGGCCGCCGCAGCGACCCCCGCCGTGTGCGTCTAGCGCCGGCCGCGGCCGCAGGCGTCGCGCACGTGCTCGCGCTCGCCGCGGTCGACCTCCACCTGCTGCGTGCGGCCCACGCCGCCGCCGCGCCGGATGCAGGTCAGCGTCCAGCTCTCCTTCTCGCCGATGACCGTCGGGCGCGGGCTCTCGAATCGCACCTCGCCGCCCGACCAGTCGTCGTAGGGCTGCCCGTCGACCTGGTCGTAGTTGACGACGTGGGCGGTGTACTCGCCCGGGGGCGGGTCGAACATCGCCGCGTCCTCGGTCGTGTCGCCGAACGCCGCGGAGGACGTGACCACGTTCCCGCTGGAGTCGGTGATGTAGAGGTCCCAGTCCGTCTCGGGGTTGCTCCACTCGATGTGCACGGTCATCTTGCCGTTGTCCACGTCGGGCGGGCCCTGCACGGTGAACGGGATCGACTCGTACGGCTGGTCGGGGTAGTTGGTGTTCTCCGCCGGCTGGCCGTCGGGGTTGGGCAGCGCGATCGCGCCCTGCGGGGGCCCGGTCGCGTCGCGGCCGTGGCGGCCGGCCACGATCGGCCGGGTCGAGGGGTTGACGTGCCACTCGAAGCGCCCGCCGTCGGACTCCAGCTCGTAGGAGAGCTTGTCGTCGAAGACGATGGGCGGGCCGATGTCGGTCCCGAAGTCGTTGTTCCAGACCGGGGACGTCGAGGTCTGGAAGGACTTCTCCAGGCGCAGCGTGGCGCCGTCGGGCGCCTCGCCGCGGATGACCGAGTGCAGGTCGTCGTCGCGGGTGGCCTCCAGCATGGCGTAGTAGGCCGCGCGGTTGCCCCCCTTCCCGGCGCCCGCGGCCGGCGCGAGGCCGAGGTACTCGGCCACCACCCCGGTCTCGTACGGCGGGTGGAACTCGTCGGGCCCGATCTCGAACGTGAAGCCGAGGCTGCCGGCCGTCCAGAACGTCCAGTCCTCGGTCGCGCCCGTCGTGTCGTAGAGCTGGAAGCTCGGCTGGTTGGTGTAGCCGTTGTGGCTGGCCAGCCGCTCCCCCAGCGCCTTGTAGAGCGGCTCGTCGAGCGGGGCGCCCTCGTCGGCCACGCCCGGCGGGCGCAGGACCAGGTTGGAGAACGTGTGGTTGGTGATCAGGTTGGTGATGTTGCGCGTGGCCTGCAGCTCACGGATGTTCTGGATCTCGGGCTCGGAGAACGGCGCGTCGCCGCGGTAGGTGTCGCTGGACCAGTTGGTGCTGGCGCCGGCCCCGCCCCACAGCCCGCCGTAGTTGCGGTTGGGATCGGTGCCGCGCAGGCGACCGGCCGGGTTGTTGTCGCACGTGCCCGTCCGGTACTGCGGCGGCGTGTTCTCCGAGATGCGGCAGTTCTTGCGCTTCATCTCGTAGTCGAACAGGCTGAAGTCGCCCATCGGCGCCGCCTCGCGCGAGATGTTGAAGCCGTCGGGGTTGACGACCGGCACGACGATCGTGCGCGTGTCGTCGACCAGCCGCCGCGTGCGATTGGAGCGCCGGTAGTTGGTCAGCAGGTCATAGGCGAACTCCATCGCGTGCTCGGAGGACGGCCATTCGCGCGCGTGGTGCACGCCCATGTTGAGGAAGATCGGCTTGCCGTCCCCCACGTCGCGCGGGTTGCGCGTGATCTCGATGCCGCTGATGTCCCGGCCCTCGACGGACTTGTGGTTCAGGGTGATCGGCTTGACCAGCCCCGGGTAGCGCTGCGCGAGCTGCTTGAGCTCGAGCTCGTAGTCGGCCAGTCGCCGGTAGCTCGTGCGCCCGCTGGGGAGCGCGGTCTGCTCGGTCTGCTCGCGGAACCGCCGGTCGGCGCGCTCGTTGGCCTCGGTGCGTGCCGCAAGGTCGGCGATCCGCACGTCGAAGTCGAACTTCGCCTCGCGCAGCTTGCGCTCGTCCTCGGCGCCGTGCAGGACGACCTCCACCGAGTCGGCGTCGCCGTGCTCGGTGAGGTCCAGGCCGAGGCCCTGCAGCCGGCGCTTGGCCTCCGGGCCGGGCGTCTCGACGTCGACGACCTGGACCTTCTCATCCGCGCTCGCCCGCGCCTGCGCGGTGGGCAGCGACAGGAACGTGATCGACTGCCGGGCACTGGAGGCCGCGCCGCCGAAGCGGCAGGCCTGGACGATGAGCCGCTGGCCCTGGCGGACGAACCCCTCGGCCAGCTCGTTGGACCGCGGACCGGCCGCGCCGGTGACGCGGCGCCGGGTGGCGGCGTCGAAGACACCGACGTCCCAGTCGCCGCGACCCGCCAGCCGGGCGTGGATCAGACCGCTCGAGGGAGCGGTGACGCGGGTGGTGTCGACGCCGGCGGCGCCGGGGGCGAGGCGCTCGAAGCACGAGCGCTGGACCGCCTTGCCGGCGGTGACGGTGTCGGTCTTGGCAGCCGCCTGGGCGGGCGCGGCCAGCACGAGCGCGGCGGTGCACGCCAACGCCAGGGCGTGGGACGTTCGCAAACCTTCCTCCTCCTACATCCGGATGGGATCTGGCCGGATTGCTACCCCGAACGGTGAGGTCCACTCATGGAATTTCGATCGGCGGCCCACCGGTCGCCCTGCGGATTTTCGATCGTCGGCGCAGGGCGGGCGGTCAGCCGGGGCGCACCTCGAGCTTGGCGATCTGGGTGTGCGAGCCCTCCAGCTCGACCTCGAAGATGCCCTCGGCGTTGGCGTCGAAGGAGAAGCGCACGCGCCCGCCGGCCTCCAGGTCCTTCCTGATGTCGTAGCCGTGCACGTGCACCTCGTCGGCGGTGTCGGGCGAGCGCACCTCGAAGCGCACGCGGTTGCCCTTGGTCGCGCGGATCGCCTTCACGCCGCCGACGGGCTGGCCGCCGCGAACGCGCAGGACGGTGATGGGCGTCGAGGGCCGCGGCGCCGTCGTGGTGGTGGGAGCGGTCGTCGTCGGTGGCGTGCCGCCGGTGGTGGACGGCGGCGGCAGCGGCGTCGTGGCCGGCGTCGTGTCCGCGGTCGTGCTCTCGTCGTCGCCGCCCGGCCGCAGGGCGAAGAACCCTGCGACCAGCGCGACGATCGCCACGAGGAGGACCGCGGCTCTCTGTCCGTTGCTCATGACTCCGACCAGCCTAGCCCCGGCGCCGGGTCAGCAGCGCCGCGGCGCCGACCAGGAGCCCGAGGCCTCCGACGATCAGCGCCACGAGGGCCAGCGTGTCGCCGTCGTCGTCCTCGGCCTCGTCGTCGCGCTCCTCGGCCGCCGCCACCAGCGTCACCTGCGGCGCGGGCTCGTCGGCGTCGGGCGGGCCGATCCAGCGCACGACCTCGCCGCCCTCGTAGGTCTGCAGCGCCTTGAACGTGAGCTTCGCGCCCGGCTTGCCGTCCGGCACGCCGACCGACAGCCCGAAGTCGCGGAACTGACCGGGCGCGATGACCGCGCGATCGCCGCGCGCGGTGAACGTCACGCGGCCGACCTCCTCGGAGATCTGCTCGCCGAACCTCTCCACGGGCTTGTCGAGCTTGCGCTTGGTCACGCGCACGCTCCACCCCGGCTCGGGCTCGTAGGAGACGAACAGGAAGCCCGGAGGCATCTGAACGGTCACCCGGCGGGTGCCCTTGTCGTCGCGTTCGTTGGGGACGCGGACGTCCAGGCGGGTGAAGCCGCCGGCCGGCGCCTCCTCGGGCTGCAGCGTGACGTGCGCCTGCGCTGTCGCGGGCAGGGCAAGCGCCCCGACGGCGGTCGCGGTGATGATGGTCCTGCGGTTCATGGCGTGGCTCCTGGTAGGGGACGAGAGCGGGGGACCCAGGGCGGCAGCGCGGTCATCGCACCGGCACCGTGAGGGTCGCGTCGTAGCGGTCGAACTCGGACACGCGGCTGGTGACGCGCAGCCGCCAGTCCCCGCGGGGAACGAGCTGCACGGCGTCGACGATGTAGTGGCCGGGGCCGGCCTCGCGCGCCCGCGCCGGGAGGGGGCCGATGTCCTCGGCGGGCAGGGCGAAGCTCACGCGCAGCTCCCTCGTGCCCGCGAACGGCGCCCCGTCGCGGGCCCGCAGCAGGTAGACGTGCAGCTCGTTGGCCCCGACGCGGGCAGGGTCCACGGTGGCCTCCAGCCGCAGCGGGCCCAGCGCCGCCGATCCGGCGAACGGCCCGCCCGCCAGCGACTCCGGCGGCGGGTAGCTCACGAGCGCCGCGGCCACGCCGAGGACCACCACCGCCAGCGCCAGCTCGGCGCGCAGCACGCGGCGGGCGAGGTGCCCGGTCGGCCCGGGCGTCGCTCCGCGGCCCGCGAGCGAGCGCAGCCGCGGCAGGGTCCTGCGGCGGTGGACCGCGGCGAGCGCGATGAGCCCGGCCAGCAGCGCGGCCTTCAGCACGACCGCCCGGCCGAAGGCGGTGTCGGTCAGCGCCTCCCAGCGCCCCACGTGCAGGACCGCCTGGGCGGTCCCGGTCGCCAGCAGCGCCGCGACGCAGGCGAGCGCGATCGGGGAGAAGCGCAGCAGCGTCGCCGCCAGCACCCGCGTGCGGTCCGACGGGTCCAGCCGCCGCGTCGCGGCGGGCATGACGGTCAGCAGCGCGGCGAGCCCGCCGATCCACACGCTCATCGCGACCACGTGCGCGACGTCGAGCGCGAAGAGCAGCGCGACGGGCGAGGTCACGCTCGCGTGACCGCTCAGCGCGGGTGCCAGCGCGATGAACGCCGCGGGCCCGGCGACGAGGAAGACCGCGCCGCGCGGCACCGGCGCGACCGCCAGCCCGTCGGCTCCGAGGGCCACCGGCTCGAGGATCCGCGCGCGCTCCCCGCGCACGACCAGCGCCAGCGTCCCGCCGAGGGCTGCGAAGGCCAGCCCCCGCAGCCCCCACACCCACCCGAAGCGCGTCCCCAGGACGTCCGCCACGACATCGGGATCCAGCGCGGCCCAGCCGCTGGTGGCGCCCGCGGTGGCGCCCTGCAGGACGATCCCCGCGGCGCTCGCCACGACGCCCGCGGCGGCCGCGGCGAGCAGCAGCGCGCGGGCGCGCGCGCCGGCGGCGGCCGCGCCGTCTGCCCACCGGGCGCCCGCTCCGGCCGCGGCGCGCAGCGCGGGGAGCCACACCGCGACCACGAACACGAGGCCGCCGAGGATCAGCGCGGTCGCCAGATAGGCCAGTCCGCGCGCGACGCCGAACGCTCCCTGCGTGACGGGCCCGGCGCTCGTGTCGCCCAACAGGTCGTTCACGCTCGGCGTCGCCGCCGCCCCCGGGGCCCCGACCGAGAAGACCAGGCCTCCCGCCACCGGGTGGGCGTCGGCGGAGATCACGCGGTAGGTCGCGACGTACGTGCCCTCGGGCAGGCGCGGGCGCAGCCCGACGCCCAGGCGATCGCCGCGGCCTCCGGGATGGCCGCTGCGACCGTCGTCCACGCGCCGCGCGGCCGCGTCGAACACGCGCACCGCGCCGAAGTTCGCCTCCACGGGCTCGTTGAAGCGCAGGACGATCCGCCGCGGTGACGCGTCGAGCGTCGCTCCGCGCTGCGGCGAGCTGCCCTCGAGGATCGCGTGGGCCCCGGCGGCGGGCGCGCCCGCCAGCGCCGCGAGCAGCGCCGCGGCGCACAGACCGAGGGCGAGGCTCCGCCTCACCACGCCTCCGCCGGGGGGTCGTCCGCACCGCCGCCCGAGCGGCGCCGCCGGCGCACGAGGACCACGGCGGCCGCGCCGAGCAGCACGAGCGCGCCGAAGGCGACGTAGGCGCCGGTCGGAGCCCCACCGGAAGAGCCGCGCCAGTACAGCGTGCCGGCGATCGCGCCGGACCGCCCGCTCGCGCGCACCGGCACGCGCCAGTCGAAGACCTTCGTGCGCCGCGACCGGTCGGTCACCTGGTCCGGGTCGGCCCGGGCCATCCAGTGCATGCGGTGGTCGTGGAACTCGTAGCGCCCGGTGCGCGCGACCACCCGCCACCGCGGGCGCGCCTTGGGATCCGCGACGTCGGGGACGCGGGCACCCGCGTAGCGCTCGCCGTTGAGGTAGTGCGCGGGGGAGCGCAGGTTGACCTCCACGCGCCCGTCGGGCCAGAGGCGCAGGTAGGGCTCGCGGTTGTAGCCCTCGATCGTGACCGCCGACGGCCCGCGGTTGACCACCTGCAGGCGGTCGTCGCCGTTGAGCACGTCGACGCGAAAGCCCGTCAGCGCAGGGCTGACCCCGCGGACCAGCGACTCGTAGTCGGGGTTGCCCTCGTGGGCGCCGGCGGGCGCGGCGGCGGCGACCGCGCACAGCGCGGCGGCGGCGATGATGCGACGGGCCATGACGGCCCTCCCTTCGCGGACTCGGAGACGGGCCCCGGCCCGCGCAGCGGCGCGCCGGAGCGGTGCGGACAGACCGCTAGCTGGGGAGGGGCGCGCCGGGGGGCGGGCGCTCGGCGAGCGCGGAGGCGATCAGGCGCCCGCCGCGCGGCAGCACGCGCACGACGCGGCGCACCCGGGGCACGAGCGCGGCCGCGGGCCGGCGGCGGGCCGGCGCGAACGCCGCGGCCAGGCGAGCCAGACGCTCCTCCCCGACGTAGCGGCCGAAGAGCAGCGGCAGGAACGCGACCAGGACCGGCGCGGTGAGCAGGACGTCGCTGTGCACGCCGGCGACGGGAAGCAGCATGAGCCCGAGCACCAGCGCCGCGGAGCCCAGCAGCACGATGCGATCGCGGCGCGTCACCGAAGGGATCCTAACTGCGCGGGAGCTTCAGCACACTGCCCCCGAAGTCCACCGCCACCGGCGCGGCTCCCCCCGCGGGGATGCGCCAGGAGAGCGTGATCGGGACGCTCTCGCGGGGGCGCAGCGTCGCGATCTCCCCCAGCCGCCGCCGCTCGGCCTCGCCGGGCTTGCCGTAGCGGTTGATCGACTCCGGCGAGTAGACGCCGTGGGCGAAGTGCGACACGAAGCGCACCGTGCTGCGCACGGCGCGCCCGTCGGCGTCCACCACCCGGACGCGCTCGACGTCCAGGCGCGCGGTGCGCAGCGAGCCGTTGACCAGCCGGCCGGCGAGGATCCGGTCGCCGGGCAGCTCGTCGACGCGGATCACCCGCGTGTCCTCCCAGGCCAGCCCCGCCCGGGGCGCGCGGGCGCTGGGCCCGGGCTCGCCGGCACCGTCCTCGTTCTCCTCGCCGCCGCTGAGCAGCAGCAGCGGGGCGATCGCGAGGGCGGCCAGCGCCACCGCGGCCGCCAGCCGCGTCCTCACCGCCCGGGCTCGGGCGGCGTGACGAACCAGGTGCACCCCGGCGGATCCGGGTTGCTGGCCGGGTTCCACGACGCGCACGGCACCTCGGGCAGGTAGGTCAGCGGGTTGGGAACCGGCAGCCGCGAGCCGCCGCTGGCGCAGCTGGGAAGCGCGGGGGGCGTCGAGGTGATCGCCGCGCCGCGGGCCGTGCGGTTGTCCGCCCAGCAGTTGCGGGTGCCCTGCTCGTCCCAGGTGAAGTCCTCGCCGTTGAGGTCGGACGTGCCGTCGGGGCGCATGCCCATCGCGTTGGTGACGAAGCGGTTGCCGTTGGAGGTGTCGAACTGGCGGGCCGGATCGAGGACGCCGCGGATCGCCGCCGGGACGTAGAACAGCCGCACCCCGGAGCGCCAGTTGTCGTAGATGTGGTTGTCGGCCACGGTGTTGCGGTTGACGCCGTAGAAGATGATCCCCGAGCCCACCGGCACCTGGAACTTCGGGCAGACGACCTCCTTGCGGCGGTCCTCGAAGGCGGTGCGGTTGCAGTAGGCCTCGTTGTCGTCGGCGAAGAAGTTGACGTTGTTGGAGTTGATCTCGTTGTCGGTCCACTTCGAGCAGTCCTGCGGCATGCCCGGGTGCCCCGACGCGAACGAGTCGTTGGAGACGCCCGCCGCGTTGTCGTGGAAGCGCGAGTGGTGCGTCCACGTGCCGTTGCCCGCGGTCCCCGAGTAGCCGAGCACGTTGCCGTAGGAGTTCACGCGCCGGATCTCGATGCCGAAGCGCCGGCAGTGCCCCTCCGGTCCCGACCCGGGGTAGATGCCCGAGTCCCCGTTGCCGTAGGCCTCGATGTCCTCGTACAGCCCGTGGTCGGAGGCGAACGAGAGCACGCCGTAGTTCTGGCCGTAGCGCGCGACGAGCTTGCGCAGCCGGAAGCCGTTGGTCTCCACGACGTCGATGTCGTTGAAGGCCCCCTGCTCGACGGTCATGTTGCGGATCTGGATCCCGTCGGCGCGATCGGCGCGGATGACGTCGCGCTTGAGGCGATCGCCCTCGACGATCACGTCGCGCGCCGTGCGGCCCATGCCCTCGATCTGCAGGTTGCAGCGCCGGTCGCACTCGCGGTCGTGGTCGGTGTCGCCGATGATCGCGATCAGGTTGCGCGACAGCGGGCACTCGAGCTGGAAGAAGTAGGTGGGGACGCGGCCGTTCTCCCCGTGGCCGTCGCCGGTCTGCTCCCAGTAGCCCTCGCCGCCGCACTTCGGGTCGTTGACGGGGACCGCGCGGCTGGGCTCCTCGCGGTAGACCCCGGGCATGATCAGGATGCGGTCCCCGCTGCGGGCGGCCTCGACCGCCTCCTGGATGTGATCGAAGCGACAGCGCCGCAGCAACGCCAGGCGCTTGGCCCGCACGCGGGCGCGCCGCGCTCCCCGGCCCGCCCAGGCGCGCCGCGTCAGGGCGCGGGAGTTCGGCTTGCAGACCACCTGGCTCGGTCCCGACGAGCGGTACTCGGGCACCGACCCCTTACTGGCGTCGGGGAACTGGGTGAGGCGCTCGGGATGCGCCGCGGCAGAGGCCGGCAGGACGAGCAGGAGGGCGAGGGTCAGGAGGCTTCGGCGCATGGCGTCCGGGCGGCAGGGCGCGCGGCTGAACGCGAACGTACACCATCGCGCAGTGGCGGGCCACCGATCAGCGCACGCGCGACCCGGCGGCGCTCGATGGGGCGGCGTCGGCCATCGCGTCCCGGCTCGACGCACCGTCTGAGCGGGCGTGAGGCCGCCGCGGCCGTCAGGCCGGCGCCAGGCTCTCGAAGCGTCGGCCCCGGCGGGCGTCGACCTCGAACCACACCGCGCAACCGTCGCCGCGCTCGCTGCCCCAGCGGGTGGCCAGCTTGTCGAGCAGCCGCAGCCCGAAGCCCTCCGCGCGGTGGCGGACCTCCGGGTCGAAGCCCCCGCCGGCGTCGTAGACCTCGACATGGGCGAAGTCGCGCTCCAGCCGGGCGAGCAGCACGATGCGCTGCTGGGGACCCAGACCGGCGTGGCGGACCGCGTTGGAGACGACCTCGCTGACGAGCAGCGTGACGGTGGGGTCGATGTCGCCGTCCAGGCCGGCGTCGGCCAGCGCGCGGCGTGCCCGCGCGGGCGCCTCCGGAGCGGGCGACAGGGCCAGCCTGACGTCGGTGGGATTCTGGGTCTCGAGCACGCTCTAGGAAAGGCATGCCCGAGATCGCGTCCGATGAACCCGCATTGGGTGCGCTTAACGAGAGAGGGCGCCACGGGGATGAGGGCGCCCTCTCTACCGGCCGGCCGTTCCTGGCCTGTCGTCGATCTCCGGGCGTAACGACGCCGTGAACGTTGTTCAGCCGGCTCTGGCCGGGGCGGGGAACCCGGGTCATCATGGGGCGATGCGACGCGCCAACATCACCTCCCCGACGTTCGAACACGACGAATCCGATCCCGAGGGCTTCCGGACCGGCATGGCCCGCCTCGGCCCGGCGCTGGGCGCCGAGCAGACCGGGGCCAGCGTCTACGAGCTCCCGCCGGGCCAGTCGGTGTGCCCGTACCACTACGAGTACGGCGAGGAGGAGTGGCTGCTCGTCCTGCACGGCTCGCCGTCGTTGCGCGAGCCGGAGGGCACGGAGCGCCTCGGGCCGTGGGACCTCGTGTTCTTCCCGCGCGGGCCCGCAGGGGCCCACGAGATCCGCAACGACACCGACGAGACCGTGCGGGTGCTCATGTGGTCCACGGTCGTCCAGCCGACCGCGACCGTGTACCCCGACAGCGACAAGATCGGGATCTGGACCGGCAACCGCGAGGACGACGTAATGGTGCGCCGCGACAGCGGCGTGGACTACTGGGACGGCGAGGAGCGCTCGCCGGGCTGAACCATTCCTTGACCCGCGCTTTCCCCCCGCTGGGCGGACCGGTCGCATCCTGGGCTCATCAGCAGCAATCGAGCACCCAGCCAGGAGGAATCATGAGGATCAGGACCACGATCGTGGCCGCCGCCGTCGCCGGCGCGGCCTTCGCCGGGACCGGCGCGGCCGCGGTGGCCGCCCCGCCGCCGCCGACCGCTCAGGCGTCGGTCACCCGCCAGTTCGAGGGCACCGTGGTTTCGGTGAACCGCAGGGCCCGCAGCTTCCGCCTGCACGACAGCGAGCGCGGCACCCGAACGATCCGCGTCACCAGCCGGACCCGCTTCGAGCGCGTCGCGGGCTTCACGGGCCTGCGCAGCGGCATGACGAGCATCGAGGCCACCGTGCGGCGCTCCGGCGGCCGGTGGGTGGCCACCGAGGTCGAGCGCTCCGGAGGCGGCGGCCGCCACGGCGGTGGGGACGACGACTGACGCGCGGCGGCGAGTCCCGCGAGCCGCCGGCAACGAGGATCTACGCTGTGGGCATGGCACCCGGCCGGCGGACGCTCCTCCTGGTCGAGGACGAGTCGGCCATCGCCGAGCCGCTGTCGGAGTCCCTGACCCGCGAGGGATTCGACCTGCACGTGGCCGGGACGGTCGCCGACGCCCTCGAGGCGGCCGCGCGCGTGCGCCCGGACCTGATCCTGCTCGACCTGATGCTTCCCGACGGCTCGGGCTTCGACGTGTGCCGCGAGGTGCGGCGCGACTCCGACGTGCCGATCATCATGCTCACCGCCCGCGGAGAGGAGGCCGATCGCGTCGTCGGGCTCGAGCTGGGAGCCGACGACTACGTGGCCAAGCCGTTCAGCGCCCGCGAGGTCGTCGCCCGCGTGCGGGCGGTGCTGCGCCGCACGGCCGCGGCCCCCACGCGCTCCGGCGGCGACCGCGACCGGGTGCTGGAGGTGGGCGACGTGCGCCTGGACCCCTCCACCCGGGGGGTCACCCAGGGAGGCGCTCCCGTGGAGCTGACCCGCAAGGAGTTCGACCTGCTCCGGCTGCTGATGGGCAGCGCGGGCACGGTCGTCACCCGCGAGCGCCTGATCGACGAGGTGTGGGACGTCAACTGGTTCGGGTCCACCAAGACGCTCGACGTGCACGTCAGCGCCCTGCGCCGCAAGCTCGGCGACGAGTCGGCGGCGCCGCGCTACCTGCACACGATCCGCGGCGTGGGCTTCCTGTTCGGCGCGCCGGACGACGGGAACGGCACCCGGTGAGCCTGCGCCTCTGGCAGCTCGCGGCGTTCGCCTACGTGCTCGTGCTGATGCTGGTCGCGCTCGAGGTCCCGCTCGCGCTGAACCTCTCCAAGCGCGTCGACGCGGAGGTCAAGGCCGAGGCGGCCAGCCAGGCCCAGCTCGTGGCCGCCAGCGCGGCCGGGCAGCTCGACCGCCCGTCGGAGCTGCGGCCGCTGGTGCGCACGGCGGGCGACGCGGTGGGCGGCCGCGTGATCGTCGTCGACGCGCGCGGCCGGCTGCTGGCGGACTCCGCCGGCTCGGGGCTGGGATCAGCCTCCTACGCGACCCGCCCGGAGGTCCGCGAGGCGCTGACCGGGGCCGTGTCGCAGGGCACCCGCTTCAGCTCCTCCCTGGACGAGGAGCTGCTGTTCACGGCCGTGCCGATCGTGGAGGAGACCGAGCGCACCGGCGCCGTGCGCGTCACGCAGTCGGTGGACGCCGTGGGCGCGGAGGTGCGCCGCGACACGTTCGCCCTGATCGGGCTCGGCGTGGGCGCGCTGGCGCTCGGGCTGGTCGTGGCCTGGCTGCTGGCGGGCTTCCTCACGCGGCCGCTGCGCGGCCTGACCGCCGTCGCCCGCCGCGTCGCGGCCGGTGACCTCGACGCGCGCGCGGCGGAGGCGGGGGCCCGCGAGCACCGCGAGGTCGCCCACGCGTTCAACGACATGACCGAGCGCCTCGGGCAGTCGCTGGTCGCCCAGCGCGAGTTCGTGGCCAACGCGGCGCACCAGCTGCGCACGCCGCTCACCGGGATGCGCCTGCGCCTGGAGGCGGCTGGCCTGAAGGCGGAGGACCCCGCGCTGCGCCGCGATCTCGAGGCCGGCGAGCTGGAGGCCGAGCGCCTGGCCCGGACCGTGACCGACCTGCTCACGCTGGCGCGCGACGGCCAGCCGCCCGCCACCGCGGCGCCCCTGGCGCTCGCGGCCGCCGCCGGGGAGGCGCTGGAGCGCTGGCGCTCGGTCGCCGAGGAGCGAGGCTGCGCGCTGGAGCTGGTCGACCGCAGCCGCGGCGCGAGCGTGCGCGCCTCCGCCGAGGACGTCGGCGTGATCCTGGACAACCTGGTCGAGAACGCCATCGAGCACACCGCGCCGGGGACGACCGTGACGCTGGAGCTCGCGACCGCTGCCGGCGAGTGGGGCCGGGTGGCGGTGACCGATGCCGGCCCCGGGCTGCGCGACGGCGAGGAGGAGCGGGTGTTCGAGCGCTTCTTCCGCGGCAGCTCGCGGGGCGACCGCCCGCGCGGGAGCGGACTGGGGCTCACCATCGTGCGGGTCCTGGCCCGCCGCTGGGGCGGCGAGGCGACGATCGCCAACCGCGCCGAGGGCGGGGCCCGCGCCGAGGTTCGCCTGCCGCTGGCGGCGGCGGGCGCCGGCGGCGCACCCGCCCGCGAGCCCGCGCTGGGCGGGGCCCGTTCCGGAGGCGCGGCATGAGCCGGCGGCAGACCGCGGTGCTCCTGGCGCTCGCCGTCCTGGGCGTGGGCGCCGCGCTGGGCATCGGCCTCGCGGCCAACGCGATCTCCGGGGACAGCATCGGGCTGTCCGCCGAGCCGCTGCGCGCCGGCGAGGAGCTCGCCCCGCCGCAGGCCCGCAGCAGCGACGACGACGCCCGGCGGCGCGCACGTGAGCGGGCCCGGACGACGTCTGCCGCGCGGTCGCGCACGGTGACGACCGCGCCACCGTCCCGCACGACCGGCACCCCTGCCGCGACGACGACCGAGGCCGGGGAGGACAACGGCGAGAGCGGGAGCGGGAGCGACGACGGCGGGAGCGACAGCAGCGGCAGCGGAGACGACGACGCCAGCGGCCGTGGTCGTGGCCGCGGGCGCGGGCGGGGCGGGGACGACTGAGCGCATCGTCGGGCCGGCGATCGGCTCCTGCATGGCTCCGGATGGAGGTGGGTAGGTGGCGAACGTCACAAACCCGAGCCGGAGGGAGACCCGTGTCGGCAACGGAACCGCGGAACGATTGGCACGCCATCGCGCAGTCACCCGAGTTCCGGGAGCTGATCGCAGCGCGCAGGCGCTTCGTCCTGCCCGCGACGATCTTCTACCTCGCGTGGTACATCGGCTTCATCCTGCTCGCGGGCTATGCGCCCGACTTCATGGGCCGATCCGTCTATGAGGGACTGACCGTCGGCTACTGCCTGGCGCTCACGCAGTTCGTCGTGGTCGGGGCGCTCGGGCTCATGTACCTGCGCCGCGCCGAGAGTGTCTACGACCCGATGGCGGAGAAGGTGGTGTCGCGTGCGCTGGCCGCGCAGCGCACGCCCGATGGGCCTGAGGCGACGGTCCGATGACGTTCCTCGCCGCCACCAACGTCGAGGCGCTCGTGATCTTCGCGATCGTCCTGTCGATGACGCTCGTGATCACCTACTGGGCCTCCAAGCGAATGACCGGCGCGGACGTCTTCTGGGCCGCGGGCCGCTCGATCAGCGGCTTCCAGAACGGCCTCGCGATCTCCGGCGACTATCTGTCTGCGGCCTCGTTCCTGGGCATCGCGGGCCTGATCTACCTGTTCGGCTTCGACGGCTTCCTGTACTCCGTCGGCTTCCTCGTGGCCTTCCTGACGGTCATGTTCCTGCTCGCCGAGCGCATGCGCAACGCGGGCAAGTACACGATCGCCGACGTGCTGGCCTTCCGGCTGCGCGAGCGCCCGGCGCGCACCGCGGCGGCACTGGGAACGCTGTCGGTCGCGGCCTTCTACCTCATCGCGCAGATGGTCGGCGCGGGCGTGCTCGTCCAGGCGCTGGTGGGCATCGACTTCTCGATCGCGGTGCTGATCACCGGCGTGATGATGCTCTGCTACGTGATCTTCGGCGGGATGCTCGCCACGACGTGGGTGCAGATCATCAAGGCGATCCTGCTGATGACCGCGATCGCCGTGATGTCGGTGTTCGTGCTCGAGCGCGTGGGCTTCAACCCGATCGAGCTGTTCAACCGGGCGGAGGGGAACACCACGGACGCGTCGACGTTCTCCCTGGCCCCGGGCACGTTTCTCTCCAGCCCGATCGACACCGTCTCGCTCGGGATCGCGCTGGTGCTCGGCACCGCGGGCCTGCCGCACATCCTGATGCGGTTCTTCACCGTGCCGGACTCCAAGGCGGCGCGCTCGTCCGTCGTGTGGGCGATGTTCATCATCGGCGCCTTCTACGTGCTGACCACGTTCGTGGGCTTCGGCGCGCGGGCGCTGCTGGGCGAGGAGGGCGTCGCGGCGGCGGGTACCGGCGGCAACCTCGCGGCGCCGAACCTGGCGCAGTTCCTGGGCGGCGGCGAAGGGACGTTCGGCGGCGACCTGTTCCTGGCGGTGGTGGCGGCCGTCGCGTTCGCGACGATCCTGGCCGTCGTGGCCGGGCTGGTGCTGTCCGCCTCGGGCGCGGTGGCCCACGACATGTGGTCCAACGTCATCCGCAAGGGCCGCGACTCCGAGCACGAGGAGGTGCTCGTCGCCCGGATCGCAGCGGCCTCGATCGGCGCGATCGCGATCGCCATCGCGATCATCGGGGGCGAGGGCCTGAACGTCTCGTTCATGGTCGGGTTGGCGTTCGCGGTCGCCGCGAGCGCGAACTTCCCGGCGCTGCTGCTGGCGCTGTCGTGGCGGCGCTTCAACACGGCCGGCGCCGTGACCGGCGTGCTGTTCGGGGTGGTCAGCTCGATCGTGCTCGTGGTCATCTCCCCGAAGGTGTGGCCCGGAGCGGACGCCGAGGGCGGCGCGCTGTCCTTCTATGACCTCGCCAACCCGGGGATCATCTCGATCCCGCTGGGCTTCATCGGCTGCTGGCTGGGGACGATCCTCTCCACCGAGCGCGGCAACGACCGCGAGTTCAACGAGCTGCTGGTGCGCTCGGAGACCGGGCTGGGGGCGGAGAAGGGCGGGCTGGCGCGGGGATAGGACGGGTCCCTGGCCCCGGAGCGGGGGCGACGGGTCGCCTAGGCCCGGCGGTAGCGCAGGTGGACGATGCCCTCGCCGAACGTCCGCGTCTCGACCAGCTCGAGTGCGACGCGGTCGCGCAGCGGGCCGAAGTACGGCGTTCCCGCGCCGAGCATGATCGGGGAGACGAACAGGTCGTACTCGTCGACCAGCCCTAGCTCGCTGAACGCGGCGGCCAGCGTCGCACCGCCGATCCCGATGTCGCCGTCGGTCTGCGCCTGCAGCGCCGCCAGCTCGTCGGCGATCGATCCGGTGGCGAGCCGCCAGTTGCCCGCGACCGTCGTCAGGGTGGAGGAGAACACGACCTTGGGGAGCACCTTCCACAGGCCGGCGAACTCCTGTCCGACCGGGTCGAGCGACGGGTCCTGGTCGGCCGTCTCCCAGTAGAGCATCGTCTCGTAGAGCTTGCGCCCGCAGATCTGCGCGCCCTGCTCGCGCACCCGGTCGTTGTGGAACTGGTGCAGCTCGGCGTCGGGCGCCGTCCAGTCGATCGTGTCGCCCGGCCCGGCGATGAAGCCGTCGAGTGACACGCCCATCGAGAAGATCACGCTCATCGTGACCTGAAGGATGACGCGGGAGCCGCGCCGACGCGGCTCCCACGCATCCAGAGCTCAGCACACGCCGACGTCGTCGACGTAGAAGCGCGAGATGACGCTCGAGTCTGCTCGCCCGGCGGATACCTGACGAGCGAGAAGCGAGCCACTGATCGGCGCATGTTGCGCGCTTGCAGGGAGAAGCGCAGCCGCACGGAAACCGCGCCCTCAATAGGCGACGACATCGACCGTCGCGCGCGGTACGGTCGGATCGTGAACGCCACCGCACTCTCCAAGACTCCCCGGCTGGCTGGGCACCTGCGGGTTGGGTGCTCCACGGGGTTCCTGGTTGAGCAACGTGGCGACTGGCCCGCCCTTGTGAGAGAAGCCACCGCGCTGTCATTGCGTGCCATCGAGCTGGCGGCGCTCTCCGAGGATGAGCTGCCGGGGCTCTTGGCCTATTTGGACGAGGACCCTGCCCTGCCCTGCGACTACGTGAGCGTCCATGCCCCTTCCAAAGGTCGAGCGATGCCGGAGGAAGAGCTCGTCGAGCTGCTGGCCGAGCTCCCCGCGTGGGTGGAGACAGTTGTCACGCACCCCGACACGTTCGAGGAGCCTGAGCGGTGGGTGCGACTGGGTCGTCGTCTGGCAGTCGAGAACATGGATCGGCGCAAGACCGGCGGCCAGACCGTCGACGATCTGGGCCCGGTGTTCGACCAGCTGCCTGAGGCAAGTCTCTGCTTCGACATCGCCCACGCTTGGGCCATCGACCCGTCGATGGAGGCGGGTACCGCGATCCTCGATCAGCTCGGGAGCCGGCTCCGCCAGCTGCACGTCAGCTCGCTGGACGACGGACAGCATCACGTTCCGCTCACCGCAGAGGACGAGAAGCTCTTCAGCCCGTTGCTGGATCGCTGCCGGGACGTGCCCTGGATTCTCGAGGCGCCTCCGCGCACCAGTTGAGCGACCCGGCTGACGCGTTGCAGCAACTGGCTCAGCGTTCCGGCGTTGAGTTCCCCCACCTCATGCATGCGCGTCAGCGCACCAAAGCTGGGCTGGAAAGGGTCAGGGCAGAACTGGCGGGCGTTCCGTACCCGCCGGATGTCACCGTCGTGCTCTTCGGATCCTGGGGACGCGGCGAGCTGACGGAGGGCAGTGACGAGGATTGGGCCATCCTCGTCGAGGGTGCGCCCGAGGAGCGGGAGGACGTTCGCGCCTTGGACGCCGCGGTCCGCGAGGTCCTTGGAGCCGGCGAGCGCAAACCGGGGACGCAGGACGTGTTCGGGTGCGCGTTTGGCTGTGACGAGCTCGTCGCGCAGATCGGGCTGGACAAGGACACCAACACGCTTCTGACGCGCCGGATGCTCCTACTCCTGGAGTCCACCTCCGTGCGCAATCCGGAGGCTCATGATCGTTGCCGCAGGCGGGTGCTCGACACCTATCTGCAGCGAGGCACGAAGGACTTTCGCGTTCCCCGCTTCCTGCTCAACGACCTCGTTCGGTACTGGCGCACGATCTGCGTCGACTTCGAGGGAAAGCACTGGCGCATGGACACGGACGACGGCAAGTGGGTCACCCGGAATGCCAAGCTGCGCAACAGCCGCAAGGTCCTGTTCGCCAGTGGTCTGCTCCCGGTCCTCGACGCCATGCGCTATCGCGCCGACGACCAATCGGTCTTCCTGCACGAGCAGCTCGCGGCAGTACCGACTGACCGGGTGGCGTATGCGTTTCTGACGCATGACGACGGCGGCAACGTCCAGGCCGGCGCGCGCGGCATGTTGGCCTACGACCGCTTCATCAAGCTGCTCGGCACGCCGGTCGTGCGCTTGCACCTCCTCGAACTGGCAGCAGGTGACCGCGACCGAGACCGGATCTGGGGAGAGATCCGCTCATGCGGACGCGAGCTGGAACAGAGCCTCCTTGCTCTGCTGTTCGGCCCCGACCTCGCCGCGGTGTCTCGGACGCATCTTGTCTTCTGACGCGGTGCGCTTGGCGGGCGAACGATTGCCGAATCCGTCATCGCGCCAGCATTTGCGTTACTCCGCAGCGCTACTCCGCCCCGCGACTTTCCCCCGCTCACGACTCACTTAAGGAAAGCACGCGATTTGCAGGGCCTTCGGGGAGCGGGAGCGACGGGACTCGAACCCGCGACCTCCGGCGTGACAGGCCGGCGCTCTAACCAACTGAGCTACGCCCCCATAGAGTGCGAGGCAAGTATGCCAACCCCACCCCTGAAGACCGGGCGAACCCTGGCCGCGGTGACGGCGACGGCGCTGGCGACGGGGTCGATCACTGCCGTCGCGCTCGCTGCGACGATCAGCGGCACCGATCGAGCAGACCGGCTCAACGGCACCAGAGCGGCGGACTCGATCGTGGGCCGGGGCGGCAGCGACCGCATCCGCGGCATGCGCGGCAACGACCGCATCCACGGCGGCCGCGGGGGCGACCGGCTCTACGGAAACGGCGGCAACGACGTCATCGCCGGCGTCCGGGGCGCGGACCGCATCTACGGCAACGCCGGCAATGACAACCTCGTGGGCGACACGCCGGGCTCCGGCGACCTGCGCAGCCGCGACCGCGTGTTCGGCGGGCCGGGCAACGACGGGGTCAGCGGCGGCGACGGGCGCGACCGCCTGCACGGCGGCGCCGGCAACGACGGCATGGACGGCAACGGCGGGCGCGACCTGATGTCCGGCGGGACCGGTGACGACTACCAGCGCGGGCGGGGCGGCGACGACACGATCTACGCGAACCTCGGCCAGGACCGCAGCGACGGCGGCGCCGGCAACGACGACCTCTGGGCGCTCGCGCGCGGCGACGTGCAGGGCGAGGCCGACTCCGCGGGCGACCGGCTGCTCGGCGGCGCGGGGAACGACCGCTTCCACACGCGCGACGGCGAGGCCGACAAGATCGCCTGCGGCCCCGGCCGCGACGTGGCGCTGCTGGACACGGTCGACGTCCTCGAGGACGCGACCGCGGCGAACCCCAACGGCTCGTGCGAGACCGTGGTCCGTGCCGACCCTCAGCCCGGCGAGGACTCAGCGGAGAACGCCGTCGAGTCGCCTGCGGAGGATCGCGCCGAGGGCTGACCCGCCGCGGCAGCGGGGAAGCGCACGGTGAGGCGCGCGCCGCCGAGCGGGCCGCGCGAGACCTCGACGGCGGCGCCGTGAGCGCGGACCTGCTGGGCGACGAGCGCGAGGCCGAGCCCCGAGCCGGGGGCCGTCGCGCCGCCGTTCAGCCGCGCGAAGGGCTCGAAGATCCGCTCGCGCGCCTCCTCGGGGATTCCCGGTCCGTCGTCGTCGACGTGCAGCTCGGGACCGGCGCCCGCGCGCGGCGGGACGAGCGTGACCCGCACGGTCCCCCCGGCGCGGCCGTGACGGGCGGCGTTCTGCAGCAGGTTGTCGACCAGCAGCCGCAGGCCGGGCTCCCAGCCGCTGACCGGCACGAGGTCGTCCGGCAGGTCGCGCGACCAGTCCACGTGCGGGTGTCGTGAAGCGACGTCGTCGAGCGCGGTCAGGACGACCGCGGAGAGGTCGGTCTCGGTGAGCTCGATCGGCGCCGCGTCCCCGCGCGCGAGCGCCTGAAGCCCGTCCAGCAGGTCGACGAGGCGGCCGTGCTCGGCCAGCGCGTCGCCGACCAGCGCCCTCCGCTGCTCCTCGGAGATGCCCGGGTGGCGGCTGAGCGCCGAGAGCGTCGCCTGGACGCTGGTCAGCGGCGTGCGCAGCTCGTGGCCGGCGTCGGCGGTGAAGCGCCGGGTGGCGGCCATGGCGCGCTCCCGGTCGGCCGCCGAGCGGCCCAGGCGCGCGAGCATGTCGTTGAAGCTCGCCGCCAGCGAGCGCAGCTCGCCGGGGCCGTCGTCGGGGGGCACGCGGCGGTCGAGGTCCTCGTCGCCGGCGATGCTCGATGCCAGCGCACGCAGCCGCCGCAGCGGGCGCAGCACCAGGTCGGCGGCGAACCACACGCCCAACGCGGCGACCAACAGCGCCCCCGCGCCGAGCGCCGCCAACGTCTGGCGCAGCGCAGACTGGCGGTTCTCCAGCGCGTCCAGGCGCGTCGTGGCCTCCAGACGCGCGAGGCCGCCGAGCTCGGGGCTGCGCAGCGTCGCGGTGTACGAGCGGTACTGCTCGCCCCCGGCACTGAAGGTGCGCAGGCCGTCGGCCAGGGCGGGCCGGGACGGCGGCGGGCGGCCCGTGTCGAGCAGGACGGTCCGGTCCAGCAGCAGCCGCAGCGACGTTCCGGTGGCCGACAGGACGTTGTCCAGGCGCCGGTCGTTGTCGGGCAGCTCGCGCTCGACCGCGGCCAGCGCCGTCTCGCGCGACAGCTCGACGGTGCGGCGCAGGCGGTCGTCCAGCGCGTCGCGCTCGGAGCGGTCCACGTAGCGCGACACGATCAGCCCGGAGACCGCGAGGACCGCGGCGAGCACGAGCGTCATGCCGAGCGTGAGGCGACCGCGAAGGCTGCGCACCACCGCTCAGGGTTGCAGGATGAACCCCACGCCGTGCACGGTGTGCAGCAGCCGCGGCTCGCCGCCGGACTCGAGCTTGCGGCGCAGGTAGCCCACGAAGACGTCGGCGACGTTGGTCTTGGGGTCGAACGTGTAGCCCCAGACGTCCTCGTGCAGGCGACGCCGGTCGAGCACCTCACCCGGATTGCGCATGAACACGTGCAGCAGCGCGAACTCCCGCCGCGTGAGCTCGAGGTCACGCCCCGCGCGCCGGGCGGCGTGCGAGCGGGGATCGATCTCCAGCTCGCCGACCGCAAGGACCGCGTCCGCCGCGGCGGGGCGGCGGCGCAGGAGCGCGTGCAGCCGCGCCGTGACCTCCTCCAGCGCGAACGGCTTGACGACGTAGTCGTCGGCGCCGGCCTGCAGCCCGCGCACGCGGTCGTCGACCTCGTCGCGCGCGGACAGGACGCAGACCGGGACGTCGTCGCCCCCCGCCCGTAGGCGGCGCAGGACCTCGAGCCCGTCGAGGTCGGGCATGGCCAGGTCGAGCAGGATCACGGCGGGGCGCACGCTCTGCGCGGCGGCCAGCGCGGGCTTCCCCCCGGAGGCGGCGACGACGCGGAAGCCCTCGAGCTCCAGCCCTGCGCCGACCGTGCGCCGGATCGCCGCGTCGTCGTCCACCAGGAGGACGACCGGGCCGCCGGGCTCGGTCGCCGGCTCCTCAGCCACGGGAGACGGCCTCGCAGTTTCGCGCCACCACGTCCAGGCCCCGCCGGTCGGCGGTGACCCGATCGCGGCCCGCGCCGCAGGAGATGCGGTCGCGCGAGCCGTCGCGCGTGCGGATCACGTCGTCGCCGGCGCCCCCGGCCACGACGTCGCGGCGATCGCGCGGCGCGGCGGCGTTGATGCGGTCAGGTCCCGCACCGCCCAGCAGCGTGTCGGCGCCGCGCCCGCCGGTGAGGGTGTCGGCTCCGCTGTCGCCCGCGACCAGGTCGGCGCCGGGACCGCCGTTGAGCCGGTCGTTCCCGCCGCGGCCGCGGATGGTGTCGTTGCCGCCCCGCCCGGAGATCTGGTCGGACCGCCCGGTGCCCGTGAGCTGGTCCGGGCCCGGCGTGCCGGTCGTCTGGGCGGCCACGAGCCCGGCCGGGACGCAGGTCGCCAGGAGCGCGGCGATGACCAGGGCGGTCCGTCGCATGGCGAACACGATGACGCACGACGCCGACCTGCCGCCCCGCTCTCACGGATCTCTCATGGCCCGTGAGAGGTGCGTGAGAGGCATACCCGCCGGCCGCGGCCGGGGGCAACAGTTCTCTGCATCGCCATCCCATCAGGAGGTACGAGGTCAATGCGTCTCACCAAGACCCGCCGCGCCGGGGCCGTCGTCTCGCTCGCCCTGCTCGTTCCCGCCACCGCGCTCGCCGGTACGTTCGTCGGCACCGAGGGGGCCGATCGTCTGCTCGGATCGCCCAGCGCCGACACCATCAGGGGCCTGGGCGGCAACGACCTGGTCGTCGCCCGCGGCGGTGACGACAGCGTCAACGGCGGCTCGGGCCGCGACCGCCTCTTCGGCAACTCCGGCAACGACACCATCCACGGGGTGCAGGGCGCCGACCGCATCCACGGCAACGCGGGCAACGACACGCTGACCGGCGACGCGCCCAACGCCGGGGACCTCATCAGCCGCGACCGCCTGTTCGGCGGCTCGGGCAACGACGTCCTGACCGGCGGCGACGGCCGCGATCGGCTGCACGGCGGGTCGGGCAACGACACGTCCAACGGCAACGGCGGGCGCGACCACATGTCCGGCGGGACCGGCGACGACGTCCAGTACGGCCGGGGCGGCAACGACCGCATCTTCGCCAACCTGGGCAACGACACGAGCGACGGCGGCGCCGGCGACGACACCCTGTGGGCGCTGGCCCGCGGGGACGTCCACCCCGGGCCCAACGGCGAGATCGACACCGCCGGCGACGCGCTGACCGGCGGCGAGGGCAACGACCGCTTCCGCACCCGCGACGGCGAGGTCGACCGCATCGACTGCGGTCCCGGCGACCGCGACAACGCGCTGCTCGACACCGTCGATGAGATCGTCGACGCCACCGCCGAGAACCCCAACGGCTCGTGCGAGCGGGTCGTCCGCGCCGCGCCGCGTCCGCGTGAGGACGCAGAGGAGAACGCGGTGCAGGCGCCGCGCGAGGACGCCGCGCAGCGCTGACCGCCCCTCGGCTCTGACGGCAGTGCGACTCGAGGGCCCCGCCGGCCGTGCGCCGGCGGGGCCCTCGGTGCGCCCGCGCGTAGATTGCGCGGCGTGAGCGAGCGCCCGGCCGTCGACGTCGTCCTGCCCTTCCGCGGCTCCGACGCGGACCTGGCGCGGGTGGCCGAGGGCCTGGGAGCGCTGAAGCTGCGCCCCGGCGACTCGGTCACGATCGCCGACAACCGGCCGGACGCCGGCGACGGGCACCGCGGGGCCGTCGCCATCCTCGGCGCCGGCGAGCGCCAGACCTCCTACCACGCCCGCAACCGCGGCGCCGCCAGGGGCGCCGCGCCCTGGCTGGTCTTCCTCGACGCGGACGTGACGCCCCCGCCCGACCTGCTGGACCGCTACTTCGCGAGCGCGCCCGGGGAACGCACCGGCGTCCTCGCGGGTGCCGTGGTCGACGAGGCGCCACCGCAGCCCGGCGGCGGATCGGCCGCGGTGCGCTACGCGTGGCTGAAGTCCTCCATGAGCCAGGAGGTCACGCTGGGCCACGGGGAGTGGGCCTTCGCACAGACCGCCAACGCGGCGGTGCGCCGCGAGGCGTTCGCGGCCGTCGGCGGGTTCGCGGCAGGCGTGCGCTCGGGCGGCGACGCGGACCTGTGCTTCCGCCTGCGGGCCGCGGGCTGGGGGCTCGAGCGCCGCGAGGAGGCGGCGGTCGTGCACCGCAACCGCGCCACGGTGGGCCGGATGCTCGCCCAGCGCGCGCGCCACGGCGCCGGGGCGGCGTGGCTGGGCGAGCGCTGGCCGGGCGCGCTGCCGCGCCGGCGCTGGCCCGGACTGGCCTGGTGGTCGGCGCGCCGCGCGGCCCACGGGCTGGCCGCCGCGGTGCGGGGCGACCGCGACGAGGCGCTGCTGGGCCTGCTGGACGGGCCGGCGGTGTGGGCGTTCGAGCTCGGGCGGCTCGTTCCGAACCGGCCTTTGCGGCCGGGCTGGTCGGGCCGGCGTCCGTGACGGGTCGGCTTCGAGGGATGAGCGGAAGCCGCGCTCGAGTCGCGGTTTGGGCTCGGCCGGCCGCGCTCTTTGGGGGGTGTGCTCCCCTGACCCCGATATGCGAGGACAAGGGAGCACACCCCCCGGTTCGGACCGCTCAGCGCCGGTAGGGATCGCGCCGCGGGACGAGCCCGCGCCACCCGTCGCGCCGCGCCGAGCGCAGCGCCGCCTCGTCGGCCGCCAGCACGCGGGCCCGTGTCTCCTCGTCGACCAGGGCGCCGTGCGCCTCGTGCAGGGCGAGCTGGCAGCGCGCGAGCCGGGCGACGTCGGCGGTCAGCCCGCCGGGGTGGCGCCGGTAGCGCACGACGGCGTCCGCCGCGCACACGAACGCCTCGCCCGCGGCGGCCAGGCGCAGCCACAGGTCCCAGTCCTCCGCCACCGCGACCGTGGACGCGAACCCCCCGGCCGCCGCGAGCGCGCTGCGCCGCAGGAGCATGCTCGAGGTCGGGATGGGGTTGGACTCGTACAGCGTCGCGACCAGCTGCGCCCCCATGTGGAGTCCGGGCGCCGGCCGGGCCCACGCCTCCCCCGTCGGGCGCCCGTCGGGGCCCACGACGACCGCGCGGCCGAAGCAGGCTCCCGCCTCGGGCGCCCCGCCGAGGGCCGCGAGCTGGGCGGCGAGCTTGCCCTCCGCCCACGCGTCGTCGGCGTCGCACAGCGCCACGAGGTCGGCCTCCGCCGGCAGCGCCTCCAGGCCCGTCGCGCGCGCCGCCGCCGGTCCTCCGCGCTCCTCGCGGCGCACGAGCGTGCAGTGCGGCGCGTGGTCGGGATGCAGCGCCAGCGGCTCGGGCGATCCGTCGTCCACGACGACGATCGCCGCCGGTGCCGGGTCCTGCTCGAGCACGCAGTCCAGCGCCTCGGCGAGGTAGGGCGCGAACCCGTGCGCGGGGACGATGACGCCGACCACGGGCGGCAGCGTAGTGGTGGCCCGGCGGCCGTCAGCCGCGGGGACGCTCGCGTTCCTGCGTCGCCCGGCGCTGCAGCCAGTCGATCAGGGGCGCGAGCTCGTCGGGGACCGCGCCGTCGGAGACGGTCACACGCCGGTCCTGGCCGGCGCGCCGCACGGCCAGCTCGTACTGGTAGCGATCGGCCCCCGACGCGGGGATCGGCGAGCGCGCCGCGAGCGCGCCGAGGTCCACCGGGCCGAGCAGCTCGCCCACCTCGGCCGCCTCCGCCTCGGAGAGCTCCTCCTCGGACACCGTCGTCTCCAGCACGTTGCCGGCGAAGAGCCCGCCGGTGCGGCGGAAGGTCAGCCGCAGGCCGCCGGGCTCAGCCACCGGTCCTCCGCTCAGAGGGCGACGCCGACCGCCTCCCAGCCCGCCTCGACGGCCCCGGCCTCCGCGCTGTCGGGGCCGTACATCTGGGTCGCGACGCGGTGGTTGAGCCGTGCGAAGCGGCGGAAGTCGGTGGTCTCACGGAGCTGGGGGTTGCCGAGGGTCGAATACAGGATCCGCCCCGCATGCTCCCATGACTTGCCGCCCAGCCCGGTGCAGATCTCGTAGAAGGCCCGGTTGGGGATGCCCGAGTTGATGTGCACGCCGCCGTTGTCGTCCAGCGTGCCGTTGTAATCGTCCATGTGGCCGGGCTGCGGGTCCTTGCCCATGACGTCGTCGTCGTAGGCGGTGCCCGGCTCCTTCATCGAGCGCAGCGCCTTGCCGCTGACCCCCTCGCCCATGATCTCCTTGCCGATCAGCCAGTCCGCCTGCTCGGTGGTCTGGCCGTGCTTCCACTGGTCCACCATGGCGCCGAACGCGTCGGCGATGTGCTCGTTGAGCGCGCCCGACTGGCCCTGGTAGACGAGCGGGCCGTCGAACTGGATCACTCCGTGGCCGAGCTCGTGGGCGCACACCGACAGCGACTTGGTCAGGCGCGTGAAGATCTGCCCGCTGCCGTCGCCGAAGATCATCTGGTCGCCGTCCCAGAACGCGTTGTCGAAGCTCTGGTCGAAGTGCACGACGCCGTCGAGCGTCATGCCCGCGTTGTCGATCGAGTTGCGGGCATAGGACTCGAAGAAGAAGTCCCAGGTCGAGCCGAAGTGCTCGTAGGCCTCGTCCACCGCGGCGTCGCCGGTGGGATCGTCGCCCTCCTGGCGGACGATCCTGGCCATCGTGTCCGTGCCGCCCTGGGCGTCGCGGATGACACGGTTCTTGGCCGCCGGCCGCGCGGCGACCAGGGAGTTCGCCTTCGGTCGCCCGGCCACGGCGCGGCGCGCCTCGGCCTGAAGGCGGTTGGAGCGCAGCGTCGCGCTCAGGCCGAGGGTCGACAGCGCGGCGTCGCGGTCGGCGTCGCCGCCGCGCTTGACGATCTCGCGCAACACGTACCCGGGGACGATGCAGTGCACGGGGTTGCGGCACGGGTGTGACATGGATTCACCTCTGTGGTGCTGCGGTGGCTCCCCGTCACTGCCATCCGTAGTGCACCGGCGGTAGCCGTGTCAAGGCCGCTCGGGGTGACGTTCTGCGGCCGTAACCGTGAGCGGAAATCCGGCAGATCGGCGTGCCGACACGGCGTGATTGTCGTCGCGCGGGGCCGGGTAACGCCGACCTGACACGGTCAAACCAAGGGAGGCTGCGAATGCCCGATCAAGAAGGCAAGCAGAGCGGTCCCGGCACCGACACGCCGGATCAGGCCTACAAGGACGGTCGTTCGGACCAGGTGCAGGAGGGCTCCCTGGGGGCCGACACCGGTGGCGCGGGCGCGCAGAAGTCGCGCCTGCCCGAGGGTCGTGACGAGGCCGGCACGTTCCAGTCCGGAGGCTTCGCAGGCCAGGACGCCGACGACTCGCCTGACGCGGGCCTCGCCGGCTCGGCCTCGGGCGAGGGCGACCCGTCGCCCAGCGCCCACTACGACGAGACCAAGCGCGAAGAGGGCGGCGCCGGCCTCGACGTCGGCGAGGGCGCCAAGGACCCGGCGCCCGGCAGCATCGGGAACGCCGGCGCGGAAGAGGTCGGCCAGCGCGGCATCGGCCAGCAGCCCGACGAGGACGCGGCCGACCCCGCAGAGCGTCAGACGCACCCCAAGACGCCGAGCTAGCAGCAGGTCGCGCTAGCGACTGCGCAGCGACACACACGTGAAGCGCAACGGCCCCGGCGATTCGCCGGGGCCGCGCTGCGTCTAGGCCGGTCCTACTTCTTCGGCAGGTAGATGTGGAAGGTGTCCTGGGAGTTGGTCTCGCCCACCGAGGTGAAGGACCCGGTGGCCCCCTCGTACCTCCCGGTGCCGCCCGTGACCGCGCCGCGCGTCGTGTCGGCGGCGAAGGGCTTGCCGCCCACCCCCAGGAAGAGCTGGCCCCCCGGCAGGGTGACCGTCGCGTGACACGTGTTGCGAGCTTGGTCGAACCGGCCGGTGCTTCCGGCATCGGTGACGGTGCACGAGACGTCGAGGTCGCCCACCTTCTTCTTGGCCGCGTCGAGCATCTCGGTCCTGAACACGAGCTGATCGCCGTTGGAGAGCCTCTGGGGTCCCTGCTCTCCCACCTCGGTTCGCGGCGGGTTGTCCACGAAGCCGAAGGCGTCCGAGTCCTTCTCGGAGAACTTCAGGGTCATCTCGCTGAGCTCGTTCTTCGTGTCACCGCACGCCGAGACGCCGAGCGCGAGCACGCCGCAAGCGATCGCGCCGGCCACTGCCAGCATCCTTCTCCGAGCCATAGCGACACCTCCGGTTGTTTGATGCGCACGGCCGGATTCGAACCGGCGACCCCCGCCTTGTAAGGGCGGTGCTCTAGCCGCTGAGCTACGCGCGCGGGGGCAGGCTATCCGCCCGGTGACGGGTAGGGTGCGATCCGCTCATGAGGTTCGGGCTTGGTCGCAAGCGAAAGCCGGTGCCCGGGGAGTACCCCGAGACCTTCGTCAAGGGCTGGATGGCCCGCACCCTTCCGACGACCTCGCCGGAGGAGGCCGCCTCCGCCGTCCGGCACCTGCGCGGCCAGGGCTGGTCGGAGAAGAAGCTGGCCGAGTTCATCCTGCCCTACATGCCGGTTCCCGCCCGGTCGCCCACCGCGCCCGCGCCCGCCTCCGGCGCCGCGCAGGAGCGAACGGCGGCGATCACGGTGCCACAGGAGGTCACCACCGGCTGGCTGGACCACAACCTGCCGGCGATGGATCTCGGCCAGCTCAGGTCGGTCCTGCAGGAGCTCGAGCGCCGCGGCTGGCCGCCGGGAAGCGCCGCCATGGCGATCCTGCCCCACCTGCTCCCCAAGCTTGGGGCCGGGGAAGCGCGGGCGATCCGCTCCGGGCTGAAGGACCTGGGCATGACCGACCGGGAGATCGCGCGGGCGACGAGGCGGCCGTAGCACGCCGATGCGATCCAGCATGATGGGCGGCATGGATCGCTCGGTGCTCTGGCGCGCGGCGCTGCTGCAGGCGGTCTCGGTCGCGGCCGTCGCGGTCGCGCTGGCGGTCGCCCTGCCCAAGTCCTTCTTCGAGGACTGGGGCTGGCTGGCCGGCCCCGGCGCCTGGGCTGTCTGCGCGCTGCTGACCGCCCGCGTGCTCGGCCTGGCGCCGGTGCCGGTGCTGGTCGGCGCCGCCCTGGCCGGGATCCCCAGCCTGATCGGGGTCGCAGCCGGCGTCCACTGGCCGGGCGCCCTCGTCGGCGTGGTGCTGTTCGGGCTGTGGTGCGCGCGCCTGGCGCACGACCGGCAGCTGACCGCCAAGACCGTCTGAGCCCCGCGCCGCGGCCCTAGACTCTGGGGAACCTCGCCCCCATGGTGTACCGGTTAGCACGCGAGGCTTTCAATCTCGAAGAGTGGGGTTCGATTCCCCCTGGGGGTATGTAGGGGCCGTTAGCTCAACCGGTAGAGCAAGGGACTTTTAATCCCTAGGTTCTGGGTTCAAGTCCCAGGCGGCCCACTCGCCGCGGGCCAGACGAACGGCCATCCTTCCCCCGTGGGGGGTGGTCAGGATTTAGGTCGTTGAACGACGCAAATCCGTACCACCCTGCCCTTTGCGCGCACGCCGGCCCATCTAGCCCACGTACGCGAGCGCCTCGATCTCCACGAGCATCCGCGGGTCGATGAGGGCGCCGACCTCGACCATCGAGGTCACCGGGCGGGTGTCGCCGAAGCGGTCGCCGTGGGCGCGGCCGACCTCGTCGGCGCGGCCGATGTCGGTGACGTACATGCGCGTCTGCACGACCTGGTCGAGCCGGGCGCCGGCGCGTTCCAGCGCCGCCTCGATGAGATCGAACACGTATAGCGCCTGCCCGTAGGCGTCCCCGGGCGCGGGGACGACGCCGTTCTCGTCCACCGGCGCCGTGCCGCCGACCAGCACCCAGGGACCGGCGCGCACCGCCCGGCTGTAGCCGAACGACCCCTCCCAGGGCGCGCCGGACGCGAAGCGCTCGACCTCCACCGAACCTCTAGTGGCGGAAGTGCCGCCGGCTCGTGAACACCATCGCCACGCCGGCCGCGTCGGCCGCCTCGACGACCTCCGGGTCGCGGCGCGAGCCGCCGGGCTGGATGATCGCCGTGACCCCGGCGCCGATCGCGATCTCCGGGCCGTCGGCGAAGGGGAAGAACGCGTCGGAGGCCAGCACGGCGCCCGCCAGCGACTCCAGCCGGGACTTGTCGATCGCCAGGCGCACGGAGTCCACGCGGCTCATCTGCCCCGCGCCGATGCCCGCCGTCGCGCCGTCGCGGGCGAGCACGATGGCGTTGGAGCGCACGTGCTTGCACACCTGCCAGGCGAACAGCAGGTCGTTCCACTCGGCGTCGCTGGGCTCTCGCTGCGTGACGACCTCCATCTCGGTGCGATCGGCGAACTCGAGATCGCGGTCCTGGACGAGCAGCCCCCCCATCACCTGCTTGATGTCCGGCTCGGCGGTCAGCGGCGCGCGGCGCTCGTTGTCCTCCAGGATGCGGATCGCCGGCTTGCGCTGGAGGACCTCCAGCGCGCCCTCCCCGTAGCTGGGCGCGAACAGGACCTCGACGAACTGCTCGGCGAGCCGCTCGGCCAGCGCGCGGTCGACCGGTCGGTTGACGACCACGATGCCGCCGAACGCGCTGAGCGGGTCTGTGGCCAGCGCGCGGTCGTAGGCCTCCAGCACGTCGTCGGCCACCGCCACGCCGCATGGGTTGTTGTGCTTGACGATCACGCACGCGGGACCCTGGAGGTCGCGCACCAGCAGCCGCGCCGCGTTGAGGTCGAGCAGGTTGTTGAACGACAGCTGCTTGCCGTGGTGCTGGTGGACCATCGACAGCAGGTGCATCCGCGCGCCCACCTGGCTGTAGTAGGCCGCGCGCTGGTGCGGGTTCTCCCCGTAGGGGAGGTCGGCGACCTTCTCGTAGGCGCGCAGGTGCAGCGCCGGGAAGTCCTCGGACTTCTCGGCGAACCAGCGGCCGATCGCCGTGTCGTAGCGCGCGGTGTAGGCGAAGGCCTCGGCGGCCAGCGACTCGCGCGTGGTCAGCGACAGCCCGCCGCCGCAGGAGCGCAGCTCCTCCAGCACGGCGTCGTAGGACTCCGGGCTGGTGACGGCGGCGGCGAAGGCGTGGTTCTTGGCGGCGGCGCGGATCATCGTCGGGCCGCCGATGTCGATGTTCTCGATGATCTCCGCATCGGTGGACCCCCGGCGCGCGGCCGTGCGCTCGAACGGATAGAGGTTCACGCAGACCAGGTCGACGAACTCGATGTCGTGCTCGTGGGCCGCGGCGAGATGGGCGGGGTCCGAGCGGACGGCCAGCAGCCCGGCGTACAGGCGCGGATGCAGCGTCTTCACGCGGCCGTCCATGATCTCCGGAAAGCCGGTGAGGTCCTCGATGGAGCGCACCTCCAGGCCGGCGTCGGCGAGCTCACGGGCCGTGCCCCCGGTGGAGACCAGCTCGACGCCCAGCGCCGCGAGGCCGCCGGCGAACTCCACGATCCCGCGCTTGTCGGAGACCGACAGCAGCGCGCGGCGGACGCGGACCGCGCCGGGCTCGGTCAGCGGCTCGGGATCGTGAGTGTCGGTCTGGCCCGCGATGGGCGCGAGCATAACGGCCGCCGGGCGGCCGCCGGCCCGCCGCGGGCGGCCGCGTCAGCCGGTGCGCTCGCAGCGCATGACGACGTCGCTGCGGTCCTTCAGGACGCGGTCGTTGCCAGGGCCGCAGTCGATGCGGTCGCGGCCGCCGCCGACGGCCACCACGACGTCGTCGCCGCTGCCGCCGGAGATGAGGTCCTGGCCCAGCCCGCCGTTGAGCCGGTCGCGCCCCGGCCCGCCGTCGAGCAGGTCCCCGCCGCGCCCGCCCTCGATCGTGTCGTTGCCGGTCGAGCCCACGAGCAGGTCGGCTCCGCTGCGCCCGAACAGCCCGTCGTTGCCCGAGCCGCCGAACAGCCGGTCGTCGGTGGTGGAGCCCTCCAGCCGGTCGTTGCCGGCCAGGCCGTACAGGCCGCCGTCGGAGGACAGCGCCCGGCCGCCGCCCGAGCGCACGCTGAGCGAGTCGTTGCCGTGCGTGGCCTGGCCCAGGCGGCGGATGGGCTGGCCCGCGATGTTGTTGTTGACCAGCGCGATCGCGCCCGCGCCCCCGGGTCCGGCGGCGACCAGGGCCGCGTTCGTGGCGGTTCCCTCCACCCGCGCCTGGTCGATCAGCCGCGGGTTCGGGCGCTCGGTGCCGGCCGGGATCGCGATCGTGCCGGGGACGATCACCTCGCAGCCGGGGAAGGGGTGCGGCCCACGGACGGCCGGGTCCTGGACGCCGAGCGGCGAGCCGCTCTCCTCGCGGCCGAGCGTGACGTACTCCGCGTAGACGATGTCGACGCCGCCGCCGCAGTCGACCTCACCGACCAGGTTGCCCGTCCAGATCGTGTCGTCGCCGTCGCCGCCGCGGATGACGTTGGCCCCGGTGCCGCCGAGCAGCCGGTCGTTGCCGGCCTCGCCCTCCAGGGTGTCGCGGCCCTGGTTGCCCTCGAGCACGTCGGCGCCGTCACCGCCCACCAGCGTCTCGTCCCCGGGGCCGCCGATCAGGATGTCGTCGCCCTCGCGGCCGAGCAGCATCTTGTCGCTGCCGCGGTTGGTGTTGACGTAGTCGTCGCCGGGGCCGCCGTCGGCGAGCTCCTCGTTGCCAAAGCCGGTCTCCAGCAGGAAGTCGTCGCCCAGGCCGCCGAGCAGCGTGTCGTCGCCGTCGCCGCCGTCGATGCGGTCGTCGCCGTCGGTGCCGTCGACGAGGTCGTTGCCGGTCCCGCCCTCGAGGCGGTCGTTGCCAAAGCCGCCCCGGATCCGGTCGTTGCCCGACCCGCCGAGCAGGCGGTCGTCGCCGGTCCCGCCGTAGAGGCGGTCGTTGCCGAAGCCGCCGTCGAGGACGTCGTGGCCGCGGCGCCCGCTGAGCCGATCGGCGCCGTGGCCGCCGCGCAGCAGGTCGCGGGTGTTGGTGCCCGTGAGCCGGTCGCCGTGGCCGGACCCGTCGCGGACGATGCCCTGCGCAGCAGGGGCGGCGAGCGCGGCCAGCGCCAGGGCAAGCGCGGCGAGCAGCCGGCGGCGCCTCAGCACGGGCGCCCCGCGGCGGTCTCGGATCGCGTTGCCCTCCCCACGGCCACGATGATCTCATCGGCAGCGCCCCGGGGGGGCTTGAACCGTGCCCGAGCGGGCATGACCAGAACATGGACACCGAGGAGTACCGGGGCGGCCCCGGCGAGCGCGCCGTCGAGCACGACGCAGACGAGCTCGAGGACCGCCTCGAGCGCCTCGAGGGCCACATCTCCGAGGCGCAGAGCAAGCTCTCCGAGCGCAGGGAGGCGGCAGGCATCGAGGAGGAGACCGCCGCCGAGGACGACTCCCCCGACGCCGACGAGTCCTAGTCGATCAGGGTCCGGCGCGGGTTGGCCGGGTCCGGCCGCAGCGCGCCGCGCGCGATCAGCCGCACCGCCTCGGGCAGCAGCTCGTGCTCCAGCGGGCGCAGGCGCTCGTGCACCTCGTCCACGTCTCGCGCACCGGGCAGCTCGATCGCGCGCTGGAGGATGACCGGGCCGGTGTCGACGCCCTCGTCGACCAGGTGCACGGTCACGCCGAAGACCTTCACCCCGTAGTCGAGGGCCTGCTCGATCGCCTTGACGCCCGGGAACGCGGGCAGCAGCGAGGGGTGCACGTTGACGATCGCCCGCGGGAAGCGCTCCAGGAAGCCGGGCGTCAGCAGCGCCATGTAGCCCGCGAGCACGACGAGCTCGACGCCCCGGGCGGCGAGCCAGTCCGCGATCGCCGCGTCCCGAGCCGAGCGGTCGGCGTGCTCGGCGAGCGCGAACACGGCCGTGTCGACGCCCGCCGCCCGTGCCCGCTCGAGCGCGTCGGCGCCCGGCCGATCCGACGCGACGCCGGCCACCACCGCCTCCCGCCCGTGCACGCCGTCCAGCAGCGCCTGAAGGTTGGTCCCCTGTCCGGAGGCCAGCACGCCGACCCGCAGCGGGTCGCTCACGCCGCGGCGCGGCTCGCGGGCTCCGCCCGGAGCTTGGGGTACGCGCCGCCGGTGGAGCGCAGCCGGCCGGCGGCGATGAGCTCGTCGACGCGCGCGAGGACCTGCGCCGCGGTCAGGTGGTCGAAGGTCCCGTAGGCCGCCAGCCCGTCGTAGGCGTGCTTGACCACGACCTTCGAGCGCCCGCCGCGCAGGATCTCCACCGCGCGGGTGCGCCCCACCGCCGGCGTCGCATCCTCGACCACCGAGACGATCGCCGCGTCGAGGTCCCCGGGTGCGACGGGCGCAGCGCCGCCACGGCCGCCACGGCGCGCGCGGGATGGCCCGGCGGGAGCGACCGGGACCCAGCCCGGGTCGCACACGTCGCAGCACGGCACCCCGGGCTCGGGGGCGGGCGCCGCGTCGTCGCCGAAGTGGCGCAGGATCGTCGTGCGCCGGCACGCGTCGCCCTCCACGAACGCCCACACCGTCCGGTACTGGGCCCAGCGCGCGCGCAGCGCGTCGCCCGCCGACGTGCGGCAGGCGGCCTGCGCGCGGCGGTCGAACGGACCCTCGATCCGGCCCCGCACCCGATCGGGTGAGGAGGGGGCGGGCCGCACCACGCCTGCCCGCGCCAGGTGCCCCACCACGGAGCGCACCCGGTCGGCGCCCTCGCCGCGCCCGCCTCCGTCCAGCAGCGCCGCCAGCTCGTCGACGCCGAGGTCGTAGCGGCCGTCGACGGCGCGCGCCCGCAGGCGGTGCGCGATCGGGGCGATCGCCTCCTCGGCGGTCTGGTCGCGCTGGATGAAGAACACGTGCAGGCCCTTGTCGCGGCCCTCGGCGAACAGCAGCGCGCGCGCGGGCCGGCCGTCGCGCCCCGCGCGGCCGGCCTCCTGGTAGTAGGCCTCCACGGAGCCCGGGACGGTCTCGTGGCAGACCGTCCGCACGTCGGCCTTGTCGATGCCCATGCCGAAGGCGTTGGTCGCCACCACGACGTCGAGCTCGCCCGCCATGAAGCGCCGCTGGACCTCGCTGCGCGTGTCGCGCGCCAGGCCCGCGTGGTAGACGCCGACGCCGCCGGGAAGCGCGCCCTTCAGCCCGGCCGCGAGCTTCTCGGCGCCCGCCCGCGTGCCCGCGTACACGATCGCCGGCGTCGCGCCGTCCTCGGCGAGCGCGGCGGCGATGTGGCGGTGCTTGGCCTGCGCCGAGGCGCAGGGCAGCACCGCGAAGGACAGGTTCGGACGGTCGAAGCCGGTGGCGATCCGCACCGGGTCGCGCAGCCCGAGCCGGCGCTCGATGTCGGCGGCGACCTTCGGCGTGGCGGTGGCCGTCGAGGCGATCAGCGCGTCGGCGTTCAGCCACCGCGCGGCGTCGGCGAGCCGGAAGTAGTCGGGGCGGAAGTCGTGGCCCCACTGCGAGACGCAGTGCGCCTCGTCCACCACGAACAGCCCGATGCGCGCCGAGCGCATGGCCTCCAGGAACGGAGCCGAGGAGAACCGCTCGGGCGCGACATACAGCAGGCGCAGGTGGCCCGCCGCCGCGCGCTCGAGCACCGCCCGGTTCTCGTCGGGTCCGCGCTGCGCGTTGACCAGCGCCACGCGGCCCGGCGCGACGCGCTCCAGCGCCGAGACCTGGTCCTGCATCAGCGAGACCAGCGGGGAGACCACCAGCGTGAGGTCGTCGCGCACGAGCGCGGGGAGCTGGTAGCACAGCGACTTGCCCGCGCCGGTGGGCATGACGACCAGCACGTCGCGTGCGGGAGGTCCGATCGCGGCGCGCACGGCCTGCTCCTGGCCGGGGCGAAAGGCGTCGAAGCCGAAATGCTCGCGCAGGGCGGCGGCGGGATCCATGGCGGCGATCGACCTTAGCGGCCGCCCCGGCGCGCGCCGGACGGTGTCACAGACATGTTGCGGTCTCTGCGCGCATGGGTACATTGGTGCAGTGCCTGTGCGCCTGGTTTTCCGGTGTCAGTTCTGCGAACGCGCCCCCGATCCCCTGACGCAGCTCAGCCTCGAGGCCCAGGCTCGGGAGATCCTGTGGGGGCAGTACCTCGACGTCGGAGCGGGAACCGACCGCTGGCGGGTCTGGCACGGGCGCGGGTTCTACGGCCCGACGCGCTACGCCTGTCCCGACCACCGCGCCGACCTCTGCGCCGAGATCCGCTTCCACTACGGCTCGCTCGGCTGGCACCCGTGGAAGAAGCCGCCGTACCCCGCGTCGCTGCGCTCCGCCGACACCGACCATGCCTGGCCGCCGTCGAAGTTCGGGCTGGGGTCCCTGGGCGGCGCCTACATGGGCGGCCGCGACCTGCGCCACGGCTGATGCCCGTCAAGCTCATCTTCCGCTGCCAGTTCTGCACGGCGGCGCCCGACCCGCTCACCCAGCTCAGCCTCGAGGCCCAGCTCCAGGAGCTCACGTTCGGCCAGTATCTCGACGCCCATCCCGGGCCCTGGCTGGCCTGGCAGGGCCGCGGTCTGTACGGCCCGGCGCGCTACGCGTGCCCCGACCACCGCGGCGACCTCACGGCGTTCCTGCGCTACCACTACGGCACGATCGGCTGGCACCCCTGGAAGCGCCCGCCGTACCCGTCCAGCGTGCGCACCGCCGATACCGAGCGCGCGGTGGCTCTGGGCGGCAAGGCCCCCGGCTCGAAGTGGAGCTTCGGGCCGAAGATCGCCTAGCGGGGCCGGCTACACCCGGGCCAGCGGGAGCTCGAGCGAGTTCTTGCCGCCGGCGCCGGTGGTGCCCTCCAGCGGGTACTCGCCGCTGAAGCAGGCGTCGCAGTGGCGCTCACGCGACCCGCGGACGGCCTCGTAGACGCCCTCCAGCGACAGGTAGGCCAGCGAGTCGCAGTCCAGCTCGGCGGCGATCTCGTCGACGTCGCGGCCGTGGGCGATCATCTCCTCGCGCGTCGACATGTCCACGCCGTAGTGGCAGGGATGCTGGATCGGCGGCGCCGAGATGCGCATGTGCACCTCGCGGGCGCCGGCGTCGCGCAGCATCTTCACGATCTGGCGCGTCGTGTTGCCGCGCACGATCGAGTCGTCGACCACCACCAGCGACTTCCCGCCGACGATCTCGGGCAGCGGGTTGAACTTCAGCCGCAGGCCGTGCTTGCGCAGCTCCTGGCCGGGCTGGATGAACGTGCGCGCGACGTAGCGGTTCTTGATCAGCCCGTCGTCCTGGGGCAGGCCGCTGGCGCGAGCGTAGCCGCGCGCCGCCGGCGCGCCCGAGTCGGGGACCGGGATCACGAGGTCGGCGCCCGGCGCAGGCGCCTCGCGCGCCAGGATCTCGCCCATGCGCCCGCGCGCGGCCTGCAGCACGTCGCCGTTCATCCGGGAGTCGGGACGGGCGAAGTAGATGTACTCGAAGACGCAGAACGCCTCGCGCTCGCTCTCGACCGCCTGGCGGACCCGCAGGCCGTCCTCGCCGATCGACACGAGCTCGCCGGGCCGCACGTCGCGCACCAGCTTGGCGCCGATGATGTCCAGCGCGCAGGACTCGCTGGCCACGCAGTACTTGTCTTCGATCTGGCCGATCACCAGCGGGCGCAGCCCGGCCGGGTCGCGGAACGCGACCACCCGGTCCTTGGTCATGAGCACGGTGGAGAAGGCTCCGCGCAGCCCGTTCATGACGTCGGCGACGGCGTCGTCGATGTCGTCCGCCTCGTGCGAGGCCAGCAGCGCGGCGATGATCTCGGAGTCCGAGGTGGAGCGGAAGTTCACGCCGCGCTCGCGCAGCTCGGTGTGCAGCTCGACGGCGTTGATGAGGTTGCCGTTGTGGCCCAGCGCGACCTCGCGGCGGTCGGAGCGGTGGACGGGCTGGGCGTTGTCCCAGCCGTTGGCCCCCGTCGTGGAGTAGCGCACGTGCCCGACGGCCATGTCCCCGCCCAGCGCGTGCAGCTTCTGCTCGTCGAAGACCTGGTTGACCAGGCCCAGCTCACGCAGGGTCATGATGTGCCCGCCCACGTCCGCGGCGGCGATGCCGGCCGACTCCTGTCCGCGGTGCTGGAGCGCGTACAGCGCGAAGTACGCCAGGCGGGAGACGTCGTGCCCGGGAGCGTAGATCCCGAACACCCCGCACTCGTCCCGCGGTCCGTCGCGCCCGTCGAGGGTGGTCACTGAAGGAAGGATAGCCGCGCTCTCGGCGTGTCTAACCTCCCGTCGATCGGCGCAGGCGCGCCGGGCGTTCCCGGCCCGCTACTGGCGTACGTCGACCGCGACCTCGTAGACGTCGACCGGCCCCCGCGTCCCCAGACCCTCGCCGGGAGGGCTCATCTCGTTGAGGACCTTGTCGCCCTCGCGCAGGTCCTCCTCGGTGGCGAACAGACCGATCATCAGCGTGCGCCCGCCGTCGGGGTCGATGAGCATCGTGAAGCCCGTCGACGGCACGCCCTCCGGCGGGCCGGAGCTCGCCTGCCCCGCGATGTCCTCGGCGGTGGCGCGGATCGCGTCGGCGTCCGCGCCCTCCCAGACGGTCACTCGGGCGTACATGTCGTCTCCTTCCGGTGTTTGGAGTGCTGCCGATCCTATTCACGGGGCGCGCCGCGGCGCTAGGGAAACAGCGGGGCGAGCGCGGCGTGCGCGGCGCGCAGTTCGGCGAGTGCCGCGCTGAGGGTCGCCTGGCCGCAGGTGACGTCGAGGTGGCCGCCGCCGGTCGTGCCCAGGACCTGCAGCGGGACGCGCTCGGCCAGGCGCCGCAGCGCGTCCTCGGAGCCGGAGACGACGAATCCGGTGCCGGGCGCTTCGCCGAACAGCGTGCGGTCGGGATCGCCGGACGCGCCGAGGTCGAGCGTCGCGCCGAGGTCTCCCGCCAGGCAGGCCTCGGCGATCGCGACGAGCAGCCCACCCTCGGACACGTCGTGCGCGGCGGCCAGCTCCCCGGCCCGGACGGCCTCGCGGATCGCGCTGTGCGCCGCCCGGGCGGCGGCCACGTCGATCGCCTCCAGGCCGTCCGGGAGCGCCTCGCCGCGCAGCTTGGCCAGCTCGGAGCCCGGGAGGGACGGGCGGAAGGGCCCGGCCAGCGCGACGGTGTCGCCCGCGCGCGCGAAGCCCGAGCGGCCGGCGCGCGCGGCGTCGGGCATCTCGCCGACCATGCCGACGACCGGGGTGGGGTAGATCGGCCCGTCCTCGCTCTCGTTGTACAGCGAGACGTTGCCGCCCACGACCGGGACCTCCAGCGCGCGGCACGCGTCGCCCAGGCCGCGGATCGCCTCGGTGAGCTGCCACGCGACGTGGGGCTTCTCGGGGTTGCCGAAGTTCAGGCAGTTGGTCAGGCCGAGCGGCTCGGCGCCCGCGCACGCCAGGTTGGCGGCGCACTCGAGCACCGCCTCCACCGTGCCCGTGTAGGGATCGCAGGCCACGCGGCGCCCCGACCCGTCGATCGCGACCGCGATCGCGCCGCCGCCGGGCATGGCGAGCACCGCGGCGTCGGCCTGCTCGGGCCGGCGCACCGTGCGCGACTGCACGATGCTGTCGTACTGCTCGAACAGCGGCCGCCGGGATGCGATGTTCGGGGAGGCGAGCAGCGCGACCAGGACCTCGCCCGGCGCGGTGGCCTGCAGCACGCGCGCGGGCGCGGGGTACAGCGGCGCGGCCGGCGGCGCGGGATCGAGGTCGTACAGCGGGCAGTCGTCCACCAGCGCGGTGACCGGCATGTCGCCCACCAGCTCGTCGCCGTCGAACACGCGCAGGCGCCGCGTGTCGGTGACGGTCCCGATCGCCGTGCCCAGGACCTCCCACTTCTCGCAGACCGCGATGACCTCGTCCACGCGCTCGGGCTCGACGACGCAGAGCATCCGCTCCTGGGACTCGGAGATCATGATCTCGAAGGGCTCCATCCCCGCCTCGCGCAGCGGCACGCGCGCCACGTCGAGGTCCAGGCCGACCTCGCCCTTGGCCGCCATCTCGGCGCTGGAGGAGGTCAGTCCGGCGGCGCCGAGGTCCTGCAGGGCGACGAGCAGCCCGCGGTCCAGCAGCTCCAGCGAGCACTCCAGCAGCTTCTTCTCGGCGAACGGGTCGCCGACCTGGACGGTCGGGCGCTTGTCCTCGTCGGCGTCGCCCAGCTCGGCCGACGCGAGCACCGAGGCCCCGCCGATCCCGTCGCGCCCGGTGGACGCGCCGAAGAGCACGACGGCGTTGCCCACCCCGGTCGCGGCGCTGCGGATCATCGCGTCGTGCGGCGCGAGGCCGAGGGCCATGGCGTTGACCAGGCAGTTGCGCTCGTAGGGCGCCTCGAAGTACACCTCGCCGCCCACGGTGGGCACGCCGATCGAGTTGCCGTAGTGCCCGATGCCCGCCACGGCGCGGTCGAGCAGGTAGCGCGAGCGCGCGCTCGTCGGCTCCCCGAAGCGCAGCGAGTCGAGCACCGCGATCGGGCGGGCGCCGATGGCGAAGATGTCGCGCAGGATCCCCCCGACGCCGGTGGCGGCGCCCTGGAAGGGCTCGACCGCCGAGGGGTGGTTGTGGGACTCCACCTTGAACGCGACCGCGAGCCCGCCGCCGACGTCCACCGCGCCCGCGTTCTCGCCCGGTCCCATCACCACGCGCGGGCCTTCGGTGGGCAGCGTGCGCAGCAGCTTGCGCGAGTGCTTGTAGGAGCAGTGCTCGCTCCACAGCAGCGAGAAGACCGCGAGCTCGACCTCGTTGGGATCGCGGCCGAGCTTGTCGCAGATCAGCTCGTACTCGCCGTCGGTGAGCCCGAGCTCACGCCAGCGAGGCAAAGATCCGAGTTCCATCGGTGGAGCCGGTGAGGGGATCGACGGCGTGCTCGGGGTGCGGCATGAGGCCGAAGACGTTGCCGGCCTCGTTGCGCACGCCGGCGATGTCGTCCGTCGAGCCGTTGGGGTTCCCGTCGGCCGCGTAGCGCAGGACCACGCGGACCGAGTCCAGCAGGGCGGGCGGCGCGTAGTAGCGCCCGGTCGTGTGCTTGACCGGGATCGACAGCCGCTCGCCCGGTTCGTAGTTGCGCGTGAACGGCGTGTCGGCGTCGAGGACCTCGAGGCTCACCTGGCGGCAGATGAAGCGCAGGCCCACGTTGGGCAGCAGCGCGCCGGGGAGCAGCCCGGCCTCGCACAGGACCTGAAAGCCGTTGCAGATCCCCAGCACCGGCCCGCCCTCGCGCGCGAAGGCGACGACCGACTCCATCACCGGCGAGAACCGTGCGATCGCGCCGGCGCGCAGGTAGTCGCCGTAGGAGAAGCCGCCGGGGACGACGATCGCGTCGGCGCCCTTCAGGTCGCGGTCGCCGTGCCACAGCAGCTCGGCGGTCGCGCCCGGCACGCGCTCGCAGGCGAGCACGGCATCGACCTCGTCGCAGGAGCCGGGGAAGCGGATGACCCCGAACTTCACGCAGCGCCCGAAGTGAGAAGGGGCGGGGCGGCGACGACGATCACTACGCGGAGGCTAGCAACGCGACCGGCGCGCTCGGGCGGCGGAGAACCCAGGTGCTACAGTGACGCACATGTCCAATGTCGTCGGCGTACGCGAGCTGCGCCAGAACCTCAGCCGCTATCTGGAGCGGGTGAAGGCCGGCGAGGGCTTCATCGTGACCGAGCGCGGTGAGGAGGTGGCCCGGCTCACGCCGTCGGCGCGCTACGCGACGCCGCTGGCCGAGCTCATCGCCGAGCGCGGCGCGAGCATCCCGAACGGCGACCTGCTGACCACGCTGCCTGCGCTGGATGCTCCCGCGGACGGTCCGCCCAGCGCCGAGGTTCTGGCTCACTTGCGCGAGGAACGGCTCTGATCGCAGTCGCGACGCGGGGCACGGTCGCGTACCTGGATACGTCGGCGTACGTCAAGCTCGTCCTCGGCGAGCCGGAAGCGGTCGCGCTGCGCGATGAGCTGTCGCGCTGGCCGCCCCGCGTGTCGAGCCGATTGCTGACCGTCGAGAGCGTGAGGGCCTGCGCGCGCTACGGGCCGCGGTTCGCCGCCCGGGCGCTCGCCGGACTGGCCGACCTGGCGCTGCTCCCCCTGGACGACGCGGTGCTGCGCGCAGCCGCCGCCCTGGAGCCCCCGGGCCTGCGCTCGCTCGACGCCGTGCACCTTGCCACGGCCCTCAGCCTGGGCGATCGGCTGGGGGTTCTGGTCTGCTACGACGAGCGGCTCTTGGATGCCGCGCGGGCTGCAGGCGTCACCGTCGTGGCGCCCGGTGCGGCGTGATCACGCCGAAGGGGTTACCTCCGCGGGGCATCCGGCCCCGCGGTCTGATCGTGACCATCGGCCTCCGGCCACTGGATCTGGAAGTCCTCGATCAACGGGTTGACCAGCAGCTTCTGGCACATCGCGTCGAGCTGCGCGGGGTCGTCCACGTCCAGCTCGATGAGCCGGCCCACGTGCACGTTGGCCACCCCCTCGAAGCCCAGCGCGGGGAGTGCCCGCTGCACCGCGACGCCCTGAGGGTCCAGGATGCCGGCCTTGGGCCGGACCAGCACGCGCGCCCTCACGGCGCGGTCCGCTTCAGCCACGCGTCGAAGGGCTCGCCGGTGATCCGCTCGTAGGCGTCGACGTAGCGCTGGCGCGTGCCCGCGACGACGTCGTCGGGGATCGCGGGCGCGGGCGGGGCCTTGTCCCAGCCGGTGCCGGCGGCCCAGTCGCGGACGTACTGCTTGTCGAAGCTCGGCTGCGGGCCCCCGGGCGCGTACTCGTCGGCGGGCCAGAAGCGCGACGAGTCCGGGGTCAGCACCTCGTCGCCCACGCGCAGGACGCCCTCGGCGTCGTGGCCGAACTCGAACTTCGTGTCGGCCAGGATCACCCCGCGCGCGGCGGCGTGGTCGGCCGCGAAGGAGTACAGCGCGATCGACAGGTCGCGCAGCCGGCCCATCAGGTCGGCGTCGCCGGCGATGGCCGCGGCCTCGTCCAGCGTGATCGTCTCGTCGTGCCCTTCCTCGGCCTTGGTCGACGGCGTGAAGATCGGCTCGGGGAGCTTGTCGGACTCGCGCAGTCCCTCCGGCAGTGCGATGCCCGCCACCGCGCCGGTGCGCTGGTAGTCCTTCCAGCCCGACCCGCTCAGGTACCCGCGCACGACGCACTCCACCGGGACCATGTTCAGCTTGCGCACCGCCAGGCCGCGCCCGCGCGCCTCGTCCGGGACGCCGTCGGTGGTCGAGCCGAGGTGGTTGGGCACGAGGTCGGCGGTCTGCTCGAACCAGAACACCGACAGCCCGGTGAGCACCTTGCCCTTGTCGGGGATCGGCGTCGGGTGCACGACGTCATAGGTCGAGATCCGGTCGCTGGCGACCATCAGCAGCCGGTCGCCGAGGTCGTACATCTCGCGGACCTTGCCCGAGGCGACGAGGGGCAGGTCGGCGATCGTGGTCACTGAGCGCAGGCTAGCAACGCGGTCGGCGCGTCCGGGGACTGGGCGCCCGCGGGTTTGACAGCCGGGGTAGCTTCGTGGGCCAAGGCAGGTTGAGGCCGATAGCGGACCGCTGCGGACTCACGGGCCATCCCCTTCAACGGAACGGGGGCCTCTGTGGCGCGCAAGCGACCGAAAGCCTCCAACGTCATACAGCCAGTTCTGACCTGCCTCGACGGAGGAAGACCCGACGTCGACGGGCCGTTGCTCCCCCGCGCCGAGCTGCGGTCCCTGCGGCACAGCGCCCCAGGGACCCACGCGCGCCTCCAGGCGTATTTCCGCGGTACCCCCGAGGCTCCGCCGCGCGGGGCCTGAGACGCCGGGCCCTGCTCCTCCTCGGCTAGGCCGGCCCCTCCAGCCGCCCCACGATCTCCTGCGCGTGCAGCGTGTAGGCCCTCAGGTCGAAGACCTCGTCGAGCTCGAGCTCGAGCTCCGGCCGCTCGGCGAGCAGGTCGCGCATCGGCGTCCCGGTGTCCCAGGCGCGCTGCGCGGCCTCCTGGACGATCCGGTAGGCCTCGTCGCGCGCCATCCCGCCGGCCACCAGCGCGAGCAGCACGCGCTGGGAGAACAGCGCCCCGTGGGTGAGGTCGAGGTTGGAGCGCATGCGCTCGGCGTCGACGACCATCCCGCGCACGAGCCGGATCGCCAGGTGCTGGAGGTAGTCCAGCAGGATCGTGGAGTCGGGCAGGATCACGCGCTCGGCGCCGGAGTGCGAGATGTCGCGCTCGTGCCACAGGGCGACGTTCTCCACCGCCGCGGTGGCGTTGCCGCGCAGCACGCGGGCCAGGCCCGTGATGCGCTCGCTGGTGATCGGGTTGCGCTTGTGGGGCATCGCGCTGGAGCCCTTCTGCTGTCCTGAGCGAAACGGCTCGGACACCTCGCGCACCTCGGTGCGCTGCAGGTGGCGGATCTCGGTGGCCAGCCGCTCCAGGCCGGCGCCGGCCAGCGCGATCGCCTGCAGCAGCTCGGCGTGGCGGTCGCGCGCGACGACCTGGGTGGAGACCGGCTCGCGCTCGAGCCCGAGCCGGTCGCAGCACGCGCTGCTCGAACTCGGGCGACGTGGACGCGTAGGTCCCCACCGCGCCCGAGACCGCGCCCACCGCGGCCTGCGCGAACGCGCGCTCCAGGCGCTGCGCGTTGCGCGACGCCTCCATCGCGAAGCCCGCGAGCTTGACGCCGAACGTGGTCGGCTCGGCGTGCACGCCGTGGGTGCGCCCGACGCAGACCGTGTCGACGTGCTCGCGCGCGCGGTCGGCCAGCGCCGCGGCCAGCTCGCGCGCGCCCGCGAGCACGATCTCCCCCGCCGCCCGCAGCTGCAGCGCGGTCGCGGTGTCGAGCACGTCGCTGGAGGTCAGCCCGTAGTGGATCCAGCGCCCGGCGTCGCCGGCCGAGTCGCCGAGCACGTCCACGAACGCGGCGACGTCGTGGTCGGTGACCCGCTCGCGCTCCTGGACGTCCTGGACGGTGAACGTCGCGCCGCGGATCGCCTCGAGCTCCTCCTCCGACGGGCCGTCCATCACCTCCGACGCGGCCACCTCGACGCGGCGCCAGGCCTCCATGCGCGCCTCGTCGGTCCAGACGGCGCCGATCTCCGGGCGGGTGTAGCGGGCGATCATGCGGCCAAGTATCGAGCAGGCGACTGCTACAGTGCGTAGCAGATGGCTGATCGCACGATCCCCCAGCGTGAGCTGCGCAACAACGTCTCCGCTGTGCTGCGGGCAGCGGAGGCCGGCGAGACCTTCACGGTGACCGTCCGCGGTCGCCCCGTCGCGCGTGTTGTCCCGCCGGGAGACGCCGGCCAGCCCCGGACGGAGGTGGATCGCGCCGCGCTGCGGCGGATCCTCGCCCTGCCGCTCGATGACGGCCTCGGGGCCGAGCTCGACGACGCCGAGGCGCCGGTCGAAGATCCGTGGCCGCGCGCGTGAGTGGCAACCTCCTCGACACGAGCATCCTCATCGCGCGCGACGAGGCCGGCGCGCTCGAGCTGCCGGAGACGGCGGCGATCTCGGTCATCTCGCTCGGGGAGCTGCGGGCGGGTGTGCTGATCGCCACCGACCAGGCGATCGCCGAACATCGGCGCCGCAGGCTCGCCGCCGTACAGGCGGCGTTCGCGGCGCTGCCGGTCGATGAACCGGTGGCGGAGTGCTACGGCGACGTGCTGGCCGTAGCGCGCTCGCAGCGCCGCGCGGCGAAGGCGACGGATCTGCTGATCATCGCGACCGCCGCAGCGACCGGCCGCGAGCTGTACACCCTGGACGCCGCACAGGCGCGACTGGCACAAGCCGCCGGGGTATCGGCGACCGCGCCCTGATGGGGTTCAGGGCGGTAAGGATGGTACCCTCCTTACCATGAGGATGACCACGAAGGGCCAGGTGACGATCCCCGCGGAGCTGCGCGAGAAGTACGGGCTGGGGCCCGGAGCCGAGGTCGAAGTGGTCGCGGGCGAGGACGGCGCTCTGGTGCGTCCGGTGTCACTCCGCCCGCGCGGAGCCGAGATCGTGGCCCGCCTGCGCGACCGCGCCGATGGCGGCCTCGACGCCGACGCCGTGCTGCGCCTCACGCGCGGCGACGGCGAATGACCACGCTGGTCGACTCAAGCGTCCTGCTGGACGTCATGGCGCCCTCCGCGTGGCGCAGCTGGTCAGAGGAGCACCTGGCCAGCGCTGCCGAGGACGGCGAGCTGGCCATCAACCAGGTCGTCTACGCCGAGGTCGGGGTCGGGTTCGCGACGGCGGAGCGCCTCGAGCGCACGCTGCAGGGCGTGGGCCTGAAGCGCCTGGGGTTGCCGTGGGCCGCCGCCTGGCGCGTCGCCGAGGCGTTCCGGCAGTACCGGCTTCACGGCGGCGCCCGCACGACGCCGCTCCCCGACTTCTTCATCGGCGCGCACGCCGCCGTCGCGGGCCTGACGCTCCTGACGCGCGACCCGCGCCGGGTCCGGACCTACTTCCCCGACGTGAGCCTCATCGCGCCGGACGGCGGCCCGCCGCCGGGCTGACCCCAGACCTCAGACCCGCAGGATCCGCAGCGCCAGGTGCCCGGCGTTCTTGGCGTTGTCCAGCCCGACCGCGGCGACGGGCACGCCGGGGGGCATCTGGACGACGGAGAGGATCGCGTCCATCCCGCCCATCGCCGACAGGCGGCTGGAGAGCGGGACCCCGATGACCGGCAGGCCGGTGTGCGCGGCGGCGACTCCGGGCAGCGCGGCGGACAGCCCCGCCCCCGCGATGATCACGCGCAGGCCGCGCATCTGTGCGCCGGAGCAGTACTCGGCCACGACGTCGGGCTGGCGGTGGGCGGACATGACCTTCACCTCGTGGTGAACGCCGGCCTCGCGCAGCACCTTTGCCGCGCCGTCCATCACGTCCATGTCGCTCGAGGAGCCCATGATGATCCCGACGCGCGGGACGTCCACGTCGAGCTCCTGCAACTCCACCATCGTGTCGGGGTCGGTCACCGGCTCGACCGCCGTCTCGGGCACGACGATGGGCTGGACTCCGCGCTCCTCGCTCATGTGCTCACCTTCTCGACCGCGCGAAGCGCGATGTCGCCGCGCATCTGACGCCCGTCGAACTCGATGGACTCAGCGGCAGCATAGGCGGCGTCGCGGGCGGCGCGGGGCGTGGGACCCAGCGCGGTGACGTTCAGCACGCGCCCGCCCGCGGTGACGATCTCGCCCCCGCGCGCCGCCGTCCCCGCGTGGCTGACCTCGATCCCCGCCGGCACCGCCTCCAGGCCGCGGATGACGTCCCCCGAGGAGGACGAGGCCGGGTAGCCGGCGCTGGCCAGCACGACGGTGACCGCCCAGTCGCCGGCCCACTGCGGGCGCGCGCCCTGCAGGCCGCCCGGGCGGGTCGCCGCCTCCAGGAGCTCGACGAGGTCGCTGCGCAGCCGCGGAAGCACCGCCTGGGTCTCGGGATCGCCGAAGCGGACGTTGTACTCGAGCACCTTCGGCCCGTCGGCGGTCAGCATCAGCCCCGCGTACAGGACCCCGTGAAACGGCGTGCCGCGCCGGCGCAGCTCGTCGACCACCGGTTGGTGGACGGACGCGGCGATCTCGTAGAGGTCCTCCTCGTCGAGGCCGGGAACCGGCGAGTAGGAGCCCATCCCGCCGGTGTTCGGGCCCTCGTCGCCGTCGAAGATGCGCTTGTAGTCCTGCGCGGGAGCAAGCGCCACGGCGCGCTCGCCGTCGCACAGCGCCAGCAGCGAGAGCTCCTCCCCCTCCAGGTGCTCCTCCACGACCACCCGATCGGTGCCGAAGCGCCGCGCGACGAGGAAGTCCTCCAGGGTCGCGCGCGCCTGCGCCTCGTCGGCGGCGATGACCACGCCCTTGCCCGCGGCCAGCCCGTCGTACTTCAGCACGACCGGATAGCGCTCGATGGCGGCCATCCCCGCCTCGACGCTGTCCACCAGCTGCCAGCTCGCCGTCGGCACGCCGGCGGCCGCCATCACCTCCTTGGCGAAGGCCTTGGAGCCCTCCAGCCGCGCGGCGGCGGCCGTGGGCCCGAAGGCGGGGATCCCGCGCTCGGCCAGCGCGTCCACCAGCCCCGCGACCAGCGGCACCTCCGGTCCCACCACGACGAGGTCACAGCCGGCGGCCGCGTCCACCAGCCCGGCCACGTCGCCGGCCGCCACGTCCAGCACCCGCGCGTCGGCCGCGATGCCGGCGTTGCCGGGCGCGCACAGCAGCTCGGGCGCGCGCGGCGAGCGGGCCAGCGCGCGGACGAGGGCATGCTCGCGCCCGCCGCCGCCGACGACGAGGATCCTCATCGCGCCCGGACCGCCGCGGTGCTCAGAGCGCGGCGATGAAGTCGTCGATCGGGATGGCGGGCATCGTCTCGTAGCGCGCGGTGCCCCGCGAGCCGAGCTCCAGCGAGATCCGGGCGATCGTCGCCTCGTCGGGCGCCTCGACGATGCTCACGAAGTCGAAGTGGCCCAGCGTCGCCCATTGTGCGCGGACGTTGCCGCCGAGCTGCTCGACCTCCATGTTCACCTCGCGGATGCGCTGCGGGTTGTTCTTGACGGTCTGCACCCCCTCGGAGGTCAGGATCGAGAGCATGATGTAGGTCGGCATGGCGTCTCCGATCGGTCGCGGCGAAGGCTCGGGAGTGACGGTTGTACTCCATCGGAGGGCCGAATTGTGGTCCCACGGGCACCCCACACACTTGGCCTCCGCGATCAGGTAGCGTCGGATCCGATGCGCACCGCGAAGCCGTCACGGGCGACGGTGACCCAGCGGCGCTTGGCCGTGGCCTGCGCCCTCGTGATCGCCGCCGCCCTCACCGCGGCGCCCAGCGCGGGCGCGGCGGTGCTGATGACCGACAACCGCTGCTACCAGGAGACGCAGGACGTCGTGGTGACGGGCCAGGGCTTCCGGCCCACCACGCTCGTGACGATCTCGCGCGGCGGCAGCTCCATCGGGACGGCGACGACCGACGCATCTGGCGCGTTCGTGGGCAAGTTCGGCAGCGAGTCGCTCACCGCGCCGGCCAAGGAGGCGCTCTTCGACCTCGCGGCCACCGACGGCACCAACACCGCGATCACGCGCTACCGCGTCACGAAGGTCTTCGCCGACTTCTTCCCCGGCCGCGGGAACCCGTCCACCCTGCGCGTGCGCTTCACGGTCAACGGCTTCGGGCTGCTGCGCCGGCGCTCCCCGGTCTACCTGCACTACGTCAGGCCCAACGGCGCGCACGCCCGCACGGTCCGCCTCGGCGTCGCCCGCGGGACGTGCGGGAAGATCCGCCGCACCGCCGAGCGCCGGCTGTTCGGCTTCCGGCCCGAGCGCGGCCGCTGGATCCTGCAGTTCGACACGAACGCCACCTACCGGCGGGCCACGCAGCGCTCGCGCTTCATCTGGGTGCGCAAGCCGGTGGAGGTCTTCCGCCGGGGCTGACGCCGTGCTTTGCGCCGCGCGGCGTATGTGTCGGAAGGGCCGGCGTCTGTGTCGGTTTGGCATCGAGGGATGAGCGGAAGGCGCGCTTCGGCCTCGGTTTGGGCGTGGCCGGCCGCATTCTGGGGGGGTGTGCGACCTAGACCGCGATATGGGCAGTAACTCAGCACACCCCCCTCTCGGGGTGGTGGACTCCGAGATCGCGCGTCGGGCGGCGCGTCAGCACGGCGTTCTGTCGCGCGGGCAGCTGCTCGATGTCGGTCTGAGCGACCGGGCGATCGAGTACCGCGCGAACGTGGGACGGCTGGTGCGGATGCATCGCGGGGTGTACGGGGTCGGTCATCTGCCTTCATCGCTGTTGGCCCGATGCACGGCCGCGGTGCTGGCCTGCGGCCCCGGGACGGCGATCAGCCACCGCACCGCCGCGCTGTTGCGCGAGAT
>CAWGTI010000003.1:0-45250 GCA_963825515.1 uncultured Solirubrobacterales bacterium | reverse complement strand
TCTTGGTCGGCTCCTTGTGCAGCAGGGCGTGGAGCTCGTTCTTGGTGAATTTGCGGATCGGCTTGTCCGCGTCGAAGAAGCCGCAGCCGTTGAAGATGCGGCCGTACCAGCCGTCCATGCTGTAGCCGGGGATCGTGATGGCCCCCTCGTTGATGCGACCTGCTGTCGTCGTACAGCGCCGACAGGTCGAAGTCGGTGACCGCGCCCCGGCCCTCGCAGCGCGTGCACATGCCGCCGGTACGGGTGAAGCTCGCCCTCTCGGTCTTCGTCTTGGAGCCGCGCTGGACCGTGATCGCACCGGTTGCCTTGACGGAGGCGACGTTGAAGGAGAACGCGTTGGGCGAGCCGATGTGTGGCTTCCCGAGTCGGCTGAACAGGATGCGCAGCATCGCGTTGGCGTCGGTGGCGGTGCCGACCGTGGAGCGGGGGTTGGAGCCCATCCGCTCCTGGTCGACGATGATCGCCGTCGTCAGCCCGTCGAGCAGGTCGACCTCGGGCCGCGCCAGCGTCGGCATGAAGCCCTGCACGAACGCGCTGTAGGTCTCGTTGATCAGCCGCTGGGACTCCGCGGCGATGGTGCCGAACACCAGCGAGCTCTTGCCCGAGCCCGAGACGCCGGTGAACACCGTCAGCCGGCGCTTGGCGAGCTCGACGCTGACGTCCTTGAGGTTGTTGACGCGCGCGCCCTGCACGCGGATCAGATCGTGGCTGTCGGCAACGTGCAGCGAGGCCGACGGCGTGTCCGTCCTCGTGGCCACGCTCATCGCTGCATCGGGGTCATGCTTGCGATCGCCGGACGGCTCAGGACAGCTCCTTGATGCGGATCAGGTTGCCCGCGGGGTCGCGGAAGGCGCAGTCGCGGATGCCGTAGGGCTGGTCGGTCGGCTCCTGGACGACCTCGGCGCCGCCGGCCTGCAGCCGCTCGAAGGTGTCGTCGAGGTCGCCGCTGGCCAGGTTGATGCTGGCGTAGGTGCCCTTGGCCATCATCTCGGCGACGGTGCGGCGCTCGTCGTCGGTGACCCCCGGAGCTGCGGCCGGCGGGTACAGGACGATCGAGGTGTCGGGCTGGTCGGCCGGGCCGACCGTGATCCAGTGCATCCCCTTGTAGCCGACGTCGTTGCGAACCTCGAAGCCGAGGATGTCGCGATAGAAGCCCAGGGAGGCGTCGGGGTCGTCGTGCGGGAGGAAGCTTGCGTGAATGGTGATGTCCATGGCGGTCACGCTAGCTGCGGCTCGGTGACCGCGCTTCTCGATTCCTGATCGGTCTGGTCACCTGTTTGGCCACGCACGGCGCCATCCCCGCCGTCGCGCGCGCCGCCTCGCGCCGGTAGGCGCTGGGCGGCACACCGACGAGCTCGGTGAAGCGAGTGCTGAACGTGCCCAGCGACGAGCAGCCGACCGCGAAGCAGACCTCGGTGACGCTGAGGTCGTCACAGCGCAGCAGCGCCATCGCGCGCTCGATGCGCCGCGTCATCAGGTAGCTGTAGGGCGACTCGCCGTAGGCCAGCCGGAACTGGCGGCTGAGGTGCCCCGCCGACATGTGCGCGCCGCGGGCGAGGGCCTCGACGTCCAGCGGCTGCGCGTACTCCCGGTCGATCCGGTCGCGGACGCGGCGCAGCAGCGCGAGGTCGCGCAGGTGCTGCGCCGCGGCGGGGCTGCTGGTCACCTGCGAGATCGTGCCACGTCGCCCCGGGGCGGGGCACTAGCCGGCCAGGAAGCGGCGGACCGCGGCGCGCTTGGCGTCCTCGGGCACGTTGCCGCTGGTCGTGCCGAGCACGCGCGTGTCGGGATCGCCGGCCAGGCTCAGCGCCGCGAACAGCCCGAGCAGCGTGGGACCGCTCATGTCCGACCGGATCGCCTGCGGCGCCTGCCAGGAGATGAGCGGCAGGCGGACGAACGCCGCCGGCGTGAGCAGCCGGCGCTTCATCGCGGCGAAGACCTTCTGCTGGCGGCGCGCGCGGGTGAGGTCGTCCTCGCGGCGCGCGCACTCGTTCTTGCGCGTGCGGACCAGCGCCAGCGCCTGCTTGCCGTCGATGTGCGTCTTGCCCGCGCGCAGGCGCAGCGTGTAGCCCCCGTTGCGAAAGCCGCCGTTGATGCGCGAGACCACGCAGCCGCCGCGGTACGTGATCCCGCCCATGGCGTCGACGAGGTCGGGGAAGTCGTCGAAGCTGGCCTGCACGACGTGGTGGATGTCGATCCCCGTGTAGTTCTCGACGGTCTGGACCGCCAGCGCCGTGCCGCCGATCGCGAACGCCGCGTTGACCTTCTGGCGCCCGGCCCCCGGGATGTCCACGACGGTGTCGCGCGCGATCGACAGCCGGCTGTTCGCCCCGCCGCCGATGCGCATGAGCAGGATCGAGTCGGCGCGGCTGGGCCCCGAGGTGGACGAGCCCGGCTCGGCGGTGTCCGCGGTGCGCTGGTCGGAGCCCAGGACCAGGACGTTGTTGGCCGACGTCAGCGGGTAGCCGCCCCCGCCCAGCAGGCGGTCGGCCGCGTCGGCGACCTGGCCCTGCTGGATCTGCGCGCTGATCAGGAACACGACGATCGAGAGCGCCACCCAGGCGGCGAGCGCGGCCAGCAGCCAGCGGACGACGCGGCCTGCGCTGAACCGCGGCACCTTGCGCGGCGACTCCCCGCGCAGGCGGGCGAGGTCCTCGCGATCGTCGCGGTTCCCGCGGCGAAACAGCCGGCGCCGGCTGCGGTACACGCGGTAGTCGGGGGAGCCGTCGGGCGGGCCGTGGGTGTCCGATGGCGTCGACATGCAGCGGTGTATGGTGGCCGATCGTGTCGGCCGGCTGTGTGATCGGGGTCGACCTCGGCGGAACGAAGCTGTTGGCCGGCGCGGTCGATCCGGCGCTCGACGTGCACCATCGCGCGACCCGGCCGGCGCGGGCGCAGACCGCCGCGGAGATCGTCGACCGCGTCGTGGCCGTGGTCGAGGAGGTGCGCGACTCGGTCCAGAGCGACGGGCTGGCGGTGCTGGGCGCGGGGTTCGGGATCCCCTGCCTGCTGGACCGCACGCGCGGCCTCGCGGTCACCGCCGTCAACCTGCCGCTGGTCGACGTGCCGTTCGCCGACCTGATGTCCGAGCGGCTGGACCTGCCGGTCTTCGTCGACAACGACGCCAACGCGGCGATGCTGGCCGAGTGGCGCTTCGGCGCGGCCCGGGGCGCGCGCGACGCCGCGCTGCTGACCATCGGCACGGGCATCGGCGGCGGCCTCGTCGTCAACGGGGAGATGGCGCGGGGGAGCCTGGGGGCGGGGGCCGAGCTCGGGCACATGGTCATCGAGGCGGACGGGCCGCGCTGCCAGGGCAACTGCCCCAACCGGGGCTGCCTGGAGGCGCTCGCGTCCGGCACGGCGCTGACCCGCGAGGCGACGCGGCTGGCGCGGGAGTACCCCGGCTCGCGGCTGGGCCGGGCCCTGATCGAGGGCGTGGAGATCGGCGGGCACCTCGTCACCGAGCTGGCCCGCGACGGCGACGCGGCGGCGGTCGAGGCGCTCGAGCTGATCGGGCGGCGCCTCGGGGTGGGCATCGGGAACCTGGTGAACATGCTCAACCCGGACGTCGTGGTGATCGGCGGCGGGGTCGTGGCCGCCGGGGAGCTGCTGCTGGCGCCCGCCCGCGCGGTGGTCGTCGAGCGCGCGCTCTCGCCCTCCAGGGAGCACGTCCGGATCCTTCCTGCGCGCTTCGGGGCGGAGTCCGGGATGGTCGGCGCGGCGGTGCTGGCGCTGGAGGGTCTGGGGGTGCTGGGGTGAGCTCGGGCGCTGCGGCCGGGTCTGGGGCGGTGTCGGGGCCGGGGCCGCGCCCGGGGCGCCTGGTGGTCTGCCCGACGCCGATCGGCAACCTCGAGGACGTGACGCTGCGCGTGCTCAGCGCGCTGCGCGAGGCGGACGTGGTCGCCTGCGAGGACACGCGGCGCACGCGTGTGCTGCTGGACCGCTACGGCGTCTCGGCCGCACTGGTCAGCTACCACGAGCACAACGAGCGCCCGCGGGCGGCCCAGCTCGTGGAGCGCATGCGAGGCGGCGACGTCGTCGCGCTGGTCTCCGACGCCGGCATGCCGCTGGTCAGCGATCCGGGCTTCGAGCTGGTCCAGGGCTGCGTGGCCGCCGGGTTGGCGATCGAGGTCCTGCCCGGCCCCAGCGCGGCGCTGGCCGCTCTGGTGGCGAGCGCGCTGCCCGCCGACACATGGCGCTTCGTGGGCTTCCTGCCCCGCAAGCGCGGCCAGCTCGACGCGCTGTTCGGCGGGCCGGAGACCCTGGTGGCCTTCGAGTCGCCCGGACGGGTCGGGGCGTCGCTGGCCGTGCTGGCCGCCCGTGACCCCGAGCGCCCGGTGGCCGTCTGCAGGGAGCTGACCAAGGTCCACGAGGAGGTCGTCCGCGGCCCCGCGGGCGAGCTGGCGGCCCGGTACGGCTCGGCGGCGCCGCGGGGGGAGGTCGTGCTGGTGGTCGGCGGCGCCCCCGCGCAGGAGGGCGACCTCGGCCCCGCCCTCGACGCCCTGCGCCGGTTGGTCGACGCGGGCGCTCGGCCCCGCGTGGCCGCGGGCGTGGTGGGCGAGCTCACGGGGGTCAAGCCGAACGCGCTGTACCGGGCGCTGACGGAGGGGGAGTAGCGGGGCCGCGGCGCGCGCCTTTCAGCGGCCGGCGAAGAGGTGAATGGTGATTCACGTATCGCGAGCGATGCGTAATCCACCACTCACCTCCAACCGGGGGATGTCCGCAGCTCACCGGCGCGCGGGAACCTGAACGTCGGCTCATGCACCCTGGTGATGCAGGATCCGACACTCGCGGCGGCGGACTCCTGGGTGGATGGGCTCGCGGGTCAGCCGGGGCCGGTGGTGACCGGGAGCCGCCGGTCGAGCTCGCGGCGGATCTCGTCCTGGAGGTCATCGACGTCGCGCTCGAAGTCGCTGCGCACGGTGCGGACCTGGCGGTCGAGCTCGCTGTCGAGCTCATCGCCGAAGGCGCCGAGCATGAGCGCGACCGCCCCGACGACGATCACCGCGAACAGCGCGAGCATCGCCGCGATGGCCGCCAGGGTGTGCCGGCGGTAGGAGCGCCGGCAGAACGGGCAGCGCCACGCCGGGGTCTCGGCGATCGCCGCGCAGTGCGGGCAGACGCGCTGGGGTGTGGGCGGGACCGTCTCGTGCATCGATCCGAGCGTAGATCGTGCCGACGGACACACGGCTTCGTGCCGATTCGCCCTCGCTGGCCTGAGACCGGGACGGCCCGGCCTACGGTCCGCGGATGCCCCCGACCCTGCCCGCCCTGCTCGGCGTCGCCCTGCTCGTCCTCATCGGGCCGCCGGGCGCCGCGACTGCCGCGACTCCCGCGACCGCTGCGACCGCCGCGACCGACGCGTCCGCCGCGTCCGCCGCGTGGCGCGCGCCCGTCCCCGGCGCCGTCCTGCGCCCGTTTCACACCGGGCCGGACCGCTTCGCGCGCGGGCAGCACCGGGGCGTCGACCTCGCCGCGCCCGCTGGGGCGCGCGTCGGGGCCGCATGCCCGGGTCGCGTCTCCTTCGCCGGCCGCGTGCCCGGCGGCGGACGCACCGTGAGCGTCCGCTGCGGCTCGCTCGTGGCGACCTACCAGCACCTCGGGTCCATCGCGGTGCGCCGCGGCGAGGCGGTGACCACCGGCCGGACGCTGGGGCGCGCGGGCCACAGCGGCGACCCCCGGGACCGGCGCCCGCATGTCCACCTCGGAGCCAGGGAGCATGCGACGGGGCGCTACATCGACCCGCTCACGCTGCTCGGCGCGTCCCACCCGGGCGTCCCCGTGGTCCCGCCGCCCACCCGCGCCGGCCCCCGGCACCGGCCGCTCGGGCCGGCGCCGCGCGGCCCGATGCCGCGAACAGCCCCGGCTCGCCCCCGGCCTGCACCCGGCCGCGCGCTGGAGCGGCCCCGGCGTGCGCCTGCCCGCGCCCCGGCGCCGGAGGCGGCCCGCGGCCCGGCCTCCGCGCCGACCCGCGCACCCCCACCCGCCGCCCGCCCCGCCCGCGCGCCCGCCCTGCCCTGGTCCGCCTGGGCCGGGCTGGCCTGTCTGGCGGCCGGGGTCCCCCTCGGCGCCCTCACCCGGCGGCGCCGCCGGGCACGAGACGCGGTCGCGCGCCCGATCGCGAGGCCGGCCGCATGACCCGGGGGCGCGACAGGCCACCGGTACCCTGCGCTGCCGATGTCCTTCTACGTGACGACGCCGATCTACTACGTCAACGCGGCGCCCCATCTGGGCCACGCGTACTCGACGATCGCGGCCGACGTGATGGCCCGACACATGCGCCAGCGCGGCGAGGACGTCTTCTTCCTCACGGGGACCGACGAGCACGGCGAGCCCGTCGCCCTCGCGGCCGAGCGGGAGGGCATCACGCCGCAGGAGCTCGTGGACCGCAACGCGCCGCGCTTCGAGCAGCTCGGCCCGCGGCTGAACGCGACGAACGACTTCTTCATCCGCACGAGCGATCCGGAGCACGTGGCGAAGGCGCAGGAGGTCCTGAGCAAGATCCGCGACAACGGCCACGTCTACCTCGGCACCTACGAGGGCTGGTACTGCCCGCGCTGCGCGGACTTCAAGACCGACGCCGAGGCCGGCGAGGACCACCTCTGCCCGATCCACCGCACCCCGCTGACGCGCGAGCAGGAGGACAACTACTTCTTCCGCCTGTCCTCCTTCCAGGAGGACCTGCTGCGCCTGTACGACGAGCGCCCGGACTTCGTGATGCCGCGCCACCGCGCCAACGAGGCGCGGTCGTTCGTGGCCGGCGGGCTGGAGGACGTCTCGCTGACGCGGGCCAAGCTGCGGTGGGGGATCCCGGTGCCCTGGGATCCCGACCACGTGTTCTACGTGTGGTTCGAGGCGCTGCTGAACTACTTCACTGCGCTGTCCTACGCGCGACCGGGGGAGGACCTCACGCGGCGCTACTGGCCCGCGCAGTTCCACCTGATCGGCAAGGACATCCTCAAGTTCCACACCGTGTTCTGGCCCGCGATGTTGATGGCCGCCGACCTCCCGCTGCCCGAGCACGTCTTCGTCCACGGCTTCCTGCTCATGCGCGACGACGCGGGCGAGGAGCACAAGATGAGCAAGTCGCTGGGCAACGTGCTGGACCCGTTCGTGGTCCTGGACGAGTTCGGCAGCGACGCGCTGCGCTACTACTGCATGCGCGAGGTCCGCTTCGGCCAGGACGGCGCCGTCTCCGCGGCGGGGTTCGCGGTGCGCTACGAGACCGAGCTGGCCAACGAGCTGGGCAACCTCGCCAGCCGCGTGATCGCGATGGTGCACCGCTACCGCGAGGGCGTGGTTCCCTCGGCGCAGCCCGACCCGGCGCTGGCCGGCGAGCTGGACACGATGGCGCCGGAGGTCAGCGCCCTGATCGACGTCGCCGATCTGACCGGAGCGCTGGACGTCGCCTGGGAGCGCGTGCGCCGCCTGAACCGCTACGTGGAGGAGACGGCGCCCTGGACCCTCGCCGCCGATCCCGAGCGTGCTGGCGAGCTCGATCGCGTGCTGTCCCTGCTGGCCGAGGGACTGCGCGTCATCGCGATCGTCCTGCACCCGTGGCTGCCGGAGAGCACCGGGAAGCTGCTCGACGCCCTCGGCGCGCCCGATGTGGCGCTGGACGGCGCGCGCGTGGACGCCGGCCGGCTGGAGCAGATCTCCAAGCTTCCGCAGCTGTTCCCCAAGCCGCAGTAGCCCGTGCGCGCCCCCGCCGCACCCGCCGCGCCGCGCCACGAGGCGAGGCACGTGCCGTGATCGACAGCCACACCCACCTGCACGCCTGCGAGCCGGACGACGCCGAGCTCGTGGCGGGCGCCGATGAGGCTGGCGTGACCCGCATGCTCACCGTGGGGACCGACGGCGCCACCTGCCGGCTCGCGCTGGCGGCCGCCGAGCGCTTCGCGCACGTGTTTGCCGCGATCGGCCGGCATCCGAACTCGGCGACCGGCTTCGACGACGGCGACCTCGCCGAGGTGCAGGCGCTGGCCGAGCACCCGCGCTGCGTGGCGATCGGGGAGACGGGGCTTGACTACTACCGCGACGGCGCGCCGGCCGCGGACCAGATGCGCGCCTTCGCGGCCCACATCGAGCTCGCCCGCGCGACGGGCAAGCCGCTGGTGATCCACACCCGCGCCGCCGAGGACGACACCATCGCGACCCTGCGCGAGCAGGCGGACGGGGTCACCGTGATCCTGCACTGCTTCTCGATGCCCGATCGCCTCGACGAGTGCCTCGAGCAGGGCTGGTGGATCTCCTTCGCCGGCAACGTCACCTACCCGAAGGCGGTGGACCTCGCCGGGGCGGCGCAGCGCGTCCCCGACGACCGGCTGCTGGTGGAGACCGACGCGCCGTACCTCACCGCCCAGCCAGTGCGCAAGCACCGCAACCAGCCGGCCTACGTCGTCCACACCGCGCGCTTCGTGGCCGAGCGGCGCGGCGTCTCCTACGCGGAGCTCGAGGCCACCGTCGAGCGCAACGCGGCCGGCCTGTTCGGATGGTCCTAGTGGCGGACCCTCCGGCCCGGGCCACGCCGCCGCCGCCGTCGCCGTCGCCGTCGCCGACGCAGCCGAGCCTGCGCCGCCTGCGCGAGTTCGGCGTGCGTCCCAAGCGCGACCTGGGCCAGAACTTCCTCATCGACTCCAATCTGCTGGGCGTGATCGCCCGGGAAGCGGAGCTCGGGCCCGGGGACGTCGTGCTGGAGATCGGCGGCGGCCTCGGCGTGCTCTCCGAGCACCTCGCCCCGCTGGCCGCCCACGTCCACGTCGTCGAGGTCGACCGCGTGCTGGAGCCCGCGCTGCGCGACGCGATCGCGCCCTTCGACAACGTCACGCTCCATCTCGCCGACGCCATGCGCCTGGACCTGCGCGCGCTGGACCCGGCGCCCACGCGGGTCGTCGCCAACCTGCCCTACGGGATCGCCGCGGGCGCGATCCTGCGCACGATCGAGGAGCTCGATCAGGTGACGCGCTGGGTGGGCATGGTGCAGAAGGAGGTGGGCGAGCGCTTCGCGGCGGGACCCGGAACGGCCGCGTACGGCGTCCCCTCCGTCATCGCGCAGCTCGCCTGCGAGGTCCGCGTGCTGCGGCCCGTGTCGCGCAGCGTCTTCACCCCGGTCCCGAACGTCGACTCGGTGCTGGTCGGCCTGCGCCGCACCGGGCCGGCGGCCGACCCCGGCCTGCGCGCCCTCGTCCACGCCGCCTTCGCGCACCGCCGCAAGGCGCTCGCCGGGTCGCTCGCGCTCGCACCCGCGGGCTCGCTACACCTCGCGACCGGCGCCGAGCCCGAGCTCCGCGAGCGCGTGCGCGCGATCCTCGGAGACCTCGGCCATCCGCCCGACGCGCGCGCCGAGCGCCTCCCCCCCGAGGACTTCCGCGCCCTCCACGCCGCGCTGCGCGCATGACGGGCCCGGGCGCCCCGACCCTCCTGGCGCTGGCCCCGGCCAAGGTCAACCTCTGCCTCTACGTCGGCCCGACGCGGCCCGACGGGCGCCACGAGCTGGTGAGCGTCATGGCCAGCCTCGCGCTGGCCGACGAGCTGCGCCTGGAGATCGGCCCGGACGGGCTGGCCGCCGACGAGGTCCTCTGCCCCGGCGTCGAGGGCCCCAACCTCGCGGCTACGGCGCTCGCCGCGTTCCGCGCCGCCACCGGCTGGGACGGCCCGCCGCTGCGCCTGAGCATCGACAAGCGCATCCCGGTCGCGGGCGGGATGGCCGGCGGCTCCGCCGACGCCGCCGCCGCGCTGCGCCTGGCCGCCGCGGCGGCGGGCCTCGACGACCCGACCCTCCTGGAGGAGATCGCCACCGGACTGGGGGCCGACGTGCCCAGCCAGGTGAGCGGCGGCCCGGTGCTCGCCGGCGGCGCCGGCGAGGTGCTGCGCCCGCTCGCCCAGAGCGACGCGGCGCTGCACCTGCTCGTCGTTCCCACCGACGCCGCCCTCGGGGCGGGGGAGGTCTACGCCGAGGCCGACCGCCTCGGGCTCACCCGCGACGCCGGCGGCCTCGCCGAGGCCCGCGCGCGCGTCGAGGCCGCGGTCGCCGACGCGCCCGACCCCGCGTCCGCGCTGCTCCAGACGCCCGGCCTCGTCCACAACGACCTGCAGGAGGCCGCGCGCTCGCTGTGCCCGGCCATCGACCGCGCGCTGACCGCGCTGGACCACGCCGGCGTGGACCACGCCATCGTCTGCGGCTCGGGACCGACGGTCGTCGGCCTCTTCACGCACTCCGGCGCGGCGTTTCGCGCCGCCTACGCGCTCGCGGGCCGCGCCCCGACGCCGGTCCTCACCACGACGGTGCCCGCCCACGCCGGCGCGGTCCGCCCCGAGCCCGCGCCCGTCCCCGCGGGCCGCCCGCCTCGCACGCGCCCCGCCTCGCCCTCCCCGCCGTGAGGCCGCTGCCGCTCGTCGCCGCGGCCGGGGCCGCGGCCTACGCGCTCGTACGGCGCCGGCGGCTGACCCGGACCGGCCTGGCGGCGATCGCGGTCGTCGTCGTGGCGCTGGCGCTCTACGGCACGGGGGTCTTCGACCTGCCCAACCTCAAGGAGGCGATCGCCGACCTGGGGGCGGCGCTGGGCCCCTACACGTACGTCCTCGTGGGCGTCGCGGCGTTCCTGGAGACCGGCGCGTTCGTGGGGCTGATCGCGCCCGGCGAGACGACGGTGATCGTCGGCGGCGTCATCGCCGGCCAGGGGGAGATCAAGATCGGCTGGCTCATCGCGGTGGTCTGGACCTCCGCCGTGGCGGGCGACACGGCGTCGTTCTTTCTCGGCCGTCGGCTGGGCCGCCAGTTCCTGCTCAAGCACGGCCCGCGCTTCAAGATCACCGAGCCCCGCCTGGAGCAGGTGGAGGCGTTCTTCGCCCGCCACGGAGGCAAGACGATCCTCATCGGGCGCTTTGTCGGGGTCATCCGCGCGGTCGCGCCGTTCATCGCCGGCGCCTCGAAGATGCCCTACCGGCGCTTCGCCCCGTACGACATCCTCGGTGCCGGCCTGTGGGGCTCGCTGTTCTGCGTCCTGGGCTACGTGTTCTGGCGGAGCTTCGACCGCGTCGCCGCCTACGCCGGGCAGGGCGCGTTCGCGCTGGGCACCGTGATCGTGGTGGTCACCGGCACGGTCGTCGCCTACCGCTGGCTGCGCGTCGAGAAGAACCGGGCGATGGCGCGGGCCTGGCTGCACGAGCAGGCCGAGCGCCCGCTCGTGCGGCCGGTGGCGCGGGTCGTGCGGCCGGTCCTGTTCGGCGTCCTGATCCCGGTCTGGGCCCGCGCGCGGCGCCCCGCGCGCTTCGCCTGGCGGCGCTTCACGCCCGGGGAGCTCGGGCTGGAGCTGACGACCCTCGTGGCGATCACCGCCGTCGGGGCCTACGCCCTCGTCGCGCCGCTGGTGATCCTGAGCCCGGCCGAGCCCTATACGCCGATCGACCTGCGGGCGCTGGAGATCGCCGACACCCTGCGGACCGCGACGCTCGACGACGTCGCGCGCGCCGTCACGCACCTGGGCGACGGCGCTGTGGTGACCGTCCTGGTGGCCGTGACGGCCCTGGTGGTCATCCTGCGCCGGCACGTCGTCGAGGGCTTGGTGCTGACCGGCGGGCTGGCCATCACGAGCCTGCTGATCCCGGTGCTCAAGGCCGCCGAGGACCGCCCGCGGCCCGTGGGCCCGCGGGTGGAGACCGCCGCGGAGAGCTTCCCCTCCGGTCACGCCGCACACGCGATCGTGTACGTCGCGGTGGCGCTCGCGCTGGCCCGCGCCGTGCCCTCGCTGGCCGGCCGGTTCGTGCTCGTGGCCGGGGCGATCGTCCTCGCCGCGGCCATCGGACTGACCCGCGTCTACCTGCGCGCCCACTTCATGTCCGACGTCGTGGCGGGGTGGGGAATGGCCGCAGCGATCTTCGCGTTGTGCGCTATCGGCGGTCTGCTCGTCGCCCATCTGCGGCACAATCCGGCGCGATGACCAGCGAGGAAGTCACCTACCTCGTCGCCGCCATCTGCGGGTTCGGCTCGCTCGTGGCCTTCGGCTGGTTCATCGTCGTCCCGGCCTGGGGCTCCTACAGCAAGGTCTGGGAACGCATGGCCGCCTCCTTCCTCACGCTGTACGTGCTCGCTGCCCTGATCGTCGCCGGCGCCGCCGGCGGCGCGCTGATCGCCTACTACTGGGATCGCATCGCCGCGTAGCGAGGACATGAACGCCGTCAACCGGTCGGCCGAGCTCGACCTGAGCTCGCTGGATGCCATCACCGGCGCCGTCGAGTCCGGCGCCGGGCTCCCGGATGTCGTGCGCGCCGCCGCGCGCGCGCTCGACGCGAGCCTCGTGCTGCTGGACCGCTCCAGCTCGGTGCTCGCCGTCGCGGCCCGGTCTCCGGCCGACGAGCGCTCGTTGCTGGACGGTGCCGCGGGGGTGCAGACGCTGGAGCTGCGCGTCGCCGACTCGCTCGTGGGTCAGCTGCGCATGCGCACCCGGCAGGAGCCGGGCCCGGCGCTCCTGCGCCTGGTGATCACGCTCGTGGCCTCCGAGGTCGAGCGGGTGCGAGCGCCCGCCCGGGCCTCCCAGGAGGCGCGCACCGCCTTCGTGCATGCCGTCCTGGCCCGCGAGCTGAACGACCGCGACGTGATGGTCGACCGCGCCGTGGACGTCGGCGTCGATCTGACCGACGGCGGATCGGTGCTGGTCGCCCGCGCCCACGCGCACGTCCCGACCGAGGACGGGTGGCGCGCGCGTGTGCTGGCCGCGGCCGAGCGCGGCGCGCGGGCGGTGGTGGGCACGTCGCTGGCGGCCGAGGCCGACCGCGAGACGACGGCCGCGGAGGTCGTCCTGCTCGTCCCGGGCGGGGACGAGGCGATCGCCCGGCGCGCGGCGGACAGCGTGCTGCGCGAGCTTGACGCCGGGCTGCCCGGCCACTCCTTCGCCCTCGGCCTGAGCCGGGTCGCCGCGGATCCGCTGGACCTGCACCGCGCGGGCAACGAGGCACTGCTGGCGGCCAACGTGGCCGAGGGCGACCCCACGCGTCCCGTGCTCGCCTTCGAGGAGACCGGCGCCTACCGGCTGCTGCTGTCGGCGATGAGCGAGGACCCGGCCGAGCTGCAGCGCTTCTACGCCGAGACGGTGGAGCCGCTGGTGGCCTACGACGAGCAGTACGAGACCGAGCTCGTGCGCACGGTCGAGGCGTTCCTCGACAACGACGGCAACGTCGCCGGCACCGCGCAGAAGCTGTTCACCCATCGCCACACCATCCGCTACCGGCTCGAGCGCGTGCGCGAGCTGTCGGGCCTGGACGTCGGGTCCACCGACGGGCGCGAGAAGCTCTCGCTCGGGCTGAAGGCGATGCGCGTGCTCGGCGTGGCCGCTCCGGCCGGGCCGGCGTCGGAGCCCGGCACCGCCGGCGGCCGTGTGCCGCGCAGCTAGAGGGCTGATTCCACCACCCCCACCACCATCTGGCGTCTAGACCGAACGTCCACATAAACGAGCGCCGACGCGCCAGCTTCCGGCGCTCCGGGCAGCGTTTCCCGGCGCCGCGGTCTCGCCGGAAAACTGACGGCCTCGGACCGCTCAAGGCCCGGGCGCGGGGGCGCCGATGCAGGCCGGGTGACATTCCGGCGTGCGGTCCCGAGGCTGCACCGTGTCGTGCGGCACATCCAGGTCTTCGTCGGCGCGCTCGCGCTGCTGATCGCGATCGCCGCCGGCCTCGGCGGGCTGAGCAGGGACGTGCTGGACGTCGGCACGTGGCCGGCGCTCCAGGAGGAGCGCGACCGCGAGCCGGAGGTGCTCCCGCACGACGCGCGCTCGACGCCGCCTGCCGGGGAGCGCCGCGAGCGCGGCCGTGACCGCGTGGCGGGTTCGCGCCGCGGCGCCACCGGCCCGCGCGACGCCGGGTCCTCCGCGCGCGGCGACACCGGGCGCGTGACGCTGCGGGTGCGCCGCGGCGGTTCCAGCCAGGGCCCTGGCCCCAGCGGCCGGAGCGGCGTCCCGGCGCTCGGCCCGGCCGACACCGACCGCGACGGCCTCGCCGATCGCTCCGAGCGCCGGCGCGGGACGAGCTTCGTGCGGGCCGACTCCGACAGCGACACCATGCCCGACGGCTGGGAGGTGGCCTACCTCCTCGACCCGCTGCGACCCGCCGACGCCGCTGCGGACTCCGACGGCGACGGGCTGACCAACCGCACGGAGTTCCGCGTGGCGGCCAACCCGCGGTCCGTGGACACCGACTCCGACGGGCGCATGGACGGGCGCGACGACCGCGACCGCGACGGCGTGCCCAACCTCGTCGAGCAGGCCATGGCGATGGACCCCGCCGACCCCGACTCCGACCACGACGGCCACGCCGACGGCGCCGAGGACCCCGACGGCGACGGGCTGCCGACGGCGGTCGAGACGACCATGCTGCTCGACCCGACCACTGCCGTCACCGGCGGCGAGGTCGCCGACGGCGCACTGGACAGCGACGGCGACGGCGTGGCCAACGCGCCGGAGATCCAGGCCGGCACCAATCCCGGAATCCCCGACGCGCCGCCGCCCGATCCCGCCGCGGTCCCCGATCCCGAGCCGGGCCCCGAGCCTCCGGCTTCCGGGGCGCCCCAGGCGGACGAGGGCGACCCGCCGGCCCCGGAGCCGGCGCCGGTCGACCCCGGCTGAGCTGAGCCGAATCAGCCGTCTAGGATCCGCGCCATGCGGATCGGCATCCTCACCGGCTCGGGCAGCTACGCGCTGCCGGGCATCGAGGCCGATGCGCCCGCCGAGCCGGTGGACACGCGCTACGGCCCGGCGCCGGTCACCGCGGGGCGGTTCGCGGGCGTCGACGTGCTGCACGTCTCGCGCCACCGGCCGGGCCACGAGCTGCTCTCCAGCGGCGTCACCCACCAGGCGAACATCGCCGCGCTGAAGGAGCGCGGCGCCGACGCGATCCTCGCCGTCACGGTCTGCGGCGCGCTGGATCCCGAGCTCGAGCTGGGGACGCTCGTCGTCTTCGACGACCTGCACTTCCCCGTCAACCGCCTGCCCGACGGTTCGATCTGCACGCTGTACACCGAGCCGGGTGAGACGGGCCGGGGTCACTGGATCTACGACCGCCCGTTCTCCGAGCCGCTGCGCGCGGCGCTGCTGGCCGGTGCGCGGGAGGCGGGGCACGGCGTGCGCGACGGCGGGTGCTACGGCCACGTCGACGGCCCGCGCTTCAACACCCGCACGGAGATCCGCCAGCTCCAGGCGGCCGGGGTGACCGCGGTCAGCCAGACCGCAGGACCGGAGACCGTGCTCAGCGGCGAGGCCGAGATCCCCTACGCGCTGCTCGGCTACGCGACCGACTACGCCAACGGCGTGAGCGAGGAGCCCACGCCGGTCGAGGAGCTCATCCGCCTCATCGGCGCCAGCGGCGCCACGTTCGCGTCGGCGCTGTCCGCGGCGGTCCCCAAGGTCGGGCCGGACGCGCCCGCGCCGGTCGGCACGCATTTCCGCTTCGACTGAGGCGCCAGGTCCTAGTCTTGTGGGCGGCGCAAGGCCTGGCCGCTGAGGAGTGGTGTAATCGGCAGCACGCGTGGTTTTGGTCCACGAAGACCGGGTTCGATCCCTGGCTCCTCAACTTTCCGGTGCATCGACCCGGATGCCTCGCCCTCCCGGGCGCCGGTAGGCGCCTATGGTTCCGAGCATGCCCGCACCCACCGTCATCGTCCTCGCCGCCGGCCAGGGCACGCGCATGCGCTCGACCGTGCCCAAGATGCTGCACGAGCTGTGCGGCCGCCCGCTCGTGGCGTGGCCGATCGCGGCGGCGTTGGAGGCGGGCGCCGGGACGGTCGTCGTGGTGGACTCGCCCGCGCGGGCGCTGGAGGCGCACCTGCCGCCCGGCGTCTTGAGCGTCGTGCAGCCGGTCCCCGACGGCACCGGCGGCGCGGTGCGCGCCGCCGCCGGGCACATCGATCCGGGAGCGCCGGTGGTCGTGCTGCCGGGCGACGTGCCGCTCGTGACCGCCGCCGCGATCGGCGAGCTCGTCGACGCGCACGCCGCCTCGGGCGCGGCGGCCACGATGGCCACGATCGAGCTCGAGGACCCCGCGGGCTACGGCCGGGTCATCCGCGGCGCCGGCGGCGGCGTGGAGCGCGTGGTGGAGACCAAGATCGCGGGCGACGCCACCGCCGAGGAGCTCGCGGTCCGCGAGGTCAACTCCTCGATCTTCGTCTTCGCCGGGGCCGCCCTGGTGGCCGCGCTGGACGCGCTGAGCTCCGACAACGCCCAGGGCGAGCTCTACCTGCCCGACGTGCTGCCCGCCCTGCGCGGCGCCGGTCACGCCGTCGCGGCGCACCGCCTCGACGACCCGGCGCTGGCCCTCGGCGTCAACGACCGCGTCCAGCTCGCCGCGGTGCGCGAGATCGCCCAGGCCCGCATCCACGCCCGGCACGGTCGCGCGGGCGTGACGATCGTCGATCCCGCCTCGACGCTCATAGACGCCGGCGTCGAGCTGGGGGAGGACACGGTCGTGGAGCCCAGCTGCTTCCTGCGGGGGGCCACCCGGGCCGGCAGCGGCTGCCGCATCGGTCCGCTCACGACGCTGGTCGACGCGGTCCTGGGGGACGCGGTGAGCGTCGTGCACTCCTACGTCGTCGACTGCGAGATCCGCGACCGCGTCACGGTCGGGCCGTTCGCCTACCTGCGCCCGGGCACGCTGCTGCGCGAGGGATCCAAGGCGGGGACGTTCGTGGAGATCAAGAACTCCGACATCGGCCCGGGCTCCAAGGTGCCCCACCTGTCCTACATCGGGGACGCCGACGTCGCCCGGGACACGAACCTGGGCGCCGCGACCATCACCGCCAACTACGACGGGCACAGCAAGCACCGCACCACGATCGGCGCCGGCGTGCGCACGGGCGTGGACACGACGCTGGTCGCCCCGGTGACGATCGGCGACGGCGCCTATACGGCCGCAAACTCCGCGATCACCGAGGACGTCCCGCCGGGGGCGCTCGGCATCGCGCGCGAGCGGCAGGTCAACCGCGAGGGCTACGCCGACCGCAAGCGCCGGGACGACGACTAAACTGCTCACCGCGATGAGCGCCGTCCAGACGCAGGTGCTGCCCTCGACGCGCCTCGAGCTCGGCTACGACAAGCACCTCATGCTGTTCTCCGGGCGGGCCAACCCGGAGCTCGCGTCGAAGATCGCGGCGAAGCTCGACATCGACCCCGGGCCGGTGACGCTGAAGACCTTCTCCAACGGCGAGGTCTACTGCCGCTACGACGAGTCGATCCGCGGCGCCGACGTCTTCATCGTGCAGCCGACGTGCGGAAACCCCGCGACCGGCGTGAGCCCCAACGACTCGCTCATGGAGCTCATGTTCATGATCGACGCCGCGGTGGGGGCCAGCGCGCACCGCGTGATCGCGGTCACTCCGTGGTTCGGCTACAGCCGCCAGGACAAGAAGTCCGCGCCGCGCGAGCCGATCTCCTCGCGCCTCGTGGCCCGCATGCTCGAGCGCGCCGGCGCCGACCGCGTCCTCACGATGGACCTGCACGCCGGTCAGATCCAGGGCTTCTTCTCCAAGCCGGTCGACCACATGACCGCGCTGTTCATCCTCAGCCGGTACTTCGTCGACCTCGGGCTCGAGGATCTCGTGGTCGTCGCGCCGGACGCCGGCCGCGTCAAGCTCAACAAGAAGTTCGCGGCGAAGATCGGCGCCGAGCTGGCCTTCCTGGACAAGGAGCGCCCAGCGCAGGAGGTCGCCGAGATCGGCCACGTCATCGGCGACGTCCGCGGCAAGACGGCGGTGATCGTCGACGACATCATCGACACCGCGGGCACGCTGAAGGCCGCCGCCCACGGCGTCCTCGAGGCAGGTGCGAAGCGCGTCTACGCCGCCGCCACCCACGCGGTGCTCAGCGGCCCCGCCTACGACAACCTCGCCGCCGCCGGCTTCGAGCAGATCGTGGTCACCGACACGATCCCGCTGCGCCCCGGCGCGCCGGACAACCTCCGCGTGCTCTCCTGCGCCGACCTGCTGACCGACTCGATCCGCCGGATCTTCACCGACGACTCGGTGAGCGAGGTCTTCGGCGGCGAGAACCAGCTGTTCTGACGCGACTCGACGCGGGTGGACTCCCCGGCGGTCATCCTCATGGAGCGCCTGGGCCTGAGCGACGACGAGCTGTGCGCGGTGCTCGGGGTCGATCCCATCCAGGTCATCACCGGCGAGCTCGACCACCGCCCCGAGCTGCCGATCCTCCTCGCCCTCACCGCCGACGCGGCCGACCGCGTCGGCGCGGAGGTCCTGCGGCGCTGGGTGCGGAGCCGGGGCCCGAACGGCGTGCCGCTCGATCATCTGCTCGAGCGGGACTTCGCGGCCTTCGAGGACGACCTCGGCGTGCTCGCCGAGCGCGGGTTCGTCCTGGGCGGCTGACCGCCGCCCGGCCTACTCCAGCTCGGGCCGCTTCTCGCCGGGCCAGACGCCGGTGACCCACTGATAGGCCTGCGCGCCGGCGCGGTTGACCGCGGTCCGCACGACCGCGAACGTCACGGCTTGAACCGCCGCCGCGGTCAGTACCTTGGGCCAGGAGACCTCTTCGGTCGTGGCCTTGGGCGGCTCGCGATCGTCGATGTGGCCCCACACCTGACTGAACGCCTGCCGCGCGAGGATTCCCGCCACGATGCCGATGATGATCCCGAAAGGCTTGTAAAGCAGCTTGAAGAGGACCACAGTGGCGCACAGTACCCCTCCTGCTTCACAATGACTCGGAACCGAGGAGGCAAGGCATGGACGAAGCCGACGATCTGCTCCAGAGGGCGCTCATCGACGCAGAAGCTTCGGCCGCGGTCGCCCTCAAGGTCTCCGACCTCGCACTCGTCGACTCGCTCACCGTGATCTTCCACGGGCGCCGCGATCTGGGCACGATCCAGACCTACGTCGCCCACGGCGGCCGTGCCGCCGGATCGGCGGTCGGCGCCTCCGAGCTGCTGCGCGTCCCCTGCGACCTGGACCTGGCCGACGCGCAGGACCGCGACGAGGCCGAGGAGCTCTACGCCGCCCAGGCGCGCTCGCTGCGCGACGCGCTGGTCGCGGCCGACACCGTCCTCTCGGTGTGGATGGAGCCGCTGAGCGAGGCGGTGGGAGCCTCCGTCGAGGTCGACCGCTCGATCGACCTGCCCCTGCGCCTGCCCGCGCACCGCCTGATGCCGATCGCGCTCACCGCGCCGGAGCGCCGCCTGACCATCGCGCCGGTGTGCAGCGCGCGGACCCTGGCCGAGGGCCGCCCGCCGCTGGGCATCGCCTGCGCCCAGCAGGACGTGGCGCACGTCTACTCGCTGTCGGACGACCCCGGGCTCTGCCTGGAGGACTTCGAGGACCGCGCCGCCGAGCACGCACGCCGGATGGCCCGTCGACTCACCCACCAGGAGGCGTCGGTCCAGCGCTTCCTGGAGCTCAACTCCGACGACTTCGAGGCCACCGGATAGGTCCCGCCCGGCCGGTCGTGAGAATGGCGGCGTGCGTCGCGCCGCCATCGTCGTGGGGATCCTGGCCTTCCTGGGCGTCAGCCTGCTCGTCGCGCGCTGGCTGTACGCCGACAGCGTCGAGCGCGCGGCCGTCGAGGCGCTGCTGCGCGAGCAGGCCCGCGGCGACGCGCCCGCGATGCTGCGGCGCCTGGACTGCTCGGACCCGCGCTGCTCGGCCGTGGCCCGCGCCAACGCGGGGCGCCTGCGCGCGCGGGGGGAGATCGACATCGCGCGCTACGACTCCGGCACCGCCCACGCCCTGGGCTCGGCCACCAAGCCGACGCGGGTGGTCTGGACCGCGGCGGGGCGCCTGACGACCGTCCAGTGCGTGCTGGTGCGCCGGGAGGGGAATCCGGCAGCCGGGATCTCGGTTACCCTCGTTCGCGTCAGTGCTCCGATCGGCCGCGAAGCGAGCTGCCGCTAGGAGCACAACTCCTTCCGGGGGCGCGTGTTGCCTCCCGACGACTCAATGCGCCCCTTCCTTCCGCTCGCCCTCCTCGTGACGCTGCTGGCCGCTGCGATCGCCGGCGCGCCGGCGACGGCGTCGGCGGCGGACGGGATCACGCGGGGCACGATCTACGAGGACGGGCCCGACAACCGCTACCTCCTCGGCGGCAACTGGCTGTTTCGCCTCGATCGCGCCGGCCAGGGCCTGCGCCAGCGCTTCATGCGCCAGACCTCCGCGGCGGGCTGGACCCGGACGACGGTCCCCAACGCCTGGAACGCGGGCGACGATTCGGTGGCGTCGATGCGTGGCACCGTCGGGTGGTACCGCAAGGACTTCCGCCTTCCCGACCGGCGCAGCCGCATGAGCTGGATCGTGCGCTTCGAGTCGGTGAACTACCGCTCGACCCTGTGGCTCAACGGGCGCCCGATCGGGCGCAACACCGGCGCGTACCTCCCGTTCGAGGTCCGCCTGCCCCACAGCCTGCTGCGCCGCCGCGGCACGAACCGGCTGGTGATCCGCGTCGACAACCGGCGCGCGCGCCGCGACTTCCCGCCGTCGGGCCTCACCGGCTCCGGGGATCCCGCGGGCGGGTGGTGGAACTACGGCGGCCTGCTGCGCGAGGTCTACCTGCAGCGCATCGACTCCATCGACGTGCGGACCGTCTCGGTGCGGCCCCGGCTTCCCTGCCGGACCTGTCCCGCGACCGTCGGCGTGCGCGTCGTCGTGCGCAACTTCGGCAGCCGGCCGCGGCGCGTGAACATCAGCGGCCGCTACGGCACGCGCCGCCTCAACCTGGGCACGCGCACGGTGCGCGCCAGGCGCTTCATGTCGTTCGGGACGCGCATCCGCATCGGCAACCCGCGCCTGTGGGAGCCCGCGCGACCGCACCTGTACCGGGTGCGGCTGCGGGTGGCCAGCGGCGGGCGCAAGCTCGTGGGCTGGGACCTGCACAGCGGGATCCGCTCGGTCAAGGTCGTGGCGGGCAAGATCCACGTCAACGGCCGGCCCGTGCGGTTCCGCGGCGTCGGCCTGCACGAGGACAGCCCGCAGTTCGGCTTCGCCATCGACTCCGCGCGCCGCCGCGAGATCATCGCCCAGGCCGAGCAGCTGGGCGCGACCGTGCTGCGCTCGCACTACCCGCTGCATCCCGAGCTGCACGAGCTGGCCGACCGCGCCGGCCTGTTCATCTGGTCGGAGATCCCCGTCTACGCCGTCAAGACGGACTTCCTCAAGCTGCTGGAGGTCCGCAAGCTCGCGGCGCGCGAGCTCGAGGAGAACATCCTCGCCAACCAGAACCACCCGTCGATCATGCTGTGGTCGATCGGCAACGAGCTGTCCGCGCGCCCGGGGGCCGTGCAGCGCGACTACATCAACCGCGCCGCGCGGCAGGCCAAGCGCCTGGACCCCACGCGCCCGGTCGCCCTCGCGGTGGCGGGCTATCCGTCGGCCGGCTGCCGGTCGGAGTACGCCGCGCTGAACGTCATCGGGATCAACGACTACTTCGGCTGGTACCCGGGCCCCAACGGCCAGATCGCCGACCGCGCGGCGCTCTCGGGCTACCTGGACTCGGTCCGCACGTGCTATCCGAGCAAGGCCATCGTGGTCTCCGAGTTCGGCGCCGAGGCCAACCGCTCGGGGCCGGTGGAGGAGAAGGGCACCTTCGAGTTCCAGCGCGACTTCGTGAACTTCCATCTCGGGATCTACGGCGGCAAGCCGTGGCTGAGCGGCGCCATCTACTGGGCCCTGCAGGAGTTCCGCGTGCGGCCCAACTGGGACGGCGGCAACCCCCGCCCGAACTCGCCGATCCACGAGAAGGGGCTGCTCGAGTACGACGGGACGCGCAAGCCCGCCTGGGAGGACGTGTACCGCTCGTTCACCTCCACTCCGCAGTACGGGCCGTAGCCCCCGCCTCCGCCGCGCGGGCTCCGGCGGCCCTCACTTCGCTAGCCTTCGCCGTCGCCGTGGCCTCCCAGAGCACCAAGCTGACCGTCTCCGCCCGCGACGTCGAGGGATCGCGCGCCACCCGCCGGCTGCGGCGCACCGGCCGCGTGCCCGGCGTGATCTACGGCGGCGGCGAGGATCCCTATGCCTTCAGCGTCGACGCGCGCGAGCTGCGCCACGCGCTGGCCGCCCGCGGCGCCGTGCTCGACGTCGCCATCGACGGCGCGTCGTCGCCGGCGGTGCTCAAGGACGCGCAGTACCACCCCGTCCGCGGCGAGACGATGCACGTCGACCTGCTGCGCGTGCGCCTCGACGTCGCCATCCACGCTGTCGTGCCGCTCGAGCTCACCGGAGCCGAGGAGGCGCCGGGGACCAAGGAGGGCGGCGTGCTCGAGCAGGTCACCCGCGAGGTCAACATCGAGGCGCTCCCGACGTCGATCCCGGAGTCGATCGTCCATGACGTGTCGGGCATGGAGATGAACGACACGATCACGCTGGCGGTCGTCGACATCCCGGCGGACGTCACGCTGCTCGACGACCCGAACGAGACCGTCGTCGCCACGCTCACGCCGCCGCGCCTGGAGGTCGAGGCCGACGACGAGATCGAGGAGGAGACCGGCCTGGTCGGCGAGGGCGAGGCGCCGGGCGAGCCCGCCGAGGGCGCCGCGCCCGAGGGCGAGGGCCAGACCGAGAGCGAGTAGGAGCCGGTCGTGCGCCTGCCGGGCCGCGCAGGCAGCGGCTCTCCGGCGGTGGACTGGCTCGTCGTCGGCCTGGGCAATCCGGGCGCCGAGTACGCCGGCACCCGCCACAACGTGGGCTTCGAGGTCGCGAACCTGCTCGCACAGCGCTGGGGGCTCCCGCGCGCGAAGCAGAAGTTCGCCGGCCTGCTGACCGAGGGGCGCACCGGTCCCGCCGGCCCGCGCGTGGCGGTGCTGCTGCCGCAGACCTACATGAACGACGCCGGCCGTTCCGTCGGCCCGGCGCGCGGCGCCTACCGCGTCCCGCTCGAGCGCGTGCTGGCCATCCACGACGAGATCGACCTGCCCTTCGGCGACATCCGCTCGCGCGTGGGCGGCGGCCTGGCCGGCCACAACGGCCTGAGGTCGCTGAAGGCGGGCCTGGGCAGCGCGGACTTCGCACGGGTGCGGATCGGCGTCGGCCGGCCGGACACGACGGACCCCGAGATCGTGTCGGCCCACGTGCTGGGGCGGTTTCGCGAGCCACGTGACGACGTGGCGCAGCTGATCGACCGCGCCGCCGCGGAGGCGGAGGCGGTCGTGCTGGGCGAGCGCGACCTGTAGACGGTCGATTCCGCGGCGCCGGGTCTCTCTCACTCAGGGTGAACGTCCGTTTCCACCCGCTCCAGCAGGTGGTTCTGGACGTTCGAGGGATCGGGGGGGCTGGCGTTGGGGTGAACGTCCGTTTCCACCCGCCCCAGCAGGTGCTTCTGGACGTTCGGCTGCCGCTGCGGCCCCGGCCGCCCCCGTGCGGCGGGGCCACCTAGGAGACCTGACCGGGCGCGCGCCGAGCGGGTCCTAGACTGGAAGTCCGGCCGCGCGCATGCGCGGTCGCTCCGCGTGCCATGGCGCTTCGTTCGCTGCTCACCCACCTGACCGACCATCCCGACGGGGCGGCTCTCGCGCGCGACGGTGGCCGCGCGTTCGTCTCCGCCTCTCTGCGGCCCTACGTCGTCGCCGCGCTGGCCGACGAGGAGCCGTCGCGGCCGGCGATCGTCGTCGCGGGGGACGACCGGCAGGCCCGCGACCTCGCGGCCGACCTGCGGACGTGGCTGGCCCCGCGGCCGGTGCGCTTCTATCCCAGCCGCGGCGTCGCCTACGAGTCGCACCTCACGCCGCCGCCCCATCTCGTCGGCCTGCGCGTCGCGGCGCTCGACGCGCTGCTGGCCGACCGCGCCGGCGATGCCCCGGTGGTCGTCGCCTCGGCCGTCGCGCTCAGCGAGAAGGTGCCCGACCCCGAGCTGCGCCCGCGGTCCTTCGTCCTGCGCGTGGGGGACCTGCTCGACCTCGACGAGTGCATGGCCGACCTGGTCGCCGCCGGCTACGAGCGCGTCGACCAGGTGGAGGACCGCGGGCAGTTCGCGGCCCGCGGCGGCCTGCTGGACATCTACCCGGCGACCGAGGACCGCGCCGTCCGCGTGGACCTCTTCGACGTGGAGATCGACTCGCTGCGCTGGTTCTCGACGTTCACGCAGCGCTCGCTGGGCGACGTCGAGGAGGTGGAGATCGCGCCCGCCGCCGAGCTGGCCGCCGAGCACCGCGAGCTGGCGGAGATCGCTTCCCTGGAGGACGACGACGGGGCCAGGCCCGATGTTGCCGAGCTCCTCCCCGTCGAGCGCTTCGGCCCGTTCCTGGACCTCGCCCCCGACGCCGCGGTCCTGCTCGCCGCCGAGGAGGAGGTCGACCCCGTGCTGGCCGACCACTGGCAGGACGTCTGCGCGGCGTTTCACGACGAGGACGCCCATCACCTCTACGTCCGGCCCGAGGACGTCCGCGCCGCGCTCGACGCCCGCGCCCGCGTGCGCCTCTCCTCGCACGACTCGGGCCAGCCGCTGGAGTTCCGTGCCGCCTCGGCGGACATGGCCGCCCGCTCGCTCAAGGAGGCCGAGGCGGAGCTCGAGAAGCTCCTGCGCTCCGGCTACCGCACGGTCGTGGCGTGGGGCCGGCGCGGGGAGGGCGAGCGCGCCGCCTACAACCTCGCGCGGCTGAAGGCGTCCTGGCTGGGCGACCGCGATCCGCCGGGGGTGGAGAACCCGCTGCGCTTCGCCCAGGCCACGCTGCGCGACGGCTTCGTCGCCGCCGGGCTGCAGCTCGCGGTCATCCCCGAGCACCGCCTGATCCACCGCCGCCGGCCGGAGCGCACCGGCGGCCGCGACCACGCCGCCCGGCGCCGCGGCGCGCTGCGCTCCTTCGCAGACCTGCGCACGGGCGACATCGTCGTCCACGAGGACCACGGCATCGCGCGCTTCGCCGGCTTCGAGACCAAGACGGTCGCCGGGGTCACGCGCGACTACCTGTACCTGGAGTACCACGGCGACGACCGCGTCTTCGTCCCCTCCGACCAGCTGGCGAAGATCAGCCGCTACGTCGGCGCCGGCGGGGCGCATCCGCCGCTGTCGCGGCTGGGCGGCAAGAGCTGGGCCACGATGAAGGCCCGCGCGCGCCGCGCCGCGCAGGAGCTGGCCGGCGAGCTGCTGCACCTCTACGCCGAGCGCCGCCGGCGCACGGGCGTCGCCTACGCCGCGGACTCCGACTGGCAGCGCGAGTTCGAGGCCGCCTTCCCGTTCGCGGAGACCGCCGACCAGCGCGAGGCGATCGACCTGGTCAAGGCCGACATGGAGTCCGCGCGACCGATGGACCGGCTGGTCTGCGGCGACGTCGGCTACGGCAAGACGGAGGTCGCGCTGCGGGCTGCGTTCAAGGCCGCCGACGCCGGCAAGCAGGTGCTGATGCTGGTGCCCACCACGATCCTCGCCCAGCAGCACTACGGCACGTTCGCCGAGCGCCTGCACGACTACCCGTTCACGATCGAGCACGTCAGCCGCTTTCGCTCGGCGGCCGAGCAGCGCGCGGCGGTCGCGGGCTTTCGCACCGGCGCGGTGGACATCCTCGTCGGCACCCACCGCCTGCTCAGCCGCGACGTGCGCGCCAAGGACCTGGGGCTGATCATCGTCGACGAGGAGCAGCGCTTCGGGGTCAAGCAGAAGGAGCTGCTGCGCCAGCTGAAGATGCGCGTGGACGTGATCTCGCTGAGCGCCACGCCGATCCCGCGCACGCTGCAGATGTCGCTGGCCGGCCTGCGCGACATCTCGGTGATCGAGACGCCGCCCGAGGGCCGGCGTCCGATCAAGACCTACATCGGCGAGTACGACGAGCAGCTCGTCAGGCAGGCGCTGATGCGCGAGCACGACCGCGGCGGCCAGGCGTTCTTCCTGCACAACCGCGTCGAGACCATCGACGAGACCGCCGAGCGGTTGCGCGGCCTGTGCCCGGGGATGCGCTTTGCGGTCGCGCACGGGCAGATGGAGGAGGCCGAGCTGGAGGACAAGATGCTCGGCTTCGTGCGCGGGGACGCCGACGTCCTGGTGTGCACGAGCATCATCGAGTCGGGCATCGACATCCCGCAGGCCAACACGCTGATCGTCGACCGCGCCGACATCTTCGGGCTCAGCCAGCTCTACCAGATCCGCGGGCGCGTGGGCCGCAGCCGCGAGCGCGCCTACGCGTATCTGCTGTATCCCAGCGCGGCGGCGCTGACCCAGGAGGCGGCGCAGCGCCTGGCCGCGCTCAGCGACTACACCGAGCTCGGCGCCGGGTTCAAGATCGCCATGCGCGACCTCGAGCTGCGCGGCGCGGGCAACCTGCTGGGCGACGAGCAGTCCGGCCACGTCGCCGCGCTGGGCTTCGAGCTGTACATGCAGATGCTCGACGAGGCGGTGGCGGCCGCCGAGGCCGAGGGCGGCGTGGCCGACGACGCGCCCGAGCCGGTGCGCCTGGACGTCAACGTCGACGCCTACGTGCCCGCCGACTACATCCCCTACGAGCAGGCCAAGATCGACGTGCACCGCCGGATCGCGGGCGCCGTCGACGTGGCCGACCTCGAGCTGCTGCGCGACGAGCTCGGCGACCGCTTCGGGGACGTGCCCGAGCCGCTGAGCAACCTGCTGGACCTGCAGCGGGCCCGGATCAAGCTGGGGCAGGCCGGCGCGACCGCGGTCACGTTCCGCGGCGGGCGCCTGGCCGTCACGCCGATCGAGCTGGACTCGGTGCGCGCGAAGAAGGTGCGCGCGGCGATCCCGGGGGCGCTGTACGAGGCGGGCAAGAGCCAGCTCTCCGTCCGCGTGCCCGACGAGCCGGGCGAGCGCTTCCCCGCCGTCGTGCGCGCGGCGGACGTGCTGCTGGCCGTCACCCGTGAGGCGGCCTGAGTCCATGAAGCTCAGATTGAGCGCGCGTGAAGGCGCCGCCGGGTGGGGGGGTGAGCGGGTCACGTTCGCTACCATCGGCGGCGTCGTGCCCCGACCGATTCGTCTGCTCCTGGCGCTTGGCGCCTTTTTTGTGCTCGCGACCGCCCTGGCGGCGTGCGGTGACGACGTGCCCGAGGGCGCGGTCGCCCAGGTCGACGGCGAGTCGATCGAGCGCACGGAGTTCGACCGCTGGATGAAGGTCGCCGCGATCTCCACGCAGGGCGCCGCCGCCGGCGGCGACAGCGCGAAGGTCAGCGTGCCGGTGCCGCCCGACTTCACGGCGTGCGTCGCGAACAAGCGCAAGACCGCTCCCAAGGCGGCCAAGGGCCAGCCGCGCCCCACCGACGCCCAGTTCAAGACGCAGTGCAAGCAGGAGTACGAAGGGCTGCGCGACCAGGTCCTGCAGTTCCTGATCTCCGCCGAGTGGATCCAGGGCGAGGCCGCCGACCAGGGCGTCCGGGTCAGCGCCAAGCAGGTCGACGACGAGCTGGCGAAGACCAAGAAGCAGTCCTTCCCCAAGGAGGCGGACTTCCAGAAGTTCCTCAAGGAGTCCGGGATGACGCTCGCCGACATCAAGTTCCGCGTGCGGCTGGACACGCTGTCCACCAAGCTGCGCGACAAGGTCACCAAGGGCGAGGACAAGGTCTCCAACGCGGAGATCCGCCGCTACTACGACAAGAACAAGCAGCGCTTCTCCCAGCCCGAGCGCCGCGACCTGCGCATCGTGCTGACCAAGAGCAAGGCCAACGCGGACCGCGCCAAGGCGCAATTGGCCGCGGGCGGCTCGTGGAAGGCCGTCACCAGGCGCTTCTCGACCGACGAGGCGTCCAAGGCCCAGGGCGGCACGCTGCTCGCCGTGGCGAAGGGACAGCAGGAGCGGTCCTTCGACGCGGCCGTCTTCCGGACCCCCGCCAGGCGGCTGAGCGGGCCGGTCAAGACCGTGCTCGGCTACTACGTCTTCCAGGTGCAGAAGGTGATCCCCGCGACGCAGCAGTCGCTGAAGGAGGCCATGCCGTCCATCAAGCAGCTGCTCGCCCAGCAGGGCCAGCAGAAGGCGCTGGACGGCTTCGTCAAGGACTTCCGCGACAAGTGGAAGGACCGCACGAACTGCCGCGAGGGCTTCGTCACCCAGGACTGCAAGAACGCGCCGAAGCAGAACACGAACACCAACACCATCGGTCAGGGCCAGGGGGGCCAGCCGGTGCCCCAGCAGCCCAACGGCCAGGGCGCGCCGCAGCAGGCTCCGCCGCCGCAGGCGCCGCCCGCCCAGCCGTAGTCCCGCGACGGCGCTCACTACCCTCCCCGGCGTGAGCCGCCCGGAGATCACCGAGGCGCTGGGGCGCCTGGACGACCTCACCCGCCGCCTGCGGGCCGAGTGCCCGTGGGACCGCGAGCAGGACGAGCGCACGATCGTGCCGCACACGCTGGAGGAGGCCTACGAGCTGGCCGACGCCGCGCACGCGCGCGACGACGCGAAGCTGCTCGACGAGCTCGGCGACGTGCTCTTCCAGGTCCACTTCCTGTCGCTGCTGCTGGAGGAGCGCGGCGCCGGCGACCTCGCCCAGGTCGCCGAGCAGTGCCGCCAGAAGCTGATCCGCCGCCACCCGCATGTCTTTGGGGACGATCTCGCGCGGCCGGAGGCCGCAGCTCCGGGTCAAAACGCGGGGCCGGATGCCCCGCGGAGCACTCCTCTGAGCGCGGGGGCGGTGCTGCGCAACTGGGACGCGATCAAGGCCACCGAGCCGGGCCGCGAGCCCGGGATCTTCGGCGAGGTGCCCGAGACCCTGCCGGCGCTGCTGCACGCGCGCAAGATCCAGCGCCGCGCGGCCTCGGCCGGGTTGCTGGAGCGCTCGCCGGAGGAGCCGCCGGCCGACCGTGACGCCGCCTTCGCCGAGGTCGGCGAGAAGCTGTTCGCGCTGGTGGACGAGGCGCGCCGGCTGCGCGTGGACCCGGAGCTGGCCCTGCGCGCGGCCTCCGACCGATTTCGCCAGCGCGTCCAATCCGACCAGGAGGCACCTACGTGAGCCAGATCGAACGCGTCCACGGCCGGCAGATCCTCGACAGCCGCGGCAACCCGACGGTGGAGGCCGAGATCGTGCTGCGCTCGGGGGCGACGGGCCGCGCCGCCGTGCCGTCGGGCGCCTCGACCGGCGAGTTCGAGGCCACCGAGCTGCGCGACGGGGGCCCGGCCTACGGGGGGAAGGGGGTCACGCAGGCGGTGGCGCACGTCAACGGCGAGATCGCCGAGGCCGTGCGCGGGCTCGACGCGCTCGACCAGGCGGGCCTGGACCGTCGCCTCATCGAGCTCGACGGCACCCCGAACAAGTCCCGGCTGGGGGCCAACGCGATCCTCGGCGTGTCGCTGGCCGCGGCGCACGCCGCCGCGGCCGAGGTCGGGCTCCCGCTGTGGCGCTACCTCGGCGGCGAGTCCGCGCGCGTGCTGCCGGTGCCGATGATGAACGTGGTCAACGGCGGCGCCCACGCCGACAACAAGGTCGACTTCCAGGAGTTCATGGTCGTGCCCGCCGGCGCGTCCTCGTTCGCGGAGTGCCTGCGGACGGGCGCCGAGGTCTTCCACGCGCTCAAGCGCACCCTGCACGACGCCGGACTGGGGACCGCGGGCGGCGACGAGGGCGGCTTCGCGCCCGACCTGGGCTCCAACGAGGAGGCGCTGCAGATGCTGGTCCGGGCGATCGAGACGGCCGGCTACGCCCCCGGCGACGACGTCCTCATCGCCATGGACCCGGCCATGAGCGAGCTGTACGCCGACGGGGCCTACGTGCTCGAGCACGAGGGCCGCACGCTGGACTCGGCGCAGCTGGCCGACTACTGGGCCGACCTCGTCGACCGCTATCCGATCGTGTCCATCGAGGACGGCATGGACGAGGAGGACTGGGCGGGCTGGAAGGTGCTCACCGACCGCCTCGGCGACCGCGCGCAGCTCGTGGGGGACGACCTGTTCGTCACCAACACCGAGCGCCTGCGCCGCGGCATCGACGAGGGCGTGGCCAACTCGATCCTGATCAAGGTCAACCAGATCGGGACGCTGACCGAGACGCTGGATGCGATCCGCATGGCCCAGGACGCCGGCTACACGGCCGTGATGTCACACCGGTCGGGGGAGACCGAGGACGTCACGATCGCCGACCTCGCCGTGGCCACCGGCTGCGGGCAGATCAAGACCGGCGCGCCATCGCGGTCGGACCGCGTCGCGAAGTACAACCAGCTCCTGCGCATCGAGGAGGCGCTGGGCGCCGACGCCGAGTATCCGGGTCGCGCCGCCTTCGGGTCCCGGTGATCGCACTGCGGCGGAAGGAGCCCGCGCGCGGGGGGCGAACGCCTAGCGGATGCCCGAGTTCGCTCCGCGCGTGCGCTGGGACCGGGTGGGGCGCGTGGCGCTCCTCCTGGTCGGCGTCCTGCTGATCTACCTCTACATCGGCCCGGCGCGCACCTACGTGGCCACCTGGCAGGAGGCCAAGGCCAAGCGGGCGGAGGTCGTGGAGCTCAAGCGCGAGCGCCGCACGCTGGAGCAGCGCCGCCGCGCGCTGCGCGAGCCGCGCAGCCTGGAGCGCGAGGCACGGCGCCTGGGCATGGTCCGCCCGGACGAGCAGGCCTACGTCGTCCACGGCCTGCGCCGCCGCGGCGAGTAGCGCGTCCGGGGCGCGGGTACCCTGCGCCGTCCGTGACCACGAGCTTCGAGACAGCGCTGGGCCAGTGGCGCGAGGGCGAGCGGCGGATGGCCGGCGCGCCGCCGGACCAGCGGCGCGTGCTCGAGCGCGTGGTCGAGCGCATCGTGGCCGAGCTGCGCCGCCGCCTCGGCGGGACCTTCACCACCGACGAGCTCGCCGAGCTCTACGAGCGCGGCACGGACTGGTGCACCGACCTGGCCGCCACCGCCGCGCCCGACGCGCCGTGGGCCTGGGACGCGCGCACGGTCGCAGACGCGGCGTTCGCGCGCTACCTGCGCGACGCCCGCGACTTCGCGGGCGGGAGGAGAACCGAGCCGTAGGCGGCCCCGGCGCTCACTGAAGGGTTGTGGTGGTTCTGGCCACCACACTGCCTCAGGGAACGGCCGCTCGGGGCGTCAGTCGTCGTCGGCGGCGTCGACGCCGGTGCGGCGGATCACGATCTGGTCCTCTTCGATCGTGACCTCGACGGGCCGGTGGCCCGCCCAGTGCTCGGCGTAGACGGCGCTGTCGGCCACGGCGGGGTCCAGCCACAGGCCGTAGCCCTCCTCGCCGTGGTCGAAGGTGGCCTCGAGCACGTCGGAGCCGGCCTTGCCGCGCGCGCGGCCCCGGCCGCCGCGGCGCCCGCGCCGGCGTGGGCGCGCCGGAGCGTCGCCGTCCTCCTCGTCCGCGGCGGCCTCGGACTCGCCCGCCTCGGCGCGGGCCGCCGCGGCCTCTGCGGCGGCGGCCTCCTCGGCCACGCGGCGCGCCTCGGCCTCCTCGAGCTCGGCGGCGATCAGCTCGTCGTCGGCGGCGCGCAGGTCGATCTCGTCGTCGAAGTCCGCGCCTCCCGCCTCGCTGGACTCCTCGTCGGGAGCGAGGTCGTTCTCGCGCTTGAAGGTCTCGATCTGCTGCACGGTCACCTCGAGCTGGTGGGCGATCCAGGCGTCGGTGCGGCCCTGGCGGACCCAGCCGCGGATCTGGTTGAGATGCGGTCGCAGAGAACGGCGTGCCATGCGCGGCGGACCTTACAAGAGCGCTCCGCGAACCGGCCCCGCCGGGCGTCCCCGGGGCGGCCGTCGGACGCGCCGGGTCGGTGGCTCAGCGCCCGCGCGGCGGAGGTTTGCCTTTGCGCAGCGAACGTGCTTAGGTAGCCGGGCCGACAAGGAAGGTGGGCCTAATGCTGGTACTGACACGCAAGTCCAACCAGAGCATCATGATCGGCGACGACATCGAGATCTCGGTGCTTTCGATCATGGGCGAGAAGGTCAGGATCGGAATCCAGGCGCCGCGGGACATCCCCGTGTTCCGCAAGGAGGTCTACCTCGAGATCCAGGCCGAGCGCGGACAGGCCGCCGGCGGGGTCCGCGAAGAGGTCGACGCCGCGTTGCGCAAGCTGCGCACCTAGGACTCCGCGCCGGACCCGCAGGGCCGGACCGCACCGCCGCCGGCGGTCGTCAGCCGATGACGATGTAGAGCGTCTGGAACATCGCGATGGTCACGACCACGGCCGTGGCGATGAGCGCGAGCACCAGCGCGATGAACCGCAGGGTCCCGTGCTTGTGCACCCGGTCCAGACGGCGCCGCTGAGCGCGCAGCGTCGCGCTGCGGCGCAGGGACTCGCGGCGGACACGGTCCACGTGCGTCTCCTCGAGGAAGGCCTCCTCGAACTCGGCCACCGAGCGCCGCCGCTTCGCTTCCATAGAGGTTATGGAGCCTATCCGGTCGGCTGGCCGGCGGGGCGATCGGCGTCGCCGGCGCAGGCGCGCGGCGACCACAGCCCGGCCGAGCGCTCCCGGGCCCGCCGGGCGAGGGCGCGGAAGCGCTCGGCGTGGCGGACGTTGGGCGCGATGGCGAGCGCGACGGCGAAGCCCTCGGCCACCAGCACCGCGTTGAACGACCGGCCGCCGGGGAGCCGCAGGTAGACGAGCGCGCGACCGTAGCGATCCCGCGGATCGACGTCGCGCTGGACCGTCACCCGCAGCCCGCGGGGCAGCCGGCGCCGGGCGAAGGCCGACGCCTCGCGGCCGAAGCACTCCGGTCGGCCGGACACCTCGGGCGTGTCCACCCCGATCAGCCGGCTGCGGCCCGCCGAGCGCAGGATCACGGTGTCCCCGTCGACGACCCGCACGACCTCGTCGCGGCGCTCCCGTGACTCCGGCTCCGCGTCCCCGCCGGAGCGGAGGCTGTCACCCGCCGCCGCCGTGGCGACGGCGGCGAGCACGACGAGCGCAAGGAGGAGCCGGCCCCGGGACACGCGCTCACGCTAGGCCACGCGGCGGGCGAATCGGCCCCCTGGGACGCGCCGGTCACGAATCCGGGCCCGCCACCAGTACGCTGCGCCGCGATGCGGGAGAACTTCGGCGGGCCGAGCTACACGGTCGGCATCGAAGAGGAGCTGATGATCGTCGACGGGCAGACGCACGCGCTCGTCAACGCGATCGAGTCGCTGCTCGAGGACGCCACCCACGGGGAGATCAAGCCCGAGCTCATGGAGTCGGTGCTGGAGGTCGCCACCAAGCCGTGCCAGACGGTGGTCGAGGCCGAGGAGCAGCTGCGCTCGCTGCGCGCCCAGGTGCGGGAGACCGCGGGCAACCGCGGGCTGTGCATCGGATCGGCCGGAACGCACCCGTTCGCCATGTGGGAGGACCAGCGGATCGTCGCGCGCCCGCGCTACCGCGACCTGATCTCCGCCCTGCGCTTCGTCGCCCGCCAGGAGCTCATCTTCGGCATGCACGTCCACGTGGGGATCGACGACGCCGACAAGGCCATCCACGTCGCCAACGGGATGCGCGTCCACCTGCCGGTCCTGCTCGCGCTGAGCGCCAACTCGCCGTTCTGGCGCGGGGACATCACGGGCCTGCTCTCCACCCGGACGCCGATCTTCCGCGCGTTTCCCCGCGTCGGCATCCCGCCGATGTACGCCGACTGGGACGACTACGAGCGCCAGATCGCCTTCATGGTCACCAGCGGCGTCATCCAGGACTACACGTACCTCTGGTACGACGTGCGCCCGCACCCGAACTTCGGCACCGTCGAGGTCCGCATCTGCGACTCCCAGACCCGGGTGGAGCACACGATCGCCATCGCCGCGCTGATCCAGGCGATGGTCAAGGAGCTGTGCGAGCTCTACGACGCGGGCGGGCAGCTGTCGGACTACCCGTGGCAGATGCTCGACGAGAACAAGTTCCTCGCCGCCCGGCACGGGCTGGAGGGCGAGCTCGTCGATCTGCCCTCCAGCGAGCGCGTGGCGACCAAGGCGCTCACGCGCCGCCTGCTCGACCGCCTGACCCCGCATGCGCAGGACCTCGGCGGGGGCGACGCGCTGGACGGGATCCGGGACATCCTGGATCGCGGCAACGGCGCCAGCCGCCAGATCGTGGTCTACGAGGCCAACCGCGATCTCGGCGAGGTCCTGGCCGAGATCGTGGCCGCGACCGCCCCCTGACGGAGGACCGCCGGGGTAGCGGGTGAGCGAGTTCGGCGGCGCCGTAGAATCGACACCATGTCGTCGCCCGACCTGTTCGTCGTCTGCAAGAACTGCCAGGCGGAGGTCAGCCCCTACGTCACCGAGTGCCCGTACTGCGGCACGCGGCTGCGCAAGCGCGCGCCGAAGATCGAGCGGGCCAACGGCGGCGAGCCCAAGGCGCCCAAGCGGGCGAGCGCGCTGCGCCGCGGCGGGACCCGCCAGGCGCCCAAGCCCAAGCCGGCCGCGCCGCCGCGCCTCGGGCGACTGCGCACGGGGGAGATCCCCGGCATCCGCGGCGACGAGCACGGCCGCCCGTGGGCCACCTTCGTCCTCGTCTTCCTGTCCTTCGGCATCTGGCTGTCGCTGGCGTTCACGGTCCGCGGCGACCTCGCGCTCACCGCCCTGGACGGCGACCCGTGGCGCTACGTCACCGCGCCGTTCCTCAACGATGGCACCGCGGCGCAGCTGGCGGCCGTCGTCGGCCTCGGCCTGTTCGGGTGGCTGATCGAGCGCCGCAACGGCCCGATCGTGGTCGTGGTGCTGTTCTTGCTGTGCGGTCCCGGGGCGCTGGCCATCGCCACCGCCCTGGACACCGACGCCCTGGTGTTCGGGACGCATCCCGCGGCGCTCGGGCTGCTGTGCGCGTGGCTGGTGCCGGTCCTGCTGCGCCGCCGCCACGACGACGAGGACGACGACGCCGACCTGCTCGGCGTCCTCGTGCTCGCCGCTGTGCTGCTGGCCGTCCCGTTCGTGTCGCAGGGCAGCATCGCCGCCGGGCTGGTCGGCGCCGCCCTCGGCGCGCTCAGCGGGCTGCTGCTGGCGCGCCTGAGCCCCCGGTGATGGACGCCGAGGACACCTACACCGCGGAGGAGGTCGACGCCGCGGTGGCGGCGCTCTCGGCTCCCGAGCGCCTGCGCCACGCCCAGGACGTCGTCACGCACGCCGCGCCCGCGCTGCAGCGGGTGCTCAACACGGCGCTGGAGGAGGGCGGCTGGTTCGGGGAGGCCCACCACGCGCAGGTGACCGAGGCCGTGGGCGTGGACGACCCCGGCGAGCGCGCCCGCGCGATCTCCACGCTCGTCGCCGAGGAGACGCGCCTGGGCATGCTGGTCGGCGTGTCGGTGGGCTTCGCGCTCGCGCACGAGCTGAGCGCGCGCCGGGGCGACCGCGAGGCGGGCGGCGCGTGACGCACGCCATCGTGCTCGTCGAGTCCGAGCGCCAGGCGCTCTCGACGCTGGGCGAGGCGCTCGCCGCCGTCGACGGGGTGCGCGAGGCCTACTCGGTCACCGGCGAATGGGACTTCGTGTGCGTGGTGCGCGTCGCCCGGCACGAGGACCTGGCCAACGTCATCGCCGGACAGCTGTCCAAGCTGCCGGGCGTGCACCGGACCCAGACGATGGTGGCCTTCGAGGCGTTCTCCCGGCACGACCTCGAGTCGATGTTCTCCATCGGCGACGGCTGACCGGCGGAGGCCCCCGCGTGTCGGTGGTCAAGCCCGAGTACGGCCCGACGCTGCGCGAGCTGCTCGCCCGGCTGCCGCGGCCCGTGCGCCTGGGGATCGTCGTGGCCGCCGGGCTGCTGCTGGCGCTGGCGGTCACCGTCGCCGTGCGCGCGCGCCCCGACGAGACCGCCCTGATCGTGCACGAGCCCGTCACGTTCAACCTCGTCTACCCGGCCGACCTCGAGCGCCGGTCCACGCGGGGCGCGACGCTCGCGCTCGAGCGCCGGCGGGGCGATCTGTTCCTGGACTCCTACGTGATCCGCGACCTGCGGCTCGCGCCCTACCGCGGCTCGGCGACCGGCACGCTGCCCGTCGTCGCCTTCGACTACATCAAGCGCCTGCGCCGGCGCTACACCGGCTTCGAGTTCGTCGTCGAGGGCCGCACCCGGATCAACAACGGCATCGGCTACCAGGTGGTCTTCCGGGCCAAGCTCGGGCGGCGCACGCTCTACGGCCGGCACCTGATGCTCGTGGCCGAGGAGCCCGAGGGGCTGCGCCGCGGCGTGGTGATCGAGCTGGCCTCCACGCCGGCGGCGGGCACGCCGAACGCCCTGGCCACGGGTACGACCGGCGCGCTGAAGCAGGCGCTGCGCTCGTTTCGCTTCGGCACCGAGCGGGAGGGCGGCACGGCGTGATCGACTACGAGGACTTCGCCAAGGTCGACATGCGCGTCGGGCGCATCGTCGCCGTGGAGGACTTCCCGCAGGCGCGCAAGCCGGCGTGGAAGCTGTCCATCGACTTCGGGCCCGAGCTGGGGACCAGGCGCTCGTCGGCGCAGATCACCAGCTACGCCCGCGAGGAGCTCGAGGGGCGCCTGGTCGTGGCCGTCGTCAACTTCCCGCCGCGACAGATCGGACCGGTGCGCTCGGAGGTGCTCGTGCTCGGCGCGCTCAGCGACGGCGGCCCGCACCCGGTGGCGCTGCTGGAGCCCGGCGAGGGAGCGCAGCCCGGCGACCGCATCGCCTGACCGGGCGCTCAGGCCGGTGCGTCGCCCGCCGGCCCGTGCGCGAGCTCGTGGCGCATGTGCTCGCGCAGCTCGGCGAAGCGCAGCGTCTCGTAGACGATCAGCGCGACGAGGATCGCGGCGACGAGCGCGATCGTGACCAGCGCGGGCAGCTCGACGGCCGCGGGCAGCAGCGCGACGAGGAGGACCGCGCACAGCAGGCGGTGGATGCTGAAGCGGTGCACGTTGCGCCATCGGAAGGCGACGTGGGCGAGCAGGTACAGCGCGGTCCCGCCCAGCGTGGCCACGGCGGGGACCAGCTTCAGCGGATCCTCGACGTGCTCGAGGGTCTTCTTCAGGCCCAGCGCCAGCAGCACGATGCCCGCCACCATCGGGAAGTGCAGGTAGGAGAAGGAGTCGCGCGCGATCTCGTTGCGCTCGCGGCCCGCGGCGGCGTTGGACAGCCGGCGCTCGGCCACGAGCGCCACGACGTCGAAGTACATCCACCACAGCGCGGCGGCCACCGCGATGCCCAGGACGGCCGCGACGACCACGCCGGCGTCCACGCCCGCCTCGGCCCCGACGCCGATCGCGACGATCGACTCACCGAGCGCGATGATCACGATCAGCCCGTGACGGTCGGCGAAATGGCCGGGGACGAGCTTCCACCCCTCCGCGCCGGTCACGTACGGCCCTCCCATGTCCAGCGCCAGGGCGAGCGCCCAGAGGCCGCCCTGCAGGCCGCCGTCGGCGAATGACGCGGCCACGAGCAGCCCGACGCCGACGGCGGTGCTCGCCGCCAGCCCCACGACCGAGCGGCGCAGGCCCGCGTCGTCGCGGCTGGCCAGGAGGAAGAGCACGATCTGCCCCGCCCGGACGACCCCGTAGGAGCAGGCGAACAGGAGCCCGAGGTCGTCGAAGGCCTCGGGCACGCACAGCGCCGAGACGAGCAGGCCGGCCATGGCGCCGAACATCGCCAGGCGCACGACGCCCTCCTCGGGGTCCACGACGCTCGTCAGCCACGCGTAGCCGACCCAGGACCACCACAGCACGCCGAGGATCAGCAGGCCCTTGGCCAGGCCCTCCCAGGTCGGCTCGGCGGCCATCAGCGCGGTGCACTGCGTCAGCGCGAGGACGAAGACGAGGTCGAAGAACAGCTCCAGCGGGGTGACGTTCTCCTCCGAGCGCATCACCGCCGTCAGGCGCGGCGCGCGGGGAGGGGCGGCCGTGCTCATGCCCCCATCTTGGCAAGCGCGCCGGAGACCGGGGCCCGGGGACGGGGACTAGGGCGCGGGGGCCGCGCCGCCGGTGTCCGGCGCCACGGTGGTGCCGTCCCCGGGGACCGGCTCCGGCACGGGGGCGGGCGGCTCGACGGGCTCGACCACGGGCGGAACGGGTGGCGGCGCGGGCACGACGGCCGGCGGGGCGACGACGGCGACCTCCTCGGCGGGCGCGGCGACCCCCCCGGCGGGCGTCGGTGAGCCCGCGACCCGCGGCTCGTCGGCGAGCTGGGGCAGGGCGACCACCGGGGGGGCGACCGCCGCCGACGGTCCGGACTCCGACCGCCTGGCGGCGGACCGGGGCGCCGCGGTGCCCGAGCGGGACCCGTTCTGGGCGCGGGCCGGGGGCGGCGGTGCGCTCGTCGGCTGGGGCGTGGAGGCGACGACCTCGGGAGCCGCGGGCTCGGAGGACGGCGCCGGAGCGGCGGAGGCCACCTGCCGGGCCGGCTGCTTGGTCTGGACGTACTGGACCTCGACCGCGCCGGCGGTGACGATCGCCGCCGCGGCAAGCCCGGCGGCGGTCTTGGTGGCGATCGTGCTGATGCCTGCGGTCATCGCGCTCGTGCCGCCGGTGGCGGCCACCCCGGCCGCGGCCGCGCCCGCCGCGCTGCCCGCGCCGGCCGACGCGGTCATGCCGAAGTGGGCCAGCAGCGCCTTCTTGGCCAGCAGCAGCGGCGCGACGGGGAAGACGGCGGCCAACGCGCGGTTGGTCGTCTTCAGCTGGGACCGGAAGCCCTGGCAGCGCTCGCACGTGCGCAGGTGCCGGCGGACCGGCGCGCTCGTGCGGCGCAGCCCCTCGGCCACCTCGCCGAGCTCCTCGCGCACGTCCTCGCAGGTCAGGTGGCGCGCTTCGGCGGCCTCGGCCAGCGAGACCCGGGCCCGGACGAGCAGCGACTTGACCGACGGGATCGTGGTCTCCATCGCGTCGGCGATCTGCTCGTAGGACAGCGCGTCGATCTCGCGCAGCAGCAGCGCCGTCTTCTGGGTCTCGGGCAGGTCCTGCACGTCGGCGATCAGGAGCCGGAACTCCTCGCGCTTGTGGACCTTGTCGGCGGTGGTCGTGCCGCCCTCGGAGAGGTGCACGTCCATCGAGTCCACGCCGATCGGCTGCGTCCGGCGCAGGTGGTTCAGCGAGCGGTTGCGCGCGATCCGGTACAGCCACGGCCGCACGTTGATCTCGCGCTCGTCGGCCAGGATCGCGTTGAAGGAGGCGGCGAACACCTCCTGCAGGACGTCCTCGGCGTCCTCGCGGGAGCCCAGCATGTGGCGGCAGAAGGCCAGCAGGCGCGACTGGTAGCGCGAGACCAGCGCCTCGAACGCGCCGTGGTTTCCCCGTCGGACGAGCGCGACGAGGCGTTCGTCGGATTGCAGGCGCAGCAGCGGGGTGGGACCCCGCAGGCCCAGGGGGGCTGCGTGCTTGAGGGCTGAGACTTCCACGTGGTGGGACGGGACGGACCGTCGAACGGTTCAAACCCCGGTGTGGTCGCGAAGTTGTGAGGTTGGTCGCGACCCGCGTCCCAGGGTAGCGAGGGCCGGTCGCCGGCGACGCAGTGCCCGGGGCGGGATTCGAACCCGCACGCTCTTGCGAGCAGCGGTTTTTAAGACCGCTCGCCTATACCAGTTGGGCCACCCGGGCGCGTCCTCATCCTACGGACGCGCCCGGGGCCCCGAACGGCTACCGCTGGAAGCTGCGCAGCCGGCTGCGGAACACGGCGTAGGCCGGGCGCAGCGTGCCGTTGGCCTCGACCAGGCCGGCGTCGAACCCGTTGCAGTTGGCGCCGATCCAGTTGTAGGTGTACAGGCGCTCGATGTTGCGGTCCAGGCGCCGGGCGGTGTCGAACATGAACGTCGTCCGGCTCGCTGCGCGCTGGCGGTTGCAGGGGAACGCGCCGCCGAAGTTCACGACGCCGCCGGTCTCGGTCCACCAGAACTTCGCCACGCGGTTGCGGCGGCGCACCGCGCTGATGATGCGCTGGGTGCCCGGGTAGCGGTTCGTGCCCCGGCGGATGCGCCGGTTGACCTCGGAGTAGTTGTGGATGCCCACGATGCGTGCGGTGCGGCCCGAGGGGCCGGCGGCCGCCATCCAGCGCCGGATGTAGCTCTCCACGCCCTGCTGGTCGAGCACGTCGAGCGCCACGATCGTGCAGCCCCTGCACAAGGTCTTGAACGTCCGGTAGAACGACGCCGCGCGCGACGGGCTGCGGAACGTCGGCTGCGTGACGTGGTTGGCCTCGTTCCAGACGCCCCACTCGCGCACGCCGCGGGGCCGGTAGCGCGTGATCAGCGCACGGGCCGCGGTGCGGTACTGGGCGACGGTGGGCAGCCGGGCCGCCCGCGCGCGCAGGTTGTTGGTGGAGAGGTGCATGAAGACCCGCACGCCTGCGGCGTTCGCGGCGTTGACGAAGTCGTCGGCCTTCTGCAGCTCGCCGGGCTTGGTCGCGGCGTCCCACTGGATGAAGTAGCGCGTCTTCTTGAGGTTCAGCGCCCGGTAGCTGGGATTGCTGAACATCGTGGGGCTCTGGTCGCCGATCCCGACTCTGACGTTGACCGCCGACGCGGATGAGGGCAGGGCCAGGACGGCGCCTGCCACGAGCAGGGGGAGCAAGCAACGACGGGTCACGGCGGGGGTTTCCTTTCGGCGGGAACGTGCAGCGCGGCATGCATCGGCAGCGCCGGGCGCGGCCTGAAGCCTACCTGCAGATCAACACACCGAACGCTCCAGCGGAGCGCTGCGCTGCGGTCAGGCCGCCTGCGCCCGGCGGTCGGCCGCGGCCACGATGCCGTCGAGCATCGCGGCGGCCAGGTGCCGGTCGCCCTCGATGCGCAGGCCCGTGCGCACCGCGTCGGGCCCCAGGGCCTCGATCCAGTCGTTCTCCGTCCCGGAGATGCGGGCGTCGGCGTCGGGGGCCTGCACCTCGGCCACCGAGAGCGCTCCCCTGGCGGCGGTCAGCGCGTAATGGCGCACGACGCCGTCGGGCTGCTCGACGGTGAGCTCGGTGACGCCCGCGAGCCCCGCGGGCGGGAAGCAGAGCCCGGGCGCGACGCGCAGGATCGCGCCGATGTCGATCGCCTCGCCGTCACGGGGCGCCGTCCAGGCCCAGTCATAGCCCCAGCGCGCCAGGGCGGCGAGCACCGGGACGAGATGGCGCGAGCGCTCGGTGAGCTCGTAGTCCACGCGCGGCGGCACCTCGCGGTAGCGCTGGCGGGTCAACAGGCCGTCGGCGACCATGCGGTTCAGGCGCGAGCGCAGCTGCTCGGTCGAGATGCCGGGCAGCACTCGCTGGAGCTCGACGAACCGTCGCGGACCGGTCACCAGATCGCGCACGATCAGCAGGGTCCACTTGTCGCCGACCAGGTCCAGGGCGCGCGCGTCCGGCGCCCATTGGTCGTAGGGATGCCGCTTGGGGGGTGGGGCGGCGGGCATGCTCTCCTCCTCGCCGGGGTGGTGGCTGACCGAAGGGATGGGGAAATCCCGTCGACCACATTACCGGTCACCGCCCAAAACGCCAGTTTCCTGCCTGCCGCCCGGGCGTGTTTGCGCCAGTTTTCCGGCGGCCGTGCGTTGCCGCGAGCAATGGGCACGGTCGTCTCACTCGAGCGCCACCGCGCGGCACGCCGCCGGGCGGCTGCCCCCGGGCGGCCGCGGGCCGCGCTGTACTTCGATCTCGCGTCGGCGTACACGTACCTGGCCGCCGAGCGCGCCGACCGCCTGTTTCCGGGGCTCGAGTGGCGCCCGACGTCCTCCGCGGCGCTCTCCTGCGGCACCGCCGCCTTCGACGCCGTGCACGGGCTGGCCGCCAAGCGCGCGGAGCTGCTGCGCCTGCCCCTCGTGTGGCCCCAGGACGTGCCGTCCGTGGTGCCCGCGGCCATGCGGGTGGCGTCGCTGGCCGCCGAGCAGGGCCGGGGGGGCGCGTTCGTGCTGGCCGCCAGCCGGCTGGCCTTCTGCGGCGGCTACGACGTCGACGACCCGGAGATCCTGGCCGAGGCCGCGGCCGCCGCGGGGCTGGGGCTGAAGGAGTGCCTGCACGCGGCGGGCGACGCCGGGCGCGACGGCGCGATGGAGGACGCGGGCCGGCGCCTGCTCGCCGCGGGCGCCGATCGCCTGCCGGTGCTGCGCGTCGGGCGCGCGCTGTTCTGCGGGGAGGACCGCCTCGGCGAGGCGGCCGCCGCCGCCCGCGCGGCGTCCTGAGCCTGCGCTGAAGCCTCGTGGTGGCCAGGGCCACCACAATCCTTCAGCGAGCGCGCGATTTCCCTCTGGTAAACGACCGCGTTCATCCGCTAGGGTCGCCCGCCATGTCGGCGGAGACCTCTCCGGACACGCGGTTGCACGGAGGCCACCTCGTCGCGCGGCGCCTGAAGGCCCACGGCGTCACGACGCTCTTCACGCTGTCGGGCGGTCACATCTTCTCGATCTACGACGGCTGCCGGGAGGCCGGCATCGACATCGTCGACGTCCGCCACGAGCAGACCGCCGCCTTCGCCGCGGAGGGCTGGGCCAAGGTGACCCGGCGCCCGGGCGTCGCCGCGCTGACCGCGGGGCCGGGCGTGACCAACGCCATGAGCGCGATGGCCTCGGCGCACCAGAACCACTCGCCGATGCTCGTGCTCGGCGGCCGCGCGCCGGCCATGCGCTGGGGCCAGGGCTCGCTGCAGGAGATCGACCACCTCCCGTTCGTGCGCCCGGTCACCCGGCTGGCCGCCACCGTGCAGGAGACGGCGGAGATCCCGGCGCTGCTGGACGCCGCGCTCGGGGCGGCGCTCGCGCCCCCCGGCGGGCCGGCGTTCGTCGACTTCCCGCTGGACCACGTCTTCAGCGAGGCGCCCGAGGAGGAGGGCCCCGGCCCGCTGCCCGACCCCGCGGCGGGGCCGCGGCCGGACGGCGAGGCGCTCGAGCGCGCGGTCGCGCTGCTGCGCGACGCCGAGCGCCCGGTGGTCATGGCCGGCACCGACCTGTACTGGGGGCACGGCGAGCGCGCCCTGGTCGCCGTCGCCGAGGAGCTGCGGATCCCGGTCTTCCTCAACGGCCTCGCGCGCGGGTGCGTGCCCGCCGACCACGAGCTGTTCTTCTCCCGTGCCCGGTCGCACGGCCTCACGGGCGCGGACGTGGCGATCGTCGCCGGCGTGCCGATGGACTTCCGCCTGGGCTTCGGCGCGGCCTTCGGCGAGGAGACGGAGCTGATCGTCGTCGACCGGGCCGAGCCCGAGCGGGCGCACCCGCGCGAGCCGGCGGCCGAGCTCTACGGGGCGATCGGTCCGATCCTCGACGAGCTGCGCCGTGGGGCGGCGGGCCGCACGGAGGCGGCGGACTCCGGCTGGGTCGCCGAGCTGCGCGAGGCGGAGGACGCCCGCCGCGCCGCCGAGCGGGCCGAGCGCGCCGACGACCGGGCGCCGCTGCATCCCATGCGCCTGTACGCCGAGCTGGGTGAGGTGCTCGACCGCGACGCGATCTTGATCGGCGACGGCGGCGACTTCGTCTCCTACGCGGGGCGCGTGATCGACTCCTACGCGCCCGGCTGCTGGCTGGACCCGGGGCCCTTCGGCTGCCTGGGCTCCGGGCCGGGCTACGCGCTGGCCGCCAAGCTCGCCCATCCGCGCCGCCAGGTCGTCCTCCTGCTCGGCGACGGGGCGTTCGGCTTCAGCGGCATGGAGTTCGACACGCTGGCCCGCCACGGCGTCGACGTCGTGGGCGTGATGGGCAACAACGGCATCTGGGGGCTGGAGAAGCACCCCATGGAGTTCCTCTACGGCTACTCGGTCGCCGCCGACCTGCGCCCGGAGACGCGCTACGACACGGTGGTCGAGGCGCTGGGCGGCCACGGCGAGCTGGTGCGCACGCCCGACGAGCTGCGGCCCGCGCTGGAACGGGCGTTCGCGGCGGGACGCCCGGCGCTCGTCAACGTGCTCACCGATCCGGCGATCGCCTACCCGCGCCGGTCGAACCTGGCCTAGCCCGCCGGGCGCGGCGGCGCGGCTGGAAGCCCGCCCGGGGAGCGGCCCGGAAAGACGGAAGCCGCCCCAGGGGAGGGGGCGGCTTCCTGTGAATCGGCCCCGTCAGGACTTGGCAGGGGTACGTGCCTAGCGTGGGCCTATGAAGTGATCCGGACGGCGGGAGGTGCCGATCTTTCACGGCTTCCGTCCGAACCTATGCGCGCCGGAGCGGCCCCGCGATGTGGGTACGGGACCCCTGCCGGCACGGCGTGTATCGGCCCCGTGCCGGGGCGCCTGCATCGAACATTCGTCCAGGGCGCGGGACGCGTGCTCCTACTTCGCGCCGGCCAGGCGCAGCGCCGCGCCCCGGAGGATGTCGTGCTCGGAGACCTCGACGCTCTCCAGCCCGAACGCGCGCAGGGACTCGATCAGCATCACGACGCCCGCAACGATGGTCGGAGCGCGGTCGGGATGCAGCCCGACGACCTCCCGGCGCTGGTCGTCGGTCATCTGCGCCAGGCGCGCGAGCAGCAGCTCCAGGGTGGCGAGGTCCATGACGTGGCCGTGGACCCGCCGCGGGTCGTAGGGGTCGAGCTCGAGCTCGATGGCCGCGCAGGAGGTGGCGGTCCCGGCCACCGCGATCGCCGCCCCCGCGCGCTGGCGGACGTCGGCGGGGACGGCGCCGCGGATGATCGTGGCGACCTCCTCGGCGAGCGCCCGCAGGCCGTCGGGCGGGGGCGGGTCGTCGTGCAGGTGGCGCTCGGTCTGGCGCACGACCCCCGCCTGCGTGGAGGTGTGGAAGTCCACGTCGCCGTCCCGGCCGGCCACGTACTCGGTCGAGCCGCCGCCGATGTCGATCACGACGACGTCGACCCCGTCGTCCGGCCGCTCGCTCGTCGCGCCCCTGAACGTGAGCGCGGCCTCCTCGTCGCCGCCGATCGTGCGCGCGTCCAGCCCGTAGTCGTCACGCACGCGGGCGGTGAACTCGGCCCCGTTGGCGGCGTCGCGCACCGCGCTGGTGAGCACCGCGGTGGTCCGCTGCACGCCGTGGGCGTCGATCGCCGCGCGGTAGCGCTCGAGCGTGTCGAACACCCGCTGCATCGGCGCGTCGCCCAGCCGCCCGGACGCGTCCACGCCCTCCCCGAGCCGGGTGACCGTGGACTCGCGCTCGAGCTCGGTGAGGTTGCCCTGGTCGTCGATCTCGGCGACGAGGAGCCGGGTGGAGTTCGTCCCGATGTCGACGACGGCGACGCGCATGGGCGCGGCGGAGGCTACGCGGAGCGGGCGGTCGGGCGCCGCCCGGCCGCCGGCGGGCGGCGGCAAGCGCCCCTTGCGAAGCCCCGCGGGTCGGCGCGGGCCGTGCCGCTTGGCAAGTGTCCCGCCCTGGTGCTCTCTGCGCGCACCTATGCGGGACTCTTCCGGGTCTCGCGCCGCGGAGCGGGCGAAGCGTCCCGCCCTGGTGCTCTCAGCGAGCACCGATGCGGGACCCTTCGGCAACCGCCCACCTCCGGGCCGCCGCCCGCAGCGCACGGTTCCCGGACCAGCGATCGCTTGGTAAACTGATCCGTCCACGCCGCGGGGTGGAGCAGTCTGGTAGCTCGTCGGGCTCATAACCCGAAGGTCGCGGGTTCGAATCCCGCCC
>CAWGTI010000002.1:0-130636 GCA_963825515.1 uncultured Solirubrobacterales bacterium | reverse complement strand
TGAACCTCCGCGAGCTGATGGACCAGGCCGCCTGACGGCGACGCGGCCGCGGCGCGCCCGCGGCCGCGCGGCTCACAACCCGATCTCGGTCCCGATCCAGGCGATCAGCCCGACCAGCGCCACGGTCGCGAGCAGGGCGGCCAGGACGCGTCCGGGCCGCTGCGGCGTGACGCGCTCGTCGAGCATCTCGGCCTGGAGCAGGACCTCGCGCGCGGTCTCGCGGCCCGACAGGGGCACCAGCACGTCGCGCGGCCCGGCGGCCAGCATGTCGGGCACGTCGAAGCCCCGCGTGCGCCGCAGCACCGACGGCACGCCCTCCTCCAGGAGCATCCCCTGGATGAACTCGGCCTCGGTCTGGTTGGTCGCCCCGATGACGTGGACGAGCTCGCCCTCGGCGTACTGCGGCTTGATCTTGCGCGCGCGCTCGTGGCGCTCGGTGATCGGCTCGTCGACGCCGAGCGGTCCGGAGTAGACCAGCGGCATGGCGCAGTTGCGACAGAAGCGCTCGTCGAGCGGGTGGGGCTCCGCGCACTTGGGGCACACGAGGGGGTGGGAGACCATCACTCGACCTCGAGCGGCACCTCGGTGATCTCGGCACCGTCGATCAGGTAGGAGCGCACGTCCGTCGCGCGGCCGCCGGCCACTCCGACGATGATCCACTCCACCCCCGGCCAGCCGGCGGCGAAGTTCACGTCGGTCTGCGACGGATAGGGCTCCGAGCGCGTGTGGGAGTGGTAGATGGCGCCGAGATCGTCGCCGCCCTCCTCCATCTCCTCCAGCAGCGTGAACACGGTCATCCCGTCGACGTCGAAGCGAAACGGGCTGGCCTGCACGTTCTCGAGCTCGTGCACCGCGGTCGCGCCGCCGTCGCGCCGGGCGACCAGACCGCAGCACTCGTTGGGCGCGTCCCGGACCGCGTGCGCGACGATGCGGTCCAGGAGGGGGCGGGCGATCCTCACCGCCCCAAGGCTAGTGGTCCTCCCTGCGCGCTACGCCCCGAGGCGCGCGCGGTCCTTGTCCTCGTCGTCACGGTTCGCCGCGTTGGTCAGCGACTCCTTGAACTCGCGCATGCCGTGGCCCAGCGAGCGGGCGGCGCCCGGCAGCTTCTTCGGGCCGATCACGATGAGCGCGATGGCGAGGACGATGATCAGTTCCATGGGTCCGACGTTGAAAGGCATCTGGTGTGTGCTCCTAGATGGTTGGTTCCGCGGCCCGCGCCGCCATATGGCCGCGCATCGTGGATGCAGGGCGCCGCGGGTCGAAGGTGGACAGTGGCAACGCCACGGACGCCTTCGGCGCGTGGCGATCCTGCGCCGCGAGGCGCGACCAGATGGTGGTGGGGGTCGTGGAATCAGCCATCTGGCTCAGTGGGCTCATTTGACTATGACATCCGCTTCCATGAAGCGGTGAAAGACGCAGTAGTACGCGTACCGGCCGGCCTTGGCGAACGTGACCTTCTTGCGGTCCCCCAGCTGCAGGGTGTCGGTGTCGAACTCGGCGGGGCCCTTCAGGCCCCCGTTCTCCGCGGTGTGCGGGGCCTTGTCCTGGTTGACCCAGGTCACGCTGCCGCCGGCGGCGATCGTGATGGTCGGCGGAACGAACTTGAACGAGGCGATGTTCACGGTCACGGCGCGCTGCGGGGCAGCGTCGGCGGTCGTGGCGGGCCGCTCGGTGCGTGCGGCCTCCCCGTCGTCGCCGTCGTCGTCGCCGCAGCCCGCCGCGAGGAGGGCGGCAGCGGTCAGCAGGATGGTGGTCGCGCGGCGCACGCCTACCGCTCCCCCGTCGCGAACGCGCGCGGCACGGGATCGCGGCGCGCCGCCTGGCGAAGGACGACGAGGTGCTGGCCCTCGCTGGCCATGATCGAGGCGCCGGCCTGCAGCAGACCCGCGTCGGTGAGCTTCTGGTGCGCGTCGTAGTAGGCGGCCACCGCGACCGTCTCCAGCTCGATCGCGAAGGTCACGACGTCGGCCTGCGAGCGCAGGCCGCGCAGGCCCTTGACCGCCTTGTCCACGTCGGCGACCGACTTCGGCGGGGCCGGCGGGGTCCCGCCGAGGTCCCTCAGCGCGCCGGTCAGCGCGGCCGCATGCTCGCGCTCGTGCTCGCGGAAGAGCCGCGCGACGCGGGCCAGGGGCCGGCCGAGCAACCCGCTGTCGATCGCCGCGGTGTAGGCGAAGACGGCCACCTGCTCCAGCCCGATGGCTGACTCCAGGATCGCTGCGTCGCCGTCGGCCTGAGCGAACGCGCGACGGGCGCCCACCAGCAGCGGGACGGTGGAGGCCGCGAGGACTCCGCCGCCCAGGGCGAGCCCGCGCCGCAGCAGCTCGCGGCGGTCGCGCTCGAACCGCGCGACGCTGGCGGTGTCGGCGTCGCCGTCGAGGATCCGGAGGCGGTCGTCGCGCATGGCTACGCCGCGGTCCCGGTCACGAAGGCCTCGGGGGACTGGGGCCGGCCCAGCGCGCCCAGGAGAACCGCCACGTGCTCGGCCTCGTTGGTGACGATCGCCGCGGCCGTCCCGCGCAGCGCGCCCCGGGAGAGCTTGGGCAGCGCGTCGATGTAGGCCGCGATCGCCACGTTCTCGAGGTCGATCGCGAAGCGCAGGACGTCCTCCTGGCTGCGCAGCTGGGGGAAGTCGTAGCTCGGCTTGGCGCGGTTCGGGCGACCGCCGAGGTCGGCGATGGCGCGCGAGAGGCCGTCGGCGTGCTCCTGCTCCTGCTCGAGGAAGCTGCGCCCGACGGCGAGGACGTCGCCATTGAGCAGGCGGGCGCCGGCACGGTAGGCGGCGACCGCCATGAGCTCGAGGTCCAGGGCGGAGTTCAGGATCTCGACGTCCGCGCGGGCGCTCTCGGCATCGCGCTCCTGGGTTCCGTCCGAGCTCGACTCCTCGTCGCCGCAGGCGGCCAGCAGGACGGCCGAGCTCCCGGCCACGCTGACGCCGGCACTGCGAAAGAAACGCCTGCGCGAGAGCGGATCGCGCAGGAAGCGGTCGAGGTCCATCCCAGCCTTCCTGATCGGAGTCGTCGAGCTACCCTGCGGACCGCCCGGGCGGGCGGATCACCACCAGACGGTGGAGTCCAGGTTCTCGATCTCCTCGACGGGCTTGGTGTAGATGCCGGAGGACAGGTACTTCCAGCCGTCGTCGCAGACGATGAACACGACGTTGCCCTCGTCGAGCTCGTTGGCGATCCGGACGGCGATGCTCGCGATCGCGCCGGAAGACACGCCGGCGAAGATCCCCTCCTCGTCGAGGAGCTTGCGCGTCCAGACGATCGCGTCGTGGTTGGTGACGAAGATCTTCCGGTCCAGCACGCTGAGGTCGATGATCGGCGGGATGAAGCCGTCGTCCAGGGACCGCAGGCCCTGGACGGGCTCGCCCTGCATCGGCTCGGCGGCCACGATCTTCACGGCGGAGCCGAACTCCTCCTTGAAGCGCCGGCCGTTGCCCATCAGCGTGCCGCCGGTGCCCAGCCCGGCCACGAACGCGGCGATCTCGTCGAGCTCCTCGAGGATCTCCTTGGCCGTGCCCTCGTAGTGCGCGCGCGGGTTGGCCTCGTTGCCGTACTGGTAGGGCATGTAGTAGCTCGGGTCCTGCTCGGCCATCTCCAGCGCCATGGCGACGGCGCCGTTGGAGCCCTGGTCGCCGGGGCTGTAGACGATCTCCGCGCGGTACATCTCCAGCAGCTGGGTGCGCTCCGGGGTCACGTTGTCGGGCATGACCACCTTCAGCGGGTAGCCCTTGCGCGAGCAGATCATCGCCAGGCTGATCCCGGTGTTGCCCGACGTGGGCTCGAGGATGGTCTGGCCGGGCTTGATCAGCCCCTTCTCCTCGGCGTCCTCGATCATCGCGCGGGCGACGCGATCCTTGACCGACCCGGTCGGGTTGACGGACTCGAGCTTGGCCCAGATGCGCACGCCCGGCTTGGGGCTGAGCCGCTTGAGCTCAACGAGCGGCGTGTTGCCGATCGCCTGGACGATGTCGCCGTATCGACCGCCGCAAGGACGGTTCTGGAGCGGGGCCACGCCCATTACTTCACGAAGTGTAGCCATGGACCGCCGGTCCTATGCGCGATGTGATTCGCTGGCCCGGCGGGTCGGTCGGCCACGGGCCGCGGCGGGGGCCCGGATCAGTCGCACGGGGCGTCGACGTTCAGGCGCCGCACGGTGCGCAGCAGGCGCGCGAAGCCCGCCGCGCCGCCGCGGCCGAGGTGGATGCCGTCGCCCGCGAACCAGCCCGAGCGCCCGCGGCTGTAGCGCACCCAGTCGAGCACTCGGATCCGGCCGGGGTGGCGGCGACCGGCGGCGCGGATCGTGCTCGCGTCCGAGCCTCCGCCGCCGCCCTCCTCCCGCGGCGTGACGAGCGCGAGCACGCGCCCGGGGCCGGCGATGCGCAGCGCCGCGCCGATGTCGGACGCGCGGATGACCCAGTTCGTCCCCAGGGCGACCACCACGAGCCGCGGGAGCGTCCCGGCCCGGCGCCGGGCGCGCATGAGCCGCAGCCCCTCGCTGATCTGCCGGCAGCCGCGGGTGTTGACCTCGAAGCCGGCCCCGGCCACCTGGCGAACGGCGCCCAGGAGCACCGAGTCCCCGATGACCAGCGGCGGGCGGGCGTCCGCGGTGCGCTGCGGCGGACTGGCCCGCTTGACCCCGCCGCAGGCGGCCTGGGCGGGCGCGGCGCCGAGGGCCAGGGTGAGGGCGGCGATCGCCGCCGAGAGTCCCGTCGCGCGAGCCATCACGGGGGCGATCCTGCCAGAGCCCGGCCGAAACAGGGGCCGTCCTGCCCCGGGGTGCCAGGAGGACCCCAGGGCAGGATGGCGGGCCGGCGCTTACCGCGAGAAGCGCAGCTTCGGGTTGATCTGCTGAACGCCCGCTGCCGGCCGGGTGTACAGCGCCGGGATGTTGGTGCTCGACAGCGAGTCCACCCGCCCGGGGAGCGGACGGTCGGCGGTCAGGACGCGCAGGCCGCGGTGGGCGTTCACGCCGACCTGCTCCACGGTCGAGTCGGTCCGGCCGACCCGCACCCAGATCGCGTTGAAGCGCGTGAGCGTCGGGCTGACCACGCGCTGCCCCGGCCGGACGCGCCGCACGATGCGCACGTCGTCGCCGCCGTGGTTCAGCACGCGGATGATCGAGCGGCTGCCCTGGCCGAAGCGCCCGACGACGCGCGTCTCGGCGATGTCGGTCTCCGCCGGGACGGTCCGGAACAGGCGGGTGAGCGAGCGACCGGGACGGGCGAGGTACAGGCCCCTGCGCGCGCCGGTCGTCCGGGCAAAGGCGATCTTGTCCTTGAAGAAGGACGGCGCCGCCTCGGTCGCGCCGCTGGACAGCGCGCTCAGGCGCTGCTCGGCGGCGGCGCCCAGGTCGTAGCGGTACAGGTCGCCGCCGCGGGCGTAGACGACCGTGCGCCCGTTGGCCCGCGTCGGCCCCATGTCGGGGTCGTAGGGGACCGAGGCGGGCGGCACGGGCGCGTCGACCGTGAGGCCGGAGTGCCGGATCACGAGGCGGTAGGTGCCGTCGTCGGCGCGCCGCGACCAGGCGGCGGAGGTGGCGTAGCTTGTGACGTTCTGCGCCGTGGCGTCTGGCGTGATCGTGATGTCGGCGAGCGCCGGGGCGGCGCCGAGGGCGGGGAGGGCGAGTGTGGTCAGCACGGCCCCCAGCGCGAGCGAGCGGGGGATCATGGGAGTTCCTTGAGTGGGGTGGGGATGGGACATGGACAGAGCATCGGGCCCGCAGCCCCCGTCCGGAAGCCACCCTGGGTGTGGCGCGGGGTCACCCCGGCGGTCGCGCGATCAGGCGCCGGGAGCGGTCCGCTGCACGAGCTCGACGTCCATCGCGCGCGCGTCGAGCTCCTCGCCGCAGGCGGCGCAGACGACCTTGGCGTGGGTCGCGGACCCGCACGCCCGGTGGCGCAGGCGCAGGGCCTCGCCGCCCGTGGCCGGCAGGTGCACGTCGCCCCAGCGCAGCAGCGCGACGACGGCCCCGTAGAGGTCGCGGCCGCTGTCGCTGAGGACGTACTCGTACCAGTCGGGGTCCGTCCGGTAGCGGCGCCGCTCGAGCAGCCCGGCGGCCACCAGCGTCCTGAGCCGGCCCGCCAGCACGTTGCGGGCGATGCCCAGGTTGCGGACCAGCTCCCCGTAGCGCCGCACGCCGTAGAAGGCCTCGCGGAGGATCAGGATCGTCCAGCGGTCGCCGAGCAGGTCTGCCGCGCACTCGATCCCGTCCGGGCGTCGCGGCGCGTGGTTCTGTGGGCGCAACTGGTTTTCGCCTCCGCGTGGGTTCATTGCGCAACCAGTTGCCCGATGCTACTGCTCAGGGGCATGGAGATCGCCGAGAGCGAGCGGCCCGACTGGGTGGCGCCATGAGCCGCGGGTGGACCGCCGACGACATCCCGGACCAGTCCGGAAAGCTCGCGATCGTGACCGGCGCCAACAGCGGGCTCGGCCGCCTCGAGGCGCTGGAGCTGTCCCGCCACGGCGCGCAGGTCGTCGTGGCCTGCCGGCGAGTGGAGCAGGGCGAGGCCGTGGCGGAGGAGATCCACGCCGCCGCGGGCGGCCTCAGGCCGGAGGTCCAGGCGCTGGACCTGGCCAGCCTGGAGTCGGTGCGCCGCTTCGCCGGCGAGCTCAGCGCCCGGCGGATCGACCTCCTGGTCAACAACGCCGGCGTGATGATGACCCCACAGCGCACCACGGCCGACGGCTTCGAGCTCCAGCTCGGCACCAACCACCTCGGGCACTTCGCGCTGACCGGCCTGCTGCTCGACGCGCTGCAGCGCTCGGACGCGGCGCGCGTCGTCACGCTGAGCAGCAACGAGCACAAGGCCGGGAGCATCGACTTCGACGACCTCCAGCGGGAGCGCTCCTACAGCCCGCGCGGCGCCTACCAGGCCTCCAAGCTCGCCAACGCCGTGTTCGCCGTCGAGCTCGACCGCCGGCTGCGTGCCGCCGGCTCCCCCGCGATCAGCGTCTTCGCGCACCCCGGCTACGCCGCGACGAACCTGCAGAGCAGCGGCCCGACCGGCCTGGCCAAGGCGGCCATGAGGATCAGCAACCTGGTGCTGGCCCAGCGGCCCGAGCGCGGGGTCCTGCCGGTGCTCTACGCCGCGACGGCGCGCGACGTGGAGGGCGGCGCGTACTACGGACCGAACGGTCCCGGGGAGTTCCGCGGCTTTCCCCAGCAGGTCATGGCCAAGCCCGACGCGTATGACCCCGAGATCGGCGCGCGCCTGTGGGAGGTCTCCGAGGAGCTGACCGGCGTGCGCTATCCGCCGGCGGGCGCGGCCGCCGCTTAGGAGCCGCTGCGCGGCGTCGGAGGGCGCCGGGCTAGGCTGCGCGCGACCGTGATCTTCCCGACGGTCGAGTTCGCCATCTTCTTCTGCGTCGTGCTCGCCCTGTCGTGGGCGCTGATGCCGCGCCAGCACCTGTGGAAGCCGTTCGCGCTGGCGGCCAGCTACGTGTTCTACAGCGCGGCCAGCCCGGCGTTCTGCCTGCTGCTGGCGGGCGTCACGCTGGCCAACCAGCTCGCGGCGCGCCTCGTGCACCGCACCGAGGACGAGCGGCGGCGCCGGCGCCTGGTGGCCGCCGCGGTGGTCGCCGACCTGGCCGCCCTCGGCGTCTTCAAGTACTACGGCTTCTTCGCCGAGGAGGTCAACGCGGTGCTGGACAGCGCCGGCCTGGGGCTGCCCGTGCCGCTGGCCGCCATCGCGCTGCCGGTGGGGATCAGCTTCATCGTCTTCCAGGCGATCTCCTACACCGTCGACGTCCACCGGCGCCTGATCGCCCCGGCGAGCACGATCGACGTCGCGCTGTACCTGAGCTTCTTCCCGCACCTGGTGGCGGGCCCGATCGTGCGCGCGCGGGAGTTCCTCCCGCAGCTCGCCACGCCGCGCGATCCGCGCAACGTCGCGGTCGGCGCCGGCGTGTTCCTGATCCTCGTCGGCCTGGTCAAGAAGGTCGCGGTGGCCGACTACCTCGCGCGCGAGGTCGTGGACCCGGTCTTCGCGGTGCCCCAGGCCTACGCGGCGGCCGACGTCGCGCTGGCCTCCTACGCCTACGCGGTGCAGATCTTCTGCGACTTCTCGGGCTACACGGACATGGCGATCGGCCTGGCGCTGCTGATGGGCTTCGTGTTCCCGCAGAACTTCGACCGCCCCTACCGGGCCGCGAGCTTCCGCGAGTTCTGGCGGCGCTGGCACATGACGCTGTCGCGCTTCCTGCGCGACTTCCTCTACATCCCGCTGGGCGGCAGCCGCGGCGGGAAGCTGCGCACCGCGCGCAACCTCATGCTCACCATGGTGCTCGGCGGGCTGTGGCACGGCGCGGCGTGGGGGTTCGTGCTGTGGGGGACCATCCACGGCGCGTGCCTGGTGGTCGAGCACCTCCTGCGCGGGCGCGTCTCGCTGCCCCGGTGGCTGGGCTGGGCGATCGTGTTCCACATCGTCGTGCTCGCCTGGATCCCGTTCCGCGCGCCGGACCTCGAGCTGGCCGGGACGTTCCTGTCGCGGCTCGTGGAGCCCGGGCCGGCCACGCTGTGGAGCGTTCCGGCCGTCGGGCTGATCCTCGTGGTGATCGTCCTGCAACTGCTGCCCGAGCGCCCGCTGGACGCGCTGCGCGTGCGCATCGAGCGCCTGCACCCCGCCGCGCTGGGCGCGAGCATGGCGACCGTGATCGCGCTGGTCGCCGCCACGGTCTCCACCCAGGGCGTCCCCCCGTTCATCTACTTCCAGTTCTGAGGCCATGCCCACCGAACGCGACCCCAGCATCCTCGCCCGCCCCACCGGCCGGCGCCTGCGCGCCCGCGACGCGTTGATATGCGTGGGCGTCGCCGTGCTGCTGCTCCTGCTGGTCGAGGGGTCCTCGATCCGGCGCTCCGGGGAGGAGATGGAGACGGGGGTCGCGCGGACGCTGGTGCTCGCCGTCGGCCACCCCGCGGGCTGGGTGGCCGACCGCCTGCCGTTCGCCGGCGCCGCCGACCGGGCGACCGCGTGGCTGTCGCCCGACGAGGACCTCGGCGGGCCGGGCGGCTTCGAGGCCGGCGGACCGGCGCGCGGGACTGGGGGCGTGGCGCCGGTGGGGCCGGAGGCCTTCGACCCGGCGGCGCTGGGCGAGCGGCCGGCGCGCCGGCCCGTGCTGCGCCGGCTGCTCGTGACCGGCGACTCCCTGGTGCAGCCGCTGGACGCCGAGCTGGCCCGGCGCCTGGCCGGCGCCGGCGTGCGCACGGAGCGCGATGCGCACCTGGGCACCGGGATCTCCAAGAGCGAGCTGGTCGACTGGGGCCGGCTGTCGGTGCAGCAGGTCCGCGAACGCCGACCCGACGCCGTGGTGATGCTGCTCGGCGCCAACGAGGGCTTTCCCATGCGGGCGGCCGGCGGGCGCACGGTGCAGTGCTGCGGGCCAGCGTGGGCCGCCGAGTACGCCACGCGGGCCCGGCGGATGATGGACACCTACCGCCGCCGCGGCGCCGCGCGCGTCTACTGGCTGACGCTCCCCGCGCCGCGCGACGGCGACCGCGCGGACATCGCGCGCACGATCAACGCGGCGATCGCGGTCGCCGCGCAGCCCTACCGGGCGCAGGTCCGCGTGCTCGACCTCGTCCGGGTCTTCACCCCGGGCGGGCGCTTCCGGGACGCGATGCCCGTCCGGGGCCGCGAGACGATCGTGCGCGAGCCCGACGGGATCCACCTCAACGGCGCGGGAGCCGAGGTCGCGGCGGACCTGGTCCAGCGCGCGCTGCGCAACGACTTCGGCGGGGGCTGAGGCGGCGCGCTACGTGTACTGCGTGTAGGTGTGCAGGACGCGCGCGGTGCCGCGGCGGCAGGTCACATGGCTGTCGTACTGGGTGCGGATCACGGCGAAGCGGTGCTCGGTGCAGCGGTAACCCTCGGTCCGGCTGCAGCGCCCCCGGCGCCCGTTGCGGTAGCGGCAGCGGTGATAGGCGCGGACCACGTCCTCGCCGCGCCGGCAGCTCGTCACGCGCACGCTCAGCCGGGTGACGTAGGTCGGGCCCAGCCGGCGCTCCTTGCCGGCGATCGAGCAGCGGTGGGTGGAGGCGGCCTGGACCGCGGGCGCGCACAGGCAGAAGACCACGGCGACGGCCGCGCCGGAGACGGCGAGCGAGAGGCTCCAACGTGGTGCGAGGCGGGTCATGGAGCGGACCTCCGTGTCGGGTGGGCAGCGCTGCGGGCCGGCGGCGGGAATGCCGTCCGTGCGTAGGATGCCCCGGTGCGGCGGATCGTACCCGCGGGGCTGGCAGGAACGGTCGCCGTCCTGCTCGGGCTCGCGCCGGCCGGCACCGCGTCGGCGGCGGAGCCGCGGGTGGTGGACGTGGGCGGACTGACGGGCCGGGCGGTGGACATCGCCGCCGCCGGGCGTATCGCCGACGGCGGCGCGATCGTCGTCGGGACCGTGACCCCGCGCGGGCGCAGCGCGCGTTCCCGGCTGGTCGTCGCCCGGCTGCGCTCGGACGGGCTCGTCGACACGTCCTTCGGGCGCGACGGCGTCGCGACCGTGCAGCTCGCGCGCGGAGCGGGCGCCGGATCGCGCGGCACGGCGGTCGCGGTCGAGCCGGCCGGCGGCCGGTCGTGGATCGGCGCCGCGGTCGGCTCGCGTTCGTCGGGCGCGGTGCTCGCGCTCGACCGGCGGGGGCGGCGGGTCCGCGCCTTCGGCACCGGCGGCGTCGTGCGCCTCGCCGGCGACGCGGCGGCGCCGGTCGCGCTCGCTGCGGCCGGCGGACGGCTCGCGGTGGCGGCGGGGCCCCCGCCGTGTCGCGGCTGCGCGGTGGTCGTGCTCGACGCACGGTCCGGGCGGCGCGGTGCGCAGGGGGCGCTGGCGCCAGTTACCGGCGACCTCGCGGCGTGCGCCGGGGCGCAGGTCGGGAGCCTCGCGTTCGCCGGCCCGGGGCGCCTGGTCGCCGGCGGATCGGGCGGCGCCTGCCCCACCCGGGTGGCCGTGCACGACGCGGCGCTGGCGTTCGCCGGCGTGCTGCCCGTGGAGGGTTCCGAGCGCAACGCCGTGGCTCCGGCCGGCCCGCCGCTGGACGTCTGCGTGGCCGTCGAGCGCGACGGGCGGATCGGCCTGCGGCGCCTCGCCGTGGCCTCCGCGGACGCCGAAGGCGAGGTTCCGGGGCCCGCCCCGCCATCGGCTCCGGCCGGCCGCCTGGCCGCCGTCACGTCGCTGGGGAGCACCGGGTGCGCGGCGCTCGCCACCGCCCGGCCGGGTGCGCCGGCGCAGGTCCTGCAGGGCACGGGCGAGGCCGCACCGGCGGCCACCGCCCTGCCCGCCGGCTTCCGGCCGGGAACGCTGTTTCGCTGCCGGCGCCACGTGCTCGTAGTCGGGACGCGCCGTGCGGGCGGGCGCGAGCGGGGGGCCGTGGCGGTCGTGCCGATCGCTCGGAGCTGAGCGGGTTGCGGCTTCACCGGCTCCGGCGCTGCGCTACGGTCGCAGGCAATGGGCGAGCGGACCGAGACCGAGCTGGGCACCTTCTGCTGGACCGATCTGTCCACCACCGATCCCGACGCGGCCAAGGACTTCTACGGCACGCTGTTCGGGTGGGAGGCCGAGGACACCCCGGTCCCCGGAGGGTCGGTCTACTCGGTGATGCGCCTGGGCGGCAAGGACGTCGCGGGGATCTTCTGCCAGCCGCAACAGCAGCGCGACGCGGGCGTCCCGCCGATGTGGAACACGTACGTCTCGGTCTCCAGCGCGGACGAGACCGCCGAGCGCGCGAAGGAGCTCGGCGCGCAGGTGCACGCGGGGCCCTTCGACGTGATGGACGCCGGACGGATGGCCGTTATCCAGGATCCCCAGGGCGCCTTCGTGATGCCATGGGAACCGCGGAGGTCCTCGCGGAGGGCGCTCGCCGACGCTCCCGGCGCGTTGGCGTTCAACGAGCTCGCCTCCCCCGATCCCGACGCCGCGGCAGCGTTCTACGGCGAGCTGTTCGGCTGGACGACCGAGCCCGGCGAGGGCGGGGTTCTGACCATCCGCAACGGCGAGGCCGCCACCGGCGCCATCCGCGAGGCACGGCCGGGAGAGGCGCCACACTGGCTCGTGTACTTCGGCACCGACGACCTGGACCGCTCGCTCGGGCGGATCGACGCGCTCCAGGGCTGCGGCCCGATGGAGCTCGGGATGGGCGCGACCGTCGCGCGGGACCCGCAGGGCGCCGCCTTCGCCTTGCGCTGCGCGTAGGCGCGTGCCTTGCGCTGACTCCTAACGGGTTGGCCTTTCGCTGACGCGGGCGCAGGGGAAGGGTGGTCAGCGTTCTGGTCGTTCAACGGCCCAATTCCGTACCACCCCTGGCGGTACGAGCGGCAACGCGCCAGCACGTCGGCTGCTACTGGATGGGTCTCGCGCGACCGCCGTCACCATATCTGCGCTGGGTTGTCACCGGTGATCGTTTCGCTGTCACCCGAGGAAGGCCATGGTGGTCAGCGGAATGGCCGTTCAACGACCAAGATCCGTACCACCTCCCGCATTACAAGCGGCAACGCGCCAGCACGACCTGCTCCGCCGGTCGCAGCTCGTGGCGGTCGGGCTCACACCCAAGGCCATCGACCGCCTGGTGCGGTCGGGGACCTTGCATCGTCTTCACCGCGGCGTCTACAAGGTCGGGACCCCGAGGCCATCCGCCGACGGGCGCCGACTCGCTGCCGTCTACGCGATGGGCCCGGGATCGGCGCTGAGCCACCGCGACGGCGGAGAACTGGCGGGTCTCAGGGTCCGCGGCCGGGCACGCGCCGTCGCCGTCACCACGAGACGCGGGCGGGCCGATCAGCCGGGCATCGCGGCGCACCGGGTGCGCCGGCTGGACCCTGCCGACGTGACCGCCATCCGCGGCATCCCGGTCACCACGGTTGCCCGCACGCTGGTGGATCTCGCGGACGTGCTCGGCGCACACGACCTTCGGACGGTGATCCACGAGGCCGAGGTCGCCGGTCTCCTCGACCTGCCGGCCGTCGATGCCGCCGTGCAGCGGGCGGCGGGCCGGGACACGCGTGCCATCAGGGCCGCGCTGGCCGGCCACCGCCCGCGGCCCAAGCAGCACATCGAGCACCGGATGGAGCGGATCGCGCGGCGCGCGGGCCTGCCCGAGCCGCGTCGCAACGTGCATTTGGAGATCGACGGCGTCGCGTTCGAGCTCGACCGGTACTACCCCGACCTCCGGCTGTGCCTGGAGGCCGACGGGTACGCCGTGCACCGCACGCGCAGGGCGTTTCACCGCGACCGACGCAAGGACCGCGTCCTTCGGGTCAGCGCGGGCATCACGGTCCTGCGCTACACCTGGGAGGACGTCACCGAGAGAGCGGCCGAGTCCGAGGCGCAGCTCCGGCAGCTCCGCCAGGCCGTTTACCCCGAGCCCTTCCCCGCGCAGGCACGGATCGCCCGCGCGTACAGCTCGGCGCGGGCGCGGTAGCCCGCCGGCGTGCCGTGCACGCCGTCGCCGGCCAGCAGCGGCGGGTCGGCGTCCACCGCCGCTCGCCAGTCCACGATCCGTAGCCCGCCCGCCAGCTCCTGGTCGCCGGCCAGCCGAGCGAGCAGCCGGTTGGCCGCGGCGTAGTCGGCGCCGCGGACCGGCGGTGCCTGGATCGTCGCCCACACCGCGCACCCGCCGGGGCGCGACGCGGTGGCACGCACCGCCTCCTCGAGCGCCTCGGTGGCGCGCGGGTCGTCGTTGGTGAACAGGCTGAAGGCGAGGATCGCGGGCGCGTCGCTCAGCTCGCCGAGGATCCGCATCCCCTCTGGGAGCGCGCGGCCGGTGCGTGCGTCGACGCGCACACGCCAGCCCGGCAGCGCGGCGCGCAGCGCCTCCTCCATCCCCACCGCCAGCGAGTCGCCGATCAACGCGACCTCGTGCGGCAGCGTGGGCGCCGCGGGCGGGATGCGGCGCGCCGCCGAGGGCCGCCGCGAGCCTGCTGGGCTCCGCGGGTCCGAGCCCCGCCGCCCCCCACCGACCTCCACCGTCACCACGGCCACGCCACCGGCGGCGCCCGGAGCGCCGAGGCCCGCGTCGATCGTCACGAAGCGCGCGGCGCGCCCGACCGTCAGCGACAGGGCGACGCGCCACCGCCCGCCCGCGCCCGCCCGCGTTCGCGCCGTGCACGGCCGCGGGTCGCAGGTCGCGCGCAGGAACACCGTGCGGCCCGCGCCGGCGCGCCCGGCGACCGTCACCCGCACGCGGCGCAGGCCACCCGCGCCCGGCCGCGCGCTGAGTGCCTGCCCGTCCGCGGGACGGTCGATCCGGACCGCCGGGGCCGCCCCGGCGCCGGGGGACGGCGCGCCCGTCGCGCCGTCGTCGAGGCCCCCTCCCCCGCCGCACCCCGCCATCAGCCCGCCGGCCAGGAGCGAGCCGGCGGCCACCAGGGCGCGAGCACGGTCGCGCATTCGCGTCGCGCCCGGGCCGCTCAGCGGCGGCGCGGGAGCGCGCGGTCGGCGCGCAGGCGGTCGATGATCAACGAGGCGGCGATGGAGGCGCCGCCGGTCGAGAGGTGCACGCCGTCCTCCTGCCGTGCGCTCACGCGCCGGCCGCGGTAGGTCACGTGCTGGCGAAACCGGCCGCCGGGCGTGAAGCGGCGGGCCATGTCGAGCACCCGCACGCCGCTGGGCACGCGCCCGGCGGCGCGCCGGATGGCCACGTTGACGGCGCGGTAGATCGGGACGAAGCTGCCGCGGCGCGGCGTCGGCAGCGTCAGCCAATACACCAGCGACCGACCGCCGCGCCGGTAGGAGCGCATCATCGCCTCCACCCGCCGGGCGTACTCCGTGACCCACGCCCCGTCGCAGCAGGCCGCGCGGGCACCAGACGGCGTGCGCATGGGGAACCCGTCGTTGGCCCCCAGGAACATCACGGTCACGTCGGGCTTGACCGAGCGCGCCTGCCCGCCCGCCTTGCGCACCCAGTTGAGCGTCTGCGGCTTGGAGATCCCGGTGCTGATGTGCGCGTCGCTGCGCACGCTCGCCCCGCGGCGCCGCTCGAGGCGCTGCTTCAGGAAGCTGTCGATGATCTGGATCATCGAGTCGCCGGTGGCCAGCAGGCGCAGGCGGCCGCGTCGCGCGAAGGTGGGACCGCCGCGTCGCCGGGTGCGCAGCTCGGCGTCGCCCGCGGCCGGGAAGGCCTGGGTGCAGGAGGCGGGACCCGGGACGTCCTCGCACGGGCCGCCGTCGCGCCAGAGGAGGAACGCCCGCCACCCCAGGCGCGCGCCGAGGGCTACGCCGAGCGCGCTCGCCGGCGCGCGAAGCGTGACCAGGGCCCCGTCGGCATCGATGCGCGCGCCGCGCACGGGGCGCGGCGGCCGTCGCGCCGCTCCGGCGTCGTCCACCGCGGTCCGCGTGACGGCCAGGCGCCCGCGCCGCCCGTTCAGGCAGATCCGCTGGCGCCCCGGCCCCGGCGGGTCCAGCACCACGCAGATCGACCGTCCGCGCTCGGGCCGGACCGCTTCGACGATGACCGGGCTCGAGAGGCGCAGCTCCAGGCGCAGGTCGCCGCCGGATTGCCGCAGGCCCGCATCGACGATCTGCAGCGACGGCGCGGCCGCGGGGTCGTCGGTCTGGCCCGCGGCGGTCGCGGCGGTCGCGGCGGCGACGAGGGCTCCGAGGATCAGTGCAAGGCGCAGCGCGCGGCGGCGCGCTGCGCTCACGCGCATGGTCCAGCGCTCAGCGATTGCCGCCGGCCATGGCCGGCAGGATGACCAGCACGTCGGTGTCGCCCACCGGCGTGTCCAGGCCCTCCAGCACGCGCACGTCCTCGTCGTTGAGGTAGACGTTGACGTAGCGGTTCAGGTCGCCGCCGTCGGCGAAGATCTGCGCCTGCGTCGAGGGGTGCTCGTCGGCCAGCGACCGCAGGACGTCGCCGACGCTGTCGCCGCCGGCGTCGACCTCCTTGGCCCCGCCGGTGGAGGGGCGCAGCACGGGTGGGATGCGGACGGTGGCCATAAGACGCGGCAGACTAGCCCGCGGCGGCGCAGAACGCCTCGTAGTCCGGGAAGACGCCCATCTCCTCCTCGGTGATCTCCTCGGGCGGGCGCGAGCAGATCGGGCACTCGGGGTCGCGGCGGACCTTGACCTCGCGGAACTCCGTCTGCAGCGCGTCGTAGAGCAGCAGGCGGCCGATCAGCGGCTCGCCGGCGCCGATGATGAGCTTGATCGTCTCGGTCGCCTGGAGCAGCCCCATCGTCCCGGGCAGCACGCCGAGCACGCCGTTGGCGCCGCAGCTCGGGGCCAGGTCGGCGGGCGGTGGGACCGGGAACAGGCAGCGGTAGCACGGGCCGTCGTAGGGCTTGTAGACCGACAGCTGGCCCTCGAAGCCGAGGATCGCGGCGCTGACGATCGGGATCCGCAGGCGCACGCTGGCGTCGTTGAGCAGGTAGCGCGTGGGGAAGTTGTCGGCGCCGTCGACGATCACGTCGTAGCCCTCGATGATCTCCATGATGTTGTCGGCGTCCAGGCGCGTCTGGTACTTGACGACGTCCACGTCGGGGTTCAGCGCCTTCATCGACTCCTCGGCGGAGTCGACCTTCGGCGTGCCGATGCGATCGGTCGTGTGGATGACCTGGCGCTGGAGGTTGGAGAGGTCGACGTCGTCGTCGTCGACGATTCCGATGGTTCCGACTCCGGCCGCGGCGAGGTACAGCGCCGTGGGCGAGCCGAGCCCGCCGGCGCCCAGCAGCAGGACCTTGGCGTCCAGCAGCTTCTGCTGGCCCTCCATGCCGATCTCCGGCACGAGCATGTGGCGGCTGTAGCGCTCGCGCTGCTCGGCGGTGAGCGCGCGCGGGACCTCGACCTCGTAGCCGCGGTCCTTCCACAGCGTGATCCCGCCGGTCATCGACGCGACGTCGTCGTAGCCGAGCCGCTTGAGCGTGTCGGCGGCCAGCGCCGACCGGTTGCCCGACGCGCAGTACAGGACGATGCGCTGGGCGTGGTCGGGGACGGCGCCCTCGATGCGCGTCTCGAGGTAGCTGCGCGGGACGTGCTTGGCGCCGGGCAGGTGTCCCTGGGCGAACTCCTCGTTCTCGCGCACGTCGACGACCGCCATCGCCCCGTTGCCGTTGGCGCCGTGGACCTCGGACGGATCCACCTGCTCGACCTGGCTCTTGATCTGGCGGATGACGTCGGCGACGGACGGGGTCACGAGGGAAATCTCCTGAAGACGGATCGGCTATCGGTGCTTCGCTTCAGAAAGGATAGCGTCCCCCGTAGGGGTCCCCGGTTCGCCCGCCCACCACGCACAAAGGGCGCCCCGTGCTGCCGCGGGGCGCCCTGTGCTGGCTGACTCTGGAGGGAATCTGGAGGGAGGGTTGCTGCACAGGGGGTATCGGTCGCGGCCGCGGATGCCGACATGGGGTCCAGACCCCATGCGCAAGCCCGCCCTCGTCTCCCAGGTCCTGACCATCAACACGGCCCTGATCGTGGCCGCGGTCTTCGCCGCCAGCGTGGCGGCCAACCTGGACCTCGGCGACCCCGCCGACACCGAGCAGTTCCTCCTGCTCGCGGTGGCGATCCTCTCCACCGCGCTGGCCAACAACTTCGTGCTGCGCCGCCGCTTCGCGCCGCTGGAGAACCTCGCCCAGACCATGGAGCGCGTGGACCTCACCGTGCCCGGCGTGCGCGCGGCGCGGTCGGGCGCCGAGCCCGAGGACGTCGCCCGCCTGCGCGAGGCGTTCAACCGGATGCTGGCGCGCCTGGAGGCAGAGCGCTCGGGCACCGCGCGCGCGGTGCTGCGCGCGCAGGAGGCCGAGCGCGCGCGGGTCGCGCGCGACCTGCACGACGAGGTCAACCAGGCGCTCACCGCGGTCTCGCTGCGGCTGCGCGCCAGCGCCCAGGACGCGCCGCCCGAGCTGGCCGCCGAGCTGGCCGAGACCCAGCGCCTGGCCGGCCAGGCGATGCGCGAGCTGCTGGGCCTCGCGCGCGAGCTGCGGCCCGCGTCGCTGGACGACCACGGCCTCGTGGACGTGCTCAGCACCCAGGTGCGCGAGTTCGGCCGGCGCTTCGGCATCCGCGCGAACTTCGCCTCCTACGGCGCGCTGCCCAAGCTCACCGACGACGAGCAGCTCGTGGTCTACCGCGTCGTGCAGGAGGCGCTGTCCAACGTGGCCCAGCACTCGCAGAGCAAGACGGTGAACGTCACGCTGGGCGCAGGCGTCGGGGCGCGGCTGCGGATCACCGTGGCCGACGACGGGCGCGGGTTCGATCCGCGCGCGACGACCGGCCCGGGCCTGGGCGTGACCGGGATGCACGAGCGCGCGCGCCTGGCGGGAGCCCGTCTGGACATCCGCTCCGCACCGGGGGCGGGCACGACCGTGGAGCTGGTGCTGACATGAGGCTGCTCGTCGCCGACGACCACGGGATCGTGCGCGGCGGGCTGAAGCTGCTGCTGGACCGCCAGCCGGGCATGGAGGTCGTCGCCGAGGCGGCCGACGGCGCCGAGGCGGTGGAGCTCGCGCTGCGCGTGCGGCCCGACCTGTGCGTGCTCGATCAGTCCATGCCGCTGCTGACCGGCCTGCAGGCCACGCGCCAGATCCTCGCGCACGCGCCCGAGGTCGCCGTCCTGCTGCTCTCCATGCACGACGACGAGCGCTACGTCTTCGAGGCGCTCAAGGCGGGGGCGTCGGGCTACGTGCTCAAGCGCGAGGCCGACACGGACCTCGTCGACGCCGTACGCGCCGTGCAGCGCGGCGAGCCGTTTCTGACCAACGCCGCCGAGCGCTCCCTGGTGCGCGCGTGGATGGAGGACAAGGGCGCGGGCCCCGCCGAGGCCCTCACGCCGCGCGAGCAGGAGGTCCTCAAGCTCATCGCCGAGGCCCACACCAACCGCGAGATCGGCGAGGTGCTGCACCTGTCGGAGAAGACCGTCGAGTCGCACCGGGCCAACCTGCTGCGCAAGCTGGGGATGCGCGACCGCGTGGAGCTCGTGCGCTACGCGATCCGGCGGGGGTTGGTGGAGGCGTAGGCCGATCCAGGCTCCGGGATCCCTTGGGGAGCCGCTGGCGGGATCTCAGTCCAGGTCGAACGCCGCGTGGATCGCTGTGGTCAGTGCCTCTTCCTGGTCTGGCAGCAGCACGCCGATCCGCGCTCCGAGCGCGCTGGCAGGCACGGTCACGATGTTGTCGCAACTGATGACCCCATCGCCGTCGAGCCCATTTGCGCTGGAGACCGGCACCTCGGTGGAGAGACCCCTGACCGTTGTCGTGATCGGCGCGACCGTGACGCGGGTGAGATGGGGTCGCACGAGCTCGCGGGTCAGCACGAGGACCGGGCGGCGCTTGTCGAGCCGCGCGCTGTGGATCGGGCGCACTATTCGAGATCGAGCGGAGCCTGCACGGCGTACCGGGCAAGGCTGTCCATCTCGGCGTCCGCGCCGGCGCGCGCCAAGATCTCGGCGTCACGGGCGGCGATCGCTCGTCGCCGCTCGCGTTCCAGTGCGCGTCTGACCACGATCGCCCTGCTCTCGGCTTGGCCATCGCGCACGAGCTCGTCGATGAAATCGACGATGTCCTGCGGCAGCCGGACGGCGATCTGCTTGCTCATCCCAATACGGTACCAGTCTGGGAGCAGGTATCGGTGCTTCCCTCCGAGTCACCGCGCCCGCGTCAGGCGACGTCGTGGCCGCATGACGCGGGAGCGCTCCCCGGTGCGCCACCGGCACTCGACGCCCCACGAAAGCGCTGACGCGCGGCGTTTGCGGGAAGCTACGACGCCATGGGCGCGCTGAGCGTCGTGATGTCCGACCCGGTCCAGCAGGCCTACCTGCTCGAGGCGCGCCAGATGCAGGCGCTGTCGTTCGCCGTGCACATCCCGCTGGTGTGCTTCGGGATCGCGTTCCCCGCGATGGTGCTGCGGGCCGAGTGGCTATGGCTGCGCACCGGCGACGAGGTCTACCGCGTCCTGGCGATGCGCTGGACCAAGGTGATGGTCGCGCTGTTCGCCTGCGGCGTCGTGACCGGGACGATCCTCAGCTTCGAGCTGGGCCTGCTGTGGCCGAACTTCATGGGGACGTTCGGCGCGGTCTTCGGGCTGGGATTCGCGATGGAGGGCTTCTCGTTCTTCATGGAGGCGATCTTCATCGGGATCTACGTCTACGGCTGGAACCGGATGTCGCCGCGCGCGCATTTCGCCAGCGGCATCCCGATTGTCGTGGCGGGATTCACCGGCTCGCTGTTCGTCCTGTCGGTGAACTCGTGGATGAACGATCCCGGCGGCTTCACCCTGCGCGACGGGAAGGTCACCGACGTCGACCCGATCGCCGCGCTGTTCGGCAACAGCCATCTCGGCTACGAGATCACGCACATGTACCTCGCCGGCTTCATCGTCACCGGCTTCCTGGTGGCGGGGGCCTACGCGTTCGGCCGCCTGCGCGGGCGCTGGGGCCGCTACGAGCGGATCGCGCTGACGATCCCGCTGACGGTCGCCGCGCTCGCGGCTCCGGCGCAGCTGCTCGTCGGCGACTGGGCGGCGCGCGAGGTGGCCGAGAGCCAGCCCACCAAGCTCGCCGCGCTCGAGGGCCTGGGCCACACCGAGCGCGGCGCGCCGCTGCACCTCGGCGGCTGGTATCGCGACGGCGAGGTGAAGGGCGGCATCGCCGTGCCGAAGGGCCTGTCGCTGCTGGCCTTCCACGACCCCGACGCGAAGGTCCAGGGCCTCGCCGCGGTCCCCGAGGAGGACCGCCCGCCGGTCAACGTCGTGCGGATCTCCTTCCAGCTCATGGTCTCGATCGGCACGTTCCTGGCAGTGCTCGAGCGCGTGGTATCTGTTCATGCGCATCCGCCGCAAACGCGCGCCGGCCGGGCGCTGGTTCTACCGGCTCCTGGTGGTGGCGGGCCCGGCGTCGGTGGTCGCGCTGATCTCCGGCTGGGTGACGACCGAGGTCGGCCGCCAGCCGTGGGTGGTCTACGAGGTGATGCGCACCACCGAGGCGGTCACCGCGGCGAAGGGCATCCCGGTCGGCTACGCGACGCTGGCGGCGTTCTATCTCTGCCTGATCGCGGCCGTGTTCTGGATCCTGCGGCGCCTGGCGAACGCGCCCATGGCGACGATCCGCGCGCCCGAGCGCGCCCTCGGGGAGGGCTGAGGTGCTCGGCCTGGAGCTCGAGTCGCTGCCGCTGTTCTTCGCGCTGCAGGGCGTCGTGCTCTACGCGATCCTGGCCGGGGCGGACTTCGGAGCGGGCATCTGGCAGCTGCTGGCGGGCCGGGGCGAGCGGGCGCGGCGCATCCGCGAGCACGCGCACCACTCCATGGCGCCGGTGTGGGAGGCCAACCACGTCTGGCTGATCTTCGTGCTGGTCGTCGTGTGGACCGGGTATCCGCTGGCCTTCTCGTCGATGGCCTCGACGCTCGCGGTGGCGCTCACCGCCGCCGGGCTGGGGATCGTGCTGCGCGGCGTGGCCTACGCGCTGCGGTCCGCGAGCACGGGGGCGGCCGAGCTGCGCGCGGTCGACACGCTGACGGCGATCGGCTCGGTCGTGGCGCCGTTCGCCCTCGCCGCCGCCGCGGGCGGGATCGCCTCCCAGCGCGTGCCGGTCGGCAACGCCACAGGGGACCTGTGGTCGAGCTGGCTGAACCCGACGTCGATCATGGCCGGCGTGCTCGCGCTGCTCAGCAGCGCCTACCTGGCGGCGGTCTACCTCGCGGCCGACGCCCGCCGCGACGGCGACCACGAGATGGCCGAGACGTTCCGCAGGCGCGCGCTCGCCTCCGGTGTGGCCGCGGGGGCGGCGGCCGTCGCCGGAGCGCTCGTCGTGCGCTCGGACGCCCGCTGGATCTTCGACCGCCTCCTCGAGGCGCCGGCGGTGCTGGCCGTCGCGCTGTCGCTGCTGGCCGGCGCCGCCGCGCTGGCGCTGGTCGCCGGCCGGCGCCTGGAGGCAGCGCGCGCCGCGGCGGCGGTCGCGGTCGCGGCGGTCGTCGCGGGCTGGGCGCTGGCCCAGAACCCGGTGCTGCTCCCCGGCCTCACGGTCCAGGAGGCCGCGGCGCCCGACAACGTGATGGTGCTCCTCGTCGCCGTGATCCTGCTCGGCGGCCTGATCCTCTTCCCGTCGCTCGCGCTGCTGTTTCGCCTGGTGCTGCACGGGACGTTCAGCGCGGAGCCCCACCCCGCGAGCCGGGCCCCGCTCCCCGGGCCCACCGGCGGCCTCACCGCAGCGCTCACCGCCACCCGCCTGGCGGGCGCGTGCTTCGCGATCGGCGCGGCCTTCCTCGTGCTCGGCGAGAGCGCCTGGCCCCGCGCGATCGGGGTCGCGCTGCTCGGCGCGTTCATCGTGCTCGGGCTGTCGGCGCTGGCCGGGGAGGACCTGCCGGAGTGACTACCGGGTCAGGCCGCGCACGCCCTCGGCCGCGAGGTCCGTGGCGTCCTGGGTCTCGTCCTCGGAGGGAAGCTCCACGTCGACCGCCGCGCCGAAGTCGAAGAGCTCGATCTGCTGCTCGACCGTCCCCCGGACGCCGGGCGCGACCAGCGTGCGGATCGTCTGCTTCGTGCGCCGCACGACGCCGTCCTCGCCGATCCAGACCTCCATCGGAGCCCTGGCCGATCCCGCCAGCTCGATGACCTGCTCGATCGCGCGGCGGGCGGCCTCGCGATCCTGCGCCGGAACGGTGCCGGGATAGGGGTTGAAGTCGATCGTGGCCTTGTAGTGCGTGGTGGCGACGCCGCGCACGTCCTCCTCGCCCACGCGCTCGACATCTCCGCTCGCCGCCTCGAGGTAGCGCAGGGACTGCGTCGGATCCTGGCCCTGCTGGGCGAGGACCCCCAGGTCGATGCCCGCCGCCTTGCCGGCCTCCTCGAGGTCGATCCTCAGCCAGCGCGTTCACACCGGGCGTTTTCACACTAATTCCAGGCCATCGTGTCACCGTTTGTCGGTGTCATGGATCGCTCCGCGCAGTGCCTCCGTCGGGCTCACGGGCGCCGCGCGCCCCAGGAGAGAACGAACGTCCCGACTTGGCCCCCACAGGGGCACACATGCACGTTCGTCACCGCGTGGTCCTCTGCCTGAGGAGCACGGGTCCCGGCCCTCGGCCTCCGGCGGGAGGAGGCGCTGAAACTCGTGGAGACCCTGGGCGGTGCGCCGGCGCCGCGCTGTATCTCGTCTCGCTGGTCGCCTTCCGCGTGCGTTGCGCCGGCCCGCCCGACGGCCATCGGCTCGTGGCCGCCGCCGCCTGCGCCGCGCTCGTCCCGCTCGCGACCGACGTCTCCGCCCTGGCCGCCCTCGCCGCGCTCGCCGCCGTCTGCGCCGCGCTCATCGCTTACGAGGCGGCGCGCGCCGGAAGCGCCGGGTCGCGTGCGGCCTGACCCGCGGCGCGCGGTGGTTACGCTCCGCGGGTGTCCCCCCGCGTCCGCCTGGCCCTCCTCGTCACGGCCACCCTCGCGCTGGCGGCCGCCGCCGCGGTGCTCGCCTTCGCCGTCGGCGACCGTGCCGCGCGCGACGGCGCGTTCCAGGGCGCGATCCGGCCGGCGGGCATCCCCCCGGCCGAGTTCGGCCTGCGCGACCAGGACGGCGACCCCGTGCGCCTGGCCGCGCTGCGCGGCAGGCCCGTGGTCGTGACGTTCCTCTACACGACGTGCGAGGACAGCTGCCCGGTCACCACCGCCCAGATCCGCGGCGCGCTGGACCAGCTCGGCCACGACGTCCCCGTCGTGGCGGTCAGCGTGGACCCCTCGCGCGACACCCCGCGGTCGGCCGACCGCTATCTGCTGAAGACCAAGATGGCCGGCCGGATGCGCTGGGCCCTGGGCGACCGGGAGGAGCTGGCCCGTCTGTGGCGCGCCTACGGCGTGCGACCGCAGGGCGCGGGCTACGAGCACTCCGCCTCGACCGTGCTGCTCGACGCCCGCGGCCGCCAGCGCATCGGCTTTCGCACCGACGTGTTGACCCCGAACGCGCTCGCGCACGACATCGGCATGCTGGAGCGCGAGGCTGCCGGGACCTGAGGACCGCGTGCCCCCCGGCCGGCTCCCGCGCGTCGCGCTGGCGACCTGCGCCGATCTGCCGGCGCTCGACGACGACGACCGGCTCCTGCTCGACCCGCTGAGCCGGGCCGGCGTCGCCGCCGAGCCGGCGGTGTGGGACGACGCGTCGGTCCGCTGGGAGGACTTCGACCTCGTCGTCGTGCGCAGCACCTGGGACTACACGGGCCGCCGCGAGGCTTTCCTGGCCTGGGCCACGGGGCTGCGCCGGGTGTGCAACGCGCCGGCGCTGCTGGACTGGAGCACCGACAAGCGCTACCTGGCCGACCTCGCGGGGGCCGGGCTCGCGGTCGTCCCGACGCGCGCGCTCGGCGCCCCGGACGAGGTGGGCGCGGAAGGTGGCCGTTACGTGGTCAAGCCCACGGTCTCGGCGGGCTCGCGGGACACCGCGCGCTACGGGCCGGGCGACGCGGACCGCGCGGCCCGCCACGTGGAGCGCCTGCTCCAGGAGGGCCGGACGCCCATCCTGCAGCCCTACCTCGACGCGGTCGACGGCGAGGGCGAGACCGGCGTGGTGTTCCTGGGCGGCGCCTACTCCCACGCGATCCGCAAGGGCCCGATGCTGCGGCCGGGCGCGGCTCCGCCGGACCGCGCCGTGTGGGAGGAGGACATCCGCCCGCGCGATCCGGCGCCCGCGGACCGCGCGCTGGCCGAGCGCGTGCTGGCGTGGGTGGTCGGGCGCTTCGGCGCGGCGCCCCTGTACGCGCGTGTCGACCTGCTGCCGGCTCCCGGCGGGCCGCTCGTGCTGGAGGTCGAGCTCGTCGAGCCGTCGCTGTTCCTCGCCACCGCGCCGGGGTCGGCGGGCCGTCTCGCCGACCTGATCGCCGCGGAGGCCCGGGCCGCGCTGTGAGGCGCGCCTACCGGACGGGCGGCGGCTCGGGCGGCGCGGCGGCCTCGCCGTCGGGCACCTCGCCCGCCTCGCCCGCCTCGCGCGCGATCCGGCGGTCGCGCAGCGTCTGACGCGTGAGGATGACCACCGCGAACAGCAGCGGGACGACGTAGAGCACGTTGACGGCCCAGTGGCCGGCGTGCGCGAGCACGACGCTCATGCGGCGGAGGACAGCAGCCAGAGGCCGAGGGACGTGAAGGCGATCATCACGGCGAGCATCCAGTATTGCGAACGGGTGGCCGCGCGGCCGTCCTTGAACAGGACCAGCGCGCGGTCGTGCGCCAGGATCAGCCCGGCCACGTGCCCGAGCACGAGGGCCGCCACCTGGACGTACCAGATCGCCGTCGCCGAGATCCAGCCGTAGTCGATCGTCGCCGTGGCGGTGCCGAGTAGGTCGGAGCCGTCGCCCAGCGGATCGGAGACGAGGTAGGCCACGGCCTGGCCGTTGTAGGCCAGCAGCGAGAAGTAGTGCGCCACGACGTAGGCCAGCGCGATCGGCACGAGCGAGTGCGCGAAGCAGCGCGCCAGGTCCGCCGCGCCGCGGGTCTCCCCCGCCCAGCGCATCCCGCTCACGCCCAGCCGGTACAGGCCGGCGACCGCCAGCACGCACGCCACGAGCCCCACGGTGAACGCCAGCTCCAGCGCGCGCGCCGGATCGAAGCCGACATCGGTGAGCAGGCTCGTCAGGTCGGGGGCCAGGGCGCCCCACGCCTCGCCCTGCGAGAACCCGTCGAACGCGGTCGTCCCGATCATCGTGCACAGCAGCGCGACCGTGCCCGGCACGGTGTCCAGCGTGCTCACGCCCGCGAGCGGCTTGCGCACGTGGAGCACGCCACGCTCCCAGCGCAGCGGCGCGAGGCGGGCGAAGAGCGCGAAGTACACCGCGAAGGCGTCCCCGTTGCGCGTCCAGGCGTCCACCCCGTACAGGCTCATCCCGATGAGCTGCACGGCGGCGTAGGCGAGCGCCAGGACGGCCAGCGTGCTGGGGTCCGAGCCGTTGGCGTAGACCAGCTCGACCCACGCGAAGGCGAGGATCCCCGCCGCCGCGGGCCAGCGGCCCAGCCGCTCGGGGTAGGGCAGCGGGTCGGGCAGGCCCTCGCGACTGAATTTCCCGCCCAGCCAGGCGGCGCCGCGCCCGAGCGCCCGCCACGGGTTCAGCGCGGCGAAGACGTCGCCGAAGAGCACGGTGAGCGGGACGAGGCCGACCCAGAAGACGACGTAGACGAGGGTGGGCAGGAGGTTGGCGGTCTCGGTCTGCGACCCGGCGAAGCCGGCGTAGACGGCGAAGACGAACAGGGCCACCCCGAGCGCGCCGCAGATCGGGTCCAGGGCCGCCGGCACCCGCGCCACGCGCCGCTCCGCCGGGCGCTCGAAGCGGGGACGGGGCCATAGGACGGCCAGGCCGACGAAGGAGATGACCAGCACGACGGCCGCTCCCCACCCGAACAGCCACCGCGGGATCGGCAGGTCCTGGCGCCCGACCAGCCCGTGCGCCAGCGCGGCGTCGGGCACGAGCGCGGCGGCCAGGCTCGCGCCGGCCGCGACGAGGAGCAGTCGGCGGCGCCGGGTCACGGACGCGAGTCTAGGAAGCCGCGGTCCCCGGTGACGCGGTCGCCGCCCCGGCGCCCCCGCGCAGGACGTCGGCCGGGAGATGGGCGAGCAGGCGCTCCAGGCGCGGCGGTCCCGAGGCGTCCAGCGCGATCGCGCCCCCCGGCCAGTACGGGCTGGTGCCCGGCGCGCCGGGACCCATGAAGTGCGTCTCGAACACCCAGCTGCCGGCGTTGTGCAGCCGCCCTCCGCCCGGCGCGCGCCACTGCGCCGGGTGGTCGCCGGCGAGCATCCCGGTGCGGTGGGTGTGGCCGAAGATCACGTGCGGCACGTCGAGGCCCAGCCGGCGCGTCACCTCCCCCATCGCCGCCAGCGCGGTGCGGCGGATGGCGGCGCCGCTCAGGTCGCCGCGCACGGGTCCCAGGCCCGCGCGGTTGATGGCGGCCACGACGAGCGGGAACAGCGCCCCGAGCGCTCGGGCGCGCAGCCGGCGGTTGCGCCCGTTCGTGGCCAGCGCCTGCCAGAGTCGCACCGCGGACCCGGTGCCCATGGCCGGCGCCCCCGGGTTGGCCCGCTGGGCGGCCGCGTGGATCCACGCGTAGACCGGGGCGAGCTGGGCCTCGTAGTGGTCGGGCGTCGCCGGGTCGGGCACGCGGCCGACGACGCGGCCCATCGCGCCCGCCGCGAGGCGCTCGAAGCTCGGGATCGTCCCGTGCACGTCGAGGTAGTGGCCGTGCGTCGCGTAGACGTCCTCGCGCAGCCACACGCCCGGGTAGGCGACCGTGACGTCGGCGGGCGCCAGCCACCCCGCCATGCGCTTGGCGATCCAGGACGCCGACCGCGCCGCCACCCGCTCCTCCAGGCCCAGCGGGTCCGCCGGCTCGTTGCGCGCGCGCCAGTCCAGCCACCCGGCGGCGAGCGCGTGGTCGTGGTTGCCGGGGACGAGGACGACCTGGGCGCCGTCCCCGATCGCGCTGCCCAGCGCGCGCAGCACCGGCTCGGCCGCCGCCAGCGCATGGCGGGCGGGCCCGTGGCGCAGCTCGAGCACGTCGCCCAGCAGCACGAGGCGCTCCACGCCGCGGCAGCGCTCGGCCAGGACCGCCAGCGCGTCGGGCCGGCGCAGCACGTCGGCGCCGGTGCGGATCCCGAGGTGCAGGTCGGAGACGACGAGGGTGCGCATGGCGGGCGGAGGCTAACGCGCTCCGCTCGGGCCGCCGGCGTCGCCGGCGGCCCGCGACCCCGCCTGTGCCGCCGTGCTCAGCCGAGCAGCAGCACGAGCACGAGCACGATCAGCGCGAGCAGCACCGCGCCGGCGATGACCTCGGGTGGGCGCTGCGTGCGCCAGAACTCCGGGCGCGCGCGATCGGCGCTGTGGCGCCCCTCGGGGGGCTCCCCGACCCAGTCGTCGTCGTCATCGGCCATCGGACGCCACGGCGGCGAGGTCCTGGCGGATGCGCTTGGGCAGCATGAAGCGCACGTCCTCCTTGATGACCTCGAACTCCGCGACGTGGTGCACGCCGCGCTCACGGAAGTAGGCGACCAGGCGCTGGACCAGCTCCTCCGGCGCGCTGGCGCCCGAGGAGATGCCGACCACCCGCTTGCCCTCCAGCCACGCCTCCTCGACCTGCGCCTCGTTGTCGATGAGGTAGGAGTCGGCGCCGTAGTCGCGCGCGACCTCCACGAGGCGCTGGGAGTTCGACGAGTTCTGTGACCCGATCACCAGGACGAGATCGCACTCGGCGGCCATCTGCTTGACCGCCGCCTGGCGGTTGGTCGTCGCGTAACAGATGTCGTCGGTGCGCGGACCGGTGATGCTGGGGAACTTCTCGCGCAGCCGGTTGATGATCGTGCGGGTCTCGTCGACCGACAGCGTGGTCTGGGAGATGTAGGCGACCTTCGCGGGATCGCCTACCTCGAGCGCCGCGACGTCGGCCTCGGTCTCCACCAGCACGATGTGCTCGGGCGCCTCGCCCATCGTGCCCTCGACCTCCTCGTGCCCGTGGTGGCCGATGAGGACGATCGTGTAGCCCTCGCCCGCGAACTTGACCGCCTCGCGGTGCACCTTGGTGACCAGCGGGCAGGTCGCGTCGATCGTCTCCAGGCCGCGCGTCGCCGCCTGGGCGTGGACGGCGGGCGAGACGCCGTGCGCCGAGAAGACCGTCGTGGCCCCCTCGGGGATCGACTCGTCGATCTCCTCCACGAAGATCGCGCCGCGCTCGCGCAGCTGCTCGACGACATGCTTGTTGTGCACGATCTCCTTGCGCACGTAGACCGGCGCGCCGTAGAGCTCCAGGGCGCGCTCGACGGTCTGCACGGCCCGGTCGACCCCGGCGCAGTAGCCGCGGGGAGCGGCCAGCAGCAGCTTCTCGACGGTCTGGGACATGGCTTCAGTGTAGGCGGCGCCCGGATCGCGCTCCGCCCGGCTACTCCCCCAGCAGCTCGCTCTTGAGGCGGGCGAACTCCTCCTCGGTCAGCGCCCCCGAGCGACGCAGCTCGCCCAGGCGCTCGAGCTGGGCGAGCGTGTCCGATGCGCCGGCCGGCGGCGCGGACGGGGGCGCAGTCCGCGGCGGGGGCGGGGCCGGCCGTGGGGGCGGACGTGGCGGCGGCGACTCGGGCGGCGGGCCCGGCGACGCGGGCAGGCCCGCGATCGACGCGGTGCCGCCACCGGCCGCGTCGCCACCGGCCGTGCCGCCCATCAGGCCCGCGCTGCGCGCGCGGCGCGCCCCCGCGCTGCCCAGCCCGGCGAACAGCAGCGGCGCGATCCCCATGGGGACGAAGACCACCAGCAGGACGATGGCCGCGATCTGCGCACCGCCGCCCGTGTCCGGCGCCGCCGGGCCGAAGGCGGCCAGCGCCATCGCGCCCGCGAGGCCCACGAAGGTCAGCGCCCACAGCAGCACGCCCAGCCCCAGCGCGGAGCGCACGCCGCGCGCGCCCGCCGCGTAGATCCCCGCGCCGATCAGGCCGCCGAAGATCGAGGCCATCAGCAGCAGCCCGTGCGTGGCGGTGCCCGGCGGGCAGGGCCGCGCGATCTCGTACGCCCCGCCCGACGCGCACGTCCCGATGCGCCCGAGCTCGTACAGCGACAGGCAGCCGATCACGACCGCCGCCGAGCACAGCGCCAGCCCGACCCCGATGAGCACGCCGCGCTTCACGGCGCCGGCGTCCCGATCAGGCGGGCGCCGCGGCCGTCCGGGCCGCCCATGAAGCCGCGCTGGTCCGGGCGCGGGCCGCGGGCGAGGTACAGCCTCCAGATGCTGTCGCGTCCGACCATGGCGTAGTCCACGTCCTCGGGGCCCGTCCGCGTGAGGGCGTTGACCTCGCCGAGCATCCGCGCCGGCGCCGCCGCGTCGATCGCCCCGAGCGCCAGCCCCTCCTGCACGCCCTCCCCGGTCGCGATCTCGTCCAGTCCCAGGCCGACGTCGACGTTGATGTTGTGGGTCTTGAAGTCCGGCGTGCGCAGGATGACGTCCATCCGGATCGGCCGCACGATCAGCGACGTGACCTCGGCCCCCGGATGGCGCTCCTCCAGCTCCCGCACCGCCCCGGCGAAGCGCTCGGGCCGCAGCAGCGACAGCTCGCCCAGGCCGCTGACCTCTCCTCGCGCGGCCTTCTGGACCGGGTCGCGCAGCGCCTCGCGCTCCTCTCCGACGAGCAGCACCGTCGTCAGCGCGAGCGTCGCCACGGCCCACACGGCGAGGAGCGCTCCCTGCCGGCTCACGGCCGCCGCCCGGTGCGCAGGCGCTGGAGGAGGTCGAGCACGGTCTCGCCGACGGCGTCGAGGCTGCGCGCGGAGACCTTGTCGACGGTGTCCGCGAGGGTGTCGCGGTGGGGGTACTCGAAGTCGATGAGGTCGATCGCGGGGACCCCGCGCCGGGTGAACGGCGTGTGGTCGTCGAGGATGGTCCCCGACGCGGCGTCGGGGAAGACCGCGCCCACGCCCACGCGGCGCGCCGAGGAGCGCAGCCGCGCCCACAGCGCCGGGTCCGAGCCCCCCTCGCGCGGGAAGCGCAGGTTCTCGCGCTCGGCGATGTAGTCCAGGAGCACCATCGCCGAGAGCTCGCGCGCGTGACGAGCGGCGTAGGAGCTCGATCCGCGCAGGCCGCAGGCCAGGAAGTCCTCGCAGCCCGCCGGCTCCTCCTCGCCGTCGAAGAGCACGAAGCGCAGCTCGCGCTGCCCGCGCTCGCGGGGGACACGGGCCAGCGCGCGGGCGAGGTACACGACCGCCGCCGTGCCCGCCGCCCCGTCGTTGGCGCCGACGAAGCCCTCGGGCACCGCCTCGACGTCGTAGTGGGCCCCGAGCAGGATCGCGGGCCGGCGGCCGGGGATCGAGCCCACGACGTTGCGCAGCCCGGGATGGCCGTCGACCGCCTCGAAGCGCCCGCGCGGCAGCAGGCCGCGGAGGTGGTCGGCGAGGCGGCGCAGCGCCTCCGATCCGGCCGGCCGCGGGCCGAAGGTCTCGACCTGCTCGCGCAGCAGCGCGAAGGCGCGCGCCCCCTGGAAGCGGTTGACGCGGGCGCGCGGCGGCACCTGGGCGGCGCGCGCGGAGTCGTCCGCCGCAGCCGCGGCGCCGGGCGCCGGCGCGGGCTGCCTGGCCTCCGGACGCGCCGTCTCCGTGCGTGCGGGCTCGGACCCACCGCCGTCGTCGCGGACGCCGGGGAAGCCCTGCGCCGCCCAGACGAGGAGCGCCAGGCCGAGCAGCACCTGGGCGATGAGGGCGAGCGCCAGCGGGCGGACGCTCATGCGGCTCTCAGTCGTTGCCGGTCACCGCCTCGAGCAGCCCGGCGAAGCGCTCGCGCGCCTGCGCCCGCCGCGTGGGCACGTGCTCGCTGGGCACGCCGTCCGGTGGCGGGGCGTAGCCGCGCAGGATCTGGCGCGCGACCGACTGGCGGTGCACCTCGTCGGGCCCGTCGTACAGGCGCGCACCGCGCGCATAGCGGTACATGGCCTCCAGCGGCATGTCGGTCGAGTAGCCCAGGCTGCCGTGGACCTGCAGCGCGCGGTCGATCACGTCGTGCAGCACCTGCGCGCCGTAGAACTTGATCAGCGAGACGTCGGTGCGCGCCGCGGCCGCCCCCTCGGTGTCGATCCTCCACGCCGCGTGCAGCGTCATCAGCCGCGCGGCCTGCATCTGCGCGGCGGAGTCGGCGATCCAGTTGCGCACCGTCTGCTTGTCGCCCAGGACCGACCCGTGCGCGTAGCGGTACGTCGCGCGCTCGCAGAGCATGTCGAACGCGCGCCGCGCCACGCCCAGCCAGCGCATGCAGTGGTGGATCCGCCCGGGGATCAGGCGTTGCTGGGCGATGAGGAAACCCTCTCCGCGGCCGCCGAGGAGGTTCTCGCGCGGCACGCGCACGCCCTCGTACAGGATCTCGGCGTGCCCGCCCAGGCGGCCGAAGGACTCCTGCGGGTGCTCCATCGTCGGCACGTCGCGCACGATCGTCACGCCCGGCGCGTCGGCCGGGACGATGATCATCGAGGCGCGGCCGTGCGGCGGCGCGTCGGGGTCGGTGACGGCCATGACGATCAGGAAGTCCGCGACCGACGCGTTGGAGGAGAACCACTTGTGGCCGTCGATGACCCACTCGTCGCCGTCGGGCACCGCGCGGGTGCGCAGCAGCGTGGGGTCGGCGCCGGCCTCCCCGGGCTCGGTCATCGAGAACGCCGAGCGCAGGTCGCCGGCCAGCAGCGGCTCGAGCCAGCGCTCCTTCTGCTCGGGGGTCCCGGCCAGCGCCAGGATCTCGCCGTTGCCCGAGTCCGGCGCCTGGTTGCCGAACGCGCTGGGCGCGTAGGGCGAGCTGCCGAGGATCTCGTGCATGAGCCCCAGGCGGACCTGGCCGAAGCCCCGGCCGCCGAGGTCCGGCGGCAGGTGCGCCGCCCACAGGCCGCGCCCGCGGACCTCGTCCTGCAGCGGCGCCAGCGCGCGATCGAGGGCCGCCGCATCCAGGTCCAGCGTCTCCAGCGGCCAGATCTCCTCGCGCACGAACCCCGCCATCCAGTCCAGCTGCGCCTGGAAGTCGGGCTCGGTGGAGAAGTCCCATGCCATGTGCGGTCCCTTTGGGAGTGGACGGAGTGGACGGAGTGCGCACAGGGTACGCGCGGCTCATGCGCGTCGTCGTCACTGGAGCGTCCGGCAACGTCGGGACCAGCCTGCTCGAGGCGCTCGCCGGCGAGGACCGGGTGGGGGAGATCGTGGGCGTCGCGCGGCGCCTGCCCACCCTACGCATGCCCAAGACGCGCTGGGTGGCGGCCGACGTCGCGCGCGACGACCTGGCCGGCGTCATGGCGGGCGCCGACGCGGTCGTCCACCTCGCCTGGCTGATCCAGCCCTCGCGCGATGAGTCCGTGACCCACGCCGTCAACGTCCTGGGCAGCCGCAACGTGTTCGCCGCGGCTGGGCGCGCGGGCGTGCGCACGCTCGTGCACGCCTCGTCGGTCGGCGCCTACGCCGAGGGACCCAAGGACCGCGCCGTGGACGAGTCCTGGCCCACCACGGGGATCCCGACCTCGTTCTACTCGCGCCACAAGGCGGCGGTGGAGCGGATCCTGGACTCCTTCGAGGCCGCGCACCCGGACATCCGCGTTGTGCGCCTGCGTCCCGCGCTCATCTTCAAGCGCGAGGCCGCGTCGGGGATCCGGCGGCTGTTCGTGGGCCCGCTGCTGCCCAGCCCGCTGGTGCGCCGCGGGGTGCTCCCCGTCCTCCCCGCCCCGGAGCGCCTCGTCGTCCAGGGCGTGCACTCGCGCGACGTGGGCGACGCGTACCGGCTGGCGCTGGTGAGCGACGCGCGCGGCGCCTTCAACGTCGCCGCCGAGCCGGTGCTCGATCCGCCCGAGCTCGGCCGCCTGCTCGGCGCCCGGCCGGTGCGGGTGTCGCCCGGGCTCCTGCGCGCCGCCGCGTCGCTGAGCTGGCGCGCGCGCCTGCAGCCCACCGAGCCGGGCTGGCTGGACCTCGGCCTGGGCGTCCCGGTCATGGACTGCACGCGCGCGCGGGCCGAGCTCGGCTGGAGCCCGCGCCACAGCGCGGCGGAGGCCTTCGCCGAGCTCTTCGACGGGCTGCGCGAGCGCGCCGGCATCGACACGCCGCCGCTGGCCCCCGGCACCGGCGGGCCGCTGCGCCTGCGCGAGCTGGCCACCGGCGTCGGCGGTCGCTCGTAGGGACGCCGTTTCCCATTAGGCTCAGCGCATGGCGCAGCGCCACCTCGACCGGCTCTCCGTGATCGACGCGTCGTTCCTGCATCAGGAGGACCACGCGTCGCACATGCACGTCGGCGGGCTGATCGTCGCCGCGGGGCCGCCGCCGCCCTACGAGGAGTTCCTGGACTCGATCCGCATGCGCCTGCACCTGGTGCCGCGCTACCGCCAGCGCCTCGCGTTCCCGCCCGGCGGCACCGGCCGCCCGCTGTGGGCCGACGACACGACGTTCAACCTCGAGTACCACGTCCGGTTGACCGCGCTGCCCGCACCGGGCAGCGAGGAGCAGCTGCTGAACCTGGCGGCGCGCATCTTCTCCCAGCAGCTCGACCGCTCCAAGCCGCTGTGGGAGCTGTGGCTCGTCGAGGGGATCGCCGACGGGCGCTTCGCGCTGATCTCCAAGACACACCACTCGCTGATCGACGGCGTCGCCGGCGTGGACCTCGCGACCGTCATGTTCGACCTGGGCCCCGAGCCACCGGCGTTCGAGGACGACTCCCTGGAGCCGTGGAAGCCCGCCCCCGAGCCGCACGGGGCCGAGCTGCTCGGCGCGGGCATGGCGGGCATGGCCAGGGCGGGCGTGTCGCTGGCGACCAAGGCCATCGGCGCGCTGCTGGAGCCCGAGCGGACCGTCCAGGACGCGCGCGTGGCGGCGGAGGGCGTCGGCGAGATCGTCTGGGCGGGGCTGAACCCCGCCCCGCCCACGCCGCTGAACGTGGAGATCGGCCCGCACCGGCGCTTCGTCGGGATCCGCAGCGAGCTCGGCGACTTCAAGACGGTCAAGAACGCCTTCGGCGGGACCGTCAACGACGTCGTGCTGGCCGTGGTCGCCGGGGCGCTGCGCGAGTGGCTGCACACGCGGGGCGTCAGCACCGCCGGCCTCGAGCTGCGCGCGCTGGTCCCCGTGTCGGTGCGCACCGAGCGCGACAAGAGCGCGGGCGGCAACCGGCTGGCGGTCATGCGCGGCCCGCTGCCGGTCTACGTCGAGGACCCGGTCGAGCGCCTGGGCGTCGTGAGCGCCGCCATGGCCGACCTCAAGGAGTCCAAGCAGGCCGTGGGCGCCGAGGTCCTGGCCGGCGCGCAGACCTTCGCCCCGCCCACGATCCTGGCCCAGGCCTCGCGGCTGAACTTCTCCACGCGCCTGTTCAACCTGCTGGTCACCAACGTCCCCGGCCCCCAGTTCCCGCTCTACGTCCAGGGACGGGAGATGCAGGCGATCTTCCCGGTCGCGTTCCTGCCCTCCGACCACGCGCTGGCGATCGCGATCATGTCCTACAACGGCCAGATGAACTTCGGCCTGCTCGGCGACTACGACGCCCTCGGCGACATCGGCGCGATCGCCGACAACATCAAGGCCGCGCTGGCCGAGCTGGTCGCACTCGCCGGGCAGGGCGCCGCGCGCCAGCCGGCGACGGTGTAGCGCTCAGCGCCGGCGCCGGTCCACCCGCGTGGTGAGGTCGGGCCGTCGCGGGACCGCCTCGCGGTTGCCCGCGTTGTCCACCGCGAGCGTGTAGAAGCGGTAGCGGGCGCCGGGGACGGCGCGCAGGCGGATCGACGTGCCCGGCGTGCGCGCGATGCGGCGGTAGGGCCCGCGATCGGTGGAGCGGAAGAGGTCGAAGCGGCGCACGCCGCTGGGCTGCAGACCCGGCACCACGGTGTCCCGGCCCGACCAGCGCACGGTGAACCTCCGCGCCCGGCGCACCCGGCTCGCTCCGCGGGCACGCGACGTGGGCGCGCGGCGGTCGGCGGTCGCCGCGACCCGCACCGCCGCGCCGGCGTTGAGGATCCCCCAGCCCAGCTCGGGGTTCCAGCCGCTGCCGGGCGCCCGCTGGGCGGTCTCCTTGATGATCCGGACCACCTCGAGCGCGCGCAGGTCGGGGTTGAGGTTGCGCATCAGCGCGGCCGTCGCGGCGACCATCGGCGCGGCCATGGAGGTCCCCTGCACGTAGGCGTACCGCGGGTCGTCGCCGAAGGACGTGCGACATCCGCACGGCGCGGTGGGGAACAGCAGCCCGCCGCCGCGCTCCAGCTCGGTCTCGTTGCCCGGGAAGGCACCGAGGATGCCGCCGGGCCCGGCCGCGTCGGCGAACTGCCCGAAGGCGGCGAGGGAGATCTGCGTGCCCCGCCCGGCGAACGACGCGCGCGCGCCGGCGTTGTTGGCGGCGGTGACGGTCAGGCCCTTGCCCGCCGCGATGTCCGCGCCGCTGTTGGTGGGCTGCAGCACGTTGGCGGGGTCGCCCTGCTCGAGGACCGGCTCGTCGGCCGCCGCGGCGACGAGCACCACCTCCTTGGTCAGGGCGAAGTCGATGGCGTCGGTGATCGCCCGGGACGCGGGCCGCCCGCCCGCGGTGCCGAAGCTCATGTTGATGGCCCCCGCACCGGCGTTGGCCGCCTCGACGATGGACGCGGCGACCGACGCGTCGGTGAGGTCGGTCTTGATGACGATCAGGCGGCAGTCCAGCCCCGCGCCCACCAGGCCGACGCCGTTGTCGCCCGCGCCGCAGGCCATCGAGGCGACGTGCGTCCCGTGGCCGTTCTCGTCCACGGTCGGCGGCCCGGGGGAGCGGATGTTGTCCTTGTCGAACGTCGCGTCGATCTTGCCCGCCAGCTCGGGGTGCCCCGCGTCCACGCCGGTGTCGATGAGCGCCACCCGGGCCCCCGCGCCGCGCGTGAAGTCCCAGGCGGTGAACAGGCCCAGCCGATCCGCCCACCACTGCACGGTCGTGCCGGCCGGCGTGCCCGGCGCGGACTCCGCGGCCGACAGCGCCGGGTCGTTGGGCACCACGCGCAGCTGGTGGCGACGCTCGACCTCGACGTGGCGCACGGCGCGCTGGAGGCGCAGCGCGCGGGCGGTCTCCGACAGCGTGCGCCCGGCGGCCGGGCGCACGGTGAGCAGATCGATCTCCGGCACGCGCGGGCCCTCGGCGCGCGCGCCGGCCACGGCGAGCGCCGACGCGTGGGCCTGGCCTGCCGCGCGGGGCTGGAGCGTGACCAGCAGCCGGCCTGTGAGGCTGTCCGCGCGGGCCCCGGCCGGCGCCAGGAGCGCGACCGCGATCAACAGGCAGAGCGCCAGCCGCGTCATCGCGGTCAGCCTAGGGGAATCGGGGCCGCCACCCGGCAGCTTGCCGGACGGCGATGCGCCGGGTCAGGACCGGGCGCGGCTCAGAAGCCGAGCGCGAACTTTGCGTCCTCGCTCATCTTCTCCGGCGACCACGGCGGGTCGAACGTCATCGCCGACTGCACGGAGTTGACGCCCTCGAGCTCGGAGACGAACTCCTCGATCTGCTCGCTGATCTGCGGGCCGATCGGGCAGGCCGGCGTCGTGAGCGTGAACGTGACGTGCACGTTGCCCATGTTCTCCTGGATGCCGTAGATGAGTCCCAGCTCGACGAAGTCCAGCCCCAGCTCGGGGTCGATCACGTTGGTGAGCGCCTCTTCGATCTCTTCCAATGAAGCCATGCGGAGATTCTAGCCCCGGGCCGTTCGTCGAGGTCCCAGAGTCCGGTAGGTTGGCGTGGCCATCGTCTCCTACGACGAACATCCCCCTCTGCTGCGCTGCTGCGGGGACGAGGACCGGACCACCCAATCGCTGCGGCGCACCGCCCTTTCCCGCGCACTGCGCGCGCGGGCGGAGCTGGTGGTGGACCTCACCGAGCTGGTGTTCGCCGACGCGTCGCTGATGCTCGACCTCGCCATGGTCGCTCGGCGGCTGCGCAAGGCCGGCGGCGCGATGCGCCTGCGCGGGGCGCGGCCGCAGATCCGCGTGCTGATCGAGTACGTCGGGCTGCACCGCCTGCCCGGCGTGACGCTGGACCCAGCGCCGGCCTGAGCCGCGGCGCAGCCCTCGCGGGCCGCCGCGGGCGCTGGCGTAGCCTTCACAGACCGTGCTCGCGCCGCTGGTCATCCTCTTCATCGCCGTCCCGATCCTGGAGCTGTTTCTCATCCTCCAGGTCGGCGAGGCGATCGGCGTGCTGCCCACCGTCGCGCTGCTGATCGCCGACTCCATCCTGGGCGGCGTGCTCATGCGCTCCCAGGGCCGCGCCGTCTGGCGGCGCTTCAACGCCGCGGTCGCCGAGGGCCGGGTGCCCGGCCGCGAGGTCATCGACGGCACGCTGGTCATCTTCGGCGGCGCGCTGCTGCTCACACCGGGCTTCTTCACCGACGCGGCCGGGCTGGCGCTCCTGCTGCCGCCCACCCGCGCGGTGGTCCGGCGCCTGCTCGTGCGCCGCTTCCAGTCGGGCGTCGTCGCCGGCATGGCCGCGCCCGGCGGGGCGGCCTATCCCACGTCGGGTCGCGCCGGGCGGCGTGGCGGCGGCTTCGACGTGGAGGGCAGCGCCACCGAGGTCGACCCGCCGCCGCCCGAGCGCCCGTGAGCGCCGCGACCGACCAGGAGGCCCCGCAACCAGCCGGGGGCCCGGGCTTCTTCGATGCGGTGACCTTCTCGTTCGGCGACCCCGAGCACGAGCTCTACGGCCTGGCCCGCGCCGGCCTGGGCGACGCCGGCGCCAGCGGCCTGGCCGTGCTGTTCTCGCGCGCCGCGGTCGTCGCCGCCAGTAGCGAGGGCGCGGTCGAGGTGTCCGAGCGGGCGTGGGAGGCGGTGCGGGCGGCGGGCGTGCGCACGACCGTCGAGGCGCCGCTGGAGGCCTGGACCGTGAGCTACGCCGGCGAGGGCGGAGGCTTCGACCTGCGCTTCGAGGCCTGCTCGGCGCCCGCCGTGCTCGATCCCGACGACCCGGTCGCCCGCGTCGGCGCGATCGCGGGCTACGAGCAGCTGTGCACGGTCGCGGGCACGGTCCGCGCCGGGGACCGCGAGGTCGCGGTGCAGTGCCTGGGCCAGCGCGGGCGCCAGTGGGGAGCGCCGGACTGGAAGCGCATCGCGCTCGCCCGGACCGTGACCGCCTGGCTGGGGCCCGACCGCGCGGTCACCCTCACCGCGATCCGGCCCGCCAAGGCCAAGCACCACCTCGACGAGGCCGTGGCGGCGTGGGTGCTGGAGGGCGGCGAGCCGGTGGAGGTGTTCGACGCGCGCCTGTCGACCGGCTACGACGGCGCGCTGCACCAGCGCCGCGCGGGCCTGGAGCTGTGGCTCGACGACGAGGAGGACAGCTTCCCGCTGCGGGTGGCGGGCGAGGTGCTGTGCGGCTCGTCGATCGACCTCGGGCGCCTGCGGCTGGACACCGCGTTCTTCGGCTGGCGCATGGACGGACGCACGGGCGTCGGGCGCTATGACCTGCTGCGTCGCGCCGACGGCGCGCGCTGACCGGCTCGGGTCAGTTCACCGAGCCGAGGCGGTCCCAGAGGTAGACCTCCAGGCACTCGTTGGCGAGCTCGATGCAGCGCTCGCGGGAGAGGTGGGGCAGGACGGTCTCCAGGGCCTGCTCCTCCGCGACGCCCGCGTCGAAGGCCTCCTCGCCGCGGAAGCCGGCCGCGATCTTCAGCGCCTCGCGCCGGTTGTCGCCCAGCGTGGGGAACACGTTGACCAGGAACTCGCGGTTGGCGATCGGATGGCCGACCTCCAGCGAGGCGTGCCACGCCGCGAGCATCGACAGGTCGTGCTCGTCGAGATCCTCGACGGCCTTGGCGTAGTGCGAGGCGAGCTCGGGCTCGGGGATCTCGTCCACCCACGCGCGCACCAGCTCCCCCAGCAGCTGCCGGCGGGCCTCACGGCCAACGGACTCGGCGATCACGCGGATCGCGTCCTGTGGTTCGATGAAGCAGAGGGGCATCGCAGCTCCCTGGCGACTCGACGGAGAACGGACACCGCGCACGGTAGGGACGCCATCGGACGTGAAGCCCGATCTCACCCCAGGATCGCCGGCTCGTCGACCTCGATCGGATCGGCCTCGCGCAGCTGAGTGGCGAAGTACTCCTCGGGCGCGATCCGGCCGACCGCCACCAGCACCAGGCGCAGGATGCCCTGGTGGCCGACGAGCACGGGGCACTCGGCCGCCGCGAGGGCGTCGGCGGTCGCCTCGCGCGCGCGAGCGAGCGCGTCACCGAGAGGCTCCATGCCGGGCAGCGGCGCGCCGTAGGGATCCGCGCGCCAGTCGCTGAACAGATCCCCCCAGCGCTCGCGCGCCTCGTGGCGGTCCATGCCCTCGATCGGGCCGTAGTCCACCTCGGTCAGGCGCTCGTCGACGGTCAGCGGCGCGCCGGTGGCGCGGGCGATCGCCGCGGCCGTCTCGGTGGCGCGGCCCAGCGGGCTGGACCACACGGCGTCCACCCCCGCGCCGGCCAGGCGCTCGGCGGTCGCGCGCGCCTGCTCGCGGCCGTGCTCGGTCAGCGCGATCTCCGCCCGGCCGGAGTACACCCCGCGCGCCGAGCGCTCGGTCTCCCCGTGGCGCACGACGTACAGCCGCCGCGCCCGCGGCTGGGCGCCCGTCGCCACCGCCTCAGCCCGCCCCGGTGATCCGCTGCGGCTCGACCCAGCGCCGCTGCGCGTCCGCGGCGTGCACGGCGTCCAGCAGCGCCTGCACCCGCAGCCCCTCCTGCAGCGAGGGATCCGGTGCGGCGCCCTCGCGGATCGCCGCCCAGAAGTTGCGCGCGACGCGCGCGAAGGCGTCCTTGGAGCTCGCCTGCAAGGGTCCCTCGCACTCGAGCTCGGAGCCCGCGCGCCCGGACCACAGCCGCTTCTCGGCGTCCAGGCGCACCGTGCCGTCGGCGCCGTAGACCTCGATGAGGTCGCCGCGCTTGTGCCGTGCGGTGGCGACCAGGCTCACGAGCGCCATCCCGCCGCCGGCGAAGCGCAGGACGATCGCGTATGTGTCCTCGGCGGTGACCTCGCGCCGCGCTCCGTCGGCGGTGCGGCGGGGCGAGACCCCGACCTCGGTCGCGGCGGCCACCGCCTCGACGTCGCCGAACGCCTCGAGGAGCAGATCGAGGTCGTGCACGCCGTAGCCCTGCAGCCGCCCGCCGCCCAGGTCGGCGTCCTGCACCCAGGTGAACGGGCGCGCGTCCGGCTCGGCGTGGTCGTCGAAGACGAGCGAGATCGAGACCATCCGCGGACGCCCGCAGACCGCGCGGACGCGCTCGATCAGCCGCTCGCGGGCCTCCTGGAAGCGCCGGCCGTAGTTGACCATGCCCACCACGCCGGCGGCCTCGATCGCCTCGGCGACGCTCCGGGCCTCGGCGAGGTCCATCGCGATCGGCTTCTCGCACAGGACGTGCAGGCCCCGCCGCGCGGCGGCGATGGCCACCTCGGCGTGCAGCGCGACCGGCGTGGCCACGTGCACGGCCTCCAGCCCCGGCGCACCGAGGACCTCGTCGAGCCCGGCGGAGCCCAGCTCGGCGCCGGCGTCGCCGGCCAGTTCCCGCGCGCGCTCGGGCCGCCGCGACCAGACCGCGACGGGTTCGAACTCGTCGAGCTCGGCGTAGACGGGCAGTGGGACCTTGGCCCCGTAGCCGCCGCCGACCACCGCGATCCTCACGGGCTCCCGCACGGCGAGGCAGGATACGCGCCACGCGCGATGCTCCAGGAGTTAGTGTCGGTGCCGTGAGCGGCTACGGGATCGCACGGGCCGGCGAGGTCCCCGATTTCTTCGAGGGCCAGTACCCCGGCGCGCTGCGCGCGATGGGCGGTCACCTCGGCGCCGAGCAGATCGCGTTCACCCACCGCCAGATGACGCCCCGCAGCGGCGGCAAGGGCAGCTACGGGCACCGCCACAAGACGCAGGAGGAGATCTACTACGTCGTCTCGGGGACCCTGGAGTTCAAGCTCGGCGACGAGGTCGTCGAGGTGGGCCCGGGCACGGCGGTGCGCGTGGCCCCCGAGACCTGGCGCTCGGTCTGGAACGACGGGCCCGGCGACGCCGAGCTGATCATCGTGTCGACCGTCATCGACGACGTGGAGGCCGACGTCGAGCTGATCCAGGACTTCTGGCCGGAGTGAGCGCCAGCCGGCCGGAGTGAGCGCCAGCCGGGGGGAAGGATCCGACAGCGGGTCGAAACCTCCCGCAAGATCACTGGACAGGGGTCCATAGAGGCAGCGGGGCGCGGGCCGCAGACTGCGTCAATGCTCGGGCGCGGAATCCGTCGGATGTCGCTGACCCCGGCGGTGATGGCGGTCAGCGCCGGCTTCGGGCGCGATCTGGATCGTTGCCTGGCCCAGATCGCCGGCATCGTGGGTCACGCCCGCGAGCGCGGCGCCGCCCTCGTCGTGCTCCCCGAGGCGGCGCTCGGCGGGTACGTGTACGAGCCGCAGGTCGCAGGGGCCCCGGCCCCGTGCGGCACGCCGCCCGCGCTGGCTCGCGACGGGGAGATCATCGATCGCCTCGCCCGCATCGCCGGCGACGTCGTCGTCTGCGCCGGCTACACCGAGGCCGCGCCCGGCGGCCCGTACAACAGCGCCGTGTGCGTCAGCGGCGACGGCATCCTCGGCCACCACCGCAAGGTGCACCTGCCGCCCGGCGAGCGGGGGACCTACAGCGCCGGCGACGGCTTCGCCGCGTTCGACACCCCGCTGGGCCGGATCGGGATGCTCATCTGCTACGACAAGCTCTTCCCCGAGGCGGCCCGCGAGCTCGCGCTGGGCGGGGCCGGACTGATCGCGTCGCTGTCGGCGTGGCCGCAGTGCCGGGTGCATCCCTCGTCGCGCACGCGCAGCGACCGCCAGGTGCGCCACTTCAACCTCCTCGACCAGACGCGCGCGCTGGAGAACCAGGTCGTCTGGGTCTCCTCCAACCAGGTCGGCCGCTTCGGCCGGCTGCGCTTCCCGGGCCAGGCCAAGGTCGTCGATCCCGACGGCCGCGTGCTCGCCCGCACCGGCGCCCGGGCGGGCACCGCCTTCGCGCGGATCGACGCGCCCGGCGTCGTCGCGGCCTTCCGCGCCGAGCTCTCACACCTCGACGATCGCCGGCCCGGGGCCTACCCGGGCTTCCCGGTCGCCGCATAGCCGAGCGGCACTCCGGGCAAGGTCCACTCAGTAGTCATGTGCGGAATCGCTGCGGAATACGGGGCCCACGAGGCCGGTGGGGCCGAGCGCATGCTCGACCGCCTGGTGCATCGCGGACCCGACGACGAGGGCGAGGTGCGCGTCAACGGCAGCTGGCTCGGGCACCGCCGGCTGTCGATCGTCGACGTGCACGGAGGGCGCCAGCCGCTGGTCAACGCGACCGGCGACGTCTGGCTCGTGGGCAACGGCGAGGTCTACAACCACCAGGAGGTCCGCGCGACGCTGGCGGAGGCGCCGTTCACGACGCGCTCGGACAACGAGGTCGCGCTGCACCTGCTCGACGAGCGCGGCCCGTCCGCGCTGACCGAGCTCGAGGGCATGTTCGCGTTCCTGGTCGCCGGGTCGGACGGCTCGTTCGTCGCGGCGCGCGACCCGGTGGGCATCAAGCCGCTGTACTGGGCTCAGGGCGAGCGCGGGCGCGTGCGCTTCGCGTCGGAGATGGCCGCCTTCGAGCCGGGCTGGCTGCCCTCCGTCGAGGCCTTTCCCCCCGGCTTTCACTGGACCCCGGACGGCGGGCTGCAGCGCTTCGCCGCCGCCGTGCCGGCCGCCGGCCGCGCGACGCCGGAGGGCCCCTGGCACGCCGCCGCCGAGCCGCCGCCCGAGGCGCTGAGCGCGACCCGCGAGACGATCGTCGCCAGCGTCGAGCGCCAGATGATGGGCGACGTCCCCGTCGGCGTCTTCCTCTCCGGCGGGCTGGACTCGAGCCTCGTGGCCGCGGTCGCCGCGCGCTACCTCGAGCGCCGCGGCGAGCGGCTGAAGACGTTCGCGGTCGGCACCGAGGCCAGCCCCGACCTGCTCGCCGCGCGCGTCGTCGCGCGCCTGCTGGGCAGCGAGCACCACGAGCGCATCTACACCGCCCAGGACGCCGCCCGCGTGGTCGCCCCGGTGGTGCGCGCGATCGAGCACTTCGACCCGTCGCTGGTGCGCAGCGCTGTCCCGAACTTCCTGCTCGCCGAGCTGACCGCCGAGCACGTGAAGGTCGTGCTCACCGGCGAGGGCGCCGACGAGCTGTTCGCCGGCTATGAGTACCTGCGCGAGTTCTCCGACCCCGACGCGCTGCAGGCCGAGCTGGTGCGCACCGTCGACGGCCTGCACAGTCTCAACCTCCAGCGCTGCGACCGGGTCACGATGGCCCACGGGCTGGAGGCGCGCGTGCCGTTCCTGGACCGCCAGGTCATCGCCTTCGCGCTCGGTCTGCCGATCGGCTGGAAGCTCTCGCAGCCCGGCCGGCTCGAGAAGCGCCTGCTGCGCGAGGCCTTCACCGGCTGGCTGCCCGACGAGATCCTGTGGCGCGAGAAGGCCCAGTTCGGCGACGGCAGCGGGGCGGCCGACGTGCTGACCGACCACATCGAGGCCACCGTCAGCGAGGAGGACTTCGAGCGCGAGCGGGGCGCGACCGACCCGCCGCTGCGCACCCGCGAGGAGCTCGCCTACTTCCGCATCTTCTCCGAGCACCTCCCGGGCGTACGCCCGGAGCACACCGTCGGGCGCTTCGCGACCGCCTGAGGGGCGCGGCCGCCGCTACGGGCCGAACTCGCCGCCGCGCGACGCGCTGGCCCCCGTGCCGGCGAACTCCGCCGGTGGTGGGCGGGCGGCGGCGGGCGCCGCCGCCGTCGGCTCGGTCGCCGCGGGCGCCGACGCCGACGCCTCCGCCCCGCTCCCACCGGATTCGAACTCCGCCGGTTTGAACTCCCGCGCAGCCGCGGCGGGCGCTGGGTCGTCGAACTCGCGCTGGGGCTCCGGGTCCGGCGCCGGCGTCGGGGACGCCGCGGCCGCGTCGGGGTCGGCGGCCGCCGGCGTGGCCGGCGCCGGGCCCGGGCTCACCGGCGCCGGAGGGGCGGGCGCCGGGGTCTGGCTCACAACCCGCTCGGGCGGCCTGGAGTCGCGCTGGTCGGCGACGCGGTCGACCGTCGCGTACCCGCCGCCCGCCACGGCAGCCGCCGAGGCCGCGACCGCCGCGACCTTGCTCGCCGCCGAGGCCTCGAGCACCGCCTGGACCTTGGTCGCCGACGCGACCGCCCGCTCGTGCACGCCGCCGGCGATCGCCTCGTAGACGCGCACCAGCACGCCGGAGACCGCCTCACCGCCGTCCGAGACGGCCGTGACCACCAGCGGCACCGGCAGCACCGCCGCCAGCGGCGCCGAGCTCTCGCGCAGCGCCTTCAGCGTCGCGCGACAGCCCGGGCAGTTGCGCAGGTGCGGACGCGCCTCCAGCACCTGCTCCGGCGTGGCCTCGCCGTCGACCATGGCCGAGAGCACCGGCGCCCAGCGGCGGCACTCCGCGCCCGACTCGATCCCCGCATAGCGCTCCAGGAAGCTGGCGCGGCCCTCGGTCAGGCAGCGGTTGACCTTCGTGTAGGTCCATCCGGTGATCTCGCCGATGTCGCTGTAGCTGTAGCCCTGCGCCTTCAGCCATAGCGCCCGCAGCTCCTGGGGCTTCAGGCGCTTCAAGGCCTCCGCGGAGCGCCCGACCATGTCGAAGGCCAGCAACTGATCCTCCGGCGACGGCGCGGCGCCCGTCCCCTGGGCCTCCAGCTCGGTGTCCTGGACGCCCACGAGCTGGCGCCGGGACCGGCGGATCGCCATCGCCTCGTGCTTGACCACCGTGTGCAGCCACGCTCCGGCGCGGCCGCGGTCCAGCCGCGCGGCGTGGCGCATGAAGATCTCCAGGCTGCGCTGGTAGGCGTCCTGGGCGTCGTCGGCGCACAGCGAGTGGCGCCGCGCGGTCCGCAGGAGCGAGTCGGCGTGCGCCGCGATCGTGCGCAGCACGAGCTCCTCGGCCTCTGAGCCCAACCCCTCCCGCCCGGCGTCGTCCACTGCGCGCTTCCCCTTCCTCCCGGCCTTCGGCGACCGCCCTCACCGCACGCTAGGAGAACGATGCGCCGTCTTCGCCCCCGCGACAACGCACGATTCCCGCAAAGACCGACAAATTTCGCCGCAGAAGCGGTCCCACCGCCTCCGGTCGGGGCCCACCGTCGCCTAGTCCGCCCCGTCGCCCGCGAGCCCCCGCCGGCCTGGAGGCGCAGGTGGAAGTGCAGCGTCGTCGCGTCGTGCAACTGGAGGACGAAGCGCGCCACCGCCCACCCACCGAGCGGCGCTACGCCCCCGCGGCCGTCTCGGCGCGCACCCAGTCCAGGTAGCCGCGCGAGCCGTCGGCGACGGCGAAGACCAGGACCTCCGGCACGTCGTAGGAGTGCAGCGCGGCGACCGCCGCCTTGACCGCCTCGAGGCGCGCCTGCGTGGTCTTGACCAGCAGCAGCCACTCCTGTTCGGTCTGGACAACGTCCTCCCACCAGTACGTGCTGGCGACCGGCCCGACCACCTGCACGCAGGCGGCGAGGCGCTCCTGCACCAGCGCGCGAGCGATGCGATCGGCCTCCTCGCGGGAGTCGGTCGTGGTCTCGCAGACGTAGACGCCGGTCACGGGCCCACGCCGAGCACGGCCCCGAGCGCGTCGACGTCCTCGTCGGGCGGACGCACGCGCGAGCCGTACGTCGCCCGGCCGCCCTCGGGGGCGGCCCAGTTGAACAGCGCGAGGTCCAGGGCGTCGACGGGCAGCGCCAGCGCCTCGGCGAGCACGGCGGCGCGCCGCTCGAGCAGGATCTTGTCGCCGATCCCGAAGACGCGCTTGGCGGCGACGGTCGTGGCGTCGTCGGTCAGCTCCAGCGCCGGCGCGCGCACGTCGTAGCGGCCCAGGCGCCCCAGCGTGACCAGCAGGTCGTAGCGACCCGCCCGCGAGAGGCCGGGGAGCGCGAGGCGCTCGAAGGCGCGCTCGAAGCGCCGCTCGGGCGTCCACGCCGGCTCGCCCGCTAGCGCGGCCGCCTGGGAGCCTGCGCGCCGCGCCCACGCGCGGTAGGCCAGGACGGTGCGCTCCGCGCCGGCCGCGTCACGGGACGTCCGCGGGCCGGCCCGGACGCCGTCCAGCGCGGGGAGCTCGCCGGCCGACCACGGGACGTGCGCGGCGCGAATACCCGCGAACGGGTCCTCGTCGTCCTCGGCCGGGGTCAGGTACGCGGTCTCGAAGGCCAGCCACGTCGCCTCCTCGAGGTCGGTCTCGGTGGCGATCTGGCCGCACACGCCCGGAGGAGCGGTCTCGAGCTCCGCCAGCCGGGCGGCGGCGAAGGCCAGCTCGCCCGCCAGGCGCCGCGCGTCGGCAGCGGCCTTCAGCCCCGGCACCAGCTCGCAGCGAAAGCCATCGTCGGCGGCCTGCGCCACGCGGCTCACGCGCACGCCGGACGCGGCGCGCGACCGCGTGCCGGGCGCGCCGGCGCCGGACCGCGACCGCTGCGGGGAACGGGCCCGGGCGCTCGCCGGAGGCGGCTCGGTCACCCGGCAGATCGGGCAATTGGCGACGAAGCGGTTGTGGCGGCAGAACTGTGGCGACACCACCGGCCAGTCTAGATCCAGCCCCCCGCGGCCGGTCGCCTGCTTCACTGAACTGCGGCGTCCACTAATGTCTGAGCAGTGACCGAGGAATACGCGGACGAGCGGATAATCAAAGCGCTCGGCCACCCGCTCCGGCGGCGCATCCTCGCCACATTGGACGAGCGGACCGCGAGCCCCAAGGAACTGTCCGTGGACCTGGACCAGGAGCTCGGCGTGGTCAGCTACCACGTGCGGATCCTGCGCGAGCTCGGGCTGCTCGAGCTGACCGGGCAACGGCAGAAGCGCGGCGCGATCGAGAGCCATTACCGCTCTCGCGCGCGTCCGCGGCCGAGCTCGGCGAGCTGGGGGTCGCTGTCGCCGTCGGTGCGCGAAGGTGCGTGGGGCCGGCAGGTCCAAGAGCTTTTGGAACAGCTCGAGGCCGCAGAGTCGGGCGGCGGACTGCAGGACGGCGACTCGCTGGTCCGCGTCGAGTCGGTGCACCTCGACGCCGAGGGCCGCCGCGCGCTGGCGCGGGCGGTGGACGCCTTCTGGAAGCGGGCCGACGCTATCGTCGAGTCCGCCGACAACCGCGCGACCGCGGGCAAGGACGGCAAGAACGGCAAGAACGGCAAGAACGCCGCCACCGGACTGGGCATCGCGCTGCTGACCTTCCGCGAGAACATCCCGCCCGCTTCCTAGCTCGTCGCCGGCGCGGTCCTACGCGTCGGGCGGACGTTCCGGCGCCGACCGATCGAGCAGCGTCCAGCGCGGCGCGCCCCAGCGCCGCGAGGGCCAGCGGCGCGTCGGGGTCCGCCGCAGCGCCCGGCCCGGCGACCGGCGGCCGCGGTCGGCGCTCCGGGCACGCGGAGGCCGCCCGCGACGCGCAACGGCGGGTGGGGAAGGCCCGATGGCGCATCGCCGCCAGGGCGTGACGTCGCAGCGAACATCGTTCGCTGCCGGCCCGGCCGCTATCCGAGCCGCTCGATCCCCCCGATGAACAGCTCGGCGGCGAAGCGCGTGGCGCCCTCGACGTCCAGCGGCTCGCGCTCGACCATCTTCACCCCGACCTCGAGGCCGACCCCGATCATCGCCGCGGCCATGTAGTCGGCGTCCAGCCGCGGCAGGACGCCCGCCCGGATCCCCGTGCGCAGGTCCTCGGCGAGCTCCTGCGCGCTGGCGCCGAACAGCGGCTCGTCGAACAGCGCGCGGATCGTGCCCGCGTTGCGGCGCATGAGCTCGAACGTCCCGCGGTCGGTGGCCAGGAACTCGAAGTAGGCCCGGTAGCCGGCCTCCACGAAGGCGCGCACCGAGCCGGCGTCGCGCCGCGCCTCGCGGGTGCGCGCGCGCACCTGCACGACGCTCTCCTCCAGCAGCGCGCGGAACAGCGACTCCTTGTCGGGGAAGTAGTTGTAGAAGGTGCCCGAGGCCAGGTCGGTCCGGCGCACGACGTCGCGCACCGTCGCCGCGCCGTAGCCCAGGTCGGCGAACACCTCGCGCGCCGCGGCGAGGATCGCGGCCCGGTTGGCGGCCTTGGTCGCCGCGCGGCGGCCCGCCGGCGCCGGTGCGGGCGCGGGCGCGGCCTGGGAGGCGGCATCGAGGCTCACGTGGCCACGGCCTCGCGGACCGCACCGGCCCGGGCGGGCACGGGCAGGACGAAGCCGGCGTGCCGCGCGCGCTCGGCGCCGCGCCGGCGCTCGCGGCGCAGTTCGTGCAGGTAGCGGTCGAAGTCCACCTGGATCGTGTGGCGCTTGGAGGCGACGTAGCGCTTGCGCATGGCCGCCTGGTCGCGGCGGATGTCGGCCTCGAGCTCGTCGCGCGGCGGCAGGCGGTACTCCCCGCGCAGGTACTCGGCCACCCACTGCCCCTGGGCCTCGGCCAGCGGCATGATGGCGCCCAAGGGCTGCAGCAGCCCGATGAACGCGAGGTCGTCGACGCCGGGTGCGAAGACGCGACGGAAGAGCTCGATGTGGTTGTCGGGCGCAGCGACGAGCCCGTCGGCGAAGAACGGGAACGTGATCTTGTAGCCCGTGCAGTAGATGACCACGTCGGCGTGCACCTGCGTCCCGTCGGCGAAGCGCACCCAGTCGGGGCCGAGCTCGGCGATGTTCGGCTTGGGCGCGATCGTGCCGTGCACGATGCGGTCCAGGATCCGTCCGGAGACCGTGGGGTGCGCCTCGCCGATGCGGTGGTCGGGCTTGGGCAGCCCGTAGCGCTCGGGGCGGCCGACGTGGCTGGTGATCAGCGCCTGGAAGGCACGGGAGGCGAGCCCGACCGGGACGTGCGGGTTGGTGGCCAGCTGGTCCAGCGGCCGGCCGAAGAGGTACTTGGGGACGATCCAGGCGCCGCGGCGCGCGGCGAGATAGGTGGCGCGCGCGACGTAGCTGGACTCCACGGCGATGTCCATCGCGCTGTTGCCCATCCCCAGCACGACGACGTCCTTGTCGCGCAGCGACGCGTTGTCGACGTAGGAGTGCGCGTGCATCTGCACGCCGGCGAACTCCTCGCTGCCCGGGAAGGCGGGCTCGGGCCAGCGTGCGTCCCAGTGGTGGCCGTTGGCCACCAGCAGCATGTCGTAGCGGCGCGTGACCCCGTGCTCGTCGGTCAGCTCCCACGTCCCGCCCGCCCGGCGCTCGGCGCGAGCGATGCCGGTCTGGAAGCGGATGCGGTCGCGGAAGCCGAAATGGTCCACGTAGGACTCGAAGTAGGCCGCGATGTGGGTGTGGTGGGGGAAGTCGGGGATCGACGTCGGCATCGCGAAGTCGGTGTACTGCATGCGCTCGCGCGAGGTGTTGATGAACAGGTCGCGGTAGGCGGCCGACATCCCGTTGCGGTTGCCGAAGACCCAGTTGCCGCCCACGCGGTCGGAGGTCTCGAAGCAGTCGAACTCGATGCCCCGCTCGTGCAGGGCCTTGGCCGCGGCGATCCCCGAGGAACCGGCTCCGATGATCGCGGCGGTGGGCAGCTGGGACATTGAGAACGGTGCGGCGGCGAGTGGCCGACGGGCCCGACTCAGGCTACGACAAAGTTGACGCGGGCGTCAAGTTTGTAGCCCGCCGGGCTCGTCCCGGCGCGCCGCCGCTCGGGGGTTGACGGCACGTGCGGGGGTTGCGTTCGGCCGACGCTAGGCGTGCGTAAGGCGTCGAAGAGTGCGGTGGTGGCCTGATGGTGAACGTCCATTTCCACCCGCCCCAGCAGGGACTTCTGGACGTTCACCCGCTACCCGGGGCACGCGGGGACGTGAACGTCCATTTCCACCCGCCCCAGCAGGGACTTCTGGACGGTCAACCGGCCGCCCGGGCCGCCGAGCGCCGGCGCGCTCAGGCGCGCTCGGCCGGGGGCGCGCCGGGATCGGTCAGACCCCCGCCGCGCGAGCGGCGGATGAAGTAGACGATGACCGAGGAGCAGGCGATGGCCAGCAGGATGCCGCCGACCTCGCGCCCGAAGATCGCCCAGCTGATCAGTCCGGCTGCGAACGAGCCGGCGATGCCGATCGCGATCGTCTGCGGGATCGACATCGGGTCCTTGCCGGGCAGCGCCAGGCGTGCGAACGCGCCGACCACGAGGCCGACGGCCAGCAGGACGATGAGGTAGACGATGAGGTCCATTGCCCGGCGGAGCGTACCCCGTGACGCCGATGGCTAACTGCGCGATCAGGGAGCCAGGCGCTCGACGCGGTGCGCGACGTGGCGCACCAGCGGGCTGACCACGGGCTCGGCGAGCCGGATCAGCTCGGCCAGCGCCAGCCCGGCGAGCACGTCGACGACGTAGTGCTCGCCCAGGTAGACGACCGAGAACGACGCGAGCGCCACATAGCTCCAGCCCAGCGCGCCGTAGACCGGGCCGAGCTCGGACAGGCCCATGGCGGTGATCGCCGCGGAGGCGACGTGGTCGGAGGGCATCGAGCCCCACGGGTTCCCCGGACCCTCCGCGGACTCCTGCCGCGGCTTCCCGCGCAGGTCGCGCACGACGTGGCGCAGCACCCGCTGCATCTCGCCGCCCATCTCCCCGCCGATCTCCGAGGCCCACCACGGCGGCGCCGTGGGGACGAGCGCGTAGAACGGCGTGGTGATCTGGTAAGAGGCGGCCAGGCGCCCGGCGGCCCGCGGGACGTACTCGGGGTGGCGCAGCCAGACGTAGCCCAGCACGGCGTGCGGGAGGAACCACGAGCCGTAGACCACCGCGACGGCGCGATCCAGCGCGGTGACCCGGCTCGGGTCGCGCAGCGCGCGCTGCAGGCGCAGGCCGGGCGGCACGCCGCCGCCCAGGACGCTGTCGACGCGGATCGGATAGCGGACCCGCACGCGGTCGCGCAGCTCGTCGGGATCGTCGTAGGGCAGCTCCCACGTGACCTTGAACACCCACATGTAGGCCATCCCCGCGGCCGCGTAGCGCACCCGCCCGCGCGGCGTCAGCGCGGCGACCGCCAGCGGGGTCGCCGAGACGACCCCGAGCGTGACCGCCGGCGGGACGCCGAGCCGCTTGCGCGCGGTGGTCACCGCGACGGCGGCCGGCACGTACACGGCGACCAGCCCACGCATCCAGCGCCACACCGGCCGGCGCCGGCTCGCCTTCAGGTGCTTGCGCCGGTGCGGCCCGAGCACCCGGGCCAGCGGCGACGGTCGCCGGGGCCCGTGGCGGCGATGCGCCGGTCGGCGCGGGCGCCAGGGCGCGTCGATGAGCCGCCAGCCGGCGGGCCCGCGCTTGCGCGCGGTCGAGCGGAGGTGCCACACGGCGGTCGCGAGCTTCGGCACGCCGTGTTCAGGCCGTGACGCCGGGTCCGACGTGCTGCGGCGGCCCCTCGGGACCGGCGTCCGCCTCGCTGACGTTGCCCGCTGCGACCGCCGGCTCGAGCTCGCCGAGGTAGCGCTCGACCATGCGCGCGCACTGGCGGCCCTCGTTGATCGCCCACACGATCAGCGACTGGCCGCGCCGGGCGTCGCCGGCAGCGAAGACGCCGTCGACCGAGGTCGTGTACGGGCGCACCGCCTTGGCGTTGCCGCGCGCGTCCTTGGCCACGTCCAGGGCGTCGAGCAGCTCCTGCTCGGGGTGCAGGAAGCCCATGGCCAGCAGCACGAGGTCGGCCTTCAGCTCGCCCTCGGTGCCCGGCACGGGCTTGAACGGGGGCGCCGCCTCGGCCTGGGCGTAGTGCAGCGTGCGCACGTGGCCGTCGGCGTCGCCGGCGAGGTGCGTGGTGACGATCGAGTAGTCCTGCTCTCCGCGCCCCGCGCTGCGCACCTCCTCCATCGCGTAGCTCAGGCGGAACTTCTGGGGCCACAGCGGCCACGGCGTGCGGTCGTCGGGCCGGTGCGCCGGCGGCTCGGGCAGGAGCTCGAGCTGGGTGATCGACGCGGCGCCCTCGCGCAGCGAGTTGCCCACGCAGTCCGCGCCGGTGTCGCCGCCGCCGATGACCACGACGTGCTTGCCGGCGGCGGTCAGCCCGCGCAGCGCGGGCGCCGGGGCGCCCGTCGGCGTGCCGGTCTGCGTCGCGACCCAGCGGTTGCGGTCGTACAGGTACTCCATCGCGAAGTGCACGCCGTCCAGCTCGCGGCCCTCCACCGGCAGGTCGCGCGGCGCGCGCGAGCCGGTCGCCAGCACGACCGCGTCGAAGCCCTCGCGCAGCTGCGCCACGCTCAGGTCCACGCCGACGTCCACGCCGCAGCGCACGTCGACGCCCTCGGCGACGAGCTGGTCGACGCGGCGCTCGATGAGGTGCTTGGAGATCTTGAAGTCCGGGACGCCGAAGCGCACCAGGCCGCCGGCGGCCTCGTCGCGCTCGAACAGGGTCACCGCGTGGCCGGCGCGGCGCAGCTGCTGGGCGCAGGCCATGCCCGCGGGGCCGGCGCCGACGACCGCTACGCTGCGACCGGTCTCCTGGGCGGGCGGCATCGCGACCACCCAGCCCTCCTCCCAGGCACGGTCGATGATCGAGTTCTCGATCTGCTTGATCGACACCGCGTCGCCCTCGCGGATCTCCAGCACGCACGCCGCCTCGCACGGCGCCGGGCACAGCCGGCCGGTGAACTCGGGGAAGTTGTTCGTGGCGTGCAGCTGGACGATCGCGTCGCGCCAGCGCGCGCGGTAGACGAGGTCGTTCCAGTCCGGGATCAGGTTGCCCAGCGGGCAGCCGTTGTGGCAGAAGGGCACGCCGCACTCCATGCAGCGCGCGCCCTGGGCGGCCAGCTCCTCGTCGGAGCGGCGGACGAGGAACTCGTCGTAGTCGCGCGCGCGCTCGTCGGGGTCGCGGTACGGGACGCCGACGCGCTCGATCTTCAGGAATGCCCCCAGCTCACCCATCGCGTCCTCCGCCCGGTTACTCGCCGTCGCCCTCGCGGGCCTGCGGGGCGCCGACGACGTCGACCGCCTCGCCCGCGAACTCGTCGGCGCGCGGCGGCGCGCCGTTGGAGGCGGCGGCCTCCTCGGCGGCCCGCTCGGCCAGGACGCGCTTGTAGTCGGTCGGGAAGACCTTGACGAAGCGCTCCAGCAGCGCGTCCCAGTCGTCCAGCACGCGCTGGGCCACCGGCGAGCCGGTGCGCTCCAGGTGCTCGGACACCAGGCTGCGCACCTCGATCGCGTCGCCCTCGTCGAGCTCCTCGATCTGGTCGACCATCGTGGGGTTGCAGCGCGCGGCGAACGTGGAGTCCTCGTCGAGCACGAAGGCCAGCCCGCCGCTCATGCCCGCCGCGAAGTTGCGCCCGGTGGGGCCCAGCACGACCACGCGGCCGCCGGTCATGTACTCGCAGCCGTGGTCGCCGACGCCCTCGACGACCGCGCTGGCCCCCGAGTTGCGCACGGCGAAGCGCTCGCCGGCCAGCCCGCGGAAGAACGCCTTGCCGCTGGTGGCGCCGTAGAGCACGGTGTTGCCGATGATCACGTTGTCCTCGGCGGCGAACGTCGCGCCGTCGGGCGGCATCACGGCGAGCGTCCCGCCCGACAGGCCCTTGCCCGTGTAGTCGTTGGTGTCGCCGTGCAGCGTGAAGCTGACGCCGGCGGCCAGCCAGCCGCCGTAGGACTGGCCCGCCGACCCGCGCATCTCGACCTCGATGGTGTCCGGCGGCAGGCCCTGCTCGCCGTGGCGGGCGGCGATGTGGCTGGAGAGGATCCCGCCCACGCAGCGGTGCACGTTGCGGATCTTGCGCTCCAGGCGGACCGGCTCGCAGTCCTCGATCGCGGCCTTGGCGTCCTGCACCAGGCCCCAGTCCATCGCGTCGTCGAGCACCGGCTCCTGCGGGCGCACGCAGCGCAGCGGCGCGCCCTCCTCGATCTCGGGGCGAGCGAGGACGTGGGTGAGGTCCACCCCGCGCGCCTTCCAGTGGTCGATCGCGGCGTCGGCCTCGAGCAGGTCGCTGCGGCCGATGAGCTCGTCCATCGAGCGCACGCCGAGCGAGGCCATGATCTGCCGGGCCTCCTCGGCCACGAAGAAGAAGTAGTTGACGACGTGCTCGGGGGTGCCCGTGAAGCGCTTGCGCAGCTCGGGGTCCTGGGTGGCGATCCCGACCGGACAGGTGTTCAGGTGGCAGGCGCGCATCATGATGCAGCCCGTCGCGATGAGCGGGGCCGTGGAGAAGCCCATCTCGTCGGCGCCGAGCATCGCCGCGATGGCGACGTCGCGGCCGGTCTTCAGCTGGCCGTCGGTCTGCACGACGATGCGCGAGCGCAGGTCGTTGCGCAGCAGCGTCTGCTGGGTCTCGGCCAGGCCGATCTCCCAGGGCACGCCCGCCGCCTGGATCGAGCTCAGCGGCGACGCCCCGGTGCCGCCGTCGTGGCCGGAGATCAGCACGTGGTCGGCGTTGGCCTTGGCCACGCCGGCGGCGACCGTGCCCACGCCGATCTCGGCGACCAGCTTGACCGACACCTGGCCGCGCGGGTTCGCGCAGCGCAGGTCGTAGATGAGCTGCTTGAGGTCCTCGATCGAGTAGATGTCGTGGTGCGGGGGCGGCGAGATGAGGCCCACGCCGGGCGTGGTGTGGCGCACGCCGCCGATGTAGGCGTCGACCTTGTGGCCGGGCAGCTGGCCGCCCTCGCCGGGCTTGGCGCCCTGGGCCATCTTGATCTGCAGCTGGTCGGAGTTGACGAGGTAGTGGATCGTCACGCCGAAGCGCCCGGACGCGACCTGCTTGATCGCCGAGCGGCGGTCGTCGGTGAAGCGCACCGGGTCCTCGCCGCCCTCGCCCGTGTTCGAGCGCCCGCCGAGGCGGTTCATCGCCTGCGCGAGCGTCTCGTGCGCCTCGCGCGAGATCGAGCCCAGCGACATCGCGCCGGTGGCGAAGCGCTTGACGATCTCCTTGGCCGGCTCGACCTCGTCGAGGTCCACCGCCTCGACGCCGTCGGTGCGGAACTTCAGCATGCCGCGCAGCGTCGCCTTGCGCGACGCGTCGCCATTGACCATCGCGGCGTACTCCTCGTAGCTCTGCCGGCCGTCGCCATTCTGCCCGCGCACGGCGTGCTGGAGCTTGGCGATCGTCTCCGGGTTCCACATGTGGTGCTCGCCGTCGCGCCGCCAGGCGTAGATGCCGCCGACGGGCAGCAGCTTCTCGTGGCTGCCCGGGTAGGCGGTCGCGTGGCGGTCGAGCGTCTCGCGGGCCAGCACGTCCAGGCCGATGCCGCCGATCCGCGACGCCGTGCCGGTGAAGTGGCGCTCGACGAGGGCGCGCTCCAGGCCCACGGCCTCGAAGATCTGCGCGCCGCAGTAGGACTGGATGGTGGAGATGCCCATCTTGGAGATCGTCTTCAGCAGGCCCTTGCCGATCGCCTTGACGACGTTGCGCTCGGCGACGTCCACGTCGTCCACGTCGGGCACCCGGCCGTCGAGGACCAGCTCGCCGACGGTGTCGAAGAGCAGGTAGGGGTTGATCGCGCAGCACCCGTAGCCGATCAGCGTGGCCATGTGGTGCACCTCGCGCGGCTCGCCGGTCTCCAGCACCAGGCCGGTGCGCAGGCGCGTCCCCTCCCGGACCAGGTGATGGTGCGTGGCGGCGACCGCCAGCAGCGAGGGGATCGCCACGCGGTCGGGACCCACGCGGCGGTCGGAGAGGATGAGGATGTTGACGCCGGCGGCCACGGCGTCGTGCGCCTCGTCGCAGATCCGCGCCAGCCGCGCCTTCATCGCCTCCGGCCCGTCGTCCACCGGCCAGGTGATGTCCAGCGTGTACGCGCGGAAGACCTCGTCATGGACCTGGCGCAGCGTCTCGAGCTCGTGGTTGCGCAGGATCGGCTGGTCCATGACGAGCTGGTGGGCGTGCTCGGGCGACTCCTCCAGGAGGTTGCGCTCGGCACCGACGCCGGTGCCCAGCGACATCACCAGGTTCTCGCGGATCGGGTCGATCGGCGGGTTGGTGACCTGCGCGAAGAGCTGCTTGAAGTAGGAAAACAGCGGCGGGCGCCGGTCGGAGAGCACGGCGAGCGAGTTGTCGTTGCCCATCGAGCCGATCGGCTCGGCGCCGGTGGCGGCCATGGGCGCGATCAGCACGCGCAGGTCCTCCTGGGAGTAGCCGAAGGCCAGCTGGCGCAGGCGCGTGGGCTCCAGCCCGGTCAGCGTCACGTGCGCGGGCGCGAGGTCGTCGAAGTGGACCGTGTTCTCGTCGTACCACCGCGCGTAGGGCTGCTGCGCGGAGACGTCGCGCTTGACCTCCTCGTCCTCGACGATCCGGTGGCGCTCGAGGTCGACGAGGAAGAGCTTGCCGGGCTGCAGGCGCCCGAGGCGCTTGACACGCTCGGGCCGGATGCCCAGCAGGCCCGCCTCCGAGCCGAGCACGACCAGGCCGTCGTGGGTCTCCACCCAGCGGCCGGGGCGCAGGCCGTTGCGATCCAGCGTGGCGCCCACCACGCGGCCGTCGGTGAACGCGACGGCGGCCGGCCCGTCCCACGGCTCCATCAGGCACGAGTGGAAGGCGTAGAAGCCCTTGAGGTGGTCGGGAAGGTCGTCGCGGTCGGCGTACGCCTCCGGGATCATCATCATCACCGCATGGGGCAGCGACCGGCCCGCCAGCATGAGCAGCTCCAGGACGTTGTCGAACGTCGCCGTGTCCGAGTTGCCGGGCGTGACGATCGGCATGACCTTCTGCAGGTCCATGCCGAACAGGTTGGAGGCCAGCTGGGACTCGCGCGCGCGCATCCAGTTGACGTTGCCCATGAGCGTGTTGATCTCGCCGTTGTGGCAGATCACGCGGTAGGGGTGCGCCAGCGGCCAGCTCGGGAACGTGTTCGTCGAGAAGCGCGAGTGCACGAGCGCCATCGCGCTGGCCATGCGCTCGTCGACGAGGTCGGGAAAGAACCCGCGCACCTGGTCGGGGACGAGCATGCCCTTGTAGACGATCGTGCGCGAGGAGAACGAGGCGATGTAGAGGTCGGGGCCGGCCGCGAGCTCGCAGATGCGGCGGATGACGTAGAGCTTGCGCTCGAAGGCGTCCTGGTCGGACGCGAAGCCGGGGCCGGCCTCGACGAACAGCTGGCGCATCACCGGGCGCGTCGCCCCCGCCGTCTCCCCCACGTGCGCGGTGTCCACCGGGAGGTCGCGCCAGCCCAGGACGCACTGGCCCTCGACGCGCGCGTTGAGCTCCAGCAGCGCCTCGAGCTTGGCGCGCCGCGCGTCGTCGGTGGGCAGGAAGCAGACGGCCACGCCGTAGCGCCCGGCCTCGGGCAGCTCGAAGTCCAGGACGCCGCGGAAGAAGGCGTCGGGCATCTGGAGCAGCATCCCGGCGCCGTCGCCGGTCCGGGGGTCGGCGCCGGTGGCCCCGCGGTGCGCCAGGTTCTCGACCGCCTGCAGGCCCAGCTCGACCACCTCGTGCTCGGGCCGGTTGTCCAGGCGCGCCACCAGCGCAACGCCACACGCATCGTGCTCGAACCTAGGGTCGTAGAGGCCGTCGGCCTTTGGCGGCAGGGTCTGCATGCGGATGAAAGTGCCTCTGGGGCGGGTGCCGGCACTGTGAGGCGGAGCCCCAAGAGTAGCAGCGGAGCACCGATTTGACCTGTGTCGCGCAGCCCGCCGCGCGGCCCGTCACGGTGCTCGCGACGGGGGGCACGATCGCCATGGCGGGCGCCCGGGCGACGCCCGCGCTGGACGCCGCGGCCCTGGTCGCCGCGGTGCCCGGGCTGGCCGCGGTGGCGGACCTGCGCGCGGTGTCCGTGCTCAATCGGCCGGGCGCCCACGTCACCGCGGCGCAGGCGCTGGCGGTCGCCCGGGCCGCGCTGGAGGAGACCGAGCGCGGGCGCGGGGTGGTCGTCGCACACGGGACCGACACGCTGGAGGAGATGGCCGTCCTGTGCGACGTCCTGCACGCCGGGGCCGAGCCGATCGTGCTCACCGGCGCGATCCGCCCCTCCTCGGCGCCCGGCGCGGACGGCCCCGCGAACCTCCTGGACGCGGTGGCCGCGGCGGGCAGCGCGGAGGCGGCAGGCCTGGGGGCGCTGGTGGCCTTCGGCGGCGAGCTGCACGCCGCGCGCGCGGTGCGCAAGGTCGCCTCCACCTCGCCGGCCGCCTTCGCCTCGCCGCGGACCGGCCCGGTGGGCAGCGCCGGCGAAGGGCGCGTGCACATCCACGCGACACCCCGCCGCCCGGCCGCGCTGCCGGTCCCCGCCGGCCTGGACGCCCGGGTGCCGATCGTGCCGACCTTCCTGGGCGACGACGGCGCCGGCCTGCGGGTCGCGCTGCGCGACGGCGCCGACGCGATCGTGTTCGTCGCGCTCGGCGCGGGGCACGTCGCGCCGCCCGTGCTCGCCGCGCTGCGCGAGGCGGCCGCGGCCGTGCCCGTCGCCCTGTGCGTGCGCCCCGAGCGGGGCGCGCTGGCCCACGAGACGTACGGCTTCGAGGGCGCCGAGGGCGACGTCCGCGCGTCCGGTGCGCTGGCCGCCGCCGCGCTGGCGCCGCCCGCAGCGCGGATGATCCTGCTCGCCGGGCTCGGCGCCGGAGCCGGCCGGGCCACGCTCGCAGCGACGCTGGACGGCTGATCGGCACCAGGCCGGAGGGTGGTTTGACCAGCGTCGCACGGGGTAGTAGGGGCGGTGCGGACGCCACAGTTCGCCTCATAGTCGCGCCGGGAGCTCACGTTTCCTCCCGTTCGCGCGACGCCCTTCCCCCATGCGCGTCGAGACGCCTCTCCAGGGCGTCTCGGCGTCTTGAAGGACCTCCGCACGCGATAAGCTCGGTCCCGCGGCGCTCTCTATATGCTTCGCACATACATCGGCGATCGGAGCAGGAGTGAAATCTGGCCGGGGCGGGCAGCATGGGGCATGACGCTCCGGAAACCCCGCGGATGGGCGAGCCAGAGCCCGACGCCGAAGAGGTGAATGCCACGCCCGACCTCGAGCTCAAGCTGCCCGCGCGCGCCGAGAACGTAGCCGTGGTGCGTCACGCCTTCGGTGGTCTGGGCGAGGCGCTCGACGTCGACGAGCAGATCCTGTCGGACATCAAGCTGGCCGTCACCGAAGCCTGCACGAACGTCGTCATCCACGCCTACAGCGGCGACGAGGGGCCGCTCGAGGTCGACGCCAGCGTGCAAGAGCGCCGCTTGACGATCGTCGTGCGCGACCAGGGCCGCGGCATCGTCCCGCGGCCGGATTCCCCCGGGCTCGGGCTCGGGCTGCCGCTGATCGCCACACTCGCCGAGTCTCTGGAGCTGGGCACCGACGCCGCGGACCGCACCGAGGTCCGGATGACGTTCCGCCTGGACGAGGACGACGAGGCCGTCGCGTGAGCGATGCCGTCCGGGACAACGAGGCCACGCTGGTCCTGCACCACGGGCCGCTGGTGGCACCGGTCCTCAGCCGCGTGGTCGGCATGCTCGCAGCCCGCGCGCAGTGTCCGGTCGACCGCCTCGACGACGCGCTTCTGCTGGCGGATGCGGTCGCCGCCAGCGGGAGCGACTACACGGTCAACGGGAGCGTCGCCGTCCACGTCCTGACGACGTCGCGCTCGCTGGAGCTGAGCGTCGGGCCGCTGCGCCCGGAGGGCGCGCGCGACCTGCTGGCCGCCGCCGAGCTCCCCGGCGTGGGCAACGTCCTGGAGCGCGTGGCCGACGAGGTGGCCCCCGAGGTCGGGGCAGACGGGGAGCGCCTGCGCATCCGCCTGGACTTCGCGCGGTGAGCCTCGCCCGGGGCGCCCCGCGCCCTCGGCCCGGGCTTGGCAGAATGCCGTCGCATGCCTCCTGAGTTCGCTGTGACCGAGGAACCCATCGACGCCGCCCGCCACATCGTCGCCGTCCGTGGGGAGATCGACCTCTTCACCGCCCCGGAGCTCAAGCAGGTCCTCGCCGAGTCCATCGAGGGCGGTCGCACCCGGATCGTCGTCGACCTCAGCGAGACGACCTTCCTGGACTCCACCGCCCTGGGCGTCCTCATCGGCGCCGTCAAGCGGCTGCGCTCGCGCGACGGCGCGCTGGCCATCGTCAACGTCGACGAGAACATCGCCAAGACCTTCGAGATCACGGGGCTGGACCAGATCTTCACGATCCTCGCCACGCGCGAGGAGGCCGTGGGCGCCGTCGCCGGCGCCTCGCCGGATTGATCGGGCCCCGCCGCCCGGCTACTCCAGCAGCTCCAGCACCGCGGCCTCGGCCGGGCCCTGGATCGCCGTGGCGTCCCCGTCGGCGGCGATCGCGGGCAGGGCGGCGGCGATCGTCTGGCCGTCGCGGAAGCGGTCCAGGACGCGCGGGTCGATGTAGGACGCGCGGGCCACGGCCGGCGTGTTGCCCAGGTAGTGGGCGACCTCCTTGACGGCCCGGGCGATGGCCCGCTTGCGGGCGGTCGGGCTGCGGACCGTCGGGGCGATGACGGCCAGGGCCACCGCGGCCAGCACCGTCGCGCCCCAGGTGCGGAAGTCCTTGGCCGAGATGTCCAGCGCAGTCTGGTCCTTGAGGTAGGCGTTGATGTCGGCCGAGCGGATGTCGCGCCAGCGGCGCCCCTCGCGGTAGGCCAGCAGCTCGGGCCCACCGCCCCGGCGGCGCTTGAGCGTGAGGACCAGATCCGCCAGCTCGGGGTCCACCACGGCCTGGATGCGCTGCTTGCCCGACTTGGCCGGGTAGTCGAAGACGATCGTCTCCCCCGCGAGCGTCACGTGCTCCTGGCGGATGGTGGCCAGGCCGAAGCTCTCGTTCTGGGCCGCGTAGTCCTCCGAGCCGATGCGAAAGAAGCCGCGGTCCAGCAGGCGCACGGCGCCGGCCAGCACCTGCTCGCGGGAGAGGTCGGCGCGGGCGAGGTCGCGGGCCACCGCCTCGCGCAGCGGCGGAAGCGCGCGCGCGAATTGGACCATGTCGTCGAACTTGGCCTGGTCGCGGCGCGCGCGCCAGCGCGGGTGGTAGAGGTACTGCTTGCGGCCCCGCTGGTCGATGCCGGTGGCCTGGATGTGGCCGCCGGGATAGGGGCAGATCCAGACGTCCTCCCAGGCCGGCGGGATGACGAGCTCGGCGATCCGCTCCAGGACCTCGGGGTCCTCGACCCGCGCACCGTCGGCGTCGCGGTACTCGAAGCCACGGCCCCGCCGCCGGCGGGCGAGCCCGGGTCCGCCGCAGTCCGCCCGGCGCAGGCGCGGCGTGCGGGTCGCGCTCGCGGAGGCCATCGACAGGCCGTTTCCCGCGCCGCGGCGGGCGCTAACGCTTGGCCTTGGAGGCGGCGGGCTTCTTGGCGCCCGACGACTTGGCGTCCGAGGACTTCGACCCTGAGGACTTCGACCCGGAGGACTTCGCACCCGAGGCCTTCGACCCGGACGCCTTCTTGCCGGCCTTGGCCGCCGAGGCGCCGTTGCCGTCCCCGCCGTCCTCGTCGCGCGCGCGCACCGCGTCGAGGCTGGCCTTCAGCGCCGACATCAGGTCGGGCACGGGGGCCTCCTCCTGCTCGGCCGTCGGCTGCACGGCGATCTCCTCGCCCTGCGCCTTGCGCTCGATCAGGTCCAGCACCTCGTCGCGGTAGGTGTCGCGGTAGCCGTCGGGGTCGAACGGGCCGGCCAGCGAGTCGACGAGCTGCTTGGCGATGTCGATCTCGCGCTTGCTCGTCGTGACCTCGTCGGCGGCGGGCACCTCGTCGAGCTTGCCCGGGTCGACGACCTCGTCGGCGAAGACCATCGTGGCCATGCCCAGCACGTCGCCCATCGGCCGCACGGCGACGAGCTGCTCCTTGGAGCGGATGACGACCTTGGCGATCGCGACCCGGCCGGTCTCGCGCATCGCCTCCAGCAGCAGGCGGTAGGGCTTGGCCCCGCCCTGCCCGGGCGCCAGGTAGTAGGGGTGGTCGAAGAAGATCGGGTCGATCTCGTCGAGCGCGACGAAGTCCTCGATCTCGATCGTCTTTGTCTTCTTGGGATTCAGCGCCTCGAGCTCGTCGGGCTCGATGACCACGTAGCGGTCGGGCGTCAGCTCATAGCCCTTGACGATGTCCTCGTAGGGGACCTCGTCGCCGGTGGAGGGGTCGACGCGCTTCTGCTGGATGCGCACCCCCGTCTTGGCGTGCAGCTGGTGGAAGCGCACCGACTTGCGCTGCACGGCGGAGTACAACTTCACGGGCACGGTGACGAGCCCGAAGGAGATGGTTCCGGTCCAGATCGGCCTGGGCATAGCTGGAGATTATGCCCCCCGCGCGCCGCGGGCGATCACGCGCACGCGACGTTGCAGCGGGAGCGCCCGCACGCGCCCTGCTAGGGCGTGTGCGGCTCGAGCGGGGGCTCGATCGGCGTCTCGCGGGGCGGGTCGGGCGGGGTGACGTCGGGAGGCTGGGGCGTACCCGGCCCGCCCGGCGGTGGGGCGGGCTCGGGGACGACCGGGGTCGGCGCCTCGGGTGGGGTGGGGACCTCGAGGACCGGTGCCATCAGGTCTTGCGCTCCAGGTCGGCGACCTCCTCGGCCTTGCGCTCGGCGCGCTCGTCGGCGCGGTCGAGCTCCTCCTTGGCCTCGCCCTTGCGCTCCTCGCGGCGTCCCTCGCGCTTCAGGCTGCCGTCGCCGGTCAGGTCGCCCGCGGCCTTCTTGGCGCGGCCGGTGATCTTGTCCATCAGGCTCATGAGAACTCCTTTCGTGGGTCGTCCTCCCGGCCCCGCCTTACCCAAAGGGCGTGGACGGCAACCCGTCGCGCAGCTCGGCGATCGAGTCGAAGACCGCCACGGCGCCGGCCTCGCGCAGCTCGTCGACCCCGAAGCCCCCCGTGCGCACGGCGATCGTGTCGATTCCCGCGCGCTTGGCCGCCTCGCAGTCCCACGTGGAGTCGCCGACCATCACGGCGTCCTTGGTCCCGGCCTTCTCCAGCGCGACCTCCACGAGGTCGGGGGCGGGCTTGGTCGCCTCCACGTCGCCGGAGTCCGTGAAGTCGTCGGCCAGATCGCGGGCGTCGAGCAGGTCGAGGTAGTGGGCGACCTCCTCGGGCTTGGCGGACGAGGCCAGCACGACGGTGCACCCCCGGCCCTTGAGATCCTCGATCAGCCCGCGGGCGCCGGCCAACGGCTGCACCTCGTCGATGAGCTGGGCGTAGAGGACCTTCTCGGCGCCGCGGACGGCCTCGCCGTGCTCGGTCTCGAAGCCCTCGCCCACCAGGTGGGCGATGAGGTGGTCGCCGCCCATGCCCATCGCCCGGTGGATGCGCCAGACCGGCAGCGTGACGCCGTGCACCCGGAAGGCCCGGAACCAGGCGATCGCGTGGTGGTAGTTGGAGTCCACCAGCGTGCCGTCGACGTCGAGGATCGCGGCGGGCGTCATCAGTGGCTGCGCTCCCCCGTGGCGCGGCGCACGAGGGCCATGCCGAACCAGAACCAGGCGTACAGGGAGGCCATGATGACGACGGTGACGATGACCGTCGCGTCCTCGAACAGCACGTCGGTCACCAGCAGCACGGCCCCGTTCATCGCCAGCGCGAGCGCGACGAGCCCGGCGATCGTGAGCCGGCTGGACACCCGGATGAGGTGGGGCTTGTCGCGGTGCTCGAACATGATCCGGTGATAGGCGGTCGGCGCGATGAACAGCGCCGAGGCCGCCGCGGCGGCCAGCAGCGTCGCGAAGTACACGTGGGTCTGGAAGTCGTCGACACGCGCGAAGCGCTGCTGGAACGGGACGGCGAGCAGGAAGGCGAACAGGACCTGGACGCCGGGCATGGCCACGCGCAGCTCCTGCAGGAGCTGGTCGAGCTGGCGGTCCAGCCGCTCCTGCTCGCTCTCGTGGTGCTCCGAAGGGTTGGGATGCGCCATGGCCCTCCCCTCCTGCCCCGCCCGCGCGGGCCGTGAACGTCCCGTCGGTCAGTCGCGCGGCTCGGGGTCCCCGGCCGCGACGCGCAGGCGGGAGATCGCCTGGCGGATGAGGCGGGAGACCTGCATCTGGCTGACCCCGATGATCGCGCCGATCTCCGCCTGGGTCATGTCCTCCTCGAAGCGCAGGCGCAGGACCTCGCGCTCGCGCGGGGTCAGCGCCCCGAGCAGGCGTCCGAGCGTCGCGCGGTTCTCTGCGAGGTGAAAGCCCGTCTCGTCGGTGCCCACCGCCTCGCCCAGCGTCTCGGCGTCGGTGTCGCCGCCGCGCGGCGCCTCGAACGACGCGGCGCGGTAGGCGCCGCCGGCCTCCAGCGCCTCGAGGACCTCCTCCTCGACGGCGCCGACGGCCTCGGCGATCTCGTCGACCGAGGGGGAGCGATGCAGGTCCTTGGACAGCCGGACGACGGCCTTGTCCACCTTCAGCGCGAGCTCCTGCAGATCGCGCGGGACGCGGACCGCCCACGTCCGGTCGCGGAAGTGGCGCTTGATCTCGCCCAGGATCGTGGGAACCGCATAGGAGGAGAACGCGACCTCACGGGCGGGATCGAAGCGGTCGATCGCCTTGATGAGGCCCAGCGACGCGACCTGGACCAGGTCGTCCAGGGGCTCCTCGGCGCGCTGGTAGCGGCGGGCGAGCTGGCGCGCGAGCGGCAGGAAGCGCTCCACGAGCGCCTCGCGGGCGGACCGGTCGCCGGCGCGGTGGCGCTCGAAAAGGGCGCGGTCGTCGCGTGCGCGCTGATCGCCGTCGGCTGCCGTCTTCGGTGGGGGCCCGACCACCACGCTAGTGGCCATCTGGAGCATGCGTTGCGCGGGACACAACGGCGTAGGAGGTCATCGGCATAGCACGCGGTCCTTCCTGCGGGGGAGGTGCGCCGGGGGGCCGGGGCGCGTGCTTGGTGCCGGCGAGCGTCTGGGCCGGGACCTGTGCGCCATTATACCAATCAGTCGAGTCACGGACGGGGGTTCATGGGCCAGGACGAAGGGAGCGCAAGGCGGGGACTGAAGGTCCTGCTCGCCGACGAGGACGAGGACGCCCTGGAGACCACGCACGCCATGCTGCGCACGCTCGGGCACCACGTCACCGCGTACGCGATCAGCGTCGGCGAGGCCGCCGACCGCATCGCCAACGAGGACCCGGACCTGGCCGTCGTCGTCGTTCACGACGACGACGAGCACGCCCTGGACCTCATCGACGAGATCGGCGAGTACGCCCGCGGGCCGGTGGTCGCGCTGGGCGGCGGCGACGAGCCCGAGCTCGCCAGCCGCGCCGCGGAGCGCGGGGTCTATGCGTTCGCCCGCCCCGGGTCGGCCGACGCGCTGCAAGGGGCCATCGACGTCGCGGTGCGCCGTCACGGCGAGGCGGCGGAGCTCAGCGAGAAGGTCGACCAGCTGGAGGGCGCGCTGGAGCGGCGCGGGCTGATCGAGCGGGCGAAGGGGATCCTCATGGAGCGCCACGGCACCGACGAGCGCGGGGCGTTCGCGATGCTGCGCGAGCACGCGCGCCGGCGCAACCGCAAGGTCGTGGATGTCGCCCGCTCGGTGGCCGAGGGCCACGGGCTGCTGCCGCGCCGCGAGGACGACGCACCGCCCGCCGATTAGCGGCCCCTGCCCCGGGGCAGTGCCCGACGACGATGGTCCGGACCGTCAAGCGCGCGTTCGCGAGGTTCCGCGAGGACGAGATGACCGACCGCGCGGCCGCGCTGACGTACTACGTGATGATGTCGCTGTTCCCCGCCCTGCTGGTCGGCGTGTCGCTGCTGGGCCTGCTGGGCGACGAGGCGCTGGTCACCGACGCGGTGCGCTACGCGGCGGACAACGGCGCGCCGCCCGAGGTGACCTCCGCGCTGGAGGCCTCGCTGCGCGGGACCGTCGACGCCGCCGGCGGGGCGGTGAGCATCGCCCTGGTGCTGGGGATCGCCGTGGCGCTGTACGGGGCGTCGGGCGCCTTCGGCGGCGCCGGCCGCGCGCTGAACGCCGTCTACGGCGTCAAGGAGGACCGCGGCTTCGTGCGCCACAAGCTCACCGACCTGGCCTGCACGATCGTGTCCATCCTGCTGGCCGTCGTGGCGCTGGTCAGCGTGCTCCTGGGGGGCGAGATCGCCAGCGACCTGTTCGGCTCCATCGGGCTGGGCGAGACCGCCGCGGGCATCTGGCGCGCCGCACGCTGGCTGGTGGCCGTGGCGGCGGTCATGGGCATCTACACGATCGCCTATACGTTCGGTCCCAACGTGCGGCCGCGGCGGTGGCGGCTGCTCTCGCGGGGCGCGGCCGTCGGGGTGCTGATCTGGATCGCGGCCTCGGCCGGGTTCTTCCTGTACGTCTCGAACTTCGGCAAGTACGGCGCGACGTACGGGGCGTTCGCGGGCGCGATCGTGCTGCTGCTGTGGATGTACCTGTCGAACCTCGCCTTCCTCTTCGGGGCCGAGATCGACGCCGAGCTGGACCGCGCGGCCGGGCGCCTGGGTCCGCCGGCGGCGTAGCACTCAGCCGTCGGGGCTCTCGCGCAGCGTGAGCTCCTCGGGGTGCGAGCACAGCGCGCGCCGCCCGGGGCAGGTCTCGCACAGGTCGCGGTGGGGCCGGTCGGTGACCGCGTACGGGCCGCCGAGCGCGCCCGCGGCGAGGTCGGTCAGCTCGTGCTCCAGCCGGCCGGCATGCGCGGCGTGGTAGACGGCGCACACCGGCTCGGCGGGGCGCTCCAGGAACGCGTAGGCGACCTCGGCGCGCTCGGCGCCCGCCCGCAGCGCGGCCAGGGCGTAGACGCGGCGCTGGACGCCGTAGCGCTCCTCCACGTAGGCCTCCAGGTCCCCCGCGTCCTCGACCCCGTCGGTCTTGTAGTCCACCACCAGCCACGCGCCGTCTCCCTCGTCGGCGAGAACGTCGACGACGCCGGTCACCAGCGTCTGGCCCAGGTCGAACGCGAAGCCGTGCTCGCGCTGGACCGTCCGGGCCCGCGCCAGGCGGTCGCGCAGCGGCGAGCGGGCGAACGCCCCGGTCAGCCGCGCGAGGTCGGCCACCGCCTCGGGGGTCGGCGTCGCGCCGTGGCGCGACGCCGCCGCGGCGGCGCGCTCGGACCATGCCTCCGCACCGGCCGGCTGGTCGAAGGCGTCGTCCTCCAGCAGGGCGTGGACGATCGTGCCGCGCAGGCGCGCCTCCAGCCCGGCCTCGCCGGTCGCGCCCGCCGCGGCGGGCGCGCCGGCGCGCTCCTCGGGCAGGCCCAGCACGCGGTTGAGGTAGAAGCGATAGCCGCACGCGCGCCAGGCGGCCAGCGCGGAGTACGACAGCGCGCGCACCGCGGGCGCCGGCGCGGGCGGCGCGGGCAGGGCGCCCGCCGGAGCCGGCCCAGGCGCGACCGGCAGGCGCGCCCCGGCGGGCGCCAGCGACCGCTCGCGCAGGACGCGGCCGACGGTCCCCGGGGCGTTCAGCGCGCAGCGCACGCGCGCGGCGAAGCCGTTGAGCGCCCACGCCACGTCGCGCACCGGCGCGTCGGTCGTGGGCAGCTGCTCGAGGCCGCCGCCGAGCAGGGCGGGCCCCAGCCAGGCGATCGGCGGCGCACCGGGCGCCTCCCTCGGCCACTTCGCGACGTCCACGCCGGCGCTGAGGATCAGGCGCTCGCGGGCCCGGGTCAGCGCGACGTACATCACGCGCTCCTCCTCCTGGGCGGCCCGGTCGCGGGCGCGGTCGCGCAGGCGCTCGAAGGCCAGCGCCCGCTCGCTGACGCCGTCCAGCCCGACGAGGCGCAGGCCGACCTCGCCGCCGTCGACGAGCAGGTCGGCATTGTCATCCGTGCGCCCCCGCCGGCCGAGATCCGCGACGCACACGACATCGAACTCCAGCCCCTTGGCGGCGTGGATGGTCATCAGCCGGATCGCCTTGACGTCGCCCAGCTCCACCGGGGCGTCGGCCTCGCGGGCCTCGGCCTCCAGCTCGGCGGTGGCGCGGTCCACCAGCCCGCGCACGTCGCGGCCGTGCTCGCGCTCGAAGTCGGCGGCCAGGCGCAGGAGCTTGTGGACGTTGGCCAGCCGCCGCGCGCCCCCGGGCAGGCCGAGGACGTGCAGGTCGTAGCCGGTGGACTCGACGGCCCGGCGCAGGAGGTCGTCGAGCGCCAGGCGCGGCGCGATCTCGCGCTCGGCGGCGAAGCGCTCGCGGAAGGCGGCGAGCCGGTCGCGGTCCGCGGGATCCAGGCGATCGGCGTGCGCGAGGCCGCGCTCGATCGCGCGCCAGGCGTTGCCCTTGCCGGCCCGGGCCACGAGGGCCAGCGCGTCGGAGGACAGGCCCACCAGCGGTGAGGCCAGCACGCCGTAGAGCTGCTCCTCGTCCTTCGGGTTGGCCAGCGCGGCGAGCCACGCGCACAGGTCGCGCACGACCTGGCGGCCCCAGTAGCCGCGCCCCCCGATGGACAGCGTGAGCAGCCCCTGGTCCTCCAGCGCGCGCTCGTAGACCGGCAGGTCGCCCAGGGCGCGCAGGAGCACGACGACGTCCTCGGGCGCCGCCTGGCCGGAGTCGACGAGGTCGCGCACGCGCTGGGCCAGCAGACGCGCCTCGGCGTGGCGCCAGGCGGCGGCGCGGGGCAGGTCGCCGAGCTCCACGGGCCGCTCGGGGTCCTCCCAGCCGGCGGTGTCGGTGAGCAGCAGCTCGACGAGCGGCTCGGGCGGCGGCGCGGGCTCGGGCTCGCGGCCCTCGCGCAGCGCCACGAAGCGCGGCGCGAAGCGCGGCTCGAACGTCGCGTTCAGCGTGTCCAGGATCTCCCCGCGGGCGCGGAAGTTCGTGGCCAGCGTCGCCACGCGGCCCTGGGTGCGCAGCGCCTCGCGCCGGCGGCGGAACACGTCGACGTCGGCGTGGCGGAAGCCGTAGATGGACTGCTGCTCGTCGCCGACGAGGAACAGGTCGTCGCGGTCCAAGGCGTCGAAGAGCTCGAACTGCAGCGGGTTGGAGTCCTGCAGCTCGTCCACCATCACCCGGTCGAAGCGCTCGGCGTAGGAGCGGCGCAGCGCCTCGTCGCCGGCCAGCAGGTCGCGCGCGCGCAGCTCGAGGTCGTCGAAGTCCAGGGCCGCCCGCGCGCGCTTGACCTCGGCGTAGGCGTCGGCGTAGTGGCCCAGCAGCCCGCCCAGCAGCCCCACCGCGGCGCCCGCGCGCCGGTCGCGGCAGGCGGTCTCGTACGCGTCGTGCGCGGCGAGGTAGGCGTCGCACGCCGGGGTCTTCAGCGCGCCGGCGCTGCCCGTGAAGCGCATCGCGGCGAGTGCGGAGGCGGTCGGGTCCCCGTCCCCGTCCCCGCCCCCGGCCCCAGCCCCGGCCTCGGCCAGCGTCTCTGCGCAGCGCTCGAGGGCGTCGCGGGCGCGGCCGACCTGCACCCCGGCGCCGGCGGTGTGCAGCTCCGCCGCGGCGACGGCGCGCGCCTGCGCGAGCGCGCGGGCCAGCGCGCTCGGGTCGCCGGCGGCGGGCGGCACGGGCAGCGCCGGGCGCGTCTGGCCGGCGCTGCGCAGCGCGTCGTGGACGGTGGCGATCGCGGTGCGCAGGCGGTCGGCGTCGTAGGCGGCGGCCAGGTCCAGCGCGCCGGGCTCGCCGTCCAGGAACAGGCCGAAGGCCGCGTCCCAGGCGCGGTCGAGCAGCGGCCGGGCGGCCGCCTCGTCGAGCACCGTGAACGCCGGGTCCAGCCCGGCGGCGACCGCGTGCGCGCGCAGGAGCCGCGCGCAGAACCCGTGGATCGTCGAGATCCACGCCGTCTCGGTGTCGCGCGCCTGCTCGCGGCGCCCCAGGGACAGGAAGCGCTCGCGGACCCGCGCGCGCAGCTCGCCCGCGGCCTTGTCGGTGAACGTGATGGCCAGGATCCGCGCCGGCGCGATCTCGTCGTCCAGCACGGAGCGCACGAAGCGCTCGACGAGCACCGAGGTCTTCCCGCTCCCGGCGTTGGCCTCCAGCAGGAGCGAGCCCTCGCGGCGGCGGATCGCCTCGGCCTGCTCGGGCGTGAAGCGCTGGCCCTGCGGCCCCGGGAGGACGGCCGCGGCGGTCACGCGGCCTCGCAGCGGCAGATCGTCGGGTACTGGCAGCCGCCCTCCCAGGCACAGGTGTCCGGGTGCGGCTCGAGCGCGCCCTCGCGCATCTGCGCGACGGCGGCGAGAACGTCGGCGAGCACCCCGTCGACGATCGCGTCGAAGCCCGCGCGGTCGTGGCGGTCCGTGCTCACGGTCTGCAGGCCCGGGTCTGCGTCGTCGAGCACGAGCCCGCGGGCGCGCTGGTCCTGGCCGCCCAGCGGCTGATACAGGCCGCCGACCGGGTTCAGGCCCAGGACGTCGCGCGCCGCGAGCAGGTACAGCGCGATCTGGAAGCGGCGGTCGCTGCGCCAGTTCGCCGAGGCGACGGCGCGCCGGCCCTTGTAGTCGTAGACGATCGCCTCGTCGTCGCCGCCCGTGTCGATCCGGTCGATGCGCCCGCGCAGCCGCACGCCGCCGGGCAGCTCGAGGGCGGGGTGCGCGTCGCCGTCGCCGCCGAAGGAGAGCTCGAGCGCGTCGGGCACGAGCTCCGAGCCGGCGCACGCCGCGTGCTCGACGTAGCGCAGCAGGTCGAAGCGCAGCCGGTGCTCCATCGCGCGGCGGCGCAGCGGGTCGCGCGACATGCACAGCTCAGGGGTGCCCGCCAGGCGGTCGAGCGCCGCGGTGACGAGCTCGCGCGCGTCGGGCAGCGCCGCCGCGTCCAGGCGGGACGAGCCGCGGCGCTCGCGCAGGCCGCGCAGCGTCGCCTCCAGCACGCTGTGCGCGAGCGCGCCGCGGACCATCAGCTCGGGATCGGGCTGCAGGCCGTCGGGGCGCAGGCGCCGCTCGACGAACCACTTCACCGGGCACCCCGCCCACAGCTCGATCGCCGACGCCGACCAGGCCGGCGCCTCGCGCAGCTCGGCGAGCAGCTCGGGGTCGGTCAGCGGGGCGATCGTCGCCTCGGCGCGGCGGGGCGCCGCCTCCGCTGCGCCGCGGCGGCGCTCGTGCTCGGTCGGCGCCGCGCCCTCCGGCCACCCCACCGCGCCCAGCGCCCGCGTGCGGCGGCGCGCGAGCAGCTCGGGCCCGAACAGGTCGCACACGTCGGAGACGAAGAACGAGCGGACCGCCGGGTCCCCCTCGTCGCCCGCCTCGTGCCAGGAGAGGTACAGGCGCTCCTCGGGCCGCGAGGCCGTCGCGTAGAACAGGTAGCGCTCGGCGCCGAGGTCGTCGCCGCCGTAGGGCAGCACGAGGCCCGACGCCTCGGCGATCGCACGGCGCTCGGCGTCGCCCAGGAACGGGTCCGGGGCCGGCGCCGCCGGGAAGATGCCCTCCTGCAGGCGGCAGGCGAACAGCGCGCGCACGCGCCGGGCCCGCAGCGAGAGCGGGTCGGTCACCGTGACGGCGCCGCGCGCGGCGCGATCGCCCAGGTGGACGGGCAGGTCCTCCAGCAGGTCCGCGAGGTCCGCGGGCGCGAGGGCGAGCCGCGGGTCGGCCGCCACCAGCGCCGCGAGCTCGTCCAGCGCCCGGCGCCCGGCACGCAGCACGGCGGCGTCCTGCGTCTCGGGGCCGGTGAGCAGCGCCGCCGCGCGCCGGCGCGGGGCGGCGAACAGCGACGCGAGCTCGGCGCCCACGCGGTCCAGCAGCGCGGCCGGGCCGCGGTCCCGCGCCGCGCGCAGGCGGTCGACCGCCTCCAGCGGCCAGCGCTCGGCCTCCCACAGCGCCCGCGCCGCCTGCGCCGTGCGCGCCCCGGTCCGGCGGGCGGTCGCCTCCAGGTCGTCGGCGAAGCGCGGCTCGCGGAGGAGCCCGGGCGTGCGCAGCCAGCCCACCAGGTCCTCCGCGGTGCCGTCGGCGAGGGCGCTGCGCAGCAGCGCGACCAGCCCGCGGCCCAGCGGCGTGTGCCCCAGCGCGACCGTCCGCTCCGCGGCGACCGGCACGCCGAGCGCCCCGAAGACCTCGGTGACGAGCGCGATGACGGCCTCCGGCGCGCGCAGGACCACCGCGATCTCCTCGGGAGCAAGGCCCTCGTCGCGGATGAGGCGGGCCGCCTCGGCGGCGACGAGCTCCAGCTCGGCGCGCTCCCCGCCGCCCTCCAGCAGCGTCACGGCGCGGCCGGGGTCGACGGGGTCGGGATCGAACAGCGTGTCGGGCGCGTCCTCGAACAGGCGGCGCTCGAGGTGGTGCAGGGCGTCCCGGGAGCCGGCCGCGTAGTGCTCGGCGCGGGCCTCGAGCACGACGTGGTCGTCGATCCCGCTCGCGCGCAGCTCCTCGAAGGTCGTCGCCCGGGTGCCGAAGGCCGGGCGCCCCGGCTCGTAGGCCAGCGAGAGCGTGACCGGCGCGCCGGCCGCGGAGAGCGTCTGCACCGCGTCGCGCTGCAGCGGGGTGAGGTCGTCGAAGCCGTACAGGAACACCGGCGTGGCGCCCCAGCGCCCGGGCTCCTCGCGCAGGACGTCCAGCGCGGCGGCGGCGTACAGCGCGGGGTCGCGGCGCCCGAGGCGCTCCAGGATGCGCCGGTAGGTCGCGTACAGGCCGGCGAGCTCGTCGCCGTAGGCGCGGCGCCCGGCGTCGGCGCCCGCCCAGGCCCGCAGCGCCTGGGTCAGGCGCTGGGGCGTGACGCGCGCCTGCTCGAGCTCGTCCACCAGGCGCAGCAGCGCCCGCGCGAAGCCGCGCGTGCGCGCCGAGGCGGCCAGCGCGCGCAGCGGGGTCTGCTCGGCCGCGGCCGCGGCCACGCGCTCGCGGGCCAGGGTGCTCAGCGGCCGCCCGGCCACGCCCGCGCGCCGGGCCGCCTCCTCGACGAGCCAGGCGAAGCGCACGACCTGCACGCCGAACACGAGCCCGCCCGCGGCGAGCTCGGAGCGGTAGTGGTCGACGTCGGCGAGCGTCGGCACCACGAGGATCGGGGCCTCGCCGCGGCGCAGCGCGGCGCGGTAGGCGTCCAGGACGACGCGCGCCTTCTCGGCGTTGGCCGGACCGGTGACGAGGGTCAGGGGCATTGCGAACAGCATGGTCGCGGGTGGACCCGACGGCCTGACGCGGTGAGGCCGCCGGGGCGGCGTGCCGTGGGAGCCTTCGCTGAAGAGTTGTGGTGGCCAGGACCACCACGACCCCTCAACGAGGCGGTCTCCAGGGGTCCGGCCCGTGTCGTGCGCGACTTCGCGACCGACGCATCGCTCGCCAGATCCGTCCGGGCGGCGGGACGGTGTGCGAACCCGACACCTGGGGTGGGGCGGGGCGACCTGGAAGGGATCCGACACTGATCTCACCACCCCGCCGAAACCAGGAGCCAGACCGGCATGATCTCCCCCAAGCTCACCGCCCTCGCCGCGACCGCCGCCATCGCCATGGCCGCCGCCGCTCCCGCCACCGGCCAGGCCACCGCCACGTCGGCCGGCAAGCACACCGTCACCCAGACCAACTACGTCAAGGTGAACCCCGGACAGGGCTTCACCGGCACGATGCACCGCGGCGAGACCTTCCGGGTCGAGCGCCTGTCGCCGTCGGGCAAGTACGCCTACGGCATGGCCTACGGCCACGTCAACCGCCACGCCTGGATCGAGGCCGCCGTCCTGCGCCGCGCGCGCTGAACCCAAGCCCGGCATCCGACGCACCGGCCCGCCCGCGCGGGCCGTTCGTCGTTCCGGGCCCGGGCCGGCCCCTCCCCCGACCTCGCCTACAGCGGCGGCAGCTCGCCGAAGCGCGTCGCCGCGCGGACGATCCGCCGCGCATCCGCGCCGGGGTCCATGTCCCCCAGCAGGACGATCCCGATCCGCCGCGGCCCGCGCTGCACCACGGCCACCAGGCAGCGCCCGGCCCGCACGGTGTAGCCCGTCTTCAGCCCCACGGCGCCCGCGTAGCGCGTGCGCACCAGCGGGTTGGTCGTGCGCAGCGTCAGCTTGCGCCCGGATCCCGCCCAGACCCGCGCGTACGGGCGCCGCGCGATGCGCGTGATGCGCTCCACGGCCATAGCCTGCGAGGCGAGCGCCGCGATGTCGGCCGGGCAGGAGCGGTCGCGCGGGTCCAGGCCGTGCGGGTCGACGAAGTGCGTGCAGGCCAGCCCCATGCGCTCCGCGCGCCGGTTCATCGCGGCGACGAAGGCGGGGACCGACCCGGCCACCGCCGTGGCGAGCGTCACCGCGGCGTCGTTGCCCGACGAGATGAGCAGCCCCTTCAGGAGCACCTCGGCGCGAACCCGGCGCCCGGGGCGCAGCCCGATCCGCGAGCCGCCCACCCGGTCGGCCGCGCGCGGGATGCGCACGAGGTCGTCGGGGCGCAGGCGATCGACGGCGATCAGCGCCGTCATGAGCTTGGTGATGCTGGCGATCGGCCGGCGCCGCGTCGCGCCGTGGCGCCACAGCACCCGGCCGTCGGCGAGGTCGAAGGCCAGGCCCGCCTTGGGCGGGCGCTTGAGGTCCAGCACGAACGCGGCGGGCTGCGTCAGGTCCACGCGCGCCGCGGGAGGCGGCGCGGGCAGCGGGCCGAGGCGCTCCTGGGCGGCGGGCCGAGCCTCGAGCGGATCGCGGCGCACCTGCGCGGGCTCGGCCCTCGCCGCGTCCGTCGATGGCTCGTCACCGCCCCCTGACGCGGCGAACGCGCCGATGCCCCCTGCGGCGGCGAGCACCGTCAGCAGGGCGACCACCCGAAGCCGCCGGCCGCGTCGGGTCAGCGTCACCCGTGGCGACATCGACCCTCGCCGGCGCGGCTACGCGGCGGCCGTCTCGGCCGGCACGCCGGTCGCGGCCGCGGCGTCCTCGGCCGGCTCGGCGGCGGGCCGGGCGCCCTCGCGGGCCCACGGCTCGTCGAACTCCACCCGCCACTTGCCCTCGTCGCTCTGCTGCAGCGCGAGACGGGCGCGGAAGGAGCGCCCGCTGCGGCCCTTGAAGCCGGTGACCGGCTTGGCGGTGCGCGCGGTGGCGATCAGCTCCTTGGCGACGGCGACCGGGAGCTGCTTGCCGGCCTTGGCCTTCCAGATCACGAAGCCGCAGCCGGGGTCCTCGCGCGACCAGCAGGAGTAGCCCTTGCGGTTCTCGACGATGTCGTGGCCGCACACCGGGCAGGGCCCGAGGTTGGCCCGCGGGATGCGCACGTCCTTCAGCTTGGCGTCGAGCTCGTGCACGGTCGACTCGGCGAAGCCGGCGATGTCGGCCATGAAGCGGCTGCGCGGCTGCTCCCCGCGCTCGATCATCCCCAGCCGCTGCTCCCAGTTGCCGGTCAGCGACGGGGACGTCAGCGGGTGCTCGCCGAGCAGCCGGATCACGTTGCGCCCCTTCTCGGTGGCCACCAGCGCGCGCCCGTCGCGCTCGACGTAGCCGACGTCGATCAGGCGCTCGATGATCGCCGCGCGCGTGGCCGGCGTCCCGATGCCCGAGTCCTTCATCGCCTCGCGCATCTCCTCGTCGTCGACGAGCTTGCCGGCGGTCTCCATCGCGCCCAGCAGGGACGCGTCGGAGTAGCGCCGCGGCGGCTTGGTCTCCTTCTCGTCGGCGGCGACCTCGCGGACGTCCACGTCCTCGCCGTGCTCCAGGCGCGGGAGCTGCTGGTCGCGGCCCTCGTCGTCGTCGGCGCCGCCGTCGCCCTCGGCCGGCTCGCCGTAGACCCCGCGCCAGCCGGGGACCAGGAGCACCTTGCCGCGGGTGCGAAACACGTGCTCGGCCACGGTGGTCTCCACGCGCGTGTTCTCGAAGACCGCCTCGGGATGGAACACCGCGAGGAAGCGCCGCGCGACGAGGTCGTAGATGCGGCGGTCGTCGTCCGACAGCCGGTCGAGGTTGTGCGTGGAGTTCGTGGGGACGATCGCGTGATGGTCGGCGACCTTGTCGTCGGCGACGACGCGGGCCAGCGGCAGGAGGTCCAGGCCCTGGACGTAGGCGGCGCCCTGCTGATACTCCCGGGAGGCGGCGCCCACGTGCCCGGCGATCGGCTTGATCTCGGGCACCATGTCGCCGGTCAGGTAACGCGAGTTCGTCCGCGGGTACGTCAGCACCTTGTGCTCCTCGTAGCAGCGCTGAGCGGCGGCCAGGGTCCGCCGGGCGGAGAACCCGAAGCGGGTGTTGGCGTCGCGCTGCAGCGACGTGAGGTCGTACAGCAGCGGCGGGCGCTCGCGCTTCTCCTTGGTCTCGAGCTTGGTGATCGTTCCGGCGCCGGCGTCGCGCACGGCGGCGACGACCGCCTCGGCCTCCTCGGCGCTCGCCATCCGCGGCTTGTTCTGCGCGTGGTAGCGGCCCTCGTACGTGCGCTCGCCGGGCGCCGCGAAGCGCGCGTCGACCAGCCAGTACGCCTCGGGCACGAACGCGCGGATCTCCTCCTCGCGGCGGGCGAGGATCGCCAGCGTGGGCGTCTGCACGCGGCCCAGCGACACCGCGCCGTCGAAGGAGGAGCGCAGCCGGATCGTGGCCGCCCGGGTCGCGTTCATGCCGACGATCCAGTCGGCCTCCGAGCGCGAGCGCGCGGCCGCCTCCAGCGGCGCGAGCTCCGCGGCGTCGCGCAGCTCGCCGAACGCGCGCTGCATCGCGTCCTTGGTCATCGACGACAGCCACAGGCGCCGGACGGGCTTGCGCGAGCCGGCCTTCTCGTAGAGGTAGGCGAAGATGAGCTCGCCCTCGCGCCCCGCGTCGCAGGCGTTCACGACGAGGTCGACGTCGTCGCGCCGCAGCTGGCGCGTGACGACCGACATCTGCTTGCGCGACCGCTCGTCGCGCACGACGAGCTTGAACTTCTCCGGGACGATCGGCAGGTCGGCCATCCGCCACTTCTTGTACTTGGCGTCGTACTCGTCGGGCTCGGCGAGCTGGACGAGGTGCCCGACCGCCCAGGTGACGACGTGCTCGGGACCCTCCAGCCAGCCCTCGTGCTTGGCGAACGGGCCGGGGAGCACGCGCGTCAGGTCGCGCCCGACGGAGGGCTTCTCGGCGATGACGAGCGTCTTGGCGGTGGTCTCTGCCATGGGTGGCGCAGGGTAGCGCCCCTGCCGTCCGGTACCCGCAAGCCGCGGTGCCCGGCACTCGGACCGGCCGCTCGGCGGCGACCGCTACCGCACGCAGGGTCCCGTGTCGACCGGACCGTCGGCGCGGCGCAACGCGCGCTGGACGATGTCGTTGGGCACGCCGTAGCCGCCCTCCGGGCCCGCGCCCGTGGCCTTGGCGAAGACGGTGGCGGCCACGCGCCCCGCGCGGTCGACCAGCGGGCCGCCGGAGTTGCCGGGCTGCACCTCGCCGCGGAAGGCTGTGATCCTGCGCTGCACCGGCCCGCGGCCGTAGGCGTCCTGCGAGAGCACGCTGCGCGTCCCGCCCACCCGCGCCGGCCGCACGTCGTAGGAGCCGTTGAGCGGGAAGCCCAGCACGGCGCCCTGCTCGCCGCGCTCGACGTCGGGCGAGAACCGCAGCGCCGGCGCGCTCAGGCCCGGGACGCGCAGCACCGCCACGTCGTCGCGCACCGTGAACGCCACGACCGTCGCGTCCATCCGCGGGCCCATGCCCTCGAGCTGGACGACCGTGTCCTCCTCCCCCGCCACGACGTGGGCGTTGGTGACCACCAGCCCGTCCCCCGCCACCCAGCCCGAGCCGCTGACGCCCAGCCCGCATGCGGTGCCCAGGATCCGCACGACGGAGTCGCCGGCCGCGCGCACCTCCGGGTCGCGCGCGACCGCCGCGCGCGGCGCCGTGACGTCCACCTCGGGCCCGTCGATGCGCGGGAACGGGTCAAAGCGCGCCAGCGTGTTCAGCAGCGACTCCGACGGCAGGATCCGGTTGAGCTCCTTGAGGATCGCCGAGCGCTGGATCTCCCGCCGGAACTCGCGCGCGCCTGGCGTCTGAAGCGCGACGACGCCGAAGACCCAGACGATGCCCAGCGCGACCGCGACGCTCAGCACCGTCCCCAACAGCCCGTCCAGCACGCCGAAGCCCGGTGCGCGGATCGTCGAGCGCACCCGCTCGCCCAGCCCCTCGGTCCCCGCGGCGATGATCGTGCCCCCCAGCAGGGCCCCGAGCAGCGCGAACACGGCGGCGTAGGGCGACTCGCTGCCGTCGGGCAGGATCTCGGGAGCGAGGCGGGTCCCCAGCCAGGCGCCGCCCACGAAGCCCGCCAGCGACAGCGCCCCGACCAGGAAACCGCGCGCGAACCCGATCGCGCCGAACCCCGCGGCGAACACGACGATGACGATGTCCACGGCGGTCACGGTCGCCATCATCACACCACCCCGCCGCGCAGCGGGCCATAGTTCGCCGCGCGATGCTCGCCCCAACCAGACCCGGTGGTCGCCGCCTGTTCGTGCGCCGGGCCGTCCCCTTCGCCGTCCTGGGCGCGGTGGCCTTCGGCGCCGGCGTCGTGGCGGGGGCGGGCGACAAGCCGGCCGAGGAGGCGCTCGTGGAGCGCTTCGTGCGGGCGTGGGAGCGCCGCGACTACGCCGCGATGCACGCCGAGCTGACCGACGACGACCGCCGGGCCCGCAGCGTCGTGCAGTTCGCCGACGCCTACCGGCGCGCGGCGGCCACCGCGACGACGACCCGGGTGCGGGCGGGCGCGCTGCACGGGCTGGACGGTGGCTTCGTCGTCGTCCCGATGGCGATCCGCACGCGGATCTTCGGGATCGTGCGCGGCGCGCTGCGGGTGCCGGTCGCCGGCGAGGGCGACGAGGCGCGGATCGACTGGGGACCGCACCTGACCTTCCCGGAGGTCCCGGGGGGCTCCCGCCTGGAGCGCGACACCGAGCTGCCCGCGCGCGCCGACCTGCTCGCGCGCGACGGGACTCCCCTGGCCGAGGGCGACGCGCGCAGCTCGCCGCTGGGCCCGGTGGCGGCCGCGGTCGCCGGCCAGCTCGGCCCGCAGCCGCCCGAGCGGGCGCTGGAGCTCCGCGCGCTGGGCTATCCCCGCGACGCGTCGGTCGGTGTCTCCGGCCTGGAGCGCGTCTTCGACCGACGCCTGGCGGGACAGCCCGGCGGCGAGCTGCGCGCCGGCGGCCGCGTGCTCGCCCGCGCACGGGCGCGGCCGGCCACGAACCTGCGCACGACGATCGCGCCCGCGGTCCAGCGCGCGGCGGTGGAGGCGCTCGGCGCCCGCCTCGGCGGCATCATGGCCATGCGTCCGCGGACCGGGGAGATCCTCGCGCTGTCGGGGATCGCCTTCTCCGGCCTGCAGCCGCCCGGCTCGACGTTCAAGATCGTGACGCTGGCCGGCGTGCTGGAGGCGAAGGTCGCCGGGCCGAACTCGACCTATCCCGTGGAGACGGGCACCACGATCGAGGGCGTGGAGATCGAGAACGCCAACGGCGAGTCCTGCGGTGGCAGCCTGCGCTTCTCCTTCGCGCACTCGTGCAACTCCGTGTTCGCGCCGCTGGGCGCCAAGCTCGGAGCGCAGCGGCTGGTGCGGGCCGCCGAGGCCTTCGGCTTCAACCGCAGCCCCGGGATCCCCGGCGCGGCCACCAGCACGATCCCGGCACCCGACCAGATCGGCGACGACCTCGCCGTGGGCTCGTCGGCGATCGGGCAGGGGCGCGTGCAGGCCACGGCGCTGCAGATGGCCTGGATCGCCTCGACCATCGCCAACCGCGGCCGCCGCCCGCGGCTGACGCTGCAGCGCAACCTCGAGGCGCCGGCCGAGCGCGTGATCGACGCCGACATCGCGCGCCTCGTCGGGCGCTACATGGTCGCGGTGGTCGCCGAGGGCACCGGCACGGCGGCCGCGATCCCCGGGGTGCGGGTCGCGGGGAAGACCGGCACCGCCGAGCTGCGCGACACGACCACGCCGGAGTGCACGCCCACGCCCGAGGCGCCCTGCCCGGTGGTGGTGGCCGACCCCACCGACACCGACGCGTGGTTCGCCGCCTACGCGCCGGCCGGGGTGCCGCGCGTGGCGGTCGGCGTGCTGCTCGTCGGCTCGGGCGCCGGCGGCGAGACGGCCGCGCCGGCGGCCAAGCAGGTCATGCAGGCCGCGCTGTAGTCGCCCGCGGCGCCTACACGTCGAGGTCGATGATGCCCGTCTGCTGGGGCACCTTCGGGCTCTCGATCTTCAGCTCGAGCGGGCGGTTGTCCAGCGAGGTGTTCGTCAGCTTGAAGAGCAGGAGCGCGCCCTGCACCGGCGTCTCGAAGGCGGGCGTGTCGGGCGCGGGGAGCAGGTCACCGGGAGCGATCGCGGGCTGCGAGCGGTACGCGAACACGTTGACGGCGTCCAGGGCGACCGGCTTGAAGACCTTCTCCTGGGTGTCGATGATCTCGATGTCGGCGGAGGGCTCGTGCGCCTCCTCGGTCTCGTTCTGCACGCGCAGGAACACGCCGAACCACGTCTCTCCAGGCTGGAGGCCCTGCTCCGCCCGCGGCACGCCGAGCAGGAACGCGCGGTCCAGCGGCTCGGCGGGGTTGAGCTGGCGCGATCCCTGCACCTGGTACTTCAGCTCGCCGATCTCGACGTACAGGCCCTCGGTCTCGGCGCGCACGACGCGGTCCTCCGAGTGGTCGCGCTTGTTCCCGCAGGCGGTCAGTGACAGCGCCGCGAGCACGGCGGCGAGCAGGACGGCGAGTCGGCGCGGCGTGCGGGCCATCGGCGGCGGAAATCTACAGCCTGAAGCCGGACGCGGGCTTGCGCGCCCCGCCCGAGACCGTCGCCCGTCCGCCCCGGTCCTGGTCGGACTCGAGGATCGATCGCAGCCGTTTCAGAGCGCGCGCGTGCTTGCGCTTGGCGAAGCTGCGCGCGCGCAGGGCGGTCTCCATGAGCCGGTCGGGCGGCGTGCTGGGGTCCGACTCGGTGACGAACTCGACGCGCGTGCCGTTTCCCTCGGGCTCGAGCGTCCAGGTGTTGCGGGTGCTGACGCGGTTGTAACGCCCGCCGCTGCCGGTGGTCACCAGCCGCTGGGGCGCCTGGACCTCGGTCAGCGTCGCCTCGCCGTAGGCGGCGCGGCTCATGGGCAGCATGACCCGAAAGCGCGCGCCCGCGCCCTCGCCATAGGAGTCCTCACGCGTCAGGTGCCAGTCGACGAGGAAGTGGTCGCTGAACTCCGCGTGGTTGGCGATGTCCGCCAGGTACTCGAAGACCTCGTCGCGAGGCCGGTCGATCGTCGTCGTCAGCTTCACGGGGTCCACGCGACCCGGAATCTATCCCCCGGCGGGTCAGATCGCCGGGCGAGGCGCGCCACGGCGGTGGATGCGCACCGTGGCGGCGTGCTCGCCGTGGCGGACCAGCTCGCTGCGGTGCGGCTGGGCGCGGCGCAGCGGACGGCACAGCTCGCAGACCGGGACGTCGCCGGCGAAGCGGTGCAGGGTCTCGCCGATGAGCGGCGTGCGGCCGCAGTCCGCGCACGCTGGCTGCTCGGGCGCGAGGCCCGGCTCGTCGAAGTTGACCGCGCTGCGCGCCATGTCCCAGACTTCGCCGCCGGGTCCCGGCATCCTCCCCGCGCCGGCGAGGTGTCTTGAGGGACGGTTTAGGGCAAGGGGAACCATTGAAGACGGACGTGACACGCTGCGTCTCCAGGCTTGACGGCCTCGTTATATTCCGCACAAGCTCAGTGAACGGCGACCCCCCGCGCCGGAAAAGGGAGCAGAGAGATGGAGTCACTTACGTCGGGAACGATGGCCGGCACCGGATCCTTCCGCTGCGAGGAGTGCGGCTACCTCGTCACCCTTGCCGCGGCCGACACGCTGCCCCAGTGCCCCGGCTGCACGGGGGCGAACTTCACGCGGGCCTCCCTGTTCGGCGCGACGCGCTTCGAGCGCGAGGTCGCGCACGAGCCCGACGGCGGGCAGCGCGACGCCTCGCTCGCGGCGGCGCGCGACGGGATCGCGCAGCCGGGCCAGTACCTGGTCTTCGAGGACGCCGGGCAGACCCGCACGGTCTCGCTCGAGGCCGAGTGGACGCGGATCGGCCGCAGCCTGGCCGCCGACCTGCGCTTCGACGACCCCACGGTCTCCCGCCGCCACGCCCTGCTGGTGCGCCAGCCCGACGGCGTGCGCGTGCTCGACGATCGCAGCCTCAACGGCGTCTTCGTCAACGGCGAGCGCGTGGAGTGGCGCACGCTGGCCGACGGCGACGAGATCGTGGTCGGCCGCTACCGGCTGAACTACCTCGACGTCGCGCCGGACGCCATCGGGGTCGCACCGGGCGCCCTCGAGGCGCAGTAGTCCCTCCGAGCCCGCGCGCGCGGGGCGACTAACATCAGCGCCCACGTGGGCGCCACCATCGCAGTCCTCTCCCAGAAGGGAGGCACCGGGAAGACCACCTCGGTGCGGACGCTCACCGACGTCTTCCGCCGCATCGGCCTCGACGTGCTCGCGGTCGACCTCGACCCCCAGGCCAACCTGTCGGACTACTTCGACATCGACCCCGGCGCCGAGCCCACGATGGCCGACGTGCTCAGCGGCCGGGCCACGGCGGAGGAGGCGATCCACGACGGGGTCATCCCCGCCAACCTGTCGCTCGCCGAGGCCGAGCTCATGCTCGCGGGGAAGATGGGCCGTGAGCTCACGCTCCGGCGCGCCCTGGCGCCGCTGCGCGACCGCTACGACCTGATCCTGCTGGACTGCCCGCCGTCGCTGGGGCTGCTGGCGGTCAACGCGCTGGTGGCCGCCGACCACGCGCTGCTGAGCACGGAGGCGCAGTACTTCGCCATGCAGGGCGTCGAGCAGGCGCTGGAGGTCATCGAGCTGGCCCGCGACGGGCTGAACCCCGACCTGGACTGGCTCGGCGTGGTGTTCAACATCGCCGACATGCGCACGGTGCACAGCCGGGAGGCGTTCGCGGCGCTGCGCGAGCACATCGGCAGCAAGCTCTTCGACGCCACGGTGCGCCAGTCGATCGCCTACGCGGAGTCCGCCGAGCGCGCCGTCTCGATCCTCGACCACCGGCCCGACCTGGGCGCCGACTACGTCGCGCTGGCCGACGAGCTGCTCGCCCGGCTGAAGCTGCCCGAGGCGCGCGCGCGACTTGAAGCCGCTGCTGGCCGAGGCGGCCGCCCGGGGGTGATGCGCGGGCGGGCGACGGCCGGGCGCGTCGCGGTCGCGGTCGCCCTGATCGCGGGGGCCGGGGCCGGGGCCGCAGTGCTCCTCCTCGGAGGAGACGACGACCGCTCGGCACCGGCTCCGGGCGACCGGGCGACGGTGGCGCGCCAGGCGCCCGCCCCTCCGGTGCGGGCCCCGTTCGCCGCCCGGCTGCAGCGCCGCACGCAGTTGCGCGCGCGCCCCGGCGGGCGGGTCCTGCGCGCGCTGGGGACCAGGACGGGCTTCGGCTCGCCGCGCGTGCTGGCGGTGGTCGGGCGCCGGCCCGGGTGGCTGGCCGTGCTCTCCCATCACCGCCCCGGCGGGCGCGCGGGCTGGATCCCCACGCGGGCGGCGCTGCTGCTGCACCAGCCCTACGCGCTGCACGCCGACGTCTCCGCGCGGCGGGTGGTCGTGCGCCGGGAGGGGAAGGTCGTGCGGCGCCTGCGCGTGGCCGTGGGCCGGCCGGGCACGCCGACGCCGACCGGGCGCTTCGCGGTGACCGACCTGCTGCGCGCGGCGCCGGGATCGCCCTACGGCTGCTGCGCGCTGGCGCTCACCGGCCGCCAGCACACGCTGGCCCAGGGCTGGCGCGGCGGCGACCGGCTGGCGCTGCACGGCACGCCCGACCCGGCGAGCGTCGGGCGCGCCGTCAGCGGCGGGTGCCTGCGCGCGCCCGACGCGGACATGCGCTGGCTGCTGGCGCGGGTGCACCTCGGGGCGACGGTGACGATCCGGGCGTAGGGTCGGGTCGAATGTCGCGCTCGGGGTGCCGGGCGGTGACCGCGGGGGTGGGCCGAGCTATCCCTGACATGCACGCACAAGTCGGCCCACCCTCCCCGATGCGAACCCCCGCGACAGGGGTGGGCCGAGTTACCCCCGACATGCACAGACAAGTCGGCCCTCCCTCCCCGATGCGAACCCCCGCGACAGGGGTGGGCCGAGTTATCACCGACATGCACAGACAAGTCGGCCCACCCTCCCCGATGCGAACCCCCGCGACAGGGGTGGGCCGAGCTATCCCTGACATGCACGCACAAGTCGGCCCACCCCACCCGTCCTACAGCGCCCGCACGTCCGCGCCGTGCGGCTCGAACGGGGCGCGGATGACCTGGGCCCAGCCCTCGGCCTCGCGGCGCAGCGCCTCGATGAGCGCTCCGGTCGCCTCGTAGTGGCTCCAGAACAGGACGGTGGGGCCCGCGCCGGAGATGGTGGCGCCCAGCGCGCCCATGTCGCGAGCGCGCTCCAGCAGCGCCATCGACGCCGGGAACAGGTGGGCGCGGTGGCGCTGGTGCAGGCGGTCCTCCAGGCCGCGGCCGATCAGGCTCCAGTCCCCCCGCTCCAGCCCGAGCGCGAGCAGCGAGGCGCGGGCGACGTTGTGGACCGCGTCGGCCATGGGCACCTGCGCGGGCAGCGCCGCGCGCGCGGCCGCGGTGCGCACGGCGCCGTCGGGCACCAGCAGGACCGCCTCCAGCCCCGCCGGCGCCTCCAGGCGCACCGCCTCGCCGCCCGCGACGACGACGAAGCCGCCCAGCAGCGCGGCGGCGGCGTTGTCGGGATGGCCCTCCAGCGCGGCGGCGCGCGCGAGCAGGTCGGCGTCGAGCTCGAACAGGTGGTCGGCGGCCAGCAGGCCGGCCACGTAGGCCGCGGCGCTGGACCCCAGCCCACCCGACAGCGGGATCTCCGAGCGGATGCGGAACTCGAAGTCGTCGGGCGAGTGCAGGTCGGCGAAGCCGCGCACGCACAGGTTGCGCCGGTCGCGCGCGATGTCCAGGTCGGTCCGCACGGCGAAGGCGCCGGTCTCGACCACCTCGACCTCCAGGTGCAGGGCCACCGCGGCCGCGAACGTGTCGAACCCGGGGCCCAGGTTGGCCGACGACGCCGGGACCCGCACGAGCCGGCGGCGCTGCATCAGGAGAGCACGGCCTCCTCGACCGCGTCGAGGTCGGGCGGGCAGGGGACGACGGCGCCGGCGTGGTCCAGCGCGGTCTGCGGGTCCTTCAGGCCGTGGCCGGTGAGCACGCAGACCACCCGCCGCGCGCCGTCGGCGCCGTAGCGCAGCAGCCCCGCCACGGCGGCCGCGCTCGCGGGCTCGCAGAAGACGCCCTCGCGCGAGGCCAGCAGGGCGTACGCGTCGAGGATCTCGGCGTCGGAGACGGCGCGCACCAGCCCCCGCGACGCTGTCATGGCCTCCATCGCCTCCTCCCAGCGGGCGGGGTTGCCGATCCGGATCGCGCTCGCCACGGTCTCCGGCCGCGCGACCGGCGCGCCGAGCACCAGCGGGGCCGCCCCCTCGGCCTGGAAGCCGAACAGGCGCGGGGCGACGCCCAGCTCGACGAAGCCCTTCCAGTACGCCGTGATGTTGCCGGCGTTGCCCACCGGGATGCACAGCACGTCGAGCTCGGTGAGCTCCTCGATCAGCTCGAAGGCCGCGGTCTTCTGGCCCTCCAGGCGGTACGGGTTGACCGAGTTGACCAGCGCGATCGGGTGGCGCTGGATGAGCCGGCGCACGAGCGCGAGCGCCTCGTCGAAGTTGCCGCGCAGCGCGATCACGCGCGCCCCGTGGACCAGCGCCTGGGCCAGCTTGCCGGTGGCGATCTTGCCCTCCGGCACGATCACCGCGCCGGTGAGACCGGCGCGCGCCGCGTACGCGGCGGCGCTCGCCGCCGTGTTGCCGGTCGACGCGCAGATGACCGCCGTCGCGCCCTCGCGGACCGCCGCGCTGACCGCGCAGGTCATCCCGCGGTCCTTGAAGGAGCCGGTCGGGTTGGCGCCCTCCAGCTTCAGCCAGACCTCCGCGCCCACGGCCTCGGACACGACGGGGGCGCGCACGAGCGGCGTCGAGCCCTCGTTCAGCGAGACGACCGGGTCGTCCGCGGCGAAGGGCAGCCGGTCGCGGTAACGCTCGATCAGACCGGGCACGGCCGTGACCCTAGCCGAGCCCTCCCACCGGACCCCGGCCGAGCCGGCCCCTCCGCGCCGCGCGGTCAGCCCTCGAGGATCCGCCGCTTCTGCTCGGCGAACTCCTCGGCCGAGAGCACGCCCTCGTCCCGCAGCCGGGCCAGGCGCTCGAGCTGATCCAGCCGGTCGTCGCTCTGGTCGCCCGCCTGCGCCGGCGCGGGCACCGCGCCCTGGCTCGCCGCGATCGCTCCGAGATCGATGCCCAGCATCTGCAGCTTGGCCTTCTGCTCGTCGGAGAGCTGGGAGAGGTCGCCGCCGCTGAGGTTGATGACCTGGGCGTTCCCGAACGCGCCCGCCGTGCCGCCGGCGGCGCCCTGCGGCTGTTCGCCGCGCATCGCCGCCGCCATAGCCTCGGCCGTGCGGGCGGCGCGGTCGCCGGAGTCCTCGACCGCGTCCCAGTCGATCTTCAGGCGCTGGGGATCGCGGCGGTCCACGACGACCGGCAGCGTCATGCCCGGCACCGGCCACTTGCTGTTGTGCACGAGGCCGCTGTGCTCCACGGCGGTCGGCGGCACGCCCTCCGCCGAGACCACCAGCTGCATGCGACAGCTCTGGTAGATCGCGTCGCCCTGGTAGCCGGTGGTGGAGACGACCTGAGCGTTGCCGGATACCGGATCCTTGATCCGCGCGCCGCCGAAGAGGTCGCCGAGCAGTCCCATCGCGCCAGGACCGACGCTACACGAACTCCTCCTCGATGACGCGGATCGCGCGGGGGCGCGAGCGCAGGAAGTCCAGCCCGGCGATCAGCTCGACCGCCGCGAAGAAGCGCGACTCGAGGATCGGGTGCACGACCATGACCAGCCGCGCCTTCGCGCCCAGCCCCTTCTGCAGGACCGACTTGATCGACGCGCCCTGCAGCCCCAGGATCTGCGCCACCTGCGCGAGCACGCCGGGCCGGTCGGCGACCTCGAGGTGCAGGTAGAACGCGGAGACCACGTCGGTGACGACCTCCAGCGCCTGGGTGGTCTCGGGGGTGGAGGCGGGCGGGATCATCGCGCTGATGACGTCGCCCAGCACGGCGCTGGCGGTCTGCGGGCCGCCCGCGCCGGGGCCGGACATCGTGATCTCGGTGATCGCCTGGGACTCCACGGTGACCGCGTTGAACGGACCCTCCACGCTGGCCAGGGGGTGGTTGCGGTACAGGAAGGCGGGATGCACGCGGACCGACAGCCGCCCGTCGATGCGCTCCGCGGTGCCCAGCAGCTTGAGGCCGAGCCCGAGCTCGCGCGCGTACTCCATGTCGTCGGCGGTGATGTGCTCGATGCCCTCGTAGACCACCTGGTCGAGGTGCACCGGCGTGTCGAAGGCCAGCCGGGCGAGGATCGCCATCTTCGCCGCGGCGTCCTTGCCGTTGACGTCCTCGCTGGGGTCGGCCTCGGCGTAGCCCAGGCGCTGCGCGCCGGCCAGCGCGTCGGCGTAGGCGCAGCCGGTGCGCGCCATCTCGGTGAGGATGTAGTTCGTCGTCCCGTTGACGATCCCGTGCAGGCGGTCGACGTGGGCGCCGGCCAGCGACTCCTGCAGGACCCGGATGACCGGCACCACCCCGGCCACCGAGGCCTCGAAGCGCAGCTGCACCCCGTGCTCGCGTGCGGCGGCCCACAGCTCCTCGCCGTGCTGGCTGAGCAGCTGCTTGTTGGCGGTGACGACGTGGCGGCCGGCCGCCATCGCGCGCAGGACGTAGTCGCGCGCGGGGTCCAGCCCGCCCATCAGCTCGACCACGAGGTCGGAGCCCGCGACGATCTCGTCGAAGTCCCCGCGGCTGCGCGTGAGCACGCCGGTCACCTCGGGTCGCAGCCCGGTGATCGCCTCGATGTGCGGGGCCCGGTCGGCCAGCAGGTCGGCGAACGCACCGCCCACGGTCCCGTGGCCGAGCAGGCCGATGCGGAAGGGCTCAGCCAACGTCGCGGGCGAAGAGGTCGGCGTAGGTCTCGCGGCGCACGACGGCGCGCGCCTCGCCGCCGGAGACGAAGACCACCGGCGGGCGCGGGACCCCGTTGTAGTTGTTGGCCAGCGCGTGGCCGTAGGCGCCGGTCGCCGGCGTGACGACCACGTCGCCGACCCGCGGGTCGGCGAGCCGCGCCTCGCGCACGATCACGTCGCCGGACTCGCAGTGCTTGCCGGTCAGCCGCACCGCGTCCTCGCCGCCGAAGCGGTCGGCGACGTCGGCGTCGTAGACCGCGCCGTAGAGCATCGGGCGCAGGTTGTCGGACATCCCGCCGTCCACCGCCACCCACGTCGAGACGTTGCGCTTGACGCTCTGCACCGTGTACAGCGTCACCGTGGAGTTGGCCACCAGCGCCCGCCCCGGCTCGTCGACGATGCGCTTGCCGGGCCCCAGCACGCGCTGCACCGTGTCGACCTTCGCCGCCACGTAGTCCTCGATCGAGGGCGACCGCTGGTCGGCCGTGTAGGCGGCTCCCAGGCCGCCGCCGAGGTTGTAGACGCCGAAGTCGCCCAGCGGCGCGATCGCCTCGATGGCGCGCCGGAACGGGTCGAGCTCGAGGATCTGGGAGCCGATGTGCAGGTGCAGGCCGACGAGGTCCAGCCCCGCCGTGGCCTGGAGGCGGTCGATCGCCGCGGGGGCATCGGCCATGGAGAAGCCGAACTTCGTGTCGGCCTGGCCGGTCGAGATCGCCGCGTGCGTCTCGCCGCGCACGCCGGGCGCGACGCGCAGCAGGACCGCCTGCCGGCGGCCGGCGGGCAGGAGGCGCTCCAGGCGGTCGATCTCGTCGAGGTTGTCGACGACGATGTGGCCGACGCCGGCATCCAGCGCGGCGATCAGCTCCTCGGCGGACTTCGCGTTGCCGTGCAGGTGGATCCGGGCGGGGTCGAAGCCGCCGCGCAGCGCCAGCGCGAGCTCGCCGCCGGAGGCGACGTCCACGCCGATGCCCTCCTCGGCCAGGACGCGGTAGACGGCCGTGCAGGGAAACGCCTTGGAGGCGAAGAGCACGTCGAAGTCGGCGGTGCGCGCGCGGAACGCGTCGACGAAGGCGCGCGCCCGCGCGCGCAGGTCGTCCTCGACCACGATGTAGGCCGGCGTGCCGAACTCGCGGGCGAGGTCCAGCGCGTCGCAGCCGCCGAGCTGCAGGCGCCCGCGCTCGTCCAGGCGGCTGCCCAGCGGATAGGCGTGCGAGAGCTGCTGCTCGGTGGTGGCCATGCGGATCGGAGACTATGCCCTGCGATGCCGCGCCACCGGGACGCCGACGTCGCCGCGCCCGCGCGGCTGGAGACGCACGACGGCCTCGCCTACGCGCTCTTCGCGCCCGACGGGACGCCGCGCGGCGGGGTGGTGATCCTGCACGGCGCGGGCTCGACGAAGGAGAGCCATTTCGACTTCGCGCGCCGCTGCCGCGCGGCGGGGCTGGCCGCGGTGGCCTACGACCAGCGCGGCCACGGCGAGAGCGCCGGCGAGCTCGGCGTCGGCGCGCTGCGCGACGTGGAGGCGATGGCGGCGCTGCTGCGGCCGGCGCCGCTCCTGCTGCGCGGCTCGTCGATGGGGGGCTTCATGGCGCTGGCGGTCGCGCGGCGGCTGGGGGCCTGCGGCGTCGTGGCCGTCTGCCCGGCCGGCGCGGACGGCCTGCGGCGCGCGCTGCGCCGCGAGGAGCTGGGCTTCCGCGCCGACCGTCCGGGCCTCGACGACCTGCTCGCCACGATCGACCTCGACGCCGCGGCACGGGCGCTGGGACCGGGACTGCTGCTCCTGCACGCCGAGGGCGACGAGCAGGTGCCCGTCGAGCACTCCGCCCGGCTACACGCCGCCGCGCCCGGAAGCCGGCTGATCCGCGTGCCCGGCGGCCATCACCGCTCCGTCCAGCACGATCCCGAGCTGCAGGCGGTGTCGGTGGCGTTCCTTGTGGAGCGCGCGGGCCTGGCCGGCGCGCCCTGGGCTTAGCCGCCCGGCACGGCGGCCTCCGCGGCCGCGCCGGCGGCGGTCCCGTCCGTGGCGCCGGGCACCCGCGGCGCCAGGCGGCAGGGCGGCTCGTCGGGGCTCGGCCGCGCGCCCGGGAATCCACCGGCGGGCGGCGGCGCGAGGTTGCGCACGCCGCGCAGGCCCTGGGCCAGCGCGGCGCCGGCGCCCTCCACCACGTCGGCCAGGCAGTCCACCGTGTCGCCGGCGATCCGGGCGACCTCGGGGCTGAGCGGCGCGGTCATCGCCTCCACCGCGACGCTCGCGGAGCGCAGCCGGCGCGCGGTCCCGGCGGTCAGGCTCTCGGCGGCGTCCACGACGGGCGCCAGCCCGCCGGCGGCGGGAGGCGCCTCGGTGTCGGCGGCGACGTCGCCGCCCGGCCGGTTCCCTCCGCTCTCGGGGGGACGCGGGCTCACCTGCAGCGCCGGGCGCCGGGTGGTCAGCGCGGAGGTGGGACCCCTGCGTGCCGGCACGACCCTCGCCACGGCGGGGGACGCTTCGACGCCGGCAGCGGCAGCCGGCTCCGATGGCGCGGGCGCTGGGGGCGAGGGCAGGACGAGCGGGGGCGCAGCGCCCCCGAGGGTGATGGCGGGACCCCCTTCGCCGGCCGGGTCCGTGGGCCAGACGCCGTAGGTGACGAGGCCGCCCACGACGAGGAAGGCTCCGATCACGGCCGCGACGAGGAAGCCGCTCGCGGCGACGCCGGCGGCGACCGAGCGCTGGGGACGGCGAGAAGAGGGCATGGGAGGACGACCCGTTCTGGCCCATCGGCCGCAGCCGCTGCTTCCTTGAGCAAGTTGGCGCGTTGGCGCTCATACCGGTATTGAGAACGAGTTTCGATAGTGTGTGGGACCCGTGAGCTGGCTGACGGATCCCCTGGCGGCCGAGTTCATGCAGCGCGCGCTCCTGGCGATCGTCCTCCTCGCCGTGGCGGGCGGGCTGCTCGGCGTGTGGATCGTCCTGCGGCGCCTGGCCTTCTTCACCCACGCCGTGGGCAGCGCGACGTTCCCAGGGCTGGTCGTCGCGGGCCCGTGGGGCATCGCGTCGCAGCTCGCCGCCCTGGGCGCCGGGCTGGGCTTCGCGGCGCTCCTCGCCCGCCTGGGTCGCGACCGCGCGATCGGGCCGGACGCCGCGACCGGCCTCATGCTGGCCGGTGCCCTCGCGCTGGGCTCGATCCTGGCCAGCGACGTGTACCCCTCCGGAGCCGGCGTGGATCGGCTGCTGTTCGGGACGCTGCTCGGGTTGAGCGACACGGACCTGTGGCTGGCCGGCGCGGCGGCGGTCGCCGCCGCGATCGCAACGGGCGCGCTGGCCCGCACCTGGCTGGCCACCGGCTTCGACCCCGCAGGGGCGCCGGCGCTCGGCGTCCGCGCCGCCCGCGGCGACGCGCTGCTGCTCGCGCTGCTGGCGGCGAGCGTCGTCGCGGCGCTTCCGGCGGTGGGCGCGCTGCTGGTCACGACGCTGCTCGTCGCCCCGGCCGCGGCGGCGCGGCTGCTCACCGAGTCGCTGCGCACCCTGCTGGCGCTGTCGGTCGGCCTGGCGGCGCTGGAGGGCGTCGGGGGCCTGCTGCTCGCCTACCACCTCGACCTGCCCCCCGGCCCGGCCGTGGCCGTGTGCGCCGGCGCCGTGTTCGCGCTCGCGGCGGGCAGCGCCGCGCTGACCGACCGGCGCGCGGCGGTGCCCGCATGACCGCCGGCGCCGCCGTCACGGCGAAGGACCTGTCCGCCGCCTACGGCACGGGCGAGCCGGCGCTGAGCGACGTCTCGTTCTCCGCGCTCGCCGGCCAGGGCGTCGCGGTCCTCGGGCCCAACGGCGGCGGCAAGACGACGCTGTTTCGAGCGCTGCTGGGCGAGCTGCCGGTCGTCGCCGGGCGCTGCGCGGTGCACGGCACCCTGGCCTACGTCCCGCAGACCGAGCGCACGCGGCTGGACTTCCCGGTCCGCGCGCTGGACGTCGCGCTCATGGGCGCCTACGCGCGCACGCCGTGGTACCGGCGGGTCAGCGGCGCCGACCGCGAGTCCGCGCTGCGGGCGCTGGAGCGCGTCGGGCTCGCCGAGGGCGCCCGGTCGCGCTTCGGCGCGCTGTCGGGCGGCCAGCGCCAGCGCGTGCTCATCGCGCGCGCGCTCGTGCAGGACGCGCGCGTCCTCCTGCTCGACGAGCCGTTCGCCGGCGTGGACCGCGCCAGCGAGGACGCGCTGCTGCGGATCCTCGACGAGCTGCGCGCCGAGGGGCGCACGCTGCTGATCGCCACCCACGACATCGAGCAGGCCCGCCGGTGGGACCGGGTCCTGTGCCTGCGCGGCCGGCAGGTGGCCTACGGCCCGCCCCAGGAGGCGCTGACGACCGCCGTCCTGGAGGAGACCTACGGCGCGGAGATCGTCGTGCTCGAGGGCGGCCGGCGCGCGGTCGCCGTCCAGCACCACCACCACGGCCACGACCACGACCAGTGACCGAGATCCTGCACTCCGGCCTGCTGCAGCGCGCGCTGCTGGAGGTCGTCGTCGTCGGCGCGGCGTGCGGGCCGCTGGGCGTCTGGGTCCTGCACCTGCGCCAGGCGTACGCCGCCGAGGCGCTGGCCCACGCGATGCTGCCCGGCCTCGTCCTCGCGGCGCTGGCCGGCGTGCCGCTGGTCCTCGGCGCGGCCGGCGGGGTCCTGGCGGCCGCGGCGCTCATCACGCTCGCCGCCCGCGATCGCCGGGTCGGCGCGGAGGTGGCGATCGGCGTCACGGTCACGACGACGTTCGGGCTCGGCGCCGTCCTCGCGCTCACGCCCGACGCGCCCGCCCGCATCTCCGACCTGCTGTTCGGCGACCTGCTGGGCGCCACGACCACCGACCTCGTCCTCGCGGCGGGCCTGGCCGGGGTGGTCGCCGCCGCGCTCGCGGCGGGGCACCGCGGGCTGTGCGTCGCGGTGCTCGATCCCGTCGCCGCACGCTCGCTCGGGACCCGTTCGGCCCGCGTCGAGCTCGGGCTGCTGGCGCTGCTGGGCGTCGCCGTCGTGGCCGCCGTGCAGGGACTGGGCAACCTGCTCGTCTTCGCCCTGCTGGTCGCCCCGGCGGCCGCCGCGATGCGCCTGGGCTCCAGCGTTGCAGCGCAGCTGAAGATCGCCGCGGCGCTGGGCGCGGGCGCCGGCGCCATCGGCCTGCTGGCCAGCGCCGAGCTCGACGTCGCAGCGGGCGCGTCGGTCGCCCTGACGGCGGTCGCGCTCTACGGCGTCGCCGCCCTGGTCCGCCCGGGATCGCGCGCCGGCGGCGGGCGCGCGCGCTCCGCGCTGGAGGCGCTCGGCGCGCCGCGCTGAGCGCGACTACGCGGGCGCCGACCGGGCGGCCGGCGGCGGCGGGCTTCCCGCCGTCCGCAGCCCCCCGCGCCGGGAGGCCAGCACGAGCCAGACCCCGCCCGCCACGGCCATGCCCAGGCTCTGCAGCTGGGCGGCGGTCAGTCCCGCGAGCACCTCGTCGTTGCGGCGCACGAACTCCACCAGGAAGCGCTCGGTCCCCGCCAGCACCAGGTAGCAGGCGAACAGGATCCCGGGGCGCAGCGCGTCGCGGGCGCGCCACAGGCCCCACGCGGCCAGGCCCATCGCGAGCGCCTCGTAGATCGGCGTCGGATGGACCTCCTCGGTCGTCGGCACGACGCCGTCGGGGAAGGCCATCGCCCAGGGCAGGTCGCTGGCCACCCCGTAGTCGCCGTCGCCCGAGACCTGGCAGCCGACGCGCCCGATCGCGTAGCCGATGGCCAGCGCCGGCGCGCACACGTCGAGCAGCGTGAGGTTGAGCATGCCCTTGCGCCAGGCCCAGAGCAGGACCCCGGCGGCGCCCCCGAGCAGGCCGCCGTACCAGACGAGCCCGCCGCCGCCGAACAGGCTGCCGAGCACGTCGCCGGAGAGCTCGTCGGTGTGCTGGGCCAGCCAGTAGCCGCGGGCGCCGATCAGGCCGCCGGCGAGCGCCGCGAAGGCGATCTCGTAGGCCCAGTCGGCCGGGCGCCCGAGCTCCACCAGCCGCCGCCCGACCACCGCGCCGGCGACCAGGAACGCGATGCCGAAGCAGATCCCGAAGGTCTTCAGGGGGAGGCCGAGCAGGTCGATCTCGGGCTGCATCGCCCGCGGAGGCTAGTCCTAGAGGTAGTTGAACGGGCTGACCGGCACGCCGTTGACCCGCGCCTCGAAGTGCAGGTGCGCGCCGAAGGAGTGGCCGGTGTTGCCGACGTAGCCGATGACCTGGCCCTGGCTCACGTTGGCGCCCACGCTGGTCCCGAAGCGTGACTGGTGGGCGTAGCAGGAGGCCAGGGACCCGGTGTGCTGGATGCAGGTGTAGTTGCCGTAGCCGCCCGATGCGCCGGTGCCCTGCATCAGCCGCACCGTCCCGCTGTCCGCCGCGCGGATCGGCGTACCGTCGGCGGCCGCGATGTCGATGCCCGCGTGGAGGTGGCCGGGGCGCTGCTCGCCGAAGGCGCCGGTGATGGGCCCGTTGACCGGGAAGATGAAGCGCCCGGTGCCGCGCTTGATCGGCCCTGCGGACGGGCCGGAGAGCTGGCCCTGGATCTTCTGCGACGCGGCCTCCAGCTCCTCGACGTGATCCTCGAGGTGGGAGCGGTCGTCGCGCACCTTGCGCAGGGCCGCGGCCTTGCCCGCCTTCGTGCGCGCGTAGCCGACGCGGGTGCCGATGAGCTCCATCTTCACGCCGGCCACCTGGTCGCGGCGCTCCTGGATGATCGACGTGACGCGCTGCTGGCGGCGCTCGAGCGCGTCCAGGCGCGCCTCGGTCTTCGTGGCGTCGGTCTTGGCGCGGCGCACGATCGTGACGATCTCGCGGTCCTGGTCGGAGATGCGCTGGATGAACTCGCCGCGCTCGAGCAGGTCGGCGAAGCCGTCGGAGTTCAGGATGACGGTCACGACGTCGGGCTCGTCGGCCTTGTAGATCTCCACGACCCGCTCGCGCAGCTTGGTGCGCGTCTCGTCCAGGCGCGCCCGCAGCCGCACGAGCCGCGCGCGCTCGGAGCGCAGCTCGGAGCGCAGCCGCTCCAGCTCGGCGCGCTTGGCGTTGAGGTCGACCTCGATGCGCTGCTGCCGGCCCGACAGCGTCCCGATCTTCCCCTGCAGGCGCCCGATGCGTGTCGAGTACCCGGCGATCTCGGACGTCAGCGTGCGCTCGGCGCCCTTCTTGCGGCCGATCTTCGCCCGGGCGTCGGCGATCTTGCGCTCGAGCTGGTTGAGCTTGGACTGCGACGGCGCGGCGCCCGACACGAGTGGCAGGACAGCCCACAGCACCAGCGGGAGGGCCACGGCCGCGATGAGGACACGGGCGCGCATGGCGCCGGGCAGTCTAGGACCGGGCTGTGGGATCCACTGCAGGGGCCCGTGCAGCAGGTTTGCGAGAATGATGGAGCGATGGCGACCACCAAGACCTCCTTCGGCCGCGATTCCGGCCTCCAGACGCGCATGCTGCTGACGATCTTCCTGCTCGGGCTGGTCTACGCCGCGCTGATCGGCGCGCTGTTCGCCTCCGGCCTGCCGCCCGTCCTGATCGTCGTGCTCCTCGGCTTCCTGTTCGTGACGCAGTTCTTCGGCTCGGACAAGCTCGCCCTGCGCGCGATGGGCGCCCGCGAGGTCACCCCCCAGGAGGCGCCCGAGCTGCACGCGATGATCGAGCGGCTGTGCCTCACGGCCGACGTGCCCAAGCCGAAGGTCGCCGTCGCCCAGACCGACATGCCCAACGCCTTCGCCATCGGGCGCTCGCAGAAGACCGCGACGGTGTGCGCGACGACGGGGATCATGAACATCCTGAGCCCCGCCGAGCTCGAGGGCGTCATGGCCCACGAGCTCGCCCACGTGCGCAACCGCGACGTGATGATCATGACCATCGCGTCGTTCTTCGCCTCGGTGGCGGCGCTGATCCTCCAGTTCGGCTTCTTCTTCGGCGGCGGCGGAGACGACGACGACAGCCCCGGCATCCTCGTCCTGATCCTCGTCTCGCTCGTCGTCTACGTGCTCTCGTTCTTCCTCATGATGGCTCTGTCGCGCTACCGCGAGTTCGCCGCCGACCGCGGCGCGGCGCTGATGACCGGCCGCCCCAGCGCGCTGGCCTCCGCGCTGCAGAAGCTGAGCTCCGGGATCGCCCAGCTGCCGCAGAAGGACCTGCGCGCGTCCCAGGAGCTGCAGGCGTTCTTCATCGTGCCCGCGGGCGCCAAGAGCGCGGTGCTCGGCCTGTTCCAGACCCACCCGCCGATGGAGAAGCGCATCGCGGCGCTGGCCCGGATCGAGAGCCAGCTCCAGAGCAGCGCGCTCGGGCGCTAGGAGCACCGGCGGTGGGCTTCTTCGACGCGCTGCTGGGCGGTCGCAAGAAGCTCAAGGGCCCCGCGCCGGACCGGCTGTTCGCGCTGTCCACGGCGTACGTCACGCTCGACACCGGGCACAACATCAAGCCCAAGGGCGTCGCGGCGATCGTCTTCCAGCCGCTGGCCACGTCGGACTTCGAGTCGATCGTGACCGAGATGGAGGAGGTCCTGCGCGGGACCGGCGAGGACACCGGCACCACGGTCACGTCGGCGGAGGACGCCTACGACTACCGCTGGATGATCCTGCACGACGACGACATCGAGGACCTCGTCGTCGGCGTCAACGCGGTGGGCGAGGCGCTGGCGGTCGGGGGCTACGGCGACCGCGTGCTGGCGGCCGTCTTCCCGTTCACCGACTCCAAGGGCCGGCCGATCTACTTCATCTACAACTACAAGCGCGGCACGTGGTATCCGTTCGTGCCCGCCGGCAAGCAGGAGCGCGACGGCGAGCGCGAGCTGCAGATCAAGGCGATCATCGGCGACGAGCTGCCCATCGAGGCCGAGCTCGAGCGCTGGTTCCCGCTGTGGGGGATCCCGATCTGAGGCGTCGCGCCGGCGGCCGCGCGCACGCCGACGCGCCATCATCGCTCCCGTAGCACCCCTGAGACATCAGACCCCTCACGTCGTGTGCCCCCGCTGCCGATACGGGCAGCGAGCCACTCTTCGTGAATTCTCTTCCAAGCTAAGGCAGGGGTCTAATGTTCAAGTCGCACCGCAAGCGCACCATCGGGGCCACGTTCGCCCTGGTGCTCATCATCGCTATCGGCGCCTTTGCCTACTGGACCGCGGGCGGCGAGGGTGACGGCACCGCGCCCACGGGCACCACCGAGGCGCTGGTCGTCGACCAGAACACCGTCCTCGCCGACATGTACCCGGGGGACACCGCCCAGGTCATCAGCGGCGACTTCGACAACGACAACTCGGGCCCGATCCGCGTGAACACCGTCACCGCCTCGATCGCCTCGGTCGTCAAGGCCGGCGGCGCCCCCGCGGGCACCTGCGACGCGTCGGACTACACGCTCGCCAACGCCGTGATGACCGTCAACGCCGAGGTCCCGGTCGGCGACGACCAGGGCGCGTGGACGGGCGCCACGATCAAGTTCAACAACAAGCCCTCCAACCAGGACGCCTGCAAGGGCGCCACCGTCAACCTGCACTACGAGATCGCCTAGTCACCACCGGCTGAAGGACCGTGCGGCATCCGGGGGGCGACATGCGTCGCCCCCCGTGTCGTGTCCAGCCGAAGGACCACTGCCCCGTGACGCGGCGCTTCCAGCTTCTCCTCCTCGGCGCGTGCGCGAGCGCGCTGCTGGCGCCCGCCGCTCCGGCGGGCGCCTACTGGACGAGCAGCGGGTCGGGCGCCGGGGTGGCGCCCACGGCCACGATGCCCGCCGGCACCCAGCCCTCCGGCTCGGTGTCGGGCCAGAGCGTCACGGTCAGCTGGGCGCAGAGCAGCTTCCTGGGCAGCGCGCTGGGCTCCTACGCCGGCGGCGGCTACACGATCCGGCGCTACGCGAACGGCAGCTCCACCCCGATCACGCCCGGTGCGGGCTGCGCCACGACGATCTCCGGCGCAGGCGCGACGCTGCAGTGCGTGGAGGCGAACGTCCCCTACGGCGCCTGGCAGTACGCGGTGACGCCCGTGCTCGACAGCTTCATCGGCACCGAGGGCGCCAAGAGCGCGACCGTGAACGTCGTGACCGCGGCACCGGTGCTCAGCCCGCTGACCCCGCAGAACCCGACCGCGGGGCAGACGACCGGCGACATGCAGCTGAGCTGGGGGGCCGCCTCCGGGGCGACGGGCTACAACGTCTACCGCCGCACGGCCGCCGGCTCCTACGACTTCGCCTCGCCGCTGAACGGCGCGACGCCCCTCACGGGCACGACCTACACCGACCCCGGCTCCGGCCTCTCGCCGGCCGCGACCTACCACTACGTCGTCCGGGCCGTCGTCGGCTCGCCGGCCCTGGAGTCGGCGAACAGCAACGAGCGCAGCGCCGCCGCGATCAGCCGTCCCGCCGCGCCCTCCGGCGTGACCGCGACCGCCGCGGCCGCGGCCCGCGTCGACGTCGGCTGGTCGAGCGTGTCCGGGGTGGCCGGCTACAACGTCTACCGCCGCACGGCCGCCGGCTCCTACAACTTCGCGTCCCCCCTGAACGGGGCCACGCCGGTGGCAGCACTCACGTACGCCGACCTGACCGCCGTCAACGCGACGACGTACCTGTACACCGTGCGGTCGGTCATCACCGGCGCCGGTGGCGCCCAGGTCGAGAGCGCCAACAGCGCCGAGAGCGCGTCGGTGACCGCCGACAGCGTCGCCCCGCCGGCGCCGACGGCGGTCTCGGTGACGAGCGGCGGCCCGGTGTGGACGCCGGCGAGCTGCAGCGTGGCGGCGGGCACGCGCTACGTCAACAGCGCGGGCGCCGCGGCCGTCGGGGTCAGCACGACGATCGCCGCCCCGGAGACCGGCCAGACCGTCGTCTTCTCGGCCACGACGCCGGGCTCGACGCCGGTGACGGCCACGGTCGCCGCCACCGGCACGGCCGTCACGGCGACGCTGAACCTCGGCACGCTGCTCGACGGCACGGTCACGCTCACCGCCCGCACGAAGGACCTCGCCGGCAACCTGTCGGCGACGCTCGGTCCGACGAACGTCGTCATCAGGGACACGGTCGTGCCCGCGCTGACCGCCGCCTACAGCGGCGGCCTCCTCGGGCTCGATCCGCACATCAGCGGCAGCTCGGAGTGCGGCGCCACGGTCCGCGCCGTGAAGACCTCGGGCGGGAACGTCGGCGCGGTGTTCACGACGACGATCGCCTCGGGCACGTCCTACAACGTCGACGTCCAGGGCCCGCTGCTCGGGCTCGGGTCCGTCACCTACGACGTCACGTCGACCGACCGCGCCGGCAACGTCAGCCCGGTCGTCAGCGCCGGCTAGATCAACCATGTAGGCGCCAACGCGCGCGCGCCGGTCGTCCCCGCGGGCGCGAACGGGTACAAGTTGAGGCGTGGACTCGCTGCGCGGCCAACTGCTCATCGCCGGGGCGACCCTGCCCGACCCGAACTTCGCGCGCACGGTCGTGCTCATCTGCGAGCACACCGAGGACGGCGCGCTGGGCCTCGTGCTCAACCGCCCGGCCGACCTGGCGATCGCCGACGCGGCCCCGCAGCTCGAGGCGGTCGCCGGCGACGACGCGGTCATCGGGCTCGGCGGTCCCGTCTCCCCCGCGGCGCTGCTCGTGCTCGCGGAGTTCGAGGATCCCGAGCACGCCGGGCTGCCGGTGGTCGGGCCGGTGGGCCTGGTCGGCGACCGCGACGACATCTCGGAGCTCGAGCAGACCACCCGCCGCGCCCGTGTCTTCGCCGGCTACGCCGGCTGGGGGCCCGGCCAGCTCGACTCGGAGGTCGAGCGCGACGACTGGTTCGTCGCCCCCGCGGGCATCGACGACATCTTCGACCCCGACGCCGACGAGCTCTGGCGCCGCGTGCTGGCCCGCAAGGGCGGCCACTTCGCGCTCGTGGCGCGGATGCCGGTCGACCCCTCCGTGAACTGAACGCCGCGGCTAGGCTGCGGCCATGGCCGAGACGACGAAGTTCCTCCTGGGCGAGGACGCGATCCCGACCCACTGGGTCAACCTCCTGCCCGACCTGCCCGGCGACCCGCTCCCGCCGCTGAACCCGCAGACGCTGCAGCCCGCCGGGCCGCCGGACCTGACGCCGATCTTCCCAGAGGCGCTCATCCTCCAAGAGGTCTCCGGCGAGTCCGAGGTGGAGATCCCCGAGCCGGTGCGCGAGATCTACCGCCTGTGGCGCCCCAGCCCGCTGTACCGCGCCCGCCGGCTGGAGCAGGCGCTCGGGACTCCCGCGCACATCTACTACAAGTACGAGGGAGTCTCGCCCGCCGGCTCGCACAAGCCCAACACGGCGGTCGCGCAGGCCTACGCCAACGCACAGGCGGGCGTGCGCCGGCTCACCACCGAGACCGGCGCGGGCCAGTGGGGCTCGGCGCTGGCCTTCGCGTGCTCGCTGTTCGACCTCGAATGCGAGGTGTTCATGGTCGGCTCCAGCTACGACCAGAAGCCCTACCGGCGCTCGATGATGCAGACCTGGGGCGCGACGGTGCACCGCTCGCCCTCGCCCCGGACGCAGTCCGGGCGCGCGAACGCCGAGCACCCGACCGGCTCGCTGGGCATCGCGATCTCCGAGGCGGTCGAGGTCGCCGCCCAGGATCCCGAGAGCAACTACGCGCTGGGCAGCGTGCTCAACCACGTCCTGCTGCATCAGACGGTGATCGGGCAGGAGACGATCGCGCAGATGGAGATGGCCGGGGAGGAGCCCGACGTCGTCGTCGGTTGCGTCGGCGGCGGGTCGAACTTCGGCGGGCTGACGTTCCCCTGGCTGCGGCGCAAGCTGCGCGCCGGCGGATCCGGCCCGCGGTTCGTCGCCGCCGAGCCCGCCGCCTGCCCGACGCTCACCCGCGGCGTGTACGCCTACGACTACGGGGACACCGCCGGCCTGACGCCGCTGATGCCGATGTTCACGCTCGGGCACGACTTCGTGCCCCCGCCGGTGCACGCGGGCGGTCTGCGCTACCACGGCGACGCGCCGATGGTCTGCGCGCTGCTGAAGGCGGGGCTGATCGAGGCGCGCGCCTACCACCAGAACGAGACCTTCGACGCCGCGCTGCGCTTCGCGCGCAGCGAGGGGATCATCCCGGCGCCCGAGCCGGCGCACGCGATCCGCGCCGTCGTCGAGGAGGCCGACGCCGCGCGCGAGGCGGGCGAGGAGCGAGTGATCCTCTTCGGTCTGTGCGGCCATGGCCACTTCGACCTGGGTGCCTACGACGCCTACCTGGCCGGCGAGCTGGTCGACCCCGAGTTCTCCGAGGCCGACCGCGACGCGGCGCTCGCCGCGCTGCCGGAGGGCGCGCCGAGCCTGGCCTAGCCGGCGCGCCGCCGCTCGCGGGCGGCGGGGTGGTACGGGTTTTCGCCCCCTGTGGGCGAAAACCCTGACCACCACCGGCCCGCCGTCAGCCGGCCGGCTCGACGACGGCCTCGACGACCTGCGTCGCAACCGTGACCACGGCCTCGACCGGCGCCGGGGCAGCGTCCGCCGGTGCTTCGGGCGGGGCAGGCGCGGGGTCCACGGGCGGCTCTGGCGTCTGCGCCGCGGGCGCGGGCGCCTGCGGGGCGGCGGGCTCGGGCGCGGGCGTCGCGGGCGCGGCCTGCTCGGGGGCCGGCGCCGCCGGAGCCGCGGGCGCGGCGGGCGCCGCCTGCGGAGCGGGCGCCGCGGCCGGAGCCGGGGCGGGCGGTTGCGCCACGGCGGGCTGCGGGGCCGGGGCGGCCTCGATGGCCGGCGGCGCGGCCTGCGCCTCGACCGGCGCTGCCTGCGGCGCCGCGGGCGCCGGCGCCGCGGCGGCGGCGGGCACGGCGCGGGCCGCAGGCGCCACGGCGGCGCGGGCCGGCGTCCGGGCGGCGCTGCGCTGCACGACGCGCGCCCGCGTCGGCGCGGCGCTCCGCGACGTGGAGCGCGCCGGGCGGGCGACCGCCTGGCCCCCGGGGATGGCGGCCGAGCCCGACAGGTACGGGGTGGGATCCTGGGCGCGCCCGTTGACGCGGGTCTCGAAGTGCAGGTGCGGACCGGTGGATCGGCCGGTGCTGCCGACCGCGCCGATGACCTCGCCCACCTTCACGTACGCGCCCCGGCGCGTGCCGATCCGCGACAGGTGCGCGTAGCACGTGGAGAACGTCGCGCTGTGCTGGATGCAGACGATGTTCCCGTAGCCGCCCTGCACGCCGGCCTCGGTCACGATCCCGCAGCCCACCGCGCGGACGGGAGTGCCCGACGGCGCGGCGATGTCCACGCCGGCGTGGTTGCGCCCGTCGCCGAAGCCGCTCGTGCGCGTGCCCGACACCGGCATGGCGATCGGGCCGCCGCACTCCCCGGCGGGGGCCGCGGGAGCGGCGGGCGGGGCGGGCTCCGGCGCGGCGGGAGCCGGCGGCGCGGTGTCGTTGACCCGCACGGTGCGGGGATGGCTCCCGGCGCCGCGCCGCTGGCGGACGACCGCAGGGGTGCCGCCGGAGTCGGCGACGGAGGCGGCCTTCGCCCGGATCCGGGGCGCCCTCGGGCGCTCGGGCGCCTGCTCGAGGACCCGCTTTGCCGCCGCCGAGCCCTGCGGCACGAAGGAGACGGAGGCGGCGAACAGCGCCTGCCAGGTGCGGGCGTCCACCGCGCCCGTGCGCGGCAGGTCGTGGCGCGCCTGGAAGTAGCGCACCGCCTGGCGCGTGATCGGGCCGAAGATGGCGTCGTCGTCCACCCCGAGCTCGCGCTGCAGCGCGGCGACCGCCGGCCCCACGTCGCCGAAGCGCGCGATCGTGCCGCCGACGCCGTGCCCGTCGGAGGGCGGAGCGGACGCGGCCTCGCCCTCCCCGCCGCGGGCGCCCGCCGCGGTCATCGGCAGGATCGGCGAGACGAACAGCGCCGCGCTCATCGCCGCGGCCGTTCCCTTCCGCCGCGGCGCGGACCTGCGGTGCGTGGCGGCCAGCCGGCGGCGCCGGCGCGAGCGCTCCAGGGATGTCTCCCAGAGCTCGACGCAGGACAGGTCGCGATGGGGGGAGGCGAGCCCCGAGGCTGGGGCGAGGTGGGATTCGAACACGGGTGACTCCTCGGGCGGCGGGGTCTTTGTTGGGCCTACGGGGTTAGCTGTCGGGCTCGCGCGCAAAGACCGCGCTACACCGCCTGGTGGCGGCGATTCGCCCCTGTGGCCCGAAGGTCACCCTGGGTCCCCCGCTCCGGTGCCGCTGGACGGCTTCCGGATTCGGCTCGTCGAGCGGTTATGAAACCCGAGCGGCCGGGAAGTTGCGCCGGTTCGACAGATCTCGTCTGCGGCACCGCAGCGCGTGGGATACGGTGCCCGCGGGCCAGTGCACAGGCCGATCCGATGCGGAGGTGCCCACGTGAAGATGGTCGTTGCCTTCATCCGCCACGAGGCGTTCGAGCCGATCCGCGCCGAGCTGCTCCGGCTGGGATTCCCGTCGCTCTCGGTCACCGAGGTCAAGGGCTCCGGGCGCCAGAAGGGGATCACCGAGCGCTACCGCGGCGCGGAGCTGACGAACTACCTGCGCCCGAAGATCAAGATCGAGTGCGCGGTGGCCGACGGCGACGTGCGCACGATCGTGGACACGATCCTCCAGCAGGCGCGCACCGGCGAGGTGGGCGACGGCAAGGTGTTCGTCCTCCCCGTGGAGGACGCCTATCGCGTGCGCACCGGTCAGGCGGGCGAGGAGATCCTGCAGACGCACGCATCCGACGCGGCCGTCTGAAGCTGACGCGCGCCGGGGCCGGCGCGGGCGCCCGGCGGCACTACGCGGCGCCGACCAGCGGCGCGCCCTGGCGCGCCTCGATGAGCTGCACCTTGGCCAGCAGGTGCTCGGCCTGCCTGACCGAGGCGGCGTCGACGAGCCGGCCGTCGAGCGACACCGCGCCGCTCCCGTGCTCTGAGGCCTCCCGCATCGCGGCCACGATCCGCCGGGCGCGGGCGACCAGCTCCGCGCCGGGCGTGAAGACCTCGTGCGCCAGCGCGATCTGGCTGGGATGGATGACCCACTTGCCCTCGAAGCCCAGGACCGCCGCGCGGCGCGCGGCGGCCAGACAGCCGTCGGGGTCCTTGAAGTCGCCGTAGGGGCCGTCGATCGGGCGCAGGCCGTTGGCCCGGCAGGCCACGGCGATCCGCGAGAGCGGGTAGTGCCACTGGTCGCCCCAGTGCCGCTCGCGCGCGCCGTCCTCGCCCGCGTCGGTGAGGACCGCGTAGTCGGCCTCCGCGCCCCCGATCTTGTCGGTGTGGCTCTGGATCGAGGCGGCGTAGTCGCCCGAGCCGAAGACCATCGCCTCCAGGCGCTGCGGGCAGGACTCGCTGATCTCGTCGAGGCGGTGCATCCCCTCCGCGGTCTCGATGAGGGCGGAGATGCCGATCCGGCGCTCGTGGCCGGCGGCGTCCTCGATCTGGGTCAGCAGCGTGGCCACGAAGTGCACGTCGGCGGCGCAGGAGACCTTGGGGATCACGACCGTGTCCAGCCGGTCGCCGGCGGCCTCGACGACGTCGATCAGGTCGCGATGGCACCAGTGCGTGTCCAGGCCGTTGATGCGCACCGACGTCGAGGCCCCGTTCCAGTCCTCCCGGAGCGCGGCCACGACGTTGCTGCGCGCCTGGAGCTTGTCGTCCGGAGCGACGGCGTCCTCGAGGTCGAGCATCACGTAGTCGGCCCCCGCCCCCCGCGCCTTCTCGAGCATGCGCGGGTTGCTGCCGGGCACGCACAGCTCGCTGCGATGGACTCGGGGAGCGGCGGGCGCCATGGGCGGGAACGGTACCTGGCCTCAGACGACCGGCGTCGGCGGCTCGCGGCCCTCCAGCACCGCGATGACGTTGTCCGCGCACAGGCGCGCCATGGCGTCGCGTGTGGCGCGCGTGGCCGAGCCGATGTGCGGAACCAGGACGGTGTTGGGCAGCGCGGCGAGCTCGGCGGGGACGCGCGGCTCGTCCTCGTAGACGTCCAGCCCGGCCGCCGCGAGCGGCCCGCTGCGCAGCGCCTGCACCAGTGCCGCGGTGTCCACCACGGCGCCGCGACAGGTGTTCACCAGCACGGAGCCCGGCTTCATCCGCGCCAATGCGGCCGCGTCGACGAGGTGGTGCGTCGCGGGCGTGAGCGGGACGTGCAGGCTGGCGTAGTCCGCGGTCTCCAGGAGCTGGTCGAGCGGGACCTGCCGCGCCCCGTGGGCACGGGCGGCCGCGTCGTGGGCGTTCGCCGCGGCGAAGACCAGCTCGGGCCCGAAGCCGCGCAGGAGCTCGGCCACGCGCCGGCCGATGCGCCCGAAGCCCACCAGGCCGACGGTCGCGCCCGCCAGCTCCTGGCCCAGGAACTGCTCGGGCTCCCAGCCCGCCCATCCGCCGCGGCGCAGGATCCCGTCGGTCTCCACCACGCGGCGCCCGGCCGCGAGCATGAGCGCGACCGCCAGCTCAGCGGTGGCGTTGGTCAGCACGTCGGGCGTGTTGGTGGCCCGCAGGCCCCGTGCGCGCACGGCGTCGGTGTCGATGTTGTCGTAGCCGACGGCGAAGTTGGCGACGACCCGCAGCGAAGCGCCGGCGCGGTCCAGCAGCTCCGCGTCGACGCGGACGGTGGGGTCGGCCACGATCGCGGTGGCGCCGGGCGCGTGCTCGAGCAGCCACTCGCGGTCCAGACGAGTTCCACCGCTCTGGACCTCGAAGCGCGCCGACAGCCGGTCGTGGCCGACCGCAGGCAGCGTCCGCGCGACGAGCACCCGCACGCGCGTCAGGCGGGCGCCCAGGCCGCCCGGTAGGCGTCGGCGAGGCAGCGGTCGATCGCCGCGGCGTCGCCCACCGGCGGCAGGTCGGCGGTGTGGGCGAGGGTCTCCAGGCGCGCCGTCGTCGCGTCGAGGTGCGCGAGCACGTCGGTCAGCGGGACGTCGCCCGCGCGGATCGCGCGCAGGACCGCGTGCCACGGCTCGGGCACCGGCAGCGTGATCCGCCCGGTCTGGAGGACCTCGATCCCCTGCACGCCGATGCGCAGCGCGTGCATCGCGTACTTGGTGTCGTAGCCGTGCGCCCCGGAGAGCTCGCGGGTTCGCGTGGCGTGGCGCTCGCCGGTGAGGCCGCGGCGCTGGGCCTCGAGGTAGCCCAGGAAGGCGCGGCCGGTCCGCCGCGACAGGAAGGCGGGCGCCAGCTCCTGCAGCGCGCGCCCGGTCTCCGTCCGGTGCAGGACGTGCTCGCCGCGGACGAAGAACAGCAGCAGGACGGTCGGGCTGCCCTTCAGCGCCAGGCGGCAGAACTTGCGCAGCCCGTAGATCGTCAGGTCGAGGTCGCCCGGCCCGGACGGGACGCCCTCGGACTGGGTGCGCGAGACGTAGTGCTCGAAGCCGCGCAGCCCGATGACGTACTCCGCGGGCTCGATGCACACGCCCATCTCGTCGCGGTCGTCGGTGCCCGGGTTGGCCAGGCCGTGCACCGTGGAGCCGACCGGCCCGCGCAGGATCAGGTTCTCCTCCGCCACGCGGCGCGCCGCCGCGCGGTCGGGGTCGCGCGTGTTGACCGATCCCGCCATGACCCGACGCTAACGCGTTTGTGCTCCCGACCCCGAGGGCACCTTTCCCAGTGAACGTCCACGCACCAGAGGGGAAGGTCACGCGCATGACGACGAGACGGACGCTGAGAGTGCTGGTGGTCGACGAGCACGACGTCTTCCGGGCGGGACTGCATGCCGTCCTCGAGGAGCAGGGCTTCGAGGTCCTCGTCGCCGCCGGCGGCGACGCCGCCCTCGAGTGCCTGCGGTCCTTCTCCCCCGACGCGGTGCTGATCGACATGAACATGGCCGGCATGTCCGGCGTCGAGGCCACGCAGCGGGTGCTGGACGCCCGTCCGGAGACCGCCGTCGTCGTGACCACGGTCGACGGCGACGAGCACCGCGTCCTCGACGCGGTCGCAGCCGGCGCCTCGGGCTACGTCCTGAAGGACTCCCACGTCGAGGACATCGTCCGCGGCGTCCGCGCCGCCGCCGGCGGCGAGGCCATGATCGCGCCCCGCCCCGCGGGCGGCGTGCTCACCAGCCTCCCCGACGCCGAGGCCGAGACCGATCACGAGGCCACCACGGTGCCCGCGAGCATGACCGAGCGCGAGCGCGACGTCCTCCAGCTCCTCGCCTCGGGCCGCGAGAACGTCGAGATCGCCGACCGCCTGCACGTCCCCCCGCGCCGCGTCAAGCAGCACATCGCCTCCGTGCTGAAGAAGCTCGGCGTGGAGAACCGCAACCAGGCGGCCGTCGGCGCGCTGCGCTACGACATGGTGGACAAGCCGCCGGCACCGGTGGCCTGACGGGCCGGCGGGCCCTCTCCGCGCGAAGCCGACGCGGGGACTCGAACCCCGGACCCCTTCATTACGAGTGAAGTGCTCTACCAGCTGAGCTACGTCGGCGCGTGCCGCGGCTCGAGCGCGGCGGGCTCGTCATCGTAGCGGCGGGGCGGGCGCCGGCCCCGGGGTGCGGTCAGCCCTCCGCGCACGCGGGCAGGCCCAGGCGGCGGGCGAGGCGGTCGGTGGCGCGATCGGCCGCCTGCGCCGCGCGGGCCAGGCCGCGCACCCGGGCGGTGTCGCCGGAGCGCGCTGCGGAGCGCAGCCCGGCGAGCCGCCGGCGCGCGTCCTCGGCGCCCGCGATCAGGCGGGCGTGGCCGGCGGCGAGGTCATCGGGCGCGTCGACGGCGCCAAGGTCGGCGGCGAGGCGGCGCAGGAGCGGGTCCGTCCGGTCGATGACCCGCGGGATCGCGGCGACGCTCCGCGCGTCCTCGACCTGGCGCAGGGCGCGGTCGTAGCGCTCGCAGGCGGCGGTGGCATCGCGGCGGAACCGCTCGGCCGTGGTCTCGTCGCCGCCGTCCCCGCAGCCGGCGGCGAGCAGGGCGGTCAGAACGCCGGTGGCGGCGCGCCGCCGCGTGAACCGGAACATGGCGACCATTGTCCCCGCCGGCGGCGCGTGCGCTCGCGGACCGCGCACCGCCCCTCGCCCGACCCGCCGTCCTGCCCAGAGGTCGCCCTGGCGCCACGAGCCGGGACAGCCCGCCGCGCAGGCGGCCTACACCCCGCCCAGCGCGCGCGCCAGCCGCGACCCGAGCGCGTCCAGCAGCAGCTCCTCGTTGGGGTTGAGCTCCAGCGCGGCGCGGGTGTGCTCGACGAGATCCTGGCCTGCGCGCAGCCGGGCTGCCGTCACCCCGGTCGCCGCGTCCTCGCGCAGCTCCGCCAGCCGGTCGGTGTGATGGACGAGCTCCGGCGCGCCGTCCACCACGCAGGCCACGTCGCGCAGCCACAGCCCGACCAGCGCCAGCGCGCGGTGCAGCGCCGTCGTCTGCGCTCGCCGGGCCGCGCGCCGGGCGCGCTCGCCCGCCTCGCGGCCCAGGCGCGCGTGGTCCTTGCGCACCGCGAACTCGCGCTCGGCCTGCGCCGCGGCCTCGATCTCCTCGCCCGCCGCCGCCGCCGCCGCGCGCGTGTGCTCCAGCAGCGTCGTCCAGGGCCGGTCTGCGATCTCGCCGCGCAGCGCCGCGCGGGCCACCGCCTGCGCCCCGGCCCGCAGCGCCGGCCCGTCGTCCACCGCCAGCGCGCGCGCCCGCGCGGCGTCGCCGAGACCCAGCCGCGCGCAGGCGGCGGCGGTCGCCGGCGCGACGGCGTCGACCTCCACCAGCCGCGCGGCGATCTCGTCGGCCGACGGCGCGTCGAAGCGCACCGGCTGGCAGCGGCTGACGATGGTGGGCATCACCTCGCCCGGCCGGCTCGTCAGCAGGATGAGGTGCGCGAAGGACGGCGGCTCCTCGAGCGTCTTGAGCATCCGGTTGGCCGCCTGGTCGTTGAGCTCGTCGGCGTCCTCGATCACGAACACCCGCCGCCGGGCCTCGAACGGCGTGCGCGCCGCGCCGGCCACGACGGCCTGGTCGACGTCGCCCACCAGGATCCCCGCCGCGCTGCCCGGCGCCACCCAGCTCAGGTCGGGATGCACCCCGTGCCGGACCCGGGCCGCCACGCCGTCGGGATCGGGCGCGCCGTCGGCCAGCAGCGCGGCCGCGAACGCGCGCGCCACGTCGCGCTTGCCGCTGCCCGCGGGGCCGTGGAACAGGTACGCGTGGCTGGGGGAGCCGGCGGGCGGCAGCGCGGCGCCCAGCACGGCCCGGGCATGGGGATGGCGCTCGGTGCCCGGAAGCATCGGCCGAACGGTAGCGTCGAGCAGGATGGTTGACTCCTCGCCGCCGCACCCACTGATGGCAGGCCAGGATCGGCACCGGATCGCCACCCGGATCCTCGCCGGTACCACCGGTACCGCCTTCGGATCCGTGCGGCGCCCGGCATCCGCGCTGACCTGCCCCCGCGGGCACATCGTCTCGGAGGCAGCCATCTAGTGCGCGGCCGGCTCATCACGATCGAGGGACTCGACGGAGCCGGGAAGACCACGCTGGCCAAGGGGCTGCACGCCGAGCTGGCCCGCGACCGGCCCGTCGAGCTGCTGCGCGAGCCCGGCGGCGTCGAGCTCTCCGAGCGCATCCGGGCGCTCGTCCAGGACCCCGGCCTGCGCTGCGACCCGCGCGCCGAGGCGCTGCTGTATGCCGCGGCGCGCGCCCAGCTCGTCGCCGAGCGCGTGGCGCCGGCGCTCGACGGCGGCACGTGCGTGCTGCTGGACCGCTTCGTGGACTCCTCCCTGGCCTACCAGGGCGCGGGCCGCGGGCTGGGCGTCGACGCGATCGCCGCGCTGAACGCGTTCGGCACCGGCGGATTGGAGCCCGACCGCACGCTGCTGCTGCGCGTGGACCCCGCGACGGGGCGCGCGCGCCAGCGGGGTCGCGCCGCCGCACCGGACCGCCTCGAGCGCGAGGCCGACGACTTCTTCGCGACGGTGGCCGCGGCCTACGACGAGCTCGCGCAGCGCCATCCGCAGCGCATTCGCGTGCTCGACGCCGCGCTGCCCCCCGACCAGGTCCTGGCGGCCGCGCTCGACGCGGTCGGGGACCTAGAATCACCGCCGTCTTGACACCGCGTTCACCCGAGTTCGAGGTCGAGCGCTTCGAGCGCGTAGCCGCCGGTCCGGGAACCGTGCTGCTGCGCATCGCGGGGCGCTGGCGCGCCGAGCAGCGCGAGCGCCTGTCGCCGCCCATGCTGCTGCTCGACGACGGCCGGCGCACCCACCGGATCGCCGCGCTCCCCGGCCCCGACGAGGCCGCGCCGCTCGCCAGTCCCGAGGCGCCCGCGTGGCGCGCCGCGTTCTCCGCCTCGGCCGAGCTCCTCGCCGCGGGCCGCATCGCCTTCGCACTGGAGACCGCGGGCGGGATCGTCGATCTCCCCCGGCCGCGCGAGAGCGCCGTCCGCCCCGTGCGCGCGCCCGGCAGCGCCGCCGCGCTGGACGAGGAGCGGCGCCGGCGCGAGGCCGCCGAGCGCGCCGCCGAGCAGCGCCGCCAGGCGATGCTCGAGCTCCAGTCGCGCCTGGATGCCGAGCGCGAGGCCCGCGGCGGCGCGGAGGGCGCGGCGCGCGAGGCCCGCGACGCGCTCACGCGGCTGCGCGCCGAGGCCGCGGCCGCCCTGCGGGCCGGGGAGCACCAAGCGCAGGAGCTCGCCGACCGGGTGGCGTTCATGGAGCAGGCGCGGGCGAGCGCGGACGTGGCCGCGCAGGAGGCGCGCGCCGAGATCGCGGCGGCCCGCACCGAGCTCGAGGAGCGCCTGGCCGCCGAGCGCACCGCCCGCCAGCAGTTCGAGGCCGCGGAGGGTGCGCGCGAGCGCGAGCTGGTCGCGGCCCGCGCGGAGACGCAGGAGGTCGCTCGCGAGGCGGCGGAGCGGATCGCGGCAGCGCAGGCGCAGGCCGAGGCGGCGACCGAGCAGGCGCGGGCCGAGGCCCAGCAGGCCCGCGTGGAGGCCGACCAGGCCACCGAGCGCGCGGAGGCGCTGGCGCAGGCCGCGCGGGAGGACACCAAGGCGGCCGCCCAGCACGCGGAGACCGTGGCGCGGACGCTGCGCGAGGAGGCGCGCGAGGCGCTGGAGCGCACGAACGCGGCCGCACGCGAGGAGGCCGAGCGCCTGGCCGCGGAGGCGCGCGCGGCCGCCGAGCAGACCGCGCAGCAGGCCCGCGCGCAGCTCGAGCAGGCGCAGGCCGACGCGGCCCGGGCGCGCGAAGAGCTGGAGAGCGCCCGCGCCGCAGCCGAGGCAGAGGCAGCCGAGCGCCGCGCGGAGCTGGAGAGCGCGACCGCCGCGGCCGACGAGGTCTCCCGCGAGCTCGAGCAGGCCCGTGCCCGCGCCGCAGAGCTCGAAGCGGCCCGCGATGTCGCCGAGTCCCGCGCCGAGGCGCGCGCCGCGGCGCAGCGCGAGGCGGAGACCGCCGCCGCCGCGGCGCTCGAGGACAGCCAGGTTGCAGCGGCCCGCGCGGCCGAGACCGAGAAGGCCCTGGACGCCGGGCGCCGGGTCGAGCGCGATCGCGACGAGGCCGCCCTCGCCGCGAAGGCCGCCGCTGAGCGCGCCGAGAAGGCCCAGGCCCGCACGCGGGAGCTGGAAAGCGAGCTGGAGGAGGTGCGCTCGCGCGCACGGACCGGCGAGCAGGCCCAGGCGCACGTGGTGGAGCTGAAGGAGCGCCTCAGCGAGCTGGAGCGCGCCCGCATGCAGCTCGCCGTGGAGGTGGACCGGGTGCCCGAGCTGGAGCGGACGCTCGAGGAGCAGCGCTCGGAGGCCGACACCGCGCTGGCCGTCGCCCGCCGGGAGCTCGACGCCGAGCGCGAGCGCGTGCGCCGCCTGGAGGCCGCGGCCGAGCGGACCACGGCCGAGCTGCACCGGGTGACCGGGGACGAGGACGAGCGCGAGCGCGTGGCCATCGAACGGGCGCGCGAGCTCGAGCGCCGGGCCGCCGCCGCCGAGCGCCGCGCCGAGGAGCTGGAGCGCCGGAGCACCGAGCTGTCGGGCGCGCTGAAGACCGCGACGAGCTCGGGCGCCGAGCTGAAGGCCCAGGTGGCCTCACTCGCGCAGCGCGCGACCGAGCTGGACGCCCGCGCCGCGCTGGCCGAGGGCCGGGTGGCGGGCCTGGAGCGCAAGGCCGCGGAGGCCCGCGCCCGCACCTCGGCGCTGGAGGATGCCGCCGAGCGGACGCGGACGACCGACGCGGGCCTCCAGCAGGCCGAGCGCGGTCGCGCGCGACTGGAGCAGCGCGCGACCGCCGAGCGGGAGAGGCTCGAGGGCGAGCGCGACCTGCTGCGCGCCGAGCTGGAGCGCATGGCCGCCGAGCAGCGGGAGGCCGCCGAACGCGCCGAACGCGCCGGGGAGGCGCTGGCCGCCGCGCGCCGCGAGGCCCGCGAGGCGGCGGAGCGCGCGGAGGACGAGGCCCTCGCCCGGGAGGCGGCCGAGCACGCGGCGCAGGACACGGGGGAGCTGCGGACGCGGCTGGAGGGACGGCTCGCCGAGCTGGCGCCGGCGGCGGACCGGCTCCCCGAGGCCGAGGCGCAGGCCGCCCGCCTGCCCGACCTGGAGGAGCGGCTGTCGACCGCGCTGGCACGGGCAGCGCGCGTGGCCGCGCTCGAGGCCGAGCTCGCCGCCGCGCGGGCCGTGGGCCAGCGCGTGGCGGACCTCGAGGCCGACCTCAAGGAGACCCGCCGGCGCGAGGCGCGGCTGCGCGACGCCGCGCAGCAGCGCGGCGATCGGTCCGAAGAGCTCGCGGCTCGCCTGGCAGCCGCCGAGGAGCAGCTCGCCGCGCTCCCCGGCCTGCGGGATCGCGCGAAGGCCGCCGACGCCCAGGAGACCTGGATCGGCGAGCTGCAGGCCGTCGTCGAAGGGCTCGAGTCCCAGGTCAGCGAGCTGGGTGCGGCCGGGACCGAGGCGGCCGCCCGTGCCGAGGAGCTCGACGCCGCCCGTGCGCAGGCGTCCACCCTCGAGGCGGAGCTCGAGTCCGCCCGCGGCGACGCCACCGCCGCGCGCGCGGAGACCGCGGCGCGGGTGCAGGAGCTCGAGGCCGCGCGCGTGCAGGCCGCCGCGCAAGCCGAAGAGCTCGAGGCGGCGCGCGCGCAGATCTCGGCTCTGGCCGAGGATCTCGGGGCCGAGCAGGCCGAGGCCGGACGCCTCGCACAGGCGCGCGACGAGGCGGAGCGCCAGCTCGCCGCCCGCGCCGCGGAGCTCGAATCCAGCCGGGCCGAGTTCGCGACGCAGGCCGAGCGCCTGGACCGCGCGGTCGCCGAGGGCGAGACGCTGGCCCAGGAGCTGGCCGAAGCGGTGAAGACCCACGGGGAGCGGCTCAGCACCGCGCACAGCGAGGCGGCCGCGCAGGCCGAGGAGCTGGACGCGGCGCGCGCCCGCGGCGCCGAGCTGGAGTCCGAGCTGCGGCTGGTCCGCGACGAGGCGGGCGGCAGCGGGGCCGAGCTCGCGCAGGCGCTCGAGCGCGAGCGCGTGCTTCAGCACGACCTTCGCAAGGCGCACACCGAGATCGAAGGGGCCGGCGAAGCGCTGTCGCTCCTGCGCGCCGAGGTCGCCGAGCAGGCGGGTGCGCTGAAGGAGGCGGGCGCGGCGCGCGACACGCTCGCGGCGGATCTGGAGACGGCTCGGGCGGAGGCCGAGCAGGCGGCCACCGGCCTGGAGGCGGCGCGCAGGCGCGCGCAGGAGCTCACCGCGGAGGTCGGTGCGGCGCGCGACGAGACCGAGCGGGTGGCGGCGGAGGCCCGCGAGGAGGTCGAGGCGGTCGCGGGCACGCGCGACGAGGCCCGGGCCGAGGTCGAGCTGCTCACCTCCGACCGCAACGCCGCGCTGGCCGAGGCGCGCCGCATCGGCGACGAGCTGGAGGCGGCGCGCGCGGTGGCGAGCGCCGCCGCCGAGGAGCTGACCGCCGAGCGCGAGGCCGCCGAGGCGGAGGTCGAGCAGCTGACCGTGCGGATCGAGGCGGCGAGCGCCGAGGCGGAGCGGCGCGTGGAGGCCGAGGCCGGCACCGCGCGCGAGCTCGACGCCGCGCTGGCCGCGGCGCGGGCCGACCTCGATCGCGCCTCGGCGCAGGAGGCGGCGATCCGCGGTCGCCTGGAGGATGCGCTGGAGGAGGTCGGGCGCGCGGCGCGGCGCCAGGAGGAGGAGGCGTCCGCGCGCGAGGCCCTCCAGCGCGAGCTCGACGCCGCGCTCGCCGACGCCGCGCAGGCGACCGAGCGGGCGCGCGCGGAGGCGGCCGCCCGCGCCGAGCTCGACCGGCGCATCGACGAGCTGTCCGCCGCCGACGCCGAGGCCGGGCAACGCGCCCAGGAGGCGCACGCGGCGGCCCGTGCCGCCGAGGCGGAGGCCCAGCGCGAGGCGCACGAGGAGGCCGAGGCGCAGGCCGCCGCGCGGGCGGCTCAGCGCGCGCGGGAGGAGGAGGAGCGCGCCGCCGCCCAAGCGCGGGCCAAGGCCGAGGAGCGCGAGCGCGGCTCGCGCCGGCGCGAGGAGGAGGCGCGCCTGCTCGCGGAGGCCGAGCAGGCGCGGCGCGCGCGCGACGCCGCGCGCCGCCGGGAGGCCGAGGAGCGCCGGCGGCGCCGGGCCGAGGAGCCGCGCTCGCCCGCCGACCGCCGCGCCCGGCGTCAGCGCCGCCCCGGCCCGGAGGCCGAGCCGGAGCCCGAGCCCGCCGGCGCCGCCGCGGGCGCCGGCGCCGATCCCGTGGCCGGCGCGCCCGCCGAGTCCGCGCGCACGGCGCGCGCTCGCGGGCGCGAGCTCGAGCTGCGGGGCGCGCAGGCCTCGCGGACCGCGTCCACGCGGGTCAGCACGCTCCCGCGCGAGCGCCCCGACCGTGCCGCCGGCGCGCGGTGGCTGCCGTCCGAGGTGATCATCGGGGTGCTGCTGCTCCTCGTCGCCGCCAGCGCGGCGGTCCTGCTCCTGCTCGGGGTCATCCAGGTCGTCGTCACGGGTTAGCCCGGCGCGGCCGGCGCCACCTACGCCGCGCCCACCTCCGCGTCCGCCGGCCGGCGTGCGGCCGGGGCCTGTGCGGTCGCGAAGTCTCCGATGAGCTCGGCGAGGCGCTCGGGCCGGTCGATCATCGAGAGTCGCGCGGCGGCGTCGAGCGTGACCTCGGCGGCCCGGTCGTGCTGGGCTGGGACGGCATGTACGTCGCGACCGCGAAGGACCGCGACGCGGCGCGCGGCGAGGTCGCCCGCGTGCTGCTCGCCCTGCTCGACGGCGTGCTCGAGCGCCCCGCAGGCTGAGCTACGGGGCGGGCGCGAGGAGGCCCGGCGCGGCGCCCGCCGCCGGCGCCGCCGGCGCCGCCGGTGCCGCCGGTGCCGCCGGTGCCGCCTGCCCCGCCGGGATCGGCGCCGGCATCAGCGGCGTGCCGGTGGCCGTCGGCGACGAGGCCGCCGGTGCGGTGAACAGCGTCAGGCGCGCGACCTGCGTGCGCGCGCTGGCGCCGATCGGGTCCAGCTCGCGCAGCCGGCGGGCGGCGGCCTCCGCGCCGCGGCGGTCGGCGGTGCGCAGCGCGAGGTCCAGCAGGCGCGACCAGGCGCTCGCGTTGTAGGGCTGGCGCGCGACGGCGTCCAGCAGGTAGCCCTTGGCGTCCAGCAGCCTCCCGCGGCCCTGCGCGATCGAGGCCGCAGCGAGCTGCCCGCGGATCGCGGTCGGGTCCAGGCGGGTCGCCTGCTCGGCCGCCGCGGCGGCGTCCTCGAGCTCGGCCTCCTTGGCGTCGGTGCTCACGCTGAGCGCGCCGGTCGCCTTGGAGTCCGCCCACGCCGGCAGCAGGGCGGAGATCGTCACCAGGCCGAGCAGCAGGCAGGCCGCCGCCAGCGCGAGGCCGCTCGTGCCGGTCCCCGGCGCGGACACGAGCAGCGGCGCCGCGGGCGGATCGGTGCGGGCCAGCGGGCGCGCCGCCAGGACGCCGAGGAACAGCAGCGCGGGCACCATCACGCCCGGGATGTCCCAGTCCCAGTCGTAGGCGCCGTGCAGCAGCCACGCGACCGTCGCCGCCAGCAGCGCGGCGGCGAGGTCGCGCTCGCGACCGGCGGCCAGCGACCGCACCCGGGCCAGCGCGACGGCCATCAGCGCCCCGATCCCGCCGAACGCGAGCAGCAGCCCGACCAGGCCGGTCTCGGCCAGGAACTGCAGGGGAACGTTGTGCGGCTGGGTCACGCCCAGGTCGACCGTGCGGTACTGCTTGTGCGTCACCGGGAACGACCCGGCTCCCCACCCGCCCAGCGGCCGGTCCGCCCAGGCGCCGGCGGCCTCCTGCCACCAGACCCAGCGGTTGGCCGAGTTCGACGACAGCAGCCGCCCCGGATCGGAGACGTCGTCCTTGGTGGTCTCGGTGAACCCCTCCCACGTGCGGTCCAGGACGCCGCCGATCCCGCCCGGCGACCCGACCGCGTTCAAGAACCAGATCGCGACGATCACCAGGCCCGCGATCCGCAGCCGCTTCCAGACGACCGCGGAGCGCTCGGGGCTCCACTCGGTGCGCTCCTCCAGGCGCAGCAGGCCCCAGCCGCCCAGCAGCAGCCCGACCAGCGACCCGAGCATCACGACGCCGAGGATCGCCCCGTCGGGAATGCGGTCGCCCAGCGCGACGGCGTTGCCGGTCAGCGAGGGGCGGCTGAAGGCCAGGCTGATCGGAGGGATCACCGCCAGCAGCACCGCGCCGAAGGCCACGAGCCCGCGCAGCCGGCCCGACCCCAGCGCCGTGACGACCGCGACGGCGACGACCAGCGCGAGCATCCCTCCGCGCGAGTACGTCATCCCGATGCAGCACACCAGCACGAACAGCGCGCCCAGTCCCGCCAGCCGCGTGGCCGGGCGCCGCTCGCGGTCGGTGGCCAGGCGCAGGGCCACCGGCGCCGCCAGCACGCAGACCAGGGCCAGCGCGTTCCAGTACTCCAGCGGCGCGCGCAGGCGCGAGAACGCGTCGGTGTGGTCGAAGTCGAAGAGGCCGAAGAACCCGACGCCGGGGATGACCTTGCCCGCGATCGCGAACAGCGCGCAGGCGATGGCCACGACCAGCCAGCCGACCGCGAGGCGCTCGATCGCCCGCGGCGCGCTGGTGCCCGCCCCGATCGCCAGCACCACGACCAGCGCGTAGGCCAGCCCGCGGTTGAGCTCGGCCCAGGTGCGGTCCGGCGCCACCGACCACAGCAGCGTGATCCCCGCCCACACCGCGAAGGCCGCCAGCAGCGCCACGCCCAGCCAGGCCAGGCCCGGCGCGCGCAGCGCGATCGTCCCCTGGAAGAGCCACCCGACCGCGGCGAACAGGGCGATCAGCGTGAGCCCGATCTGCAGCCTTGGCTCTTCGGGCAGACCGACCGCGCCGTCGGCGAAGACGGCGTAGGCGGAGGCGGCCAGCAGGGCGACGACGAGCGCGGTGCCCGATCGCGGGCCGCGACTCAGGGCTGGGCGCACGTCCACCCGTGTGGCGACCCGAGGCTTGGTCGGGGTCGTGACGGCCATGGACAGCGCTCCGCGATGCTAGCGTGAGGCGTCGCAGATGCGCCGCACGTTGCCGATCCTGCTCGCCTTCGGGCTGAGCCTCCTGTTCGCGCCCCCCGCGATGGCGAACCTGTTCCAGGATCTGTACGTCGACTACGCCAAGGACGGCAAGCTCAACGCCTGCGCCTACACCGAGAAGCAGCTCGAGCAGGTCAAGAACCTGATCCCCAACGACATCGAGCAGTACGCACCCGACTTCCCCAGCGAGGTCGACGCCGCCATCGAGCGCCGCGCCCGCGGCGAATGCGGCGGCGGCGCCCGCCAGCAGGCCGCACCGCAGACCGCCGCGCCCGCGGCCCCGACCGGCGGCGGAGGCGGCGGCGGACCGTCCAAGCCCGCGGCCGCGGCCTCGACGCCGGGCGTCGCGCAGTCGCCGCCGACCCCGGCCGCGCAGCCGACCGCTGCTCCCGCGGTGGCCACCGACGCGATCCCCGCCGCCGCGCGCTTCACCGACACCGGCGGCGACGCCCCGTTCCCGCTCCTGGCACTGGCCATCTTCGGCGGGCTGCTCGCGCTGACCGGCCTGCTCGTCGGCGCCGCGCGCTGGTGGGCGTGGGAGCCGGCGTGGATGGTCCGCGCCCGCCACGCGAGCGCCGAGGCCGGCTGGCGCGCGTCCTCCACCTGGGCGGAGCTCACGGACTTCGTCCGGCTCGGTCGCTGACCGCGCCGATCGGGACGCGATCGCGATGCTGCTCGAAGGCCGGCGCCTGCTCGTCACGGGGGTCCTGACCGAGGGCTCGATCGCCTTCTCCGTCGCGCAGCGCGCGCAGGCGGAGGGCGCGCAGATCGTGCTCACCGGCTTCGGGCGCGGCATGCGGATCACCCAGCGCATCGCCAACCGCCTGGAGGGCCCGCCCGACGTGCTCGAGCTCGACGTCAACGACCCCGAGCAGCTCGGGGTCGTGGCGCAGGAGCTGGAGGGCCGCTGGGGTGCGCTGGACGGCGTCCTGCACGCGATCGCCTTCGCGCCCGAGGACGCGCTGGGCGGGAAGTTCCTCGAGACGCCCCCCGAGTCCGCCGAGCTGGCCTTCCGCACGAGCGCCTACAGCCTGAAGGCGCTGGCCGCCGGCCTGCTGGGGCTGCTGGAGCGCGGCGAGCACCCGGCGCTGGTGGGGCTGGACTTCGACGCCACGGTGGCCTGGCCGGCGTACGACTGGATGGGCGTGGCCAAGGCGGCGCTGGAGTCCGTCAACCGCTACCTCGCGCGCGACCTCGGCCCGCGCGGGGTGCGCTGCAACCTCGTCTCCGCCGGGCCGGTGCGCACGATCGCCGCCGGGAGCATCCCGGGCTTCGACGTGCTGGCGCAGGCGTGGGACCGTCAGGCACCGCTGAAGTGGGACACGCGCGACGCCGGCCCGGTGGCCGACGCGTGCCTGTGGCTGCTCTCAGGCCTCGCGCGCGGCGTGACCGGCGAGATCGTCCACGTGGACGGCGGCTATCACGCCCTGGGCGCGCCGTTGGAGGCGCCCGAGCCCGAGCCCGACTCCGCCCCCAGCGAGTAGACCGCGCGCCACCACAGCTCGGCGAGCACGCGGATCGTCTCGTTGACGTCGCCGCCGCCGCGCACGACCTCCATCGTCAGGTGGCGCTCGACCATCGCGCACAGCGCCTGCGCGGCGACCCGGGCGGAGATGTCGGCGGGCGCGATCCCGCGCTCCTGGTCGCGGCGGATGCGCGCCTGCGCGGCGGAGGTGAAGCGGCCGATGTAGGGCTCCCACTCCGGCGGCATGCGGTTCTTCTCGGCGCCCGACAGGTGCGCGGCGAGCAGGAGGATCGGCCCGTTGCGGTTGACCACCGCCACCATGCGCCCCAGCGCCAGGCGCAGCTCCAGCCGCGGCTCGCCGGTCCCCTCCAGGTACGGCGCCGCGGCGACGTACATGTCGGCGAAGGCCTGCTGGATGAGGCGGTCGATGACCGCCCGCTTGTTGGAGAAGTAGAAGTAGACCGTCGTGCGGCTCACGAACGCGCGCCGCGCGATGTCGTCGATCGTCAGGTCCTCGTGGGAGGCCTCGCCGAGCATCTCGCGCGCGGCCGCGAGGATCGCGTCCTCGGTCGGGTTGCGGGGAGCGAGCCTCTCGACGGCGGCGCCGGGCGTCACTGCCGCGCTCCGAACACGGCGGCGATGCGCTCGCGCGTCTCTCCGGGAGTGACGATCTCGTCGACGAAGCCGGCGGCCGCGGACACCGCGACGGGCAGGTGCTCGTCCTCGTAGGCGGCCGTCAGGGCGACGGGGTCGCCTCCGGCGGCGAGCTCGCGGCGGGCGGTGAGCTCCACGGCCTGCGCGGCGCCCATCACGCCGATGCGGGCGCCGGGCCACGCGAGGGTGAGGTCCGCTCCGAGATCTCGGGAGTTCATGACGATGTGGGCTCCGCCGTAGGCCTGCCGGAGCGTCACGGTCACGCGCGGGACCTTCGCGACCGAGAACGCCCGAAGGAGATTAGCGCCCCGGCGAAGGACGGCCTCGCGCTCCTGCCGGACGCCGGGCAGGAAGCCGGGCGTGTCGACGAGCACGACGAGCGGCAGGCCGAAGCGATCGCAGAAGCCGACGAACCACGAGCCCTTGTCGGATGACTTGCAGTCCAGCGTCCCGCCGAGGTAGCGCGGCTGGTTGGCGATGACGCCCACCGAGCGTCCGTTGATGCGCGCGAGGGCGACGACCATGTTCTTCGCCCACTTCGCCCCGAGCTCGAGCAGGGCGCCGCCGTCGACCAGCTGGCGCGCGACGTCGCGCACGTCGTAGACCTTGCGCGGGTTGCGCGGCACGTAGCGCGCGGGATCCCCCGGCAGGGGATCGCCGGGCGGGGCGATGGGCAGCGTGCCGCCCTCGGCACCGGGCAGGTGGGCGATCACGTCGCGGACGAGGTCGCCCGCGGCCACGTCGTCCTCGGCGAGCAGGTGCGCCACGCCGGTCTTGGAGTGCATCGGCGGCCCGCCGAGGTCGGTGGCGCTGATCTTCTCCCGCGTGACCTTCTCGATGATCTTGGGACCGGTGAGGAACATCTGGGCCCCGGGGCCGGCCATCACGGTGAGGTCGCCGAGGGCCGGCGAGTAGGCCGCGCCGCCGGCGCAGGGCCCGCCGATCACGCTGATCTGCAGGCACGTGGAAACCGCCTGCGCGTGGAAGATCGCCGCGTAGGCGCTCAGGGCCGCGACGCCCTCCTGCAGCCGCGCCCCGCCGGAGTGCGGGAAGCCGACCACCGGCGCGCCCGCCTTCTCGGCCATGCGGATCGTGCGCACGATCGTCTCGCCGCCCTTGGCGCCGAGCGACCCCCCCTTGTGCGTGCCGTCCTGGGCCCAGACGAAGACCGGCCGCCCGCCGGCGCGGCCGCTGCCGGCGATCACGCCGTCGCCCACCGCGCTGCGGTGCGGGTGAAACGTCCCGGGATCGCAGAGCAGCTCCGCGCGCGCGCGGGCCAGCAGCACCGACTCGACCGGCCGGCCCGTCGTGGGGATGCCGGCCGCATCGGCGACGGAGGGCGTCACCCGGGTCGTCGCCGGCGGGCGCATCACGCGGCCTTCCGGAAGGCCAGGCAGGCGTTCTGGCCGCCGAAGCCGAACGAGTTCGACAGCACGAGCTCGAGGTCCGGCGCCTCGCGCGGGCCGTCGGGCACGTAGTCCAGATCGCACTCGGGATCGGGATGCTCGAAGTTCAGCGTCGGAGGCAGCATGCCGCGCTGCAGCGCGCCGATCACCGCCACCGCCTCGACGGCGCCGGCGCCGCCCAGCAGGTGCCCGATCGCGCCCTTCGTGCTCGACACCGGCGGCGAGCCGCCGTTGAACACGTTGTGCATCGCGAGCGTCTCGATCTTGTCGTTGAACGGCGTCGACGTGCCGTGCGCGTTGACGTAGCCCACGTCCTCGGGGGACGCGTCCGCGTCCGCGAGCGCCGACTGCATCGCCAGCGTGGCGCCGCGGCCCTGCTCGTCGGGCTGGGTGATGTGGAAGGCGTCGTTGGACGCCCCGTAGCCCACGACGCTGCCGAACACGCGCGCACCGCGCGCCTTGGCGTGGTCGGCGGCCTCGAGCACGAGGATGCCGGCGCCCTCGCCCATGACGAAGCCGTCGCGCTCGGCGTCGAACGGGCGGCTGATGCCCTGGCGCGACAGCGCGCCCATGCGCTTGAAGGCCGCGATCACGAGGCCCGTCAGGGGCGCCTCGGTCCCGCCCGCGACGACGACGTCCGCCTCGCCGCGCGCGATCATCCGCATGGCCTCGCCGATCGAGTGCGCACCCGACGCGCACGCCGACGAGATGCTGTAGCCGGGCCCGCGGGCGCCGAGGCGCATCGCGATGGTCCCGGCGGCGGCGTTGGGCATCATCATCGGGACGAAGTTCGGGGAGACCGCGCGGTCGCCTCCTTCGATGAACGCGCGCGACTCGTCCGTGAGCGTGATCAGCCCACCGCAGCCGGTCCCGACCAGGACGCCCAGGCGCTCGGGGTCGATGTCGCCGGGGAGGCCCGCCTCCTCGGTGGCCTGGTCGGCGGCCGCCACCGCGAGCTGCGTGTAGCGGTCCGCGCGCCGCGCCGCCTTGGGCGTCATGGCCGTCTCGGGATCGAAGCCCGAGCAGGGCGCGGCACCATCGACGATGCCCGAGCGGCGCTCGAGCAGCGCGTCGATGAAGGCGTCGGCCCCCTCGCCCAGCGAGGAGACGACGCCGCGGCCGGTTACGACGACGTCGCGGCTCACGCCGGGGCCCCCTCCTTGGCCTCGACCAGGCGGATCGTCAGCTGGATCGCGTCGCCCACGGACTCGATCGGCTTGAGGTCGTCGTCCTGGATCGTGATGCCGAACTTGTCCTCCAGCGCCTTGACCAGCTCGACGAGGTCGAGCGAGTCGACGTCGAGCTCGGAGAAGGTGCTCTGCGGGGTCGCCTCCTGGGCGCCCGGGACCTTGATGGCCACCATCTGCTCGCGGATCTCCTCGAGTACGTCGTTCTCTGAGACTGCCATGGGGTGTTCTCCTCTCATGCAGCCATCGCGCCGTCTACGGCGAGCGTGGCTCCGTTGATGTAGGCCGCTTCCTCCGAACAGAAGAAGGCGACCGCGTGGGCGATCTCCTCGGGTCGCCCGACCCGCCCGGCGGGAACCGCCGCCACGAGCTTCTCGGCGACGTCGGTGGTCATCTCCGTCTCGATGACACCGGGGGTCACAGCGTTGCAGGTGACGCCCTTGCGGGCCATCTCGCGCGCGATGGTGCGGGTGAGCGAGAGCATCCCGGCCTTCGCGGCGCCGTAGTTGGACTGCCCCGGGTTCGCGCGCTCGGCGACGACCGACGAGATGTTCACGATCCGACCCCAGCGCGCGGAGAGCATGTCGCCCAGCGCGCGCTTGGTGCAGTAGAAGGCGCCGTCGAGGTTGGTGTGGATGACCGACTGCCACTGCTCGGGGCTCATGCGGATCGCCAGGCCGTCGTCGCTGACGCCGGCGTTGTTGACCAGGACGTGGACCGGGCCGAAGCGCTCGTGGATCTCGTCGAACGCCGCGGCGACCGCGTCGGGGTCGCCGACGTCGGCCTGGACGTCGCCGCCGGTGCGTCCCAGCGTGACCGTGGTGTAGCCGTCCGCGCGCAGGCGCTCGGCGATCGCCGCGCCGATGCCGCGGTTGCCGCCGGTGACCAGGGCGCAGCCGCCCTCAGGCCCGGGCATGGATGGGCTCCTTCCAGCGCACGATGCCAGCGCCCCACACGAAGCCGGCGCCGAAGCTCGCGAGCGCCACGACGGCGCCGGGGAACAGCCGGCCGTCGCGCTCGGCGTGCCACAGCGCGAGCGGGATCGACGCGCTCGAGGTGTTGGCCACCGCGTCGACGTTCATCATCGCCTTCTCGGGCGGGAGCCCCAGGCGCAGCGCGGCGGCGTCGAGGATGCGGCGGTTGGCCTGGTGTGCGACGAACAGGTCGACGTCGTCCACGGTCAGCCCGGCGCGCTGCAGCGCCTCCGTCGTGGCCTCGGTCATCCGCTGGACGGCATGGCGGTAGACCTCCTTGCCCTCCATCGTCAGCTTGCCGTCACCGGTGTCGGCGTAGAGCAGGTGCGCGTTGACGCCGTCGCTGCTCAGGACGAAGGGGGCGATGCCCTGCTCGAACTCGCCGGGCGCCACGATGACCGCCCCGGCGCCGTCGCCGAACAGGATCGCGGTCCCGCGGTCGGCCTGGTTCGTGATGCGGCTGAGCGCCTCCGCGCCGCACACGACGACGAGCCGGGCGCGACCGGACTCCACGAGCGCCGCGGCCTGGTCGAGCCCGTAGAGGAAGCCCGCGCAGGCGGCGTTGATGTCGAGCGCCGCGGCGCCGTGCGCGCCGATGGCCGCGGCGATGTTCGGGGCCAGCCCGGGCAGGAGCTGGTCGGGGGTGACGGTGGAGACGATGACGTGGTCGACGTCGGCCGCGTCGCGGCCCGCGTCGGCCAGCGCCTCGAGGGTGGCCGCGGCCCCCAGCTCGCTCAGCGTGACGGCGCCGTTGAGGTACCGGCGCTCGCGGATGCCCGTGCGCTTGACGATCCAGGCGTCGGTGGTGTCGAGGTTGGCTTCCAGGTCGGCGTTGGTGATCACGGCCTCGGGCAGGGCCCCGCCGATTCCGATCACGCCGGCCTTCACGCCGCCACCCGCAGGGTGCGCTTGACCAGGCCGCGCAGGACCGCACCCGGGCCGCACTCCACGTAGTCCGTGGCGCCCATGTCGTCCAGCGCGAGCAGCGTCTCGCGGAAGCGCACCGGCTTGAGCAGGTTCTCGGCCAGCTCGCGGCGCACGTCGACGAACGGCTGCGCGCTGCCGTTGCAGATGACGGGGAACGCGGGGTCCCCGATGTCGGTGGCGTTCAGGGCCTCGCGCAGCGCGTCGGCCGCGGGCGCCATGAGCGGGGAGTGGAAGGCGCCGCCGACGTCGAGCTGCCTGCCGCGCGCGTCGATCTCGCCGGCGCGCTGCGCGGCCTGCGCGACCGCGTCGGAGGGGCCGGAGAGCACGATCTGGCCGGGCGCGTTGTCGTTGGCGACGCTCAGGCCGAGCTCGCCGGCGAGCGCGGCGACGTCGTCGGCGTCGCCGCCGAGGATGGCCACCATGCCGCCCGGCTCGCGGGCGGCGGCGTCGGCCATCGCGGTGGCGCGGGCGTCGACGAGGCGCACGGCGTCGTCGAAGGCGATCGCGCCTGCGGCGGTGAGCGCGGCGTACTCGCCCAGCGAGTGGCCGGCGGCGGCCAGCGGCGGAAGGTGGTCCTCGGTCTCGTAGGCAGCCATCGAACACAGAAACAGCGCGGGCTGCTGGGTGCGCGTCCCCTCGTTCAGCCGGGGGAACGGATCGAAGCCGAGCAGCTCGATCCCGCGCCGAAGCGCGGGATGGGCGCGGTAGGGCTCGTCCATCCCGTCGGCATGGCTGCCCTGGCCGGGAAACAGCAGGGCAGTGCTATTGGGCATCAGTCATCCTCTGCCCAACCCACTCTGATACCCACGTGTCGTTACCGATGTTCGACACGTGGCGCGGATGTGTCGAAACGTGAGGTTTGGCACAAGCGCGCCCGGGACGCCGGGGCCGCGCGGTAGAATTGGGGGCCCGCGCGTCCACCCGCCCGGCGCGCCATTTCAGCTCTCGCGGTCGCGGTTTGACGTCCGACGCATCGGCGACGATTCGCTGTTACCCCCACGAGTCCAGCGAGCCGCCGCAAAGACCGACAAACCGGAGCGGCGAGAGGAGGAGCAGGTCGATGGAAGTCACCCCGCAGACGGCACCCGAGACGGAGATCACCCCCGGAGAGGCGCTGTCCGTGCGGCGGTACTTCACGACCCCCGAGCGTCATCCCTTCGACACCGTGGCGTGGGAGCTGCGCGACGCGCGCATCGGCCACGGCGACAAGGTCGCCTTCGAGCAGCGCGACGTCGAGTTCCCCTCGACCTGGTCGCAGAACGCCACGAACATCGTCGCCCAGAAGTACTTCCGCGGCCAGCTGGACTCCCCCGCCCGGGAGCGCTCGGTCAAGCAGATGATCGGCCGCGTCTCGGGCACGATCGCCGACTGGGGCCGCTCCCGCGGCTACTTCGCGACGGTCGAGGACGGCGACACCTTCGAGGCCGAGCTGACCTTCGTCCTGCTGCACCAGATGGCGGCGTTCAACTCGCCGGTCTGGTTCAACGTGGGGTTCGAGGAAAGTCCTCAATGCTCAGCATGCTTTATCCTTTCCGTCGAGGACGAGATGGACTCGATCCTCGACTGGAACACCAAGGAGGGCAAGATCTTCCTCGGCGGCTCCGGCTCGGGGATCAACCTCTCGAAGATCCGCGGCTCGATGGAGCCGCTGAGCAAGGGCGGCACGGCCTCGGGCCCGGTGTCGTTCATGCGCGGGGCCGACTCGTGGGCGGGCACGATCAAGAGCGGCGGAAAAACGCGCCGTGCCGCAAAGATGATCGTGCTCGACGTCGACCATCCCGACATCCGCGAGTTCATCTGGTGCAAGGCCAAGGAGGAGAAGAAGGCCAACGCGCTGCGCGACGCCGGCTTCGACATGTCGATCGACGGCGAGGGCTTCACGTCGATCCAGTACCAGAACGCCAACAACTCGGTGCGGCTCACCGACGACTTCATGCGCGCGGTCGAGAACGACGAGGACTGGCACCTGATCGCCCGCACGACGGGCGAGCCGGTCGGCGACCCGATCCCCGCTCGCGAGCTCATGCACGAGATCGCCGAGGCCGCGTGGCAGTGCGCCGACCCGGGCGTCCAGTACGACACGACGATCAACCAGTGGCACACGTCGCCGAACTCCGGGCGGATCAACGCTTCCAATCCGTGTTCCGAATATATGCACGTCGACGACTCGGCCTGCAACCTCGCGTCGCTGAACCTCATGAAGTTCCGCCGTCCCGACGGCACGTTCGACGTGGCGTCCTTCGAGCACGCCGTGGACATCATGTTCCTGGCGCAGGAGATCGTCGTCGGGCCGTCGAGCTACCCGACCGAGGAGATCGGAGTCAACGCGCGGGCGTTCCGCCAGCTCGGCCTGGGCTACGCGAACCTGGGCGCGTACCTCATGTCCAACGGCATGGCCTATGACTCCGACGCGGGGCGGGGAACTGCCGCGGCGATCACGGCGCTCATGACCGGGCGGGCGTACGGCGGATCGGCACGCATCGCCGCTGCCATCGGACCGTACGAGCGCTACGCCGAGAACCGCGACGAGCACAACGCCGTGATGCGGATGCATCGCGACTCCTCGTATGCGATCCCCGACTCCACCTGCTCGGACACCGAGCTGCTCGAGGCATCACGCCGGGCGTGGGACGACGCGGTGGCCGTGGGGGAGGAGCACGGCTATCGCAACGCGCAGTCCGTGGTCTTAGCTCCGACCGGCACGATCAGTTTTTTGATGGATTGTGATACGACGGGCGTTGAGCCCGATTTCTCGCTCGTGAAGTTCAAGGAGCTCGTCGGCGGGGGGCAGATGACGATCGTCAACCGCACGATCCCGATGGCGCTCCAGACGCTCGGCTACACCGACGAGCAGATCGAGCGCATCGAGGCGCACATCGACGAGCACGCCACGATCGTCGGCGCGCCTGACCTGCTGTCCGAGCACTTCACGGTGTTCGACGTCGCGGTCGGCGAGCGGGCCATCTCGCACATGGGCCATATCAAGATGATGGGCGCGGTCCAGCCGTTCATCAGCGGTGCGATCTCGAAATGCGTCGCTGGCGACACGCTCGTCGCCAGCGAGCGAGGACTCGTGCGGATCGGCGCACTGCACAACGGCGAGCGCCCGGACAGCTTCCGCGACATGGATCTGACGATCGCGTCGCTTGACGGTGCGCGCAGCACCGACGCGTTCTACTACGGAGGGATGCGCGCGGTCCGGGAGGTCCGCCTGCGCTCCGGGCACCGCGTCGTCGGCACCGAGAACCACCGGCTGCTGACGTGTGGCGAGAACGGTCTGGACTGGCGCCGCCTCGACGAGATCGAGCCGGGCGAGTACGTGGCCACCCAGTACGGCGACGACATGTGGTCCGCGACGGCCGCGTCGTTTGCCGACTTCGTCGCCGAGCGCGCGTATGGCAACCAGAAGGCCGTGACGGTCCCCACGGAGATGACCGAGCGTCTGGCGTTCTTCCTCGGAGCGTTCGCCGCCGAGGGACACATCTCGCGCACCAACCACACGATTCGCATCGCCAACGCCGACGAGCGTGTCATCTCGCGGCTGGTCGCGGACGCAACGGCGCTGTTCGGATTCGTTCCCCACGTCGCGCGATTCCAGGGCCGCTGCCCGTCCGTGGATCTGTCATCTAAGCGCTTGGTCGAGTTCCTCGACTATCTGGGATGCGGCACTCACGCCCGGGACAAGCGCATCCCCGACGCCGTCCTACGGTCGCCGCGAACCATGGTGCTCGCGTTCATCGAGGGCCTTTGCCTGGACGCATATCTCACGCAGTCCGGGGCGACGGTCAAGTGGGCGATCTGCCTCGACTCGACCGGCCTGCTGGACGACCTGCAGGCGGTGCTCACGAACCTGGGGGTCGTCCACGGGCGGATCTCCAAGCACAACGCGGTCTACGACAAGGACTTCGACGAGGTCTACGCGTGCGGACGCGAGGTCCAGCGCCTCGTCGAGATGATCCGATTCGTCGAGGAGCACAAGCAGCGCGCGGCCGACGAGATCGCGGCGCGGATCTTCGCGCAGAGCACCGCCGACGTCGTGCCGGGCATCACCGGCGCCGAGCTCTACGAGCTCATTCCCCGGGGTCGCAGCGGTCGCGGCGGCGCGGGGACGAGCGTACGACCGCGACATCGCCACCTGGTCGACCCACGGACGCAGCAGGTGTCGCGCGAGTCCATCGCCCGGCTCGCGCAGGTCCCAGGGGTCGAGGTGCCGGGCTGGCTCGACGAGGTCCTCGAGCGCAACCTGCATTTCAGCCCTGTCAGCTTGGTATGCGATGTGACGGCTCGCGAGGTCTACGACGTGTCCGTGCCGGTGACACACGCGTTCGTCGCGAACGGCATCGTCAACCACAACACGGTCAACCTGCCGCAGACCGCGACCGTCGACGACATCGCCGACGCGTACACGCAGGCCTGGCACCTTGGGATCAAGGCGCTGGCGATCTACCGCGACGGCTCGAAGACCGCGCAGGCGCTGCGCACCGACGCGCACGAGGGCAAGCCGGTGGCCGCCGAGGCCGGCTACACGCAGGAGCAGGTCGACGCGATCGTCGCCGAGGCCGTGGCCGGCGCGCGCACCGACACGCTGGCCGAGGTCGGGCCCAAGCGCAAGCGCATGCCGCGCGAGCGCCAGTCGATCACGCACAAGTTCTCGATCGCGGCCCACGAGGGCTACATCACCGCGGGCATGTACGAGGACGGGACGGTCGGCGAGATCTTCCTCACCGACGTCGGCAAGGAGGGCTCGACGCTGCGCGGGATGATGAACTCGTTCGCGACGGCGATCTCGATCGCGCTGCAGTACGGCGTGCCGCTCGAGACGCTCGTGCGCAAGTTCAGCTACATGCGCTTCGACCCCGAGGGGATCACGCAGAACCCCGAGATCCCGTTCGCCAAGTCGATGCCCGACTACATCATGCGCTGGCTGGCGTCCCGCTTCCTGGACACCGACACCCAAGAGGACCTCGGCATCCTCACACCCGAAGTGCGGGCCCGCAAGATGGCCGAGGACACCGGAATGTCGAGCGGCTACTCCTCCGACACCGCGGGCCCCGGCAACGGCGGCTCCGGCCGGGCGGGCAACGGCGGCGGCTCGGCGAAGCCCGCGACGCCATCGTCGGCCCAGGCGAAGGACGGGCCTGCGCATGGGCCGATGGGCACGGTCGCGGGCTCCGAGCCCGGGACCACCCGCGCGGCCGCCGAGGCGTTCACCGACTCCCCGCCCGTCGTCCCGGCCCGCATGCTCGGCCTCGACCTCGGGCCGGCGTGCAGCCAGTGCGGAGGCATGATGCAGCGCACGGGCTCCTGCTACACGTGCTCAAGCTGCGGGAACAACACGGGCTGCGGGTAGTTGAGGCGATCCTCTCCGAGGATCGCTGACCGCGGCGGTGATGCAGCGCTACCACGTCGCCAACGCGATCCACCGTGCGCTCGGGGCGAAGTTCGGTCGCCAGGCCCGTAGCGAGGCTGCGTGATGAAGCCGGATAACCCATTCGCGGACTGGCTCGGCACCGACTTGTACGGCGGCACGTGGGTGCCGGTGGCCGGATTCGGCGGCTGGCTCGGCCCGGCGCATGTGCCAGTGCTGTTCCCCGCGGGCGACGCGCAGGTCATGCTGCGCAGCACGGAGTGGCCACTCCGGCTCGACGAGGCGGGCCCGGAGGTGTTCGACCTCTACCCCACGGCGAGAAGGAGCGCCACGCCAACCTGCATCCCCAGCATTACCTGGATGAGACGCCTATAGAGCCCTTAGCGGCCATGTTCTCGCCGCCCGCGCGCGAGGCATGGATGGAGCCCGTCAAGAGCTTCACGCTCTACTACGGCGCCGGCCCCGCGATTTGGCACCGAAGGCCGCATCGAGTGGGAGATTGCGGACGAAGACGGAAAGCCTGAGGTCATCGCCCGGTGGGTCCCCACCCCCGACACAGAGCACGAGGGAGTGCTCACGATCCGTCGCGACGTGCTGTTCCGGTTCATGGCGACGTTCGGGTTCGACCTCGCGATCTACTACGAGGAGAACCGCGGCGACAATTCGGTCCAGGGCGACTGGCGCGACGAGGAGCGCGAGGGGGATCGGTACTGGCGCTCCTGGGCGTCCGAAGGGCTTACCGAAGAGACGCGGGTCGTCCTACGCTGCGTGACGGTGCTGCGCGCGCCGGAGACGGTCGAGGAGGAGCAACTCGACCAATCGACGCTCGAGTACGTCATCGGAACGGATCCGAATACTGGAAAGCCGAGGACCGCCCGGTATCCGGACGCGCCGAGTCAGGAGACAGCCTGGCCAGGCGCCGGCAGCGACAACTTCCTGACGCCGGTCATCTTCCAACGCGAAGTGCTCGACTACTACCTGAGCGATTCGCGCCACTACGCAGTGACTGACAGGGCCGCGAGCGCGGGACACACGTGGAGCATCCCGATCGCGATCACCGACCGCGGAAACGTACAGGTGTGGCTGGGGACCTCGGGCGGATTTCGGACCGCGCTCAGCAGCACTGGAGGCAGTACAACATTCGCCGACGACGACGGGGTTCCGGCGTGGCGGATCGAGCAGGATTTGGGGGCGCGTTTCGTGGACCCGCCGCGGACTGACCCCGTGGATCGGTTGCGTGATGCGACAGATCGCTGCAATCACGCCGCGAAGGGCTACTGCGGCGAGCCGTTGTACGCCGATGTTGAGGGGTTGAGCGCTGATCGGGCGCGGACCTTGCGCCTCCCGCTCAACGCGTCGGTGCCAGCGTTTCAGGATCAGGTCGCAACGCCGGCGATCGTTGTCGCGGAGCACGTCGATGTCGATCGTGGCGTGGACCGGGTCGTGGCGGCGGACCGT
>CAWGTI010000001.1:0-1067212 GCA_963825515.1 uncultured Solirubrobacterales bacterium | reverse complement strand
ACGCGCTACGACACGGTGGTCGAGGCGCTGGGCGGCCACGGCGAGCTGGTGCGCACGCCCGACGAGCTGCGGCCCGCGCTGGAACGGGCGTTCGCGGCGGGACGCCCGGCGCTCGTCAACGTGCTCACCGATCCGGCGATCGCCTACCCGCGCCGGTCGAACCTGGCCTAGCCCGCCGGGCGCGGCGGCGCGGCTGGAAGCCCGCCCGGGGAGCGGCCCGGAAAGACGGAAGCCGCCCCAGGGGAGGGGGCGGCTTCCTGTGAATCGGCCCCGTCAGGACTTGGCAGGGGTACGTGCCTAGCGTGGGCCTATGAAGTGATCCGGACGGCGGGAGGTGCCGATCTTTCACGGCTTCCGTCCGAACCTATGCGCGCCGGAGCGGCCCCGCGATGTGGGTACGGGACCCCTGCCGGCACGGCGTGTATCGGCCCCGTGCCGGGGCGCCTGCATCGAACATTCGTCCAGGCGCGGGACGCGTGCTCCTACTTCGCGCCGGCCAGGCGCAGCGCCGCGCCCCGGAGGATGTCGTGCTCGGAGACCTCGACGCTCTCCAGCCCGAACGCGCGCAGGGACTCGATCAGCATCACGACGCCCGCAACGATGGTCGGAGCGCGGTCGGGATGCAGCCCGACGACCTCCCGGCGCTGGTTGTCGGTCATCTGCGCCAGGCGCGCGAGCAGCAGCTCCAGGGTGGCGAGGTCCATGACGTGGCCGTGGACCCGCCGCGGGTCGTAGGGGTCGAGCTCGAGCTCGATGGCCGCGCAGGAGGTGGCGGTCCCGGCCACCGCGATCGCCGCCCCCGCGCGCTGGCGGACGTCGGCGGGGACGGCGCCGCGGATGATCGTGGCGACCTCCTCGGCGAGCGCCCGCAGGCCGTCGGGCGGGGGCGGGTCGTCGTGCAGGTGGCGCTCGGTCTGGCGCACGACCCCCGCCTGCGTGGAGGTGTGGAAGTCCACGTCGCCGTCCCGGCCGGCCACGTACTCGGTCGAGCCGCCGCCGATGTCGATCACGACGACGTCGACCCCGTCGTCCGGCCGCTCGCTCGTCGCGCCCCTGAACGTGAGCGCGGCCTCCTCGTCGCCGCCGATCGTGCGCGCGTCCAGCCCGTAGTCGTCACGCACGCGGGCGGTGAACTCGGCCCCGTTGGCGGCGTCGCGCACCGCGCTGGTGAGCACCGCGGTGGTCCGCTGCACGCCGTGGGCGTCGATCGCCGCGCGGTAGCGCTCGAGCGTGTCGAACACGCGCTGCATCGGCGCGTCGCCCAGCCGCCCGGACGCGTCCACGCCCTCTCCGAGCCGGGTCACGGTGGACTCGCGCTCGAGCTCGGTGAGGTTGCCCTGGTCGTCGATCTCGGCGACGAGGAGCCGGGTGGAGTTCGTCCCGATGTCGACGACGGCGACGCGCATGGGCGCGGCGGAGGCTACGCGGAGCGGGCGGTCGGGCGCCGCCCGGCCGCCGGCGGGCGGCGGCAAGCGCCCCTTGCGAAGCCCCGCGGGTCGGCGCGGGCCGTGCCGCTTGGCAAGTGTCCCGCCCTGGTGCTCTCTGCGCGCACCTATGCGGGACTCTTCCGGGTCTCGCGCCGCGGAGCGGGCGAAGCGTCCCGCCCTGGTGCTCTCAGCGAGCACCGATGCGGGACCCTTCGGCAACCGCCCACCTCCGGGCCGCCGCCCGCAGCGCACGGTTCCCGGACCAGCGATCGCTTGGTAAACTGATCCGTCCACGCCGCGGGGTGGAGCAGTCTGGTAGCTCGTCGGGCTCATAACCCGAAGGTCGCGGGTTCGAATCCCGCCCCCGCTATGTCCCTACGGGTGACCGTAGGGCAAGTTGAAAGCCTCCTCTCGCCAGGGGGCTTTCTTCGTTGTGCGCGGCCTCCTGCCTGATTCCGGCAGTCTCGATGGGCGGCCCGCGCTTCTCTGGCCGCGTTGTGCGGTCTGCCGCGTGCCCCCCGGTTGCGTCGCGGTTGCGCAGCGCGCCGCCGCCGCGGCCCGGCGGCTCGCGGCGATTGCGTTCCCGTTGCGGGCCGGTTGCGCCCCGGGGCGTAGACCTCCGGCCACATCCACTCGCAAGGGAGATCGAGATGGGCGTCTTCGGAGAGCGAATCGCGGGGCTGACGGTCAACGGGAAAGAGCTGAGCGCGGGGGTGTTCAACGAGAACCAGGTGCGCGCCGCGGCCGGCCTGACGCTGGTGATCGGGGCGATCGGGTTCTCCCTCGCCCTCCTGGAGCAGCAGTACATCCCGCTTCAGATCGCGGCGACGCTGTTCTTCGTCGAGTTCGCCGTGCGCACGACCGCCGGGATCCGGTACAGCCCCGTCGGCGTCCTCGCCGGCTGGATGACGCGCTCACAGCCACCCGAGTGGGTGTCCGCCAAGCCGAAGCTGTTCGCCTGGCGGATGGGCCTGGTGCTGGCCCTCGCCATGACGATCATCACGAACGCCGGCATCCGCGGCGTGCTCCCCGGGACGCTGTGCGCGATCTGCATGACGCTGATGTGGCTGGAGGCCGTGCTCGGGTGGTGCCTGGGCTGCCAGATCCACGCGGCGCTCACCCGGCGCGGATGGGCGTCCAGGGACGCCGAGTTCGAGGTCTGCGCCCACGGCGTCTGCGAGCTTCCGCGGGCCCCGGCCGGGGCGAAGGGCTGACTCATGTGTCGCGTTCTCGGCTATCTGGGCCAGCCCGTCTCGCTCGAGGGGATCCTCTACGAGACCGACAGCGCCCTCGCGCGCCAGTCCTACAGCCCGCGGATGATGGACTCCTTCCTCAACCTCGCCGGCTTCGGCATGGCCGCGTGGGACGAGCGGTCCGCCCGCGAGGAGGACCCGTTCATGTACCGGGTCACGTCGATCCCCACCTACGACCGCAACCTGCAGAACCTCAGCCAGAAGCTCACGCCGAGCTGCGTCCTGGCGCACATCCGCGGCGTCACCTGGTCGACGGGCGACGTCATCTCCGACCTCAACCTGCATCCGTTCCGGTTCCCGGGCGCAGGCTTCGTCATGGCGCACAACGGCCACCTGCGCAACTTCGACGCCATGCGCTACGACCTGCTCGAGCACGTGCCCAACGAGGTGGCCCGGCTCGTGTCCGGCACCACCGACTCGGAATGGATCTATGCGCTGCTGATGGCCCAACTCGGCGATCGGGCGGCGCGGCCTGAGCCGGAGGATCTCGTCGAGGCGACGACCGCGGTGCTGCGCATCCTGCGCGATGTGCGGGCGCGCCGCGGGATCGACACCTCGTCGCCGCTGAACCTCTTCATCGCCACCGGTGAGTGCCTCGTGGCCACGCGCTTCGTCATGGACTACGGCTGGTACCCCGGCGACGACGCGATGATGGAGCTCGACCTCCCGTACGTGAGCCTCTGGTACACGGCCGGCCGGTCCTACGTCGACGACCGGGAGGGCTGGCAGATGCTGGCCGGCGACGGGCCGCCCCAGTCGCTGATGGTCGCGTCGGAGCCGCTGACGGCCGACACGTCGTCCTGGCTCGAGGTCCCCGAGTACTCGCTGCTCAGCGTCGCGCGCGACGGGGATGGCCTCTCCGTCGAGACGGTGGATCTCGATGTCTGAGCCGGCCGTCGTCACCCCCCTCGCGTCCCGGCGCCGTAACTCGGTCGACGCCGCGCCCGCGCCGCTTCCCCAGATCGGGCTCCTCCACGGCCTGCGAGGCGACGACCTCGACGGCATCGCGCCGCTGTTCGAGCGCGTCGAGCTCGACCTCGGCGACGTCCTGTGGCGCCAGGGAACGCCGTGCAAGGGCCTCTGCGTGCTGCTCGCCGGCCAGGTGCAGGTCTGCCGGCGCCTTCCGGGCGACCGCGAGCTCGAGCTGGCCCGCCTCGGTCCCGGCGAGGTGATGGGCGAGATCCCGCTGCTCGGCCGGGGCGCCCACTCCGCCACCGTCCGCGCCGTCGAGCGCTGCTCGCTGTGGTTCCTGAGCCGGGACGAGTTCGAGGCCCGGACGATCTCGGGCGATCCCGGCGCGCTCGAGCTCAGGCGGCGCATCGTCGCGATCGCGTGCAGCCGCCTGCGCCGCGCCTACACGGCCCTTGCCGCGACGTTCGGCCCGGCACATCGGACGAAGCCGGCCACGCCCGGCGCCTCGCAGCTCGCCGAGTCGCACCCGACCGCCATGCCGCCGCGCGAGTACCTGTCGCGGCTTGCGCTGTTCGGGGGACTCGAGCCCGCCTTCGTCACGGAGATCGTCGACCGTGCGACGGTGCTGTCGGTCCCGCGGGGCCACGTACTCCAGGCCGAGGGGACCGAGCCGCGCTGCTGCTACATCACGGTCAACGGCGCCGTCGAGGACACGGTGCGCCGGTGCGACACGACGCTGCGCGTCGGGTTCACGGGTCCGGGGCATGCCTTCGGATACCTCGGACTGCTCGACGGGCGGCCCGCGCCGGCGACGTCGGTGACGCGCGAGCGGTCCGTTCTCCTGGCGCTCGAGCCCGACGTCTTCTCGACCCTCATGCACGCGCGCGGCGCGCAATCGCGGGCGTTCGTCGCGGCGATCGAGGCAGACCTCATCGGCAGCCTGCAGACCGCCGAGCGCACGCGGTCTCACCTGGCCACGGCGAGGCCGGCATGAGCACGGGCGCTTGCGCGGACGCCGTCGTGCGGGCCACGTCGCTGTTCGCCGGCCTCGACGACGGCGAGCGCGCCAGGCTCGTCGGGTTGCTGCGGCCCTTCGAGGTCGCGGTCCAGGCCGTGCTGTTCAGGCAGGGCGCGCCCGCCGACCGGGTCTACCTCCCGAGCCGGGGCCGCGTCGCCATCCACGCGACCAGCCGCGGCACCGTCCTGCCGCTGACGGTGAGCGGGCCGGGGTCCGTGCTCGCCGACCACGCGCTCAACGGCGCGTCGCAGCACTGCGCGACGGCCGTCGCGCTCGAGCCGGTGGCGGGCTTCGAGCTCGACGCGGCCGACTTCCAGGTCATGCGCAGGCTCGGGCTGCCGCTCGCGCACAAGGTCCTCGGACGCCTCGCCCGCGAGCTCTGCGCGCGGGTGCGCAGCGAGACCGCAGCGGTCGGCGACGACCCGGCGCCGGGCGTGCCGGGTGTCCACCGGCGCGGCCCCGCGCGGCGCCGGCCGGCCGGCGCCTCCCGGCTGGAGGTCCTGCGCCGGTGCCCGTTCTTCGCAGGCGTCGAGGACGAGCCCCTGGAGCGGCTGCTGCAGCGCATGTCCGAGCGGACGCTGACCGACGGCGAGCTGGTGTTCGCCGCGCGCGAGCGCGCCGACGCGCTGCTCGTCGTCGCGGCCGGCACGATCGAGGTGGCGGTCGCGCGCGCAGGCCGCCGCCATCGCCTGGGCACCCTCGGTCCCGGCCGGGTGTTCGGCGAGCTGGCGCTGGTCGACGGCGGCGGCCGCAGCGCGACCTGCGCCGCGCTGGGCGACAGCGTCGTGCTGGAGCTGAGCGCCGACGTCTTCGACGAGCTCGGCGCCGAGCGCTCGCCGCTGCACCTCGACGTCCTCGAGGCGATCATCGCGAACCTCGTCGCGGCAGAGCTCCGGGTCGACCGTGCCCGCGCGCGCGTGCAGGACGATCACGGCGCGGCCGCCGTCGAGTCGCCGGATCTCCTGGACGGTCCGAGCCGGCTTGCGCCCGGCGCCCGGGCGCGCGAGGACCTCATCGGGCTCATCCGCCGCTCGGTCATCGGCGACGACCTCGTGCTGCCGGGCCCCTTCGGCCCCAAGCGCATCGTGTACGCCGACTACACGGCCTCGGGACGGTCCCTGAGCTTCATCGAGGAGCTGATCCAGCGCGAGGTCCTGCCGCTGTATGCCAACACCCACACCGAGTCCTCGGCCACCGGGCGCCAGACGATGCGCCTGCGCGACGATGCCCGCCGGATCGTCCACGCCGCGGTCGGCGGGTCGGACGAGGACGCGGTGCTGTTCTGCGGCTCGGGAGCCACCGGCGCGATCGACAAGCTCGTGCGAGCGCTGGGCCTGCGCATCCCCGAGAAGCTCGACGAACGCTACGGGCTGTCCGCGGCGATCCCGGCGCGCGAGCGCCCCGTGGTCTTCGTCGGCCCCTACGAGCACCATTCCAACGAGCTCGTCTGGCGCGAGTCGATCGCCGACGTGCGCGTCATCCGCGAGGACGCCGACGGGCGGCTGGACCTTGCGCACCTGCGCTCCGAGCTCGAGGCCCACGCGGAGCGGCCGCTGAAGATCGGAAGCTTCTCGGCCGCCTCGAACGTCACCGGCATCATCACCGACGTCGACGCGACCGCCACGCTGCTGCACCGTCACGGGGCGCTCTCGTTCTGGGACTACGCGGCGGCCGGCCCGTATCTGGACATCGACATGAACCCCGACGGGGACGGTCCCGACCGGCACCTCGCCTACAAGGACGCCATCTTCCTCTCGCCGCACAAGTTCATCGGCGGCCCAGGCACGCCCGGCGTCCTCGTCGCCAAGCGCCGGCTGCTGGACACCCGGGTGCCGACGGTTCCGGGCGGCGGGACGGTCGAGTTCGTCACGGCCACCGACCAGCGCTACCTGCAGGAGGCCGAGCATCGGGAGGAGGCCGGCACGCCGGCCATCGTGGAGTCGATCCGCTGCGGGCTGGTCTTCCAGCTCAAGGGCGCGGTCGGCGCACAGGAGATCCACCGCCGCGAGGAGGCGCACGCACGCCGGGCGATCGCCTCGTGGTCGCGCAACCCGAACATCGAGATCCTGGGGAACACGGAGCTCGCACGCCTGTCGATCGTCTCGCTCGGCGTGCGCCACGAGCGCGGGATGCTGCACCCGCACTTCGTGGTCTCGGTCCTCAACGACCTGTTCGGCATCCAGGCCCGCGGCGGCTGCTTCTGCGCCGGCCCGTACCTGCAGCGCCTCAGCGGGATGGACGACGAGTCCGTCGAGGCGGTCCTGTGCGAGGTGGCGCGCGGGCGCGAGGGCGCCAAGCTCGGCTGGTTTCGCGTCAACTTCAACTACTTCGTCAGCGACGCGACGGTCGACTACGTGATCGCAGCCGTCGACCTCATCGCCCGCGACGGCTGGAAGCTGCTGCCGCTGTACCGCTTCGACCCGTTCACGGGCCTATGGCACCACCGCGACGCTCGTAGCCGGCCGCCGGTCAGCCTCCATGACGTCTCCTATGCGAGCGGCGCGATGGAGTTCTGCGCACAGCACACGACGGCGTCCGAGGACGTCCTCGACCAGCAGCTCGAGGACGCGCGGGACCTCGTGGCGTCGCTTCCGGATCGCGTGGCGGGCGAGACGATCGACGATCCCGTCCTGCCCGAGTCATACGAGTCGATGCGCTGGTTCCCGCTCCCGGGCGAGGCGCAGCGCGAGCTTCTCGTCGGGTAACGCGCCGCCCCCGGTCGGAGCGCGGCGCGGGAGCCAGGCGGTCATCGAGGTCATGCGTCACAGCGGCGTCGTATACGCGGCGCTCAGCCCGCCGTCGACCAGGAACGTCGTCGCGGTGACGTACGACGCGTCGTCGCTGGCCAAGAACAGCGCGGCGCTCGCGATCTCGCGAGCCTCGGCGAAGCGGCCCATCGGGACGTGGACGAGGCGCCGCCGGGCCTGCTCGCGGTCCTTGGCGTACAGCTCGCGCAGCAGCGGCGTGTCGACGGGCCCGGGGCAGAGCGCGTTGACGCGGATGTTCTCCTTGGCGAACTGCACGCCGAGCTCGCGGCTGAGCGCCAGCACGCCGCCCTTGGAGGCGGTGTAGGCGATCTGGGACGTCGCCGCGCCCATCACCGCGACGAAGCTCGCGGTGTTGATCACCGAGCCGCCGCCCGCGGCCTGCAGGTGCGGGATGCCGTGCTTGCAGCAGAGGAAGACCGAGCGCAGGTTGACCGCCTGCACGTGCTCCCAGACGTCGAGGTCGGTGTCGAGGACCGAGGCGTCGTCGGTCGGCGAGATGCCGGCGTTGTTGAACAGCACATCGACGCGCCCGTGGGCGTCGCGCACCTCGCCGTACAGCGCCGCGACCTGCTCCTCGTCGGCGACGTCGGCCGACACGGCGAGGTCCACATTTGCCACCTCCTGCAGGTCGACGCCGACGACGGTCGCGCCCTCCTGCGCGAACAGCGCGCACGCCGCCGAGCCGATGCCGCCCGCGGCCCCGGTGATCACGCAAACCTTGCCCTCGAGCCGGCCCATCAGTCCTCCGTCGCGTAGAAGATCGACTTCACCTCGGAGTAGGCGTCCAGCGCGTGGGGACCGAGCTCGCGGCCGACGCCGGACTGCTTGAAGCCGCCGAAGGGCGTCGCCACGCGCACCGAGGTGTTCGTGTTGATCGAGAGCACGCCGGCCTCGATCCCGCGCGCCACGCGCAGCGCCCGGGCGCCGTTCTCGGTCCAGATGGAGCCCGAGAGCCCATAGATCGTGTCGTTGGCGATCTCGATCGCCTCCGCCTCGTCGTCGAATCCGATCACGACGGCCACCGGGCCGAAGATCTCCTCGCAGACGGCGCGCTCACCGCGATCGACGGGGTACAGGACGGTCGGCGCGAACCAGAAGCCCGGGCCGTCGGGAGCGGACCCCCGGATGGCCACCGGCGTGCCGTCGGGCACGAAGCTCGCGACCGTCTCGCGCTGGCCCGCGCTGATCAGCGGCCCCATCTGCGTCTCGTCGCTGAGCGGGTCCCCGACGGCGATCGCCTGCACCTGCGGCTCGAGCAGCGCCAGGAACCGGTCGATCGCCGCGCGCTGCACCAGGATGCGCGAGCGCGCGCAGCAGTCCTGGCCCGCGTTGCCGAACACCGCCATCGGCGCCGCCGCGGCCGCCCGCTCGAGGTCGGCGTCGGCGAAGACCACGTTGGCGGACTTGCCGCCGAGCTCGAGCGTCACGCGCTTGATCGTGCTCGACGCGCCCGCGGCGATCGCGCGCCCGACCGCGGTGGATCCGGTGAAGGCCACCTTCGCGACGTCGGGGTGCTCGACGAGGCGCGCCCCGGCGGTGCGGCCGGGGCCGGCGACCACGTTCACCACGCCCTCGGGCAGCACGCCTGCGGCGAGCTCCTCGAAGCGCAAGGCGGTCAGCGGCGTGAGCTCGGCGGGCTTGAGCACGACCGTGTTGCCGGCGGCCAGCGCCGGGGCCATCTTCCAGCTCGCGATCGTCAGCGGGAAGTTCCACGGCGTGATCAGCGCGACGACGCCGAGCGGCTCGCGCACCGTGAACGCCTGCCCGCCGGCGACGGGGATCGTGTCGCCGAGCATCCGCTCCGGCGCGCCGGCGTAGTAGCGGAAGGTGTCGAGCACCATCTCCATCTCGCCGCGGGCGTCGGTGATCGGCTTGCCCGCGTTGCGCGCCTCGAGCAGCGCGAGCTCCTCCAGCGCACCCTCGACCGCGTCGGCGAGCCGGTGCAGGAGCAGGGCGCGGTCGGCCGGCGCGATCGCGCGCCAGCCGGGATAGGCGGCCTTCGCGCGCGCGACCGCCGCGTCGGCCTCCTCGGCGCCCGCGCGCGGGATCTCCTCGAGCACCGCCTCGGTGGCGGGCTCGAGCACCCGCAGGGTGCCGCTCACAGGCGCTCGAACCCGCGGTAGCGCTCCCAGTCGGTCACGGCCGCGTGGAAGGCTTCAAGCTCGACGTCGGCCATGTTGAGGTAGTGGTCTACCACCTCGGCGCCGAACGCCTCGCGCGCGACCGCGCTGCCGGCGAACAGCTCGCGCGCGGCCTGCAGGGTCTTCGGCACCTGCGGCTTGTCGCTCACGTAGGCGTTGCCCTCCACGGCGGGCTCGAGCTCCAGCGACGAGTCGACGCCGTGCAGGCCGGCGGCGATCATCGCGGCCAGCGCCAGGTAGGGGTTGACGTCCGCTCCCGGCAGGCGGTTCTCGAAGCGCAGGCCCGCGCCGTGGCCGACCACGCGGATCGAGCACGTCCGGTTGTCCTTGCCCCACGCGACGGCGGTGGGGGCGAACGAGCCCTGCGCGAAGCGCTTGTAGGAGTTGATGTTCGGCGCGAAGAACAGCGTCAGCTCGCGCAGGCACGCGAGCTGACCGGAGATGAACCGCTCGAAGAGCGCCTGGTCCTCCGCGAAGACCGGCGCGCCGCCGCCGGCGTCCAGCAGCGAGAAGTGGATGTGGCACGAGGAGCCCTCGCGCTCGTCGAACTTCGCCATGTAGGTGATCGCGCAGCCCTGCTGGGCGGCGATCTCCTTCGCGGCGTTCTTGTAGATCGCGTGCTCGTCGGCCTTGCGCAGCGCCGGGCCGAAGCGGAAGTTGATCTCGTGCTGGCCGAGGTTGCATTCGCCCTTGGAGTCCTCGACCCGCATGCCGGCGGCCTCCATGTGGTTGCGGATCGAGCGCAGCAGCGGCTCGACCCTGGAGGTGCCCAGCAGGGAGTAGTCGACGTTGTAGAGGTTGGCGGGCTCGAGGTCGCGGTAGGCCTTGTGCCACGCCTCCTCGTAGGTGTCGCGGAACACGATGAACTCGAGCTCGGTGCCCGCCACCGCGCTCCAGCCGCGTTCCTCGAGGCGGCGCAGCTGTCGGCGCAGGATCTGCCGGGGCGACGCCACGACGTCCGAGCCGTCGTCCCACACGATGTCGGCCATCAACATCACGGTGCCCGGCAGCCAGGGCAGCGGGCGCAGCGTGTCCAGGTCGGGCTTGAGCACGAAGTCGCCGTAGCCGCGCGACCACGAGGACATGTCGTAGCCCTCGACCGTGTTCATGTCGACGTCCACGGCGAGGAGGTAGCTGCACCCTTCCGCGCCGTGGACTGCGACCTCCTCGACGAAGTGGCGGGCGGTGAGCCGCTTGCCCATCAGCCGGCCCTGCATGTCGCACAGGGCCAGGACGACGGTGTCGACCTCGCCGGCCTCCGTGCGGGCCTTCAGCTCGTCGAGGGTCACGACCCGGCGAGCTCGGACTCCGCCTGGGCCAGCGCGGCGAACTCCTCCTCGGGCGCCTGCGCCACCAGGTGGTGGCGGGAGTACAGCGCGAAGTACAGCGCGGCCAGGAGGTACACGCCGAGCGTGATGAACGCGGCCTTCTCGTCGACGAAGAACACCGCGATCACCGCGGCGACCGCCAGCACCAGCGCGACCCCCGAGGTCGCCACGCCGCCCGGGGTGCGGTAGGGCCGCTCCAGGCCGGGCTCCTTGCGGCGCAGGATGATGTGGCTGAGCGCCATCAGCACGTAGGAGACCGTCGCGCCGAACACAGCGATCTGGATCATGCGCGCGCCGTCCTCCGTGATCGCCGCGAGGAGGAAGCCGATGAGGCCCGGCACGATCAGCGCGATGTGCGGCACCCGCCGCGAGCTCGTGACCGACAGCGCGCGCGGGAAGTAGCCCGCGCGCGAGAGCGCGAACAGCTGGCGCGAGTAGGCGAAGATGATCGAGAAGAAGCTCGCGACCAGGCCTGCAAGCCCCGCGTAGTTGACGAACTCCCCGATGAACGCCCCCTCGCCGTGCGCCGTTTCAGCCGCCAGCGGCAGCGGGTTGTCGGAGTCCATGATCGTCTCCGACCCGGCGCCGCCGGGCGCGAGCGTGAGGATCAGCGCCGCGAACACGAGCAGGATCAGCATTCCGGCGATGATCCCCTTGGGCAGGTCCTTCTTGGGGTCGCGCGCCTCCTCTGCGGCCAGCGGCACGCCCTCGATCGCCAGGAAGAACCAGATGCCGTAGACGAACGCGGACAGCACGCCCGCGTAGCCGAACGGCAGGAACTCGCTGGCGCCGGACTTGCTCATGTCCGGCTTGATGTCCGTCAGGTTCGACGCGCTGAACTCCGGGATCATCCCGACGACGAAGACCACGAGCGCCACGACCGCCAGCGCCGTGATCGCGAACATCACCTTCAGCGCCTCGCCGACGCCGATCAGGTGCACGCCGATGAACACGGCGTAGAAGGCGAGGTACAGCGGCCAGCCCGTTGTGATCCCGAGGATGTCCAGCGACTCGACGTAGCCGCCGATGAAGACCACGATCGCCGCCGGCGCGATCGCATACTCGATCAGGATCGCCGTGCCGGTGAGAAAGCCGCCCCACGGTCCCATGGCTCTGCGCGCGAACGTGTAGCCGCCGCCGGATGTCGGCATCGCCGAGGACATCTCCGCCAGCGCGAAGACCATGCAGGTGTACATGAGGCCCATCAGGATCGTGGCGATCAGCAGGCCGCCCCAGCCACCCTCCGCCAGGCCGAAGTTCCACCCGGCGAAGTCGCCCGAGATCACGTAGGCGACGCCCAGGCCGGCGAGCAGGACCCAGCCCGCGGCGCCCGACTTCAGCTGGCGCTGGTGCAGGTAGTCCTCGTTGACGTTCTCGTAGCGCGGCACGTGGGCTCCTTCTGGCTGGGATCGCGCGCCTCGGCGTTACCCCGCCCCGGCGGCGCTCATGCGGGCCGCCTCCACGAGCGCCCCGACGACGCGCGAGCGCTCGTCCTCCTCGGGGTGCCACAGGACGCCGAGCACGAACCGGGCGTCGGGGTCCTCGATCGCCTCCGGGGTCCCGTCCATGGCCGCCCTGCCCGACACGTCCAGGCCGTCTCCGATCCGGTCGGGGCCCTGATGGTGGTGTGACAGGACGGTCTCCGTTCTCCTGCCGGTCGCGGCTTCGGCGAGCGAGCCCGGCTCGACCTCGACCTCGTGGTGCGCGAAGTCCGCGGGCAGCGTGCGGTGGTCGTCGCGGTCGAGCACCTCTGGCAGGTGCTGGTGCAGCGTGCCGCCGTAGGCCACGTTGATGAGCTGCATGCCGCGGCAGATGCCCAGGAGGGGGATGTCGTGCTCCTTGGCCGTTCGCGCGAGCGCCATCTCGAAGGCGTCGCGCCCGGGCTCCTCGGCGGCCGTCGCGGGGTGCGGCGGCTGTCCGTAGCGGCGGGGCGCGACGTCGCTCGCGCCGCCGCTGAGGATCACGCCGTCGAGCGAGCAGAGCAGGTCCCGCGGGTCCTCGGCGTCCGCGTCGTCGGCGACCAGGAGGACCGCTCGAGCGCCCGCCCGCTGGACCGCGCGGACGTAGGCCACCGGCGAGAACGCCGCGTGCTCGTCCCAGGCGCCCGAGCGGATGTCGCCGACGCTGCACGTGATGCCGATCGTGGGGCGGATGGCCGTGCACCCTAGCCACGAGCCCGGCCTCCTACATGGCGTGCGTCCGCCGCGCTGTCTGAGGACCGTCAGCCGTCGAGGGGCCGGAGCCGCCCGTCCGGCGTGAGCTCGGCGAGCGCCGCCGGGTCGGGTGTCTCCGTGGGGCCGCCGTCGAGGTACTCGGGATACATCGGTTTGCGGCCGAAGAGCCGACCGAGCGCCGCGAGCGGCGTGATCGTGAGCTTCTGAACGATGGGCGGCGGCTTCGTGAACACGATCACGTCGCAGTACTCGGCGCCCATCACGGCGAGCTGCAGCGGGTCGGGCAGCCCCTTGCGGTTGACCTTGCCGTCCCGCGCCAGGCCGAACATCGACCCGACCATCTGCCCGAAGCGGACGCCGGGGCAGACCTCGACCATCACCTGAGCCTCCTCGTCGCCCACCTGCCACCAGTCGTGAACCGCGCCCGCGGGCACCGCGGCTCCCTCGCCCGGACCGAGCGTCCGCTTCTCATCGCCGATGAGGAATCCGACCTGACCGCGCATGACCAGGAAGCGCTCGTCCACCGTCGGATGGCTGTGGGCGGCGGCGACCCGGCCCCCGGGCCGGATGAACAGGTGGGAGACCAGCGCCTGCTCGGGGTGCTCGCGGGCGTCGGTCAGGACGACCACCCGCTCCCCCGTGACGGGGTTCGCGTACACCGGTCGGGGAGAGGCGTCCATCGGTTCCAATGATGTCTGAGCCGCGGCGGTCGGGCAACCGGGCTGTGTGACCGAGCGCCGCGGGCGGGCTGCGGCTAGTGGTGCTTGTCCTGCGAGGGCTTGCCGTCGGGGCGGACGAACCGGAACCGGTTGATCGGCATGGAGAGCGCCGGGATCGACTCCGGGCCCTCGTATCCGGCGATGCCGGGGAGCGTCGGGTCATCGGGCGGGGCGGGGCGGCCGGGCGGGGGCTCCGGCGGGGTCTCCTGCTTGCGGGTGCGCTTCTTCTTCCCGAACATCTGCGGCTCTCTCCTTCGGTCGTGCGACCGCTCGTGCTTGCTGACCTGCTGCCACTGTAAACGCAGCGCGGTCGGTCGGTAGATGATTTCTACATACACCGTACCTGCTGCGGTCGTCATTGGGTAGGAGGAGCCGATGGCCCCGCCCGCCGACGGTCCCGATCTGGAGGCGATCCGCCGGCTGCTCGAGGACCGGCGCGCTCGCACGCACGAGCGGGTCGCGGCGCTGGCTCAGCGTCCGGAGCTCGGCGCAGCGCAGGGGTTCGGCAAGCGGATCGGCGACGGGACCGTCGAGGCGATCAGCCGGCTGACGGAGATCGGCGTCGGCAGCTCGCTGGAGAGCGGGCTGATCCGCATCGAGCGGGCGCTGGCCAAGCTCGACGAGGGCAGCTACGGGATCTGCGACTCCTGCGGCGGCCCCATCGCGCCCGCCCGGCTGGAGGCGATGCCCGATGGCGTGCTGTGCCTGAGCTGCGCGGGAGCCCAGCGCCGCACCGGTCCTCCCCGGCGCCGGTGAGCGGGCGATTCAGGCCCGGCCGGGCCGAGCCAGGCGGGCGGCCTCCGCGGCCAGGGCGTCCAGGTCGGCGGCGGTGCGCGCGCCCGTGCCCAGGTCGTGGGCGACCACGAGCCAGCGGCCCGCCGTGAGGATCGCGTAGGGCGCGCGGGCCTCCGGCGCGCCGTCGCCCGGAGCGGGCACGAGCGCCAGGTTCAGGGCGCGGTCGCCCGACTCGGGGTCGGTCCTGTCGCGCCAGAGGACGATGCGCCCGTCCACGCCGTCGCCGAGCGGTCCGTACAGGCTGCGCTCCGGCCGGCCCGGCAGCGGGAGGGGGATGCGGCGGCGAACCTGCTCGGCGTCCTCGATGCGCAGACCGCGCGCCCAGGCGTGCTCGCGCGCGAAGGCCTCGCGGCCCCAGGCCTGGGCCCGCGAGCGCACCTCGCCGCGGCGGGCGCCGCGCCCGACGACGAGGGCGAGCCCGAAGGCGAGCAGGAGCACCCCGCACAGCGCGGGGAGGCCGACCACCGCCCCGCCGACGGCGAAGGCCAGCGCGGCGGGGACGAGCCCCAGCCCCGCGATCAGCCCGAACACGACCGCGAAGCCGCGCCGACCCCGGCGCTCAGCGTGGGGATCGTCGCCCGACACGGCCAGGTAGGCCTCGACCGCCGTCCTGACGTCCGGGGGCGGGTCAGGCCACGCGACGCGGTCTGCGCCCTCCGCCAGCCAGCGCCGGTAGGGCGTCTCGGGCGGCTCGGGCAGCGGGCCGGCCTCGGGACCGTGCTCGGGCAGCGCCGACGCCGCGGACCGCAGCGCCGCGGCGAGCGCCGACGCCGCGCGGCACAGCGCGTCCAGCACCTCCGGGTCGCTCTGGAGCTCCTGCGTCTCGACGGTGAGCCATCCGTCGCGCACGCAGATCCGCGTGAGCGCCGGCGTGGCCTCGAGGGCGCCGATCGCGGCGGGGCCGAGTGCCGCCTCGAGCGCCGCCGAGTCCTCGTCGGCGTCGACCTCCCAGCGCAGCCGTTCGCCCAGCGCCGGCGTGAGGTCGAGCTGCTTCGTGTCCTCGCCGTACTCCGGCCCCGTCACCGTCACGACCACGCCCGTCCGCGGCCGGCCGGCCAGCTCTCGCGTGACCCGCGCCGTCTCGGGAACGCGCGCCGCCACCACCGTGTCGCCCAGCGCGTCCCAGCGCAGTGTCGAGGCCCGGTGGCGGAAGAGGAAGCTGTGGTGGGCGAGCGTGCCCTCCAGCCCGCCGGGCAGCACGCCGGTGCACAGGCTCTCGGAGAAGCGCTCGGGGCGCGTCACGGTCGCGGCGGAGTAGCGGATGAGCGCGCCGCGGCCGTGCTGCACGCCCGCGACGTGCGGTCCGACCCCGAGGCCGGCGCGCAGGTGGTCGGACACCGGCGGCAGCAGCCCCGACTCGGCGTAGTCCAGCCGGCGCTCCCGCGCCCACCCCGCGAGCGCCGCGCGGGTCTCCTCGGAGCTCGCGAGCCAGTCGGGGGCGGCCGCCATGCCCAGAGCGTAGGTGGGTAGCACGCGGGCGTGGCCGTCGGGCGGACGAGCTGCTGGACGCCGTGCGCGCCGTCGCGGCCGGCCGCCGGCTCGCGGCGGTGACGCTCTCCGCCTACGACCCGGCGTTCGATCCGGAGGGCCGTGTCCACGCGGCGGCGGTCGCCGTGCTCGAGCTCGTGGCGGCCGCTGACGACAGCTGACGAGCGGGCTCAGAGGTCGATCAGGCCGACCAGGACCAGCAGCAGCAGGGTGCCCGCTACCGACAGCAGCAGCGACCCGCCGCATCCCAGCCGGTTGGAGAAGAACACGAACATCCCGACGTGACGGTACCCGGCGGGGGGCGGCGGGTACCGCCGCGCCGCGCCGGACCGGATCCGCCCGCGTCAGTGGTCCTCGCCGCGGCGCAGGCGCTCCAGGATCGCGCCGACGCGCCGCTGGGCCTCGGCGCGCTCGACGACGGCGTGGTGGGGCTGACCGGCGCTCGCGATCGACGGGACGAGGACGTCGTAGTCCAGCCCGCGGATGAGCTCCAGGCTCTCGATGTAGCGCTCGCGGTCGCTGACGCCGTCCAGCAGCGCCGCGACCCACTCGCCGTCGCGGACGTAGATCGAGTCGCCGGTGAACAGGCAGCGGTGCTCGCCCGAGTCCCACAGGTACGCGGTCGCGCCGCTGGTGTGGCCCGGCGTGGGGATGACCTCCAGGTCGTCTCCGACGCGGTGGCGCAGGGAGAAGGTGTGGGCGACACGGCAAGTGCGCGACACCGACGGCTCCTCCGCCTCGTGGACGAGCAGCGGGGCGCCGAACTCCTGCGCCACCCGGTCGCAGGCCGGCGAGGCCTCGTGGCGGTGGCCGAGGTACTGGCGCGCGATTCCCCCGAGCGCGTGGACGGCGTCCGCGTCGCGCTCGAGGCGATCGGAGCGCGAGATCAGCACGTTGCCCGACTCGCGCACCAGCAGGAAGGCGCGGATCTCCAGGGCCCGCCCGAAGCCCAGCGACTCCGGGGCCGACGCGTACAGACCGGGGACCACGCTGTCCATGAAGCCATGCTGCACCTTCAAGCGCGGTTGAGGTCAAGGGCCGCGGAGCGGCCTACGACGGCGCCTCGCCCCGGGTGGATCCCGCCCGGGCCTTCGACCACTCGGCCTTGTGGACGCGCTTGGCCGCCTGGTAGTCGGCCAGCGCCTCGGGCGAGTCCACGTCGCCCAGGGTGGGATGCCACGGAACCAGCTCCTGCGCGGCGTCCACGCCGAAGCGCTTGGCCAGGACGGCGCCCAGGGCCTTGATCTTCATCTCGCCGAACCCGGGCAGCGCGGCGAGGTTGGCGCGCAGCGCTCCGGCGTCGTCCGCGTCGGTCCAGACCCGCGCGGCGTCGCCGTCGTAGGTGTCGCGCACGTGCACGGCGAGGTCGTGCACGCGCTGGGCCATCGCGCCGGGGAAGCGGTGGACCGCCGGGCGCTCGCGGAACACCGGCTCGAGGTCGGCGGACGCCAGCGTGGCGGCGTCCAGCGCGCCGAGGCGCCCGCGCAGGACGAGCGGCCCGGAGAACGCCTTCTGGACCGTGACCTGCTGGTCGAGCACGAAGCCCACGAGCAGCGCCATCGGATCCGCCGCGATCAGCGCGTTGGCCTCGTCGGAGTCGGTGAACCACAGGCGGTCGGGCACTGCCGGGATCGTATCCCGGCGCCCTTCCACTCGTCGGTACATGCATGTAGCATGGAGTGGTCATGCACAGTGCGCCTCGGCAGGCAACGACCCTCGCCTTGACGGCAAGTGTCCCGCCGGGAGGAGCGACAGGGCCCTGGAAGGGGGAGTCGTGAGAATTGGGAATCGTTTGGGTGCGACCCGAGGGACGAGGCTGAGGTTGCTCGCGCTGGCCGTGGCCGCGGTGATGATCACGCCGGCCGCTCTGGCTTGGGCGTGTGGGCCGCAGGCGCAGATATCGCCGAACAAGAGCGGCTTTGCTGCGGGAGAGGGCGGGACGATCACCGGCATCAACTTCCACAACGGCATGTCTGTGACCCTCGAGTTCGAGGGCACCGCGCCGTTCGCCACGGTGACCATCCCGGCGTCCACCGGCTTCAGCGTCGGCTTCACGGCCCCGCAGGCCGCGGGCACCTACAACATCGTCGCTCGCGGCGTTGACAACTCGGGCAACCTCCAGACCAGGGTCGCGCCGATCACCGTGGCCGCGCCGCAGACGGCCTCGCCGTCCACACCGGGCAGCGGCTCCGGAAGCGGCTCGGGTAGTGGCTCCGGATCGAACGACCAACCCGCGAGCTCGGGCCAAGGCTCGGCACAGACCGAGTCGGCGGCAACGGGCGCGCCGGCCACGGCGGTCGCGCCCAGGAAGACGCCGAAGAACCAGACCCCGGCGGGGCGCAGCGTTCCGACCCGGACCGGCAACCAGATCGCGAACTCGCGTCGCGGCGGCGCCACCGCGCCGGCCGTGGTGCAGCCCGCCGGACAGTCGGCCCCCGTGTTCGCAGGCTCGGCACCGGTGGCCACCACGCCCACGTTCGCGCCCTCGACCGGCGCGGCGGCGGCCCCCGCGAGGACCGCGCGGCGCTCACGGGACGCGGGAGGCCGCAGCACCGGGACGCGCGCGGCCGCGAGGCCGACACCGTCGGAGGCGACCGCGCAGGCGGGCGCCTGGGACGGGATGGGCACCAGCGCGGATCCCGCGCTCGTTCCGAACGGCCAGTTCCCCGAGGGCGACTCCGGGGTGGACACGACCGCGCAGACGCTCAGCCTGCTCCTGCTGGCCCTCGGCGCCGCCGGCCTCGCCGGCGGCGTCATCGTCAGCGAGCTGCGGCGGCGGCGCGCGCGTCTGTAGCGCTCGCTCAGCCCGCGCGGCAGCGGGCCAACCAACGCCCGATCAGGAGAGGCGGCCCACGGGCCGCCTCTCCTCGTTCAGTCCTCGTGCGCGCCCCAGCGTGAGCGGGACATGAGCCCCAGTCCGATCAGCGCCAGCCCGGTGAGGATCAGGACCGCGCCCCCCGCGCGCAGCGCGAGCTCGGCGCCGGAGCTGAGCTCGTCGGCGTCGGAGAACGCCACGACGCGGCGAGCGAGGTCCTGCTTCATCGTCACCCGCGTTCCCCCGCGCGTATCCGGCCAGACGGCGAGCGTCCGGTCGTCGCTGGACAGCAGCGCGAGCCGGCTGCCGAGGTCGGGAAGGCCGCGTTCGGAGCCGAAGCCGATCCTCGAGTCGAACGACCGGTCCGAGAGGACGATGCGGCGCGAGAAGGTCCGCCCCTGATCGGCCGAGTACTGCAGCGAGGCCTCGTTGCGCACGTTCGTGCGGTCCCGGCGCCGGTCGTAGTACAGGACGTCGAGCCGTCCGCCGGGCGCCACCGCGAGGCGGGGCAGGTACTGGGAGGTCCGGTCGCGTCGGGCTGTGTCATTGACACGCGTCGGCCCGCGCCACCGCTCGGCCCCGGGCGCGAGCGTCCACAGCCACACGTCGGGGTCGCCGAGGCGGCCGTCGTGGAAGGCCGCGTACAACCGGCCGCTGTCCTGATCGACCGCCAGGGCCGGGAACGGCGGGATGAACGCGATGAGGCGCTCGGTCGGGACGATCCCACGGTCGACCGGCGACTCCTCCCAGCTCGCTCCGCGATCGCGCGACCGCGCGAGCACGAGCTGCCACCGTCCCTCGTAAGGCGGGCCGCCACGCCCCTCGTGGGCGCCCTCGTAGTCCAGCCGATCGTCGCCGAGGTCGAGGTAGAGCACGTAGACCGCTCCATCCGGGCCGACCGCCGTGCTGGGGGCCAGCACTCGCTGGCGCTGCGTCGACGATGCCTGCACCGGCGTGCTCCACGTCGCGCCGGCGTCGTCGGAGCGCATCGTGCGGATCGGAGCGGCGAGCCGCGAGAACCGGTAGACCCCGACCTCGGACCCCTGCAGCCACGTCAGGTACACCCGGCGCGGGGCCGCGGGGTCGGCGGCCAGGCGGACCTGGAACGCGAGCCGGCCCACCACGCGCTTGGGCGCCGACAGGGTCTTCCCCCCGTCCTTCGACGTGAGGATCCAGGCGGCGTTGGGGACGTTGCCGCGGCCCCGGAGCGTCACGAACGAGACGTAGAGGGTCCCGTCCCCGCCGAACGCGGCGTCGGGCGCGAAGCACACGCGCTCGCCCCGCGGCGCCGGCACCGGCTTCTGCCTCCAGGTGGCGCCCCCATCGGAGGAGAGCCGCAGCGCACAGGAGTAGCGCGGCGAGTCGATCCGGTTGGCGATCGCGAGCGTGCGCGCGTCCCGCGGATTGCGCACGATCGTCGGCGAGTTGTTCGCGCTGATGTCGGCCAGGTTGACGGCGCCCTCGTTGACCGGCACGACGCGGCCCAGGGCGCGCGTGCGCTGCGGCTCCTCGTAGGCCGCGGGCAGCAGTGCCGCGCCGGCACCGAGCAGCACCAGCGCCGCCCCGACGGCCACCCAGAACGCAAGCTCGCGGCGGGCACCCAGGGCGCCGAGCGCGCGGCCGAGCCGTCTGTGGCTATCGGCCGGCCACCGCACGTGCGGTCACTCGTCAGCGCGAGCGACGACTCGGGAGCCGCACGCGCACCGACGACGAGGCCGCCCGCAGGCATGTCCCCGTCACCGAGACGAGGGCGCGATAGCGATACGTGCGTGTGGGCTCGAGCGTGAGACGGAACGTCCCGTTCTGGGTCGTCGTCACCCGCCGGAAGGTCCGGTACGGGCCGTCTGCCGAGGTCGAGCGCTGAATCGAGACGCGCTGTCTCGACCGGCAGCCGCTGTTGTTGACGAGCTCGCGGATGGTGCCCGTGAGTCGCACGCTGTCCGAGCGCGAGATCCGCGTGTCGCTCGCGCGGAGGCTGATCCTGCGGCCCGCGCGGGTCGCCGCGACGGGGACCGGCGTCGGCGTCACCGGCGTGACCGCTCCCACGTCGGCCGGCGGGGTCGTCGCAGGCGGGGTCGGAGCCGGGTTGCTGGGGGCCGGGTTGTTGCTCGGGGGGTTCGGCGCCACCGGCGCGGGCGAGTTGTCGCTGCGGAAGATGTACATCCGCCCGTTGTTGTTGTCCACGCCTCCCGGCGTGTCCCAGCCGTCCGCGGCCGCCACGAAGTCCAGGAAGCCGTCCTCGTTGAGGTCGCCGAGGGGCGCGACGCGGCTGCCGAACTTGCTGTTGGGCTGCTGGTCGGGGTCCTGGATCTGCTGCAGGCGCTTCTCGTAGAACGTGTTGAACACGTTCAGGTCGGTGATCGCGTCGTCCCTGGCGCGCGCCGACGCGAAGCCGCCGACGATGACCTCGGCCTTGCGCTCCGCCGGGACGAGGTCGCCGAGGGCGCTGCCGGCCGTGCCGAAGTTCCCGCCGACCGTCGGCGTCGGGTCGTTGAGCGCGCCGAAGCTGTAGGCGTTCGGGCCCCCCTTGAAGTTGCCGTTCATGAGGTAGGCGCGCCCGGCTCCGGTCACGTTCCCCACGGTCTGGATGAACGCGGCGGCCAGGAAGTCCGGGTTGTCGGCGGCGACGTTCGGACCCATGTCGCCGAACGGGAACGGCGTGTGCAGGGTGAAGCCGAAGGCCGAGCCGGGCTGGGGCTCGGGGTGCTCGTAGGTGTGCAGGATCGAGCGGGTCGCGCCGTCGATGAGGAATATGACGCCGACGTCGAACCATGTGGGCTCCGGGTTGCTGATCGGGATGTCCGCCCGGTGCGACGCCACGACGAGCTCCGGGAAGCCATCAGCGGCGTTCGTGCTCGAGGTCGGCAGGCACGGGTCGTTCGGGGTGGCGACCGGGAACGCGCCGCCGGACCGGCACTGCCCGACGTCCCCGACCGGGATCTGGACGTGGCCGAAGTTCTCGATCTCGGTGTTGGGCGCGATCCCGGAGTCCTTCGGGGCCAGGCTCTGGGCCGCCGGATTCTTCAGGGTCGTCAGGGGCACGTCGAGGTTGACGGCCGGGTCGGAGCCCGCCACGTCCTCGCCGCGGTAGATGTAGGTCCGGCCGGCCTCGAAGCAGAAGGTCGACATCGAGGTCGCGCACTGCGAGGTCGGGTATGCGGACATCGCGGTCTCGTGGAAGCGGTTGGCGCCGACGACGATCTCCCCCCGCCCGCCGCCGTCCATGTCGCCGATCCGCGAGGCCGCGGAGACGCCCGGGAAGACGTTCGAGACGGCCGGACAGTCGCCCACGCCGCCGTTGCCACTGCCCTCGCACGGCGGCAGCCCGCGCGGCGACTGGACGGTCCGGCCGAACCCGCCGGCGCGCAGGTTCGAGAGCGTCGGCGACTGCGCGGCGATGATCGCGGTCTGGATCGCGATGTCGGCGGCGGGCATGTCGATCCGCTTGAGGACGGCGAGCGTGGCGCCGTCGAAGACGTACGCGCGACCCACGTCGCGCTGGCCGCCCACGTCGACGCCTTGGGCGCCCACGAGGATCTCGTGAACCCCGTCGGGCGGACCGATCGGGTTTGTCCCGCACGTGACCCCGGCCTGCCCGCCGACGCAGCTGCCGACGTCGTTGAGGCGGTCGACGTTGGGATCGAAGATCGACATGTCGAGGGATCCGGCCACGGTGTTGCCCGGATCAGGCATGTTGGCCGTGCGGATCAGCGTGCCGGTCTCCCCGCTCAGGACGTAGATCGCGCCGTTGTTGCCGTTCGCGGTGCCGGCGGTCTGGACCGTGACGAAGTCGTCCTCGCCGTCGTTGTTCGTATCCCCGACGTTGACCATGCCGGCTCCGATGCGTCCGCCGACGGCCGGCTGCGGCGCATCCACGCGCTGGACGGTGTAGGTCCGGGGAAGCCCGGGCGCCGGAGCGCCGAGCGCGGTGGCCGCCGCGACGCAGTCCACGGCGATCAGTACGCAGGCGAGCGCGCCCACGAGTGCCAGTCTTGACGAACCCCCGCGAAGCATCCCGTTGCCTCCTCTGACCCCCGAGCGCACAACCGCTCGCTGTAATCGGACTAGATGCATCACCGCTCCCTGTGAACGGACTAGATGCGTCACCGCTCCCTGTGAGCGGACTAGATGCGGGATGAACCTACCAGGGTTCGCGGAGACGTGCGGAGGTCTCCGGAGTCGGCGCTCGGGGGGTGCCCGCGCGTTCTCAGCGGGCGATCAGCGGGCGCCCGCTGGGCCGTCCGGGCGCGCGATAGTCCCGCGCGCGCTCGCGCGCGGGACCACACGCACGTCGAATCGCGGGCCCGAGCCGTCCTACCGGCAGGAGGCGCGGACCGGATGCGTCAGCTGCCGATGACCCGGTCCAGGATCCCGGTGCGGTCCAGGAAGGCCTCGCCCTCCTGAAGCATCGCCTGGCGCTGCTCGGGCGATGCGGCCGCGACCGCCACGCCCGCGGCGGTCACGCCGAGCACCATCGCCCGGCGCAGCGGATGCCGCGGCCGGACGAGCCCGGCCAGTTCCTGGTTGGCGGTCGCCAGCGACACGACCGCCGAGCGCAGCTTGCGCCGGCTCATGGGCCGCCCGCGCATCCCCCGCGGCTGCGGGGGAAGGAACAGAGCGCGCAGCGGCAGCCGGAGCGCGCCCGTGAGCCCGCCGCCGGCGATGAATCCCACGGCCGCGCCGCGTTGGGCGAGCTCTCCCTGGCTCGCCGCCGCGGTCGCGATCGCCGACCCGATCTGGCCGAAGCGATCGACGGCTGTCCGGGCGACGTTCGCCGCGACGTCAGCCGCGGCGGCCGGGCCCTCGGGCCCGACGATCTCCGTCGCCTCGTCGGGCGTCTGCCCGACCTCGGCGGCCTCGGGCGCGCTCACGCGCGCCCCCTGACGCATGGCGTCAGGCCGTCGCCGGCGAGGGCGCTAGCGGACAATCCACCTCACCACCCGGCCCATGACGAGGCCGGCGACGACGCCACCGGCGACCCGAACCGCGGGATCGTCGATGTCGCCGCTCATGAGGCGGTCCTTCAGGCCTGACAGGTCGATCGACGAAACCTTCGCGGCCAGGTCGCCCGCCGGCTCCTTCAAGGCCTCTACGGCCCCGGTCACCATCTCCATTGCCTTCTCCATCGGATCCTGCGCCGCCACTCGGACCTCCCGTGTCTCATCCCGTTTACAGAGCAGACCAGCGTACCCCTGCCGCAGGTGATTACCACGCGCGAGCGGACAGGCACAAGGTGACACGGACACCTACCGGAGATGGGAGCAGAGTGGTAGGACTCCATAGGCTGCTGTTCGGGCCCTGTTCGGACCTGGAGAATCCGTCCTTCTACAACGCGGGGGTTGTACGACGAGATGTGCTTGGCCATTCCCGGTCAGATCCTTGAGGTCGTCGACGAGACGAACCGCCTTGCCAAAGTCGATGTCGCCGGCGTGCACCGCAACGTCAACATCGGCCTGCTCGATGCCGACGGGGAAGGCGTAGGACCCGGCGACTGGGTCCTCATCCACGTCGGCTTCGCGATGTCCAAGGTCGACGAGGAAGAGGCCATGGCCACGCGGCGTATGCTCGAGGGCATGGGAGCGGACTACGAAGCCGAGCTCGAGGAGCTCCGCGCGAGCGTGATCGAGTGACGCGACTGATCGCGAGCGCCGCTCAGGCGCTTGGCCCGACGTGCGGCCCCCAGAGCGGATGCATCACCTGCGGCGACATCGCGCTGCCGCTGAGCGTGGTGCGCGTGGACGCAGATCGGGGGCTCGCGCTGTGCCGCGACGATGACGGCGGCTCAGAGACTGTCGAGATAGACCTAGTCGCCCCGGTGGCGCCGGGGGACAAGCTTCTCGTCCACGCCGGCACCGCCATCGCGCGACTGACCGAGGATGAGGAGGTACCCGCATGAAGTACGTAGACGAGTTCCGCGACGCCGAGCTCGGTCAGGCGCTGTCGGGCCAGATCCTGGGCATCGTGGAGCCTGGCCGCCACTACAAGCTCATGGAGGTCTGCGGCGGCCACACCCATTCGATCTACAAGTACGGCATCGACGACCTGCTGCCGGCCAACGTCGAGCTCGTCCACGGCCCGGGCTGCCCGGTCTGCGTGATCCCGATGGGCCGCGTCGACGACGCGATCGCCCTCGCGCACGAGGACAACGTGATCTTCACGTGCTTCGGCGACATGATGCGCGTGCCCGGATCGGACGGCTCGCTGCTGGACGCCAAGGCCGACGGCGCCGACATCCGGATGGTCTACTCGCCGCTGGACGCGCTGCGCATCGCCAAGGCCAACCCCGAGCGCGACGTCATCTTCATGGCGATCGGCTTCGAGACCACGGCGCCCTCGACCGCGCTGACGCTCAAGCGCGCGAAGGCCGAGGGGGTCCCGAACTTCTTCTGCATGTGCAACCACGTGACGATCGTGCCGCCGCTGCGCGCGCTGCTCGACTCGCCCGACCTGCGCCTGGACGGCTTCATCGGCCCCGGCCACGTCTCCACCGTGGTGGGCGCCCGGCCGTTCGAGTTCATCCCGCGCGAGTACTCCAAGCCGATCACCATCGCCGGCTTCGAGCCGCTGGACGTGCTGCAGGCGGTCCACATGATCCTGCGCCAGCTCGCCGACGGGCGCTGCGAGGTCGAGAACCAGTACAAGCGCGTGGTGCCCTACGAGGGCAACCCGCGCGCGCTGGAGGTCATGGCCGAGGTCTTCGAGCTGCGCCCGCACTTCGAGTGGCGCGGCATGGGCTTCATCTCGCAGAGCGGGCTGAAGCTCTCCGAGGCCTACGCGGACCTGGACGCCGAGCTGCGCTACAGCGTCCCCGGCGTCCGCGTCGCCGACCCCAAGGCGTGCCAGTGCGGCGAGGTGCTCAAGGGCGTCATCAAGCCCTGGGAGTGCAAGGTGTTCGGGACCGGCTGTACGCCGGAGCGCCCGATCGGCACCTGCATGGTCTCCAGCGAGGGCGCCTGCGCGGCCTACTACAACTACGGGCGCTTCGCCCGCGAGCGGGAGCTCGTCTAGGTGGCAGGTTCGCCCTCAGTCTCCGAGCGCGAGCAGCGGGTCCTCGGGATCATCGAGACCGCGCGGGCGAAGCGGGGCAAGTTCAAGGACCCGCAGATCACGATGGCGCACGGCGCCGGCGGGAAGGCGACGCAGAGCCTCATCGAGGGCCTGTTCGTCCCCGCCTTCGCCAACGACTCGCTGTCGTCGATGGCCGACAGCGGCACCGTCTCGGTCCTCGGCGGCGAGGTCGCGCTGACCACCGACAGCTTCGTGGTCAAGCCGATCCGCTTCCCCGGCGGGTCGATCGGCGAGCTGGCCGTCAACGGCACGGTCAACGACCTGGCCATGGCCGGCGCCAAGCCGCTGGCGCTCACGCTGTCGCTCATCCTCGAGGAAGGGCTGTCCGCCGAGGACCTCCGCGCGGAGGTCAAGGCGATCGCCGACACGGCCGCCACCGCCGGTGTGAACGTCGTCACCGGCGACACGAAGGTCGTCGAGCGCGGCGCCGCGGACAGCATGTACATCTGTACGACGGGCCTCGGGCTCGTCGACGGCCGGGCAAAGCTCTCGCCCGCCGCGCTTCGCCCCGGCGACCGGATCCTCGTATCCGGGCGCATCGGCGATCACGGCACGGCGATCATGCTGGCCAGGGGAGAATTCGAGCTGGACGCCGACATCCGATCAGACACGATGTGTCTGTGGCCGACGGTCGACGCGCTGCTCGATGCTGTGGGGCCGAGTCTGCGGTGCCTGCGGGACGCCACGCGAGGCGGCGTGGCGTCTGTGCTCAACGAGCTCGCGCGCGCCTCGCGCGTGGCGATGCTCGTCCGCGAGGCCAAGGTGCCGGTGCATCCGGCAGTGGCCGGGGCCGCAGAGATCTTGGGAATCGACCCCATGTACGTCGCCAACGAAGGAAAGCTCGTCGCAATCGTCGCGCCCGACGCGGCGGATGCGGCACTCGAGGCGCTGCGTGCAGCGCCGGGCGGTGAGGAGGCCGCCGAGATCGGTGAGTGCAAGACGGAACCAGAAGGCATGGTCCTCGTGGAGACCGCCTTCGGTGGCAAGCGGGTGATGGATCAGCTCGTCGGCGACCCGCTGCCGCGCATCTGTTAACGAAGGATGGGAGGCCTGATGGCCCTGGAGTTCGCACCAAGGCAGCACGAAACGGAGCAGATCACGGCTCATGTGATCTGGATGACGTCGGGACTCGGCTGTGACGGCGACTCGGTCAGCATGACGTCGGCGACCAGCCCGAGCCTCGAGGACATCATCACCGGGGCGATCCCGGGCATGCCGAAGGTCGTGGCGCACACGCCCGTGCTCGCGTACGAGCAGGGTGCGGAGTTCATGCAGGCCTGGTATGACGCGGAGGCGGGACGGCTGGATCCGTTCATCCTCATCGTCGAGGGCTCCGTCCCCAACGAGAAGATCAACGGCGAGGGCCACTGGGCAGGCATGGGTGTCAACCCGTCCAACGGTCAGCCGATCACCACGAACGAGTGGATCGATCGCCTGGCGCCCAAGGCCGCGCTCGTGGTCGCTTTGGGGACCTGCGCGACGTACGGCGGCATTCCCGCGATGAAGAACAACCCGACGGGCGCGATGGGGCTGTGCGACTACCTCGGCTGGGACTGGACGTCCGCCGCAGGGCTTCCGGTCGTCAACATCCCCGGCTGCCCCGCCCAGCCCGACAACACCACGGAGACCCTGGTGGTGGGCGTCATGGCGCTCGCCGGCATGACTCCGGTTCCCGAGCTCGACGCCCAGCACCGTCTGGTCGCGCACTTCGGGCGCACGGTGCACGAGGGCTGCAACCGAGCCGCGTTCTACGAGCACGGCAACTTCGCGACCGAGTACGGCTCGGATCACCGCTGCCTGGTGAAGCTGGGCTGCAAGGGCCCGGTCGTCAAGTGCAACGTCCCGATCCGCGGCTGGCAGAGCGGCATCGGCGGCTGCCCGAACGTGGGCGGCATCTGCATGGCGTGCACCATGCCGGGGTTCCCCGACAAGTACATGCCGTTCATGGAGGAAGACAAGAACGCGAAGGGCTCGACCGCCGTGGCAGCGTTCACCTACGGTCCGGTCCTGCGGTACTTCCGCAACGCGTCGATCAAGAAGAAGTACGACAACGAGCCGGAGTGGCGGCACAACCGCCCGGAGCTGACATCCGGCTACCAGAAGCGCTGGTAAGGAGAGAGAGACCAGATGGCAACAGTTGAGAGTCCGAGAGGACAGCAGGTCGTCGTAAAGGAGATGGCGTGGGATCCCATCACCCGCATCGTCGGGTCGCTGGGCATCCACACCGAGATCGACTTCACGAACCGCCAGGTCCTGAAGTGCTACAGCACTTCGATGATCTTCCGCGGCTTCGACATCTTCATGAAGGGGATCGATCCTCGCGACGCGCATTTCATCACCAGCCGCATCTGCGGGATCTGCGGTGACAACCACTGCACCGTCTCCTGCCTGAACCAGAACATGGCCTACGGCGTCAAGCCGCCGAAGCTCGGCGACTACGCGTTCAACCTGGCCGAGACCGCGGACTACATGTTCGACCACGCGATCTTCAACGATTGCATGGCCAACGTGGACTTCTGCGAGCAGATGGTCAAGGAGACCAACCCGAGCGTCCTGGCCAAGGCGGAGAACACCGCGGCCGCGCACTCGGACATCCACGGCTACAAGACCGTCGCCGACATCATGCGCGCGCTGAACCCGTTCACGGGTTCGTTCTACCTGGAGACCCTCGGGGTCGCCCGGTACACGCGTGAGATGTACTGCCTGTTCGGCGGCCGGCACACGCACCCCTCGACGATTCTGCCGGGTGGCTGCAGCGCCGACATCACGCACCAGACGATGACGGACTACTACGTCCGCCTCATGCGCTACATCGACTACGTCAAGCGCTCCGTGCCCATGCATGACGACCTCTATGACTTCTTCTACGAGGCCATGCCGGGCTACGAGCAGGTCGGCTACCGCGACACGGACATCATCTGCTGGGGCGCGTTCGACGATCCGGAGTACGTCGACTACAACTACAACACCATGACGGACTGGGGCCGCAAGCGGTTCATCACCCCGGGCCTCGTGTTCAAGGGCGAGCTGGTCACGACCGACCTGGTCGAGATCAACCTCGCGATGCGCATCCTCCTGGGCCACTCGTACTTCGACGACTGGGATCAGGAAGAGACGTTCGTCACCAAGGACCCGCTGGGGAACCCGGTCGACAAGCGTCACCCGTGGAACAAGCAGACCCTGCCGAAGCCGCAGAAGCGCGACTTCAACGACAAGTACAGCTGGGTCGCCGCGCCGCGGATGTACGACAAGCGCAACGACATCTACGTCGCGACCGACACCGGCGGCGGCCCGTTCGCCCGTCAGTGGGTCACGGCGAAGGCCGGCCTGGTCGACATCGGCTACCTGAAGGCGACCGGACACAGCCTCCAGATGGTGCTCCCGAAGACCATGAACATGCCCGAGATGGAGCTCGAGTGGAAGGTGCCGCCGTGGTCCAACGCCGTCGAGCGTGACCGCGCACGGACCTACCACCAGGCCTACTCGGCGCTGGTGGGCCTGTACAACCTCGAGAAGGCCCTCGTCGAGGTGCGGGCCGGCCGGACCAAGAGCTGGAACAGCTTCAAGGTTCCGGACGAGGCCGTCAGCTGCGGCTTCCACGAGGCGGCTCGCGGCGTGATCTCCCACCACATGGTCATCCGTGACGGGAAGATCGCCAACTACCAGCCCTACCCCCCGACCCCCTGGAACGGGAACCCGCGCGACAAGTTCGGGACCCCCGGCCCCTACGAGGACGCGGTGCAGAACACGCCGCTGTTCGAGGAGAACGGTCCGGAGAACTTCAAGGGGATCGACATCATGCGTGCGGTGCACAGCTTCGACCCGTGCCTCCCGTGCGGCGTGCACATGTACAAGGGCAACGGGCGCGTGACGAAGGTGCAGCACACGCCCACGGGGATGTGCTGAGAGCCTGATGGCAACGCAGCATCACGCTCCGGAAGAGCTGGTCGAGCGGGTCCAGGAACTCCTGGGCTCGCTCGACGAAATCACCGATCCCACCGCCCAGACTCAGGTTCAGGAGCTGGTCGGGACGATCCTTGAGCTGTACGGAGCTGGGCTGGAGCGCATCGTCGGCGTCCTCTTGGACGCCGGCGATGCCGCCGGTCCCATCCGGCAGTCGCTGATCGACGACGGCGTCGTGGCCAGCCTGCTGCTGATCCACGGCCTGTATCCCGTCCCGCTCGAGGAGCGGATCGCCGAGGCGCTGGAGAGCGTCCGGCCGTTCCTGGAGTCCCATGGCGGGAACGTCGAGCTGCTCAGCGTCGAGGATGGCGTCGCGCGGCTGCAGCTGCAGGGCAGCTGCAACGGGTGCCCCGCTTCGGCGGCGACACTCGAGTCGGCGCTCAAGGAAGCAATCGAGGAAGCGGCCCCCGATCTCCTGTCGTTGGAGGTCGAAGGTGTCGTGGGCCTGAGGGAGGGGCCGGTCACGCCCGGCGCCCCGTCCTTGCAGCTGCCCGTAGTCCAGGTCGGGACACCTGAGCCTTCACCGTCCGACCTACCGCAGTACACGGAGTGCCCGTCGGGCGTGCGGACGTGACGAGCGGCCGCCTTCCCGCCAATCTCGTAGCCGGGCTGGGCCGCCTCGCGCGGCCCGCGCCCGCGCCCGAGATCGAGCACTGCGAGATCTGCGGCAACGCGCTGACCCCCGAGCACCGCCACCTCCTCGACCTGGACGAGCGGCGCATCATGTGCTCGTGCGAGACGTGCATCGCGATGAAGGCGGGGATGGACAACTTCCGGCCGGTGGGGACGCGGACCCTGTGGCTGGAGGACTTCGAGTTCTCCGACGAGCTGTGGGCCAGCTTCCAGCTGCCCGTCGGCCTGGCCTTCTTCTTCCGCTCCACCGGCACCGACGCGGTCGTGTCGCTGTACCCCAGCCCGGCCGGGGCGACCGAGTCCGAGCTGCACATGGAGAGCTGGGAGGCGCTGGTCGAGGCCAACCCGATCCTCACCGAGCTCGAGCCCGACGCCGAGGCGCTCGTGGTCAACCGCATGAGCAACCCCCCCGAGCACGCCATCGTGCCGATCGACGAGTGCTACCGCCTGGTCGGCCTCATCAAGTCGACCTGGCAGGGCATCTCGGGCGGCACGGCGATCGAGGACACCGTGCCCGGATTCTTTGACGAGCTGCGCAGGAAGGGACAACGACTATGAGCGAAGAACCCGGAGAGGGCATAGAGCCGCCGGAGGATCCCCGCGGCGGCCTGTTCGGCCCCGCGAAGCCGGCCCCCGAGCCCACGGGCGCGGCCGAGGCCGAGGCCGAGGCCGAGGCGGCGCCCGCCGCGCCGGCTGCCCCGCCCATCCCCGAGGTGAACTTCGAGGTCCTCGGGGCGGCGCACATGCCCCAGGCCGCGCAGCCCACGCTGCGCCTGGACCTCGGCGTCTCCGAGGCCAGCGGCCGCGAGATCTTCGGGATCACGCTGACCGCCCAGATCATGCTCGACCCCGCACGGCGCGGCTACTCCCCCGAGACCAAGGCGGAGCTGGTCGAGCTGTTCGGCGCGCCCGAACGGTGGCCGGCCACGACCCACAGCTTCCTGTGGCGTCACGTCGAGACGATGGTCCACTCGTTCTCCGGAGCGACGACCTTCGGCCTGGAGATCCCGTGCACCGCCGACCTGGAGTTCCAGGCGTCGCGCTACATCGACGCGCTGCCCGAGGGCGAGGTCCCGATGAGCCTGCACTTCACCGGCCGCGTGATGTACGCGGGCGAGGGCGGCAGGCTGCAGATCGTGATCCTGCCCTGGACGACCATGTGCGAGTACCGCCTGCCGGTCAAGACCTGGAGGGCGATGATGAAGGACCACCACGGCGACTCGGCCTTCATCCGCCTGCACAAGTCGACGATGGCCGAGCTGGCCCACTACAAGGCGGCGCGCGGCCTGCACAGCTTCGACGCGTGCGTCACGGACCTCCTGGAGTCCGTGCCCGCCATCGAGGAGACCACCGGATGAGCGACGACCACGGGTTCATGCCCGCCGCCCCCCTCACCGAGGCCGAGGAGGCGCCCGAGGCGCACCTCGACCGCCTCGTCAACACGCTGCTGTACGAGGGCTACGCCCTGTACCCCTACACCCCCGGGGCCACGAAGAACGCGACGCCGACGCCGTTCGGGATCGTCTACCCGGCCGACTACGCCGACCGCCAGACGCACGCCTTCGACCGCATGCAGATGGAGGGCTGCATCATGGACGCCGACGCCCCGGTGACCGCCGAGGTCCTGTTCCTGCAGCCGTCGGGCGAGCGCCACAAGGCCGAGAAGCGCCAGGTCGACCTCGCCGCGCCGGGCGTCGTGCCGTTCGAGTTCGACGGCATCCAGGGGAAGGCCACGCTCACCGTCCAGCGGCTGCCCAGCGGCAACGGGCGGGTGACGGTGCGCGTCGAGAACAGCACGCCGCTGACCGAGGAGGAGGCGACGGCCGACCGCAAGGAGGTCCTGCCGCGCAGCCTGCTCTCCACGCACCTGATCGCCCGCGTGGAGGGGTCGACGTTCATCTCGCCGCTGGAGCGCGGCGACGACGGGGTCGCCGGCTGCACGCAGGTCAACACCTGGCCGGTGCTGGCCACGCCGGAGGACGACGCCATCCTGGGACCGACGATCATGCTGCCCGAGCACCCGCAGATCGCGCCGGAGAGCGTCAACGACTTCTTCGACGGCACGGAGATCGAGGAGGCGCTGGTGCTGCACATCCAGGCCCTCTCCGACCAGGAGCGCGAGGAGATCGCCGCCCAGGACCCGAAGGTGCGCGAGATGCTCGCCCGGGCCGACGCGACGACGCCCGAGCAGCTCATGGACATGCACGGACGCGTGCGCCTGAACGACCCGCCCGGGGAGAAGACCGCCCCGGTCGGCGACCACGTCCTCAAGCGCGGCGACAAGCTCATCCTGCGCCCGCCGCCGGATGCCGACGTGTACGACCGGATGCTCGAGGGACGGACGGCGACGATCGGCCGCTTCTTCTACGACGACCAGAACCGCCTGCACATCGGAGTCACCGTCGACGACGACCCGATGTCGGAGATCTTCTCGGAGAGCGGGCGCTTCATCTTCTTCTTCGAGAACGAGGTGGAGGTACCCCAATGAGCAACCCCGTCCCCAAGCGGATCCTCGTGGCCGGCATCGGCAACGCGTGGCTCGGCGACGACGGCTTCGGCAGCGAGGTCGCCAAGCGCCTGGAGCAGCGCGAGCTGCCCAAGGAGGTCGAGCTCATCGACTTCGGCACCGGCGGGCTGGAGCTGGCCTACGAGGTCATGCGCGGCTACGACGCGCTGCTGATGATCGACGTCAGCCGCCAGGGCGGCGAGCCCGGCACCCTCTACGTGATGGAGGTCGACGAGGAGTCGACCCCCGGCACGATCGAGGACGGCGACCGGATCAACCCGCACGCCATGGACCCCGAGACCGTCCTGCGGTTCATCAAGGTCATCGGCGGCTGGCCGGGCAAGGTCGTCATCGTCGCCTGCGAGCCCGACACCGAGGGCCAGATGGGCATGGTGCTCTCCGAGCGCGTGGAGAAGGTCGTCAACAACGCGGTCGACCTGGTCGAGGAGCAGATCGGGGTGCTGCTCACCGACGAGGCCTACGCCTCGCTCGACAAGGACGTCGAGGCCGAGGCCGCGGGCACGAAAAACCACTAGCCATGCACGAGATGTCGCTGGCCGGCGCGGTCGTCAACACGGTCCGCAAGCACGCCGACGGCCGGCAGGTCGTGCTGGTGTCGATGCGCATCGGGCGGTTGCGGCAGGTCGTGCTCGATACCCTGGAGTTCTACTTCGAGATCGTCGCCAAGGACACCAACTGCGAGGGCGCCCGTCTGGAGATCGAGGACGTGCCGGCGCGGCTGAAGTGCACCAAGTGCGATCTGGAGTGGGAGATCGAGCTGCCGGCGTACATCTGCCCGAGCTGCGGCCCCGGCTCCGTCGAGGTCGTGCAGGGCGAGGAGTTCGAGGTCGAGTCGATCGAGATCGAAGACGAGGAAAGGGACGCATGCATCGCACCAAAGTGAGGATCGTCGAGGACGCGCTGGACGCCAACAACACGATCGCGCGCGCCAACCGCGACGACTTCGATCGTGCGGGCGTGACCGTCGTGAACCTGATGAGCGCCCCGGGCGCCGGCAAGACCAGCGTGCTCGAGAAGGCCCTGGAGGGCCTGGCCGAGCAGGGCGTGCGCGTCGGCGTGCTGGAGGGCGACGTGGCGGGCAGCTTCGACGCCGACCGCCTGTCGGTCCTGCACATCCCGGTCGCGCAGCTGCAGACCGGCCAGGGCTTCGGCGGCGAGTGCCATCTCGACGCGAACATGGTCCGCTCCGCCCTCGGGGCGCTGCCCCTGGAGGACATCGACCTGCTCATCATCGAGAACGTCGGCAACCTGGTCTGCCCGGCCGAGTTCCTCGTCGGCGCGGACGCGTCGATCATGGTCTGCTCGGTCACCGAGGGCGAGGACAAGCCGCTGAAGTACCCGCTGATGTTCCGCGCCTGCGAGCTGGTGATCGTCAACAAGATCGACCTGCTGCCGCACCTGGAGTACGACCTCGAGGCGCTGGAGCGCAACCTCGAGCAGGTCAACCCCGATGCCGGGCGCATGCTCGTCAGCGCCCGCACCGGCGAGGGCATCGACGTCTTCCGCCAATGGCTCGTCGACCTGCCCTCCCGGGCGAAGGCGGCCGCTTGACAGACGACGCGCGCGACCCGGGCGAGCAGCCGGCACCCGCGCACGGGCCGGACGGCGCTGCCGGCCCGGGGACGCTGACGGAGGGTCCCGGACGCGTCGAGGAGCTCCTGCGCGAGCGCATGGAGGCCGCGCCGCAGTTCTTCGAGCCGGAGGCCGAGCGCATCGCGCGCTGCTGTCACCGGATGGCCGAGCGCTTCGCGCGCGGCGGCAGGCTGGTCGCCTTCGGCGTCTCGCCCGAGGCGCGCTCGGACGCCCGCCACGTGGCGGTGGAGTTCGTCCACCCGGTGATCGTCGGCAAGGCGGCGCTGCCCGCCCTGGGCCTCGCCGGCGAGGGCGGTCCGATCGCCGCACAGGTGGCGCTGGAGGCCGAGGCGGAGGACATCGCGATGGCCTTCGGCGACGAGGCGGAGACGATCCACGCGCTGGCCGGCGCGCGCGAGCGCGGCTGTTTGACCGTGGCCTACACGCGCGACTCGGGTGCGGAGTGGGAGTTCTTCCCCGGCATGGTGGAGGACCCCTACATCCGCCAGGAGCTCGTCGAGACGCTCTACCACGTGCTGTGGGAGCTCGTGCACATCTACCTCGACCACCGCGGCCTGCTCGAGGGCCGGGCGGCCAAGCCGGTGCACGACAGCGGCGCGTCGAGCTTCCTGTATCCGTTCCTGGGCGAGCAGGAGCACGACCTCGAGTCGATCGTGGCCGACGTGCGCAGCTCCGTGCTGATGAAGTCCGACGAGGTCCGGGCCCTGCGCGCGCAGACCCTCACCGACGGGAGCGCCGAGCTGCTGGCCGCCGCCGCCGCGCTGCGCGCGCGCCTGGACTCCGGCGGGCGGCTCCTGGCGCTGGGCAATGGCGGATCGGCCACCGACGCGATGGACGTCGTGGCCGACTTCCGCAGCCCGCGGGCCGGCGGGCCGGCGCGCCGCGCGCTGGACCTCACCGAGGACACCGGCATCATCACCGCCGTCGCCAACGACATCGGGACCGACGCGATCTTCCTGCGCCAGGTGATCGCCCACGGCCGGGCGGGCGACGCGCTGATCGCGCTGTCCACCAGCGGCAACTCGCTCAGCGTCGTCGCGGCGCTGAAGGAGGCGCGCAAGCGCGGCATGCTGACCATCGCGATGGTCGGCTACGACGGCGGCCGCGTGGCCCACGAGGACCTCGCCGACCACATCGTCGTGACGCGCTCGGAGCACATCCCCCGCATCCAGGAGGCGCAGGCGAGCGCGTACCACGCGCTGCGCGAGCTCGTGGAGCTCGCGCCCGCGGGGCCCGTCCCCGCGCCGTGAGCGCGTCCCCGGGCGTGTCCCCGGGTCCGGGACCGCGACGGGTCCGCGCGCGGGTCCACGGCACGGTGCAGGGCGTCGGCTACCGGCCGTTCGTCTACCGGCTCGCCGCCGAGCTGGGCCTGGCCGGCTGGGTCCTCAACGACGAGCGCGGCGTGGTGGTCGAGGCCGAGGGCCCGGCCGACGCCGTCGGGGAGCTGCTGCGCCGGCTGGCCGCCGACGCGCCCGTGCTGGCGCGCGTGCAGAGCGTGGAGCCCGAGCAGGAGCTCGCGCCGACCGGCGAGCACGGGTTCGTCATCGCCGCCAGCGAGCACGGTGGTGCGGCGAGCGCGCCGGTCACCGCCGACAGCGCCACGTGCGCGGACTGCCTGGCCGAGGTCTTCGACCCCGCCGACCGCCGCCACCGCTACCCGTTCACGAACTGCACCAACTGCGGCCCGCGGTTCACGATCGTGCGCGGCGTCCCCTACGACCGCCCGCTGACCACGATGGCCGCCTTCGCGATGTGCGACGCGTGCCGGGCGGAGTACGACGATCCGGCCGACCGCCGCTTCCACGCCCAGCCCAACGCCTGCCCGGTGTGCGGGCCGCGCGCGGTGCTGCTGGGCGCCGAGGACGCCCCCGACGCCGTCGCGGCCGCGGCGGCGCAGCTCGTCGCCGGGCGCATCCTGGCCATCAAGGGCATCGGCGGCTACCACCTGGCCTGCCGGGCCGACGACGAGGCGGCGGTCGCGGCGCTGCGCGCGCGCAAGCACCGCGAGGACCGGCCCTTCGCGCTCATGGTCCGCGACGTCGGGGCCGCCAGGGCGCTCGTGGAGCTGGGGGCCGAGGAGGAGGCGCTGCTCGTCTCGGTGGAGCGCCCGATCGTGCTCGCCCGCCGGCGCCCGGACGCCGCCGTCGCGCCGTCGGTGGCTCCGCGCGCCCCGGACCTCGGGCTCATGCTCCCCTACTCGCCGCTGCACCACCTGCTGCTCGCCGACACCGGCCTGGCGCTGGTGATGACCAGTGCCAACGTGTCCGACGAGCCGATCGCCTACCGCGACGACGATGCGCTCGAGCGCCTGGCGCCGATCGCCGACGGCTTCCTGGTCCACGACCGCCCGATCCAGACGCGCACCGACGACTCCGTGGTGCGGGTGGTGGGCATCGCGACCGACCCGCCGAGCCGCAGGACGCTGATGATGCGCCGCTCCCGCGGGTTCGTGCCCGCCGCCCTGGAGCTCCCGGTGGCGCCGGACCGGCCGGTCCTGGGCTGCGGCGCCGAGCAGAAGAACGTCTTCTGCGTGGCCAAGGGCCGGCAGGCGTGGGTGGGCCACCACATCGGCGACCTGAAGAACTACGAGACGCTGTCCTCCTTCCAGGAGGGCGTGGCGCACTTCGAGCGCCTGTTCGCCGTGGAGCCCGAGGTCGTCGCCCACGACCTGCACCCGGACTACCTCTCGACGCGCTACGCGCTGGAGCGCGAGGGGGTGGAGCTGGTCGGCGTGCAGCACCACCACGCCCACCTGGCCGCCACGCTGGCCGAGCACGGCGAGACCGGGCCGGCCGTGGGCGCGATCTACGACGGCACGGGCTACGGGCCCGACGGGACGATCTGGGGCGGGGAGCTGCTCGTCGGCGGCCTGGAGGGCTTCCAGCGCGCCGGGCACCTGCTGCCCACGCGGATGCCCGGCGGCGAGCGGGCCATCCGCGAGCCGTGGCGGATGGCCTGCGCGTGGCTGGTGCAGCTGCTCGGGCCCGACGTCGCGCCGCCGGCCGCGCTGGAGGGCGTCGTCGCGGCGGACCGCTGGCGCACGGTGGCGCGCCTGGCCGCCTCGGGCTTCTCCTCGCCGGTCACGACGAGCGCCGGCCGGCTCTTCGATGCCGTCGCGGCGCTGTGCGGCGTGCGCGCCGACGTCAGCTACGAGGGCCAGGCGGCGGTCGAGCTCGAGGCGCTCGCCGACCCGGCGGGCGGGGAGCCGTACCCGCTCGCGCTGGAGACCCCGCCGGACGGCGCGCACACCCCCGCGCTGATCCTCGACCCCCGGCCGACCATCGCGGCGATCCTCGCCGACCTGGAGGCGGGGGTGGGCGTGCCCACCGTGTCCGCGCGCTTCCACGCCGGGCTCGCGCAGACCACCGCCGACGCCTGCGCGGCGGTCGCCGCGCGCGCCGGAGTGCAGATCGCGGTCCTCTCCGGCGGCGTGTTCCAGAACCGCCTGCTGCTCGAGCTCACCGCCGCCGCGCTGGAGCGCGCCGGCCTGCGCGTGCTGGCGCCCGAGCTGCTGCCGCCCAACGACGGCCAGATCGCCTACGGGCAGGTGGCCGTGGCGGCTTGCAGTCGCGTCTAGGATGAGAGTGCAAGCCGTTCGCACCGAGGAGCATCGATGACCATCGCGCACCGCAGCCCGTCGCTGAACGTCGAGAGCGTCGAGGACGCCGTCGCGGTGCTGCGCGAACGCGGGCTGCGGGTCTCGGCTGCGCGCCGACTGGTGCTGGAGATGTTCTTCGCCGAGGAGGGGCCGCTCTCGGCCGAGCGGGTCGCCGACGGGGTCGCCGGGCGCGTCCCGCGCTCGGACCTCGCGTCGGTGTACCGCAACCTCGAGCGCCTCCAGGAGGTCGGGCTCGTGCGCCACGTGCATCTCGGCCACGGGCCGGGCCTGTACGTGCTCGCCAGCCCCCGCCGCGAGTACCTGGTCTGCGAGTCCTGCGACGCGGTCGTGACCGTCGACCCGGAGCGCCTGGACGGCGTCCGGGCCGCGGTCCAGGACGCGTTCGGCTACGACGCGAGCTTCAGCCACTTCCCGATCGTCGGCCTGTGCCCCGAGTGCTCGGAGGCCGAGCACCCGTCCTGAGCGCAGCGGTCAGTCCGGGCGCGCGGCCACCGGGGCGGGCGCGGCGATCCCGGCGGCCCGGCGGCGGCCGGTGGCACCGGTGACGACGAACACCACCGCGAACACGGTCGCCGCCACGAGCACGATCGTCGGCCCCGACTGGACGTCGAGGTGGTAGCTGAGGTTCATCCCGGCGAACCCGCAGAGCGCGCCGATGCCCGTCGCCAGCTGCAGCATGCGCGCGAACGAGTTCGTGAGCATCCGGGCGATGGCCGCCGGGATGACCAGCGCGGCGGCGATCAGCGTCACGCCGAGCACCTGCATGGTCGCGAGGATCGAGCCCGCGAGCACGACCATGAGCAGCGCGTCCATCCGCGCGGTGTTGACCCCGGCGACGTCGGCGACCTCGGGGTCGAACGTCGTGAACAGCAGCGCTCGGTAGCGCAGGAAGATGAGCGCCGCGGCGAGGACGCTGACGACGAAGATCGCGATGACGTCGTCGGTCCCCACGCCGAGGATGCTGCCGAACAGCGCCGCGTCGAAGCTGCGGCCCGCCGTGCCGAACAGGGCGAACAGGGCCAGGCCCAGCGCGAAGGAGGCCGTCGTGATGACGCCGATCGCCGCGTCGGATCCGATCACGCGCCGCCGCGTGACGGTGTTGATCATCAGCGCCGACGCGATTCCCCAGACCCCGGCGCCGAGCAGGAAGTTGACGCCCAGCAGCGAGCTCGCGGCGAAGCCGCCGAAGATCGCGTGCGAGAGGCCGTGGCCGATGTAGCTCATGCCCTTGAGCACGACGTAGACGCCGATCGCGCCGCACAGCGCCCCGGCCATGGTCGCCACGAGGAGTCCGTTGCGGAAGAACTCGAACTCGAAGGGGCGCAGGAGCTCGTCGATCACCGGTGGTTCTCCACGGCGTGGGGCGGGTGGGGCAGGTCGGGCGAATGGGGATGGGCGTGGGGGTGGGGGTGCGGCGCGTGGGGCGCGTGCGCGCGCCGGAAGCTGTCCACCACGACCGGCATGCCGCCGTGCTCGAGCACCTGCATGCTCGCGCCGTACGTGCGCTCGAGCACGTCGGGGGTCAGCACGTCGGGCGGCGCGCCGTCGCCGATGACCCTGCGGTTCAGGCACACGATGCGGGGCAGGTGGGCCGCGATCCCGTTGAGGTCGTGCGTCGTCAGCACGATCGCCAGGCCGCGGTCGTTGAGGTCGTCGAGCAGGTGCAGCAGCTCGTGACGCAGCCGGACGTCGACGCCGGAGGTGGGCTCGTCCATGAGCAGCAGCTCGGGCTCCCCGAGCAGTGCCCGCGCGATGAACACGCGCTGCTGCTGGCCGCCCGACAGCTCGCGGATGTGGCGATCGGCGAGGTCCCCGATGTCCAGCCGTCCGAGCACGTTGGCGACCTGGGCGCGCTCGGCGCGGCTGGCCCACGGCCACAGACGCCCGTGCGCGCGCGACATGAGCACGCACTCGCGCACGGTGACCGGGAAGCTCCAGTTGATCGCCTCGACCTGCGGGACGTAGGCCATCCGCAGGCCCGGCCGCCGGGTGACGCTGCCGTGAGCGGGAGGCAGGCTCCCGGCGATGACGCGCAGCGCCGTCGTCTTGCCCGCGCCCGACGGCCCGACGATGCCCACGAACTCATGGTTGTGGATGGCCAGGTCGACGTCGACGAGCACCGCCTCGCTCGCGTAGCCGCAGGTCACGCCGGCGAGGGCGAGCAGCTCGTCGCTCGCCGCCCCGCTCACTGGGGGTACTCGGCGGTGTCGGGGGCCACGTTCGCGGGCTCGAACGCCTTCAGCGCGGCGGCGTCGCCGCCGAGCGCCTCGGTCATCGTCACGTAGTCGAAGTGCATGAGCCCCATCCAGGAGTGCTCGGCCGCGCCCGGCTCGCCCGGCAGATCGTCGTCGCGGAGCACGTCGACGTAGCGCACGCCGGTCTCGTCGGCGATCTGCTTGAGCACCGGGCTGGGGAAGACCTCCGATCCGAAGATCGCCGGCACCTTCTCCTTGCGGACCTGGTCGATCAGCCCCGCGACCTCCTTGGGGGTCGGGTCCTCGAAGTCCGACACCTGGATCGCGCCGACCACGTCCCAGTCGTAGTCCCGGGCGAAGTACGCGTACGCGTCGTGGTAGGTCAGCAGCTTGCGCCGGGCCCGCGGAAGCGTGGCGAACGACGCGCGCATCGCCTTGTCGAACGCGTCGACCTTCGTCTTGAACCTGTCGTAGTTGGACCGGAAGTACGCGGCGTGGGCCGGGGCGCGCCGCGCGAGGTCGTCGCGGGCGATCTCGGCGTACTTCAGCGCGTACCTCGGGTCGGTCCAGAGGTGCGGGTTGGGCTTCCCACCCGACCGCGGGAACGAGAAGTCGTAGGCGTACTGGCTCTCCGGGATCGACCTCGTGCCGAGCTCGACGATGTCCGCCCCGTCCTTGAGGTTCTCCTCGGCGAGCTCCTTGGTCGGCTCCTCGAGCTTGAGGCCGTTGACGTAGAGCACGTCGAGCTCGGACAGCAGCTCCGCCACGCTCGGCTTGGGCTCGAAGGTGTGCGAGTTGGTCCCCTCGGGCACGATGCCGGTGATCTTCACGCGGTCGCCGCCGATGTTGGCCACGATGCTCGTGATCGGCGCGACCGTCGTGCCCACCTCGAGCCGATCGGCGTCGCCCGACGAGCCGCCGCCGGACTCCTCGTCGTCGTCTCCGCAGGCTGCGACCGTCACCGCCAGCGCGGGCATGACGCACAGGACGAGCAGACGGCAGACGCGATCACGCATGCGGCGGACCTCCGGACGGCGGTGCGACCCCTCCCTTATGGCGTGCACCTCGGGCCAGGGAGCGTACCGTTATTGCCAATCAGTCGCAATCGCAGCAGACTTTGGAAGCCAGGACTTCGAGACGATCAGACGTCGGGCTCGGTGAGGTCGGCGATGTCCTGGAGATCGAGGGGCCGTCCGGCGGCCCGCTTCATCGCGATGAGGTCATCGAGGCCGGCGACCAGCAGGTCCACATCGGCGACCGTCACGGGGACCGCGCGCGCCAGCAGCTTGGGGTAAGGGGGCGCTCCCGCGGGGCGGCCGACGATGTCCAGCGCGCCCGCGCTGGTCAGTGTGTGCAGCGTCGTTCCCAGAGCGACGGCGGCGACGTCGGCGGACTCGACGGCGCGTATGCGGCCATCAGGGAAGCGACGCTCGGCCGCGAGCTCGTGGAGGGCAGACGACAGCCGTACGAGGTTGTCGTCGTCGGGAGCGACGACGATGTCGAGGTCGCGCGTCGCCCGCGGTGATCCATGGGCGATCGCGGCGAAGCCGCCGATGATGACGTGGTCGACGCCGTGATCGGTCAACGTGCGGACGAGGTCGAGGGCGCGCAGGGGGGGCGACGCCATGTCACCGATCCGGGCGCGCCGCGCTGGCCAGCTCCGCCCATGACGCGCCCTCGGCGAGGCGCTCGGACATGGAGGCGCCGCGAGCACGGGCAAACCCGTCCGGATCGTGCTCGCGATGACCTGCCAGCCGCCGCGTCCCAAGCACGAGCTCCTCGCCGAGGCACAGCAGCAGGCGGCGCAGGGCATCCTCGGTGGGGTTCACCCGACCGCGCTCGATGTCGGAGATCCACGCCTGGCTCGTGCCGGCGCGGCGCGCGAGAGAACGCTGCGAGATGCCATGGCGTTGGCGCAGGTCGCGAAGAAGCTCACCCGCAGTCATGCGTCGGATGATATGCGATCACATATCATCCTTCGACGATCAGCCCCTGGCCACGCGGCGATCAGAACAGCATCTGGTCGTACGGCGGCAGGACCCAGACCTTCCTGGCGAACTCGATCACCGTCTCGCCGTCGAGCTCGGCCACCGTGGCGACCTCACGCTGGTTCATCACGCGACCGAGCTCGTCCCAGCCGCGGGCGATCGTCGCCACCTTGGCCGTGGGGCCCCATCCGACCTTGGCCTTCAGGTCGGCCGCCATCGCGCGCGCGTCGTCCAGCGTGACCTCGCCGAACGTCTTGTCCTCGTCGCCCGCCCGCAGCGGCCGGGCCAGCACGTCCTCCGCCTTGGGCTCGGGCTTGGCCGCCGTCTGCGCGTCGGCCCGGGTCTGGGCCTCCGCCTTGGTCTTGGCCTCGATGTGGGTGTCGGCCTCGACCTCGACCTCGGCGTCGGTCGTGTCCTCGCTCTTGTCCTCGCTCATGACGGACATGATGGCCCATCCGGCGCCGGGACTCCACGCGCGGGCTTCTTGCCGGGATTGAGCAGGTCCTTGGGGTCGAAGACGGCCTTGACCGCGGCGTGCAGGTCCAGGGCGCGTGGCGCCCACTGGCGTTCGAGCTGCCCGCGCTTGACCCAGCCCAGGCCGTGCTCGCCGGAGACCGAGCCGCCGAGCGCGACGGCCAGGGCGAACAGCTCACCGGCCGCCGCCTCGGCGGCCTGCAGCTCGCCGGGCCGGTCGGGGTCCAGCAGGAACGTGGCGTGCACGTTGCCGTCGCCCGCGTGGCCCCAGCTGCACGCCTCCAGGCCGTGGCGGCGCCCGATCTCCAGCGTCGCGTCGATCGCCTCGGCGAGGCGCTCCAGCGGGACGACGACGTCCTCGCTGAGCTTGCCCCCGCGCCGGGCGGTCACCGCCAGCGAGACGCCGTCGCGCCAGCGCCACAGCGCCGCGGTCGCGGCCGGCTCGTGCGGGGCGTGGACGCCCAGCGCGCCGTCGCCCAGGACCTCGACGAGCTCGTCGCGCACGCGCGCAGCCTCGGTCGCCGATCCGTCGGCCTCGGCCACCACCAGGAACCCCGTGCCGTCCGGCAGCGGCTGGGGGAGACCGGGTCCCGCGGCGGCCAGCGCGCCGGCGTCCAGGTACTCCAGCGCGGCGGGCACCAGGCCGTTGGCCAGCACCGCCTCGATCGCCGCGCACCCCTGCGCCGCTGCGGGGTAGAAGGCCGCGACCGGCAGCACGACCTCGGGCGCGGGGAGCAGCCGCAGCCACGCCGCGGTGATCACGCCCAGCGTGCCCTCCGAGCCGACCAGGAGGCCCCGCAGGTCGTACCCGGCGACGTCCTTGCGCACGGGACCGCCCACCCGCACGAGGTCACCCGGTGCCACGACCGCCTCCACGCCCGTGACCCAGGCGCCGGTCTGCCCGTACTTGAAGCTGTGCGGCCCGCCGGCGTTCGTGGCCACGTTGCCGCCGACCTGCGACTGCTCGGCGGCGCCCGGGTCCGGCGCGAAGAACAGCCCGTTCTCCCGGGCGCGGCGGCGCAGGTCGCTCGTGCGCACGCCCGCCTCGACCACGATGCGCCACAGCGCCGGCTCGAAGGAGCGCACCCGGTTCACGCGCTCCAGGGCCACGACCACGCCGCCGTGGACCGGGACGGCGCCGCCTGCCAGGCCGGTCCCTCCGCCGCGCGGGACGATCGCGACGCCGTGCGCGTAGCACCAGCCGACCACTGCGGCGACCTCCTGCGCCGTGCCCGGCAGCGCGACCGCGTCGGGCCGCCCGTCGAGCCCGCGCCCGCGCGTCGCGTCCTGCGCGTAGGACCGGGCGGGCGGGCCCAGGACGTGGTCGACCCCGACGATGCTCGCCAGCTCGCGCAGCAGCGCGCGGTCGGTCGCGGTGCTCATCGACGGGACGCTAGTCGGTCGGTCGTATGGCCAGACGGGTTCAAGGAGATCGGCGGGCTGCCGATAACGCTGAGGACATGACCGCGGACGCTTCGGCCAAAGGCGAACGATGATCTCCCTCACCCCTTCCCTTCCGATCCTGGCGGTCGTCATCGCCCTGGCGCAGGCCGCACTCGGCCCGCCCCGCACCCGTCTGATGCCAGGCGTGCTGGCGCTCGGCGTGCTGCTCGCCGCCGTGGGCTTCACCGTGGCCTGGCTGTTCGCGTCGCTGCGTCCGGGAACGTGGGCGGTCCTGGGCTACGCCGGCTGGGCGCTGATGATGATCGCCTGGACGGCCACGGCCCAGCGGGTCTTCGCCGAGGACGACGACGAGATCGACGACGACGAGTTCGAGCCCGTCGAGCCAGACGATCCCGACGGGGTCGGTCCCGAGGAGCCGCACGAGCCCGAGTTCGACTGGGACGAGTTCGAGCGCGAGTTCGGCGTCTACGCCGACCGCGAGCTCACGTACCACTAGCCCCAGCCGGGTAGCACGCCCGCATGGGCACCGAGGAGGAGGAACGGCTGGACGTCGAGGAGGCGGTCGCCAGGCTGCAGGCGGCCCTGACGCTCCAGTACCGCTCGGCGCTGCTGTACACGCTCGCGGCCGGCAGCGTCACCGGCTTCAGCTACCAGCACCTGGGCGAGTCGCTGTGGCGCTTCGCCGAGGCGGAGCTCGCCGACGTGCGCCGGCTGGTCGAGAAGCTCACCACGCTGGGCGCGGAGCCGACGACCGACGTGGCCGAGCTGGGCTTCGCCGCGGCGCCGACCGAGCTCGTCGCGCTGATCATCGCGGCCGAGGAGGAGACCACCGAGGCGCTGCAGGCCTGCATCGCGCCCACGGGCCGGGAGGCCCGCTCGGAGGCGCTCGAGCACCGCATGGAGCACATGATCATGCGCAAGCAGGAGCAGATCGACCTGCTGCAGCGGGTCCGCCGCGACCCCGGCCGCTGAGACCGCGGCCGGCCGCCGGTCGCCAGGAGGCGACCCGGCGCAGGCAGCGGCGTAGGGTGCGGCGGACCCGATGCGCGCGATGCTCCTCGAATCCCCCGGCCGGCGGCTGCGGGCCGCCGAGATGCCGGTCCCCGAGCCGCGCCCCGGCGAGGTGCTGCTGCGCGTGCTGGCCTGCGGGGTGTGCCGCACCGACCTGCACCTCGCGGCGGGGCAGGTGCGCCCGACCAAGCTCCCGGTCGTCCTGGGGCACCAGATCGTCGCGCTGGCGGGCGGCGGCGGCCGCGTCGGCGTGCCCTGGCTGGGCGGGACCTGCGGGCACTGTCGCTTCTGCCGCTCCGGCCGCGAGAACCTGTGCGACCGGGCCGTCTTCACCGGGAAGGACCGCGACGGTGGCTTCGCCGAGTTCGCGGTGGCCGACGAGCGCTTCTGCTTCGCGCTGCCCGACTACCTCCCCGACGCCCAGGCCGCCCCGCTGCTGTGCGCGGGGCTGATCGGCTACCGCGCGCTGCGCATGACCGGCGACGCCGAGCGTCTGGGCCTCTACGGGTTCGGCTCCGCGGCGCACATCATCTGCCAGGTCGCACGCTGGGAGGGCCGGCGGATCTTCGCCTTCACGCGCGCCGGCGACGCGTCCTCCCAGAGCTTCGCGCGTGAGCTCGGAGCGGAGTGGGCCGGCGACGCGCTCGAGCGCCCGCCCGAGGAGCTCGACGCGGCGCTCATCTTCGCGCCGGCCGGCGAGCTCGTCCCGGCGGCGCTGCGCGCGGTGGGCAAGGGCGGCACCGTGGTCTGCGCCGGCATCCACATGAGCGACATCCCGCGCCTGCGCTACGAGGACCTGTGGGGCGAGCGGGTGCTGCGGTCGGTGGCCAACCTGACTCGCCGCGACGGCGAGGAGTTCCTGGCGCTCGCTCCCCGCGCGGGCGTGCGCACGACCGTCCGCGAGTACCCGCTGCACGAGGCCAACGAGGCCCTGACCGACCTGGGCGCGGGGCGGTTGGATGCAGCGGCGGTTCTGGTGCCGTAGGCCCGGTCGGGAGGCGGGCGGGAATCAGGTGGCGGGCGCCGCCTGGCGGACCGCGTCGCGCAGCTGCTGGGGCTTGTGCGCCTTGGTCACCCAGCCGTCGGTGCCCAGGCGCTGCGCCTCGTCCTCGAGCCGAAACGGGGGCATGTTGGAGATCAGGACGATGGCCGTCGCAGGCGCGAGCTCGCGGACCCGGCGCACGAGCTCCTCGGGCTCGGGCACGTCGGGTAGGAGCAGGTCCAGCAGCAGGACGTGGGGCTGGTGGCGCTCGAGATCCTCCAGCGCCTCGCGTCCCGTGCTGGTGGAGGAGACCACCAGCATGTCGCCTTCCTCCTCCAGCACGCTGGACAGGAAGATCTTGACGGCGCGCGCGTCGTCGCACACCGCCACGCGGATGGTTGCGGCCATGACGCGCGGGAGGCTACGGCAAACCCCTCCCGGCCGGCCGCGCCGTTCAGCCGCCCGCGGGCGCCCCGCGCAGGAACTCGGCGGCCACGTCGCGCGGGCGGCGCCCGTCCAGGTCGACCGCCGCGTTCATGCGGCGCATCGCGCGCGTCGTCAGGCGCCGGCTCACGGCGTCGATGGCCTCGGCGAGGCGGGGCCCGTGCCGGCGCAGCGCGGCGCGCGCGATGACCGGCGCGGCGTGCTGCTCTGCGAACACGCCGCGGGGGTCGTCGAGCAGGACGTAGCGCCGGCCGGCGAGCTGGCCGTCGGTGGTGAAGACCGCGGCGGCGTCGACCTGGCCGGTGTCCAGCGCCCGGTACTGGCGCCCGATCCGCAGCGGCTGCGCCCGCAGGTTGCGCAGCCCGTAGCGGTCCATCAGGCCGACGATCCCCTCGAAGCGCGTGCGGAACTCCGGCGGGGCCCCGATCCGCACGCGCTTGACGCGCCGCAGGTCGGCGAGCCCCCGCAGCCGGTGGCGGCGCGCGAACGCGGGCTTGACCGCCAGCGCGTTCGCGTCGCTGAACGGCGTCATCTCCAGCAGCGTGAAGCCGCTGCGCTCCTCGAAGGCCTCGGCCAGGCGGTAGGCGGCCGCGGGGCTGCTCGGGCGCTCGCGGCGGTCGGCGATCTCCGACAGCAGCACGCCGACGTACTCGGGGTACATGTCCAGGCCGCCGCCGGCCAGCGCCTGGTGGATGATCTCCGAGCTGCCCACGTCGCTCTTGAGCTCGACGCGGAAGCCCGCGGACTCCAGCGCCTGGCGGTACAGCTCGCCCAGGATGTACTGCTCGGTGAAGTTCTTGGTCCCGATGCGGACCGGCGGCCCGGCGGCCCGGGGCCGGTCCGCGCGATCGCCGTCGTCGTCGCCGCCGCACGCCGCGAGCCCGGCGGCCAGCGCCACGGCGGCCAGCGCCGCCAGCGCGCGCCTCACGCCGCCGGCAGCGTGAACGAGAACACGCTGCCCTCCCCGGGGGCGCTCGTGACCCAGATGCGCCCGCCGTGCTGGCCGACGATCCGCTCGCACACCGCCAGGCCGATGCCGGTGCCCGGGTAGGACTCCTCGCCGTGCAGGCGCTGGAACGGCTCGAAGATGCGCTCTGCGTGCTGGGGCTCCATGCCGATCCCGTTGTCGGAGACGTCGAAGCGCCAGCTCTCGCCGTCGCGGTGCGCCGAGATCCGCACCTGGGGATGCGCGCCGTCGGTGAACTTCATCGCGTTGCCGACGAGGTTCTGAAAGACGCGGCAGAGGTTCGCACGGTCGGCCATGACCACCGGCAGCTCCTCGACGGTCACGTGCGCGCCGCTGTGGTCCCGGGCTCCGGCCAGCGCCTCGAGGGCCTGGTCGACGATCTCGGTGACGGGCACCCGCTCGAGGGTGAGGTGGCCGCGCCCGGCGCGCGAGTACTCCAGCAGGTCGCGGATGAGCGCCCGGGCCTGGAGCGTGGCGTCGCGGATGCCGTCGACCAGCGCGGTGCCGCCGTTGAGGTCCTTGCCGTGGCGGCGGTCGATCAGCTCGGCGTACATGGAGATCGTGGTCAGCGGGGCCTGGAGGTCGTGGGAGGTCACCGACGCGAACTGCTCCAGCTCGGAGTTGGAGCGCTGGAGCTCGGCGTTGGAGTGCTGGAGGTCGGCCTGGCTGCGCTGCAGGGAGTCGGCCATCGAGTTGAAGCCGCGCGCGAGGTCGCCGAGCTCGTCATCCCGGCGCGCGGGCACGCGCGTGGAGAGCTCGCCGGCCGCCAGCCGGCCGGTGGCTTGCGCGACGGTGACGACCGGGCGCACGACCGCGCGGCGCAGGTACAGCGTGACCACGGCGGCGACCGCGAACACGAACGCCAGGCCGCCGACGCCGACGCCGATGGCCAGCGACGAGCGCTGCTCCGCGCGGTCCTCGCGCTGGCGCACGAGCGTCTGCTCGCGGGCGAACAGGCGCGCGAAGTCGCCGCGGATCGCGTCCAGGCGGGCCTGCCCGGTGTTCCCCAGCACGACGCTGCGCGCGGCCGGCGGCCGCTCCCGGGCCAGCGCGATCAGCGGCCGCGCCCAGAGCGTGACGTAGTCCTCGATCCGGTCCGCGATGCGCCGCACCTGGCCCTGCTGGCCGGAGTCCTCGGAGACCAGGCGCGTGAGCGCCCGCAGCTCCGCGGGGTAGGCGGCCAGCGACTGGTTGGCGGGGCGCAGGAAGCGCTCGCGTCCGCGAGCCACGTAGCCGCGCAGGCCGTTCTCCACGGTGATCAGGGACTTCTCGAGCTGGCTGCCGGCGGTCAGCGCCTCCTGGGTGCGGAAGGCCGCGTTCGCGGCGTCGCGCTGGCCGACGACCGCGACGATCAGGACGACGAGGGCCGTGCCGAGGAGCAGCGCGGCGGTTGCGCTGATGGCCACCACTCGCGTGGTGATGCGTGTCCTGAGCGTGTGTCGCACGCGGGCGTCGCCATCCGGGGGGCGCGGAGTAGGTTACTCCGCGCCCCCGGAGGCGGCCGGGACGGGGGTTATGTCTCGGGCGACGACTCGTGGACGATCCGGACCGCCCGCCGCGTCCCACGCGGCGCACGCCAGTTTGGATCGTTCAGGAGGGGCATGGTGTTGGGCTGGGGGATGACCCGCACGATGGTCGCTGTATGTCTGCTCGAGTTCATGGCTGTTTGCTGCTGCGCCTTGATCCGAGCTCTTGGGTTGGACGACCTTCCCACCGCGGGACGGGGCCGACCATGTGGCCAGCAGGCGTCCGGGGGTACGGTTTTCCCCACTCTGGCCGCGGGCGGGCCGTATTGAGCGCTGCGGCACCGGCGCCGACAATCTCCCCATGCGCCCCACCGTCCTGATCGTCGACGACCACCGGCTCTATCGCACGGGTGCGAGGGCGCTGCTGGAGACCGACGGCTTCGACGTCGTGGGCGAGGCGGCCGACGGGCAGGCGGGCCTGGAGGCCGAGCGGGCGCTGCGGCCCGACATCGTCCTCGTGGACGTTCGCCTGCCCGATCTCGACGGCTTCGACATCGCCTCCCGGCTGTGCGCGTGCGAACCCGCGCCCGCGGTCATCCTGACCTCGAGCTCCGACGATCCGCTGTACCGCGACCGCGCGCTGCGCTGTGGCGCGCGCGGGTTCGTCGCCAAGCACGACGTGTGCGGCGCGACGCTGCGGCGCCTTCTGCACTGACCGCCGCGCGCGGTGACGCCACCGCGGGGACCACAACTGCGAGTCTGTGCGCATGCGGGTGGTCATCGCCGACGACTCGGTCCTGCTGCGGGCGGGACTGGCACGGATCCTGGAGGACGCCGGGTTCGAGGTGGCCGGCCAGGCGGGTGACGCCGAGGACCTGCTGCGCAAGGTCCGCGCCCACAAGCCGTCGGCCGTCGTGACCGATATCCGCATGCCTCCCACGCAGACCGACGAGGGGCTGCGGGCCGCGCAGGAGATCCGCCGCGAGATGCCGGAGGTCGGCGTGCTCGTGCTCTCGCAGTACATCGACAAGGGCTACGCCTTCGAGCTGCTGCAGGGCAGCGCCGAGGGGGTCGGCTACCTCCTCAAGGACCGCGTGGCCGACGTCGACGGCTTCACCGACGCGCTGCGCCGGGTGGCCGACGGCGGCTCCGTACTCGATCCCGAGGTGGTCTCCCAGCTGCTGGGCCGCCGTGAGGCCGACGACCCGCTGGAGCGCCTGACGCCCCGCGAGCGCGAGGTCCTGGGGCTCATGGCCCAGGGCCGCTCCAACAACGCGGTTGCGCGCGAGCTGGTGGTCACCGAGCGCGCGATCGAGAAGCACGTCACGAGCATCTTCAGCAAGCTCGAGCTGACCGCGGTCGAGGACGGGCACCGGCGCGTGCTCGCGGTCCTCACCTACCTCGACAACTGAGGACCGGCCACCGATGAGTTCTCGGGCCGGCCCCGGTCTCAGGGGGCAGTGCTTCAGAACGCCATCAGCGAGCGACGCTTGGAGGGTGGGGTAAACCGTACCCCGGGACACCGGCTGGCCGGGTGGCCATGGTGCGGGTGCGCTGGGAGGGTCCTGCCATGACGGTTCTGCCGATCAACGCGGGCACGGTGCTTCCCGATCGCCGCAGGCTGATGCTCCGCCTGGCCGCGGTGATCGCCCTGCTCGCGGCGCTCGCCCTGGCGCTCAGCTCGCTGCCCGGCCTCGGCGAGGTGCGCGAGGAGTTCGCCGGCTCCGCGCCCGGCTGGCTCGTCCTGGCCTTCGCCCTGGAGGCCGCCTCGTGCCTCGCCTACGTCGTCACGATCCGCGGCGTGTTCTGCCGCCGGCTGCCGTGGCGCCTGAGCTACGAGGTGGGCATGGCCGCGCAGGGCACCAACGTCCTCCTGCCCTCGGGCGGCGTGGGCGGGCTCGCGCTGGTCGCCTGGGCGCTGCGGCGCACGGGCATGTCCACCGAGCGACTGGCCCGGCGCACGGTCGCCTTCTACCTGATCACCAGCTCCATGAACTTCCTGACCGCCGCGCTGGCGGGCACGGCCCTCGCGGTCGGCCTGCTGGCCAGCGGCGGCGCCCCGCTGACCCTGACCGCCGTGCCGGCCGTCCTGGCCATCACCGCGATGGCGGGCGTCCTGGCGCTCCCGCGCCTGCTCGTGCGCCTGCAGAGTCGTCCCCGTGAGGGGCGCTGGGGCAAGGCGCTCACCGTCGGCGGCGCCGCGCTGGGCGAGGGCATCGGCGACGCTCGCCTGCTGGTGCGCTCCGGCCGCCTCGACGTGATCGTCGGCGCGGCCGCCTACATGCTGCTCGACGTCGCCGCGCTGGCCGCCGCGTTCATCGCGCTCGGCGCGCTGCCGCCGATCGGCGTGCTGCTGCTCGCCTACGTCCTGGGCCAGCTCGGCGCGCTGATCCCGATCCCCGGCGGCGTCGGCGGCGCGGACGGCGCGCTGATCGGCATGCTCGTGCTCTTCGGGACCCCGCTGGCCGCCGCGGCCGCCGCGGTCCTGGCCTACCGCGCCTTCCAGCTCGGCCTGCCCGCCCTGCTCGGAGCGCTCGCGCTCCTGCGCCTGCCCGGCGTCCTGCGCCGCGCCGCCGACGCCGGCGCCGCCTGCGAGCAGCCCGCCGCCGCGCCGGCGCAGCGCGCGCCGCGGCGCCCCGTGCGGGTCGCCCCGCCGCAGGTCTCGCTCGGGTAGCGCGCCGGGGCCTCACCCGGCGCGCCCCCCGGGGGTGGGCCGAGTTGTCGTTGGCATGGATGGATGAGTCGGCCCACCGCGCTCCGCAACGGGCGGCGTCGGTGGGGTGGGCCGAGTTGTCCTTGGCATGGATGGATAGGTCGGCCCACCGCGCTCCGCAACGGGCGGCGTCGGTCGGGTGGGCCGAGTTGTCCTTGGCATGGATGGATAGGTCGGCCCACCGCGCTCCGCAACGGGCGGCGTCGGTGGGGTGGGCCGAGTTGTCCTTGGCATGGATGGCTAGGTCGGCCCACCGCGCGAGCCGATCCGGCGCGCCCGAACGCCGGGTGGGACTACGGTAGGCGGGTGAGCGTGCCTCGCCCGAGCTCCGGCCGGATCGCGATCGTGGTCGCGACCGTCATGGCGCTCGGCCTCGCCCTCGCGGCGCCGGCCGTGGCGGCGCCCGGCTCGGGCCCGACCGCGGTGGTGTCGATCGGCGACAGCTACATCTCCGGGGAGGCCGGGCGCTGGGCGGGCAACAGCACGAACCCGGTGCTCGGCAACGACGGGACCGACCGGGCGTGCGGGACCGGCGCGCTGTGCGTGCCCGACCGCAACCGCGTCTACGTCGGTGGCAGCGCCGGCAACCGCTGCCACCGCTCCGACGTGGCCGAGGTCCTGAGCTCTGAGATCGCGGTCGCAGAGCTCGTCAACATCGCCTGCTCGGGCGCCGAGACCGTCAACGTCTTCCGCGGCTCCGGCGGCGGCGCGGCCTACAAGGGCGAGCCGACCCAGGCCGACCAGCTGCGGCCGATCGCCGAGACGCGCGATGTGGAGATGATCGTCGTGTCGATCGGCGGCAACGACCTGGGCTTCGCCTCCGCCGTCGTCGCCTGCGTGCAGGCCTACCTCGTGCAGACCGGGCCCTGCCGGACCAGCGAGCAGGCGAAGATCGACCGGATGCTGCCCCAGGCCCAGGCCGGCGTGGAGAAGGCGATCGACGAGATCCGGGCGGTCATGACCTCCGCGGGCTACGCCCAGAGCGACTACCGCCTCGTGCTGCAGACCTATCCCTCCGTGGTCCCGCGGGCGTCGGAGGCCCGCTACCCGCAGGCCGGGCTGGCGCGCACGCTGAACGGCTGCCCGCTGTACGACGCGGACCTCACCTGGGCCCGCGAGCAGGCGGCGCCGCAGATCGGGACGATGGTCAAGGCCGCCGCGGCGGCCCGCGGCACCGAGGTGATGGACCTGCGCGACGCGCTCCAGGGCCACGAGTTCTGCGCGACCTCCGCCGCCCAGGCCACGCTGACCTTCCGCCCGCCGGCGGCCGCGAGCGAATGGGGGCGGTTCGTCGCCGCGAACACCGTGCTGCAGGGCGACCTCGAGGAGGCCTTCCACCCCAACGCGTACGCGCAGCTGGCGCTGGGGGACTGCCTGGGTCAGGTCTACGCGCAGGCCCCGGGCTCCTTCGCGTGCGCGGGTGCGGCGGGCCGCGACTTCGACGCGATGACGCTGACCCGGACGAGCACGCCGGCGCGGCCGGCGGCGCCCGCGAGCGGGAGGCCCAGCCCCCTGCGCACCCTGCGGGTGCGCACCACCCGCCGCGCCGGCACGCGGGGCCGGACCTGCGTCACCTTCCGCGTGACCTCGGGCCGGCGCGTCGTCCGCGGCGCGGTCGTGCGCTTCGCCGGCCGGCGGGTGCGGACCGCCCGCGGCGGGCGCGCGACGGTCTGCCGGCGCCTGCGCCCCGGCAGGCATCGCGCGGTGATCACGCGGGCGGGCCACCGCGCCGCGCGGGTCACGCTGCGGGTCGCGGCGCGCCGCGGCTCCCGGCGCTGACCCGGCGGCATCCTTCGCCACGTGCCTGGGTACCACGGCGAGCATGGAGATCGTCCTCGCCGTCGTCGTCCTGGTCGTCCTCCTCGTCGCCTTCCTCGTCGTGCTTCCCCGCATGCGCGCGCGACGGGCCGAGCGCGAGCTGCGCCGGGAGAAGCTCGATGGCGAAGTGGCGGGCCACCGCGAGATGGTCGATCGGCACGACCACAGCGTCGAGACGCTGCGCGGCGAGGTCGACGAGCACCGCCAGCAGGCGGTGGCCCACGAGCAGCAGGCCGACGAGCTCGAGGGGCGCATCGAGCGCGAGCGGCGCCAGGCCGCCATGCATCAGGATCGCGCCGCTGAGATCGAGCGCGAGCGCGACGCGATCTGAGCCGCCGGTCCGTCGCCGCGGCGCGGGGCGCGCGGTAGCGTAGGACCATGGCCGCGTGGCGCAGCCCGGGCGGGCGCCGGCTCCGGACGCCGGCCGTCGTGGCGACGGCACTCGCCGGCGTGCTCGCCCTGTCCGGGCCGGTCCCCGCACCGGCGGTGGGCCAGAGCCGCAAGCCGCGGCTGACGGCGTTCGCATCGTGTGACGCGCTCGTGTCCTACGCCCGGCGCAACGCGCGGCGCACCCAGGGGCGGACCGGCGTGCCGACGCGCGCCGTCACGCCCCTGCCCCAGGTCCTCGTCGCACCGAGCGTCGGCGGGCAGGAGGACGTCGCGCTGGGCGCGCCGGCGGCGCCGTCCGGGCGGGCGCCGGCCGCGGACGCCCCCGCGTTCTCGGGCACCAACGTGCAGGAGGCCGGCGTCGACGAGCCCGACATCGTCAAGACCGACGGCCGCCGGGTCGTGGCCATCGCGGGCGGGGCGCTGCAGGTCCTCGACGTCACGGGCGCGGCGCCGCGCGTGGTCGGCTCGCTGGCGCTCGAGGGCAGCGGCCACCAGATCCTCGTCCGCGGCGATCGCGCGCTGGTCATGGGCACGACCGGCGGCGCGGGGATCCTGCCCGACGCGATCGCGCCGGGACCACGGGCGCGCGCGGCGAGCATCGCGCCGAGCGCCACCACGCTGCTGACCGAGGTGGACCTGAGCGACCCGGCGGCGCCGGCCGTCCGGCGCACGCTCACGCTCGACGGAAGCCTCGTGGACGCCCGGCTCACGGGCGGGACCGCGCGCGTCGTCGTGGGCTCGTCGCCGGAGCCGGTCGCGCTGCCGGCGCTCCGGCGCGCCGGCGTGCGGACGTGGGTGCCGCGCACGGTCCTGCGCAGCCGGCTGACGAACCGGACGATCCGCCGCTCGGTGGTCCCCTGTGACGACGTGCGCCGCCCGCGCGCGTTCTCGGGCCTGGACCTGCTCACGGTGCTGACCATCGACCTCGACCGCGGCCTGTTCTCCGTGGATCGCGACGCGATCCTGGCCGGCGCGCAGACGGTCTACGCCTCCCCGCGCAGCCTCTACGTCGCCAGCCAGCGCTTCGTCGGCGCCGTGGAGGCGGGCCGGTCGGTCCCCGAGGGGATGCGCACCGAGATCCACCGCTTCGACGCCTCGGACGACGACACGACGACGTACCGCTCCTCGGGCTCGGTCACCGGCTTCGTGCTCAACCAGTACGCGCTGTCCGAGCACGAGGGCTTCCTGCGCGTCGCCTCCACCGACCAGCCGCAGTTCTTCGCCGACGGCTCGCGCACGGAGGGCCAGAGCTACGTCACCGTCCTGCGCGCGGACGGCGCGACCCTGGCGCCGGTGGGGCGCGCGGGGGGGCTGGGCCGCGGCGAGCGGATCTACGCCGTCCGCTTCCTGGGCGACAAGGGCTACGTCGTGACCTTCCGCCAGGTCGACCCGCTGTACACGCTGGACCTGTCGCGGCCCTCGGATCCGCGGGTGCTCGGGGAGCTGAAGATCCTCGGGTACTCGGCGTACCTGCACCCCGTCTCCGACGACCTGCTGCTGGGCGTCGGACAGGACGCCACGGCGCAGGGGCGCGTGCAGGGCACGCAGCTGTCGGTCTTCGACGTCTCGGATCTGCGCCGCCCGCGGCGCACGGCACAGGCCGACCTGGGCCTCGGCTCGTCCTCGGACGCGGAGTTCGACCCGCACGCGTTCCTGTTCTGGAAGCCGTCGGACCTCGCGGTGATCCCGCTGAGCGTGTTCGGGGCCCAGGGCGAACCCGGCTTCACGGGCGCGGTCGGCTTCCGGGTCGCGCGCGACGCGCTGGGCGAGGCCGGGCGGGTCGCCCACCCGCGCGCCACCGCGAACGGCCCGGCACCGCCGGTCGGGCGCTCGCTGGTCATCGGCGACCGGCTGTACACGCTGTCGTACGCGGGCCTGGCGGCGAGCCGGCTGGACACGCTGCAGGCCGTCGGCTTCGCGCCCTTCGCGGCGCCTTGACCCGCGTGGTCCTGGCGCCGGACTCGTTCAAGGGGACGCTGTCGGCGCCCGCGGTCGCGGCGGCGCTGGCCCGCGGCGTCCGGTCGGCGGGCGCCGAGGCGCTGGAGCTGCCCGTCGCCGACGGCGGCGAGGGGACGCTGGAGGCGATCGCCGGCGCGCGCGGCGGCGAGGTCCGCCGGGCCACCGTGGCCGACGCGCTGGGCCGGCCGGTGTCGGCGTCCTGGGCGCTGCTCGCCGACGGGAGCACCGCCGTGGTGGAGAGCGCGCAGGCCAGCGGGCTGTGGCGGGTCGGCGAGGACGAGCGCGACGCGTGGGCGGCCTCCACCCGCGGGACCGGCGAGCTGATCTGCGCCGCCGCGGCGGCGGGCGCGGTGCTCGTCGTGCTCGGCGTGGGCGGCTCGGCGACGACGGACGGCGGGGCCGGTGCGCTCGCGGCGCTGGAGGCGGCGGAAGTGGACGTGGCGCTGGACGTGGTGTGCGACGTGCGCACGCCCTGGGAGGACGCGGCGCGGGTGTTCGCCCCGCAGAAGGGCGCCGATCCCGCGACCGTGGCCCGGCTGGAGCGCCGGCTCGACGAGCTGGCGGCCCGCGCGCCGCGCGACCCCCGCGGCGTGCCGATGACCGGCTGCGCCGGCGGGCTCTCCGGCGGCCTGTGGGCCTGGCGCGGGGCGCGGCTGCTGCCCGGCGCCGCGTACGTGCTGGACGCGGTCGGCTTCGACGACGCCCTGGCGGGGGCGGCGCTGGTCGTCACGGGCGAGGGGCGCCTGGACGCCCAGACCGGCGCGGGCAAGCTCGTGGCCGAGGTCGCGGCGCCGCGCCGCGCGCGCCGGGGTGCCCTGCCATGCGGTGGTGGGCCGCGACGACCTCGGTGCCGGCGGCCATCGCGCGCTGGGGCTGGCGGGCGTGCGGGAGGCCGGCGATGAGGATGAGCTCGAGCGCGTGGGGGCGAAGCTCGCTGCCGCGGTGAGGGCCTGAGGATCGCATCGTCGTGGCTGAGCGCGCCGGCGGCCGGGGACAGTGCGGTAGCACGGACCCGGCCAGGCGGCGCCGTTCAGGCGCGTCGAGGCGCCGTCAGGCGCGGATCGAGCGGTCCAGGATCTCCATCGGGTGCAGGATCGGCAGCGGCCTGCCGCGGCGCTTGAGGTGGGCGGCGATCTGCAGCGTGCAGCCCGGGTTGGCGGCGGCGATCGCCTCCGCGCCGGTGGCCAGGAGGTTGTCGGCCTTGCGGGCGCCCAGCTGGGCCGCCGCCTCCGGGCGGGTGAGGTTGTAGATCCCGGCCGAGCCGCAGCACAGCTCCCACTCGGCGGGCTCGACGAGCTCGATCCCCGGGATCGCGCGCAGCAGCGCCCGCGGCTGGGCGCGTACGCCCTGCGCGTGGGCCAGGTGGCAGGCGTCGTGGTACGCCAGGCGCAGCGCCACGGGATGCCGGGTGGCGCGCGGCGCGGCCTCGGCGAGCAGCTCGTGCACGTCGCGGACCTTCGCGCCGAAGCGCTCGGCCCGCTCGCGCCACGCGTCGTCGTCGCGCAGCATGTGGCCGTAGTCCTTCAGCGCCGAGCCGCAGCCGGCGGCGTTGACGACGATGCGGTCATAGCCCTCGAGCGCCGCGATCGTCTGGCGGGCCAGCGGCAGCGAGTCCTCCTCCTGTCCGGCGTGCAGGCCGAGGGCGCCGCAGCAGCGCGGCCGGCGCGGCGCGTGGACCTCGTAGCCCTCGGCCGCGAGCACCCGCACCGTCGCGGCGTTGACGTCGCCGAAGAACGCCCGCTGGACGCAGCCCTGCAGGAAGCCGACGGTGCCCCTGCGCTCGCCGGCGGCCGGCGTCACCTCGGGCAGGCGGGCCACCGCGTCGCTCAGCCGGACGACCGGCGCCAGCTCCGTGAGCGCGTGCAGCGCGGGGAAGCGCTCGCGCAGGCGCGGGCGGGCGAGCAGCGCCGCGACGCCCGAGCGCCGCGCCGCGGCGATCAGGGGGACGGCGGCGCGCAGGCGACCCGGGTGCGGGAAGGTCTCGAACAGCACCCGGCGCAGCAGCCGCTCGCGCGGCGTGCGCTCGTGGCGGCGCTCGACCTGCTGGCGCGTGTCCTCGATGAGGAGGTCGTAGCGGACCCCGGACGGGCAGGCGGTGACGCACGCCATGCAGCCCAGGCAGTTGTCGAAGTGGTCGACCATGGTGTCCGACAGCTCGCTGCCCTCCTCCAGGCCGGAGCGCATGAGCACGATCCGCCCGCGCGGCGAGTCCATCTCCTCGCTGAACAGCACGTACGTCGGGCAGCTGGGCAGGCAGAACCCGCAGTGCACGCAGTCCTCGACCAGCTCGCGCTCGGGCGGCTTGTGGTCGTCGAAGGCGCGGTCGATGGGCGTGGAGGGCACGGCGCTCAGATCCCGCCGACGAACAGGCCGGGGTTGCAGGTCGCGGTGGGGTCGAAGCGCCGCTTGACGCGGCGCATCAGCTCCTGCTCGGGGCCGTCGGGATGATCCCAGGGATCGAGCGCCCCGCGCACCGCGGCGGGCGCGTCGAGCACGACGCCGGGCGCGGGCGCCAGGCGCTCGCGCACCCGGGTGACCGCGTCGGCGAGGTCGCCGTCCGAGGCGGCGGGCAGCGCGATCCACCACAGGCCCAGCGCGGCGCGGCCGACCAGCGTCGCTTCGGCCGCCCCCGCGGCGGCGCACGCGTCGGCGAGACGGCTCGGCCGGCCGGACACCCGCACGACCGCGCCGGCGACCGACCGCTGCCCGGCGCGCTGGGCGGCCCACAGCGCCTCGTCGTCCTCGACCGTCGCCGCCTCGACGCCGGCGCCGCCCAGGGCGCGCTCGGCGGCGGCGGCCTGGCCGGCCGCGGCGGCGCCCGCGAAGCGCGCGAGCACGGTGCCGCGCCCGTCCTCCCAGCGCACGTCGAGCGACTGGGCCTCCAGCGAGCTCTGGGCCAGCGCGATGGCGGCCCTCTGCAGCGCGGCGGGGTCATCCGTGGTGCCGGTCGCGGTGGCGACCGCGGGTGGGCGGGGATGCAGGCGCACGGCGAGCTCGACGATCGCGCCCAGCGTGCCGAAGGACCCGCTGAACAGCTTGGACAGGTCGTAGCCCGCCACGTTCTTGATGACCTTGCCGCCCGCCTTGGCCAGCGACCCGTCCGACAGCGCGACGGTGATGCCCAGCACGAGATCGCGGGGCGCGCCGTAGCGGTGGCGCAGCGGCCCGGAGTCGCCGGTGGCCACGGCTCCGCCCACGGTGGCGGCCGCGCCGTCGCCCAGCGGCGGGTCGAGCGCGAGCATCTGGCCCGCCGGCTCCAGCAGCGCGGCGAGATCGCGCAGGGCCAGCCCGGCCCCGAGCACCGCGGTCAGGTCGCCGCGGTTGTGCTCGGCGACGGCCGCCAGCCCGCTCGTCTCCAGCACGGTGCCGGCCTCGGGCACGGGGCGGCCCCAGCCGCGCTTCGTGGCGCCGCCCGCGATGCGGACCGCCGCGCCCTCGTCGGCGCACGCGCGCAGCAGCGCCGCGGCGTCGGCGGCGGTCTGCGGGGTCTCGCGCCTGACGGTGTCCGCGCCCATCGGACGATCAGAACCGGTCGGCCACGCCGTCGCGCTCGAGCGGGTGCTGGCGGTAGGGCCCGGGGACCTCGCCGCACAGCCGCGGCGTGGGCATGACCTTGCCGGGGTTCGCCAGGCCGCCGGGGTCGAAGGCGCAGCGCAGGTGCTGGAAGGCGGCGAGGTCGGGCTCGGAGAACATGCTGGGCATGTAGCGCTTCTTGTCCACGCCGACGCCGTGCTCGCCGGTGATGGACCCGCCCGCGTCCACGCAGGCCTCCAGGATGCGGCCGGAGAGCTCCTCCGCGCGCTCGGCCTCGTCGTCGCCCTCGTAGAGGACGAGCGGGTGCAGGTTGCCGTCGCCGGCGTGGAAGACGTTGCCCACCCGCATCCCGTACTCCTCGGCCAGCGCGGCGATCCGGGCCAGGACCTCGGGCAGCTTGGTGCGGGGGATCACGCCGTCCTGGACGTAGTAGTTGGGCGCGATCCGGCCCATGGCGGCGAACGCGGCCTTGCGCGTCTTCCAGATCGCGGCGCGCTCGACATCGTCGTCCGCGATGCGGATGGAGGTCGCGCCGTTGCGCTCGCACGCCTCGCGGACGGTCTCGAAGCGCGCGTCGCATTCCGCCCGCGACCCGTCGAGCTCGACGATCAGCGCCGCGCCGGCGTCGGTGTCGAAGCCCGCGCCCACCGCCTGCTCGGCCGCCTGGATGGTCAGCGCGTCCATCATCTCGATCGCGCCGGGCACGACGCCGCCACTGACGATCTCCGACACGGTCTGGCCCGCCTGCTCGGTGCTGTCGTAGAACGCGACCAGCGTCTCGACCGCCTCGGGGACGGGGATGACCCGCAGCGTCACGGCGGTGCAGATGCCCAGCGTGCCCTCCGAGCCGACGAACGCGCCGAGCAGGTCGTAGCCGGGGCGGTCGACCTCCTTGCCGCCCAGCGCCACGACCTCGCCGTCGGGGAGCACGACCTGAAGCCCCGTCACGTAGTTCGTCGTGAAGCCGTACTTGAAGCAGTGCGCGCCGCCGGAGTTCTCGGCCACGTTGCCGCCGATCGAGCAGACGATCTGGCTGGACGGGTCGGGCGGATAGAAGTGCCCGGGCCCCACGGCCTGGGAGACCTCGACGTTCGTCACGCCGGGCTCGACGACGATGCGCTGGTTGTCGAGGTCGACCTCGAGCACGCGCCGCATGCGGGTGACCGCGATCAGCACGCCCTCCTCCACCGGCAGCGCGCCGCCCGACAGGCCCGATCCCGCGCCCCGCGCGACCCAGGGGACCCGGAGCTCCGAGCAGGCGCGCACGACGTCGCGCACCTCGTCAGCCGACGCCGGCAGCACGACCGCGGCGGGGGTCGCCTTGTACTGCAGCAGGCCGTCGGACTCGTAGGTGCGCAGCTGGTCGGCGTCGGTGTAGACGTGCTCGGCGCCGCAGATCGCGCGCAGCCGGTCGATGACCGCGTGCACCGCGCCGGCGTCGGGGCGTGGCTCGTCGGCCTCGGTCGCGCCCTCCTGGCCCGGGCCGACGAGCGCCACGTCCTGCGAGCCGGCGACGCGCGGCTCCTCGCTCATTCGGGCTTGCGGGACGGATGCGGGGTCGGCTTCGGCACGATCATGACCGTACATACTTCCCCCTCGCTACCCACCCCGCGGGCCGCGGTATTCGGGGCGGTGCACCCGGTCGGCGGGCGCGCAGGGCTGATCGGCCATGATCCCGGCCATGAGCGGTGACGGTCCCGGCACCCCCCGGGAATCGTGGCGGGCGGGCCTGCGCGCGGGCCTCCCGTTCGGCGTGGCGTCGGCGGTGCTCTCGCTGTCCTTCGGCGTGCTGGCCCGCGAGGCCGGGATCCCCGCCGCCGCCGCGATCGTGATGTCGGCGGTCGTGTTCGCCGGCTCGGCGCAGTTCGCGGCCGTCTCGATCATCGCGCAGGGCGGCGGGATCGGCGCGGCGGTGGGGGCCGCCGCGCTGATGAACTCGCGCTTCCTGCCGATGGGCGCCGCGCTGGCGCCCTCGCTGCCCGGGAGGCCGCTGGCGCGCGCGGCGCAGGGTCAGACGGTGGTCGACGCCTCGTGGGCGCTGGCCCATCTGGGGGGCGGGCGCTTCGATCGCTGGTTTCTGTTCGGGTGCAGCGCCGTGCAGTACGTGGGCTGGGTGGGAGGAACGGCCGCCGGGGCGTTCGGGGGATCGCTGCTCGGCGACACCGATGCCCTGGGCCTCGACGCGGTCTACCCGGCGTTCTTCCTCGCGCTCCTGTTCGCCGAGGTGCGCGACGGGCGCTCGCGCGGCGTCGCCGCGGCCGGGGCGCTCATCGCGCTGGCCCTCGTCCCCGTCGCGCCCGCCGGACTCCCCGTGCTCGCCGCCGGCGCCGCCGCGCTGGTCGGCCTGCGGCGGAGGTCAGTGGCACTTCCCGCAACGTTCAACCGGAAATGACGATCGTCGATCACCGCCTGGCGGCGTCCTCGACCCTCGAAATGCCGGGGGCATTCCTTCGGGTCTGCGTCCTTGCCAGGCGGCGCCGCCGACCGCCCTTTCCGGCCGAACGTCACGAGAAGGGCCACCCCCGATGAGCACGGGCGCCACGTGGGCGCTCATCGGAGGCTGCGCGCTGGTGACCGCGCTGATCAAGGCCGCCGGGCCGATCGCGCTGGGCGGCCGCGAGCTGCCCCCGCGCTTCGCGGGCGTGATCGGGCTCATGGCGCCCGCGCTGCTGGCGGCACTGATCGTGGTCGAGGCGCTCGGCGACGGCCGGACGATCGAGCCCGGAGCGGACACCGCGGGCGTCGCCGCGGCCGGCGTGGTCCTCTGGCGCAAGGGCTCCATCCTGGCCGGCGTGGCGGTCGCCGTCGTGGTGACCGCGGGCCTGCGGGCGCTCTGACTACTGGCCGCGGACGAGCTCGAACCACACGACGGCGCCGCCCGGGCCCTGCTCGGTGCCCCACGCGTCCGCCATGCGGTCCACGATGCGCAGGCCGTAGCCGCCCAGCGACGGCGCTGAGGTGGAGCTCAGGGCGTCGTCCACGCCGATGCCCGCGCAGCGGCCGGCCACCTCCACGCGCACGCGCCGGTCGTCGGCGCGGATCGTCAGGCCGATCGTGGCGTCGGGGCCGGGTTCGATCTCCTGCAGGCACGCGCCGATCAGCTCGGAGACCAGCAGCAGCGCCTTGTAGCCCACCTCGCCGGAGATCCCGGGCATCGCGGTCAGCTCGCGGCGCGCGAGGCCCGCCGCGGCGGCGGTGGCCGGCAGCTCGACGGTCCGTTCGGTCAGCGCAGCGCTCGGGGGCATCCTCCGAAGGTACCCGGGATCCGCGTCAGCACGCGCCCGTAGCGGCAATGCGCCGCAGTAGGGTCCGCCGCGTGCCGGAGTTCCTCCCGCTCCCCGAGCGCCCCGCCAAGCCCCGACGGTCGGGGCTGACGCACGTGATCGACACGGGCCTCAGCGTGGCCGGCGTCGAGGGCCTGCTGGACATGGCCGGGGCCCACATCGACACCGTCCGCCTCGGGTGGGGCTCGGCCTACGTGACCGGCGACCTGGACGCCAAGCTGGCGGCCTACCGCGCCCACGACGTCCCTGTGATGGTGGGCGGCACGCTGACCGAGCTCGCCTGGCTGCACGACCGCATGGACGCGCTCTGCGCCTGGCTGGAGGAGCTGGGGATCGACCGCATCGAGGTCTCCAGCGGCGTCGTGGCCATCCCGCCCGCCGACAAGGCGTCGCTCATCGAGCGCCTCTCCGGGCGCTTCACGGTGTACGCCGAGGTGGGGGAGAAGGACCCCGCAGCGCTCATGGCCCCCTATCGCTGGGTGCAGGAGATCCGCGAGGCCCTCGCGGCCGGCGCGGAGATGGTGGTCTGCGAGGGGCGCGCGACCGGCACCGCGGGGCTGTACCGCCCCGATGGGGAGGCCCGGGCGGGCCTCATCGACGAGATCGTGCACGAGATCGACCGCTCGCTGCTGATCTTCGAGGCGCCGCACAAGCACCAGCAGGTCTGGCTCATCGAGCGCTACGGCGCCGAGGTGAACCTCGGCAACGTGCCGCCTGCGGAGGCGCTGTCGCTGGAGACGCTGCGCCTCGGCCTGCGCGCCGACACGCTGGCGCGCTTCCACCCCCCGCCGCCGTGACCGCCGTCCTGCTCACGGGCGTGGGCAAGCGCTACGACATCGTCAGCGCGTTCGCCCGGCACGCGTTCACGATCGCCGCCGACCCCAACCCGCTGGCCCCCGCGCAGTACGCCGCCGACGTTCGCGCGGCCCCGCCGCGCATCGACGACCCCGGCTACGTCCCCTTCCTCCAGGCGCTCGTGGCCGAGCACGACGTCGGCGCGGTGGTGCCGCTGACCGACCTCGACCTCGAGGTGCTCGCCGCCGCCGACCTGCCCGCCTTCGTCCCCGCCGCGGAGATCGCCCGCGCGACGTTCGACAAGTACGAGACCCACCACCTGCTGCTGCGCCACGGCCTGCCCAGCCCGCCGACCTGCCTGCCCGGGGAGGAGCCCGACTCCTTCCCGGTCATGGTCAAGCCGCGGCGCGGCTCGGGCGCGCGGTCGATCCATCCCGCGGCCGATCGCGAGCAGATGGAGTTCTTCGTGCGCTACGTCGACGAGCCGGTGATGGTCCAGCGGCTGATGGGCGGCCCGGAGTTCTCGATCGACCTGCTCTGCGACCTCGACGGGCGCTGCCTGAACGCCATCCCGCGCACGATGATCGAGTCGCGCGGCGGCGAGTCGATCAAGGGGATGGTGATCGCCGACGCCGAGCTGGTCGAGCTGGGCCGGACGGTGGGGGAGGCGCTCGGCGTGCGCGGGCCCTGCACCGTGCAGGCCTTCCGCGACCCCGAGATCGGGCTGGGGATCACCGACGTCAACACCCGCTTCGGCGGCGCCTTCCCCGCGCCGATGTACGCCGCGCGCCCGGGGCGCACCTATCCCGAGCTCATCGTCCGGATGGCGCGCGGCGAGCGCATTGCGCCGCACGTCGGCGACTTCGCCGCCGGGCACACCTTCACGCGCTACTACTGGCAGCTCGAGCTCGACGCCGACCTGCAGCCGACGGGACGCGACATCGTGCCCGACGGCCCCCGGTCGCCGCGCCCGTAGGGCGCGGCGCTCAGGACTTCTTCGCGGCCACCGCCCGCTTCAGCTGGCCCTTGTCCATGGTCGAGCGGCCCTCGATGCCGAGGTGGCGCGCCTCGTTGTAGAGCTGGTCGCGGGTCGGTCCCTTGGATCGGTCCGACCCCGAGCGCAGGCCGCCGCGACGGCCCGACGAGATGTCCTTCGTCGAGGATCGCGACCGCTGCCGGGACTCGCCGGCGCGGGCGCGCTCCTTGTTGACGGTCCGGGCGGCGATCTCCTCGGCCCGGTCCTCGGACGCGCCCTGCTCCTTCTGGCTGTCCTTGATGTGCTCGTACTGACGGGCACGCTTGGTGCCCTTCTTGACTCCGCGCGGCGGCATGGCGGGCTCCTTTCGACAGTCCGGACCTCCCCGGCCGCGACCGCCGGCAAACGGCCGCGTCAGGCCACCGCGACCAGCGCCGGCGCCGCCGCGTCCCCGGCGGCTCTCGCCAGCTCCGCGTAGCGCCCGCCCGCGGCCAGCAGCGCGTCGGGCGCGCCGCGCTCGACGATCCGCCCGCCGTCGAGCACGACGATCTGGTCCGCATCGCGCACGGTCGACAGGCGGTGGGCGATGGCGATCGTGGTGCGCCCCTCGGCGAGGTGCTCCAGCGCCTCCTGCACCGCCCGCTCGGTGGCGGTGTCCAGCGCGCTGGTGGCCTCGTCGAGGATCAGCACCGGCGGGTTGCGCAGGATGGTCCGGGCGATCGCGATGCGCTGCTTCTCGCCGCCCGAGAAGCGGTAGCCGCGCTCGCCGACCACGGTGTCGTAGCCGTCGGGCAGCGCGGCCAGCAGGTCGTGGATCCGCGCCGCGCGCGCGGCGGCCACGATCTCCGCGTCGGTCGCGTCGGGACGCGCGAAGCGCAGGTTGTCGGCGACCGACGCGTGGACGAGGTAGGTCTCCTGGGAGACCATCCCGACCGTGCGCGCCAGCGAGTCGAACGAGAGGGCGCGCACGTCGATGCCGTCGATGGTGATCCGTCCGGCGGTGGGGTCGTACAGCCGCGCGACGAGGTAGCCGAGCGTCGTCTTCCCCGACCCGGTCTCGCCCACGATCGCCGTGGTCGTGCCCGGCGCCACCGTCAGGTCGATGTCCTCCAGCGTCCGGAGGCCGTCCTCCTCGTAGGAGAAGGAGACGCCCTCGAACGCCACCTCGCCGCGCACCGTCGCCGGGTCGAGCTCCCGGGCGCCGTCGCGCTCGCGGATGTCCACCGGGAGGTCGAGGTACTCGAAGATGCGGTCGAACAGCGCGAACGAGGTCTGCACGTCGATGCCGACGTTCAGCAGCGACCGGATGGGGAAGAACAGCCGCGCCTGCAGCGTGGTGAACGCGACGAGCGTCCCGACCGAGAGGGCCGGCGACCCCGCGGCGATCGTGAGCCCCGCGAAGAGGAACACGAGCGCGGGCATGATCGCGAAGCTCATCTGCATCGAGGCCATGCGCCAGCGCCCGGCCATGCGCTGGCGCACCTCGAGGTCGGCGAGCTCCTCGGAGTCCGCGTCGAAGCGCCGCGCCAGCTCGTCCGAGCGGCCCATCGTCTTGCCCAGCAGCACGCCGGACACCGACAGCGACTCCGCGACGAGCGCGCTCATGTCGGCCATCCGGCCCTGGCGCTGCGCGGTGATGCGCCGGCGCTCGTTGCCGACCCGGCGCGAGACCCAGACGAACGGCGGCAGCAGCGCCAGGCTGAAGACCGCCAGGCGCCAGTCGAGCACCACCATCGCGGCGATCGCGGCCAGCACGGTCGTCACGTTGGAGACGATCGACGTGGCGGTGTTGGTGACCACGTTCTGCACGCCGCCGATGTCGTTGGCGATGCGCGACTGCACCTCGCCGGTGCGGGTGCGGGTGAAGAAGGCCAGCGAGAGCCGCTGCAGGTGGCGGTAGACGGCGGCGCGCAGGTCGTGCATCACGCGCTGGCCGACCACGTTGGAAAGCCACGTCTGGCCGACGTCCAGGACGCCCGTGGCGATCGCGATGGCGACCATCCCTCCGACGAGCCAGGCCAGCAGCGCGGTGTCGCCCTGCGGGATCGCCGTGTCGAGGATCTCCTTGAGCAGGAACGGCGACACCATCCCGAGCACGGCCGACAGGCCGATGAGCCCCAGCACGGAGCCCAGCCGCCGGCGGTGGGGCCGGAACAGGCGGGCGACGCGGCGGGAGCGGGAGTTCACCGCCTGCCATCCTAGTTGGTTGCGTGCGCAACTACAAGGGATGAAACGACGACGGTGTCTCAGCGGATTCACATTCGACGCCGCGGGTGCCGCCGGGGCGGCTCTGCTGCTCCTAGACGGCCGCGGCGGAGCGCTTCATCGCGCGGGCGTGCTTGACCCGGGAGATGGAGTCCAGCGCGACCTTGCGCAGGCGCACGGCGTCGGGCGTGACCTCGATGCACTCGTCCTCGCGCAGGAACTCGAGCGCCTGGTCGAGCGACAGGAGCCGCGGCGGGACGAGGCGCACGAGCTCGTCCTGCGTCGAGGAGCGGTGGTTGGTCAGGTGCTTCTCCTTGACGGCGTTGACGTCGAGGTCCTCCGCGCGGCCGTTCTCGCCGACGATCATGCCCTCGTAGACCTCCTCGCCCGGCGCGACGAACAGCGTCCCGCGCTCCTGCAGCCCGAAGAGGGCGAAGGCGGCGACCTTGCCGCGGCGGTCGGCCACCAGGGCGCCGGTGGGGCGGGTGCGCAGCTCGCCGAACCACGGCTCCCAGCCCTCGAAGACGTGGTGCAGCAGGCCGGTCCCGCGCGTCTCGGTGAGGAACTCGGTGCGAAAGCCGATCAGGGCGCGGGCGGGGACGAGCTGCTCGATGCGCACCCACCCCGTGCCGTGGTTGACCAGCGCCTCCATGCGCCCCTTGCGCAGCGCCAGGAGCTGGGTGACCACGCCGACGTAGTCCTCGGGCACGTCGATGGCCACGCGCTCGACCGGCTCGCACAGCGTCCCGTCGATCTCGCGGGTGACGACCTGCGGCTTGCCCACGGTGAGCTCGTAGCCCTCGCGGCGCATCAGCTCGACGAGGATCGCGAGCTGCAGCTCGCCGCGGCCCTGAACCTCCCACGTGTCGGGGCGGTCGGTGTCCAGCACGCGCAGCGAGACGTTGCCGACGAGCTCGGCGGCCAGCCGCGCGCTCACCTGGCGGGCGGTCAGGCGGGTGCCCGACTGCCCGGCCAGCGGCGACGTGTTGATGCCGATCGTGACCGATAGCGACGGCTCGTCGACCGTGATCACCGGCAGGGGCCGCGGGTCGGCGGGGTCGGCGAGCGTCTCGCCGATCGTGACGTCGGCCAGGCCGGCCACGGCGATGATCTCGCCCGGCCCGGCCTCCTCGGCCTCGACGCGGTCGAGGTTCTCGGTGACGTACAGCTCGACGATCTTCGCCGGCTCGATCGTCCCGTCCGCGCGGCACCACGCGACCTGCTGGCCGCGGCGGATGTTCCCGTTGCGGACGCGGCACAGGGCCAGGCGCCCGACGTAGGGGGAGGCATCGAGGTTGGTGACCTGCGCCTGCAGCGGGTGGTCGGTGTCGTACGCGGGCGCGGGGATGCGCTCGACGAGGAGATCGAGCAGCGGTCCGAGATCGGTTCCCTCCTCGCCCTCCTCCAGCGCCGCCCACCCGGCCTTGGCGTTGGTGTAGACGATCGGGAACTCGATCTGCGACTCGTCGGCGTCGAGGTCGAGGAACAGCTCGTAGACCTCGTCGATCACCGCGGCGATGCGCGCGTCGGGCCGGTCGACCTTGTTGACGACGAGGATCACCGGCAGGCGCGACTCGAGCGCCTTGCGCAGCACGAAGCGCGTCTGGGGCAGCGGGCCCTCGCTGGCGTCCACCAGCAGGAGCACGCCGTCGACCATGGTCAGCGCGCGCTCGACCTCGCCGCCGAAGTCGGCGTGACCCGGCGTGTCGACGATGTTCAGCTTCACGCCGCCGTAGCGCACGGCGGTGTTCTTGGCCAGGATCGTGATGCCCTTCTCGCGCTCCAGATCCATCGAGTCCATCACGCGGTCGTCGACGTCCTGGCCGGCACGGAAGGCGCCCGACTGCCACAGCATCGCGTCGACGAGCGTGGTCTTGCCGTGGTCGACGTGGGCCACGATGGCCACGTTGCGCACGTCGTCTCGGGTCGCAATCATCGTCCCAGGGTAGTGACGCGCTACCGTTTGCGAGGAAAGGCCGGGGCACACCGCTCCGGCGAAAGCAGTGCCAGCGCCCGGTGTGCTCCACAGCATCTTCGGGGGAAACGCAGCACGCACCACCCGAGGAGAGGGAACACGCACCATGCCCACCGGAACCGTCAAGTGGTTCAGCGACGACAAGGGGTTCGGCTTCATCAGCCCCGATGACGGTCAGAAGGACCTGTTCGTCCATCACACCGGCATCATCGGCGAGGGGTACCGCTCGCTCGCCGAGGGCGCGAAGGTCAGCTACGACGCCGAGGCCGGCGACAAGGGCCCCAAGGCGGTCAACGTCCAGGCCATCTAGGCCTCCCGTCCGGCGTGGGCATGCCTCTCCGCGGAGGGGCGTGCCCGCCCACCGGCTCGGCGGCCGCCGCCGCCGCGCCGCTCAGCACGCCGCTCGACCTCGCCGTAGGCCAGTTGCACCGCGTCGGCCATCGCGTGCACGGTCCACATCGCGGCCAGCAGTCTCGTCGCGCGCGGCGCGGCGACGTGGCCCACCGTGAACGCGCCCGCCACCCACTGCGCCATGCAGTAGGGGCAGATCAGCAGCTCGCCGACCGCGAGCCTCAGGCCCTGGCCGCGGGCCGCCTCCTCCACCTCACCGTGCCCCGACGCCTCCTGAAAGCGCGTGAACGGGGCGCGCAGGAACGCGGTCGCCTTGTCCTTGGTGATCAGGCGCGCGAGCTTGTGCGTGGCCACGCCGGTCAGGACGATGTCCTTCGCGCTCAGATCGGGCAGCTCGTGGCCGGCCCGGCGCGCCGCCACCAGCCCGCCCACGAACGACGCGGCGAACGTCCCGGCCAGGATCGCGTAGCCGCCCAGCGGCTTGGGCTCGTCGGGGCCCGCGTAGGCCGCGCCGAGCGAACCCGGGCGGTCGACGGTCTCGTGCGTCGTGGTGGCCTCGTCGGTAGCGGACACGGCGCCGGACTACCCCGGCGGCGCCGGGTCCGAACCGCAACCGGCGCGCGAGGTCAGGCCGCGGCCGGCGTCTCGACGCGCTTGGTGGCCTGCCGCTCGGGGCTGATGCGCACGACGTCCCACACGAGCCCCAGGCGCTCCAGGCCGCCGATGACCATCGCGCTGGGGTCCAGCGCCCGCTCCCAGCGGCGCAGGCCGTGGCGCGCCGAGGTGGGGAACGCGTGGTGGTTGTTGTGCCAGGCCTCGCCGAAGGACAGCGGGGCCAGCCACGCCAGGTTGCGCGACTCATCGCCGGTCTCGAAGCGCTGGCGCCCGAAGAAGTGACACAGCGAGTTGATCGAGTAGGTCACGTGGTGCAGCAGGAAGATGCGCACGGCGCCGCCCCACAGCAGTCCGGTGAGGCCCGCCCCGATGTTCCCGCCGATGGCCACCCCCAGGCCGAACGGCACCGCGAGGCCCAGCGCGACCCACAGCAGGAACGTGCGGTCCACGAAGCGGATCACCGGGTCGGCGATGAGGTCGGGGGCGTAGCGCGCCTTCGCGGCGCGCTGGTCGTGACGGAACAGCCAGCCCACGTGGGCGTGGCCGAGCCCGCGCAGCGCGCCCAGCAGCCCGCCGCCGTGCCCGACGTGGGGGCTGTGCGGGTCGCCCTCCTGGTCGGAGAAGGCGTGGTGCTTGCGGTGGTCGGCGACCCAGGAGATCACGGGGCCCTCGATCGCGGCCGAGCCGAGGGCGGCGAGCGTCGCGCGCACCGGCCGGCTGGTCGCGAAGGCGCGGTGCGTCAGGTGGCGGTGAAAGCCCACCGTGACCCCGAGCGTGGTCAGCGCGTAGACGATCCCGAAGACGAGCAGGTCGTGCCAGTGCAGCAGGTCCTCCCAGGCCTGCCAGCCCACGACGCCCAGGAGCAGGATCGGCACCGCCGTCACCAGCCCGGTCGCGATGCGGTCCGCCGTCTCGTTCGCGCAAGGCTCGATGTCCTCCGCGCTCGCGGCGCTGTCCATGGTGTTCCTTTCGTGAGGGAGCAGTCCGGCCGGACCGACCGACCTGCCCGTCTGACAAACCGTACCCCTAACCTCTCCCGGGTGACGCGACCCGCCGCTTTTCTGACGGTGTCGCTCGCCGTGCTTCTCGCGAGCACGGCGGGGGCGCAGGATCCGTCGCCTCCGGCGCCCCCGCCGCCCGAGGCGGCACCGCCCTGCGCCGATCCGGTCCTGCGCTGCCCCGACCTGATCGCCGGCCGGCCCGACCAGCTGCGCATCGTCAGCACGCGCACCGGTCGCCGGCTGCTCGCGTCGCGCAACCGGATCATCAACCGCGGGGACGGCCCGCTGTTCCTGACCGGCGAGCGGACCGGTGCGCGCACGATGCGCGTCAGCCAGCGGCTGTACCGGACGGGCCGCGGGTTTCGCGCCTTCCCCCTGGACGCCGCGCGCTTTGACTTCTGGCTCATCCCCGGCCAGGGGCGCTACTGGAAGCTGCGCGACGCGCTGCGCTTCGAGCTGTGGACCGCGGGTGGCGGGGCCGCGCGCCAGGTCCGCACCGGGAAGAAGACGCGCTTCTGCATGCGCGACCTGCGCGAGGCCCGCGGCCTGGCCGGCCCGCGCCGCCGCGTCTTTCCCGCCTGCAGCCAGAGCGACCGCGCCCGGCGCGTGCGCATGGGCATCTCGGCGGGCTGGGTGGAGAGCTACCCGGCCGGCTACCACGAGCAGTACGTCGACGTGACCGGCCTGCGCGGCTGCTTCTCGCTGCGCCACGTCGCCGACCCGCTCGGCCTGCTCCTCGAATCCGACGACGCCAACAACACGGCGCGGACGGTCCTGCGCCTCCCGCGGCGCCCAGGGCGCGTGCGCGGCGCGGGTCGCTGCTAGCGCCGCGCGGTGACGGCTACGACGTGCTCCACGTCGCCAGCGTCCCGTTCTTGTCGGCCGCCCGCAGCTCGTTGTAGCCGCCGAGCGTCTCGCCGTCGACGAGGATCTGGGGGAAGCTCTCCAGGCCGGTGACCTCGGCCAGCTCGGCCTGCAGCTCCGGCTGGCCGCCCAGGTTGACCTCCTCGAAGTCCACGCCCCGCTTGGACAGCAGCGAGCGCGCGTGGACGCAGAAGGTGCAGGCCTCCGTGGAGAACAGGATGACGCGGCTGGGCACGGCGCCTAGAACCGCCCGCTCGACGTCTGGCTCTTGAGCTCGGCGATCTCCAGCGCGAGCGCGTCGGTCACCGCGTCGAGGTCCTGCATCGCGGCGGCGTCGCCCTCGCGCAGCACCGCGACCGCGGCCCGCGCCTCCTGCAGGCCCTCCTCGACGCGCGCCAGCACCGCCTCGATCTGCTCGACGTCCATCGGCGGCAGGCTAGCGACCGCGCCCCGGGGGTGAGTGGTGGATCGCGTATCGCTGGCGATGCATGAAGCACCGTTCACGTTCCGCGCGCGCTGACCGTCGGATTCTGCACCCCCCGAGGCTGTCGGGCGGTGGGCCGCGCGATGTGGCGGAAGGGCCCCCGTTCGTGACGGGTTGGCATCGAGAGATCGCCGGGACGCGCGCGGTCGACAGGGTTTGGGCGCGTTCTGAGGGGGTGTGCTCCCGGGACGGCCATATACGCCGTCAAGTCAGCACACCCCCATGGAAGGCCCCAAGACCCCGGCCGAAACGCGCGCCCCCGACCCTCTCTCGATGCCAAACCGGCACCAACGCCGGCCCTTCCCCGTCAGGAACCACGTGCCGCCGCCCCGCTGCCTGCGCGACAGCCTCCCCGGTGCATGAACCGACGTTCACCTTCTGGCGGCCGAACAGCTCACGCGGCGTCCGCGCCGCCGGCCAGCGACGCCCGCGCGCGGACGATGAGCGACTTCGTCGCCGGGACCGTGGTCCGCAGGCGCGCGCGCCGTCTCGGCGTGCGTGCATCCGTCGACCTCGCGCAGCACGAGGGCCAGGCGCTGGCGCTCGGGCAGCCGGGCGATCTCGGCGACGACCTCGCGCAGCTCCTCGCGCTCGACGGCGCGGTGCGCGGGGTCCGCGTCGGGCACGACGGCCAGGCGCAGCTCCTCGTCGAAGACGACCCCGCGCGCGGGCCGGCGCAGCTCGTCCAGCGCGCGGTTGCGCACGATCATGTACAGCCAGGGCCGCAGGGCCATCGGCCGGTCCGTGGCGCGCAGGCCGCGGAAGGCGCGCATGAAGGAGTCCTGCACCACGTCGTCCGCGTCGTGCCCGGAGCCGTTGAGCATCCGGGCGGCGAACGCGACCAGCGCGCCGCGGTAGCGGTCGTGGATGGCGGTGAAGGCGGCGTCGTCGCCCGCGCGGAAGCGGTGGACGAGGCGTTCGTCGGGCAGCGGGGCGAGGGGTGGGGCGATCATGGGGGCTCCTCCGGGGTTCTGTGTCCGCACAATCACCGGCCGTGACATCCCGGCCCCGAACCCCGGGGTCACACCCCCGCACCTTGGGTGCGGCGACCCGCCACCAAGGGTGGGTTGTGGCAAGCTCGTGGCCATGCAATCGGATGCTGCGTCCCCGCTCGCGCCGCACGCGGCCACGCCCGCGGAGCTGCGCGAGCGCATCGAGGCCGAGCGCGCCGGCGACCCGTTTCTGGTCTACCGCGACGGCGACGGCGCGCAGCGCCTGTTCGTCCTGGCGCCTGGCGCGCAGCGGGTGACGATCGGGCGCAGCTCGGGCAACGACCTGGCGCTGGGCTGGGACACCGAGGTGTCTCGCCTGCACGCCGAGCTCGAGCGCCTGGGGGACGAGTGGACGGTCGCCGACGACGGCCTGTCGCGCAACGGCTCGTTCGTCAACGGCCAGCGCATCTCCGGCCGCCATCGCCTGCGCGACGGCGACGTCGTGCGGGTGGGCCGCACCCAGATCGCCCACCGCGTGCCCGACCCCGAGGACTCGCGCCCCACCGCCGCCGCCGGCAGCCAGCCCGAGCTGCCCTCGCTGACGCCGACGCAGCGTTCGGTCCTGACCGCGCTGGTCCGCCCCTACAAGGACGCCGAGCTGGCCACGCCGGCCACCAACCAGCAGATCGCCGACGAGCTGTACCTGTCGGTGGACGCCGTCAAGGCGCACCTGCGCACGCTGTTCGGCTACTTCGGGATCGAGCACCTGCCCCAGAACCAGAAGCGCTCCTACCTCGCCATGCGCGCGCTGCAGGACGGCGTGGTCTCGCGCCGCGACCTCTGAGCGCAGGCCAGTCCCAGTAGCGTTCGGCGCGTGGCCACGACCGACCTTCGCCCCGGCGACACGCTGGGCGGCTACCGGATCGAGGACGTCGCCGGTCGCGGGGGCATGGGCGTCGTCTACCGGGCGATCCAGATCGGGCTCGACCGCCGGGTCGCGCTCAAGCTGCTGGCGGCGGAGCTCGCCGGGGACGACGCCTTCCGCGGCCGCTTCCAGCGCGAGTCGCGGCTGCTGGCATCGATCGACCATCCCAACGTGATCACCGTCCACGAGGCGGGCGAGCACGAGGGCAGCCTCTTCATCGCCATGCGCTACGTGGAGGGCACCGACCTCGCGGCGCTGGTGACGAGCGAGGGCGGGCTGGACCGCCGGCGGGCCACGGCGCTGCTGGCGCAGGTCGGCGCCGCGCTGGACGCCGCGCACGCCCGGGGCCTCGTCCACCGCGACGTCAAGCCGGCCAACGTGCTGATCGAGCAGCGCGAGGGCGGCGAGCACGCCTATCTCACCGACTTCGGCCTCACCAAGGCGGTCGCGTCGACCGCTGGGGCGCTGACCAAGACCGGGCAGTTCCTGGGCACGGTCGACTTCATCGCGCCCGAGCAGGCGCGGGGGCAGCGCGTCGACGCCCGCACGGACGTCTACTCGCTGGGGTGCGTGCTCTACACGGTCCTGGCCGGGCGCGTCCCGTTCGAGCGCGACAACCAGGTGGCCCGGATCTTCGCGCACCTCAACGACCCGGCTCCCTCGCTGCTCGACGTGCTCCCCGACGCGCCGCCCGAGCTCGACGCCGTCGTGCGGCGGGCCATGGAGAAGGACCCCGACCTGCGCTTTCCCTCGGCGGGCGACCTCGCGCGGGCGGCGGCCGCCGCCGCCGCCGGGGACACCCCGAGCGCGCCCGAGCGCACGGTCGCCGCGGGAGACGCCGCACCGGCGGCGGAGCCCGCGGCCGCCCCGGCGCCGCCGGCGGCGGTCGCGCCGCCGCCCGGGCCACGCCCGCCGTCCCCCGCCGGGGCGTCGCCCGCCCTGCCGGCGGACCCGCCGTCCGCCCCGGGTCACGGCGACCGCCGTGCGCGCTGGGGGCTCGCGGCGGCGGCGGCGCTGGCCGCGGTCGTCGTGGCGGTCGTGCTGCTCTCGGGCGCAGACACGCCCGAGGACGACTCCGACGCGCTGACCGCGGTGCTCCGGCCCGCGCGGATCGCGGTCAGCGGGTCGCCCGAGCACCTCGCGGTGGGAGAGGGCGAGATCTGGGTGGCGAGCACCGACGGCGGCTCGGTGACGCCCATCGAGCCGGACGGCAAGAAGGGCATGCCCATCCCGGTGGGCATGCACCCGGGAGCGGTGGCCGCCGGCGAGGGCGTGGTCCTCGTCAGCACCGACGACGCCAGCGCGATCTTCCGGATCGATGCCGACAACCGCACGCGCGTCGGATCCCCGGTTCCGGCGCAGCTGCAGACCGGAGGCGACCTGGCCTACGGCGACGGCGGCTTCTGGGCCGCGATGGCGGACGGCACGGTGGGCCGGATCGACGCCGGCACGGGCAGGGTGGTGGCGACCGTCCCGGTGCCCGAGCCCGGATCGGACGGCAAGCTCGCCGTCGGAGCCGGCGCGGTCTGGGTCGTGGCGAGCGCCGACTCCCCCCAGCGCAGCGTCATCTTTCGCATCGATGCCCAGACGCGCAAGGTCACCGACCGTCTCGACCTCGGCCGGGGGTCCTTCGCGGCGGGCCTGGCGTTCGGCGAGGGCGCGCTGTGGATCCCGGACGTCGGGCGCAACCGGCTGCTGCGCGTGGATCCCGCCACCAACCGGGTGAGCCGCACCACGGAGGTGAGCGACGGCATCACCTCCGACGACATCGCGGTCGCCGACGGTGCGGTATGGCTGTCCACCCACGACCCCGGGCGCATGCTCTGGTTCGATCCGGCCGACGGGGCCCTGGCCCAGGCGGCGCCCGTGGAGACCACGGAGACCAGCGAGCTCGTGGTCGGGCTGGGCTCCGCGTGGCTCAGCGCTCCCGAGGACGGCTCGGTCACCCGCCTCGCGTACTGAGCCGCGGCGCGCGCGCCCGCGGCTACTCGCCGAAGCGCACGCGCTGGACGGCGTCCTCGCCGAGCAGCGACACCCACACCGCGCGCTCGAACACGTGGAGCGCGAACGGGCGGCGGCCGGTCTCGATCGTGTCCCGCACGCGACGGCTCGCGGGGTCGATGCGCAGCAGCCGTCCGGCCTCCCGGGCCGTGACCCAGACCGAGCCGCCGCCCACCGCGACCCGCGTGGGCATGTCCTCCAGGCGGATCGTGTCGGTGCGGCGACTGGAGGCGTCGACGCGGGTGATCGCGTCGTCGCCCGCCGCCGCGACCCACACCGAGTCCCCGCTGACCGCGAGCCCCTGAGGGCCGCTGCCCACCGGGATCTCGCTCCGGGTGCCGGTGCGGGCATCGACGCGCACCACGTCGGAGCGGAAGCGGTTGGTGACCCACGCGGCGTTGCGTCCGACCGCCAGGTCCTGCACGCCGCCCACGATCGGGATGACCTGCTGGCGCCCGGTGCGCGGCGTGTAGCGCACGACGTTCTCGGGCCCGCGGTAGCCGGCCCGGGGGTTGCGCACGCCGACCCACACCGAGCTGCGGTCGGTGGCCACGGCCACCGCCAGGCCGGGGGCGTCGAGCTTGATCGCCGAGCCGGCCCGCCGCCCGGTGCGGAGGTTCAGCCGCAGGAGGGTGCCGGTGGTGCCCTTGGCCACCCACACCGCCCCGAGCCCGCCGGTGATCGCGGTCGCGCCCTCGCCGACGTCGATGCGGTCGATGCGCTCGCCGGTCCGCGCGTCGATGCGCGAGACGTCGCCCGCCGCGGCGCTGACCGCCCACACCGACCCGCCCGCGACCGTGAGCGCGTTGGGGCGCGCGCCGGTGGGCACCGGCGGATCCGCCATCGGGGTCGCGCGGCGCGGCTCGCTGGACGCCGGCTCGCGCGACGGCGCGTCGTCGTCGCCGGAGCCCGGCAGCACGGCCGCCGCGCCACCCGCCAGCACGACCAGCGCCGCGCCGGCGGCCACCAGCACGGTGCGCCGGCTCGGTCGCCGGGGCGGGGCGGACGCCCCGTTGGCGCGCGGCCGGTCGTCCACCTTCGTCTCGGCGGGCGTCGCGAACCGCGCGGCGGGGCGCTCCGCCGGATCGGGCGGGGCATCCGGCGGTCCGGCGCCGCCCCCGCCGCCGCCCCCGCCGCCGGCCGCGGCGGCGACGCCGGCGCCCGCGCCTGCCGCAACCGCGGTCGCGGCGGTCCCGTCCTCGTCGTCGGAGTCGGCGTCAGGGGCCGGCGACGCCCGCGTCTCCGCGTCGGGATCCTCCTCGGTCCCCGTGTCGCGCGTCCGCGGCGGCGGCTGCGTGAGACCCTCGGGCTCGTACGTGGCGACGGGCATCGGCACGGCGTCCGCCGGGATCCCCGCCGCCGCGAGCGCCGCCCGGCCCAGCGCGCCCGCGGACAGGTACCGCTCGGCGGGATCCTTGGCCAGCGCGCGCTCGACGATCTCCGCGAACTTGGGGGGCACGGCGTCGACCGGGGGCGGATCGGTGAGGTGCGCCCAGAGTGTCGCCTCGTCGGACTCGCGCACGTAGGGCCCCGCGCCGGTGAGCGTGTGCACGAGCACGCAGCCCAGCGCGTAGACGTCGGCGCGCGGGTCCACCGGCTCGCCGCGGATCTGCTCGGGCGCGACGTAGCCCAGCGTGCCCACCCAGGCCCCCGTCTTGCTCACGCCCGACGTGGAGGTCTGTCGCTTGCTCAGCCCGAAGTCCGTCAGGTAGGCGTGGTCCTCGGGGCCCAGCAGCACGTTGGCCGGCTTGACGTCGCGGTGCACGAGGCCCCGCTCGTGCGCGGCGTCCAGCGCCGAGGACACCTGCGCCACGATGCGTGCCGCGCGCGCGGGCGCGAGGTTCCCGGTCGCGCGCACGAGCTCGCGCAGGTCCGGTCCGTCCACGTAGCGCATGACGATGAACAGCACGCCGTCCTGCTCGGCGGCGTAGTACACCGGGATGACGTTGGGGTGCTCGATCGACGCCGCGGTCTTGGACTCGTCCATGAAGCGCGTGCGGAAGTCGGGGTCGTCGGCGAGGTCGGGGGCGATCACCTTCAGCGCGACGATCCGGTCGAGCTCCAGCTGCGTCGCGCGGTAGACGACGCCCATCCCCCCGCGCCCCGCGAGCCCCTCGATGCGATGGTTGACGAACACGTCGCCTGACCTGAACTCGGGCACGAGCGGCTATTTCTATCGCCTGCGCGCGACGGGCCGGCGGCCGGCCCCCCGGGCATGGCGCAATCCGACCTCAGTGGTAGGATTACCGGCCATGATCTTCACGACCAAGGCGGAGTACGGCGTACGGCTCCTGGTCGAGCTCGGCTGCCAGCATCAGGAGCAGCCGGTCTCGTTGAAGGCGATCGCGGACGCCGAGGGGCTTCCGCTCGCCTACCTCGAGCGCATCGTCGCGCTGCTCAAGCGCGCCGGGCTCGTCGTGAGCACCCGCGGCGCGCACGGCGGCTACCTGCTGGCCCGCGACCCGCAGGACATCGCGATGGACGAGGTCGTGCTCGCCCTGGAGGGCTCGGTCGCGCCGATGGAGTGCTTCGTCGACGATCGCGACGGCGAGGGCCGCGTCCTGTGCTCCCATCACACCGACGAGGGGCGGGGTTGCGCCACCAAGCTGCTGTGGACCCGCGTGCAGGCCGGCGTGCTGAAGACGCTCGGCCAGACGACCCTCGCCGAGCTCGTGGAGTTCCACGCTCGCCAGACCCCCCGCGAGCGCGCGACCACCGCCGCCTAGCTTCCCCTTTCCATCCTTAAGGAGACCATGCCCGACCTCGAGATCAGAAACCTCCACGTCCAGGCCGACGAGGACAAGCAGATCCTCAAGGGCGTCGATCTGACGGTCCGCCCCGGCGAGATCCACGCCCTGATGGGCCCCAACGGCTCGGGCAAGTCCACGCTGGCCAACGCGATCATGGGCCACCCCAGCTTCGAGGTGACCGAGGGTCAGATCCTCTTCGGCGGGGTGGACATCACCGAGGCCGACGCCGACGAGCGGGCCCGGATGGGCCTGTTCATGGCCTTCCAGTACCCCGTCTCGATCCCGGGCGTGACCGTGACGAAGTACCTGCGCATGGTCATGAACGCCCACCGCGAGGCCCGCGGCGAGGGCCCGATCTCCCTCAAGGACTTCCGCAAGACCGTCGAGGCGGCGATGGAGCTCGTCAACGTTCCGCGGGAGTTCAGCTCCCGCTATCTCAACGAGGGATTCTCGGGCGGCGAGAAGAAGCGCATGGAGATCCTCCAGCTCGCGCTGCAGGAGCCCAAGCTGGCGATCCTGGACGAGACCGACTCCGGCCTGGACATCGACGCGCTGAACGTCGTCGCCCACGGTGTCGACACCGTCGCCCGCGGCGCCGACATGGGCGTGCTGATCATCACCCACTACCAGCGCATCCTGCACCTGGTCAAGCCGACGCGCGTGTCGATCATGTTCGACGGGCGCATCGCCACCGAGGGCGGCCCCGAGCTGGTCGATCGCCTCGAGGCCGAGGGCTACGCGCAGATCCGCGAGGAGGTAGCGGCGTCGGCGTGAGCACGCTCGCCGACACGCCGCTGGCCGATCGGTTCCCCGTCCTCTCCCGAGAGGGCCTGGTCTACCTCGACAGCGGGGCGACGTCGCAGAAGCCGCGCTCGGTCATCGCGGCGATCGAGGACTACTACGCCTGCCACAACGCCAACATCCACCGCGGCGTGTACCCGCTGGCGGTGGAGGCGACCGACCTCTACGAGGGAGCGCGGGCCCGGACCGCCGAGTGGCTGGGGTCGACCGACAAGGAGACGATCTTCGCCAAGAACGTCACCGAGACGATCAACCTCGTGGCCTACGCCTGGGGGCGCACGAACGTCGGCGTGGGCGACCGCGTCGTCATCACCGAGATGGAGCACCACTCCAACATCGTGCCCTGGCAGATGCTCTGCCAGGCGGTCGGCGCGACGCTCGAGTACCTCACGGTGGACGAGAACGGGGAGCTGTCGCTGGACGAGCTCGACGCCGTCCTCGCAGGCGGCGGCGTCAAGATCGTGGCAGTTGCCCACGTCTCCAACGTGCTGGGCACGATCAACCCCGTCGAGGAGATCGTGCGCCGCGCGCACGACGCCGGCGCGCTGGTGCTGATCGACGGCGCCCAGGCCGTGCCCCAGATGCCGGTCGACGTGGGAGCGATCGGCGCGGACTTCTACTGCTGGACCGGCCACAAGGCCTATGGGCCGACCGGCATCGGCGTGCTGCACGGGCGCCGCGAGGTGCTGGAGGCGATGCCGCCGTTCCTGGGCGGCGGGGACATGATCGCGTCGGTCGACTTCCACCAGACCCGCTACAACGAGCTGCCCTGGAAGTTCGAGGCCGGTACGTCGCCGATCGCCGAGGCCGCCGGCCTGGGCGCGGCGGTGGACTTCCTGCGCGAGCTGGGCATGGACGCGGTGCGCGCCCACGAGCGCGACGTCGTCGCCTACGCGCTGGACCGCCTGGAGGAGGTCGAGGGCCTGGACGTCCTCGGGCCGCCCGACGCCGACCGCCGCGGCGCCCTGGTCTCCTGGTCGATGGACTGCGCACACCCCCACGACGTGGCCGAGATCCTGGCCCGCGACGGGGTCTGCATCCGCGCCGGCCACCATTGCGCACAGCCGCTCATGCGCAAGCTGGGCGTCGGCGCCACGTCGCGCGCGTCGTTCGCGGTCCACAACACGCGCTCCGACGTCGACGCGCTGATCGAGTCGCTGGCCAAGGTCCGCGACATCTTCGCCTGAGCATGGACGACAGCCTGTACCGCGAGGAGATCCTCGAGCACTACAAGCGCCCGCACAACTGGGGCCACCTCGAGGAGCACGACCTCTCCTTCGAGGACAACAACCCGCTGTGCGGCGACGAGCTGCGGGTGGAGATCTGCACCGACGCCGAGGGCCGCGTGCAGGACCTGCGCTTCTCCGGGCACGGCTGCGCGATCAGCCAGGCGTCGGCGTCGATGGTCTCCGACGAGATCAAGGGCATGCCCATCGACGACCTCCTCCGCCTGGACCGCGGCTTCGTCCTGGACCTCCTGGGCATCGACATCTCGGCGACGCGCATGAAGTGCGCGCTGCTGTCGCTGAAGGTGCTCAAGGGCGCCGGGCTGGGCCGGGTCGTCGAGTGGGAGCCCGAGACGCCGCCCAGCGCGGGCGAGAACGGCGGCGCGCCGCCTCCGGCCCCAGACGAGCTTTGATGGCGGAGCCGCACGGCGCCCGGACCTTGGCCATTCGGCTCGGAGCGCTAGAATCCGACCAAGGCAATCGGATATGACCGAGACCATCGACATCGGCCCGATTTCCGAGCTTCCGCCCGGCGCTTCGCGCATCGTCGAGTGGGAGGACCTGGAGATCGGCGTCTTCAACTGCAATGGCGAGATCCTCGCCATCGAGGATCGCTGCACGCACGACGACGGCCCCCTGGCCGAGGGCGAGTTCGACCTGGAGCGCTGCACCGTCGAGTGCCCCCGGCACGGATCGCTGTTCGACCTGCGCACCGGCAAGCCGCTCACGCTGCCCGCCTACGTCCCCGTGGACACCTTCGAGGTCCGCGTCGACGACGACACGATCAAGCTGGAGGTTGACTGACCGAATGGCAACTCCCGAGACCATCGCCGAGCAAGAGGGCCTGCAGGGCATCAACTCCGATTACACGGAGAAGTACGGCTTCCACGATGCCGAGAACTACCTCTACAAGGCCCCGAAGGGCCTGACCAAGGAGCTCGTCGAGAAGATCTCCGAGTTCAAGAACGAGCCGCAGTGGATGCGCGACTTCCGCCTGAAGGCGCTCGAGCAGTTCCTCGCGCGGCCGATGCCGACGTGGGGCTCGCCGCACCTGGCCGAGGTCGACTTCGACAACATCCACTACTTCGTTCGCGCCTCCGAGCGCGCCGAGCGCTCCTGGGACGACGTCCCCGACGACGTCAAGAAGACCTTCGACCGCCTGGGCATCCCCGAGGCCGAGCGCAAGTTCCTCTCCGGCGTCGGCGCCCAGTATGAGTCCGAGGTCGTCTACCACCAGATCAACGAGAAGCTCGAGGCCCAGGGCGTCGTGTTCATGGACATGGACTCCGGCCTGCGCGAGCACGAGGAGCTCGTCAAGGAGTACTTCGCGACGATCATCCCCTCCAACGACAACAAGCTGGCGTCGCTGAACAGCGCGGTGTGGTCGGGCGGCTCGTTCGTCTACGTGCCCCCGGGCGTGCACATCGAGATGCCGCTGCAGGCCTACTTCCGCATCAACACCGAGAACATGGGCCAGTTCGAGCGCACGCTGATCATCGCCGACGAGGGCTCCTACGTGCACTACGTCGAGGGCTGCACGGCGCCGACGTACTCGTCGGACTCGCTGCACTCCGCGGTCGTCGAGCTGATCGCCAAGCCCGGCGCGCGGATCCGCTACACGACGGTGCAGAACTGGTCGACGAACGTGTTCAACCTCGTCACCAAGCGCGCGATCGCCGAGCGCGACGCGACCGTCGAGTGGGTCGACTGCAACCTCGGCTCGAAGCTCACGATGAAGTACCCGTCGGTGTACCTGACCGGGGAGCGGGCCCACGGCGAGATCCTCTCGATCGCGTTCGCCGGCGCCGGCCAGCACCAGGACGCGGGCGGCAAGATCATCCACGCGGCGCCGAACACGACGTCGAACATCTTCGCCAAGTCGATCTCCAAGGACGGCGGGCGCGGCTCCTACCGCGGGCTGCTCGAGGTGGCCAAGGGCGCGCACGGCTCGAAGTCCAAGGTCGTCTGCGACGCGCTGCTGCTCGACGACCAGTCGCGCTCGGACACCTACCCGACGATCCGCATCGGCGAGGACGACGTCAACGTCGGCCACGAGGCCACGGTCTCCAAGGTCGGCGAGGAGCAGCTCTTCTACCTCATGAGCCACGGGCTCAACGAGGAGGAGGCCTCCAAGCTCATCGTCAACGGCTTCATCGAGCCGATCGTCAAGGAGCTGCCGATGGAGTACGCGGTCGAGATGAACCGCCTCATCGAACTGCAGATGGAAGGCTCCATTGGCTAGCCGGACGCTCATCGAGCCGCAGTGGCTGACGGCGCGCCGCGAGCGCGCCGTCGGATTGTCGGGCAGCCTCCCGCTGCCGTCCTTCCGCCACCAGCCGGGCTGGGAGTTCACCTCGCTGAAGAGCCTGGACCTCGACGCCTACCCGGCGCCGGAGCGGATCGGCGCCCACGTGGACGCCGAGGCGCTCGCCGTGATCGAGGCGCCCGCGGGCGCCACGCGCCTGGAGCAGGTCGACCATGCCTTCGACTCATCCGACGAGGCGCGCGCCGACGGCGTGCTGGTCATGTCGCTCAGCGCGGCGGTGCAGACGCACCCCGAGCTGGTCGAGCGCCACTTCGGCACGATCGTCGACGCCGAGAACCCGTTCGTGGCGCGCAACGAGTCCGAGTGGCAGGGCGGCGCGTTCGTGTACGTCCCGCGCGGCGTGCGCGTCGAGGCGCCGATCGTGGTCACCGTCGTGCAGTCCCAGGCCGACACCGCGCTGTCGTGGCGCACGCTCGTCGTGCTCGAGGAGAGCGCCGAGGCCGAGGTGTGGGAGCAGTACGTCTCCGCAGAGCCCGACCAGGACGCGCTGCTGAACACGGTCGCCGAGCTGTCGGTGGGCCAGAACGCCCGCCTGCGCTACATCTGCGCCCAGGGCCTCAGCGAGAAGTCCTGGATCTTCGGCTCGCAGCGCGCGGTGGTCGAGCGCGACGGCGCGCTGGACTGGATCGCGCTGGGCTTCGGCGCCGGCAACGGGCGCGTGGCCATGGAGACCAACCTGGCCGGTCAGGGCTCGGACGCCAAGGTCACGGGTGCGTACGCGACCCACGGCCGCCAGCACCTGGACTACGCGACCACGCAGGAGCACGCGGCGGCCAACACGACGTCGGACCTCGCGTTCCGCGGGATCCTCGACGGGCGCTCGAGCACGGTGTGGTCGGGGATGATCAAGGTCGACCCCGGCGCCCAGCAGATCGACGCCTTCCAGGAGTCGCGCAACCTGCTGCTCACCAAGAAGGCGCACGCCGACGCGATCCCCGGCCTGGAGATCCTGGCCAACGACGTGCGCTGCACGCACGCCGCGGCGATCGCCCAGATCGACCCCGAGCAGCTGTTCTACCTGCGCTCGCGCGGGCTGCGCCTGGACCGCGCCAAGCGGCTGGTCATCGAGGGCTTCCTCGAGGCGACGGTCGAGCGCTTCGAGCAGGGCCCCGTGCGCGAGGCGGTCGCCGGCGCGCTGTCGGCCCGGCTCGAGAAGATCCTGGACTAGTGGTCCACTGGGCCTGAGCCGGTGGCGGCCGTCAGCGAGGGCGTGGCCACCGCCGATCTGATCGGCGCACCGCCGGAGGTGGAGATGCCGGCGGACCTCGAGTCCTCGCGGCTGCGCCGCCGGCTGGCTGCAGGTCGCCGGGCTGGTCCTCGTCGTGGTGGCCCTCGTCGCGCTGCTGCCGGGCCTCGGTGACGTCCGGGAGGGGCTCACGCACGCTGCTCCGGAGTGGCTCGTGCTGGCCGCCGTGCTGGAGGTGCTCTCCTGCCTGGCCTACGTCGTGGCCTTCCGCGCGGCGTTCTGCGCGCGGATGAGCTGGGGGATGAGCTACCGCATCGGCGCGTCGGCGCTGGGCGCGGCGTCGCTGCTGCCCGTCGGCGGCGTCGGCGGCCTGGCCCTCGGCGGGTGGGCGCTGCGGCGGGGCGGGCTCACGCTGCAGCGCATCGCGCGGCGCACGGTGGCGTTCTTCCTCATCACGAGCCTCATCAACGTGACGGCCGTGATCGTCGTGGCCCTCGCCCTGCTGCTCGGCGTCGTCCCCGGCACCGACTCGCTGGTCCTGGTCCTGGTCCCGATCGCGCTCGCGACGGGCGCGATCGTCGTCACGCTCGTGCTGCCCCGGCTCGCCGGGCCGCTCGTCGAGCGGTGGTCGGCCGACGGCCGGTCCAAGCTGCCCCGCAACGCGGCCCGCGTGCTGGCGGCGGTCGGCGACGGGGTGGGGGAGGCCGTCGAGATGGTGCGCTCGCGCGATCCGCGGCTGCTGGGCGGCGCGATCGGCTACCTCGTGTTCGACCTGGCCGTGTTCGTCGCGTGCTTCGCCGCCTTCGGCGACGCCCCGGCGGTCGCCACGCTCCTGCTCGCCTACCTCTTCGGCCAGCTCGGGGCGATCATCCCCGTGCCCGGCGGGATCGGTGGGGTGGACGCCGGGCTGGTGGGTGCGCTCGTCCTCTACGGCGTGCCCGCCGCGACGGCCGCCGTCGGCGTGCTGGCCTACCGCGCGATGCTGCTGTGGATCCCCGCCATGCTCGGCGGGCCGGCGTTCGTGGCCTTCAAGCGCAGCCTGCGTGACGAGGCGGCGGCGCGGGTCCCCTGCGCCGACGACCTCCCCGCGTCGGCGGTCGCGGCAGGCCCGACGAACTAGATGGCGCGACCGGATCGCCGAGGCGGCCGCGGCCATCGCGGCCCGCGCGCCCGAGGACCTCGACGCGCTCGTGGGCGTCTCCTCGCCGTCGGGCGACGTGGAGGGGGCCGAGGCCGCGGCGGCGGTCGTCGCGCGTCTCGCGCCCGGGGCCGCGACCGTCGAGCGGGTGGACTGCTCCACCCCCGACCACGCGCGGGACCTCATCCTGCGCCTGCGCGGCGCCGGGACCCGCAAGCTGGTCCTGGTCGGCCACATCGACACCGTGATCTCGCACGCCGGCCACCGGCCGCTGGCGCGCGACAGCGAGCATCCCGGCCGGCTGGTCGGCTCGGGCACCGTGGACATGAAGGGCGGCGTGGTCCTCTCCCTCGGCGTGCTGCGCGCGCTCGCCGCCCGCCCCGAGGACTTCGCCGAGGTGGCGCTCTTGCTCGTGTGCGACGAGGAATGGCGCACCGGCCCGTTCGCGCACGCCGCGCGCTTCGCGGGCTTCGACGCGAGCCTGTGCTTCGAGGCGGGCGAGCTCACGGCGGAGGGGGAGGAGGCGGTGGTGGTCAAGCGCAAGGCGGCCGGAACGCTGGACGTGCGCGCGCACGGGCGCTCGGCGCATTCGGGCACGGCGCCGGACTCGGGCGCCAACGCGCTGCTGGCGCTCGCGGCCGCCGCCCAGGCGGTCGCCGCCTGGCACGCCCCCAACGGCGCGAACCACATGACCGCGGTGCCCACCGTCCTGCGCAGCGGCGACGCGTTCAACGTCGTGCCCGGCGACGGCAAGCTCGTCTGCGACCTGCGCGCCGACGACATCGCCGCGTTCGAGGCGCTGGTCGAGGGCCTGCCCGACGAGGTCGGCGGGGCCCGGCTGGAGAGCGTGCTGGCGCGCCGCTGGCCGGGGATGGACTCGCGCGCGCTCACCGCGCCGCTGCTCGAAGACGCCGGGGCGCGACTCGGGCGCCCGATCGTCGGCGTCGACCGCGGCGGCGCCAGCGACGCGAGCCACTTCGCGCCGGTGGTGCCGATCACCGTGGACGGGCTGGGCCCCCGCGGAGGCGGCGCCCACGCCCCCGGCGAGTACGTGCTGGAGGAGTCGCTGCACACGCGGGCGGAGGTCGCGCTGGCGCTGGTGGACGCGGTCCTGGCGTCCTGAGCGCAACGCCCCCCGAGGGAGTGGCTAGGCCAGGCGACTGCGCCGGCGGCTGTAGACGAAGTAGACGACGAGGCCCAGGGCCATCCAGATCCCGAAGCGCACCCAGGTGTCGGTCGGGAGGTTGAGCATCAGCCACAGCGACGCGAGCACCGAGAGGATGGGCAGCAGGGGGACCAGCGGGGTGCGGAAGGCGCGCTCGAGATCGGGTTGGGTGCGGCGCAGGACCAGGACGCCGATCGCGACCAGCACGAACGCGAACAGGGTCCCGATGTTGACCAGCTGGGCGAGCGTGGTGAGCGAGACGAAGAAACTCAGCGCGGCCACGGCGATCCCGGTGGCGATCGTGGTGCGGTAGGGGACGCGCCAGCGCTCGGAGACCCTAGAGAAGACCGTCGGGAGCAGCCGGTCGCGGCTCATCGCGAAGAACACCCTGCTCTGGCCCAGCATCAGGATCATCGTGACCGTGGTCAGCCCGGCGAGCGCACCGAAGCTGACGATCTGGGCGATCGTCGACTCCCCGACCGACCGGAAGGCGTTGGCCAGCGGCGCCTCGAGCTCGATCTTGTCGTAAGGGACCATTCCCGTGACGACGAGCGCGACGGCCACGTACAGCACCGTGCAGATGGCCAGCGAGGCGAAGATCCCGATCGGCAGGTCGCGCTGCGGTTTCTTGGTCTCCTCGGCCGCGGTGGCGACGATGTCGAAGCCGATGTAGGCGAAGAAGACGAGCGCCGCGCCGGTGAAGATCCCGCCGATCCCGAACGCGCCGGTGCCCAGGCCGAGGTCCTGGATCAGCGTGGTCGTGGCCTCGCCGCCCGGTGCGGGCTCCGATCCCTTGGGCGGCACGAACGGGTCGAGGTTGCCGCCCTTGACGTAGAACAGGCCGGCGACGATGACCAGCAGCACCACGGCGACCTTGATCCCCACGATCGTGGCGTTGAACCGCGTCGAGGTCCTGATTCCGAAGCACAGCAGCGCCGTGAGCACCAGCACGATGCCCGCGGCCACGAAGTTGTGGTGGGTCCCGTCCACCCAGCTGGGCAGCGTCACCCCGAACGTCTCGTCCAGGACCACCCGGAAGTACTCCGACCAGCCCGACGCGACGGTGGCCGCGCCCAGCGCCATCTCCAGGATCAGGTCCCAGCCGATGATCCAGGCCATCAGCTCGCCCAGGCTGGCGTAGGAGAAGGTGTAGGCCGAGCCCGCGACCGGCACGCTCGAGGCGAACTCCGCGTAGCACAGCGCCGCCAGCCCGCAGGCGACGCCGGCGGCCACGAACGAGAGGGCGATCGCCGGGCCTGCCAGCGTGCCGGCGGCCTCGCCGGTCAGCACGAAGATGCCGGTGCCGATGATGACCCCGACGCCGAAGACCGTGAGGTCGAGCGGGCCGAGCGTGCGGTTGAGCCGGTGCTCGGGCTCTTCGGTGTCGGCGATGGACTGCTCCACGCTCTTGGTGCGCAGCAGGCTCATCCTGCTGCCGCGTTACCCCCGCGGGGGCCGCGGCAGTCCCCTGTCGCCCGCGGGCGGCGAGGCTCAGCGGGCGGTGGTCGGCGACCGGCGCTTGGGCGTGGCCGAGCGCGCCCGCGGCGGCGGGCGCAGGCGCCGGTTGAGGCGCACGGTGCTGCCGGAGGACCCGGCGTCGACCTCGACGTCGTCCATCAGCGCGCGCATCAGGTCCAGGCCGCGCCCGCGATCGGTGCTGCTGCTCGTGCGCCAGCCGCCCCCGTCGCGCACGCTGATCGTCACGTCGCTGCCCGAGCGCGCCAAGTCCAGCGAGAAGGTGTCGGCGCCGAGGTCGTAGGCGTGCTCGATGGCGTTCTGGCAGGCCTCGTTGCACGCCATCGTGATGTCGCTGACCTCGGCGTGCTGGGCCCCCGCCTCGCGCAGCCAGCGCCGGACGGTGTCGCGCGCGGCGGTGAGCGCCGCCGGATCGCCCGCCACGTCCAGCGAGACGCGCTCGCCCAGGGAGGGAAGCGCCTCGACCACGAGCAGCGTGACGTCGTCGGAGGAGACCACCCCGACGCCCAGGGTCCGGTCCAGGATGCGGTCGCACAGCTCCTCCGGCGCCTCGCGCTTCCCGCCCGCGGCGGCCACCAGCCGCGCCAGCCCCTCGTCGATCGGCTCGGGCGGATGCTCCACCAGCCCATCGGTGTAGAGCACCAGCGAGGAGCCCGGGGCCAGCGTGGTCTGCCGCTCGGTGTAGCGCGGCGTCTGCACGACTCCGAGGGGAACCTCCGGCGTGTCCTCGAGCAGGACGGCCTTGCCGTCGGGCCCGACCACGACGGGGGGCGGGTGGCCGGCGTTCGTGTAGCGCAGGCGGCCGGTGGCCGGCTCGAGGACGGCGAGCACGACCGTCGTCATCATGCTCTCGCCCAGGCCCAGCGCGAAGCGGTTGAGCCGATCGGCCATCGCCCCGGTCTCGTCGGGCTGCATCAGGAATGCGCGCAGTGCGCTGCGCATCTGGCCCATGATCGACGCCGCCGCGATCCCGCGCCCGACGACGTCGCCGATCGCCACCGCGATCCGCCCGCCGGGCAGCGCGACCGCGTCGTACCAGTCCCCGCCCACGGCGGCGCCGCCCTCGCCGGGGAGGTAGCGCGCGGCGGCGAGGACGCCGGCGACCTCGGGCAGGGACTTCGGGAGCAGGCTGCGCTGGAGCTCCTGCGCGATGTGGCGCTGGCGCTCGTACAGGCGCGTGCGCGCGATCGCCAGGCCGGTGCGGACCGCGCCGGTGCGCATCAGGTCGATCGCGTCGGCGTCGAAGTTGCGGGTCGTGCGCATGCCGACGTGCAGGCTCCCGATCACCTGCCCTCCGGCGGAGAGCGGGACGGCGAGCGCCGAGGCCACCCCGGCGCCCAGCGCGGACACGTCGACGCCGGCGCGCGCGACGTCGCGGATGGCGACGGGCGCGCGGGTCTGCATGACCTGCGCCGCGACGGCGTCGCCCGCGGCCTTGCGGTCCACCTCGACCTCGCCGCCGGTCTGTAGCCGGGCCACCAGGCGGTCGTGCTCGTCGGCCAGCACGACGGCGGCGCTGTCGACCTCGAGGGCGCCGGCAATCAGCTCCAGCAGCTCGCGCAGCAGCCCATCGAGGTCGTCGGCGCTCAGCGCGGCGTCGGCGAGCGACTGGGTGAGGCGCAGGCGCTCGGTCGCGATCTCGGCCTGCGCGCGGGCCGACTGCTCGCGGACGAGCTGCTCGCGGTCGCGCTGGGCCCGCTTGCGGTCGCGGATGTCCTGAACCTGCAGGAGCAGGTCGGGCCGGGCGCCGTCCTCGCCTCGAGCCAGCGACACGCTGAGCTGGACGGGTATCGACGCGCGGCCCGGGCCCGACAGCCGGCGCTCGACCTCGTAGCGGGGGATGCGACCGGCCAGCAGCTCGGCCCGCAGTTCGGCGTCGATGCCGGCGTCCCGGGGATGGCCGATCTCCTCCAGCGTGCGTCCCAGGAGGTCGTCCTCCGGGCGGCCCAGCGCCTCGCACAGCGCGGCGTTGACCTGAAGCAGGCGGCCGTCCGCGTCGGCGCGCGCCATGCCGATCGGCGCGTCCTCGAACGTGGCCCGCAGCAGCGCCTCGCTCGCCTCCAGCGCCCGCCCGCGGGTGTAGAGCTCGGCGAAGACCTCGACCTTGGAGCGCAGCACGACGGGGTCGAACGGCTTGAGCACGTAGTCGACCGCCCCGGCGGAGTACCCGCGGACGACGTGGTGGCGCTCCACGCTGATCGCCGTCAGGAAGATGATCGGGACGAGCCGGCTGCGCTGGCGCTGCTTGATGAGGTCGGCCGCCTCGAAGCCGTCCATCTCCGGCATCTGGGCGTCCAGGAGGATCACCGCGAAGTCCTGGCGCAGGACCTCCCGCAGCGCCTCCAGGCCGGTGTGCGCGCGCACCAGGCGGCAGCCCAGCGGGGCCAGCACCGCCTCCAGCGCGACGAGGTTCTCCTGCCGGTCGTCGACGAGGAGGACCGGTGCGCCCGCGACGCTGCTCACCGGTTCAGACACATCCGCATCAGCGAGATCAGCCGCTCGATGTCGACCGGCTTGGTGATGTACTCCGACGCGCCGGCGGCGACCGACTTCTCGCGGTCGCCCTTCATCGCCTTGGCCGTCAGCCAGATGATCGGCAGCGCCTCGAAGCGCGTGTCGGCGCGCAGCGCCCGCGTCGTCTCGTCGCCGTCCATCTCGGGCATCATCACGTCCATCAGGACGAGGTCGACGTCGGGCGCGACCTCCAGGCGATCGATCGCCTCGCGGCCGTTCTCGGCGAACAGGACCTCCATGCCGCGCGACTCCAGCGCGCTGGTCAGCGCGAAGACGTTGCGCAGGTCGTCGTCCACGACGAGCACCTTCTTCGAGCCCAGCACCGGGTCGTCGCTGTGCAGCTGCGCGAGCATCCGCCGCACGGATGCGGGCAGCGCCGTCTCGGGCCGGTGCAGCGCGAGCGCCGTCTGGTCCAGCAGCCGCTCCGGCGAGTCGGCGTTGCGGATGACCATCGACCGCCGGTAGCGCTTCAGGCGCGTCTGCGCCCGGCGCGGGAGCTGCTCGCCGCGGCGCAGGACGACCGGCACGTCGCGCGTGCCCTCGTCGCGGCCGATGCGGTCCAGCACGGCGAAGTTCAGGCCCCCGGGCCGCTCGAGGTCCAGGACGACGCAGTCGAAGGGCTGCTCGTCCAGCGCCGCGATCGCCTCCTCGCTCGTCGGCACCGCGGTGACGTCGACGTCGTCGCCGGCGCCGACGAGATTGGCCACGCGCGTGCGCTCGGCCTCGTCGGGCTCGACCAGCAGGAGGCGCCTGGTCTGGCGCTCCACGAACTCCGCCGCGCGCCCGAACGTCTCGGCGAGCGTCCCGGAGTCCGCCGGGCCGGCCACGAAGCCCGCCGCGCCGGCGAGCAGCGCATCGTGGCGCAGCTCGGGGTCGCCGACGACGTAGACCGGGATGTGGCGGGTGTGGGGGTGATGCTTGAGCTGCTCGACGATGCGCCCGCCGGCCTGCACCCCCGCGGCGAGCAGGATGACCGCCGGAACCAGCTCGTGGGCGAGGGCGAGCCCGAGGTCGCCGCGCGCGGCGACGATCCCCTTGAACCCGGCCTCGCGCGCGGCGGCGAGGGCCAGCGCGGACGCCTCGGTGTCGTCGTCGACGACCAGCGCGACCCGGTCCCCGTCGGCCACCAGCCCGCGGTCGTCGGCCACGGGGCTCTCCTCGGCCACGGGCTCGGCCGATCGCGCCGCGAGCTCGCGCTGCCCGGTGCCGGCGTGCGGCTCGGGCGCCACGACGACCTGCTCGTAGGCGGGTACCAGAAGGGTGAAGGCGCTGCCGCGCCCGGGAACGCTCTCCACGCGGATCTCGCCGCCGAGCGCGCGGGCGATCTCGCGGCTGATCGACAGCCCCAGGCCCGTGCCGCCGAAGCGGCGGCTCGTCGTGCCGTCGGCCTGCTGGAAGGCCTCGAAGATGAGCCGCAGCTTGCCCTCCGCGATGCCGATGCCCGTGTCGCGGACCGTGATGCTCAGGGCGTAGGGGACGCCGTCGGGCGACTGCTCGCCGGTCCCGCCGGCCAGCTCCAGCGAGACGCGGCCGGACTCGGTGAACTTGAACGCGTTGGAGAGCAGGTTGCGCAGCACCTGCTGCAGGCGCTGCTCGTCGGTGAAGATCACCGGCGGCGCGTCGGGCGCCGTCTCGACCGCGAAGTCCAGCCCCTTCTGCTCGGCGACCGGCCGGAAGGCGCGGTCGACGTAGTCGGTGATCGCGTCCAGGCGCAGCTGGCCGGGGGTGATCTCCATCTTGCCCGCCTCGACCTTGGAGAGGTCGAGGATGTCGGAGATCAGCGACAGCAGGTCCACGCCGGCGGTGTGGATCGTCTGGGCGAACTCGATCTGCTTGACGGTCAGGTTCTCGTCGGGGTTCTCGACGAGCAGCTTGCTGAGGATCAGCAGGCTGTTCAGCGGCGTGCGCAGCTCGTGGCTCATGTTCGCCAGGAACTCGGACTTGTAGCGCGAGCTGAGCGCGAGCTGACGCGCCTTCTCCTCCAGGCTCTCGCGCGCCTCCTGGATCTCGGCGTTCTGGACCTCGATGTCGCGGTTCTGCTGGCTGAGCAGCTCCGCCTTCTCCTGGAGCTCCTCGTTGGTCTGCTTGAGCTCGCCCTGCTGGTCCTGCAGCTCCTCCGAGCGCGACTGCAGCTCCTCGGCCAGGCTCTGGGACTGCTCGAGCAGCTCCTCCGTCCGGCGGTTGGCGATGATCGCGTTGAGCACCACGCCCAGCGTCTCGGCCAGCTGCTCGAGGAAGGTCTGGTTGACCTCGGAGAACTCGCGCAGCGAGGCCAGCTCGACCACGGCCAGGACCTGCTCCTCGAAGAGGATCGGCATGACGACGATGTTCACCGGCGCCGCCTCGCCCAGGCCGGAGGAGACCTTGATGTAGTCCTCCGGCGCGTTGACGATCAAAATGCTCTTGCCCTCCAGGGCCGCCGTCCCGACGATGCCCTCGCCCAGCCGGTAGCGGGTGGGGACGTCCTGGCGCGGCTTGTAGCCGTAGCTGGCGATCAGGCTGAGCTCGGGGTCCTCGCCGTCCTGGGACTCCGCGAGGAAGAACGCGCCGTGCTGCGCGGTGACCAGCGGCGAGATCTCCGACATGATCAGCCGCGAGACCGTGGTCAGGTCGCGCTGGCCCTGCATGAGGCCGGAGATCCGGGCGAGGTTGGTGTTCAGCCAGTCCTGCTCGGCGTTCTTCTGGGTCGTCTCGCGCAGGTTGGCGATCATCTGGTTGATCGTGTCCGAGAGCTCGGCGACCTCGCCCTGGGCCTCGACCGCGATCTGCCGGGTCAGGTCGCCCTGGGTCACCGCCGTGGAGACCTCGGCGATCGCGCGCACCTGCGTGGTCAGGTTGCCGGCGAGCTGGTTGACCGACTGGGTCAGGTCGCGCCACGTGCCCGAGACGCCCTCGACCTCCGCCTGGCCGCCGAGCACGCCGTCGGTGCCGACCTCGCGCGCGACGCGGGTGACCTCGTCGGCGAAGGAGCCGAGCTGGTCGAGCATCGTGTTCAGCGTCTTCTTCAGCCCCAGGATCTCGCCGCGGGCGTCGACCGTGATCTTCTGCGTGAGGTCGCCGTTGGCCACCGCGGTCGCCACCTGGGCGATGTTGCGCACCTGGCCGGTGAGGTTGGAGGCCATGAAGTTGACGTTCTCGGTCAGGTCGCGCCAGGTGCCCGAGACGCCCTTGACCTCGGCCTGGCCGCCGAGCTGGCCGTCGGTGCCGACCTCGCGCGCGACGCGCGTGACCTCGTCGGCGAAGGACGAGAGCTGGTCGACCATCGTGTTGATCGTCTCCGACAGCTCGAGGATCTCGCCCTTGGCCTCGATGTCGATCTTCTTGGACAGGTCGCCGTTGGCCACCGCCGTGGTGACCTGGGCGATCGCGCGCACCTGGCTGGTCAGGTTGCCGGCCATGAGGTTCACGTTGTCGGTCAGCCCGCGCCACGTGCCCGAGACGCCCTCCACCGTGGCCTGGCCGCCGAGCTTGCCCTCGGTGCCGACCTCGCGCGCGACGCGGGTGACCTCGGCGGCGAAGTCGCGCAGCTGGTCGACCATCGTGTTGATGGTGTCCTTCAGCTCGGCGATCTCGCCCTGCGCGTCCACCGTGATCTTCTCCGACAGGTCGCCCTGGGCCACCGCCGTGGTGACCTGCGCGATGTTGCGCACCTGATCGGTGAGGTTGTCGGCGAGCTGGTTGACCGACTCGGTCAGGTCGCGCCAGGTGCCCGAGACGCCCTCCACCGTGGCCTGGCCGCCGAGCTGGCCCTCGGTGCCGACCTCGCGCGCGACGCGGGTGACCTCGGCGGCGAAGTCGCGCAGCTGGTCGACCATCGTGTTGATCGTGTCCTTCAGCTCGGCGATCTCGCCCTGCGCGTCGACGTCGATCTTCTTGGAGAGGTCGCCCTGGGCGACCGCCGTGGTGACCTGGGCGATGTTGCGCACCTGGTCGGTGAGGTTCGACGCGAGGAAGTTGACGTTCTCGGTGAGGTCGCGCCAGGTGCCCGAGACGCCCTTGACCTCGGCCTGGCCGCCGAGCTGGCCCTCGGTGCCCACCTCGCGCGCGACGCGGGTGACCTCGTCGGCGAAGGAGGAGAGCTGGTCGACCATCGTGTTGATCGTCTGCTTGAGCTCGAGGATCTCCCCGCGGGCGTCGACGGTGATCTTCTGCGACAGGTCGCCGGTGGCCACCGCCGTGGTGACCTGGGCGATGTTGCGCACCTGGCCGGTGAGGTTGTTGGCCATCAGGTTCACGCTGTCGGTCAGGTCGCGCCAGGTGCCCGAGACGCCCTCGACCTCGGCCTGGCCGCCGAGCACGCCGTCGGTGCCCACCTCGCGCGCGACGCCGGTGACCTGCTCGGCGAACACGCGGAGGCGGTCGGTCATCGAGTTGATGGTCTCGGCCAGCGTGGCGACCTCGCCCTTGGCCTCGACGGTCACGGCCTGCGAGAGGTCGCCGTTGGCCACGGCGGTGGTCACGACGGCGATCTGGCGCACCTGGTCGGTCAGGTTGGAGGCCATGACGTTCACGCTGTCGGTGAGGTCCTTCCAGGTGCCGGCCACGCCCTGGACCTCGGCCTGCCCGCCGAGCACGCCGTCGGTGCCGACCTCGCGCGCGACGCCGGTGACCTGCTCGGCGAAGACGCGCAGCGTGTCGGTCATGGAGTTGATGGTCTCGGCCAGGGTGGCGACCTCGCCCTTGGCCTCGACGGTGACCTTCTGGGACAGGTCGCCCTGGGCGACGGCGGTGGTCACCTGGGCGATGTTGCGCACCTGGCCGGTGAGGTTGTCGGCGAGCTGGTTGACCGACTCGGTCAGGTCGCGCCACGTGCCCGACACGCCCTTGACCTCGGCCTGGCCGCCGAGCTGGCCGTCGGTGCCGACCTCGCGCGCGACGCGCGTGACCTCGTCGGCGAAGGACGACAGCTGGTCGACCATCGTGTTGATCGTGTCCTTGAGCTCGAGGATCTCGCCGCGGGCCGGGACGGTGATCTTCTGCGAGAGGTCGCCGTTGGCGACCGCCGTCGTGACCGCGGCGATCTGGCGCACCTGGTCGGTCAGGTTGGAGGCCATCGAGTTGACGTTGTCGGTCAGGTCCTTCCAGGTGCCCGAGACGCCCTTGACCTCGGCCTGGCCGCCGAGCTTGCCGTCGGTGCCGACCTCGCGCGCGACGCGCGTGACCTCGTCGGCGAAGGAGCCCAGCCGGTCGACCATCTCGTTGACGGTCGTCCCGATGCGCGAGAACTCGCCCTTCACCGGCTGGCCCTCGATGGTGGAGGCCATCTGCTGGCTCAGGTCGCCCTGGGCGACCGCCGCGATCACGCGCGAGATCTCGGTGGTGGGGCGGACGAGGTCGTCGATGAGGGCGTTGACGGAGTCGACGCTCTGCGCCCACGCGCCGTCCACCGTGCCCAGCGAGGCGCGCTCGGTCATGCGGCCCTCGCGGCCGATGATGCGCCCCACGCGCGCGAGCTCCTTGGCCATGCGCGCGTTGAGCGCGATCAGCTCGTTCGCGCGCTGCTGGACCTCCCCGATCACGTCGCGCCGGCGGGCGGCCAGGCGCACGCTGAAGTCGCCGTCGCGGGCGGCGGTCAGCGCCTGGAGCAGCTCCTCCAGGGCCCGCTCGTCGCGCGTTCCGTTCTCGGTCGCTTCCTGCTGATCGGCGCTGCCGGCGGCGGTGCGCCCGCCTCGTGCGGGCCTCGTGTCGATCGCCATACCTTCCCCCATGTCTCGTGAGACGCGGTCGCGGTGGTGCTCGTCCTGCGCTTCCGCTACTGTACCCCGCTGTCTGAGCCAGCCGAGTCTCCGCCCGTGGAACGGCGGGGAGCGGGGGAACCATTTTGGGCCGTTTCGGCGGCCCAGGGGCGAATCACCGCGATTGCGGTATAGCGCTGCTCTTTCTGCGCGAGCCCGTCAGCTAACCCCGCAGGCAACCCGAAAGAGAGGGTCTCGCCCGCGTGAAGTCGTACCGACGCATAGCCGTTCTGGTGGCGCTGGTCGTACTGCTACCTGCCATCCCGTCGGCTGAAGCCCGACCCAAGGTCCGCCTCGGCGACCGCTCGCTGCAGTCGGGCTCCCGCGGCCACGACGTGCGCGTGCTCCAGGACTTCCTGGCGCGCGCCGGCCACCCGGCCGGCGTGGACGGCATGTACGGCAGCCGGACCCGGCGCGCGGTGCGGGCCTTCGAGCGCACCCAGCGCCTCCCGGTGGACGGGCGCGCCAACCGCACAGACATCCGCGCCCTGCGCGACGTGGTCAACAACGGCGGGGCGCTGCTGCGCTCCTCCAGCGTGACCGGCGGCGCGATGCGCACCCAGCCCATCCCGCCCACCGAGCCCGCGGTCCAGCGCCTCGGCCCCGGCTTCAAGGCGACGGTCGGCCCCGACGGCCTGGCCGTCGCGCCCGCGCTGGCGCCGCCGGTGGTGCAGGCCATCATCGCCGCCGGCAACCGGATCGCGACGATGCCCTACCGCTACGGCGGCGGGCACGGCAACTGGGACGACACCGGCTATGACTGCTCGGGCTCGGTCTCCTACGCGCTGCACTTCGCCGGCCTGCTCGAGGAGTCGATGCCCTCCGGCGGCTTCATGAACTGGGGCGAGCGCGGGCCGGGCCAGTGGGTGACGATCTACGCTCACGGCGGCCACGTCTACATGGTGGTCGCCGGCCTGCGCTTCGACACGAGCGGGCGCAGCGGCGCCGGCACCCGCTGGCAGGCCGACACGCGGTCCGACCGCGGCTACACCGTCGTACACCCGCCGGGCCTGTAGGCCGGGCGCCGAATCACCGGCTGGCGGCGTCCTCAGACCAACGGCCCTTCGGGCCGTCGGTGCCCGGCAATGCTGCCGCATTGCACCCTCCCTGCTTCCTTGCCAGCCGGCGCCGGCATCCCGGCCCACCCGGTGAAGAGCCCCACTAACCTCGGCTAAACCCATGCCGCGCACCCCCGCAACGCCCGACGAGGAGCTGATCGGCGCCCAGGAGGCGGCGGTCGCCCACCAGATCACCGACGAGACCCGGCTCGAGCGCATCCGGGCGGAGCTGGCGATGGGCTTCTCGGAGCTCGCCGACCGCCGCCGGGCGGTGTCGGTCTTCGGCTCGGCGCGCACGCCGGAGGGCAGCCAGGAGTACGAGCTGGCCCGCGAGGTCGGCCGGCGGCTGGGGGAGGCGGGCTTCGCGGTCATCACCGGCGGCGGCCCGGGCGCGATGCAGGCCGCCAACCGCGGGGCGCAGGAGGCCGGCGCGCGCTCCATCGGCCTGAACATCGACCTGGCCTCCGAGCGGTCCGACGACCACCCGTGGGTCGACCAGTCGCTGGACTTCCACTACTTCTTCGTGCGCAAGATCATGTTCGTGCGCTACGCCAACGCCTTCGTGGTGCTGCCCGGGGGCTACGGCACGCTGGACGAGCTGTTCGAGGCGCTGACGCTGATCCAGACGCGGAAGATCCGCTCGTTCCCGGTCCTCCTCGTGGGGCGCCGCTACTGGGCCGGGCTCGTCGACTGGCTGCGCGACCCCGTGCAGGCGGAGGGCAAGATCGGGTCCGGCGACCTCGACCTGTTCTGCGTGACCGACGACCTGGACGAGGTGGTCGCGCGGGTGCGGCGGGCGGCGGAGGAGCAGGGGCTGTGATCTGAGCCGGCTGGCTCGGAGACCGACTGCTGATCGCAGGCACTTCCGCCGCGGCTACTCGGAGGCGGGCTTGGCGGGGGGTGTGCTGAGTTGACCGCGTATATGGCCGTCCCGGGAGCACACCCCCCCAAGGATGCGACCGGCCTAGCCCAAACCGCCCCCCAAGCGCGCCTTCCGCTCATGTCTCGATGCCAACCCGTCACGAACGCCGGCCCTTCCGACACAATCGCCACGGCCGTGCCTGCCCTGAGCGCGGACTGTCAGGGTGAGCGACGTCGCGCCACGCCGGGCCCGCCATACTGCGCTGCGCGGCGCTGCGGACCGTGTCGGCGGTGAAGGGATCACGAACGGATGAGGGCGGGTCACGGATGAGGCGGGCAGGTGCCGCGATGACGTTCGCCTCGGCGCTCGCCGCGCTGCTGGCGCTGGGCATCACCGTCCCGCCCGCCTCCGCCCGCGTCGCGCTGGTCGCCACCAGCACGCGGGCGCTGACCTTCGTGGACGTCACCACCGACCGCGTCGTCGCGCGCCTCCCGCTGCCGGGCCCGGGCCGGGCGGTGGCGGTCACGCCCGACGGGCGCCGCGGCTTCGTCGCGGCGGGAGCCACGATCGTCGCCGTCGACGTCAACGAGCGCACCGAGCTGGCCCGGCGCCGGCTCGGCGGCGGGCCGATCCGCGCGCTCGCCGTGTCGCCCAACGGCAAGCGCGTCTACGCGCTGCACGGGCAGCGGATGCGCGCGTTCGCGGCCGCCACGCTCGCGCGCCGCGGCTCGGTCGCGCTGGGCGGCGGCGGCCGCGCGATCGCCGTGGGCCGCCGCGGGCGCCTGGCCGCCGTCGTGCTGCGCGGTGGACGGGTGGCGCTGGTCGCGCCGGCGGCCCGCCGGCTGCTGCGCCGCGTCCGCGTGCCGGGCGCCACCGGCGTGGCCGTCGACGACCGCGGCCGCACCTACGTCAGCGCACGCCGGCGCCTGCGGATCATCAACCGCGGCGCGAGCTCCGCCGGCCGGGGCCTGCGCCTGCCGCGGGGCGCCGGCGGGCCGCTCGCGCTCTCGCCGGGCCGCTCGCGCCTGGCCGTCGGCGCCGCGCGGGGCGGGCGCAGCGCCGCGCTCGTCCTCCTGCGCGGGCGCCGGGTGCGCCGCCTGGGCTCCGGGCGCGGACCCGGGGTCCCGGCCTGGCACACCGACGCCAGCCGCATCCTGTTCGCCGACGGCGGCGACGCGACGCTCTCGCTCGTCAGCCCGCGCTCGCGCCGGCGCCTGGACGTCGTGCGCCTGAACGGCACCACCCCCGCCGGGCTGGTCGTGCAGCCCGGCCTCGCGCTCCTGCGCGGCACCGACGCGGCCGACCGGCTGATCGGGACGCGCGGCCGCGACCGGATCGAGGGCCTCGCCGGGGCGGACCTGCTGCGCGGCGGCCGCGACCGCGACGTGCTCGAGGGCGGCCCCGACGACGACCAGATGTCGGGCGGGCCGGCCAGCGACCGCATGGGCGGGGGCGACGGCGACGACTTCCTCGGCGGGGGCACCGGGAACGACCGGATCTTCGGCGCCGACGGCGACGACGCCGCCGACGGCGGGACCGGCAACGACGAGATCGACGGCGAGGAGGGCGCCGACCGCCTCGACGGCGGGGACGGCGACGACACCATCCGCGGCGGGGAGGGGGAGGACCAGATCATCGAGGAGGGCTTCGGCGACGACGTGCTGCTCTCCGGCGGCCCGGGCGACGACGTGATCCGCGGCGGGCGCGGGTCGGATCGCCGAATGCTGGGCGACGACGGCGACGACGAGATGTTCGGCGGCTCGGGCACCGAGCAGATGAGCGGCGGCCGCGGCGACGACCTCGTCGACGGGGGGCGGGGCGGCGACAACATCCTCGGCGACGAGGGCGACGACGTCCTGACCGGGGGCAGCGGCAACGACCGCCTCGACGGCGGGGCCGGGCAGGACCGGATCGTGGGCGGCTCGGGCGAGGACACGCTTCAGGGCGGCGACGACGGCGACGAGCTGGTCGGGGGTCCGGCGCCCGACATGCTCATCGGCGGGCCCGGGGACGACGCGATCCGCGCCGCCGACGACAGCTCGGACACCGTCAACTGCGGGCCGGGGCTGGACACCGTCTACGTCGAGGACACCGCGCCCGACCGCGACGGCCTGATCGACTGCGAGCGCGTCGAGCGAATCGCGCCCGAGGGCGCCGACGACGCCGAGCCGCTGTCGATCATCCGGGGAACGCCCGGCGACGACACGCTCCAGGGCACCGGCGGCGACGACTCGCTGTTCGGCCGCGACGGGGAGGACCGGCTGTTCGGGCGCGGCGGGGACGACTACGTCGACGGCGAGGACGGCGACGACGAGCTGCACGGCGGCCCCGGCGACGACATCCTCGCCGGCCGCAACGACGACGACGCGGTCTTCGGCGACGAGGGCGACGACCGCATCACCGGCGACCGCGGCAACGACCGCCTGGCCGGCGGCGCCGGCAACGACGAGATCTTCGGCAACCTCAACGCCGACGTCATCGACGCCGGCCCTGGCGACGACCGCGTCAACGTGGTGGGCGGGGGGATCGACATCGTCCGCTGCGGGCCGGGCACCGACACCGTCTTCACCAGCCAGGCGGACATCATCGGCCTGGATTGCGAGAACGTGCGCCGCTGAGCGCGGCTACTCGTCGGCGCCGGGCCGCCGCCGTGCCCGCTTGCGCTCCGCCGCGCGCCGCTTGGAGTCCAGTCGCCGCGCGCGGGATGCCTTCGTCGGCTTGGTCGGCCGCCGGGCCCGCCGCACCTCCAGCCCGCGGGCCAGCCGCGCCGCGAGGCGCTGGAGCGCCAGGTCGCGGTTGCGCGCCTGGCCGCGCGCGTCCTGGGCCACCGCCCGCACCACGGGCCCGCAGCGCGCGGTGACGCGCTGCTTCTGGGCCTCGGTCAGCGTCTGCGACGCGGCCACGTCGAAGCTGGCCTCCATGCGCGACGCGGTCACGTTGGCGTGCTGGCCTCCGGGGCCCGACGAGCGGCTGGCCCGCAGGACCACCTCGCTCAGCGGGATGGCGACGTCGCGGGTGACGGGAAGGACCTCCGGCATTGCCGCATCCTCGCGCAGGCGCTCGATATAGAGTCGGCTCACAGCGACCGGAAGGGCAGCCTATGTCGGACAACCTCGTCAGCAACCTGATCCGCACGGCCGAGAAATCGCCGGAGACCATCGCCGTCAAGCTCGATGACGCCGCGCTGAACTACGCGGTGCTCAACGAGGGCAGCGCCCGGGTCAGCGCTCTGCTGAAGGCCAAGGGAGTCGAGCCAGGCGACCGCGTCGGGATCATGCTGCCCAACGTCCCGTACTTCCCGGCCGTGTACTACGGCGTCCTGCGCGCCGGGGGCGTCGTGGTGCCCATGAACGTGCTGCTCAAGGGCCGCGAGGTCGCGTTCTACCTCTCCGACTCCGGCGCCAAGGTCCTCTTCGCCTGGCACGGCTTCGCCGAGGCCGCCGAGCAGGGAGCGAAGGAGGCGGGCGACGTCGACGTGGTCCTGGTGGAGCCCGGCGAGTTCGAGAAGCTCATCATCGCCCAGGACTCCGACCACGACGTGCCCGGCGGCGGCGGCGACGACACCGCGGTGATCCTCTACACGTCGGGCACGACCGGCCAGCCCAAGGGCGCCGAGCTCACCCACGACAACCTGCTGCGCAACGTCGAGAAGGCCGTCGCGCTGTTCGAGATCGGCGACGGCGGCGGCGACGTCGTCTTCGGCGGCCTGCCGCTGTTTCACTCCTTCGGTCAGACCTGCGGGATGAACGCCGCCATCGCCGCCGGCGTCCCGCTGACGCTGCTGCCCCGCTTCGACCCCGCCAAGGCGCTGGAGATCCTGCAGCGCGACAAGGTCACGATCTTCGAGGGCGTCCCGACGATGTACGCCGCCCTGCTGCACCACCCCGAACGCGACGACTTCGACGTCTCCTGCCTGCGCGTGTGCGCGTCGGGCGGCGCCGCCATGCCCGGGGAGGTCATGCGCGGCTTCGAGGAGGCGTTCGGCTGCAAGGTCCTGGAGGGCTACGGGCTCAGCGAGACGTCACCGATCGCGTCGTTCAACCACCCCGACCGCGAGCGCAAGATCGGCTCGATCGGCACCCCGATCGATGGCGTGCAGATGAAGGTCGTCGACGACGACCGCAACGAGGTCCCGGCCGGCGACGTGGGGGAGATCCTCATCAAGGGCCACAACGTGATGAAGGGCTACTGGCAGCGCCCCGAGGCCACCGAGGAGGCGATCAAGGACGGCTGGTTCGCCACCGGCGACATGGCCCGCGTCGACGAGGAGGGCTACTTCTTCATCGTCGACCGCAAGAAGGAGCTGATCATCCGCGGCGGCTACAACGTCTACCCCCGCGAGATCGAGGAGGTCCTCTACGAGCACCCCGCCGTGCGCGAGGCCGCGGTCGTGGGCATGGCGCACGACCAGCTCGGCGAGGAGGTCGGCGCCGCGATCGCGCTGAAGGACGGCCAGGAGGCCGATCCCGAGGAGATCAAGGCGTTCGTCAAGAACGAGGTCGCCAGCTACAAGTACCCCCGCCGGATCTGGATCGTCGACGAGCTGCCCAAGGGCCCGACGGGGAAGATCCTCAAGCGGGAGATCTCCCCGCCCGACTGACCGGCGCCGGTCTGACCGGCGCCGGGGGCGGCCCTACTCGGGGGTGCCCTCGACCTCGACCTCGACCTTGTCGCCCACCTTCAGGGCGCCCATCATGCCGACGAACGGCTTGATGCCGAAGCTGCTCTGCGTCAGCGAGGTGGAGCCCGAGACCTTGCCGCCGGAGGTGTCCAGCGGGAAGCTCACCGAGCCGCTCGAGCCGCCGATCTTCAGGTCGCCGCTCACGTTGAGCGTGTCCCCGGAGCCCTCGACCGACGTCGACTTGAACTCGATCGCACCGCCCTTGAGCACCTTGTCGTCCATGCTCTTCTTGATCTTCTTCTTGTCGCCGTCGCTGACGTTTCCACCGCCCGAGGCGCCCTTGATCTGCAGCGAGCCGCCGTCGGCGTTGAGCTGAACGGTGGTCTCGGACGGGTCCTCGGCCGCCTCGATCGTGGCGTCCCAGCTGCCGACCTCGATGACGAGGTCATGACCCATCGACTGGGCCATCCCCTCGCGGGTGGTCTTCACGCGAAGCGTCGCGTTGTTCGGTCCGAGCTTGTGTGTCCCCGCTGAAAGTCCCATTGGACCGATGCTACCCGTCGAAAGCGAACATAAGCTTCACGGCGATGCATCCGGCGCGGGTCGCGGCTCGCTCACGACCACCTCGTTCGAGGGCCGGACCCCGGAACTAGAGTGCGCGCATCGCGCGCTATGACCTGATCGTGGTGGGGATGGGCTCGGCGGGCATGGTGGCCGCGGAGTTCGCGCCCAAGCTGGGGATCAAGGTCGCGTGCGTGGAGCGCGGGCGGGTGGGCGGCGACTGCCTGTGGACGGGCTGCGTGCCCTCCAAGGCGCTGCTGTCCTCTGCGAAGGCGGCGCACACGATGCGCCACGCCGACCGCTACGGGATCGCGGCGGTGAAGCCGCAGATCGACAGCGCGCGGGTGTGGGCGCGCATCAAGGCGATCCAGCAGCAGCTGGCCACGACCGACGACGACCCCGAGCGCTTCCGCGCGCAGGGCGTGGACGTGTTCGCGGGCGGCGCCCGGCTGACCTCGCCGACGACGGTGCGGGTGGGGGAGACCGAGCACGAGACGCGCTTCGTCCTGCTGGCCTGCGGGAGCCGGCCGGCCGCGCCGGCGATCGACGGGCTGGCGCAGGCGGGCTTTCTCACCAGCGAGTCGGTCTTCGAGCTCGACCGCGCGCCACGCAGCCTGATCGTGATCGGCGGCGGGCCGATCGGGATCGAGCTGGCGCAGGCCTTCACGCGCCTGGGCGTGCCGCTCACCGTCCTGCAGCGAGGCGATCACGTGCTCGAGCGCGACGAGCCCGAGCTGGCCGAGCGGCTCGCCGACCGGCTCCGCGCCGAGGGCGTCGACCTGCAGCTCGGCGTGACGGTGGACCGGGTCGAGGTCCGCGACGGGCGCAAGGTGGCGCATGCGGGGGAGCGCGAGTGGGCGGCCGAGGAGATCTTCGTCGGGGCGGGGCGCGCGCCGAACGTCGAGGGCCTGGGGCTCGAGGAGGTGGGCGTGGAGCTCGGCCCGCGCGGCGTCCTCGTGGACGGGCGGCTGCGCACGAGCGTGAAGTCCGTCTACGCGGCCGGTGACGTCGCGGGCCGGCACCGGTTCACGCACTCGGCCGGTTACGAGGCGGCCCGGGCCGTGCGCAACATGTTCCTGCCCGGCTCCGACGCCGGCGACTACCTCGTCCCGTGGTGCACGTTCACCGACCCCGAGCTCGCGCACGCCGGCCTCACCGAGGCGCAGGCGCGCGCCGAGCACGGCGACGACGACGTCCGCGTGTGGCGCCGGGACCTCGGCCACAACGACCGCGCGCGCACGGACTCCGCCGACGACGGCGAGGTGCGCATCGTCACGGTGAAGGGGCGGATCGTCGGGGCGCACGCGCTCGCGCCCGCCGCCGGCGAGCTGATCAACGAGCTCGCCCTGGCGATCGACCAGCGGCTCAAGCTCTCCGACCTGGCCGGGGTGGTGCACGTGTATCCGACGATCGCGATCGCGATCCAGCAGCTCGCCGGCGAGGCGAGCTCCGAGACGGCCGAGCGCTACAGGTTCCTGGTGCGCTCCAAGGCATAGCCGCCGCGGCCCGAGAACGCGTCAGCCGGGAGCGATGTTCTGGTTGAGGCGGAACAGGTTGTCGGGGTCGTAGGCGCGCTTGAGGGCCTGCAGGCGGTCGTACTTGCGCGCCCCGTAGGCCTCCCGGATGCGGTCCTCGCCCTCGTCCATGAGGAAGTTCACGTACACGGTCGTGTGGTAGGGCTCCAGGGCCGACCAGAACGCGCGCGCCCATTCGCGCTCCTCCGCGAAGCCCTCCTCGCCGGCGGTGGCGGCGCCGATGTTGAACGTGTGCGCGGCCTGCCGGCCGTGGTAGGCCGTCTCGTCGTCGCCCACGCGCGCCACCGCGCCGCCCTGCTGCCACAACGGAAAGGCGGTGAGCGGCGAGGCGATGCGCAGCGAGTGCTCGACGGTGATGTCGATGACGTCGTCGCTCAGCTCCGCGACGTCGCAGGAGCGGAAGTAGTACCAGCGCCCGTGCGGGAAGGCCGGGTCGAACATCGCCTGGTGGTCGAGGTAGGGCTTCGGCGCGCACAGGTCCAGCACCGAGGATCCGAAGCGCCGCATGGGCGCCACCACCCTCTCGCCCTCCTCGACGTCGCCCGCGTAGCAGCAGACGACGCCGACCACGGGCATGCCGTGCAGCTCGGCGGGGATCGCCGGCAGCGGCGGGACCTTGCGGTGGATCACGATCGTCATCAGCTCGTCGGGGGCCTCCGCGATCCAGTCGCGGTAGAAGCGCAGCACCTCCCCCGAGCGCTCCATCGGCCAGAAGATGGGGCCGGCCAGCACGGTGGGCCCCAGCGGCACCAGGGCGAACTCGAACTCGGTGACGACGCCGAAGTTCCCGCCACCGCCGCGCACGCCCCAGAACAGGTCGGGGTTCTCGTCGGCGCTCGCGCGCACCGGCTCGCCGGCCGCGGTGATCAGCCGCACCGAGCGCAGCTGGTCGATCGTCAGCCCGTGCTTGCGCATGATCCAGCCGATCCCGCCGCCGAGCGTCAGCCCTGCCACCCCGGTGTGGGTCACGATGCCCGACGGGACCGCCAGCCCGTGCTCTTGGGTCGCCCGGTCGAGGTCGCCGAGCAGGGCACCGCCCTGCACCCGCGCGGTCCGCGCCTCGGGGTCGACCCGGATCGCCCGCATCGCCCCGAGGTCGATGACGATCCCGTCGTCGCACACCGACAGGCCGGGGAAGCTGTGCCCGCCGCCGCGCACGGCGGCGGGCAGGCCGGTGCGGCGTGCGAAGCGCACCGCCGCGGCCACGTCGGCGTCGTCCCGGCAGCGCGCGATCAGGGCCGGCCGGCGGTCGATCGACCCGTTCCAGACCCGGCGGTGCTCGTCGTAGGTCCGATCGGCGGGTCCGACGAGCTCGCCGCCGAACGCGCCCTCCAGTTCGCGCAGGGCGGCCCCGTCGACCTCCTGTCCCGGGACGGTGCTCATGCCTGCCTCCTCGCGTCGCCTCTGGTCTCCCGCCGATACTGCCCAGCCGGCCGCCGGCGGGTCAAGCCCGTGGTCCGGCGGCCGGCCTTGGGGGGCGGCTCAGGCGGTGACGTCGCGGCGCGCGAACACGACCGCGGCGGCGCCCACCGCTGCGACGACGTAGAGCGCGACGAGCATCAGCGCCCGCGAGGAGGAGACGTCGTCGGTCCCGCCGGCCGCGAGCGCCTCCAGCAGCAGGCCCGGGAACCACTGGCTCGCGGCGGTCCAGGCGTCCTGGAGCAGGTGCTCGAAGGGGCCCGACCACACGATCCCGATGCCCAGCGCGACGGGGATCGAGCGCACGAAGATCGCCAGCGCCATGCCCAGCGACCCCCACGCGGCGACGCCGAGCACGGCGGTCCCGTAGTCCTGGGCCGCCTCGCCCAGGCCGTCGGCCGAGAACCACGCCGCCGTGGAGACGTCCTGGCTGGGGGCGATCGCGGCGGACGCCGCGACGGTCAGGACCTCGGCGAGCGCCAGCGCGACCGCGGCGAACGCCAGCAGCGCGGCCATCTTGCCCGCCAGCAGCGCCACGCGGCGGGGCTGGCGCATGAGCAGCGTGCGGAAGGTCCCCTGCGAGAACTCGCCCGCGACGTTCGCGATGAACAGGACGAAGACGAGGATCCCGATGAACGACGCGCCGATCGAGAACGCCTCGGTCGCGCCGCCCGCCTGCCCCAGCGACCCGATGGTCGCCCCGCGCTCGGTGCGCCGCGCACCCGCGTCGGTGGCCGACAGGAACACGGTGATCGTGGCGACCACGGCGTACGCCACGGCGCCGAGCGCCACGGCGACCGCGATGCGGCGCCGGCGCAGCTTGACCAGCTCGGCCATGAACATCGTTCTCATCGGTCTCCTCCGTTCACCATCGTCAGGTAGCGGTCCTCGAGGCTGGTGCGCGACACGCGCAGCTCGGCGAGCACGAGGCCGCCGGTGCTCGCCGCGCGGTTCACCGCGGCCGCGAGGCCGCGGGGGTCGTCGCCGTCCAGGGCGATCTCCAGGTGGTCGTCGTGCGTGCGGCCGGCGTGTCCGGCGGCCGCGAGCACACGGCGCAGCGGCTCGAGGTCGCCCGGGTGCTCGGGCGCGACCACGAGCCGCGCGTCCGCGCGGTCCAGCAGCTCCACGGCGGGACCCTGAAAGACCAGGCGCCCGTAGTCGATGACGATCAGCCAGTCGCTGACCTGCTCGAGCTCGGCCAGGACATGGGAGGAGACCAGCACGGTCCGCCCCCCGCTCGCCAGCCGGCCGATCAGCCCGCGGATCTCGTGCACGCCCGCGGGATCCAGTCCGTTGATGGGCTCGTCGAGGATCAGCAGACGCGGGTCGCCCAACAGCGCGCCGGCGATCCCCAGGCGCTGCTTCATCCCGAACGAGTAGCGGCGGAAGCGGTCGTCGCCGCGCTCGGAGAGGCCCACCAGCTCCAGCAGGCCCGGGATCTGCGCGGGGTCGTGGCCGGCCGCCGTCGCGAGCACGGCGAGGTTCTGCGCGCCGGTCAGCCCGGGGTAGAAGGCCGGGCCCTCGACGAGGGCTCCGACCCGGCCCAGGTAGGACCCGGGGTCGCCCAGCGGCGCACCGAGCACCGTCCCGCTGCCCTCGGTGGGCGTCACCAGGCCGAGCAGCATCGCCATCGTCGTGGTCTTGCCGGCGCCGTTGGGGCCGACGAAGCCCGCGACGACGCCGGCCGGCACGTCGATCGTCAGGCCGTCGACGGCGGTCCGGTCGCCGTAGCGCTTGGTCAGGCCCCGCAGGCTCACCGCGGGCGGGCCGGCGGGAATCCCCGGAGCGGTCACGAGGCCACCCTCGGGAACGGTCGCTTGGGTCATGGCGCATCTCCTTCGTCGGGGTGGGCAAGGGCGCCGTCGCAGCGCACCGGCACCATCCCGCCGCCGGGCCGGCGCGTCGTCGCCCGCCCCGCCGATCCGGCGTGGCCCGCGGGACGATCTCCGCGACGGGCCGGTCGTCCGCGCGGGCGACGCGCCGTCCTCCGTGCGGACGAGGACGGGCCGCGGGCCGGTCGCTACCGTCGCTGCACATGCCACGCCTGCGCGACACGCGACTGCTCGACGGGCTGCTCGCCGTGGCGCTGGCCACGGCGCTGCAGCTCCAGCTGGCGCTGGGCGACCACGAGGGCGCCGCGCTGCTGAACGCCGCCGGCGCGGTGCTGCTCACCCTCCCGCTCGCCGCGCGCCGGCGCGCGCCGCTGGCAGTCGCCGGCGTCTTCTCCGCGACCGCCGCGCTGACCGCGCTCCTCGGCGGCGGGCTGTTCGCCGGAGAGCCGCCGCCGGCCGCGTCGCTCATCACCGGCGCGGTCACGTTCTACTCGCTGGGCGCGTACGCCGAGGACCGGCCCTCGTTCGTGGGCGCCGGCCTCGGGATCGCGGGGTTGTGGACCGCGGTGATCGCCACCGAGGTGGACATCCCGAGCTTCCTGTTCTCCGCGGGGCTCGTCGTCGCCACCCCATGGCTCCTGGGACGCATACGGCGCGCGCGATCGCAGCGCCTGGCCCTGCTGGAGCGCGAGCAGCTCCAGCGCGAGCGGGTCGCGGTCGGGGAGGAGCGGTCGCGCATCGCCCGCGAGCTGCACGACGTCGTCGCCCACAGCGTCGGGGTCATGGTGGTCCAGGCCCAGGGCGCGCGGCGCATGCTCGACCGCGACCCCGAGCGCGCCCGCGAGGCGCTGGAGGCGATCGAGCGGACCGGGCGCACGGCGCTGGACGACATGCGCCGCTCCCTCGGCGTGCTGCGCCGCGACGAGACCGACGCGCCGCTGGCGCCCCAGCCCGGGCTCGACGGCCTCGGCGACCTGCTCGAGCAGGCGCGCCGCGGCGGTCTGACCGTCGAGCTCGTCACCGAGGGCGAGCCGGCGCCGCTGCCCGCCGGCGTGGACCTGTCCGCCTACCGCATCGTCCAGGAGGCGCTGACCAACACGCTCAAGCACGCGGGCCCGGTGCGCGCCCGCGTGCTCGTCCGCTACGGCGACGGGGGTCTGGAGCTGGAGGTCACCGACGACGGTGCGCCGGGCCGGGCGCCGAACGGGATCGCGGGCGGGGGCGGCCACGGGCTGGTGGGGATGCGCGAGCGCGTCGCGCTCTACGGCGGCGAGCTGCACGCCGATCCGCGCCCGGAGGGCGGCTTCGTCGTGCGGGCGTCGCTGCCGCTCGCGCCATGAGCGTCGGGGTCCTCATCGCCGACGACCAGGCGCTCGTGCGCGCCGGCTTCCGGATGGTGCTCGAGGCCGAGGACGACATCGTGGTGGTGGGGGAGGCGGCCAACGGCGAGCAGGCGGTCCACAGCGCGGGGCGCCTGGCGCCCGACGTCGTGCTCATGGACATCCGGATGCCCGAGCTCGACGGGATCGCCGCCACGCGGCAGATCGCGGAGGCGGGCGCCGGCCCCCGCGTCCTGATCCTGACCACGTTCGACCTCGACGAGTACGTCTACGACGCGCTGGGCGCGGGGGCCAGCGGCTTCCTGCTCAAGGACAGCCCGCCCGAGCAGCTCGTCAACGCCATCCGGGTGGTCGCCGGCGGCGAGGCCCTGCTGGCGCCCTCCATCACCAGTCGGCTGATCGAGCAGTTCGCCGCCTCTCGGGCGCTGCGCTCCGAGCCGCCGCCCGGCCTGGACGAGCTGACGGCGCGCGAGCTGGAGGTCCTGCGGCTCGTGGCCCGCGGGCTGTCCAACGCCGAGATCGCTGCCGCGCTGGTGGTCGGCGACACGACGGTCAAGACCCACGTCGCGCGCCTGCTGGGCAAGCTCGGCCTGCGCGACCGCGTCCAGGCGGTGGTGCTCGCCTACGAGTCCGGGCTGGTCAGCCCGGGCCGCGGGTCGTAGCCCGACCGGCGCGTTCCTCCTGCGCCGACTCGCGATGTTCGTTTCGTGGAGCGCAGACGGGAGGGTGGTCAAGGTTGTGGTCGTTCAACGGCCAAAATCCGTACCACCCTTGGCCGGGTGAGCGGCGACGCGCCAGGTCAAACGTGGGAGTCGCGCTCACGCGCGGCCAGCGTCAGCGGCAGCAGCTCGGCCAGGCGCAGGTTCTGCTCGGGGTCGAGCACCGCGTGCTGGGCGCAGGCCGGGACCAGCATCCCCGACTCGGGGTGCGCCATCGCGTAGGAGCAGGCCTGCAGGCGCTCCTGGGTGGCGCGGACCTCGGGGTCGTCGCTGCGCTCGCCGCGCTGGAGCAGCTCCCACGCGGGGCGCACCTGCGCGGCGTCCATGAACGAGTGCATGACGAACGTGACCGGCCGGGGGCGGTCGCGGCACAGCGCGCGCACCCCGCCGGCGCGGCGCACGAGGCGCAGCGCCCAGGGCGCCAGGCTCACGAGCGCGCGCGGGCGGCGGGCGACGGCGCGGGCCAGGCGCGCCGCGAGCAGGGCGCGCGGGGCGTCGAAGTCCATCCCGCCGAAGGTGGCCAGGCCGTCGCGCAGCACGCGCGCGTCGCGCGGGTCGTCCTCGTGCAGCAGCGCGACGTAGCGCTCGCCGACGTACAAGCCGCGGTCTGCGCGGTTGCAGCGCGGGTCGCCCACCTGCACGGCGTCGGGGTGCAGCCGCGCGCCCGCGCCCTCCTCGATGCGCGCCCACACCTCGTCGGCGGAGATCTGCCGGTAGGAGTCCTTCCAGCGGCCGGCGTCGCCCACGAACGCCGCGGGCTGGAAGGAGAGCATCCGAAAGCCCATCGCGCGGCAGTCGCGGACGAGCTGGGGGATCTGGTCGATGTTGCGCGGCGTGACCGTGACGTTGTGCGCCAGGTAGTGCGTCACGCCGTGCTCGCGCTCCAGGCGCTGGAACATCGCGCAGAAGCGCCGGCGGTAGGGGTTCAGCTCGGCCTCGGTGCTCGCGCGCCGGATCCCCCGGCGCCCGAACATCAGCGAGTCGAAGTGCCCGGCGAAGCTCAGGTGCTCGAAGCGCGGCGCGCCCGTGGCGGGGTCCAGCGCCAGCGCCTCGAGGTAGGCGTAGTCGAAGTCGCCGTGGGTCATCGACATCGGCTTGCGGCCGTGGCGGATCATCGCTTGCAGGGCACGGGCGTGGTCGTCGGGCGACAGCAGCGTGACCTCGCCGCCGATGAGCTGCGCGTGCTGGCCGGGCCCGCGGACCTCGCGCAGGTACGCCATCTGGCGGTCGACCTCCGCCGCGGTGTGGTCGCCGTCGGTGCGCACCCGGTTGGCCTCCTTGGCGTGGTAGCACGGGGTGCAGGCCAGGTTGCAGCGCGGGAAGACGCCGTGGGTCCCCTCGCAGCCGCCCATCCGGCGGCCGAGCATCTGGTTGGGGGTCTTGACGTGCGCGGGGAGCTCGTCCCACCGGCGCGCCAGCGCCCGCGTCAGGTCGGGGTGCTCGGGCCTCGTCGCGAGCTCGAGCTCCCGCAGGCGGCGCAGCAGGCTCATCGGCAGCGACGCTAGCGCACCGCTCAGCGCACCGCGCGGTACAGGCGCGCCAGGCGGTCGGGCCGGACGCCGGCGAGGTAGAGCCACCGGATCGCGAGCCAGGCGAGCACCGTGCGCCCGATCCCCATCGCCCGCCAGCGGCGCGAGGACGTCAGCGCCGGGCCCGGCAGGCAGCGCGTCTCGCCCGCGCGCTCCAGCCGCCGCACGAAGTCGTAGTCGTCCATGATCGCGAGCTCGCGGTAGCCGCCCAGGCGCGCGAAGTCCTCGCGGCGCACCCACACCGACGAGTCGCCGTAGTACAGCCCGCGGCGGCGCCGGCGGGCGTAGACCTCCCCGAGCACGCGGGCGAAGCGCCCGCCGCCGTCGAAGGCCAGGGCGAAGTTGCCGCCGGCCACGCCGGGCGCCCGCCAGGCCCGGGCGAGCGACGCGTGGGCGTCGGGGGGCAGGCGGCTGTCGGCGTGCAGGAACAGCAGCACGTCGCCGCGCGCGCCGGCGGCCGCGGCGTTGCACTGGGCAGCGCGGCCGCCGCGCACCTCGATCACCTCCGGGCCCACGGCGTGCGCGCGGGCGAGAGCGCGCGTCGCGTCGCGCGAGCCCCCGTCGGCCACGACCACCTCCCAGCGGCCGGGCAGGGCGGCGAGGTGGTCCAGCAGCGCAGGCAGCGCGCGCGCCTCGTCGAGGGTGGGGACGAGGATCGAGACGAGGGGGCTCACACCGCGCAGGCGAACGCCTCGGGCAGCGACCCGTCGGCCTGGCGCAGGGCGAGGAAGCGCTCGACGACGAGCCGCTTGGCCTCGGCCAGCGCGACCTCGCCGCGGGCGAGGAGGAAGTCCGGCGAGGAGCCCAGGTCGCCGCCGACGGGGTGCCAGTGCGCGCCGTCGGCGGTGATCGTCAGCTCGGGGACCATGACCGCGTCGGAGACCTGCATCGCGCCGGCGCCGGCTGCGCCGGCCGCGAAGCCGCGCTGCACGAGCGGGCGCACGGCGAAGTCCTCGCCCGTGATGCCGAGTTGCGCGAGCAGGCCGCGCAGCTCGTCCTCCTCGCCGCGGTTGTCGGGCGTCCGCGTCATGGCGACGCGCAGCGGCACGCCGAGGCCGGCCGCGTAGCGCAGCCCGTCCATGGCCCGGGCCCACGACCCTGCACCGCGCCAGCGGTCGTGGGTGGCGGGCCGGGCGCCGTCGATGGAGGACTGCAGCGTGAGCCCCGGCCGGCCGGCCAGGCGCGCGAGGTCGGCCCGCCGGCGCCCGGTGAAGAGCATGGCGTTGGTGAGCACGACCGTGGTGATGCGCTCGGCGGCGTACTCGATCATCTCGACGATGCCGGCGTGCACGAACGGCTCGCCGCCGGTCACGTACAGCTCGGTGAAGCCCTCGCGCAGCGCCTCGTCCACCAGCGCACGGAAGCGCTGCGCGGGCAGCTCGCGGCGGCGCGCGTCCGGTGCGCTCGCCACCACGCAGTAGTCGCAGGCCAGGTTGCAGTGAAAGTTCGTGTAGACCCACAGGCGGGGCGGGAACAGCGCCGTGCCGAACAGCGACACGACGGGCCGGCCCTCTCCGGCCCCCGCGGTCGGGTACGCCGGGACGGTCCAGTCCGTCCCGTTCACCGCGGACCCGGTGGGCAGCGCGTCGCGGTAGACGTGGTAGGCGCCGCGCGCGCGCTCGCGCGGGGGGACCGCCTCCAGGCAGGTCGTCCACCAGCCGGTCTCGATGGTCTCCACGAACGGCTCTGGCAGGCCGGCCGCGCGCATCGACGCCGCCTGGGCGCGCCAGTCGTAGCCCAGCGCCACGAGCTCGGCCCGCGCCGCGCCGCCCTCGAGGTCCAGGACCGCGTAGCGGACGTCCGTGGTCCCGTCGTTGGCGGGGCGGCCGACGGCGCCGACGTTGACCACCAGCGTGCCCGCCACCTCGCGCTGCCAGGCGATCCCGGTGTGCGTGCACAGCAGCACGTCGGCGCCGCTGGCCGCCACGCGCACCGCGAGCTCGTCGTCGTCCAGGGACTCCCACAGGAAGTCGTTGACCGCCAGCGGGGACCCGTGGACCATGTGCACGTCGGCGCCGCCGATCTCGCGCCGGATCTCCCCCGGCAGGTCGCGCATCCACGCCGCGAACGCCGGCGCGGTGTTCGCCTTCGTGTGGTCGTACATGAGCTGCGCGTAGTGGTTGTCGCGCTCGTCGGAGTAGCCGCATCCGCAGTCGTCGTCGCCGCGGCCGATGGCCACGTCGTAGTTGCCCGCGAGCGTCTGCACGCCGTGTTCGGCGAGCAGCGGCCAGACGGCGTCGCACTCGGCGCCGAAGCCCCCGAGATCGCCGAGGCAGTACAGCTCGGTGCATTCGCGGGCGCTGGCGTCGTCCAGGAGGGCGCGCAGCGCGTAGGGGTTGGCGTAGACCCCGCCGAAGACCGCGATCCGGGCCACCGTCGAAGTATGGTGCGTCGGCGGCGCGGCGAGGACCACGAGCGAAGGGAGCGCCATGACGCGCATCGCCATCCTGGGCGCCGGTCCCATCGGTCTTGAGGCCGCGCTGGCGGCGGCGCACCGCGGGGACGACTTCACCGTCTACGAGGCCGCCCCGACCGTCGGCGGTCACGTGCGGCGCTGGGGGCACGTGCGCACCTTCACGCCGTGGGACATGAGCGTCTCGCCGCGGATGCGCGCGGCGCTGCCCAGCGCGCCGAGCGGCCGCGCCCTGCCCACGGGCGACGAGCTGGCCGACGCGCTGCTCGAGCCGGTCGCGGCGCTGCCGGCCCTGCGCGGCCGCGTCCGGCTGGGTGCGTGCGTGGTGGCGGTGGGCCGCGAGGGCCTGCTCAAGCACGAGGCCGTGGGCTCCTCCGAGCGCGCGGCACGGCCGTTTCGCATCCTCCTGGACGGCGCGGCGGGCGAGGAGATCGTCCACGCCGACGCGGTCATCGACGCGTCCGGCACCTACTCGCACGCCAACCGCCTGGGCGACGGCGGGATCGACGCCGTCAACGAGCGCGCCTTCGAGGACCGCATCGAGCGCTTCCTGCCGGCGCTGCGCGCCGACCCCGGCCGGTGGGCGGGGCGAACGGTCCTGCTCACGGGCTCGGGGCACTCCGCCCAGACCGCCGCGCGCGAGCTGGCGGCCTTCGCCCGCGACGCCCCCGGCACGCGCGTGGTCTGGGCCGTGCGCCGCGCCGCCCCCGACTGGGGCGCGGTGCATGGCGACCCGCTGCCCGAGCGCGCCGCGCTGAACCGCTGCGCCGCCGAGCTCGCCGCCGGCGCGTGCGGCGCAGTGTCGGTGCGGCTTGGACGGACCACCGAGGCACTTCACGCCCGCGACGGACGCCTGGCGGTGACGCTGCGCAACGGGGCCGCCGAGGAGGTGGTGGTGGACCGCGTGCTCGCGCTCAACGGCGGCGTCGGCGACCACGGGCTGTACCGCCAGCTGCAGGTCCACGAGTGCTACGCCACGTCGGGCCCGATGCGGCTGGCGGCCGCGCTGGTCGGCGCCGGGGGCGCGGACTGCCTGGCGACCGGCTCCCACGGCCCGGAGACCCTGGCCAACCCCGAGCCCGGCTTCTTCATCCTCGGCGCCAAGTCCTACGGGCGCAACAGCCAGTTCCTGCTGCGGGTCGGCTGGCGGCAGGTCGACGACGTGTTCGGGTCCCTCCTCGGGGCGCCGCGCCCCTCCGCCTCCTGACCGCGGTCCGCCCGCTCACCGAGGGGGAGCAGTGGGCGCGCGGGGAGCTCGGCCTGCTGCGCGACGCGCGCTTCGCGCCGGCGGCGGTGGGCCGCTTCCTCGCGGCGAGTCAGCGGCGGGCGAACGAGCGGCGCCGGGAGCGGCCGGAGACGGCGCGGCAGGTGCGCCGCTGGGTGACCGCCGGCGCGGCGGCATGGGCGGCGCTCGCGCTCGCCGGCCGCCAGCCGTTTCGGCGCCGCGTCCGCGCGTTCGCGGCGTGGTGGGCGTTGACCGGGCTCATGCTCGACTGGCACATCGGGATGGTCGAGACCGAGGATGGCCGGCCGCGCAACCTGGGCGCGGCCGACGCCTGCACGCTCGTGCGGGTGTGGCTGGTGCCGGCCGCGGCGGACGCGCCCGCGCCGTGGATGTGCGCGCTGGCGTTCGTCACCGACGGGCTCGACGGGCGGCTGGCACGGGCCTCGGAGCCGACGCGGATCGGCCGCGACCTCGAGGGGCTGGCCGACGCGGCGTTCACGGCCGCGGCGGTGCGCGGCGCCGTGCGCTGCGGCTGGCTGGGCCGTGCGGCTGCGGCGGGGGAGCTGGCGCGCCTGGCCACCGGGTTCGGCTACGCGCTGGTGGTGTGGCTCGGGCGCGCGGAGGCACCGGACGCGCGCGTGCTGCACGCCGCGCGCGTCACCACGCCGGTCCGGGCGCTGGGCCTCGTGGCCGCCGCGCGCGGGCACCGGCGCGCGGCCGGCGCGCTGATCCTGGGCGGCGCCGCGTGGAGCGCCGCGGCGGTCGTGGCGGTCCTGCGCGCGGGGCGGGCCGGCGCCGCGCCGGAATGACGAAGGCCCGCCGGGGCGGGCGGGCCTTCGACTACAGCAGGATGATCAGCAGGATGATGATCATCAGCAGGGTGCCGACACCGATGTACATGAGCGTCTCCTTTCGCTGCCTGGCGCTTACCCACTCCAAGCGGCGGCGAAGCGGACTTGGACGGACGTCTAATGCGGTGCGACGGTGGCGCCCTCGGGCTCCAGCGGGCGCTCCTCGGCCGCCCAGCGCACCAAACCGCCGGTCATCGAGTACGCGTCGTAGCCCGACCCTCTGAACGCCCGCGCGGCCATCGCCGAGCGCGAGCCCACCCGGCAGCAGAAGATCACCGGGCGGTCGCGCTCGATGCTCTCGGCGCTGGAGACCAGGCGCTCCATCTCGATGTGGACGGTGCCCGCGATGCGGCCGGCGTCCCACTCGTACTGCTGGCGGACGTCGATGACCTGAGCGCCGCCGTCGTCCACCGCCTGTGCGGTCTGCTCGGGGGTGACGTTGATGTCGTTGGCGGCGAAGGCGGGGGGCATGTCGCCCACGAGGGTAGCGAGGCCCGGGCCCGCGGCCCGGCTGCGGCCGGCCCGGTGGGCGGCTGCTGCGATCCTGAAGGCGATGTCCCGTTCCCTTCTCCGGCTTGCGGCCGCCGCGGCGGCGATCCTCGCCGGTTGTGGCGCAGACGCGGAGCGGGGCGGCGGGCAGCAGACCCGCCCGGCGCAGGCTCCACGCTCGACCCCGCGCGAGGCCCCGCCGCAGGCGCCGCGCGCGACCCCGAGCGCCGACCCGTTCGACATCCCCGCCCACGTGCCGCTGCGGGCCGAGGGACCGGCCGACGCGCAGCAGGCGAGCGTGGTCCGGGCCTGGACGCGCGCGCTGCGCTCCGGCGACGTGGCCGGAGCCGCGGCGCTGTGGGCGCTGCCGTCGCGGGTGCAGAACGGCACGCCGGTGGTTCGGCTCACCAGCCGCGCCGCCGTGCGCGCCTTCAACGCGTCGCTGCCCTGCGGCGCCGTGCTCACGGGCGTCGGCGGTGCCGACGGGTTCACCGTCACCACCGTGCGCCTGACCGATCGCCCGGGAGGCGGGTGCGGGTCGGGCGCGGGCGGCACGGCGCGCACCGCGATCCGGGTGCGCGGCGGGAGGATCGTCGAGTGGTACCGGCTGCCCGACGATCCCGCGCGCGGCCGCAGGGCCCCCGACTCCCCGGCCGAGCCCGAGCCGGGGAGCGGTGGGCCGATCGTCTAGGGACGCTCAGCGCACCCCGCGCGGAGCGGCCCGCAGGTCGGGCAGCGGCGGGGGCCGCATCCGCTGCCAGTACAGCGCGGCGACCAGGAGCAGCAGGCCCAGCGCGATGAACGACGCGACGCGGTAGACCGAGGTCAGCGCGGCGAGGTCGAACACGAACACCTTGCCGGCCGTCGCGAGCAGCAGCGCGAGGGCTCCCCGGCGCAGCGGGCGGTCGTCGCGCCGCAGCCCGGCGACCAGCGCCGCCAGGCCCGCGATGGCCCACAGCGCGCTGAGCGCCGCCTGGCCGAGCTGGCGGGCGCCGACGTCGAACAGGTCGGCCGCCGGGACGGCCTCCCCGGGCTGGAAGGCCGTGACGAGGGCGGTGGACGCGAGGTAGAGCAGCGTCACCGCGCCGGTGGCGGCGAGCGCGGTGCTCACCGGCGTCCACCCGCGGGCCAGCCGCGCGCCCCGGAGCGCGGCGCCGGCCGCCGCGCCCAGCGCGAGGGCGGCGCCGGCGACGTCGTCCAGGCCCGCGACGAGGGCGTCGGGGCGCGCCTCGAAGACGAGGGCGTGGCCGAGGGCGCCAGCGAGCATCGCGAGTCCGCCCGCCGCCGCGACCGCGTCGCCGTGGCGGCGCGCGATCGTGCCCAGCGCGACGGCCTCGGCGGCCAGGGCGCCGGCCAGCAGCGCCCCGTCGAGGCTCAGCGCGGTCAGGTACGCGACGCCGGCGATGCCGACCGCGTCGAGCACGATCCGCCACGTGGCGGTTACGCCGTCGACGAAGCGCCCGGCGACGAAGGCCGCGATCGCCGCGCCCGCGACGGCCGCATGGGTTCCGTCCGCCACGCTGTAGCCCGCCGCCACGTCGGCGGGCGGCGCCTGGAGCAGGGCGTGGATGGAGGTGAGCAGCAGATGCCCGCCGAGTCCGAGGCCGAGCATGGCCTTCTCGTGTGAGTCGCTGTCTGGACGAGCCTTCAGCCGCACGCGGGCCAGGGCGGCGAAGCCGGCGGTGCTGATCGCCCACACGCCCGCGAGCACAGGTCCGTCGAGCAGGAGCCCGGTGGCCACGTCGGCGAGCACGACGCCCAGCGCCAGGGCGAGCAGGCGCACGTCGGGGTTGATGCGCGTCGACGCGGTGGCGAGGCCGACGGCGACGTGCGCCACGGCGAGCGCGACGAGCCAGGCGTGGGCCGGCGCGGTGTGCCCGAGGCCGTCGAGCGCGAACCAGCCGATGGCGGCCAGCGCGACCGCGTTGGCGGTCAGCACCAGCGCGGACGCCGGACGCAGACGGGCGGCGGGCAGGCGCAGCTCGAACCCGATCGCCGCGGCCACGTTCAGGGCACCGAAGGCGACCAGCGCGAGCAGCACGCCGGCCGCCGACGCGTCGGAGGCCACCCACGGCGCCCACTGGCCGAGCGCGAGGGCGAAGACCGCGAGGGCGAGCCAGTCCCAGCGCTGCCAGACGAGCACGGCCGCGCCCGACGCGCCGGCGATCCACAGCAGCGACAGCGTGGCGCCGGTCGCCGGCGCGCCGGCCAGGACCGGGGCCAGCAGCCCGCCCACGATGCCCAGCGCGCCGATGCCGCGCGCCTCCCAGCGCACGGCCAGCGTGGTCGCGGCGGCGCCGGCCAGCAGGGCCAGGACGAGCGCGGCGAACGCCGGCAGAACGCCGTAGACCGGGCCGGCCACGGCGACGGTCACGAACAGGCCGGCCAGACCACCCGCGGTGGCGGCCAGCGACGCGTCGGTCCGGCCTCGGCGCTCGTGCAGCCAGACGCCCGCTGCGAGCAGCGCGAGGGAACCCAGACCCGCCAGCAGCGCGCGTGCGCCCTCGCCGATCCAGTCGTTGGAGATCGCGATGGCAAGCAGGAAGGCGATGCCGACCACGACGGCGAGGCCACCGGTCCAGGCCAGCAGACGGCCGCCGATGACGTCCTCCAGGGCGGGGCGCCGGGGGTCCGGCGCCGGGTCCGGCGAGACGTCGGCGGGGAGCTCTGAGGCCGGGGCCGGCGGTGCGTCGGGGACGGCGTCCGGCGACGCAGGATCCGCGGACGGGGGAGATGGGGCGGGCGACCGCGCGGCCTGCCGTCCATGCGCGGGGGCGGACATCCGGGTCTCCACGCGCTGCAGTCGCTGCGCCAGCCACTCCGTGTTCTGCTCCAGCGTGGCCAGTCGTTCTTCGTCGGTCCCGATCATGTCGCCTCACCTCGTTGTCGACCGATGGTCAGCAACAACCGTAGCAGCCTTGTTGACCGCAGGTCAAGAAGATCGGTAGGATGGCGTCATGGCCAGCCCCGCATATCGCCGCCTGCCCACCGAGGAGCGCCGTGCCCTGCTCGTGTCACGGGCGACCGACCTGTTCGCGCGCTACGACTACGACGAGCTGTCGATGACGAAGATCGCGCGCGAGGCCGGCATCTCAAAGGCGCTGCTGTACCACTACTTCCCGAGCAAGCGCCGCCTGTTCGAGGCCGCCCTGGAGCAGGGGGTGCAGGAGCTCCGCGTGGCCACCGAGCCCGACCCGACCCGACCGGCGGCCGAGCAGCTCGCGGCGGCGCTGGACGCGTTCCTGGCCTGGATCGAGGAGCGCCCGGAGGCCTACGCCAAGCTCATGCAGAGCGCGGGCTCTGTGGAGGTGCGCACGATCGTCGCCGCGGCGCGCGAGACCACCGCGGCGCGGATCCTCGAGGGCCTGGGGGCCGACGGCGCCCGCCCGGCCACGCGGGCCGCCGTCCACGGATGGCTGTGGTTCCTGGACGGGGCGATCCTGGACTGGATCGCCCACGGCGACATGCCGCGGGCCGAGCTGCACGGGATGCTCCTGGGCACGCTGATGGGTGCGCTCACGGCGTCGGGCATCCAGCCCTTCGCTGCGGGCCCCGGGGCGGCGCCGGCCTAGACGTACGGGTCGCGCTCGACCACGCGGTCGCGCACGACGACGCCGTCCCGCGCCCGCTGCATCATGAACAGCGAGAGCAGCAGTCCGAGCCCGCCGACGACCATGAGGATGAGCCCCACGGTGGACAGCTCGACGCCCGAGACGTCCGCCGTCACGGCGAACTTCAGGATCGCACCGAGCGCGATGAGAAAGATCGATGTACCGAGTTCCATGCCAAGCAGGTTGCCCAGCCGACGCTCGGTCTAACCGCGCAATGGCCGAAGGTACGATGAGCCGGGTGACCACCGCGACGAACGACGTCTATGCGATCCCCGAGGAGCACGGCGATCTGCGCGACACGATCCGCCGCCTCGCGCAGGAGCGGATCGCTCCCCGCGCCGGCGACATCGACCGCTCCGGGGAGTACCCGTGGGACGTCCGCGAGCTTCTGGCCGAGCATGACATCCTCGGGCTGCCCTTCGAGGAGGAGCACGGCGGGACCGGCACCGGCACGCTGATGCTGCAGATGGCGGTGGAGGAGATCGCCAAGGTGTGCGCCTCCTCGGCGCTCATCCTCATGGTCCAGGAGCTCGGCACGCTGCCGATCCGGCTGTTCGGCACCCGCGAGCAGAAGCGCCACTGGCTGCCGCGCTGCGCTTCGGGCGAGTGGTCGCCCGCCTTCGCCCTGTCCGAGCCCGAGGCCGGCTCCGACCCGCGGTCGATGCGCACGCTGGCCGAGCGCGACGGCGACGAGTGGGTGATCAACGGCCAGAAGAACTGGATCACCAACGCGGGGATCGCCGACTTCTACATCGTCTTCGCCAAGACCGATCCCGCGAGCAAGCGGATCTCGGCGTTCATCGTGGAGGCCGACCGGGAGGGCGTGGACCCCGGCAAGACCGAGCACAAGCTGGGCATCAAGGGCTCGCCGACCGGGCAGCCGTCGTTCACCGACGTTCGCATCCCCGCCGGCAACCTGATCGGGCGCGAGGGCAAGGGCCTGTCGCTCGCGCTCGCGGTGCTCGAGCGCACGCGGCTGAGCGCCGCCGCCCAGGCGGTCGGCATCGCGCAGGGCGCGACGGACTACGCCAAGCAGTACGCGCGCGAGCGCATCGCGTTCGGGCGGCCGATCAACGAGATGCAGGGCATCCAGTTCAAGCTCGCCGACATGGAGACCCAGACGGCGGCGGCCCGCGAGCTGCTCTACAAGGCCTGCGCGAAGGCCGATCGCGGGGAGCCCGATCTGGGCAAGTACTCCTCCATGGCGAAGCTGTTCGCGTCGGACACCGCGATGGCGGTGACGGTGGAGGCGATCCAGGTCCTCGGCGGCTACGGCTACGTCAACGACCACCCCGTCGAGCGGATGCTGCGCGACGCCAAGATCACGCAGATCTACGAGGGCACGAACGAGATCCAGCGCGTGATCATCGCCCGGACGATGAAGTAGGGCGATGCGCGCGCCGACGACACGCCGGATCCTCCTCGCCGCGCTGCTCGCGCTGTGCGCGGGCCTGGGCGCCGTGGCGGTCATCGACGGCTTCAGCTACTCGACGCCCGTGCGGCTGCTGCAGGGAGCCGCGCTCGTGGTGCTGGCCATCGGCGCGGTCGGCGCGCTCATGGCGGTGCTGGGGGTGCGCATGGCGGGCTGGACCGAGCCGGAGTCCGAGGCGGAGTTCGAGCGCATCGTGGAGCGCACCGAGCGCCTGGCCCGCGACGGGGTCGCGGCCGACCCCGACGAGATGGAGTTCATGGATCTCGATCCCTACGACGACAACGACTTCGAGGAGCTCGTGCGCGACGCGCTCGACGACCTGCCCGACCTGCTCCAGCGCGCCCTGGAGCGCAACGTCGCGGTCGTCATCAGCGACGGGGGCCGGCGGATGCGCGCCTACGGCCTGTACCACGGCGACGGGGTGGCCCGCGACGACGTCCCCGACCGGATCGTCATCTACCGCGACACCCTGCGCCGCGACTTCGGCCACGACGCCGACCGGCTGCGCGACGAGGTCACCCGCACCGTGCGCCACGAGCTCGCCCACCACCTGGGCGCGGACGAGCTCGGGGTCCGCGAGCTCGGGCTCTGATCTGACGGATCGGCCCGCGGCCTACTCTCTCGGTGATGATGATCGTCATGCAGCCGGGCGCCGAGGAGGCGCAGATCCAGGCCGTCCGGGACCGCCTCGCCACCACCGGCGTCCACGTCGTGGTCATGCCGGGGACGCTCACGACGGCGATCGGCGCGATCGGCGACCCCGCGGGCGTCGGCGAGCTCGGGCTGGAGGGGATGGCCGGCGTCGATCGGGTCGTCCCCATCTCGCGCCCCTACAAGCTCGCCTCCTCCGAGCTCAGCCACCACGAGCCCAGCCGCTTCGACATCGCCGGCCGGGAGGTCGGCGGTGGCGAGACGTTCTGCCTCATCGCCGGGCCGTGCACGGTGGAGACGCGCGAGCAGACGCTCGCGGTCGCCGCCGCGGTGCAGGCGGGCGGGGCGTCGATGCTGCGCGGCGGCGCGTTCAAGCCGCGGACCTCGCCGTTCGCCTTCAAGGGCCTGGGCGCGGAGGCGCTGGCGCTGCTGGTCGAGGCGCGCGAGGCGACCGGCCTGCCCGTCGTGACCGAGCTGCTGGACGCCGGCCACGCCGAGGCGATCGGCGCGATCGCCGACGTGGTCCAGATCGGCGCGCGCAACATGCAGAACTACGCGCTGCTCGAGGTGGCGGGCAAGCTGGGCAAGCCGGTGCTGCTCAAGCGCGGCCTGTCCTCGTCGCTGGACGAGCTGCTCATGGCCGCCGACTACATCCTCAAGGAGGGCACCGAGGAGGTCATCCTCTGCGAGCGCGGCATCCGCACGTTCGAGACCGCCATGCGCTTCACGCTGGACCTCGGCGCCGTCCCCTGGCTCAAGCTCCACACCCACCTGCCCGTGGTCGTCGACCCCAGCCACGCCGCCGGCGACCGCCGCCTGGTGGAGTCGCTGTCGCGCGGCGCGGCGGCGGTGGGCGCCGACGGCCTGCTCGTCGAGGTCCACGACGACCCCGAGCACGCACTCTGCGACGGCCCCCAGTCGCTCTTCGCCTCCGGCTTCGCGGACTTCGCCGACGGCGTTGCCGCCCACGCGTCGCTGGCGGGCAAGCGCCTGGCTTAGGTGGAAGGTGAACGTCGGTTCATGCACCACTGTGGTGCAGAATCCGACGCTCGTGCCGGCGGCGAGGGCGGCGGAAGCTGAACGTCGGTTCATGCATCACCGTGGTGCAGAATCCGACGCTCGTGCCGGCGGCGAGGGCGGCGGAAGCTGAACGTCGGTTCATGCATCACCGTGGTGCAGAATCCGACGCTCGTGCCGGCGGCGAGGGCGGCGGAAGGTGAACGTCGGTTCATGCATCACCGTGGTGCAGAATCCGACGCTCGTGCCGGCGGCGAGGGCGGCGGAAGGTGAACGTCGGTTCATGCATCACCGTGGTGCAGAATCCGACGCTCGTGCCGGCGGCGAGGGCGGCGGAAGGTGAACGTCGGTTCATGCATCACCGTGGTGCAGAATCCGACGCTCGTGCTGAGTCGGCCTCGAACAGGCCGGCGAGCGTCCATGCGACGGCCTCCGGCTCGCGCATGACCTGCCGCCACGTGAAGCGCACCACTCGATACCCGGCGGCCACCAGGTCGGCGTCGCGTCGGCGGTCGCTCTCGAACGCCGTGCGCGTCGCATGCACGGCGCGCCCGTCGGTCTCGACGACCAAACGGTGGGCGCGCCAGAGGAAATCGGCCTCGTAGGACACGCCGCTGCGCCCCAGCACGGGGGCGTTGACCTCCGGACGCGGCACGTCCGCCCGCCGGCAGACGAGGTAGAACGCCTCCTCGAGGTCGTTGCGGGTGATCGTCGTGCCGATCGCGTGGCGCTCGACCACCCGGCGCAGGACGCCCGCGCCGCGCGCTCCCGCGCGGCGGGCCAGGATCTCCTCGATCGCGCGCAGGTCGAAGACGCCGTGGACCTCGGCCTGGTCGCAGGCCCGTTCGACCTCCCGCTGACCGAGCGCTCCCAGGTCGAGCAGCGTGCGCGCGACCGACGTGCACGGGATGCCGAGGTGCGACGTGACCTCCCACGGCTCCAGCGCCCGACGGTGGACGCGCACCCCAGCGCCGCCGCGGGCGTGCGGGTGCGCAACGGTCACCTCGATCGAGGAACCGGTGTGCGCCCGCAGCTCGAGCAGTGCCGCGCATGCGCGGTCGCTGAGCACGGCGCCGGCGCCGGAGGCGAGTACCGCGGCCGTCCAGTACGCATGCCGAACCAGAGCGCGATGCCCGACGGCGTAGACCCCGCCGTGCAGCCGCTGCAGGCGCCCGGATTGAAGGCGCCGGGCGATGGCTCCGCGCCCGAAGCCGATCGCCTCGAGCTGGCGGCGAGAGACCACGCCGTACTGGGTGGTGGCGAGTGCCGCGAGGTGGTGCTCCATCGCGCGAGCGTCGGCTCGTGCATCACCTGGGTGCACAAACCAGCGTTCGTGGATCCGGTCGGCGTGCATGGCGCCCCACCATGCCCCGCCTCGCCCAATCCGCCGCGCCCGCGTCAGTTGTTTGACAGAATCGACGCTGAGGCTCCGGCGAGTGTGACGCCGGTGTGAAAGACGCCCCCGTGGAGTGCGACCGCCGGGGACACAACCGACAAGGAGCACCCATGCCCGAAGCAGTGATCGTCGACGCGGTCCGGACCCCCATCGGCCGTGCGTTCAAGGGCTCGCTGATCGGCGTCCGCGCCGACGAGCTCGCCGCCACTCCGCTGCGCGCCCTGCAGGAGCGCAACCCCGGCGTCGACTTCTCCGAGACCGTCGACGTGATGATGGGCTCGGCCTCCGGGTTCGGCGAGCAGGGCTACAACGTGGGGCGCAACGCCGCCCTGCTCGCGGGCCTGGACCACCGGATTCCCGCCTGCACGGTCAACCGCTTCTGCGCGTCGTCGCTGCAGACGCTGCGCATGGCCTTCCACGCGATCGCCGCCGGCGAGGGCGACCAGTACATCGCCGCCGGCGTCGAGGCGGTCTCCCGCGCCGGGCTGGGCGCCGGGATCCCCGACGAGGCCAAGAACCCCCTGCTGGACGGCTCGGAGGGCTCGCTGTACGACGTCTACATCCCGATGGGGATGACCGCCGAGAACGTGGCCGAGCGCTGCCAGGTCAGCCGCGAGCAGCAGGACGCCTGGGCGGTCATCTCCCAGAACCGTGCCGTGGACGCCCAGGCCTCGGGCCATTTCGACGCCGAGATCGTCGCGGTCGCGCTGCCCGACGGCGGCGAGCTGACCCGGGACGACGGCCCGCGCCCGGGCACCACGATGGAGAAGCTCGCCGGCCTTCAGCCCGTCTTCAAGGAGGACGGCACCGTGACGGCCGGCAATGCCTGCCCGCTCAACGACGGTGCCGCCGCGGTGCTCGTCATGTCGGCCGACAAGGCGGACGCGCTCGGGCTGAAGCCGCGGGCGCGGATCATCGCCTCGACCGTCGCGGGCGTCCGTCCCGAGACGATGGGCCTGGGCCCGATCCCGGCCATCAAGGCGCTGCTGGAGCGGACGGGCATGACCATGGACGACATCGACGTCGTCGAGATCAACGAGGCGTTCGCCGCGCAGATCGTCCCCTGCCGCGACGAGCTGGGGATCGAGGAGGACAAGCTCAACCCGTTCGGCGGCGCGATCGCCCTGGGCCACCCGTTCGGCATGACGGGCGCGCGCATCATGACCGCGCTGCTCAACGACCTCGACGCGCTCGACGGGACCTACGGGATCGAGTCGATGTGCGTCGCGGGCGGCATGGGGCAGGCCATGCTGGTGGAGCGCCTCGCGGCGTAGAGCACCTTCGGACCGCTGACGGGGTAGGACGGCGAGATGAGAGCTCCCGCCGTCCTGCTCGCCGCCCTCGCCCTCGCCCTCGCCTCGCCGCTCGCGGGCGGCTGCGGGGACGACGACGAGGACGCCGCGCCCGACCCACCGGCGGCCGAGGAGGCCGGCGAGGCCGCGCCGCCGACGGCCGATCACACCGATCGCCACCGGGAAGCCGAGGCCGGCGGCGGCGACCGCCCCCGCCTGGCCCGAGCACGGGGCGGCCCGCGCGTCAGCACCGTCGCCACCGGCCTCGACGTCCCCTGGGAGATCGCCTTCCTGCCCGACGGCCGCGCGCTGGTCCCCCAGCGCGGCGGCACGGTCCGCCTGCTCGGCACCGACCGGCGCCTGCGCGCCGAGCCCGCCGGGCGGATCGACGTCGAGGCCACCGGCGAGGGCGGCCTCCTCGGCCTCGCCGTCGACCCGGACTTCGCGGAGAACCGCTTCCTGTACGCCTACCGCACCGCGTCGTCGGGCAACGAGGTTCTGCGCCTGCGCTACGCGGGCGGGCGCATCGAGCAGGACGCCAAGCTCGTCGACGGCATCGAGGCCGCCGCGATCCACGACGGCGGGCGCCTGCGCATCGGCCCCGACGAGCACCTCTACATCACCACCGGCGACGCGGGCCGCCCCGAGCTCTCCCAGCAGGCTGGGCTGAACGGCAAGATCCTTCGCATGGCGCCGTCGGCCTACCGCGGCGACGGCGGCGACCCCGCCATCCACAGCACCGGCCATCGCAACGTCCAGGGCCTGGCCTGGCAGCCGCGCTCGGACCGCCTGTTCGCCACCGAGCACGGCCCGTCGGGCAACGACGAGCTCAACCTCATCCGGCGCGGCGCCAACTACGGCTGGCCCGACGTCCAGGGCAGCGACCACGGCCGCTTCCAGGCCCCGGCCGCGCTCTACGCGCAGAGCATCGCGCCCTCGGGGGCGACGTTCGTCACCCGGCCGCGCTCGGCCTGGACCGGCGACCTGCTCTTCGGGGGGCTGGTCGGCGAGCAGATCCGCCGCATCAGCTTCGACGGCGCGCGCGTGCGGCGCAACGACGCGCTGTTCCAAGGGCGCTACGGCCGCATCCGCACGGTCGTCGAGGGCCCCGACGGCGCGCTGTACGCGCTGACGAACAACACCGACGGCCGCGGGGACCCGCGCTCCGGCGACGACCGCGTGCTGCGGATCGTCCCGCCGGCCGGCTGACCCCCAGCCCTCAGCCCCCCAGCGCCAGCAGCTCCTCCAGCGCCTCGTCCAGCGCGGCGGCGGCCACGCTCAGCGGCGGGTCGAGGTCGCGGTCGGCGAGGAGGCCGAAGCAGACCTCGCCGTCGTAGGAAACGATCCCCACGCTGAGGCCCTGGGTCCCCGGGTTCAGCGGCACCGCGGGGTGCACGGCGAGCATCCGGCAGCCGTTGAGGTAGAACGGCTGCTGCGGGCCGGGGACGTTGGAGACCACGAGGTTGAACGCGCGCACGCTGCCCATGGCCCGGGCCAGGGTGGAGGAGACCAGCGGCGGCGCCCACCCGCTCGCGCCGACGAGCAGCGCGCCGGCCCGGACGGCCGAGGAGTCCTTGATCTCGCGCATCGTCTCGGCGATGGCGCGAACCCGCGCCGCCGGGTCGGGCTCGTCGGTCGGCAGGTCGACGAGGATCGTGGAGATCCGGTTGCCGCCCTCCTCGCCCGTCCGGCGGACGCTGACCGGCACCAGCGCGACCGGTGGCCGGCGGGTCGGCGCGCCGGCCATCGTCAGGTAGCGGCGCAGCATCCCCGCCACCGCGGCGAGCAGCGCGTCGTTGACGGTCCCGCCCAGGCCCTTGCCCGCGGCCTTGAGGCCCGCGAGCGGCGCCCGGGCCAGCGCGTAGCGCCGGTTGGGCCCCTGGCCGGCGTTCAGCGGCGTCATCGGCGCCGACGGGCGGGTGCGCGCAAGCTCCACCAGCAGGTCGGTCGCGCGCGCCAGGTCGCCGGCGGCGCGGCGCGGATCGGGGCTCAGCGCCCGCCGGGCGCTCTCCATCACCAGCCTCTGCGCGCGGGCGAAGGGCGTCGCCGCCAGGCGGGCGAGGTGGCGCGTGGGGTCATAGGCCTGCGGCGCCCACGGCTCCTCGGGCGCCGGGATGTCCAGCGGCTCGGGCGTGGGATCCAGCAGCACCGTGCCGATGTCCACGGCGGCCACGCCGTCGACCAGCGCGTGGTGCATCTTGGCCACCAGCGCGGTCCGCCCGCCCTGCACCCCCTCGACCACGATCAGCTCCCACAACGGGCGCGAGCGGTCCAGGCGCCGCGACAGCTCGTGCCCGGCCAGCTCGGCGAGCTGCTCCTCGGTGCCCGGCGCCGGGAGCGTCGCGCGGCGCACGTGCCAGCGCAGGTCGAAGTCCTCGTCGTCGACCCACACCGGGTTGGCCAGCCCGCCCGCGGGCAGCTTCAGCCGCTGGCGGTAGCGCGGGATCAGGTGCAGGCGCTGCTCCACGCGCTCGAGCACCCGCTCGTGGCGCATGCCCTCGCCGTCCGCGAAGAGCAGGACGGCGCCCACGGCCATGTTGACCGACCCCTGCTCGGCGGCGAGCGAGGAGCGGTCGGCGGGGGAGAGCTCCTCGGCCACGGCCGGGCGAGCCTACCCCGCGGGAGGCGGGGCGCCGTCGGCGCCGGTGCGCGTCGTCAGCGCGCCCGCGGCGCCGCCGCCCATCGCCCGGCGCACGAGGCGGGGCGCGACGATGCGCAGGGCGGCGGCCAGCCCGTACGGGCGCGGAACGTAGCGCTCGGGACGCCCGCCCAGGCCCGCATCGACGATCGCCTCTGCGGCCGCCTCGGGCGTGGAGACCGCCCAGCGCGTGAGCCGCCGGTCCACCAGCTCGCGCTGCGGGAAGCCCTCGGTGGCGATGAAGCCCGGGAGCACGAGCCCGACGTGGACCCCGTGCGCGCGCTCCTCGTAGTACAGCGAGTCCGACCAGCCCGCGAGCGCGAACTTGCTCGCCGAGTACGCGCCCGTGCCGCCCCGGGCGACGCGGGCGGCCGTGCTGGCGACGTTCACGATCGCGCTGGGCGCCGAGCTGTGCAGGACCGGCAGCAGCGCCTCGGTCAGCCGCACGACCGCGTCGAAGTTGAGCGCCATCGTGCGGCGCACGTTCTCGTAGCCGCCGTCGGCGAACGTCGCGCGCCACGCGGCGCCGGCGTTGTTGACCAGCAGCGTGAGGTGGTCGTGGTGCTCGCCGACGGCGTCGAGCACGCGCGCCGGCGCGTCGGGCTCGGTCAGGTCCACCGCGACGCAGGTCGCCGGCGCCGGCAGGGACTCGGCGAGCGCGCGCAGGCGATCCTCCCGGCGCGCGACGAGGACCAGCGCGGCGCCGGGCTCCCGGGCGAGCCGGCGGGCGGTCGCCTCGCCGATCCCGCTGGAGGCTCCGGTGACGACGGCGACGAGCGGCGCTCCCACGCGGCCAACACTAGTCGCACTCCGGCGCCGCTCGTCCGCGAGCAACCGGGTTGCGCAGGCGCCTAGCAGGCCCCGCGCCGGAACTCGGCGCGCCAGCGGTGCGGGCCCGGGCCGCCGTCGTGGACGTCCTCGACGCGCACCGCGTCCAGGCCGCCGGTCGCGAACGTGTCGAGCTCCGCGCGGGTGAGCGGCCACGGCGGGCCGTCGACCGGCCCGTCGCGCTCGTCGCGGGCCGTGGCGAGGACGAGGAGCGTGCCGCCGGGCGAGACCATCTCGCGCACGCGGGCCATCGCCGCGGCGTGCAGGCGCTCGGGGAGCGACTGGACCGTCAGGCTCTCGACCACCAGGTCGAACGCCTCGTGCCACTCGGCCGGCGGGTCGAGCAGGTCCGCCGTGCGGTACTCGACCGCCGAGCCGGGGTGGCGCTCGCGCGCGGTCCGCACGGCGGTGGGGGAGATGTCGAAGGCCACCGTGTCGAACCCGAGCGCTGCGACGTACTCCGCGTCGGCGCCCAGGCCGGCCCCGACCACGAGCGCGCGCCGGCCGCCTCCCTCCACGCCGGCGGCAGAGCCCCACTCGACGAGCATCTGGTGCGGGGCTCCCCGGTCCCAGGGAACGACGGCGGCGCCGGCCTGCGCGGCGACGTACAGCCGCTCGAACCAGCCGGTGGCGTCGTCGTCGGCGAGCGCCTCGGCGGCCAGGCGGCGCGTCTGCTCGCCGGGATCGACAGGACCGCGCCTAGCGCCCGGCACCGTAGGCCTCCAGGCGCTCGGCCAGCTCCCGGGGACGGCTGAGCATGGCGCAGTGGCTCCCGGCCATCTCGTCGGGCTCGATGCCCAGGCGCTCGCGCACGACGCCCCGCAGCCACGGCGCTGGGAAGTAGCGGTCGTCGCGGAAGAGCAGGTACCGCGTCGGCACGTCCGGCCACGCCGGCAGCGGCCAGGGCTCCAGCAGCGGGGCCTCGGATGCGCCGCGCGACTGCGCCAGCGCCTCCGCGGCCAGGTCGGGCGCCACGTCGTGCAGGTAGGTGGCGATCTCGTCGTCGCCGCCGCCCTCGTGGCCGGTGTTGTCCCACCAGTCCCCCGGCCGCTCCCCGGGCGCCGGGACCATCCCGGCCACCAGCACGAGCACGTCGACGGAGACCCGCGAGCACACGATCGGAGCGGTGAACCCACCGAAGGAGTGCGCGACGACGACGAGGCCGGTGCGATCGCCGATCGCGTCGATCACCGCGTCGGCGTGATCCGAGAGGCCGGCCGACTCATCCTCGGACGGGAGGTCCATCGCGACCACGTCGTGGCCCCGCGCGCGCAGCTCCGGCGCCACGAGGTGCCAGTCCCACGCGCCACCGCCGCCCCCGTGGATCAACACGAACGTGGCCACCCTCACCGCCCCTCGCGGCAGGCGGCGGGAACGAGCGCGGCCGGCATCCGGGCGCGATACCACCGCGGGACGCGGCGCAGCCGGGCGCAGTCAAACGGCTGCGGTGCCGCAAAGCGCGGCCGCGCGCCTCCGGCGCCGGTCCCGAGCCGCTGCGCCGCGGTCAACCGGTGCCCGCGGAAGCGCTCGCCCAGCCACCAGACCGGCTCGGGCAGCGAGCGCAGCGCGGCGAGGTCGCGGGCCGTCGGCCGCGGCTCTGGCTGCGGGTCGCCCTCTCCAGCGAGCCCGCCGGACACCGCGATCCACCCGGCGCCCAGGAGCGCCGCCACGACCGCCGACGCCCAGGCACGCCTCAATCCGCGAAGCCCCGGTGCGCGTCGTGGGTGCCGCGTCCCTTGGGCTCCTCCCACTCCTGCTGGCGACCGAGCGCCGTCAAATCCAGGAAGTAGTAGGAGCCGCCGGTCATCTCGGCGCCGCGCGCGTAGTTGGAGTAGGTGTGAAACACGCGCGGTAGTTGTACTCCACGGGCGCCACCGACTCGTCGAGCGTGACGTGGAAGTCGTAGCCGAAGTCGCTGCCGTAGGAGGAGCACCTCGCGGGACACTCAGTCTGACGGCCGCGCCACCCGCGCCAGCGACACCGCGAAGCGCTGCGCGGGGTCGGTGAGGAGCTCGACGAGCTCCAGGCCCGCGGCGGCCAGGTCCCCGCGCAGGCGCTCGGGCGTGAACTTGGCGCTGATCTCCGTGCGCAGCTCCTCGCGGTGGGCGAAGTCGATGTCCAGGTCGAGGTCGGCGACGCGCACGCGCTGGGGCTCCACCGCCCGCAGGCGCATCTCGATCCACTCCCGCCGCCGGTCGAAGAACGCGACGTGCTCGAAGGCGTCGACGTCGAAGTTCGCGCCCAGCTCGCGGTTGACGACGTGCAGCACGTTGCGGTTGAACTGCGCGGTCACGCCGGCGCTGTCGTCGTAGGCGGCCTCCAGCACGGCCGGGTCCTTGACGAGGTCGGTGCCCAGCAGCAGGTGCCCGGTGGGACCGAGCGTCCGCGCCACCTTGCGCAGGAAGCGCCGCCGGCTGCCGGGGGGGAAGTTGCCCACGGTGCCCCCCAGGAACGCCACCAGGCGCGGGCCGGGCGCCTCGGGCAGGCGGTCCAGGTGGCGCTCGAAGTCGCCGATCACGCCGTGCACGCGCAGCCCCGGGTACTCGTCGACCAGGAGTGCGGCGCCGGCCCGGACGGTGGTCTCGCTGACGTCCACGGGGACGTAGCGGTCCAGGACGCCGGCGTCGGCCATCGCGTCGAGCAGCACGCGGGTCTTCGTCGGCGTGCCCGATCCCAGCTCGACGAGCTCGACCGCGCCGGTCGCCGCGACGATCTGCGCGGCGTGCGTCTCGAGGATCAGCCGCTCCGTGCGGGTCTGGTAGTACTCGGGGAGCTCGCAGATCGCGTCGAAGAGCTCCGAGCCGCGCGCGTCGTAGAGGTGCTTGGGCGGAAGCTCCTTGAAGGGGCGCGTGAGCCCGTCTAGGACGTCGTCGGCCAGGCTGCGCTCGTCGCCCGGGCCCAGGTAGGAGCGCACCTCGACGGCGCCCTGGAGCAGCGGCTCCATCAGCCCGCGTCCCGCGCCAGGCGCACGCCGGCGAAGATCTGGCGCCGCTGCGGGCGGTCCCAGTTGCGAAAGTGCACCGAGCGCATGCGCTCGTCGGTCGCCCACGACGCGCCGCGCAGCACGCGGTACCCCGCGTCGAAGAACACCTCGGAGTACTCGCGGTAGGGATGTGCGACGAAGCCGGGGTAGCCGCTGAACTCGCTCGCGGTCCACTCCCAGGCCTCACCGACCTGCTGCAGAGGCTCCTGGTCCCAGGTCGCCGCCTTCTCCCACTCGCTCTCGGTGGGGAGGCGCGCGCCGTGCGCTCGGGCAAAGGCGTCGGCCTCGAACCAGGAGACGTGCAGCACGGGGGCGTCCGCGTGCACGGGCCCGTCGGCCCATCCCGCCGGGTGGGTGATGTCGTACTCCTCCTTCCACGCCCAGCCCTCGTCGGACCACCACTCGCGGCGCTCGTAGCCGCCGCCCTCGGCGAACGTCAGCCAGGTCGCGTTGGTGACCGGCCGGCGCGCGATCCGGAAGGCGCCGACCTCGGCGCGGTGGCGCGGGCGCTCGTTGTCGAAGGCGAACCCCGCCGCGGGCGCGCCGAGGTCGAACGGGCCGGCGGGCACGTCGATCCAGCCGCCGGCGCCGGGTCGGTCCGGCGGCGCGACGGGCCGCCCGCCGGGCAGGCCGGCGAGGAAGAGCGTCTGGCGCATCGTCTCGTTGTGCTGGGCCTCGTGGCGGATGACCATCTCGAACAGCGTCTTGGCGCAGCCCTCGTCGGCGCGCTCCAGCACCGCCAGCGTGCGCTCGCGCACCGCCGCCATGTAGTCGAAGACCGCCGGACCGGTCAGGCGCGGGATCTCGCCGCGCACGGCGCGCGGGGTCTCGAACGCGTCGTAGAGCTCGGCCAGGTCCGGGCGCAGCTGGGTCTCGCCGCCGTAGCGGTGCACGAGCCAGAGGTCCTCGTAGGCCGCGATGTGGCCGAGATCCCACTCCAGCGGGCTCATGAGGGGGTCGTGGACCCGGATCAGGTCGTCGGGCGACAACCCGGCGACCAGCGCGAACGTGCGCTCGCGGGCGACGTCCAGGGCGCGGCGCAGGTCGGACGTAACCGCGGTCGCCATCTGCGCGGAACGGTACCCCACGATGCGGGTGGCTACCCCGATCCGCCAGTGCCCGCGCGCCGGGTTCGGCGGCCGGCGATCGCCCTCAAAGCAGTGCCTCGAGCGCCGCGTCCACGTCCGCCTCGGTGTTGTAGACGTGCCACGAGGCGCGCATGCTCCCCTCCCGCACCGCGCTCACGATGCCGGCGCGCTCCAGGCGCTCGGCGGAGCCGGGAAGCTCGGCCGTCACGATCGCGCTGTCGGACGCCGCCAGGCCCAGGCCGGCGCGGAAGCGGTTGGCCAGCCCGACGTCGTGGTCGTGGATGGCCGGCACGCCGATCCGGTTGATCAGCTCCAGCGCGGGCTGGGTGCCCACCCACGAGAACCAGGCCGGCGAGGTGTCCAGCCGCCGCGCGCTGCGCGCCAGCTGCATCGGGGGCCCGCAGTAGCTGCCGTGCACGTCCTCGGCGCTGTACCACCCGGCGGTGTGCGGGACGATCCGCTCCAGCCAGCGCGAGCTGAGCGCCATGAACGCCGTCCCGCGCGGCGACATGAGCCACTTGTACCCGGCGCAGACCACCGCGTCGAAGCGCCCGGCGTCGATCGGCAGCCACCCGCAGCCCTGCGTGGCGTCGACCACCGTCGCGGCCCCGTGGTGGCGCGCCGCCGCGGCGACCGCGTCGAGGTCGGCGACCTCGCCCGAGCTCATCTGGACGGCGCTGAAGGCGACCACGTCGGTGCTCGCGTCGATCGCCTCGGGCAGGCGCGCGGGCGGCACCAACGTCACCGTCACGCCGCGGGGCTCCTGGACGAGGAACGGATACAGCAGGGAGGTGAACTCGACGTCGGGGATGAGGACCCGCGCGCGGTCGGGCACCGAGGCGGCGACGAGCCCGATCAGGCCGGACACCGTGGCGCCGACGGCCACCGACTCGGCGGCCACGCCGACCATCAGCGCGAACTGCGCCCGCGCCGCCTCGGTGCTGTCCCCCCAGTGCTCCCAGCTCGTGCGCCCGCCGCGCCAGTCGGCGAGCGCCGCCTGCAGCGCCTCCCAGCCCGCGCGGGGCGGGAGCCCGTAGCTCGCCGTGTTCAGGTACACGCCGGCGGGCGACCACTGCTCGCGCGCCTGTGCGATCGACAGCACGCAGGCATGGTCGCGCACCACCGGCGCCAACGCGTTCGCGCTAGCGTCGCCCCATGACGTTGGGCAGGCGCGTCGCTGTCGTGACGATGCTGGCGCTCGTCTGCGCGCCGGCGGCGAGCACCCCTGCGCACGCGCAGTCTCCCGCCTCGCGGTCGGAGCTCGTCGCCGCGGCCGGCCGCGCGGCGGTCGGCGGCGGCCCCGCGCAACGGGCGCAGCGCGCCGCGGTCGCGCAGTGGATGGCCGGGGCCGCGCGCGCCGCCGGGCTGCCGGGCGAGCTTCCCGTCATGGCGGCGCTCGTCCAGTCCGGCCTGCGCAACCTGCCGGCCCGGAGCCGCGCCGGATACTTCCGGATGCGCACCCGCGTCTGGAACGGTGGGCGCTACGCCGGCTACCCCCAGCGGCCGGAGCTGCAGATGCGCTGGTTCATCGACATCGCGACGCTCGTCCGCCAGGGCCGCCGCGAGGGCGGCGCCCGCCGGTTCGGCAGGTCTCCGTCCAGCTGGGGCCGGTGGATCGCCGTCATCCAGAGCCCGAACGCTCCCTCGCGCGGACGCCGCTACCAGGCCCGGCTGGCCGAGGCGCGGGCGCTGCTGGGCACGCCGATCGGCGCGGTGGCGCTGCTCGACCTGGCCGGTCCGCCGCCGCCCGCGCCGCTGCGCCCCGCGCCGCGCCGGCGCTCCGGCGTCGCCGTGGACCTCGCCCGCCGCGTCGTGGCCGACGACCGCATCGACCTCAGCCCCCAGGCGCGCGGCGACCTGCTGGCGGGGAGGATCGACCCCCGCCTGGCCGCGCTGCTCCTGGCGGCCGCCTCCCGCGAGCGGATCTCGGTCACCGTCCTGCTCTCCGGGCACTCCATCTTCACCGCGGGCGGGTCGGTCTCCAACCACTACTTCGGCCAGGCCGTGGACATCGGCATGGTCGCAGGGCGCCCCGTGACCGCCTCCAACCAGGCGGCGCTGGATCTCGCGGTGGACCTGGGGCGGCTGCGCCCCGTCCTGCGGCCCACCGAGATCGGCAGCCCGTGGGCGATCGGCGGACCCGCCCACTTCACCGACGGCGACCACCAGGACCACCTGCACCTCGGCTTCGACACGCCGTTCCAGCCGACGGGCTGACCGGTCGGCTGCGCGTTCGCGCTCTCTTCCGGGCAGACGTGCTCCCGGGGTCCCGGAGCGCCGTCGCCGTCGCGTAGCGTCGCGCCATGACGTTGGGCAACGGCTCCTCCCCGGAGACGCTGGGGCGCCCGGGGTCCTCGGAGACGGAGACGCCGGCGCTTGATGGCGCCCGGGGCAGGACCCCGGTGACGCTGCGCTCGCTCGCGCCCGCGGCGGGCGGCGAGGCCGCCGTGGCCGTGCACGCCGGCGGTGGCGCCGCGCTGCGGCTCCTCGCGAGCGCGACGGCCCCCACGCCGGCCGACTGGGAGGCACAGGTGACGGGCCTGCCGGAGGGCTGGGCGTGCATCGCGCCGGTCGCCTGGCCGGCGGACGCCGTCCCGGGCGGCTGCGAGTGGGAGCTGCGTGTGGACCTCACGCCGCCGCGGACGGCGGGCACCCAGGCCCGCCGCTGGGACTTCGAGGTGGTGCTCATCGAGCGCCGGACGCGGCACGTCGGCGCGCGGCTGGCCGCCGCGCTCGAGGTGCTGCCGTTCGCCGCGCTGGACCTGCAGGTCGAGCCGTGGACGGCCTCCGGGCGCCGGCGCGCGCGCTACGTCGCGGTCGTGGCCAACGACGGCAACCGGACCGTGGAGGTGTGCCTGTCGGCGGGCGACGACGCCGGGCGGCTGCGGGCGCGGGTGCTCCCCGACCGCCTCGAGCTGGCCGCTGGCGAGCGCCGCCGGGCCGAGGTCGTGCTACGGCCCCGTCGCCCGCGCCTGATCGGGCGGGCCGTCCAGCGCCGCGCGACGGTGCGCGCCCGGCCGGACGCCGGCGGCGCGGCGCCCGCTTCGCGCGAGATCGCCTTCCTGCAGAAGCGAGCGGTGCCGCTGTGGGCGCTCGCGCTGTGCGCCGTCGCGGCCGCGGCCGCCATCGCGGGCCTCTCGCGGCTGCCCGAGCGCGTCGCGGTCCCCGCCGTGCAGGGCGCGCGCGACGCGGCGGACGCCGAGAGCGCGCTGCGCACGGCGGGCCTGACGCTCGATCCCCACCTGCGCGCGCGGCCCACCGCGGCCGCGCGGCCGGGGACGATCCTCGCCCAGATCCCCGACCCGGGCACGCGCGTGGAGCGCGGCTCCCGGGTGGCCGTGCTGGTGGCGGTGGGCGAGCGGCGTGCCGTCGCGCCGCGCCTCGACGGGCTGACGAGGGCGCGCGCCGTCGCGCTCGTCCGCGGCGCGGGGCTGTCGCCGGGTCCCGCGCTGGGCGCCGGCGGGCCGGACGGCGTCGTCGCCGTCCAGCTGCCGCGGGCGGGCCAGCGGGTGCCGCGCGGGACGGCGGTCACGGTGTTCCTGCGCCCGCGTGGCGCTCGCCGCGCCGCACGCTCCTCGCCGGGCGCCGCGCCGCCGGGCTCCTCCACCGTGAGGGTGCCGGCGATCGAGAGCCGGGGCACGACCGCCTACACGCGCGCGCTCGCGGGCGCCGGCCTCGTCCCGAACGTCATCCGGGCCGTCCACTCCGCGCCAGCGGGCACGCTGGTCGGCGTGCGGCCGCGTCCCGGGACGCCGGTGGCCGGGGGCGGGACCGTCCGCGTGCTGGTCTCGGCCGGCGTGCCCCGGCTGGCCTTCGACACCGGCGCGGTGGTTCGCCTGCTCGACCCGCGCACCGGGCGCACCGTCCGGGAGGCGGCGCCGCCGCAGGGCCGCGCCGTCGAGCCCTCCTGGTCCGCCGACGGGCGCCGCGTGCTGTACCGCGTCGGCCGGCGGCTGCTCGTCGCCTCGGGAACCGCCGCCGAGCGCGGGCGCGTCGTCTACGACGGCGCCGACCAGTACGCCTCGGCCGCGCTGGCGCCGACCGGCGCAGCGGACGTCGTCGCGCTGGTGCGGCGCACCCGCGGCGACGGCGACCTGTGCCTGGCCCGCGTGGGCGACGCGTCGCTGCGGCCCCGCTGCGTCCGCGACCGCCGCTGGGACCTCGGCCGCCAGATCTCGTGGCGCGCCGACGGGCGCGAGCTGCTCGTCTTCGGCGTGCGCCGCGGCCGGCCGGAGTCGTTCGGGATCCTGCGCTACCGCACGGCGCGGCCGTTCTCGACGACCCCGTCGGACTGGCGCGGCCGGCTGGCCACCGACGCGTCGGTGCCCCGGCGGGGGGCCATCGCCGCGGCGTACGCGCCGCAGGGCGACCGCGTGGCGCTGGTCACCAACGCCGGCGTGCCGCGCTTCCAGCTCGCGGTCGCCTCCGGCCGCGACCTCGGCCGCCCGGTGCGCACCCTGCCGGTCCGCGCCTGCGAGGTCGCCTGGCGCCCGGACGGCGGCGAGATCGCGGTCGTCCAGAGCGACGACGCCTGCCGCCGGCCGCTCGGCGACGTCGTGCGCGTCGACGTCCGCCGGCCGCGCCGGACGGTCACGGCGGCGAGCGGCGCGCGCCATCCGGCCTACCAGCCGCTGACCTACGCCGGCCCGCGGGGGCTGGGATGAGCGCCGCGGCGGCGCGGGCCGCGATCCTCGCGGCGCTCGCGCTCGTCCTCGCGCCGCCGGCGGGAGCGCCCGCGCAGGAGCCCGCCGCCCCGCCGGCGGACGCGGCACCGGGCTCGGGCGCGGAGGCTCGCGAGCCGCTGTGGGTGCCCGACCCCGAGCCCGAGACCGAGCCCGATGGCCCGGATGCGCAGAGCGGCGATGCCGCGGCGACGGCCGATCGCGCGCCGGCGTCGTCCGCCGGACAGGCAGATCTCGCGGCCGCGGTGGGGGAGGCGGCCCCCGGCGCCGGCCCCGGCGACGGCGCCGGCCGGGCGGTCGTCGCCCAATGGATGGCGAGCGCGGCGCGCGCCGCCGGCCTGCCGGGCGAGCTGCCGGTCATGGCGGCGCTCGTCGAGTCGGGCCTGCGCAACCTGCCCTACGGCGACCGCGACAGCGTCGGGTACTTCCAGATGCGCACCGGGATCTGGGACGGCGGGCGCTACGCCGGCTACCCGACCCGCCCGGAGCTCCAGCTGCGCTGGTTCGTCGACCTCGCCACGCTCGTCCGTGACACCCGCCGCCAGGGCGGCGACGCCGCCTACGGCGAGGACCCGTCCACGTGGGGGCAGTGGATCGCGGACGTGGAGCGCCCCGCAGCCGCGTACCGCGACCGCTACCAGGCCCGGCTGGACGAGGCTCGGGCGCTGCTCGGCGCGCCGGTCGGCGCGGTGGGCCTGCTGGACCTCGCCGGGCCGCCGCCGGCCGAGCCGCTGGACGCCGCGCCGAGCCGGCGCAGCGGCCCGGCCCTGGCACTGGCCCGCCGCGTCGTGGCCGACGAGCGCATCGATCTCAGTCCCCGGGCACGCGGCGACCTGCTCGCGGGGCGCATCGATCCCCGCCTGTCGGCGCTGCTGCTGGCCGCCGCGGCGCGCGAGTCGATCTCGGTCTCCGTCCTGCGCAGCGGCCACTCGCTCTACACCCGCGGCGGGTCGATCTCCAACCACTCGTTCGGCCAGGCGGTGGACATCGGCCGGGTCGCCGGCCGGCCGGTCGACGCCCGCAACGACGCGGCGCGCGACCTCGCGCTGGCGCTGGGGCGGCTGCGCCCCGAGCTGCGCCCGACCGAGATCGGCACCCCCTGGGAGATCGGCGGGTCGGCGTACTTCACCGACGGCGACCACGAGGACCACCTGCACGTGGGCTACGACGGCGCGTTGGGGATCGGCGTGGAGCCGGCGTCGGCGTCGGCGTCGCGGCCGGCGGCGAACGGCGGCGCACGGCGGGACGCGCATCGGCGCGGGGGAGCCGAGCCGGGCTTCGACGCCGGCGCCGGCGCGCCTCCGCCCGCCGGGCGGGCCGAGCCGCGCTTCGACGCGGGGGTGGGGGGATGACCGGTCGGCGCGCGCCGGTGGCGACGGCGGCGCTCGCGCTCGCCCTGCTGACGCTCGCGCTGGCGCCCGGCGCCGCGCGCGCGGACGTGACCCTCACGCCGTGCGGCGCGGGGTCCCCCACCACCGCGATCGTCACCCTGACCGGCCCCACCCACTACATCGTCATGACCACGGCAGCGGGGGGCGGCGGCGTGGTCGTCGTCGACGCGGCGGCGCCGGGGGTGCCGATCATGTCGACGGCCTGTCCGGGGCTGACGCTCGTGGTCATCATCGCCGACGGGGCGGGAAGCACCGTGACGTACGGCAGCGACACGCGCACGATCGACGCGGCGGTCGACCTCGGCGACGGCTTCGACCTCTTCACCGCGATCGGCACCGGCGGCAACGTGATGGTCACCGAGCCGCCGGGGACGGGCAGCGGCAACGACGTCGTGCAGCTCATGAGCTCCGACTACGACCCCTATGACGTCTCGCTGGGCCGGGGGGCCGACTCGCTCGTCGTCTCCTTCATGCAGGGCCGCTACGACGGCGGCGCCGAGCAGGACACGCTCTCGGGCTTCTTCGTCCCCACCGCGACGGGCGGCGCCACGATCAACTTCACGTCCCCGGGCACCGGCAAGGCGGGCGTCGGCGTGCTCGCCTTCGCGCTGGACCTGATCGGCGTCGAGCGCATCGCGGGGACGTCGGGGAACGACCGGGTGAACGGCTCGTCGGGCGCGGAGGAGTTCCTGGGCTTCGACGGCGACGACGAGCTCGTGGGCAATGGCGGCAACGACATCCTCAACGGCGGCCTCGAGGACGACACGATCAACGGCGGCGACAACGACGACACGCTCCTCGGCGGCGACGGCGACGACGCGATCGACGGGGGAGCCGGGGACGACGAGGTGAGGCCGGGGACCGGGCCCGGGGAAGCCACGGGCGGCTCGTCCGGAACGGACGAGCTGACCTACTCGGAGCTCGCCGGCGGCGTGACCGCGAACCTGACGACCGGCGTGGCCCGGGTCCCGACGTCCGGAACCGACACCCAGACCGTCTCCGAGTTCGACGAGGTCACGGGGGGCGCCGGCGACGACGTCCTCACCGGCGGACCGACCGACACGACCCTGACCGGCAACGGTGCGGAGGACGAGCTCCGCGGCGGTTCCGCCGACGACACGCTGACCGGCGGCGACGGCGACGACGAGCTCTTCGGCGGAGCCGGCGCCGACGACCTCCGTGGTGGGCTCGACACGGACATCCTCACGCCGGGGACGGGCGGCGGGCTGGTGGACGGCGGCGGCGGCGGCGCGGACGTCGTCAGCTACGCGGGCGTCACCGAGGGCGCCTCGGTGAACCTGCAGACCCTGCGCGCCCGCGCGCCGAAGACGGCGCCCGCGTCCGACGAGCAGACGCTGGCGAACCTGGAGATCGTCGAGGGCGGGCAGGGTCCCGACGATCTCACGGGCGGCCCCACGACCGACGACCTGCGCGGCAACGACGGCGCGGACACGATCCGCGGCGGCGACGGGGGCGATGAGATCGACGGGGGCCCCGGCAGCGACCCGCTGCTCGATGGTGGCGCGGGCACGGACATGATCACGGCCGGGACGGGCGCGGACATCGTCGACGCCGGGAGCGAGGACGACATGATCACGGGCGGCACCGGCGGCGACACGATCGACGGCGGCGCGGGCGACGACACGGTCATGGGTGGCGACGACGGCGATCGCCTCACCGGCGGGGCGGGCAACGACACGCTCCAGGGGGAGGGCGGGAACGACACGATCCTGCCCGGCCTGGGGACCGGCTCGGCCGACGGCGGCGCGGACACCAACACGCTCAGCTACGAGGACGTCGACACCGGCGTCACCGTGGTCTTGGTCGGCACCATCGGCGCCGCCACGGTGCCCTCTGGCCCGACCGGGAGCACGCAGACGCTCATGAGCTTCACGTCCGTCTCCGGCGGCGACGGAGTGGACACGTTCGTCGGCTCGACTGCGGTGGAGACGTTCCGCGGCGCGGCCGGCGGGGACATCATGTTCGGCGGCGGCGGGGGCGACTTCATCTTCGGCGAGGCCGGGCTGGACATCCTCGACGGGGACGCCGGCAACGACCAGATCGATGGCGGCGCCGACAACGACATCGTCATCGGGGACGACGGCGACGACATGCTCCTCGGGCAGGGGGGCGCGGACGGGGTGACCGGCGGCGAGGGCAACGACACGATCACCGGCCACACCGGGGGCGACACGCTGTCCGGCGGGCCCGGCAACGACGACCTGTTCGGCAGCGAGGACGACGACACGCTGCGGCCCGGCACCGGCACCGGCATGGTCAACGGCGGCACCGGTACGAACACGGTCAGCTACTCCGACGCCACCGCCGGGGTCACGGTCAACCTGGGGACCAACCTCGCGCAGTCGCCCACGCTGTCGCCGAGCCAGACGCTGTCGCTCATCCAGGTGGTCGAGGGCAGCTCGCTCGGCGACACGCTGACCGGCGGGCCCAACGACGACACCCTGCGAGGACTCGGCGGCGCGGACACGCTCACCGGGGCGGCGGGCAGCGACACATTGCGCGGCGGCGACGACGACGACGTGCTGAAACCGGGCACCGGAGCCGGCTCCGCGTGGGGCGAGGACGGCAGCGACACCGTCGACTACACCGACGTCACCGCCGGCGTGGACGTCGACCTCATGACGGCGATGGTCCTCTCCCCGCGCACCGCCACCGTGGCGCAGTCGCTGCAGACCTTCGAGAGCCTCTTGGTGGGATCGGGGCCCGACAGGATCGCGGGGACGGACGCGGCCGACGTGCTGAAGGGCGGCGGCGGCGACGACACGCTGCTGGGCCGCGGGGGCGACGACATGCTCTTCGGCGAGGACGGCAACGCCGACACGCTCGACGGGGGGCTGGGCGACGACATGCAGGACGGCGGGCCCGGCAGCGCCGACGTGCTCTCCTACGAGGACCGCACCACCCCGGTGACCATCACCCCGCCCACGATCGTCGGCGAGCCGGGCGAGGACGACACCGTTGCCGGCATCGAGATCTTCCGCGGCGGTGGGGGCAACGACCTCCTGACCGGCACGGACGGCGGCGACATCCTCCAGGGCGCGGGCGGCAACGACACCCTGATCGGCAAGGGCGGCAACGACACGCTCGACGGCGGCGACGGCAGTGCGGACACCGTCAGCTACGCGGACCGCACCGGCATGAACCCACCCGCCGTGACGGCGTCGCTCGCCGCCCCGGCGGGCGGCGGCGCGTCCGGCGAGGGCGACACGTTCACGAACGTGGAGAAGCTCGTCGGCGGCGACGGCGGCGACACGCTCGTCGGCGGTCCCGGCGCCGACACGCTCGACGGGGCGAAGGGCAACGACACGGTCTCCGGCGCGGGTGGCAGCGACACGCTGATCGGCGGGGAGGGCGGCGACACGGCCTCCTACGCCTCCGAGACGTCGGACCGCAGCGTGACCGTGAACCTGGGTACCGGCGCCGGCGGCCCGGACGGCGACGCCGGCGAGACCGCGACCGGCTTCGAGCACGCCGTCGGCAGCGCGGGCAACGACCGGATCACGGGGAGCGATCTCGCCAACACGCTGAGCGGCGGCGACGGGGACGACGTGCTGACCGGGCTGGGGGAGAACGACCGCCTGGTCGGCGACGACGACGAGGACGACCTGTTCGGCGGGGCGGGCAACGACAGCCTCGACGGCCGCGACGACGACGACGACCTGTTCGGCGACGAGGGCGACGACGTGCTCGACGGCGCCGACGACGCCGACACGCTCGTGGGCGGCCCGGGCGCCGACGTGCTGGCCGGCGGGCTGAACCGCGACGTCGCCTCCTACGAGCTCGCCACGGCGGCCGTGACCGTCACGCTCGACGGCGCCGCCAACGACGGCCTCGCCGGGGAGAACGACAACGTGCTCAGCACGGAGGACGTCATCGGCGGCTCCGGGCCCGACCTGCTGACGGGCAACCAGGGCGCCAACCGGCTCGAGGGCCGCGGCGGCGCCGACGAGCTCACCGGCGCCGGCGGCGACGACGACCTCGACGGCGGCTCGGAGACGGACCTCGCCTCCTACGCCGACCGCAACGCCGCCACCCCGGTCACCGTGACGTTGGACGGCGTGGCCAACGACGGCGCGGTGAACGAGGCCGACGCGCTGACCTCGATCGAGCGCGCGCGCGGCGGCTTCGGCCCGGACCTGCTCGTGGGCGGCGGCACGGACGACGGCCTGGAGGGCGGCGCGGGGGCCGACCGGATCGAGGGCGGCGACGGCGCCGACGAGCTGTCAGGTCAGGGCGGCGACGACGTGCTGGGCGGGGGTCCCGGCGACGATGAGCTGCACGGCGGCGACGGGGCCGACACCCTCACCGGCGGCGCGGCGGTGGACGACCTCTTCGGCGAGGACGGCGACGACGCCCTCGACGCGTTCGACTCGCTGGCCGAGCAGGTGTCCTGCGGCGCGGGCAACGACAGCGCCGTCCACGACGCGAGCGACACCCTCGACGCCTGCGAGCGGTCCACGATCCCGTCCGCCTCGCAGCCCCAATCCGATCCGCGCGCCGAGGAGTCGTCGGCGCCGCGCGACCGCGACGCCGACGGCGTCATCGCGGCGGAGGACTGCAACGACGCCGACCCGGTCTTCCGGCCCGGGGCGCCCGACGTCCCCGGGGACGGGCGCGACGAGGACTGCGACGGCGCCGACGCGCCGTTCCCCCGGCTCGGCACCCGGGTCGACGCCAGCTTCACGCGCACCCGGCGCGGCGTCCGGGTGCGGCGGATGATGCTGCGCGACGTTCCCGCGCAGGCGGCCATCGAGGTGCGCTGCCGCGTTCGCGCCCGGCGCGGGGCGCCGCGCTGCCCGTTCACCGTGCGCCGGCGCGCGAGTGCCGCCGCGCGGCCCACGCTCTCGCTGCGCGGCTGGTTCGGCGACCGCCCGCTGGCGACCGGAGCCGTCGTCGAGATCAAGGTCGTCGCGCCCGCGACGGTCGGGCGCATGGCGACCTTCCGGGTGCGCGCCCGCGGCAACCCGGCGCGCGAGCTGCGGTGCCTGCCCCCCGGCCAGAGCACGGCGGTGGCGTGCTGATGCGCCGCCGCCTGCTCGTTTCGCTCGTGGCGCTGCTGGCGACCGCGGCGCCGCTGGCCGCGGCCGGCCCGGCGGCGGCCGTCGCGCCCCCGTACACGCTCACCGCGGGCACGGCCGGTGAGCTCCTCGTGCGCCCCGCCCTGGGCGGGTCCACGATCAACGTGCAGATGACCGGGCTCGGTCTCGGCGGCCTGCGCCTGCAGCCCGCGGCCACGGGCCTGCTGCCGGCGGGCTGTGCGCCCGGCGGCGTGCCCGACGCGACCGACTGCCTGGCCTCCCGGGTCGGGACCCGGATCGACGTGGACGCGCCGGTCCTGGAGGCGACCGCAATCGGCGTCCAGACGGGCAACCTGCGGCTCAACGGCGGCCCCGACACCGACCGCTTGACCGTGCTGGGCTCCATCATCGGCGTCCTGGGGCTCACCACCGACCGCGGCGCCGACGAGGTGACGGTGACCGGGACCATCGGGAGCATCACCGACGTGGTGGGGACCGACACGAGCGACGACCGCTACACGTTCGTGACTCCCGGCGCGACGGGGACGATCGCGCCGGCGGGCGGCGACGACCTCATCGACGCCACCGGCTCGACGCTCACCCTGTCCGGCGGCGAGGGCAACGACTCGCTGACGGGAATGGGGCTCCTGCAGGGAGACGGCGGCAACGACCTCCTGCGCCCGCGCACCACGACGCAGCGCGTCGAGGGCGGGCCGGGAATCGATCGCGTGAGCTACGACGGCCCGTCGAGCGGTCTGACCGCGACCGGCCTGACGCTGACGCTGGCCACCCACGACGACGTCCGCGTCAACGCCGCGACGACCGCGTCGCTGATCGACGTCGAGGACGTCGAGGGCAGCGACGGTCCCGACACGCTCGTCGGCATCGACCCGGGCGCCGATCCCAACGACGGCGCCGACGTCCTGCGCGGCGGCCTGGGCGACGACACGCTGCGCGGGCGCGGCGGGACCGACCAGCTCGACGGGGGCCCTGGGCAGGACACGGTCACGTGGGACGAGCTCCCGGCCGGCACCCCGGTGGTCATCGACTTCGCCGCCGGCCGCGGCGGACCGGCCAACGTGGACGCCGCGCAGCGCGACGCGCTGACCGCGGTGGAGCGGGGCGTGGGAACCGCGGGCGACGACGTCGCGGTGGGCGGCGGCGGCGCCGAGCGCTTCACGATGCAGGGCGGCACGGACGTCGTCCTGGCGGGCGGCGGGGACGACCACATCGACACCGGGTCCGGTGCCGCGACCGTCGACGCGGGTCCGGGCGACGACACGGTGACCACGGACCTGACGGCCGGCGGCAACGACACGGTCAGCGGTGGCGACGGCGCGGACACGATCAAGACGGGGCCCGGCGACGACATGCTGCGCGGCAACGCCGGGGCAGACACGCTGGAGGGCGGCTCCGGCCGCGACGCCGTCACGTACGACGAGCGCTCCGCGCCGGTGTCGGTCGCGCTGGACGGCGTGGCCAACGACGGTGCCTCCGGCGAGAGCGACGTGCTGGACTCGATCGAGGACGTGATCGGCGGCAGCGGCGACGACACGCTCACCGGCGACGACGGCCAGAACCGGCTGACCGGCGGCGAGGGCGCCGACACGCTGGTCGGGCTCGGCGGCCCCGACGAGCTCTCCGGGGGCGGCGGGCGCGACATCGTGGCCGGCGGCGCGGGCAACGACACCATGGCCGGCGACGCCGACAACGACCGGCTGCTGGCCTTCGACGGCTTCGCGGACGTCGTCGAGTGCGGCGACGGCAACGACGACGAGGCCGAGCAGGACGGCCTGGACCGGGTCGGCGGCTGCGAGTTCTCGCGCCGTCTGGACATCACCGGCCCCGCCGACCGCGACGGCGACGGCGTCGTGGAGGGCATCGACTGCGACGACCGCAACCCGGACATCCGGCCGGGCGCGGCCGACGTCGCCGGCAACGGGCTGGACGAGGACTGCAGCGGCGCCGACCGGCCGCTGCCCATCCTCGAGGCGCCGCTGCGCACGAGCTTCTCGGTGCTGCGCTCGGGCACGATGATCGGCCGGCTCACGGCCACGCGCCTTCCCGCCGGCACGCGGGTCACCGTGAGCTGCCGGGCGACGGTGCGCTTCCGGCGGCGCTGCCCGTTCACCACGCGCACCGTGGGCCCCCGCGCGGGGAGCCGCGAGGTCCAGCTCGCCTCGCTGTTCCGCCGCCGGCGCCTGCCCGTGGGCACCAAGGTCGAGATCCACATCAAGGCGGAGGGCTACATCGGCCGCGCGGTGCGCCTGACCATGCGCCGTACGGCCCTGCCGCGCGGCGAGCAGCTGTGCCTGGCGCCCGGCGCGCGCTCGCCTTCGCGCTGCCCGGAGGAGGACTGACGCGCGTGAGTGCCGTCCGCTGCCCGGATGGCACCCCCGGGCCGTACGATCGCGCCGTGGGGACCGCGCAGCGCTACGACGAGGTGCCCTACGTCTCGCTCCCCTATGCCGACTGCCGGCCGGACGCGCTCGCGGTCGTCGCGCACCTGGCCGGACTCGACCTCCCCGATCCCGCCGGCTGGCGGGTGCTCGACCTCGGCTGCGGGGACGCGACGAACCTGTTGGCGATCGCTCAGGCCATGCCGGGCGCGCGGTGCGTCGGAGTGGACGGGAGCGCCGCGGCCATCGAGCGCGGTCGGGCGCTCGCGCGGGCCGCCGGCCTCGACGTCGAGCTCCTGCACGGCGATCTCGCGGACCTGCCGGACACGCTCGGGGTCTTCGACGCGGTGTTCGTGCACGGCGTCTGGTCCTGGGTCGGCGCCGACCTGCGCGCACTCCTGCCGGCGACGGTGGCGCGCGTGCTCGCTCCCCGCGGCGTGGCGTACGTCTCCTACCTCGCGCTGCCCGGCCATCTCCTGCTCGCGCCGGCGCGCGGGCTCGCCAGCCGCCGTGCCCGCGACGGCGCCGACCCGCGGGAGAAGGTCGCGGCCGCGCGGGAGAGCGTCGCGCTCGCGCTCGCGCTGCGCGACGGCGGCGCAGAGGATGTCTTCGGCCAGCTGCTGGCGGCCGAGAAGCGGCGCTGGGAGGCCCGCCCGGACTTCATGATCTTCCACGACGTCCTCGACCCGAACGCGACGGCGTTCGCGCTGGAGGACGTCGCTGCCGCCATGGCGGGAGCCGAGCTGGAGTGGCTCGGCGAGGCACAGCCCAACGGCTGGTGGCCCTGGCGCCTGGACGCCGAGGGCGCCGAGCGCCTGCGCACCGCCGCCGGACCCGATCGGGTCGCGCGCCAGCAGCTCTTCGACGACGTGCAGGGCGTGAACTTCAAGGCTTCGCTGTTCGTGCACGCCGGAGTCGCCCCCGCCGGCGAGCCCGATCCGGCCCGTGCGCTGGACCTGCTGGCCGCGCAGCCCGTGCGCCCGCCCGACGACACGCCCGGCGGTGCGCTCGAGCGGCGCCTGCTCGACGCGCTCGAGCTTCGCCCTGCGCCCATGGCCGAGATCGCCGCGCAAGCCGGCGTGGAGCCGCCCGTGGCCGCGGCCGCCGTGCTGCGCCTGGTGACCGGGAAGGCCGCGACCGTCCACCGGCTCCGGCCGGCCTGGACGGCGGACCCGCGCGAGCGCCCGCTGGCCAGCCCGCTGGCGCGCGTGCAGGCGACCGGCAGCCCGAACGTCACCACGCTGCGCCACGACGGCGTGTCGTTCAACGAGGACCTGGGTCGCGCTCTGCTGCTGCTCCTGGACGGGACGCGCGACCGCGCCACGCTCGTGGAGGACCTCGCCCGCGCCGGCGGCATGGACGCCGACAGCACGCGGGCGCTGGAGGAGGGCATCGATCGCGCGCTCGCCGCGATCGGGCGGATGGGGCTGCTGCTGGCCTGACTTGACTGGTGGACTAGATGATGCCCTGGCGCACGGCGCGGGCGATCGCCTGCGACCGGCTCCGCGCCCCGAGCTTGACGACGACGTCGCCCAGCACCTTCTTGACCGTTCGCTCGCTGTAGTGCAGCTCTTCGCCGATCTCGCGCGTCGGCAGCCCGTCCGCGACCAGCGCCAGCACGCGTTGCTCCCGGTCGTTGAGCTCCGGGCCGCGGACGGGGGTCGCGACCGCGACCCGGGGGAAGGTGGACAGCATGGTGGTGGCTCCCGCGGCCACCGCGCGCACGCTGAGGCCGAGGCGCTCGGCGGTCAGGTCCTCGCGCGCCAGGGCCGCGACCGCGCCGGCGTCGACCATGGCCGTCAGGCGGTCGGTCTGGGCATGGCCCGCCAGCGCGACCACGCGCGTGTCGGTGAAGTCCAGCAGCCCGGCCACGAAGTCCGCCGCGCCGTCCACGGCCGCGTCGACGAGTACGACGTCGGCCTCGCCCACGGCCGGGTGCGCCCATGCCTCCGGGACCGTCGCCACCGCCTCGACCCGGCCGATTCCCTCGAACCCGTCCAGGCAGGCTACGAGTCCCTCGCGGAACACTGCGTGGCCGTCCAGGACCAGCACGTCGGTCGCCGCAGTCATCGTCACGGTCACGTCAATGCGCCTCCTCGTCCCCATGCGCACGTCCGGGCGTCCCGGGCGCTTTGCTCCCGCTGCCACCCGAGCCAGCCGGCAGGTGTGACGGTGTAACGCGCTTTGGTGGTGCGCAGCATCCCGGAAACCGGTGAACCTTAGGGCCGCGTCGCCCGGGCGGTCCGCGCGGTGGCGATCGCCGACATCAGCTCGATCCACCCGCAGAACGGCGTCTCCCCCGCCTGGTCTCCCTCGAGCGCGACGGTGCCGGTCAGCGGCTCCCCCGAGTCGAGCACGAGGCGCATCACGAGGCACGGCGGAAGCGGCGGGCCGTCGACCATGGCGATGCAGCCTGCCGCCCGCCGCCGGCGCCAGCGCCCCCGATCCCGGTGATTGTTAGTGCTCGCGGTCCAGCATCAGCTGCCGCCGCGATCTGATGCCCAGCTTGGCGTAGATGTGCTTCAAGTGGGTCTCCACCGTGTTGACGGAGAGATGCAGCCCGCGCGCGATCTCCGCGTTGCTGTGGCCCTGCGCGGCGAGGTCGGCGACGCGCGTCTCGGCCGATGTGAGCTGGCTGCGCGTCTCGCGGCCGCGGCGACGCCGCCCGCCGGACTGGGCCAGCTCGCGGCGCGCCGTCTCGGCAAGGCCCGCCGCTCCGGCCGCGTCCGCCAGGCGCAGCGCCTCGGCGATCGGCGGCCGGCCCTCGGCCGGGTGCCCGCGCCGGCGCAGGAATCCGCCATAGGCCAGCAGACACTCCACGCGCAGCAGCGGCAGGTCGACCTCCCCGTGGAGCGCCAGCGCCGAGCGGAATTGGCGGTCGGCCTCATCGTCGTCGCCGGAGCGCCACGCGAGCTCGGCCCGCCCGGCGGCGGCGGCGATCCGCGGCCAGCGGCACGGCAGCGCGCGGGCGCAGTCCTCGAGCCAGTCGACCACGCGCTCGGCGTCCGGCTGACGCCCGGCGGCGAGATGCGCGGCGATCGCGTGACCCTGCCAATGCATGTGACACGGCTCGCGGATGCCCACCGACCGCGTGAGCTCTTCGGCCAGCAGGAACATGGCCGAGGCGCCCGCGTCCCCCTGCCACAGCAGGTGGGCGCCGCGCACGTGGGCGAGCCACAGCCGGGAGAACCACTGATGCGGTGCGCTGGCCTGTGCCAGCGAGCAGAACCGCTCGCTCTCCTCCGCACGGCCCATCCACAGCAGCGCCTCGGCGCGGGCGAGATCGGCGTAGGCCACGACCCCGGGCGTCAGCTCGGAGAACTCCTTCGCGCGGGTCGCCTCGCCCAGGGCCGCCTCGAGGCGGCCGCGCCGGAGAGCGATGTTGCCCATGTGGATGGCCACGTTCGCCATGGCGCTGGCCGCGCCCGCCCGCTCCACGACGTCGCGGGCGCGCGTGAACGTCGCCTCGGACTCCTCGAGGTCCTCGGCGTAGTTGGCGTTCATCGCGTACTGGTAGGCGCTCGCCCAGGGCCAGGTCAACTCGCCGGGATCGAGCAGCCGCTGCGCATCATCGCCGCGGGCAAGGCGCCTGCGGATCGGCTCCGTCGCGGCGAGCCCGGACGCGTCGCCGGCCTCGAGCGCCAGGTGTCCCCAGGTCGCCTCTGCTCGCTCACGCAGCTCCGCGTCGGCTTCCTGGGCGAGCTCGCGAGCACGGATGGCGAGCGGCAGCGCCCGCGCCGGTCCCGCGGCGAGCCATGCGCTGAGCGACTGGTCGAGCAGCGGCTGGACAGCGCGGGCGGGCTCGTGCTCGCAGGCCACCGCGACCGCCTCCTCGAGCACGCGCTCGCCGTGATCCGGCGCTCCCGTGAGGTACAGGGTGCGCCCCAGCATGCGCAACACCTCGATCCGGTCGCTCCAGGGCAGATCGGGCTCGGCGAGCAGCCGCCGGCACGCCGCGGCGGCGTCCTCCATCCGGCCGCTGGCGGGGAGCGCCTCGCAGAGCAGCAGCAGCAGCTCGGCGGGCACCTGGTCGGCGCGCAGGCGGACCGCCGCCTCGACGTGTCGGGCGGCGGTGGCGACCGCTCCGATCGCCAGCGCCGCGCGGCCCACACGCTCGAGCACGTCGATGGCGGTCTGGTCGCCGACCAGGTCGGCGCGGACCGCGTGCTCGGCGGCCTCGCGGTCCAGGCCGCGGGCCACCAGGGACGTGAAGGCGCGCGCATGCAGCCGGCGGCGGACCGGCGGAGCGAGGTCGTCCTGCAGGGCCTGGGCGAAGAGGGGGTGGGCGAAGCGCACCTCGCCGTGGCCGATCTCCACCACGAGGCCGCTGCGAAACAGGGCGTCGAAAATGGCATCGATGGTGGTCTCCGGGAGGTCGGCGATCTCGGCGGCGACCTCGGGCCGGAAGGTCGTGCCCAGCACGCTGGCCGCCCGCGCGCAGCGCAGCCCCGGCTCGTCGAGCCCGGCGAAGCGAGCCAGCAGCAGGTGCTCGGCGAGCGCCGGAACCCCCGCGGTGGCCGCGGGCAGGCCCTCGCCGCGGCGCAGCGCGAGCGCGACCTGCTCGATCAGCAGCGGGTTGCCCTGGCAGAGCTCCCAGGTGCGCGCGGAGACGACGTCGGACACCGGGACGCCCGCCCGCTCCGCCAGCAGGTCGGTGGCCGACGCGCGGCTCAGCGGTGCCAGGCGCTCGAGCGTGGCGTGGCCCGCCTCCTGCAGCCCGCGGCAGAGCTCCTCGGCGCGCGGCGGCCAGGGGCGCAGCGTCGCGATCAGCGCGACGGGCAGGCGGTCGAGCCGCCGGACGAGGAACGCGATGAGGGCCAGGGAGTCGGCGTCGCCCCACTGAAGGTCGTCCAACGCCAGCAGCAGCGGGCGATCGGCGCGCGCCTCCAGCCAGCGCAGGACGCGGTGGTACGGGGCCGAGGGCTCCACGACCGGTGCCGGCTCGGGACGCTCCGCCTGGCCGAGCGGCCCGGCCAGCTGATCGATGAGCCCGAACGCCACGACCTCCTCCATCGCATCGCCGCGCCCGCGGCCGAGCTCCATGCGCCCGTCCACCTGCTCGCAGGCGTACTCGAGCACGGCGGTCTTGCCCAGGCCCGGATGGCCGACGACGAACGCCGCGCCGCCCCGCCCACGGCGCGCCCCGTCCACGACGGCGGTGATCGCCGCCAGCGTGCTCTCCCGCTCCCGTAGGCGCCCCCTGTCCACGGCGACCTGAGCCTAGTCGGACGCGGGAGCTCCCGCTCGCTGGATGATGCGTAGGACCCGGAAGTCCGAGCGCCGGCCGACGGCCAGGCCGATCTCGATCACCAGGTCCCCGGGCGCGAGGACCGCGGCGTCGTTGAGCGTCGCGTCGCAGCGCACGAAGAACGCCTGCGCCGGCGTGTCCCCCTGCAGCGCGCCCCGGCGCCACCACCCGGTGAGGAAGGCCGTGACGGTCGCCGTGAGCCGCCCTCGCAGCCGCTCGTCGTTGGGCTGGCCCGCCGCCCACCGCGTGCCGGCGGCGATCGACGCCGTGAGGTGTCCGACCGTCCGCTGACGATGCAGGTAGCGCAGCGCGGGGTCGCCGGACAGCGTGCAGGCCCCCCACACCCGGGGCTCCGGCCCCGGCCATGCGCGCAGGCAGTTCACGCCGGCGCGGTTGAGCTGGTGCTGCTCGGCGCTGTCCACGCGCGTGGCCGTGCCGTCGGCTGCCAGCAGCGCCTCCGCGGTCGGGGCGCGGTGCGGGCCGGCGGTGCTGTCCACTCGCGCCCACAGACCCGCGGCGTGGCCGCACGGCGGTACGAACGTGGAGGCGCCGGTCGCAGGGTCGGCGACCTCCAGCCACGGGAAGTAGGCGGCGGCCGCCGGGCTGTCGATCCGCAGCTGGCCGCGCCACGTCAGCGCGCCGCCGGGAGTGAGGCCGGGCGGCGGGTCGAGCAGAGCCGTGCGCCCCAGCACGCCCTCGCACGCGGTCACGAGCGCGCGTTGCACGCGGGCCGCGGCCTCGCCGCCGGCCGTGAGGCCGTGGGCGTCGGGCGCCCCGACGGCGCTGACCTCGTCGAGCCCGGCGAGCAGGCGCAGGCCCGCGTCCGCGGTACCACTCTCGCCGAGGTGCCCGGCGAGGGCGGCGGCGCCCGGCTCCCCGTCGGCGCGGGCCACCCAGCACGCCTGCCCGCCGTTGCGGAAGAACCCGCGCACGGCGTGGGCCAGCATCGCCCCCAGCAGGAACGGCCCGGCGCGCTTGCGGGCCGGGTCGGTGAACGCGCCCGCGAACTCCTCGAAGGACTCGACGCGCACGGCGCGGTCCAGCGGGCCCGCCGGCGCGAAGCCCACGAAGCCCGCCGTCGAGCACTCGACCGGGTCGATGCGATGCTCGGCCAGGGGCAGGGCGCCGACGGCGGGGGCGCGCGTGGCCGTCGGCGCCGGCGTGTCCTGGTCAGGCGGCATGGACGCATTCTCCGGCGTGGGCACTCCGGCGTCCATGTCCGTCCGGGCGCACGCGCGGCGCAGCGGTTCCCGATGGTGTGCCCGTCCGTCCCTTGGCGCGCGCGGTCGTGGCGTGGTGGGATCGAGCCCCGTGCACGAGCCTGCTCAGCCGGTGGTCGCGCCGACGTTCGCCCCTGCCGCCGTCGGGCCCGAGGTCGAGACGGCGGCCCGGGCCCTGCGCGGGCGTGGCCGGCCGCTGTCCGAGCCCGTGCGGGAGGGGCTGGAGCGACAGACCGGCAAGCGCTTGGCGCACGTCCGCGTGCACGACGACGCGCTGGCACACTCCCTCGCGGCCTCGGTGGGGGCGCGCGCGGTCACCGTCGGGGGCGACGTCGCGCTCGGGGCGGGCATCGAGGGCCGCACGCCCGGCATCCTCGCCCACGAGCTGGCGCATGCGGCCCAGCAGGCCGCGACGCCGGCGCACGGACCGCTCGCGGTGACGATGCCCGGCGACGCGGTGGAGCAGGCGGCCGGACGGGCCGCCGCGGGGTGAGGGCATGGAGGCGGCCGACACGCGGCCCGCGCCCGTGACGCTCACCGCGGTGGCCGAGCGCCTGCGGGAGCTGGCCGACGCCGCGGCACCACTGGACGACCTGAGCCTGCGGCGGGCGGGTGGCGAGGAGGCGGTGTCGCTGGAGCGGCGCTTTGCGGTCGCCGCCGAGCGACTCGGGCTCGACGAGCTCGAACGGGCGGTGCTCGCGGCGATCGCGCTGCCCGAGGCCTCCCCCGAGCTTGGCGCCGCGCTGGCGACGCTCGGCCCCGCCGCCGCCGGCGGCGCGGCGACCCCGCGCGCCGTGGGACGGCTGCTCTGCGGTCCCGGCGTGTCGGTCACCGACGTGCTGGTCGCGCTCGGCCCGGGCGAGCGGCTGCGCGCGCTCGGCGCGGTACGGCTGGTGTCCGCTCCAGTGGGTACCGCGCTGGCCGATCGCCCGGTCGTGCTCGCCGACCGGCTGGCGGCGGTTCTCGTCGGCGCCACGATCGACGACCCGTCGCGCGGCGGGCGGCTGCGCCGGGTCGATCCGCTCGACCTGCCCTTCGGCCGGGAGGGCGTGGTGGCACGTCTCGCCGGCCTGCTGCGCACCCCGGGCCGACCGCCGGTGGCGGTGCACGGCGCCGACGCCGCGCTCGCGGTGACCGCCGCCACCGGTTGCGGCCTGCTCTGCGTGGGGGCCGCCGATCTGGCCGACGCCGAGCTCGCGCACGACGCGGTGATCGCCGCCGCGCTGGAGCAGCGCGTCCTCGTCGTGGACCGCATCGCCGACCTGACGGTGGCCGACCGCGTGCTGCTGGGCGACCGCCTGGCCCCGATCGCGAGCCCGGTCCTGTGCCTGGGCGGCGCGCCCGAGCTGGCCGTCCTCGAGCGGGTCTGCGTGCTCGCCGTCGCGGTCCCTGCGCCCGACGCCGACGAGCGCGCGGCGGCCTGGTCGGCCGCGCTCGGTGGCGCCGACGTCCCGCGCGAGGTCAGCGCGGGCTACCGCCTCCCGCTGGAGCGCATCGTCGAGGGGGCGGCGCTGGCGAGCACCGCGGCGGCGGCGGCGGGGCGGGCACAGCTCGCCGCGGCCGACGTCGAGCTGGGGGCGCGCGCCGCGTCGGCCTCGCGGCTGGGCGAGCTGGCCACGGTCATGCCCGCGAGCCTGGGCTGGGAGGACCTCGTGCTGCCCGAGCGCCCGCTGGCGCTGCTGCGATCGCTCACCGCGTTCATCCGCCACCGCGACCTCGTGCTCGAGGACTGGGGGCTGGGGCGCCGGGCGGGTCGCGCCCAGGGGCTCGTGGCCATGTTCGCCGGCGACTCGGGCACCGGCAAGACGCTGGCCGCGCGCGTGCTGGCGGCCGATCTGGGGCTGGAGCTGTTTCGCATCGACCTGGCCACGATCGTCTCGAAGTGGGTGGGGGAGACCGAGAAGAACCTCGATCGCGTGTTCGCCGCCGCCCAGGGCGCCAACGCCGTGCTGTTCTTCGACGAGGCCGACGCCGTCTTCGGCAAGCGCAGCGACGTGCAGGACGCCCACGACCGCTACGCGAACCTGGAGACCGCCTACCTGCTGCAGCGCATGGAGGAGCACGACGGGCCCGTGATCCTCGCGACGAACCTGCGCGGCAACATCGACGACGCGTTCCTGCGTCGCCTGGACGCGGTGGTCGAGTTCCCGTTCCCGGCCGCCGAGCACCGGCGGCGGCTGTGGGACCTCCTGCTGGCGGCCGACGCGCCGCGCGGCGACGACATCGAGCTCGACTTCCTGGCTGAGCGCTTCGAGCTGTCCGGCGGCGGCATCCGCAACGCCACCATCGCCGCTGCGGTGCTCGCAGCGGAGGACGGCGCCGCGATCGGCATGGAGCACCTCGTGCGCGGCGTCGCGATGGAGTACGCCAAGCTCGGGCGGCTCACGCTGGCCGCCGACTTCGAGCGCTTCCACGGGCTCGTGCGTGCGCCGGTCGCCGGAGGGCGGGCCTGATGGGAACCACGGTCGACGTCCCCGTCAACACGATGATCGCCGACCTCGACGACGGCCTGCGACGGCTGGTGCTCGAGCAGCTCAAACGCCACGGCTTCGACGACGTCGACGTCTCCTTCGACACGCCGACGCGGGAGTGGGCGGGCCAGCTCACGCGCCCGACCGTGAACCTGTTCCTGTGCGACCTGCGCCGCTCGACCAAGGCGGGCCAGAGCGGTCCGGACACCGGCGGGCGCTCGCGCGGCGGGGCGACCGAGCGACCGCCGTCGCTGCGCGTGGACTGCATCTTCGCGGTCACGGCCTGGTCGAAGGCGGTGACCGACGAGCACCGGCTGCTGTCGCAGGTGCTCGGCGTGCTCTACGCCTATCCGATCCTGGACGACCACCTGGGCGAGCGCCTCCAGAACGGGTCGCAGCGCTTCTCGGTGCTCGCCACGGTGGGCGAGCAGCGGCCCGAGGGGCGGGCGGACTTCTGGAACTCGGTCGGCGGGCACTACAAGCCGGCGCTGGACTACGTCGTCACGCTGGCCGTGGAGAGCGGCCAGGTCGTCCAGCGCGGGCCGGATGTTCGCACGACGACGATGCGCACCATGCTCGCCGAGCGGGGCGGACGCTCCGGCGTCACCGAGCTCGCCAACGTGGGCGGGACGGTCAGCGACGCCGACGGCGAGCCGGTGGCCGACGCGTGGGTGGCCGCGCCCGGGCTCGCGCGGCTGGCGGTGAGCGGGCCCGACGGGCGCTTCCGCCTCGCGCGGGTCCCGCCGGGCCGCCATGAGGTGAGGGTGCGTACCGGCGACGGGCGCGAGACCACCGTCGAGGTCGACGTGCCCGGCGATCTGCTCGACGTGACGCTGGGCGCGGCGGCCGGAGCCGGCCGCGCCCCCGGCGGCGGCTGAGCCGGGCCCGGGGCGAACTCTGCCCGAACGGCTGCCCGGCCGTCACTGTGCGCCGTCGCGCGCGCCGAACAGAGTGGCGGCAGCGGACAGCCGTCCGTCCCCTGGTCCACCCGCGGTACAGAGAAGAGGAGCGCGATGCCCACGACGTACCTGACCCCCGGCGTGTACGTCGAGGAGATCCCCGCCAAGCAGAAGCCGCTCGAGGGCGTCAGCACGTCGGTGGCCGCCTTCGTGGGCCTCGCCCCCGGCGGGCCGGTCAACACGCCCATGCGGATCGCGAACTGGAGCCAGTTCGCGCGGATGTTCAGCGACCCCAACAACCCGGACAACGGGCCGTTCATGACGGGCGCCTACCTCGCGCATTCGGTCTACGGCTTCTTCCAGAACGGCGGCACGCTGTGCTGGGTGATCCGCATCAGCGCCGACGGCGGCACGACGCCGCCGCCGCAGGCCGCCCTGCCCGCCGCCGGCGACAAGAGCCTGGAGTCCTACCGTGCCGTGGCCGCCGACGGCGTGACCGACCCGGTGACGGTCAGCGTGGAGGAGGAGGACCCGGGCGAGAACAAGGACGACAAGACCTACCGCATCGTCGTCGACGCGGGCGACAGGCACGAGGAGTACGACGGGCTGACGCTCAAGAAGGGCCGCACGAACCTGGCCACCAAGGTCAACGCCGCGTCCAAGCTGATCAAGATCGAGGAGACCGGCGCGTCATTGCCCGAGGCCCAGCGCGCACCGGCGACCGGCAAGTACACCCTGGCCGCCGCGGCGCCCGACGCGTCGGACCTCTCGGTCGGCGACTTCGAGGGCGATTCGGCGCGCCGGCAGGGCATGGGCGGCCTCGTGGCCATCGACGAGGTGTCGATCGTGTGCATGCCCGACGCGGTCTGCCTGCTCAACGGCGACGACGTCTTCTTCCGCGACGCCCAGCTGAAGATGATCTCCCACTGCGAGGCGCTGGGTGACCGCATGTGCATCCTCGACCCGCCGCCGGACCTGATCCCGCAGGACATCCTGGAGTGGCGGCGCGACAAGGCCGGCTACGACTCGAAGATGGCGACGCTGTACTGGCCCTGGGTCGAGGTCATCGACCCGCTGTCCAAGCGGCCGATCATGGTGCCGCCGTCCGGCCACGTCGCCGGGGTGTGGGCGCGCACCGACGACGAGCGCGGCGTCCACAAGGCCCCCGCCAACGAGGTTCTCATGGGCGCGACGGCTCTGGGGTTCCAGCTCACGAGCGTCGAGCAGGGCGAGCTGAACCGGACCGGCGTCAACTGCATCCGCGCGTTCAGCGGGCGGGGCATCCGCGTCTGGGGAGCGCGCACGCTGTCCAGCGACCCGGAGTGGCGCTACATCCCCGTCCGGCGGCTGTTCAACTTCGTCTCCCAGACCCTCATGGAGGGGACGCAGTGGTCGGTGTTCGAGCCCAACGACGAACGGCTGTGGCTGAAGCTGCGCGCGTCCATCTCGGCATTCCTCACGAACATCTGGCGACAGGGGGCCCTGTTCGGCACGTCGCCCGACCAGGCGTTCTTCGTCAAGTGCGACGCCGAGACCAACCCGCCCGACGTCATCGACGCCGGGCAGGTCGTCTGCGAGATCGGCATCAGTCCGGTCAAGCCGGCCGAGTTCGTGATCTTCCGCCTCAGCCAGTTCGTCGAAGGCGGCGGCGACGACGACGGCGGTGACGAGGGCGAGGAATAGCGGACGCGCCGATCTCTCCGCCGAGCCTGAACAACCAAGAGAAAGGTCCCAGAGCACATGTCAGTTCCTCCGCCTCCACTGGACGCGAAGTACTTCGACCTCACGTTCGACGGCATCCAGGCCCAGTTCAAGGACGTGCAGGGCGTCTCCATCTCGGTGCCGCTGCACACCTCCAACACGACCGATGCGATGGGTCAGCCGCTGCGGCAGCGCACCGCGAGCGGAGTCGAGTACGGCTCGATCACCTGCTCGGCCGGCGCGACGACCGACCTGGGCCTCGACAAGTGGATCGCCGAGGTGGCCGGGAAGGGCATCGACGCGCAGATGAAGGACGGCACCCTCACGCTGTTCAACGCCGCCAACACAGCGGTGGCGACGTGGACGCTCACGAAGGCCGTCATCACCGGCCTGACCGTCAACACGATCGGCGTCGAGCACGGCAGCCATCTCGACGTGGCCGCGACGTTCGACGTCGAGAAGATCGAGCGCACGAAGTAGCCGCGCCGTGCGCACCGAGGTCCCGTTCACGCTCCCCCGGGGGTACGCGGACGCGGTGGGCACGGTCCACCGCGACGGCGTCATGCGCCTGGCGACCGCCCGGGACGAGATCGAGCCGCTCCGGGAGGCCGCGGTGCGCACCAACGGCGCGTACCTCAGCGTGCTCCTCCTGGCGCGGACGGTCACGCGCCTGGGGCAGATCCAGGAGGTGACGCCGGACCTCATCCAGGACCTCTATGCGATCGACTTCGACCACCTCCAGCGCCTGTACGAGCGCGTGAACTCCAGCGAGGAGGTGGTCGGCACGGTCACGTGCCCGTCGTGCGCCGTCGCCTTCGAGGTCGACCTCGCCGGGCTCGAGGACGGTGGCCTGGGGGGATGACGAGGCCACCCCAGCACGAGCTGATCGCTGAGGTGGCCGAGCTCGCCCGCCGGTACTCCTGGTCGCTCGACGCCGCCCTGGACCTCGAGCACCGCGATCGTCGGCAGCTGCTCGGCGCAGCCGGCGGATCGGCCGAGGCATGAGCTCCGACGACCCGGACCGCGCGGCCCGGGTGCCGATCGGGCTGCGCGCCACGCCGCGGGCGCTGGCCCGCCTGGTCGCGCGCGAGCGCGCCGTCGCCCGCTACGCCGGGCCGGCGCTGCGTCGTACCCCCAAGCGCGCGGGGGCCCCGCTGCGTCTCGCGGCCCCGGTGCTGCCCGCGACGGCGCCCTCCGGGGTGACGCTTCCGACGCTGCCGGCGTCGGTGCAGGTCGCCCCCGGTCCCGCGGTGGCCGCGGCCGCGGCGCTGGCGGAGACGGAGGTGGAGGTCACGGGCCGAGCGGCGCCGAGGCCGGCCGCCGCGCCCGCTGTCGCGGGGACGCCGGTCGAGGTGCCCGGCCAGCCGTCGGACGTGGGCGATGTCGCGGCGTACCTTCCGCCGGAGGACGCCATGACCGTGGCGCCGGTCGATCACGCGGCCTCGGCGCCGGTCGATCGACCCGCGGGCGTTCTGCCGCCGATCCCGGTCCCCGCGCCGCCGGCCGAGCAGGGGCCCGTCATCTCGAGCCCCCCGAGCCACATCTCCGACGAGGTCTGGCGCTACCTCGTCGCCAAGACGCACGGCATCGACGTGTCGGGTCTCCCCATGCTCCCGCGGGCCCCGTCCCCGAAGCCGACGGCACCACGCCGCAGCCGGATCATCGAGGGCGCCGGTGGCCCGTCGACCCCGACCGGCCCGGTGCGGGTCAGCGCGCGCCCGCCCGCGCCGGGGGCCAGCGCGCCGGTACAGGAGCCGGACGTCTCCGTTGCGCCCGGGCCGCGGACGCCGGCGCCCGCGGCTCCGCGGGAGCTCCCCGAGACGCACGATGTCGACCGGTCGTCGGGCGCAGCGCCCGCGACTGCTCTGACGCCGGACGCCGTCGCGCCCGAGCCGTCGGTGCCGCTACGCGAGGAGCCCCCGGCACCGCCCCCGATGGCGGCCGGGGCCGCCGAGCCGCCCAGCCCATCGCCATCCCAGCCGCAGGCGCCCGCGCCCGTCCCCGCGCCGGCGGTCCGTCCGCCCGCCCCGCCGGAGTCCGCCGCTGCTTCGGCGCCTGCGCTGGTGCTGCCGTCCACGCCGCCGCGGCCGGTGCCCGCGCCCGCGGGGTCGACCGCGCCACCACCTCCGCCTCCGTCCGCGCCGGTGGAGACCGCCGCGGTGCAGCCGCCTGGGTCGGCGGAGCCCGCCCCAGCGCCGCCTCCGCCTCCGCGGGTGCATCCCGCCGCAGTGCCGCCGGCCGCGCCGGTGGCCGCGGCGCCGCCGGGTGTGCCGGTGGAGTCGGCCGTGGCGCCGCCGGGTGTGCCGGTGGAGTCGGCCGTGGCGCCGCCGGGTGTGCCGGTGGAGTCGGCCGTGGCGCCGCCGGGTGCGCCGGTGGAGTCGGCCGTGGCGCCGCCGGGTGCGCCGGTGGAGTCGGCCGTGGCGCCGCCGGGTGCGCCGGTGGAGTCGCCCGTGGCGCCGCCGGGTGCGCCGGTGGAGTCGGCCGTCGCGCCGCCGGGTGCGCCGGTGGAGTCGGCTGCGGCGCCGCCGCCTGCGCCGCGAGAGGCCGCCACGCCGCCCCCGCCGGTGCAGTCCACCCCGGCTCCCGCGCCCGCGGCGGAGGAGCCCCCGCTGCCGGCTCCGGCGCTGCCCGTGCGGTCCTCGGCTCCCGCGCCGACCCCTGCGCCGGTGCCGGTGGCGTCCTGGGTGCCTCCTGCGCCTGCTCCCGTGCAGGGCGAGTCGTCCGCGCCTCCTGCGCCGGCGCCCGCGCAGTCCTCCGCGCCACCGGCGAGCCCGCCCGCGCACGCGGAGCCCGCCGCGCCCCCTCCGCTGACGCGCTCCGAGGCCGTCGCTCCGCGTCCGCCGGCGCCCCGTGAGGCCGCCGCGGCGCAGGACGAGTCCTTCCCGGCCGCGCGGCCCTCGGAGCCGGCGGTGCCGCCGCGACCACCGGACAGCGAGGTGGCCTCCGGCGGGCCGCCGGCACCCGCGGCGTCCGTCGAGCGTGCGCCCGCGGGGTCGGCGGAGGCTCCGGCCCCGGTCGCGCGAGGGCCCGTGGCGGCGACGGAGTCCGCCGAGCCCGAGCCTCCCGCGCCGCCGGATGCGCCGCCGGCGACGGCCCCCCTCGGCCCTCCCGTGCCATCGAGCCAGGCGCCGACGCCTGCGCCGCCGGCGGCCCCCGTGATCGCGGCGCCGCCGAGTGTGGCGCGCACCACGCCGCCGGCGCCCTTGGCCGCTGCGACGACGGCTCAGCCGGCGCCGCCTTCCGAGCCGCCGACGCCGCAAGCCGCGGTGCCGACGGCCCCCGCCGCGACGGCAGATCAGGTCCCGGCGTCCACGCTTGCGGCTCCGACCGTCGGGTCGCCCATCCCCGCGCCGCGGGCAGCGCGTGTTCCTCCGCGGGGCGAGCCGACTCAGCCGGCGCCTGGCGCCGCGCCGCCGACCATGGCACCGGAGGCGCCCGTGACCGCGGCGTTCGTGCCGCCGGCGCCCGCGCCTTCCATCGCCCGGGTCCGGCCGGTGGTCGCGCCCCGGGGCACCCGGTCCGCGCCGGCGCAGGAGCGGGTGGCATCGGCGCAGCGCCCACCGGTCACCCCGGTGGCGCCCGCCCTGACGCCGGCACCGATGCCGCCCGTCGAGGCCGCCGCTGCGGCTCCCCGGCCGAGCGGTGTGGCGCCGCTCGCGCCTTCTGACCCCGCGTCGCCCGAGACGGTGGTCAGCGTTGGGGTCGTTGAACGGACCGAATCCGTACCACCCCTCGCACGGCGAGCGCCGACGTCGTCGCGGGGCACGCCTCCCGCTGCCCCGCCGGCCGCGAAGCCCACGGCCTCGACCTCGCCCGCGCCGGCTCGGGTCGAGCCGGTCGCTGCGCATCCCCAGCCGCGCGCCGACGCCGATCTCGACCCGGTGTCCGCGCCGGTGCCCGAACCGCCCGAGGCGAACGACTCGGCGCCCCCGGCTGTGCACAGCGCCCCTGCCCCGCAACCGTCCTCCACGAGCGCCGAGCGCCCGGCGTCCGGCGTCGACAGCCATGAACCGGCTGGCGCGCTGCGCGTGCCGGTTCGCGTCGCCGCGTCACGGCGCGGACGCGTGGCGACGGCAGTCGGGCACGCGCCGGTCGCCACCGCGACGGCGCTGGCGAGTGTCACGGTCAGTCCCGTTGCGCGCCGGCTGACCGACGCGGACATCGCGGAAGCGGCTCTGGCGGTCCGCGGCCCGGCAGCCGCCGCACGGCCGGACAGCAGGGTGGGGTGGATGGCTCCGTCCCCCTCGCCCCCCGCTCCCGTGCGCGCCGCTCGTGGCGCCGCGCCCGCGCGGGGCGCTGCCGGCCCGGTGCGCACCGCCGTGCTCGCACCCTCGGCCCACGCCGCGGCGCTGGAGCAGGCGGCTGCCCTCTCCTCCGGCGCCGAGCACACTGGGCGCTTCGACGCCGCCGCCGGACCGGCGATGCCGGCGGTGCAGAGTCCCGCCGCGCTGCCGGAGCGCCCCGCACCCACGCGCGAGGCCACGCTCGACGCGTTCCAGCGCGCCGCCAAGCCGGTCGCCATCGCCCCGATGCCCGCTCCCGCGCGCGCAGCTCCCCGGGCGCCGGCACGCGCGGGCCCCGCGACCACTGCCACACCTTCACCTCCACCGGCGCGGGCGGCGGCGCCGGCGTCCCCCTTCGTGATGACACCGGGCGCCTCGGCCATGGTGCCGGCGCCGCTGGCCCGCCTGAACCTCGGCAGCTCCGCGCCCCCGCCGCCGGCGGCCGCCGAGCCGACGCCCGCAAGCGCGGCGCCCGATATCGACCAGCTCGCCGACTACGTCCTGGACCGCCTGCGCCGCGAGCTCCGGGACGGGCGCGAGCGACTCGGCTTCTTGCTCGACGACGCCCGCTGAACCGCGATGGCACCCACCACACCGTGACCGGGACTCCCACCACCACCGCCAGCACCGCGTTCACCGCCGAGGTCCTCGGCCGGACGCTGGGCACCTTCGCTGCGGTCCGCGGGCTCGAGGCGCAGGTCGAGATCCTCGAGTACCGGGAGGGGGGGATCAACGATGTGGTCCATCGGCTTCCCGGACCGCTGACCTACCCGAACCTCGTGCTGTCCGGTGGGCTGACGAGCCGAGCGGTCGAGGAGTGGTTCTCCCAGACGCGGCTTGGCGCCGCCCGGCACACCATGACCCTGACGTTCCTCGACATGGCCGGCAACGGCATCCGCGCGTGGTCGTTCGCCGACGCGTACCCGGTCCGCTGGACCGGTCCGGTGCTCAGCGCCGGGGACGGAGCGGTGGCCGGCGAGGAGCTCGAGGTCGCCCACGGCGGGATGCAGATGATGCAGCCATGACGGACGACGACGACGATCGCGACGACAGCGACGAGTCCGAGAAGGACGGGAAGAAGACCCCGCCCGCCGTTCCGGGCGCCGGAGGTGTGCCCGGTGTGCCGGGCGCCGGGGGCGTGCCGGGTGTGCCGGGCGCAGGAGGTGTGCCGGGTGCTGGTGCCGTGCCGGGTGCTGGTGCCGTGCCAGGCGCGGGAGGTGTTCCGGGTGCTTCCGGTGTGCCGGGTGCCGGGGGCGTTCCGGGTGCCGGTGGCGTGCCGCCCGTGCCGGGCGCCACGAGTGTGCCGGGTGCCGGTGGCGTGCCGCCCGTGCCGGGCGGCACGGGTGTGCCCGGTGCTGGTGGTGTGCCGGCCGGGGGTGTGCCGGATGCGGGCGTTGTCCCGCCCGCTGGTGGTACGCCTGGTGCTGGTGCTGGTGCTGGTGCTGGTGCTGGTTCCGGTGCGGTGCCACCGGCTGACACCGGAGCCGGCGCCGCGCCGCCGGCTGGTACTGCGCCGCCGGCGGGAACTCCTCCGCCGGCTGGTACTGCGCCGCCGACTGGGACTCCTCCGCCGGCTGGTACTGCGCCGCCGGCTGACGGTCCGAAGGCTGGGGGTGCGCCGCCGGCCGACGCCGGGAAGGCTGGGGCCGCGCCGTCGGCCGCGCCTCCGGCCGGCGCCCCGAAGGGTGACGCTCCTCCACCACCGGCTGACGCTCCAAAGGGAGCGGCGCCGGCCGGTGCTGCGCAGGGCGCTCCCCCTGCGGGCGATGCTTCTCCGCCCGCCGGTGCCGCGAAGGCGGCGCCGTCGGAAGGGGGCGCTCCCGCCGGGGGCGCCGCAGGTGCCCCACCCGCGGAGGCCGCTTCTCCGCCGGGCGCTGCCCCGCCGGCCGATCCACCACCGCCCGCCGCTCCTCCCGCTGCCGCCGCTCCTCCCGCTCCGCCGCTCCTCCCGCTCCTCCGGCTGCCGCCGCTCCTCCCGCTCCTCCGGCTGCCGCCGCTCCTCCCGCTCCTCCGGCTGCCGCCGCTCCACCCACTCCTCCGGCTGCCGCCGCCGCTGCTGCCGGCGCGGCCGCCGGCGCTGCCGCGGGCGCGGCAGCCGCGCAGGGCGCGACCGGCGATCCCCCGGCCGCCGGCGAGTCGGAAGCGACGCCGGAGCCCACCGCCACCGATGAGCCCCCCGCCGGTGAGAAGGCCGCCGAGGATGAGCCCGCTGCGGGAGATGAGGAGCCCGCGGCCGCCGAGGAGCCGCCCGCCGCCGAGGACCCGGCCGCGACCGAGGAGCCGGCCGCGGAGGAGGAGAAGCCCGCCGGCGAGCCCACGGCTGCCGACGACGCGACCGCGGACGCACCGCCCGCCGAGACGACGCCCCCCGCCGAACCGCCGCCTTCTACCGCCGTCGTCCCCGTCGCGGCCGTGGCGCCGCTGCCGCCCCCGCCACCCACACCACCCGCGCAGCCCCCCGCCGGCGGGGCTCAGCCCGCGAGCGCCAGCGTCCAGCGGGCGAAGATCGAGATCGAGGGACTGGGCCCGATCGACTGCCTCTTCAACCCGGCCCAGTACGCGATGTCGAAGGTCAACAACTACCACGTCGGCAGCGTGCCGAGCGCGAGCTTCGTCGCCCCGCAATTCGCCGGCGGGGCGCCCCGCGAGCTGGCGGTCGAGCTCCTCTTCGACGTGACGCTGAGCAAGCCGGAGCGGCCGAGCATCCGGCCGATCACCGACTCGCTGTTCAAGATGATGGAGGTGCCGGCGGGCGGAGGGGCGGGCGCCGCCGGGAAGGCGCCGCCGACGGTGACCTTCAAATGGGGGGCGTTCGAGTCCTTCAAGGCGGTGCCGACGCGCCTGGACGTGCAGTTCGTGCTCTTCCGCGCAGACGGCGAGCCGGTCCGTGCGTGGACGCGCATGCAGCTGCTCCAGGTCGCTGCCGACCCGCGCTCGGGCAGCGCGACACCGTCCGCGCAGAACCCGACCACGCGCTCCACGGACCCCGGAGGCACCTGCGTCGTGTCCGAGGGCGATTCGCTGCAGTCGCTGGCGAACGAGACCTACGGCGACCCGACGGCGTGGCGCGTCATCGCCCGCGCCAACGACATCGACGATCCGCTGCGGCTGCGCCCCGGCCGCCGCCTGTCGCTCCCGAGGCTCGAGTCGTGACGCCCGTCGGCGCTTCGACCGACCTGGCCGCCGGCTGCGCGATCACCGTGGGCGGCCCGCTGGATCCCGCGCTCGCCGCCCGGCTCACCGAGGTGCGAGTCGAGACGACGAGGGGGCTGCCGGACGTCTGCACGCTGCGCCTCGCCGAGGCCGCCCCGGACGGCTCCGGCTCGCACAAGGTCATCGACGACGCGCGCTTCAAGCTCGGTGCCCCGCTCACGGTGAAGCTCGCGGCGGCCATCGGCGGCACGCTGAAGCCGGTCTTCGACGGCGAGATCGTCACCGTCGAGGCCGATATCGGCACCGACCACGGGGGCGAGCCCGCGCTCGAGCTCATCGTCACCGCGTTGGACCGCTCCCACCGGATGCACCGCACGACGACGACCCGGACGCTCCGGCAGGTGACGATGACGGATGTGGCCAGGAAGGTCGCGGGCGAGCATGGGCTGAAGATCGGCAAGCTCGCCGACACCGGTGGAGGACCGGTGGAGGAGCTCCATCAGGTCGGCGAGACCGACTGGGCGTTCCTGGACCGGCTCGTCCGCGACCGCGGCGGCGAGCTGGATGTCGCCGAGGGGGCGCTGCACATCATCGATCCCAGCAAGCCCACGCCGCCCGTGGCCGAGCTCGTCTGGGGCGAGAACATGGAGCGCTTCCGCGCCCGCGCCAGCACGGTGGGGCAGGTGGCGAAGGTCGACGTCAGCGGCTGGGACCCGAAGAGCAAGCGCGCGGTCTCGGGCAGCGCCATTCCCAAGGCGACGACCACCGCCGAGAAAGCCGCTCTCGACAGTGCGGTGTCTGGGAGCCAGTTGCTCGTCGCGACCGCGCGCGTCACGAACCAAGCGGAGGCCGTGGCCGAGGCCAAGGGCATCGCTGGGCGCCTCGGCGACGAGCGCGTCCAGATCGAGGCGTGGGTGACGGGCGACCCGATCCTGCTCGCCGGCTGCTACGTGAACTGCGCGGGCGTCGGCACGCGCTTCGCCGGCAAGGCCAGGATCGCCTGCGCCGTCCACACCTACGGCGCGCGCGGCTACCGCACGCGGCTCACGCTGGGCGCCGGCGGGCGCCCGCTCGCGCAGGCCCTCAACGGCGCGGCGCGGGCACCCGCGTTCACCGATCACCTCGTCGTCGGCATCGTCACCTCCAACGTCGATCCGGAGAGCCTCGGCCGCGTGAAGGTGAGCTATCCCACCTTGCGCGAGAAGCAGGTGGAGAGCGGCTGGGCGCGCATAGCGCGCGAGGCGTCGGGCGCGGCGCGCGGCACGGTGGCGCTCCCGCACGTCAACGACGAGGTCGTGATCGGCTTCGAGAACGGCGACGCGCGCCGGCCGTTCGTCCTGGGGGCGCTGTTCAACGGCGTCGACAAGCCGGGTGCCGACCTCGTCAAGGCCACGAGCTCGGTCGCGGCGCGCTACCCGCGCGACCTGGACGTCGCCACGCAGGCGAAGGGCGTTCTCGCGGCCGACAAGGGCCTGACGGTCACGACCAAGCAGGGCCCGGTCGAGGTCGCCGCCGGCACCGAGATCAAGCTCGCGGCGAGCAAGGGCGGACCCCCGAGCGCCGTCACCATCGAGACCACCGGGCAGATCAAGGCCAAGGGCGATCTGGGCGTCGAGATCGCGGCAACCGGCCCGGTGAAGATCACGGCGCAGGCGCCGCTGACCCTCGAGTCCACCGCGGCGGTGCAGATCAAGGGCGCGGCGATCCAGGTCCAGGCCTCCGGCGTCCTCCAGCTCTCCGGGGCCTCGGTGATCATCGGATGACCGACCAGCTCGGGACCGGCGTGGCGTTCCCGCTCGGGGTCGACCAGCGCGGCGCCATCGCGCTCGCGCCGGGCGAGACCGACGTCGAGCAGGCGATCACCATCATCCTCGCCACCGCGCCAGGGGAGCGGCCGATGCGCCCCGACTTCGGGTGCGCCGTGCACGACCACGTCTTCGACGTGCTCGACGCCGAGGCGTTCGGGGGCATCGAGAACGCCGTGCGCGAGGCGATCGACCGGTGGGAGCCGCGCGTGGAGGTCCTCGGCGTGGACTTCGAAATGGAGCGCCAGAACGAGGGCCGGCTGGGCATCGTGCTCACCTACTCCGTCCGCGACGTGCCGGGCGTGCGCAACCTCGTGCACCCGTTCTACGTCATCCCGGAGGAGGAGGAGGGGCCCGAAGAGCTCAACGGAGAGGTCGTGGTGTGGTGATCCGCGCATGAAACTGCCCGAGATCGAGCTCGACGACCGCGGCTTCCAGGAGCTCGTCTCCGAGGCGCGCACGCGCATCGCGCGCCGCTGCCCGGAGTGGAGCGAGCACAACGTGTCGGACCCCGGGATCACGCTGATCGAGCTGTTCGCGTGGATGACGGAGATGACCACCTACCGGCTCAACCGCGTCCCCGACAAGGTCTACATCCACCTGCTCGAGCTCCTCGGCGTGCGTCTGCGGCCCCCAACGCCCGCGCGCACGATGGTGCGCTTCGTGCTCGCCGTGCCGCCGGAGGCGCCGGTGGCCATCACGGCGGGTGAGACCGAGGTCGGCACGGTGCGCACAGCCTACGAGGAGTCCGTGGTCTTCGAGGTCGCCGAGAGCCGCGCGATCGAGCCGCTGAGCCCGTCCGCCTATGTCGTGCATCGCGACGGCGAGGTGCGCGACATCGCCGTCGACGGCGGGATGGCCCGGCCGGTGGGGGCCGACCGGGCGGCGTTCTCGGCCCTGCCGCAACCCGGGGACGCGGTGCACCTGGGCTTCGACGCCTCGCTGTCTCGCCTGCTGATCGCGGTCGACGTGGAGGCCGCTCCCGCGCGCGGCGCCGGCGTCGACCCCGACCGCCCGCCGCTGCGCTGGGAGCTGGCCACCGGGGACGACGAGTGGGAGCGGGCGACGGTGCTGGAGGACACGACCGGCGGCTTCAACTTCGGCAGTGGCCGCGTGCTGCTCGAGCTGGCCGGGGACAGCGCGCGCACGCCGCTGGGGGGCCACCGGCTGCATTGGGTGCGCTGCCGTGTCGCCACGCCGCAGGAGGCGGGCACCGCCGCTTACGAGAAGCCGCCCGAGATCACCAGGATCACCGCCGCTCCGCTGGGCGCCACCCTCATGGCCCAGCACGCCGAGCACGTCGACGACGAGACGATCGGCGAGAGCGACGGCACGCCCGGCCAGTCGTTCGCCGTGCTGCGTCCGCCCATGCTCGCGCCGTCCGCCGACGAGTGGCTCGAGGTACGCGATCCGCTGACGCGGGAGTGGGAGCGCTGGGGAGCGCGCGAGTCCTTCGTGGACTGCGGCACGGAGGACCGCTCCTATGTGTGCGATCCGGCCACGGGCACGATCGACCTGCCTCCGTCCGTGCGCCAGGCCGACGGCTCCTGGCGCCACTACGGCGCGGTCCCGCCGAAGGGCGCTACGCTGCGGCTGACGCGCTACCGCCACGGCGGCGGGCTGAAGGGCAACGTCGCACCCGGCACGCTGACCGTGCTCAAGGCCGGGCCGCCCGGCATCGCGACGATCACCAACCCTCGCGGCGCCGCGGGCGGCGTCGACCCCGAGCCGGTGGAGTCCGTGCGCCAGCGCGGCGCGATGGAGCTGCGCACCCGCCACCGCGCCGTCACCGCCGAGGACTTCGAGCACCTCGCCCGCGAGGCTTCGCCGCGGGTGGCGCGCGCGGTCTGCGTCCCCCCCGACGAGGGCAACGCGGTCATGGTCCGCGTGCTCCCCAGCGTGCATCCGGCGGAGCGCCGGCTGGACTTCGACGAGCTCCAGCCGCCACGCGTCCTGCTCGACGAGGTCGCCGCCCACCTCGACGAGCGCCGCCTGCTGGGCGCCACCCTGCACGTCGCGCCCGTGCGACTGCGCGGCGTCAGCGTGGTCTGCGAGCTGCAGACCGAGCCGCTGGCCGACCTCGTGCGCATCCGCGACCAGACCCTGCGCGAGCTCTACCGGTTCCTCAACCCGCTGGTGGGCGGGGTCCCGGGCCAGGCGGGGAGCGGGTGGGAGTTCGGCCGCACGCTGAACCAGGGCGAGCTCTACGGCGTCGTCCACACCATCCCCGGCGTGGAGTACGTGCGGCTGCTGCGCATCTACCAGACCGACCTGCGCAGCGGCCGGCAGGCACCCGAGCCCGCGGGCACGCACATCGTGCTCGAGCCCGACGAGACGATCGCCTCGGGCGCGCACATCGTCAAGGCCACCATGCGGGGGACCTGACCGTGGCCGGCGGCGTCGCGCTGGACATCTCTCCGGGGTCGCCGCTGCCGGCGCGATCGGACAACGGCGTGGCGCCGGCGACCGTCTCCGCCCGGCGCCAGCTGCGGCACGGGCTGCCGGAGATCTACCGGGAGGGCCGCGACCGCAACGAGCGCGAGCCCAACTTCACCATGCGCTTCCTGCACGCGCTGGAGGAGGTGCTCGATCCGATCACCGCAACGCTCGACTCGCTGGGCCCCCATCTGAACGCCGACCTCGCGCCCGGGCACGCGCTGGCCGGGCTCGCCACCTGGCTGGGCGTCGCCGAAGTGGAGAGCCTCTCCGCCGTGCAGCGCCGCGAGGCGCTGCGGCGCGCGGGCGAGCTGGGTCGCCGGCGCGGGACGCGCGTCGGCCTGGAGCTGGCGCTCAACCTCTTCTTCCCGGCCATCCCGATGCGGATCGACGACCACGGCAAGGCGCTCGTGGTCGAGGAGGCCGACGACCCGACTCCGCCCGCCGCGGCGGCGTCCTTCGACGTCTACGTCGACTCGCCCCTGCCGCCCGAGGACCAGATGGCGGTCGCCCGCTGCATCGAGCGCTGGAAGCCGGTGCACGCGCGCTACCGGCTGCGCGTGCGCAAGGGGGAGACGGGAGAGACGCTGCCCGCGCCCAGGCCCTCCTCGCCGATCCTGGGGCTGACGCCGCCGGACCTCCAGCGGCCGGGCGGCGACGACACCGAGCCGCGGAGCCAGGATCCGTGAGCCAGACGCCTCCGTGCTGGAGCTGCGGGCTGGAGAACGCGGCCGGCCGCGACTTCTGCGAGCGCTGCGGCGAATACCTCAACTGGGCGCCGACCGGGTACGTGGCGGCCGTGCCGCGGCCCGCGATGGCCGATGCCGAGCGCGGCGGTTCGGGTGTTCACGACATGCCCACCTCCGACCTCGATGCCGTCCCGCCGACGGAGGACCACCCCGCCGCGGACCAGCACACCCAGGACCACCCGCCGCCCGCTCCGCCGGATGCGCCGCCGCTCACCGAGCTCCCGCCCGCGCCCCCCCAGGTGGTCGGGCTGTCCGAGGGCCCCCCGCCCAGCGGCGACGCGTCGATCGTGCTGTGGCCGCTGGACCCGGCCGTCGGAGCGGCGGGCGTTCCGGCGGTCGACGCCGGCTCGATGCTCACGTTCCTCGCCACGGTGCGCAACGAGAGCCGGATCGTCGACAACTACGACCTGTCGGTCGTCGGGCTGCCCGACAACTGGAGCGTCGTCTCGCCGGCCGCCGCGTTCCTGGTGCCGCTGGCCACGGGCGGCGAGAGCGAGCAGGAGGTCCGCATCGACCTCGCGCCGCCGCGCGAGTACCGGTCCACGGCGGGGATCTGGACGTTCGAGCTCGTCGCGATCTCGCGCGCGACCGGCCTGGTCGCAGCGCGTCAGGCCGCTCAGTTCGAGGTGCGGCCCTTCTCGGCGTGGACCATCGACGTCACGCCGGTGGCCAACTCGGGGCGCCTGCGCGCGCGCTACAGCGTCGCGGTGCGCAACGACGGGAACGCCGACCAGCAGCTGTGGCTGATCGCGTTCGACGACGCCGGGCGGCTGCGCGCCCGGTTCGCCGCCGGGATGGTCGCGTTGCAGCCCGGTGCCGTCGGGGTCGACACGCTGACCCTGCGCCCGCGCCTCCCGCGGCCGGTCGGCCGCGCCACCGAGCACCGCGTCGCGGTGGACGCGCTCCCCACCGCTCCCGAGGATGAGGAGGCCGACGGCCTCAAGGCCAAGCTCGCGGGAAGAGCGCGCGAGAAGGGCGCTGAGGCCAAGGGCAAGGCCGGCGACAAGGTCAAGGGCGAGGGCAAGAAGGCGCTGGCCAGCCTGCTCAGGGGCAAGAAGCCCGCCCTGCCGCGGCTGCGGATCAAGAAGCCCCGGCTCAACCCGGCCAGCGCGCTCTCGCGACTGCGTAGCGAGGCGGGGCCGGGCCGGGAGCTCACCGGCCGCCAGGTCACCTTCCGGCAGAAGCCGATCATCCCGCTGTGGCTGATCGCCCTGGTCGTCCTGGCGGCCATCGCGGGCTACGTCATCTACACGCTGCTGCCCGACAAGGTCGACGTTCCGCGGCTGGTCGGGGCGCGCGACGCGTTCACCGCCGAGAAGCGCCTGCGCCAGAACGGGCTCGTCCTCGCCCAGCCCGTGCAGCGCCGGGCGGCGCCCGACGCTCCCCCCGGCAGCGTCGTGGGGCAGTCCCCCGCCGCCGGGACCCGGGTGGAGAAGGGCGATACGGTCAGCCTCGAGGTCGCCGCGGGCAGCCGGAAGATCGACGTTCCGCGCCTGGCCGGGCTCAACCGCGAGAAGGCCGACGAGCGCCTGCGTGCGGACGGGCTCGCGCTGGGCGAGACGCAGCCGACCGACGCGCCGGACACGTTCGTGGTGCGCAGCCAGATTCCCAAGGCCGGCCTCGCCGTGGACCGGGGCACCGCGGTGCGCGTCTTCCTGCGCAAGCCCCCGACCAAGAAGGGCGGCGACAAGGGCAAGGGCAAGGAGGGCGGGGGCGGCGCCGGCGGAGGGGGAGGGGGAGGGAGCGACAAGAAGGACATCGTGATCCCCCCGATCGACGACATGCCCGCCGACGAGTACATCAAGGCGCTGGACGAGCTGAAGCTCGAGCCCAGGGCGGCCCGGATGATCGCCGCCGCGCCGCCCGGCACCGTGCTCGAGGTCGACCCTCAGCCCGGCGAGAAGGCCGCCAAGGGGGACAAGGTCACCGTGCGCGTCTCCGACGGATCGCCGCCGCTGGCGGTGGAGACCGAGGGGCTCGTGCAGATGCTCAACCCGGTCGACGGGGAGGAGGTGGGCCGGCTGCCCAAGGGCGAGGGCTCGGCGGTCGAGCCCTCGTTCCTGCCCGGTGGCACCCGGGTGCTCTACCGCGCCGATCGGCAGCTGGTCCTGGCGGGCACCGCAAAGGAGACGAAGGTGCAGCCGCGCATGCTGTACCGCGGCCCGGACGAGCTGGTGTCGCCGGCGGTCGCGCCCAACGGCAAGGCCGTCGCGCTCATCCGCCGCGAGGAGGACGACGGCGACCTGTGCTTCGGGCGCCTGGACCGCCGCGACATCCATCACCTGTGCCAGCCCGACGACGGCTGGAACCTCTCCGGCCGCATCGCCTGGCGCCGCGACGGGCGCGTCCTGCTCGTGCCCGGACGGCGATCCGACAACCCGGCCGTCTTCGGCGTGCGCATGTACACGACGAAGCGCCGCTACTCCACCGACCCCGAGCAGTGGTCGGGGCGGGTCGCCACCGACGTCACCACGCCGGGCAAGGGCGTCCTGTCGATGACCTTCTCGCCCGGCGGAACGCGGCTGGCGGCGATCACCAACCTCGAGAGCGACCGCTTCGAGGTCGTGCTGGCCAAGTCCGAGGACACCGAGCTGGTCGAGCCGATGGCCACCGGGGCGGGCGCGTGCGACGTGGCCTGGCGCCCGGACGGCAAGGAGCTGGCGATCGTCGAGGGCGACGCGATGTGCAGCGAGCCCGCGGGCAAGGTGCTCCGCTTCTCCCCGAACTCCCCGGACAAGACGGCCAAGGTCGCCGACGAGGGACGCAACCCGGCGTACCGGCCGGTGGGGTAGGCCGCGGAACGAGCCTGATCGGGCGGACTTCCGGGCAGCGCCGGCGAGGACGTTGTCGCCCGCCGACGCAGGGCGTAGGGTCCGCCCATGGCCGTGGAGCTCAAGGCGCCCGCTGCCCGGACCGCGACGCACGCGCGCGCGTCGGCCGCGCGCGCTCCGGCGCTGTCTGCGCCCGTGGCCGCTCGGCGGCTGGATCGCCTCCCCGAGCGGGTCGGGACGCTGCCTCCCCTCGCCGCCTCCGTGCGCCCGGCCGGTGCGGACGTGCTGTCTCCGAGCCGCCCGCCCGGCGTGCTTCAGCGCTGCGGTCCGGCCGGGTGCGAATGCGGCGGCGCGTGCGGGTCGCCCGAGACCGCGCCGCCCGTGCAGCGCCTCATGATGAGCGCGCCGGACGCGGCCTCCGAGGTCGAGGCCGAGATGCTCGCCCCCCGGCTGGCGTCAGGCCGACCCGGACCCATGCTCCAGCGCGCGCCGGCGGAGGGCACGCTGCCGGTGCCGGCGCACGTCGAGGCGGGTGTCGCCCGGATGGAGGGCGGCGGCGCGCCGCTGGACTCCGCCACCCGAGCCACGATGGAGCGGGGTCTGGGCACGGACCTCGGCCACGTCCGCGTGCACTCCGGCCCCGAGGTGACGCGGCTCGCGCGAGCGGTCGACGCGCGGGCATTCACGGTCGGCTCGGACGTCTTCATGGGTGGCTCGGTCAGCACGAGCGATGTGCTCGCGCACGAGCTGGTCCACGTGGCCCAGCAGGGGCCGGCGCTCAGCCGCCGCACGCTGCACCGCCGGTGGCCGTTCCGTCGCAAGCAGCCGGCGGTGCAGCCCATCGCGGACGCCCGGGACCCCAGCACGTGGAAGGACCGCCATCGTTGCTGCCCGAAGGGCTATTGCGACGTGCCGGAGCGCAAGGATGACGAGGTGCCCACCAAGTTCGTCCTGACGATCGCGGTCGACCGGGAGCGCAGCAACGTGGCCAAGGGGTTCATCACCGGCGACGTCGGACATACCTGGGTGAAGTTCTCCTCCGACGGGGGAGAGCTGTCCAGCTACGGGCTGTATCCACGCAGGGGCTTCAACCCGCTGCTGCCCAGCAGGACGGTCGACGGATGCATCCACCACCCCGATGTGGCACACGAGGGGATAAACGCGACGGACTACAAGGAGATCAACTACGAGCTCGACTTGAAGGACTGGGATCGCGCTCGGCGCTTCGCGGTGAGCGAATGCAAGCGCAACCCGGGATACAACCTCTTCAAGAACAACTGCACCACGTTCGCGGTGGAATGCGCTCGCACCGCGGGTGTCGTGCCGCCCGCGAGCACCTGGATGGCGATCGACAACCCCAACGCGATCTACGAGGGCATCGAAGGGCGAGAGGCGGAGGAGAAGGAAGCATTCGACGCGGACAACGAACGCATCATGCGGGAGCAGGCGGCGAAGCTCGCCCTTCGGTTCGGGCCGGCGGTGCAGGGGCAGTGAAGCTCCGGATCGACCGGACGCTTCGCCACGAGGACTCCACCATCCCCGCCGGCGAGTACGAGGTCGAGGTCGACGAGGAGGGCTCGTCGGTCATTCTCAAGCGCGACGGAGACGTCGTCGCGGCGACGCGGGCGACGTCGCGTTCCGCCAAGCGCGCCGTGCGCAAGCCCAAGGTCGAGTTGCGCGAGGTGGCGGGCGAGCCGCGTCGCCTCCTCGTCGCGCGCACGCCGCCCGCCGAGGAGTGGGTCGTCTCGCTCGACGAGGCGGACTGACGCGCGCGAAACCCGGCTACGCAGAAGTCGTGGTCTTGCGCTCGCGACACACGACACGCACCGCCACCCGCGCCGGCCGCGACGGCGAGCTGAGCGAGAGGAAGTCGCGGACCGCCCCGACGTGGGCGCAGTAGGGGCAGGCGAGCGGGTCGGGCGGCGTCAGCGGACCCGTCCCGGGGTCGACGGGCGCGTCGCACAGCGGGCACGCGAGCGTGCCGACGGCCAGCAGCGGGGAGCGCGCGGCGTAGCGGATCTCCTCGGGTCCCGCCGCGTGCCCGGCGTGCTCGGGGCCGAGCGGGTCCGTACCGCCGATGCCGGAGTGAAAGGCCACGCCGACAGTCTAGGAACCCGCGCGAGCCGTCAGCCGGCGATCACCGTCTCCTCGTCGATCTGGGCGACCATGAGGTAGTAGCCGTCGGGGTCGGTGACGCGCATCTCCTGCTTGGGTCCGGGCGTGCCGTCGATGATCACGCCCGGCGTGAGGTCGTGGGCGACCAGGTGGTCGCGCAGACCGGCCAGGTCGCGCGCGTACAGGTAGAACAGCACGGCCTGTGCGCGGTGGTCGATCGGCTCGCTGGCCTGGGCCAGCATCAGCCGCGCATCCTCGCTGACCAGGGACGCCCAGACGGGCTCGCCGTGGGGCTCGAACGTGTCGTGCACCGTGAAGCCGAGCAGCGCGTAGAACGCGATCGAGCGCTCCACGTCGGCCACGTGCACGAACGGCACGAGGCCGCTGACCGGGGCATCGGGGCGCACGGGCTCGTGCTCGCGGGTGCCCTCCTCTTGGGGTCCGGACATAGTGCGACGATACGAGGTGGATCAGTGTCCTGTCCTGAGGTCCCATGGGGACACCAGGGCAGGACTGTGGCGCCTCGGAAGGGTCAGAAGTCGCCGCCGCCGGTGATCGGCTCGTCGCCGCCGGAGCCGCCCCCGCCGGAGCCGCCGCCACCGCCACTCGAGCCGCCGCCCCCGCTGGAGCCGCCGCCTCCGCTGGAGCCGCTGCCTCCGGTGGAGCCGCCGCCGCTCGGGGCGCCGCCACCACCGCCGCTCGGCGGGCTTCCGCCTCCGCTGGACCCGCCGCCTCCGGAGCCGCCTCCGCCCGAGCTCTCGCCGCCCGAGGAGGATGAGCCACCGCCGCCAGAGCCGCCGCCCGAGGACGAGCCGCCCGACGACGAGCCGCCTCCGGCACGCGCCCGCGGCGCGGGCGCCGCCGGCCCCACGACCACCGCGGGCACGGCCTTCGCCGCGGCCTCGACCGGCTTGGCCGCGCCGCCCAGGCCGCCGTCGCCGCCGCCTCCGGCGGCGCTGCCGACGACGAAGCTCAGCACGGCGACCCCGGCCACCACAGCACCCGCGATCACGCCCTTGTGCATGCCCTCATCCTCCTCCTTCGGGGTAGCCCGCGGCGGCCAGCCGCGCGCGGGCGGAGCGCACCGCACCACGTGCGCGTCCCACCGCCGAGCGGGCGGCTGCGGCATTGCCGGAGCGCGCGCCACGCGCGTAGGCCGCCCACGCGTCGCCGAGGCGATCCAGCGCGCGCGCCAACTCGGTGCGCGGTCCGGCCGCCAGCGCACCCACCGGCGCGTCGGCCAGGTCGCCCGCCGCGGCGCGGTAGGCACGCGCGAGATCACCGGCCGCCACCGCCTGGGCGCTTCGCGACCGCGCCCGCGCGAGGTCCTCCACCGGATTGCCGGCCGCGTCGCGCAGCCGGCTCAGCGCGCCGCCGACGGCCTGGGCGCCGTCATCGGTCGGTCCCGCGGCCACGGCCTTGCCCCGCGTGATCTCCAGCGATCCCGCGGCCGCCGCGCAAGACTCCCGGACCGCCGCGGCGGCGGTGCAGGCGACGACGACCGTGCCGGCGTCGGTCGGCAGCGCGTACGCCTCGAGCTGCGCCGCGCCGCCACGGACCCCGCCATGGTGCGCCGCCTGACCCGCGCCGAGCTGCACCAGCTCGGGCGCCGCGCCGCCGGGCGCGAGCGGCGCCGGCAGGAGCCCGGCGCCCACGCGGTCCGCGCGGCCGGCCACAATCGCCTCGCCGCGCGCGGCGCCGGGCGGCGACAGCGCGACGGCGTCGCTGCCCAGCCCGGGGACCGCGCCGGCATCCGCCTTGGCCCACCCCGACGGCGCCTTGAGCACGAACCCGTCGCCGCCTGCGCTCGCCGTGGCGCTCGACCCGCCGCCGGACATCCCGATCACGAACGCCACCACGCCGGCGGCGACCGCGCCCAGCGCGACCGGCACGACCGGCAGCCCGTGCTCCTCCTCGCGCGCCGCCGGAGAGCGAGCTGCCTGTGCGGGCGGCGGAGTGACCACCGCGGCGGGAACCGGCGCCGCGCGGGCCGGCGGCGGCGTGACCGGCCGCGGACGGGGCGCCGGCGCGGCCGGTGCGGGCGGCGGCGTCGCGACCGCCGCGCCGTCGCCGCCCTCGGCCGCGAGCTGCTCGTGCAGCGCCGCCGGGGCGTGGTAGGTCTGAAAGCCCGTCCCGCCCAGCGGCGCGGCGCTCGGCCCCGGGGTGGGGCGCAGCGGCGTCGCGGTCTGCGGCGGAAGGTCGTCGACGTCGATCGTCGAGCCCGGCTCGAGCTGGGCGTCGCGGCGCCACAGCGGCCCGACGTGCTCCAGCACCGCCTCCTCGAACGCGTCCCACGCGGCGGCGGCGCTGTCCGGGCGCTCGTCGGGGTCCTTGGCGGTCATCCGTGTGACCCACAGCGCCACCGACTCCGGGATCAGCGGGTCCACCTCGCGCACGTCGGGCACCGGCTCGTTGACGTGCTTCATCAGCAGCGCCATCTGGGTGCTCTCGCGGAACGGGAGCCGCCCGGTGAGCATCTCGTACGTGATGCAGCCGACGGCGTACAGGTCCGAGGCCGGCCCGACGTCGCCCGCCATCGCCTGCTCGGGCGACATGTACTCCGGGGTGCCGACCGTCATCCCCTGCGACGTGAGGTTCTCCTGCCCGCTCTGGGCGGCCTTGGCGATCCCGAAGTCCGCGACCTTGACGCGTCCCTCCCGCGTGACCAGCGCGTTCTCGGGCTTGAGGTCGCGGTGCACGATCCCCGCCAGGCCGGCGTGGCCCATCGCCGCCAGCAGGTTCTCCAGCACCCCGGCCACCTTGGGCAGCGACAGCTCGCCGATGAGCGGCCGCAGCGAGCCGCCCTCCATCAGCTCCATCGCGATGAACGGCGTGCCGTCCTGCTCGAAGTACTCGTAGACCGTGACGATGCTGGGGTGGTTCAGCGAGCCGGCCAGCTGCGACTCGCGCAGGAAGCGCTCGGCGGCGGCGGGATCGGAGACGTTGAAGCCGCCCAGCTCCTTGAGCGCGACCAGGCGGCCGAGCTCGCGCTGGCGGGCCAGGTGCACGACGGCCATGCCGCCCCGGCCCAGCTCGCGGATGACGTCGTAGGCGTCCAGCGACATCCGGCGCTCCTCAGGCCAGCGCCTTGGTCTGGCCGGGGAAGGCCACGATCAGCGCCGAGGGCGGCACGCCGTTGGTCACGCCGTTGATCGCGCCGAGCATCACCGGCTTGCCGTTGACCAGCACCTTCGGGCTCATGCCCGACCCAGGGATCGGGATCTCGCTGACCACCGCCGTGCACGTCACGGTCGAGGGGGTCGTCGGCTGGGCGCAGCCGACGATCGGCGAGCCCACGATGTCGCCGACGCACATCACGGGCGCCCCGCCCGCCACCACCTTGACCTGCTTGGGAATCAGCGTGACCTGGCCGCCGTGCGCGCACATGATCCGGGCGGCCGAGGTGAGGACGGGAAGCGGCATCTCGAGACGCTCGCGACGCTACTCCCGCGCCATCGCCGCGGGAAAGCCGTTCGGGCCGACTTCCGGGCACGGCCCGGCCGGTGGTCAGCCCGCGGTCGTGGCGGACCGGCGCCGGCGCCCGCCGGGCTTGAACACCGACAGCGTGGTGGCGGTGAGCAGGAAGGCCAGGCTCAGCGCGGCGGCGAGGACGAGCCGCAGTTCCGTGCCCGCGTCCGGCGGGCCGTGGCGCAGCTCGTCGACCGCCGGCCCGATCATCAGCGCGCCGTTGACGATGACGCCGAGGATGAGCGCCAGCTTGGCGGTGGTCCACCAGTGCTGCAGCACACCCCAGTGGGTGCCCAGGCCGAGCGCGACGCCGCTGAGCAGCGCGAGCATGCTCAGGGGGATCCCGAAGACGGCGGCCTGGAGGGCCATCAGGCGGTAGATCGAGTGCGCGAACGCGGCATCGTCGGTGGCCGCCGCGCTCATTGCGAGGAGCAGCGTCGCGGCGGTCGCGCCGAGCAGGCCCACGCTGGTGACGATGTGGATCGTGGTGACGGTCTGGCGCCCGCGTCTGCTCAGCCGCCACGAGCGGGACCGGCCGGCCGGCGAGGACAGCGTCGTCTCTGAGAAGTCGTTCATTGCCTGCACGGTCGCAACGACGGCCCCCGCCGTCGTCGGCCACAGCGGTGATCTCGGTGTCGTCCGCCGGCAGGAGCGCCGGGCCGATCTCCTCCTCGAGGAGGACCCCAGGCTCCTCATCGAGCAGGACGCCGGTGCAACGAACCGGCGCTACGGTGGCCCGGTGAGTGGTGTTCGGACCACCGTCGCCCGCGCCCGGGAGCCGCTGCACCAGGACGTGTCGCTGGCGCTCGTGCTCACCGTGGCGGGTGTGCTCGAGGTGCTGCTCGGTCCCACCCCGGACGACGGTCGCTGGGTGAGCGCGCTCGTCCTGCCGTTCGCCACGCTGCCGCTGGCGTGGCGGCGAGAGCTCCCCCTGCTGCCCGTGACCGCGGTCGCGGCCGCGCTGGCGATCCAGGCGCCGCTGGACGGGTTTCTCGTGGGCCACGCCGTGACGCCGCTGATCGCGCTGGCGATCGCGCTGTACTCCGCCGGGCGCCACGCCGGTGCAGCGACCGCGCTCGCCGGCGCGCTGAGCGCCGGTGCGGTCATCGCCGCGACGCGCATCGCCTTCGACCCGGGGGTCGAGAACCTCGGGGACGCCGTCATGACGCTGGTCGTCGTCCCGCTCCCGCTGCTGCTGGGCCGCTGGGTGCGCGGCCAGGTCCTCCTGCAGCGCGAGCTCAGGGAGCGCTCCGAGCGCCTGGAGCGTGAGCGCGAGCGCGACGCGCGCCGCGCCGCCGAGGACGAGCGGATGCGCATCGCCACGGACCTACAGGCGGCGGTCGCGAAGGGACTGGGCGCGGTCGTCCACCGGGCGCAGGAGCTCCCGGGTCGCCTGGCGGCGGGAGACCACGCGGCGGCGCACGCGCTGCTGGCGAGCATCGCCTGCACCGCGCGCGAGGCGCTGGGGGACGTGCGCCGGGTCCTCGGGGTCCTGCGCCACGACGGGCAGCCGCCGCGGCTCGCGCCGCCGGTCGCTGATCCGTTCGCCGTGCCCGACGCCGGCCCGGACACGGTGGCCCACGCCGCGACGGACGCGGGACCGGCCGAACCCGCACCGCCTGAGCGCGACCGGCGGTGGTGGCTGCCGCTCGGCGCACGCGCTGCGCCGTGGCTGGACCGGCTGCTCGTCGCCGCGCTGTTCGTGGGGGCCGAGATCGAGCTCGCCCTCGTGGCGCCCGCCGGCGATCGCGTGGTCGCGGCGCTCATCGCGGTGCCGATCGTCATCCCGCTGCTGTGGCGCCGGCTGCGCCCCGTGCCGGTGGCCCTGGCGGTGCTCGGCGCCATCGCCGTCCAGAGCGCCGCCGTGGGCCTGGACGCCTTCCCCGTCGCCGACACCTTCGCGCTGATCTGCGCCTCCTACGCCATCGGTGCCCACCTCGAGCGCCGCGCGGCGGTCGCCGGGCTGGGGCTGGTCGCGTTGGGCGTGGGGGCGCACGCCGCCGTCTTCTATCCCGAGGCCGTGGCGGCGGCGCTCCTGGGCGGCGCGGCGTTTCCCTGGACGGTCGGGATCACCCTCCGCAGCCAGCGCCGGCTGACCGACGAGCGCCACGGCGAGGCCGCGCGCATCGAGCGCGTGCGCGCGCGGGAGGCGCAGGCCGCGGTGACGTCCGAGCGCATGCGCGTCGCGCGCGAGCTGCACGACGCGGTCGCACACTCGATCAGCGTGATCGCGATCCAGGCCGGAGGCGCGGACGGGATCGTCGAACGCGATCCCGCGCGCGCCGCGCAGGTCGCCACGCTGATCGAGACCGTGGGACGCGACGCGCTGGCCGAGCTCGGCCGCCTCCTGGATCCGCTCGGCGGCGACGGCGCGGACGCTGGCGCACCGGCGCCGCCTCCCGGCCTGGCGCGGGTGGACGCGCTGGCGGAGCGCGCGCGCGGCGCCGGCCTGCCGGTGGACCTGCACGTCGAGGGCGACCGGGCCGCGCTGCCGGCGGGAGTCGACCTGGCGGCGTTCCGGATCGTGCAGGAGGCGCTGGCCAACACCTCCCAGCACGCCGGTGCGGCGCGGGCGTGGGTCGTCGTGCGCTACGGCGAGCGCGCGGTGGAGGTGGAGGTCGCCGACGACGGCCGCGGTGCCAACGGAGGGCGGGCGGCGCGCGACGGCCGCGGTCACGGGCTGGCCGGGATGCGCGAGCGCGTGGCGCTCTACGGCGGCACGCTGGACGTCGGGCGCCGCCCGAGCGGGGGCTTCCGGGTCCGGGCCCGGCTGCCGATCGGGCGCGCGTGAGCATCCGCCTGCTGATCGCCGACGACCAGTCGCTCGTGCGCGCCGGGTTTCGCCTCGTGCTCGAGACCCAGCCCGACATCGAGGTCGTGGCCGAGGCGTCCGACGGCCACGAGGCGGTCTACGGCGCCGGGCGCTTCGAGCCCGACGTCGTGCTCATGGACATCCGCATGCCCGAGCTCGACGGCATCGCCGCCACCCGCCAGATCGCCGCCCGTCATCCCGCGCGGGTGCTGGTGCTCACCACCTACGACCTCGACGAGTACGTGTACGACGCGCTGCAGGCCGGAGCGAGCGGCTTCCTGCTCAAGGACACCCCGCCGGCCCAGCTGATCGAAGGGATCCGCGCCGTCGCCGCCGGGGAGGCGCTGCTCGCCCCGACCGTCACGCGCCGCCTGATCGAGGAGTTCACGCGGATCGGACCCGCCCGCCGGCCGCCGCCCTCCGGGCTCTCCGAGCTCACGCCGCGGGAGACCGAGGTCCTGCGGCTCTTGGCGCGCGGCCTGTCCAACGCCGAGATCGCCGGAGCGCTCGTCCTCGGCGACACGACGGTCAAGACGCACGTGGCGCACGTGCTGGGCAAGCTCGGGCTGCGCGACCGCGTCCAGGCGGTCGTGCTCGCCTACGAGTCGGGCCTCGTCACCCCCGGCAGCTCCCCGGAGTAGTCCGCCGGGCCACCCCGGCCTCCTCCGCCGGGAGGACGGCCGACCGCCCCGTCGTCCGCGCGGAGGCGGCGTAGACCATCGTCGCGGCCGACCCCGAATCGTCGTCGCGGGCGACGACGGATCGGCCCCTGAAAAGCAGGCTTGATCGCACCAAACCACCCCCCGCGTCGGAGCCCTCCGACGCACGGAAGGAGCGACCATGGCCCGCACAGGACAGATCGTCGAGAACCCCGTCAGCGGCGAGCGGATCACGTTCCAGCGGACGGCAGCCGACACCGACGGCGAGATGCTCGTGTTCGAGCTCGAGCTCTCCGCCGACGGCCGCGTGCCCGGCGCGCACGTGCATCCCGAGCAGACCGAGCGCTTCCACGTCCTCGAGGGGACGATGCGCTTCCGGCTGGGCCTGCGCACGATCGTCGCCGAGGCCGGCGAGTCCGTCGTCGTGCCCGCCGGTCGCATGCACAAGTTCTCAAACGGCGGCGACGGCGCCGCCCGCGCCCGCGTCGAGGTCCTCCCGGCGCTGGACATGGAGGACCTGCTGACCACCACCGCCGAGCTCGCCCACGAGGGCAACGTCCTGCGCTCGGGCATGCCCAGGCCGCTGCACCTGGCGCTGTTCGTCCAACGCTTCCGCCGCGAGGTCCGCGCGCCGTTCCCGCCCGCCTGGATGGTCCAGGGCCTGATCGCACCGGTCGCCGCCGTGGCGCGCCACCGCGGCCACGCCGCGCGCTACGCGCCGCAGCCGGCGATCGCCTGACCCACTCTCAGGAGGCGGGGATCGGTCCGTCCTCGGCGCCCATCCGCTCTGCCACGGCCATAGGCGTCATCGTGGTCGCTCCTCTCCAGACGGCCCATCGGTCGAGATAGGGTGACGGCGGTGTCGTCTCGCCCCTGAGGGGCCCGGGTGGTCAGCGTTCGTGTCGTTGAACGTGCCAAATCCGTACCACCCCGCCCCCTGCGAGCGGCGGTGAGCGGGCTAGGCGTCCTCAGCCGGCGGGAACAGCTCGTCGAGCCGCAGGGCAAAGCCGGGCAGCAGCGGCGAGGTCAGCGCGTCTGTGCGCGTGAGCTCGACGGAGACATCGAAGGTCGCAGTGCTCGGGCGCGAGCGCCGGAACGCGATCACGACCTCTGCGTCGGAGTCCACGAGCCACAGCTCGGGAAGCGCGTGCTGCTCGTAGCGCGCCTTCTTGGTGCCGATGTCGTAACGCCAGGTCGACGGCGAACGGATCTCGACGGCGAGGTCGGGCAGCGGCTGCGGCCGGACGCGCGAACGCCGTGGGGCGCGATGGGGCCGATACCACAGGATGTCAGGGGCATACACGTTGTGCTCGTCGAGAGCGACGTCGATGGGCAGCGACACCTGGCCGCGGTCGGGTGCGGATTCGGTCCACGCGCGCAACGCCACGGCGAGGTCGAAGAGGATCGCCTGATGCAGGTGGGTCGGGTCATGCATGACGACCTCGCCGTCGACGAGGTTCGTGAATCGCTGCTCGGGCAGCGCCATGTAGTCCTCGGCGCTCATCCGCTCCGCGACGGCCATGTGCGTCATCGTAGTCGCTCCTCTCCAGACGGCCCATCGATCGAAATAGGGTGACGGCGGTGCCGTCTCGCCCCTGCCAGCGCCGACGCCGTAGCCCGGACCGTCACCCGCTCGGGCGCCGTCGCCCCGCGTCAGACCCCCAGCGATCTCACCCTGCGTGAGCGGCCACAGCGTCAGATGGTCCACGCGCCCCGGAAGCCGCGACTTGATCGCCAGCAACGGCTCCGGCGTCCGCTGCACCTCGTCGATCACCGTGCGGCGACCGAGCGCCGCTACGAACCCCTCGGGATCGGCCTGCGCGGCCGAGCGGACAGGCTCATCGTCGAGCGTCAGATACTCAGCGGGGAGCGGACCATGCGCGAGCACCCGAGCGAGCGTGCTCATGCCCGCCTGGCGCGGACGGAGCAGCGCGACGACGCGAGCCGAAGCCATCGCCTCCACAACGACGCCCGCCACCTCCGCGCGCCTTGGCCGCCAACTCGGAGACTACGAAGCGCGAACTCGGGATCTGGCGCTACCCTCCGCTGAGCCGAGCTCCCGGAACGCGCGTCTCCCTCAGCCGGCGTTCCAGCTCAGGATCGCGCGGATGTCGTGCTCGTAGCCGAGCACCGACAGCGTGCCGGTGCCCAGCACCAGGCGCGCCCCGAAGTCGGCGGGCTGCTCCAGCCAGCGCGCCGCCAGCACGCGCAGCACGTGGCCGTGGGCGAAGAGGAGGACGTCCCCGTCGCTCGCGGTGATCCGCTCGATGACCCGGTCCACGCGCGCGCCGACATCGTCGGCGTTCTCGCCACCGGCCGCGCCGTCGTGCCACAGCAGCCAGTCGGGATCGCGCTGCTCGCGGATCTGCGGCGTGGTCAGGCCCTCGTCGTCGCCGTAGTCCCATTCGAGCAGGTCGGGCTCGTGCTCGGCGTCGGGGAAGCCGGCGAGCCTCGCGGTCTCCGCGGCGCGCGAGAGCGGGCTGGTGAGCACGAGGTCGAAGGACTTCTCGCGCAGCTTCTCGGCCAGGGCCCGCGCCTTGTCGCGTCCGCTCTCGGTCAGCGGGATGTCGGTGCGCCCCGTGTGCTGGCCCGACAGCGACCACTCGGTCTCCGCGTGACGCGCCAGCGTCACGGTGCCCCCGCGGCAGGCCGTCATGCCGCGTCGTCCGGCGCGGCCGCGCGGTCGCAGGCGATCTCGTCGAGGCCCTCGCCCAGGAGCGCGGTGGGGACCGACTCGTCGCCGGCCAGGACCTTGGCCAGCGCGTCGGCCTTCTCGGCGCCGGTGGCCAGCAGCAGCGTGTGGCGCGCGCGGCGCAGGACGGGCAGCGACAGCGTGATCCGCTCGGGCGGCGGCTTGGGCGCGCCGCGCACCGGCACGCAGGGCGCCTCGGTCACGCTCAGCGCCGGGTGCCCGGGGAACAGCGAGGCGGTGTGCCCGTCGGGCCCCATCCCCAGCAGCACGACGTCGAAGATGCCGTCGGGCACCTTGTCGCGGATCTCCAGCCCGTACAGCCACGCGGCGTCCTCGGGCACCTCGGGGAGGTCGACGGGATGCAGCACGGAGGGCTCGGCGCGCGCATGTGCGTAGAGGCTCTCGCGCACCATCCGCGCGTTGGACTCCGGGTGGTCGGCGGGCACGCAGCGCTCGTCGCCGAGCCACAGGTGCACGTGGTCCCAGGATCCCTCCAGGAGCGCCAGCAGCTCGTACGCGCGCCGGGGCGTGTTGCCCCCCGCCAGCGCGACGTGCACCTCCTGGCCGCGGTTGCGCGCGTCGCCGATGCGCCACGCGAGCTCGTCGGCGGCGTGGCGCGCGACCGCCTCGGGATCGGGCAGCACGCGCAGCCGCGTCATGCCTGCGTCTCGTCGCGGCGGGCGTCCAGCGGCTGCTGGTGGCGCGAGAGCTCCTCGTCGGCGCGGATGACGTGCACCACGGCGTTGATGAGCGCGAGATGGGTGAACGCCTGGGGGAAGTTGCCCCAGTGACGGCCCGAGCGGGCGTCGATCTCCTCGGCGTAGAGGTTCAGCGGGCTGGCGTAGGACAGCAGCTTCTCGCACAGCTCCCGCGCCCGCTTGCTCTCGCCGATCTCGGCGAGCGCGCTGACCAGCCAGAACGAGCAGATCGCGAACGTGCCCTCCTCCTGGCCACCGAGCCCGTCGTCGGTCTCCGAGACGCGGTAGCGCAGCACCAGCCCGTCCTCGGTCAGCTCGCGCTGGATCGCGTTGACCGTAGCGACCATCCGCGGGTCGGTCGGCGGGAGGAAGCGCACGAGCGGCGCCAGCAGCAGCGAGGCGTCCAGGGCCTTGGTGTCGTAGTGCTGGGTGAACACACCGCGGTCGTCGACGGCGTGGGCGAGCACGTCGGCCTGGATCTCGTCGGCGGCGGCCTGCCAGCGGTCCACGTGCTCGTGATCCTCGCGCAGGCGGCCCAGCCGGGCGCCGCGATCGGCGGCCACCCAGCACATGATCTTCGAGGAGGTGAAGTGCTTGGGCTCGCCCCGGACCTCCCAGATCCCGCGGTCGGGCTCGCGCCAGTGCGTGATCGCCTTCTCGACCTGGGAGCACAGCAGCGGCCAGTAGGCCTCGCGCAGGCCGTCGCGCGACTTGGTGTGCAGGTAGAAGGAGTCCAGCGCGCTGCCCCACACGTCGTGCTGACGGTGCTGGTAGGCGCCGTTGCCGATGCGCACCGGCCGCGCCCCCTCGTAGCCGTCGAGATGGCCGAGCTCCTTCTCGTCCAGCGTGCGCTCGCCGCCGATGCCGTACATCACCTGCAGGTCCGCGTCGGCGCAGACGTCCGCGATGAAGTTGAAGAAGTCGTCGGCCTCCCAGTCGAAGCCCAGCGTGTACAGCGCCCACAGCATGAAGGTCGAGTCGCGCACCCACGTGTAGCGGTAGTCCCAGTTGCGGGCGCCACCGGGCGTCTCGGGCAGCGACGTCGTGGCGGCCGCGCACATCGCGCCCGTGGGCGCGAACGTCAGCCCCTTGAGCGTGAGCGCGCTGCGCTGGAGGTACACGCGCCAGGGATGGTCGGGGAACTCGCCCTGGGCCAGCCACTCGTGCCAGAAGTCCGCGGTGCGCACCAGCCGCGAGTAGGCGTCCGCGTAGGTCTCGGGACCGGGGTGGTCGCTCCAGCTCAGCGCGACGTAGGCCAGGTCGCCGTCGTGCATCGTCGAGCGGGCGCGCACCCGCGCGCCCTCGATGCCCAGGCGCAGGTCGCTGTGCAGCTTGAGCTTGAGGTCCGAGCCGGGGAACGTGGCCGTGCACTCCTCGTAGCCCTCGCCGGTGTAGTCCCACACGGCGGGCGTGGCGCCGTAGTCGTAGACCGGGTCGCACTCCAAGTGCATCTGCACGGACCCGTTCACGCAACGCAGCTGGCGCAGCAGGACGTGCTCGGCGTCGTGGTCGGTCGGCGAGCGGCGGTGCGTGTGGGAGCGGTCGCGGTCGTGGCGCCAGGGTCCGACGAGCAGGACGTCGCGCACGATCAGCCACCCGGTCTTCGTGCCCCACGTCGTCTCCAGCACGTTCGTGCCCGGCAGGTAGCGCCGCCCGGCGGGCACGCTCACCTCGGCGGGGGCGAGGCTGAACAGCCCCGCGTCGCGGTCCAGCAGGGCGCCGAAGACGCTCGGGCTGTCCATCCGCGGCAGGCACATCCATTCCACGTTCCCGCTGGGCGCCACGAGCGCGCACGCCTCGCAGTCCGACAGGAAGCCGTAGTCCGCGATGGGGGGGAAGGGGCTCCCGCCCAGCGGCACGTCGCCGACGACCTGCCTCACGCCAGCATCTTCCTTCCGGCGGCCAGCGCCGGGGTGTAGGTGCGGTCGCGCAGCAGGGCCTGGCGGATCCCCTCGCCGAGGATGCCGGGCTCGCCGCGCGAGGCGCCCAGCACGGTCCAGCTGTACTCGGTGCCGTCGCGCTCGCGCCGCCGCGCGGTCAGGCCGCCCTCGCCGCGCTCCAGCGCCGTCACGGTCCCCAGTGCGCTGGTCAGCTCGACGCCGGCCAGGCCGGGGACGCGCATGCCCTCCACGGGCTCCAGGCGCAGCTCCACCTCGCCGCGCCGGGCGCGCGCGCGGCCGCGCAGCAGCTCGCCGTGGGCGGTGAGCGCCTCGGGCCGCCAGCCCAGCCGCGACGCCAGCCAGCCCAGCAGCAGCAGGCCCGACACGCACGAGTCGCTGCGGTGGCGCACCGAGACCTTGGAGAGCGTCCCCAGCTCGGCGCGCCGGAACGGCGGGTCGAACGCGGCGGCGACGCGCTCGCGCCACGGCGTCGAGCGCAGCCACGCGAGGTCCACGACGTAGCCGCGCTCTGCCAGCGCGCAGACGCGCTGCATCGCGCCCTCCACCTCGGGCTCCTCGACGGTGTCCAGCAGGACGACCTGGGCCAATGGCGCGCCGTAGACCGACGCGTTGGTGAGCGCGTCGATCGCCTCCGGGTGCCCGTGGGGCGACCACACGACCGTCGCCAGGTCCGTGACGACCAGCGGATCGACGATCGCGTACAGGCCGGCCAGGTGGCGCGGGCCCACCGACAGCACGATCAGCTCGCGCATCAGCGAGAACTCGCCGGGGCGCGGATCGACCTCGGCGCTCACGGTGGCGCGGGCGTCGATCGTCCTGCGGCCCTCCTCGACGGAGATGACCACGGTGCGCGACGCGTGGTAGCGCCCCACGCCGCGCAGGCGGTTGGCGATCTCCCCGCTCCATTGCGCATCGACGATGCAGACGAGGTTCAGCGCGCGCGCGGGCACGTAGCCCTGGTTCTCGGCGTGGCGCTCGGCGAGCATCTTGCGCAGGGCGGCCTCGATCTCGCCCGGGGAGGTGTCCTGGGCGCTCCAGACGGTGTCCGAGACGGCGTGCATCGTGCCCCGGGCTAGATCGTTCGCCAGCGGGCGCCGTCGTGCAGCAGTGCGTCGGCCTCCCGGGGCCCCTGGGAGCCGGCCGGGTACTGGGGGAGCGGACCGGGCATGGACTCCCACGCTTTCACGATCGGGTCGCAGATGCGCCATTGCGCCTCGACCTCGTCGTTGCGGGTGAACAGCGTCGCGTCGCCGCGCATGGCGTCCATGATCAGCCGCTCGTAGGCCTCCGGCGACTGCGACAGGAACGCGGTGCCGTAGAGGAACTCCATGTGCACGGTGCGGATCCGCATCCGCGTGCCGGGGATCTTCGCGCCGATCGACAGCGACACGCCCTCGTTGGGCTGCACGGTCAGCACGAGGGTGTTGGGCTGCACGTCGAGCAGCAGCCCCTCCTCCTGGAAGGCGAGGTGAGGGACGGGCTTGAGCGTCACCGCGATCTCGGTGACCTTGCGCGCCAGTCGCTTGCCCGTGCGCAGGAACATCGGCACGCCGGCCCAGCGCCAGTTGTCGACCTCCAGGCGCAGAGCCGCGAACGTCTCCGTGGTGGAGTCCGGCGGCACGCCGTCCTCCTCCAGGTACCCCGGGACCTCCTCGCCCCCGACGTTGCCGCGCGCGTACTGCGCGCGCACGGCGATCTGCGGGACGTCGACGACGGTGGGCGCGTGGATCGCCCGCAGGACCTTGACCTTCTCGTCGCGCACGGGGTCGGCGGAGAAGGAGACCGGCGGCTCCATGCACAGCAGCGTGAGCAGCTGGAGCATGTGGTTCTGCACCAGGTCGCGCAGCGCGCCCGCGTTGTCGTAGTAGCCCGCGCGCGAGCCGATGCCGATGTCCTCGGCGGCGGTGATCTGCACGTGGTCGATGTAGTTGCGGTTCCACAGCGGCTCGAACATGCCGTTGGCGAAGCGCAGCGCCAGGACGTTCTGGACGGTCTCCTTGCCCAGGTAGTGATCGATCCGGTAGACCTGCTCCTCCTCGAAGACCGACAGCACGCGCTCGTTCAGCGCGCGGGCCTCGGCAAGGTTCGTCCCGAAGGGCTTCTCGATGACGACGCGCACGTCGGCGTCGTCGTGGTGGTCGAGGCCGTGCTCGCCCAGCGCCTCGATGATCACCGGGAAGAACTGGGGCGCCGTGGACAGATAGAAGCAGCGGTTCAGCGAGTGGCCGGCGTCCGCGTCGATCTCGCCCAGGATCTCGCGCAGGCGCTCGAATACGGCGGGCTCGTCGAAGGCGCCCGAGACGTAGCGGCTGTGCTCGAAGAGCTTGGCCAGCACCTTCTCGTCGGGCTCGCGCCGGGAGAACTCCCGGACGGACTGCACGGCGCTGGCGCGGAACTCCTCGTCGGTCATCGCCGAGCGTGCGTTGCCCACCAGCGCGAAGCGCTCGGGCAGGGCGCCCTCGTGGGCGAGGTTGTACAGCGCGGGCAGCAGCTTGCGGCGCGCCAGGTCTCCCGTGGCGCCGAAGATGACCAGCGTCGTCGGATGGACGGGCAGGCGCTCCAGCCCCTCGATGAGGGGGTTCTCGGCCTCCACCGTGCTCACCCGTCGGCCGCCTTCTGCGTGGCGTGCCCGCCGAACTGGGCGCGCAGCGCCGCGAGCATCCGATGGGTGAAGTCGCCGTTGCCGCGGCTGTAGAAGCGCGCGTGCAGCGAGGCGGTGATCACCGGCGTGGGGACGTCGCGGGCCATGGCGTCCTCGATCGTCCAGCGGCCCTCGCCGGAGTCCGCGGTGTAGCCGCTCAGATGTGCCAGGTCGTTGCCCTCCTGCTCGAAGGCCAGCGCGGCCAGCTCGCACAGCCACGAGCGCACGACCGAGCCCTGGTTCCACAGGTGCGCGATCTTCGCGTTGTCGAGCTCGAACTCGGACTTGTCGAACAGGTCGAAGCCCTCGGCGTAGGCCTGCATCAGCCCGTACTCGATGCCGTTGTGGACCATCTTCACGTAGTGACCCGCCCCGGAGGGGCCGAAGTGCCCCCACCCGCGCGGACCGATGGCGTCCCGGCTGGCCTCGTTGGTCTCCGGCGCGAGCACGTCGAGGATCGGGCTCAGGCGCTTGACCGCCTGGTTCGGTCCCCCGACCATCATGCAGTAGCCGACCTCCAGGCCCCAGACGCCCCCGCTGGTGCCCACGTCGACGTACTGGATGCCCTGCTTGCGCAGCGCGGCGGCGCGCTCGCGGTCGTCGGTCCACTTCGAGTTCCCGCCGTCGACGATCATGTCGCCCTTGTCCAGCAGCTTGGCGAGCTTGTCGACCGTGTCCTGGGTCGGCTTGCCGGCCGGGACCATGATCCACACCGCGCGCGGAGGCTCGAGGCGCTTGACGAGGTCGCCCAGCGAACGCGCCCCCCGCGCGCCCGTCTGCTGGGCCCGCTCGATCGCGTCCTTGTCGAAGTCGAACACGACGACCTCGTGGTCGGAGTCGCGCCTGATCCGGGCGACCATGTTGCCGCCCATCTTGCCCAGGCCGATGAAGCCGATCTGCATCAGAGCAGCCCCTTCACTCGTTCGGTGAGCTCGCGGATCCCCGCGGCCGGGTCGTCGCCCTCCAGGCGCACCCGCTCGGCGGGCAGCCCGTTGGCGCGCAGCGTCTGCAGGTCGCCGACGGCCTGCGCGTTCTTCAGGGTCCGGAACGTGAACTCCCGGCCCGGGATCTCGATGTCCTCCGGCCCGTCGTGCACGATCTGCAGGAAGCGGCCGGTCGGCGCCCCGCCCTTGTGCAGCTGGCCCGTGGAGTGCAGGTAGCGCGGGCCGTACCCGTAGGTCGTGGTGGCCTTCGTCGCGTCGCGGATCGCCACGCGCAGGTCCGCGACGGCGTCGTCGACCTCCTCGCTCGGCGCCAGGAAGCCGGCGACCGCCACGTAGTCGGGCGGCGCCGCGTCGGCCAGCAGCGCGCGCAGCGCCTCCTCGTCGGCGCTCGGGACGTCGGGGACCTCGTTGGCCTGCAGGCCGTCGAGCACCTTCTGCGTGGCGTCCTTGGCCTGCTGGACGTTGGGCTGGTCGAACGGGTTGATCCCCAGCGCCCACCCGGCGACCGCGGTCGCGAACTCCGCGAAGAAGAAGATCCGCCCCAGGTCGTTGGCGCCCGACGCCGTCAGCGTCAGCGTCGGCTCGCCCGCCGCGGCGAGCGCCGAGACGGCGTCGTCGAGCGCGGCGTCGGGCTCCTCCGTGTCGCGCAGGTAGGCGAAGACGCGATCGTCGCCGTAGACGGCGGGTGGCCCCAGCGGCTCGTCGGCGACCGGCAGGATGCCCTTCCCGAGCTTCCCGGTCGACTCCGCGACGAGCTGCTCGGCCCAGATCCCGAACGACGAGATCGGGTCGTCGACGACGAAGGTGAGCTTGTCGCGGCCCTCCTGCGCCATGGCGGCGAGGGCGACGCCCAGCCACAGGCCCGGGTTCTCCTCGGGGCTCGTGTGGTAGGAGGAGCAGGCCTCGGCCGCCACGCCCGCGCCGTCCAGCAGGCCCTGCAGGTCGATGCCCATCAGCGCCGCCGGCACCAGCCCGAAGAACGTCAGCGCGCTGTAGCGCCCGCCGATGTCGGGGTCGTTGACGAACGTCCGGCGGAAGCCCCGCTGCTCGGCCAGGACGAGCAGCGAGGACCGCGGATCGGTGATGGCCACGTACTGCTCGCCGTGCGGGCGCAGACTCCAGAAGTGCTCGAACAGCGAGAGCGTCTCGATCGTCCCGCCGGACTTCGTCGAGACCAGGAAGAGCGTGTGCTCCAGGTCGATCCGGCCCTCGACGTCGAGGATCGCCTTCGGGTCCGTCGAGTCCAGCACGTGCAGGCGCAGGCGCCCGTGCTGCACGTCGCCGAAGCTCAGCCGCAGCACCTCGGGCGCCAGGCTCGACCCGCCCATGCCCAGCAGCACCGCGTCGGTGAAGCCGTCCTTCGCCGCCCGTGCGGCGAAGGCCTCCAGGCGGTCGATCTCCTCGGCGTAGGTCTCGGGCGCCGTCAGCCACCCCAGGCGGTTGGCGACCTCGGCCTGCCCGGGCTCGCCCCACAGCGTGTCGTCCTTCTTCCAGATGCGCCGGGGCACGTCCTCCTGCACCGCGCGGCGCACGAGCGTCGCGATCGGCGCCTCGAGCTCGTGGGGGATCGAGGCGTCGATCGTGGCCGGCCGGCCGGTGACGATCGCCTCGCGCTTGGCCTCGATGCCGGCCAGCAGCTTCTCCATCGGCGTCACGAACGCGTCGATGCCCGCCTTGAGCAGCGTGTCGGTGACGTCCTTCATGTCGATCCCGGCCTCGGCCAGGGCCTCCAGGACCGGCGTCGGATCCTCGTTGACCGTCGGCCCGCGGACCTCCGAGCGCTCGGCGGCGGCCAGCAGCGTCGGCATCGGCATCGTGTTGACCGTGTCGGGTCCGACCAGCTCGTCGACGTACTTGGTGTCGGGGTAGCTCGGGTTCTTCACGCCGGTGGAGGCCCACAGCGGCCGCTGGACCGGCGCCCCCGCCTCGCGCAGCGCCGCGAAGCGCTCGCCGTAGAAGATCTCCTCGAAGCACCGGTACGCGGCGCGGGCGTTGGCGACGGCGGCCTGGCCCTCCAGGTCGTTGCGGTCCAGCTCCTCCAGCCGCTTGTCGACCTCGCTGTCCACGCGCGAGACGAAGAACGAGGCGACGGAGTGCACGTCGAGGTCTGATCCCTCGGCCTGCCGGCGCTCCATCCCCGTGATGAACGCCTCGGCGACCTCGGCGTAGGCCTCGACGCTGAACAGCAGCGTGACGTTGACGTTCAGGCCCTCGTAGATGGCCTGCTCGATGGCGGGCAGCCCCTCGGGGGTCCCGGGGATCTTGATCATCACGTTGGGCCGGTCCACGCGCTCCCAGTACTCCCGCGCCTGCGCGATCGTGCGGTCGCTGTCGAAGGCCAGGTCGGGGTCGACCTCCAGCGAGACGAAGCCGTCGGCGCCATCGGCCTCGTCGTAGACCGAGCGCATCACGTCGGCCGCCTCCTGGACGTCCTCGATCGCGATCGCCTGGTAGATCGCGCGGTTGTCGTGGCCCTCGCGGGCCATCTGCTCGATCACCTCGTCGTAGTCGGGCGTGCCGAGGATGGCCTTCTCGAAGATGGCCGGGTTGGAGGTGACGCCGCGCAGCGAGTCCTCCTCGACGAGGCGCTGCAGCTCGCCGCCCTGAGTGAGCGAGCGGCGGATCTGGTCCAGCCAGACCGACGTGCCCGCGGCGGTGAGCGCCGCCAGGCGCTCGTTGACAACCAAGGGACTCAAAGCTTCGCCTCCAGTCCGTCGTGTTCCATGGCCAAGACCTTTCCCAGGCGCCGCGCGTGCCGCTCCTCGCCGCTGAACGTCGCGTCCGCGAACGCGGTGACCAGCTCGGCCGCGACCGCGGGCCCGATGACCCGCGCCCCCAGGCACAGGATGTTGCAGTCATCGTGGGTGACGCACTGCCCCGCGGTGTAGTGATCGTGGCAAACCGCGGCGCGCACGCCCGGCAGCTTGCAGGCGGCCACGGCGACGCCCGCGCCCGAGCCGCAGACCAGGATCCCGCGCTGCACCTCGCCGGCGCTGACGGCCCGGCCCATGCGAAGCGCCACGTCGGGGTAGTCGTCGTGCTCGCCGAGGTCCACGGGGTCGTGGCCGCCGTCGCGCAGCGCGCCCACGACGACGTCGCGCAGCGTCACACCGGCGTGATCGACCGCCACCCCGGTCCTCACGTGACGCCCTCGCGATCGTCCCGCGCAGGCGCCGTGATGGCCCGTCCGCCGGCCTGCTCGATCTTGGCCTCCTGGCCGGCGAGCAGCGCCGCGCCGCGCACCCCCGCCTCCGGGCCGTAGCGCGCCAGGCGGATCTCCGTCTGCGTCCCCGCGCCCGGGACCGTGAAGTTGGCGGCGGTCTCCCGCGCGGGCTCGAGCAGCAGGTCCCCGGCCGCGGACACCCCGCCGCCGATGACGACCTGGTCGGGGTCGAAGGTGTTGATCGCGTTGGCGATGCCCACGCCGAGGCGGCGGGCGATCAGGTCGACGATCCCGCAGGCCTCGCGGTCGCCGTCGCGGGCGGCCTCGACCGCCGCGCGGCCGTCGGCGAAGCCGTGCTCGAGCGCCAGCGCGTCGAGGGCGCGCCCCGAGGCCAGCGACTCCAGCGACCCCGGCTGGGGGAAGCGCTCGGAGTGCGCGAACGGCGCGTAGGGGAGGTGGGCGCCGATGATCGTGTGGCCCAGCTCGGCCGCAGCGCCCGTCGCGCCGCGATGGATCCTGCCGTCGATGACGATCCCGCCGCCGACCCCCGTCCCCACGGTGAACATCACCAGATGGCGGGCGACCAGCGCGCCGGAGTCGTCGTAGGCCTCGGCCAGGCTGGCGCAGGTGGCGTCGTTGTCGACGAAGACCGGCACGCCGAGGCGCTCGCGCAGCACCTCGCGCAGCGCGACGTCGGCGAGCGGGATGTTCACCGAGGCGCGCACCCGCCCGGTGGCGAAGTCCACCACCGAGGGGACCGCGACGCCCACGGCGCTGGCCTCCCCGGCCTGGAGGATCATCTCGACGAGCTGGTCGATGAGCGTCGCGGCGTCCTCGGTGCTGGTCGGCCGGCTGCTCGGCTCGTGCAGCGTTGAGCCCTCCATGACGGCGACCGCGACCTTCGTGCCGCCCACGTCGACGCCGATCAGCCGTTCGGGTGCGGGGCTCGGGGCAACCATGCGGGCGCGAGCATCCCACAGCGAGATACCTTGCGCGAGTGGACGCGCGGGAGCGGACCTTTCACGAGCTCATCGGAGAGCTCGACTACCCCATGTTCATCGTCACGACGGCGTCCCGGGACCGCCGCGCGGGCTGCCTGGTGGGCTTCGCCACGCAGACGAGCATCCACCCGCCGCGCTTTGTGGTCTGCCTGTCGCGGGCCAACCACACCTACCGGTTGGCGCGGGAGACCGACGTCCTGGCGGTCCATTTCGTCCCCTCCGACGCGGAGGACCTCGCCGAGCTCTTCGGCGGCGAGACGGGCGACGAGGTGGACAAGTTTGCGCTCTGCGCCTGGAATCCGGGGCCGCACCGGCTGCCGATCCTCGATCGCTGCCAGAACTGGTTCGTCGGCCGGATCGCCGCCCGCTACGACGTGGGCGACCACGAGGGCGTGCTACTGGAGCCGCTCGTCGCCCACCACGGCAGCGCCGAGGAGGAGTTCACCTTCCACCGCGCCAAGCGGATCGACCCGGGCCACCCCGCGTGACCGAGGAGGACCCCGCGCCCCGGTTTCGCCGGCTGCATCCCGACGCGGCGCACACCCCGCTGCTCAGCGCCGAGGAGGTCGTCGCAGGGCTGGACCTGGGCGCCCGCGCGCCGGACGGGCGGCCCTACGTCGTGGTCAACATGGTCGCCACGGCGGACGGCCGGGCCACCGTCGCGGGCCGCACGGGCCCGATCTCCAGCCCCCCCGACCGCGCGCTCTTCCACGCGCTGCGCACGCGGGTGGACGCGGTGATGGTGGGCGCGGGAACCGTCCGCGTCGAGCGCTACGGGCGCCTGGTGAAGGACGCCGGCCGGCGCGAGCGCCGGCGCGAATCGGGCCTGAGCGAGGACCCGCTGGCCTGCATCGTCAGCGCCAGCCTGAACTTGCCCGCCGACCTCCCGCTGCTCGCCGACCCCGACTCCCACGTGGTGGTCATCACGACGGCGGCGGGGGAGCTGGGGGCCTGCGCGGCCCGGGTCGAGTACCTGCGCCCGCCGCCCGGGGAGCCCGTGCGCCTGGGGGAGATCCTCGCGCGCCTGCGCGAGGAGCACGGGGTGCGCTCGGTCCTGTGCGAGGGCGGCCCCCACCTCAACGCGTCGCTGCTGCCCGAGGGCCTCGTCGATGAGCTGTTTCTCACCACCGTGCCCCAGCTCGCGGGCGCCGCCGGCCGGCTGAGCATCGTGGACGACGCGCCGCTGGAGCAGCCCGTGAGCCTGCGGCTCCTGTGGCTGCTGGAGTCCGGCGGCGAGCTCTTCGCGCGCTACGCGGTCGCGACGCCCGGCTGATCGTCACGGCCGGCGGGAGCGGAGTCCGGGCACGGTCCTGGCTGGGGGTTCTCCTGCGACCCCAGGGCAGGACGGCGGTGGCCGGCGTCCACGGATCCTCGCGCGCAGCGCCGCCTCGCGGCGAACCCGACCAGGAGCGGGGATAGCATCGGACCCATGGAGCGCGAGCCGCTCGAGGGGGTCGCGGCCGCGGACGCCCACCTCGGGCGCGCGGTGCCGCTGCCGAGCGCTGCGCTGCCGCTCGCGCGCTGGGTCGAGGTCGTCGCGCTCGGGCCCGGGGCGGTGGAGATCGCGTGGAACCTCGACGACACGCGCGCCGGCTCGCCCGGGCGCCTGGCCCTGTACGCCGGGCACGCGCCGCCGACCGACCGCGGCCTGCCCGCGGCCGCCGCGCTGGGGCGCTACGCGCACCGCGCCGCGCCGCTGCCCGAGGCGGAGGCCGGCCTGCGCCCGGTCCACGAGCTGGCCTGGGAGCACGAGGGCCTGCACCTGCGCCTCACCGGCCAGGGCCCGTGGGACCTGGAGGCGCTGGTCGCCGTGGCCGACTCCACCGGATAGGGTCAGCCCATGGACCGCCTGACGGCCAACGAGCTGGTGGCGATGGCGGGCGGCGCGATGCTCGCCGGGGGGCTGTTCGTGAAGTGGTACGAGTCGGTGAGCGAGCTGGCCGAGGTGGGCGGTCGCACCGGCATGGGCGTCTACAGCGGCTGGGAGACCCACACGATCCTGCGCTGGGTGCTCCTCCTCGCCGCGGTCGCGCCGTTCGTGCTGGCCTACATCATCGCGCGCGGGCACGAGCTCTCGTGGGCGCGCGGGGAGCTCACCGCGGTCATCGCGATCTTCGCCTTCGGGCTGCTGGCCTACAACGGCTGGATCGACCGGCCCGGCGAGCCCGCCGGGCAGATCGAGCTGGAATGGGGCTGGTACGTGAGCGTCGCGGGAAGCCTGCTCATGCTGGGCGGGGCCGCCCTGCGCTCGACCGAGACCGGCCGCGCCCGCAAGCCGCCCGGCACGATCTAGCTCATCCGTGGGTGCCGGGTAGCGTCCCGGCCATGGTCGAGCTGTCCTACCCGTCGCCTCCGCTGGCCGACGACGTGGTGCGGCTGCGCCCGTGGCGGGTCTCCGACGCGCCGGCGAAGGCCGAGGCGTTCCGCGACCCGCTCGTGGACCGCTTCTCCTGGCCCCGGGTGACGACCTACCGCGACTACGATGCCCTGCGCTCCTTCGCCGACCAGGAGCACGCGCGCCGGCGCGGGGAGGAGGTCAGCCTGGCGCTCGTCGCGCCCGGCGACGAGGAGGCGCTGTGGGGCGGTGGGTCGCTGTTCGCGATCGACCTCGGCCACCGCCGGGGGGAGATCGGCTACTGGCTGGTTCCCGCCGCGCGCGGCCGCGGCGTGGCCACCCATGCCGTGCGCCTGATGGCCGGCTGGGCCTTCGGGCACCTCGGGCTGGAGCGCCTGGAGGTGACCTGCGGCCCCGACAACGCGGCCTCGCGGCGGGTGGCCGAGCGCTGCGGCTTTCGGCGCGAGGGGGTCCTGCGCTCGCACGTCGCGCACAAGGGCGGGCGCCGCGACACCGTCGTCCTGGGGCTGCTGCCCGGCGAGCTGCGCTAGGCCTACGCGGTGGTGCGCTGCGGCGTGCGCGGCTCCGCCGCGCCGGGCCGGGGCGGGGGGTCGGGCACGTCGTCGGGCGAGTTGTGCGCGTAGCGCCCGACCACCGACTCGGCGAGGTCCAGCCGGGCCAGCGAGCGCAGGAAGCCGTGCGTGACGATGACGTGGATGCGCGACTGCGTGATGGCGTAGAACCACTTGGCGATCGCGCTGGCCAGCGAGGGGTAGAAGTTGGCGACCTCGACCTCGACGTGGACGTGGCCGGTCTGCGGGTCGACCGGCGGACGGCGCTCCATCTCGATCTCCAGGTAGCCGTCGCCCCCGCGGCCGGCGGCCGAGACCAGGACGCCGTCCTCGATGCGCCAGCGGACGATGCCGCGGCGGTCGTCCATCTCGTACTCGGGTGCGCGGAAGCGAAGCAGCGTCAACGCCTTGAACAGCAGCACGACGCGCCTGCCCTCGTCCTCGTAGACCACGCGCACGAGCCCCAGGGTCCAGCGGCTCAGGTAGCGCCAGTACGTCCGCGCCAGCCGCTCGAGGTGCATCGGCGTCCAGATCTCCTGCAGCGCGGCGGCGGGGAGCGTGAGGTCTGCGGCCTGGATGGAGCGCACGGCGCCGTCGGCGCTCATCGTCGTGTGGTCCTCGGGCGAGGAGATCACCGATCGGCCGACCCGCCGGGAGCGGTTGAGCAACCGCCGGACGACGGCGAACCAGCCGATTGCGAGGGCGGCGGCGGCGCCTGCGACGATCGCGGCCATGAGGCAACCGTACCCGGCCGCGCCGAAGCGATCCCACGCGCGCGCCGAACCGTATGAGCAGCGATGAGCAGTTTGGCCATCAAGGATCTCGCCGCGCGCACCGGCCTCGCCGCCGGAACGATCCGCATGTGGGAGCAGCGCCACGGCTTCCCGGTCCCCGGTCGCACGCCGTCGGGCTACCGGCGCTACACCGAGGCCGACGTCGAGGCGCTGCGGCGCGTGCTGGCCCATCGCGACCGCGGGCTGTCGGTCCCGGCCGCCATCGAGCGCGCGCGCGAAGGCGCGCGCCCCGACCACCCGTCGCTGTACGCGGTGGTCGCCGGGGGCGACCACAACGCACGCCCCCAGGTGCTGCGCAAGTCCACGCTCGTGGCGCTCAGCCGGGCCATCGAGCACGAGGCGCTGGCCCAGGCCTGCGCGCCGCTGCTGTTCGGCGCCTTCCAGCGCGAGGCGTCCTACCGCGCGGTCGAGCCGCGCTACCGGCGCCTGGCCAGGGGTGCCGACGCCGCGGTGGTCTTCGCCGACTTCCCACAGGCCCGGCGCCCGTCCGGCGCGCCGGCCGAGCTGCCGATCGGGGCCGGCGACAGCCTGGCCGACGAGTGGGCGGTCATCGCCGACGCGCCCGGCTACGCCGCGTGCCTGCTCGCCTGGGAGCTGCCCGAACCGGACGCCGGCGACCGCGCCGAGCGCCGCTTCGAGGCGATCTGGACGATGTGCCCGCGGGCGACCCGGGACGCGGCCCGCTGGGCCGCCCGGCTGGCCGCGCGCCAGGACGCCCAGCTCGGCGAGGAGCTCGAGGCGCTGCTCGCCGACCGCCCGCCGGCCTACGCCGAGCCGGCGCCCGCCCTCACCGCGCTGACCAACCGGCTCGTGGCCTACCTGGAGGCCTGACCGCTCAGCCGAGGTTCTCGCGCAGGAAGTCGACCGTGCGCCGCCACGCGCGCTCGTCCGCGTCGGCGTCGTAGGTCCCCAAGCGGTCGTGGTCGTTGGCGAACGCGTGCCCGCAGCCCTCGTAGAACTCGAACGTCACGTCCACGCCCGCCTCGCGCATCTCCTGCTCGAGCGCCTTGGCGTCGTCCACCGAGACGAAGTCGTCGGCGGTCCCGAAGTGGCCGAGCACGGGCCCCTGGACCTTCGAGAAGTCCGGCTTGCCGTGCGGCATGACGTAGTAGTAGATGACCGTGGCCTTCACCTTGGGGTTGGCGGCGGCCGTCCACACCGCGAGCCCGCCGCCCAGGCAGAAACCGACCGCACCGACGCCCGACCCCGTGCTCGCCTCGTGGCCGGCGACGAAGTCCACGGCACCCGCCATCTCCTTCACGGCCTCGTCCATGTTCAAGGCCATCATCTTCTGCTGCGCCTCGTCGGGCTGCTCGGTGGTCTCGCCGTGGTAGAGGTCCGGGGCGAGCGCGACGAAGCCCTCGCCGGCCAGCCGGTCGCAGATGGCGCGGAAGCTGTCGTCGACGCCCCACCACTCCTGCAGGACGACGACGGGCAGGCCGCTCCCCGACTCGGGTACGGCGAGGTAGCCGGACGCGGTCGATCCGTTGGCTGCGAACTCGACGTCGGGCACGGGTGCTCCTCTCCTCGGGGGCTGTGCCCCGGGGACGCTACTCAGGCGGCGGGCGCCGCGCTCGCGCGGATGTAGCCGATCTGCTCCCGGCCGGTGAAGCCCAGCGCGGTGGCCGCGGCCTGCGTCAGGTCCCAGGCGACGCCGGGGTTGAACGGCCCGCGGTCGACGACCGGGAGCACGATCGTGCGGCCTGCGTACGCCACCTCGACGAGCTTGCCGCAGCCCAGCGTCTGGTGAGCGACCCCGACGAGCTCGGGCGTCATCGTCTGGCCGCAGGCGGTCTGGCGGCCGAAGAATCCGGGCCCGTACCACGTCGCCAGGGCCGCCCGGTACACGGTGACCTGGGTGACCGGCGCGGCGCTCGCGCGGACGCGCTCGCCGCCGGCCACCAGCACCGCCCGCAGCGTGAAGCGACCGGCGGCGTCGGTGCGCCAGCGGGCCAGGAAGCGCCCGGAGGGCCGCACGGGCGCGCTGGCCTCGTCGAGCCAGCCGCGCCTGGGATCCAGCCGCTGGACCATCACGCGCGCGCCCGCGGCGCCCGGGAGCGTGCCCCGGACGTGCAGGGTGCGGCCCAGCATGGTGACCGCGCGGGCCAGCAGGTGCGGCTGGCCCGGGGTGCCGTAGGCCAGGCCGCCGGCGATGGCGGGAGGCGGGGCCGCTGCGGGCTCGCCCGGGGCGGCGGCGGGGGCAGCGGGTGGCGCCTCGCCCGGCGCGGTGGGCGCGGGCGCCGGCGCCGTCTCGGCGGGCATGCCGCCCGTGCGCTGGGCGGCGGCCGGCTCGGCGGCCCACGCCGCCATGACCGCGCAGAGCACGGCGGCGAACAGCGATGTATCGCGGCGGCGGCAGGGCATATCCGGTTCGCCTACGAGGTGAGCTGACGGGCTCGCGACATGCGCTACGGCCTCATCCCAGGCCGATTCGCCCCGGCGATCCCGGCGGCAACCGGATCGCATTGGTTCCCCCGCCCACCGGCCGCAGGGCGACCGGTGATTCGGCGTGGCGGGACCTTAGCGCGTCACGGGCGGGGAAGTCGACCGAGGGCCGACTTCAGGGTCTGACGCGCCAGCTCGAGGCCGATCTGGGTCAGCTCGCCCGCCGCCTGGACCGCCGTGACCAGCACGTCGCCCGAGCCGGGACGGCCCTCGCCGGCCACCGGCGTGGGCGCCGCGTAGCCCGCGGGCGGGACCTTGCGCCTCGGCTTGGGCGGGGTCGCGCGGGGCCGGGTCGGGCGCGCCGCGCGGGCGCCGTTGCCCGATGTCGAGTCCGCAGCCTTGGCGACCGGCCGCGCGCGCGGAGTGGCGGGCGTGCGCGTCGCGGCGGGCTTGCGCGTCGCGGCGGGCTTGCGCGCCGTCGCGGGCTTGCGCGCCGTCGCGGGCTTGCGCGTCGCGGCGGGCTTGCGCGCCGTCGCGGGCTCGGAGCGCGTGCTCGGCGGCGCTGCCGCGGCCTTGGAGGGAGCGCTCGGCGCCGCGCGCGGCTTACGTTGTGCGTCGGCGCCGCGCTTGGCGCTGCGGCGCACGGGCCGCGTCCGCGGAAGGCTGGTGAGGACGTCGCGCTCGGAGTCGTCTTCGGCCACGGCGTCATGATGGCACGTGCGGGTTGAAACGAACCCGCCCGACTTGCGTAGTTGTCTGCGGGGGAGGGCTCCCAGCGAGTGGAATGCGCACAGCCGTTCGCTAGGGTGTGAAGTCAGTCTGGGCGGTCTGCGACCTGCCCGGGGTCGCGGCACGACGTGAAAGCGAACACCATGTCTGTAGTGGAACTCCAGGAACTCGAAGAGATCAAGGGCCTCGTCGTCAAGGGCCAGCTGACCGGTGTGCTCACGTACGCCGAGATCGCCGGCGCCGTCGCCGAGGTGGACCTCGACGAGGCCGACATCGAGGAGCTGCACGGCTACCTCGAGAAGTCCGAGATCGAGCTCGTCGAGGAGATCGACCCCGCGGTCCAGGCCGCCAACGCGGTCGAGCGGGCGCCCGACAAGCGCCGTGCGCGCAAGAAGGCGACGATCGACCTCAAGCCGGACATGACCACCGATTCCCTGCAGCTGTTCCTCAAGGACATCGGCAAGGTCCGGCTGCTCACGGCGCAGGAGGAGGTCGACCTCGCCAAGCGCATCGAGCGCGGCGATCTCGACGCCAAGCAGAAGATGGTCGAGTCCAACCTGCGCCTCGTCGTCTCCATCGCCAAGAACTACCGCAACCAGGGGCTCCCGTTCCTGGACCTCATCCAGGAGGGCACGCTCGGCCTGGTCCGCGCGGCGGAGAAGTTCGACTACCGCAAGGGCTTCAAGTTCTCCACGTACGCGACCTGGTGGATCCGCCAGGCGATCGCCCGCGCGCTGGCCGACAAGGCGCGCACGATCCGCATCCCGGTCCACGTGGTGGAGAAGCTCAACAAGATCGGCCGGGCCGAGCGCAAGCTCGTCACCGAGCTCGGCCGCGAGCCCACCGCCGAGGAGATCGCCGACGTCACGGGGATCGATCCCGAGGAGGTCGACTCGATCAAGCGCTCGGCGCAGGCGCCGGTCTCGCTGGAGAAGCCCGTCGGCGACGAGGAGGAGTCCGAGTTCGGGCAGTTCATCGCCGACGAGCGGGCCGAGTCGCCCTACGAGCGCGCCGCGGAGATCCTCACCAAGGAGGCCCTGCGCGAGGCGCTGGAGAACCTCTCCTACCGCGAGCGCCGGGTGCTGGAGCTGCGCTACGGCCTCGGCGGCGAGCACCCCCGCACGCTGGATGAGGTCGGCCGGACGTTCAACGTCACGCGCGAGCGCATCCGCCAGATCGAGAACCAGTCGCTGAAGAAGCTGCAGTCGCTCGCGGAAGCCCAGAAGCTCCGCGACGTCGCCTGACCTGACGGGCTCTCGGCGCGCCTGGACGGCGCCGCTGGGCCGAGGCCGTGCTATCGCACTGTCCTCGGCCACCGGCGCGCCCAGCCACGCCGATAGCCTCCGTCAGGACGGCATGGCACCAACCAACCTCACCGTTCAGGGCGTCGAGATCCCGAAGATCGGGCTCGGCACCTGGCAGATCGAAGGGCCGGACGCGACCGAGGCGGTGCGCGACGCGCTCGAGCTCGGCTACCGCCACATCGACACCGCCCGCGCCTACGGCAATGAGGCCGAGGTCGGCTCCGGGCTCGCGGAGGGCGGCGTGGAGCGCGAGGAGATCTTCCTCACCACGAAGCTCTGGTACACGGGGCTGCGCCCCGGCGAGGTCCGCGACCAGGTGGAGTCCTCGCTGCGCGACCTGCGCACCGACTACCTCGACCTGCTGCTGATCCACTGGCCCAACGCCGGGGTTCCCCTGGCGGAGACCCTCGACGCGATGATCGGCCAGCAGGAGGAGGGCAAGGTGCGCCACCTCGGCGTCAGCAACTTCCCCACCCCGCTGCTGGCCGCGGCGCTGGAGCACGCGCCGATCCTCGCCGACCAGGTCGAGTACCACCCCTACCTGGGCCAGCCGGACCTCCTGGGGATGGCCCGCGAGCGCGACGTTGCCCTGATCGCGTACTCGCCCTTCGCCCACGGCGGACTGCTCGACGAGCCGCTGCTGCGCGAGATCGGCGACCGGTACGGCAAGACGCCGGCCCAGGTCGCGCTGCGCTGGCTGCTCGACCAGCCCCAGGTCGCCGCGGTCCCCAAGGCCTCCTCCCACGAGCGCCGCGCCGAGAACCTCGACGTCTTCGACTTCGCCCTCAGCGTCGACGACGTCGCCCGCATCGACGACCTCGAGCGCGGCTTGCGCACGGCCGACCCGTCCTGGGCACCGGAGTGGGACTGATTCCGCCGGCCCCGGCCGACTCCGCTCGGCACGGGAGCTGAACGTCCATTTCTCCCCGCCATAGGGGGTGGAAACGAACGTTCGCCACGGACGGGAGGGGTGAACGTGCATTACTCCCGCTATAGGAGGTGGAAATGGACGTTCGGCGTGGACGGCGCGATCGTCCTCACCGCCGGCGGGCTCGAGGTCCCTCGCCCATCCGTCCAGTCGCGGCCGGCACCCTCACGCCGGCAGCGCCGGCGCCCGATGCCCGCACCGTGTTCGACGTCGACCATGCGCTCGCCCGACTGGTGGAGCTCGACGGCTCCGACCTGCACCTGAAGGTCGGCTCGCCGCCGGTCACCCGCGTCGAGGGCCGGCTGACCGCGCTGCCTGACGCCGACCCGCTGTCCGCCCAGGACACCGAGACGGCGGTGCGCACGATGCTCGTCGACGAGACCAAGCTCGCCGAGCTGCACGACGAGCACGAGGTCGACTTCTCCTACGCGATGCCGGGCGTGGCCCGCTTTCGCGTCAACGCCTTCATGCAGCGCGGCGCGCTGAGCGTCGCCGCCCGCGCCATCCCGCACTCGATCCGCACGATCGAGGACCTCGACCTGCCACCGGTCATTCGCGACCTCGCCGACGAGGAGCGGGGGATCGTGCTGCTGACCGGCACGACCGGGTCGGGCAAGTCCACCACGCTCGCGGCGATGATCGACCACATGAACTCCACCTGCGCCAAGCACGTGGTCACGATCGAGGACCCGATCGAGTTCCTGCACCGCGACAAGCTCTCGATCATCAACCAGCGCGAGGTCGGCCAGGACACGACGTCGTTCAAGCGCGCGCTGCGCCGCGTCCTGCGCCAGGACCCCGACGTCATCCTCATCGGCGAGATGCGCGACGAGGAGACCGTCCACACGGCGCTCAGCGCGGCGGAGACCGGGCACCTCGTGCTTTCGACGGTCCACACTGTCGACGCGGGGGAGACCGTCAACCGCATCATCGACTTCTTCCCGCCCCACATGCACCAGCAGGTGCGCGCGATGCTCGCCGGCACGCTGAAGGGCGTCGTCTCCCAGCGCCTCGTGCCCTCCACCGACGGCAGCCGCGTCGCCACCTGCGAGGTGCTTCGGATGACCGGCCGCGTGCGCGACATGATCATGGACCCCGCCCAGACCGGCCGCCTGACCGAGGTCATCGGCGAGGGCGCCTACTACGGCATGCGGACCTTCGACCAGGCGCTGTTCGACCACGTCAAGGCCGGCCGCGTCGACATCGACCAGGCCATGCGCGCGGCGACCAGCCCGCACGACTTCAAGCTGCTGCTCGCCGCCGACGGGCGCAAGGGCACCACGATGGAGGACCTGGCCAGCGCGGAGGCGAAGCGCGCCGCTTGACGCCTCGCGGCGGGTGGACCAAGGTGGGTGTGCAACTCCCCCACCTCGAAAGGAACCACCGGTGACCACCGACCTCGCGCAGTTCTCGGAGACGACCTCCACCGAGGCGTTTGCGCTTCAGAACGGCAAGCTGCTGAAGGTCCGCCTGGACAAGGTGACGATCCAGGCCAAGCTCGGCTCCATGGTCGCCTACCAGGGCGACGTGAGCTTCGAGCACGCGGGATCCGGCGGCATGGGCCGCCTGGTCAAGAAGGCGGTCACCGGCGAGGGCCAGTCGCTCATGAAGATGTCGGGCAGCGGCGAGGTCTTCCTCGCCGACCAGGCGCAGGAGATCTACATCATCCACCTCGACAACGACAAGGTCACGGTCAACGGGCCCAACCTCCTGGCCATCGACGCCGGGATCGATTGGGACATCGAGCGCGTCAAGAGCGTGAGCGGGATGCTCGGCGGCGGGCTGTTCAACACCGCCCTGAGCGGCACCGGCTACGTGGCGGTCCTGTCCGACGGGCCCCCGGTCATGTTCGACGTGGCCTCGGCGCCGACCTTCGCCGACGCGCAGGCCGCCGTCATGTGGTCCAGCGGCGTGCAGAGCGCGATCAAGACCGACTTCAAGATGAAGAACCTCATCGGGCGCGGCTCGGGCGAGTCGATCCAGATGGCCTTCACCGGCCAGGGCTGGGTGCTCGTGCAGCCCTCCGAGGGGCGGATCACCGCGGTCGGATCCAGCGGCGGCGGGGGCGGGGGCATCCTGGGCAACCTGTCCAGCTGAGCGCGGACGAGCGCCGACGTGCCAGGCCCGGGCGGGCGGCCCGCCCGGGCCCAGTGCTTCATTTGGTAAAGTCTTGGGTCATGGACGAGTCCTGCCCGGTCTGCCGCACCGCCGGGATCGTGTGCGCGAAGTGGACGCTTCTACTCGTACGCGATCTCTCCGAGGGGCGGTCGCGCTTCTGTGAGCTCGAGCGCTCGCTGGAGGGCATCAGCCCCCGCACCCTCTCCCTGCGCCTGCGCGCGCTGGAGGACGAGGGCATCGTGGAGCGCCAGACCTTCCCGGAGGTCCCGCCGCGCGTCGAGTACGCCCTGACCGAGAAGGGCCGCGCGCTGCTGCCGATCATCGAGGGCATGCGCGAGTACGGAAGCCGCTGGCTGGCCGCCGAGTGCGCCGACGTCGGCGCCGCTGCGCCCGCACCGGTCGGCGCCGCCGCCTGAGCGGCGCCGCTCAGCCCTCGACCCGGACGCCCTTCCAGAACGCGACGCGACCGCGGATGTGGTCCGCCGTGTGTCTCGTCTCCGGGTAGTACCACGCCGCGCCGGGCGCCCGCTCGTCGCCGACCACGACGTCGTAGTACGACGCGGTGCCCTTCCAGGGACACAACGAGGTGCGCTGCGACGGCTCGACGTGCTCCCGCCGGACGGAGTCCGCGGGGAAGTAGTGGTTGCCCTCGACGACGACGGTGTCGTCGGAGTCGGCGATGACGGTGTCTGCGAAGAGCGCGCGGGGCATGTCCCGCCGAGGGTAGCGAGGCCCCCTTCCGGGGCCGGGGCGGGACCCGCCGTGACACCATGCCGGGCATGGACGCCCACGCCCGGGAGCGCTGGCTGACGCACACCGACGAGGTGCTGCGCGGTGCCGGCCTGCGCGCCAGCGCGGGCCGCGCGGCGGTCGTCGCGCTGCTCGGGCGCCAGAGCTGCCTGCTCAGCGCGCAGGAGATCGCCGGCCTCCTGCGCCAGCAGGGCAGCCCCGGCTCGACGGCCACGATTTACCGCGCGCTGGAGACGCTGCACGAGCTCGGCCTCGTCCGCCGCTTCGACTCGGGCGAGGGCGTGGCCCGCTACGAGCCGGTCGACCCGTCGGGCGACCACCACCACCACGTGGTGCTGGAGGAGTCCGGCGACGTGCTGCCCTTCGCCGACGCCGAGCTCGAGCGCGCGATCGACGGGCTCGGCGAGCGGCTGGGCATGACCGTCACCGGCCACGACGTGATCCTCCGCGCGCGGCGGGCGTAACGCCTCATCCGCGCGCCGGTGATCGGGTCGGGAGGACGTCGGCCGGCCTGGCGCTGCTTCCCCTCGGCATCTGGCATGCGCGGCACCGCTCCGAGCACGTCGATACTCGGGCTGGCCGCGCGGCGACAGCGGTCGTCTGAGTCGGCAGACCGCTGCGGGCTGTTTCCGGGAGGGCGCGACCCGAGGCCGTGTCGCCCAGCTGTTGCCCTGCAACAGCGCGGCGACACGGCTGTCTCCTCGAGCCGCCTGAACGCCCGGCTGCACCGAGCAGGACCCCGCCCTCCCGGGGCGAAAGCCCCCGAGTCATGCGCCATCGCCCGCTGCACGCCGCGCTCAGCGCGTTCGCCGAGGAGGCGGCCGAGGTGCTGGCGGCCGACACCGCGCAGGGAGCCGAGGTGGGCTTCGAGGTCGTCGAGGAGCGCCGCGGCCGTCACGACACGCCGCTGTACTGCTACCGCCCGCTGACCGACGGCTTCATCCGCGACCGGGTCGGCGTGCTCGGGGCCCTGGAGAGCTACCCCGCGGCCGCCCGCGCGCTCGCGGCGCTGGACGGGGTCGGCGACTACCTGCGCGGCCAGGCCGAGCCGCGCGTGCCGATCGACGCGCGCGAGCGCGCCGACGCCGCGCTGCGGGTCTTCGTCAGCCGCGTCTTCTGCGAGGCCACCGAGTTCGTCCTGACCGAAGGGCGCCTGGAGCGCGCGTACGCCGAGCTGGAGGAGGCGCTGCTCGACGGCCACGCGATCGCCGTCGTGGTCGCGCCCGTGTTCGGGCTCCAGATCGCCTCGCCCGAGGTCGCGCTCGGCGAGGGGCTGTCGCTCGTGCGCGGCGACGACCTCACCGACGCGCCCCCGGACGCCGCCTGGCCGGAGGGCTCCGAGGTCCCCGCCGTCCTGGCCTGCCTGACCGTGACCGACCACCCCGCCGCGTCGACGCCGCTGGTCGAGGCGCGGGTGCGCTTCAAGCGCCTGCTGCGCGCGCTGCGCCTGTTCGACGGCTCCGGCGTGGCGCTGGGCACGCTCGCGTGGGTGCGCACCGGACCCGGCCCGTGGACCCCCGGTGCGCTGGGCGCGGGTGGGCGCCCACACGGGATGCTGCAGGTCGCGCCCGACGCCGAGGACGAGCTGCGGGCGTTCTGCTCGCTGGTGGCGCGGCGCACCCCCCGCGCCGGCGAGCTGGCCTGGGCGCTGCGCCGCTACGAGCTGGGCTGCGAGAGCTCCACCGCGTTCGAGGCGCTCACCGACCACCTGCTCGCGCTGCGCGCGCTGCTCGAGCCCGAGGGCCCGGCCAGCGGGCGGCTCGCCGGCCGCGTCGCCGCGCTGTGCGCGAGCGAGGACCGCCGCGCGGAGGTCACCGAGCGCGTCGCCCACGCGGCCTCGCTGGAGCGGGCGATCATCGCCGGCCTGGCCCCTTGCGACGGCGGCGTCGAGCTGCTGCTCGCCGAGGTCTCCGGCCACCTGCGCGCGCTGCTGCGCGACGTGCTCTGCGGGCACCTGGACTCCGACCTGCGCGCGACCGCCGACCAGCTCCTGGCCCTGTCGGGCGATCGCTCCGAGCCGGACCCTCAGCGCCCCTGACCGCCGATCGCTGCAAGTCGTGGCTTCGCTGAAGGAATGTGGTGGCCCTGACCACCGCAACCGTTCAACGAGCGCCGAGGTGGCGGTGCACGGCCACCAGCCCGTCGACGTCGTGCACGTCGTCGTCGAGCTCGGGGATCAGGACCGGGTCGGGCTGATCGAGCTCGGTCTTCAGCCGTGCGATCGACCCGGCGTCGCGCTCGGCGAGCACCTCGACGTCGCGCAGGCTCGCCGCCACCTTGCCCGCCAGCCGCACGCCCAGCTCCTGCGCCAGCCGCGCGTCCACCGCGCCCGCGCCGCGCTCGTCGTCTCCCAGCAGGTGCACGCGGTTGACGATCAGCCCGCCGAAGGGCATCCCCGCCTCGCGCAGCTTGCCCCGGAAGAAGATCGCCTCCTCGACCGGCTCGCGCTCGGGCGAGGTGACGATCAGGAAGGTCGTCGCAGGATCGAGCAGCAGCGCCTTGACGCCGCTCGCGCGCTCCCGGAAGCCGTCGATGAGCCCGCCGAGCGCGCGGAAGAACACCGACACCTGGTCGAGCAGGTCGACGCCGGTCACGCGCCGCAGCACCCCGAAGACCATCCCCGTGCTGCGCCCCATCACCTTGGCCGCGATGCCCGTCGGCGCGAGGAAGACCTTCAGGGCCCGGCCCTCGAAGAAGCCGGTCAGGCGGTCGGGCGCGTCGAGGAAGTCCAGCGCGTTGCGCGACGGCGGCGTGTCCAGCACGATCAGGTCGAAGGCGCCGTCGCGGTCGAGCTCGTAGAGCTTGGCGATCGCGGTGAACTCGTGGGAGCCGGCCACCGCGCCGGAGAGCTGGTGGTAGATCGGGTTGTTCAGCACCTCGTCGCGCGTCTGCGCGTCGGGCGCCAGGCGCTCGATGAGGTCGTCGAAGGTGGCCTTGGCGTCGAGCATCATCGCCCACAGCTCGCCGCGCATCACGATGCCGTGCCCCTCCAGCCGCGCGGGGTCCACCCGCCGCGGCTCGTTGCCCAGCTCCTGGAGCCCCAGCGACTGCGCCAGGCGGCGCGCGGGGTCGATCGTCACCACGGCGACGCGCCCGCCGGCCGCCGCGCAGCCCAGCGCGATCGCCGCCGACACCGTCGTCTTGCCCACGCCGCCCGATCCGGCCACGATGCAGATGCGCTTGCCCTCCAGCCACGCCGCGAGCGGTGACGGGTCCGCGATCACAGCTGCCCCGCGAGCTGGTCGGCGAGCGCCTCGAGGTCCGGGCCGCCCGGATGCAGGGCGAGCCGGGCGGGCGCCCGCCCGGTCAGCCGCCGCAGCCGCCCGAGCTGCGCGCGCTGGCGCCGGGCGCGGCGGTGCGCGGCCAGCGCTCGCGCCACGGGCCGGTTCCCGGCGTGGGGCTCGAGCAGCTTCGCCTCGCGCGGCGTGAAGCGGTCGGGCGCCAGCGCGTTGGCCACGACGCGCTCGAGCTCGAGGCCCAGCGACTCGCGCAGCGCGTCGCGCAGGGTGGCGGTCTCGGTGACCGGCAGCTCCTCGGCCCGCGTCACGGCGACCACGCCGGTGCGCTCGGGATCGGTGAGCATCGCGTGGATGATCAGCCCCTGGCGCTGGACCGGCCCGCCGCCCGCGGCCTGGGCGAACGTGCGCGGCGCGGTGAGGATGCCCACGCCATGCCCGGTCGCGGGCGCGTCGACGACGACGAGGTCGTAGGCGTCGGCGCCGGGCGTCCGCCGCTCGGGCTGGGCCAGCTCCCACAGCTTGCCCACGGTGAGCAGCTCGCGCAGCCCCGGCGTCGCCGCGGCCAGGACCGCGAACATCCGGCTGCGCGCCAGCGCATCGGCGAGCAGCCCGACCGGGAGCTGGTCGCGCAGGTACTCCTCCAGCGCGTCCTGCGGGTCCACCGAGATGTGAAACAGCCCGGGCGCCATCTCGACTTCCACGAAGGACGCAGTGCTGTCGCTGGCGAACGCGCTGGCCACGTCGCTGCGCCGCGCCACCTCCGCGACGATCGTGCGCCGGCCGGTCCGCGCGGCGACGAGCCCGAGCGCGGCCGCCACCGTGGTCTTGCCCACGCCCCCCTTGCCCGTGACGACGATGAGGTCCCTGGCCAGCAGGCCGCTCAGGGGACCTGCTCCTCGCCGTCCCAGTAGTCCAGCCGCTGCACGCGGGCGATCACCTTCACCCCGCGGAAGGAGATCTTCTCGGAGTCGGGGTACCAGCACATGTCGCTGGGCTCGCGCGTGCCGTAGGCCAACAGCGCGACGCCCTCAGGCCCGGCCTCGAAGGCGTGCGCGACCCCGGTCCCGGCCGGCCGGGACACGACCGAGCCGCGCCGCACCGGGTGCTCCTCGTCGCCGAGCAGGACCACGCCCGATCCGTCGAGCACGACGAACAGCTCCTCCTCGGCCGAGTGGCAGTGCAGCGGCGCCGAGCGCGCGCCGGGCGCCACCTCGATGTGCTGCAGGCCGGTGCGCACCGAGCCCGCGGCGCGGCCCAGGTCCCGGCGCAGGACGTCCACCCGCCCGCGGCCCCAGGCGCGGGGCTGGACATCGGCCAGCGCGACGATGGTGTCCGGGCGCGGCTGCGGGTCGCTCAGCGCGACGCGACCGGCGGCCGCCTCGCGCGTGTACGGGTGCGGATCGCCGGCCAGCGCCACCCACGTCTCCTGCACCCTCAGCACGCCCGCGCGCGGGAGGGTCGTGCTCCCGCTCGTGGCGCGCGGGCCGAAGGCCAGGACGTCCAGGCCGTCCCCGCCGACGAGCGTGTGGGTCGCCTCGTCGATGCGATGGACGAGCACGTCGCCGGCGCTCACCGCGTAGGTGACGCCGTCCTGCCACGACCAGCCCGAGCCCGCCAGGACGAACGTGATCTCCTCCTCGCCGCCCTCGCAGTGCGCCGGGGTCGTCTGGTTCTCGGGGCACGGGCGCCAGCGCGTGAGGCCGACCTCGACCGACCCCGCCGCCTCGCCGAGATCGCTGACCTCGCCCATCAGCGGCTCCCACGCGTAGCACTGTCCCTGAGCGTCGTCCCAGTGGCTCACCATCCGCCACGGATGCTATGTAAAGGAATCCCTCGCGCGCGTGCGAATAGAGGCACGTGTCCGGTTTTCCGACCTCATCGGAGCTTCCTGTGGAGAACAAGGCCAAGGTGATCGCCTTCGCGAACCAGAAGGGCGGCGTGGCCAAGACGACGACGACGCTCAACCTCGGGGCGGCGTTCGCCGAACAGGGCCACCGCGTGCTGTGCGTCGACATGGACCCGCAGGGCAACCTCACGATGTCGCAGGGCATCGACCCCGACACGCTCGAGCTGTCGATGTACGACGTCCTCGTGCACCACATCCCGATCCGCCAGGTCATCCGCCGGCGCGAGATCGACGTGGCGTGCTCCTCGATCGACCTCGCCGGCGCCGAGATCGCGATGTCGACGCAGATCGGCCGCGAGCGCTCGCTGGAGAAGGCCCTGCGGCCGATCATGGAGGACTACGACTTCATCTGCATCGACACGCCGCCGTCGCTGGGGCTGCTGACGATCAACGCGCTCACCGCGGCGGACAAGGTCATCGTCCCCGTGCAGTGCGAGTATCTGTCCATGCGGGGGCTGATCCAGCTGCAGAACACGCTGCAGATGATCCGCGAGAACCTCAACCCCGACGTCGAGATCGAGGGCATCCTGCCGACGCTCATGGACACGCGCACGGTGCACGCGCGTGAGGCCATCGAGATCCTGGAGGAGAACTTCGGCGACCAGGTGTTCGCCGCGCGCATCAAGAAGACGGTGCGCTTCGCGGAAGCACCTGTGAAGGGGATGTCCGTCCTGAAGTACGATCCGTTCGGGACGGCCGCCCAGTCCTACCGCGACCTCGCGAAGGAGGTTCTCGCTCATGGCATCCGGTAAGCGCGCGAGCATGCGGGAGGGGCCGCTCGCGGCTCTGTTCCGGAAGACCGAGGAGGACGCCGCGGAGGCCAAGCAGGACGCCGCGCCGGAGCCCACGCCGGTCGAGGACATCCCGCCGCGCAGCGTCCCGCACCCGGCGCTCGAGCGCGAGCCCGCGCCCCGCATCGAGCCGCCCGGGGAGGAGGAGCACGCGCGCATCCCCACGCCGCAGGAGCGCCTGCGCCACGCGTTCTCCGCGGACATCCCGGAGGTGCGCATCGAGCGCGCCGCGCCGCGCGAGGAGGCCGAGCCGCCGCCGGCCCGCCCCGCGCCGCCACCTGCCCCGCCCGCGCCCGAGCGCGACCGCTTCGCCACCGTGCACAGCGCCCCGGAGTACGACGCGTTCGCGCGTCCCGACGCGCGCCCCGCGCCGTTCGGCCAGGCCCGGCCGGCCGGCCAGCCCGTCCTGCGCGTCATCGGCGTGGGCGGCGGCGGCGTGAACGCCGTCAACCGGATGGTCGAGGCAGAGGTCGAGGGCGTCGAGTTCATCGCGGTCAACACCGACCTGCAGTCGCTGCAGTCCTCGATGGCCGACGTGACCCTGCACATGGGCGCCAACCTCACGCGCGGCCTGGGGTCGGGCTCGAACCCCGAGATCGGCCGCGCCGCGGCGATGGAGGAGTACGACCGCATCAAGGCCCTGCTCAAGGGCTCGGACATGATCTTCGTCACGGCAGGCGCCGGGGGCGGCACGGGAACCGGCGCGGCCCCGATCATCGCCCGCATCGGCCGCGAGCTCGGCGCGCTGACCGTCGGCATCGTCACCAAGCCGTTCGGCTTCGAGGGCACCCGCCGGCGCGAGCAGGCCGACGTGGGCATCCAGGCGCTGCGCGACGAGGTCGACACGCTGATCGTCGTCCCCAACAACCGCCTGCTGACCGTGCTCGACAAGCAGACCTCCATGGTGGAGGCCTTCCGCGTGGCCGACGACGTGCTGCGCCAGGGCGTGCAGGGCGTGTCGGACCTGGTCACCCTGCCGGGCCTGATCAACCTCGACTTCGCCGACGTGCGCACGATCATGTCCGAGGCGGGCAACGCCCTGCTGGGCATCGGCATGGGCACCGGCGAGCGCCGCGCGATCGACGCCGCCGAGCAGGCCGTGGCCTCGCCGCTGCTGGAGACCAGCATGGAGGGCGCGCACTCGATCCTCCTGTCGATCACCGGCGGGCGCGACCTGTCGCTGTGGGAGGTCAACGAGGCCGCCAAGGCCGTCGCCGAGGCCGCCCATCCCGAGGCGAACATCATCTTCGGCGCCATGATCGACGAGAAGGTCGACGACCAGGTGTGGGTGACGGTCGTCGCCACCCGCTACGGCGCGGGCGCGGGCGCCCCGCGGCGCGTGGAGCCCGCCGGCGAGGCGCGGCCCGAGCGCCGCGCCGAGCGCGAGCGCGACGACCGCCGCCGCCCCGCCGCCGAGCCCCGAACGACGACGCGCCGCACGGGCCTGGGCATCACCGAGATAGACGTCCCCGAATTCATCCCGCGCGCCTGACGGGCTGTCGACGCGCCTGGACGGCGCCGACTGGCCGAGTCCGTGCTGTCGCACTGTCCTCGGCCGCCGGCGCGCCCAGCCACGACGACAGCCTCGTCAGGTCACACTCCGCACCTCTGCCGCGCCGCTAGCCTCGTCCGCCGTGACGAGCGCGCAGTCAAACGGGATCGTGGCCGCGGGGCATCCGCTGACCGCGCAGGCCGGTGCGCGGGTGCTGCGCGACGGCGGCAACGCGGTGGACGCGGCCGTCGCGGCGATGCTGACCTCGTGGGTCGCCGAGCCGCTGCTGAGCGGGCCCGGCGCGGGCGGCTACATGCTGGTGGCGGGAGCGGGGGAGGAGCCCGTGCTGCTGGACTTCTTCGTGGCGGCGCCCGGCTGCGGCCACGACGCCGAGGACCGCGCGCCGCTCGTGCCGGTCGTCGTGTCCTTCGGCGACGCGGTGCAGATGTTCAACTGCGGCGCCGCCTCGTGCGGCGCCTACGGCAACCCCGCCGGCATCGACGCCGCGATGGGGCGCTGGGGCTCGGTCCCGCTCGCCGCCCTCGCTGCGCCGGCCGCCGCGCTCGCCCGCGAGGGCGTCCCGCTGACCGCCCAGCAGGCCTACGTCGTGGAGATCCTCGGCCCGATCCTGCTCACCACGCCGGAGGTCCAGGCCCTGTACACGATCGACGGCCGCCTGCTGCGCGAGGGGGAGGCGTTCCGCTCCCCCGAGCTGGGCGACACGATCGACCGCCTGGGCGCCGACGGCGCGGCGCCCTTCTACACCGGCGACCTCGCCGCGGCGGTCGTCGACTGGGTGGCCGCCGGCGGCGGGGCGCTCACCGCGGAGGACCTGCGCCCCTACGAGGCCGTCGCGCGCGATCCGGTTCGCGTCTCCTACCGCGGTCGCGACGTGCTCACCAACCCGCCGCCGTCGGCGGGCGGGACCCTGCTCGCGCTCGCGCTCGGGCGCCTGGACGCGATCGCCGGCGGCGGGCCGCCCTCGCTGCCGGAGGTCGTGGCGGTCATGGAGGAGGCCCAGGCCGAGCGGACCCCGGAGTTCGTCGACGGCCTCGACGACCCCGCGTTCGTCGACGGCTTCCTGGCGGCACGGCTGGGCTCCACGACGCACATCTCGGTCCTGGACCGCGACGGGCGCGCCTGCTCGGTGACCTGCACCAACGGCGAGGGCTCGGGGCTGGTGGTCCCGGGCACCGGGATCCACGTCAACAACATCATGGGCGAGGAGGACCTCAGCCCGCTGGGCTTCCATCACGCGCCCGCCGCGCGGCGGATGCCCTCGATGATGGCGCCGACCGTCGTCGCGCGCGACGGCGAGGTCGAGCTCGTGCTGGGCTCCGCGGGCTCCAACCGGATCCGCTCGGCGCTGCTGCAGACGATCGTCGGGGTCGTCGACCACGGCCTCGACGCGGCGGCGGCGGTCGGCGCGCCCCGGGCGCACTTCGAGAACGGGATCGTCTACGCCGAGCCGGGCGTGCCCGTCGAGCAGCTCGACGGAGCGGCGCGCTCGATCGTCCCCTTCCGCGCGCTGAACCTCTTCTTCGGCGGCGTGCAGGCGGTGCGCCGCGACCCCGCGACCGGCACGCTGACCGGGGCGGGGGACCCGCGGCGCGGCGGCGTCGCGGTGTGCGGGTGAGCGGCGCGCGGAGCGCGAGCGCCGCGGCGCTCGCCGCGGTCGCGCTCGCCGGCGCCCTGGCCGGGTGCGGCACGCCCTCCCCCGACCTGTTCGTGGTGCAGCGCAGCGGGTCGGTGCCCGGCGCGGACCTGCACCTGCTGGTCTCCGACACGAGCGTGCGCTGCAACCGGGGCGAGGGGCAGCCGCTGTCCAGCGCGCAGATCCTCGAGGCGCGGGATCTGGAGTCCGAGCTGATCGAGCTGCAGGCCGGCGATGCGCCGCCGCCGCGGTCCCCGCCCGCCCAGGTCTTCTCGTTCGCGGTGCGCGCGCAGGAGGGGACGCTGCGCTTCGCCGACACGGCGCAGCGCCCGCCCGTCCTGCCCCGGATCGCTCGCTTCACGCGGCGGATGGCGATCGACGTCTGCGGGCTGCGGCGCTGAGCCCGGCGACCGGTTCTCCCTCCACCTTGCACCCTTTACGCCGCGACCGGACCACACTAGTCTCCGGAGTGTCATGCGCTGGTGGTTGGCCTACGTACCGCGGTTCATCCGTCATTACCTGCATCGGATCCACGACGGGCATTCGATGAGGCACCGCTTCCGCAGCACCCGCGAGCGCATGCGGCTCTACCACTAGGCCTCTCAGTAGCGGCGCTTATGGCTCGGGCGAGCAATGCTCGTTCGGCGTGATGGTCGACCGCCCGTAGCCTGTACGGCCCATGACCCGCCGCGCCTGGATCCTGATGGGGCTCCTCGCTGCCGTGTGGGGCGCGTCCTACCTGTTCATCAAGGTCGCCCTCAACGACGGCCTGGACCCGATCTTCATCGTGTTCTCCCGCCTGGCGCTGGGCGCGCTCGTGCTGGTGCCGATCGCGCTGCACGCCGGCGCGCTGAGCTGGGTGCGGGGCAGGGAGGGGCCGGTCCTGGTGCTCGCGGTCGTCCAGATCGTGATCCCGTTCCTGCTGATCACCTACGGCGAGCAGTACATCGCCTCCTCGCTGACCGGGATCCTCGTCTCCGCCGCCCCGATCTGGACCGCGCTGATCGCCGTGCGCGTGGACCAGGAGGAGCGCCCGCGCGGGATCGCCCTGGCCGGCGTGCTGGTGGGCATCGTGGGCGTGGTGCTGCTCTTCGGCGTTGACCTCAGCGGGGAGGCCAAGGCGGTGGCCGGCGGGCTGATGGTGCTGCTGGCCGCGCTGGGCTACGCGATCGGCGCGCTGTACCTCAAGCACCGGCTGAAGGGCAACCCGCCGGTCGGGATCGCGGCGGCGACGATGCTGGCCAGCGCGCTGCTGCTGCTCCCGGCCGCGCCGTTCGTCGTGCCGGCGCAGGCTCCGAGCTTCGAGGCGGTCGGGTCCCTCCTGCTGCTCGGCGCCGGCGGGACCGGGCTGGCGTTCCTCATCTTCTACACCCTGATCTCCGACGTCGGCCCCAGCCGGGCGGCCGTCGTCGCCTACATCGCGCCGGCGTGGGCGGTCGGCTACGGCGTCGTGCTGCTGGACGAGCCGCTCACCGCGGGCGCGATCCTCGGCCTCGTGCTCATCCTGGGCGGGTCGTGGCTGGCGGCGGAGGGACGGATGCCGTGGCAGCGGCGGGTCGTGCCGGTGACGCCGCTGGATCCCGTCGCGGAGCGGCCGGTGCGGCGCGCGGCCGCCTAGAGCGGCTCAGCCGAAGCGGACCTTGCCGTTGGACCGGGCGCGGGCCTGCGCGCGCTCGATGAAGTCCAGGCGCTTGGTGGCCGCCTTGAACAGGCGCGTGACCAGCCGCAGCCGCGCGTTCTCGGAGCGCAGGTCCAGCAGTCCCTGCTTGGCGTCGAGCCCGAACTCGACGGTCGCCGCCATCTGGTAGGCCGTCATGGAGGCGATCTCGTCGGTGTCGGCGGCCTTGTCGGTCGCCTGCTCGAGCAGCCCGGCGTACGCCCGGTGCGCGTCATCGGCGGCGCCCGCGTCGGGCGCCTCCTCCTTGTCGTGCAGCATCTCGACGACGCCGGCCGGGTACGCGAGGCCGTCCTGGCGCTCCACGATCCGGAACGGGCGCGTGCCGCGCGTGAGGACGTTCATCCGCCCGTCGTCCATGCGCTCGATGACCTCGCTGATCTCGCAGGCACAGCCCGTCTCCTTCAGCCCGTCGTCGGAGGCCCACACGATCCCGAACTCCGACTCGCGCTCCAGGCACTCGTCGAACATCGTCATGTAGCGCTCCTCGAAGACGTGCAGCGGCACGTACTCGAACGGCAAGGCGACCAGTCCCAGCGGGAACAGCGGGAAGTCGCGGATCACGCGATCGGGCATGTGCGGGGAGTCTACGTTCGTCCCGGTCTTCTCCCGGCGCTTGACGGGCGACACATTGGCGATATATCGTTACGCATCGTGAATAGGTCGGATGATCGGAGGACGAGATGATGTGCCACGGAGCGCACGGCCATGGCCGTGCCCACGGACACGGACACGGACACGGCGGACCGCGCGGGCGCCGCGGGCGCCGGCCGCGGGGCGACGTCCGCGCCGCGATCCTCGCGCTGCTCGACGAGGAGCCGCGCAACGGCTACGGGATCATGCAGGAGATCGAGGAGCGCAGCGCGGGGGCGTGGCGACCGAGCCCGGGCTCCGTCTACCCCGTGCTCCAGCAGCTCGAGGACGAGGGGCTCGTGCGCGCGGACGACAGCGGCGAGCGCAAGCTCATGCAGCTCACCGACGCCGGGCGCGAGTACGTGCTGCAGCGCCGCGACACGCTGGGAACGCCGTGGGACACGGCGGCCGCCGGCGTCAGCGAGGAGATGGTGCAGCTGCGCCAGCTCGTCTGGTCGGTGGGCGCCGCGGTGCGCGAGGTCGTGCGCAGCGGCGACGCCGAGCAGCACGCGCGGGCGCGCGACGTGCTCGAGGAGACCCGGCGGTCGCTGTACCGCATCCTGGCCGGAGACGATCCGGACACGCCCGCCGATTAGACCGCCGCGCCGGGGCGCCCGGCGGGCACCCCGGCCGCGTGGCGCGCCGTACCCTTGCGCCATGGACGAGCTCGCGGCGTACGAGCGGCGGCTGCGCCGCGCCGGGCTGCCGCTGCTCATCGAGGACTACTCGGCGTTCGAGGACGTCTTCACGCGCGCGGTGCCGCTGCTGGGGCTGGTGTTCGCGGCCGAGCTGCTTGGCGCGGTCCAGCTCGAGTGGCCGTGGTGGGCCAACGTGCTCGCGCTCGGGGGCGGGCTGGCGATTCTCCTGGGAGGCCTCGCGGTCCTCAACCGGCGCGCGGGGCGGCCGCCGCTCGGGGTGCCCCAGCGCGTCGGGGTGCCCGAGCTCGCGGGGTTCGTGGTCGTGCCCGCGCTGCTGCCGCTGGTCTTCGGCGGGCAGGAGACCAGCGCGCTCGTGACCGCGGCGGGAAACGCGCTGCTGCTGCTGGTCGTCTACCTGGTCGTGGGGATCGGGCTGCTGTCGATCCTGCGCTGGGCGGCGGTCCGGGTCGTCCGGCAGCTCGCGGCCGCGTTCGTGCTCCTCACGCGCGCCGTGCCCGTCCTGCTCATCTTCATGATCGTCCTGTTCGTCAACACGGAGATGTGGCAGGTCTTCTCCGACGTGTCCGATCCGGCGCTGGCCGCGGTGATCGCCCTCTTCGTCGCGCTCGGATCGGCGTTCGTGGCCGCGCGCCTGCCGCGGGAGGTGCGCGCGCTGGAGCGCGAGGTCGGCGCCGATCCGCCCCTGACGAGCCGCCAGCGCTTCAACGTCGGCCTGGTGATGTTCGTCAGCCAGGGCCTGCAGGTGCTGGTCGTCGCCGCGCTGGTGGGGGGCTTCTTCGTCGCGTTCGGCGCGCTGGCGATCACGCCGGACGTGGTCGAGAGCTGGATCGGGCACCCGCCGGACGCCGCGCTCGGCGGTGACCCGGCGCTGAGCGTCGAGCTGCTGAAGGTCTCCGGTGCGCTGGCCGCGTTCAGCGGCCTGTACTACGCCATCGCCGTCCTCACCGACGCGACGTACCGCCAGGAGTTCCTCGACGAGCTCGAGACCTCCATGCGCGCGATCTTCCGCGACCGCGCGCGCTACCTGGACCACCGCGCCGCACGCGAGGAGCTGGCCGCGTAGCGGAACAGAGCGTCGACGTGCGAGCGCGAATCCCGGGAGCATGGCGCGATTCGCCCCCCTCGGTGGCCGCAATACCCTCCCGGGCGTGAGCGGTTCGGAGCACCTCTACCTCCAGCGCGACCAGCCCCCCGGCGTGCCCCCGCTGTCCCTCACCGGGGAGCGCACGCTGCCCGACGTGCCCGAGGAGAACTACTGGTTTCGCCGGCATCTGGTCGTCTACGAGTGGATCGCCGCGCGCACGCGCGGGCTCCGCATCGTGGACATGGCCTGCGGCGAGGGCTACGGGGCCGACGTGCTGGCGCGCGCCGGCGCGGCGGCGGTGGTCGGGGTGGACGCCAACCCCGAGGCCCACGAGCACGCCCGGCTGCGCTACACCCGCGACAACCTGCGCTTCGCGCGCGACATGGTCGAAACCTACGCCGAGCCGTGCGACGCGCTCGTCTTCCTGCAGACCATCGAGCACGTCCACGACCCCGACCTGGTCCTCGAGCGCTTCAAGGACCTCGTCGGCCCGGACGGCGTGGTCTACGTCTCGACGCCGAACGTCCTGACGCTCGCGCCGCCCGGCGCCGAGCGCTCGGGCAACCCGTGGCACCTCAAGGAGTACCGCGCGGAGGAGTTCCGCGCGCTCTGCGCCGCGCACTACCGCTCGGTGCAGATCTCCGGCCTGTTTCACGCGCGCAAGCTCGCCGTGCACGAGCGCGCGCTGAAGCTCGGCTGGGACGCCGTGCACAAGCGCCTGGGCCTGACGAAGCCGTTCTACGACCGCTTCACCCCGGCGATCGACGCGCGCGACTTCGCGCTGCGCCCCGGCGGCCTGGACCGCGCGCTGGACTTCGTCGCGGAGCTGCGGCCGTGACCGCTGCAGGGTACGGGGGCGAGCTCGCGATCGTCCTGCACACCCACATGCCCTACGTCGAGGGCTTCGGGACGTGGCCGTTCGGCGAGGAGCTGCTGTGGGAGGCGATCGCGACCTCCTACCTGCCGCTGCTGGACGTGCTGGACGCGGCGGGGTCGCCGGCCCCCGTCACGCTGTCGCTGACGCCCGTCCTGTGCGACCAGCTCGAGGCCCCCGGCGGGCCCGCGCGCTGCGACACGTTCCTGGCCGAGATCCGCACCGAGACGCACCGCCGCGACATCGCGGCCGCGACCGACCCGGCCGTGCGGGCCGAGCTCGAGCGCTCGGCGGCCGAGTACGAGCACGCGCGCCAGCGCCTCGCGCAGCGCGGCGACCTCCTCGCGGCGCTCGGGCGCCACGCGTCGTGGACGTCGACCGCCACGCACGCCGTCCTGCCGCTGCTGGCCACCGACGCCGGCGTGCGCCTGCAGCTGCACACCGGCATCGCCGCGCACCGCGAGCGCTTCGGCGCCTGGGACGGCGGGCTGTGGCTGCCGGAGTGCGCCTATGCGCCGTGGCTGGACACGCTGCTGGAGGAGGCCGGCGTCCACGCCGTCTGCGTGGACCTCACCGACGTGCTGGGACCCGACGACCACCTGCGCCCGCTGCGCACGCCGGCCGGGCCGCTGCTCGTGCCGATCGACCGCGCCACGATGGACCTGGTCTGGAGCGACGGCGGCTATCCCGGCCACCCGGCCTACCGCGACCACCACGCGCACACCACGCACCGCCATCGCCCCTGGGCCAACGACGGCGCGCCGTACGACCCCGCGCGCGCGGGCGCGGCCGTGCGCGAGCACGCCGCCGACTTCGTGTCGCGCACCCGCGCGCGCCTGGCACGTGCCGGCGGCGGCCTCGCCGTCTGCGCCGTGGACACCGAGCTGCTGGGGCACTGGTGGTACGAGGGCCCGCGCTGGCTGGCCGCCGTCCTCGCCGAAGCCGGCGCGCAGGGGCTGAGGCTCGCGCGCCTGGACGACGCGCTGGCGCGCCACGAGCCCGTCCCGGCCCCCGCGGACCTGCCGACCACCTCGTGGGGAACGCCGCGCGACCTGGCCACCTGGAGCGCCCCGCCGGTCGCAGGGATGGCCTGGAGCGCGCGCGACGCGGAGCTGCGTGCGCTGGCTGCGGGGGGCGAGATCGACGACCGCGCCGTGCGCGAGCTGCTCGCGCTGCAGTCCAGCGACTGGGCGTTTCTGGTCAGCACCGGTCTCGCCGCCCCGTACGGCCACGAGCGCGCGGCGGCGCACCGCGCCGGCTTCGACGCTGCGCTCGGGGCACCCGGAACCCACCCTCCGGCGGTGCGTCACCTCGCCCCGGGCGCGTCGGCCGCGGCGCTGCTCGAGCCGTAGAGCGCCGATTCCGCCCTCCAAGCGCCGCTGCACAGTCGCACCGGTATCCGGCCCGTCGCAAAGAGTGCGCTCGTAGCGACTGTTCGCCGCGAAGGCCGCCGATCGACCTGTCACCATGCGCCGCTGCCATACGACAGAGCCGAGTCCCGACCGCCCACGGTGGCCGGGAGCGGGGGATCCACTGGGCCTGGAATGGGCCCCGGGGCGAATCGCCGCCAGAGCGCGGCGTAGCGCACGTCCAGCGCGAGCCCGACAGCTAACCCCGTAGGCACCGCGACGACGAGGGGAAGCTCCATGGCCACAAGCGATGACGACGTGACGCCGGTCGCCGGCCGCTGGTTCGAGGGCGAGGTGGACGTGCCGGCGCCCGACGGGGGACCCCCGCTCACGGGGGACGCCGCCCGCACACTGGCCTTCCGCCGCTCCCGGCGCGCGTCGCGGGAGCGCCGCCGCATCGCTGCGACGCGCCGGCGCCGCCTGTTCGAGGGGCGCGGCGCGGCCCTCGCCGCCACCGTGGCGATGGTCGCCCTCAGCGCGGGCGCCGTGGCCCAGCAGGGCGGTCCGGGCTCGTCGTCGTCCTCCGACTCGGTCGTCGTCGCCGTCCAGAAGGCGCTGAACGTGGCCGCCGACGGCGTCGTCGGCCCGCAGACCCGCGGGGCCGTGCGGCGCTTCCAGCGCGAGCACGGGCTCGTGGTCGACGGCATCATCGGGCCCCGGACCCTCCGCGCGCTGGGCCTGAGTGCCGCGGCATCGGCCACGTCGGGCGCGGCCTCCGGCGCGGCCGCGAGCATGCTGGCGCGCATCGCGTCCTGCGAGTCCGGCGGCGACCCCGGCGCCGTCTCCGCCGACGGGCGCTACCGCGGCAAGTACCAGTTCTCGCGCGAGACCTGGCGCGCCATGGGCGGCCGGGGCGATCCCGCCGACGCGCCCGAGGCCGTACAGGACGCGATGGCGGCCAGGCTGCTCGCGCAGGCGGGGACGAGCCCGTGGCCGAGCTGCGCCTGAGCCGCCGGCAGCTCTACGCCCAGCGCATGCGCTCGGGCGCGTCGCGCATGCGCAGCACGCGCACCGGCACGCCCGCGGCGACCGCGTTGGCGGGCACGTCGTGGCTGACGACCGTGGAGGTGCCCAGGACGCTGTTGTCGCCGACCGTGACCCCGCGGAGGATCGACACCCCGTAGCCCACCCACACGTTGTGGCCCACGCGCACGTCGCGCTTGTAGATCCCCTGCTCGCGGATCGGGCGCTCGATCTCCACCGCACCGTGATCGAAGTCGATGAGCATCACCCGGTCGGCCACGATGCACTCGCGCCCGATCGAGACGTGCTGGAAGGCGGAGATCGTGCACTCCTGGCCCAGGACGGTCTTGGCCCCGATGCGGACCTCGCCCTCGTGGACGCGGATCTTCGTGCCGTGCCCCAGCCACGACCAACGGCCCAAATGCAGCGTCGCGCCCTTGCCGATCTCGATCCGCACGCCCGGGCAGACGAAGCACAGCCCGTCGGTCTTCAGCCGCCGGCGCCAGCGCAGCTTCAGCCACAGCCAGCGCGCGATCAGCCGGGCGTGGTTGCGGGTGAGCATCCCGTGGTCGCGCATGAAGCGCAGCAGGGTCAGCGGCCCGCCACGTAGGGGAGGGGGGTCGCCGCGGATCTCCGGCGGGGCCGGGCTCGGCTTGGCAATCGTCAGCACCGGCTCCACCCCGGCAGATCCTACGAGCCTTCGGTCCGCTCCGCCCGTTCTCTGATCAGCTCGGCCTGGTCACGCGCCGGCAGCGCTTCGAAGACCCCGTGGCTGCGCTTCCACTCGGGGATCGGGGGGCGTGCGCCCTCGCGCGGGACGTACTTCGAGCGCTCCACGAGCGCCATGCGGTGGATGTAACGCGGGCAGTTGGGGAACACGTGTCGCGCGGTGACGCGGACGATGAACTGCGCCCCGAGGAAGCTGTCCATCAGCTCGTCGTCCTCGTCGATGCTCGCCACGCCGTCGACCCGCAGGCGCCCCGGGCGCTCGGCCAGGAAGTCGATGAACAGCATCCCCACCTGCGGGTTGACGAGCAGGTTGCCCATCGAGAGATACATGCCGTTGCCGTCGTAGTTGGGGAAGGCGAGCGTGTGCTCGTCCAGGACCCGCACGAAGCCGGGGTCGCCGCCGCGGTAGTTGCACTGCGGCTGGCCTTGCGCGTCGGCCGTGGCCAGGAAGAACATGTCCATGCGCTCGATGAACTCGCGATCCTCCTCGCGGAAGACCGGCCGGACCCGCCGGCTCCCCAGGTTGTCCGCGAGCCGGTGGGTCTCGAAGCGGTCCTGCAGCTCGCGCGCACCCTCGTGGTAGAAGTCCGACACCCCAAGAGCATCGCCTTCGCATGCCAGGCGGTCAACCCCGCACCGCCCGGCCGTGACGTCCCCGCGCCGTCGCGTGCTGCCATCATCGGCCGCCGATGGCGGCCGACGAGACCCTCGCGCAGCGGCTGACCGGCGGCGACCGGCGGGCGCTCGCGCGCGCGATCTCGCTGGTCGAGAACGACCGCCCGGAGGGCTGGGCGCTCGTTCGCGAGGTCTACCCCCAGACCGGCGGGGCGGCGGTGGTCGGCATCACCGGCGCCCCCGGCTCGGGCAAGTCCACGCTGATCGGCGAGATCGTCCGCAACCGGCGCGCGGCGGGCCGCAGCGTGGCGGTCCTGTCGGTCGATCCGTCGTCGCCGTTCACGCAGGGCGCCCTGCTCGGCGACCGCATCCGCCTGACCGACCACTTCCTCGACCCCGGCGTCTTCATCCGCTCGATGGCCAACCGCGGCGCGCTGGGCGGGCTCAGCGAGGCGGCGCTGCAGGCCGCGCTGCTGATGGATGCGGCGGGCCGCGACGACGTGTTCGTGGAGACCGTCGGGGTGGGCCAGTCCGAGGTGGACATCATCGACCACGCCGACACGGTCGTCCTCGTCCTGATGCCCGGCTCCGGCGACTCCATCCAGGCGCTGAAGGCGGGCATCATGGAGATCCCGGACATCATCGTCGTCAACAAGTCCGATCACCCGCTGACCGACACGATGGTGCGCGAGATCCGGGGGGTGCTCTCGCTCGCGCCGCAGCACGGCTGGCGGGTGCCGATCGTCGAGACCGAGGCGATCCGCGGCGAGGGCGTGGCGAAGCTGGTCGACACGCTGCTCGAGCATCGCGCCCACATCGAGGCGGAGGGAACGCTGTCCGAGCGCCGGCGGCGCAACCTGCGCAACGAGGTCATCGCACTGGCCGGCGCGCGGCTGCGCCGGCGCCTGGAGGCGCGGCTGGACGCCGACCCGGACTTCCAGGGCATGATCGACGAGGTCGTCGCCCGCCGGCTGGATCCCGCCAGCGCCGCCGGGACGATCCTGGACTCCGAGACCGGGGACGGCGGGAAGGCCGGGGCTCAGCCCGACGGGTAGGCGCCGGGGGCCTCGCGCCAGGCCCGCCACTCCCGCCAGAGCAGCACCGCGACGGTGGTCACCGCGCCCGCGAGCACGGCGCCGGCCCAGGCGGAGTCCGTGGCGAACAGCGGCAGCACGACGTCCAGGGGACCCAGCGGGGCGCGTGAGGAGGGGCCGATGAGCCCGCCGCCGTCGATGCGCAGCTCGACGTACAGCCAGACGCTGGTCAGCACGGTGACGGTCGCCAGGGCGGTGCCGGTCCGCGGCGCGTGGCGCAGCCCCCAGGCGCACAGCGCCGCCGCGAGCGGCAGGGCGGCGATGAGGTCGCGCCCGGGGAAGTAGAACCCGAACATCGTCGGGGTGAGGAACGCCGCCACGAAGACCTGGGCCGCGCACACCAGGGCGCACAGCGACGCGGCGGCCTCGGCGTCGCCGCGCTCGGGGACCATGTGCGCGACGTGGTCGCGGCGCGAGCGCCACAGCAGCCACAGGGCGAAGAACGCCAGCGCGATCACAGGGGCCCAGCGCAGCGCGCCGTAGGTGCGATCCAGCCACAGCGCCACCAGCCGGTGTGCGCGGTCGACGTAGTCCGCGGGGTCGTCGGCGCCGGTCGGGCTGCGGCCGGCCACCTCGGCGCTGTGGGGGGTGAAGCCGCCGAACAGCCGGTCGTTGACGGTGACGTACAGGACGGCGGAGAACAGCAGCGTCTCCAGCACGACGAGCATCGCGAAGCCGCGGCCGCGGCTGCGCAGCCAGTGCATCATGGCCAGCGCGATGACCGCGCCGGGGATCACGAAGCGTATGCCCAGCCAGGGCAGCGTGGCCAGCAGCAGCGACGAGGCGAACACCCAGCGGATCCGGGGGCGCACGCGGGCGCGCAGCGCGACGAGCGCCGCCGCGGTCAGCGCGGCGCCCGCGGGCATCGCGGGGTACACGGCGGTGCCGTAGGCCAGCGCGGGCGGTGACAGCCCGCAGGCCAGCACGGCGCCGGTCGCCCACGGCTCGGGCACGATCCGGCGCGCCAGCAGCGCGGCGATCACGAAGGCCAGGGCGGCGATCGCGGCCATGAACAGCTCGACGGCCAGCGGGCCGCCCAGCGCGTAGGCGGGCGCGATCAGCAGCGCGAAGCCGACCGCGTGCGGCTCGTTGGCCTGTCCGTTGGTCAGCCGCCCGTGGCGCTCGAGCGGATAGGGGTACCAGTCGCGGTAGGCGCGCGTGGCGTACTCGTCGCGCAGGTCGATGTCGGCGTCGCTGACGATCGACTCGGCGGTGAGGAGGTAGTGCGGCTCGTCGCCGCCGTAGTCCGATGCGCCGAACGCCGGCAGGCCGAGCGTCGCGGCGTACGCCGCGAACAGCACGAGCCACAGTGCCGCGGCGCGGCGCACGCCCGGCATGATCGCGCCTGCCGTGGCCGGGCGTCCCCTAGGCCGGACCAGGGGTGGGCCGAGTTGTCCTTGGCCTGGGCCGATAAGTCGGCCCACCTGCCGTTTGCGGAGGCTGGTGGCGGGGGTGGGCCGAGTTGTCATTGGCATGGGTGGATAGGTCGGCCCACCTGCCGTTTGCGGAGGCTGGTGGCGGGGGCGGGCCGAGTTGTCCTTGGCCTGGATGGATAAGTCGGCCCACCTGCCGTTTGCGGAGGCTGGTGGCGGGGGCGGGGGCGGGCCGAGTTGTCCTTGGCCTGGATGGATAAGTCGGCCCACACCCCGGCCGTGGCGCCGCCATCACTTCGGGCTGGGCCCGCGCCCTCGCCGCGGACCGGCGTTCCTCAGGCGCCCAGCGCCCGCGCGATGATCATCTGCTGGACCTCGTCGGTGCCCTCGCCGATCGTGAGGATCTTGGCGTCGCGGTACATGCGGCAGACCGGGTACTCCTCCATGTAGCCGTAGCCGCCGTGGATCTGGACGCCCTCCTCGGCGCAGCGCACGGCCAGGCGTCCCGTCTTCAGCTTGGCCTGCGCGGCGGTCAGCGTGAAGCCGCGGCCGCTGTCCTTCAGCTGCGCGGCCTTGTGGACGAGCAGGCGCGCGGCCGCGATCTCGGTCGACATGTCGGCGAGCTTGACCTGGATGGCCTGGAACTTGGAGATCGTCTTGCCGAACGCCCGGCGCTGGGTCGAGTAGGCCAGCGACTGGTCCAGCGCGCCCTGCGCGAGGCCCAGGCCCATGGCCGCGACGCCGATGCGCCCGATGTCGAGCACGTGCAGGAACTGCTTGAACCCCTGGCCGCGGACGCCGAGGAGGTTCTCCTCGGGCACCCGCGCCCCGTCGAACGTCAGCGGCCGCGTGTCGGAGGCGTGCCAGCCCATCTTGCGGTACTGCTCGCCCTGCTCGTAGCCGGGCGCGCCGTTGGGCACGAGCAGGTTGGAGATCTCCTTGCGGCCGTCCGGCCCGGTGCCGGTCACAGCGGTGATGGCCACCACGCCGGAGATGTCGGTCCCGGCGTTGGTGATGAACTGCTTGGCGCCGTCGATGACCCACTCGCCGTCCTCCAGGACGGCCCGGGTGCGGGTGTTGGCGGCGTCGGACCCCGCCTCGGGCTCGGTCAGCCCGAAGGACCCGAGGCGCTCGCCGCTGCACAGGCGCGGCATCCACTCGCCCTTCTGCTCCTCGGTGCCGAACAGGAAGATCGGCTGCGTGCCCAGCGACGTGTGCGCGCACAGCGTGATCGCCACCGACGAGTCGATCCGGGCCAGCTCCTCGACAGCGAGCACGTAGGCCAGCGTGTCGCCGCCGCCGCCCCCGTAGGACTCGGGGAACGGGATCCCCATGAGCCCGAGCTCGCCCAGCTTGCGCACGATCTCGTAGGGGAAGGACTTCGTGCGGTCCAGCTCCCCGGCGACCGGCGCGACCTCGCCCTCGGCGAACTCCCGCACGGTGCGCTGGATCAGGCGGTGCTCGGGGGAGAGGTCGAAGTCCACGCTCGCCGCCGACCTAGGGGAGCTCGCGCGCGAGCTCCACGAGCAGCCGCACGCCGTAGCCCGATCCGCCCTTGGCCGCGTACGGACGCCCGAGGTCCCACGCGGTGCCCGCGATGTCCAGGTGTGCCCAGGGCACGTCGCCGGTGAAGCGCTGGAGGAACTGCGCCGCGACGCTGGAGCCCGCCTTGCGGGACTCGTCGACGTTCATCAGGTCGGCGGTGCGGCTGTCCAGCGCCTTGGCGTAGTCGGGGTGCAGCGGCATGCGCCAGGCGATCTCGCCGCTGCGCTCGCCCGCCGCGCGGACCTGCTCCACCCAGGCGTCGTCGTCGCCCATGAGCCCGGCGTGCGCGCTGCCCAGCGCGACGACGATCGAGCCGGTCAGCGTGGCCAGGTCGACGAGGCGCTCGGCGCCCTCGGCCACCGCGTGGACGAGGCAGTCGGCGAGCACCAGCCGACCCTCGGCGTCGGTGTTGATGATCTCGATGCTCACGCCGTTGCTCGCGCGAACCACGTCGCCCGGGCGCATCGCGTGGCCGGACGGCATGTTCTCGGTGGCCCCGACGACGGCGATCAGGCGCACCGGCAGGCGCAGGCGCGCGATCGCCTCCACCGCTCCCAGGACCGCGGCGCCGCCGGACATGTCGAACTTCATGTCCGCCATCTTCTGGGCCTTCTTGAGCGAGATGCCGCCGGTGTCGAAGGTGACGGCCTTGCCCACCAGGCCGAGCACCGGCCCCGACGCGTCGGGGCCGTCGTAGCGCAGCGTGATGAGCGCCGGCTCCTCGTGGGAGCCCTGTGCGACGCCTGCGAACGCGCCCATGCCGCGGCGCACGAGGTCCTCGCGCCCCTCGACGGAGACGCTCACGCCCTCCAGGTCGCCCAGCGCGCGGGCGGCGTCGGCCAGGTGACGCGGCGCCATGTCGTTGGGGGGCGTGTTCTGCAGGTCGCGCGCGGTGTTGACCGCGTCCGCGACGACGGCCGCCTCGGCGACCACCTCGGTGAGATCGTGGTGGGCGGAGACGAGCAGGCCCTCGGGCCCCTTCGGCCTCGCGTTCTCGTCGTCGTCGCCGCCGCGGTAGCGGTCGAAGCGGTAGGCGGCCAGGACCGTCCCCTCGACGATGGCGGCGCCCAGCTCGTCGCCGGCCTTGTGCGGCGCCTCCCAGCACAGCGTGCGCGCGCCGAGGTCCCGGGCGCGGTCGTGCGCCACGCCCGCGGCGGCGCGCACCCGCTCGGCGTCCAGCTCGTCGCGCGACCCCAGCCCGACGAGGATCCAGCGCTTGCCGCCCGCGTGGGCGACCGCGAGATGGCGGTGCTTGGAGCGCGCCTCGCCGTCGTCGACGAGCGCCTGCAGCGCGCCGTCGACGTCGTGGGCGATGCCCTCGTCGCCGATGACTCCGACGACGACGGTGTCGGCCTCCGTGGCGGCCGGGAGATCGGTGGTCGCGCTGACACGCATGACGCTGCAATCTACGTCAATAGACTCGCCGCACCTCGAGCCCGACCGCGACCCGGAGACGAACGCCCAATGCCCAAGACCGTGATCCTCGGCACCGCCCGCACCCCGATCGGGAAGATGGGCGGCGCGCTCGCCTCCCTCGACGCGACCGAGCTGGGCGGCATCGCGATCCAGGCCGCGCTGGAGCGCGCGGACGTCGCGCCCGACGAGGTCCAGCACGTGATCATGGGCCAGGTGCTCCAGGCCGGCCAGGGCCAGATCCCCTCGCGCCAGGCCCAGATCAAGGGCGGGATTCCCAAGGAGGTCAGCTCGGAGACCATCAACAAGGTCTGCGCCTCGGGGATCCGCGCTGCCGGACTGCTGGACGCCCAGATCCGCGCGGGCGACGTCGAGGTCGGGGTCGGCGGCGGCATGGAGTCCATGTCGGCGGCGCCCTACCTGCTGCCCAACGCGCGCTTCGGCTTTCGCATGGGCGACGTCAAGGCGCTGGACGCGATGGTCCACGACGGGCTGACCAACCCGTTCAGCGGGCGCCAGATGTTCGACGAGGCCACGGAGATCGGCGACGAGCTGGAGCTCACGCGCCCCGACCTGGACCGCTGGGCGCTGCGCTCGCACCAGCGGGCGGTGGAGGCGACCGACGACGGGCGCCTGCCCGAGGAGATCGTCGCGGTGACCATCAAGGGCCGCAAGGGCGACACGGTGGTCGAGATCGACGAGGCCCCGCGCCGGGACACGTCGCTGGAGCGGCTGGCCAAGCTGCCCGGCCTGGTGGGCAAGGAGGGCTCGCACACCGCCGGCAACTCGCCCGGGGTCAACGACGGGGGCGGCGCGATCGTCCTGTCCTCCGACGAGTGGGCGGCGGCCAACGGCAAGGAGGCGCTGGCCGAGATCGTCGCCCAGGCCTCCGTGGCCGACGACTTCGCCTACCTGGCGCGCACGCCGGCCTCGGCCGCCCAGAAGGCGCTCGAGCAGGCGGGCCTGAGCGCGGAGGACGTCGACCTGTGGGAGATCAACGAGGCCTTCGCCTCGGTGGCGCTGAACTCGATCCGCATGCTGGGGATCGACGAGGACAAGGTGAACGTCAACGGCGGCGCCGTGGCCCTCGGCCATCCCATCGGCGCCTCGGGCGCCCGCATCCTCGGCGCGCTGGTGCACGAGCTGCGCCGCCGCGGCGGCGGGGTGGGCTGTGCGGCGATCTGCTCCGGCGGCGGCCAGGGGGATGCCGTCATCCTTCGGGTGTGACCGCCGCCACCGCCGCCGCCGCCTTCTTCGACCTCGACCGCACGCTGATGGCCGGCTCGTCCGGCTTTCACTTCGTGCGCGCCGCCTACCGGACCGGGATGATCTCCCGCGCGCGGCTGGCCGCGGACGCCTGGGAGAACGTGAAGTTCCGCCTGCGCGGATCGACCGACGCGGGCACCGACAAGGTGCGCGAGCGCGTCGGCTCCTACATCAAGGACGTGCCGGTCCGCGACCTGCAGCGGCTGACGCCGCAGATCCTCGCCGGGGTCCTGCCCCGCCTGTACCCCGAGATGCTCGAGGTCGCCTACGGCCACCAGGACGCGGGCCGGCGCATCTACATCGTCACGGCCGCGTCGCAGGAGATGGCCGGCGTCCTGTCCTACGTGCTGGGCTTCGACGGCGGCATCGGCTCCAAGTCGGAGATCCGCGACGGCGTCTACACCGGCCGCGCCGGCGGCCGCTTCACCTACCGGGAGGGCAAGGCGGAGGCGATCCGCGAGCTCGCCGAGGCCGACGGGATCGACCTGGCCGCCTCCTACGCCTACTCGGACTCGGAGTCCGACCTGCCCATGCTGCGCGCGGTGGGCCATCCCGTCGCGGTCAACCCCGACGCCGCGCTCGCCCGCGTCGCGCGGGAGCAGCGGTGGGACGTCCTGCGCTTCGACCCGCTGGGCCGCCGGCTGAAGATCGTGGCGGCGGCGATCGCCGCCGCCGGGGCCGGCGGGATCGGGCGCTCGGTGCTGCGCCGCAACGGCGTCGCCGCGCCCCCAACGCGGCGGCCGGCCCGCCGGTGAGCCTGCACGAGCTCTCAGAGGAGCAGCGCGACATCCGCGCGCTGGCCGCGCGCTTCGCCGACGAGGTCGTGGCGCCGCGCGCGCGGGACTGGGACCGCGAGCACACGTTCCCCTCCGACGTCGTGCGCCAGCTCGGCGAGCTGGGGCTGCTGGGCGTGTGCATCCCCGCCGAGTTCGGGGGCGCCGGAGCGGACTTCCACTCCTACGTGCTCGTGCTGGAGGAGATCTCGCGCGGCGACGCGGGCCTGGGGACCACGCTGGCGGTGCACACCGGCGCGGGAACGATGCCGATCGTCGCCCACGGGAGCGCCGAGCAGATCGAGCGCCTGGTCCCGCCGCTGGCCCAGGGCCACGAGCTGGCCGCCTTCGCGCTGACCGAGCCCGGCTCGGGCTCGGACGCCGCCGCGATGCTCACCCGGGCCGAGGGCGACCGCCTGACCGGCACCAAGCAGTGGGTGACCAACGGCTCGCACGCGCACGTCTTCCTCGTCTTCGCCCGCGACCCCGACCGCCCCACCGCGTTCGTCGTGCGGCGGGGCGCGGAGGGCTTCCGGGCCACGCGGGAGGAGGAGAAGCTCGGCCAGAACTCCTCCAGCACCGCCGACCTCGCCTTCGACGACACGCCCGCCGAGCGCCTCGGCCCGCGCGGCGGGGGGCTGCGCGTCGCCTTCGCCACGCTGGACGGCGGGCGCATCGGGATCGCCGCCCAGGCCACCGGGATCGCGCAGGCGGCGCTCGACGTCGCGGTGGCGTTCGCCAAGGAGCGCCGGACCTTCGGCCGGCCGATCGGCGCGCACCAGGCGATCCAGCAGAAGCTCGCCGACATGCAGACCGAGGTGGAGGCGGGCCGTGCGCTGACCTGGCGCGCCGCGCGCTTGAAGGACGCCGGCCGGCCGCACACCGTCGAGGGCGCGCAGGCCAAGCTCTTCGCCTCCGGCGTCGCGCGGCGGGTGACCGGCGAGGCGATCCAGGTCCTCGGCGGCTACGGCTACACCAAGGAGTTCCCGGTGGAGCGCTACTACCGCGACGCGAAGGTGACCGAGATCTACGAGGGCACCTCGGAGATCCAGCGCCTGGTCATCGCGCGGGCGCTGCTCGGGGACGTGGCCCGCGAGGGGTGAACAGCCCGGTCGCGCATTGACCGCTGTGGGGCCGTGCGAGATGGTGTGAGCGCGAACCGAGCAAGAGCTAGGGGGAACACGTCATGCGCATCAACCGTCCGCTGGTCGCCGCGCTCGCGGTGACGGCGGCGCTGGGCGTCGGAGCATGCGGCGACGACGACGAGGAGGAGGCCGACCGGGTCCGCGAGCAGAGCGAGCAGCTGCAGCGCGAGGGCGAGGAGCTGCAGAACAAGGCCCGCACGATCCAGGAGGAGGTCCGCAAGGGCTCCAAGAGCGCCGAGGAGGCCGCGCGCGAGCTCCAGCAGGACAGCGAGAAGCTCCAGGAGAACGCCAGCGACGCGGCCAAGGAGGCGCTGGAGAGCGCCGAGGACGACGTCCCCGAGAGCGCGCGCGACGATCTCGAGGAGGCCCAGAGGCAGCTCGAGGAGGCACAGAAGGGCAACTCGCCATAGGGCGAGGCGGGGCCGGTACCCTCAGCAGCAGCTGTCCATGGCCACCCCGCCGCTGTCCCCGCCCGCCGTCCCCACCACCGAGGCCGAGTGGCGCGAGGCCTACGCGCTGAACCCCGAGCGCGACGTGCCGTTCACGACGCTGAGCGGCAAGCCGGTCGCGCCGCTGTACACCGAGGACCCCGAGCGCGACGCGTCCACGATCGGGGTCCCCGGCGGCTATCCGTTCACGCGCGGCATCTACGCGTCGATGTACCGCGGGCGCCTGTGGACGATGCGCCAGTTCGCCGGCTTCGGCACCGCCGAGGAGACCAACGAGCGCTTCCACTACCTGCTCGACCACGGGCAGACCGGGCTGAGCACGGCGTTCGACATGCCCAGCCTCATGGGCCACGACTCCGACGCCGCGGTGAGCGTGGGCGAGGTCGGCCGCGAGGGCGTCGCGATCGACACGCTGGACGACATGCAGACCCTGTTCGGCGGGATCGACCTGGGCGCCGTGTCGGTCTCGATGACCATCAACGCCCCCGCGGCGATCATGCTCGCCTACTACGTGGCGGCCGCCGAGGAGCAGGGCGTCGGGCCCGAGCGGCTGAGCGGCACGATCCAGGCCGACATCCTCAAGGAGTACATCGCCCAGAAGGAGTGGTGCTTCCCGATCGACCCGGCGATGCGCCTGTGCGGCGACATGGTGCAGTGGTGCACCGAGACGATGCCCCGCTGGCACCCGCTGTCGATCTCCGGCTACCACATCCGCGAGGCCGGATCGACCGCCGCGCAGGAGCTCGCGTTCACGCTGAAGGACGGGCTGACCTACGTCGAGCAGGCCGTCGAGCGCGGCCTGGACGTCGACGACTTCGCGCCGCGCCTGAGCTTCTTCTTCAACGCGCAGATCGACGTCTTCGAGGAGATCGCCAAGTACCGCGCCGCGCGGCGCATCTGGGCGCGTGAGCTGCGCGAGACCTTCGGCGCCAAGAACCCGGCGTCGTGGCGCATGCGCTTCCACGCGCAGACCGCCGGCGTGTCGCTGACCGCCCAGCAACCGCTGAACAACGTCGTGCGCACCGCGATCGAGGCGCTGGCCGCCGTGCTCGGCGGGGCGCAGTCGCTGCACACCAACTCCTACGACGAGGCGCTGGCCCTGCCCACCGAGGACGCGGTGCGCATCGCGCTGCGCACCCAGCAGATCATCGCCCACGAGACGGGTGTGACCAACACGATCGACCCCCTGGGCGGCTCCTACTTCGTCGAGGCGCTGACCGACGAGCTCGAGCGCGACGCGTACGAGTACTTCGCGCGCATCGACGCGCTCGGCGGGATGGTGGCCGCGGTCAAGCAGAACTTCCCCCAGCGGGAGATCGCCGACGCCGCGTTCGCGCTGCAGACCGAGTACGACGGCCGCGAGCGCATCCTCGTCGGCGTGAACGACTACCTGCAGTCCGACGAGACCGAGCTGCCGATCCTGCGCATCGACCCCACGCTGGAGGGCAAGCAGATCGGGCGCCTGCAGGCCGTCCGCGCGCGGCGCGACGCCGAGGCCGTCGAGCGGTCGCTGGTGGCGCTGGCCGAGGCGGCGGCGCAGGAGGGACGCAACCTCATGCCGGCGCTGCTGGACGCCGCGCGCGTCCACGCCAGCGAGGGCGAGATCGTCGGCGCCCTGCAGCAGGTCTTCGGCCGTTACACCGAGACGCCAGTGTTCTGACCCTGAGGAGGAAAGCCGTGCGCAAGCTCCCAGTCATCGTCACCCTCGTCGCCGTCCCCGCGGCCGCGATGGCCATCCCCGCGCTGGCCGCCACCAAGGACGTCAAGGTCGGCGACAACTACTTCGTGCGCTCCAGCGGGGTGCCGTCGGTCACGGTCAACCGCAACGACACCGTCCGGTGGCGCTTTCAGGGCAACCGCCCGCACAACGTCACCGTGCGCAGCGGGCCGGTCCGGTTCGCGTCGCGGACGATGGACAGCGGGAGGTACACGCGCCGGATGACCCGCAGCGGCACCTACCAGATCTACTGCACGATCCACGGTCGCAGCGACCAGTCGATGCGGCTCGTCGTCCGCCGGTGAGGCGCGTGGTGCGCCGGAGCGGCGGGTAGGGCCGGGCGGGCCGGCCCGCGCCGGGGGCCACCCGGGCATATCATCGGCGCGCCCTCGGGCCCGCCATGCCGCAGACCACCTCCCCCAAGAAGATCCGCGTCGTCGTGGCCAAGCCCGGCCTGGACGGCCACGACCGCGGAGCCAAGATCATCGCCCGCGCGCTGCGCGACGCGGGGATGGAGGTCATCTACACCGGCCTGCACCAGACGCCCGAGCAGATCGTGGAGACGGTCATCCAGGAGGACGCCGACGCCGTCGGCCTGTCGATCCTGTCCGGCGCGCACATGACGCTCGTGCCGCGGATCGTCGCGCTGCTGCACGAGCAGGAGATCGACGACGTGCTGGTGACGGTCGGCGGCACGATCCCGAGCGACGACATCCCCGAGCTCAAGCGCCTCGGCGTGGCGGAGGTCTTCACGCCGGGGGCGCCGACCCAGGCCATCATCGACTTCATCCGGGGCGCCGTCTCCGAGCGGTAGCGGCGGCGCCGGGCGCCGGCCGGATCGACGCTGTGCGCCACCTCACGATTGACTGGTCAGTCAATCGGATAGGATGACGAACGTTCGTCTGCCCCTCAAGGAGGCCCTGAAGTGAAGATCTGCGTCCTGGTGAAGGAGGTTCCGGACGCCGCCGTCGAGAAGCGGATCAACCCGCAGACGGGGCGCATGGACCGCAGTGGGGAGCGAAACCTCAACCCTTACGACACGCATGCGATCGAGGCCGCGATGCAGGTCAAGGAGGGCGGCGTGGTCGAGGTCGAGGAGATCATCGCCGTGACGATGGGCCCCAGCACGGCCGTCCGCGCCCTGCACAAGGCAGTCTCGCTGGGCGCCGACCGCTCGGTGCACCTCTCCGACGACGCGCTCGCGGGCTCCGACGTGGCCGCGACGGGCTACGCGCTGGCCAAGGTGCTCGAGCGCGAGAGCCCCGACCTGGTGCTCCTCGGCCAGCAGTCCGACGACGGCGAGTGCTACACGATCGGCGCCGTGGTGGCCGACCACCTGAGGATGCCCTCGCTCACGCAGGTCATCAAGATGGACGTCACCGAGGGCTCGCTGCGCTGCGAGCGCCAGGCCGAGTACGGCTACGACACGGTCGACATCGAGCTTCCCGCCGTCATCTCCGTCGGCGACGCGATCAACGAGCCCCGCTACCCGTCGCTGAAGGCGATCATGGGCGCCAAGAAGAAGCCGCTGGACGCGGTCGGCATCGGCGACGTCGGCATCGACGCCGGGGCGGTCGGCGAGGAGGGCTCCAAGGTCATCTGCGGCGACTTCAAGGCGCCTCCGGCGAAGGGCGGCGGCGTGATCATCGAGGACGAGAACACCGCCGAGACGGTCGAGCAGATCGTCGCCTGGCTGGACGAGAGGAAGCTCCTGGCATGAGCGGCATCCTGGTCTACGCGCTGCACTACGAGGGCGCCTTCAACAAGAACTCGGTGGGCGCGGTCTCCGAGGCCGCCCGCCTCGCGTCCGAGCTGGGCACCGAGGCCCACGCGGTCGTCATCGGCGACGTCCCCGACGAGCTCGCGGCAAGCCTCGGCGGCTACGGCGTCACCAAGGTCTTCCGGGCCGCCGGCGCGCCCGAGGGCCTCGCGCAGCCCGTCGTCGACGTCATGGCCAAGGTCATGGACGACAACGGGCACCAGTACGCGCTGTTCGGCGGCGGGCTGCTCGGCTTCGAGATCGGCGCCGGCCTGGCCGCCCGCCTGAACGCCGGCGTGACCATGGAGGTCACCCAGGTCAACGTGGTCGACGGCAAGCTCACCGCCGAGCGCCCGATCCACGGGGACTCCTCGATCTCCACCTCCTCCTACAAGGACCGCGGCATCATCATCGGCCGCCTGAACGCCTTCGAGGCCGTCTCTCCGAACGGGGGCAGCGCCGCCGTCGAGGACGTCGACGTCGAGCTGTCGCCCTGGTCGACCAAGGCCACGATGGTCCAGCGCGGCGAGCAGCGCGGCGCCGACGTGGACATCGAGGGCGCCGACGTGCTGGTGGCCGGCGGCCGCGGGCTGGGCAAGGCCGACGGCTTCGAGCTCTGCGAGGAGCTCGCCGGCGCGATGGGCGGCGCAGTCGCCGCGACCCGCGCCGTGGTGGACGCCGGCTGGTACCCCTACGCCGCCCAGATCGGGCAGACCGGCAAGACCGTGGCCCCCAAGCTGTACGTCGCCGCCGGCATTTCCGGCGCGATCCAGCACAAGGTCGGCATGCAGTCCTCGGAGAACATCGTGGCGATCAACAAGGACGCCAACGCCCCGATCTTCGAGTACGCCGACCTGGGGATCGTGGGCGACCTCAACAAGATCCTCCCCAAGCTCACCGAGGCCGTGAAGGCCCGCCGCGGGAGCTGAGCAGGGTGGCCGGGCCGAACGGGCGAGTCGCGCCGTCGAAGTTCCCGCCGCCGGTCCAGCCGGCGGAGGAGTTCGTCGGCCCGCCGGTGGACGACGAGGACGAGCGCCTGGACGTCGGCGTGGTCATCGTGGGCGGCGGGCAGGCCGGCACCGCCTGCGCGATCCGCCTGCTCCAGCTGCTGGAGGACGACCCCGAGCTGGCCGAGGAGCTCGGCGAGGTGCCGGTGGCGATCCTCGAGAAGGGCAAGGTGGCGGGCGCGCACCAGATGTCCGGCGCGGTGATGAACCCGGGCCCGCTGCGCGACCTGCTGGGAGGCGACGACTCCTGGCCGCACTACGGCGAGGTGGAGGCCGAGCGCGTGTACTTCATGCTCAACGGCCGCCGTGCCCTGGGGCTGCGGCCCACGCCGCCGCCGTTTCGCAACCACGGCAACTACGTCGTCTCGGTGGCCGAGCTGACCCGCTGGATGGCGGCCAAGGCCGAGGAGATGGGCGCCTACGTGCTGCCGGAGACCGCGGCGACGAAGCTGCTCGTGGAGGACGGCGAGGTGCTCGGCGTGCGCACCGGCGACAAGGGCCGCGACCGCGAGGGCGGCGAGAAGGGCAACTTCGAGCCCGGCTCGGAGATGACCGCCCGGGCCACCGTCCTGGCCGAGGGCTGCTGGGGCCATCTCACCGGCGCCGCGCTGCGCGCGCTGGACCTGGCCGCGCCCGATCCCCAGGTGTGGGCGCTGGGCGTCAAGGAGGTCTGGGAGGTGGACAAGCCGCTGGACCGGGTCATCCACACGCTGGGCTGGCCGCTGCGCGCGCGCGGCAGGTACCGGGAGTTCGGCGGCTCCTGGATCTACCCGATGAACCGCGAGGGAGAGAAGCCCCGCGTGTCGATCGGCTTCGTCGTCGGGCTGGACTACGCGGACGCGCGGCTGTCGGTCCACGACGTCCTGCAGGAGTTCAAGGGGCACCCGCTGGTGCACGGGATCCTCGACGGCGGCAAGCGCGTCGGCTGGGGCGCCAAGGCGATCCCCGAGGGCGGCTACTGGGCCATGCCGACGCTGCACGCGCCCGGGCTGGTCATCTGCGGCGACGGCGGCGGCATGGTCAACGTGCCGCGGCTGAAGGGGGTGCACTACGCGATCCGCTCCGGGATGCTGGCTGCGGAGACGATCTACCGCCAGCTCAAGGCCGGCTCGCGCGACTTCTCCGCCTACGAGGACGCCGTGCACGACTCGGAGATCGGCTCAGACCTCTACGAGTCGCGCAACATGAAGCAGCCCTTCCACAAGGGCCTGATCGTGGGCGGCGCGATCACCAACGCGATGGTGCTCACCAAGGGCCGCTTCCCGGGCGGGCACTGGAAGACCGACCGCGACGCCGACGCCCCACTGCTGAAGACCGACCGCCACGAGCGCTACCCGCGGCCGGACGGCAAGTACACCTTCGACAAGCTCTCCAGCGTCTACATCACCGGCAACGAGACGCGCGACGACGCGCCCAACCACATCCGCATCCGCCAGCGCGGCGTGGACCGCGAGGTCGCCGAGGCCTGGGCGTGGATGTGCCCGGCCGGCGTCTACGAGATCCCCGAGGACGCTCCCGAGGACGGCCCCGTCGACCTGATCGTCAACTACACCAACTGCGTGCAGTGCGGCGCGATCACCGCCAAGGGCGGCCGGCTGACCCCGCCCGAGGGCGGCGACGGGCCGCTGTACCAGGTGACCTGAGGCGGGGGCCGCCGGTTCGGAGGGCGGCGCCGGAGGTGCGAGAGGACGAACGTTCATCCTTCCCCTCTATCGAGGCTGTCGCGCAAACCGCCCGGGCGGTGGCCGCGGGATGTGACGGAAGGCCCGCGTTCGTGACGGGTTCGCATCGAGAGACGCCCGGGACGCGCGCGGTCGACAGGGTTTGGGCGTGGCCGGCCGCGTTCCTCGGGGGTGTGCTCTCGGGACGGCCATATACGCCGTCAAGTCAGCACACCCCCAACCGAGACGGGGGTGTGCCCGATTTCCCTCGCCTGTCGGGGTCCACTGGACACCCCCCCGAAGAAGCGGCCAGCCACAGCGGAGACCCCCACACCCGCGCCCCCCGACCCTCTCTCGATGCCAAACCGGCACCAACGCCGGCCCTGCCGTCCGAACCGCGTGCCGCCGCCCGGGCGGTTTGCGCGACAGCCTCTATAGGGGCACAAAGGGACGTTCGACCCCGCCGGCCGCCAGCAATCGCCGGCTACCCGGCCCCGCGTCGTCGCCCGCGGGTCCAGCACGAGATGGTCGGCAGCGGAGGAGCGGCGCAGGTCGCGGGCAGGACCCGCAGCGCCGCCGGCCGGCGGGCGCCCCGGCTCCGACCCCGCCGGCGCCATGATCCGGTGGCCCACGGCGGAGGCCTGGCGCAGGCGCTCGCCGCCCTCGAGCTCGGGCACGCGGGGCAGCGCGACGTCCGGCGTTCGCGTGATGCAGGCCGCGAGCATCACGAGCCGGATGCCCGGGCCGAACGGGGCGCTGATGTGGCGGTCGAGCTTGGCCAGCTCCGCCTGGCGATCGAGCAGCGCGAGCACGTTGCGGCACACGTCGGACTCCGGCGCGTCGGGGTCGCCGAGGTCGCACGACAGGCGCGCCAGCGACAGCGGCTCCCAGCCGGTGCGCCCCATCAGCATGCGCCCCAGCGCGAGCCCGAGGGCCATCGACACGCGCTCCAGGCGCACGTCGTAGTCCAGCGCGCCCTGCCCGGCCGCGGGGCCGAGGTCCAGCGGCTCCTCGCCGGCGAGCACGCGCTCGGCCTGGCCGCCGAGGATGCCCGCCACCTGGTCGTCGTCGAGGCCCACCTGGTAGGCGTAGCGGGTGACCATCGTGGCGATCAGGTAGGGCGTGAAGTACGGCAGGTCGGTGGCGTAGAGCAGGTGGCCCGGCGGGATGAGCGACATGAGCGCGGCCTGGTCGGTGGGGTTCCACCAGCTCGTGTCGATGAACAGGTTGCGGTGGCGCGGGACCTCCCGCCAGAGCCAGTTCAGGTCGCAGATGGCGCCGTGGGCCAGGATGATCCGGGCATCCGGGTAGCGGCGCGCCAACGTGACGGCGTCGCGCCCCAGCGCCGGGATGCCCCGTCCGGCGTGGATGAGGACCGGCAGCCGCCGCTCGTGGGCCACCGCGAAGATCGGGTCGACGTCGGCATCGGACAGCTCGAAGGACTCGGCACGCGGGTGCAGCTTGATCCCGCGCGCGCCGGCGTCCAGGCAGCGCTTCAGCTCGGTGACCGGATCGGCGTGCGGGTCCAGCCGGCACAGCGCCAGCAGCCGGCCCTCGGACCGCTCGCAGGCGGCGAGGACCATGTCGTTGGCCGGGGGGTAGCCGTCAGGCTCGTGCATCGGCGTCACCGCGCCGCGCGAGCCCGCCGCCTCCAGCGCGCTCATCAGATCCTCGGTGGACATCTCGAAGCCGTCGGGATCGTTGTGCCCGATGTGGGTGTGCATGTCCAGCAGCGAGACGTGGGGCAGGCTCGCCACCATGTGCTCGAACCACGGCCGCAGGAGTGCGTTCTCGTCCATGCTCAGGCCACGAGCCCGACCAGGATCTCCAGGTCCTCCTCGGTGTTCCAGGCCCCGACCGAGGCCCGGACCAGCCCGCGGCCAGGCAGGGCGCGCACCATGATCCCGGCCTCGGCGAGCCGCGCGACGAGGCCCTCGGCGTCGTCGTGCGGCCACGAGACCAGCGTCGTCGCGCTGCGCGGCGCCACCTCCACGTCCAGCTCGGCGAGCCGCTCGGTCAGCCGGCCCGCGAGCATCGGTCCCCGCTCGGTCACCCAGGCCAGGCCGGCGTCCTCGAGCACCTCCAGCGCGGCCAGCGCCCACGTCGCCAGCGGACCGCTGGGCGTGGCGGTGTCGAAGCGCTGCGCCCCGGCGTGGTAGACGAGGTCGAACGGGTCCCCGGCGTCGCCCAGGCAGCTGGCGCTCGGCCAGGGCGGCGACAACGTGCGCACCCGGCTGGACCGCACGTACAAACAGCCGGTTCCGTGCGGACCGCACAGCCACTTCTGCCCCGACGCCGCGTAGTAGTCGCAGCCGAGGGCGTCCACGTCGAGCGGGACCGCGCCGAGCGCCTGCGCGCCATCGACGAGAACGGGCACGCCGGTGGACGCGATGTCCGAAACGGCGGCCCGCCGCCCGGTCAGCCACGACACATGCGAGCAGGCCACGAGCTGTGTGCGCGGCCCGACCGCGCCGGCCAGGGCGTCGAACGGCACGACTCGCACGTCGACCCCGATCCGCTTGGCGACCGCGGCGAGCGGGGCGAGCAGGCTCACGTGCTCCTGATCGGAGGTGAGGATCTCGTCGCGCCGGCGCAGGTGCAGGCCCGACAGCACCGTGTTGATGCCGTCGTGGGTTCCGCCCGTGAGCGCCACCTCGTCGGGCTCGCAGCCCAGCGCGCGGGCGTAGCCGGCGCGCAGCGCCGACTGGACCGTCTGCAGCCGGCGGCGGTACGCGTCGCCGGCGCGGCCCTCGGCGAGCACGAGGCGCATGTGCGCCGCGGACGCGTCCAGCGCCCGGCGCGGGACCGGTCCGTCGCTGCCGGCGTTGAGGTAGGACACGCGCTCGAAGACGGGGAACTGGGCCCGGAAGCCCGCCGCGTCGCCCTCCACACCCGACTCCGCCCGGCTCTGCGCGGCGGCGACCCGGGTGAGCTGAGCGCGGTCGTGGACCGCAGACCGCCGTGCTCTGGCCACGGGCGTGCGCAGCTCCAGGGCGGTGGCGCCCATCTGCACGACGTCGCCGATCGTCAGCACCGCGTCGTCGGAGCGCACGCCGTTGACGTAGGTGCCGTTGCTGGAGCCGAGGTCCTCGACGCGCACCTGCTCGCTCGCCGTGCGCGACAGCCGCACGTGGGCGCGCGAGAGCTCCTGGTCGTCGGCGATGCGGCCCGGCCCCTCGCCCTCGCGCCCGATGACCAGCTCCGTCTTCGTCGAAATCGTCTGCCCCTCGGCCGGCCCCGCGGTGACGAGCAGGTACGGCTGCTCGTCGCTGGCACGCGGCATTACCGGCTCCAGGCCGCGGTGCCACTCGTCGCCGTAGTGCACGCCCGGGCCCAGCCCGAGCTGGCCGTGCACGACGCCCATGCAGCGTTCGCTCACCGCCATCACGCCGCCGTCGCGGGCTATCCGGGCCGCCTCCTCGGATTCCGCCCCCAGCTGCATCCACAGGCACTGCGCCCCGGCGGCGACGGCCGCGCGGGCGATGTCGGGCGCCTCCTCGGCGCGGCGGAACACCTGCACGACGTCGATCGGGACGTCGACCTCCTCCAGCGAGGCGTAGCAGCGCCGGCCCAGCAGCTCGGTCTCGCGCGGGTTGACCGGGAGGATCTCGTAGCCGTAGGCCCGCAGGTAGCGCGGGATGAAGTTCCCGGCCTTCGTCGGCGTGCTCGAGCAGCCGACGACCGCGATCGTCTTGATCCGCTCGTACAGCGCCCGGATCTCCTCGAGGGTCGGCTCGGCCACGACGGGGCGCGTGGTCAGCCCCGCAGGGGGGCGATCAGCTCGGCCAGCCGCGCGCGGTTCTCGTCGGTGCGGAAGTCGTGCATCCAGGCCGGCGCGAAGACGTGCTCGGCCACGTCCCCGCGGCTGCGCACGTACACCGCGGGCTGGATGTTCTCATCGCGGTCGACCTCCACGGCGATCGCCACCGCGTCGGGGCCGCTGGAGTCCACGAACTCGACCAGCGGCACCATCCCGTCGTCGCGGACCGCCCCGTTCTCGTAGGTCAGCTTGCACGCGAGGTTGGACTTCTGGCTCCAGAGCGCCGCGTCCCATGTGGCCCGGTCCAGCAGGTGCTCCACGACGCTGTCCGGATCCACCGCCGCCCGCTCGGGCGCGACCCCGAAGTGCTTCTCGGCGATGTGCCGGGCCTGCACCTTGGCGTTGAAGCGAAAGCCGCCCACCGACCCGGAGTGGCTGGGCCAGCCGTACTTGCGCATGCCCGCCTGCCCCTGGGTCGCGACGCCCGTGAAGTAGATGCCCGGGGTCGTCGTGCTCTCCCAGTACGGGCTCTGGGTGGGCAGCCGGTCCTTGTAGAACGTGCCCAGGCCCAGGTCGCGCAGGTCGCGCATCTCGACGGCGAAGCCGGTGCAGGCGATCACCTCGTCGACCTCGACCACGATCTCGCCTGGGGTCGTCGTCCCCTGCGCCTGCACGCGCCAGCCGTCCGCCGTGCGGTCGATGCGGTCGATCGTCACGTCGATCACGAACGTGCCGCCGCCGAACATGTGGTCCTCCAGGGGGAGCACGTAGCGAGCGCGCGGGGGCGTCGGGAAGCCGGTGGCGATCGAGGGGCGCACCGGGTGCGGTGAGCCCAGGATGAGCCGGCTCGCCCACGGCAGCAGCGCGTCGGCGATCTCGAACGCCGAGTTGCGCTTGCCGATCACGAAGACGCTCCTGCCGGCGAAGGACTCCAGCGTGCGGTGCTCGAGGTCGAGGTAGTGGGGCACCTCGTCGATGCCCGGCGTGGGCGGCGTCCAGGGCTCGAGCATCCCGACCGCGAAGGCCACCAGCGGCGTGCGGTACTCGCCGTCGGTGGTCTGGACCACGAAGCGCCCGTCGTCCTCCCGGCGCGTGGCGCGCCACTCGCAGCCGTAGCGCGCGGGCACGTCCCCGCGCTCGGCGAACGCGGTCATCCCCGCCACCATCTCGGCGCGCGCCGGGAAGTAGTTCGTGCCGTCCATGAACTCGGTGACCAGGCCCTGGTGCTCGGGCTCCTCGGTGACCATGCTGTTCCAGTCGTAGCGGTAGTAGTCCGAGCAGCCCCGGTCCACCACGCAGTGCTGGCGCGAGGCGGTGATCAGCCGCTGGAACATGGGAAAGCGCCGGAACATGCCCCCCGGGCCCTCGTCGCGCGACAGCAGCGCGTGCTGGACGCCGAGACGGCGCAGGTCGTAGCTCAGCTGCAGGCCGCCGGGGCCGGTGCCGACGACGACGAGGGGGTAGTCCCCCGGCGGGAAGGGCCGGTCGCTCACCGCCACCGCTCCGGGTCGCGCAGCCGGCGCGCCTCCCCCTTCAGCAGCCGGAACATGACCTTGGGGAAGCGGAACAAGAAGCCCTCGAGCTCCTCGCCCGGGAGGACCAGGAGGCGCATCGGGGTGAGCGCAACGACATCCGCGATGGAAGGCTCGGCGAACAGCACCGACAGCTCGCCGAACCAGTCTCCCCGGCGCAGGGTCACCGGCTTGGGCAGCGAGCCGATCATGGTCGCCGCCCGCTCCGCGCGGCGGCCGGCCACGTACCACGCCGCCTCGCCGCCGAGGATCACGTAGAAGCCGCTGCCGACGAACCCCTCGCGCATGAGCCGCGTCTTGGGCTCGGCGTGTTCCTCCTCGAAGGCCTGGTAGACGGCCTCGATCTCGCTGGGCGTGAGGTCGGCGAACAGGCTGATCGTCGCTAGATCGACGTCGCCCAGGTCTGTCGCGTCCATTCCGTCTCCTCGCTGCGTGGTGACGGTCGGCCAGCCTATTACGCGGCCGAGCGGATCGGGCGGTTTCTGTGCATGCGCACCCTCGCGCCCGCCGCGGGCCCGTCGCTAGACTGGTCAGACCATGAAGACCGAGATCCATCCCGAGTACGTCCCGGCCCACGTGCGCTGCACGTGCGGCAACGAGTTCGAGACCCGCTCGACGCAGTCCGACATCCACGTCGAGATCTGCTCGAACTGCCACCCCTTCTACACCGGCAAGCAGAAGCTCGTGGACACGGGCGGCCGGGTCGATCGCTTCAAGCGCCGCGCCGCGAAGCGCCAGGCCACCGGAGCGTAGTCCCCGCCGTGGCGGCCGCCGAGCAGGCTGAGCGGCTGCCCGACGGCACGCTCGTCGCCAAGCGCGACGCTCCCATCGGCGGCCAGGCCGTGCTGGAGGGCGTGATGATGCGCGGCGTCTCCACGTGGGCCGTCGCCGTGCGCAAGCCCAGCGCGGAGCAGAAGCTGGGCGGCCGGCGCATGGAGTCCGACGAGGCCGCTCTGGGCGAGATCGAGGTCCAGAGCTTCCCGCTGGTCTCCGTCCTCAAGCGCCACAAGGTCCTGCGCTGGCCCGTCATCCGCGGGGTCGTGGCGCTCGGCGAGTCGCTGAAGATCGGCTTCAAGGCGCTGGGCATATCGGCCAACGCGCAGCTGCCCGAGGACGAGGAGCCCATCTCCGGCGGCACATGGATCGGCACGGTCGTCTTCGCGATCGCGCTCTCCATCGGCCTGTTCTTCCTGCTGCCGGTCGGGCTGACCAGCCTCTTCAAGGACGAGCTGCCCAACTCGATCGTCTTCGTGATCGTCGAGAAGGTCATCCGGATCACCATCTTCCTGCTGTACCTGTGGCTCATATCGCGCATGAAGGACCTCCAGCGCGTGTTCCAGTACCACGGTGCCGAGCACAAGACGATCTCCTGCTACGAGGCCGGCCTGCCGCTGACGCCCGAGAACGCCCAGCGCTTCAGCCGCCTGCATCCGCGCTGCGGCACGAGCTTCCTGCTCATCGTGATGATCGTGGCCATCTTCGTCTTCGCCCCGCTGGGGACGCCGGAGTGGTACTGGCTGTTCGCCTCCCGAGTGGTCGGCATCCCGCTCGTCGCCGGCCTGGCCTTCGAGGTCATCAAGTGGTTCGGTCGCAACCGCTCCAAGCCGTGGGCGCGCGCGCTGATGTGGCCCGGGCTGAAGCTCCAGCTGCTCACCACCCGCGAGCCCGATCTCGCACAGCTCGCCGTCGCCATCGCCGCCCTGGAGGCCGTGCTCGCCGTGGAGACCCCCGGCGAGGCGACCGAGGAGGAGCGCGTGGGCATGGAGGTCGTGGCCTAGCCACGAACGGCGCGTCACCGGGGCCGAAGCCCGCGGTGATCCCCGGCAGGCCCGGTCGGGCGAGAATCGGGGTAGGACGCGCGCATGGACCGCGGAGACCGGGCCTCACGCGCGTGGTACTGGCTGTTGCTGATCCCGTTCGCCGGCGTGCTCATCCCGCCGCTGTACAACTTCGAGGACCCGACGCTCATCGGGATGCCGTTCTTCTACTGGTACCAGCTGGCGTGGGTGCCGATCAGCGTGGTGCTCACCGCGATCGTGTACGTCAAGACGCGGCGGAGGCCATAGGTGGACCGCGACGTCAACGAGCTCCAGCTCGGCATCGTCGTCGCGCTGTTCGGACTGGTGACGGTGCTGGGGTTCGCGGCCGCGCGCTGGAGGCGCGCCGAGTCGCTGGACAGCCTCGACGAATGGGGCCTGGGCGGCCGGAACTTCGGCAGCTGGGTCACGTGGTTCCTGCTCGGCGGCGACCTGTACACCGCCTACACATTCGTGGCGGTTCCGGCCCTGGTGTTCGGCATGGGCGCACTGGGCTTCTTCGCGGTGCCGTACACGATCGTCGTGTACCCGATGGTGCTGCTGGCCGCCGTGCGGCTGTGGTCGGTCGCCCATCGCCACGGGTTCGTCACGCCCGCCGACTTCGTGCGCGGGCGCCACGGCTCGTCGTCGCTCGCGCTGGTCATCGCCCTCACCGGGATCGTGGCGACGATGCCCTACATCGCGCTGCAGCTCGTCGGCATCGAGGCGGTGCTGAAGGCGATGGGCATCACGGGGCACCTGCCGATCGTGCTGGCCTTCGTCGTCCTCGCCGCCTACACGTACTCGTCGGGCCTGCGCGCCCCCGCGCTGATCGCGTTCGTCAAGGACTCGCTGATCTACATCGTGGTGATCGTGGCGGTCATCGTGATCCCCATCCAGCTCGGCGGCTTCGACGACATCTTCGCCGCCGCCGGGGAGAAGTTCGACAACAGCGAAGCGCCTACCGACGGGACCCTGCTGGCCAACGCCCAGACCATCGGGTACTCGTCGCTGGCCTTCGGCTCGGCGCTGGCGCTCTTCCTCTACCCGCACACGATGACCGGCGTGCTGGCCGCCCGCAGCCGCGACACGATCAAGCGCAACATGGCCGCGCTGCCCGCCTACACGCTGGTGCTCGGCCTGCTGGCCCTGCTGGGCTACATGGCGATCGCCGCGGGGATCGAGCCGATCGACAACGACCCCAACACGGTGGTCCCGCTGCTGTTCGACGACCAGTTCCCCGCCTGGTTCGCCGGGATCGCGTTCGGCGCGATCGCCATCGGCGCGCTGGTCCCGGCGGCCATCATGTCGATCGCCGCGGCAAACCTGTTCACCCGCAACATCTATCGCGAGTACCTCAGGCCCGACGCGTCCGATCGCGAGGAGGCCCAGGTCTCCAAGCTCGTCTCGCTGGTCGTCAAGGGCGGGGCGCTGGCGGTGGTGCTGGTCCTCGAGCCGCAGTTCTCGATCGACCTGCAGCTCATCGGCGGGGTCATCATCCTGCAGACGCTGCCCGCGCTGGTCCTGGGCCTGTGGCGGACCTTCGTGCACCGCTGGGCGCTGCTGGCCGGCTGGGCCGTCGGCATGGCCGTCGGCCTGTTCATGGTCTACGACACGCCCAACCCGCTGACCGGCAAGGAGCACTTCGGCGGGGCGCAGTACGCGCTCTCCAAGCTCGGCCTGGGCGACACGAAGGTGACCGTCTACACCGGCATCATCGCCCTGGCCGCCAACCTGCTCGTCGTGATCGTCGGGTCGCTCGTGCTGCGCGCCGCGGGGGCGCCGGCCGGCCGCGACGTCACGGCGCCAGACGACTACGAGGTCGAGGCCGGCGACCCGAACGTGAAGCCGCTGCCCGCGGCCTCCTGACGAGAACTGGCGCCTTCGCGCGATCGGGCTAGGCTTCCAGCCGATGGCGGTCCGGTACTACTTCCGCTGCGAGATCTGCGGTGTCCTGCCCGATGACGCCACCCGCAGCAGCATCGCCGCCACGTCGTCGGAGGACCTGTTCGGCGAGCTCATCGACGCGATGCCCGGCAAATGGCTGGTCTGGCACGCCGGCGGCCTGCTCGGTCCGGCGCGCTATGCCTGCCCCGAGCACCGCCGCGCGCTGCTGAAGTCCATCCGCTTCCACTACGCCTACAGCGGCGAGCAGTGGGTGTGGAAGCGCCCGCCCTATCCCCAGCGCTGGCCGCCCGACGGGATCGAGGACTCCCCCGAGGGGACCCTGACGATCCCCGAGTGGTTCATGCCCGACGCGGGCGCGGAGGACCTGCCGGCCGACGGCCCCGGCCCCGGAACCGCCCCTTAGGTCAGTTAGTCCTGGGACTCCAGGCGCCGGCGCGTCTCGGCGACGGTGTCCAGCGGGAGCTCGGGCAGCTTGAACGTCGTGATGCCGGCCACCAGGGCGATCTCCACCTGGGCCGCGTAGTACGCCTCGCGCGCCCGGTGGCCGCTGCCGAACCCGTTGATCTGCAGCCAGCGGCCGTTGTAGACGAGCGTCACGCTCGCCTCGCCCTCGTCGATGTGGGCCACCAGGATGTCGACGCCCATCGGGTCGCTGCCGCTGCGCAGCAGCTCCTGCAGGTCGTCGAGGCTGTGGATCGTCGTCGTGTCGTCGTCCCACTCGACGGTGATCTCGCAGACCAGCGGTTCCAGCGGGCCGGCCGCGACGGCGGCCCGCGCTGCGGCGACCATGACGTCGAGGTTCTCCCACCCGTTCCAGCGTTCGCTCAGCGCGAAGCCGTCCATGCGGCGAAGGATACGTCGCCCGCGGCCGGTCAGCGAGAGGATCTGGCGCGCCGCCACGGGGGGCGGTCCACGCGGGGCGCCCCGTTAACCTCGGAGCCATGATCGAGCAGCTCGTCGCGCAGATCGAGGCCCGCTTCGCCGCTGCCGAGCGGGAGATGAGCGACCCCGAGGTGATCGTCGACCGCCACCGCTACGCGCAGGCCGGCCGCGCGTACCGTCAGCTCGAGCCCGCCGCGCGGCTGGCCGACCGCTGGCGCCACGCCACCAGCGACGAGCAGGGGGCCCGCGAGATGCTGGCCGAGGGCGAGGACCCCGAGGTCCGGGAGATGCTCGCGACCGCACGCGCGGAGATCGAGCGCCTGGAGGAGGAGATCCGCCTGGCGATGGTCGAGCGCGACCCCAACGACGACAAGAACGTGATCGTGGAGATCCGCGGCGGGGCGGGCGGCGACGAGGCCGGGCTGTGGGCCGCCGACCTGTTCCGGATGCTCACCAAGTACGCCGAGCAGCGGGGCTTCACCACCGAGACGCTGCAGGTCTCCGACGGCTCCTACACGTTCGCCATCAAGGGCGACGGCGCCTACTCGGTGTTCAAGTTCGAGGGCGGCACGCACCGCGTGCAGCGCGTCCCGGCGACCGAGTCGCAGGGCCGCATCCACACCTCGACGGCCACCGTCGCCGTGCTCCCCGAGGCCGAGGACGTCGACGTCGCGGTCGACCCGGGCGACCTGCAGATCGACGTCTACCGCTCCTCGGGTCCCGGCGGGCAGTCGGTCAACACGACGGACTCCGCCGTGCGCATCACGCACCGCCCCAGCGGCATCGTCGTGTCCATGCAGGACGAGAAGTCCCAGCTGCAGAACCGCGAGCGGGCCATGCGCGTGCTGCGCGCGCGGCTGTACGAGCAGGCGCTGGCCGAGCAGCAGGCCGAGCTGGCCGCCGACCGCCGCTCGCAGGTCGGCAGCGGCGAGCGCGCGGAGAAGATCCGGACCTACAACTACGGCGAGCGGCGCGTCACCGACCACCGCATCAAGCGGACCGCGCACAACCTCGACGAGGTGCTCGCCGGGGGGCTCGACGAGTTCACGGCGGCGCTGCAGGACGACGAGAAGCGGCGCGCGCTCCAGGTCCAGGCCACGGCGTGAGCCGCGCCGGCGTGCCGGTCCGCGACGCGCTGGACTCGGCCGTGATCGCGATCACGGCGGCGGGGGTGGACACGCCCCGGCTGGACGCCGAGCTGCTGCTCGCCGGCGCCCTGGGCACCGACCGCGCGGCGCTGGTGCGCGAGCCCGAGCGCGAGGTCACGGGACCGGCGGTGCGCGCGTTCCAGGACGCCGTACGGCGCCGCTCCGCGGGGCGCGAGCCGGTGGCCTACATCCTCGGCCGGCGAGGGTTTCGCCACATCGAGCTGCACGTCGACCACCGCGTGCTCGTGCCGCGGCCCGAGAGCGAGCTGCTCGTCGAGGTGGGCCTCGAGCTGCCGCACGGCGCCCGCGTCGTGGACGTGGGCACCGGCAGCGGCGCGATCGCGCTGGCGCTCAAGCACGAGCGCCCCGACCTCGACGTGCTCGGCACCGACTCCGACCCCGGCGCGCTGGACGTCGCGCGCGCCAACGCGGCACGGCTGGGGCTCGACGTCGCGTTCGCCGCCGGCGACCTGCTGGCCGGGGTGGGGGAGGCGGGCGCCGTGCTCTCCAACCCGCCCTATGTGGCTGAGTCCGAGCGGACCGCGCTCGCGCCCGAGATCCTTCGCCACGAGCCGGCCGGGGCGCTGTTCGCGGGCGCCGACGGCCTGGACGTCATCCGCCGGCTGGTTCCCGCCGCCGCGGGGGCGGCGCTGCTGGCGGTGGAGGTGGGCGCCGGCCAGGCCGCGGCGGTGTCCGACCTGATGCGCGCGGGCGGATTCGCCGCCGTCGCGGTGCGCCGCGACCTCGCCGGCATCGAGCGCGTGGTCGTGGGCGAACGGTGAGCCTCACGGCGGCTGACGCGCGGCGCCTGGAACGCTGCGTCGCCGGGGGCGGGGTCGCGGTGTTTCCCGCCGACACGGTGTACGGCCTGGCCTGCGACCCCGGCTCCGACCCGGCCGTCGCGGGCCTCTACGCGCTCAAGGGCCGGCCGCGCGACAAGCCCGCGGCGATCATGTTCCTCAGCCGCGAGGACGCGCTCGGCGCGCTGCCCGAGCTGGGCCCCCGCACCCAGCAGGCGCTCGCGCGGCTGCTGCCGGGCGCGGTCACGGTCCTGCTGCCCAACCCGCAGCGCCGCTTTGGGGCCGCGTGCGGGGCCGACCCGCGGACGCTGGGCCTGCGCGTCCCGGCCCTGCCGCCGCCGCTCGCCGCGCTGGCGGGCGTGCGCGGGGCGCTGCTGCAGTCCAGCGCCAACGTGGCGGGGGGGCCGGACCCGCGCACGCTGGACGAGGTCCCCGAGTCGATCCGCCGCGGGGCCGACCTGGTCCTGGACGGCGGGCCGCTGCCCGGCACTCCGTCCACCGTGGTGGATCTGCGCGCCTACGAGGAAGGCGGAGACTGGACCGTGGTGCGCGCGGGGGCGATGCCGCGCGAGGCGCTCGGGGCGGCGCTCGGCGATGCGCGCCTAGGAGGGTCGTCCAGCGCGTAAAGTGGGCCGCCGCCCGTGCCGATGGGCGGCGTGACAGCGAATGCGCCGACGCAAGCACCACACCCGGCCCGATCCGCCCGTGGCCGACCGCGCCTGGTCGGCGCGGAAGAACCTCCACGAGCGCGACGTGGGCCAGGACCTCGTGCGCTACACCGCCCTGCCCGCGGAGACCGGCCCCACGTGGGCGCCCGACCAGCTCTCCGTCTGGCCGGTGGAGGGCGGGCGCTTCGGCATCGACGCGCACTACCACGGCGCGACCGGGGCACAGCGCGCCGAGCACCAGCGCGCCCGCCTGGAGGAGGCCGCCCTCGCCGCGGCCGTGCGCCCGGGACCGCACGGGGGCGCCACGCTGCGGCTGGGCCCGCTCGCCCACCAGGCCGCCTGGCTGGCGCTCGAGGCGTTCCTCGGCCGCCCGCTGGACGTCGCGCCGTAGCCGGCGGCGCGGACGGGCGGCCGGTCGCTCGCTGAACGGTTGTGGTGGCTGGGGCCACACGAATCCTTCGGGGAGGGGTTTCCGCGGCATCGCGCGGCCCCGGGGTCCGGCTAGGGTTGAGGCCGACCCTTCAGAGGCAGGGAGGTACCGCACATGAAGATCGCGATGGGCTCCGATCACGCCGGCTACGAGCTCAAGGAGCACGTCAAGGGCGTGCTCGCCGCCGAGGGCCACGAGGTCGTCGACGTGGGCACCGACTCGACGGAGTCGACCGACTACCCCCGCTACGCCCGTCCCGCCGCCCAGATGGTGGCCGACGGCGAGGCGCAGTTCGGCGTGCTCGTCTGCGGCTCCGGCGTGGGCGTCTCGATCACGGCCAACAAGGTCCCGGGCGTGCGCGCCGTCAACGCCCACGACGCCGAGGAGGCCGAGATCTCCCGCCAGCACAACGACGCCAACGTCGTGACGCTCTCCGGGCGCCGGCTGGACGAGGGCGACGCCGACGCGATCGTGCGCACCTTCCTGTCCACCGACTTCGAGGGCGGGCGCCACCAGAAGCGCGTCGACCTCATCGAGTCCCCGTCGCAGGGCTCTGATACAGATTGAGCCCCTCCCACCACCCCCGAGAGGAGCGGCGCTCGTGTCCGAGCTGAGCCCCGACTACTTCACCCAGCCCGTCGCCGACGTCGACCCCGAGATCGCCGAGATCCTCCGGCTCGAGCTCGACCGCCAGCAGCGCACGCTGGAGATGATCGCCTCGGAGAACTTCGTGGCGCAGGCCGTCCTGGACTGCCAGGGCTCGGTGCTGACCAACAAGTACGCCGAGGGCCTGCCCGGCAGGCGTTACTACGGCGGCTGCGAGTACATCGACATGGCCGAGCAGCTGGCGATCGACCGGGCCAAGGAGCTCTTCGGTGCCGAGCACGTCAACGTCCAGCCGCACAGCGGCGCCACCGCCAACGCGAGCGTCTACCACGCCCTGCTGCAGCCCGGCGACACGATCATGGGCCTCGCCCTGCCCCACGGCGGCCACCTCACGCACGGGATGAAGGCCAACGTGTCCGGCCGCCTGTACGAGATCGTGCCCTACGAGGTCGACCGCGAGACCAGCCGCATCGACATGGACGAGGTGCAGCGCATCGCGCAGGAGCGGCGGCCCAAGCTGATCCTGGCGGGCTGGAGCGCGTACCCGCGCATCCTGGACTTCGCGCGCTTCCGGCAGATCGCCGACGACGTCGGCGCGGTCCTGATGGTGGACATGGCGCACTTCGCCGGGCTCGTCGCGGGCGGCGTGCACCCCAACCCGGTGCCGCACGCCGACGTGGTCACGACCACCGTGCACAAGACGCTCGGCGGGGCGCGCGGCGGCGCGATCCTGTGCCGCGAGGAGTTCGCCAAGAAGATCAACTCCGCCGTGTTCCCCGGCCAGCAGGGCGGCCCGCTGGAGCACGTCATCGCGGCCAAGGCGGTGTCGTTTCGCATCGCGCTCAGCGAGCAGTTCCGCGAGCGCCAGCGGCGCACGGTCGCCGGGGCCAAGGCCGTCGCCGAGGCGCTGCTGGGCGCCGGCCACGGCGTCGACGTGCTCACCGGGGGGACCGACGTGCACCTGGTGCTCGTGGACCTGCGCGAGTCCGAGCTCGACGGCCAGCAGGCCGAGGACCGCCTGCACGACATCGGGATCACGGTCAACCGCAACGCGGTCCCGTTCGACCCCCGCCCGCCCATGGTCTCCAGTGGCCTGCGCGTGGGCACGAGCGCGCTGGCCACCCGGGGCCTGCAGGCCGACGACTTCGCCGAGATCGGCGAGATCATCGCCACCGCGCTGACCCCGGCCTTCGAGAGCCGGCGCGCCGACTTGGCCGACCGCGTCACGGCGATCACCGAGCGCTACCCGATCTACGAGCACCTGTCCAACCGCGCCCGCGCCGCGGTGTGACCTCGGTGCGTCGCGCGCCCTGACCTCCCGCTGGGGCTCGCCGGACCCTCTGCGCCCGGAGCCCGCCGCCCGGGCGAACGTCCGTCTCCACCCGCTCTGGCGGGGAGGAACGGACGTTCACCCTGACGCGCCGAGGCGAACGTCCATTTCCACCGGCCAGGGCGGGGAGGAACGGACGTTCACCTCTGGCGCCTCGGGATCCGCGCGCCTCGCCCGCGCCGACCGCCCCATTACAGTCCAGTCGTGATCGACGAGTCGGATGCGCTGCTCGCCTTCGCGATCGCGCTGGTGACCGCGGCGGCGCTCACCCCGCTGACCAAGCGCCTGGCCGTGCGCGCGAAGGCGGTCGACGCGCCGCGGCAGCGGGGCCTGGCCCCCGGAGGCACGCCCCTGCTGGGCGGCGTGGCGATCTTCGCAGCCGTCGCCGTGGCCGCGGCGCTCGCGCTGCCGGGCAGCCCGGAGCTGCACGGCATCCTCGGCGGGGCCGCGGTGATCACGGTCGCCGGCGCGCTGGACGACCGCTTCGACTTCCCGCCGCTGGCCAAGCTGTTCGGTCAGGTCGTCGCGGCGATCATCCCCGTGCAGGCCGGCCTGGTGGTCCAGGACGCGACGATCCCGCTGCTCGGGCGGGTGGAGTTCGGCAGCGCCGGCGGGCCGCTGACCGTGCTCGGCCTCGTGGTGATCATCAACGTGGTCAACCTCTCCGACGGGATCGACGGGCTGGCGGCGGGCGTGTGCGCGATCAGCGCCGGGGCGCTGGCGATCATCGCCTTCGACCTTGGGCGCACCGACGGCGGCGTGCTCGCCGCGATCGTCGCCGGCGCGGCGCTGGGCTTCCTGGTCCACAACTTCCACCCGGCGTCGGTGTACATGGGCGACTGCGGCTCGAACCTGCTGGGGCTGCTGCTGGGCTGCATCGCCGTGCTGGGCTCGGTGAAGACCAACGCCGTGCTGGCCCTGGTCTTCCCGCTGATCGTGCTCGCCGTCCCCTTCCTGGACACGACGTTCGTCGTGCTCAAGCGGATGAAGTACCGCCGGCCGGTGTACGCCGCCGACCGCGAGCACTTCCACCACCGCCTGGACCGGATCGGCTTCTCCGCGCGGCGCACGGTGCTGTACCTCTACGCGTGGACGCTCTCGCTGGCGGGCCTCGCGGTCGCGCTGCGCTTCGTGCCCTATTCCGACAACGGCGGCACGCTGAACGCGGGGTGGACGGCGGTCATGGCCGGGCTGGGCCTGCTGGTGCTGGCGGCGTCGATCTACCTGGTCTACGTGCTAGAGATCCTCAAGTTCAAGCGCCTGGACACGTTGCGCCTGCGCCGGGTGGTGCCCGACGCCAGCGAGGAGGAGATCGACGCGGACGTCGCCCACAAGCTCGAGACCGGCGAGTTCGACGCGGTGCGCAGCGAGACCGACGACTTCGAGCCGATCCGCTGAGCCGGAAGGCTGGTGCAGCGATCCGCCCGGGCCGCCGATACGGTGTTATGACCACCATGCATCTCGCCAACCTCCAAGCCGCCGACGCGTTCGTGACCCTCGACGGGTCGACGATCCGCGAGCTGGCCGGCGCGGTCTCGCTGCCCGCCGCGCACCAGTCGCTGGCCGAGGCCAGCGTCCCGCCCGGCGGCGCCACGGCCGAGCACTTCCATCGCCTCAGCGAGGAGCTGTACTTCTTCACCTCCGGCCGCGGGGTCATGCAGCTGGAGGAGGACCGCCGCGACGTGCGCGCCGGGGACTGCGTCGTCATCCCGCCTGGGGCGCGGCACAAGCTCACCAATCCCGGCGACGAGCCGCTGCGCCTGCTGTGCTGCTGCGCGCCGGCCTACAGCGACGACGACACCGTCCTGACCGAGAGCTGACCGGCGTCGTGTCCCTGCGCTGCTCGCCGGCATTGCTGGCCCTCGTCTCGACGGTGCTCCTCGCGCTCCCCGCGTCGGCCGCCGCCCGGCCCGTCGAGGTCGGCATCGCCGACCAGAAGTACGACATGTTCGACGACGAGCGCTTCGTGAAACTCGGCATCCGCCATGCCCGCCTGAACGTGGGCTGGGACATGCTCGACTCGCCCGCGCAGACCGCCCAGGCCGACCGCTGGCTGACCGCCGCGCGCGACCGCGGCGTCGCCCCGCTGGTCTCCTTCGGGCACTCGCTCACCAAGCGGCGCTCGCTGCCCAGCCCCGAGCGGCTGCGCTACGAGTTCCGCCGCTTGCGCGAGCGCTACCCGTGGGTGCTGACGTTCGCCACCTGGAACGAGGCCAACCACTGCGGCGAGCCCACCTGCCACCGGCCGGGCCTCGTCGCGAGCTACTACCGGGCGCTGCGCAGGGAGTGTCCGGGGTGCCGGATCCTTGCCGCCGAGCTGCTGGACCTGCCCAGCCTGGCCACGTGGGCGCGGGCGTTCAGCCGACGCCTCGGCTTCACGCCCAAGCTGTGGGGCCTGCACAACTACGTCGAGGCCAACCGCTTCAAGACCCAGCGCCTGAGCCGGCTCCTGCGGGCGATCCCGGGCGCCCGGCTGTGGCTGACCGAGACCGGCGGCCTGGTGGCGCGGCGCAACCGCAGCACGACCGACATCCCGGAGGGGCCCACCCACGCCGGCCGGGTGACGCGCTACCTCTTCGATCGCGTGGTCCAGCGCTATCCGCGCATCGATCGCGTCTACATCTACCACTGGAACGCGCGGCCCAACGCCACCTGGGACTCCGGGCTCATCACGCCGGGCGGGCTCGGGCGGGCCGCGCTGTTCGTCCTCGAGCGCGTCCTGCTGCGCGGCGCGCGCTCGCTCGACGGCGAGACGACGTCGCGCATCCGCCCGGCGCGGTGAAGCTGGCGATCATCTCCGACACGCACCTGCCGCGCGGCAGGCGCCGGCTGCCCGACGCCTGCCTGGAGCACCTGCGCGCCGCCGACCTGATCCTGCACGCCGGCGACGTCGCCACGGCCGAGATCCTCGCCGAGATCGAGGCCCTCGGCCCGCCCGTGGCCGCCGTCTGCGGCAACGTCGACGCGGCGGCGCTGCGCGCCCGGCTGCCCACCCGGCGCACCGTCGACGCCGCCGGCGTGCGCATCGGCATGGTCCACGACGCCGGCCCGGCCGCCGGGCGACTCGAGCGCCAGCGGGCGCGCTTCCCCGGCGCCGCCGCGGTGGTCTTCGGCCACTCCCACATCCCGTTGCACGAGGCCGCGCCCGACGGCTTCGCGATCTTCAACCCCGGCAGCCCGACGGACCGGCGCCGCCAGCCGCGCCACACGATGGGCCTCGCGGAGGTGCGCGACGGGCGGATCGCGTTCGCGCTGCTCGATCTCGACTAGATCGTTCCGATTGGCCCGCTGCCCGCCGGGATAGTCTGACCCCGCGATGCTCATCGACTGCGCGCACTACCGGGACGGCAGTCGTCAGAACGAGGAGCCGCTGGACGTCGAAGAGGCCGCCGTCCGCTGGCGGCAGGAGGAGGGGTTCGTGTGGCTGGGGCTGCACGACCCCGATCCGGACGAGATGCGCGAGATCGCCGACCGCTTCGACCTGCCCGAGCTCGCGGTCGAGGACGCCATGAAGGCCCATCAGCGCCCGAAGCTCGAGGATTACGGCGAACGCTGGTTCCTCGTCCTGCACACAGCGCGCTACCTCGACGAGGACGAGGAGGTCGAGTTCGGCGAGGTGCACGTGTTCACCGGGCCCGGCTACGTCATCGTGCTGCGCCACGGCGCGGCCAGTGAGCTGCACTCGGCCCGCGAGCGGCTGGAGCAGCACCCGGAGCTGCTGCGCGGGGGGACGCTCGCCGCGGTGTGGGCGGTCATGGACAAGGTGGTCGACGACTACCTGCCGGTGATGGCGGGCCTGGACAACGACGTGGACGAGGTCGAGGAGGCGGTCTTCGAGGGCGCCGGCGACCAGACGCGGCGCATCTACTTCCTGCGCCGCGAGATCTCGGCCTTCTACAAGGCCGTCCATCCGCTCGTCGCCGTCCTGGAGGACCTCGAGCGGCTCACGGGCGGCAAGGTCGAGCCCGAGCTGCGCTCCCACCTGCGCGACGTCGCCGACCACGTTCGCCGGGTGGACGACGACGTCGTGCACCATCGCGACCTGCTCTCCAACATCCTGCAGGCCAACCTCGGGGTCCTGGCGGTCCAGCAGAACGACGTCGTGCGCAAGATCTCCGGCTGGGCGGCGATCATCGCCGTGCCGACGCTGATCGCCAGCGTGTACGGGATGAACTTCGAGCACATGCCCGAGCTCAAGTGGCAGTTCGGATACCCGCTCGCGCTGACGGCGATGTTGGGTCTCGGAGCCGGGCTCTACCGCTTCCTGCGCCGCGCGGGCTGGCTGTAGCACCATCCCTGAATGGAGGGACGGCTCATCCTGCTGGCGGGCGGCCTGCTGGCGCTCGGCCTGCTCGCCTCGCTGCTCGCCGGGCGCCTGCGCATCCCGGGCCTCGTCCTGTTCCTGGGCGTCGGGATGGCGCTCGGCTCCGACGGCCTGGGGCTCATCGACTTCAGCGACTACGAGCTCGCCCGGACGATCGGCATCATCGCGCTGGCGCTCATCCTCTTCGAGGGCGGTCTGGCCGCCGGGCTGCCCGAGATCCGGCCGGTGCTGGGCTCGGCGCTCAGCCTGGCGATCCTCGGCACGCTGCTCACCGCCGTCGTGACCGGGCTGGCCGCCTCCTGGCTGCTGGACCTCACCACGCTCGAGGGGCTGCTGCTCGGCTCGATCCTGTCGGCGACCGACGGCGCGGCGATCTTCGCGCTTCTGCACGGATCCACCCTCAAGCGCCGCCTGGCCCGCACGCTGGAGGGGGAGGCGGGCATGAACGACCCGGTCGCCGTCCTGCTCGTGCTCGGCTTCATCGAGTGGATCCAGCGCGACGACTACGGCATCGCCGACATGGCCGGGCTCTTCGTCCTGGAGCTGGGGGTCGGCGGCGTCGTGGGGGTGGCGGTCGGCCTGCTGGCCGTTCAGGCGTTCCGGCGCGCGCAGCTGGCCACCGGCGGCCTCTACCCGGTGGCCTCGCTGGCCGTCGTGGCGATCTCCTTCGGGGCGGCCGACGTCCTGCACGGATCCGGCTTCCTGGCCGTCTACCTGTCCGGCCTGATCATGGGATCCTCGGCGCTGCCCGCGCGCCAGACGATCACCGCGTTCCACGACGGCCTGGCCTGGGTGGCGCAGCTGACGATGTTCCTCGCGCTGGGCCTGCTCGTCTTCCCTGCGCAGCTCGGCGACATCGCGCTGGAGGGAACGCTGGTCGCGCTGGTCCTCGTGTTCGTGGCCCGGCCGGTCGCGGTCGCGGTGGCCACGGCGTTCGCGCCCCTGCGCACCGCCGACCGCCTCGTGCTGGGCTGGGCCGGACTGCGCGGCGCCGTGCCCGTCGTCCTGGCCACGTTCCCGGTCATCGAGGGGATCGAGGGCAGCCTGGTCTTCTTCAACGTCGCCTTCTTCGCCGTCCTGGTCTCCACGCTGTTGCAGGGCGCGACGTTCGAGCCGCTGGCCCGCGCGCTGCGCACGACCACGACCGAGCCCGCGCTCCCGCCTCCGCTGGTCGAGGTCGGCACGATCCGGCGCCTGGGCGCCGACGTCGTCGAGGTCCCGATCCGGGAGGGGGACGCCGCGGTGGGGGTGCGCGTGCGCGACCTGGGGCTGCCGCGTGAGGCGCTGGTCAACGTCCTGGTGCGCGGCGACGAGGCGCTGCCGCCGCGCGGCTCGACCCGCCTGGAGAGCGGGGACCGCCTGTACATCGTCGCCCGCCAGGCCGCGCTTCCCGCGCTGCAGGCGGTGCGCGAGCGCTGGCGCACCGGCCCCGTCGGCCCGGCCCCGCGCCCCCCGCGCGTGCCCGCCACGCGGGCCCCCATCTTCACCACGCGACCGTGGACCGAGGCCGACGGCGACGCGCTGGACCCACAGGTCGTCCTGGGCCTCGAGGTGATCGAGCGGCTGCGCACGCGCTGGGACGCGCCCGGCGCCCTCTGCGTCCTGGAGGACGGGCGCTACGCGGTGACCGGCCCCCACGTGCTGGTGGGCAGCCGCGAGCAGCTGCAGTGGCACGCGCGCCGGCGGCTGCGCACCGCGAGCACCGATCCGGAGCGCGTGTGGTGGCAGGACGTCATCGGCGCGTCGGCCCTGTGACCCCGGGCGCCGGCGGGTCGATGTCGATCAGCCCACTGCGCGAGGCGTGGTCGACCTGCAGGGTCGTGTGCGTGATCCCGAAGCTCTCGCGCAGCACCGTCTGCAGCTCGCGCCGGCGGCCGTGGCAGTCGTCGTCGGGGGCCACGGCGATGTGCGCGGCCAGCGCCGCGAAGCCCGAGGTGACCTCCCAGACGTGCAGGTCGTGGACCTCGACGATCCCCGGCTGGGCGGCCAGCGCGCGCCCGATCTCCTGAGGGTCGACCCCCTCCGGCGCGCCCTCCAGCAGCACGCGCGCCGAGGAGCGCAGCAGCCGCCAGCCGGAGCGCAGCATCACCGCGGCGACGGTGAGCGCGGCCACGGCGTCGGCCTCCGGCGGCCCGCCGGACAGGACGACGAGGCCCGCCGTCACCGCGGCCAGCGAGCCGTAGAGGTCGGCGAGCACGTGCGCCCGCGCGCCCTCCACGTTGAGGCTGCGCCGCTGTGCGCGCGACAGCGCCCACGCGGCGCCGACGTTCACGCTCGCACCGAGCAGGCCGACGACGAGCACCACGGCGCCGTCGGTGTCCGGCGGCGCGCCGAGGCGCTGCACGCCCTCCAGCGCGATGATGCCCGCGAGCAGGAACAGCGCGGCGCCGTTGACCTGCGCGGAGAGGATCTCCGCGCGGCCGAGCCCGAACGTGAACCGCCCGGCGGGCGGGCGCGCGGCCAGGCGCGCGGCGACCAGCGCCAGCCCGATGGACCCCGCGTCGGTGAGCATGTGCGCGGCGTCGGAGAGCAGCGCCAGCGAGTGCGCCAGCAGGCCGGCGACGACCTCCACGGCCATGAAGCCGGCGATCAGCGCCAGCGCGATGCTCAGCCAGCGGCGGTCCGCCGCGCTCGCGTCGGCGGAGCCGAGGCCCGCATGGTCGTGGTGATGCGCTGCGCTCACCGGACTGATGCTAGGCAGCGGAGTGCGCCAGTCGGCCATCGGGTAGTTCAAACCCCATCTCCGTCGCGGATCACCGGCCCTTCGGGAGCGCGTGCCGACAGTCACAAAGTTGTTACAAAGTCCTCCGAGGCAATATGCTGGAGACGCAGCACGCTCCGCGCTTCGGCCGCGCCTCTCGCGCCGCCACCGGTCCGCGGGGACAGCCATCACCCATGCCCGAGCCCGACAACAGCGATCTTCCGCCCGATGAGCCCACCCACGGAGTCCCGTGGGGCGGCCCTCGTGCGGGCCGCGGCCGGGAGCCCCAGGCGCGCATCCGGCGCCGGCGGCGCTGCCAGGCGGGGGCCGGCCGGCCGGTGCGCCGGCCGTATCGGCGGTTTCGTCCTTGTCCGCGATCGCACTAGGGCCCGCTGAGCGCAGTCCGGTCGTGACCGTCGTCCGCAATCTCGACGTCGCTCTCCTCGCGCTCGCCCTGCCGCTCTTCCTGGTGGCCGGCCTGCCGGTCCTCGGCTACGCCGCCGCCGCCGTGATCTGGCTGCTGTGGCGCGGCATCGGCGTGCTGGCCGACCGCCGCGCGAGCGCCACCGAGGACCTGGGGCGGATGGCCGCGATCACGACCGGCTCCATGATCGGCCGCGGCTGGCTGATGGGGCTGATCCTGCTCGCTGCGGGCCTAGCCTTCGGTGACGACGTGGGGCTGTCGGCGGCCGTGCTGTGCGTCGTCCTGTTCACGGTCTCCTTCACCACCCGGATCGTGGCGCGTCCGTTCACCGGCGCGGGAGCGCCGACGCCGTGAGCACGCGGATCAAGGTCCTGCTGGGCGCCGGCGTCATGTTCGGGCTGACGCTCATCTTCGCGGCCCTGTTCGGCTCGGCGGGCGAGAACGACGAGTTCCAGCCCCAGAACGAGTTCAAGCTCGATCCCTGGCTCGACATCAAGCTGGGGCCGCTGGACCTGTCGCTCAACAAGGCCGTCCTGTACCTCGTGCTCGCCGCCGGCCTCACGATCGCGACGATGCTCTACATCTCCAAGCGGATGCAGGAGCGGCCCAACCGCGTGCAGACCGCGGTCGAGGCCGCCTACCTGCTCATGCGCGACCAGATCACGGGCAGCAACATGGACGACTCGATGGCGCGCAAGTGGTTTCCGTTCATCGGCGCGCTGTTCCTCTTCATCTGGTTCTCGAACCTCATCGGCTACATCCCGCTGCCGACGAACACCGAGCACACCTTCGATGTGTTCGGTCTCGCGGTGCCCACCTTCGCGCTTTACGCGGCGACGGCCAACATCTCGGTCACGCTCGCGCTGACGCTGCTGGTGTGGTTCGCCTACCACATCGAAGGGGTGCGCGCCCAGGGTCCCGGAACCTACGTCAAGAGCTGGATCCCGGCGGGCGTCACGGGCGCCGCGGCCGGGCCCATCTTCGCGATCGAGGTCATCTCGCAGTTCGTGCGGATCATCTCGCTCAGCGTCCGGCTCTTCGCCAACATCCTCGCCGGCCACCTGCTCATCCTCTTCATGGGCGGGGGCCTGGTCGTGCTGCTCGGCGTCGCGGCGCTCGGCGTCGTCACGCTGCCCATCGCGATCATCTTCTTCGTGTTCGAGGTGGTCCTGATCGCCACGTTGCAGGCGTTCATCTTCGCCACCCTGACGGCCATCTACCTCGGCGGCGCGGTCGCCGAGCATCACTGAGACAAAGGAGCACCTGTGGACCTCACCGTCATCGCCCCCCTCGCCCAGGCCGCGGAAGGGGTCACGGACGCCGGCCTCAAGGCCATCGCGCTGGGCATCGGCGCGGGACTGGGCACCATCGGCCCGGGCATCGGCGTCGGCTTCATCTTCGGCAAGGTCATCGAGTCGGTCACCCGTCAGCCCGAGATGCGCGACGAGATCACCTCGATCCAGTGGCTGGGCTTCGCCCTCACCGAGGCGATCGTCTTCTACGCGTTCATCTTCGGCCTGATCGCGTTCTTCCTCTAGGCCGATGACCGCCGCCCTCTCCAGCCTCGTCACGCCCATCCTCGCCGCGAGCGAGGAGGAGGGCGGCAACTTCCTGGTCACGCCGGGCATCGGCCTGATGCTGTGGACGCTCGTCGCGTTCGGCGTCACGCTGTTCCTCCTGCGCAAGCTCGCGTTCCCCAAGATCGCCGAGGCGCTGGACAAGCGCCAGCGGGCGATCGAGGAGGCGATCGACATCGCGCAGAGCACCAAGGCCGAGGCCGAGGAGCTGCTGGCCGAGTACCGCGAGCGCCTCAAGCAGGCGCGGGTGCAGGCCGAGGAGATCGTCGTCCGCGCCCGCAAGGCGGCCGAGCGCCACGAGGCCGAGTCGCTGGCCCAGGCCAAGGTGCGCCGCGAGGAGCTGCTGGCCCAGACCCGGCGCGACGTCGAGGCCGAGACGCGCCGCGCGATCCAGGAGATCCGCAGCGAGGTCGCCGACCTGACGATCCTCGCCACCGAGAAGGTCACCCGTAAGACCCTGGACGAGGACGACCAGCGGCGCCTCGTCGAGGAGGCGCTCGCCGAGCTGGACTTCTCGCAGCTCGCCGGCGACGGGAGCAAGAACTGATGGAGGAGATCGCGGAGGTCTACGGCCGGTCGCTGTACGCGGTCGCCGAGGAGCACGACAAGGTGGACGAGATCCGCGAGCAGCTCGGGCAGTTCGCCGACGCGCTCCAGGACAACCGCGAGCTTCAGATCTTCTTCTTCTCCCCCTACTTCTCCACGGCGGAGAAGGAGGACGGGCTGGCCCGCGCGCTCGAGGACGCCGACGAGACGCTGATGAACTTCCTGCGCCTGCTGATCGAGAAGCATCGCATGCCGGTCATCTTCCGGATCCGGCGCGTCTACGACGAGCTGTGGGGCGAGGCCAACAAGGTCCTGGCCGTGCAGATCTCCACCGCGATCGAGCTCGACGACGGGGTCGCCACCAAGATCGGCGACCGCATCGCCGAGGGCACCGGCCAGAAGATCGAGCTGACCGCCACCGTCCGGCCCGAGATCATCGGCGGCATCATCCTGCGCGTCGGGAACTCCATCCTCGACGCCTCCATCCGCAATCGCCTGGACACCCTGAGACGCCACGTCGCTCGGGGCACGGCATAAGTGGTCCGTGCGGGCCACAAGCACCCGAGCATCAAGGAGCTGACCCCGAGCACATGAAGATCAAGCCCGACGAGATCACTTCCATCCTCAAGAGCCGGATCGAGGGCCTCGACTCCGGCTCGGCCGAGCTCACCGAGGTCGGGACCGTGCTGTCGGTCGGGGACGGCATCGCGCGCGTGCACGGCCTCGAGAACTGCATGTCCTTCGAGACGCTCGACCTGCCCCACGGCGTCACCGGCCTCGCGCTGAACCTCGAGTCCGACAACGTCGGCGTCGTGCTCTTCGGCGACTGGGACAAGATCGTCGAGGGCGACACGGTCAAGCGCACCGGCAACCTCCTCGAGGTCCCCGTCGGCGAGGCGCTGCTGGGCCGCATCGTCGACCCGCTGGGCAACGCGCTGGACGGCAAGGGCGACATCGACACCGACACCAAGCGCCCGGCCGAGTTCAAGGCGCCGGGCGTCGTGCAGCGCCAGCCCGTGACCGAGCCGCTGCAGACCGGCCTGAAGGCGATCGACTCGATGATCCCGATCGGCCGCGGCCAGCGCGAGCTGATCATCGGCGACCGCCAGACGGGCAAGACGACGATCGGCATCGACACGATCATCAACAACAAGGACTCGGGCCTGATCTCGGTCTACGTGGCGATCGGCCAGCGCATGGCGACCGTGGTGGAGATCGCCGAGACGCTGAGCGAGAACGGCGCGATGGAGAACACGATCATCGTGGCCGCCGCCGCCGACGAGGCCGCGCCGATCAAGTTCCTCGCGCCCTACGCCGCCTGCGCGATGGCCGAGCACTTCCTCTACGACGGCAAGGCAGCGCTGTGCGTCTACGACGACCTCACCAAGCACGCCTATGCCTACCGGCAGATGTCGCTGCTCCTGCGCCGGCCGCCGGGCCGTGAGGCCTACCCGGGCGACGTCTTCTACCTGCACAGCCGCCTGCTCGAGCGCGCCGCCAAGCTCAGCGACGACATGGGCGGCGGATCGCTGACCGCCCTGCCGATCATCGAGACGCAGGCCGGCGACGTGTCGGCCTACATCCCGACGAACGTCATCTCGATCACCGACGGCCAGATCTACCTCGAGCCCAAGCTGTTCTTCTCGGGCGTGCGCCCGGCGATCAACGTGGGCATCTCCGTCAGCCGCGTGGGCAGCAACGCGCAGATCAAGCCGATGAAGAAGGTCGCGGGGCGCCTGAAGCTCGACCTCTCGCAGTACCGCGACCTCGAGGCGTTCGCCCAGTTCGGCTCCGACCTGGACTCCGACACCCAGGCCACGCTGGCCCGGGGCGAGCGCCTGGTCAAGACGCTCAACCAGAAGGAGCGCTCGCCGCTGCCCATCGCCGACCAGGTGGCTCAGGTCTACGCGGCCACCAACGGCTTCGTGGACCGCATCAACGTCGAGCGGGTCCCGGAGTTCCACGACGGGCTCGTGCAGCGCCTGCACGCCGAGAACGAGGACCTGCTGGAGAAGATCGGCGAGGGCGACTGGGAGGACGGCACCGTCGACGCGCTGCGCGAGGCGATCAAGGAGTTCGCCGACGACTTCGGCTACGACCTCGACGAGGACGGCGCGCCGGTGGAGGAGGGCGACTCCGACCGCGTCCGCGACCGCGGCGGGGACGACGCCGAGGACTCCGGCTCGGACGACAGCGCCGGCGAGGGCGACGACGAGTCCGACGGCGCCACGAAGGTCTCCGACCGTCCCGAGAAGGAGGCGGCCACCGCGTGAGCGCCTCCCAGCGCGACGTCAAGACCCGCATCGGGTCGGTCAAGAACATCCAGAAGATCACGCGCGCCATGGAGATGGTCGCCGCAGCGCGCCTGCGCCGGGCCGAGCAGCGCATCGAGGCGCTGCGCCCCTACGCGGGCGCGATCCGGCGCATGACCCGCCAGGCCGCCGAGGCGGCGGGCACCGAGGTGTCCGGGCTGCCGATCCTGAAGGAGCACGAGTCGGTGGACGCCGTCGCGCTGCTGCTGGTCACCGGCGACCGCGGCCTGGCCGGCGCGTTCAACTCACAGATCGTCCGCGCCGGCCTGCGCGCGGGCGCCGAGCACGAGCGCGAGGGTCACGCGGTGGCCTACAGCGCCACCGGGCGCCGCGGCGTCTCGACGCTCACGTTCCGCGGCATGGACCCGGTGGGCAAGTACGTCGGCTTCACCGACCGCCCCGCCTATGCCGACGCGCGCGACATCGCCGGCGACCTGATGACCGCCTACGTGGACGGCAAGGTCGACCGGGTGGAGGTCTTCTACAACGGCTACATCTCGCCGCTGACCCAGGAGGTGCGCCGCGAGACGCTGCTCCCGCTCCAGCAGGCCACGATCCTCGAGGGCTCCGAGCGCGATCGCGAGGGCGCCGAGGGCTCCAGCGGCCACCACGCGCTCGTGGAGTACGAGCCCGACCCCGAGGAGATCCTGGCCCGGCTGATCCCCGACTACGTCGAGATCTCCATCTACCGGGCGCTGCTGGAGTCCACCGCCTCCGAGCACGGCGCGCGCATGACCGCCATGCGCAACGCCTCCGAGAACGCCGGAGAGCTCATCGAGGACCTCACGCTGGAGATGAACCGCGCGCGCCAGGCCGAGATCACGCAGGAGATCATGGAAGTCGTCGCCGGCGCCGAGTCGCTCACCTAAGTCCCAAGGAGAACCATGGAAGCCGCAACCGAACCCAAGCCGGACGACGAGAAGCAGGACCAGGAGCACGAGCAGGAGCAGCGCGTCGGGCGCATCGAGGAGATCCAGGGCGTCGTGATCGAGGCGACGTTCGAAAACGAGGAGCTCCCCGAGATCAACAACGCCGTGACCGTGGACCGGGGCGACGACCGCGACGTGCTCGTGTGCGAGGTGCAGCAGCACCTGGGCGACGATCGCGTGCGCTGCGTGGCCATGGACTCCACCGACGGGCTCTCGCGCGGAATGGAGGTCCTGGACACGGGCGGGCCGATCACGGTCCCGGTGGGCAAGGGCACGCTGGGGCGCATCTTCAACCTGCTCGGCGAGCCGATCGACGGCGCCGGCGACGTCGAGTTCGAGGACCGCTGGCCGATCCACCGCCCGGCGCCCAACGTGGAGTCGCTGACGCCGACCACCGAGATGTTCGAGACCGGCATCAAGGTCGTCGACCTCCTCGCTCCCTACGCCAAGGGCGGCAAGGTCGGCCTGTTCGGCGGCGCGGGCGTGGGCAAGACCGTCCTCATCCAGGAGCTGATCAACAACCTCGCCCAGGAGCACGGCGGCCTGTCGGCGTTCTGCGGCGTGGGCGAGCGCTCGCGCGAGGGCAACGACCTGTGGCTGGAGATGAAGGAGTCCGGGGTCCTGGAGAAGACGATCCTCGTCTTCGGCCAGATGAACGAGCCCCCCGGTGCGCGCATGCGCGTGGCGCTCTCCGGGCTGACGATGGCCGAGTACTTCCGCGAGGAGGGCGGCCAGGACGTCCTGCTGTTCATCGACAACATCTTCCGCTTCGTCCAGGCGGGGTCGGAGGTCTCGGCGCTGCTCGGGCGCATGCCCTCGCAGGTGGGCTACCAGCCGACGCTGGAGACCGAGATGGGCCAGCTGCAGGAGCGCATCACCTCCACGCGCGACGGCTCGGTGACCTCGGTGCAGGCGATCTACGTGCCCGCCGACGACCTCACCGACCCGGCGCCGGCGTCCGTGTTCGCGCACCTCAACGCGACGACGGTGCTCTCGCGGGCGATCTCCGAGAAGGGCATCTACCCCGCGGTCGATCCCCTGGACTCGACGTCGACGATCCTCAAGCCCGACATCCTGGGCGAGGAGCACTTCACGGTCGCCAACCGCGTCAAGGAGATCCTCCAGCGCTACAAGGAGCTGCAGGACATCATCGCGATCCTCGGGATCGACGAGCTCTCCGACGAGGACAAGCTGATCGTGGGTCGCGCGCGCCGCGTCGAGCGCTTCCTGTCGCAGCCCTTCCACGTCGCCGAGGCGTTCACCGGCACGTCGGGCGTCTACGTCCCGATCGCCGAGACCATCCGCGGCTTCACCGAGATCATCGACGGCAAGCACGACGACGTCCCCGAGTCCGCCTTCTTCCTGAAGGGCTCCATCGACGACGTGGTCAAGGCCGCGGGCGGCGCGAAGGACGACGACGAGGAGGACCCCGACTCCGGCGAGGACTCCGAGCGCGGCTCGGACGACGACGAGGACGCCGACGAGGGCGAGGACATCGACACCGACACCGACGCCGGCGAGGACGAGGGGTAGTGGCCAAGTCCACCTTCAAGGTCGAGGTGCTGACCCCCGAGGGCAACGTCTTCGACGACGAGGTCGAGATGGTCTCCACCCGCACCACGGTCGGCTCGATCGGCATCCTCGCCCACCACGAGCCGCTGCTGGGCATCCTGGAGCCGACCGAGCTGCGCCTGTACCGCAGCGACTCCGACGTCGTGCGCTACGCACAGGCGGAGGGCTACGTGCAGGTCACCGAAGACCTGGTGCTGGTGCTCGTCGAGGAGGCCCACGAGCCCGGCGACCTGGACCGCTCCGACCTCCAGGACCGGCTCAAGCGCGCCGAGGAGGCGCTCTCCAAGGCCGAGAAGGGCTCCGAGGAGGAGCGCACCGCGGCGCGCGACAAGCGCCGCTGGGAAGCCTTCCTGCGCATCGCCGACGCCTGAGCGGGCCTCGACGCGCTCAGGAACCTGAGCCACTACGCCTCGGCGAGCCCCAGCCTCGCGTGCAGCCGGCGCAGCGGGGGCGGCGCCCACCAGTTCAGGTCGCCCAGCAGCTTCATGAGCGCGGGGACCAGCAGCGCGCGGATGATCGTGGCGTCGATGAGCACGGCCGCGGCCGTCCCGACCCCGAGCTGCTTGATGAAGATGATCTCCGAGGTCGCGAACGCGCCGATGGCCACCATCAGCAGCACCGCGGCGGCGGTGACGATGCGCCCGGTGCGCTGCAGCCCCAGTGCGACCGCCTCCTCGTTGGAGGCCCCCGCGTCGCGGGCCTCCTTGATGCGGGTGAGCAGGAAGACGCCGTAGTCGGTGCTCAGCCCGAAGGCGATCGCCAGCAGCACGAGCGGCTGGCTGGACTCCAGGGCGCCCTGGCTCGTGTAGTCCAGCAGCCCCTCCAGGCGGCCGTCCTGGAAGATGAGCACGAGCACGCCGAAGGCGGCGCTGAGGCCCAGGATGTTCATGAGCAGCGCCTTGATCGGGAGGATCACCGACCCGGTCATGGCGAACAGGATCAGCAGGGTGGTGATGCCCAGGACGGCCAGCGACAGCGGCAGGCCGTCGGCGAGCGCGGCCTGCTGGTCGACGAAGCGCGCGGTCGCGCCGCCCACCTGGACCGGTCCCGGCGGCCGGGCTCGTCGCGGACCGCGCGCACGAGATCCTGGGCGCGATCGTCGAGCTCGGTCGTGGCGGGCGCGACCTCGACGTACCACGTGCAGCGCGCCGACGTAGCGCGGCGCCGTCACCGCGGCGGCGCCCTCGAGCGCGCCGCAGCCCGCGGGCGTAGGCCCGCATCCCGTGCTCGCGCGCGGAACGCTCGGCGGTCACGGCGACGTGCAGCGGCGCCGTGCGGCCGGGCGGGAACGCCGTGCGCAGCGCGGTGTCGACCATCTTGGCCGGCGCGTCGTCGGGCAGGACGCTGGCGTCCACGCCGGTGAACTTGATGCCCGTAAAGGGCAGGCCCACGGCGATCAGCGCCGCGGCCGTGACGACCGCCACCGCGACGGGCCGGCGCATGACCAGCCACGAGAGCCGGTACCAGAAGCCGCGGTCCGTGGCGACCTCGCGGTGGCGCCAGCGCGCCGGCGCGAGCGCGTCGACGCGCGGGCCCGAGCACCATGAGCAGCGCCGGGAGCGCCGTGAGGGCGACCGTTCCCGCCAGCAGCGCGGTCAGGGCGCCGCTGACGCCCATCGAGTACAGGAAGCGCTGCGGGAAGACGAGCAGCGCCATCATCGCCGCCGCGACCGTCAGCGAGCTGAACAGCACGGTTCGCCCGGCGCGTGCGCATGGTCTGCACCAGCGCCTCGCGCCCCGGCCCGGAGCGGGCCATCTCCTCGCGGTAGCGCGACAGGACGAACAGGGAGTAGTCGATGGCCAGGCCGAGCCCCAGGCCGATCGCCAGGTTCAGCGCGAAGATCGACATCGACTCGACCTCGTTGACGATCCGCAGGCCGAGGAACGTCGCCATGATCGTCAGCAGGCCGACGAACAGGGGCAGCAGCGCCGCGATCACGCCGCGGAACACGACGAGCATGAGCACGAAGAGGATCGGGAAGGCCAGCAGCTCGGCCCGCGCGAGGTCCTCGGAGACCTGCTCGCCGACGGCGGGGCCGGCCACGGCGTAGCCGCCGACCGTGACGCCGCGGACGTCCGCCAGCGCTTCGGTGATGCGCTCGGCGGCCTCCTCCTCGTCGGCCGACTCCTTGAGGAAGACCGCGAGGTAGGTCGCGCGGCCGTCGCGGGAGACGAACGGGCTGGCGGCCTGCGGCCGCGCCTTGCCGGGCGGCGCGCGCTCGCCGCTGCCCCGCGGCGCTCAGGTACGAGACCACGCTCGCGACGGCCCGGTCGCGCCGGACGCGGGCGGCGATCCGGGTGACCGCCGCCCGCCCCCGCTCGCTGCGCACCGGCACGCCGGGCGGGCGAGGACGACGACGAGCCGGGCTCAGCGTGCGGCCCAGCGCGCGCGACAGGCGGTCGCCCGCGAGCACGCTCTCGGCGCTGGGGTCGGTGAAGTTCTCCTCGGGGTCGCTGGACAGCAGCCCCGCCACCGGGCCGCCGAGCGGCACGGCGACGAGCATGAAGCCCAGCGCCGCGAGCAGGACCCGGCGCGGGCGGCGGCTGACGAGGTTGGCGAGCGCTGGAAGCACGGGGAGGGACCTGCTGGGGGGGGGATGCGGGGTGGGTCCGACCGGCTGCTCCTCAGGGTAAGTAACTGATCACTCACTTGTCAAGGGAGCGCCGAACTCCGCCTCTGCGCCTTCGCTGAACCGTTGTGAAGGCCCTGGCCACCACAATCCTTCAGCGAGCGATCGGAGGGGCGCGGTCAGCGCTCAGGGCACGCGCGAGATGCCCGCGCCGGCCATGCCCGCCTCGAGCTCATCGAGGCCGAACGCGTCGACCGGGCCCATGGCTCCGGTGCCTCGCAACCCGCCGTCGAGCGCGCGCATCGCGCCCCAGGCGAGCGACTCGCCGGTGAAGTCGTAGGGGTTGACGCCCTCCAGCCGCACGGTGGCCAGCGGCGCGCCGCCGGCGGCGGAGGCCACGGCCACGATGGTCGAGCGCGACCGGGCGCGCGCCGCGGCGTCCGGCCCGCCGGTGGAGCCGGACACGAGCCGGCCCGTCACGGCGCCCAGCGCGCCACGCACGCCGGGCACCTTGGTGACCACGCTCGTCGCCACCGACATGGCCTGCAGCCCGCGCGACGCGGGACCGAACCAGCCCAGCCACACCCCGACGTCGCGCAGCGCCGGGTGCACACGCGGCAGCGCGAGGTGCTCCGTTCCGCCGATCGAGACCGCGGGCCGGCTGCGCCCGGCGATGTCGAAGTCGCGGACGTGGCGCGCGCCGGGCTCGGCGACGACGCGACCGCCGCGGTAGGCGAAGCCCGGCTCGGTGAGCATGCCGGCCGCGGACGCGCGCGTCCCCCCGCTGGCCGCGCCGGGGCCGCCCGCGCCGGAGGCGAAGTAGCAGGCGTCGACGCGCACGGCGTCCGCGCCGGCGTCGCGCAGCGCGAGCGCGCCGGCCAGGTTCCCCGGGACGTAGTCGTAGCCGAACGCGGTGATCAGTCCCGTCCCGGCGGCGTGCGCGTCGGGGCCGTGGCGCTCGAAGACCTCCCGCATGAACGACGGCTCGCCCGTGGAGTCGATGTAGTGCGCGCCCGCGTCGATGGCCGCGCGCACCGCCGGCTCGCCCCAGCGCGCGAACGGCCCGACGGTGGAGACGAGCACGTCGCCGGCCTGCACGAGGGCGCGGACCGTCTCGGGCTCGCCCACGTCGGCGACGGCGACGTCCAGGCCGCCCAGCTCGGCGGCCAGGGGCTCCAGACGGTCGCGGCTGCGCCCCGCCAGGAGCGGTCGGGCGCCGCGCGCGGCCAGCGCCCGCGCGGCGAGCTCACCGGTGAATCCGGTGGCCCCGAAGAGCACGATGCGGCCGGACACGGCGGGTCACACGTTACCCTGCGGCGGATGGACGAGCGGGTTCTGGCCGAGCGCCTGATCACCTACGACACGTCCACCCCCGACGGGCTGCGCAGCGCCGCCGGATTCGTGAAGGGCTGGCTCGAGGCGCGGGACATCCCCGTCATCGACCGCGAATTCGACGGGCTGCCCGTGCTCCAGGCGGAGGTGGGCGCCTCCGACGGCCCGACCGTGATCCTGCACGGCCACCTCGACGTCGTGCCCGCCCACTCCGACCAGTTCGAGCCCCGCGTGGAGGGAGACCGGCTCATCGGCCGGGGCGCCTACGACATGAAGGGCGCGCTGGCGGCGATGATGTGCGCGGTCAAGGACGTCGCGTCCAACGACGCGGTCCGCGTGCGCTTCGTCTGCGTCCCCGACGAGGAGTCCGAGGACGTCGAGCGCCGCTGCACCGACGAGCTGGTCAAGGAGGGCCTGCGGGCGGACTTCGCGCTCACCGGCGAGCCCACGGACCTGCACATCGGCGTGCAGGCGAAGGGAGTCCTGGCCGTCCGCGTCGAAGTCCACGGCATCGCCGCGCATGGCTCGACCCCGTGGCTGGGCGACAACGCGATCCTCAAGGCCTACGACGTCTTCCGTCGGATCGAGACCCTACGGTTCAGTCGCGAGTCCTCGGACCTGTTCGACCGCCCGTCGATCAACATCGCGCGCGTCATCGGCGGCGACGCCTTCAACAAGGTCCCCGACCGCTGCACCATGGACGTCGACATCCGCTACCTGCCCGGCCAGGACCCCGATGCGATCCTCGCGCAGATCAGCGCGATCGGCGACGTGCGCATCGTGTCGACCTTCCACCGGGTGCCGGCGATCGTCTCGCGCACCAACCCCTACGTGCTCGCGCTGCGCGAGGCCGTCGGCCGCTCGCTGAGCGGCGAGGCGCTGTCGGTGGGTCGCGACGGGGCGTCGGACATCATCTCCTTCCTGGAGGCCGGCGTGCCGGCCGTGGAGTTCGGCCCCATCGGCGGCGGCCACCACGGCCCGGAGGAGTGGGTGTCGACGTCGTCGCTGTCGCGCTACCGCGCGGCGCTGGGCGACTTCATCGCCGGCCTGCCCGGCTGGCTGGCCCGGCAGCGGCCCGACGAGCCGCCGCTGCGCATCGTCCGGAGCCGGTCGGCGTGAGCGTCTACGACCCAGGTCCCGAGAGGCCGCCGCATCTGGCCTGGGGGATGTGGAAGAAGTTCCTGGTCGGGACGATCGTGGTCATCGTCCTGGTGGCGGCGCCGACCGCGACGGCGATCCTGCTGCAGGTCAAGGACGCGGTGGACGCCTTCGAGCAGTACGCGCGACCGATCCCCGACATCCGGGGCGCGCTCGACGACGTCGACCCGGGCCAGCCGCAGACGATCCTCGTCCTCGGCTCCGACCGCCGCTTCGCGGACATCAGGGCCAAGTCGCCGGCTCGGTCGGACACGATCATCCTCGTTCGCCTGGATCCGGAGGAGGACGCGACGGCGGTCATGTCGATCCCCCGCGACCTGAAGGTGGACATCCCCGGGTTCGCGTCGGACAAGATCAACGCCGCGTACGCCAACGGCGGCCCGAAGCTCACGGTGCGCACGGTGCGCGCGCTGCTGGGCATCCCCATCCACCACGTGGTCAACGTCAACTTCGGCGGGTTCAAGCGCGCGGTCAACCGGCTGAACTGCGTGTACGCCGACATCGACCGCCGCTACTTCAACGACAACGCCCCGCCCACCGACAGCCCCTACAAGTACGCGACGATCGACCTCAAGCCCGGCTACCAGAAGCTGTGCGGGAGCGACTCGCTGGACTACGTCCGCTACCGCCACCTCGACGACGACTTCGTCCGGGCCGCGCGCCAGCAGGAGTTCCTGCGCCAGGCCAAGGAGCAGATCGGCGTGGGGAGGCTGTTCGGCGACCGCGAGGAGCTGCTGCGCATCTTCGGGCGCTACACCGACACCGACATCCGCGGCGAGGCCGCGATCCTGCGCCTGCTCAAGCTGGCCTACGAGTCCTCCAAGAGCCCGATCCGCGAGGTGCGCTTCCGGGGCGTCCAGGAGTCGGGCGACGACTACGTGTCGATCAGCGAGACCAACCTCCTGAAGACCGTCGACCAGTTCCTCACCGCCGGGGCGCTGTCGTCCTCCGAGGAACCCGAGGGCGAGCGGCCCCCGCCGCGGCGCGTGCGTGACCAGCGGGGCATCGCACGGGGCCTCATCACCGCCAAGGAGGAGGGCGAGAACCATGTCCTGGACATCTCCACGCGGCTGCACTTCCCCGTGTACTTCCCCAAGGTCCGCCGCTCGCGGGGCGGCTACGTGGGCAAGGCGCGCTCCTACGACCTGCACGACCGTGCCGGCCGGCGCTACCGCGCCTACCGGCTGGTCCTCTCGCAGGGCCAGAACGGTCAGTACTACGGCGTCCAGGGCACGTCGTGGATGGCCCCGCCGATCCTGGACAACCCGACCGACGAGGTCCGGATGCGGGGGCGCACCTACCAGCGCCACTTCGACGGCCGCAAGATCCGCCTCATCGCCTGGAAGACCAAGCGCGCGGTCTACTGGGTGGCCAACACGCTGTCCCAGAAGCTGAGCAACCGCCAGATGATGGACATCGCCCGATCGCTGCAGCGCATCGGCCAGTAGCGTTGGCGCCCGCATGAGCGAGGGCCGCGAACCGATCGGCGTGATCGGCACGGGATACGTCGGGCTGGTCACCGCGGCCGGCTTCGCCGAGCTCGGCCACGACGTCTACTGCATCGACATCGACGCCGACAAGATCGCCCGGCTGGAGGCGGGGGAGATCCCCATCTACGAGCCGGGCCTCGAGGAGCTGGTCGCGGGCAACCGCGAGCGGATGCACTTCTCCACCGACATCTCCGACGCGCTGGAGCACGCGCGGCTGCTGTTCGTGGCCGTGGGCACGCCGCCGACGTACTCCGGCGACGCGGACCTCAGCGCGGTGCACGCCGTCGTGGACGCCATGCCCGCCTCCGACCACCACGCCCTGGTCATGAAGTCCACCGTGCCCGCCGGCACGGGGCGGTCGATCAAGCGCACGTTCGCCGAGCAGGGCAAGGAGGGCTTCGCCTACGTCTCCTGCCCGGAGTTCCTCAAGGAGGGCTCGGCGGTCAAGGACTTCCTGCACCCCGACCGCGTCGTCGTGGGCGACGACGGCGACTGGGCGGGCGACGCCGTCGTCGAGCTCTACGCGCCCCTGGACGCCCCGCTCGTGCGCACGGACGTCGCCTCGGCCGAGATGGTCAAGCTCGCCTCCAACGCCTTCCTGGCCACCAAGATCTCGTTCATCAACGAGATCGCCAACGTCTGCGAGGAGACCGGCGCCGACGTCATCGAGGTCGCCCGCGGCATGGGGCTGGACGACCGGATCGGGCACAAGTTCCTGCAGGCCGGTATTGGCTTCGGCGGCTCATGTTTTCCAAAAGATGTGAACGCACTCAAACAATTGGCCGGCAACTCCGGCTACCACTTCCAGCTGCTCAACGCCGTCATCGAGGTCAACGAGCTGCAGAAGCGGCGGGTCATCAGCAAGCTGCAGAAGCACCTCGGCTCGCTCGTCGGCAAGACCGTCGCGCTGCTCGGGCTGGCGTTCAAGCCCAACACCGACGACATGCGCGAGGCGTCGTCGCTGGTGCTCTCGGCGCGGCTGCAGGCCGACGGGGCGAAGATCCGCGTCTACGACCCGGTCGCCGAGGAGGAGGCGCGGCGCCTCATCCGGGGCGTGCATTTCGCCGAGGACGCCTTCGACGCGGTGCAGGGCGCCGACGCCGTCGTGCTCGTCACCGAGTGGGACGAGCTGGTCTCCCTGGACTGGGCGCAGGCCGCCCAGCGCATGGCCGGCACGCTGGTGATCGACGGCCGCAACGCGCTCGACGCGGCCGCCGTGACCGCCGCGGGGCTGACCTACGAGGGCATCGGAAGGGGGTCGGTGGCATCCTTGTCGGGGTGAGACGATGCAGGCGGTGATCCTGGTCGGGGGTGAGGGCACGCGTCTGCGGCCGCTCACCTCGACCGTCCCCAAGCCGGTGGTGCCCCTCGTGGACCGCCCGTTCGTCGTCCACCTGCTCGAGTGGCTGCGCGGCCACGGCGTCCACGACGTCATCGTCTCCTGCGGCTTTCTGGCCACCAGCGTGCGCAACGTCCTGGGCGACGGGTCCAACCTGGGGATCGACCTGCGCTTCGTGGAGGAGCCCGAGCCGCTGGGTACGGCGGGCGCGCTGAAGTTCGCCGAGGCGTTCCTCGACGAGCGCTTCCTGATGATCAACGGCGACGTCCTCACCGACATCGACCTGACCGAGCAGATGGCCCAGCACGAGCGCACGGGAGCCACCGCCACCCTGTCGCTGGTTCCCGTCGCCGACCCGTCGGCCTACGGGCTCGTCCGGGTGCGCGACGACCACACGGTCGAGGAGTTCGTCGAGAAGCCGCCGGCGGACCTGATCGACACGAACCTGATCTCGGCGGGCGCGTACGTGCTCGAGCGCTCGATCCTCGACCTGATCCCAAGTGGCCAGAACTCCTCGATCGAGCGCGAGGTGTGGCCCGTGCTCGTCGACGACGGCCTCTTCGGCTTCTCCTCAGACGCCTACTGGCTGGACATCGGCACGCCCGAGCGCTACCTGCAGGCGACGTTCGACATCCTCGAGGGCAACGTCAAGACGGGCGTCGGCGAGCTCCTGGGCGACTCCTTCCTCTCGGTCGACCCGACCGCGCAGATCGACGGCCGGGTCATCCCGCCGGCGGTCGTCGAGCGCTCCGCGCACGTCGCCGAGGGGGCGCACGTGGGCAGCCTCGTGGTGCTGGCCGACGGCGTCTCGGTGGGGGAGGGCTCGACGGTCGAGCGCAGCGTCGTCCTGCAGGGCACCGAGATCGGCGCGGGCTGCGTGCTGCGCGACTGCGTGGTCGCCGCCGGAGGGCGCATCGGCGACAACACCCAGGTCCTGGGCGGCGCCGTCCTCGGCGAGGGCGTCACGATCGGGGCCGACAACATCATCACGCACGGTGCGCGCGTGTTCCCGGGGGTGGAGCTGCCCGATGGCGCTCTCCGGTTCTGACGGTCCCGTGACCGCGGTCGCCGCCCTCGATCGCGAGTCGATCGCGGCGGTCGACAGCGCCGACCTGCTCGGCGACGTGCTCGCGCTGCCCGAGCACATGCGCGACGCGCTGTGGAAGGTCGAGTCCGCGCAGCTGGGGGAGTGGGACTCGCCGGGCGGCCTCGTCGTGGCGGGCATGGGCGGGTCGGCGATCGGCGGCATCCTCGCGCGCGCCGCGCTGGGCGACCACGCCTCGCGCCCGATCCTGGCCGCGCGCAACTACGGGCTGCCGGCGTGGACGACGCCCGACACCACCGTGCTGTGCGCCTCCTACTCGGGGGAGACCGAGGAGACGCTCGCCTGCTACGAGGCGGCCGGCGCGCTGGGCGCCCCCCGCGTGGCGGTCACGGCCGGAGGCACCCTGGCGCGCCAGGCGCGCGCCGACGGCGTGCCGGTGATCCCGGTGGCCGGCGGATTCCAGCCGCGGGCCGCGGTGGCGTACATGACCGTCGCGGCGCTGGAGGTGGCCGGGGTGTGCGGCGCCGGGCCGCGGATCGGCTCGGAGATCGACGTCGCCGCCGAGCACCTCGAGGCCCTGGTGACCGAATGGGGCCCCGAGGGTCCCGACGACTCCGAGGCCAAGACGCTGGCCCGCGCGCTGCGCGACAGCGTCCCCGTGATCGGCGGCGCGGCGCTCACGCAGCCCATCGCCCACCGCTGGAAGACCCAGTTCAACGAGAACGCCAAGATCCCCGCCTTCGCCAACGAGCTGCCCGAGCTCGACCACAACGAGATCGAGGGCTGGCAGAGCGCCGCCGCGCTCGGGCGCTTCGCCGCGATCTTCCTCGACGACGCCGACACCCACCCGCGGGTGAAGGAGCGCATGGCGCTCACGCAGGAGCTCATCGGCGACCAGGCGACCAGCACCCACATCGCCTCCTCCCGCGGCCTGACCGCCGTGGAACGCGTCTTCTCGCTCGTCCTCCTCGGCGACCTCGTGTCGCTCTACGTCGCGGTGCTCCGGGGAACCGACCCCACGCCGGTCCCGACGATCGACGCGCTGAAGAGCAGGCTCGCCGCCGGCTCGTAGCGGTTCGCTGAAGGATCGTGGTGGTCAGGGCCACCAAGGACCTTCGGCGAAGCGTCCGGAGCGTCGCGCGGATCGGCATCGCGCGCGCCCAGCCAGCCAAACCTTGACACAAGCGTGGTAAGGTTGGGGCTGGTCCCATGGACGCCCTGACCATCAACGAGGCTGCGGAGACCACCGGCTGGTCGCCCCGCATGCTGCGCTACATCGAGAGCAACGGGCTCATCGAGCCGCAGCGCTCGGGCTCCGGCTACCGGCTGTACGGACCGCCCGAGTTGCAGCGCCTGCGCACCCTGCGCGAGCTCGTCGAGCGCTTCGACGTCGGCCTGGGGGACATCGGCTTCGCGCTGCGCCTGCGCCGCGACGAGGGGCTCGAGTCCGCCGTGCAGGCGTGGTTCGAGGCCGAGCCGCAGCGTCCCGAGCACGTCCCCGCCGCCGACTGGCTGCGCTGGGAGCAGGACAAGCACACGAGGCTTCTGGCGCTGGCCGCCGCCCGCACCGACGACGCACCAGACCCCGCACCCACACCCGCCTGACTAGGAGACAGATGAACCCCACCGCCCTCGAGACCCAGCAGGACTTCAAGGTCGCAGACCTCTCACTTGCCGACTACGGTCGCGCGGAGATCGAGCTGGCCGAGCACGAGATGCCCGGGCTGATGTCCACCCGCCGCGAGTTCGCCGAGGCCAAGCCGCTGCGCGGCGCCCGCATCACCGGCTCGCTGCACATGACGATCCAGACCGCCGTGCTCATCGAGACGCTCGTCGAGCTGGGCGCCGAGGTCCGCTGGTGCTCGTGCAACATCTTCTCCACCCAGGACCACGCCGCGGCGGCGATCGCCGCGGCCGGCGTGCCGGTCTTCGCCTGGAAGGGCGAGACGCTCGAGGAGTACTGGTGGTGCACCGACCAGGCGCTGCGCTGGCCCGACGGCGAGGGCCCCAACCTGATCCTCGACGACGGCGGCGACGCCACCATGCTCGTCCACAAGGGCGTGGAGTACGAGAAGGCCGGCGCCGTGCCCGACCCGTCGACCGGCGGCTCGGAGGAGTTCGAGGTCTTCCTGGGTCTGCTCGGCCGCTCGCTGGAGTCCGACCCCCAGCGCTGGACCAACGTCGCGGCGAACATCCAGGGCGTCAGCGAGGAGACGACGACCGGCGTCAACCGGCTCTACCAGATGCAGCGCGCCGGGACGCTGCTGTTCCCCGCCATCAACGTCAACGACTCGGTCACCAAGTCGAAGTTCGACAACCTCTACGGCTGCCGCCACTCGCTGGTCGACGGGATCTTCCGCGCGACCGACGTGATGCTCGCCGGGAAGGTCGCCGTCGTCTGCGGCTACGGCGACGTCGGCAAGGGCTCGGCCGCGTCGCTGCGCGCCCAGGCCGCCCGCGTGATCGTCACCGAGATCGACCCGATCTGCGCGCTGCAGGCGGCGATGGAGGGCTACGACGTCAAGACGCTCGAGGACGTCGTGGAGACCGCCGACGTGTTCATCACCACGACCGGCAACAAGGACATCATCACCGCCGAGCACATGGCCCGGATGAAGCACCAGGCCATCGTGGGCAACATCGGCCACTTCGACAACGAGATCGACGTCGCGGGGCTCCCGCGCACCGGCGCCCAGAAGGTCAACATCAAGCCCCAGGTCGACAAGTGGGTCTTCCCGGACGGCCACGCGATCATCATGCTCTCCGAGGGCCGGCTGCTGAACCTCGGCAACGCCACCGGGCACCCGAGCTTCGTGATGTCCAACTCGTTCACCAACCAGGTGATGGCCCAGCTCGAGCTGTTCACCCGCAACGACCAGTACGGCAAAGAGGTCTACGTGCTGCCCAAGCGCCTCGACGAGAAGGTCGCGCGCCTGCACCTCGACGCGCTGGGCGTCAAGCTCACCAAGCTCACGCCCGAGCAGGCGGAGTACATCGGCGTGCCGGTCGACGGCCCCTTCAAGACGGATCAGTACCGCTACTAGGAGCGGCGGGCGCGTGCCCGCCTACCCCGACCACGACGTTGCGGACCTGTCCCTGGCCGACGCCGGGCAGGTCCGCATCGAGTGGGCCGACGGGCAGATGCCGGTCCTGCGGTCGATCCGCGAGCGCTTCGCGGCCGACCGCCCGCTGGAGGGCGTGCGGGTCGCCGCCTGCCTGCACGTCACCAGCGAGACGGCCAACCTCGCCCGGGCGCTGACCGCGGGTGGGGCGGAGGTGCAGCTGTGCGCCTCCAACCCGCTCTCCACCCAGGACGACGTCGCCGCGGCGCTGGTCGTCCGCCACCGCGTCGGGGTCTACGCCGCCCGCGGCGAGGACGCCGGGGCCTACGCCGCGCACGTCGCGGCGTTGATCGCCCGCGGGCCGCAGGTCACGCTCGACGACGGCGCCGACCTGCTCGGCGCGCTGCACGCCGCGCGCGAGGACCTGCTCGCCGGCCTCCTGGGCGGGACGGAGGAGACCACCATCGGGCTCGTGCGCCTGCGCGCGCTGGAGGCCGACCGGCGCCTGCGCTGCCCGGTGCTGGCGGTCAACGAGGCGGTGACCGAGCGGACCTTCAATGACCGCTACGGCACCGGCCAGTCGACGCTCGACGGGATCCTGCGCGCGACGAACCTGCTGCTCGCCGGGCGCACCGTCGTGGTGATCGGCTACGGCCAGACCGGCCAGGGCGTGGCCCTGCGCGCGAAGGGGGCGGGCGCGTCGGTGATCGTCTGCGAGGTCGATCCCGTGCGGGCGCTGGAGGCGCGCATGGACGGCTGCGAGGTCATGCCCGCGCTGGCCGCCGCCGCGCGCGGCGACGTGTTCATCACGGTCACCGGCGGGCGCGACGCGCTCACGCGCGAGCACTTCCAGCGCATGAAGGACGGGGCCGTCCTGGCCAACGCCGGGCACTTCGACGTCGAGATCGCGGTGCAGCAGCTCGCCGCGATGGCCGAGCGCCACCGCCAGGTGCTTCCCCTGGTGGACCAGTACGACATCGGCTCCGACCCGCCCCGGCGCCTGAACCTGCTGGCCCGCGGGCGGGTGGTGAACCTGGCGGCCGCGGAGGGCCATCCCGCCGCCGTGATGGACATGTCCTTCGCCAACCAGGCGCTGTGCGTGGAGCACCTGGTCAAGCACGGAGCCGACCTCGAGCCGCGCGTGCTCCCGGTCCCGCCGGAGATCGACGGCGAGGTCGCGCGGCTCAAGCTGGCGTCGCTGGGCGTGGAGATCGACGTGCTGAGCGCCGATCAGCGCGCCTACCTGACGAGCTGGAGCCAGGGCCGGTGACGATGCGCCGCGCCGCACTAGCATCCCGCCCGTGAGCGACGACGACGGCCTGACCGCGAGCGTCGAGAAGATGCGCGCGGCCGGAATGGGCGAGGCCGCGATCGACACGTTCGCGCACTACTACGAGCGCCTGCGCGCCGGCGACAAGGGCATGCTTGCGGAGGACGAGCTCGAGCCGGTCAGCGACGTGCCCCACGCCGACGACCTGCCCGCCGACGACGAGGCCGCGCGCGACGTGCTCGACCGCGCGGTCGTGATCAAGCTCAACGGTGGCCTGGGGACGAGCATGGGCATGACCGGGCCCAAGTCGCTGCTGGAGGTCAAGGACGGGCTGTCGTTTCTCGACATCACGGTGCGCCAGGTGCTCGACCTGCGCGAGCGCACCGGCGCGCGCCTGCCGCTGGTCCTCATGGACAGCTTCGCGACGCAGGAGGCGTCGCTGGAGGCGCTGGAGCGCGTGCCCGAGATCGCCGCCGACGTGCCGGCGGACTTCGTGCAGAGCAAGGTGCCCAAGCTGGAGGCCGGGGAGCTGCGCCCGGTCGAGTGGCCCGACGAACCCGACCTGGAGTGGGCGCCGCCCGGGCACGGGGACCTGTACCCGTCGCTGGTCAGCTCGGGGATGCTCGACGCGCTGCTGGACGCGGGCTACGAGTACGCGTTCGTGGCCAACGTCGACAACCTCGGCGCGGTGCTCGAGCCGCGCATCCTGACCTGGATCGCGCGCGAGCGGATCCCGTTCGTCATGGAGGTCGCCGACCGCACCGCCGCCGACCGCAAGGGCGGGCACCTCGCGCAGCGAGCCGACGGCGGCCTGGTGCTGCGCGAGATCGCGCAGACGCCGGAGTCCGACCACGGCGCCTTCCAGGACATCGATCGCCACCGCTTCTTCAACACCAACACGCTGTGGCTGGACCTGCGCGCGCTGGCCGAGGTGCTGGCCGAGCGCGACAACGTGCTCGGGCTGCCGATGATCGTCAACCGCAAGACGGTCGACCCGGCCGACGACTCCTCGCCCGAGGTGATCCAGCTGGAGACGGCGATGGGCGCGGCCATCGACGTCTTCGAGGGCGCCGCCGCGCTGCGCGTGCCCCGCTCGCGCTTCGCCCCGGTCAAGACGACGAACGACCTGCTGGCGCTGCGCTCGGACGCCTACCGCCTGACCGACGACTTCCGGCTGGAGCTCGCGCCCGAGCGGTCCGACGGCGCCCCGCTGGTGGACCTGGACCCGCGCTACTTCAAGCTCCAGCGCGACTTCGACGCGCGGTTCGCCGACGGGCCGCCGTCGCTGCTGCAGTGCGAGCGGCTGAGCGTGTCGGGGGACGTCGCGTTCGGGCGCGATGTGGTGGTGCGCGGCGAGGTCGAGATCGAGCAGGACGGGAAGGGGCAGCGGCGCATCGAGGATGGGGCCGTGCTCGAGGGGTGAGGCGACCACGGCGGATTTCTGGCGCGGGCTGTCGATATCGGCGCATCCGGCTTCCCTCTCAGCAAGTCCTTCGTGGCTTCCTCCTTCTGGACAGGTCGCCGTCGTACGGTGAGGTGGCTCGCCTCGACTCGCCCGTCATCGAGCTCAGCCGGGCGGTGGCGGTCGCCGTGGAGCGGGGCCCGGCGGCGGGGCTGGGGATCGCCGATCGCCTCCCGCTAATGGACTGCTGCGACCCTGCACTCCACGCGAGGCGAGCTGGTGTGCCACCTCGGCCGTACGGCGGAGGCCCGGGTAGGTGGCGTTGCATAAGCCGGTCGCAAGATTGATATCGCACCGCCGCTGGAGGGCGCGTGCTCCCAAGCTGCTCGCGCGCCTCATCGAGGTCGGCGACACCCAGGTCGAAGCGGCCGCCGCGATCCGCCTTGATCGACTCCGCGTTGGGGTTCTGGCCCTCGCGTGGTACGAGGCGGGCACGGGACCCGGTATCCGCCTGATTGGGACGAACCGCAGTTCCCGCACCCTAGAGCGGCTCAGCGCTGAGCCGCTGCTGCCAGGCTACCCACCTTTCACGACGCGTAGCGCTCGGCGCGCTCCTCCTCGCGCTCGCTCTCCGACAGCGCGCGGACGAACAGGAAGACCAGCGCGACGCCCATGACGATCGACTGCTCGAGCGCCATGACCAGGCCGCCGACGGCCTGGTCGTCGCCCGCCGACAGGCCCCAGTAGCCCGGCTGGCCGGAGTAGAAGTCATAGATGGCGTCGGGGGAGAAGGCCAGCGCCACGCCGAGCAGTCCGACGAACACCTTGGTGGCGGCCATGTAGACCACCGGTCCGAGGCCGCCCAGTCGCCGGCGCGAGCGGATCGGCGAGAGCAGGTGCCACCAGTACAGGCCCCCTGCGGCCGCGAACGTGAGGTGCTCGAGTACGTGCACGACCGGCTGCTCGAGCGCCGCGTCGTAGAGCGCCGGGACGTGCCACAGCCACATCACCGCGACGTAGCAGGCGATCGCGAAGACTGGGTGGCCGAGGACGCCGGCGGACTCCTCCAAACGCAGGAAACGGCGGGTCGCCGGGCGCAGGATCACCCGCGTGAGCCCCAGCAGCAGCAGGATCGGCGCGAGGTCCACCAGCAGGAGGTGCTGGATCATGTGCATGAAGAACAGCTGCTCGCCGAGGCGGTCGACGGGGGAGACCAGCGCCAGCGCGATGAGCACCACGCCGCCGAGGAAGGAGACGAGGCGCCACGGGCTCGCGCGCACCTGCCACCAGCGCCGGACGTAGACGCCGGTCACCACCGCGAGGAGCGCCAGCGCTCCGGGCTCGAACGTCCAGGCAGCGTCGGGGGAGGCCGCGAGCGGGGAGATGGAAACGATTGTTCCCTACCTGGCCACCTCGAAGCTCAGCCACGAGCGCCATTCCGGGCAAGCGTCCCGCTTTGCTGTCGGCTGCGAGCACCTATGCGGGACGCTTCGCGGTCGTGGTGCTCGGCACGGCTGCGCCTTGGCCGGTTCGCCGCAGCATCGTCACCGACTGCGCGCCCGCTGCAACACGCCAACGCACACCATCGAAGGCATGCGCGCCGAGCTGCTCGCGCTCCTCGTCCCGCCGCGCTGCGCCGCGTGCCGGTCCTCCGGCCTGCGCCCGGAGGAGAGCCTGTGCGGCGCGTGCCGGCGCGCGCTGCCCTGGCTGGAGGGACCGACCTGCCCGCAGTGCGCGCTTGGCGCCCCGTGCGCGCCCTGCCCGGCGCGCAGAGCCGCATTCGCCGCCGCATGGGCGGCGGTGGCGTACGAGGGCGTCGCGCGCGACGCCCTGCGCGCGCTGAAGTTCGCGGCCGCGCGACCGCTGGCGCGTGACATGGCGGCGCAGATCGCCGCGGGCGCTCCGGCCGGCACCCTCAGCCCCGACCGGGTCCTGGTCGCCGTCCCCGCCCATCCGGCCCGCCGCCGCGCCCGCGGCTTCGACCCGGCCGAGCTGATCGCCCGTGAGCTCGCCCGCCGGACCGGCCAGCCCGTCGCCCGCGCGCTGCGCCGGCGGGGGCCGGCCGCCGCGCGCCAGCTCGGCGCCTCCCGCGCCACGCGCCTGGAGCCCGGGCGGATCGCGGTCGTCGCCCGCGGCCCGGCGCCGCGCCACGCCGTCCTGGTCGACGACGTCCACACCACCGGAGCGACCCTGGACGCGTGCGCCCGCGCGCTGCTGGAGGCCGGCGCTGACACGGTCGCGGCGCTCACCTGGGCGCGCACGTTGCCTCTTCGTCGAGCCGAGTGAGCCGGGGAGTACCATGGGCTGACTTCGCACGTCACGACGACAGGAAGGACTTCGAGATGCAAATCGAGGTCAAGGGCCGCAACGTCCCCGTCAATGACGAGCTGCGCGAGCTGGTGGAGCGCAAGTTCCGCAAGGTCGCCGCCCAGGTCTCCGATCTGGCCCGCCTGGAGGTGGAGGTCCGCGAGGAGCGCAACCCCGCGATCGCCGACTCGCAGGTGGCCGAGGTCACGCTGTACCTCAAGGGCGCGACGCTGCGCGCCGAGGAGTCCGCGCGCGAGCTGCCCCACGCCGTGAAGCTGTGCTCCGAGGAGCTGGCGCGCCAGGTCAAGCGCCACCGCGACAAGCGCCGGCGCCGCCGCGAGCAGCGCGCGCACGCGGCGCAGCCCAGCGCCTGAGTAGCTGCTCGATCGCCCGGAGCGGTCTCCGCTGATCCAAGAGCGGAGGGCGAGCGAGCCAGGAGGCCGAAGGCCGGTCAACATCCGTCCGACGCGGCGGGCCGAGGCCCGCCGCGTTGGTACCCTCCATCGCCATGGCGATCCTCGAGCGTGCCCTCCGGCTGGGCGAGTCCAAGCAGTTCAAGCAGTACGAGAAGCGGGTCGCCCGGATCAACGACTTCGAGCCCGAGATGGAGCTCGAGTCGCTGGAGGAGCTGCGCGCCCGGATGGACGACCTGCGCGAGCAGGCGCGGGCCGGCAAGAGCCTCGACGACCTGCTTCCCGAGACCTTCGCGCTGGTCCGCGAGGCCAGCAAGCGCACGCTGGGCATGCGCCACTTCGACGTGCAGCTGATCGGGGGCATGGTCCTGCACTCCGGCGCCATCGCCGAGATGAAGACCGGCGAGGGCAAGACCCTGACCGCCACCCTGCCGATCGTGCTCAACACGCTGGCGGGCGATGCGGTCCACCTGGTCACGGTCAACGACTACCTGGCCCGCCGCGACGCGGAGTGGATGACGCCGATCTACGAGGCGCTCGGCGTCACCGTCGGCGTCCTGCAGAACATGCAGAACTACGAGGACAAGCACGTCGCCTACGCGGCCGACGTCACCTACGGGACCAACTCGGAGTTCGGCTTCGACTACCTGCGCGACAACATGGCCACCTCGCTGGACGAGAAGGTCCAGCGCGGCCACCCGTTCGCGATCGTCGACGAGGTCGACAACATCCTCATCGACGAGGCGCGCACGCCGCTGATCATCTCCGGCCAGCCCGAGCAGGCGGCCGACTTCTACGCGAAGTTCGCGCGCCTGGCCCGCACCATGGCCTCCGGCAAGAAGCCCGAGGGCATGGACCCGAAGGCCAAGAAGGACTTCCAGGCCGACTACGACTTCGAGTACGAGGAGAAGCACAAGACGGTCTCGGTCACCGAGCAGGGCGTGGCCAAGGCCGAGCGCTTCCTCGGGATCGACCACCTCTACCGCGCCGAGAACGGGCCGCTGGTCAACCACCTCCAGCAGTCGCTGAAGGCCGAGTCGCTGTACAAGCGCGACGTCGACTACGCCGTGATCGACGGCGAGGTCAAGATCATCGACGAGTTCACCGGGCGCATCCTCGAGGGACGGCGCTGGTCGGAGGGGCTGCACCAGGCGGTGGAGGCCAAGGAGGGCGTGCGCGTCCAGGAGGAGAACCAGACCCTCGCGACGATCACGCTGCAGAACTACTTCCGCCTGTACGACAAGCTCGCCGGCATGACCGGCACGGCCCTCACCGAGGCCACCGAGTTCATGAAGATCTACAAGCTCTCGGTGGTCGAGGTCCCCACGAACATGCCGATGGTCCGCGCGGACCGCAACGACCAGATCTACAAGACGCGCGACGGCAAGTGGGCGGCGGTCAGCCGGGAGATCGTGCAGCGCCACGCGCACGAGCAGCCGATCCTCGTGGGCACGATCTCCGTCGAGGTCTCCGAGCTGCTCTCGGCGGAGCTGACCAAGCACGGCGTCAAGCACACCGTGCTCAACGCCAAGCCCGAGCACGCCGAGAAGGAGGGCTCGATCGTCGCCGAGGCCGGACAGCTCGGCGCGGTCACGATCGCCACGAACATGGCGGGCCGCGGCGTGGACATCAAGCTGGGCGGCAACCCCGAGCACCTCACCCAGGTCGAGCTGGCCAAGCTCGGCCTCCAGCCCGGTGAGCCCGACTACGACGAGCGCTTCGCCGACGTCCTGCCCACGATCGAGGCGCGCGTCGCCGAGCAGCGCGAGAAGGTGCTCGAGGCCGGCGGCCTGTTCATCGTCGGGACCGAGCGCCACGAGTCGCGCCGGATCGACAACCAGCTGCGCGGGCGCTCCGGCCGCCAGGGCGACCCCGGCGAGTCGCGCTTCTTCCTCAGCGCCGAGGACGACCTCGTGCGCCTGTTCGCCGGCGACCGGATCTACAAGATCCTCGACCGGCTGGGCAGCGTCGACGACGAGGGCAACGAGGAGCCGATCGAGGCCGGGATGCTCTCCAAGCAGATCGAGAAGGCCCAGAAGAAGGTCGAGGAGCAGAACTACCTGATCCGCAAGCGCGTCCTCGAGTACGACGACGTCATGAACGAGCAGCGCCGGATCGTCTACGCCTACCGCGACGAGATCCTCGAGGGCAAGGACATGGGCGTCCCCGCCCGCGAGGAGATCGGCAACGTGATCGAGCGCCTGGTCGGCGACTTCACGCCGGGCGACTACATCGAGGAGTGGGACCTCGACGGCCTGTTCACCGGGCTGGACGACATCTTCCCCGTGGAGCTGGTGGCCGACGACCTGTCGACCGAGCAGACCGACCGCGAGGAGCTCGTCCGGATGCTCCACGAGGACGCCGTGAAGCTCTACGACGCCCGCGAGGGCGAGCTGGGCGAGGAGCTGATGCGGGCGCTGGAGCGCTATCTGCTGCTGTCGATCATCGACCAGCGCTGGCGCGAGCACCTCTACGACATGGACTACCTGCGCGAGGGGATCCACCTGCGCGGCTTCGCCCAGATCGAGCCGATCGTGGCCTACAAGAACGAGGCCTTCGACCTGTTCACCGACCTGATGAACACGATCTGGTCGGACTTCACGCGCATGATCTTCAACGTCGAGGTCGAGGTGGACGCCTTCGAGGGCGAGGCCCCCGAGCAGCGCTACGAGACCGGCGGCACCCAGACGCGCCCCGGCAAGGTCTCCTACTCCGGCGGAGGGCAGGCCCAGCCCAGCGCGCTGGCCGCTGCCGCGGCGGGCGGCGCACCCGCCGGGTATCCCGCCGAGGAGTACGACGGCGAGGAGTACGAGATGCCCGCCCCGGTCGAGCAGCGCGTGCTCAGCGAGGACGAGCAGATCGGGCGCAACGACCCCTGCTGGTGCGGGTCGGGCAAGAAATTCAAGAAGTGCCACGGGCGCTGAGCAGCCGCGCCCGCACCTGACTGACCCGTCGCTCCTCTTTCCGCAAGATCGGCCGCGCCTGATCGTTAGCTGCTCCTAGCGAGCGCTTTCGTGCGCGGGCCTGGGACGGCTGCGCCCCGGAGGATCTCGCCGCTCGCGTCCGCGCGAGTCGACAGCCCTTCCCGACGATTCCCGCGAGCGAGCTGCCTTGACCCGTGTCGTGACGTTGAGCCGGCTCCCGATGGCGGTGGTCGTCGCGCTCGCCCTGGCGGTGCCCGCGCTGGCCCAGACCGACAGCCCGTCGCCTGCGCTTCCGCGCGACGTGCCGATCGACAGCACGAAGACGCGGGCGTCGCTGACGATCGCGCAGCGCTTCTGGGACGCCACGCCGCCGTGCGGGCCCGTGCGCCTCTACGAGAACCCCGCCTTCGGCCCCCGCCACAACGCCTGGGCCGACCGCGCGACGTGCACGATCTGGCTGGCGCCCAGCCACAAGTCCGAGAACCCGGTCGCGCGCCTGTACTGGTGCATGGTCCTCGTGCACGAGTACGGGCACCTGCTCGGCCTCGAGCACGAGCCCTCGCCGCGCTCGATCATGTACCCGTCCGTCGGCGCGGGGCGCCCGATCGAGCGGGCCCGCTACGTCGTGCGTGAGTGCCTGGAGCGCTTCGTGCCCCGCCCGCAGGCCACGGCGCTGCAGGCGAGCAACCGGAAGATGGCCTGGGCCACGAAGTAGGCGGCCCGGCGGGCTCAGCCGGTGTTGCGCATCCCGCCGGCGATCCCGTTGACCGCCAGCAGGCTGACGCGGCCGAGGTCCTCCACCGCCGTGTGAGGCGTCGGGCCCTCGCGCAGCCGGCGCAGCAGCTCGACCTGCACGTAGGAGAGCGGGTCGACGTAGGGGTTGCGGCGATCGATGGACGCCTGGAGCAGCGGCTGGCGATCGAGCAGCCGCTCCCCGTCGCAGACGGCCACGAGCTCGCGCCGGGTGCGCTCGAGCTCGTCGACGATGGCTCCCCAGATTCGCTCGCGCGGCTCGGTCTCCTCCCATAGGTCGACGTAGCGGCGCGCGATGCCCGGGTCGGCCTTGGCGCAGGCCATCTCCGCGTTGGAGAGCAGCGCGGCGAAGAACGGCCACGTGCGCTCCATCTCGCGCAGCTCGTCCACCCCGACGTCCTCGCGCGCGTGCTCCAGAGCGGTGCCCAGGCCGTACCACGCCGGCAGCACGATCCGCGCCTGGGTCCAGGAGAACACCCAGGGGATGGCGCGCAGGTCGTCGATCCCGCCGTCGCCGGGGCGCTTGGCCGGCCGTGACCCGAGTCGCAGCCGGGAGATCTCGTCCACCGGCGTCACCACGCTGAAGAACCGGACGAAGTCCGGATCGTCGTGGGCGAGCGCGCGGTAGACCGCCTCGGCGTCGGCGGCCATGCGCTCCATCAGCGCCTCGTAGCGGGCCCGCTGCTCGGGCGCCGGTCCCGTGCGGTCCAGCGCGGTGGCCAGCACGGCGCTGGCGGTCAGCTCCAGCTCGCGGTGGGCGATCTCCCCGACCGCGTACTTGGCGGCCAGCACCTCGCCCTGCTCGGTCATCTTCAGCCGCCCCGCGACGGTGCCCGGCGGCAGCGCGGCGATGGCGACGTTCGTGGGCCCGCCCCCGCGTCCCACCGCGCCGCCGCGACCGTGGAAGAAGGTCCACGACACGCCGGCCGCGCGCAGCACCTCGGCGATGTCGATCTGGGCCCGGTAGGTCGCCCACCCCGAGGCGAGGTAGCCCACGTCCTTGTTGGAGTCCGAGTAGCCGATCATGACCTCCTGCTCGTCGCCGACCGCGCGCAGCGCGGCGCGGTAGACGGGGCGCTCCAGCAGCGCGGCCATGGTCGCGGGCGCGGCCTGGAGCGTGGCTCCGGCCTCGAACAGCGGCACGATCCGCAGCGTCGCCTCCTCGCCGCCGGCACGCGTCAGTGCGGCCTCCTTCATCAGCAGCAGCACCTCGAGCAGGTCGGCGGGACCTTCGGTGCCCGAGACGATGTAGGACTCGATCGCGCCACGGTGAGCCCCGGCGAGCACCTCGGCGAGCATCCGGAACGTGCACACCACCTCCTGCGTGGCGGGCGAGAAGCGGGAGATCTCCGTCGGCACCAGCGGTCGCCGGTCGGCGATCTCGCGGCACAGCAGATCGGCCCGCTCGGCGTCGCGCAGGGCGGCGTAGCCGTCGTGCAGGCCGAGCGTGACGAAGATCTCGTCCAGCGCCGCGCGGTGGCGCTCGGCGTGGTCGCGGACGTCCATCCGCGCGAAGTGAAAGCCGAAGGCCTCGACCTGGCGGATCAGGTCGTGCAGGTCGCCGGCCGCCGTGAAGGCGCCCGCGCGCTCCAGCAGCGCGTGCTCGACGACGCGCAGGTCGTCCAGCAGGTCGGTGGGCCGCTCGTAGCCCTCGGGCATGCCCTTGCGGGTCGCCCGCACGCGCTCGCGCAGGAAGCTGAACACGCGCCGGTAGGGCTCCCCGGCGTTGATGCCGGCCAGCCAGGCCGCCGTGACCGGGAAGCGCTGCGCGCCGTCGGTCAGCAGCTCGGCGATCCCGGCGCCCGCGCCGGCGTTGCCCTCCGAGAGCGACATGCGCTTGGCCAGCAGGTTCAACCGGTCCTCGTACAGGCGCAGGCAGGTCTCGCGCATCACGTCGAGCGCCTCGGCGGTCACCCTGTGGGTCACGTGATGGTTGCCGTCGCGATCGCCGCCCATCCAGGAGCCGAAGCTCAGCAGCGGCGGCACCGTGAACGTCTCGCCGGGGTAGATCTCGGCCAGCGCCTCCTCGAGGTCGCGGTAGATCACGGGCACGGCGTCGGCCAGCGTCGTGACGAAGTAGACGAGCCCCGCGCGCACCTCGTCGAGCACGGTCGGGGAGACGCCGCGCAGCTCGTCGGAGCCCCACAGCTCCTGCACGGTGGCCAGCAGCTCGCGGCGCGCGGCGCCCTCCCGGCCCGGCAGGGCCTCGCGCTCGTCGGCGTCGCGCAGGACGGCGAAGATCCGCGCGAGCTTCTCCAGCGTCGTGCGGCGGCGCGCCTCGGTCGGGTGCGCGGTGAGCACCGGGCGGACCTCGGCGCGCTCCAGCAGCGCGCGCAGCTCGTCGGCGGTCGCGCCCTGGTCGGCGAGGAGCGCCACCGCGTTGCGCACGGAGCCCTGGCGGGGGGCGGGGAGGTGGCGGCGCTCGCGGGCCCGGACGCGGCGGATGCGCTCGTTGTCCTCGGCGAGGTTCGTCAGCTGCAGCCAGTGGGTCAGCGAGCGGACCAGCACCTCCACCTCGTGCACGGCCAGGCTGGAGACCAGATCGGCCAGTTCCTCGTCGGCGCCGTCCTGTCCGGCCCGCGCGCTGCGTGCCAGCTCGACCGTGCGGGCGTGCACGTCGAGCGCGGTCTCGCCCTCGTCGCGGCGGACGACCTGGGCGAGGATCTCGCCGAGCAGCGCCTGATCCGCGGAGAACGTCCGCGGCGCAGTGGGCTGCTCGACCACCGATCCGGCAGGGGTCAGTATTGGCTGCGCCAGACGTCGGCGGTGGGCGCGGGCACGTCCCACCCGTCGTGAACCCGGAGCACGGACTCGTCGGCGACGAAGGCGGTGTGGGCCTTGCCCCCCGCGGTGAACGTGATGGCCTCCACCCCGGGCTGGACCTCTTCGACGGACCAGACGTGGTCCACGGCGATCGAGCCCTCCTCGAGCAGGCGGTGTGCACGGTCTTCCGGAGAGCCGTCCTCGTAACGGCCTGGGAGCTTGACGGTCATTAGCCTCCTTCCTGCCCGGTCGGCACGAGGCTACTACGGCTCCCCGGGGGCCGTCGTGAACGTCTCGGTCTGAGCCTGGATCCAGGCTAAGCCTGGATCCACCGATTCCCGCGGCGCGAGACGCCCGGAATGCCGTCGCCAGGCGGGATCGGCGGCTTCCACAGGGGTCACCCTGCGGGTGCGCCGCCGATCCCGCCTGGCTCGGCCTCCGGACGCCTCGCATCCACGGTCGATCGGTGGATCCAGGCTAAGCTGGATCGATGGCCGCTGCGTCGACCCCCGAGGGCACTCCCGCGCGACTCGCGGCGATCCGCGACCAGCTCGCGCTGCTCTCGGACTACCTTTGACCCGGCCGGCCTCGCCGAGCGCCTGACCGGGCTCGAGCACCAGATGGGCGCCCCGGGCTTCTGGGACGACCAGGACGCCGCGGCGCAGACCAGCGCGGAGCACTCCCGTGCCTCGCGCAAGCTGGAGCGCTTCCGCTCGCTGGAGGCCGACGCCGCCGATCTCGGCGGCCTGGCCGAGCTCGCCGCCGAGGACGACGAGATCGCCGCGGAGTTCGAGGAGCAGCTGGCGTCCGTGGAGTCGCGGCTGGCCGCGCTGGAGGAGGAGCGGCTGTTCTCCGGACGCTACGACGCGGGCGACGCGCTGGTCACCGTCAACGCCGGGGCCGGGGGCACCGACGCGCAGGACTGGGCGGAGATGGTGCTGCGCATGGAGATGCGCTGGGCCGAGAAGCGCGGCTTCGGCGCGGAGCTGCTGGAGGCCAGCGCGGGGGAGGAGGCGGGCATCAAGTCCGCGACCTTCCGCGTGCGCGGGGAGAACGCCTACGGCCTGTACGGCGCGGAGAAGGGCGTGCACCGCCTGGTGCGCCTGTCGCCGTTCGACAGCGCCAACCGCCGCCAGACGTCGTTCGCCGGCGTGGAGGTCGCGCCGGTCATCGACGACGCCGGCGAGGTGGAGATCGACCCCGAGGACCTGCAGGTCGACACCTACCGCGCGTCGGGCGCCGGCGGCCAGCACGTCAACAAGACGGACTCGGCGGTGCGCATCACGCACCGGCCCAGCGGGATCGTCGTGCAGTGCCAGAACGAGCGCTCGCAGACGCAGAACCGCGAGACGGCCATGAAGATGCTGCGCTCCAAGCTCGTCGAGCGCGAGGAGCGCCGGCGCCAGGAGGAGATCGCCCGCGAGAAGGGCGACGCCCAGGACGTCAACTTCGGCTCGCAGATCCGCTCCTACGTCCTGCACCCCTACACGATGGTCAAGGACCACCGCACCGACCACGAGATGGGCGACGCCAACCGGGTGCTGGAGGGCGACCTCGACGGCTTCGTGCGCGCCTACCTCCTCAAGACCGCCGCGCGGGCCTAGCGACCCGCGCGGCGTCTCGAGCGGGACTCAGGGCCGGGCGCCGGCCGCCGCCGGCTGCGGCGACGGCGCCACCCGCAGCAGCTTCGCCGCCGTCGGCGGCAGCCACCAGTTCCACTTGCCGAACAGCGACACCACCGCGGGCACGAGCAGCGCCCGGACGACCGTCGCATCCAGCAGGATGCCCGCCGCCAGCCCGGTGGCCATGATCTTCACGTCCGTTCCCGGGGACGACGCCAGGGCCGCGAAGGCCAGGAACAGGATCAGTGCGGCGCTCGTCACCAGGCGCCCGGTGCGGCTCAACCCCTCGATCACGGCCTGGTTCGTGTCGCCGCTGCGGTCGTACTCCTCGCGCATGCGGGCGAGGATGAACACCTCGTAGTCCATCGACAGCCCGTACAGGAAGGCGAAGACCATCAGCGGGATCCAGGACGCGATCGAGCCGGTGGCCGCGATCCCGAAGAGCTCCTCCGAGCCGTGCCCGGCCTGCCACACGAGCGTCATGATGCCCCAGGCCGCCCCGACCGACAGGACGTTGAGGATCACCGCCTTGAGCGGCAGCAGGAGCGAGCGGAACGCCCGCGCGAGCAGGATGAACGTCAGCAGCGCGATCAGCGCGATCATCAGCGGGAAGGAGCCGTAGACCGCGTCGATGAAGTCCGCGTTGAGCGGCCCGGTGCCGCCCACCCGCGCGGTGGGCGAGGCCGCGTGCGCGGCGTCGATCACCTCCTGCACCGTGTCGCGCCCGGCCTGGCTGTCGTCGCCCTCGCGGGGCACCGCCGACACGATGGCCAGCCCCCTCCGGCGCCAGTCCGCCCCCTCCGGGGCGGCCGCGCCGTGCACGCCCTCGACACGCTCCTCGGCCGTCTCCACCTTGGCCGCGTCGCGCTCGGCCACGAGCGTCTCCACCGGCGCGAGGGCGCCGTCGCCGATCCCGGAGTCCTTCAGGTCGGCCAGGGCCTCCTTCGCCGGGCCGGCCTTGGCGATCGTGTCCGGGTCGGCGTTGCCCAGGTGCAGGTCGGTCACGGGCGCGACGAGCGCGATGAGGATGCCGAGCGCGAGCACGGCGGCGAGCCCGCGGCGCTTGACGATGCCCCGTGACCAGCGCAGCCAGAACGTCGTGCCCGTGCGGTTGTGCAGGCGCCGCAGGCCGCGCTTGTCCATGCGCGGGCCCACGGTGGCCAGGATGACCGGCAGCAGCGTGATCGCGACGATGGTGGCGACCAGCGGGATCAGCAGGCCGCCGTAGCCCATGCTGCGCAGGAACGGCAGCGGCAGCGCGATCAGCGCGAGCAGACCGAGGGCGACCGTCGTGCCCGAGAACACGACCGCGCGGCCCGCGGTGGCCATCGCGGCGGCCACGGCCTCGTCGCCGGACAACCCCCGCTCGCGTTCCTCTCGCCAGCGCACCACGATGATCAGCGCGTAGTCGATCGAGATGCCCAGGCCGATCAGGGCGACGAGGAACTGCACGATCGGCGAGACCTCGGTGATCGTGGTCAGGCCCAGCAGCAGCAGGAACGAGACGAGGATCGAGCAGATCGCCATCAGCAGCGGCACGAAGGCCAGCCAGGAGGCGAACACGAAGGCGAGCACGATCAGCGCGCCGGCGCCGCCGATGACCGCCTCGAGCAGGACGCCCGGGCCCTCGGCGGCCTCGCCGGTCGAGTCGTACAGCGCGTCGTAGCCGGTCAGCCGGATCGGCGCTCCGCCCACCGTGACGCCCGCCAGGGCCTCCTTCAGGTCGCGCTGGACCTCGATGTTGCCCGCGAAGGGGTCGTCGCTCAGCCGCGGGAAGGCGTAGAGGAACGCCGTGCTCCCGTCCTTGGAGACGAACGCCCGGTCACCGGTGGAGCCATATCCGGCGACGCGCGAGCCTGGGATCGCCTTGTGGGAGACCTCCTCGGCCCGGCGCAGGTCGGCGCGGACGCCCGGCGAGTCGACCGTCTGGCCCTCGGGCAGCTTGACGACGGGGACCATCGGCGGGCTCTCACCGCCGTTGCCGAAGGTGCGGATGATCTCCTGGCTGGCCTCGTAGCCCTCGCGGCCGGGCACGCTGAAGCGCTGGTCGAGCGCCTCGGTCGCGGGACCGGAAGCGGCCATGCCGGCGAGCGTGAGCAGGAGCCACGAGATCGCCACGGCTCGTTTGTGGCGCAGGACGAAGCGGGTGATCTGCTGCATGAGGTCCCCTCTCGGATGGGGTGGGGGGCGGGAGTGGGGGCGCTGCGGGATGTTCGTGTCTGGCGCGGACGGTATGTATCACAAACCGTTTGCCATGGGTACGATCCTTTCGTGACCTTCCCGGACCACGCGACCGTCAACGCCCAGACGGGCTACCTCCTCAAGAGGGTGACGAGCGCCTCGTTCGCCGCGTTCTCGGAGGTCGTCGCCGCGCACGGCCTGCACCCCATGCACTACGGGATGCTGCTCATGATCGACGCCGAGGAGCCCGTCTCCCAGCTCGAACTGTCGCGCCGAACGGGCATCGACCCCAGCACGATGGTGGCCCGCATGGACGCGCTGGCCGAGCGCGGCCTGGTCGAGCGCGCGCGGCGCGCGGAGGACCGGCGCAGCTACGAGATCCGGCTCAGCCCGGCGGGGCGCGAGCTGCTCACCGAGCTGCGGGCGCAGGCCGGCGAGCACGGCGACCGCTTCTTCGCGGCCCTGACCGAGGAGGAGCGCGAGGAGCTGCACCGGCTGCTGGCCAAGCTCGCGGCGGCCCTGGGCGACGACAACGGCTCCCCCTGTCGCTAGTTCGCCAGCGGTACCGGCGCACGGGTGCCGACCCGCCGTTCGGCGACCCGGTCGCCGACCACGGCGTGGCGATGGAGGGCTACTTCTGGCGCATCACCGACGCGGCTGCGGGCGTCGCCCTCGTGGTGTTCGTGGCGGTCAACCGCCCCGCCGGCGGGACGCCCTGGATGACGGTGGGGCTGGCCGGTCACCCCGGCGGCTTCGCCCGCGCCCGGGCGGTGGACCACGCCGAGGTGTCGGACACCGGGCTGGGCCTGCGCGCCGTCGACGGCGAGCGGGTCGCGCTGGTCGCCGACGAGCGCTCGCTGCGCGTGGACCTCGGGCCCGGCGCGCGGCTGGCGGTCGAGCTGACCGGCGCCGTGCCGTGGCCGCGCCGCGCGTTCGGAGGGATCGGCGCCGCGCAGCTCGTGCCGGGGCTCAGCCAGTACTGGCACCCGTGGCTGCTGCACGCCCGTGCCGAGGGAGACGCGCAGCTCGGCGAGCGCTCGGTGCGCCTGCACGACGTGCCCGCCTACGCGGAGAAGAGCTGGGGCGCGGGCGGCTTCCCGCGGCGCTGGTGGTGGGGTCAGGCCCACGACTTCCCCGGCGGCGACGCCTGCGTCGCGTTCGCCGGCGGCCGCGCTCGGGCGCTCGGGATCGGACTGACCGCCTCCTCGATCGTCGTTCGGGCCGGGGTGGAGGTCGTGCGCCTCACCGGCCCGCCGGCGCTCCTGCGGGTGGCGGCCGGCGGCGGGTCGTGGCGCCTGCGGGGCCGCGGCCTGCGCCACACCGTCGCGCTGGAGGGCAGCGCCGCCGGCGGCGCCCCGCACCTGCTGCCGGTGCCGATCCCCGCCGGACGCCGCCACGAGGAGGAGGTGGCGGCCCAGTACCTGGCCGGCGAGCTGCGCGTGACCCTGCGCCGCGGACGGCGGACGGTCTACGCGGGCGCCTCCCCGCTGGCGGGACTGGAGCTGGGCGGCGGGTAGACGATCGCGGCGCCGCCGGCGGCTCAGCGCGGGCGAAAGCCGGCGTCGCGGAGGATCCGCGCGCCCACGGTGCCCAGCATCAGGTCGATCCAGTCGCGCGCCCCATCCGGGTCGGCGGCCTCGCGCAGCGCGCAGACGACGCAGACGGCCTCCGTGGCCGCGGGAGCCGGTGGCTCGATGGCGCGCAGACGCCCACCGGACGCGGCCACGTCGGTGGCGTACAGGAACGCGGCGTCGGCGTCGCCGGCGCGCAGCCGCGCGGCGATGGCGTCCACGTCCTGCTCCTCGGCGACGACGTTCGCGAGGACGGCGTCCGCGAAGCCGCCGCCGCGCACGTCGTCCAGGCGCCGCAGGAGCTCGCGCGTGTAGTCGCCCAGCGGGATGCCGGCAGCCTCGATGACGACCCGCGTGCCGGGCTCGGCGAGCGCCGCGAGCGTGCTGAGCTCCCCGGCGGCCGGCACGGCGGCCACGACGCGATTGGTCGCGAAGTTCCGGTACGGATGCGCGAGGCCGCGCCCCGCGAGGCGGCGCGGATCCCGGGAGCTCGCCGACGCGAACACGTCGGCCGGCGCTCCGGCCAGGATCTCGTCGGCAAGATCGCGGGCGTTGGCGTAGCGGATCTCCGCGGGCGCGTCGTGGGCGTCGTCCCAGCGCGCGGCGAACGCGTCCATCGGTGCGCGTAGCGACGCGGCGGCGAAGATCCGAAGGGGCGCGGTCACGTCATCCCGGGAGTCGATGGCGGACGCCGCCGAAGCGCGCGAAGTCCCGGTCGTAAGAGACGATCGCGGCGCCGTGCTCGACGGCGAGCGCCGCGAGATGGGCGTCGGTGGTCAGGTTGCCCGCCGTGCCGATCTCGCGCAGCAGGCCTCCGAGCACGCCGATGTGTCGCGCGGTCGGGTGGACGACGACGGCGGCTGGAGCACTGAGCCAGGTGTCGAGCTGATCGACGGCCTCATCGATCGTCAGGGGTGCGGGCAGGATGGACGAGCTCGTCGAGATGCGCAGAAACGCCAGCAGCGCGACCCACGCGAGCCCGACAGCCTCGGCGCCCGCGAGCGAGGAGTCCAGCCAGCTCCGTGACGGCTCGTGGTGACCACTCGTGCTGTCCACCGCGTACAGCAGGACGTTGGCGTCCACCACCACCATCGGCGTTCAGCGGCCCTCCGCGAGGCGGCGCGTGAGCGCGTCGTCTTCGAGCCGCGCGGCGAGATCGAGGGCCTTGGTGAGATCCACTCGCGCGGGGCCGAGCGCGTGCGGCGTCGTGTAGGACCTCTCGCCCGTGGGGCGATCGCCGAGACCAGCGCGGATCGCCTCGTTGATCGCTGCCTTGAACGACAACCCGCGCTCGCGCATCGCGCGTTCCACGAGCAGCCGCGTGTCGGGATCGAGGGTGATCGTCGTTCGCACCGAGGCATCGTAGCATCAGATTGCGTGATGCGATGACCTCAGCGCCCGGCGCCCTCGGCGCGCCGCACCGCCAGCTCGAGCGGCTCGGCGCCGACGAGCGGCTCGAAGTGCCCGATGACGAACCACAGCGCCCGCAGCCGCCGCGCGCCGGCGGCGTCGGTGGCGCGCACGCGCGCCTCGCTCACCAGGGTGCAGCGGCCGTCGCCGCCGGCCTCGACCCAGTGGGCGAAGAGCACCCGCACGGTGCGCGGCTCGTCCCACGCGCGCCACTCCTGGGGACCGCTCAGCTGCGGGTAGTCGCGCTGCAGCGTCCAGATCCGCCCGCACAGCCCCGACAGCGACCAGTGCTCGCCCTCGTCCAGCACCGTGAACGGGTACTCCGCGAGCAGCCCGCCGAACGTCTGGTCGGACGGGATGCCGGGGATGCGCCAGCCGACCAGACGCCCGATCGTGCGCGTGTCGCGCAGCCGCACACGCCGGGCCTCGGTCCACAGGGCGCCGGGCTCGACGGCGGCCGAGCGGCGGTGATGGGTGCAGACCTGGTGGTCGCACAGCCAGTCGTCGAGCGGGGGGGCGGGAGCCATGGGAGGGAGGGAGCGTGGGGGTAGGGTCCCCGGGGTGCGGCTGATCCAGCACAAGAAGGAGGCCTACTGGTTCTACCGCTTCGTATCGCTGGGCTACGACCGGTGGATCAACCCGCTGTTCTGGACGCCCGAGATGCGCGAGCGCGCGCTGGGCGTGGCCGGGCTCGACGACCGGGGCCTGAGCACGCTGGACGCCGGCGCGGGAACCGGCTTCGGGACCGAGGGCATCGTCGCCCGCGTCGACGCGGCCAACGTGACGATGCTCGACCAGAGCCCGCACCAGCTGGCCCGCGCGGCCGCCAAGCCGGCGCTGGCCGCCTGCCCCAAGGTGCTGGGCGACGCCGAGGCGCTGCCCTTCGAGACCGACCGCTTCGACCGCTACGTCTCGACGGGGAGCATCGAGTACTGGCCCGACCCGCAGCGCGCGATCGCCGAGGCCTACCGGGTGCTGAAGCCCGGCGGGCTGGCCATGGTGGCCGGTCCGCTGCCGCCGCGCCAGCGGCTGGCCCGCTGGCTGGCCGACGCCTGGATGCTCTTCCCGACCGAGGCGCAGTACCGCGAGTGGTTCGAACGCGCCGGCTTCGAGAACCTGGCGCTCGTGCACGCGGCGCCGGCCTGGCATCGCCAGGGGCCCGCGGCCTACGGCGTCGCGATCGCGGGCACCAAGCCCGCCGCCGGCCCGTCGCCGCTGGCGGGCCGCACCGACGCTCCCGGTGAGGCGCTGGACGGCCCGATGACCCTCGGGCGCCGGGTGCGGTTCGCCGGGCGCTTCGCGGCCGGGTCGCTGGCGGGGGCGGCGTTCGTGCCGCTGGCCGTCGCGCTGGCGGCACGCGAGCGGTTCGGTGGCGCGCGGCGAGCGGCGTCGGGCCCGCCGGCCGGCGGGTAGACCCGCGATGGCCCGCGCCGAGGCGGCACCGAGCGTCCGCGCGGCGCGATCGCCCGTACTGGCCGGCATGCGCGCGCTCGTGGTGCTGTGGCGCTTCGGGCGACCGCACACGCTCATCGGGACCGCGGTCAGCGTCCTGTCGCTGTACCTCGTCGCGGTCAGCGCGCTGCCCGGCCAGGCGCTCGGCGACGGTCTCGGCGACCTCCTCGCGACGCTGGTCGCGGCGCTGTGCGTCAACGTCTTCATCGTCGGGGTCAACCAGATCACCGACGTGGAGATCGACGCGATCAACAAGCCGTTCCTGCCGATCGCGGCCGGCGACCTGTCGCCCGCGGCGGCCCGCTGGATCGTGGCGGTCGCCGGTGTGGTGCCGGTCGCCATGGCGCTGACCCAGGGCCCGATCGAGACCGGCGCGGTCGCCGCCGGCCTCGCGGTGGGCGCCGCCTACTCGCTGCCGCCGGTGCGCCTGAAGCGCTTCCCCCTGCCCGCCTCGCTGTGCATCACGCTCGTGCGCGGGATCGTCGTCAACCTCGGCGTCTACCTGCACTTCTCCCAGTCGCTGGCCGGCGACGCGTCGATCGCCGACGCGGTCTGGGCGCTGACGCTGTTCGTCCTGCCCTTCAGCTTCGCCATCGCGATCCTCAAGGACGTGCCCGACATCGAGGGCGACCGGCGCTACGCGATCGCGACCTTCAGCGTGCGCCTGGGGCCCGAGCCGGTGGTCCGCGTCGCGCTGGGCGCGCTCACGGTCGCCTACCTGGCCATGGCGACGATCGGCGCCGCGGCGCTGGACGAGCTCAACGCGCCGGTGGTCGTCGTCACCCACCTCGGCGCGCTCGCGCTGCTGTGGCACTGGCGGCGGCGCACCGACGTGCGCTCGCCGGAGTCGTTCACGCGGTTCTACATGGGCGTGTGGAAGCTGTTCTTCCTCGAGTACGCCGCCGTGGCGCTCGCCGCGCTCGCGGGGTAGATGCGGCTGCGGGCCCCCCGGCGCGACGAGGCCGAGGCCGTGCACGCGGTCATCGTCGCGCGCGACGTCGCCGACATCGGGCGCCCGGACTACACGCTGGGACGTCCTGGTCGACTGGGAGCTGCCCGACCTCGACCTCGACCGCGACGTGTTCGTCGTGGAGGACGAGGGAGCGATCGTCGGCTGGGCGGACACCGATCCCCGCGGTGCGCGCGTGGCCGTCCATCCCGACCACGAGGGGCGCGGCGTCGGCACGCTCCTGCGCGGCGCCGTCGAGGCCCGCATCGCGGTCAACGCCCCGCAGTCCTACGACACCTGGTGCGTCGAGGTCGGCGCGCGGTCCGAGCCGGAGTTCCGGCTGGCGCTCGACGACGAGGAGGGCCTGGTCGCCGCCGCGGTCGGCGAGCGCTGGGAGGACGGGGTCGGCTACGTCGCCCAGCTTGCGGTCGCTCGGCGCGCGCGCGGGCGCGGCCACGGGCGGGCGCTGCTGCTCGCGCTGTTCGCCGCGTTCCGCCGGGAGGGGCTCGCGGTCGTCGATCTGTCGGTGGCCGGGACCAACGCGCAGGCCACGGGGCTGTACGAGTCCGCCGGGATGGAGCCGGACTACGCGTCCGAGCGCTGGGAGCTGCGCGGCCCACGCGTATCCTCGCCCGCGATGGGCGACCTGGCCGACACCGTCCGCCGCGCGCTGGAGGAGGACGTGGGCGGCGGCGACGTGACGAGCCTGGCCACGGTCCCCGCGGGCGCGCGCGCGATCGCGACGATCACCCAGAAGGCGGACGGCGTGCTGTTCGGCCTCGACGTGGCGGAGGCGACCTTCCGGGCGCTGGATCCCGGCGTGACCCTGGAGCGCCTGGGGCCCGAGGGCGAGTGGCGCGCCGCCCCCGCGCAGGTCCTGCGCGCGACGGGCGACGCGCGCGCGCTGCTCGCCGCCGAGCGTACGGCGCTGAACTTCCTGCAGCGCCTGTCGGGCGTGGCCACGCTCACCGCGCGCTGCGTGCGCGCGATCGAGGGCACCGGCGCGCGGATCCTGGACACGCGCAAGACGACGCCGGGCCTGCGCGCCCTGGAGAAGGCGGCGGTCGCCGCGGGCGGCGGCGTCAACCACCGCGCGGGGCTGCACGACATGGTGCTCATCAAGGAGAACCACGCCGCGCTGGCCGGCGGCGTCGGCCCGGCGGTGCGCGCCGCGCGCGCCGCGTTCCCCGGCGTGCCCCTGGAGGTCGAGTGCCGCACGCCGGCGGAGGTCGACGAGGCGCTCGCGGCCGGCGCGCCCCGCATCCTGCTCGACAACATGACGCCCGCCGAGCTGCGGGCGGCCGCGGGGCAGGTCGCCGGCCGGGCGGAGCTCGAGGCCAGCGGCGGCATCACGTTCCAGACGCTCCGGGCCCACGCCGAGACCGGGGTAGACTTCGTGTCGGTGGGTGCGCTGACCCACTCCGCGCCCGCGCTCGACCTGTCCCTCTCCCTGGAGCCCCTGCCGTGAACCTGCCCATGGCCCCGACTCCTACGCCGAATGCACCGCTGCAGCTCTACGACGTCGCCGCCCTGCAGGCGGAGGTGCGTGCGCTGGCCGGCGAGCGCGACGCGATCATCCTGGCGCACAACTACCAGGTGCCCGAGGTCCAGGACGTCGCGCACTTCGTCGGCGACTCGCTGGGCCTCTCCCAGCAGGCCGCGCGCGCCGAGGGCTCGGTCATCGTCTTCTGCGGCGTGCACTTCATGGCCGAGACCGCGTCGGTCCTGTGTCCCGACAAGACCGTGCTCATCCCCGACCTGGACGCCGGCTGCTCGCTGGCCGACGCGATCACCCCGGACCAGCTGCGCGCGTGGCAGGCCAAGCACCCCGGGGCCGTCACGGTCATGTACGTCAACACGACGGCGGAGGTCAAGGCGCTCACCGACTACTGCGTCACGTCGTCCAACGCCGTGGCGGTCGTGGAGCACATCCTGCGCGAGCACGGTCCCGACACCGAGATCCTGTTCGGCCCCGACATGTTCCTCGGTGCGTACGTCGAGCGGAAGGTCGGCCGTGCGCTGCACGTCTGGGACGGGGAGTGCCACGTCCACGCGGGGATCCGGCCCGCCGACATCGCGCGGGTGCGCGAGGCGCATCCCGGCGCCGACTTCCTCATCCACCCGGAGTGCGGCTGCACGACGTCGGTCATGGAGTACGCGGCCGCCGGCGACCTCGCGCCCGAGGGCGTGCACATGCTCTCCACCGGCGGGATGCTGGACTACGCCCAGCGCGCCAAGCCGGGGCAGACCGCGATCGTGGCCACCGAGACGGGCATGCTGCACCCGCTGCGCGAGGCCGCGCCGGACACGGAGTTCATCGCGGCCAACGAGCGCGCCGCCTGCACCTACATGAAGATGATCACGCTGCCCAAGCTGCGCGACAGCCTGCGCGACGGCGTCCACGAGGTCCGGGTGCCGGCCGCGGTCGCCGAGCGGGCGCGCGTGCCGATCGAGCGCATGGTCTCCATCTCGTGAGCGCCCGCGGTGCGCTCCCGCGGCTTCGCCGCGGGGCGCTGGCCGGTGCCCTGGCGGCCGTGCTCGCGCTGGGCGGCTGCGGCGGCGGCGGCGACGGGGACGACGACGACGCGGGCGACGACGGCGGCAAGCAGGCGTACATCACCCAGGTCGACCGCATCTGCGCCGACCAGGACCGGATCTCCGGCGAGCTGGCGCGCCTGAACACCGAGAACCCCGACGACCTCACCCGCCTGGGCGAGCGCGTGGTCGGCTACCTCACCGGCGGTGTCGAGCGCATCGAGGAGATCGAGCTGCCCGACGACAGCCGCGCCCGGCGCGACGCCCGCGCGTACATCGAAGCGCTCAAGCGCTCCGGGTCGCCGGCGCGCGAGTTCAGCGCCGGCGTCCTCGCGCTCGCCGACGCGCTGCGCGCGCGCGACAAGGAGGACGAGCGCACGGCGGTGCGGCGCATCCGCGACGCGACGACCGAGCTCGCGGCGGTCGAGAAGACCACGGACACGCTGGCGCGGCGCTTCGGCTTCCAGCGCTGCGGGCGCGGCGTCGGCGGCGCGGGCGGCGGCGGGCCGAGCACCACCTCCACGACGCCGCCGACCCAAAGCGGCTGAGGCGGGCCGGAAGCCGAACGTCCATTTCTCCCCGCTCTGGCGGGTGGAAACGGACGTTCGCGCCCGGTCCGGACGGTGAACGTCCATTCGTCCCCGCTCTGGCGGGTGGAAACGGACGTTCGCGCCGGGCGAGCAGCGAGTGAAAACGCCTCAGGGGCCCGGCTCGCGCCCGTCCAGCGCCACCCGCGCCGGAGTCCCGAGCAGCTGCGAGCAGAACGCGTCGGCCAGCCAGGCCTCGAAGCGCTCGGACGTCCACCCGCGCTGGCCCACGAGCAGGCCCCACAGCGCCGGGTGGTTGAGCGTCCACAGCAGGTCGGCGGCCTCGTCGGCCCCGAGTCCCGGGCGCAGCGCGCCGCGCCCGGCGAGCGTGTCGATGACCGCGCGCTGGTTGGCGTAGAACTCGGTCTGGATGCGCTCCCACAGCTCGGCGATCGCCGGGTCGGCCTGTGAGGCGCTGCGGATGATCTCCAGCAGCGCCCCCACGCGGTCCTTGACGGCGCGGGAGTTGCGCGCGTTCAGCCGCAGCTGGCGCTCGGGATCGGGTTCCTCCAGCACCTCCCGGTACCACTCGCGCACGGCGACCGGCGCCGCGTCGTCGTCGCCGCGCAGCAGGCGGTTCCAGAGGGCGCGCAGCACGCCGCTCTTGGTCTCGAACGCCAGGTAGACGGTCTTCAGCGCCACGCCCGCCTCCTCGGCGATCGCGGCCATCGTCGTCGCGCTGTAGCCCTGCCGGCCGAACAGCCGCTGGGCGCCGGCCAGGATCTCGGCCCGGGTCGCCGCCGCCTGCTCCTGGCGGCGCGGCGAGACATATGTCCGCTTGACAGGCTCAGCCATTTCACTATCCTAGCGGTAGATTCATTACATCAATCGTATAGCGAATAGCTGTACGGAGAGGAAGGTGCCGCATGGCGGTTCTCATGACCAGGGTCCGGGTCAGCGACTACGACGCGTGGAAGCCGATGTTCGACTCCGATCCCCACGGGCTGCGGGCCAAGGCCACTGGTGAGCGCGTGCTCCGGCTCGCGGAGGATCCCGACGAGCTGCAGGTCATCGTGGAGTTCGAGACCGCCGACGACGCGGCCGAGGCACGCGAGCTGCTGCTCGCGTCGGGCGCCCTGGACCGCGTGACGGTCACCGTGCCGCCGGCCGTCGCCGCCGACGCGGGCTAGATGGCTGATTCCACGACCCACACCACCATCTAGGACACCGTCCCGCCGGCCAGCAGGTCCACGCCGTCGCGAAGCGCCTCGCGCACCACGCGCAGGCGCACGCGGCGGCGCTCGAGCTCCGGCGGCGTGTAGCAGTGCACGTCGGCGCGCGCGCCCATCTCGCCGGCGTCCCACAGGCTCCCCGCCTGGTGGACGCGCTCCAGCCACGGCATCCCGTCGAAGGCGGTCGAGACCAGGATCACGACGTACTCCGACCCGCGCTCACGGTGCGGTCCGGCGCCGCGGAGGTCCTGCACCCGGGCGCCGCCGAGAAGCGCGCTGTCCAGCGGCCAGCGGCCGGAGACCCGGCCGACGTACCGCTCGAGCTCTCTGTGGTTCAGGTCAGGCGAAGTCACCGGCGCTGTGCGGCCCGACGCAGGCCAGGGCCAGCGTATCGGGCACGTCACGGGCCACCTCGACGACCTCCTCGAAGGTCACCTTGTCGAGGGCGGCGATGGCGCGGTCGGGATCCATCGGCTCGTCGTGGACGATCGTCTGCGAGGCGGCGTAGCGCGCGACCGCGTTGGTGTTCTCGAACGCCAGCACCCGGCGCCCGGCGGCGTACGCGCGGGCGCGGTCGACCTCGTCGGCGGTCGGCCCGTCTTCGCGCAGCTCGCTGACGATCTCGCGCATGCGCGCGTAGGCCTCGATCGCCTTCGTGGAGTCCAGCCCGGCGCCGAGCTGGAGGATCGGCACGTCGGCGTAGGCGTGGTCGACGCCGTAGACGGAGTAGGCCAGGCCGCGCTGCTCGCGGATCTCGTCGAACAGGCGCGAGCCCATCGAGCCGCCCAGCAGCGTGGAGTAGATCGTGAGCGCCGCGCGCTGGCCGGGATCGGCGACGTCGATCTGCGGGCGGTAGATCATGCGCAGGTGCGACTGGTTGGAGTCGCGCTCCTCGACGAGCACCTCGGGCGTGAACGGCGGCGCGGGCTCGTAGGGATCGGGCGGCGGGAGCGTGGGGAAGCGCTCGAAGAGCTCGCCCACGGCGCCGTTGGCGGGCACGTGGTCGAGGTTGCCGACGATGAACGCGCCGCCGCGCGCGCCGGCCCAGCGGCGCTCGCGGAACGCCACGATCGCGTCGCGCGTGAACGCGCGCAGGTGCTCCTCCGGGCCCAGCACCGGCCGGCCCAGCGGGTGCTCGCCGAAGGCGGCGCGCTCGATCAGGTCCTCGGCGACCGACGACGGCTGGTCCTTGCTGCGCTGGATCTCCTGCACCACGACGCCGCGCTCGCGGTCCATCTCGTCGGCGTCGATGTGCGGGCGCCCGACGAAGTCGGTCAGCAGGTCGATCGCCTCCATCGCCGACTCGGCGCGCGCGGTGATGTGGAAGGCAACCAGGTCGTGCGACGTGTAGGCGTTCAGCACGCCGCCGAGGCGCTCGGCGGTCTCGTTGACGTCGCGATAGTGCGGGTACTTCTCGCCGCCCTTGAAGACGAGGTGCTCGAGGAAGTGCGCCATCCCGTTCTCCTCCGGACGCTCGGTGCGCGCGCCGGCGTCGAACGCGACGAGGACGGTCACGGCGCGCGTGCCCTCGAGCTCGACGCGGTGCAGCGGGAGGTCGTTGGCCAGCGTGGAGGAGGCGATCTTGGGCATGCCCCAACGGTAGCGCCCGCCGGTCCCCGGCCCGGGATGCGAGGCGGTCAGCCGCGCTGGGCCACGAGCAGGCCGCCGGCGGGCAGCGGCGAGGGCCACGCGACGAGCGCCTGGGCTCCGGCCTGGGCGAGCACCACGCCCGCCCCGTCGCTCGTCGCCGGGCCCGGCCCCAGCACCTCGGCGGCCGCGAAGGCGACGGCCTCCGGGGGGCGGCGCGCGACGAGCACGTCGTAGGCGGCCAGGCCGACCCGGTCGCGGCTCTGCGACCACACCACGAGCTCCTCGCCGCTGGCCAGGATCGCGGGGCGGCCGGCGCCGACGACGGCGTGGCCGGTGCCGGTCAGCGGGGACGGCGCGGCGAACCCCGCCGCGGCGCCGCCCGACGCGGCCCACTGGCGGTAGCCGACGGCGGGGGACTCGTCGGGCGCGCCGAACAGGCGAAACGCTGCGAGCGCCGCCCCGCCCGGCCCGACCGCCAGCGACGCGGGCTCGCGCAGCGACCCGGTGAGCTTGGCCAGCCGGTGCGCCGGGCTGCGCCGCGGCGCGAGCCGGGCCGTGAGCAGCACCGCCTCGCGGCCGCGCGCGATCCACGACGCGAGCACGGAGCCCTCGGGGCCCGCGGCGAGGCGGACCCCGCCGTTCAGCGAGCGCGAGACCGTGAACGGCCGCCCGAGCCGCGAGGCGCCCGGCGCGAGCGTCGCCGCGCGCAGCTCGGGGGTGGTGCGGTCCGCCGAGGCCCATGCCGCCACCGCGCTGTCGTCGCGCGTGGCCACGATCGCCGGGAAGACGCCGTCCTCGCCGGCGCGCACGGGCCGCGAGAAGGCCCCGCTGGACGCCCGGAACGCCAGGCGCAGCGCGCCCCGGTCGCCGTCAGGGTCAGCGTCGCGCCACAGCAGCACGAGCCGCCGGCCGCCGAGCACCGCAAGCCGCGGGGCGGCGGCCGTGAACGAGCCGACCCGGCCCACGACCTGCGCGCGGCCGAAGCGCCCGTGGCGCTCCGCCGCGGCGGCGACGACCCGCTGGGAGCGCCCGCGCACCTCCGACCACGCGACGACGGTCACGCCGGTCGCCAGCACGGCGACCTGCGGATCGCGCACGTCGGTCGCGCCCCGGCCCAGCGTCTCCAGCGAGCCCCACCGGCCCCGGGGAGCGCGGCGCGCGACGCCGACGCCGCGGGTTCCGCGATCCCAGGCCAGCGCGGACTCGCCGCCGGTCGTGAGCGCGGCGGTGGGGGTGCGGACGCCGCCTGCGCCCACCGGAGCCGGCGACCCGAACCCGGTGACCGCCGGTGCTGCGGGCGCGGTCAGCAGCCCGGCGAGGAGGGCGGCCAGGACCGTGGTGGCGGTGCGGCGCACCCTCCGGGAAACGGAGCGTCGGGGCCGAAGTTGCGCTTCCTGCAAGACCGCGTGCGCGTGCAGGCGTTCCGGGAATCGATGGGTACCGTGTCCGCCCATGCCGGCCACCAACCGACACGTTCGCCCGGGCCATCTGCGGTCCGCGCGCCACCGCGCCGCCCAGCCGATCCAGCCGCCCGCCCGCTCCGCGGCGCTTCCGCCCGACGCGCGCAACGTCATCGAGTTCCGCGACGTGTGCATGCACTACCCGGCCGGGGACATCGGGCTGGACCACGCCACGTTCAACGTGCGCCGCGGCGAGTTCGTCTTCATCGTCGGCTCCACCGGCTCGGGCAAGTCCACCATCATGCGCCTGCTGATCAAGGAGCGCGAGCCGACCTCGGGCACGATCCGCGTGGCCGGCAAGGAGCTCGAGGGGATCGACCGCGGGAAGATCCCGTACTACCGGCGCAACATCGGGGTCGTCTTCCAGGACTTCAAGCTGCTGCCCAACCGGACGGTCTACGACAACGTGGCCTACGCGCTCTCGGCCACCGGCGCGAACCGCAAGGAGATCCGCGCCAAGGTCCCCGACATCCTGCGCCTGACCGGCCTGTCGACGAAGCTGCACAACTACCCCGATCAGCTCTCGGGCGGCGAGCAGCAGCGCGTCTCGGTCGCGCGCGCGTTCGTCAACCACCCGCCGCTGCTGCTGGCCGACGAGCCGACCGGCAACCTGGACCCGCACACCTCGCTGGGGATCATGCAGCTGCTGTACCGGATCTACCGGGCCGGCACGACCGTGATCGTGGCCACGCACGACTCGCACCTGGTCGACCAGATGCGCCGGCGCGTCATCGAGCTGCAGGGCGGCCAGATCGTCCGCGACGAGGCCTCCGGCCTCTACGCCCAGCGCGAGCAGACCACCGACGAGTTCGGGAACATGCTCGAGAGCGCCTACCAGAAGGCCGAGCGGGACCGCTAAGTGCGCTTGGGCTTCTTCTTCCGCGAGGCGGCTCGCTCGCTGCACCGCAACGCCGCGCCGTCGTTCGCGGCCATGGCCTCCGTGCTGGTGACGATGATCGTGCTCGGCGTGTTCATCCCGATCGTGCAGGCCACGACCGGGGCGGCCAACGAGGTGCGCGGCAAGGTGCTCGTGGACGTCTTCCTGACCGCCAAGGCCACGGACGCCGACGTCGAGCGCGTGCGTCAGAAGCTCACCGAGGACACGCCGTTCGTGGGCAAGGTGGAGTACGTCTCCAAGGCGGAGGCCTACGCCGCCGAGAAGCGCAAGAACCCCGAGGCCTACGAGCTGCTGGGCTCCAACCCGCTGCCCGACACCTTCCGCGTCACGCCCAGCGACCCGGCGAAGATCGACGAGCTGCGCGACGCGCTCGCGCCGACCACGCCCAGCGGCGAGCGCACCGTGGCCGATCCCGCCATCGAGGAGGTCAAGAACCGCCGCGACGAGACCACGAAGATCCTGTCGGCCACCCGCATCGTGAAGCTCACGATGGCCTTCCTGGCCGCCCTGCTGATCATCGCCTCGATCCTGCTGATCTCCAACACGATCCGGCTGTCGGTGGTCGCCCGCCGCCGCGAGGTCGAGGTCATGAAGCTCGTCGGCGCGACCGACTGGTTCATCCGCTGGCCGTTCGTGATCGAGGGCATCATCGTCGGCGCGCTCGGCGGCGTGATGGCGATCCTGCTGCTCTTCGTGGGCAAGGTCGCGCTCATCGACCCGCTCAAGCACGACTTCTCGCTGATCGCCGCGCCGCAGACGATCAACTTCGCCGTGCTGATCGTCGTGCTGCTCGCCGCGAGCGTCGCGGTCTCCGCCGCGGGCTCCGGCCTGTCGCTGCGGCGCTTCCTGCGGGTCTGACCCGGCGCCACGGCGCCGCGGACGCCGGGGCGGTGGTCACACGGTTGTGACGGAAGGGCCGACGTTGTGACGGTTTGGCATCGAGAGATGAGCAGAACGCGCGCGGTCGTCAGGGTCCGGGCGCCGCCGACCGCGTTCTTCTGGGGGTGTGCTCCCTGGACCCGCTATGGGGGGGCTAACTCACCACACCCCTCCTGTTGGGCTCGTCCGGGTGGTCGCGCCGGCCGTCGCTCGCCGTGACGCGGGCCGGCCTGTCCTCGGGGAGGGCATTGACACGATCGGACCGATCGTGGGGATTGCTGTGCGGATCCGTGGCGAATGGGTGTGTTCTGTGACGGGTCACGCTGGATGCTCCGGGGGTGGGCCGGATTTCGCCCGAATGGCAGGCAGAATCCGGCCCACCCCTTGTGGAGACGGCATCAACGCTGGGGTGGGGCCGAGTCGACCTCAAACCGTCAGAGTCGAGTGGACAACTCCGCGAGAACGAGGCCGGCCACGCCCAGACCCTGGTGACCGCGCGCGTTGGGCCCATCGCTCGATGCCGAACCGTCACCAACGCGGGTCCTGGCGTCACATACCGCCGGGGCGCTGCTTTTCCGCGACATCCACTGAAGGGGCACAATCGGGACGCTCGTGCCGGCGGTCGGGCCGCACTGGCGTGCGTCGATCGCTCCCGAGCCCAGCCGCGGCGCGATGCACCGCTTGGCGGTGCTAACGTCGCGGGCGTCTGGGGAGGCATGAGCTACCGGGGACGCATAGGCGCCGGATGCGGGAGAGCGCTGCTCGGCGCGCTCACCGTGCTGGCCGTCGCCGCGGGGGCGGTCCCGGCCGGGGCGGCAAGCCCCGAGGGCGCCACGCTGGCGCCCGACGGCAACGGCCAGGGGGCGTTGAGCTGGAGCGGGACCGTGCGGCTCGGCAGCGAGACGAACGTGGCCGACGACGGGCTGGGCTGCTTCGGCGGCGACCTGCGGCCCAACCCGGCCTCCGGCTGCGACCACTTCGCGCTGGAGGTCACCGTGCCCGACCGCTTCTACCGCGAGCACCCGGGCGCGGTGGGCCTGCACGTGGGCGGCTTCGGCCTGGCCGACCTGGACCTGTACGTGTACAAGCGCAACGCCGACGGCACGCGCGGCGACTTCGTCACCGGCGACGGCCAGCTCATCGGGGCGGAGGAGAACGCGGCAATCGACCGCGGGTCCGGCTCGTATTACGTCGTGGTCACGCCCTACACGACGCTCGGGCCGCAGAACTACCAGGCGACCGCCAACCTGGTCACACGCCGGGGCCCGCCGCTGGCCGAGCTCGAGCGCCAGGCGCCGCACGGCGTGCGCAACCACCGCGCGTCGCGCGACCGCTTCACGTCGCACTCCGAGCCCACGATCGCCATGGACCCGCTGGACCACGACCACCTGATGGCCGGCTCGAAGATGTACGAGAACAACGAGAAGTACCTCTTCAAGGTCGGCACCTACGAGTCGCGCGACGGCGGGCGCACGTGGGAGGACCACGGCCACCTGCCCGGCTACTGCGACACGCCCGGTCAGTGCGATCCGGCCGACGAGGCGAACTACCGCACGACGTCGGACCCGAGCATCGCCTTCGACGACGAGGGCAACGCCTACGCCAACGTGCTCGACGCGCCGGGCGGGACGTTCGCCTTCCAGGGCTTCAACATGACCGTGCACGTCAAGCGCCCGGGACAGCCCTGGAGCGGCCCGACCACCGCGCACGACAACCGCTTCACCGCGCTGACCTCCTCGCTGCTGCTCGACGACAAGAACTGGATCGCGGTGGACAACGTCACCGACGTCAACGGCGCGGCGAACCGCCCGCGCGACGGCAAGGTCGGGACGATGTACATGTGCTGGAGCCTGGACGGCACGCAGCTGCCGCTCCAGCAGATCGTCGTGATGCGCTCGCTGGACGGCGGCCGGACGTGGGGCGGGGTCCTGCCCCGCGACAACATCCCCTTCCCGGTCAGCCAGAAGACGCTGATCTCGGGCATCGGCTGCCACATCGCGATCGGGCCGCGCGGCGAGGTCTACATCACGTGGTACGACAACCAGCTCAACGCGATCATGCAGGCCAAGTCCACGACCCGCGGTCGCCTGTGGACGCCCGCCGCGCCGATCGCCGGCATCGCGGGCGTCAACGAGCCGTTCGCCGGCGAGGCGTTTCGCAACCTGTCGATCCCGACGACGGGGGTCAATCCGCGCAACGGGCACGTCTACGTGGCGGTGGCGTCGCGCAACGCCGCGGGCAACCCGCTGCTGGGCAACATCCTGGCGATCGGGCAGCAGATCAAGAACGGCGAGGTGTCGATCGAGGGCCTGATCGACCTGCTGAAGACCAAGAAGGCCAACGATGTGGCAGGGGTGGACTACAAGGCGGGCGGCGACGGGGAGGGCCCGGCGTCGGGGTCGGACATCGTGCTGTTTCGCTCCACGAACGGCGGGCGCTCGTACACGGGCCCCGTGCGCGTCAACCGCGATCCTGGCAACGGCGACGCCGACCAGTTCCAGCCCTGGATGGCGGTCACCGAGTCCGGGCGCGTTCACGTCTCGTTCTTCGACCGGCGCAACGACCCGGGCAACTACTTCATCGACACGTACCTGGCCACGTCGAACGACGGCGGCCAGACGTTCACCGACCAGCGCGTCTCGCAGCGGATGTGGGACCCCGCGGTCAACGCGCCGACGTCGGTGTCGGGCAAGTTCATCGGCGACTACCAGGGCCTGGTGGCCGACGACAACGTGGCGATCCCGTTCTGGAACGACACCCAGCTGGCCAACCTGCCCGAGAGCGACCCCGAGCACTCGCCCTACCAGGAGGTCTTCTCGGCGCGCGTCCCCGATGACCCGGCCGCGGCGCCCGCGGCCGCCGCGCAGCGCTGCTTCGCTCAGCGCCTGCGGGTGGGGGCGCGCTCGATCGGCCGCCTGGCACTCGGCGCGACGCGCCGCACGCTGCGCCGCCGCCTGGGCCCGCCCGCCCGGAGCCGGGGCCGGGTCCTGAACTACTGCGTCCGCGGGGGAGGCGGCGTGGTGGCGGTGCTCAACGGCCGCAACCGCGTGGGCCTGGCCGCGACCACGGCGCGAGCGCACCGGCGCGCCGGTGTCGGACGCAACAGCTCGGTGCGGGCGCTGCGGCGGAGGTTCGGCCGGCGCCTGCGCAGTGCCGGGCTGACGGCGCGCCAGCGCCGCCCGTCCGAGCAGGTCATGCGCGTGCGCAGCGGCCCGTCGCGCCAGATCGTCTTCGGGACCCGCCGCGGCCGGGTGACGTTCGTCGCGGTGGCCGACCGCACGGTGCTGCGCCAGCGCAGCGACCTCGCGCGCTTCCTGCGCCTCGCCGGGCTCGCGCGCCGGCGCTGAGGCGCGGGGCTCGCGCAGGCGGTCGACTACGCTCCCCGGCCATGCGCCGCCGCCTGCTGACGCTCGGCCTCGGGGTCGTGCCGCCCCTCCTGCTGCTCTGCGCGGGCATCTGGCTGGGCGGCCATCCGCGCTGGCTGCCCGATCCGGTGGCCGACCTGTTGACCCCGCAGGACACGCGCCTGGTCGCCGAGGCGCTGGACGAGATCGAGAGCTCCTACCACCGCGAGGTCGACGACGGCAAGCTCGCCGACGCGGCAGTCAAGGGCGCGGTGGCCTCGCTCGGCGACCGCTTCTCTGCCTACTTCACACCGCAGGAGTACAACGCGTTTCAGGACGCGACGAACAGCCGTTTCTCCGGCGTCGGGCTCGCGATCCGCGGCGTGCGCCGCGGCCTGCGCGTGGAAACGGTCTACGACGACTCGCCGGCCGACCGCGCGGGCATCCGCGTCGGCGACGTGATCACCGCCGCGAACGGGCGCCGGCTGGCCGGCCGCCCGGAGCAGGCGGCGACGGCGCTGATCAAGGGCCCGGCGGGAACCAAGGTGACCCTGCGCGTGCAGCGCGGGAGCCGCACGCTGACCAAGACGCTCACGCGCGCCACGATCTCGATCCCCGTCGTGGCGACCGAGTTCGAGCGCGCCGGCGGGCGCCGCGTGGCACACATCGCGCTGGCCACGTTCAGCTCCGGAGCGCACGGCGAGCTCGGCGCGGCGATCCGCCGCGCGCGCGCCCGGGGCGCCCGCGGGATCGTGTTCGACCTGCGCGGCAACGGCGGCGGCCTGGTGCGCGAGGCGCAGCTGGTGGCCAGCGCGTTCCTCCAGGACGGCGTGATCGTGAAGACCCGCGGGCGCTCGGTGCCCGAGAACACGCTGGAGGCGACCGGGGACCCGGTCGCCGGGAAGCTCCCGGTGGTCGTCCTGGTCGACCGCGCGACGGCGTCGGCATCGGAGATCGTGGCCGGCGCGCTGCAGGACCACAAGCGCGCGAAGCTCGTCGGGATCCGGACCTTCGGCAAGGGCGTCTTCCAAGAGGTGATCCCGCTGTCCAACGGCGGCGCGCTGGACATCACCGCGGGCCAGTACTTCACCCCCAAGGGCCGCAACCTGGGCGGTCGGGGCCTCCAGCCCGACGTCCGCGCCCGGGACGATCCCGACACCAGGCCCGACGAGGCGCTGGACCGCGCCCTGAAGGTCCTGGCCAACGAGCGGTGAGCCCGCGGCCGGGGGCGTCGGCTCCGGCCCCCGGAGGCGAGGGCACCGTCGCCGTGCTGGCCAAGCGCGGGCGCTTCCTGGTGGCCGAGCCGTTCTTCACGCCCTCGGGGCCGCGCGAGCGCGGCGGGCAGATGGTCGTCGAGCGCGACAGCCGCGCCCGAGTCGGCGACCTCGTGCTCGTGCGCCCGCAGACGCGCGGCCGCGGGCACGCGCGGATCCTGCGGCGCATCGGGCGACCGGACGTCACGGTCGACGTGCTCGAGGCGCTCATGCTCGACCGCGGCCTGCGGCGGCGCTTCGATCCCGCGGTGGAGCGGGGGGCACGCGAGGCCCGCGACCACGGGCCGGCCCGCGACGACGCGCGCCGGGACCTGACGGACCTGCCGACCTTCACGATCGACCCGATCACCGCGAAGGACTTCGACGACGCGATCTCCGCCGAGGTCCTCGACGGCGGCGTGACGCGCGTCTGGGTGCACATCGCCGACGTGAGCGCGTTCGTCCTCGCCGGCTCGCTGGTGGACCGGGAGGCCGACCGCCGCGGCACCAGCGTCTACGTGCCCGGCCGGGTGGAGCCGATGCTGCCCGAGGCGCTCTCCAACGACGCCTGCTCGCTGGTCCCCGGGCAGGAGCGTGCGGCGGTCACCGTCGAGATGGACTTCGACGGCGCGAGCGTGACCCGGACGGCGTTCCACCGCTCGACGATCCTCAACCGCGCCGCGCTGAACTACGACCGCGTGGACCGGATCTTCGCCGGGGAGGAGCCCTGGGTGCAGCCGTGGGCGGGCCCGCTGGCCGCGGCGCGCGCCGTCTCCGCCGCGCTGCAGGCCCGCCGGCTCGAGCGCCCGGCGCTGGAGCTCGACACGGGCGAGCCGGAGTTCCTCTTCGACGCCGACGGCCACGTCGTCGAGGCCCGCTCCACGCAGCAGACCGAGTCCCACCGCCTGATCGAGCACCTGATGATCGCCGCCAACGAGCAGGTGGCCCGGCTGCTGGACGAGCGCTCGGTCCCGGCGCTGTACCGCGTCCACGAGCCGCCTGACGGGGAGAGCGCCCGGCGCCTGGTGGACCAGCTCGCGTCGCTCGGCGTCGCCACGCCGCCCGTCGGCGAGCACATCGCGCCGTCGCAGGCGGCCGACATCGTGGCGGAGTGCTCGCGCCACGTCGCCGCGCACGTCGCGCGCACCGGCCGCGGGCGCGCGGCGCTGACGTTCCTGATCCTGCGCGCGCTCACGCAGGCCTACTACTCACCGCGCAACCTCGGGCACGCGGGGCTGGGCCTGGCGCACTACTGCCACTTCACGTCGCCGATCCGGCGCTACCCGGACCTGGTCTGCCACCGCGCGCTGCTCAGCGCGGTGGGGGGCGGCGAGACGCCGCCGCGGGCCGCCGAGCTGGAGCGCGCGGGGGAGTGGTCGTCGGCGCGCGAGCGCGACGCGCTGCAGATCGAGCGCATGGCCGACCGCATCGCGCGCTGCTTCCTGCTGGAGCGCGAGCTGTTCGAGACGGGCTGGGAGCACGAGTTCGACGGCGAGGTCACCGGGCTGATCGGCGCCGGCGCGTTCGTCTCCTTCGGCGAGGGCAACGAGGGCCTGCTGCCCGTCCGGCGCCTGCGCGGGGACTGGTGGGAGCTCAACGAGCTGGGCACGATCCTCACCGGCGAGCGCACCGGCCGGACCATCCGCCTCGGCGACCCCGTGCGCGTCCGGGTCGCGCGCGTCGAGGCGCCGCGCGGCCGGGTCGATCTCGAGCCGGTGGAGGCGGGCGAATCGGACTGACGCGCGCTCGCTGAACCATTGTGGGGGTCAGGGCCCCCACAATCGTTCAGCGAACGGTCACGCGCGATCCGCGCCGGCCTGGGGCGGGATCGGGTGGCGCGGCTCGTAGAGGCCGAGCTCGCCGCCGCCGGGCATCCGGATCGCGGTGACCAGCCCCCAGCCCTCGTCGCTCACCGGGGCGGCGAGTTCCACGCCCTTGGCCTCGAGCTCGGCGACGGTCGCGTGGACGTCGTCGCACATGAGATACAGCGCGTGGTGGCCGGGTCCGTCGGTCGGGTGCGCGGCCAGCTCGGCGGGTGGCAGCGCGAAGATGAGCCAGCCGCCGCCCGCGTCCACCGAGGGGAACTGCAGGACGTCGCGCAGAAAGGCCCGGACGGCGTCGGCGTCCGGCGTGAAGAGGATCGCGTGGGCGCCGGTGATCACGGCGCCATCCTAGGCCCCGGCCGCCGCCCCACTAAGCTCGAACGAAGATGGCCAAGGCCAAGAAACGCAAGGTCGCACCCGGCGACGTCGCCTCCAACCGCTACGCCAGCTACCGCTTCGAGCTGCTCGAGCGCGTCGAGGCCGGCATGGTGCTGGAGGGCACGGAGGTCAAGGCGCTGCGCACCGGCGGCGCGCAGCTGAAGGACGGCTACGCGCTGATCCGCGACGGCGAGCTCTACCTGGTCAACGTCCACATCCCGCCCTACGCCCCGGCGGCCGCGCGCAACCACGAGCCCGAGCGCGACCGCAAGCTGCTCGTCCACCGCCGCCAGCTCGAGCGTCTTCTCGGCCAGATCCAGGAGAAGGGCCTCACGCTCGTGCCCACGCGGATCTACTTCTCCGGCGGGCGCGCCAAGGTGGAGATCGCCGTCGCCAAGGGCAAGGACCGCTTCGACAAGCGCGAGGCGATCAAGAGCCGCGAGAGCAAGCGCGACATGGACCGCGCGTTGCGCGAGGTCAATCGCTGAGGGGACCGCGCGGCGGTCGTCGTCCAACCGAGGAGCGAGGCCGACGCTCGTCCTCGCTGGGGTCCACCGCGATCATCAGCGTTCTCAGAGGCAGCGAGTCAAGCAGCTCGAGCCGATCCATCGCGGCAGGATACGAGCCCGCCCGGCCCCGCCTCCGGAGGCACAGACGGCCCTGCCTCTGCCGCGCGGCGACGCCGACGGTGGTGCGCGGGACGGCTCTGCATCGTCGCGGCGGCGAGGCCGCGGCCGTCCGCGACGCCGCCCGCGGCGCACAGCAGCGTGTCGGGTGACCGCGCGGCGAGCAGGTCCGCGACCTCGGGCACGAGCGTGAAGGTCGCGCGCCGGTCGCCATGCCCGCCGGCCTGCGCACCCTGCGCGACGATCACGTCGGCGCCCGCCTCCAGCGCCAGCTCCGCGTCGCTGCGGCTCTGCACCTGACAGATCAGCGGCACGCCCGCGCCGCATACCGCTGCACCGAGCGGTCTCGGGTCGCCGAAGGACAGCAGCACCGCCCGGGGACGGCCGCCGATCAGGCCGAGGCCGCCGGCACGGGAGACGGCCGCGGCGAGCCGGCCTCCGTCGGCGATCGCCATCGGCGCGCTGAGGACCGGCTGCAGGAGACCGAAGCGCTCGGTCAGGCGGGTGGCAAGCGGCCCGGGGCGGGATCCTAGGCCCGACCCCGCGGCGCGCAGGCATCACGCCGCGACGGGCGCGCCCATCGTCAGCGTCGTCTCGCCCAGTGGCTGCAGGGGCTCGGCGAACGTCGAGACGATGTGGCTGTCGCTGAAGAACCCGACGACCTTCAGCGGCTCGTCGCCGACGTTGGCGATGCCGTGGGGGACCATCGACGGGATGACGGCGAGGTCGCCGGGGCGGACGCGCCCCCGCTCGTCTCCGACCTGGGCCTCGCCCTCGCCGGAGACGATGTAGAGGACCTCCTCGGCGCTGTCGGTATGGGTGGGGAGGTACTCGCCGGGCTGGACCTCGAAGTAGACGACGGCGGTGTCCTGCGCGCCGGTGAACATGTTGATGGGGAACGCGGGATACACGCGCCCGCGCGGGTCGCTGTCGATCCAGGCCTCGTTGAGCTCGAGCTGCGAGGTGGAGGCGGTGAGCATGAGAACTCCTTTCGTTAGACGATGCTGTATGCTCATTACGAGGGCAGCCTAACCGGCCGCCCCAGCGTCTGTCAAGATTCGTCATACAACCATGACTCCCGAAACCAAAGCAGGCACCCGCCGCTACGAGCTCCGCAAGCGCGCCGAGGCGATGGACGCCACGCGCCTGCGCATCACCGAGGCGGCCATGGAGCTCCACGGCAGCGTGGGGCCCGCCCGGACGACGATCACCGCGATCGCCGAGCGCGCCCGCGTCCAGCGCCAGACCGTCTACCGCCACTTCCCCACCGACGACGACCTGTTCGCGGCGTGCTCGGGGCACTTCGCCGCCCGCCACCCCTGGCCCGACCTGAAGCGCTGGCGGGCGATCGCCGACCCCGCCGAGCGCCTCGGTGTGGCGCTCGACGAGCTCTACGCCTACTGGGAGGAGACCGCGGCCATGTGGACCAACATCCTGCGCGACGAGACGCTCGTCGACGTGGTGGGGCGAACGCTGGTGCCGCTGCGCGACTTCCTCGACGACGCGGCGCGCGCGCTGGCGGCCGGATGGGGCGCGCGCGGCCGGCGCCGCACGATGCTCGCCGCCGCGACCCGCCACGCCGTCGACGTCCACACCTGGCGATCGCTCGCGCGCGAGGGTGGGGCCAGCCGCGCGGAGGCGGTGGCGCTGAGCTCGGCGATGGTCACTCGTGCGACCGAACGTCGGCCGCGCGCCGCGAAGCCGCGCTCGGCCGCGCGATGAGTTTCGCGGCGCCGACGGTCTGAGGGAAAAGCAGACCAGGAGAGGAGCCGCCGTGGCCGCGACCGTTCTGTACATGTCCATGTCGCTCGACGGGTTCATCGCCGGGCCCAACGAGGGACCGGGCAACGGGCTCGGCGACGGCGGGCACCGCCTGCACGAGTGGGTTCTGCCGGATGCCGCCGCCGACCACAAGGCGATCTCGGGCCTGGGCGGCGTCAACGCGCAGGTCGTCGACGAGTTCATGGCCACCGGGGCGGTCGTCGCCGGCCGGCGGACCTTCGAGCCGGCGGGCGGCTGGGGCGGCGACCACCACGGCGGCGTGCCGATCTGGGTCTTCAGTCGCCGCGAGCCGGGCATCGATGTGGGGCGGTGGCCGCTGGTCAGCTACGTGGACGACGTCGAGATTGCGATGTCCGAGGCCAAGCGGGCGGCGGGCGACAAGAACGTGCTGGTCCACGGCGCCGCGACCGCGCAGGTCGCGCTCGCCGCCGGCATCCTGGACGAGCTCGAGATCCATCTCATCCCGGTGCTCCTCGGCCAGGGGCGCCGTCTCTTCGACAACCTCCGTCCCGAGCACATCGAGCTCGAGCGCACCCGGGTCCTCGAGGGGGAAGGCGTCACCCACCTGCACTACCGCGTCCAGCGCTGACCGACGCGGTCGGGGCAACCTCAGCGCCGGCGACGTAGCACCCGGCGGTCGTCGGGCAGGCGCTTGGTGAAGCGGGCCTGGTCGAGATGCTCGAGCAGCGCCTCGGCGTACTTGCGCGACGTCGCGAGCTCGTCGCGCAGGCGCGCGAGCGTCACCGCGCCCTCGTTCGCGATGATCGCGGCGGCGCGATCGGCGACGCCCGCGAGGGCGTCGCGGTGCGCGTAGAGGTCGCGGCCGATCCGGACGGCCACGCCCGCGTGGATCAGCGCGGGCAGATGGGCCACGGCAGGCCCCAACTCCGAGCGCGAGGGCGGCTCGTGGCCGGCCGCGAGCAGCCGCTCCGCGAGCTCGGTCGCGCCGGGGTCGAGCGCCGGGGCCGACGGGGCCGTGGCGGACGGGCCGGTTGCCGGGGCGACTGCCGGCGGCGTCGCGGCCGCAGGCTCCGGCTCGCCGCGCCGAAGCCGCTCGAGGCGCGCCAGCACGTCGGGGCGCCGTCCATGCCGCCGGGCCCGCGGGTCGAGCACCGTGCCGCCGCCGAGCGTGTCGGGCGGCGCGACCGACCGCACGACGAGCCGGTCGCCGGCGGCGGCGAGCAGCGGTGCCTCGAGGCGCACCTGCCACAGGCCCGCGCCGAGCGCCGCCAGCCGCGCCGGGACCGCCCGCGTGCCGTGATGGACCATGACGCGGGCGCCGTGCCGATCGTCGCGGAGGTCCAGCGCCGCGTCGATGACCTCCGTCGGCGCGAGCTCCGCCCCCGGATCGGCGAGCGCGTCGCCGCGGGCGACGTCGCGCAGGGCGATCCCGGCGAGATTGAGCGCCACGCGCTGCCCCGCGTGCGCCCGCTCCGCCGGCTGGTCGTGCACCTGCACCGACCGCACCCGGGCGAGGCGCTGCGCGGGCAGCAGGGCCAGCGCGTCGCCCGCGGCCAGCGTGCCCGACCACAGCGTCCCGGTGACGACCGTGCCGGCGCCGTGGATCGTGAAGGCGCGGTCGACGTGGAGCACGGCCGCGCCCTCCCGGCTGCGTTCGCCGCGCGGCGTGACCCGATCGGCGACGCGCTCCAGCGCCGCCGCGACGGCCGCCACGCCGTCGCCGGTGCGCGCGGAGCACGCCACGACCTCGGCGCCGGGGAGCAGCTCGGCGGCCTGCGCTGCGGCTCGCTGCGGTGACGCGCGGTCGCACTTGGTGATCGCCACGACGCCCTGCTCGATGCCCAGTGCCGCGAGCACCTCCGCGTGCTCGAGCGTCTGCGGCATCACGCCGTCGTCGGCGGCGACGACCATGAGGTGGAAGTCGATCCCGGTCGCGCCGGCGACCATCGTGCGCACGAAGCGCTCGTGGCCCGGCACGTCGACCACCGAGACGCGCCGCCCTCCGGGCAGCAGCAGGGGGGCGAACCCGAGCTCGATCGACATGCCGCGCGCCTGCTCCTGGGGCAGGCGGTCGGTGTCCACGCCGGTCAGCGCGCGCACGAGCGCCGTCTTGCCGTGATCGATGTGGCCGGCGGTCCCGAGCGTCAGGGCCGCGTGCTCGACGCTCACGGCGAGACGGCGCGCACCGCGCGCGCCGCCTCGCGCGCCTCGTCGTCGGTCAGCGTGCGCGGGTCGAGCAGCAGCCGGCCGTCGTGGATGCGGCCCACGACCGCCGGATCGCCGGCCCGCAGGTCCGCGGCGAGCGCGTCGGCGCCGGCCGGGCCGGGGTCGATCGCGACCGCCGGGCCCGGCAGCTCGAGCAGCGGCAGCGCGCCGCCGCCGACGCGCGCGGTCGACGCGACCACCGTGCCGCCGGTCGCGGCCGCGAGCTCGTCGGCGCGCCTGCTCAGCGTCGCGTCGTCGGCTTCGAGCATCGCGAGCACCGGCAGCGCGCGGCGCGCCGCGGCCGGGTCGCGATGCAGCGCGAGGGTCGCCTCCAGCGCGGCGAGCGACAGCTTGTCGATCCGCACGGCCCGCGCGAGCGGATGGCGGCGGCACGCCTCGACCGCCGCGCGCGTTCCGACCAGCAGCCCCGCCTGCGGTCCGCCCAGCAGCTTGTCGCCCGAGAACGTGATGAGCGCCGCGCCGGCGCGGACCGACCGGTGCACCGGCGGCTCGCCGGCGAGCAGCTCGAGCTCGTCGGTGAGCACGCCGGAGCCCACGTCGTCGATCACCGCCGGGCCGAGGTCGCACAGCTCCTCGATCTCCACCTCGGCGACGAAGCCGACGGTCCGGAAGTTCGAGGGGTGCGCGCGCAGGATCGCCCCGACGCGCTCTTCCCCGGCGGCCAGCGCCGCCTCGTAGTCGGCGCGGCGCGTGCGGTTCGTCGTGCCCACCTCAACGAGCCGCGTGCCCGCGGCCGCGAGGATCTCGGGGATCCGGAAGCCGCCGCCGATCTCGATCAGCTGTCCCCGTGAGACGACGACGTCGCGGCCGCCCGCCAGCGCGGCGCAGGCCAGCAGCACCGCCGCCGCGCAGTTGTTGACGGCGAGCGCCGCCTGCGCGCCGGTCAGCTCGCGCAGCAGCTCCTCGACGTGCGCCTGCCGCGAGCCGCGCTGGCCCGAGGCGAGGTCGAGCTCGAGGTTGCAGTAGCCATCCGCGGCGGCCGCCACCGCGGCCCGCGCCTCGACGGCGAGCGGGGCACGGCCGAGGTTCGTGTGGACGACGACGCCGGTCGCGTTGATCACGCGCCGCAGGCGCGGGCGCAGGCGCGCCCGCGCGCGCGCGACGAGGTCGACCGTCTCCTCGTCGCCCGCGTCAGCGCCGTCGAGCAGCTCCTCGCGCCGCGCCTGAAGCTCGGCGCGCGCGACGGACGTCGCCAGCCGGTCGACGGACGGCAGCTCGCGCAGCCGGTCGCGGTCCGGGGTCATACGCAACGGCGAAGGAGTTGGACCTTCTAGCCGTCCAGCACCGGCTCGAAGCCGCCCCAGAACATTCGCTTGCCGTCGAAGGGCATCTCCATGTTCATCATCTCGGCGTCGGCGCTCATCGTCTCGTTCGCCGCGTCGCGGGTCGCCTTGTCCGGATACTCGATCCAGCTGAAGATGACGGTCTCGTCCTCCTTCGCCTGGGTGGCACGGAAGAAGTCGGTCACCTCGCCATGCGGCACGTCGGTTCCCCAACATTCGGTCACGCGGGTCGCGCCCAGCTTCTTGAAATACTCGGCGCCCTGCTTGGCGCTTTCGATGTAGGCCTCCCGGTTGGCGGTCGGCACGGCCGCGACGAAGCCTTCGATGTAGGGCATGGAGCCTCCTGGTGTGGGACGGGGGCGCCGCGGATGCTACCGCGGCGAAACGGCCGGTCGCGGTCGCTCATACGGAACGGCGAAGGAGTCGAACCTTCCAGCGCGGTCTGCCGCGCCCCGCCGGTTTTGAAGACCGGATGGGCCACCGGGCCCGGGCCGCTCCAGGGTGCTGCAGCCGTCGCCGGACCATCATCGCACCGCGATGGCGCCGGGCTCACCGGCGACGATCTCGCCGACGATCGCGCCCGGCAGCGACGGCGCGGCCTGGGGCGCGACCGCGACGAGCAGCCCGCCCGACGTCGTGGCATCGCACAGCAGGCGCCGCCGCGGCTCCCCGACGCCGGCGCCGAACGTCGTGAACGTCTCGGCGTAGTCGCGGTTGCGGCGGCTGCCGCCGGAGACGGCGTCGTCGCCGGAGAGCAGCTCCAACACGCCGTCGATCGCCTGCACGGCCGCCGCGTCGATCACCGCCGCGATGCCGCTCGCCAGCCCCAGCGAGTGCAGGTGGCCGAGCAGCCCGAAGCCGGTGACGTCGGTCATCGCGCTCGCGCCGGCCGCGCGCGCCGCGGCCGAGGCCGAGTCGTTGAGGGAGCTCATCGTCGCCACGGCCCGTGCGAGCAGGTCGTCGTCGCGCCGGCCGCGCTTGCGCGCCGTCGTGATCGCGCCGACGCCCAGCGGCTTGGTCAGCACCAGCAGGTCGCCCGCGCGCGCCCCCGCGTTGGAGATCACCTCGGCGGGATGCACGGTTCCGGTCACGGCCAGGCCGTACTTCGGCTCCGGGTCGTCGATCGAGTGGCCGCCCACGATTGAGATTCCCGCCGCGGCGGCGACGTCGGCCCCGCCGCGCATGATCTCGCGCAGGACGTCGCCGCCGAGCCGCTCGAGGGGAAAGGCGACGACGTTCATCGCCGCCAGCGGCAGCCCGCCCATCGCGTAGACGTCCGAGAGCGCGTTGGCCGCCGCGATCCGGCCGAAGTCGTAGGGGTCGTCGACGATCGGCGTGAAGAAGTCGATCGTCATCACCAGCGCGATCTCGTCGGTCAGCCTGAACACCGCGGCGTCGTCGGCGGTGTCCGAGCCGACGAGCAGCCGCGGCTCGGCGACGGCGGGCAGCCCGCGGACGATCGGCAGCAGCGCCGCCGCCGGCAGCTTGCAGCCACAGCCCGCGCCGTGCGCGAGCGACGTCAGCGCGACGGGTGCCGCGGTGTGCGGATCGCTCACGGCCGCACGACCGGTCGCGGCATCGGATGGGCGTCGGAGCACACCCGCGACGCTATCGCGCGATCGCGACCGCCGCGGCTAGGCTGTCGCAACGATGAACCTGACCGGCGCCACCGGGTTCGCCGGATGAGCGGCGTCGAGATCGCCGCGGCCGGTCCCGACGACGCGCCGCAGCTGCTGGAGGCGTACGAGTGGCTGTTCGCCCCTCCGGGCGGCCGTCCGCCGCAGTGGGACCCGCAGGTCGCCGCTGAGCGCCTGCGGCGCGCCGCCACGGCCGGCGACTCGGCGGTGCTGGTGGCGCGCGCCGACGGGGTCGTGGTGGGGATCTGCACCGCGTACCTCGACCTGGAGTCCGTCCGCTTCGGGCGCCGCGCCTGGGTGGAGGACCTCGCCGTGCACCCGGGACGCCGCTCGCTCGGGATCGGCAAGCTCCTGCTGGACGCCGCGAAGGACTGGGCGCGCGAGCGCGGCGCCACGCACCTCGAGCTCGACTCCGCGCACGCGCGCACCGATGCCCACCGCTTCTACGAGCGCGAAGGTCCGAGCTGGAGCTCGCTCAGCTTCGGCTGGGAGTTGTGACGAGCCGCCTGTCGGCCGCGATCACGCGACGTCGAACCGGTCGAGGTTCATGACCTTGTCCCAGGCGGCGACGAAGTCGTGCACGAACTTCTCCCGCGCGTCATCGCTCGCGTAGACCTCCGCGAGCGCGCGCAGCTCGGAGTTCGAGCCGAACACGAGGTCCACGCGGGTGCCGGTCCACGTGACCTCGCCGCCGCCGTTGCGGGCCTCGAACCTCCCCGCGTCGTCGGACGTCGCGGCCCACGTCGTGCCCAGGTCGAGCAGGTTCGCGAAGAAGTCGTTCGTCAGCGACCCGGGCGTCTCGGTGAGGACGCCAGCCTGGGAGCCACCGGCGTTGGCGCCCAGGACCCGCAGGCCGCCCACGAGGACGGTCATCTCGGGAGCGCTGAGGGTCAGCAGGTTTGCCCGGTCGACCAGGAGGTACTCCGCCGCCAGCCCGTGGTCATCCGCGAGGTGGTTGCGAAACCCGTCCGCCGCCGGCTCGAGCGCAGCGAAGGAGTCCACGTCGGTCTGCTCCTGCGACGCGTCCGCGCGGCCCGGCGTGAAGGGGACCTCGACGTCGTGGCCGGCGTTCCTGGCCGCCTGCTCCACGGCCGCGCAGCCGCCGAGCACGATCAGGTCGGCCAGCGAGACCGGCTTGCCGAAGGACTGCTGGATGCCCTCGAGGGTCTGGAGGACCTTGCCCAGCTCGTCGGGGTCGTTGACCTCCCAGCCCTTCTGCGGCTCGAGGCGGATGCGCGCGCCGTTGGCGCCGCCGCGCTTGTCGCTGCCGCGAAACGTCGAGGCCGACGCCCACGCGGCCTTGACCAGCTCGGGAACCGAGAGGCCCGAGTCGAGGATCTGGCCCTTCAGCGTGGCGATGTCCTGCGCCCCGATCAGCTCATGCGTCACCTCGGGCACCGGGTCCTGCCACAGCAGCTCCTCGGACGGGACCTCGGGGCCGAGGTAGCGCTCGATGGGTCCCATGTCGCGGTGCGTCAGCTTGAACCAGGCCCGCGCGAACGCGTCGGCGAACTCCTCCGGGTGCTCGTGGAAGCGCCGCGCGATCGGCTCGTAGACGGGGTCCAGGCGCAGCGCCAGGTCCGTCGTCAGCATCATCGGGGGGTGGGTCACCGACGGGTCGTGGGCGTCGGGCACGGTGGCCGTCGCGCCGTTGCCGTTCGGCGTCCATTGATGTGCGCCCGCGGGGCTCTTGGTGAGCTCCCACTCGTTGTCGAACAGGGTCTCGAAGAAGCTCATGTCCCACGCCTTGGGGGTGGGGGTCCAGGCGCCCTCCAGGCCGCTGGTGATCGTGTCCGCGCCCTTGCCGCTGCCGAAGCTGTTGCGCCAGCCCAGGCCCTGCTCCTCGAGGGGCGAGGCCTCGGGCTCGTGGCCGACGTACTCGTCCGGGTCGGCCGCGCCGTGGGTCTTGCCGAACGTGTGCCCACCGGCGATCAGTGCGACCGTCTCCTCGTCGTTCATGGCCATCCGGTGGAACGTCTCGCGGATGTCCTTGGCCGAGGCGAGCGGGTCGGGGTTGGCGTTCGGCCCCTCCGGGTTGACGTAGATGAGGCCCATCTGGACGGCGCCGAAGGGCTTCTCGAGATCGCGGTCGCCGGAGTAGCGCTCGTCGCCGAGCCACTCGGTCTCCGGCCCCCAGTAGACGTCCTCGTCGGGCTCCCAGACGTCCTCGCGGCCGCCGGCGAAGCCGAACGTCTCGAAGCCCATCGACTCCAGCGCGACGTTGCCCGTGAGAACGATGAGGTCCGCCCACGAGAGGCTCTGGCCGTACTTCTTCTTGACCGGCCACAGGAGGCGGCGGGCCTTGTCGAGGTTCGCGTTGTCCGGCCAGCTGTTGAGCGGGGCGAACCGCTGCTGGCCGGCGCCCGCGCCGCCGCGGCCGTCGCTGATGCGGTACGTGCCGGCGCTGTGCCACGCCATCCGGATCATGAACGGGCCGTAGTGCCCGTAGTCCGCGGGCCACCAGTCCTGCGAGGTCGTCAGGACGTCCTCGATGTCCTTCTTGACCTCCGCGAGGTCGAGGCTGTTGAACGCCTCGGCGTAGTCGAACTCCTCGCCGAGCGGATTGGCCACGGCGGGGTTCTTGGCCAGGATCCTCAGGTTCAGCCGGTCCGGCCACCAGCCGCGATTTCCCCCGCCCTGGGTGGGGTGCGGGGCACGCTCGTGCGCGACGGGGCAGCCGCGCTCGCTATCGCTCATCTCTCCAACAACGGCGTCAGGACTGTCAGACACGGGAGACCTTTCGGTGATCGGGTGGTGGTACCGGGGAAATGGGTGTGGCCGAGCACTCGGGGCACTGGCCCCAGTAGATGACCTCGGCCTCGTCGATCGCGTAGCCGTGGTCCTCGGCCGCGGTCAGACACGGTGCGCTGCCGACGGCGCAGTCGACGTCGGCGATGGCGCCGCACGACCGGCACACGAGGTGGTGATGGTTGTCGCCGACCCGCGACTCGTAGCGCGCCACGGAGCCCGGCGGGTGGATGCGGCGCACCAGACGCGCCTCGGTCAGTGCTCGCAGCACGTCGTAGACGGCCTGCGGGGAGACCTCACCAAGATCCTCGCGAACGAGCCCGATGATCGAGTTCGTGTCGGCGTGCGGGTGGTCGTGCACCGCGGCGAGCACCGCGACGCGAGGACGGGTTACGCGCAGGGAAGCGCCACGCAACAGGCGCTCGGACTCCGACGTCGGCGGCATGTCCGCAGTGTGCCACAGATCTGGAATCAATCCGGATTAGGTTCTGCGCCTACGCTGGACTGCCGGCTCGCGGCGCGCGTGGGCCTCGCGGCACGCATGAGCCTGCTCGGCGACGTACCGAGCCCCGGCCGCCTCAAGCATCGGCGCCCTCGCCCAGCACGCGTTCGGCCTCGTCGAGCCACTCAAGCAGCAACTCGCACCAGCGGCGTCCGAACCAGTTGTTGAGAGCAAGGTTGGCGCGCCGATGCGGCAGGGCCTCGGCGCGCCGTTCCATCTCCGCGACGTCCTCGAGCACGCGCTCGATCTCGGGGCGCATGCCGCGCAGGCTCTCGAGCACCCGCTGGGGCTGCGCGATATCAGCGCACATGATCCGCACGGCGGCCTCGTTCTGCATGCGGGGGAACGCCGCCGGTTGCGACATCCACTCTCGCAGCGCCCTGCGGCCCTTGGCGGTGAGCGAATACACCTTGCGGGGCGTGGTGCGGCCCGGCTCCTCGTGGACGGTCAGGTAACCGAGGCCGGCGAGCCGCTTGGGCTCGGCATACACCTGGCTCGGGGCAACGGCGTAGTACACGGCGCCACGGCGCAGGATCTGGACGAGGTCGTGCGCACCCTCCCCCTGCTCGCCGATGAGCCCGAGGACTACGTAGGAAACGGTCGTGAGTTCAGACATGTAGATCGGCTTGACAAAGCCTCCGGTTCGGAGTTTAGTCCACTATAAGACTCCGAACCGGAGTATCACAAATCCCCGAACTCAAGGGAGGACGCATGACCACTACTCGCACCGCCGCCGACGAGGGGCGACTGCAGGAGTTCGTGGGGCGTTTCGCCGGGGATCTGGGCGCGGCGCTTCATCAGACGACGGTGCTGATCGGCGACAAGCTGGGTCTGTACGCGGCGATGAGCGATGGGGAGTCGGTCACGCCGGCGGTGCTGGCGGCGCGGACGGGTACCGATGAGCGTTATGTGCGTGAGTGGCTGTGCGCGCAGGCGGCCAGCGGGTATGCCGAGTACGACGCGCACGGCGAGTGTTTCTTTTTGACGCCTGAGCAGGCGGCGTGTCTGGCCGATCCGGAGAGTCCGACGTTTCTTCCCGGGGCGTTTTACATCGCGGCGTCGTGTGTGCGCGACGAGCCGAAGATCACCGAGCGCTTCCGCACGGGCGAGGGCCTGGGGTGGCACGAGCACGACGGCGACCTGTTCTGCGGGACCGAGCTGTTCTTTCGCCCCGGCTATGTCGCGAATCTCGTGGTGTCGTGGCTGCCCGCGCTTGAGGGTGTCGAGGAGAAGCTGCGGGCCGGTGCGCGCGTGGCGGACATCGGCTGCGGGCACGGCGCGTCGACGATCGTGATGGCCGGGGCCTACCCGCGTTCGGAGTTCGTGGGCTTTGATTACCACGCCGAGTCCGTCGAGGCGGCGCGACGCGCGGCCGAGCGTGCGGGGGTCGGCGATCGCGTGCGCTTTGAGGTGGCCAGCGCCAAGGACTTCCCGGGTGAGGGCTATGACCTGGTGTGCGTCTTTGACGCCCTGCACGACATGGGCGATCCCGTCGGCGCCGCCGCGCACGTGCTGGGGTCCCTCGCACCGGAGGGCAGCTGGCTGATCGTCGAGCCGATGGCCGGCGATCGCACCGAGGAGAACCTCAACGCGGTCGGGCGGATCTTCTACTCGGCCTCCACGCTCATCTGCACCCCGGCCTCGCGCGCACAGGAAGTCGGGCTGGCGCTCGGCGCCCAGGCCGGCCAGGCGCGGCTGCGCGCCGTGGTCACCGAGGCCGGCTTCACACGCTTCCGGCGCGCGACGGAGACCCCGTTCAACCTCGTCCTCGAGGCACGGCCGTGACCTCCGTGATGGCCCTCCTTTCCGATGAGATCGTCGCTCGCGAGCCGCTGGGGTCGGCCGGCGCATCCGGGAACACCCTTGAGCGCGTGACGCTGCGCGACGGGCGGGAGCTGATCCGCAAGGAGGTCTCCCCGGAGTGGGACTGGATCTCGCGCGCGACGGGCGACGACGGCCGCGTCGTGAAGATGTGGGCGCGGGGGCTCTTCGATCGCTTCCCCGCGACGATCGACCATGCGACGGTCGCGGCCGAGCACGCGGGGGACCGCTGGAGCGTCTTCATGCGCGACGTGTCCATGCATCTGGTGGCAGGCGACCGCCGGCTGGGTCGAGCCGAGGTGTGGCGCGTGCTGGCGGCCATGGCAGATGTGCACCTCGCGTTCTGGGGTGAGCGCTTCGACGACCTCTGCACGCTCGAGAACCGCTACAACCTGCTCTCCCCTTCGACCGGCCGGCGCGAGCAGGAGCGCGGAGAACGGGCGGGAGACCTGATCCTCCGCTGCTGGGAGCTTTTCGACGAGCTCGTCCCCGGCGAGATCGCCACCGCGGTCCGCGCGATGGCCGAGCAGCCCGCGCTGCTGGCGGAGCTGCTCGACGATTGTGAGCCGACGCTCATCCATGGTGATGTGCGGCTGAACAACCTGGGGCTCTCCGAGGACCGGGTCGTCCTGGTCGACTGGGGGGAGCGGACCGGCGGCGCGCCGGCGGCCGTCGAGCTCGCGTCGTTCCTGGCCTTCGACGCCAGGCGCTTCGACGTCTCGCGCGATGAGGTGATCTCTGACTTCAGCGCCCTGTACGGCGAGCGATTCGACGAGAAGGCCATGGAGCTCGCACTTATCGGCGGCCTCGTCCAGCTCGGGTGCAACTTCACGCTGCCGATCGCGCTCGGCCGTGGGGAGGAGGCGGTAGCCGCGGCGAAGGCCGAGCTCGACTGGTGGACGCCCAAGGTCGCCGCCGCGCTGGAGAAGTGGTCGCCCGTCTGAGCCGCTCGTCGCCGGCTCCCCTCGCTCGGATACCGCACCTCGTCGCCAGGGCATACCCTGTGGCGACAGCGGAGAGGAGCCGGGACAGATGGACGTGGAGGCCGGGCTGAGGCGGGTGGTTCACGAGGTGGGCGAGCTCGACCTGGGCGAGCGCACGAGCTACGACTCAGGCGTCCTCACCGTGGGCGAGGAGACCGCGCGCGACCTCCTCGAAGACCCCGCGCTCGCCGAGGTCCGGCTGGCCTGCGCCGCTCCCGGCGACTCCGTGCGGATCGTCGGCGCGCTGGACGCGGTCCAGCCCTGCTCCAAAGGGCCCGGCGGGGGCGGAGTGTTCCCCGGGTTGCTGGGTCCCGCGCTGCCCGTGGGGCGCGGGGAGACCCACGTGCTGCGCGGCGCCGCCGTGCTGGCCGCCGGCTACCTGCCCCGGGCCCAGGAGGCGGTCATCGACATGATGGGGCCGGCGGCGCCGCTGTCGCCGCTGGGCGCGACGCACAACCTCGTCGTCGAGTTCACGCCCGCCGAGGATGCGACCTGGGAGGACGTCGAGGCGGCGCTGCGGCGGGGGCTCGTCAAGGTGGCGGCCCACCTCGCCGAGGCGGCGCTGGACGCCGAGCCCGATGCCGTGGAGGAGCTGCCCGACCCCGCACAAGCAACTGAGAACGGCAAGCCGCGGGTGGGGGTCGTGCTCAACCTCCAGACCCAGGGCAAGTTCAAGGACGTCTTCGTCTACGGGCGCAGCCTGTCCGGCGGACTGCCGACCGTGATCTCGCCGACCGAGCTCGACGACGGCGCGGTGGTCAGCGGCCAGTACGGCCATCCCGCGCTGAAGAACCCGACCTACCTGCAGCAGACGCATCCGGTCGTCGCCGCGCTGCGCGCCTCCCCAGACCTCACCCTGGCGGCGCTCGTCCTCTGCCCCGAGCCCGTCGACCAGGCCAACAAGGAGCTCGTCTCCGCACACGCCGCCCGGCTGTGCAAGGAGCTCGACCTCGACGCCGCGATCGTGACCAAGGAGGGCGGCGGGAACGCCGACGCCGACTGCTCCCTCAAGCTCGACCGCCTCGAGGAGCTCGGCATCACCGCCGTGGGGATCCTGGCCGAGATGGCGGGGCGCGACGGGACCGGGCCGCCGCTGGTGGTCCCGCCCACCAAGGCCACAGCCCTCGTCAGCACCGGGAACTACGACGAGCGGATGACGCTGCCCGCCGTCGAGCGCGCGCTGGGCCGCGACCGCGTCGCCCTCCTCGACCAGCCGTCCACCGACGATCTCGAGCTGCCGGTGGCCGTGATCTACTGCTCACAGAGCACGCTGGGCTGGGGTCGGCTCACGTGCGCGGAGACCGGCTGATGCGCATCGTCCACTACGTCAACCAGTTCTTCGCCGGCATCGGCGGCGAGGACTCGGCGGGCACCGGGCCGGAGCTGCGCGACGGGGCCGTGGGACCCGGGCGGCGCCTCGCCACCCTGCTGGGCGACGAGCACGAGATCGTCGCCACCGCCGTCTGCGGTGACGACTACGCCGCCTCGCACCCCGAGTTCGCCGCCGAGCTGATCGCCAAAGCCCGCGAGCAGCACGGAGCCGAGCTCATCGTGGCCGGTCCCGCCTTCACCAGCGGGCGCTACGGCATGGCGTGCGCGCGGATCGCGGTGGCGGCGAGCGAGGCGGGCGTGCCCGCCGTGGCCGCCATGCACCCCGAGAACCCCGGCCTGGGCGAGGCCGCCGGCGCGGCGGTCGTCGAGAGCGGCGCGACCTCGCGCACCATGCGCGATTCGCTCGACAGCCTCGCCAAAGCGACGCTCAAGCTCGCCGCGGGCGAGCAGCTCACCGCCCAGGACGGGCGCATCGGCCCCGTTGCCCGCACGAACCGCATGGCCGACAGGACCGCGGCCGAGCGCGCCGTCGCCCTCGTGCTCACGCGGCTCGGCGGCGACCGGGAGGCCACCGAGATCCCGCTCCCGGACTTCGACAGCGTGACGCCCGCCGCGCCCATCGCCGACGCCGCCGAAGCGGTGTTCGCGCTGGTGACGGAGGGCGGCTTCGTGCCCGTCGGCAACCCCGACCGCCTGGAGTCCGCACGCGCGACGAAATGGGTGCGCCACTCGCTCGACGGGATCGACTCGGCCGAGACCGGCAGGTACGAATCGGTGCACGGCGGCTTCTCCACCCAGTGGGCCAACGCCGATCCCAACCGCATCCTCCCGCTCGACGTCGCCCGCGAGATGGAGCGCGAGGGCGCGATCGGACGCCTGCACGGCGAGTACCTGGGGACGACCGGCAACGGCACCACGGTCGCCGACGCGCGCCGCTTCGGGATGGAGTGGGCCGCCGAGCTGCGCCAGCGGGGCATCCAGGCGGTGATCCTCACCGCCACCTGAGGAACGGGCACGCGTTGCGGGTCAACGCTCACGAAGGAGCTGGAGCGCGCAGGGATTCCCACCGCGCTGCTGTGCAACCTCGTCTCGATCGCGCGGCGCGTCGGCGCGCCGCGCATCGTGCCCACGCGCGGCATCCCCTTCCCGACGGGAGACCCGGAGCTCGCGCCCGAGCAGGAGCGCGCCTGGCGCCGGCAGCTGCTAGACCGGGCGCTGCACGCGGTCGCGACGCCGGTCAGCGAGCCGACCGTCTTCGACGCCGATCCGGTTCAATAGACACCAGATGCCGGTACCGGTGATCTCGGCCGCGAGCGCGGTGCTGGCCCACGTCCCGGGCCTCTGCCGCCACGGCTCCAAGCCCTCTCGCGAGCTCCCGCGCGCCCCGGACGTCGAGGCGGCGTTCCTGGGCTCCCTGCGCACCTTCGAGCAGGCGGTGGCCTACGCGCCCCACCAGGCGTTCCTCGGCGCGGTCCACCCGCGGGACCTGCCCGAGCGACCGTGGGTCGGCGCCGCCGCGAACGGCGAGGGCCGCTTCGCGGGCGTCGGCGAGCTCATGCCCGAAGACGAGTTCCTCGGCCTGCTGGCGGCGGTCGACGAGTTCGACCTGGTCAAGCTCGGTTCCGAGGAGGCCGGCGCCATCGCGGAGCGGCTCGCCCGCCATCCGCTCGCCGAGCACCTCGACCTCGAGCGCGTCGCGGCCGCGGCCGGCGACGCCGAAGCGGTCGCGTCCGAGGCGGGGGCGCTGGGGCTGCACCTGGGCGCCGATCGCCTGGCCGGGGCCATGCGCCGCGCGCACGAGAGCGACGGCGCGCTGACCGCGGACGTGCTGCTCGAGAACCTCGCCGGGAAGGCGAGCGCCACGCTGGCGCTCCTGCGCCTCCTCGAGGACAACGGCATCGACCCCGCCTCGATCGACTACGTCGTCGGCGCCGGCGAGGAGGCGATCGGCGACCGCTACCAGCGCGGCGGCGGCAACCTCGCCAAGGCGGTGGCGGCATCGGCGGGCTGCAGCGAGGCCTCGGGCTGTGACGTCAAGAACTTCTGCGCCGCCCCGGTCCCCGCGCTGGTCATCGCGAGCAGCCTCGTCGCCGCCGGGGTCTTCCAGCGCGTCGCCGTCGTCGCGGGCGGCTCGCTCCCGAAGCTGGGGATGAAGTTCCAGGGCCATCTCAAGCACGGCCTGCCGGTGCTGGAGGACGTGCTCGGCGCGAGCGCGCTGCTCGTGGAGGCCGACGACGGCCGCTCGCCGCGCGTGCGGCTGGACTCCGTGGGCCGCCATCCGGTGGCCGCCGGGTCCTCGAACCCGAAGATCATGGAGGCGCTCGCGGTGGCTCCCCTCGACCGGCTCGGCCTGGGGATGCTCGAGGTCGACGACTACGCGACCGAGCTGCACAACCCCGAGATCACCGAGCCCCAGGGCTCGGGCGACGTCCCCAAGCGCAACTACAAGGTCCTCGCCGCCCTGGCCGTGCGCAACGGCCAGCTGGGCCGGGAGGACATCGGCGATTTCGTCGCGCAGCGGGGGATGCCCGGCTTCGCCCCCACCCAGGGGCACATCGCGTCGGCGCTGTGCTACATGCCGCATGCGCGCGCCCGGCTGATGAACGGGGGCGCGCGGCGGGTACAGCTGATCGCAAAGGGCAGCCTGTTCCTGGGACGGATGTCCGAGCAGTCCGACGGCATGAGCGTGCTGCTGGAGTCCAACGAGGAAGTGGGAGGATGAGCGGATGGGAGCGATGAGCGAGGCGACGCGCGAGAACTTCGACGAGCTGGTGGAGAGCGGCACCGTCCTCGTGGACGTGTGGGGACCGGAGTGCCGGCCGTGCCTGGCGCTGATGCCCCACGTCGAGAAGCTGGCCGAGGCCCACGACGACCTCACGGTCGTCAAGCTCGAGGCGCCCAAGGCCCGGCGGGTCTGCATCCGCCTGAAGGTCCACGCGCTGCCGACGTTCCTGCTCATGCACGACGGCGACGAGGTGTCGCGGCTGTCGGCGTCGACGATCAGCCCGAAGGAGCTCAACACCTGGCTCGACAAGAGCCTCGGAGAGATGAGAGAGGAGGTGAGCTAGCACCCCATGTTCGAGAGCAAGCAGGTGATCGTGCTCGGCGAGCGCGACGGGATCGCCGGTCCGGCGATCGCCGCCTGCGTGAAGAGCGCCGGCGGACAGGTCGCGTACGCGTCGACGGAGTGCTTCGTCTGAACTGCCTCGGGGGCCATGGACCTCAATAGCCAGGAGACGATCAAGCGCCTGGCGGACGAGCACGGGGCCGACCAACTGGTCGTGATCCTCGGAGCTCCGGACGCCGAGAGCGCGGAGATCGCCGCCGAGACGGTGGTGCTCGGCGATCCGACCTATGCAGGTGCATTGGCCGAGGCCCAGTTGGGTCTCTCCGTGTATCACGCGCTCGAGGAGGAGTTCCGCAGCCAGGTCGACGACGACGTCTACGACGAGCAGATCGGGATCATGGCCGACGTTCTCGACGCCGAGGAGATCTCCGCGGCGGTCAAGGGCATGCGCGACCAGACGCCGTAGCGCCGAGTCAGTCTTCCGGGTCCCAGGGCCGGCTCACCGCCCAGCCCCACCAGGCCTCCACCTCGATCCACGCGCTGTAGCGCCGGCGGTCGCGGTTGGAGTAGGGCTCGCCGGTGTAATGGCGCGAGAGGCGGTCGATGTCCGACAGGTCGGCGTCCTCCTCGAGGGAGACGACCTTCCCGCGCAGGCTGACCTGGTGGTACCAGCTGTCCTTGCCGAGCACGGTGACCGAGACGCGCGGGTCGCGGCGGATGAACTCCAGGCGCCTGCGGCCCTCGTCCATGTTGACGAGGACGCGGCCGTTCTCCCAGAGGTACCAGGTGGCGACGGTGTTCGGGCTTCCGTCGGATTGCAGCGTGGCGATGACCGACGGGTTGGGCTCCGTGAGGAACTCGTCGATCTCGGGTGGCAGGGGTGGCTTGGGCATGGCTGGTGTCTACCCCTCCCGGGACGGCGCCATAGGGCGTATTCTCAGGGCTGCTCAGCGATGGGGGAGTGATGAGGATGAGGACCGGGCTGCTGGCCGTCGCGGCGGTCGTCGGATCGCTGTGCGGCGTCTCTGCCGCGCAGGCCACGCATGAGGAGGGGATCGAGCCGCCGGTGGCCGGGCGCGCTCCGGACTCGGCCGCGCCGCCGAACTCCGCGCCGCACTGGCTGCCGCCGGACGGCTGGATCCACGTGCATTGGATCCCCTTCGACGAGCGGCGTCTGTACCAGCTGCTGGGCTCGAACCGCGCCGAGCTGTGGTCCTGGCTGCGCCACGACGTGCAGACGCTCGCCGAGCTGGGCCGGCAGCGCGGCTGGCCGGATCCCCAGAGGCTGGCCGCCGCCCTCGTCGCACCGCGCGCGAAGCACGTCTCGGCGGCCAAGCTGCGCACCCTGCGCCGCCGCGCCTACCAGATCGTCGATCAGGGCCACCTCGCCCAGCACCTGCTGCTGCACATGCTCCACCAGGAGGTCGGGCCCCGCCACGCGCCCCATCTGTTCGGTGTCCACGACACCGCTTCCTTCCAGGCGCAGCGCCGCCTCGATCTCAGCCCGCTGCGCATCGGCCGGCAGCAGGGCCGCACGCGGTGGCAGATGCAGCGCGCGCTCGAGCACGAGCTGCGCGCCGCCGCGCGGGAGGGAGTCTCGAACGGCGACACGTCGGCTCGCCAGGCCCAGACCGTGCTCCAGCGCCAGCTGCGCCAGGTCCCGCGCTGGCTCGGCGAGGACCACTACAACGGCCCGCCGCAGACCGTCCGGGGCAGCCTGCGGTTCCCCTTCCGGCCCTCGTTCGCCAGCCCGGTCCTGAGCGCCGACGGGCGCATGGTGCTCTTCGACGGCCAGCAGGCCGCGCCGCCGGTGGCGGTGCGCTACGGCGAGGTCGTCCTCGAGGGGCGTGACCTGGAAACGGGCGTGCAGATCGGCCCGCGCGACGCCTCGCAGCAGGCGCTCCTGGACCGGCCCTGCTCGAGCTATGACCCCAGCGTGTCCGGCGACGGGCGGTTCGTCGCCTACGAGATGGCCGCCGGCAACCGCACGTTTGCCAAGCGCTACGGCAACGTCACGATCGCCCTCGCCGACCTGCGGGCGCAGACCGTGCGCTCGGTCACCGGGGAGCCGCGCCGGGACGGGCGCGTGGAGACGGCCTATGACCCGGTCCTGTCCAGCGACGGCAACGTCGTCGCCTACGAGAGCGTGACCGCCGATCCGATGTCGCCCGACCGGCGGTGGTCGACGCAGGTCCACGTGCGCAACGTCGCGACGGGCGCGACGACCGTCATCCAGCGCGTGGGCGGAGCCTACGAAGCGACCCTCTCGGGCGACGGGCGCCGCGTCGCGTACACCGCATTCGTGGGCTCGCGCCTGCAGGTGTTCGTGCGCGACCTGTCCTCCGGCCGCACCACCCTGGCCAGCCGGCTGCCCGACGGCAGCCGAGCGGCGGAGGCCTGGGAGCCATCGCTGTCGCGGGACGGGCGGCGCGTGGCGTTCACCGCGACCGCGGGCCGTTCTCAGCGCGCGCGCGTCTACGTGCGGGACATCAGGCGAGCTCGGGCGGTCGTGGTCAGCGGCCCGGGGACGCACTACGCCGCCGAGCCGTCGATCGCAGCGGATGGGGCGCGCGTCGCCTATGCCGAGCAGCCGCGCGGCGCTCGTCCCAGCGCGCTGGGGCGCCCCGGCCAGCGGATCATCGTGCGCGGTGTCGGCGGCACCGGCGCCGCGCACGTCGCCAGCCTCGCTGCGACCGGCGCCCCGCTGCGCGGCTGGTCCGCGCAGCCCGCGCTTGTCCGGCGACGGGCGCCGCGTCGCGTTCACCACCGACGCCCCGACGGACCCGAGGGGCGGCCCCGGCGGGCTCCAGATCCTCGTGCGCGATCTTCAGGCACGCACGACCACGACGGCCAATCCGCCGGCGCCGCTGGCCTCCTTCGACGGCGGCCCGTTCGCGCTGCAGCCGATGTCCGGGCCGCTGTGCAGCGTCGCGCCACCGGTCTGGTGACACGCTCAGCGCTTGGTTGAACGCGCGTAATGTTCTGGCCACATCGCCGGAATACAGTCGATCGCCTGCGACGCCTGCTTCTACCCGTGATCCTGCTAGCGGCATCCGTGTCGCTGGTGGCCTGCGGCGATGACGACTCCGACGACGGGCAGCCGGCCCAGGAGCAGCGGCCCGCGACGTCCGAGGGCACGTTCGTCGGCAAGGTGGGCGGCACCGACGCCTACGTCGCGCTGGTCTCCGACGGCAAGCGCGTCATCGGCTACGTCTGCGACTCCAAGCGCGTCTCGACCTGGATCGATGCGGCGAGCGTCCGTGACGGCAAGGCGACGCTGAGCTCGCGCCGCGGCGATCGGCTCGGAGACGCCACCTTCTCGAATGACGAGGTGAGCGGCGAGCTCACCGTCGGCGGCGAGCGGCGCTCGTTCAGCGCGGCCGCAGCCTCCGGCGACGCGGGCCTCTATCGAGCGGCGAAGGTGCAGCGCGAGGACGGGCAGATCGGCGCCGGCGAGGTCGAGGCCGGCTGGGTCGTGCTGGCCGACGGCTCGCAGCGCGGCGGCGTCGGTGTGGGCGGCGCGGACGGCAGCGTCGCGGTCAAGTCCGCCCCCCGCCTGTCCCCCAACACGACGAACGTGAGGCTCGACCCCAGCGCCACGTCGACCAGGCTCGCGCTGACGAACGTCAAGGGCATCACGCTGATCCCCATCCCCTGAGGCAGCCGAGGCTCGGCTGCGGCCCGACGCGCCGCTCGATCAGCCGGCGGGGATCCGGACCAGGGCGGCGCTCCCGGCGGGGACGAGCACCCGGAACGCGCCGCCTCGCGCCCGCAGGCGCTCCACCCGGGGCTTGCCGCGCAGGCGCCCGCTGGCCGTCGAGCCGCCCCAGCCGCGGCCGCCGAAGGTCACGTTGTTCTGCGTCTTCAGCGACGGCCCGGCCAGGCGCTGCACCGAGGCGCGCCGGCTCGCGCCGGAGACGCGCAGCACGACCTTGCGCGCGGCCACCGGGTCCTTGTTGATCACGACGACCCGCCGCGTACCCCGGGGGTCGACCGTGCCCCAGGTCTTGAGCTTGCCGCCCGCCGGGTTCGGGCCGACGTCCAACAGCCGCGAGCCGGCCGGCGTGGCCCGGTTGAACAGCAGCATCGCGTAGAACAGGGGCCGCACCCGGGCGACCGGGCGCCCGCGCGCGAAGACGAACTCCAGCGGCCCGTAGATCGAGCCCGTCCAGGTGTGGAAGTCGACGGTCCGCACGCCCTCGGCCGCCAGGCCGAAGAGCACGTCGGCGCCCCAGAGTGCGGAGGCGAGCGTGTCGCTGACGCCGCGCAGGCCCCCGCAGATGGCGGAGTTGATCTCCGAGACGACGAGCTTGGACCCGTGCGAGGCGGCTCCCGCCGCGAGGAACCGGACGCGGTCCATGATCGGGACGTAGGCGCCGGCCGCCAGGAGCTTGGGGATGTACCGGGCGCCGCCGCGGCGGCGGACCGACGCATCGCAGGTCTGCAGCGGATAGGAGTGCACGCCCCAGAGGCGCACCGCCCACTCGCGCGCGAGGATGTCGTCCTGCAGGTCGTCCCAGCTGCCCGAGGCAAAGCCCCCGGCCGACAGGCCGACGTCGGGCACCACCGCCCGGACCGCGGCGACGTGGTCGGCGATCTCGCGCCGGTAGTCGTCGTAGCCGTAGCCGGTGGGGCGCTTCTGCGCGCGGGCGAGCACGTTCGGGCCCACCAGGTAGGTGCGCGGCGTGGCGTACAGGTCCGGCTCGTTGCCGAGCTCGAAGCCGCGGATCGTCCGCGGGGGCAGGCCGGCCCGCGCGGCGCCCGCCAGCGCCGCCGCCTGTCCCGGGTCGTTGAGGCCCATGTTCAGCCCGAGCAGCAGCGGCGTGCGCGCGGCCTGGACCCATTGCGAGAGGTGGGCGATCCACGCCGGGTTGACGTCGGTGACGATGCCGGGCGGCTTCGGGAGGCCGTCGGGGTTCCACCAGGTGTGATCGGTGGAGTCGCCTCCGAAGCGCAGCGTCGGCGCGCCGTTGCCGGCGCGTGCCAGCTCGCCCACGAGGCGCTGGAAGACCGGGTTGAGCCGGCCTTCGGCGCCGATGTAGTCGGGCACCGACCGCCACTCGATCGACAGCCCGGCGAACGACGGCGGGATCGGGGCCCCGGCCGCGGATCCCACCGTCCGCCGGACCACGGCGACCCCGCCGGCGCGCTCGGCCCCCTCGGCGGCCTGGCGCGACTCCGACAGCGGCGCCGCGACGTGCGTGGCGGTCATGCGGTCGCCGTCGTACAGGGCGCGGTAGGCGTGGTTCTCCAGCACGTCGGTGGCCACGGTCCACGTGCCGTCCGTTGCCGTGTGGACGTTGGCCACGGTCTGCCACGCCGTCGCGGGACCCGGCGCCCGGATCTGGAGCTCGACGTCGTGCTCGGTCCCAGGCCGGATCTGCCCCCAGACCAGGTTGCGCTCGAAGTCGACCCAGAGCGGGTCGTCGAAGTGCGCCAGCGCGGGCTTGGGGTCGCCGTCGGAGTCGAGCAGGCCCGACTGCCAGCCGGTGTAGCGCCTGCCTCCGCCGGCGGGCTCGTCCTGCCAGAGGTACTGGGCGAACAGCTGCACGCGCGAGTTGCGCCAGGCCAGATAGGCGGCCTGCTGCAGGTAGCGGTCCTGCCGGCCCGGGGTCACGCCGCGCAGGCGGTCGGGCGGGTTGGTCTGGTAGGCGTACTCGTCCAGCCACAGCCCCAGCGGCGCCGTGGTGCCTACCAGCCGCCCGCCGCCCTGCAGCGCGTCGACGAGCGCCCCTACCCGACCGAGGTGCGCGAGCGCGGCGTCGTCACGGTTCGGATAGCCCTCGTGCGGCGGGTGCTTGCTGCTGTGCGGGTGGTAGGCGAAGCCGTCCGCGGTGGCCGGCTCGAACGACGCGCACGGCCCGGTCGCCACCGGCTGCAGGCGGGCGTCGACGCAGCCGAAGGCGCGCAGGAACTGCAGCGGGCGCATGTTGGCGTTGCGGCTCTTGAGATGGGCGCCGGCGGGGGCCAGCGCGCCGATCAGGACGCGCGCCTCAGCGTCCGCGGCGTGGATCTCGGGGTACGCGGCGCGCACCATGTAGCGGTAGGTGTGCGGCGAGACCGGTGTGCACGCGCGCCCGACGCAATGCGCCTGCGGCTGCAGCCAGAGGGGGAGGTTCGGCTCGTTCCACAGGATGTAGTCGTCGGCGACGCTGCCGTAGCGCTTGGCCACCGCGGCGGCGAAGCGCCCGAAGTGCCAGGCCGACGTCTGGTAGCGCGGGTTGCCGACCCGCGGGCGGTTGGAGGCCCACAGCGGCGGGGGCCCGTTGAGCAGGAGCGTCGGCTTGATCCCCGCGGCGACGAGGAGGTTCAACGCCCGGTCGACCTCGTGCCAGGCGTAGCCGGGGTCGTCGGGGTTGGTGGCGTCGAAGTCGGGCGGCGGGTCGTAGTCGCGCGGGCGCGCGGTCACGCGCGACCAGATGACCTGCAGACGGGCGGTGTCGACGCCCAGGCGCTTCCAGTCGCCGACCGCCTCGGCGATCTCCTCCTGGTCGCCGTTGAGCAGCAGCGCATCGGCCGCGATGCCCACCTGGAGGTCGCGGGCGTGCGCCGGCGAGACGGCGACGAGCAGCGCGCAGAGCGCGGATAACAGCAGGACGCTCCGCTGGACCACGAACGACGCAACGTAGCGGCCGCGTCGCGGGCGTGAGCCAGATGGCCCGGATCGACGAGCGCGCCGGGCACCCTGGCGGCGACGTTGCACTGGGATATAGAGTCGATCCCCTGCGACGCGTTCTCCTGTCGATCGTCCTGGTTGCCGCATCGGCGGCGCTGGTGGCCTGCGGCGACGACGACGAGGACGGCGGGCAGGCCCGGGAGAACCGGCCCGCGGTGTCGAAGGGCACGTTCGTCGGCAAGGTGGGCGGCACCGATGCCTACGTCGCGCTCGTTTCCGACGGCAAGCGCGTGATCGGCTATGTCTGCGACTCCAAGCGCGTCTCGAGCTGGATCGATGTGTCCACGGTCCGCGACGGCAAGGCCATGCTCATCTCCCGGGCCGGGGATCCGCTGGGTGAGGCGACCGTCTCAGCCGACGGGGTGAGCGGCGAGGTGACCGTCGGCGGCGAGCGTCGTTCGTTCAGCGCGGCCCGTGCGTCCGGTGAGGCCGGCCTGTATCGGGCGGCGCGCGCGGTGCGCAAGGACGGCGAGCTCCGCGCCGGCGAGGTCGAGGTCGGCTGGGTGGTGCTCGCCGACGGCTCGCAGCGTGGTGTCTTCGGTGTGGGCACCAAGACCGGGACCCCCATGGTCAACGCCGCTCCCCGGCTGGCCCCCAACGCGACGAACGTGAGCGTCCCCATCAGCGCCCGCCCGACCAGCCTGCCGGTGACGAACGTGCGGGGCATCACCCCCATCCCCATTCCCTAGCAGCACGCCGGGACGGTGGCTGCGGCGATACTGATGGCGTGAGCGAGCAGAACGTCCTCGGCGGGCCGCTGGAGCCGTGCAGCATCGACCCCCTGACCGGGTTCTTCCGCGACGGCTGCTGCCGGCCGGACCCCCAGGGCATGGGCTCGCACCTGGTCTGCGCCGTGGTCACCGAGGAGTTCCTCGAACACCAGGAGCGCATCGGCAACGACCTGAGCACCCCGCGGCCGGAGTACGGCTTCCCCGGCCTCCAGGCGGGCGATCGCTGGTGCGTCACGATCGCGAACTGGCTGCGCGCCTACGAGGACGGCGTGGCGTCGTTCGTGGTCCTGGCGTCGACGAGCGCGCGAGCGCTGGACACGGTGCCGCTGGAGGCGCTCAAGGAGCGCGCCGTCGACGTGCCCGCCGACCCGAGCGAGCTCACGGGCTGACCGCCGCCATGGGGATCTACGCAGAGCAGGTGCTGCCCCGCGTCGTCAACGCCGCCTGCGGGATGAAGAGCTCCGTACCGCTGCGACAGCGCGTCTGCGCGGGCCTCCACGGGGACGTCGTCGAGGTGGGCTTCGGGTCGGGGCTCAACGTTCCCCACTACCCGGCCTCGGTCAGCAGCGTCGCCGCGGTCGAGCCGGCCGACGTGGGGTGGAAGCTGGCCGGCAAGCGGCTGGCGGCGACGAGCGTCCCGGTCCACCGGTCCGGCCTGGACGGTCAGTCCCTGCCGCTCGCCGACGACCGCTACGACGCCGCGCTGACGACCTGGTCGCTGTGCACGATTCCCGACCCCCACGCCGCGCTGCTCGAGCTGCGGCGCGTGCTCAAGCCCGGCGGGACCCTGCACTTCCTCGAGCACGGGCTGGCGCCCGACGAAGGCGTGCGGCGCTGGCAGCACCGCCTGGAGCCGGTGCAGAAGCGCGTCTTCGGCGGCTGTCACCTGACGCGCCCGGTGGTCGACATGCTGCAGGCCGCGGGCTTCACCATCACCGAGGTCGACGTCTTCTACGAAGAGGGCGCCCCCAAGTTCCTCGCGGCCGATTCCCTCGGCGTCGCGGTTGCTCCCTGACCGCAGGCGGGGCGGGCGCTAGGCGATCTCGCGCCGGCGGGTGAGCACGACGCCGGCGATCGCGAGCACGACGCAGTAGGCGCCGAAGATGAGGCCGCCGGCGACCTGGCCGAGCAGGAAGTCGTCGTCGCCCGCGCCCTGCAGCGAGGCCAGCGACTCCCACGGGAAGTACGCGCCCGCGTCGCCCAGCAGCAGCGCGACGCCGCGCAGGACGAAGAACAGCACGAGGCCCACGACCACCGTCACGACCTGGTTGCGCAGCACGGCGCCCAGCGCCACGCCGAACAGGCACGTGAGGACCATCCCGACCCCGACGCCGGTGTAGATGTCGACCGCCGTGTCGGCGTCCACGGGCACGTCGCGGCTGGAGAGGATCGACAGCCCGAGCCCGGCGTTGACCACGATGTACTCCAGCGCGAAGACGACCCCCGCGACGAAGCCGACCACGAGCTTGGCGGCGATCACGCGCTCGCGCTGCGGGGTGATCAGGAACGTCGAGTTCGCGGTGCCGTGGCGATACTCGTTGGTGGACACGAGCGCCCCGACGGTGAACACCAGCACGGTCATCAGGCCGGTGCCGACGAACAGCGCGGACACGTCGCGTCCCGCCAGGTCCTCGGCGGGCACCAGCGCGGCGATGAGCGTCGCGGCGAGCCCCTCGAGCGCGACCATCCCCACCAGCAGGTACCAGGTCGTGCGCACCGAGACGAGCTTGAGGAACTCCGAGCGCAGGATGTTCATCGCACGTTGCCCGCCTCGCCGGTGAGCTCCAGGAAGCGGTCCTCCAGCGTGCGCGACTCCCGCGTCAGCTCGTAGAGCACGATGCGGTTCTCCAGGGCGAGCGTGCCGATCTCCTCCAGCGACATGTGGCGCACGAGCAGCACGTCCTCGCGCAGCTCGTCGATCATCACGGTGGCGCCGCTGTCCTCCAGCGCGGCGATCAGCTCCTCCGCGCGCGGCGTGCGCACGCGGGCGGGCCGCTCGCCGCCGGCCACGACCTCCTCCAGCGAGCCCTGCATGACCAGCCGGCCGGCGCCGATGACGACGACCTCGTCGACGGTCTGCTCGACCTCGGCCAGCACGTGGCTGGAGACGAGCACCGCCCGGCCCTCGGAGGCCAGCGAGCTGAGGATGTCGCGCAGCCAGCGCATGCCCTGGGGGTCCAGGCCGTTGGCGGGCTCGTCGAGCAGCAGGATCTGCGGGTCGCCGAGCAGCGCGCCCGCGAGCGCCAGGCGCTGGCGCATGCCCATCGAGTAGCCCTTGACCCGGCGATCGCGGGCCGGGGTCAGCTCGACCATGTCGAGCACCTCGTCGACGCGGCTGTCGGGGATCCCCGCCGCTGCCGACATCGTGCGCAGGTGGCTGCGCCCGGAGCGCCCGGGGTGCACGAACGTGGCCTCCATCGCGGCGCCGACGGTGCGCGCCGGATCGGCGAGCCGGTGGTAGGGCCGGTCGAGGACCAGCGCCCGCCCGCTCGTCGGGTTGATCAGGCCGAGGACGGCGCGCAGCGTGGTCGACTTGCCCGCGCCGTTGGGCCCGAGGAACCCGGTCACGTGACCGCCGTCGACCGTGAACGAGAGGTCGTCCACGGCCAGCGTCTCCCCATAGCGCTTGACCAGGCGCTCGACGGTGATCTCGGACACGTCGTCAGGCGGCCATCAGACGTCGCCGAAGTCGCGCTCGACGAAGGTGGCGCTCATCCCGAGCACGCAGACGGCGATGAGCCCCAGGTAGACGCCCAGGATGATCAGCCGGTGCGCGGGCTTGACCCGGTAGTAGGCGTTGACCTGGTCGTCGCCGGAGCGCAGCGCCTTCCAGCGGCGGTAGGTCTCGAAGGCCGCCAGCAGCAGGATGATCAGGATGATCGGGTTCGGATAGACGAAGGCCAGGACGGCCATCGCGATCAGCCCGACGAACCACATCCACGGCGTCAGGGCGGCCATCGCCCGCCCACCGTCCAGCGGCACCACCGGCAGCAGGTTGAAGAGGTTCAGGAACAGCCCGGTGAACGCGAGCGCGAACCAGAAGTCGTTCCCGGTCGCCTCGGCGATGGGGATCAGCGCCAGCGCCCCGGCCGTGCCCAGGACGGGCCCGGCGAGCCCGACGCGCGCCTCCGCGGTCGCGTCGTCGCCCAGCGACTTCGCCATCACGACCGCCCCCAGGAACGGGATGAACATCGGCGCGCTGGCCGGGATCCCCTCGCGGCGCAGCTGGATGACGTGGCCCATCTCGTGCACCAGCAGGAGCGCCACGAAGCCGACGGCGAACTTCCAGCCCCAGATGAAGCTGTAGGCCGCGACGGAGACGAGCATCGACAGCGACGTCGTCAGCACCTTCGCCTTGGGCAGGAAGATGAGCGCGGCCTTGCCGAACTTCAGCAGGAGGGCGCCGATCACCAGCAGCGGCCCGAAGAGCCGGCGCGGGGTCCAGCGCTCCTTGCGGTCCGGAGCGGGCTCCGGCGGGCGCGCGGGGGACTCCGGCGCGTGGGCCGGCTGGGTCCGAGCAGGTTCGCCGGCGGGGACCGGCGGTAGCCAGTGGGTGCTCACGTGTCCATTGTGCCAATGGCGCGCGCGGCGGCGCGCGCCTCAGGTCGCGGCGAGCGCCTCCTGCGCGGCGCCCTCCGCCTCCTCGAGCTGGCTCTGCACGAGGTCCAGCCCGCTGTCCCAGAAGCCCGGGTCGGCCAGGTCGATGCCGACGATCGCCGCCAGCTCCTCGGGGCTGCGCGAGCCGCCGGCGCTCAGCAGCTCCAGGTACCGCGGCACGAACGCGTCGCCCTCGTCGACGTAGCGCTTGTAGATCGACAGCGCCAGGAGCTGGCCGTAGGCGTACGCGTAGACGTAGCCGGGCGTGGAGATGAAGTGCGGCACGTAGGACCACCACGTGCGGTAGCCCTCGGTGATCTCCACGCTGTTGCCGAGCATCTCCTGCTGCGAGCGCGTCCACAGCTCGCCGAAGCGGTCGACGGACAGCTCGCCCTCCTCGCGCCGCGCGGTGTGGACGAGGTCCTCGAAGCGGTTCATCGCGGTCTGGCGGAACACCGTGGCGATCGAACCCTCGATCGACTCGGCCAGCAGGCTCAGGCGCGACTCCGGGGTGGAGGCCTGGTCGAGCAGCCGCCCGAAGACGAGCGTCTCGCCGAACACCGACGCGGTCTCGGCCAGCGTGAGCGGCGTGCCCTGCTCGAGGACGCCGCGTGGGCGCGCCAGCTCGGCGTGCAGGCCGTGGCCGAGCTCGTGGGCCAGCGTCAGCACGTCGTGGCGCTTGGCCGTGTAGTTGAGCATCACGTAGGGGTGCTCGGACGGGACCGTGTACAGGCAGAACGCGCCGCCGCGCTTGGCGGGCCGCGGCGGGGCGTCGATGCGGCGGTCGGCGAAGAACGCGGCGGCCGCGTCGCCCAGGCGCGCGTCGAAGTCCGCGTAGGACTCCAGCACGAGGTCCTTGGCCTCCTCCCACTCCACGGTCTCGTCGGCCTGCGTGACGGCGGCCATGCGGTCGTAGTCGGCGAGGCGGTCGATGCCCAGCAGCTGCGCCTTGAGCCGGTACCAGCGCTGCGGGATCTCGTAGCGGCCGCGGACGGCCTCCAGCAGCGCCTGCACGGACTCGTCGGAGGCCTCGTTGGAGAGATTGCGCGAGGCCAGCCAGTGGGGGAACTTGCGCAGGCGGTCGTCGATCGCCTTGTCGTGGACGAGCGTGTTGAAGATGAACGCGCGGGTGCGCAGGTCGGGCTCGAGCGCCGCGGTGACGCCCTCCGCGGCGCTGCGGCGCTCCTCGCGGTCGGGGGAGGACAGGCGCGCGAGCGCGGCGTCCAGGGCCACCGGCTCGGGCTCGCCGGGCACCTCCACGGTCAGGGCGGAGACCTGCTCGGCGAACAGGCGGTCCCAGGCGCTGCGCCCGGAGACGCCCTTCTCGGCGAGGATCTTCTCCTCGGGCTCGGTGAGCAGGTGCGGGCGGTAGCGACGCGCGGCCTTCAGGTGATGGCGCGCGGTGTCCAGGCCCTCGGCCTGCAGCAGCTCGTCGGCGCGCTCGTCGTCCAGCGCGGCCCACTCCAGCTCGAAGAACAGCAGCTGCGTCTCGATCTGCGTCCCCTTCTCCTGCACTCGCTGCATGAGCGCGCCGCGGGTGGGGTCGGCGGTGTCGGTGCTGAAGTGCAGCAGCGCGAAGCTGCCGGCGCGGCCGGCCAGCTCGGCGATGGTCTGCAGCTCCGCGACGGCCTCGGCCAGGCCGGCGCCGTCGAGCTCGGCCACGCGGCCGGCGTAGGTCTCGGCGAAGGCGCTCGCGCGGGCGTCGGCCTCGTCGAGCAGGCGGTCCGCGCCGGCTTCGTCCTCGCCGTGAACCAGGGGGGCGAGGTCCCAGGAGATCTCTTCGACGGTCATCGCCCCAGCGTAGTTCAGGCGCGGCGGCTGCTTCTTTCCGCAGATTGCGCGTTCTTCGCTTTCGGGGGCTTGAACGACGGCGCGCGGCGCGCTTTATTTCCGGGCGCGACGCGGAACCGGAAACCGCAGAGAGCGAGGCCATCGAGGTGTGAGGCCGCGCCACCCGGATTCCCCGGGCGCCCCTTCGGGGTGCGACCGAGGAGGAGGGTCCTCAAAGTGGCTCCGGAACCGCGTCGCTCTACGTCCGGGGCCGGTTCGGCCGGACCCACGGCCCAGCCGCCATTCGTCCGGACCCTCACGACGGACGCTAGACTGAGCGGACACCAACACGGGGACGACATGGCTTCGACGTGGTCGGATTCGTGGCGGTGGTCGCGAGCCGAGGTGCCAGGAGGCCTCGTAAAACACCTGGCAAAACCATACGTGCGAACTCTCACGAGTACGCCCTCCCCGCCTAGAGAAATCTAAGCTGGGAGGTTCTGGCCCCGGCCTGCCTGCCGCTGGGATCGCCGGAATCAAATGCAGGCTCACCCGGTGAGGTCCGCTTCCGCCGATCCGGGGACATCTCAGGAGGCTGGCCTTCGGAAACCCCGCCGGCGAGGCGATCCGAAGGCGAGATCAGAGCGCCGGATACGCTCGTAGACGCCACCTCCACGCGATCGCGGACGCGGGTTCGATTCCCGCCGTCTCCACCATTTGGACCAAGAGCAAACCCTGGCCCCAGAAGAGGGGTCGGGGTTTTCTCGTTGGGCCTCCAGGCGGCTAGGACGGCCTCTGGGGACCGTCTCGGGCCCGTGGGGCATCCGTCCGGGTCCGTCTGGCCGGGGTTGACCGAGGTGGGATGCCAGCCGCGGCCACGGCGGCGTAGGCCCGGGTCAGCGTCACGCCGAGCACCTCACTGTCCTCGCCCGATCGAGGATGCGCTTGAAGAACGTCTGGTTGAGGATGCGCCGCTCGCAGCGGGCGTCCCGGCGCAGGTAGGTCGGCATGCGGTGTCTTGGTGCGAGCGAGAGCTTCATCCAGTTGCCTCTTGCACATCTTCCGCGTGGGAGCTGAGCCTTGGCCAGCAGGTCGCCGGCCTGCTTCTGCGCACCGTCGAGTCGGTGTTGCTCGCGGGCCAGTACCTCGTCGGAGACAAGCCCCTTGTAGGAGAGCTGGACAAGCCGAGCCTGATTGTCCTCGAGTTCGCGGATCGTGCGCGCGTGCCATTCGATGTCACGCTCCATGACGGCCGACCCGCTCGTCGGCGTCGGCCGCGACGTCAGCGCAAATCGCGTCCTGCTGTCTTCTTCCGCTGAGCTCGCACCGTAGCGGTAGTGATCCTCGATAGCCCGCTCAAGGAACGTGTGCCGGGTAATGGCGGCGAGCGGCAACGTTGATCCTCGGCGCGCGGCTCTCGCGGTTGATGCAGGAGAAGTACTCGTATGTGCCGCCGTTGCCGGTGTTCTGACGCTGTAGAGCAGTCGTCCTCCGCAGTCCGCGCACGCGCAGCGCTGGCGCGCAGGTAGTGCTCGTGCTTTCAGAGCCGGTCTCCGGCGACTGGCCCGAGCTGCCAGCTGGGCCTGGAGGCGCTCGAAGATGTCTCGGTCGATGAGCTGTCTGTGGCGACCAACGACTCGCCATCCATGCGTATTCGACGATCCCCACGTAGTAGATGTTCGTCAGCAGTCTTGTGGATGCTGGTCATTCGCAACGGCTCCGCGCCGCGCTTCGGCGTTCGGGCGGCTGCGTCAGGCCGAGCGCCTTGATATAGTTCGGTCAGCCCGTGCAGCGACCATCGCCGGTGGCGTACAGATCGAAGGCCAGTTTGCTCGAGCGGCGCGCTCTCGGGGTCGATCTCGACGGTCTCGGATGTCCTGGTTGCCGACGATCTCGCGCTTGGGTCCGGTATCCGATCGGCGACCTGTAACGGCGTGCCGCCGTGCTGGTGCTTCTGGTGCAGCCCCTTCTTGATCTCGGTCGCGAGGTTGTTGGAGTATGGACCGGTACCGGGCGGGTCGCTCGTGGCCCTCGCTACTCGGCGGATGAGTGGTCGCCGCCCTCGTCGGAGTGGCGGCTCATCTCGTAGTCGTGGTCTCGCGGGAGATCGCTCGCGAGCGCGTACGCCTCGCTGAGATCTCCTCGTAGTACGTAGGCGAAGCGTTGGTCGTTGATGCTGCCCATGCCTCCGAAGAGGCCGAGGAAGTTACGCAGGCCCCAGGCATCTCCGGCACGGACCTGATCGGCGCATGCGCGCACCTTGCCCGACCACGAGCGGTCGTGCTCGTCGTCGTCGCCGATGACGTCGGCTAGTCGGTAGAGCAACTGCTCCAGCCGCTGCTTGTCTGACATCGGCTCGGGCCGCGGCTGATCGCCGCGCCGCTGCCGGCGCCACAGCCTCATCGCTCGTCCGGCTCCACGCCCAGGGAGTTCAACGTGGCCGCCAGCATCTCATGAGCCGCATGGCATTTCGGACTGCTGCTGCGGCGTCTCAGCCCTCGTGGCACTGGCATTGCGGGCGCGTCGACGTAAGCATCTCATCGATGGCAACTGGATCGACGCCCCGGCGCCAGTGAGCTGAATACGGGCCGATGCGCCAAGCAAGAGCTGTCATACATGACACTCTCTCGATCGTATGACGATGCTGAGCTTCCGGGTGCCAGACGACGAGGCGGCCGAGGTGCAGCGCTGGGCCGACGCGCTTGGTGTCGACCGCTCGGAGCTCCTGCGCGACGCACTCCACCGTCACCTCGTCGCTCTCGGTGGCGAGCACGATGCCGACGCATGGGAGCGGATGCCGCTGGACCCAGGTGAGCGATCGCTGTCCGAGGTCGCCGACTGGGGTCCCGCAGAGGACTGGACAGACTGGGGACATGCAGCGCGGTGAGATCTGGTTCGCGGCGACGCCCGGCGGCGACCGCCCCGTGCTCGTGCTGACGCGCGCCCGGTCGCGGATCGCATCGGCCCGGTCGTAGTGGCCGCGCTCACGCGGACGCGGCGCGGGCTTGTCTCGGAGCTCGGGGTCGCCGGTCCCTCGCCGCAGCGCATGGCTCAGGCGTGTTCGCGCCTTGCGCAACGCGGTGGGCTGCCGATCGTCTGACTTGAGTCGAGCCCCAGTCGCGCGCTTCCGCGAGATCGCCCGTCCCAGGCCGGGGCGTCGCATCGACTCTTACCCTCCGTCCGCACTACTTCCGCGGGCGTGCAAGATGTCGTGCCGATGCGTATCGACCACGTCATCTATGCCGTTGACGACCTCGACCTCGCCGGTGCTCGGTTGCGCGCCGACTTCGGCCTCGGCTCGATCGCGGGCGGGAGACATCCCCATTGGGGGACCGCGAATCGGATCGTCCCGCTCGGGCGTGACTACGTGGAGCTGGTGACGGTCGTCGATCGTGACGTAGCGGCGGCGTCGGAGTTCGGCCGCCCCGTGCTGCACGCGATCGCGAAGGGGCAGTCGCTGGTCGGCTGGGCGGTGCAGACCGACGATCTCCAAGGGATCGCGGACCGGTTGCGCCTCCAGGTGGAACGTGGATCACGCACCAGGCCCGACGGCTTGAGGTTGGCCTGGCGACTCGCCGGCGTTGCACCAGGGCTGGCTGGCGGAGCGTTGCCATTCTTCGTCGAATGGGACGTCCCGCCCGAGCTGCATCCCGGAGCGGCTTTCGCGGAGCACGACGTCAGTCCGGTCGGAATCGGGTGGATCGAGGTCACGGGAGACGAGCAGTTGCTGCACGAGTGGCTAGGCAACGCGCACCTGCCGCTGCGCATCACCGAGGGACCGCCATCGCTCTCCGCGGTCGTGATTCGCACTGTCGCCGGCGACCTCCGGTTGCCGTGACACGGCCCTCACAAGGGAGCGCATGAGCACAAGCGAGACGAACCGCCTGCAAGCAGGTGGGACCGAGCTTCTCCCTCCCAGAATGGTGTGTGCCTCCCACGCCCTCGGGAGCGCGAGGCACACGGGCGGCCTCCGCCTCCGCGGTCCGGGGTGGGTGTGTTCGGGCAACAGCGATGACGGTGGTGCGGGCCGGCCGTCTACGCGGGCAATCCCTGCGCGGCTTCCTCGTTGATGGCGTGGAACTCGTTGCTGCTCACGGCTCCCGTCGCGCCGTCGACGAGGGTCTTCACCGTGTCGACGGAGTCCGACCTGAAGAGGCACACGCCTCGGGTGCCGTCAGCGCTCGGCACGACGAGCGGCAGCTCGGTTCCGTCCGGCAGGTCCAACTGCCCGCCCCAGAATGCTTCGGGGTCGGAGACCGCGTGGATTGCGACGATGTACATGACAGTCCTCTCGCTTGGCCTCGGCCCGTTGCCGACTGGCCGTGTCGAATGGAGACGGTCTCGCGCCGAGAGCTCGCGTTCAACTGCAAAATCTGCAGTTGAACGGGGTCAATGGCGCAGGCAGAGTGCAGGCATGCCCAGCTACGGCCAGTTCTGCCCGATCGCACAGGCGGCCGAGGTGCTCACCGAGCGCTGGACGCCGCTCGTGATCCGCGAGATCGCAATCACCGGTAGCCGCCGGTTCAACGACATCCAGCGCGGCGTGCCGTTGATGTCCTCCTCGCTGCTCACCAAGCGCCTACGCCAGCTCGAGCAGGCGGGAATCCTGGAGCGCCGCCGGCGCCCGGACGGCAAGGCCAACGAGTACCACCTGACTCCCGCCGGCGAGGAGCTCGGGCCTGTCATCGCACAAATCGGGCTCTGGAGCGAGCGCTGGCTGAGACGGCCCATCTTCGAGGAGACACCCGACACCGGATTGCTGATGTGGTGGATACGAGGCACGGTCAAGACGGACGCGCTGCCCGTCGGGCGCACCGTCGTCCATTTCCGCTTCCGCGGGGCGCCCGAAAAGCTGCGCTGGTTCTGGCTCGTGTTACCCGAGGCGGATCTGTGCCTGACCGACCCGGGGTTCGGCGTTGACGTCACCGTACAAAGCGACCCCAAGACGCTGACCGCCGTGTGGGTGGGAGACCTCGATGTGGGTGCGGCGATGGGCAGGCACGGCATCGAACTCGTGGGCCCCGAGCACCTCGTGCGCTCCTTCCCGAAGTGGTTCGGATTGCATCCGCTGTACGCCAGCGTCGAGCGCCCGCCCGGCCGGCCGAGAATCACCGCGTAGCGCGTGTCACTGGCCACTCAGTAGCTCGAGAGGCCGCTCAGCCGAGCGGCTTCTCGTCTAACGAGGCGCTCGCGCGTTGCGGCCCGCTCGTACCGGATGGACGTCCCAGACGTCGACTTCGGCGCATGCCGCTCTCGTTCGGATCAAAATGCGCTGATCGCCTCGTACTCGGTCAACGAACGTGCGGTAGCCAAGGCCCGCCGGCTCATCGCCGCTCGGCAGTACGTGCTCCAGAGCGACTGGGGGGACGTCCAGCCTCGAGCAGAGGATGAGAACGCGTTCCTGGAGTCTCATTCGTGGGACGAGTACGCCGAGTGGCATCTCGGGTTGACGGAGGGCGCCGCCGACCACACCAAGGCGCGGTACGCGTTCGTCTACGGCGACTTCCGGCGCGTCCATCGGTCCGGCCTGATCGCCTGCGTGTACCGGGCCAGCGAGTGGCGCCACAAGGAGGTCGAGCTCGCGGCCCACGATCTACTGCAGCTCCTGGACGAGACCAGCGCCTGACCCGGGCGGCGCGAGCTTGCCGGGTCCGCCTGCTCAGCCGCCGAACTCGCGCCGCATGCGCTCGATGAGCTCCTCCTGTGTGGTGCGCCCGGCCGCGAAGTCCGCGTTGATCGCGGCCGCGCGGGCGGCGAGGTCTTCTCCGTTCCGGCCTGGCCAGCGCCTCGGCGCTCCGGCCGAGGATCCCGCCGCGCACCCTGCCGAACACCGACTCCCAGTCGACGTCCACGCGGTCGGGGTGATCGGCGTCGACCGTCACCGCCACGCGCATCCCCACCTCGGGCCAGCGGTTGGGGTTCATCAGCGCCTCGTGGTACTTCACCACCCGCGGCTCGATCCCGGGGACGTCGAGGCGCAGCTTCATCTTGCAGTTGCCGGCCGCGCCACCGCTGTTCTGCGGGGCCGCCACGCCTCCACGATCTCGGCGTGACCCTGCACGGGTCGCTTGATCCGGTGACGTCCGAAGATCCCGATCGCTGGAACTTACCGGCCCGACCAAGGGCCGCTGTTTGGGGCCGCGGTCGGGGGCCACAGGAGCGCGAACGTCGGATTCTGCACCCATGTGATGCATGAATCGGCGTTCACGTTATGCAGGACGCAACGGTCCTGCGCGCCCGCGGTGGCCGAGGTCAATCGGAGCTTCGCCACGGGCGGTCCGATTCCCCGAACCACACCGCCCGGCGAATGTGGAACGCGAGCTCGTCGGACATGGCGATTTCGACCTCGATGGCGTCTGCGCGCACCCTCACGTCTGGGCCGGTCATCGCTTCGATGAGGACGCCGCCCGAGGCGCCGTCGGCCTCCACCACGGTGAGCATGCCGGGCTCGTCGCGGCCGAGATCGTCGATCGCGCACGTCTGCGCCCGACGGATCGTGAGGGTGCACCGTACGAACGGCGCTCGGTAGACGTGCCGGCCGAAGCGGCCGCGCTTGACCAGGCGCGCGCCGGCCTGTCCGCACTCGGCCTCGTGCGTCGGCTCCTGCTGGAAGGGAACCGTGACGACGGCCGCCTCGCGGTCGAAGTCGACCTCCTCCCACGCGAAGTACGCGTCGTGAACCCAGCCGGCGATCTCGCGCAGCTCGTCGGCGGATGTCGCGTGCCACGTCGCGGTGATCATGGTCGTGGCATGGTCGCGGCCCTTCACGCCGGACGGCCTCAGCCTCCTCGCCCTCCCGTCGGCCCCTCCGTCGCGATCAGCAGCACGCGGCTGTCCGCGCCCAGGGCGACCGCCTCGCGCAGCTCCGCGCACCCGGGCTCGATCGCCAGCGCGCGCAGCGCGGCCAGCGGGGCCGCGCCGCTCTCCCCGATTGCCAGGCCCGCGGCGGCGAGCTCGCGCATCGCGGCGTGGGTCTCGGCGTCGGTCACGGTGACCGTGCCGTGGATGCCGTCGCGCAGCGAGGGCCACGCCGCGACGGACACCTCGGCGCAGTCCAGGCCGGCCATCACGGTTCCCGGCGTCGGGATCGCGATCGGCTCGCCGGCCGCGAGGGAGGCGGTGAGGCAGGCGGCGGTGACGGGCTCGACGCCGATGACGCGCGCGCCCGCCTGCGCGCCGAAGCGGGCGGCCGCGGCGCCGAGCGACCCGACCCCGATCGGGACCAGGATCACGTCGCCGCCGCCCTGCTCGGCGGCCTCGGCGAAGAGCGTCGCGTACCCGTCGATCACCCAGCGCGCCGGGCCGGAGTCGCCCACGTCGGCCAGCTCCAGCACGCCGCCCTCCGACTCGCCGTCGGCCGTGGCGCGCGCCACGGCCTCCTCGTAGCGGCCGTCGACGCGGATCACCTCGGCGCCCTCGGACGCGATCGCGTCGCGCCGCGCGGCCACCGTCGCGCCCGGAAGGTAGACCCGGCACGCCAGTCTGCGCAGCGCCGCCTCGTGGGCCACCGCGCGGCCGTGGTTTCCGGCGCTCGCGGCCACGAGCGTGTGCACGCCGGGGCGCTCGCGCAGCGCCCGCTCGATCGCCCACGAGGCGCCGAGCACCTTGAACGCCGGCAGCCCGAGCCGGTGGGACTCGTCCTTGACGGCGACGGCCCCCAGCCCGAGCTCCGCCGCGACGGCGGGCAGATCGCGCAGCGGCGTCGGCGCGTACCCCTCGCGCGCCGCGTGGAAGCCGGCGGCCTCGTCGCTCGGGAGCGCCACCGCCGCGGGCCGGACCGCGGGGTTGACCAGCGCCCTCACGCGCACAGTCGCGTGGCGGCGGCGATCAGCGTGCGGGCTACGGCCTCGGTGTCCGAGATGCTCACCCACTCGTCGACCGCGTGCGCGCCGCCGCCGCCCGGCCCGAACATCACGGTCGGGATCCCGGCGGCGGCGATGAACGCCGCGTCGGCCCAGTAGCTCGCGCCGCCGATCGCCGGCGCGACGCCCAGCGCGGCCGCCGCGGCCGCGCGCACGGCCTGCACGACCTCGCCGTCCTGCTCGACCTCGAACGGCTCGCGCACGAGCAGCGTGCGCTGCTGCACCGCGAGCTCCGGGTCGGCGGCGCGGCAGCGCTCCAGCATGGCCGCCAGCTCGGCCTCGACGTCCGCCGCCGTCTCGCCGGGCAGGGTGCGCCGCTCGAGGCGCAGCGTGCAGCGACCCGGGATGCTCGACATCTCCGCGCCGCCCTCGATGAGCGACGCGTGCACCGACCCGCGCCCCAGCAGCGGGTGCTCGCGCGCGCCCAGCGCCGCGTCCAGCGCGCCGATCGCGGTGAGGACGGGGCCCGCCTTGACGATCGCGTCGACGCCCAGGTGCGGCCGCGAGCCGTGTGCGGCGCGGCCCGTCACCTCAACCTCGGCCCACACGAAGCCCTTGTGCGCGACGACCACCTCGAGCTCGGTCGGCTCGGTGACGACCGCCGCGTCCGCGCGCACGGCCCGCAGCACCTCCTGGACGCCGAGGCTCGCGTGCTCCTCGTCGGCCACCGCGGCCACGATCACGTCGCCGGCCAGCCCGGCGCCGGCCGCCGCGCGGCAGGCGAGCAGCGCCGCCGCCACGCCCGCCTTCATGTCGTAGGCGCCGCGTCCGTGCAGCCGGTCGCCCTCCACGCGCGGCGCGTGCGCGTCCGCCATGCCCTCCACGCCGACGGTGTCGATGTGGCCGCACAGGAGCAGGTCGGCGCCGCCGCCGGTGCCGCGGGCGCGGACGATCACGCTGGGGCGCCCCGCGCTCTCCTCCACGACGTCGGCCTCCAGGCCGGCCGCGCGCGCCCAGTCGGACACGAGGCGCGCGACGTCCGTCTCGCCCGCGCCGCCGGGCACGAGCGACGGGTTCACGGAGTCGGCGGCCACGAGCGAGCCGAGCAGGTCGATGAGGTCGTCGCGCACGGCGCCCGGACGGCCGCTCAGTACCCCATGGCCGACAGCAGGATGACCCGTGCGACCCCGAAGACCAGGCGCTCCAGATCGATGTCGGACTCCGGGACGGCGAGCCAGCTGGTGCCCGGGCTCTCGCCCGCATCGAGCGCAGGCCCGAGCAGCTGTCCGTCGGTGGAGATCAGGGCGGGAAGCGCGAAGCGCACGGAGCGCCCGCTGCGCTGCGGGCCGTCGAACCAGGTCTCCGGCCACCACTGGGTGTACTCGGTGCGCCGGCACTCCACGACCTTCCAGCCGTAGGCGTAGTCCGGGCGCCGCAGCCAGCCGCCGGGGTCCACCTGAACCCGGGACGCGGGCCCGGCGTCGATGCGCCGCAGGAACTCGGCGACGACCTGCGACGGGGTCAGCGAGTCGGGCAGGCGCAGCTGAGCCGCCTTCTCCTCGTCGCTGCGCGTCGGGTCCTTGCAGAGGACGAGCGCCCGGTCCAGCCAGTGCTCCGGTAGCGGCTTGCGCGGCGACTGCTCGGTCAGCGCGACCGCCAGGTGACCCTGCTCGGCCCGGCACGCCTCACAGCACGCGCCGTCGACCAGACGCACCGCGATGCCGAATCGCCCCATCGCGTACTCCGAGATCCCCTCGGGCGGCGGGGGCAGCGTGCGCGCGTGCGCGTCGCACAGCGGCCGGCCGCAGCGCTGGCAGGTGGCGACCGCTTCCTCGCCGCAGCGACAGATCCCTTCGCGCTCGAACCTCATGACCGGCGAGTCTAGGTGCCGGCTCCGCCCTTCCGGGGCAGGCCCCGTTTCGCCGTGTGGGCGGCGCCGGAGGGAGGCTGAGCGCCGAGCGACGCCGGGTTGGGGCGCCCCGCCGAGCCGAACCGCCTGAGCACCAGGATGCTCGCGACGCCTGACACGAGGCGCACCAGGTCGATGTCCGACTCGGGCACCGGGAACCAGGTCGCGCTGGCGCGGTCGCCCTCCTCGAGCGTCGGGCCCAGCAGCTCGCCGCCGGTGGAGATGAGCAGGGGCAGCGTGTAGCGCGCCGCACCGGGAGCGGCCTGCGAGTACTCGGTGCGCCGGCAGTCGACCCTCCAGCCTTCCGCGTAGTCGGGACCGCGGAACAGGCGCGACGGGGTGACCGGGGCTCGTTCGGTCGGCCGTGAGCCGATACGCCGCAGGAACTCCTGCGCGACCTCCGACGCGGTCAGGGTGCTCGGCGGCTGCCCGTCGAGCCGCTTCTCGCCCGCGCCGCGCGTGTCGTCGGCGATGAGGGCCATCGCCCGGTCCAGCCAGTGGTCGGGGAGGGGCTCGCGAGGCGCGCTCAGCGCCTGGTCCAACGCGGCCCAACCGCGTTCGGCGCGGCAGGACACGCAGCGCGGGGCGCCGACGGCGCGGACCGCCCGTGAGAATTGGCCGGCCCCGTACCCGGACACTCCGGCGGGCACCGGCGGCAGCTCCGTGGCGTGGTCGTCGCAGAGGATCCGCCCGCAGCCGTCGCAGCGGACCACGGCGATGAAGCCGCACTCGCAGATCCCGAGGTTTCCAAGGTCCACGCGAGGATCCTAAGTACCCGACCGGTCGGGCGTGGAAGTTCCTCGGTCGCCGCCTCGGCACGCGTCCGTGTCCGCGCGCGAAGCCACTGCGGCATGTTGTGGCGGCCGTCCTGCCGTTGTTTGGCGCCAAGCCTCGGTAACCTCGGGCGCAGTGACCGGCAATCCGTCAGCCGAGATGAACGCCGAAGAGCAGAACGAGAGCGCAGGGAAGGGCACCGTGAAGCTGGCGCCGGCCGAGCCCGAGGCGCCCGCGACGCCCGACGCGCCCGCGGTCGACGCTCCGACGGCCGAGCAGTCCAACGGCTCCGAGCCGGCCCCGGCCGAGACGCCGGCGGCGGAGGCTGCGCCGGCCGATCCCGTCGCCGAGTCTGCGCCGGCGGAGGCCGAGCCGGCGGCCGAGGTGACGCCACCGGTCCTGCAGATCACGCCTGATGTCGAGCAGCCCGCCGTGGGTCCGAGGATCCTCGGCGTCGCGGAGCCGGTGCGACCGGTCACCCCGGTCAAGAAGGGCGGCAAGCCCGCGCCGCCGGTGCGCAAGCGCCGCCGCCGCCCGTCGTCGGCGGAGCGCCATCGCCGCGCGTTCTTCGCCGCGCTCACCGAGCTGCGCCGCGGCTCCACGTCCCCCGCGGAGACGCCGGCCGTAGCGGGCGACGCCGAGGCCGCGCCCGAGGCGGAGGCCGCCGAGGCCGCACCGGTTGAGGCCGCGCCCGAGGCGGAGGCCGCACCCGCGCCGGTGGAGGCCGCGCCCGGGGCGGAGGCCGCACCCGCGCCGGTGGAGGCCGCGCCCGAGGCCGAGGCCGCGCCGGTCGAGGCCGCGCCCGAGGCGGAGGCCGCACCCGCGCCGGTGGAGGCCGCGCCCGAGGCGGAGGCTGCGCCGGTCGAGGCGGAGGCCGCCGAGGCCGCACCGGTCGAGGCCACGCCCGAGGCGGAGGCCGCGCCCGTCGAGGCCCCCGAGCCCGCGCCCGCGGCGCCGCCGGAGCGCCCCAAGCCAGAGCGCAGCCCCACCTCGCCCGCGCGCGTCACCGCGGCGATCGAGCGCGTCGGCGGTCCCGACGCGATCGTCGAGGCGCTCAAGCCCAAGCAGGACGAGAAGGGCCAGCCGCTGAAGTGGGCCGCGGTCTGCGCCCAGGCCGCCCAGGGCTTCAAGCCCGGCGATCCGGTCTTCACGGCATGGGTCCGCCTCGCCGCCACGCCGGTGCGCGAGGTCAAGTCGCAGCTGCCGCGCCCCGCGACGGAGGAGCGCCGCGGCGAGGGCGGCGGCGGCGGTCGCCGCCCCGGCGGGCAGCGCAGCGGCGGTCCCGACCGCGGCGGGCGCCCCCGGCGCGAGGATCGTCCGAGCCGCCAGATGCTCGCCTCCCACTCCCAGGACGGCACGCTGCGCAAGAGCATCCGCATCGTCACCGGCGCGGACGAGGACGAGGAGCGCCGCGAGCGCGAGCGCCTCCGCAAGGAGCAGCGCGAGGCCAAGCGCCGCGCCGAGCGCGAGCGGCTCGCGCGGCTCGGATACTGACCGCGCCGCGGCCGGCGTGCCCGGGCAGCGCCGCAACCTCGAGCTCAAGGCCGTCGACCCGGACCCGGCCGCCACGCTCGCCGCCGCGCTGGAGCTGGGCGCGCACGACGAGGGCGTGCTGCACCAGCGCGACACGTACTACCACGCCGTCCAGGGCCGCCTGAAGCTCCGCGAGGCGCCTCCCATGCTGCCCGAGCTGATCTCCTACGCGCGCGCCGACCGCGAGGGCCCGAAGGTCAGCCACTACCGCGTGGTGGAGGTCGCCGATCACATCACGCTCGGCGACGCCCTGGCCGACGCGCTCGGCGTGCGGGTCGTGGTCGAGAAGGCCCGCCGCCTGCTGCTGTGGCGCAACGTGCGCATCCACCTCGACCGGGTCGCGGGGCTGGGGGACTTCGTCGAGCTGGAGGCGGTCGCGGCGTCCCCGGGCGGCCTGGACGTCGAGCGCGACCGCGTCGAGGACATCCGCAGCGCGCTGGGCATCGCCGACGAGCGTCTCGTCGCCCGCGGCTACGCTGATCTCCTGGAGCGGCGGGGGATGGTGCGGCCCCGCCTCATCTGAACAGCGCGGGCGCGCCAAATTTGAGTCGAGGGGACTCACTCACCTTTCGTAAGGTCGCTATGATTGCGCATGCAACGAAAGGAGACCATGCCCAAGCTGCTTGTCATCCCCCTGGACGACACCGTCATCTTCCCGACGATGGACCTTCCCCTCCCGGTCGACGCGACCGGCGAGGACACCGTTCTGCTCGTTCCTCGCTCTGAGGGCGAGTACGCGAAGGTCGGCACGATCGCGAAGGTGGCCGACACCATTCGCCTGCCCGGCGGCGGCCGCGGCACGGCGTTCGAGAGCCTTTCCCGCGGCGTCATCACCGGCGCTGCCGACACCGACTCGACGGGCGCCCTGCGCGTCGAGGTCACCGACCATCCCGACCCCGTCCCGGTGGACGGGCGCACCCGCGAGCTCGCTCGCGAGTACCGCGCGGTCGTCGAGGAGATCCTCGAGGAGCGCGGCGCCGACGAGCGCGTCGCGGCCTTCCTGCGCTCCGTCGTCGACCCGGGACCGCTGGCCGACACGGCCGGCTACTCCCCCGACCTGACCTTCGACCAGAAGGTCCGCATCCTGGAGACGCTCGACGTCACCGAGCGCCTGGAGCTCGCCCTCGAGTTCCAGCGCGAGCGGCTGGCCGAGCTGCAGGTCCGGCGCCGGATCCGCGACGACGTGGAGTCCGGAGCCCAGAAGCAACAGCGCGAGTACTTCCTGCGCGAGCAGATGAAGTCGATCCGCCGGGAGCTCGGCGACGACGAGGAGTCCGTCGCCGACGACTACCGCGCGAAGATCGAGGACGCCGGCATGCCCGACGACGTGCGCACGCAGGCCGAGCGCGAGCTCGACCGCCTGGAGCGCATGGGCGAGTCCAGCGGCGAGGCCTCGATGATCCGCACCTACCTCGACTGGCTGGTGGCGGTGCCGTGGAGCGAGCTCTCCGACGAGGTGCTCGACCCCGTGCACGCGCGTGAGGTGCTCGACGCCGACCACGCCGGCCTGGAGGACGTCAAGGACCGCATCACCGAGTACATCGCCGTGCGCAAGCTGCGCAAGGAGCGCGGGATCGAGGCCGATCGCAAGGCCGGCGCGATCCTGACCCTGATCGGTCCGCCCGGCACCGGCAAGACCTCGATCGGCGAGTCGATCGCCCGCGCCACCGGACGCGAGTTCGTCCGCATGTCGCTGGGCGGCGTCCGCGACGAGGCCGAGATCCGGGGCCACCGGCGCACGTACATCGGCGCCCTGCCGGGCCGCCTGGTGCGCGCCCTGCGCGACGCCGGGACGATGAACCCGGTGATCATGCTCGACGAGGTCGACAAGGTCGGCGCCGACTGGCGCGGCGACCCGTCGGCGGCGCTGCTCGAGGTCCTGGACCCCGCGCAGAACCACTCGTTCCGCGACCACTACCTCGACGTGGAGATCGACCTCTCCCAGGTCCTGTTCATCGCCACCGCGAACGTCGCCGAGACGATCCCGGGGCCGCTGCTGGACCGCATGGAGGTCATCCGCTTCGACGGCTACACCGTGGCCGAGAAGACGGCGATCGCCCGCGACTACCTGTGGCCGCGCCAGCGCGAGCGCAACGGGCTGCACGACGACGAGGTCACCGTGGACGACGAGGTCCTGCGCGTGATCGTCGCCGAGTACACCCGCGAGGCGGGCGTGCGCCAGCTCGAGCGCGAGCTCGGCACCGTGCTGCGCAAGACCGCGACGCAGGTCGCCTCGGGCACGGCCACCGCGCCCGTCGCGGTGGACGTCGACGCGGTCCGCGAGGCCCTGGGACGCCAGAAGGTCTTCCAGGAGTCGGCGGCGCGCACGGCGGTGCCGGGCGTGGCGACCGGCCTGGCGGTGACCGGCGTCGGCGGCGACGTGCTGTTCATCGAGGCCAACGACATGAAGGGCAAGGGCGGCCTGACGCTGACCGGCCAGCTCGGCGACGTCATGAAGGAGTCCGCGCGCATCGCGCTGACCTACGTGCGCGCGCACGCGGACGACCTCGGGATCGACGAGGACGCCTTCGACGACCGCGAGTACCACGTGCACGTGCCGGCGGGAGCCATCCCCAAGGACGGGCCCAGCGCGGGCGTGGCGATGGTCACGGCGCTCGGCTCGCTGCTGAGCGGCCGCCCGGTCCGCCACACGGTGGGCATGACCGGCGAGGTCACCCTGCAGGGCCGGGTGCTGCCGATCGGCGGGCTGAAGCAGAAGGTCCTCGCGGCCCACGCCGCCGGGCTGACCGACGTGATCCTGCCCGAGCGCAACCGCGCCGACCTCGACGACGTCCCCGAGGACGTCCGCGAGGTCATGACCTTCCACCCGGTCATGACGGTCGGCGAGGTGCTCGACATCGCGCTCGAGCCGGCGCGCCACGAGGTCCTGCCGGCCGCGTAGGCGGATTTCGCGGGGAGAGCGGGGCGGGCGATTCTTCGGCCCGCCCCGCTTCCCTCGCGATTTACGGTCACGCCTGGGTCCGTGGCGCAATCCGTGGGTTCTTGCTCACCGCACCCGTAGGGGGTACAGCGGGGCGGTGGCGAATCGACCGGAAGGGGGAGGTCTCCGGCCGACGGGGAAGGGAACCCGCTTACGAGTTTCCCCCTCCACCTCAACGGCGGGTAAGTTGGGGATGAAAGTTGCGTGAAGCGCCATAACGCCTGCTCAGCGCCTTCGGCCGCCGCGCGTCGCGCGATGCGCCCACCAGATGAGCGCCGGCTGCAGCGGCAGGCGCGCCCAGAGCAGCGCCTCGGGAACCGCGTAGCGCTCGGCGTGCAGGCTCATGTTCACGTTGGCCGGGAAGATCGCCACGAGCACGGCGATCAGCCACCAGCCGGCGGCCGGCCGGGTCCGGGAGAAGGCCACGCCGGCGGCACCGGCCAGCTCGGCGACTCCGCTGGCCAGCACGAGCTCGCGGTGCGCCGGCAGGTAGTCGGGCATGATCGCCTCGTAGATGTCGGGCCGCACGAAGTGCAGCGTCCCGGTCGCGGCGAAGAGGGCGGCCAGGAGCCCCTGGGAGCGGCTCACCGGGCCCGCAGGCCGTCGAGCATGATCTCGAGGTAGCGCTCCCAGTCCATCTGACCGGTCGCGTGCTGCACGGCGGCGACGTGGCCGAACGCGCACATGATCGTCTGGACGTCGGTGACCTGGGCGTCGGCGCGCATCTGGCCGGAGGCCTGGGCTCGGGCGATGAGGCGCCCGGTCGCGGCCTCCAGGCGCGCGGTGCTGCGCGCCGCGGCCTGCTTGACCCCGGGGTCGCGGGCGATGATCTCGCACATCGAGACGTCCGCGGCCGAGGCCCGTGCGCCGTCCCAGATGGACCGCTCGAAGAGCTCCCAGGGGTCGCCCTCACGGTCCGCCGCGGCACCCACGATGTCGGCGATGCGCTCGAAGTAGGCCTCGGCCAGCGCGCCGACGAGCGCGTCCTTGGTGGGGAAATGCCGGTAGACGGTGCCCACGCCGAGGCCCGCGCGCTGGGCGATGTCCTCGATGAGCGCATCCAGGCCGGCCTCCGCGAAGACGGCGCTGGCCGCGGCGAGGACCTTCTCGCGGTTGCGGCGCGCGTCGGCCCGCAGGGGGCGGGAGGGGGCGACGGGCTGGAGGGAATCGGTGGTTGACAAGCGGAATGGCCCTTCCGTATGCTGCCGGGGTGAAACGGAATCCGCACTCATCTTAGCCACCGCCTCCCAGGAGTTCCACCCGTGACCGATGCAGAGACCGTCGAGCGCCGCAAGTGGTACGCGCTCGCCCTCCTCGCCAGCGCGCAGTTCGTCGTCGTGCTGGACGCCGCGATCGTCAACGTCGCGCTTCCCTCGATAGGCAGCGATCTGAAGTTCTCCCAGGACAACCTGGCCTGGGTGGTCAACGCCTACACGCTGGTCTTCGGCGGGTTCCTGCTGCTCGGCGGCCGCATGGCCGATCTTCTCGGTCGCCGGCGGCTGTTCATCTGGGGGCTGATCCTGTTCGCGATCGCCTCCCTGCTGGGCGGCCTGGCCACGAGCGAGGGTCAGCTCATCGCGGCGCGTGCCCTGCAGGGACTGGGCGCCGCGCTGGTCTCGCCGGCCGCGCTGTCGATCGTGACCAACACGTTCAAGGAGGGCGCCGAGCGCAACAAGGCGCTGGGCGTGTGGGGGGCGGTCGCCGGGTCCGGCGGCGCCGCGGGCGTGCTGCTGGGCGGGGTGTTGACGGAGTACCTCGGCTGGGAGTGGGTGCTGTGGGTCAATGTCCCGATCGGCATCCTGGCCGCGATCATCGCCCCGCGGCTGCTGCTGGAGAGCCGCGCCGACCATGCGACGCGCCATTTCGACGCGGCGGGCGCGGTCACGGTGACCGCCGGCCTGTCGCTGCTGGTCTTCGCGCTGGTCGACGCGAACTCCGCGGGCTGGGAGTCCACCCAGACGCTCGGCCTGCTCGCGGTGTCGGTGGCGCTCATCGCGGCGTTCGTGGTCATCGAGCTGCGCTCGGCCGCCCCCCTCATGCCGTTCACGATCTTCCGCAACCGGACGCTGACCGGTGCGAACGTCACCGGCCTGCTGATCGGCGCGTCGCTGTTCTCGATGTTCTTCTTCATCTCGCTGTACATGCAGCAGGTCCTGGGCTACGACGCGCTGAAGGCCGGGCTGTCCTACCTGCCGCTGGCGATCGTGATCATCCTCTCGGCCGGCGTCGCCTCGCAGCTGGTCACGCGCCTGGGGTACAAGCCGGTGCTCCTCCTGGGGCTCGTGCTCGTCGCCGTCGGCCTGGTGTGGTTCGCGTTCGTGCCGGTGGACGGCTCCTACACGAAGCACCTGCTGGGACCGATGATCGTCGCCGCGGCGGGGCTGGGCTTCGCCTTCGTGCCCGTGACGATCGCAGCGGTGAGCGGCATCTCCGACGCCGACTCCGGCCTCGCCTCGGGTCTGATCAACACCGCCCAGCAGGTGGGCGGCGCGCTCGGTCTGGCGGTGCTGGCCGCGGTGGCCAACTCGCGGACCTCCGACGTCATCGCCGAGGGCGGGGGGAGTCCGGCCGGGCTGCCCAACGCGCTCACCGAGGGCTTCCAGAGCGCCTTCTGGGCCGGCGCCGGCATCGCCGTGCTGGGCATCATCGCTGCGTCGCTGCTGATCCGCAGCTCGGACTCACGGGCGACGGTCGGGGCGGATCCGGCGGCGCTGCCTGTGGCCTGAGCGTTGCAGGCGGGATCCCCGCCTCGCTGATGGATCGTGGTGGCCCTGACCACCACGATCCTTCAATGAAGCGCCTGAGCGCCTAGACCTCCAGCTCGAACTCGCTGTCGCCGAGCAGGACCACGACGGGCTCGCCGGGGCGGCCCGCGAGTCCCAGCGGCATGTCGGGGTCGGTGGTCTCGTACTCGGCGGCGACGACGCTGCGCTCGCCGAGCAGCCCGGCGACGTCGCGCACGGCGCGGCCGAGCATCTCCAGGCCGCCGATCACCCCGGTGACCTCGCCGGTGACAGGATCGACGGCGAAGGGCGGCAGCTGGCGCATGTCCGGGAGCGGCGGCAGCGCGACGCTCTCCGCGGCGTCGTGGGGCAGCGCGCGCTCGGAGTGGGCGTCGCGCACGACGATCGCCTGCAGGCGCTCGCACTCGACGACGGCCGGCTCCTCCCGGTCCAGCGCGACGGTCACGCGCAGGGCGCCCGAGCGGTGCAGGACCTCGCGGGCCAGCGCGACGGCGAGATCGAGCTGGGGGTCCTCGTCCACGCGCGCAGGATGGCACCGCCCGGCTCGGGGCCGCGGCGGCGAGCCGTGAGCGCGCTCAGCCGGCGACGAGCTCGCGCGGGGTGATCGTCAGGCGGCGCTGCTCCCCACCGCGCACCACGGTCAGCGTCACCGCGCGCCCGATCGCCTGCTCGGTCATCAGGCGCTGGAGGTCGTCCACGCCGTGCATCGGCACGCCGTCCATCTCCACGAGCAGGTCCTCCGGCCGCACGCCGGCGGCCGCGGCGGGGGAGCCCTCGACCACCTCGACGACCTCGATCGCCCGGTCGCGGGCCAGGCGCGCGGCGGTTCGCGGCGGGAGCGGCCGCGCGCCGCCCGCGATCCCCAGGTAGGCCCGGCGCACGCGCCCGTCGGCCATGAGCAGCGCGATGATGCGCCGCGTCGCCGCGTTGATGGGCACCGCGAGCCCTAGCCCGATCCCCGCGACCGCGGTGTTGACGCCCACGACCCGGCCGCGACCGTCGACCAGCGCGCCGCCGGAGTTGCCGGGATTCAGGGCGGCATCGGTCTGGATGACGTTGTCCACCACGCGCTGCGCGCTGCCCGAGCGCACCGGCAGCGAGCGGCCCAGCGCCGACACGACGCCGGCCGTCACCGAGCCCGCGTAGCCGTGCGGGTTGCCGATCGCGACGACGAGCTGGCCGACGCGCAGGTCGGTCGCGTCGCCCAGCACCGCGGGGACGAGGTCGTTCGCCTCGGCGCGCAGCACGGCGAGGTCCGACAGCGCGTCGCTGCCCACGACGCGGAAGACGATCTCGCGCCCGTCGACGAACGAGGCCTCGCCCTCGGGGCCCGAGCCCTCGACGACGTGGGCGGAGGTGACGAGGAAGCCGTCGGGGGCCAGCACGAAGGCCGAGCCGCCGCCGGCGACGCGGCGCCCGCCGCGCACGCGGCGGAACACCCGCAGGTTGGCCACGGAGGGCGCCAGGTCGCGCGCCACCGTGGTGACGACCCGGGAGTAGGCGTCCAGCGCCTCGGCGTCGGACGGGCGGTCCCGGGGCTCGCCCGGCCTGCCGGGCGGGCCGTCGAGGAAGAGAACGTTGCTCATGCAACGAACGGTAGCGGGTGGCGCCGCGGGCTCAATCGACGTCGATGCGGGCCTGCTCGATGCGCGCCGCGGGGATCCCGGTCCAGCTCTCGCCGGCGTAGCGCTCGCGCAGCGCCGCGGCGCTCGCGGCGTGGTCGTAGGCCACGCGGCGGTGCTCGATCTCGCCGCCCGGCGCGACGAGCGCGTAGGCCGCCCGGTGGTCGCCGTCGAACGGCATCCCGACGCTGCCGGGGTTGACGAGCTCGATGCCGCGGACGTCCGAGCGTGCGGCGGAACGGCAGGTGGGTGTGCCCGAAGACCAGCCGCTGCTCGGAGACTCCTTCCAGCAGCTCGGCCTCGTCGTCGGCGGGCTCGGGGAAGAACGAGCGCACGTCGCTGACCGGTGAGCCGTGCCAGGCGCGGCCTCGGTCGAGCTCGGCGCTCTCCGGTAGGGCGTCCAGCTCGGCGACGAGCGCGTCGCCCAGCGCCTCGCGCGCGGCGGCGGTCGCGCCGCGCACGGGCTCACCGGCGGGCGCGTCGGGCGGGTTCGCCGTCCAGCGCTCGCCGTTGCCGCGGATCCACGTGGCGGACTCGAGCTCGTTGAGCCGGGCGACCGTCTCCTCCGGCCACGCCCCGAACAGGGCCACGTCGCCGCCGATCAGGTAGCGGTCGGCGCCGCGCGCGGCGGCGTCGGCGAGCACGGCTTCCAGCGCCGGGAGGTTCCCGTGCACGTCGTAGAGCAGCGCCAGCATGCCGTCAGTCTGCCCGCTGGTGGACGATGCGCACCATGGTGGCCGCCCCCGACCCGGACGACCTCGCGCTCGCCGGGCCCACGCTGCGCGTGCGCATCCCGCGCCCGGACGATGCTGACGCGCTGTTCGCGCTCGCCCGGGACGAGGAGGTCACGCGCTGGTTCTCCTGGGGACCGTACGAGCACGTCCGCGAGGCCCGCGCCTACCTCGAGCGCCTGCCTGCGCAGCGCGCCGCCGGCGAGCAGCTCGACCTCGTCGTCGAGCGCATCGACGCAGGCCCGATCGGGGTCAGCGGCCTCTCCGAGCTGTCCGTCCGCGACCGCCGCGCTTCGATCGGGACCTGGCTCGGGCGCGACTGGTGGGGGACCGGCGCGAACGCCGAGACCAAGGCGCTCATGTGCCATCTGGGCTTCGCCGTGCTCGGCCTGGAGCGCATCGGGGGCTACGCCAACGTCGAGCACAGCCGCTCCCAGCGCGCGCTCGAGCGCCTGGGCTTCCGCCGCGAGGGCGTCCTGCGCTCCTTCCACCGCCACGGCGGCCGCCCGCTCGACGTCGCCGTCTACGCGCTGCTGCGCGCCGAGTGGGAGGCCGGCCCGCTGCATGCGGTTCCGGTCGTCGTCAGCGGCTCCCCGCCGCCGGAGTTCGTGGTGGCGTAGGGCCGCACCACGCCTCCATGCGCCTGGCCGCGGCCGAACGTCCATTTCCACCCGCTATGACGGGAGGTAACGGACGTTCGATCTGTGGCGAGGAGTCAACGTCCATTTCCACCCTCCAGGGCGGGGAGGAACGGACGTTCACCTTCGCGGGGCACCTCCGGTCGAGCCCCACGCGCCTACGCTCCGGGCGGGCCTCGCCACCACACCCTATCCCCGCCGCGCCTCCCAGCTGAACCCGCGCACGGCGAGGACCGTTCCCACCACGCCCCAGACCAGGATCACGGCGAGGCCGGAGAGGTTGTCGGCGAGGGAGGCGCCGGTGACCATCGCTCCCGACAGGCCGTCGATGAGGTGGGTGAGGGGGAGCACCTGGGCGATGTCGCGCAGGAACGCGGGGGCCTGGTCGGCGTCGAAGAAGACGCCGCTGATGAAGATGACCGGCAGGAAGATCGCGTTGACGTAGGCCGGCGCGGAGTCGAAGTTGGGGATCGCGTGCGACAGCGCGACGCCCAGGCTCGCAAAGCACACGACGCCCGCCGCCGCGAACAGCGCGAGCCCGAGCCAGTCCTCGGGCCAGCCGACGCCGAAGAAGGCGGCCCCGGCGAGAATCACGATCGCGAGCTGGATCGCGGTGTTGGTCACCGCGTTGGCAGCCAGGCCGCCGAGGTAGGAGCCGCTGGGCAGCGGGGTGCCGCGCAGGCGCTTGAGCACGCCCTGCTCGCGCAGGTAGACCATGTTCATCGCCAGCGCGGAGAACGTCGTCGACATGACGGCCATGCCCGCGATGCCGGGGACGATGATGTCCAGCTGCGTCTGGCTGCCCGACAGGATCGCTCCGAACAGGGCCAGGAACAGCAGCGGCAGCAGGAAGTTGAAGAACGCCGCGCTGGGGTTGCGCCAGAACATCTTGCGCTCCAGGCGGTACTGCCGCCAGGTCAGCGCCAGGGCTTCGGTCATGTGGCGGCCTCCTCGCCGTGGGGCTCGGCGGTCAGCTCGAGGTAGACGTCCTCCAGCGACGGACGTGTCACGCTCAGGTCGCGCAGCGGCACGCCGCGCGCCAGCGCCGCGCTGGTGAGCTGGTGCAGCAGGGCGGTCGGGTCCTCGGTCTCGCGCGTGACGAGCTCCCCGTCCTCGGCGCGCCAGCTCACGCGGTAGCGCGAGGACGTCCCCACGCCCAGCTCGGCGGGCGCGCCGACAGCGAGGATCCGCCCGTCCTTCATGATCGCCACCCGGTCGCACAGCGCCTGGGCCTCGTCGAGGTAGTGCGTGGTCAGCAGCACGGTCTTGCCCAGGTCGGCGAGGGCGCGGATCGTCTCCCACGCCGACCGCCGGGCCGCCGGGTCGAAGCCGGTCGTCGGCTCGTCGAGGAAGATCAGCTCGGGATCGCCCACCAGCGCGAGTGCGAAGTCCAGCCGCCGCGCCTGGCCGCCCGAGAGCCGTCGCACGCGCACGTCCTGGCTCTCGCCCAGGCCGGCCAGTCCCAGGACCTCGTCGACGTCGCGCGGGTGGGGATAGAAGCCCGCCCAGTGGATCAGCACCTCGCGGACGGTGACGTGCCGGTACACCGCGCCGCTCTGCAGGACGATGCCCACGCGCTCGCGCAGCGCCCGCGGCCGCGCGGCGGGGTCGTAGCCGAGGACCGACACGATCCCACTCGTACGCTCGCGGTAGCCCTCGAGCACCTCCACGGTCGTCGTCTTGCCCGCGCCGTTGGGACCGAGCAGCCCGAAGACCTCGCCGCGGGCGACCTCGAAGTCGATGCCGCGCACCGCCTGGACATCGCCGAAGGACTTGTGCAGGTCGCGCACGAGGATCGCCGGAGTCTGCGAGCTCACCTCGTGATCATCCCAGTCGCTGCGAAGATCGACGGTCCACCGTGCCGCGCTGCGCCTGCATCGACATCGGCTCGAACACCACTCGGCTGCTCGTCGCCGAGGACGCCGCGGATGCCGGGGAGGGCGCCCCGCGCCTGCGCGAGATCCTCGCCGAGCGCGCCTTCACCCGGCTGGACGCGGCGTGCGACCCCGACGGCAGCATCCCGCCGGAGAAGGTCGACGAGGTGGCGATCGTCGTGACCCGGCAGGTGGACCTCGCGCGCCAGCTCGGCGTGGACTCGGTGCGGGTGGTGGCCACGGCCGCGATCCGCCGCGCGCCCAACGGCGACGCGGTCACCGACGCGGTGCGCGCGATATGCGGGATCGCGGTCACGGTGCTCAACGCCGAGGAGGAGGCGCGGCTGGCCTTCGCCGGCGCGGTGGGGACGCTCCTCGTCGCGCCCACGGGGCAGGTCGGCGTGGTGGACGTGGGCGGCGGCTCCACCGAGCTCGTCGCCGGCACGCTGGCGGGCGGGGTGACGTGGTCGGCCTCGCTGCCCGTCGGGTCCAGCACCGTGACGCGGTCGGGGCTGCCGTCCGACCCGCCCACCGTGGCCGAGCTCACGGCGGTGCGGCGCACCCTGGCGCACACGTTCGCCGCCGTCGAGGCGCCCCGCCCGGCGGCGGCCTTCGCGGTGGGCGGCAGCGCGACCTCGCTGCGCCGGCTGGTCGGGGCCGTGCTGGAGCGCGAGTCCCTGGCCCGCGGCCTCACGGCGCTCACCAGCCATCCCGCCGTCGAGGTCGCGCTGCGCCTGGGCCTGCATCCCGAGCGCGCGCGCCTGCTGCCGGCCGGGATCCTCCTGCTGGACGCGGCCTCGCGCGCGCTCAGGGCGCCGCTGCTGCTGGCCGACGGCGGGCTGCGCGAGGGCGTCGTGCTGGAGGATCTGGCGCGCTGCGCGAATGGGCTGCACTCCGCGCCGGGGGAGGCGTACCCTGAAGGGGGCCCCGATCCCGATGAGCACCACGGACCCCGACACGCTGACGACTGAGGCTCCGCCGCCGGCGGAGGCCGAGGCGCCCGACCCCGGCGACGACCTCCACCGCACGGAGCTGTACTTCAACCGCGAGCTGTCGTGGCTGGACTTCAACGACCGCGTGCTGCACCTCGCCGAGGATCCCGCCGAGCGGCTGATGGAGCGCCTGAAGATGGCGGCCATCTGGACGACGAACCTCGACGAGTTCTTCATGATCCGGGTGGCCGGGGTGCACGACCAGCTCGACGCCGGCCTCACCGACCCCGGGGCCGACGGCCTCACGCCGTCTCAGACCATCGACGCCATCCGCGAACGCGTCCTGGCCCAGCAGGACCGGCTGGAGCACACGCTCGCGAAGGAGCTGTTGCCGGCGCTGGCCGAGCACGGGGTCCGCATCCTGGGACTCGACGAGGTCACCGACGAGCAGCGCGAGGCGCTGGACGACCGCTTCCGCCGCCAGATCTTCCCGGTCCTCACGCCGCTGGCGGTCGGCCACGGCCGTCCGTTCCCCTACATCTCCAACCTCTCGCTGTCGCTGGCCGTGCTGCTGCACGACCCGGTCAACGACATCCGTGCCTTCGCCCGGGTGAAGGTGCCCAAGGAGATGCTGCCGCGCTTCATCGCCCTGCACGACGACGCGCTGGCCTTCGTGCCGATGGAGGAGGTCATCGCCGTGCACCTGCCCGACCTGTTCCCGGGCATGGAGATCCTCGAGCACGGGTTCTTCCGGGTGACCCGCGACGCCGACTTCGAGATCTCCGACGAGGCCGACGACCTCCTGCAGGCCGTCGAGGCCGAGCTGCGCCGCCGGCGCTTCGGCGAGGCCGTGCGCCTGGAGGTCAGCGCGGGCACCGGCGACGAGCTGCGCGCCCAGCTCACCTCCGCGCTGGCCGTCGACGACCGCCAGGTCTACGACGTCGACGGCCTGCTGGACGGCGGCGACCTGTGGCAGATCTACAAGCTGCCCGGCTTCGGCGAGCTGCGCGACCCGCCGTGGACGCCGGTGACGCCGCCGCGGCTGCAGGGCGACGAGCAGGCGCCCGACATCCTCGAGGAGATGCGCCGCGGGGACATCCTGGTGCACCACCCCTACGACTCGTTCGCCACGTCGGTCGAGCGCTTCGTCGAGCAGGCCGTCGCGGACCCCGACGTGCTGGCGATCAAGCAGACCGTGTACCGCACGTCCGACGACTCCCCGCTCATCCCCGCCCTGATCCGCGCCACCGAGCGCGGCAAGCAGGCGGTGTGCCTGGTCGAGCTCAAGGCGCGCTTCGACGAGCGGGCCAACATCACGTGGGCGCGCGCGCTGGAGGAGGCCGGGGTGCACGTCGTCTACGGCCACCCCGCCCTGAAGACGCACGCCAAGTGCATCCTGGTCGTGCGCCGCGAGGGCGACGGCGTGCGCCACTACGTGCACATCGGGACCGGCAACTACCACGCGACGACCGCCCGCCTGTACACCGACGTCGGGCTGTTCACCTGCGACGACGAGATCGGGGCCGACGTCGCCGACATGTTCAACTTCCTCACCGGCCTGGCCCGCCCGACCGGTCACCGCAAGGTGCTCGTCGCGCCCACCGGGATGCGCGACGGGATCATCGAGGAGATCGAGCGCACGGTCGCCGCGCACGAGCGCGGCGAGGCCGCCCGCATCGCGCTGAAGCTCAACTCCCTGGTCGACCGGCGCTGCATTCGCGCGCTGTACCGGGCCTCGCAGGCGGGCGTCCGCGTGGACCTCAACGTGCGCGGGATCTGCTGCCTGCGGCCCGGGGTGGAGGGCGTGTCGGAGAACATCCGCGTGGTCAGCGTGCTCGGGCGCTTCCTGGAGCACAGCCGGATCCTCACGTTCACGCGCGGCGACGAGGTGCGGGTGCTGATCGGCTCGGCCGATCTCATGCCGCGCAACCTGGACACCCGCGTCGAGCTGATCGCGCCCATCGAGGACCCGGCGCTGCGCGAGCAGCTGCTCGACGTGGTGGAGCGCTCGCTGGCCGACGACACCGGTGCCTGGGAGCTGTGCGGCGACGGCATCTGGGCCAAGCGCACGCCGGGCGACCCGCCGCGCTCGGTCCAGCGCGAGCTGATGCAGCGCCATGCCGCGCTGGCCGCCGAGGCTCCGCTCGAGGCGGGCTGAGCACGCCTCCCGGGCCGACCGCACGAGCGCCAACGCGCCCGCCGCCTGATCTGCTCCGCGCCGCCGCACGCTAGGCACGGGTACGAACCACTACTGAGAGGAAATCCAGTGACCGACTCGGCACTGCGCGAGCTCGCGGACGACCCGTCCTCACGCAAGCGCTTCTTCAAGATGATGGGCGGCGCCGGCGCGGTGAGCGCGTTCTCCGTGTTCCTGGCCGCCTGCGGCGACGACGACGACGACAAGACCGGCGGCGGGAGCGCGTCGGAGACGACGCGGCAGGAGTCGCGCGGGAGCGCCGAGGGCGATCTGAAGATCGTCAACTACGCGCTGACGCTCGAGTACCTCGAGGCGGAGTTCTACGCGCAGGTGATCGCCAGCGGCGTGATCAAGGACAAGGCCACGCAGGACATCGCCAAGAAGTTCGGCGAGTCCGAGCAGGAGCACGTCGACGCGCTCAAGGCGACGGTGGAGAAGCTCGGCGGCAAGGCTGCGGCCAAGCCCATGACGAAGTTCGAGGACGTCATCAGCGGCGGGCCCAAGATGATCCTGGCGACGGCCGCCACGGTCGAGAACCTCGGCGCCGCCGCCTACCTCGGCGAGGCGGGCAACATCATGAGCAAGGAGATCCTCGCCGCCGCGCTGGCCATCCACACCGTCGAGGCCCGGCATGCCGCGGCGCTCAACCAGCTCATCGGCCGCGGCTTCATGGGCGACGGCCAGCTCGAGGGCTCTATCCCCGACGGCGCCTTCGCCAAGTCGATGGACATGGACGCGGTCCTCAAGGCCGTCCAGCCGTTCATCGCCAGCTGAATCCAACTTCCAGAGAAAGCCGGAGATACCTCATGAACTCATCGCAACTGGCGGTGCCCGAGCTGGCCACCGTGAAGGTCCATGGCACCACGCGCCAGACGTTCCTGCTGCGGGCCACGCTCGCCGCGGGCGCCACGTACGGCGCCACGATGGTGACGCCGTTCGTCACCCGGGCGCTCGCGCAGGAGGGCGGCGACGTCGCCATCCTGAACTACGCGCTCACCCTCGAGTACCTCGAGGCGGCCTTCTACGAGACGGGGATCAAGGAGGTCAGCGGTCTGAGCAGCGACGAGATGCGCCTGGCCAAGGAGATCCGCGACAACGAGAACGAGCACGTCGATGCGCTGAAGGCCACCGTCGAGAAGCTCGGCGGCAAGCCCGTCGCGCAGCCGACGTTCGACTTCGGAGCGGCGTTCGACAGCCGCAGCGCGTTCCTGAAGACCGCCAACACGCTCGAGGACACCGGCGTCAGCGCCTACAACGGCGCCGCCCCGGCCATCGAGTCCACCGAGGTCCTCGCGGCCGCCGGCGGCATCGTCCAGATCGAGGCGCGCCACGCCGCGCTCATCCGCCTGGTGCGCGGCCGTGCGCCGGCGCCGGTGGCGTTCGACAAGGCGTCGGAGATGAAGGAGATCCTCGACGCGGTCACGCCCTTCATCAAGTCCTAGCGGCCCTCGACGCGCCTGGACTGTGCCGCTGGGCCGGGTCCCACCACCCGCTTCGCTGGGCGGTGCCGATCGCACCGTCCCCGTCCAGCGGCACGCCCAGGCACGACGACGGCTCGCTACGACGCCTCCGCTGGGGTGACAGGATCCTCGCCTCTAGCTAGAATCCGCGCATGGACGGGATGGAGGACCTGGGGCGCCGCCTGCGCGAGCGGCGCCTCGCGGTCGGCCTGACCCAGGGTGACCTCGCCGACAGGGCCGGGGTCAGCCGGGCCCTGATCGGCGCACTGGAGCGCGGCCGGCACATGCCGGCCGCCGACGCGGCGCTGCGGCTCGCTCGGCAGCTGGACACGACCGTCGAGCGCCTGTTCGACGACGGGACGCGGGATGCGACGCCCGACCCGATCCCGGTCCTGGGCGGGAGCCTGAGCGACGGGACGCTGGTGCGCGTCGCGCGGGTGGGCGAGGCGCTCGTCGCGCGGACCGTCGACGGCGCCAGCGCTCTGACCTCGGCCGGTGCGCCCGCCGACGGCGTCGTGCTCGAGGGTGGGCTGCGGCGGTTCACCGCAGCGCAGCCCGCGGGCGCGGTGGTCGCCGGCTGTGACCCGGTGCTGGGCATCGCCGAGGGGCTGCTCGACCGCTCCGGGGACGCTCGCGTCGTCGCCGTGCCGGCGACCACGGGCCAGGCGCTGGACGCGCTGGACGCCGGCCGCTGCCACGCCGTGCTCGTCCACGGCCCGGCCCGCTCGCTGCGGGGCCGAAGCGGTCTGCAGCGCTGGCACGTCGCCCGCTGGCGCTCGGGGATCGCCACGCACGCGGGGCTGGCGCGGCCGAGCCTGGAGGCGCTGCTGAGCGACGAGGCCGGGCTGCTCGTGCAGCGCGACCGCACCGCCGCCTGCCAGCAGGCCGTCGTGCGGGCGGCGCGCCGGCTCGGCGCCCCGCGCGTCCGGCCCGGCCGCACGGAGGGCGGACACATCGAAGCGGCCCGCGCGGCGCTCGAGCACCGCGGCGCGGCGGTCACCATCGAGCCGGTCGCCGTCGCACTTGGCCTGGACTTCTGCGCGCTGGAGGTCCACGACGTCGAGCTGTGGGTGCCGGACGCCTGGACGCAGCTGGCGGGCATCCGCGCGCTGCTGGACCTCCTTCAGGGTGCGTCCTTCCGCGACCGCGCCGGCACCCTGCCCGCCTACGACCTGGCCGACACCGGAGCGGCCCGGTGACGTGCCGCCTCGCCGTGCTCGCGGTGACGCTGGCGCTCGCGCTCACGGGGTGCGGCTCGGACGACGAGACCGACGGCGGCTCCGGTGAGGTCATCGTCTCGGCGGCCGCGTCGCTCAAGCGGGCGCTGACGAGCTACGGCGAGCGGTTCGCCGGGGCGGACGTGCGGCTCTCGTTCGCCGGCTCGGACGAGCTCGCCGCCCAGATCCGCCAGGGCATCAAGCCCGACGTCTTCGCCGCCGCCAACACCAAGCTCCCCGATCAGCTGCACCGGGACGGGCTGGTCGAGCGGCCGGTGCGCTTCGCCACGAACGAGCTGGTGCTCGCCGTCCCGGCGGGCCGCGATGCGATCGCGTCGATCTCGGACCTGGCCGGCGATGGGGTGACGATCGCGATGGGCGCCGACGGCGTCCCGGTCGGCGACTACACGCGCACGGTGCTCGACGCGCTCCCCGCCGCGCAATCGGAGGCGATCCTCCGGCGTGTCCGGTCGCGGGAGCCCGACGTCGGCGGGATCGTCGGCAAGCTCACGCAGGGCGCCGTCGACGCCGGGTTCGTGTATCGCTCCGACGTCCAGGGCGCGGGCGGCAGGCTCGACGCGATCGAACTGCCCGCCGCGCTCAAGCCGACCGTCGAGTACGGCGTGGCGATCGTCAGGGGCGCCCCGAACCGTGCCGCGGGCCGGGAGTTCGTCGCCGGGCTGTTGGAGGGCCCGGGCGCCCGAGCCCTGAGGGAGAACGGGTTCGGCACCCCGGCGGCCCGGTGAGCCAGGCGCGCTGGTTTCCCCCGGTGCTGGGCGTCGCGCTCGCGCTGGCGCTGACGTTCCTGACGCTGCCGATCGTCGCGATCTTCGTCGACACCGGCCCGGGCGAGCTGCTCGCGAGCCTCGACGACCCGGCGGCGGTGGACGCGCTGACCCTGAGCCTGTGGACCAGCGGCCTGGCCGTCGCGATCATCGTGCTCGTCGGCACGCCCGCCGCGTACCTGCTGGCGACCCGCGACTTCCCCGGGCGCAGCCTGCTCATCACGCTCATCGAGCTGCCGCTCGTCCTGCCTCCCGCGGTGGCGGGCATCGGCCTGCTCGCGGCGCTGGGCCCCAACGGGCTCTTCGGCCAGGCGCTCGACGACGCCGGCGTCCGCGTCGTCCTGACCACCGCCAGCGTGGTGCTGGCCCTGACGTTCGTCGCCGCGCCCTTCTACCTGCGCCAGGCGGAGGCCGCGTTCGGCGCCCTGGACCGGACCTGGCTGGACGCGTCGCGCACCCTCGGGGCGGGGGAGGCCACGACGTTCCTGCGCGTGGCGATCCCGGCGGCGCTGCCCGGGCTGATCGCCGGCCTGGCGCTGGCCTGGGGCCGCGCGCTGGGCGAGTTCGGCGCGACGCTGATGTTCGCCGGCTCCTTCCGCGGCGTGACCCAGACCGTGCCGCTGGCGATCTACGAGCGCTTCGCCACGGACTTCACCGCGGCCCTGGGGCTCTCGGCCGTGCTCGTCGCCGTGTCGGGCGCCATCCTGCTGACCGTCAAGCTCGCCACCCACGCCTCGCCCGCCCGTGTCCTTGCGCGTTGAGGCCGTCGCCGACCTCGGCGCGCTGCGCCTGGAGGTCGACCTGGACGTCGCGCCGGGGCGCTGCCTGGCGCTCGCCGGGCCGTCGGGAGCGGGGAAGAGCTCCACGCTGCGCATCGCCGCCGGGCTGCTGCGCCCCGCCAGCGGCCGGGTGACGAGCGGGGATCAGGTGTGGCTGGACACCGCCCGCGACGTCGACCGCCACCCCGAGGAGCGCCGCTGCGGCTACGTGTTCCAGGACTACGCGCTGTTTCCCCACCAGCGGGCCTGGCAGAACGTCGCCTACGCCCTGCGCGACCGGCCCCGCGCCGCGCGCCGGTCGGAGGCCCGCGACTGGCTGGAGCGCTTCGGCCTGAAGGACCTCGCCGACGCCCGCCCCGCCACGCTGTCGGGCGGCGAGCGCCAGCGGGTCGCGCTGGCCCGCGCGCTCGCGCGCCGGCCCGACGTGCTGCTCCTCGACGAGCCGCTCTCCGCGCTGGACAGCCGCACCCGGGCCGCCGCCCAGCGCCAGCTGGCCGAGGTCCTGAGCACCACCGAGGTCCCCACCATCCTCGTCACCCACGACTTCACCGAGGCGGCGATCCTCGGCGACGAGGTGGCCGTCATCGACGGAGGCCGGGTCGTCCAGCAGGGCAGCCCCAGCGAGCTCGCCGCGCGCCCGGCCAGCGCGTTCGTCGCCGACTTCACCGGCGCCGTCGTCCTGCACGGCAGCGCCGCGCCGGCGCCGGACGGCACGACGCTCGTCACCCTCGCCGACGGTCACCGGATCCGCAGCACCGACCGCGCGGAGGGCCCCGTCGCCGCGACGGTGTTCCCGTGGGAGATCACCATCGAGCCCGCCGGCCGAGCTACGCCGCGCTCGGCGCAGAACCACCTGGAGGCCACCGTGCGGTCGGTCACCACCATCGGCGGGCGCGTGCGCCTCGGCCTCACCGGCGCCGAGGCCCTCACGGCCGAGGTGACCACCACCGCGATCGCCGACCTGCACCTCGAGCCCGGCAGCGCCGTGGTGGCCACATGGAAGGCCGCTGCGACGCGCCTGGTTCCCCTTGCCTGAGCCGGGTGGACGTCGCCACCATCAAGAAGGAACTCATCCACCGGCGCAGCTGGCCGACCAAGGCCGAGCTGCGCCTCGAGGTCTTCGGCTGCATCGAGATCTTCTACAACCGCCAACGCCGCCACTGCACCTCGGCCAGCTCTCCCCAGCCGACTACGAGGCGAGCGCTCTGACGCCGATGACGGGGTGCTGAGCGGGAGTGGCAGAGTTCGCTTCTCGCGCGAAGCCAGTGGTGGCCGTTCGGTGTCTACTCCAGGTCCCAGCCGAAGTAGACCTCCGTGCGGATGATCTTGTCCGCGTCGTTGAACGTGAACACTTCGGTGTTCCGGCCTCTCCCCCCGCCGGAGGCGTTGCTTTCGTAGGTGACGACCACCTCATTGCCCGACTCGATCAGCCGGACGAAATCGAAATCCTGCTCACGTCCTGCCCCGGGCCAGCACCGCTCGAAGTAGCCCTCGCGGTCGAGCTTCGGGTCTGGAGGAGCGGAGAATAGGAAGTCATTGCCCAGGCGATGCTCGAAGAAGCTCCGGTCTCCGGCCTCGAATGCGGTATAGCTGTCGCGGACGATCTGCTTGCGGTCGGCGGGCATCCGCTCAACCTAGACGGCTAATTCCGGGCCAGCGCCGGTCGTCGTCAGAGCGCCCCTCCTGGCGCATTGCGAAGGCGTAAGCCGGCGGTCCTTGGTCGCCCGAGAGGTTTGGCCGCCCCCTTCTCGGCGCGAGCGCACTCGCTCCCGTTCGATGTGACGCCAGGTCAGGCTGCGACGTGACCGGCGTCGGTGTGCGGGTCGGGCGTGGGCCGCCCCTGATCGCGCAGGTACGCCAAGTGGGCGGCCAGAGCCTCGGCCATACGGACCTCGGTCTCCTCGCGCGTCGTTCCCAGCGCGAATACGCCCTCCACGTCAGGGCTGTGGGCACCCCAACCGCCGTCTTCGGCGCATTCGCAGATGACGAGATAGTTCTTCATCGCAGATCTTCCAGGTCGAGCGCAACGCGTGCAGATCGCCTCGCGTCGGCGCGGAGCGCCGCCGCGTCCGCTACCAGTGCACGCCCTTCATGATGTTCGCCATCGCGATCTGCTCCATGGATGCCTTCTCGGACGGGTCCTTCTCGCCCTTGGAGGCGGCGGAGTCCGGAAAGACCTTGTAGGCCATGTGCAGGACCTGGTCGATGGCCTTGGGGGCCAGCGCGTAGCTCACCTCGCCGAACGTCCCCAGCTTCGTGTTGATCGACTTGGGCTTGGCGCGCATCGCCTCGCAGATGAGGTCGGCGGCCTCGTCGGGGCTGATCGTCGGGAACGCGTCGTAGATCTTCGTCGGGGCGATCATCGGCGTGCGCACGAGCGGCATGTGGATCGTCGTGAACGTCACGTTGTCGCCGATGACCTCGGAGGAGACCACGCGCGTCCAGGCGTCCAGCGCCGCCTTGGAGGCGACGTAGGCGCTGAAGCGCGGCGGGTTGGTCTGCGCGCCGATCGAGCTGACGTTGACCACGTGGCCGAAGCGGCGCTCGGCCATGTGCGGCAGCAGCGCCATCGTGAGCTTGATCGCGCCGAAGTAGTTCAGCTGCATGGTGCGCTCGAAGTCGTGGAAGCGGTCGTGGCTGAGCTTGATGGAGCGCCGGATCGACCGGCCCGCGTTGTTGACGAGCATGTCCACCGCGGCGTGGTCGGCCAGCACGCGCCGCACCAGGTCGTCGATCCCGTCGGTGTCCGACAGGTCGGCGCTGTAGATGTGCGCGCTGCCGCCCGCCGCCTCGATCTCGTCCTTGGTGTCCTGGAGCTTCTCCTCGTTGCGCGCGACGAGCAGCGGGATCCCGCCCGCGGCCGCGACCTTCAGCGCGGTCGCCCGGCCGATCCCGCTCGACGCGCCGGTGATCAGCACGGTGCGCCCGTTGACCGCGTGCTCGAACGAGCGGTCCTTGAACAGGTCGGGGTCCAGGTTGCGCTCCCAGTAGTCCCACAGCTTCTGGGCGTAGTCCTCCAGCGGCGGGACCTCGATGCCCGAGCCCGCCAGCGCGCGCTCGGTGTCGCGGGTGTCGAACTGCGGGCGCAGCGCCATGTGCTCGAGGATCTCCTCGGGCACGCCGAAGTCGGCCAGCACCGAGCGGCGCACGCCCTTCAGCGCCGGCAGCTTGAGCGCCATCGAGAGCGCGCCCTTGGGCAGCGCGTCGGTCAGCCGCTTGTCGATGCGCAGCGCGAGCTGCGGGGCGTGGGCGGCGCGGGCGAAGGTGTTCAGCGACTCGCCCACGCGCATGGCGCGCGGGTTGGTGAGGTGGAACGCCTGGCCGTCGAGGCCGGGCTCATGCGCGATGTGGTCCAGCGCCGCGGCCACGAAGTCCACGGGCACGATGTTCGTGTAGCCCAGCTCCGGGCCGACGAGCGGCACCCACTCGGGCAGCACGTGACGGACCTTCTGGATCGCCTTGAAGAAGTAGTACGGCCCGTCGATCTTGTCCATCTCGCCGGTCTCGGAGTGGCCGACGACGAGGGCGGGGCGGTAGACGCGCCACGGGACCTTGGACTCCTCGCGGGCGATCTTCTCGGACTCGAACTTCGTGCGGTGGTAGGCGGAGGGCAGCTTCTGGCCCTCGTCGAACATGTCCTCGCGGAACAGGCCGCGGTGCTCACCCGCGGCGGCGACCGACGAGACGTGGTGCAGGTGGCCGGCCTCCAGCGCGTTGGCGAGCTGCACCGCGTTGCGCGTGCCCTGGACGTTGAGGGCCTCGTTGACCTCGTCGTCGGCGGTCATGTCGTACATCGCCGCGAGGTGGAAGAAGTGCTCGACGTTGCCCTTCAGCTCCGCGATCCGGTCGTCGGAGAGACCGAGGTTCGGCTCCTGGATGTCGCCCACGACCTTGTGGATCCGGCCCTCCGGGGCTCCCCAGCGCTCGTTGAGGGCGTCCAGGCGGTCCTGCGAGCCCTCGCGCACGAGCACGTGGATGTCGCCGTCGCGCTCGAGCAGGTGCTCGACCAGGTGGCGCCCGATGAAACCCGTCGCGCCGGTCACGAAGTACGTCATCGATCTCCTCTTCGGTTTATCGCTGGAAGCACCCTATAGCGCGCCGCGCCGCCCGCCGCCCGGCCGTGTTCACTCGCCGCCTCCGTCTCCCCGGTTGCGGCCCCGGCCGCGTCCGGAGTCGCCGCCGTCGTCCTCGCCCTCCCGTTCCTCCTCGGCCTCCAGGCCGGAGGCGGCGGCAACGAGCGCCGCGACCGCGCGGATCTCGCCCGGGCTCATCCGCTCGGCGTAGTCCGTGGGCATGAGCTCCTCGGCGAAGCCGTCGGCGGTGTCGTCGCGCGGGTCCTCGATGCTCTCCACGACGTCCTCCGCGTCCTCGTCCAGGCGGTCCAGCCGCGGGCCGAGCCGGCCGTCCGCGCCGATGGCGGCGATCGCGTGGCAGCGGTCGCAGCCCTCGTCTTCGAACAGCGCCCGCCCGCGCCGGACACGCGCGCCGCCGTCCATGACCCGCTCCTGGGACGCCGCGAGCGCCGCGCCGGTGGGCGGGGGCGTGCGGTCCGCCGGCGGCGAGCCCATGCCGATCCCCGCGATCGCCGCTCCCATCACCACGACGACGACCGCCGCCAGCGCGCCGCGGACCGCGCTCACGACGGTGCCCGGGCCGGGCGCGCGCCGCCCGACGCGGTCGCCGCGGCGCCCAGCACGGCGAGCACGACGGCCACCGCCTCGGCGGCGAGGATGAGCGTCGCCGCCGCGTCGTAGCCCCCCTCGCGAAAGCCCAGGAACCCGGTGGACGAGTGCGACAGCACGATCGAGATCACCGACGGGATGCACAGCGACAGCGTCCCCGCCACGAACAGCGCCACGCGGTCGAAGATCAGCAGTCCGATCACCACCGTGGACCCGATCGCATCCAGCAGGAACAGCGGGCCGACGACCTCCACGTGCGCGTAGCCGCGGTGAAACAGCCGCGCGTGCTCGAAGCCCGCGATCCCGACGGCGACCGCCGCCAGCGCGAGCAGCCCGAGCGCGACCGGACCGGGACGGTGGGCCTGCACGAGGCGAAGCATCGAGCGCGCTCTACCCCGCGGGTGATCGCGTCAGGCTTCGGCTCCGCCGCGGCCCTCGCCGCCGGCGAAGCGCTCGGCGCCGCGCAGCGCCCCCGCGTACGTCTCGGCGGCGCCGCCGGCCTCCAGCGCGAGCCCGTCCGCGAGCGGCAGGCCGAGGCCCGCGATGGCCGCCAGGCGGTCGACGCGCAGCGCCGGCTGCGGGAGGCGGGCCAGCTCCTCGGCGAGCTGCAGCGCGCGCTGCAGGTGCATGCCGGCGGGAACCATCTCGGTGATCATCCCCATGGCCAGCGCCTCCGCGGAGTCCACCATCCGGCCGGTGAGGATCAGGTCCAGCGCGCGGCCCAGACCGACGATGCGCGGCAGGCGCTGGGTGCCGCCGTCCAGCAGCGGCACGCCCCAGCGGCGCTCGGCGCAGCCGAACGTCGATCCGGCGGTGGCGATCCGCAGATCGGCCCACAGCGCGAGCTCCAGGCCGCCGGCCAGGCACCAGCCGTCGATCGCGGCGATCGTGGGCTTGCTAGGCGTGAGGCGGGTGAAGCCCAGCGGCCCGGCCGAGTCCTCCAGCCGCGAGCCGAGCGAGCGCAGGTCCTTAAGGTCGGCGCCGGCGCAGAAGCTCAGGCCGCCCCCGCCCGTGACGACCAGGACGAACGCGCTGTCGTCGGCCTCGAAGCGCTCGTAGCACTCCTGCAGACGGTCGGCCGTCGGGCCGTCGATCGCGTTTCGGCGGTGGGGGCGGTCGATGGTGAGGATCGCGGCGGCGCCGCGGCGCTCGTAGCGGACCTCGTCGCTCACGCCCCGGGCCCCGGGCCGCAGCCGCGCTACCAGCCGCCGCTGCCGTCGGGCCCGGCGGCGGCGCGGGCCTTCGCGGCGGCCTTGCGGCGATCCTTGCGCTTCTCCAGGCTCGCCTGCAGCAGCGACATGAGGAAGACGAACAGGGGGAAGAACAGGATCACCAGGAAGCCCGCGTTGGTGACGATCTTGTCGTCGGTCTCGCCGTACCAGCCCTCGCCGCCGTCGTGCGCGAGGACGGGCGCGGCGGCCACGAGCAGCGCGGTCACGGCGATGAGCAGGCTGACGTGTAGGCGGCGCGCCACGGTTTCGGATTCTATACGGGGATGACAGGCCTTCAGCGGACGACGGCGGGAGAGGGCGTCGAGGTGCTGCGCCTCGACCGGCCCAAGCGGCGCAACGCGCTGAGCACGGAGCTGCTCCACGACCTGCTCGACGCGATGGACGACCTGGCCGGCGATCCCGCGCTGCGCGTGCTGGTGTTCTCCACGACGTCGGAGGAGGCGCTGTGCGCGGGCGTCGACGTGACCGAGTCGCTGGACCGGGAGGGGGGCATGGCGCGCATGCAGGCCTTCCTGCGCTTCTACGCCACGCTGGAGGCGTTCCCCGCCCCGACGGTGGCCGTGTGCGTCGGGCACTGCGTCGGGGGAGGCGCCGAGCTCGTGGCCGGCTGTGACCTGCGCATCGCGGGTGAGAACCTGAAGCTCGCCTGGGCGGGCGCGCGGCTCGGCGTGCCGATCGGGCCCGCCCGGCTGACGCCGCTGGTCGGCATGGCGCGCGCCAAGGAGCTCGTGTTCACCGGCCGCGTCGTGGGGGCCACCGAGGCGTTCGACATGGGGCTGGTCCACGCCACCGTGCCCGCCGCCGCGGCGGAGGCGACGGCGATCGCGCTGGCCGAGGAGGTCGCCGCGTACCCGCCGCCCAACCTGCGCGGCCTGAAGCAGATGTTCCGCGAGCTGGAGGACTGCGCCTCGCGCGTCGCGCGCGAGAACGCGCTGCTCGAGGCCTTCCAGCGCGACGGCGCAGGGCTCCCGCAGGGGCGCGGAGCGTAGGAGCACCGCGGTCGGAGGGCGGTTCGGCCGGGGTGGGCCGAGTTGTCCTTGGCATGGATGGATAGGTCGGCCCACCTCGGTCTGGGGGGCGGCTCCGGAGGGAGTGGGCCGAGTTGCCCTCGGCATGGATGGATAGGTCGGCCCACCTCGGTTTGGGGGGCGGCTCCGGAGGGAGTGGGCCGAGTTGTCCGTGGCATGGATGGATAAGTCGGCCCGCCCCGGGCGATTCGGCTCGCCCTCCCGGGGGTCCGAGGGGACGGATCGCGGGTAGCAACAGGGCTTCCCCCGAAAAGGAGCCCAGACGATGGAGCGCGACGACGACTTCGCCACGCGCGAGGAGCAGGCCGCGGCCGCCGAGGCGGCGCGGATCGGCGGCGAGCCGGTCGACGACGGGCTGGACCCGGCGGAGCGCCCGCTCGTCGAGGCGGGCGAGGGCGAGGCCGAGGGCTTCGAGCTGGCCGAGCAGGACCTCATCCGCAATGCCTCCCACGACGACGGCACGGGCGACCCGCTGGCGGACGCCTTCACCGCGGAGGCCGAGTCCGACCTGGCGAGCATCGGCTACGGCGAGCCCGACGAGGAGGACACCACGGAGCCCGTGCGCGACCCCGAGTCGGAGACGCCCGACGGCGAGGACCCGGGCGCGGGGCCGGGCATCGCGGCCGAGCGCTAGCCGGTCCGGCGCGGCCACAGCGGGGTCGCGCTGGCACACTCGCCGCGATGGTGACGTCGGCGGGGCTGCTGCTGTTCCGGGACCGCGAGGGGACGCTCGAGGTCCTGCTCGGCCACATGGGCGGGCCGTTCTGGGCGCGCAAGGACGAGGGCGCGTGGACGATCCCCAAGGGCGAGCTGGACGAGGGCGAGGACCCGCTCGCCGGCGCCAGGCGCGAGTTCGCCGAGGAGCTGGGTCACGCGGCGCCGGACGGCGCGGTGCTCGAGCTGGGCGAGATCCGCCAGCGCGGCGGCAAGCGCGTGGTCGCGTTCGCGATCGCCGGCGACTTCGACCCGGCATCGCTGGAACCGGGCACCTTCGAGCTGGAGTGGCCGCCGCGGTCCGGCCGGCGGCAGGAGTTCCCCGAGCTCGACCGGGTCGCGTGGCTTGACCTCGCGACCGCGCAGCGCAAGATCGTGCGCGGGCAGGTGGCGCTGCTCGAGCGCCTGCCGGAGGCCGCGCGGGACGTAGGCTGGCGTGCGTGACGCGCGCGAAGGTGTGGTTCCTGGGCGCCGGGCCCGGTGCGGCGGACCTCCTGACGGTCCGAGCCGCGCGTGCCCTGGCCGAGGCCGACGTCGTGATCTGGGGCCAGTCGCTGATGGCCGACGCGCTCATCGCCGAGCACGCCCGGCCCGACGCCGAGCTCCTGCCCTGGCCGCCGGCGAAGATGGCTGACATCTACGCCGTCTACGACCGCGCCCGCGCCGAGGCGCTCGTCGTGGCCCGCCTGCTGTGGGGCGACCCGGCCCTCTACGGCTCGCTGCGCGACGAGGTGCGCGAGGCGGACGGTCGCGGCCTGGACCATGAGGTCGTCCCCGGGGTCAGCGCGCTCTCCGCCGCGGCCGCCGCGCTGGAGATCGAGCTGACCCGGGCGCCCGTGGTGTCGCGGTCGCTGATCGTCACCGCGGGTCCCGCCCCGGAGCCGCTGCGCGGCCTCGCGAGCCACGGCGGCACGATCGCGATCTTCATGGCCGGCGGGCGCGGCGAGGAGTTCCAGCGCGAGCTGCTGGCCGGCGGCTACGCCCCGGAGACCGGCTGTGCCGTCGTGCACCGGGTCACCCGGGAGGATGAGGTCGTCATCCCGTGCCGCCTGGACGAGCTCGCGCAGACGCTCGCGCCCGGGGCGCTCGACCGCCACACGCTCGTCCTCGTCGGCGCGGCGCTGTCCGAGGGGTTCGTGCCCGACCCGGCCGGCTGAAGCGAGGCGTTCCCGGAGGTCGTCCTGCCCTGCTGTTGCAGGACGCCAGCAGGGCAGGACAGCGGGGGAGGGAACCGGTTCAGCTCGGCTTGCGCGCCCGCACGATCGCCGACGCGGCGTGCTCGTGCACCCGGTGGGTCTCGTCGATGCGCACGTCGACCAGGCCGGCGTCGGCCAAGCCGCGCTCGAAGTCCTCGCGCGTCAGCGCGCCCGCGACGCATCCGGTCCACTGCACCATGTCGGCGCGGGTGGCGGCGTCCATGTCCGGGTCGGCGATGACGTCGGAGACCGCGAAGCGCCCGCCGGGGCGCAGGACCCGCGCCGCCTCGCGCAGGACGCGCGACTTGTCGGCCGCGAGGTTGATGACGCAGTTGGAGATCACGACGTCGACGCTGTCGTCGGGCAGCGGCAGCTCCTCCAGGTAGCCCTTGACGAACTCGACGTTGGCCACGCCCGCGTCGATCGCGTTGGCCCGCGCGAGCTCGAGCATCTCGTCGGTCATGTCCAGCCCGATCGCCCGCCCGGAGGGCGCCACGCGGCGCGCGCTGATGAGCACGTCGGCGCCCGCGCCGGAGCCGAGGTCCAGAACGACCTCGCCGTCGTGCAGGTCGGCGACCGCGGTGGGGACCCCGCAGCCCAGGGAGGCCGACAGCGGCGCGTCGTCGGCCTCCGTGCCGTCGTAGAGCGCGGCGCCGAAGACCTGGCGCCCCTCCGCGTCGGTGGTGCCCACGTCCGAGCCGCAGCACGAGGCGTCGGTGCCGGCGTCCGAGCCGCAGCAGGAGGACCCGGCCGGCTCCACGTTGCACCGGGCCTCGGCCCCGCCGCCGATCGCGGTCGCCGCCGCGGCGTAGCGCTCCCGGACGAGCTCGCGGATGTCGGTGTCGGTCAGGTGAGCCATGCGGAGAACTCCTTCAGGGCGTCGGGGACGACGTAGTAGTAGGCCCACAGCCCGCGGCGCTCGGAGGCGACGATGCCCGCTTCGCGCAGGGTGCGCAGGTGATGGGACAGGGTGGGCTGGGAGACGTCGAAGAGCGGGACGAGCTCGCAGACGCACACCTCGCCGGCGTGGCGCAGCAGCACGTCCACGAGCTGCAGCCGGATGGGATCGCCCAGCGCCTTGGCCACGCCGGCCAGGCGCACGGCCTCCGCGCGGTCGACGTCGGGGTAGACGACCGGCTCGCAGCAGCGCTCCCCGGCGGCGCGCTTGCGCTTCGGGGCCAGCTCGAGCTCGATCGGCATGCATGTACATCTACCGATTCAATCGAGATTTGTCAATTGAGATCCCAAACGGGCCGTGGGCCCGGACCTCGCCCTCCGTGCTCCTACCATGGAGGCATGGCCGTTCTCATCGCTTCCGACCTCAGCAAGGACATGGCGGGCGACCCGCTGCTGCGGGGCGTCTCGTTCAAGGTCGAGCGCCGCGAGCGGCTGACCATCGCCGGGCGCAACGGGGCGGGGAAGACGACGCTGCTGCGGATGCTCGCGGGGGAGACGTCGTCCGACGGCGGCGAGCTGGCCTTCGAGAAGGGCTGCAAGGTCGCGCTGCACGACCAGCGCCCCCCGCGCGAGCGCGGCATCACGCTGCGCGACTACATCCTCGGCGGGTGCGCCGAGCTGCTGGCGGTCGAGTCCGACCTCGAGCGCCTGGCCCAGCGGATGGCCGACGGCGACGAGGCGGCCTTCGCGGCCTACTCCCGCGCCGAGGCCCGCCTGGAGCACGCCGGCGGCTGGGCCTGGCGCGATCGCGCGACCTCCATGGTGCGCGGCCTGGGCTTCGGCGAGGGCGACCTGGACCGCACGCTGAAGACGTTCTCCGGCGGCGAGCTGACGCGCGCCTCGCTGGCCCGCGCGCTGGCCGGCGACCCCGACCTGCTGCTGCTCGACGAGCCCACCAACCACCTCGACATCGAGTCGCTGGAGTGGCTGGAGCAGACGCTCACCACGCTGGACGCGGCGGTCGTTCTCGTCGCCCACGACCGCTGGTTCCTGGAGACGGTGGGCACGGCGGTGCTCGAGCTGGAGGCTGGGCGGTCGCGCTTCTTCCCCGGCACCTGGACCGCGTGGCGCAAGGAGCAGGCCGCCCGCGAGCTCGCCCTGGGCCGCGCGATCGACAGGCAGCAGGCGGAGATCGCGCGCCTGGAGCGCTTCGTCGAGCGCTTCCGCGCGAAGGCCACCAAGGCCCGCCAGGCGCAGTCGCGCGTGAAGCGGCTGGACAGGATCGAGCGCATCGAGCGCGACCCGCGCGACCGCTCGTCGCTGGCCTTCGACTTCAAGGCGCCCGAGCGCTCGGGGCGGGTGGTCTTCGAGCTCGAGGACGCGCGCGTGGAGGTCCCCGGCCGGGTCCTGCTCGATCACGCCGAGCTGTGGCTGGAGCGCGGCGAGCACGTCTCGCTCGTCGGTCCCAACGGCGCGGGCAAGACGACGCTGATCGACACGCTCTCGGGCGGGCGGCCGCTCGTGGCGGGCAAGCTGCGCCGCGGCCACAACGTGCAGCTCGGCTACCTCGCCCAGCACGCCGAGGACCTGTCCGCCGGCGGCGCGCGCACCGCGCTGGAGGCGGCGGTGAAGCGCACCGGCCTGACCCCGCCCAAGGCGCGCGCGCTGCTCGGGCGCTTCCTGTTCAGCGGCGAGGAGGCCGAGAAGCCGCTGGACGGGCTGAGCGGCGGCGAGCGCCGGCGCCTCTCGCTGGCGATCCTCGTCGCCTCCGGCGCCAACGTGCTCATCCTCGACGAGCCCACCAACCACCTCGACCTCGAGAGCCGCGAGGCGCTGGAGGACGCGCTGCTGGCCTTCGAGGGCTCGCTGCTGCTCGTCTCCCACGACCGCGCGCTGCTCGACGCCGTCGGCTCGCGCACGATCGCGGTGGAGGACGGAACCCTGCGCTCCTACGTGGGCGGCTGGCAGGAGTACCGGCGGGTGCGCGAGGAACGCCGCGCTGCGGAGCGCGCGCCGCGCCCCAAGGCGCCCGCGCCGGCCTCCAAGTCCGCCGCTGCGCAGCCCGGCCCGCCGGCCGGTCCGTCCGCGGAGGCCCAGCCCAAGCCCGCGAAGAAGCGCCGCTCCAACGGAAACGGCGCCGGCCCGGCGATCTCCAAGAACGCGCGCCGGCGCCTGCGCGACCTCGAGCGCGACATGGAGCAGGCGGAGGCCGCCCTTGCGGCGGTGGAGTCCGAGCTCGCCGACGCGGGCGCGTGGGCCACGCCCGAGGCCTCCGCGCAGTCCAGCGATCGCCACGCGGCCGCCAGGCGCGCGGTCGAGGAGGCCTTCGCGCGCTGGGAGGCCGCGGCCGGCTGAGCGTCGGCGGGCCGAACGTCCATTTCCACCTGCTCCGGCGGGCACAAATGGACGTTCACGTGACCGCGAAACGCCCAACGTCCGTTTCCACCTGTTCTGGCGGGGAGAAATGGACGTTCGGTTCCCCAGATGCGCGCGCGGGACCGGGCGCGTCTCAGCGGGGCTCGGTCGCCGGCTCCGCCGCGTCTGACCCCGCCTCCCGCTCCACCCGGTACCTTCCCGATGCACCGGATTGGGGGACAAGAGTTGCGCCGCATCGCGCTGACGTCGATCGTGCTCGCCGGGCTCGCCGCCGCGCTGCTGCCCGCCGCGGCCACGGCGCACCCCGGCGACGCCGGCAGGCCGGGCGCCACGGCCGGCCCCGGAGCCAAGGGCCTCGCCGGCAGCCTTCCCGGCGCCCGCCACGCGGCGGCCGCGGCCGCGCTGACCCGCGCGGTCACGCCGCGCCAGGCCGCGACCCCCGCGGGACCGTGCACGGAGCAGGCCAAGACCGCGATGCCCACCGGCGCGGGCCACGACCACCAGGACGTCGCCCAGCACCGCTTCGCGTGCCGCATGGAGCAGGTCGCGTTCCTGTCGCTGAAGGAGCAGCTGCGCGACCGCGAGAACGTGCTGCTGGGCGAGATGGACGTCAAGGCCGGGATCGCGGCGGTCGCGATCACCTACCCGCAGGGCGGGATCCTCTTCTTCGACGTCTCCGACCCGGCCAACCCGCGCTACCTCTCGCGCTACAACGCGACGGAGTGCGACCAGCTCCTGGAGGACGTCAACTGCGGCGCCTTCGTCGACCTCTCGTCCGACGGGAAGACCGCGTACCTGTCGATCCAGAAGCTCACGCTGCTCCCGACGCTGCCGCCGAACCTCAACGCGGCCAACCAGGCCGGGCCGGGGGTGGACGTCATCGACGTCGCCGACCCGCGGCGCCCGCGGCGCACCCAGTTCTATCCCGTCGCCGGGCTCGGCGGGGTGCACACCGTGCGCTCGCACACGATCCCCGAGGGTCCGGCGACCGCGGACCGGCCGCGCCGGGCGGGGGAGTACGTCATCTCCAACCAGAACGGGATCGGGATCGACATCGCGCGGGTCAGCCGCGTGGGCGGCAAGCGCTTCCTGACCACGGTGCGCCAGCTCAGCCTGAGCGGCCTGGTGGCGTCGATCGTCAACAACGAGGTCCACGACACCTTCATCCAGAACGACCCGCTCGACGGCCGGACCTACCTCTACAACGCGGCCGGCTTCTCCACCGGCTTCAACGTCTACGACATGACCGACCCGCGGCAGATCCGCCAGGTCGCCGAGTGGGACCTCACGCCCGAGTGCGAGGAGGACTGGTACGCGCACACGATCGACGTCACCCACCGCAACGGGCGCCGCTACGTGACGATGCCGGCCGAGCTGTTCCTGCGCCTGGACAGCGGGACCGGCAGCGGCCTGTCGGAGATGTCCGCCGCCGACCAGGCCGCCGGCTGCGGCACGTTCGTGGGCAGCGGCGACAAGGTGGGGCCGCTGTGGATCATCGACGCCACCGACTTCGCCAAGCTGGGCCCGGCCAACGACGCCAAGAGCCCGGAGGAGGCCGCGGCGACCGACGTGGCGCTCAAGCGGGCCTCCGAGGAGGCGCTGGTCGCCACCTGGACGAACCCGGCGGGGCGCGCGGGCGGGTCGCTGACCTTCACGCCGCACAACCAGCAGATCGTCGGCGACCGGATCTACCTGTCGCACTACCACGGCGGCATCTACGTGCTCGACGCGTCGGCCGCGTTCGCCGGCCGGCGCGAGCGCCCCAAGGAGATCGGGTTCATCGTGCCCAGCAGCGAGCCGACCCGCCCGCTGCTGGGCCAGCAGCCGCTGACGGGGCTCATGGGCCGGTTCTTCACCGACTTCCCGTTCGGCCGCCCTGAGGTGTGGGACATGGTCGCCTACAAGGACCACGTCCTGGCCGCTGACATGACCGGCGGCTTCTACTCGATGCGCCTGGACGACCGCCCCGCCCCGGCGCCCGGGCGCTGCGCCGACCGGACCCGGCCGCGCTCGGTGCTGAGCACGCGGACCTCCCGGATCGGCGCGCGCCGGATCCTGGTGCGCGGCCGGGCCAGCGACCGCGGCTGCCGCGGCCGCGCCGGCACGACCAGCCGGCGCGGGGCGCTGCGCTCGGTGTCGGTCGCCGTCGCCCGCCGCGTGGGCGCGCGCTGTCGCTTCCTCTCCGCCCGCGGGCGCTTCGGCGCCGCGCGCAGCTGCCGGCGCCCGGTGTTCCTGCGCGCCCGGGGGACCACCGCGTGGCGCCTGCAGCTGCGCGGCCGGTTCCCGCGCGGTCGCTACCAGGTCAGCGTGCGCGCCCGGGACCGCGCGGGGAACGTCGAGCGACCGGCCGCCGCGCGACGGCTGACCCGCCGCCGCTGAGCGTCAGGGCTGGGGCGGCGTGGGCGCCGGCGCGCCCTCGGCGGGCGGCGCCGTGGTCGTGGTGGTGGTCGGCGGCGGGACCGTCACCGTCTCCGGCGGCGGCGCCGTCACCGTCCGGGGGGCCGGCGCGGTGACGGTCTCGGCCGGCGGAATCGTGACCGTCCGCTCCCGGATCGTGGTGGTCGTGGTCTCGGTCCGGTCGCGGTTGCGCTCCCGGTCGCCGCCGAACAGGGTGGTCGAGCGCCCGCCGCCGGAGGCCGACCCGCCCGCCACGATCTCGGGGATCGTGAAGACCAGCGCGGCGATCAGGAAGCCCAGCAGGCCCGTGATGAGCGCAAGGCGCCAGCGCCGGCCGGTGGAGCGGTGGTACTGGACCGCTCCGGCCGGAGCGCCCGGCACGGGCGGTGGCGCGGGCACGGGCGCGCCCTGCTCGAAGCGGTCGGCGTCCTGGGGCATCTCCTCGCGCTGGGTGCGGCGCGTCACGCCGCGGACCGGGCGCACGACCACCTCGGTCGGCTTGCGAAACGCCTCCTTGAGCACGGCCACGATCACCGGCGTGAACGCGGCGGACGCCAGGGTGCCCGGAGCCCAGACCTTCGACGTGATGTAGGCGGCCACGGCCGACGCCGCGGCCGTGATCAGCAGCGTCGGAAGGTCGATGCTGCCATTGCTGCTCCCCGTGGGCGCGGACTGTGTGGAGGTCGCGCGCCGTGGAACGCCGGGGGTCTCGGGGACGTGTGTCATCAGTCGAATGCCGTGGCTTCCCGCCTTACGAACTGGGAAACCGTGGTTGCTCGCGCGCCCTGGCCGCTGGTAGTTTCGGCCGGACGAGGCGGAGACGCCGAAGCAGTCCTAGGAGGGTAACGACATGGCAGATCGTGACTCAGAGCACAAGGCGCGGCCGGAATCCGCGCCCGACGAGGAGGGGAAGCGACTCCTCGAGGATCTCGAGCCGTCCGACGAGCAGGCCGGCGACGTGAAGGCAGGCGCGCGGACGCTGCGAGGCCGCAAGAGCCCGCTGCAGTAGCCGCCGCGGGCTCGATCGACCGCACCGCGCCGGTCCTCGCGCCGGTCGCACGGCCGCGCGCGGTCTCCCACGCGCACGGGGCGCTGGGCCACGTGCTGCTGTGCATCCCGGAGCGGGCGGTCCTCCAGCGCCGCTACCGCGCGGTCTACGCCGGCCTGCTCGGCGCGCTTCCCGCGGCCACGCGGTTCACGGTGCTGACCGAGGCCGGCGCCGCCGAGACCGTGCGCGAACTGGGCGCCGGCCGCGACGTGACGCTCGTCCTCGCGCCCGAGGACCTGCGCTTCAGCGTGTGGGCGCAGGATCCGTACCTCGCCGTCAGTGACCTCTGCGCCGACCCGCCGGCGACCTGCCTCGTCCAGCCCGCGGTCTTCCGCCGCGACCAGGACGTGGAGATCGCCGGCGTCCTGGCCGCCGCCACCGCCCTGCGCGCGCATCCCAGCGATCTGTGCTTCCAGGGCGGCCACGTCCTGGCCGGCGACGAGTTCGTCCTCGTCGGCCGCGACTGCCTGGACGCGACGATCGACGACCTGGCGACGAAGTGGGACGTCCGTGCGCCGGCGGGCGTCGCCGACGCGGCGTTCGCCGCCTCGCTGTTCGAGCGCGTGCTGGGGAGCGACCGCCGGGTGCTGTTCGTGGGCACGGACCTGCCCGTGCCGGAGGAGGAGATGCGCCCGCTGGCCGGCGACCCGGAGCGCGTGGAGATCGCCTACGAGAACACCGGCGGGGCCCAGCCGCTGGACCATCTGGACATGTTCATCTCGCTGGCGGGTCGCGGCGCGGACGGGCGCTACCGGCTCCTCGTCGGCTCGCCCGCGCTCGCCGACGAGATCCTGGGGCGACCGCCTGTGCCCCAGGCGATGGCGGCGCTCTTCGACGACGTCGCACGCGGCCTCGACGCGCTGGGCTTCGCGGTGATCCGCAACCCGCTGCCGGTCACCCACGCCGACGGCCGGCGCTGGATCGACGGGACCCCGCGCCAGATCCGGCGCTGGTACTTCGCCAGCGCCAACAACTGCCTGGTGCAGATCGACCCCATGGCCGGCGACCGCGTGTGGCTGCCGACCTACGGCCACGAAGCCTGGCGCGAGCTCGCGGCCACCGACGCGGCCAACCGCGCCATCTGGGAGGAGCTCGGCTTCGCGGTGCACGAGCTGCCCAGCTGCCACGTGCTCGCCCAGAGCCACGGCTCGGTGCACTGCATCGTCAAGGAGCTCGAGCGGCTGGAAGCCGGCTGACCGCCCGCCGGGTCGCGCGCTCATCGCTCGGCGGACGTCACCTCTCGCTCGCCCTCCACCGACCAGCGCCCGCGCCGCCAGGCGATCGCTGTGCCGTCCGCGAGGCGCACGCGCGCCCGGCCCAGCCGCGGCTCGCCCCACAGCGTCGCCTCCAGCGGGCGCTCGGACTCGGGCGTGTCGCCCAGCCCACGGGCGACGTGGCCGGCGGGATAGCTCACGACGAGCGAGCCCTCGCGCACCCAGACCGGGATCGCGTGCAGCGGGGCCGGCGCCTCCACCTCGCCGCCGCCGCGCATCCGCTCGCCCGACCAGGCGGCGATCCACTCTCCCCGCGGCAGCGCCACCTCCCGCGAGCGCGCGCCGTGGTCGAGCACCGGGGCACCCACAGCGCCGGGCCGTAGCCGAAGGCGTCGGCGATCGTCCAGCCGCGGTCATCGGCGGGGTCGATGAGGTGCAGCGGACGGACGATCGGGACGCCCGCGCGCGCCGCCGTGAAGGCTGGCGGCCGCGGATAGCTACCAGGGTGCGCACGACCAGAAGTCCGCCGCCTCCGCCGCAGGCGCTGGACACGCCGATCAGCCGGTGCGAGGCACTGCTCGCGATGAGGGCCCGATCGGGCGCGGCGCGACGGCGGCGGCGCGCCGGCGGGAAGCAGGCGCGACAGCGCGCCCGCCGCGAGGACGAACACCGCCGACGCGAGCATGCACGCCTCGAGGCCCTGCCACTGGTACAGCGCGCCGGAGAGCACCGTTCCGGCGAGCCGCCCGGCGGCGTTGGCCATGTAGTAGAAGCCGACGTTCATCGCCACGCGGTCGCCGTCGGCGTAGGCGAGGATCAGGTAGCTGTGGACCGCCGAGTTCAGGGCGAAGACCACGCCGAAGACGATCAGGCCGCCGACCAGCACGACGGTCGGGTCCACGCCGGAGAGCAGCCCGGCCGCGACGCCGCGGGCAGCAGCGCCAGGACGAACGCCAGCCACGTCGCGGTCCGCCCGTCGGGCGCGCGGACGTAGCGCGGCGCGGAGGCCTGGACGGCGCCGTAGCCGATGATCCACACCGCCAGGAAGGCGCCGACCTGCCAGAAGCTCCAGCCCAGCTCGCTGCGCAGGAACACCGGCAGCCCCACGACGAACCACACGTCGCGGGAGGCGAAGAGGAAGATCCGCGCGCCGGCCAGGACGTTGACCGCGCGGTTGTGGGAGAACATGCCGCGAAAGCGCGCCGTGCGGTCGGGGCGGCCCAGGTGGCCGCGCATGAGGACGAGCACGGCGACGAGCGCCGTGCCCACCAGCGCCATGAGGACCACGAGCGCGGTGCGGAAGCCGACGGTGGTCAGCAGGAGCCCGCCGACGAAGAACCCCACGCCCTTCAGCGCGTTCTTCGAGCCGGTCAGCAGCGCGACCCAGCGGTACAGCTGGCCCGTGGCCTCCTCCGGGACGATGAGCTTGATCGCGCTCTTGGCGCTCATCTTCGTGAGGTCCTTGGCGATCCCCGACAGCGCCTGGGCGACCATGACGTAGGCGACGACGAGCAGCGAGTCCGGGGCGACGGCGAGCATCCCCAGCGCGACCAGCTGCGCGGCCAGGCCGCCGAGCAGCGTGAAGCGCAGGCCCAGGCGGGCGGCCAGCCAGCCGCCCACGAGGTTCGTGACGATGCCGAAGACCTCGTAGAACAGGAACAGCGAGGCGACCTCGATCGGGCTGTAACCGCGCTCGTAGAAGAAGAACAGGACCAGCAGCCGGATCGCGCCGTCGGTGAGCGTGTCGGCCCAGTACGCCCCGGTGACCACGGCGTAGTTGCGCAGGTCCGCGGAGCGCTGTGCGCCGGCGTCGCTCATGGCCTCAGCCGCGCAGGCCCGCGGCCAGGGGGGGGGGGGGAGGAGAGGGGGGGGGGAGGAGGAGGAGGGGGGGGAGGAGGGGGGAACGTCAGATGAGGTGCTTCGCACGGTGGCGCATTGCATCGACGGATGCAAATAGAGATCGATCGAAATACCGGCGCAGCCCGGCGGGGCGGCGCGGGGAAGAACACGCCACCCGCCGGGTGCGGGAGACTGCGGCCATGCAGGCTCGCGCGGTCCCCCTGCTCCTGCCCGAGGGGACGAGCGCCGCCGCGGCGGTGGCGGCGCTGCGCGAGCGCCTCGACGTCGCGCCCGACGGCGCCCGCACCGTCCAGCGCACGTTCTGGGACACCTTCGACGGGCGCCTGCACGAGGCCGGGCTGGCACTGGTCGGCGGGGGCGGGCGCCTGGCGCTCGCCGAGGATCGCGCGTACGCCGAGCAGGTCGGCGCCGACCACCAGGCCGACGGCGCGCGCCGGATGCTGGCCGGCGACCTCCCCGCGGGAGCGCTGCGCGACCGCGTGGAGGACCTCGTCGAGATGCGCGCGGTCACGCCGGTCGCCCGGCTGCGCAGCCGGCTGCACGCGCTGAAGGTCCTCGACGCCCGCGAGAAGACCGTGGTGCGCCTGACCGTCGAGGAGCCCACGGTCCCCGCCGCCCGGGGACGCGAGCCCACGCCGCTGCGCCCTCGCGTCTACATCCGCCCGGTCCGCGGCTACGACGGGGCCTTCGCGCGCGTGCGGTCGGTCCTGGTCGACGAGCTGGGGCTCGCCGAGGCGCCGCGCCCGGTCCATGAGGAGGCCGTCGCGGCCTCGGGCGGCATCCCGGGCGGGACGTCGTCCAAGCTCGCCCTGGCCCTGACGCCCGGCATGCGGGCCGACGCCGCGGCCGCGGTCGTCCTGCGGCGGCTGCTGGAGGTGATCGAGGCCAACCTGCCCGGCACGCTGGCCGACGTCGACAGCGAGTTCCTGCACGACCTGCGGGTCGCGGTGCGCCGCACGCGCGCGCTGCAGCGCGAGCTGCGCGGCGTGTTCCCGCCCGAGCGCCTGGCGCACTTCCGCCGCGAGTTCCGCTGGCTGCAGCAGGCCACGGGGCCGACGCGCGATCTCGACGTCTACCTGCTCGATCTCGACGACCTGGGCGCGGCGCTGCCCGCCCACGCCGCGGTCGACCTCGTGCCGCTGGCCGGCCTGCTCGAGCAGCGCCGCGCCGCCGAGCAGCGCAAGATGGTGCGCGCCCTGCGCTGGGCGCGGACGACGAGCCTGCTGTCGGACTGGCGGGCGTTCGTCGGCGCGTTCGCGGCGGCCGACGAGGCCGACCGGCCGGACGCGGCGCGGCCGGTGATCGACGTGGCCGGCGAGCGGATCGTGGCCGTCTACCGGCGCATGGTGAGGATGGGGCGGGCGATCGACGACGCCAGCCCGGCCGAGGCGCTGCACGACCTGCGCAAGAAGGGCAAGGAGCTGCGCTACCTGCTCGAGTTCTTCGCGAGCATCTATCCGCCGGAGGCGACCAAGCCGATGGTGGCGGCCCTGAAGGCGCTGCAGGACACGCTCGGGCGCTTCCAGGACCGCCAGGTGCAGGCGCAGTGGCTGCGCTCGCTGGGCGACGACGTCGCCGCGCTGGACCGCGGGCCGGCCGCGCTGATGGCGATGGGCCTGCTCGTGGACCGGCTGGGGGAGGCGCAGGCCGAGGCCCGCGACGAGTTCGCCGAGCGCTTCGCCGCGTTCGCCGACAAGCGCCGCCGCGCGCTCGTAGCGGAGGCCTTCGCGTGAGCCGCGTCCTGGCCAGCTACAACATCAAGGGCGGGGTGGGGAAGACGTCGGCGGCGGTGAACCTGGCCTACCTCGCCGCGCGAGACGGCGCGCGCGTCCTGCTCTGGGACCTCGACCCGCAGGGCGCCGCCTCCTACCTGTTCCGGGTGCGGGCGCGGGTCAAGGGCGGCGGGCGCAAGCTGGTGCGGGGCCGCAGCGACGTGGACGCGCTCATCAAGGGCACCGACCACGAGCGCCTGGACCTGCTGCCGGCGGACTTCTCCTACCGCAACATGGACCTGGTGCTCGACGCCGCCAAGCGCCCGGCCCGGCGCCTGTCGCGGGTGCTCGCCCCGCTGGCCGGCGAGTACGACTACGTCTTCCTGGACTGCCCGCCCAGCATCTCACTGGTCTCCGAGAGCGTCTTCGGCGCGGCCGACGTGCTGCTGGTGCCGCTGATCCCGTCGCCGCTGTCGCTGCGCACGTTCGCCCAGCTCGAGCGCTTCGTCGCCGACAAGGTCGACGACGGCCCGCAGGTGCTGGCCTTCTTCTCGATGACCGACGGGCGCAAGCGACTGCACCGCGAGGTGATCGAGGAGCTGACGGCCACGCACCCTGGCGTGCTGCGGGCCGCGATCCCGGCGGCCTCCGACGTCGAGCGCATGGCCGTCGAGCGCACCGTCGTGGCCGACTTCGCCCCCGGCGGGCGCGCGGCGGCGGCGTACGAGGCGCTGTGGGCGGAGGTGCGCGAGCGGATCGGGGCGGGGGTGGCCGCGACGGGGGGCGGATGAAGGTGGAACATCCATTTCCGCCCGCTATCGCGGCTGTCGCAGCCGCGCGGGGGTCACGCGGGTTGTGACGGAAGGGCCGACGTTTGTGACGGATTCGCATCGAGGGATGAGCAGGAGGCGCGCTTGTGTGGGGGTTTGGACGCGGGGGTCCTGATGGACGATCGTTCCCGTGCTGGAAGGTGAACGTTCGTTTCTTCCCGCTATAGGGGGTACAAATGGACGTTCGTTCCCGTGCTGGTAGGTGAACGTTCGTTTCTTCCCGCTATAGGGGGTACAAATGAACGTTCACCTAGTCCTGCGCGTTCGCGGCCAGCCGCCCGGCCTCGGCGGCGACCGCGTCGAGGCGGGCGACGCTGCGTCCGCTCTGCGGGCCCCACTCGGCCACCACCAGCCAACCGTGCTCCGCCGCCGCGGCGACGAACGGCGGCTGCGCCTGCTGTGGGGGCGCCTCGACGATCGCGAGGTTGACGAACTCCCGGCCCGGCTGGTTGCGGTCACACGCGAGCACGATCCGGCCCTCCACCTCCCCGGGCAGCCGCCCGCGCATGACGGCCTCGGGGCAGGCCGAGAACGGCAGGCGAAAGCGGCGGCGGAACTCGTCGGGGTCCTCGAGGCGCAGCCCGCGCGAGCGCGCGTACTCGCGCGTGAACGCCGCGCGGCCCCAGGCCCTGGCGCGGACGCTCGTCTCGTCCTCCTCCTGGAACATCTCGCGCCAGCGGCGCAGCCCCCGCCGGCGCTGCTTGGCCGCCCCGACGTAGGCCAGCGCCGCCTCCTGGAGTGCGGGCGGCGGGCCCTGCCAGCTCACGCGGTCGGCCCCGTCCTGCGCCCACTGGCGCGCCGGAGTCCGACGCGGGTCGGGCAGCGCCTCTCCGGGAACGAGCGGACGCTGCGCGCGGGCGACCTCCCGCAGCCCGTCGGCGAAGGCGGCCGCGGCCAGACAGAGGGCGTCGAGCTCCTCCGGGCCGACCCGGGCGCCCTGCACCGCCGCGACGACGATGCCGTCGCGGAGGCTGAACTCGGCGGTGGGCGGCACGCCCTCGATGGCCGGCCGGACCAGCGCCTCGGCCTCGTCGGCCGACATCTGCCAGGTGAGCTCGCCGTGCTCGATGCGCTTGGTGTCCGGGCCGTACTCCCGCTTCGCCGTGACCGCCACCGGCCAGTCGGCCCTGCCCTCGAGGTCGCGCGCCACCGCCAGCCCCTCCAGGACGGGAGCGAGCACCACCGTGTGGCGGATGGTGACGTTGCGGGCGCCGTGCTCGGTGCCCTTGCGATAGCAGTGATGCGCGAGCACGCCCCGGAGGCCGCCGGGCAGCACGCCGCTGCAGAGGTTCTCGCTCCAGCGCTGAGCCACGGGTGCGGCCTCGACGCCGCCGAGCGCGCCCAGGGCCTCGGCGGTCTCCGCGCTGCGCTCCGTCTTGGACTGCCCCCGTTCGAGCAGGTCCGACGCCTGCGGCAACGCGCCGTGGCGCTCGTAGCGCAGCCTGTGGCCGCGCGCCCACGCGTCGAGCGCTGCCGCCGCCTCCTCCTCGGAGCTGCTGTCGTCGCTCACCGCGCCGCCAGCCTAGCCCGACCGTCCCGCTCGGCGACCTACTCCCCGCCGTGCGCCCCCGAGGCGCGCGGCGGCGCTGACGGCCCGATGGCGTACTTCGACGGGCGCACGCTGACGGTCGGGTTGTCGATCTGGCCCAGGCGGTCGATGAGCTTGATCCACTGCGACGGGCGCAGGACGGACTGCAGCTGGCGGCCCTCGGCGGTGGTCGGGTCGATCTCGGGGCGGAAGCCGAGGTGGATGTGGTCGGCGTGGTCGGCGAGCGCGAGCGTGTTCTCCGCGTCGTCGTAGCGCATGAGCGAGATGATCTGCGCAGGCCTCAGGGTCCCCTGGAGGGTGAGCAGGCGCCGGACGGTCAGGTCGGTGATCGAGCCGGCGCCCTGGTTGCCGATGATCGGGACCCCGTTGATCTTCGCGATGTCCACGGCGTTGCCCGAGGAGTGGTGCGAGACGCTGCCGCCCGCCGTGTAGTAGCCGTGCCCGCAGCGCAGCGAGGTGACGGTGGGCTCCAGGCCGGAGGCGGCGAGGAACTCCAGTGCGGCGAGCACGCGGCGGTCGATGACGCCGGCCTCGATGTCCTGGCGCCCGCAGGAGTACAGCTCGACGCGGGGGTTGGCCAGCACGCGCTCCTGCAGCTCCTCCTTGCTCATCAGCAGGATGCGGCCGATCGACACGGCGCTCGCGCCGCCGGCCAGCGGGTTCTGGCCCTGCGCTCGGTAGATCGACGTGGACTCCAGCAGCTTCCAGCCGTCCAGGATCGGCTTGGGATCCACGCGCGGGGCGCCGCGCCCGGCGGGCCGGATCTCGAACAGCGTGTGCGCGGCGACGCCCTCGTAGACGTTGCCGATGCGCCCGAGGACGGTGCCGGCGATCACGCGGCGCCCGGGGGTCAGGCGCTTGAGCTCGACGTCCTCGCGGTTGAGCTCGTAGCCGCCGCGGAAGTAGGCCGCCAGCGTGCGATCAGAGGCCAGGAGCTGGTCGCGGCCGCCGTTGTCCAGCGTCCGGCGGCGGGCGGGGTGGGCGAAGAGGCGCTCCTTGGCGAGCGGGGCGGCGGTCGCCGGCGCGAACTCGGACTCCGGCTCCGGTGCGACGGCCGGCGCTTCGGCCGCGCCCGCGGCGGCCTGCGCGTCCGGCTGCGGCTCCGGCTCCGGCTCGGCCTGCGGCGCCGGGGCCCCGGCCTCCGGCTCGCGCGCGGCGGTCGGCTCCGCCGGCTCGGTCGGCACGGTCGCGAACGCGTCCAGCGCGCTGCCGGCGATCGGCGCCAGCGCGCCCTCGGCCAGCGCCGGGGTCTCCGCCGCCTCGTCCTCCTGGGGCCCGTCGTCCGGGCGCGCCGCGCCGGCGCTGGCCGCCGCCGCGGGCTCCGCGTCGGCCGCCGGCAGCGACAGCTCGCGGGCGATCGAGACGCTGCTCTGCGTGCGCTCCTTGGGCACCGGCACGAGCCGCGCCGTGCGCTCGAGGTGCGCGTACGTATAGGTGTTGCCGTAGACGTCGCGCAGCTGCACGAAGCGCCCCAGCCGCCGGGTGTTCCCGACCTTGACGATCCGCCCGTCCTGCACAGCGATGACCGGGGATCCGGGATCCGCGTAGACGTTGATCCCGCGCCGCGACGCGTTCGGCTCGACCGGTCGCGCGGCATTCTCGCCGCGGGCGACCCGCCGCCGGGCCTCGCGCTCGCTCAGGTCGTCGGCGTAGCGGGCCTGCTCGGGCACGGGGAAGTGACCCTGGGTCAGGCCGCTCAGCGAGCCGAGCAGGTCGGCCGGCAGCCCCCCGATGAGCCGCGCGCGCAGGAGGACCGAGTCGACGTACCAGTCGGCGTGGTTGTACGCGAAGATCGCCTTGCGCAGGTCGGTCTCGGCGCCCGCGGCCTTCAGGTAGCGCGCCGCCGCGAAGATCGCGTCGACGGGGTTGTAGGGATCCTTGCGGCGATCGCCGTTGGCGTCGACCCCGTAGGCCCGCCAGCTGGAGGGGATGAACTGCATCCACCCCAGCGCCCCCGCCGAGCTGACGTTGAGGTTGCGCCCGTAGTCGGTCTCGATCTCGTTGATCGCGGCCAGGATCTCCCAGCGCACGCCGTACTGGATGCCGGCCGCCTGGTAGATCGGCAGCAGGAAGGGCGGGATGCGGAACTTCTCGATGAAGAAGTTCGGGACGCCGATCGGCGCCGCGCCGGGGAGGGCCAGCGACGTGGTGGGGTTGGCGACGGTCGGCAGGCCGTTGGCGTTGCGCAGGGCCCGCTCGGGCGCCGTGTCGCGGGTGCCGCCGTCCCCCGGCTCCGAGCCGTTGCGCCGCGCGCCGCGGCGACGGCCCTCGGAGGCCTCGCAGTCCTCGGCCGCGGCCCGGGCCCGCGCCTCGCGCGCCCGCTTCGCACGCGCGCGGGCGGCCGCGCGCCGGCGCGCCTCGCGCGTGGACGGGTCACTGCGGCGCCGGGCCGCCGCCGCGCGGCGCGCTCGCTGCGCTGCGCTGCGTGCCCGCGAGGAACGCCGTCCGCGCCGCGCCGCTCGCGCCCGCTCGGATGCGGACTCGGCGGGCGGGGCGTTCACCAGGCAGCGCGCGTCCTCGGCCGCGATCTCCGGGGAGTCCACGGGGCCGGTCAGCGCGCCGTTCTGCAGTACATCGTGGGGACTCGCCAGCGGGGAGCCCGGGACCTCGAGCAGCGACGGCCCCGGGGCCGGCTCGGCCGGGTTGGCCGGCGCGGGCGCGGCGGGAGCCGGGGCGGGCGCCGGCTGGTCGGCCTGCGGCTCGGCCGGCTCCTGGCTCGGCGGGAGCCCCGGAAGCGTCGTGACCGGCGGCGTGGTGGTCGTGACCGGCGGCGGCGTGGTCGTCGTGGGCGGCGGGGTGGTGGTCGTCGTCTCCTGGGCCCCGGCGCCGACCAGCCCGCTCCCCAACCCGCCCGCGATCAGGCCCGCCGTGCAGAGGCCGACGACGACCCTCCGGCGACCGGCGGGGTCGCGTCCCGTGTTGTCCTTCGGTCTCATGTCAGCTGCGTCTCCCACGGGGAATGATGCACTCCCGGGGCGGACGGCGCGCCGCGATGACGACGCTTCGCCCGAAATCTGGACCGTCCGCCGAGTGGACTGACCCTGACGTCGAGCCTGAGGTCGCCGCGAGAACGCCGGCGCCCTGGCCCGTTCACGCCATCTTCACACGGCCTTCACGGGTGGGTAACCGCCCGGGCTCTCCCGCGCCCCACGATCCCTGACGATGGAAGCGGCGACCAGCCATCCCGAGTTCCTCAGGATCGGCGGCCTGGAGATCCGGACCGGCGAGGGTCTGGTCCTGGCGGGCGGCCGGGCCCTGACCCTGTCCGTGCGGGAGTTCGACCTCCTGGTGGCGCTCGCGCACAACGCGGGGCGCATCGTGCCCCGGGAGGAGCTCTACCGCCTGGCCTGGGGCGGCACGCTGCGCCGCGGCGATCGCTCCTGCGACGTCTACGTCCACAGGCTGCGCGCCAAGCTCGAGGCCGCCCTGCCGGACGTGCGCTTCATCCACACGCACGTCGGTTTCGGCTACCGGCTCGATCCGATCCCTTCACATCCTTTTCACACGGCGGCGACAGGCGCGTAACAGGCTTCGCCGGCCACGCTGAGAGCGTGCGGGCGCTATGGGAACCCACACAGGAGGACGTGTCTTGAAGTTGCATCGCTTGGTCGCGCTCTTCGTCGCCTGCAGCGCCCTCGCCCTCGGCGTGGCCGCGTGCGGAGACGACGACGATGACGCGAGCTCGGACGCCGGGGGCGGCACCGAGCAGAAGCTGTCGGGATCCATCACCATCGACGGCTCGAGCACCGTCGCCCCGTTCGCACAGGCCGCGGGCGAGATGTTCAAGGCCGAGAACCCCGACGTGAAGGTCGCGGTCGGCACGTCCGGCACGGGCGGCGGCTTCGAGAAGTTCTGCGCCGGCGAGACCGACATCTCCGACGCCTCGCGGCCGATCAAGCCCGACGCGGCCGACAAGGAGGCGACGGTCTGCAAGTCCAAGGGCGTCGAGTACGCCGAGGTGCAGGTGGCCAACGACGGCATCGCCGTGGTCACCAACCCGAACCTGAAGATCGACTGCCTGACCACCGATCAGCTCAAGACGCTGTGGGTGGACTCGAAGGTCGACAACTACAAGGACATCGACGCCAAGCTCCCCGACCAGGAGGTCAGCCTCTTCGGCGCGGGAACCGATTCGGGCACGTTTGACTTCTTCACCGACGAGATCAACGGCGAGGAGGGCAGGACCCGCAAGGACTACCAGCCCTCCGAGGACGACAACGTGCTGGTGCAGGGCGTGAGCGGCGACGAGGGCGCCCTCGGCTACTTCGGGTTCTCCTACTACGAGCAGAACATGGACAAGCTCGGCCTGGTCGGCGTCGATGCCGGCGAGGGCTGCGTCAAGCCCTCCAAGGAGTCCGTCCAGGACGGCAGCTATAAGCCGCTGTCGAGGCCGCTGTTCATGTACCCGTCCAAGAAGGCGCTCGACCGGCCCGAGGTGGACGCGTTCATGGAGTACGTGATCGCCAACCAGGACAAGATCGCCGAGGCATCCCAGATCGTCCCGATGACCGCCGAGCAGGCCGCCAAGGCCAAGACCACCGTCGACGAGCTCGTGGCGGCCGCCGGCGGCGGCACGGGCACGGAGACCGCCACGCCGTAGATGGAGGCGGCGAGCACATCCGCCCCGCGGGCCACTCCCGGGACCTCGGTCCTCGGCGTGGCCCGCCGCCGCCGCGGCGAGGAGCTCATCAAGGGTCTGCTCTTCGCGGCGGCGCTGCTGTCGGTGCTCACCACGGTCGGCATCGTCTTCTCGCTGCTGGAGGAGACGGTCAAGTTCCTGGGCGACGTCGGCATCGTCGACTTCCTCTTCGGGACCGACTGGAGCCCCCTGTTCGCCCCGCCGAGCTTCGGGGTCCTCCCGCTGGTGGGGGGGACGCTGCTGATCACCGCCATCTCGCTCTTCGTCGCGGTGCCGATCGGCCTGGGGACCGCGATCTACCTCAGCGAGTACGCCAACCCGCGCGTGCGCAAGGTCGTCAAGCCGGTGATCGAGCTGCTGGCCGGGATCCCGACGATCGTGTTCGGGTACTTCGCCCTGACCTTCTTCACGCCGACGATCCTGCGCGACCTGCTCAGCCAGGACGTCCAGATCTTCAACGCGCTGTCGGCGGGCATCATCATGGGCTTCATGGTCGTGCCGACGATCGCGTCGGTCTCGGAGGACGCGATGTCGGCGGTGCCCAGCGCGCTGCGCGAGGGCGCGTTCGGGCTGGGCGCCACCAAGCTGCAGACCTCGCTGCGCGTCGTCTTCCCGGCCGCCCTGTCGGGCATCGTGGCCGCGATCGTGCTCGGGGTCTCGCGCGCGATCGGCGAGACCATGATCGTGCTCATCGCCGCCGGCCAGGTGCCCAACCTGGGCGTCGACCCGCGCGAGTCCTACGAGACCATGACGACGTTCATCGCCGCGACGGCGAAGGGCGACGTCCCCACGGGTTCGACCGGCTACCAGACGATCTTCGCCGTCGGCGCGACCCTGTTCGTGCTCACGCTGCTGCTCAACGCGATCTCGATCCGCTTCGTGCGTCGCTTCCGGCAGGTCTACGAATGAGCCTGCTCGGGACCCGCAGCCGCGCTGCGAGGGTCAAGGACGTGTCCTTCCGGCTGGCCATGTACACGTGCCTGGCGCTGAGCGCCGCCGTCCTGGGGACGCTCGTGGTCGACGTCTTCTTCGACGGCTCGCACCGACTCAACAGCCAGCTCTTCACCGCGTTTCCCTCGTCCAGCTTCGTGACCGCCGGCCTGCAGCCGGCGCTGTACGGCACCTTGGCCCTCATGGCCGTCGTGATCGTGTTCATCGTTCCCGTGGGGGTGGCGACCGCCATCTACCTCGAGGAGTACGCCGACAACACGCGCTGGTACAACCGCCTGATCGAGGTCAACATCCAGAACCTCGCCGCGGTTCCCTCGATCGTCTACGGCATCCTCGGCCTGGCGTTCCTGGTCCGGGGGCCGCTGGAGCTCGGCAGGGTCGTGCTCGCCGGCGGTCTGACGCTCGGCCTGCTCGTGCTCCCCGTCGTGATCATCACCGGGCGCGAGGCGATCCGCGCCGTGCCGCCCTCCATCCGCGAGGGCTCGCTGGCGCTGGGCGCGACGCAGTGGCAGACGATCTGGAAGCAGGTGCTGCCCGCCTCGATCCCCGGCGTCGCGACCGGGGTCATCCTGGCGCTCTCCCGGGCGATCGGCGAGACCGCGCCGCTCATCGTCGTGGGCGCCTTCACCTTCATCACCTACAACCCGACCAACATCGTCGGCGACAACGCCGGCTTCAGCGCGCTGCCGATCCAGATCTTCGACTGGATCTCCCGACCCCAGGCCGAGTTCCAGGAGCTCGCGGCCGCGGGGATCATCGTGCTGCTCGGCCTCCTGCTGGTCATGAACAGCGCGGCCATCTATCTCCGGAACCGATACGAGAGCAAATGGTGATCTACGATGGCGAAAGTGACTGAGCCCGAGCGCCGCGCGAGCGAGCTGAGCGGGGCGTCGGGCACCGGCGTGACCTCCCACCTGGACGTGCGGGCCGGGGGCGACGTGCCGGCGACGCCGGTCCAGCCGATCTTCTCCCTGGAGGAGGTCGGCGTGCGCTACAGCGGCGCGCAGGCCGTGGAGGGCGTGAACCTCGCACTGGCCAGGCACGAGATCACCGCGTTCATCGGCCCGTCGGGCTGCGGCAAGTCCACATTGATCCGGTGCCTGAACCGGATGAACGACCTGATTCCCGGCGCCACGGTGCACGGGAAGGTCCTCTACTACGACGAGGACCTCTACGCCTCGCGCGTGGATCCCGTGCAGGTGCGCAAGCGGATCGGGATGGTCTTCCAGAAGCCCAACCCGTTCCCCAAGTCGATCTACGACAACATCGCGTTCGGACCGCGGGTGCTGGGCATGGACGGCGACATGGACGAGATCGTCGAGGGCGCGCTGCGCCAGGCGTCGGTGTGGGACGAGACCAAGGACCGCCTCAAGACCAACGCGTTCGGGATGTCGGGCGGTCAGCAGCAGCGGCTGTGCATCGCGCGCTGCCTCGCCGTGCAGCCTGACGTGATCCTCATGGACGAGCCCTGCTCCGCGCTGGACCCGATCTCCACCGGCCGCATCGAGGACCTCATGCTCGAGCTCAAGCAGGAGTACTCGATCGTGATCGTCACGCACAACATGCAGCAGGCCGCGCGGGTCTCGGACCGCACCGCGTTCTTCACGGTCGACCTGCGCGGCAACGAGAACGCGCAGCGCGTGGGCAAGCTCGTCGAGTTCGCGCCGACCGAGAAGATCTTCACGACGCCCGACGACAAGCGCACCGAGGAGTACGTGACCGGAAAGTTCGGGTAGATGTCCCGCACGACGACCACACGCATGCACTTCCAGGAGGAGCTGGCCGCCCTCGAGCACAGCGCGCTCGGCGGTCTGGACCTCGTGCTCGAGCAGCTCGACCGCGTGCTGGAGTCCCTGGAGCACCAGGACGTCGAGCTCGCCCAGATCGTGATCGCCGACGACGACCGGCTCGACGGCCGGTACCTCGAGGTCCACCAGGGGATCCTGTCGCTGCTGGCGCTCCAGGCGCCCGTGGCCGGCGACCTGCGGGTCGTCGCGGCGCTGCTGCACGTCATCAAGCACGTCGAGCGCATGGGAGACCAGTGCGTCAACGTGGCCAAGCTGATCCCGCTCTCCGGCCACGAGCCGCCCGTGCGGCGCGAGATCCTCACCAAGCTCGTGCAGATGGGGCAGTTCGCGCGGGCGGAGGTCATCCAGTGCAAGCGCGCGTTCGCGGACCGCAACGTCCCCATGGCCGAGGACCTGGTCACGCGCGACCGCGACATCAACCGCCTGAACCGCGAGATCTTCCGCCTGGCGATCGAGGCCGGCGACGACATCGACACGCGCGAGTGGGCGATGATCATGACCCTCGTCGCCCGCGCGTTCGAGCGCATCGGCGACAACGCGGTCGACATCGGGGAGCAGACGGCGTTCGTCGTGACCGGCCTCTTCCGCGAGTTCTCCGACGCCTCGCACCTCCCAGCGGGGTGAACGTGCCGCATTTTGCGGCGATCGACTTGTGAAGAAGCTGTGATCGGGACCGCGGTGGGAGGGCGGACGTCGGCGGCGGCATCTACACTCGCCTCGGGATGACGGAATCGACTCTGGCCGGCGCCGCTTCGGAGGGCGCTCTCCCAGCCGCCGCCGCACCCTTCCGCCTCGCGGTGATCGACGGCGACTCGGGCTTCCTCCAGGTGCTGACCAAACGGCTGGACCGGCTCGGGTGGGAGCACTCCGTCCTGGCCAGCGCGGCGCCCGTGGAGCGGGTCGTGGCCATGCGCCTGGGCGCGATCGTCGTCGACCTCGGCTTTCTCGGCGCGCAGGGCTGGGAGTACCTCGAGCGGCTGTGCCGCGAGCTGCCGGGCCTGGCCGTGATCGTGTGCACCGGGCAGTCCACGGTGGCCCAGCGCGTGCGCGGCCTGCGCCTGGGCGCCGACGACTGGGTGACCAAGCCCTGCCATCCCGAGGAGCTGATCGCCCGCATCGAGGCGGTCGTGCGCCGCCGCCGGCGGGCCGAGTCCGCCGGAAGCGCGGTGCCGGTCATGGCCGGCGAGGTCGAGGTCCGACCCGACCGGTTCCAGGCCTTCGTCGGCGGACATTCGATCGACCTCACGCGCCGGGAGTTCGAGCTGATCCAGCTGCTCGCCGCGGCCGACGGCCGCGTGCTCGAGCGCGAGGAGATCTACCAGCGGGTGTGGGGCTACGCGATGGCCCACGGCGACCGGTCGGTGGACGTGTTCGTCCGCAAGCTGCGGTTGAAGCTCGAGCGCGCGTCGCCCGAGTGGCGCTACATCCACACGCACTTCGGCGTCGGCTACCGCTTCGCGGCGGAGCCCGCGCTGGCCGGCGAGGCGCCGGCGGCGGCGGCGGACGCCGCGGTCGGCCCCGGGCCGGCGCTGCCTGAGCCGGCGCCGCAGCTGCCTGAGCCGGCGCCGCAGATACGCGCGCTCGCGTAGCGGCGCGACGCTAGCGCCGGCTCGCGCCCACGGCGTGGATGCTCAGCGCCCCGTCGCCGGGCGGCGGGAAGAGCGGCGGATCGACGAACAGCGCGCAGGCGTCGACGCTGGAGCAGTCGCACGTCCGCGCGACCTTTAGCCAGCGGCGCACGGCCTGTGCGCGCTGGAGGCCGGCGATCGAGCGGTGCTTCGCCCCGGCCGGCGCGTGAGCGCGATCGGCTCGGCGGAGCAGGGCGCTCGCCTAGTATCGGCGGCGTGGCGGCATCGCTCCTCCCGGCCGCTGCGGTCGCCGGACGGCTCAGGCTCGACCGGAGCGCCGCATGAAGGTCCTCGTCGCCGCCTGCCTTCTCGTGGCCGCCGTGGCCGTCGCGGTGGCGGCGGCCACCGGCGGAGAAGCGGACCGTGAGACGGGCGCCGCGGCCACGGCCGGGCCGGTCGTGCCCGACGTCTCCGTGGCGCACCTCGACGGCGGCGCCACCTTCGCGCTCGCCGATCTCGAGCGGGCCGCGAAGCCGACGCTGCTGTGGTTCTGGGCGCCGTGGTGCGTGGTGTGCAACGGCGAGGCGCCGAAGATCGAGCGGCTCGCCGCCCAGGCCGGTGACGAGCTGCGGGTGATCGCCATCGGCGGGCGAGCCAGGGCCTCGGACGGCCGGCCGTTCGTCGCGCACCACGGGCTGCGCTCGCCGCTGGTGCTGTTCGACGAGCCGATGGCGGCCTGGAGCGCCTACGCCATCCCCGGTCAGCCCGCGGCCGTGCTGCTGGACCGCAACGGCCGCGAGCGCCGCCGCTGGCTGGGGGCGTTTGACACCGCGCAGGCGCTCGGCGCAGCGCAGCGCCTGTAGTCCCGGAATCGATCATCTAGCCTTGACGACGTGAGCACGAACGCCGAGATCGCCCGCAACGTCGCGATCGTCGTGGCGATCGCGCTCGTCGTCTGGCTCGCGCCGGGCGGTGGCGAGGGGGCGAGCTTCGTCGAGCAGGTGCTCAGCGCGGCGTTCATCGTGCTGATCGCCCTGATCGTGGGGCGCCTGTACCGGCAGTACCGGGGGGAGATCTTCAGCCTCGGCGACGCCTGGCGCCTGGCGCTGTACGCGGCGATCGGCGTCGCGGTGGTCACCATGGCCGCCTCCGGCCGGCTCTTCGACTCCGGCGCCGGGACGCTGGCCTGGTTCGCGCTGATCGGGGCGGCGTCCTACACGCTGTACCTGGTCTGGCAGCGGTACCGGTCCTACAGCTGAGCCGAGCTCCCGCGCGCCGCGCGGGGGCGTCCGCTGGGACAGCTCCGCCGCTGATTCGTGACGAACGCGTGTGGTCTCGTGACACCGCGCGCGGCAGGGTCCACGCATGCCGCGCGCGCGCCGTCGCATCCGCTCCCGGGAGGAGGGCCAGGCCACCGTCGAGCTGATCGCCCTCCTGCCGCTCGTCGCCGTCCTGACGACGCTGCTGTGGCAGGCCGCGCTGGCCGGCCAGGCGGTGTGGCTGGCCGGCTCCGCGGCGCGCGCGGCGGCCCGGGCCACGGCCGTCGGCGCTGACGCGCAGGCGGCCGCGCGCGGTGTCCTGCCCGACCGTCTGGACCGGGGGCTCGCCGTCTCCCCGGCCGGGGAGGACGGCGTTCGCGTGGCGGTGCGGATCCCGGCCATCGTCGGCGGCGCCCGGCTGGGCACGGTGTCCGCGCGCGCCCGGCTGCAGCCCCAGTCGCCGTGACCGGCGCGCCGGATCCCGGCCGAGCCTCCGGCGGGCGCGGTGTCGCCGCCGAGCGCGGTCAGGCCACGGTGGAGCTCGTCGCGCTCCTGCCGGTGGTCGTCGTGGTCGTGCTGGGCGTCGCGCACCTGCTGGCCGCAGGGGCGGTGGCCGAGCTCGCCGACCACGCCGCCGAGGCCGCGGCGGTCGCGATGCTCCAGGACGCCGACCCGCGGGCCGCCGCGCGCAAGGCCGTGCCCGGGTGGTCGCGCCGCGCGATGAGCGTCCAGGTGCGTGGTCGCCGGGTCCGGGTCCGGATGCGCGCGCCGTCGCCCCTGCCCGGGCTCGGCGACGCGCTGGCCGCGACACGGGAGGCCGACGCCGGCCCGGGGGCGCCATGAGCCTCCTCCTCCGGCGCGTGTGCGAGCACTTCGTGGCCCCGCCCGATGCTGCGGCGGCGGCGCGTGCGCCGGCCGCGGCGGCGCGCGCCCCGGCCGGGGTCGCGGTGCTCTGCGGCGGCGCCGACGCTCCGGCGCTCGGCGCCGCGCTGGCCCTCGCGCTGCGGCGCGACCGGGGCGCGCCCTGCGTCGTGGTGTGCATCTGGACCGGGCCGAGCGCCGCGGCGCTCGGCTGGCAGGCTCCCGCACCGCCCGCCGCGCGCCGGCTGGCGGCGAACCTGGCGGTGCGGGGCCACGACGCGCGGGCCAGCGGGCGCCTGGCGATCGTGCGGCTGCCCGCCGACGCCGAGGAGGCGACGGCCGAAGGGCTGCGCGCCATGTCGGCGGCCGGCGGCGCGCCCACGGTGCTGGCGCTCGGCGGGCCGCGCTCGCCCGCGTTCGACGCGCTGCTCGCGGTGCAGGACCTGGTCGTCGTCGCCGTCCGGGACGGTGCCGACCCGGCGCTCACCCGGCTCGCCGTGGCCGGCCTCGGCGAGCAGGACCTCCGCGCCTGCGCGTGCGAGGTGCCCGCCGCGCCGCCCGGGCGCGCGCTCGCCGCCGCGGGGATCGCGCTGCTGCCGTCCGTGCGCCGTGCCCTCGCGGCGCCCGTGGAGGCGCTGCGGTGAGCCGGCCGCCGCGGGTCGGACGGGAGTCCGCCGGGTCGGCCACGATCCTCCTGCTCGGCGTGCTCGGCGCCCTCCTCATGGGCGCGCTGGTGCTCGGCGGGATCGCCCGCGGGATCGGCGCGCAGGGAGAGCAGCAGCGGGCGGCGGACCTTGCGGCGCTGGCCGGCGCCCGCGCGATGCACGCCGCGTATCCGCGGCTCTTCGAGCCGCCGCTGCTGGCCGGGCGGCCAAATCCCGCCCACCTGGAGCGCCCGGCGTACCTCGAACTGGGACGCCGCGCCGCGATCGACACGGCCCGGCGCAACGGCGCCGGCGATGTCGCGGTCGCGTTCCCGGACGCCGAGACGTTCGCGCCGGTCCGGGTGCGGGTCGACGTGCGCGATCCGATCGTGGTGGGGGAGCACGACGTCCCCGCCGGCGCGCGCGCCGAGGCGGAGCTGGCCCCGCCGGCCGACGCCGGGGCGGCCGATCCCGGCGCGGGGGAGTACCGCGGCCCGCTGGCCGAGCGCCAGGGCAAGCCGATGCGGCCGGACGTCGCGCGCGCGTTCGACCGGATGGCCGCCGCCGCGACGCGGGACGGGCACGCGCTGGTGATCACGAGCGCGTTTCGCACCAACGCCGAGCAGGCGGTGCTCTTCGCCCGCCACCCCGACCCCAAGTGGGTCGCGCCACCGGGGCGGTCACTGCACCGCCTGGGCACCGAGCTCGACCTCGGGCCGCCGTCGGCGTACGGGTGGCTGGCGGCCAACGCGCGGCGGTTTCACTTCATACAGCGATACTCCTGGGAAAAATGGCATTTCGGATATACACTCAGCCCCGGGTCGTCGTCGGTCGGTTTCGGTAACGGTGAAAGCGGCGGTGACGGGGAGCGCTCGCGCGCGCTGCCCGACTTCGTGCCCGAGCGCTTCGCGCCCGCGATCACCCGAGCGGCACAGCGCTGGAGCGTCTCGGCGGCGCTGCTCGCGGCGCAGATCTACGCGGAGTCGAACTTCAACCCCTTCGCCCGTTCGCCCGCGGGCGCGCAGGGCATATCCCAGTTCATGCCCGGCACCGCTCGGGCGCTCGGGCTGCGCGACCCGTTCGACGCCGAGGCGTCGATCGACGCCCAGGCCCACCTCATGCGCGACCTCCTGCGCCGGTTCGGCTCGGTCCCGCTGGCCCTCGCGGCCTACAACGCCGGACCGGCGCCGGTCGCCGCCTGCGGCTGCGTGCCGCCCTACCCGGAGACCCGCGGCTACGTCGCCCGGATCCTCGGGCTGCTGGGCGGCGCCGGAGAGGCTCCGCCCGACGGCGGGCTGATCGTGCGGTTGGTCGAGTGAGGAGGAGTGTGTCGCGGGACGTGCGATCGGCGTGCCGCCGAGCCGCGATATGCTGGCATACCGGTTCCTGGGCGACCTCGCCGACGGTGTCTTCGCGGTGGAGTCGGTCCATGCCGCGGACTGGCTGCGGATCGCCGAGCTCGCCTGGACCTACGCGGACCTGCCCCTCGGCACGGTCGACGCCTCGGTGCTCGCCGCGGCCGAGCGCTTGGACATCACCGAGGTCGCGACGCTGGACCGCCGCCATTTCGGCGTCGTGCGCGCACGCCACACCGACGCGCTGACGATGCTGCCCTGACGGCGAACGTCCATTTCTACCCGCCATGACGGGTGTAAACGGACGTTCACCCGGGGCTCAGAAGGTGAACGTCCGTTAGTACCTCCTATAGCGGGTGGAAACGGACGTTCGGTCAGGACGGTCGCCGGATCCGCCGCTCAGCCGCCCAGCGCCTCCGTGGCCGCCGCCAGCGCCAGCTCGACCCCGCCCTGCGGCACGTCGAGGTGCGTGACCGCCCGCATGGTGACGCCGTCCAACGCGCCCATGCGCACGCCGCGGCGCTCGAGCTCGCCCGCGAACCCGCGCGCGTCGGGCACGGCGAAGACGACGATGTTCGTCTGCACCGTCGCCGGATCGAGCGTGACGCCGGGGAGTCCCGCGAGGCCCTCGGCCAGCGTGCGGGCGCGAGCGTGGTCGTCGGCGAGGCGGTCGACGTGGTGGTCCAGGGCGTGCAGCGCGCCGGCCGCCGCGATGCCCGACTGGCGCAGGGCGCCGCCGAACATCTGCTTGTAGCGCCACGCCTCCTCGATCAGCTCCGCCGAACCGGCCAGGCACGCGCCGATGGGCGCGCCCAGGCCCTTGGTGAAGTCCAGCCAGGCCGTGTCGAAGCCGCCGGCGAACGCGGCGGCCGGGACGTCGGCCGCCACCGCCGCGTTGAGCAGCCGCGCGCCGTCGAGGTGCGTGCGCAGGCCGTGCTCGGCCGCGGCGCCCAGCACCTCCTCGATCCGCCGCACCGACCAGACCCGCCCGCCGCCCACGTTGGTCGGCTGCTCGACCGACACGAGCCGCGTCCGCGGGGCATAGCGATCGCCCGGCGGGCGGACCGCCGCGCGGACCGCGTCGGCGTCGAACAGGCCGGCGTCGTCGCCCAGCTCGGTGATGACCGCGCCGTTGATCGCCGCCGCCGAGCCGGCCTCGAAGCGGAGCGGGTGGGCGTGGCGCCCGAGCAGCACCTCGTCGCCGCCGGGGCGCAGGTGCAGCCGGTACGCGATGAGGTTGCACATGGTGCCGCTGGGGAGGAACACCGCCGCGTCGTGGCCGAGCAGCGTCGCGACGCGGGCCTCGAGCGCGCTCGTGGTCGGGTCCTCGCCGCGCTGCTCGTCACCGACCTCGGCCGTGGCCATGGCCTGGCGCATCGCGTCCGTCGGCCGCGTCTGGGTGTCGCTGAAGAGGTCGACCATCGCGCGGCAGAGGCTATCCGCGCGGGTCGGGAGCGGGGGGTGGGCTGGATCTGTCCCGCTATTCGGGAAAGATCCAGCCCACCCCCCGGTCGTGGCGGAAGAACGCGCGCGCCAGGCCCCCAATCCAGCGATTGCTCAACCTCGTGCGACGTAAAGCCGATGAACGGGCGTGCCCCGCCTTCTGGTCGCCCTGCTGCTCGCCGCCCTCACCGCCTCCCTCGCGCTCCCCGCCGGCGCCGCCGCCCAGCAGCGGCGCTGCGTGCTGCTGATCTTCTGCAACCCGGTGCCGGCGCCGCCCGGCCAGGCACCGCCGCCGACCCCGGTCCCCCCGCTGCCCCCGCCCCAGGCGCCCGGCACGCCGGCGCCCCCCGGCACGCCGCAGCGCACCCTGCCGCCCTCCGTCCCGCCCGGCCACAGCGCGGAGCTCGCCGCGCCGCCCGCCCTGCCGCTCCCGCTGGCTCCGCGGCTGCGCTCCGTCACCGGCGGCCCCGGCGGCGACGTCCTGCGCGGCCGGGCCGGCGCCGACGCGCTGCGCGGCCACGGCGGCGCCGACCGCCTCAGCGGCCGCTCCGGCGCCGACCAGCTCTTCGGCCAGACCGGCCCCGACCGCCTCGCCGGCGAGTCCGGCCCGGACTGGCTGGACGGCGCCTCGGGCGACGACGTCCTGCTCGGCGCCGGCCAGGCCGACGTCCTCGCCGGCGGCTTCGGCCACGACCGGCTCGTCGGCGGCCCCGGCGCCGACCTCCTCTACGGCCAGGCCGCGCAGGACCGGCTCGCCGGCGGCCCCGGCGCGGACGTGCTGCACGGCGGCTCGGGCGCCGACACCATCCTGGGCGGCTCGGGCTCGGACCTCCTGTTCGCCGACTCCGGCCCCGACCGCCTGTTCGGCGGCTCGGGCGACGACGTGATCCGCGCCAACGACGGCGGGCGCCAGGAGCTCGTGCACTGCGGGAGCGGCAACGACGTCGCCGTGCTCGACCCGCGCGGCCGTCGCGGCGGCATCTCCGACGGCCAGATGCGCCGCCGCGGGCGCGTGCGCGGGTGCGAGACGATCCTGTACGAGACCAGGCCGGCCGCCGACCCGGGCCGCGGGATCACCTGGCTCGGCCCGCGCCGCGGCGCCACGAAGTACGGAACGCGCCGGGACGACACGCTGCTGGGCAGCCACGGCCCCGACCGCATCCACGGCCGCGGCGGCGCCGACGTGATCTGGGGCAACCAGCTGCACCGCGACGCCAGCCGCGCGCTGGACCGGTTGTTCGGCGGCGCCGGGAACGACACGATCTACGGCAGCCCCGGTCGCAACACGATCCGCGGCGAGGACGGCGACGACTTCCTCCAGGGCGGCGGCGGGCGCAACGCGATCTTCGGCGGGCACGGCAACGACGAGATCCGGCTGCGCGGCCGGGGCGCCAACCACGTCGACGCGGGCCCGGGCAACGACACGGTCCACGCCTTCAGCCGTCGCGCCGCGACCATCGACTGCGGCCCCGGGCTGGACACCGCCTACGTCGACGGCGACGACGCCACGAGCAACTGCGAGCGCGTCGAGCGGCGGTAGGGACCCGGGTCCCGGCCGTCCTCAGACCCGCTGGACCGCCCGTTCGGCCGGCTGCGGGCCGGCGGGCGGCGTGCTCCGTGGTCTGGCCGTGCCCGGCGGCATCCAGGGCTTGCGCGAGGGCGGCACCCGGATCCGGCCGGCGGTGAAGGCCAGCAGCCCGATCCACAGCGCCATGGAGCCCAGCCAGGCGCCGTAGGCCAGGACGCGCGTTGCCGACCCACCCGGCTTGGCCTCGCGCAGCAGGACCTCGGTGTTGCGCACGAAGGACACCTGACGGGACCGGGCCGCCGGGACCGCGGACGCACCGATCTCGCGATCCGCCGGCAGGTAGAGGGGGGCGGCCATGACCTCGCTGCCCCGGTTCAGCGCGATGAGCGACTTCCAGTCGCCGCTCACCGGCACCCGTCGAGACGAGACGTAGCGCCCCGGCCCGACCTCCTCGAGCTTCGCGGTCTCGCGACCGCCGCCCTGCCAGGACACGATGGTGAAGGCCATGGCGTCGCGCGCGGCGTCGGCCGGGCGCAGGCGCACCTCGACGTTCGCGCGGCCGTCGGTGCGGTCCAGCAGGGTGAGCGCCTGCACGTCTCCGACGCCCCGTGGCAACGGCACGATGAGCGCGGCGATCACGACCGCGCCGGCGAGGGCCAGCGCCGGCGCCGGGATCGGCTCCTCACCCGGCGCGAACGCGCGGGCGAGCCCGGCGCCGAGCAGCGCCGCCGCCAGCCCCGCCGCCGGCGCCAGCAGCACGACGCGCGGGAAGAGCTCCGACGAGGCGGGCCCATAGCCCGACAGCCCCAGCCATGCGAGCTCGCCGGCCAGCCCGACCGTGCCCACCAGGGCCCCGGCCACCAGGCCGAAGCGCAGCCGGCGTCCGGTGCCGACCCAGAGTGCCGCGGCCTCCACCGCCAGAGCGGCGGCCACGTACAGCGGGAAGCGCGGGAGCGTGTGCTCCAGCCCGCCGGCCACGATCCAGGCGATGGCGCCGCGCAGCACGAGGTAGAACAGCACCGCGGCGATCGCGCCCCCCGGGCCGAGCGCGATCCGCACCAGCACGAGGGTGAAGCCGGCTGTCGCGGCCACCAGCACCGGCAGGTACACGAGCTGGAACTGCGGGATGCCGAAGTCGAACTCGCCCTGGAAGACGCTCATCCCCGTGAGCGCCGCGCCGGCCGCGATCACCAGCACGGCTCGCCCGACGAACGTCGGATACGCCTGTGGGCGGGCCTCGGCCAGGAGCAGGAGGACCGCCAGCGTCGCGAACCCGCCGCCGGTGATGAGCTGGAGGTGCGGCGGGCTCCACAGCGTCAGGTCGAGGCCGTAGGCCGCGTGCCAGAGATCGTCGATCGGGAAGGCCACCAGCGCTCCGGCGCCCATCACGGCCAGGGTGACGGCCGACCACGGGATGGGGTCGCCCTCGATCCGGGCGAAGATCGCGGCGATGACGCCGGCGAACACGATGCCGCCCAGGCCGACCAGGATCATCACGTGCGCCGGCGTGAACAGCGCGTCGTCGCGGCCGTAGTCCACGTGCCACGCGACGTCCCAGTAGAAGCCGATCACGGCGATGAGCAGGAACAGCAGGCCGGTCAGCGCGCCCGCCATCGCCCAGCCGGGGAAGCCGGTCAGGCGCTTCAGGCTGTCGGCGATCTGCGCGAACGGGAACGCCAGCGGGCTCGGCGTCCCGGGGGGACGGCCGAAGACGAACAGCACGCCCACGCACACGAGGTAGAAGGTCAGCGGCGCCACGAGGTAGACCCAATCGCCGCTCTGGCTCGTCGCGGCACCCAAGATCAGCTCGCTGTCCAATGCCTCACGCTCCCCGATGGCCAACCGTCCGTTACCGTCGGTAACATTACCGCAGGTAGCATGGAGAGCAAGAGCATGAGCCAAACAGCGGCCACGAAGGTCCCCGGCGGCCGTCCGCGCAGAGGCGGCTCCGGCTCCGGGCGCCCCAAGGTCCCGCGCGCCGTGCGCGAGCGGGAGATGGTCGACGTCGCCGGGCGCCTGTTCGCCGAGCGCGGCTACCACGCCGTGTCCATGGAGGAGATCGCGCAGGCCGCAGGCGTCTCCAAGCCGATGGTCTACTCGTACTTCGGCTCCAAGGAGGGACTCTTCCTCGCCTGCGTGCAGCGGGCCACGGACGGCCTGATCCGCACGTTGCGCGACGTCACGCCCGCAACGCTGCCGCACGACGTCCGCGTCTGGCAGGGCCTGCTCGCGGTGTTCACCTTCATCGAGGAGCACCGCGAGGCGTGGGCGCTGCTGTACCCCCATGGCCCACAGAGCGCCGGGCCGTTCGCGCAGGGCGCCGCGCGGGCCAACGAGGCGATGGCCGGCGTCCTCACGGAGCTCATCGGCGAGGCCGCCCAAGCCGAGGGGATCGATCCCCTGCTGGCCGCGGAGTCCAGCGCGCCGATGGCCCACGCGCTCGTCGCCGCGGTCGTGGGGCTCGGCTCCTGGTGGGCGCACCACCCCGAGGAGCCCAAGGAGATGCAGGCGCTGCGGATGATGAACTTCGCCTGGATGGGCCTCGGCGGGCTCGTGCGCGGCGAGCTGTGGCTGCCGCCGCCGCCGGCGTGACCGCCGGCCCGCGAGCACCGCTCGCGCCCGGCCTATCCTCGAGGTGATGGCCACCACGACCCGCCGCCCCGCTCGCCTGGCCGAGCAGCGCAGGACCCTGCCCGACGGGCCGGGCGTCTATCTGTTCCGTGACGCCGGGGGCAAGGTCATCTACGTCGGGAAGGCCAAGTCGATCCGCAAGCGGGTGGCCGGCCACTTCTCCAACCCGGTGACGCGCGGGGCGGTCGAGATGGCCGACCTGATCGACCACGTGGACTTCCTGCTCGTCTCCTCCGAGGCCGAGGCGCTGCTGGCCGAGCAGAACTTCATCAAGCAGTACAAGCCGCGCTTCAACATCCGCCTGCGCGACGACAAGTCCTATCCGTTCATCGCGATCTCGATGGACGAGGACTTCCCGCGCGTGTACTTCACCCGCGAGCGCCACCGGCGCAACCGCCTGTACTTCGGCCCGTACTCCAACGCCAAGAAGGTCCGCGGCACGCTCGACCTGCTGCAGAAGGTCTTCGTGTTCCGCTCCTGCCCGGGCACCGAGCCCGGCCGGCGCAGCGGCTCGCCGTGCCTGGACCACTACATCAAGCGCTGCGGGGCGCCCTGCGTCGGCTATGAGTCCAAGGAGGAGTACCGCCGGGCGATCGACGGCGTGGTGGACTTCCTCTCCGGGCGCTACCGCCAGATCGAGCGCGATCTGGAGCAGCGGATGAGGGACGCGGCCGCCGCCGAGGAGTTCGAGCAGGCGGCGCTGGAGCGCAACCGGCTGCGCGCGGTGCGCAGCCTGCTCGAGCGCCAGCGCGTGGCCAACGAGTCCGTCGGGACCCTGGACGCGATCGCCGTCGCGCTCGCCGACGACGGGGTCGACGCCAACGCCCAGGTCTTCCAGGTGCGCGACGGCGTGCTGTCGGACCGCCAGTCCTTCTACCTGGCCAACGAGGCCGGCCACGACATCGGCGAGGTGGCCCAGGAGTTCCTGCTGCAACATTACGCGGGCGCGGGCGCGATCCCGCCGCAGGTGATCGTCCAGCCCGAGGTGCCCGACCGCGAGGCGCTGGGCGAGGCCCTGGGGCGGCGCCGGGGCGCGGGCGTCGAGGTGCGCGCCGCCGAGCGCGGCGACAAGCGCCGGATCCTCGAGCTCGCCGAGCGCAACGCGAGGCTCGCGCTCGACCAGGACCGCCTGAAGGCCGAGCGGCGGCGCCAGCAGCGCGTGGAGGCGCTCGACGGCCTGCAGGCGGCGCTGGGGCTCGACGCGCTGCCGCTGCGCATCGAGTGCTTCGACGTGTCCAACCTCATGGGGACGAACACCACCGCGTCGATGGTGGTCTTCGAGGCCGGCGCGCCCAAGAAGAGCGACTACCGGCGCTTCAACGTGCGCTCCACGACGGAGGGCGTGCCCGACGACGTGGCGGCGATGGAGGAGGTGCTCGAGCGGCGCCTGGCGCGGTGGGAGCTCGAGCAGGACCTCAGCCCCAACGACCCCAAGCGCAACGAGTCCTTCGCGACGCTGCCCAGCCTGGTCGTGATCGACGGCGGCCCCGGCCAGCTCAACGCCGCCAGCCGCGCGCTGCAGGGCTTCCGCGACCGCGGCGTGGTGGTCATCAGCCTGGCCAAGCGCGTCGAGGAGGTCTTCGTGCCCGGCCGGCGCGCCCCGCTGCGCCTGGCCCACGACACGCCAGAGCTCCAACTGCTGCAGCGCGTGCGCGACGAGGCGCACCGCTTCGCGATCACCCACCACCGCGCGCGCCGCGACCGCCAGATGACCGAGTCGGTGCTCGACGGCCTTCCCGGCATCGGCCCGGCGCGCAAGCGCGCCCTGCTGCATCACTTCGGCTCGCCGGAGGCGGTGCTGGCCGCCTCCAGCGAGGAGCTCCAGGCGGTGCCGGGCCTGGCGGCCAAGACCGCTCGCGACGTGTACGCCTACCTCAACCGCACGTCGGGCTGACCGGCGCATCCGCCAGACTGTCGCCGTGATGGCAGGCGAGAGCCCTCCCGCGGTCGCGCTCGAGGAGCTCGTGGTCATCACCGGGTTCTCCGGCGCGGGCAAGTCGACCGCGATGGCGGTCTTCGAGGACGCCGGCTACTTCTGCATCGACAACCTGCCGCCCGAGATGATCCGGGCGCTGATCGACCTGTTCCTGCACGAGGGATCGAGCGTCGAGCGCGCCGCCATCGTCTCCGACGTCCGCGGGGGCGAGCTGTTCGACGCGCTGAACGCCGTGCTCGACGACCTGGGGACGACCGGGATCTCCCACCACGTCCTGTTCCTGGAGGCCGACGAGGACACGCTGCTGCACCGCTACAAGGAGACGCGCCGGCGCCATCCGCTCGCGCCGCACGGCTCGGTGGCCCAGGGGATCGCGATCGAGCGCGCGGCGCTGGCCCCGTTCCGCGCGCGCGCCGGCCTCGTGCTGGACACGACGGGCATCAGCGCCGCGACGCTGCGCCAGCGCATCGCCGACGAGTTCCTGCCCCGCCAGACGCGCTCGCGCCTCGCGCTGACCTTCACCTCCTTCGGCCACAAGCACGGCCCGCCGCGCGACGCCGACATCGTCTTCGACGTGCGCTTCCTGCCCAACCCGCACTGGGTCGAGGACCTGCGTCACCTCACGGGCTTCGACGCGGCGGTCGTCGAGTACGTCGCGCGCGAGGGCAAGCTCGAAGCCTTCTACGACCACCTGCACCCGCTGCTGGACTTCCTGATCCCCGAGTACATCGCGGAGGGCAAGGCGCACCTGGCGGTGGCGATCGGCTGCACCGGCGGCCGCCACCGGTCGGTGGCGATCGCCGAGGCGCTGGGCGTGCGCTATCGCGACCGGGAGGACGTCCACGTCGAGGTCGTCCACCGCGACGTGACGCGGCTTCCCGACCCCCGCCGCACCCGGGTCTAGTGGCCCATCCCGCAACGTTCGACCGGAAATGACAATCGTCGATCACCGCCTGGCTGTGTCCTCAACCCTCGAAATGCCAGAGGCATTCCTTCGGGTCTGCGTCCTTGCCAGGCGGCGCCGCCGACCGCCCTTTCCGGCCGAACGTCACGCGACGGGCCACTAGGGCGTGATCGAGCACATCGCCTTCGAGGTCTCCGACCTCGCGCGCTCGGCGGAGTTCTACGACGCGATGTTCTTCGCGCTCGGCGCGCGCCGGGTCTTCGAGGGCGACGCGGTGATCGCCTACGGGCACGACCGCGAGCAGCTCTGGCTCGTCCAGCGCGGCCGCGCGCCGGCGCCGGGCTACGGCCACGTCGCGCTGACCGCCTCGGGCCGCGCGGCGGTCGACGCCGCGCACGCGGCGGGGCTGCGCCACGGGGGCCGCGACGACGGCCCGCCGGGCCCCCGCCCGCAGTACGGCACGCGCTACTACGCCGGATACCTGCGCGATCCGGACGGGCTCCGGGTGGAGCTGGTGACCGGCGCGCGCTGACTCCGGGTAGATTCCCGCGCGCCGGGTAGGTCGACGAGACCCCCGGCGAGCCCGCGACCGAGCCAGGAGGACGTCCCCAGCCATGCCCGTACGCGTCGGAATCAACGGCTTCGGCCGCATCGGTCGCAACGTCTTCCGTGCCGGCATGGCCGCGGACGCGGACATCGAGTGGGTGGCGGTCAACGACCTGACCGACCCCGCGACGCTCGCGCACCTCCTCAAGTACGACTCGGTCCTGGGGACGTACCCGGGCACGGTCGAGGCGACCGACGCGGGGATCGAGATCGACGGCAAGGAGCTGAAGGTCCTGGCCGAGCGCGACCCGGCCGACCTGCCCTGGTCAGAGCTCGAGGTCGACGTCGTGCTCGAGTCCACCGGCCTGTTCACCGACCGGGACGCGGCCGCGGGGCACCTCAAGGCGGGGGCGAAGAAGGTGATCATCTCCGCGCCGGGCAAGGAGGAGGACGTCACGGTCGTGCTCGGCGTGAACTTCGACACGTACGACCCGGAGAAGCACGACGTGATCTCCAACGCGTCGTGCACGACGAACTGCCTGGCGCCGTTCGCGAAGGTCATCCACGAGGCCGTGGGCATCAAGCACGGCCTGATGACCACGATCCACGCCTACACCGCCGACCAGCAGCTCCAGGACGGCCCGCACAAGGACCTGCGCCGCGCCCGCGCCGCCGCCATCAACCTCGTGCCCACGTCCACGGGCGCCGCCAAGGCCGTCGGCCTGGTCCTGCCCGAGCTCAACGGCAAGCTGCACGGCTTCGCCGTCCGGGCCCCGGTCCCGGTCGGGTCCCTCGTCGACCTGACCTTCGAGGCCGAGCGCGAGACGTCGGTCGACGAGGTCAACGCCGCCTTCTCCGCGGCCGCGGGCGGCGACCTGAAGGGCATCCTGGCCTACACCGAGGACCCGATCGTCTCCAGCGACATCTCCGGGAACCCGCATTCGTCGATCGTCGACAGCCAGCTGACCGCGGTCATGGAGGGCACCCTGGTCAAGGTCATCAGCTGGTACGACAACGAGTGGGGCTACTCCAACCGCTGCGTCGACGTGCTGCAGCGGGTGCTGCCTGCCGACGGCGCATGAGGACCCTCGACGACCTCGATGAGGTCGCCGGTCGCCGGGTGCTCGTGCGGGTGGACTTCAACGTCCCGATCGAAGACGGGGAGATCACCGACGACAGCCGCATCCGCGGCGCCCTGCCCACCCTGCGCGAGCTGCGCGAGCGCGACGCGCGCCTGCTCCTCGTGGCCCACCTGGGCCGCCCGGAGGACCGCGAGCCCGAGCTCTCGCTGCAGCCGGCGGCCGACCGCCTGGCCGAGCTGCTGGAGGTCGACGTGCCGCTTGCTCCGAACCTCGACGAGGTTCCCGACGGTGACGTGGTCATGCTCGAGAACATCCGCTACGAGCCGGGCGAGACCGAGAACGACCCCGAGCTCGCCGAGCGGCTGGGCGCGCTGGCGGACGTCTACGTCAACGACGCCTTCGGCGCCGCGCACCGCGCGCACGCCTCCACCGAGGGCGTGACCCACCACGTGGACGTGGCGGTCGCCGGGCGGCTGCTGCAGCGCGAGGTGGAGACCCTCACCGGCATCCTGCGCGACCCCGAGCGCCCGCTCGTCGCGGTCGTGGGCGGCGCCAAGGTGACCGACAAGATCGGCGTCATCGACCGCTTCCTGGAGGTGGCCGACACGATCCTCGTCGGGGGCGCGATGTGCTTCCCGTTCTTCGCCGCCCAGGGCCACGACATCGGCGACTCCATGTGCGAGGAGGAGGGCGTGGAGCCCGCCAAGCGCGCGCTGGACGCGGGCGGCGACAAGCTGCGCCTGCCCGAGGACCTCGTCCTCGGCGACACGTTCGACGAGGACGCCGAGGTGCGCTCCAGCGACGGCGTCGACGTGCCCGACGGGTGGATGGGCCTGGACGTGGGACCCAGGACGGCCGAGGCCTACGCGAAGGAGATCGCGCGTGCGGGCTGTGTGTTCTGGAACGGCCCGATGGGCGCCTTCGAGCTCGAGTCGTTCGCCGCCGGCACGCGGACGGTGGCCGAGGCCATCGCGGCCACCGACGCCACCACGGTCGTGGGCGGCGGTGACTCGGCCGCGGCCCTGGCCGAGTTCGGCCTGGAGGACGAGGTCACGCACCTGTCCACCGGCGGCGGTGCGGTCCTCGAGTTGATCGAGGGCAAGAAGCTGCCCGGCGTCGAGGCGGTCGGTGGAGCATGAGCCGCACGCCGTTCATGGCGGGCAACTGGAAGATGCACAAGACCGTGTCCGAGGCGGAGGAGTTCGTCGCGCGCCTGCTGCCCCGCGTGTCCTCGGCCGAGGGGGTGGACATCGCGATCTGCCCGCCGTTCGTCGCCCTGCCGGCGATGGTCGACTCCACCCGCGGCTCGCAGGTCGAGGTCTTCGCCCAGAACATGCACCAGGAGGACGAGGGCGCGTTCACCGGGGAGGTGTCCGCGCCCATGCTCACCGATCTCGGCGTGCACGGCGTGGTCCTGGGGCACTCCGAGCGCCGCCAGCTGTACTGCGAGACCGACGAGGCGCTGTCGCGCAAGGTCCCGGTGGCGCTGGCGGCCGGGCTGAAGCCGATCCTCTGCGTCGGCGAGACCATGCGCGAGCGCGAGCGCGACGAGACCGAGGACCGGCTGCGCACGCAGGTGGAGGCCGACCTCGCCGACGTGGACGCGGGGGATCTGGCCGACGTCGTCATCGCCTACGAGCCGATCTGGGCGATCGGGACCGGCGAGGTCGCGACCCCGGAGCAGGCCCAGGAGGCGGTCGCGTTCATCCGCGCGCTCGTGGCCGAGCGATCGCAGGAGGCGGCCGCGCAGATCCGCATCCTCTACGGCGGCTCGGTGAAGCTCGACAACGCGCCCGAGCTGCTGGCACTGCCCGACGTCGACGGCGCGCTGGTGGGCGGCGCGTGCCTGGACGCCGACTGCTTCGCCCAGTTGGTGGACGCGGCGGTCGCGACGGCGCGATGAGCGCCTGGCCGTCGGTCTGCCTGGTCGTCCTCGACGGCTGGGGGCTGGCGCCCGACGGCCAGGGCAACGCGGTGTCCCAGGCCGCCACGCCGGTCTTCGACGACCTCTGGGCGCGCTACCCGCACACGACGCTGACCACCTGCGGCGAGGCGGTCGGGCTCCCGCCCGGCCAGATGGGCAACTCCGAGGTCGGCCACCTCAACCTGGGCGCCGGCGCGGTCATCAAGCAGGACCTCACGCGGATCGACGAGGCCTGCGAGCTGCCGGGCTTCGGCGGCAACGAGGTCCTCGCGGCGGCGATGCGCGCCGCGCCGCGCGTGCACCTGATCGGCCTGGTCTCCGACGGCGGCGTCCACTCCAGCCTCGCGCACCTGCACGCGCTGATCCGGATGGGCGCGGAGGCCGGCGTCGAGGACCTCGTCGTGCACGCGTTCACCGACGGGCGCGACACGCCGCCCACCGGCGGCGCGGACCACGTGGCGACCGTGCAGCGGTGGTGCGCGGAGGCGGGCGCGGGGCGGATCGCCAGCGTGGTCGGGCGCTACTACGCGATGGACCGCGACAGCCGCTGGGACCGCGTGCAGCGCGCCTACGACCTGCTCGCCCTCGGCATCGGGCGAGCACCACGCGCCCAGCGGTGCGCAGGCCGTCCGCGAGGCGTACGCGCGCGGCGAGACCGACGAGTTCGTCGCGCCGACCCGCGTGGGGGAGGAGGGCGCGATCCGTCCCGGGGACTCGGTCATCGCGTTCAACTTCCGGCCCGACCGCATGCGCGAGATCACCCGCGCCCTGGCCGATCCGGCGTTCGAGGAGATCGACCGGCGCGGCCATGGCGTCGTGTCGCGCTACACCTGCATGACCGAGTACGACGAGGACTGGAGCTTTCCGGTGGCGTTCCCGCCGGCGCGCCCGGCGATCACGCTGCCCCGCGTCATCGCCGCCGCCGGAGGCCGGCAGCTCCACGTGGCCGAGACCGAGAAGTACCCGCATGTGACGTACTTCTTCGCGGGCGGGGAGGAGCACCCCGAGAAGGGCGAGCGGCGGGTGCTCGTCCCCTCCGCGCGCGACGTGCCGACCTACGATCACAAGCCCGAGATGAGCGCGCGCGAGGCGGCCGACGGGTTCGTGAAGGCGTGGATCTCCGACGGCAACTACCAGTTCGCGGTCATCAACTTCGCCAACCCCGACATGGTCGGCCACACGGGGGTGATCCCGGCGGCCGTCAAGGCGGTGGAGACCGTCGACGCGTGCCTGGGCGGCGTGGTCGCCGCGGTGCAGGCGACCGGCGGCGTCTGCGTGGTGACCGCCGACCACGGCAACGCGGACGAGATGCTCGAGCCCGACGGCAGCCCGGACACGGCGCACTCGCTGAACCCGGTGCCCTGCATCGTGACCGACGAGGGCGCGACGCTCGACCCCGAGGGCGGGGTCCTGGCCGACGTCGCCCCGACGGTGCTCGAGCTGCTGGGGATGCAGCAGCCGGCGGAGATGACGGGCCGCTCGCTGCTGCGGACGTGACCGCGCTGGCGGCCGGGGCGGTGCTGGTCGGCGCGGGGCTGCAGTCGGCCACCGGGTTCGGGTTCGCGCTGGTGGCGGCGCCGATCCTCTTCGCGGTCCTCGACCCGCAGCCGGCGGTGAGCGTCGCGGCGGTCCTGGGCATGGAGCTCAGCCTGCTGACGCTTCTCACCGAGCGGCGGGTGCCGCACGTGCTGCGCGGGGAGGCCGTTCGCCTGGTGGCGTGGTCGCTGCCGGGGCTGGCCGTCGGGGCGCTCGCGCTGCGCGAGCTGCCCGACCGCGCGCTGGAGATCCTCGTCGCGCTGGCGGTGCTCGTCGGGCTCGCGCTGCGGCTGCGCGTCCGGCGGCGGGCCGCGGCGGGCGGGCGCGCTGCGTCCTTGGGCGCGGGCGGCGGGGCGGGCGGGGGCGGCGGGGCCGCCGTGGGCGGTGACCCCGGTCCGTCGCCGCCCTGGCGCACGGCCGCGGCCGGCGCCTGCGCCGGCGCGCTGAGCACCTCGACCGCGCTGAGCGGGCCGCCGCTCGTCCTGCACCTGCTGGCGGGCGGCGCATCGCCCGCGCAGATGCGCGACACGCTGGCCGCCGTCTTCGGCGCGCTGGCCGTGCTGACCGTGGCCGCGCTGCTGGTGGCCGGCGTGTTCGTGCTCCCGGCGGCGCTCGCCGCGCTGCTCGGCGCTGGGCTGGCCGGCCACCTGCTCGGCCGCCGCGGCTTCGCGCGGCTGCACGGCGACCGCTACGAGGACGCGGTGCTGGTGATCCTCGCGGTGACGGCCGTGGTCGCGCTCGGAGCCGGGCTCCGCTGAATCGTTGCTCGCGCAATCAGAACCTTCTATGGTTAGTCCCGTGTCCACCACGATCCGACGTCCCGCCGGCCTCTCCGCCGAGCGAGCTGCGCGCCTGGCGCGGGCTCCTGCGCGTTCACACCGCCCTCGTCAAGGCGCTGGACGCCGAGCTGGAGACCGCGCACGGGCTCCAGCTCAGCAGCTACGAGGTGCTCCGGTACCTGGCCGACGCCGAGCACGACCGGATGCGCATGTGCGATCTCGCCTCCTCGATCCTCCTCAGCCGCAGCGGGCTGACGCGGCTCGTCGACCGGTTGGAGCGCGAGGGGCTGATCGAGCGGGTGGCGTGCTCGGCCGACGGGCGCGGCGCGTTCGCCCAGCTCACGCCGGCGGGCCACGAGAAGCTGCGGGCCGCGCAGGCCACGCACCTCTCCGGCGTGCGTGCGCTGTTCCTCGACCGCTTCACGCGCGAGGAGCTCGCGGCGCTCGGCGACACGTGGGATCGCGTGCTCCCCGGCCTCGCCGGCCAGTGCTGCAAGACTTGACAGGAACCCACTTAGGTTTCATATAATCACGCCATCAAGACCCTGGACCCCTGGAGGTGCATGATGGCAATCGTTCGCTGGGAGCCCGCTCGCGAGCTGTCCTCGCTCCAGAACGAGATGAACCGGCTGTTCTCGACCTTCTTCGACGCGCCCACGGCGGGCAACGGCGGCTCCGCCCGCCGCTGGGTCCCGGCCATGGACCTCGTCGAGACCGAGGAGCACTTCGTCCTGCGGGCCGACCTCCCCGGCGTCGACGAGAAGGACGTCACGATCGAGCTCGAGAACAACGTGCTGACCCTCGCCGGCGAGCGGCGGACCGAGCACGAGGAGAAGCGGGAGGGCTACTACCGCGTCGAGCGCGCCACCGGCTCGTTCTCGCGGGCGCTGACGCTTCCCGAGGGCATCGACCCCGACGCCGTGCAGGCCGACTTCGACAACGGGGTGCTGGAGATCCGCGTCCCCAAGCCCGCGCAGGCCAAGCCGCGCAAGGTGCGCATCGGCGTCGGCTCCGAGCAGCAGACGATCGACGGGTAGTTACATACGGCGCGTGAGCGCCCTGCAGATCCTGCACTCAGACCCCGGTTCGCGCGCGCGGGCCGGGGTCCTGCGCACGGCGCACGGCGACATCCGCACCCCGGCGTTCGTCCCGCTGGCCACCAAGGCCACGGTCAAGGGGCTCGAGCCGCGCGAGGTCGCCGCCCTGGGCTACGACATGGTCCTGGGCAACACCTTCCACCTGTTCCTGGACCCCGGCGCCGAGCTGATCGCCCGCTTCGGCGGCCTGCACGCGTTCATGGGCTGGGAGCGGCCCATCGTCACGGACTCCGGCGGGTTCCAGGTGTTCTCCATGGGCCACGGGACCGTCGCGGACGAGGTCAAGGGACGCGCGCCGTCCGGCTCGGACCGGATGGGCCGCGTGCTGGAGATCACCGAGGACGGCGTGCGCTTTCGCTCCTACCGCGACGGCTCGGAGCAGTTCATGGGCCCGGAGACGTCGATGGAGGTCCAGGCGGCGCTGGGCTCCGACCTCGCGCTGGTCTTCGACGAGTGCACGCCCTTCAACGTCGACCGCGACTACACCGCGCGCTCGACCGAGCGCACGCACCGCTGGCTGGACCGCTGCCTGGCCTGGCACGGCGAGCACGGCCCCGAGGGCCAGCTCGTCTACGGCATCGTGCAGGGCGGGGTGCATGAGGACCTGCGCGTCGCCTCCGCCGAGGCGGTCGCCGCGCGGGGCTGCGACGGCATCGCGATCGGCGGATCTCTCGGGGCCGACAAGGAGCAGATGTACGAGGTCGTCGGCTGGACGACCGCGGTGCTGCCCGACGACCGCCCGCGCCACCTGCTGGGGATCGGCGAGGTCGACGACCTCATCCGCGGCGTCGAGCTGGGCGTGGACACCTTCGACTGCGCGATGCCCACCCGCCTGGGGCGCCACGGAACCGCGCTCGTCCCCGACCCGGACGCGCGCTGGCGCGTGGACCTCACCGCCTCCCGGTGGCGCGAGGCCGACGAGCCGCTCATGGAGGGCTGCCCCTGCCCCGCCTGCGCCGGCGGGCACTCCCGCGGCTACCTGCGCTACCTCGTCGCCAACCGCGAGCTGACCGGCGTCCGGCTGCTGACCCTCCACAACCTCGCGTTCCTCGCCCGCCTCATGGCCGACCTGCGCGCCGCCGTCGCGCGAGGCGACCTGGCCGCCCGCGCGGCCGAGCTGCGGGCGGGGGCGCCGCCGGGGGCGGGCTGAACCGCGAACGTCGGATTCTGCACCCCGGGAGGCTGTCGCATAAGCAGCAGGGCGGTGGTCGCGCGGTTATGCCGGAAGGGCCGGCGTTTGTGCCGGTTCGGCATCGAGAGGCGAGCAGAACGCGCGCGGTCGCCGGGTTCCGGGCGCCGCCGACCGCATCCGCTCGGGGGGTGGGCCGGATTTTGCCCGAATAGCAGGCAGAATCCGGCCCACCCCCTTCCTGAGACGGCACTCGACGCCCGGTGGGCCGAGTCGACCTCGAACCATCAGGTCGGGTGGGACCACCCCCCGGAACACGCGGCCGGCCACGCCCAGACCCCGGCGCCGCGCGCCTTGGGCTCGTGTGTCGATGCCGAATAGGAACCCACGCCGGTGCGTGCGTGACATGCCGCGCGGCCGCCCCTGCTTACGCGACAGCTCCAGCGGTGCATGAGCCGACGTTCACCTTCTTCAGCGTGTGTTGTCGTCGATGAGCCGGGTGGCCTGGTCGACGATCTCGCCCGTGTTCTCGCCGTCCACGGGGGAGAGCTGGACATCGTTGGAGCCGCCGGAGGAGCTGGTCAGCGCAAAGATGATCCCGCCGATGACGAGCAGGGTGATGGCGGCCAGCAGGAGCGGGCTCCTGCTCCGGCCGGTGCCGGGCTCGTCGCGGCGGCGGCGCGCGGGATCGGGGACGTACTCCTCCTCGTAGGCCGGCCCGTAGTCGGGGGGCGGCGGCCGGGTCGCCGCACGGGGCTCCAGGCGCCGCGCGGCGACATCCGGGGCCATGGCCCGGGTGCGGTCAGTGGACTCGGGCCCGCTCAGCATCGCGGTCGCGGCGGTCCCTTCCGGCTCCTCCGGCGGGATCCCGCGCGCCCCGGCGTGCAGCGCGCCGCGCATGGCCTCCGCGCTCGCGTAGCGCTGGTCGGGGTGCAGCGCGAGCGCGCGCTCCACCGCCAGCGCGAGCGCCGGCGGGACGTCTGCGACCACCTCGTCCAGCCGCGGCGGGGCCTGGCGCTGCTGGATGAGCGCCAGTTCCGTCAGCGACGACGCCTCGTAGGGCAGCCGCCCGGCCAGAAACTGGTAGGCCACGACGCCCACGCCGTAGAGGTCCGCTCCTGGGCCCGCTTCCTCGCCCGCGGCCTGCTCGGGCGCCAGGTAGGCGGCCGTTCCGAGCACGGATCCGGTCTGCGTGATCTGGGAGGCCTGGTCGAGCACGGCCTTGGCGATCCCGAAGTCGGCGAGCTTCACGGCGCCCTCGTCGGAGCGCAGGATGTTGCCCGGCTTCACGTCGCGGTGCACGACGCCGTTGCGATGCGCGTAGTGCAGCCCGCGGCAGGCGCCGTCGAGGAGGACGAGCGCGTCGGCCACGTTCAGGCGCGTCTCGTCGCGCAGGATCACCGCGCCGGAGCGCCCGCGGATGTACTCCATGACGATGAAGTGGCGGCCGGTCGGCTCGTCGAGGCCGAAGTCGAAGACCTGGACGATGTTGGGGTGCACGAGCCGGGCGGCGGACAGCGCCTCGCGCTTGAAGCGCTCCACGAACTCGTCGTCCTCGGCCAGATGCTCGGCCAGCAGCTTGACCGCGACGTGGCGCTCCAGCCGCGCGTCGAACGCGAGGTGGACGGTCGACATGCCGCCCAGGCCCAGCCGGTCGCCAAGCGTGTAGCGGTCCGCGATGACCTCGGTGCTCACGGGGTGTCCCTCGGTGGCGTGCCGCCGGCACCGGCGCCGGCGCCGGCGTCGCCGTCGCCGTCCCCGATCCCGGCATCGGGCGGCGGCTCGAGCGGGGGCGCGGTCGGCGTCGTCGTGGGTGGCTCCACGGGTGTGGTCTCGGGCGGCGTGGTCTCCGGCGGCACCTCGGTGGTCGTGGTCGGCGTCGTCTCGGTCACCGTGGGCACCTCCTCGGGGACCTGCTCCTCCGTCGTCGTCGTGGTCGGCTCGTCCGCCTCGTTGTCGTTGCACTCCTCGATCGCGCGTTCCTGGAGTGAGTTGACCGCATCGCGCAGACGCTCCTGAAGCTCGTTGTCCACCGACTGGGGGAGGTTGTCCACGCGCTCGCCGAGCTGGCGCAGCTGGCCGCCGACGTCGTCGCAGCGGCCGGACTCCACCGCCTGGCGGACGTCCTCGAAGTCGTCCTTGAGCAGCTCGGCGCTGGCCGGCGGGATCCCGGCCTCGGTGCCCGAGCCGCCGCACGCCACGAGCACGGCGGCGCCCACCCCGAGCGCCAGGGCGGCCACGTGGGGCGCGATGCGGCGCAGCCTCATTGACCGTAGGACAGGCGCTCGGCGAGCGAGTCGGGAAGCCGCGCCGCCCGGATCGCCGCGGCGGCGCCGGCGATGTCGTAGTCCACGCGCTTCCACGTCGCCACCCAGTCGTCGAGGTCGAGCAGCAGCCACGCCGCCCGGGCGTCGCCGTCGCGCGGCTGGCCGACCGAGCCGGGGTTCAGCAGCCACTCGCCGCTGGAGAGGTCCAGCGCGTCGCCGCGGCGGCGCGGCTCGCCGGTGGCGACCTCGCCCTCGGGACGCACGAAGGACAGCGCCACGTGCGAATGGCCCACCAGCGAGATGCGCTCGGGCTGGGCGTCCAGGCACAGCTCGGCCAGCAGCGTGCTCAGGACGTACTCCCAGATCGGGTCGCGCGGGCTCGCGTGGTACAGGCCGACCTCGCCCTCGGAGCCCTGCGGGCGCAGCGCGGAGAGGAACGCGAGGTTCTCCGGGGCGATGTTCTCCTGCGTCCAGCGCGCGGCGATCGCGGCACCGCGGGAGAACTCGTCCAGCGAGAGCTCGCCGGTGACCGCGAGGTCGTGGTTGCCCGCCAGGCAGACCGCCGCGTGGGCCCGCGCGAGCTCGACGCAGGCGTCGGGCTCGGCCCCGTAGCCCACCAGATCGCCCAGGCACCACATCTCCTCGGCGCCGTTGGCGACGGCGTCGTTCAGCGCCGCTTCGAAGGCGTGACGGTTGCCGTGGATGTCCGAGAGGATCGCGACTCGCATCTCATACAGTGAGACCGTGGACTCCGGACGCCTCCGATGGCCCGTGGCGATGGTTGTCGCCGTGGTGGTCGCGGAGGCGGCGGTAGTGCTCCTGCGCCCGCGCGACGGGGTCATCGATCCCGTCCCGGTGCGCGCCGAATCGTACTTCAGCGCCCAGCAGATCGAGCGCGCACGCGACTTTCGCCGTCCGCAGCTCGCGCTGCACGGCGGCGTGGTGGCCGTCGAGCTGGGGCTGCTGGCCCTCCTGGTGGCCCGCCCGCCCGGCCGGCTGCGCGGCCCGTTCCGCCGCCCGCTGCTGGCCGCCGCGGTGGCGGGAGCCGCGCTGTCGGTGGCCGTCGACGCCGCGGCGCTGCCCCTGAAGGCCGTCCAGCGCGAGCGCGCGCGGGACGTCGGGCTGGTGACCCAGTCGTGGGCCGGCTACGCCGGCGACGTCGCCAAGACCTGGGGCATCGGCGGCGTGCTCGCCGGCGCCGGCGCCGCCGCCGGGCTGGGGCTGATCCGCCGCTTCCCGCGGGGCTGGTGGGCCCCCGGGGCGGTCGTGGTGGTGGCCTTCGGCGCGGCCAGCGTGTACGCGGGGCCGGTGGTTCTGGACCCGCTGTTCAACGACTTCGAGCGCCTGCCGGCGGGCGCCACGCGCTCGGACGTGCTCGAGCTGTCGCGGCGCGCGGGCGTGGAGGTCGGCGAGGTCTACTCCGTGGACGCCAGCCGCCGCACGACCGCGGCCAACGCCTACGTCGCGGGACTGGGCCGCACGAAGCGCGTCGTGCTCTACGACAACCTGCTGGAGAACTTCGAGCGCGAGGAGGTGCGCCTGGTCGTCGCCCACGAGCTGGCCCACGTCCACTACCGCGACGTGCCCAACGGGCTCGGCTACCTGGCGATCGTCGCGCCGTTCGGCCTGTTCGCGGTCGCGCGCCTGACCCGCCGGCTGGCTCCCGGCGAGGGGGAGCGCCCCGGCCCCGCGGTCCTGCCCGCCCTGGGGCTGAGCGTGGCGGTCGTCGCACTGGTCATCACCACGGTGTCGCTGCAGCTCAGCCGCCGGGTGGAGGCGCGCGCGGACTCCTACGCGCTCGGCCTGACCCGCGCGCCGGAGCCGTTCATCTCCTTCGAGCGGCGCATCGCGCTGCGCAACGTCTCCGATCCGGACCCGCCTGAGTGGGTCACCACCCTGCTCTCGACGCACCCCTCGACCATCGACCGCATCGGGATCGGGGAGGCGTACGCGCGATCGGCTAGGACTGGTCGCCCGGCTCATCGCCGCGGCCGAACTCGGGGAGGTTCTTGATGCCTTCCCGGGTCTGCCACTTCGAGTAGGAGTCCTGCAGTGCGTCGCTCAGCTCGCGCATGAAGCGCGGCGACAGGTTCACGCGGGACACGACCACGCCGGGGATCTCGTCGTCCTCGACCTCGTGATCCACGCGGGCGAACGTGATCGTGAACTCGTAGTCCGAGAACGAGACGTTGGCGAAATTCGCATAGACGCCGGCCATGATCTCCGGCGAGAAGTGGATGTTGATGTGGCGCTCGGGGAGGTCGTCTTGACCGGGCATCGCGCGACTAGTATCGCAGCGTGCGCTTCATCGTCCTCGCGGTCGGGAGGCTGCGCCCGCCCTATGCCGATGACGTCCAGCACTACCTCAAGCTGATCGCACGCCACGCGCGGGTGGAGATGGTGGAGGTCCGCCAGGAGGAGCGAGTCGGCGCGCGCGTGCCCGACCGCGCCTTCGTGTCCCTGCTGACCCGCGACGGGGAGGCCTTCGACTCGCTGGGCTTCAGCCGCTTCCTGCGCGATCGCCGCCACGCGGCGCGCGACGTGTGCTTCGTGATCGGAGGCCCGACCGGGCTGGAGCTCGACGACGTCGACCACCGCTTCTCGCTCGGCCCGCTGACCCTGCCCCACCAGCTCGCGCGCGTGGTCCTGCTCGAGCAGCTCTACCGGGGCCACAAGATCCTCGCGGGCGAGCCGTACCATTACTGAGCGGCGCCGCGGCCGCGGACGATGGCCGATTCCCCTCTCCAAGAACACGACGTGACGCCGATCACCGCGCTGCGCGCGGCGGTCGAGGCCGCCTCCGGCGCCGTGGCCGGCTCCAACGGCAGCTCCCGGCCCCGGCCGACGCTCGAGCGCCCCAAGAAGGCGGGCTTCGGCGACTACGCGACGAACGCGGCGATGCTGCTGGCGCCGGTCGTCGGCCAGCCCCCGCGTGAGGTGGCGGCGCGGGTGGGGGAGGAGCTGGCCGCGCGGCTGGGCCCGGCGCTTGACCGCGTGGAGGTCGCCGGACCAGGCTTTCTGAACCTCTTCCTCTCCGATGCCTGGCACGCCGAGGCGCTGGCCCACGTGCTCGCCGCCGGCGACGCCTACGGCGGCGGGCGCGCGGCGCATCCTGAGCGGATCGACGTGGAGTTCGTCAGCGCCAACCCGACGGGGCCGATGCACGCGGGGCACGCGCGCAACGCCGCCTACGGCGACGCGCTGGCGCGGATCCTCGAGTTCGAGGGCCACGAGATCACGCGCGAGTTCTACGTCAACGACCACGGCTCGCAGGTGGTGCGCTTCGGCGAGTCGATCCAGGCGCGGGCGCGCGGCGAGAAGCCCGCCGACGACGGCTACCAGGGCGACTACGTCCGCGAGCTCGCCGAGCTCATCCCCGATGCGGCGCAGCGCCCCGCCGACGAGGTCGGCCGGGCCGGCGTGGACCTGATGATGCAGCGCATCCGGGAGTCGCTGCGGGCCTTCGGCGTGCGGATCGACGTGTGGTTCTCCGAGCGCTCGCTGCACGAGGGCGAGCCCGCCCGGGTCTCCCACGCGTTCGCCGTGCTCGACGAGCTGGGCGAGACCTACCGCAGCGAGGGCGCGCTGTGGCTGCGCACGAGCGCTCACGGCGACGAGAAGGACCGCGTGCTCGAGCGCGGCTCGGGCGAGCACACCTACTTCGCGTCGGACCTCGGCTACATGACCGACAAGCGCGAGCGCGGCTTCGACCGCCTGGTGCTGGTGCTGGGCGCCGACCACCACGGATACGTCGCGCGGATGGAGGCCGCCTTCGAGGCGCTGGGCGGCGAGCGCTCCACGCTGGAGCTGCTGATCATGCAGTTCGTCCACCTCGTCGACCAGGGGTCGCGCTCCTCGATGTCCAAGCGCCGCGGGGAGTTCGTCACGCTCGACGACCTCGTCACCGAGATCGGCGTGGACGCCGCCCGCTGGTTCCTGCTGCAGCGCTCGCACGACACGACGGTCGACCTCGACCTGGCGCTGGCCAAGCAGCAGTCCGCCGACAACCCGGTCTACTACGTGCAGTACGCGCACGCGCGGATCGCGTCGATCCTCGCGCGCGCCGGTGCCGACCGGGTGGCCGGTGCGCGGGAGGAGGCCGCGGGGTACGCGGGCTCGCTGGAGTCGGCCGAGCGCGCGCTGATCAAGAAGCTGCTGGCCTTCGGCGAGGAGGTGGCGGAGGCCGCCGAGCGCCGCGCCCCGCACCGGATCGCGGCCTACGCGCTGGAGCTCGCGCAGGTCTTCACGGCCTTCTACCGCGACTGCCAGGTCCTGGGCGCCGAGGGCGAGGGCGTGGAGTCCTTCCGCCTCGCGCTCAGCGCCGCGGCGCAGCAGACGATCGCCCGCGCGCTGGACCTGCTGGGGGTGTCGGCGCCGGACTCGATGTAGCCGCTCACAGCGAGTAGACGAAGTCCAGGCCCACTCCGTCCAGCAGCTGCTGGAGCTCGGCGTTCAGGCGCGTGAGCTGGCCGGAGACCATCAGGATGCCCATGCCGATGAGCACCGCCCCGGAGATCGCGGTGATGATCACGTAGTGGTCGCGCAGCCAGCGAAACGCGGTGGTCGCGCGGTCGAACGCCACGGCGCTGAGCAGGAACGGGATCGCCAGGCCGGCGGAGTAGAAGGCCAGCAGGACGCCGCCGCGGCCCACGGTGTCCGAGGCCGACGCGGCGGTGAGGATCGACCCCAGCGTGGGCCCGACGCAGGGGGTCCAGGCGATCGCGAACGCCGCCCCGGCGATGAGCGGGCCGCCTCCGCCGCGGTGCACGAGCGCGTCGGGGCGCCACTCCCGGTTCAGGGCGCTCACGAACGGGGTCAGGAGGAAGAACGCCCCCATGGCGATGATGAGCGCGCCCGCCACGCGGTCCAGCGTCTGGCGGTTGTCCGACAGCGCTGAGCCCAGGCCGGTGGCGGTCATCCCCAGCGCGACGAAGATGATCGTGAACGACAGGCAGAAGACGATCGCCGGCCACAGCACGCGCCCGATCGGGCGCTCGGAGTCCTTCAGCTCCGCGTAGGAGACCCCGGAGACCGCCGACAGGTAGCCCGGCACGAGCGGCAGCACGCAGGGCGAGACGAACGAGACGAAGCCGACCGCGAACGCGGCGATGACCGTGGTGTCGGCGGACGGGTCCATCGCCGTCAGCGGTCGTAGCGGGCGAGATCCTCGTCCAGGCGCACGGCCTCGCCGGGCCTGAGATCCCCGCCCGCCCCGGCCGCAGCCGGGGCCGGCCGGCGCCGGCGCCAGCGCGGCAGGAGGAGGGCGAGGCCGGCGGCGAGCGCCGCGATCAGCGCCACGGGCACGAGGTAGGCGGCAAGCCCGACTCCGTCCTCGTCGGGGAGCGCGAGGACGTCCTCGCCGTACTCGGCGACGAGCGCGGCCTTGACCTGCTCCTTGTCGCGCCCGCGCGCGATGAGCCCGCGGATCAGCGCGCGCTGGCGGTCGGCCTGCGGGCTCTCGGCGATGTTCAGCGGGACGTTGCAGGTCACGCACATGACCTCGTCCTCGACGTCGACCAGCGACGCGGGCTCGGCGTGGGCGGCCGCGGGAGCGAGTGCCGCCAGGGCCGCGATCGCGGCGACGGCCAGCACGGTGGACCGCAAGCGCCTCATCCCCGCCGCGCCTCGCCCAGCGCGTGCTTCAGCCAGGCCTCGTCGGCCTGGCCGCGGTGCACGGCGGCCACACGTCCCTCGGCGTCGAGCACGAAGGTCTCGGGCAGGCGGCGCGTGCCGTAGTCGCGGGCCAGCCGGATGTCGACGTCGCGCACGATCGGATAGCGCAGCCCGTACAGCCGCGCGAACCCGCGCGCGTCGGCGCTGGCGTCCTGGTAGGTGACGCCGAGGACGGTCCCCTCGCCCGAGCGCACGAGCTCGCGGTGCACGCGGTTGAGCGCCGGCGCCTCCTCCTTGCACGGGTCACACCACGAGGCCCAGAAGTTCACCACGACGATCTTGCCCCTCAGGTCCGCGGTCGAGAGCGTCCCCGCGCCGGCCAGCCGCGGCAGCTCGCGAGTGGGGGCCGCGGGCCGGTCGCCGCGGCGAACCGCCTCGTCCAGCGTCGTGTCGTCGCCGCGGGCGACCAGGCCGTAGCCGAGCAGCCCGAGCAGGGCCAGCGCCGCGACGGCGGCGACGACGGGGACGGTCAGACGCATCCCGTTCAGCGTAGAGCGGGCGGTGCTCCGGCCGCGCAGCCCCGTTGGACCCGCGGGCCGCGGCCGGCGCTTCACTGAAGGGTTGAGGACGCCCTGGCCACCCCAATCCTTCAGGGAGCTGTCGGCGGGCCGGGGCGGCGGCTTGGCTGAGGAGTTGAGCTGGCCTCGTACAATCCGCCCCGACTGCGGACGTAGCTCAGCTGGTAGAGCGTTGGCTTCCCAAGCCAAAGGTCGCGGGTTCGAGACCCGTCGTCCGCTTCGCCCGAAGACCGGGGACGCCGCGCGCCGCGAACAAGCGGGCGCCTCGCTCAGCTCGCGCCCTTGATGATCTTGATCGCGGTGAGGGGCACGACCGGCATGTCGATCGTCCGGCCGGAGGCGGGGTCGGTGAACTTGACCATGACCGATCCCGGGTAGCGGGCGATCACGAGCCCGCGCTCGCCGGGGGAATGGTCACCGAACGGCTCGATCAGTTCGACGATGGCCTGGCCCTCGGGCATGAGCCGGATCGTATACGCGCCGGCGCGCCCGGACCGGCCGCCACGCGCGCTGTCGCGCGAGCGTGGTTTCATTCGCGCCGCATCGGTGCAGGGTCCTCCCATGCGCACACCACGCCACCTCAGCTCGCGGCTGCTTCCCGCGGCTGCCCTCGCGGTCGCTTCGCTGGCGCTCGCCGGTCCCGCCGCGGCCCAGACCTCGCCCGGGCCGAACGCGGTCTACTGGAACGGGACCGCCAGGGGCGCGTCCCCCGAGCGACCGGGCGTACTGGTCAACGACGTCGCGGGCGAGCCCCCCGCCCGCCTCGCCCAGATCCAGTGGACGGAGTGGGGCGGCAACGTCGCCCAGGCCACCGCGAACCTCTACCTCTACCTCCCGCGATCGCGGCAGGCCGTTCCCGTGCACGTCACGCTGGAGCGCAAGGTCAACTGCGCCGGCTGGAACGTGTACACGGCGTGGACGCTCACGCTTCCCCCGGGGCGCAAGCAGCCGCCCGGCTTCGGCCCCGTCCGCATCCGCCGGGCGCCCTGCTCGCCCGGGCCGTGCCCGCTGCTGCGCATGCGGTGCACGCACGACGGCCAGGACCAGTCGCTCGCCCACTACACCCGCGTGCCGCTCGGCGCCGGCGGGCGCTTCTTCGACCTGCGCTGGCGCTCCAGCGGCGCGACCGCGACCGGCCGGGGCATCTTCCGGCGCTCGCGGCGCTTCGGCGCTCCCCCGGGCCACACGGATCCGTGGATCTATCCGGTCAAGGTCCAGCTCAGCGATCTGCGCTGGTGCGGCTTTCGCATCGTCCACTCGAAGATGACCCTGACCGCGTACGGCGACGGCACCCATCGCGACTACGACCTGAGCGGCCGGCGCAGGGTGCGCCCGCCGGAGTCGGTGCGGCGCCGCCTGCTGCGCGCGATCGACCGGCGGGGCGCCACGCGCCGCGCGGACACCTACACGACGCCGGGCTGCGAGCCGTCCCGCGCCGCCCCGCCGCCGCCGCCCGTCCCGTAGCCGGTCCCTAGAGCACGAGCTGGTTCGGGCAGTCGACCGGCCGCACGATCAGCGTCGCCTCCAGGCCGTCCAGCGGGTCGAAGCCGGCCAGGTCTCCGAAGGACAGTGCCGTGAGCGCCTCGATCTGGCGGATCGGGACCTGGAAGGTGCGGTAGGCGGCGTAGCTGAAGTCCCCGACCGCCTCCACGCGTGATCCGTGAGTGAACGACGTTCGGTCGGACCGAGTACTCGGCTAAGGCGTACCTAAGAGTGGTTCAAGGCGGTCCGGCGCGCTGCCGATAGGCCGGTCAATGTCGAACACAGCTACCTCCCGCCGAGGGGCCCGGCGGCCACGGTGGCGCGCGTGTGGGGGCCGCCGCGGACTGCTCGGCGGCGCCGCGCTGGGCGTCGCGATCGCGCTGGCCGCGGCTCCTCCCGTGCCGGCCGCCATCCCGCCCCCGGACGGCGTCGTGCAACCGATCGTGATCCCCAAGCTCCACGACGCCCCGGTCGGCCGGGCGGCCTTCGCGACCGCGTTCGACGACACGACCGCGACCGGCACCGCGTCGGGCGGGACCGTGGCCCTGGCCGGCGGCGCGCGGTACCGCGTGCGCACGTGCGTCTGGGCCAAGGCGGCCGGCGCGCCCCCGGCCTCGGCCTGCGAGCAGCGCACGGTCGACGGGCGGGCGTGGAAGCGGATCGCCAGCGTCCCGGTGCCCACGGCCACGCTGCGGGTGCAGCGCCCGCCGGTCGGGCTGCCGCCCACGACCATGGCCGGCCTCACGGTGGTGGAGACGCACAGCGCGGGGAAGTGGCTGCCCAATGCGTCGTCGTGGCCCAGCGGCGGCCTGCCGGCCGCCGGCGTCGCCGTCCCGGCCGTGGACCAGGTGTCCGGGCCGGTCCTGGGGCCCCAGGGCTTCACCCTGCCCGGGGTGCGGCCCGGCGGGATCAACACCGGCGCCCAGGACTCGATCTGCCGCCCGGAGGAGGTCCCGGCGCGCTCGGCTCCCGAGGGCTCGGCCGGGGCGCTCGGGGATCTGCCCTTCCCCTACGAGGTCGGCGCTCCCAGCGGCCGCTTCGCCGGCCGGCCCGCGCGCGGCGTGATGCTGGTCGTGCACCCCGGCGGCTGGTTCGGGGTGGGCCGCGGCGCGCTGGAGCTCATGCGCGGCGAGGCCGACCGCTGGCGCGCCCGCGGCTGGCGCACCGTCAACGCGAGCTATCGCGGCTGCGACGCGGCGCTGGGGGACGTCACGGCGCTCTACGACCGGGCCCAGCGAAAGCTCGGGGGCGGGCGCCCGATCTGCGCGCTGGGCCATTCGTCGGGCGGCCACCTCGCGCTGCTGCTCGCGACGCGCCGCCCGCAGCTGGACTGCGTGGTGGCGGCGGGGGCGATCGCCGATCTGCCCGCGCTCCCGGGCCAGAGCGCGGCCCGGCAGCCCGGAGCGAAGCGGGGCGCCGGGCCCGGCGCCACCGCCAACTGGGCGGTGGCCGCGTTCGGCGCGGACGGCCTGGCGGCGGCGAGCCCGGCACGGCTGCGCGTGCGCGCGCGGGTCCTCTACGGCATCGCGGCCACCGACGATCTCGTCCCCTGGGCGCAGGCCACCGAGTTCGCGCGCGCCCAGCGCGCCCGCAACCCGCGCGCCTACGTCGACACCGAGCGCCTGCGCGGCGGCCGCGAGCCGTTCGTGCACGGGACGGTGTCCGGCGCCGCGCTGCAGCGCTTCCACGACCGTGAGCGGGCGCTCGTCGCGCCGCTGGTCGCCGGCCGGCGCGTCAGCCGCTGAGGCGCGGTTCGGCCAGCGGCACGGTCGGGTCGCGCTCGGGCGGGCACTCGCCGGGCACGCCGCCGGCGAGGTCGGCGACGATCGCGGCGGCGGGCTCGACCGCCCGCACGAGCCCGGCCGACTGGCCCGCGTAGAACGCCATGGCCTCGACCGAGCCCCGGAAGCTGCGGCTGGGCCCCATCGGGCAGTAGCGCGGCAGGCGCACGCGGCCGGCGCCGAGGTCCATCTCGCCCGGCGACTCGTCCTCCAGCAGCGCCGCGCCTTCCAGCGAGCAGCGCAGCACGCGGTGGGGGAAGTCCGGCACGCCAGCCGAGAACGCGCGCGCGACGACCGCGTCCTCGCAGCGCGCGGCGAGCAGCGCCGTCTGGTAGCGCGGATGGACGTCGGCCTCATGGGAGGCCAGGAAGCGGGTGCCCACCCGAGCGCCGGCCGCGCCGGCGCCGATCGCGGCGGCGACGCCGCGGGCGGTGGCGATCCCGCCGGCGGCGAGCACCGGGAGGTCCACGGTGTCGAGCACCTCGCTGAGCAGTGCCAGCAGCCCGGTCGTGCCGCGCAGCCGGCCGCCGGCCTCGTGGCCCTGGACGACGATCAGATCGCAGCCCGCCGCCTGCGCGGCGCGCGCCTCTTCCACCGACCCAACCTGCCAGCTCGCCAGTGCCCCGGCGTCGCGCACCCGCTTGACCAGGGCGGGATCCGGATCGCCGTAGAAGAGGTCGACCATCGGCGCGCGCTCGAGCGCGACCTCCAGCGCCGCCGGGTCGATCAGCGGCGCGATGAAGTTCACGCCGAACGCGCTCGTGCCCGCGGCCAGCTCGTCCAGCGCGCGCGCCAGGCGGTCGGCGGGAAGGCCCACGGCGGGGAACATCGCGTGGCCGCCGGCGTCCGCCACGGCGAGGTGCAGCGCGGCAGCCCAGCCGAGGTTGCCGATCGGTGCGAGCTGGATCGGGATGCGGCAGCCCGCCAGCTCGGTGAAGCGGGTCGTGGTGCGGAGGTGGGTGGGGGTCATGTCGCTCTCCTCGTATCGCCGGACCGTGCCCCGGATCCTGCGCCGGCCGCGCGCCGTTCGCATCGTGTGGGCCCCGAAGTCTTTTCCCGCCCGGACCGCATGCGGTCCTAGGCTGCGACTCGGAGAGCGACACATGTCCGGCGCCACCCCAGTCACCGCAGACGCCCGCGGGCTCTTGGAACGCGACGGCGAGCTGGCGGAGCTCGCGGCGCTGCTGGACGCCGCGCGCGCCGGGCACGGCGCGGCCGTCGCCGTCGAGGGGCCGGCCGGCATCGGCAAGACCAGCCTCCTCGCCGCCGCCCGTGCCATCGCCGCTGGGCGGGGAGTGCAGTGCCTGTCGGCCCGCGGCGGGGAGCTCGAGCGCGCCTTCCCGTTCGGCGTGGTGCGCCAGCTGTTCGAGGCGCGCTTGGCGAGCGCCGGCACCGACGAGCGCCGGTCGCTGCTGGAGGGCTCCGCGGCCCTGGCCGCGCCGGTCCTGGGCGCCGGCGCCCCCTCGGGGCCGGACGCGGGGGGCGACGCCTCGTTCGCGGCGCTGCACGGCCTGTACTGGCTGACCGTCAACCTGGCCCAGCGCGGCCCCCTGCTGCTGCTGGCCGACGACCTGCACTGGGCCGACGCCGCCTCGCTGCGGTACCTCGCCTATCTCGGCCGCCGCGTCGAGGAGCTGCCGGTGCTGCTGCTCACCGGCGCCCGGCCGTCCACCTCGGCGGCACAGCAGGAGCTCATGGAGGCGCTCACCGGGGATGCCGGCTCGCGCCGGCTCGCGCCGGCCACGCTGAGCGTCACCGCCGTGTCGGCGCTCGTGCGCGCGCGGTTGGGCGACGGGGCGGAGGAGGAGTTCTGCCGCGCGTGTCACCGGGCCACCGCCGGGAACCCGTTCCTGGCCCGGACGCTGGTGGGAGCCCTCGCCGAGGCGGGTGTGATACCGGCGGCGGACCAGGCGGACGGCGTCGCCCACGCAGCGCGCGGGACGCTGGCGCGCGCGGTCGTGCGCGGGCTCGGCCGCCTCGCGCCCGAGGCGAGCGCGCTCGCGCGGGCGGTGGCGATCCTGGGTACCGACGCGCCGCTGCGCCACGCCGCACGGCTGGCCGGCCTGTCCGAGCGCGCCGCTGCCGCGGCGGCCGACGGGCTCACGGCGCAGGAGATCCTGCGCTCGGGGCAGCCGCTGGACTTCGTGCACCCGCTCGTGCGCGCGGCCGTGCGCGATCAGACGCCGCCCGCCGACCGCGCCCTGGCCCACCGTGACGCGGCACGGCTGCTGGCCGCTGACACCGGCCCGCCCGAGGGCGTGGCCGCGCACCTGCTGGCCGCCGGCCCCGCCGGCGACGGGTGGGTGGTCGAGCGCCTCCGGGCGGCGGGCGCGAGCGCGACGGCGCGCGGGGCCCCCGACGCGGCCGTGACCTACCTGCGCCGGGCGCTCGCCGAGCCGCCGGGGCCGCCCGAGCGGCCCGCGCTGCTGGCCGAGTTGGGCCGCGCCGAGGTGCGGGCCGGCGAGCCCGAGCCCGGGATCGCGCACCTGCGCCAGGCGCTCGCGGACACCACCGACGCGCGGGTTCGCGGTCGCATCGCGCACGACCTGGCGGTCGGGCTGATCGCGCCCGGCCACTACGTGGAGGCAGTGACCATGCTCGAGCGCGCGATCGACGACGTCGCCGGGCTGGACCGCGAGCTCGCGCTCGGCCTGGAGGCCGAGCTGCTGACAGCCGCCCGGCTGGATCACGAAACGACCCCGGTCCGCCTGGCGCGATCCGCGCGCGCGGATCGCGCGCTCGCGGGCGCGACGCGCGGCGAGCGGATGCTGCTGGCGCCGTTGTGCTTCGAGGTGCTCCTGGGGGGCGGGACCGCGGCGGAGTCGAGCGCGCTCGCGCTCCGCGCCCTCGACCGGGGCCTGCTGCGCGACGTCGGGGCGGACTCCGGCCTCTGGATCGACGTCGTCTACGCGCTGATCGTCAGCGACGAGCTGGATGTCGCGCAGCGTGCGCTGGCGGCGGCCTTCGCGGACGTGCGGACCCGTGGGTCGGTCATCGGCTACGCGCGCAACTCCTGCTTTCGCGCGCTGCTGGCCTTACGGCAAGGGCGCGTGGCCGACGCCGAGAGCGACGCGCGGCAGTGCATCCAGGCAGGGCTGGAGCCGGGCTACCGCGTGGCGCGCATGGCGTACGCGCCGCTGGTCGACGCGCTGGTGCAGCGCGGCGAGCTCGCCGCGGCGCAGGCGGCGCTGGAGGAGGCCGGGATGGACGGCGAGATCCCCGACACGTTCATGCTCAACTTCGTGCTCCACAGCCGCGGCGTGCTGCGCATGGCCCAGGACCGCCCGGCCGACGCGGTCACCGATCTCGAGGACCTCGGGCGCCGCGAGCACGACTGGCGCGCGGGCAATCCGGCCACGTTCCCCTACCGCTCCGATCTTGCGCTCGCCCTGCTGCGCCTCGGCGACGCCGAGCGCGCGCGGGCGCTGGCCGGCGAGGAGCTCGCACTCGCCCGGCGGTGGGGCACCCGGCGGGCCGTTGGGGTATCACTGCGCTCGCTCGGGCTGGCCGAGGCCCAGCGGGGCGAGCCGGCCATCGAGCGCTTGCGCGAGAGCGTCGCCGTGCTCGACGGCTCGGGCGCGCGCCTGGAGCACGCCCGCTCGCTCGTCGAGCTCGGTGCCGCCCTGCGCCGGGCGGGCCGGCGCACGGAGGCCCGCGACCCGCTGCGGGCCGGACTGGAGCACGCGCACGTCAGCGGGGCCACCGCCCTGGCCGCCCGCGCGCTCGAGGAGCTCGTGGCCAGCGGCGCGCGCCCGCGGCGCGTGATGCGCAGCGGGGTGGACGCGCTGACCGCCAGCGAGCGACGCGTCGCCCGGATGGCCGCCGGCGGGCTGACCAACCGGGAGATCGCGCAGGCGCTGTTCGTGACGATGCGGACCGTCGAGGTCCACCTGACCCACGCCTACCAGAAGCTCGACATCGCCTCGCGCGACCAGCTCGCAGCGGCGCTGGGCGGCTGACCGACCCGCTCAGACGTCCGGCAGCCCGCCGCCGTGGGCCAGGAACAAGAACCACACCGCCAGCGCCAGCAGCGCCAGGCCGACGGAGCAGACCATCACGACGTCCAGCACCGTGAACGGGCCGTGCGGGTCACGCTCGTCGCGCAGGGAGCGGCGCCACGGCGCCACGGCGCGCGGGGGTGGCGCGGTGTCGACCAGGCGCCCGTAGACGCGATTCAGCGCGGCCAGCGCCCAGCCCAGCGCGGCCATCGTCAGGGCGGTTCCGGCGACGATGGCCACGACGTGCCCCATCTGGACCTGGGTGGAGTCCGCGAGCTGGGAGACGCCCCAGATCCACGCGACGGGGTTGACGACCCACATCGCGATGCTCCCGATCGCCATCAGCCCGACGATCGCGATCCTGGCGACGGTGCGGCTGCCCATGGCAACCGAGTATCGCGCGGCGGCGGAGCTACCAGGCCTGGTCGATGCCACAGTGCGGACAGCGCACCGAGGTCGAGACCGGCGCCTCGAACAGGTAGCCGCAGCCGCAGGAGTAGCAGGCGCGGTCCTCGGGGCCGCCGGCGTCGCGCAGGCGACGCTCGTCGCGGTGCATCGGCTCGGGCCGGGGCGCAGGGCGGGGGACGACGTGGAGATGGCGCCCGTGGCGCCGGCGGAGGGTGGGGGTCTGTCGCATGCTCAGGGGGGTCATGTCGGGGTCCTATCGACAGAGACTCGCGAGGTGCCCAAAGGTTTCTCTCCCGGGCGGACATTCCCGCTTGTGTGCGCTCCCTCACGGACATGAGCGCCGACCGGCCGAGCGGGCCTGCGCCCCCGGGGTGCCTGCGATACTTCGGGGCCGATGAACCCTGCCCGCAAGCGCTCGATCCGGCTGACGATGGCCCTCTCGGCGGCCGTCCTGCTGGCCGTCGCGCTGGTCTACACGAGCCTCAGCGCCTCCAGCGAGGCCCGCTCGCCCAGCGAGCTGGCCACCGCCCAGACCGGCGTCACCTACCAGCTCACCGGCAAGGTGGTCGACGGGTCGGTGCGCCGGACGTCGGGCGGCGTGGACTTCCGCGTGCGCGACCGCGACGGCACCGCGTCGGTCCCGGTCTCCTACACGGGCGCGATCCCCGACCCCTTCCGTGTTGGGCGGGAGGTCATCGTGGACGTCCGCAAGGAGGGCGCGGTGTTCGTCGGCGAGCGCGACTCGCTCGTGACCAAGTGTCCCTCGAAGTTCACCGAAGACGCCACCCGCAGCAAGACCTAGGGGCCGCTGAGTGGCGACCGTCGGCCGCGCCTGCCTGATCATCGCTCTCGCCGTCGCGCTGTACGGGATCGCCGCGTCGGTCTACGGCGCGCGGACCCGGCGCCCGCAGTGGGTGGCCTCCGGCCGGCGCTCGGTCTACGCCGTTGCCGCGCTGTGCACGGGGGCGTTCGCGGTCCTCGAGATCGCGTTCCTGCGCTCGGACTTCACCTTCGCCACCGTCGCCTCGCATTCGTCGACGACGACCCCCACGTTCTACAAGGCCGCCGCGGCCTGGTCCTCGCAGGAGGGCTCCCTGCTGCTGTGGGTCTTCCTGCTGTCGCTGTGGTCCAGCCTCGTGCTCTTTCTCACCCGCCGCCAGCTGCGGCGCGTCGCGCCCTACGCCACCGCGGTCCTGCTCGGCTTCGCGGCGTTCTTCGCGGCCCTGCTGATCTTCCTCGAGTCGCCGTTCACCGTCCTGGCCGCGGGCGCGGCCCCGGCGGAGGGCGCGGGCCTCAACCCGCTGCTGCGCCACCCGAGCATGATGATCCACCCCCCGATGCTCTATTCGGGCTACACGCTGTTCGCGATCCCGTTCGCGTTCGCGATCGGGGCGCTGATCACGCGGCAGGTCGGCGCGGCGGACTGGATCCGGGCCACGCGCCGCTTCGCGCTGGCCGCGTGGCTGTTTCTCGGGATCGGGGTCCTGCTGGGCGCGCGCTGGTCCTACGCCGAGCTGGGCTGGGGCGGCTACTGGGCCTGGGACCCGGTGGAGAACGCGTCGCTGATGCCGTGGCTGACCGGCACCGCGTTCCTGCACTCGGTGATGATCCAGGAGAAGCGCGGGATGCTGAAGGTCTGGAACGTGTCGCTGGTCCTGGCCACCGGGATCCTGGCGATCATGGGCACCTTCCTGGTCCGCTCCGGGATCCTGGACTCGATCCACGCCTTCGGGGCGTCCACGCTGGGGGTCCCGTTCGTGATCCTCATCGGGGTGCTGGTCGCGGGCTCGATCGGGCTGGTGGCCTGGCGCCGCGAGGCGCTGAAGTCCGAGCACCGCCTGGACTCCCTGCTCTCCCGCGAGGCGGTGTTCCTCGCCAACAACCTCGTGCTGGTCGCGCTGTGCTTCGTCATCTTCTGGGGCACGTTCTGGCCGCTGATCGCCGAGGCGCTCACCGGCAACCGAGGGGCGCTGGGCCCGCCGTGGTTCGACCGCTACACGGTGCCGCTGACGCTCGTGCTGGTGCTGCTCAGCGGGATCGGCCCCGTGATCGCCTGGCGCCGCGCCACCGCCGCGAACGCGCGGCGCAACTTCGTGGTGCCCGTGGCCGTCGCGCTGGCCGTCGGCGCCGTCCTGCTCGTCCTCGGCATCGGCTCCAAGCCCCTGGCGCTGCTCATGTTCGTCTTCGGGGCGTTCGTCGTGGCCAGCGTCGGCCAGGAGTTCTGGCGCGGCGTGCGCGCCCGGCGCGCGATGTCCTCGGACGGGCCGCTGACCGCCGTCGTGTCGCTCGTGAGCCGCAACCGGCGCCGCTATGGCGGCTACCTCGTCCACGTGGGAATGGCGGTGCTGTTCGTCGGCGTCGCGGCGTCGTCGGCCTTCAACCACGCGCGCGACACGCGCATGCGCCCGGGGGACACCATCCGCGTCGGCGGCTATGACGTCACGTACGTCAAGCCCACCTCGCGGATCTCGACGACGCCGGACGGCAGCCTGGAGAAGATCTCCTTCGGCTCGGTGGTGGACATCCGGCGCGACGGCGAGAAGATCGTCACCCTGCGCCCCGAGCGCGGCTACTACCCGTCGCGCGACGTCGAGGGGCTGGGGCCGATCGGCCGGTTCTTCGAGGGCGAGGCGACGAGCGAGATCGGGCTGAAGGCGGGAATGCGCCGCGACGTGTGGGCGGCGGTCTCGCCCGACATCGAGTCGCTGAAGCCGATCATCGAGGAGGGCGATCGCGCCTTCGCGGCGGCCAGCGGCAAGGTGCCGGCCGGCGTGGAGGGCGCGCTGCTGGCCCAGGCGCTGCGCGGCCTGGTCAACCGCTACGTCTCCGAGCCGCCGCCGGCCACCTTCCGCGTCATCACCTCGCCGCTGGTCACGTGGATCTGGCTCGGCGCGCTCATCGTGTTCGGCGGCGCGCTGATCGGGCTGTGGCCCGCGGCCGACGCCGCCCGCCGGCGCGCCCGCGCCGGCTACGCCGCGCGCGTGGCGCGCGAGCTCGGCCGCGCCTGAGTATTCCGTGGAGGCCCTTGCCGCGCTGGTCGTCATCCTCGTGGTGGCTGCCGTCGTCGTGATCGTCACCGCGCCCCTGCGCTCCGGAGCCGAGGAGCCCGAGAGCGAGTCCGCGGCCCGGGTCGCCGAGCTGGAGGCGCGCAAGGAGGCCAAGTACCGCGAGATCCGCGACGCGGAGCTCGACCTGCGCACAGGCAAGCTCTCGGTGGAGGACCACCGCGAGCTGGACCGTCAGCTGCGCGGCGAGGCGATCGAGATCCTCCGGGCGCTGGACGAGGAGCAGGCGCCCTAGCCGGATTCCGGCTCGGGCTCGGGCGCGAGCTCGCGCTCGATCTCCTCCACCCACCGCAGGTGCAGCTCGAGCAGCTGGCGCAGGAAGCCGCAGACCATCAGCAGGTACTTGCGCCGGTGCGGCAGCGCATCGGCGCTCGCCTCCATGACGGCGATCCGCTCGCGCAGGTCGGCGATGTCCTCGCGCAGCGTGCCCACGCTCTCCCGGGTCGGGCCCTCGCCGACCAGGTCGGCCAGCAGCAGGCGGAGCAGGAGGTCGCTCTTGACGGGCTGGAAGCGGACGGGCGTGCGCGCGTACTCGCGCAGCGCCCTGCGCCCCCGCTCGGTCAGGGTGTACACGGTGCGCTCCCGGGTCCTGCCCGGTTCCCTGCGCGCCTCCAGATAGCCCAGCCGGGCGAGCCGCTTGGGCTCGACGTAGTACTGGCTCTCGCCGGCCCAGTCGAGGATCCGGCCGCGGCGGGCCATCAGGCGCAGGTCGTGGGCGCCGACCCCGGCGCTCCCGACCAGGCCGAGTATCTCGTAGGAGAACAGGCTGAGCTCGTCCCTTGACATGACTATGGCCCGTAGTTTATAGCTATGGAACGTAGGCTATACCGAGGAGCGGACATGACAGCGACCACGACTGCGGCGCAGACGACCTCCCAGCCGGGCGGCAGCTGGGGCGAGCGCGCCGCGCACTGGGCGGAGAACGAGGAGCAGCAGGTGCCGACCTACCGGGCGGCGATCGACCGGGTCGGGATCGCGCCGGGCCAGTCCGTGCTGGAGGTCGGCTGTGGCTCCGGGGTGTTCCTGCGCGAGGCCGCCGACCGCGGCGCGCGGGTCTTTGGCCTCGACGCCGCCGAGCCCCTGCTGGCGCTGGCCCGCGAGCGGGTGCCCGAGGCGGACCTCCGGGTGGGCGACCTCCAGTTCCTGCCCTACGGCGACGACGAGTTCGACCTCGTCGCGGGCTTCAACTCCTTCTTCTTCGCGGCGGACATCATCGCTGCGGTGCGCGAGGCGGGACGGGTGGCCAAGCCCGGCGCGCCGGTGGTCATCCAGGTGTGGGGGCGGCCCGAGCGCTGCGACCTGACGCCGATGATGCGCGCCCTCGGTCCGCTGCGTCCCACGCCGCCCCCGGACGCCCGGACGCCGCTGTGCACGGCCGGCGTCCTGGAGGCGATCGCCACGGAGGCCGGCCTGCGTCCGGAGACCGCGTTCGACGTGAGCTACGCGCTGGACTACCCCGACGAGCGGACGCTCGTGCGCCGGATGCTCTCTCCGGGCCCCGTGGTGGAGGCGATCCATGCCTCGGGCGAGGACGCGGTGGCCGCCGCGATCGCGGCGGCGCTGGCTCCCCACCGGACGCCGAGCGGCGGCTATCGCCTCGAGAACGAGTGGCACTACCTCGTCGCGCGCGCCTGAGGCTCCGGCGCCCGGCTCGGCTACCCTGTGCGCATGGAGCTGATCCTGTCCATCGTCCAGGTCGCGCTGTCGATCATCGTGATCTTCCTGATCCTCATGCACTCGGGGAAGGACGCCGGCCTGTCGGGCGCCTTCGGCGTCGGCACCGGGTCGGGCCCGTTCGGCGGCGGCTCGCTGGTCGAGCGCAACCTCAACCGCTGGACCCTCGGGTTCGCGATCGCGTTCGCGCTGAACACGATCATCCTGCTGAAGATCTAGCCGCCGCGCTAGATGATTCCGCGGGTCTTCGTAGACCGCGAGGTAGGCAGAGGTTCGCGTGGGTCCTCTGAGGTCGTGGTTCAGCGAAACATGAGCGTGTGATGCCCGGCGGGTCGCCCCAGCCGCCGAACGTCCAGAAGTACCTGCTGGGGCAGGTGGAAATGGACGTTCATCCCTGACGGCGACCCTCCGACCGCTCGAACGTCCAGAAGTACCTGCTGGGGGGCAGGTGGAAACGGACGTTGAGTCCCGACGCCGACGCCGACACCCGCGCGGCTACTGCTAGCGGCACGGATCCTCGCGAGCGTTGGATTCTGCACCCTGGTGGTGCATGAACCGACGTTCAGGTTCTGCTGGGCCGCCGGATCTTCGCGAGCGTTGGATTCTGCACCCTGGTGGTGCATGAACCGACGTTCAGCTTCTCCAACTACGGCGCCGGCGGCGCGGGGTCGCGCGGCAGCGCCGCCGCCGCCATTCGCGCCTCGGAGGCCCGCTCCTCCGCGGCCCCCTTGCGGATCAGGTAGATCGCCACTCCGAAGCCGATCACCAGCAGCGCGAGGATCCCCAGCTCGAGGAGGAAGTTCGTGAGCGCGCGGCCGCCCTGGGGGAGGTTCTCGATCTCGGCGGTGATGACCACGACGCGCCGGACCACCGCGATGATCCCGATGAACAGGAACGGCTCGGTGGCGATCTCGCCGCGGGCGATGACGAGCTGCAGCGTGAACAGCAGCTCGGCGATGATGAGCAGCAGCAGCAGCCGGTCGAGCACGCGCAGGCCCATGTCCACGGCGGGCTCGCCGTCCTCGATCGCGTGGATGAAGCCCGCGCCGATGTCGATCAGGATCAGCACGCCCGCCACGACGAGCAGCGCGCCGACGACGAGGTACAGCGCCGTCTCGACGGCGGCGATCTGGCCACGGGTGCGCTCGACGTCGAAGCGGAAGCGCCGGACGCGGATCCGGGGACCCGCGCCGGCGGGCGGCGGGGGCGGCTCCTCCTCCTCGGCCATGCGCGAAGCCTACGTCGGGTACCCGCCGAGCCGTCGTCAGGTCGTCGCGCCGGTCACGCGAAAGCCGTCCGCGCGCAGCCCCGGGCACAGGGTGCCGGTGGCGAAGCGCCGCCCGTAGAACTCGCCCTCGGTCACCAGCCGCCGCTCGGCGGTGAGCGCCTCGGTGGCCGACAGCAGGCGCAGCGCGGAGTCCGTGAAGCGCACGTCGCGCAGCGGGCGGGTGATGCGCCCGTCCTCGATGAGGAACGTCCCGTCGCGCGTCATCCCCGTCAGCAGCGTCTCCTTCTCGCGGACCGCGTTGACGTACCACAGGCGCGTCACGTAGACGCCGCGCCGCACGGGGGCGGCGAGCTCGGCGGCGTCGGCCGCGTCGCCGCCGGCCAGCACGAGGTTCGTGGGAACGGGCCCGTCCGGGGCGCCGCCGGGGCGCAGCGCGTGGCCGGTCGAGCGGGCGCCGCCGCCGGCCAGGGCGGCCGAGCGCCGGTCGTGCACCACGGCGCGGGCGATGCCGCCCGCCAGCAGCGGCACGGCCGCCTTGGGGACGCCCTCGAAGTCAAAGGCGCGCGGCAGCGTGCCCGCGCCGAGCGGCGAGTCGCTCAGGTCGATCGCGGGGGCGGCGACGCGCGTCCCCAGGCGCCCGGCGAGCGCACCGCGCCCCTCCGTGTGCGCGAGCCCGTTGAACGCCAGGTGGCCGAGGAACTCGAGCAGCACCCCGACGGCCTCGGGCTCCAGCACGACCGGGTACCGCCCGGGCGCGAGCCGGGCGGGCTCCTCGGGCGAGACCTTGCCGGCGCTGCGCCGGGCCAGCGCGGCGGGGTCCAGATCCGCGGCGGCGACCGCGGCAGCCGACGCGTAGCCGCTGCGCCCGGCGCCGTCGCGGCAGACGACCTTCATGAACGCGTCGGTGACCCGGTCGGCGGCGCGCAGCCCCGTGCTCGACGCGATCGCGGTCTGCACCGCCCCGGCGGTCCAGGCCCCGAAGGCCTGCAGGCCGTGCTCGCCCGCGACCGCGAACGCTTGCCGCAGCGCGGCACCGGCCAGGCCGGGATCGAGCTCCGCGGTCTCGGGGTCGTAGCCGGCGTGGGCGGGCGGCGTGGCGGGCTCCGCCAGCCCGGGGTGGTCGCCGGGACCCGAGCGCGCGGAGGCGGCCGCGGCGGCCTCGGCGCGCCGCGCCACGTCGCGGAGGGACTCGTCGTCGGTGCGGTTGGTCGTCGCGCTCGCCGTGCGCCCGTCGCGCAGACACAGGACGTCGACCGTCACGTCGTCGACCGCCGTCGCCTGCGTCGGCGCCGAGCGCGCGAAACGCGACAGCAGCGAGCGCTCGTGGACGACCGTGACCTGTGCGTCGGGGCCGGCGAGCGCGAGGGCGCGCTCGGCCAGGTCCGCCGCGTTCACGCGACCCCCACCTGCACGTCGCGAAAGCGCGCCGGCGCCGCGCCGTGAGACACGCGCATGACCTGCCCGGGCTCGCCCTTGCCGCAGTTCAGCACGCCCCACAGCCGCCACGCCGGCGTCGAGCACACCGCGTCCAGCGAGCCCCAGAACTCGGGCGTGATGCCGGCGTAGCTGGGGTTGCGCAGCAGGCGTCCGAGACGGCCGCCGCGGATCTCGCGCGCGACCTCGGTGGCGAACTGGAAGTGCAGCCGGCGGTCGTCGATCGACCACGAGCGGTTGGTCTCCAGGTAAAGGCCCTCCTGCGTGTCGGCCACCAGCTCGTCCAGCGTCCCGGCTGCGCCGGGCTCGATCGAGACGTTGGTCATGCGGACGATCGGCTGGCGCGCGAAGCCGTCGGCGCGCGCGCAGCCGTTGGACGCGCCGAGGCCGACCGCCGCGGCCGACTGGCGGTCGGCCAGCGCCGCGCGCAGGACGCCGCCCGCGATCAGCGGCGTCCGCGTCGCGGCGACGCCCTCGTCGTCCCACCCGAACGAGCCCAGCCCGCCGGGCAGCGTCGCGTCGGCGGTGACGTTCAGGTGCTCCGAGCCGTAGCGCAGGGTCCCGAGGTCGCCGGGCTCCACCCAGCTCGTCCCGGCGTAGGAGGCCTCGCCGAGCAGGATCCGGTCGAGCTCCAGCGCGTGGCCGATCGACTCGTGGATCTGGAGGGCGAGCTGCTCCCCCTCCAGGATCACGGTCGTGCGCCCGGCCGGGCAGGGCGGGGCGCTGAGCAGCTCGACCGCCTCCGCGGCGACGCGCGGGGCCTGCGCGGCGAGGTCCAGCGCGAGCAGGTGCTCCCAGCCCGCGCAGGCGACGGCGCCGCCGTGCGCGCCGGGGTAGGAGCGGACCTGGAGGTCGTCACCGTCCACGGCGACCGCGGCCAGGCCGCCGCCGCACTCGGTGCGCTCCTGGGTGCAGGCCGCGCCCTCGGTGGACGCGAAGGCGCTGCGCACCCGCCGGCTCTGGCACTGGGCGTCGGAGCGCACGATGCGCGGGTCGCCGCGCAGGGCGGCCTCCGCAGCGCACAGCAGCTCGAGCTTGGCCTCCAGCGAGACGGCGAACGGATCCTGCTCGCCCGCGCGGTCCCAGTGCCCGAGCGCGGGCGCGACCGGCGCGAGCGGCGCGGCCGCGGCAACGGGCTGGCTCTCCGCGATCCGCAGCGCCCTGGCCAGCGCGCGGTCGGCCCCGGCGGCGCTGACGTCGTGCGTGGCGGCGAAGCCCCAGCCGCCGCCCACGCGGACGCGGACGCCGATCCCCTCGTCGCCGTCGCTCTCCGCGCGCTCCAGGCTTCCGTTGCGCACGAGGACCTCCTCGCTGTCGGTGCGCACGTGGCGCGCGTCGGCGTACGCGCAGCGCCGCGGCGCGCGGTCCAGGAGATCGGTGAGCAGGTCGAGCATGGGAAGGTGCGGCGACGTCAGCGGCGCGGGAGGGTATAACGGTGAACGTGGTAGGGAGCCGGAGCATCGTGGTCGTCGTCGCGTGCGTGCTGGCCTGCGCGGTGGTCGCGGTGCTCGCCGCGCGCGCGCCGGCGATCGTGCCGCCGCGCGATTGCGGCCGGATGACCGTCAAGCACCGCCCGTACGTCATCAAGGCCGACCAGCTGCGCTGCCGGACCGCGCGGTCCTACGCATCGCACTACCTCTCGCACCACATCCGGCCGCGGGGGTACCGCTGCCGCGACTACGGCGGCGAGACGCGGCTGAAGTTCCGCTGCTCGCGCCGCGTCCAGGTGTTCTTCGCGATCCGGCGTTGATCGCGCCCCCGCTCGCCCACGGCCTGGTCCAGCGCGCGAACCTGCCGCTCCCGGAATGGCTGTTCGGCTGGGCCGCCGCCACCGTGCTCGTGGTCTCCTTCGTGGCGCTCGCGGTCCTGTGGCCGGCGGCCAAGCTGGAGGGCGACCGCTGGCGCCCGCTGCCGGGGGCGCTCGGCCGCGTCCCGGCGAGCCGGGGCGTGGAGATCGTGTGCGGGGCTCTCGGCGTGGCATTGCTGGTCCTGGTCGTCGCGGCCGGCTACGCGGGCCCCGACACGGCGTCGGCCAACTTCGCGCCGACGTTCGTCTTCATCACGTTCTGGGTCGGCATGGCCTTCGCCAGCGCGCTCTTCGGCGACGTCTTCCGCGCCGTGAACCCCTGGCGCGCGCTGGGACGGCTGGCGGGCCGGCTGTCGGCATGGCGACGCGCCGGCGCCGAGCCCCGTCCCCCTCGGCCCTACCCGAGCAGGCTGGGCCGCTGGCCGGCGGCCGCCGGCCTGCTCGCCTTCACCTGGATCGAGCTGGTCTCCGGCTGGGGGGAGCAGCCGCGCACCCTGGCCACGCTGGTCGTCGCCTACACCGCGATCACGCTGGTCGCGCAGGGCGTCTACGGGGTCGAGACGTGGACGCGCCGGGGCGAGGCGTTCTCGGTCTACCTCAACCTGTTCTCGCGCATCGCACCGTGGGAGGTGCGCGATCGCGTGCTGGGGCGCCGGCCCCCGCTGGCCGGCCTGCCGCGCGTGGAGGTGCTGGCCGGGACCGTGGCGTTCGTCGCGGTGATGATCGGGACGGTCACCTTCGACGGGCTGACTCAGGGCAGCGCCTGGGACTCCGTCGCGCGCGAGCTCGACGACGGATGGGGTTCGCTGGGCCTGAGCCTCGACGACGCAGCGAAGGCGTCCGACACGATCGGCCTGCTCGCCTGCGTGGCGCTCGTCGCCCTGTTCTACCGCCTCGGCACCCGCGGCGCGCACCGCTTCGCCCCGCAGCGGTCCGCCGCGAGCCTGCGCCGGGGCTTCATCCATTCGCTGGTGCCCATCGCGCTGGTCTACGTCGCCGCGCACTACCTCACGTTCCTGCTCTTCGAGGGCCAGTCCATCGCCTACCTGGCCTCAGACCCGCTGGGCCGCGGGTGGAACCTGTTCGGGACCGCCGCGGCGGGCGTGGACTACGGGGTGATCTCCCAGAACCAGGCGTGGTACGCCCAGGTCGGCCTGGTCGTCGCGGGCCACGTGGCCGCGCTGACGCTCGCGCACGACCGCGCGCTCGTGCTCTACGACGGCGCCCGCGCCGCGGCCCGCTCGCAGTACGCGATGCTGGCCGTGATGGTCGGGTTCACGACGCTGGCGCTGTGGCTGCTGGCCCAGGCGGGGACCGCGTGAGCGCGCCAGCATGCCTGACCCTCGCGCTGGGCACGCTGGCGGTGGCGGTCGCCGGCTGCGGCGATCAGGACGACGGCGCCGGCAGCCCCCGCTCGAGCCGCCTCGTGGACTTCACCAAGAAGCCGCCGTACGTCAACGCGCTGGACGTCGATCCGGCCACGCGCGAGTTCCTGCTGACCACCAACCGCGGCTTCTTCCGGATCGCGCGCGGCTCCGGCCGGGTCCGGCGCGTCCGGGGAACCGTCGTCAACGACGACGACGGCCGGCGCGCGACGGTCGGCACCTTCCTGGAGCTCAAGGTGACCGGGCCGGGCCGGCTGGTCGGCTCGGGCCACCCCGATCGGCTCGGGACGCTGCCCTCGTTCCTGGGCTTCATCCGCTCCGGCGACGGGGGCCGGACGTGGAAGGTGATCTCGCGCCTGGGCGACGCCGACCTGCACAAGATCGTGCTCGCCCACCGCCGGATGTACGCCTTCGACGCCGTCCTCAGCGCGCTGCTGATCTCCCGCGACGGCGGGCGCACGTTCGTCGAGCGCTTCACCCCCCGCGGCCTGATCATCGACTTCGAGGTCGACCCCGCCGATCCCGACCGGGTCGTCGCCTCCAACGCCGACCAGCTGTTTCGCTCCACCGACGCCGGCGAGACGTGGCGCCCGCTCGCGCCCGCGGCGGGGATCCGCCTGGCGTGGCCGGCGCCCGGCGCGCTGTACCGCGCGACGCAGGACGGGACGGTCGAGCGCTCCGGGGACGGAGGCGACTCGTGGCGCGCGGCCGGGCGGGTGGACGGCGAGCCCTACAAGTTCAAGGCCGTCGGGCCCGACGAGCTGTACCTGGCGCTGAGCGACGGCACGATCGTGCACACCACCGACGGCGGACGGGTCTGGAAGGAGGTGTTCGCGCCGTGAGGGCCCGGACGCCGCCCGCCGTCGCCTGCGCCGCACTGGCCGCCGCGCTCCTCGCGGCGGCGCCCGGCAGCGCCGGCGCGCACTCGCTCGTGCGGCCCGCGGGTGCCGTCGTGTCCTACATCTCCGCCGACGCCACGTCGCTGAACACGCTGGTCGTGCGGCCCAGCGGGTCGCGGATCGAGTTCCGCGACCCCACCGTCGACGGCGGAATGGACCCCGGCGACTGCACGCCCGGCGACGTCAGCGCCGACGCGAACGCCTGGATCGTCCAGACGTTCTGCTCGGCGGAGGGCGTGACGTCCGTGCGCCTGGACCTGGGCGAGCGCGAGGACACGGCGACCGTGTCGGTGGCCATCGCGGCGACCATGCTCGGCGGCCCGGGCGCCGACCGCCTCACGGGCGGGCCGGCGGCCGACCAGCTCAGCGGCGACGACGGCGACGACACGCTCGCCGGTGGCGCCGGGGCCGACGTGCTCGTCGGCGGGCTGGGCGTCGACGAGGTCGACGGCGGCCCGGACGGCGACGACGTGCGCACGCGCGACGGGATCCAGGACGTCGTGCGCTGCGGCGACGGAGACGACAGCGTGGACGCCGACACGCTCGACGAGGTGGCCGGCGACTGCGAGGCGGTCGGGCGCACGCCGACGCCCGCGCCGCCGGGCGCGGCCGGCGGGCGCGACCGCGTGGCGCCCCGCCTGCAGGTGGGCGCACCGGCGCGCCAGCGCATCGGCCGCTCGCGGCGCGTCCGGGTGTTCGCCAGCACCAGCGAGGCGGGGTTCGTCGCGGCGTCCGGATTCCTCAGCCTGTCGGGCCTGTCGCTGCCGCTGACCGTGGCCCGCCGGCCGGTCGCGGTCGCCGGCGGCGGGGTGGAGCTCTTCGTGTCGCTGGGCCGGGCGCGCTGGCAGCGGGCGCTGCGCGCCCTGCGCCGGGGGCGGCGCGTCAGCGTGCGGCTGAGCGTCGTGGCCACCGACCGGGCGGGCAACTCGCGCGAGGCACGGGCGCTGCGGATCCGCCTGCTGCGCTAAGCGGCGGTCGAGAACCCTTGACAGCGGGTTAACAATCGTTGAGCGAACCCACAGGGTCGCGAGGGGTTGAACAGGCCGAATCTCTGGAGGTCGGGGTGCCTGAATGCAAGCTCGAGCGACGCGCCGCGGGCGTCGTCGCTGCACTGCTGGTCGCCTTCGCGGGCATGGCGCTCATGGCGCCCACGGCGTTCGCGCTGTCGAAGACCGGACGCGAGGCGTCCCGGCTGGGGCCGGTCTCGGACACGTCGAAGCGGCCTGCGACGAAGCTGACCGGGGCCTTCGGGCCACTCGACGACCAGCACGGGACGCTGATCGGCCACCTGCCGGGAGTGCAGCGCAACCTCGATCTGGTGGGCGAGCTGAACCTCATCAGCCCGAGCACCGGAAACCCGGTCCTGGAAGGCCAGATCGCGGACGTCGCTGTGCACAAGGGCTTTGCCTACCTCAACTCGTGGGACAGCCCGACGTGCGACGACGGCGGCACGTTCGTGGTGGACATCCGCAACCCCGCCGAGCCGCGCCAGGTCGCGTTCATCCCCGCCCTGCATCCCTTCTACCACGGCGAGGGTGCGCACGTGATCTCGGTCAGCACGCCCCAGTTCACGGGCGACATCCTGGCCGTCAACGACGAGACGTACGGGTCGAACCTGGCGCTGACGGACCCGACGTGCGCGCCGGCCTCGAAGACCGGCGGCGGCTTCGATCTCTACAACGTCACCGACCCGGCCAACCCGGTGCCGCTCGTGCAGGGCGCCGGCGACCGCTCGCCCGAGGGCTCGACGACCCAGAACCCGATGGCCGTCGCCAAGTCCTACCACAGCGTCTTCATCTGGCAGGACGGCCCGCGGGCGTTCCTCGTGGCCTCGGACAACACCGAGCTGGCCGACGTCGACATCTTCGACATCACCGACCCGACCGACCCCGAGTTCATCAAGGACCTCGACCTGTTCGACCTGCCGGAGGTCAACGAGATCGTCGACAACGGCGCGCTGGGCAACGCGATCTTCCACCACGACGTGGTGGTCAAGCGGATCGGGGACACCGTGCGGATGCTCGTCTCCTACTGGGACGCCGGCTACGTGCAGCTCAACGTCACCAACCCGTCCAACCCCACGTTCATCACGGACACGGACTTCGACGATCCGGACCCGCTGACGGGCCTGGATCCGCCGCAGGGCAACGCCCACCAGGCGGAGTACTCGGCGGACAACCAGTTCATCCTGGCCGGGGACGAGGAGTTCGCGCCGTTCCGCCTGATCGCCAGGATCACGCAGGCGCCGTTCGCGGGGCTGAACTTCGCGGCGGCGCTGTCCGCCGCTGAGCCGTTCGCCGACGGGGCCCTGATCGCGGGCGACACGGTGTACGTCGGCACCGCCTGCACCGGCACCGTCGCCCCGCCACCCGCTGGCGTGACGATCGCGGTCGCCGAGCGCGGCGTGTGCGCGGGCGGCTTCCAGGAGAAGGCCGACGCGATCGAGGACGCCGGCTACGAGATGGGCATCATCTTCAACAACTCCTTCGGTGCCGGCGGCGGCCGCTGCGAGGGGCTGATCAACATGCTCATCGACCCGGCCACGGTGGACATCCCGATGGTGTTCGTCGGCCGCGCCGACGGCTTGCGGATCCTCAACTCGTTCCCCGCGGGCTACCAGTGCACCGGGGCGGCGACCGAGACGCCGGCCGACACGGACGCTCCGGCCATCGGCACGAGCGGTCTGACGGTCGCGCTGGGCTCCGAGTTCGACGGCTGGGGTTACGCGCACCTCTACGACGCGAACACGAGCGAGGAGATCGACGCGTACGCGATCCCCGAGGCGCTGGACGAGCGCTACGCGGATGGCTTCGGCGACCTCTCGATCCACGAGTTCGCCGCCGATCCGACCACCAACCTGGCCTACTCCTCGTACTACACGGGCGGCGTCCGGGTCTTCCAGTTCGACCGGGCCAACGGGCTGCAACCGACCGGGGCCTGGATCGACGAGGAAGGCAGCAACATGTGGGGCGTCGAGGCGTTCACGGCGGCCAACGGCGAGCGGCTGATCGCGGCCTCCGACCGCGACTTCGGCCTGCAGATCCTTCGCTACACCGGGCCGGGCCGGGTCGGCCCCACGCCCGTGGCGCCACCGCCGGACACGGGCGGGGGCGGGGGCGGCGGTGGCGGGACTCCCGGTGCAGATGCGGGAACGCCGGTCGGACGCCCAGGCACGCCGGACGCGTCGTTCGCCTTCGGAGCGGTCAACCGCCTGCTGATCCGCGGCGGGCGAGCGACCATGACCATCCGGGTGCCCGGTCCCGGCCGTGTCGCCGCGATCCTGCGTGCCCGCATCGGGCGGCGCATGATGAACCTGGCCGCGTCGCAGACGGCGACCGCCACCCAGGCGCAGACGGGCGCGCGGAGCGTGCGGCTGACGTTCCGGCTGTCCAACGCGGCGCAGCGGTCGCTGCGCCGCACGCTGCGGCGCCGGGGGACGCGGCGCACGAGCGGCGTGGCGCGGGTGTCGTTCACCCCGACCGGCGGCACCCGGCTGACGCGCAACCGGTCGCTGTCGATCGGGATGGGCTGATCGGAGGAGGCGGCTAGCGCCGCAGCCGCAACCGCCGGACTGCGGTCCGGCGGTTGCCGGCCGTGTCGGTGGCGGTGACGGTGAGCCGGGCGCTGAGCACGCGGCCGCGCCGCAGGCGCCGGGCGGCGCGCGTCCAGCGCGCGAAGAGGTAGGTCCGTCCCGCCTGGGCCATCGCCCACGAGCCGCGGGCGAGCACGACGCGGCCGCGCCCGACGCCGGCGCGGCGGGCGGCGCGACCGTCCGCGGCGACCACGGCGCTCAGCGAGCAGCCCTCCGAGCAGCGGACCGAGATGACCAGGGCCGAGCCGGAGTCCGAGAGGCGGTGGCGCCCTCCGAGGCCGAGCGTGATCGTCGGGGCCCTCGTGTCCGTGCTCCCGGATCCGCCGCCGCTGCCGCCGGGGCCTGAGCCGTCCCCGCCGCCGGACCCGCCCCCTCCGCCTCCGCCTCCGGACGGATCGGTTCCGAGGCGTTCCAGGGCATCGCAGACGCTGCCGATCCGGTCGCGGTCGAGGTCGGCCTGATCGGGGTTGTAGACGGTGGGGCAGTTGTCGAAGCCGTCGTCATAGCGATCCCCGTCGTCGTCGCGGTCGCAGACGTCGCCCTGCTCGTCCCCGTTGATGTCCCCCTGGTCGGGGTTGGGCGCTTGCGGGCAGTTGTCGTCGGTGTCGAGCAGGCCGTCTGCGTCGCTGTCGATCCGCGGACAGACGTCGTCCTGCGCAGGGTTGTGCACGGTCCGGCAGTTGTCCCCGGCGTCGGACACGCCGTCGTTGTCGTCGTCGTCGTCGCAGGCGTCGCCCGCCGTGTCCCCGTCCGTGTCGACCTGGAGGCCGTTCTTCACCGTCGGGCAGTTGTCGAGCTCGTTGAGCACCTCGTCGCCGTCGACGTCGTTGGGCTCGGGGTGAGCCTCGGCGACCGCGGTGAGCGAGAGCGATGCCGTGGCGCTCAGGCCCGCGACGAGGCCCGCGGCGATGACCGCGGCGAGGACGACCAGGATGGTGCGCGGGCCCCTACCCACGGGCCCATGATACGCCCGGTCCGGCCCGACCTCGCCGGCCTCCCGCGGGCGGGGAGGGAGCGCCTCGCGACGCTCCCTCCCTGACCCTGCGCTTGGTCAGCGGACCGCCGCGTGACCGCGGAACTCCTGGGCGGGCTCGGCTCGGCGCGCCGCCGGCCCCTGCGCGGTCGGAGCGCCAGCGCGCGCCGCGTACACGGCCGTGGCGTGTGCTGCACCGTCGGCGAGCTGTCGCAGGCCCGGGATGCTGACGTTGGAGAACGTGTCGCAGGCCTGGTGGTAGCAGCGGTCGTACGCCTCGCCGGTCACCCCGCCGTAGCGCGCCTGCTGCTCGGCCGTCTTGACACCCTCCGCGCCGGAGAACAGGCCACCGGCCGGGATCCCGACGTCGATGAACGGCTTGTAGTCCGAGCGTCCGTCGAACGCCGTCGGGTCGGTCGCCAGCCCCTGGGAGGCGAAGTACTCCAGGAAGGTGCGCTCGATGTCATCCGAGCCGGGCGGGCCCGCCGTCCCGAACGCCGAGCCGTCGCCGTCGTAGACGAAGCGCACGAAGTTCGGGGATCCGAGCATGTCGAAGTTCAGGTTCAGGCCGATCTGCTCGCCCTCGGCCTCGCTGAGCTGCGACACGTAGTACGTCGAGCCGACCAGCCCGGACTCCTCGGCGCCCCACCACGCGAAGCGCACCGGGTTGCGCGGCGCCCGGTTGGCCGCCATCTCCTCGGCGATCTCCAAGGTCGTGGCGGTGCCGCTGCCGTTGTCGTTGATGCCCGGCCCCTCGCCGACCGAGTCCAGATGGGCGCCGAGCAGGACCACCTTGCCCGCGTCCTTGGCCTTCCTGGGCGCCAGGTCGGCCAGCACGTTGGCGGTCTGGCGCGTCTCGACCTGCGTGGAGGTGAACACGTGCACGACGACCTCGCCGTTCTCGGCGCGCTGGGCCAGATCCTCGCCCACCGCGAAGCTCGCCCCGATCGCCGGGATGGTGACCGTGGAGTCCTCGCCGAGGGTGCCCGCCACCGTGTCGGTGCGACCGGGCTGGCCCTCGTTGAAGACGACCACAGCGCTCGCGCCGGCGGCCTCGGCGTTCGCGACCTTGTCGGCGAACGGGCAGGTCCCGCGCTGCACGAGCGCGACGTTGCCGTCGGGGAAGCCCGCGAAGTCCTCGGCCTCGCAGCCGGAGGTCGAGCCCGGGGCCTGCGGCGGCGGCAGCTGCAGGTCGACCGGCGTGATCGGCGCGGTCACCTCGCCCGAGCCCGAGTAGTCCATGATCGTGAACTCGTCGGGGTCGGCGTAGGTGCGCGGGTCGGGGGAGACGCGGTGCAGCTGCGCCGGCGCCAGCTCGCTGAAGAGCTTGAAGGAGAACTCCTGCAGGCGCGGCCGGTAGCCGGCCCGCTCCAGACGGCGCATGACGTAGGCCGCCGACGCGTCGTAGCCGGGAGTGCCCGAGGCGCGCGTGCCGCCGTTGAGCGTCGCGATGTCCTGCAGCGCCTGCTGATGATGGCGGATGCCGCCCACCTGGACGTCCTGGCGCAGCTCGGCGGAGACCTTGTTGGGGTCCGGGGCTGCCGCGGCGGTTGCCGGCACGAGTGTGCCGGCGAGGACCGCGGCCACGACCGCGCCCCTCGCTCCGAGGGTTCGCTTCACGTGATCCTCCTCGTTGGATGTGGGATCAGCCGCGGGTGGGGCGTGCGTGCACGCCGAGGACCCACGACCGGGGGTTGACCGGTTCGCTACCCGTCGCCCCGGCGCCCAAACCCGCTGCCACGACGGCTCACCAGGCCGCGGCGTACAGCCCCCGGACCTCCTCGCGGCCGGCGCGCGGCGGCGTGTGGTCGAGGTCGGCGCGCTGTGCGGCCGCGTCGGCGCAGGCGTCGAGCGCGTCCTCGGCCACGCCGATGTCGCGCAGGCGCTCGGCGCCGGCGCCGCGCGCGAGGTCGCGTGCCAGGCCGGCCAGTGCGCCGGCCTCGCGGTGGCCGCGGCGCTCCAGCGCGCCGAGCGTGTGCGGCAGCATCGCGGCGTTGGCCGGGCCGTGGCCGGCGCCGCCCAGGCGGACGAGCGTCTGGGAGAGGACGTGGTGCAGCCCGTACCCGGCGGAGTCGATCGCGTAGCCCGACAGCAGCGCGGCCAGGGCGAGCGCCTCGCGGTCGGGCTCCCCCGCGCCGTCATACGCCTCCCCGATGAGGCGCGCGGCCTCCCGGCCGGCCAGGATCGGCAGCGGGCTGGCGTGGATCGTGGCGGGCCCCTCGGCGGCGTGGCCCAGCGCGTTGGCGGCGCTCGCCGCAAGCTGCGCCGGCGGCTGGGAGGCCGACAGCGCGGGGTCGTTGAGCACGATCGCCGGTCGCACGCCGGGCGCCGCCGCGTCCGCGCCCCGGGCGCGGCGGTGGATCGCGGTCATCTCCGCGGCGCTCAGCGTCGTCGGCACGGCGGCTGCGCGGCGGCCGGGCGCGGCGGCGGCGAGCGCCTTGGCCGTGTCGATGACCCGGCCGCCGCCCAGGGCGACGACCGGGTCACCGTGCACCTCCCCCAGAAGCTCTCCGGCGATCTCGTCGACCAGGCCGGGGCGCACATGATGCACGCTCGCCGCCCGATCCGCCAGCTCGGGGGCCATGTCCAGCGCGCGCGGCGTCGTGAGCAGGGCGTAGCCCTCGCCCAGCAGCGCCGGCGCGTCCGCCCGGGCCCCGGGACCGAAGCGGATCGTGCGCTCGCCGTCGCGCCAGGTGAAGTCGCTCACCGGCAGGCGCGCCGGAAGCGCGTGCGGTACTCCCGGGCGGAGGGACCGGACCGTGTGGCGCGGTCGAACGCGGCGATGCGCCGGTTGGCCTCCTCGAGGCCGGGCTGTGAGTTGGTCCGGATGGCGTTCTCGAGCAGCCGCAGCGCGGAGATCAGCTGCTCGAGCGGGCGCAGCTCGCTGGCCGGCGCCCGCAGCGCGCGCCGGCAGGAGGGCGACCGCACGACGGTCTCGATGGCGCGGTTGGCGACGCGCGAGGTGTCGAGCACGCGGCCGATCGTCGTGCGCATGGCCATGGCCGCCTGCAGGCACCCGTCCGGCGTGCTGCATTCGCTGAAGATCTCCGCTCGGCGCGCGAAGACGATCGTGGCCGAGCACGCGCGGCGCACCGGCCCCAGCAGCGCGTCCCCGCGGTCCAGCCGCTCGCAGGCACGCTGGGCGCGATCGATCGCCGCGGTCGAGACGGTGGTGCGGTCGAAGGCCAGCAGCGCGGTGTACAGGCCGTCCAGCGCCGAGTAGCGCTCGTCGTTGAGCGCCGAGGCGGCCGGGGCCGGGCCGGCGGCGACGGCGAGCGCCACCACGGCCAGCGCGGCGCTGGTCGCGGCCCTCAGCCTCCCGGTCCGGCTCACCGGGAGAGTATCCCGCGCGGCGGCTCGCCCGCCAACCCGATCAGCCGGTCGTGCTCGTCGCCGGCATGTCCTCCTGCGACCAGGACAGCGCGTAGGCCGGGTCGTCGAGCTCGCGCGCCAGCGCGGTCAGGCGCAGCGGGCGGAACGTGTCCCACATGACCGCCAGCTCCTCGGTGCGCCGCGCGCCCAGCGACTGCTCGACCAGCCCCGGCTGGGGTCCGTGCGGCAGGCCCGAGGGGTGCAGCGTGATGGCGCCGACGCCCACGCCCTTGCGCGACCCGAACCGGCCGTCGACGTAGTAGATGGCCTCCTCGGACTGCAGGTTGGAGTGGTGGTAGGGCAGCGGCACCGCCTCGGGGTCCCAGTCGAGCTGGCGCGGGCAGAAGGAGCAGATCACGAAGTTCGGGCCCTGGAAGGTCTGGTGCACCGGCGGCGGCAGGTGGATGCGCCCGGCGACCGGCTCGAAGTCGTCGACGTTGAACGTGTAGGGGTAGACGTAGCCGTCCCAGCCGACGACGTCGAAGGGGTGGTAGTCCAGGACGTAGCGCTGGAAGCCGTCGCGCACGCGCACGGTGAGGTCGACGTCCGCGCGCTCGCGGTGGGTGTGCAGCTCGGCCGGCGCGTGGAAGTCGCGCTGGGAGTACGGGGCGTGCTCGAGCAGCTGCCCGTAGCGGTTGCGATAGCGGTTGGGGGTCTCGATCTCGCCGGGCGTGAAGAAGCACAGCCACGTCTGCGGGCCGTCGTCCATGCGCATCCGGTACGTGGTCCCGCGCGGGATCACGACGTAGTCGTGCGGGCGGTAGGGGACGTCGCCGAAGATCGTCTCCACGGTCCCGCTGCCGTGGTGCACGAAGAGCACCTCGTCGCCCTCGCCGTTGCGGTAGAAGCCGTCGAAGTCCTCCGTCGGCTTGGCGATCGAGATCTCGATGTCGCCGTTGAACTGCAGCAGGCGCCGGCCGTGCAGCCAGTCCCCGCCGGCCTCGACCGGCGCCGTGTCGGTGAGCCGGTGCACGTGGGTCTCGGGCACCCACTCGGTGCGCACGATCGGCTCGAAGCTCCCGACCTCCTTGATCCGGCAGGGCGAGTGCAGGTGGTAGAGGATCGACTCGTTGCCGCTGAAGCCCTCGAAGCCGAGCACCTCCTCGGTCAGCAGCGCGCCGTCCTCGCCGCGGACCTGCACGTGGCGCTTGGCCGGGACCTCGCCGAGGCGGTGGTAGCGCATCAGAGGTTCCCTCGCCGGTCCTGCTCGCGCTCGATCGCCTCGAACAGCGCGCGGAAGTTCCCCTCGCCGAAGCCGCGCGCGCCGTGGCGCTCGATGATCTCGAAGAACAGCGTCGGCCGGTCGCCCAGCGGCCTGGTGAAGATCTGCAGCATGTAGCCCTCGTCGTCGCGGTCGACGAGGATGCCCTGGCGGCGCAGGTCCTCGATCGACTCGTCGATCTCGCCGACGCGGTCGGGCACCTCCTCGTAGTACGCGTCGGGGATCTGGAGGAACTCCACGCCGCGGCGGCGCAGCTCGGCCACGGTGCCGACGATGTCGCGGGTGGCCACCGCGATGTGCTGCGCCCCGGCGCCCTCGTAGAACTCGATGTACTCGTCGATCTGCGAGCGCCGGCGCCCGGCGGCGGGCTCGTTGATCGGGAACTTCACGCGGCCGCTGCCGTCGGTGAGCACCTTGGACATCAGCGCCGAGTACTCGGTGGAGATCGCCTCGTCGGAGAAGTGCAGCATCTCGGTCATGCCCATGACCCGCTCGTAGAAGCCCACCCACTCGTCCATGCTGCCGAGCTCGACGTTGCCGACGACGTGGTCGATCGTGAGCAGCATCTCGTCGGGTCCGGCCCCGTTCTCGCCGCCGGCGCGCGGAGCGTAGCCGGGCAAAAAGGCGCCCTGGTAGCCGTTGCGCTGGACGAACGTGTGGACGGTGTCGCCGTAGGCGGCGATCGTGGCCAGGCGGACCTCGCCGTGCTCGTCGGAGATCGCGTGCGGCGGGGTGATGCCCCGCGCGCCGCGCTCGGTGGCCTCCCGCCAGGCGGCGTCCACGTCGGGCACGCCGAGCGCGATCGCCTTGACGCCGTCGCCGTGGCGGCGCTGGTGGGCGGCGATGTCGCTGTCGGAGCGCAGGGCGCCGGTGAGCACGAGCCTGATGCGGCCCTGCTGGAGGACGTGGGAGGCGCGGTCGCGCACGCCGGTCTCCAGCCCGGCGTAGGCGATCTCCCGGAAGCCGAAGGCGCGGGTGAAGTAGAAGGCGGCCTGGCGGGCGTTGCCGACATACAGCTCGAGGTGGTCGACGCCGGTCAGCGGCATGAAGTCCGGGGTGCTGGGAACGGCAAGCGGGGCGGGATTCGTGGGCATGCTGTACATGATCCGCTCGTCAACGCGCCCGCTCAAGGCCGATCCGTTGCTTAGACTGATCCAGATGGCCCGTCTGGACGACATAGACCGGCAGATCGTTGCGCTGCTGGGCGAGAATGCCCGGCGCTCGTTTGCGGACATCGGCGGGCACGTCTCGCTGTCGGCTCCGGCGGTCAAGCGGCGCGTCGATCGCCTGGAGGCCGACGGCGTGATCCGGGGGTACTCGGCGGTGGTCGACGCGGCTGCGTTCGGCTGGGGCACCCACGCCGTCGTCGCCCTGCTCTGCGAGGGCCGGATGGCCGCCGCGGAGGTGCGCGACGCGGTCGCCGGCCACCCCGAGGTCGCCGCCGCCTACACCGTCGCGGGCGAGGCCAGCGCGATCCTCCACGTCCGCGCGTCGGACACCCGTCACCTCGAGGAGACCCTCGAGCGCATCCGCGACGCGCCGGGCATCCGCGGAACCCAGACCCAGGTCGTGCTCTCGACGCTGTTCGAGCGCCGGATGCAGTAGCCCGGAACCTGAACGTCGGCTCATGCACCACCAGGGTGCAGAATCCGACGCTCGGCGGATTCGAGGCGCGCGCGGAAGGTGAACGGTGCTTCATGCATCGCCGGCGGTACGCAATCCACCACTCACCGGTCACCCCGGCGCCGGCTGGCGCCGGACGATCGCGGCGACCGAGGCGACGATGACGGCCGCGGCGCCCAGTGTCATCGCGCTGATCGTCTCGGACAGGATCAGCCAGCCGAGGATCACCGCCACGAGCGGGTTGACGTAGGCGTACGTGCTCACCTTGGACACCGGTGCGTTCTGCAGCAGCCAGACATACGCGGTGAACGCGATCAGCGAGCCGAAGACGACGAGGTAGGCGAACGCCGCCACCGACGCGGTCGAGAAGCGCTCGGGCTGCACGTCGGACGCCTCGCCGGCCGCCAGGCCCGCGATCAGCATCACCAGGCCGCCGCAGAGCATCTGCGCGCCGGTCGACGCGAACGGGTCGCGCGGCAGCGGCATCCCGCGGCTGAGGTAGGAGCCGGTGGCCCACGACACCGCCGCGGTGACGCACAGCGCCAACCCGGCGGTCGTCGCGCCGTCGGGGCGCTCCCCCGGCAGGAGCAGCAGGGCGATCCCGCCGAAGCCGGCCAGCACGCCGGCGATCGTGATCCGATCTGCCCGGTCGCCGCCCACCGTGCGCAGCACCACGATCCACAGCGGCACCGAGGCGATGATCAGCGCGGCCAGCGCCGACGGCACGTCCTGCTCGGCGACGGTGACCAGGCCGTTGCCGCCGGCGGCGAGCAGCGTGCCGATCAGCGCGGAGGCGGCCCACTCGCGCCGGCTCAGGCGGATGCGCTCGCGCCCCGAGCGCAGGGCGAGCACGCCGAGGACGACCAGGCCGGCGAGGAGGAAGCGGGTGCCCGCGCCGATCAGCGGCGGGACGGTCTCGACCATGACCCGGATGGCCAGGTAGGTCGAGCCCCAGACGACGTAGACGATGCCCAGCGCGCCCCACACCACCATCGGCCCGGGCCCGGAGGGCCCGAGGCCAGGAGTGCTCTGGGCCAACGACGACGCCCCGCCCGGAGAGGAGGGACCCGGGCGGGGCGGCGCGTGGGGTGGGACGGGGGCGGGTCTAGTGGGTGCGGTCACGCACGCGCGGTCAGCGTCCGGCGGGGACGACGGCCGTGGGCGGACATGCGCTCCAGCAGCGTGAGGGTCGGGGCGTGGTTGGTGGCCATGCGCCGGGCGCGCAGGCGCAGCAGGTCGACGAGGTCCGCCGTGGGGGCGAACGGGTCGGCGACCGAGCGTCCGTCGCCGAGCGCCAGCGCGGCGCGGGCGACGCCGTCGACCTCGGCGATGAGGGCGGCGCCGTTCAGCGCGGGACGGCTGTCCAGGACCGCCAGGTCGGCGAGCGTGTGGTCGTCGGCGCTGGTCGCGGGGCGGATGACGATGGCGTTGGTGCGGATCATTCGGGGCCTCCCTCTCGGTCTGTTCGTTCGTTCAACGTGATCAACTGTGCCAGCGTGAGGTCATCAGCACAAATGACATTCGGCCGGGTCTGCGATAAGGTGCCCTTATGCTCGATGTGAAGCGGATGAGGGTCCTGCGCGAGGTCGCCGCCAAGGGCTCGTTCTCAGCGGCGGCCGAGTCCCTCGCGTATACGCAGTCGGCGGTCTCGCAGCAGATCGCCGCGCTGGAGCGCGAGGCCCACACCAAGCTGGTGGACCGCAACGCGCGCGGCGTGCGGCTGACCGACGCGGGCCGCGCGCTGGTCGCGCACGCCGACGTGATCCTCGCGCGCCTCGACGCCGCCGAGGCGGAGCTGGAGGCGATGGCCGGCCTGCGCGGCGGGCGCGTGCGGCTGGTGTCGTTCCCCACCGCCGGAGCGACCGTCGCGCCCAAGGCGATCGCGCGCTTCCGCGAGAAGTTCCCGGGCGTGGAGGTCACGCTCGCGCCGCGCGAGCCGCCGGATGCGCTGTCCTGCCTGAAGGCGGGCGAGTGCGACATCGCCCTCACGCTGGAGGCGACGTTCGACCCGATCGCCGACCCCGCCATCGAGCGCCACCACCTGCTCGACGACCCCATGTTCGTCTGCCTGCCCGCCGGCCATCCCGCCGCCGGCAAGGCCCGGCTGAAGATGGCCGACCTCGCCGACGAGTCCTGGATCTTCGGCACCACGGGGACCTGCCCGGACTGCAGCATCCTCGAGCGCACCTGTGAGGCCGCGGGCTTCGAGCCGCGCTGGGCCTTCCAGTCCGACGACTACACCGCGATCCAGGGCTTCGTGGCCGCGGGCGTGGGCGTCTGCATGATCCCCGACCTGGCGCTTGCCGCCGTGCGCGACGACGTGGTCATCCGCCGGCTCGTGGGCAACCCGCCGGTCCGCCGGATCCTGGCGGCCACGCTGCTGGACGCCTACCGCTCCCCGGGGGTCGAGGCGATGCTGGAGATCCTCCACGAGGTCGGCGCGGAGTTCGAGGCAGGCCGGCGCACGCTGGCGCTGGCGAGCTGAGCCTCACCCGATCGTCGCGCTGAGCGTGCCGAGCCCGTCGGCGTGCAGCGCGACCTCGTCGCCGGGCTCCAGCCACCGGTCGCCGGCCAGCGGGCCGATCTCCAGCAGGCAGCCGCGGTTCAGCGTCCCCGAGCCGATGACGTCGCCGGGGCGCAGCACCGTGGCGCGCGCGGCGTGCGCGACCAGCTCCGGCCAGGTGAAGTGCTGGTCGGCCGTCGTCGTCTCGGTGACGGTCTCGCCGTTGACGGTCACGCGCGCGGCGACGTCCAGCCGGCCGCCGGAGTAGGGCAGCGCGTCTGGTGTGACGAGCCACGGGCCGAGGCTCGTGGCGAAGTCCTTGCCCTTGGCGGGCCCGAGGCCGACGGTCATCTCGCGCGCCTGCACGTCGCGCGCGCTCCAGTCGTTCATGAGCGTGAAGCCGGCGATCTCCCCGTCCGCGCCGATGACCGCGGCGACCTCCAGCTCGAAGTCGAGCATCGCGGTCGCGGCCGGGCGCCGGACCGTCGCGCCGGGACCGACGACGCTCGCCGGGTTGGAGAAGTAGAAGGCCGGGGCTTCGTACCAGGCGGGCGGCACCTCTCCGCCGCGCCGGCGCCAGCCCGCGGCGACGTGGCCCTCGAAGGCGTAGAAGTCGCGGATCGAGGGCGGGTCGGGCACGGGGGCCAGCAGCTGCACCCCGGCCGCGGGCAGCGGGTCCCCGGCGTCCGAGGCGCCGTGGCCGCAGGCCAGCCACGCGACGAGGCTCGGCGCGGCGAGCGGCTGCACATGGTCGCCCTCCAGGCGCCCGGGCCGCGCCGCCCCGGAGCCCTCGCTGAAGGTCACCAGCCGCACCGCGCCAGCTTGGCAGAGCCGATCAGCCGCGGAGGGGCTGTGGCCGGCGAAGCGCCCCGCGCTGGTGCTTGGAGACAGCAGCAATCGGGATGCCTGGCCCCGGGGAGGGGCGGTGGAGCGCTCATCGACTACCAGGTGCGAGGCGTCGTCGAAGACGAGCAGGCCGCCGTGCGCGAGCCAGTCCGGCGCGGCGAGCGGTCCGGCGAGCACGGCCGCCTTCGCGCGCGCCTCGGCCTCCACGGCCGTCGGCGCGAGCGCCGTGGCCTGGACGACGCCGGTGAACGCCGGCCGGCCGGTGGACGGGTCGAGGAGGTGGTGCGCCGGCCGGCCTGCCGGGTCGAGCCAGCTGCGCCGGCCGATGCTGCTCGTCGCGACGCCGCCGGTGCGTACCAGGAAGCGGTGGAGGATCGCGCTCCCGAAGGGCGACCGCACGTCCACGGGCCGCGGGCGTCCGGCGCTCCCGCCCACGCGCAGGTCCCCTCCGCAGTCGACCACGAAGCTCGCGTGGCCGGCGAGGCGCTCGCCGAGCACGTCGGCGAACAGGCCCTTCGCGACGCCGCCCGAGTCCAGGGCCAGCCCGCCGGGCCGCGAGACGACGCCGCGACCCACGTCGACCACGACGGCGCGCCAGCGCGCGTCCGGTCGCGGCGCCGCCGGCCGGCGGCCGCGCGCGAGCCGGAGGGCGACGTCGAGCTCGAACGGCGGTCCGAGATCGGACCGGTAGCCGGCGTCCTCGATCTCGCGCAGCAGCGTGGGATCCACGAGCCCCCCGGTCAGCTCGGCGGCGGAGCGCGCCGCCGCGGTGAAGCGTGCCATGAGCGGCGAGACGGGGACCGTCGCGCGCGGGTCGGCGTTCAGCCGCGCCAGCTCGGAGTCCGCCGTGAAGCGCGTGAAGCGCCGGTGCCAGCTCAGCAGCGCGGCGCGGGCACCGTCGACCGCGTCGATCGCGGAGCGGCCGCGGGCCGAGCCGCCGACCTGCACGGCGCAGCGGGTGCCGAAGCAGTCCAGCGAGCGGTGCGCGTGGGGCATGCCTGGAGCGTGACCGGTGCGCCTGGGCGTCTCCTGAGAGGCGGCTGGGAGTCCCGCTCCCAGGGATCTCTCAGCCGCCGCTTACGTGCGCCACACCGCGGGGCTTCACCGTGGCCTCATGAGCTCGACCGACCTCCCGCAATCGCGCCGCGCCCAGGCCGCACGTGCGCTCGCCGCTCGACGCGCCCGCCTGCGCCGCCTGCGGCAGCGCAGCGCCGCGGCGGCCCTCGCGACGTTCGCCGTCGCGTTCGGGGTGCTGAGCCTCGACGGCCCCGAGACGACGACGTCCGGCACCGCCTCCGCCTCCGGGGCAGCGACCGGCGCCCCCGCAGCGGAGTCCAGCGCGCCCACCGCGCAGGACACGACCGCCGACACCGGCGCGGTGGACGACACGACCGCCACCACCGACCAGGAGCTTCCCGCCGTCACCACCCAGGCGTCCTGATGGCCGTCGACACCGCCGCCGTGTTCTGGACGGCGAGCCGCGCCGCCGGCATCGCGGCGTTGCTGTGCTCGAGCATCTCGGTCGGCCTCGGGCTGCTCATGGCGACCCGGCTGCTGCGCGGGCGCCTCGGCGACCTGCGCACGGTCCACGAGGCCCTGTCCCTGGCGACCCTGGTCGCCCTGGCCCTCCACGCGCTCGCGCTGCTGGCCGACTCCTGGCTGCGGCCCGGCCTGCTGGACGTCCTGGTGCCCTTCTCCATGGACTACCGCCCGGTGTGGACCGGCATCGGGATCATCGGCGGCTGGCTCCTCGCCGGGCTGAGCCTCACGTACTACGTCCGCGACCGCATCGGCTTGCAGCGCTGGCGGCGGATGCACCGCTTCGCCGCGCTGGGCTGGCTCCTCGCCGTGGTGCACAGCCTCGGGGCCGGCACTGATGCGGGGCGTCCCTGGTTCGTCGCCGCGCTCGTCGTCGTCGTGCTCCCGGCGCTCGCGCTCCTCGTGGTGCGCTGGCTGCCGCCGCGTCGCGCCCCGGGCTCGGTTGCCGCCTGACGATGGCACTCGGCTTGGGTAGCCTGAGCCTCTGGAACGTCCTCGGAGAATCCCTGGCGGGCAACGCGCCGCGGCACGGCTCGCGCCCCTCGTCGCGGTCCTCGCCGCGACCACCTTCGCGTCCGCGTCCGCGCAGGCGCATCAGGCCGTCTCGGGCCCCGCCGAGCGCGCGGCGCGCGGCCTCGTCACCGACGGGCTCGCGGCCGGAGACCCGGGCTGCCCCGGCGGCTACCGCGTCCAGGCGCGGCGCGCGACGGCCGAGGGCTGCTCGCACGGGCCCGACCCGGCTCCCGGCGGCCGCGACGCCCGCGACTCCCGGAGCATCGGCGACCTGCGCACCGACGCGGCCGCGCGCGAGGGGGCCGTCGGATGCGTCGGCGACGGGACGGCCGGCAAGCGCGTGCAGGCGGTGTACGTGGTCGGCGCCGACAAGCCCGACCGCTACGCCGAGATGGTGCCCCTGATCGAGGGCTGGGCCGGCGATGCCAGCCGCCGGGTGCGGGAGAGCGCCGCGGAGACCGGGGGCTTTCGGGACATCGCCTGGGTCACGTCGAACTGCAGCCTGAGCGTGGCGCACGCCGTGATCCCCGCGACCGCCGACGACGACCTCGGCGAGACCGCCGACGCGCTCGCGGATCTCGGGTTCGATCGCTCCGACCGGCGCTATGTGATGTGGGTCGACGCGAACGTCTACTGCGGGATCGCGTACGTGAGCGGCCTGTACTCGCGCGTCGACGAAGGCTGCTTCGGCTACGCCGAGCTGCACGAGCTCGTCCACAACCTCGGCGGCGTCAGCCTCAGCGCGCCGAACACCAGCGGCGGCTGGCACTGCACCGACGAGTGGGACGACCTGTGCTACTCGGACAGTCCGCTGCGCCCGGCCATGCGCCTGCTCTGCCCGCCGGCGCACGCGGCGCTGCTGGACTGCAACCACGACGACTACTTCTCCACGTCCCCGCGAGCGGGGACGTTCCTCTCCAACGCGCCCGGCGCCAACACGGCCGACTCGCCGTTCCTCGTCGAGGCCGATGGTGCGCCGCCGGTCCACCTTCCCCCGATCGTCGCGGGCTACCGCGGGCCGCGGTTTCGGGTCCAGGCCGACAACGCCGACGACGACCTCTGCGCATACGCCCGCCCGTACACCGGCGGCGCCCGCCGCCGGCTCTTCTGCATCGGCTACGCCGGGGCGCGCGACGCGGACGTCACGGGCGCGCTGCTGGAGGTGGCCGACGAGCGCAGGCGCGCGCGTCTGGAGCTCGTCGCGACCGACCGCGGGTTCATGCGCACCTTCGGCTTCCGCGTCCTGCGCGACGGCGTGGTCGTGCTCGACGAGCGCGCCGGCGTGGTCGGCGCCACGTCGTCGGACCGGCCTCTGGGGGAGCCAGATCCGGGCACGGGGTGGCCCGCCTTCTACTCGGCGAGCGTGCAGGTCCAGCTCAACCAGGCCCCGACCGCGACCGTGACGGTGAGCCCGTCGTCGCCGGTGGCCGGCCAGGCCACCGTCCTGCGCGCCACGGCGACCGACGCGGACGGCTCCATCGCCGGCACCGACTGGGACCTGGACGAGGACGGCGCCTACGACGATGCGTCCGGCAACCCGATCACGCCCGCTTTCCCGGAGGGCAGCCACCGCGTGGCCGCGAGGGTCACCGACGATCTCGGTGCGAGCGTGCGCGCGTCCCTGGTCGTCACGGCGCGCGCCGCCCCGGTCACGCCGGTGGCGGACCCGGAGCCGGCCCCCGCCGTCGCCGTGCCGAACGGATCGGCGCCCACGTCGCCCACCACCTCCACGCCGGCCGCCGCCGACGCCTGCCGGACGGAGCGCACGCGGCTCGCCGGCCTCCAGCGCACCCTCAGCCGCGACCGGCGCACGCTGCGCGCGCGCGGACGGTCGCTGCGCAGCGAATACCGGCGCGTGCGCCGCCTCGGCGGGTCTGCCCGGCTCGCGCGCTACCGCCGCCACCGGCGCGCGTACGAGCGCCTGCAGCGCAGCGTCACGCAGATGCAGCGCCGCCACGACCGGGCCCGCGACGCGCTCGAGGCGTGCAAGTGACCAGGCCACGCAGACCGTAGGCTTCGCCGCTCCATGTGGCCGCCCGCTGCGCTCGAGTTCCTCCGCGACCTGGAGGCCAACAACGACCGCGACTGGTTCAAGGCGAACCGCTCGCGCTACGACGACGACCTCCGCGCTCCGGGCCGCGCGCTGGCCGAGAGCCTGGCGCATCTGGGGACGGCGCGCTTCTTCCGGCCCTACAACGACGCGCGCTTCCACGCCCGGCCCCCGATCAAGGAGCAGTTGGGGATCGCGATCGGCTACGGCGGCGCCGGCGGCTACTACGTCGAGCTCTCGCTCGACGGGCTGCTGGTCGGCGCCGGCCTGCACCATCCCGCGACCGACCAGCTCGAGCGCTTCCGGGCGGCGATCGACGACGGCCGTCGCGCGAAGGGCTTCGAGAAGGCGATCGCCACAGCAGCCGAAGGCGGGCTCGAGCTGATCCCGCCCTCGCTCAAGCGGGCGCCGCGCGGCTATCCCGTCGACCACCCCCGAATCGACCGGCTGCGCATGAAGGAGCTCACCGTGTTCCGCCGCCACCCGCTCGAGCCGTGGCTGCACGAGCCTGAGTGCGCCGAGCGGGTGCGCACCGAGCTCGAGTCCGCGCGCCCGCTGGTGAAGTGGCTGGCCGAGCAGGTGGGCCCGTCGACGCGGGCGGGGCGCTAGCCGCGCGTCAGCCGGGGCCCGTGGGGTCCCGCTTCGCGGCGTGTCGCGTCGGTTGGGCGCCGAGGTCCTCGCGGGAGGGACCCGGCCCGGGGCCGGCGGCCTTCTCCTGGCGGGTCATGCTCGCGTACAGCGCGATGAGGGCGAGGTCCGCGGCGACGAGGCCGCCGACGTAGAGGTACGTCATGACGTTGTCGGTGTCGAAGTCGTCCCACGCGCGGATCGCTCCGACGAGCAGCAGGGCGGTGGCCACGAAGAAGGTCTGCAGGAGGAGCTTCCAGGCGCTCCACCGGCCGTCCATGGACAGCAGCAGCGCGCCGATGCTCACCTGGGCCGTGAACGACGCGAGCACGCGCGTGGTCAGCGGGGTGAGCTGCCACGGCCAGATGTCGATCGCGGTGTCGGGGGCGAGGAAGAAGACCGCCGCGACGATCAGCCCGCCGACGCCTCCGGCCCGCGCCAGCAGGCGTACCCAGGACGGCACGATCGGCTCGCCGGGCGCCGGCTGGCCGGAATCGGTGCGCCGGTTGAACCACCACAGGGCGAACACGGCGAAGGGCGAGACGATGTAGACGCCGACCCAGCCGTAGAAGACGAGCGCTCCGATGGTCGGCGCGTCGCCGTGGTTGAACTTGTCCCAGTGCAACAGCGTCGCGGTGAGCATGAGCGACGCGAAGAACGCCGCGCCGAAGATCCCGGCCGCCGACGGGTGGAACTGCTTTCCGAGGAAGGTGCGCAGGAAGAAGTACGCGCCGGCGCCGTAGCCCGCGCCCATGAAGATCGGCGTGAGGTCGGGCATGATCGTCCACGCCCACGCGTCGGCGGTGCGGTCGGGCAGCCCCCACAGGATCACCAGCGCGGGGACGAGGATGGCCACGATGACCAGGCTGGCCCAGCGCGTGGCGGGCAGGATCCGTCCGTCCTGTTGGGGCAGGATCCGTCCGTCCTGATCCGGCGTGCTGGTCCTGGCGGCCATGGGGATTCCACTGTAACCGCGGGCGGACAGGAGCGTGGGAATGGTTCGCGGGGGCTTCGCGGGAGCGCGCCGGGGGCGCCGCAACCTTCGTGCGGAGCGGCTCGTTGACGGGTCATGGCCGCCCGGACCGCCCGTTCCCTGCTCCCGCTCTGCGTGGCCCTCGTGGCGCTCGTCGCGGCCGCTGGAGCCTCCGCCGACGACGTGGTCACCGAGCTGTCGCGCGATACGCCGATCGCGGCGTACGGCGGCGTCGTGGCCTGGTCGGAGCACGACGCCGCGACCGGGCTGTACCGGCTCGTCGTGCGCCAGGCCGGCCAGGCGGTGCGGGCCCCGGTCGCGGGCGAACGGCGCGCGTTCGATGTCAGCCTGGGTCCTGACGCCCGTGGCCGCGTCGCCGCGCTCTACACCCGCTGCCGGAGCGCGACGCGCGGGTGCGACGTCTATCGCTACGACGTGCGGGCGCGCCGTGAGCAGCGGGTCGCCGCGGTCTCCTCGCCCTCGTTCGACGAGGCCTGGCCCGTGCAGTGGGGCCGTCGCCTGGCGTTCGTGCGGGTGGCGCGGTCCTATGTCGTCAGCGGATACGACCATCGCCCGCATCCCCGGGGACGCCGCGGCGGCGGCCCGCTGCTGGCCTGCGACATCCCGTACGTCAAGACGCTGACGGCGCGCGCGCCGAGCCGGCGGCTGGATCGCGCCCGGTGCGGCAGGACGGCGGGGATGTCGATCCGCGGCGACCGCATCGTGCAGGTGACGGACACCGACCAGGGCGGAGCAGGCTCGGAGACCCAGGTGCGCCTGCTGCGGGCGCGCGGGGGCGCCGCGCGCGTGCTGGCCCGCGCCGGGGGAGGGGAGGGCGGCTACAGCCCGTTCTCGTCGCCGACCCAGTCGGGCTCGGCGGTCTGGCTCACGCGCACGGGCAGCCGCGAGCCGCGGGACTTCCTGCGCATCGACATCGCGTCGCGCACGCTCACCGCGGCGCGTCCGGGCGTGCCGCTGGCCGGGCGCGTGGCCCGCGACGATCGCGGCACCTTCTGGTACGTGCAGGCGCCCCCGCCGCCGGAGGAGGACCACGGCGACCCGCCGTTCTGCTCCTCCGCGCGGCCGTGCCGCCTCGTGCGTGCGACGGCGAGCCCGTTCGCGCCGGGCTGACCGCGGTCCGTCAGGCCGCCGTCGTCGAGTCGGCGGGGCGGCCCGGGGCCCGGCCCTCGCGCTGTGGCTCCGCGCGTTCCGGGGTGCGTTCGTCGTCGCGGAGGTCGCCCTCGAGCGTGATCCGGGGAAGTACGCGGTCCAGCCAGGCGGGCAGCGTCCAGGCGCGGTCGCCGAGCAGGGTCATCACCGCGGGGGCCACGACCATGCGCACGACGAGCACGTCGATGAGGATCGCGGCGGCGAGGCCGAGGCCGATCATCTTGACCACGACGTCGGGATCGGAGACGAAGCCGAGGAAGACGCTGGTCATGATCACGCCGGCGGCGAGGATGATCTTGCCCACGCGCGCCATCGCGCGCACGACGCTCTGCTGCGGCCCGGCGCCGCGCATGTACTCCTCGCGGATGCGCGACTGCAGGAAGACGTTGTAGTCCATGGAGAGGCCGAACAGGATCGCGAACATGAACAGCGGGACGAAGGACACGATCGGGACCTCGCCGTCCACGCCCAGCAGGCCGGAGCCGACTCCCTGCTGGAAGACGAGCACCACGACGCCGTAGGCGGCGGCGATCGAGAGCAGGTTGAACGCGGCGGAGACCAGCGGCACCCACAGCGAGCGGAAGACCGCCATGAGCAGCAGCACGCTGAGGCCGACGATCATCGCGATGAAGATCGGCAGGCGCCCGGCGATCTTGTCGGCCAGGTCCTGGAGCGTCGCGGTGGCGCCCCCGACGTAGACGTCGACCTCCGAGGAGCGCGTGGCGCCGGGGAGCACGTCGTCGCGCAGACGGTCGACGAGCGCGGTGGTGCGCTCGTCCTGGGGCGAGCTCCTGGGGATCACGGTCAGGACCGCGGCGTCGCCGCGCGGCGATGGCCGCGCCGGGGACACGAAGGCCACGTCGGGGTCCTTGGCCACGGCTTGGCGGACGGCGCTCAGCGTGGGCTGGCCCGAGCCGTCGGCGGGCGTGGTGGCGGCCAGGACGAGCGGGCCGTTGAAGCCGGGGCCGAAGCCCTCGGCGAGCCGGTCGTAGGCGACGCGGGTCGTCGAGCCGGCGCGGTCGTTGCCGTCGTCGGGCTGGCCGAGGCGCAGCGAGGCGAACGGCACCGCGAGCAGGACGAGCACGAGCCCGCCCACGATGGTGGCCACCAGCGGCCGGCGCGTGATCATTGTGGCCCAGCGCGCGAAGCGCTGCGAGGGCTCCACCTGCTCGGGGCGCTTGGGACGCAGCCGGCGGGCGAAGGCCCCCATCAGCGTGGGGAGCACGGTCACCGCGCCCACGGCCACCATCGCGATGATGATCGCCGAGCCGACGCCCATCTGTCCGACGAAGGGGATGCCGGTGGCCAGCAGACCCGAGATCGCGACCACGACGATCGCTCCCGCCGCCACCACCGAGGTGCCGGCGGTGGCGTTCGCCACTCGCGCCGCGTGGGGGACGCTGTCACCGCTGGCCAGCTGCTCTCGGTAGCGACCGACGATCAGCAGCGCGTAGTCGATCCCCGCGCCGAGCCCGAGCATGATGCCCAGCGTGGGCGCGAAGCTGGGGAAGTCGGCGAAGGCGCTGGCGAACTGCAGCAGCAGCAGGCCGCCGGCCAGGGCGATGAGCGCCGAGATCAGCGTCAGCGCCATCGCCGCCGCCGAGCCGAACACGAGCGTGAGCACGATGATCGCCACCGCGACGCCGATCAGCTCGCCGACCGGCGCGGTGGCCTGCTCGGCCTGGTCCACGACCGCCCCGTTGCGGGAGACCTCCAGACCGGCGCGATCGCCGATCTCCGACGCCCGCTCGAGCCGCTGACCGGGCTCCTTGCCCAGCGCGGAGGCGGTGTCGTCGTACTGGACCGCCACGTAGGCGATGCGCGCGTCCTCGGAGAGCTGGGCGCTGTTCTCGGCGAACGGGCTCGGCGCACCCGTCACGTGCGGCTGCTCGGCGATCTCCGCGATGGTCCGCTCGATCGCGGCCCGCCGCTCGGGCTCGCGCAGCGAGCCCGACTCCACCGCGAAGACGACGTTCGCGGTGTCGCCCGACGCGGCCGGAAAGCGCTCGTCCAAGAGGTCGATCGCGGTCTGCGACTCCGTGCCGGGGGTCTTGAAGTCGTCGACGAACGAGCCGCCGCCGGCGCCCGCCGCGACGCCGAGCGCGACGAGCACGACCGCCACCATCGCGAGCGAGCGCTTCCAGTGTGCTGCGGCCGAGGCGGCCATGCTTCCCAGGAGATGTGCCATGGCCGTGCAGGAAAGCACATCGTGTGCGTTTTTGCAATAGCTGCATCTTTGCGCGAGTTGTGTTCCTGCACGTCCTGCAAGATCGCTACTATCGCCACATGGAACCGGGACTCCGGGAGCGCAAGAAGCAGCGCACGCGCGAGCAGATCATCGAGGCGGCCATGGGCCTGTTCGCCGAGCGCGGCTATCAGGCCACGACGATCGCCGACATCGCGACCGCCGCCGACATCGCGCCGCGCACGTTCTTCTCCTACTTCCCGTCCAAGGAGGCGGTCGTCTTCCACCGCGTCGACCGCGACCTCGAAGCCCTGGCGAGCACGCTGCGCGACCGGCTGCCGGGGGAGAGCGCGTTCGACGCCCTCCGGCGCTGGATCGACGCGATGTTCGACGAGTGGACCGCCGAGGAGGACCAGGCGCTCCTGCGCAAGCGGCTGTGCCGTGAGGACGACGGGCTGGCCAACTTCGAGGGCGGCATGGTGGCGCGCATCCAGGAGCTGCTGCTCGAGGCGATCGCCGCCGACCTGGACGAGCCGCAGGACGCGCTGCGCCCGCGGCTCGTGGCCGCCGCGGCGATGGCGGCGTTGACCTCACTGAACTTCGACGAGAAGGCCGAGCAGCCCGGACTGGTGGCCAAGTCCGACGCGCTCGCCGTGCTCGACGAGGTGATGCTCTTCCTGCGCGGCGGGATGGACGCGCTTCAGGACAGGTAGCGCAGCCTCGCCGGCGTTTCCACCGTGCCGCGTCCTCGCCACCGGCCGGGCTGGAGCCGAAGCATCTCTCATCATGCGCCGAAGAGGACTCGAACCTCCACGGGCCAACGGCCCACAAGGCCCTCAACCTTGCGCGTCTACCAATTCCGCCACCGGCGCAGGAGGCAGAAGTATAGGTGCTTGATTCCGTCCGCAGGCCTCGCTAGCTTGTACGAACAGATGTTCGATTCAGACCTGTTCCGGCCCCACCGCGAGGAGCTTGCCCGATGGACCTGACGAAGGAGCTGACCAAGCGCCAGCAGGAGATCTTCGAGTTCATCAAGCGCTACTCCGCCGACCACGGCTACCCGCCCACGGTGCGGGACATCGGCAAGGCGGTCGGGCTGGCGTCGTCGTCCACGGTCCACGCGCACCTGTCGAACCTCGAGAAGCTGGGGCTGCTGCGGCGCGACCCGACCAAGCCCCGCGCCATCGAGCTGCTCGACCGGGCGCTGGAGCAGGTCAAGTCGCTCGTGCGCCCCGAAGGGCTGCCGCTCGTCGGCCAGGTCGCGGCGGGCTCGCCGGTGCTGGCCGAGGAGAACATCGAGGACTACGTGCAGGTCCCGCCGCTGGCCGGCGGCGAGGACGGCGAGTACGTGCTGCGGGTGCGCGGCGACTCGATGGTCAACGCCGGGATCCTGCCCGGCGACTACGTCGTCGTCCGCCCGCAGGACACCGCCGACGACGGCGAGATCGTGGTCGCGCTGGTCGGCGAGGAGGCGACCGTCAAGCGCTTCTTCCGCGAGGCCGACCACGTCCGCCTGCAGCCCGAGAACGACGCCATGGAGCCGATCCGCTCGCAGGAGGTCCTCATCCTCGGCCGCGTCGTCGGGCTCTTCCGGAGCGTCGTGTGAGCTCGCCATGACGCCCGTCGCCGACATCGAGCGTCCGGCGGTGCTTCGCACCGTCGAGCCGGTCGCGCCCAGGGGCCAGACGCTGCAGGACGTGCTCTGCGGCGTATGGGAGGACCTCTGCGCGCACCGCACCGCCACGTGCCCGATCTGTGCGGGGGCGATGAGCCCCCGCTACGGATCCGGGCCGGCGGCGGTGGCGGGGCGCTGCGACGACTGCGAGACCGAGCTGGCCTGAACCGGGGCGCCCCTCAGAGCCCCAGCAGCGCGGCGAGCGGCGGGCCGGTGAGCTCGTGGCCGTGCCGCGCGGCGATCGGGCCGACGACCTCCGGATCGAACGTGCCGGCGTCGTCGAGCGCGGCCAGGAACGGGTGAAAGCCCCCGGGCTGGATCACCCAGACCGTGTCGCACGGCTCCGGGTTGACGTTGGTGAAGGTGTGCTCCAGGCCCCGGGGGATGAGGGCGGCGTCGCCGGCGTCGAGGTCGACGTCGTCCCCGGCGATGCGACAGCGCAGCGAGCCGGAGAGCACGAGGACGTACTCGTCCTGACGGTGGTGCACGTGCAGCGGCGGGCCCACGCCCTGAGCGACGCGTTCGGTCCCGATGTCGAGCGGGCCGCCCGTGAGCTCGGCGGTCAGGCCGAAGCGCACGCCGCCCGCCTCGGGCTGGTCGGTCGCGCGGCACACGACCGCGGCGGTGATGGTGGTGTCGGCGATGTCGTTCATGGCGCGATCGTCGCGCCGTCGCGCCGCGCGGCCATCGTCCGAAAGGACGAACTTCGACGGCGATCAGACCAGGCCGAGCTCGCGCGCGCGTGCGACGGCGTGTGTGCGCGACCGGGCATCGAGCTTGCGCATCAGGCTCGCCACGTGCGACTTCACGGTGCGTTCGGTGATGAAGAGCTCCGCAGCGATGGCACCGTTGGAGGTGCCGCGGGCCAGCAGGCGCAGGACCTCGAGCTCGCGCGCGCTGATCCGCACGCCCTGGGCCTCGACCGGCCCCGGGCGCGTCGCCGCCCCGGTGGCCCGCAGGATCAGGTCCGCCGCACCGGTCAGGACCGGGTCGCTGGATCGTGTGGCCAGCTCGAGCAACGCCTGACCCTGTTGGCCGAAGCCGAGCACCAGGCCGAGACGCCGGCCTGCGGCCAGCGCGCGCAACCAGGGCAACGCCAGCGCAGCCGCCTCACGCTCGCGGCCGTGCTCCAGCCACAGCCCGGCGAGATCGGCGACGGGCTCGCCGACGACGAGCAGGGGCGGATCCGCGGGCGCCTCCAGCGCCGTGCGCAGCGTCCGCTCGGCGGCGTCTGCCTCGCCGCGACCGCGCTGGGTGAGCGCGAGCAGGCAGGCACGCCCGCGAACGCCCGGGAAGACGTCGCCCGGCTGCGACGTCCCGGCGAGCGCGAGGCCGTCCGGACCCGCGGCGGCGCGATCCCCGCGGTCCCACGTCGCACGCGCCAGGCCGGTCGCATAGGCCAACCGCAGCTGGGCGTGGACCGGGCTTGAGCGCAGGGCGTCACGAGCGCGCTCCACGATCGCCGTGGCGGCGCCCTGGTCCAGACGTGCGACCGCGAGGTGCAGGGCGAGGAGGTCGAGCTCGGCATCGGTCCAGCCCAGGCCACCGAGCCGATCCGCCGCGCGGCGTGCGCCCACGAGCCGGCCCGAGGCGGTGGCGAGGTCGCCGCGCAGCGCCGCCGCGGCGGCGACCACGAGCCCGCCGGACGCGGCGAACGGGCCCGGCGCGTCGATGTCGAGGGCCAGCAGGCGTCGCTCCAGCGCCCCGGGGTCGGGGTGCGCCAGCAACTGGGTCACCGACAAGCCCTGCCCGAGCGTCGTGCGGGCGGTCCGATCGCCGCCGGCCAGGGCCAGCGCGACCGCTGCGTCGAGGTGCGCGCACGCCGAGGCCGGGCCGGTGCGCAGAAAGGCGATCCAGGAGCGGTTGACCTCGACGGCGACCCGAGCCCCGTCGCCGGGCAGCTCGGTGGGCAGGGCGGCGAGGTGGGTCTCGGCGCCGTCGAGGTCTCCCAGCGCGATGGCCGCATCCGCCAGCCGCAGACGAACCCAGGTCGCGCCCACGGAGTCCTGCGCGACCGCGTCCACCAGCGCGGCGAGCGCCGGGAGCGCAGCGTCGGCCGCGCCCCGCTGCAGCTCGCGCGCCGCGCGCAGCAGGCGGATCCACGGCCGCTGCTGCTGCGCGGGCGGCAGCGCCGCGAGCATCGCATCGGGAATCTGCACGACGCCGCCCGCGAGCTCGGTGCGACCCCGGTGCTCGATCAGCGCAGCCGCACCGTCGGGGTCGCCCGCCGCCAGGAGGTGCTCGGCGGCGTCGACGTCGTCCTCGCTCGCCCGCGCCGCCCGCCGGTGCAGCTCCTGGACGCCGCGCCGGCCGCGGCGCCGCAGCAGCCGAGCGAGCAGCAGCTCCCGCAGGAGATCGTGCGCCCGCGGGCCGCCGGTCGTCGTCATCAGCGGCAGGCCGGCGGCCATCGCCTGTTCCACGAGCGACCGCGGGTCGTCGAGCCCCGTCACGGCGGCCACGGCTTCCGGGCCGAGGACGCCGAGGATCGCGCTGTCCTCCAGCGCGTCTCGCAGCCACGGCTCGAGCGTGTCGAGGACCTCTTCGGCCAGGTACTCGAAGACCGGCGTCGCGCCGGCCGGGCCCGCCAGCAGGGCGAGACGCAGAAGCGCGGGCGACCCGTCCGTCGCCGCCGCCAGCGCCCCCGCGTCGGCTTCGACGCCGAGCAGGTCCGCGAGCGTCCGTGCTTCCGCGGCGCTGAAGCGCAGCTCCTCCGCGCCCACCGTGGCCACGCGCCCGGCGCTGCGCAGCCGTCCGAGCGCCAGCGGCGACGCGCCGCGCGCGGCGAGCACCAGCCGCGACGAGGGACCGATGCGCGCCGCGAGCCGGAGCAGCAGCGAGCGCGTCGCGGGCGAGCGGAGGAGGTGGGCATCGTCGATGACGACCACCATGGTCCGGGCGTCGAGATCCGCGGCCAGCGCGCCGCCGAGCCGGCTCGGATCGGCGCTGGCGGCGGCCAGCACGGAGGGCGTCGCGTCACCACCGATGAGCGCGCCGAGCGCGGCCGCGAGCGCGGCCGGGTCATCTAGGCGCGGCTCCACGGTCAGCCACGCACAGGGCTCGGGCCGGTGCGCCACGAGCTCGCGGAGCGCCGTCGTCTTGCCCGCTCCCGCGGGCGCCGCGACGACGGTCAGCGGGTGCGCGGACACCAGGCGGTCCAGGCGCCGGCTCACGCGGGGCCGGGGGAGGATCGCGGCGGGCGTGGGCGCGGACGGGCTCATGGTCCGATCTTCCCGTGTTGTCTGCGCAGGGCGTCTATCCTGGGAGGGCAGGCCAAGCAGCCGCGGAGGTTCGCCTTCGAGGAAAGTCCGGACATCACAGGGCAGGGTGGTCGGGAACCCGACCCGGGGAAACCCGCGGGAAAGTGCCACAGAAAAGACACCGCCGATGGCGCGAACGCACGTGCTTCGCGCACAGGCAAGGGTGAAATGGTGCGGTAAGAGCGCACCGGCGCCGTGGCGACACGGCGGCCAGGCAAACCCCACCCGATGCAAGGCCAAGCAGGACCGCTTGCAGGCTGCCCGCCAAGGTCCAGGTCGGCCGCAGAGATGGATGGCTGCTCACGACAGAATCCGGCTTACCGGCCCGCTAACGAAAAGCCCCGCTTCGGCGGGGCTTTTCCATGGCCGGGGCGAGGTCAGAGCGCACGGAAGGTGAACGTCGGTTCATGCATCACAGTGGTGCAGAATCCGACGCTCGGCGGGTGGGCCCCCGCCGGAGAAGGTGAACGCCGGTTCATGCATCGCCTGGGTGCAGGATCCGACGCTCGCGTGCGTGGCGCTCCGCGGACAGCCTGCGCACGCGCCGCGCGCCTCTCAGGCCATCCCCACGAGCACCGCGCACACCCAGTTGTGCGCGCCGCTGCCCCCGGCCCAGAGCTGGGCGGCGAGGCGGTCCTGCTCGGCCTTGGGCGCCTGGAAGGCGTGGCGCGTCGAGCCGCCCACGCCGGCCCAGGTGGACGGCAGGAACTGGTAGTAGCCCGAGGCGCCCGCGGAGTTGGGCGGCAGGTTCTGCCCGCCCGACTCGCACTGCACGATCGGCCACGGGATCGCCCACGGTCCACCGGGACCCACGGCGCGCTGCGCGCGGGCGCGCTCGGCGAGCAGCCGCGACAGGCTGCGCTCGGCCCGGCGGCGGTCCGCCCGGGTGCCGCGCAGCGCGATGAGCCGCGCCGCCCGGGCGCGCCCGAGCGCGGTGCGCCGCGCCATCAGCACGGACTGCATGGACGCCAGCGCGTCGCGGCGCCGGCCGACCGCCTCGGCCTCCGTGCGCCGGCTGCGCTCCAGCCGCTTGAACACCCGCCGCTGGCGCCCGGCGTCCACGCGCGCGCTGCGCACCAGGCCGAGCAGCTCGGTGTCGCGCTGCTGCACGCGGCGCAGGAAGTCCACGCTCTCCAGCAGCTGGTTGAAGCCGTCGGCCTCCAGCACGACCGTCACCAGGTCCGGCCGGCCCGAGACGTAGCGCGTGCGCAGCAGGTCGGAGAGCTTGTCGCGCACCTCGGTCAGGCGGGAGCGCAGCCGGGCCACGCGGCGGCGCGCCTTGGCCAGGTCGGTCTGCGTGCGCTGCAGGCGCGCCTGGGCCAGCGCGAGCTCGCGCTGGGCCTCGCTCAGGCGCCCCGTCAGCACCGCGACCTCGCGCGCGGCGGCGCGCTCCAAGCGGCCCAGGCGCTGGGCCGCCGAGGCCAGCGAGCGCTCGCGCTGGCGCCCGTCGTCGATGCGGTCGCGCAGGCGGTCGGGGTCCTGCGCGTGCGGCGCGGCGGCCCCGACCGCGAAGGCGGCCAGCACGAGCAGCACGGGCAGGAGTCGGGTGCGGATGTGGCGCAGGGCGATCATGGTCCGCCGATGAGCGGGCGCACGGGCGCGCCGACGGCGGCTCTCGCACGCTAGCCGCGGCCCGGCCCGACGCCACCTCCTGCAAGCGGTCGTGCGCGGGGGGCGATCGACGCGGCGGCCCTTGCGGCCCGAGGCGCCGGATGCGAACATGTGTTCGCCCATGATCGTCTGTGTCCTGCTGGAGCGCTTCGAGCTGGTCGTCGCCACCGGCGGGCGCGCGAAGCTGCTGGGCGAGCCCGCCGCGCTCGCCCCGGAGCCGGGCCGGGAGCTCTTCGTCGGCGAGGTCTCGCACGCCGCCGAGGCGTTCGGCATCCACGCCGGGATGCGCATGGGCGAGGCGCTCGCGCGCTGCCCGAAGCTGGTGCTGGTGCCCCCCGACCCGATGGGGGTCGCCGACGCGTGGGAGCTCGCCCTGAGCCGGCTGGAGGCGATCGGCGCGACGGTCGAGTCGCTGCGCCCGGGGGAGGCGTGCTTCGACGCCGACGGGCTCCAGCGCATGCTGTCGGAAGGGCGCCTCGCCACCGATCGCCTCGCCGGTGTCATCGCCGCCGTGCAGAACGCCCTGACCGGCGCGCGGATCGGCATCGGGCCCACCCGCTTCTGCGCGCTGGTGGGCGCCGCCGGCGCGCGGGTCCGGCGCCCCGCGCGGGTCGAGGGAGCCGCGGACCTCGCCTCGCGCCCGGTGGCGCTGCTGCGCCGCAGGGCGGACACCGCGGCGCTCGTGGAGGCGCTCGAGCGGCTCGGGATCGGGACCCTCGGCGCGCTGGCCGCGCTGCCGCGCGCGTCGGTGGCCGACCGCTTCGGTCCCGCCGGGCTGCTCGCCCACGACCTCGCGCACGGGCACGACACCCCGCTGCGCCCGCGGCGCCCGGGGGAGATGCTCGAGGAGTCCCTCGAGCTGCCCGAGTCGGGCTCGGGCGCGCAGCTCGGCCGCGCGCTGGAGCTGCTGATCGACCGCCTGCTGGTCCGCCGCGAGCGGCGCGGTCGCACGCTGCGCTCGGTCGTGCTCTCCGCCCGGCTCGTCGAGGGGGGAACCTGGCGCGAGCGCGTCGTCTTCCGCGAGGCGCTCGCCGACGCGCGCCGGATGGGGCTCGCCCTCGACGGCCGCCTGGCGCTGCTGCCCGCGCCGGCCGAGACCCTGCGGCTCACCGTCGAGCGCTTCGGCCCGCCCCACCCCGAGGGCCGCGCGCTGTTCGACGACGGGGCGGCGCGGCGCAACGAGCGCCTGCGCGAGGCGATCCACCAGGCCCGCGCCGCCGCCGGACCGGACGCCGCGCTGCGCGTCCTGGAGGTCGACCCCGAGTCGCGGGTGCCCGAGCGCCGCGTCGTGCTCACCCCGTTCCAGCCATGACCGGCCCGCGGCGCGTGGCGGAGCCCCGCCCGGCGGAGGTGCGCGCGGCCGGCGGCGGGCGGCCGGTCGCGGTCGACGACCGGGAGGTCGACGCCGTGCGCGAGTCCTGGCTGGTGGAGGATCGCTGGTGGACCGAGCAGCCGCTGCGCCGGCGCTACTGGGAGGTCGTCACCACGTGCGGGCGCAACGTCGTCGTGTTCCGCGAGCTGCCGGAGGGCCCGTGGTACCGGCAGCGGTGACGCCAGACTATGAGGCCATGAGCGCGCCCCCGCCCGCCGAGTCCGAGCTCGAGAGCCCCGAGACCGCCGCCGAGCAGGCCGGGCTCGCGCACGTCGCGACCGCCTCGTTCCTCGCCTCCCGCATCGTGCCCAGCGGCGGCTTCGTCGTGGCGCTGGCCGGCGGCCTGGCCTGTGCGCGGGCCGCGCAGCGCGCTGGGCTGCGCAGCGGCTACGGCGCGAGCACCGCCGCGATGCTGCAGACCGTGGCGATCATGGGCCCCGCCCGGTTCGGGATCCCGCTCACCCAGGCCCTGTCGGCGCCGCTGCTCGGGCGCCTGCACGCCCGCGACGCGCCGGTGGCGACCCAGCTCGCCGTCTGCGGCATCGTCCGCCTGGTCGACCAGCTGCTGACCGTGATGCTCTACATCTGGGTGATCGTCGGCGGCCTGGACGCCTTCACCGGGACCTACGACGCGATCTTCGGCCGCCTGGGCATCCCGGCGGGCAGCACGGCGGCGCTCATCGCCACCGCGGTGGGGCTGGTCGCCTGGACGGTGTTCGCGAGCACCGTCCAGGTCCTCGTCTACCGCCGCGGCCTGTTCGAGTGGCCGGCCGTCGAGGCGCGCGCCGCGGCGGAGGACAAGGGCGGCGGGGACGGGGTGGATCCGGAGGCGGCCTCCGACGACGCCTCCGACCCGCCCACCGCGCCCGACGACGACGCCGACGCGCCCGCCGTGCCCCTCACCTCCGCGGAGACCTCCGCCCGCCGGCGCTTCGACCCGCGCGCGGTCACGCTCGCGGCCCTGCTGGCCTTCGGGGTGCTGCTGGCCAGCACCCGCTGGATCGTGCTGGGCGCCGTCGCGCTGTGGCTGACGCTCGCGTGGGTCACGGCGCGAGCCGACCGGGGGCCGGTGCGCGCCGGGCTCGCGCTCGCCGCGCTGCTGGCCTTCGGCGCGCTCAGCTTCGGCCTGATCGGCGGCGTGGAACTGGACCTCACGCTGCGCCGCACCGCCCGCGCGGCGCTGCTCGTCCTCGTGGCCACCTGGCTGCGCGCGGCGGCGGGGGAGGACGGACTGCGCGAGGTCGCGCGCCGCGTGCTCGTGCGGCTGCGCCGCCTGCCCGCGGCGCGCGAGGCCTCGTCGATCTTCGACCGCCTCGGCGCGCCAGGCCAGCTCGCGACTTCCGCCCGCTCGCTCCTGCGCGCGCTGCGCGACGAGCCGCGCGACGTCGGTCCGCTGGCCACCGCGACCCTGGGCTGGATCGTCGCCGAGGCCGCCCGCTTCACGCCCGCCCACGTGGCGGCAACCGCTCCCGAGCGCATCGTGCTGCGCGCCCGCTGGCGCGACCGCGCGCTCGTCGTGCTGGCCGCCGCGACCGCCGTCGCGCTGGGTTCCTGACGGCGCCCCCGGGCGCGCCGGCACGAAACCGCGGCCGTTTCGCCACGAGTTCGCGTGGTGTCGTGACACGCCTCCCGCGAGCCTCTTCGCATGCGATCACTGCGCGGCCAGCGCGGGCAGGCGGCGACCGACTACGTCGCGCTGCTCGCGATGCTGGCCGTGCTCCTCGGGGCAGCCGTGGCGGTCGCCGCCGCCGGCGCCCCGGGCGTGACGAACGCCGTGATCGCGCAGTTCCGGCGCGCCCTGTGCATCGTGACGGGATCGACCTGCCCCGCGGAGGGGACGCGACCGTGCGTCGTCGCGGCGTCGCGCGAGCACCGCCATCTCGCGGCCAACGTCTCCGTGTTCCGCCTCGACGACGACCACGTGCTGCTGCGCGAGCGGCTGTCGGACGGCACCTATCGCCTGACGATCGTCGAGCACACCGGCGCCGGCGTGCAGCTCGCGATCGGCGCGCACGGCCGGGTGCGCACCGGCTCGGGCACGGTCCGCGTCGGCGGGCAGGCGCGCCTGGCGATCCTGGGCGTCTTCGGCGACGGCCGCGTGTTCCACGCGCGCGACCGGCGCGAGGCGGACCGAACCGTCCGTGCGCTGATGCGCCGCGAGCTGCCCGTCGCGCTGGATCGGCCCTACCGGGTCGTCCGCGGCCTCCTGGGCGGGGACGACGGCCCGCGGCCCGACGAGGAGTTCTTCGACGGCGGCCTGAAGGCGCTGGGCGACGCCGGCGTCGGCCGGTGGGGGGTCAGCGCCGACGCGAAGGGCCTCGCGGAGGCGGCGCTCGGCGTCCGGCGCGACCGGCGCACCGGCGAGGTGACCGTCTACCTGCGCGCCGAGCGCGGCGGCGAGGCACTGGCCTCCGCCGCCTTGGGCGCGGCGGCCGGTGCGCTGAAGGGCGATGCGGTGCTCGGCCTCGTCTACGACCGCCACCGCCGGCCCGTCGCGTTGTCGCTGTTCGCGTCGGGCGCGCTGCGCGGCGGCGTGGGCCTGCCGCCGGTCCTCGCGGGGCTGCTGGGACGCGAGGCCGATGCGGCCGGCGGCGGGATTGGCACCGGGCGGATCCCCACCGCCGGCCGGCGCTGGGAGCTCGACGCCCGGCTGGACCTAGCCGACCCCGCGGTCGCCGCCGCCTGGGACGCCTACCGCCGCGCGCCCGCCAGCCCGGCGGCGATCCGCGCGCTGGGGGAGCAGCTGCGCAGCCGCGCGCGCCTGGACGCTCGCACCTACCGCACCTCCGTCACCGGCCGCGGCCTGGCGGGCGGGGCCGCCGTCGGCGTGGGCCTCGGCGCGGAGATCGAGCGCACGCTCGAGCAGTCCCAGCTCACCGCCGCCGCCTCGCGCCCGCCGGGCGGCGTGTGGGAGCAGCGCACCGACTGCGTGCCGTCGCGCGCGTGAGTCGGCCGCGGCCCAAGGTACGAGAGGGGTGGGCCGACTTGTCCATGGTATGGATGGATGAGTCGGCCCGCCTGGACACCGGCCCCGAGGTGGGCCGAGTTGTCCTTGACATGGATGGATGAGTCGGCCCGCCTGGACACCGGCCCCGAGGTGGGCCGAGTTGTCCTTGGCATGGATGGATACGTCGGCCCGCCTGGACACCGGCCCCGAGGTGGGCCGAGTTGTCCTTGGCATAGATGGATAAGTCGGCCCACCCCCTCCCGGCGGCGGGCGACGACAACCTCCTTCCCCCATATGCGAACATGTGTTCGTATGCCCTACGTCGAGCTGCACTGCCACTCCGCGTACTCCTTCCTGGACGGCGCGTCCCAGCCCGACGAGCTGGCCGCCGCCGCGGCGAGCAAGGGGCACGGGGCGCTGGCGCTCACCGACCACGACTCGCTGTCGGGGTCGATGGAGTTCGCCCAGGCGGCCCGGCTGCTGGGCCTCAAGGCGATCCACGGCGCGGAGGTCACGCTGGACGACGGCCGCCACCTCACCCTCCTGGTCCGCGACGAGCAGGGCTGGCGCAACCTGTGCCGGCTGCTCACCAAAGCGCACGCGAAAACCAGAACGGGGCCACAACGGGACCGCGTGGAGCCCGAGGTCTCGCTCGACGACGTCGAGCGCCATCACGAGGGCCTCGTCTGCCTGAGCGGCTGCGCGACGCACGGCGTGCGCGACGAGCCGACCATGCGCCGTCTCCTGGCCACCTTCGGCCGCGACGCGCTGCGCGTCGAGCTGCAGCGGCCCTTCGCCCGCCACGACCGCGCGCTGAACCGCGGGCTCGCGGGCCTCGCCGCCCGCCTCGACGTCCCCACCGTCGCGACCGGCGACGTCCACGCCCACTCGCCCGAGCGCGCCTTCCTGCAGGACGCCCTCGTGGCCATCCGCGAGCACACGACGCTCGACGCCTCCGAGCCGCTACGGCGCGGCAATCACGCGCACGTCCTCGCCACGCCGGAGGCGATGGCCGCCCGGTTCGCCGACCACCCCGAGGCGGTGGCCGAGACCGCCCGGCTGGCCGAGACGCTGACCTTCGACCTCTCCAGCGACCTCGGCTACCGCTACCCAGGCGCAGAGGACGCCGCCGCCGACCGCGCGCTCGCCGAGGTCTGCCAGGCGCGCTTCGACGAGCGCTATCCGCCCGGCAGCACGCACCGGGCCGAGGCCGCCCCCCGCCTGGAGGAGGAGCTGCGCGTGATCGACGCGCTGGGCCTGGCCGGCTTCTTCCTCCTGCACCGCGACATGCTCGAGCTCGCGCGCGAGGTGGCGATCGAGGTTCGCGGCCCGGACACCGTCCGCGCCCTGCTGCCGCCCGGGCGCGGCCGCGGCTCGAGCGTCTCCTCGATCGTCTGCTACCTCACCGGCCTCAGCCACGTTGACCCGATCGCCAACAAGCTCCTGCTCGGGCGCTTCCTCAACGAGGAGCTCACCGCGCTGCCCGACATCGACCTCGACTTCCCGCGCGACATCCGCGAGGTCCTCATCCCGCGCGTCCACGAGCGCTACGGGCGCGACCGCTCGGCGCTGGTCGCCGCCTTCCCGACCTACCGCTCCCGCGGGGCCATCCGCGAGCTGGGCAAGGCGCTCGGCCTCCCGCCCGGCGAGATCGAGCGCGTCGCGCGCGGCAGCGAGGGCTTCTCGGCCCACAACGTCGACCGCGACATCGACCTCGTCCTCGGCCCCGACCGCCGCACCGGCCGCTGGGCCTGGCTGGCGCGCCTGGCCGACGAGGCGCACGGCCTGCCCCGCCACCTCTCCCAGCACTCCGGCGGGATGATCGTCGCCACGCGCCCGCTGGTGGACTGCGTCCCGCTCGTCCCCGCCGCGATGGAGGGCCGCCAGCTCGCGCAGTGGGACAAGGACTCCTGCTCGGACGCCGGCTTTCTGAAGATCGACCTGCTCGGGCTGGGGATGCTCAGCGCGGTGGAGCGCTGCGTGGAGCACGTCGCCGCCCGGCGCGGAGAGCGGATCGACCTGTCGCGCATCCCCTACGACGACCCGGCCACCTACGAGTGCATCCAGCACGCCGACACCACCGGCGTCTTCCAGATCGAGTCGCGCGCGCAGATGGGCTCGCTGCGCCGCACGCGCCCGGAGAACCTCGACGACCTCACGATCCAGGTGGCGATCGTGCGCCCCGGCCCGATCGTGGGCGGCGCCGTGAACCCCTACATCGAGCGCCGCCAGCGCCTGCGCGCGGACCCGGGCTACGAGGTTCCCCACCTGCACCCCTCGCTGGAGCCGGTGCTGCGCGACACGCTGGGGACGATCATCTTCCAGGACCAGGTGCTCGAGGTCTCCCAGGCGTTCGCCGGCTTCAGCGCGGGCGAGGCCGAGGGCCTGCGCCGGGCGATGAGCCGCAAGCGCTCGGCGGAGGCGATCGAGACCTACCACCAGCGCTTCCTGGACGGGGCGATGGCCAAGCACCCCGGCGTCACGGCGGAGCTGGCCGAGCGCGTCTTCGCGATGGTCGCCGGCTTCTCGGGCTTCGGCTTCCCCAAGGCCCACGGGGCCGCCTTCGGGCTGCTGGCCTACCAGTCGACGTGGCTGCGCGTGCACTACGGGCCGGAGTTCGTGTGCGCGCTGCTCGACGAGCAGCCGATGGGCTTCTATCCGCCCGACGCGCTCGTCCACGAGGCGCAGCGGCGCGGCATCGCAGTGCTGGCCCCCGAGGTCAACCACAGCGAGGTGGGCTGCACGGTCACCCCCGAGGGCGCCGTGCGGATCGGCCTGGGCTACGTGGTCGGCGTGCGGGGCGACGAGGTCGCCGCGCTGGTCGCCGCCCGCCACGCCGACGGCCCGTTCGCCTCGATCGAGGACCTCGCCTCGCGCGCCGGCGCCGGCCGCCCGGCGCTGGAGCGCCTGGCCTGGTCGGGCGCCTGCGACGCGCTGGCCGGCGGCGACCGCCGGGTCGCGCTGTGGCAGGTCGGCGTGACCGCGCCGGCCCTGGCGGTGGGGGAGGGGACCCAGCTCGCCCTGCCGCTGGACCTGCCCGCCGCGCCCGCGCTCGAGCGCCTGCCGGCCTGGGAGGCGATGGTCGCCGACTACGCCACCACGGGGCTGACCGCCGCGGCCCACCCGCTCGCGCTGCTGCGCGAGCGCCTGGAGGCCGAGCGCCTCGTCTCGATCGGCGACCTCGAGCGCCTGCGCCACCGCGCGCCGGTGCGGGTGGGCGGGCTCATCGTCGCCCGGCAGCGGCCGGGGACCGCCAAGGGCGTCACCTTCCTGCTGCTGGAGGACGAACACGGGACGGTCAACATCGTCGTCCCGCCCGACGTCTACGAGCAGGACCGCCTGGCGGTCCGCACCGAGCCGCTGCTGATCGTCGACGGCCGGCTGGAGCGCCATGCCTCGGCGGGCGGCGCCATCAACGTCGTCGCGCGGCGGGTGCGCCGCCTGGAGGTCCCCGACGCCGTGGTCGCCCAGGTCAAGGACTTCTCGCTGCTGGACTCGATCGAGCTCGCCCGCCAGGCCGCGGCCGCCGAAGCCGCCGCCACGGGGACCGACGACTTCCGCGCCGTCGCGCCGGGCGTCCAGAGCTTCGCCTCCGGGCGCCGCCGCTGACGACCACGCGGTGACGCTCTCCGCCGACCCCGTGAAGTAGATTCCGCGCCGCATGGCCGCCTGGCTCGTACTCGGGTTCTTCCTCCTGCTCGGTGTGGGCACCCTCTTCGTCGCGTTCAGCGGTGGCGTGCGTCACACGCGAGAGGCGCTCGAGGGCGCGCCGCGCGGGATGGGCAGCGCGACGACCCTCACGCTGCTGGTCGTCGCGGCCTTCGGCGTCGCCCTGCCGGCCTACGTCCTGAACGACAACAGCACCGACGAGGCCAAGGCCGGGCCGGCGGGCTCGCAGCTCAACGCCGCGCTGGAGCAGGGCCGCGAGATGTTCGTGGCCAAGTGCGCCACCTGCCACACGCTGAAGGACACCCGCTCGGTGGGCCGGGTGGGGCCCGACCTCGACGTCCTGCGCCCGGCCGCGAAGCTGTCCGAGAACGCGATCAAGGAAGGCCGCGCGCGCGGCATGGGCCAGATGCCCGCCGAGCTGCTCGACGGCACCGACGCGCGCAACGTGGCGCTCTACGTCGAGAAGGTCGCCGGCCGCTGACGCTCCCCGGACGGAAAGTCCCGCAACGTGGGGGATTCCGTCCGGTGGCTCCATAAGACTGCGTATATGCAGGGAAATGTGACGCTGCTACGATCGCGCCGTCAGCAGGGCCGAGTCCCGGGGCCACGGCACCGGGAGCGGGGGAACCACGAGCAGGGGCGAATCGTCGATCCAGACGTAGCGCAGCTCTTTCAGCGCGAGCCCGACAGCTAACCCCGTAGGCCTCCAACCGAAAGAGGACGACAACCGCATGCGAGAGACCGAGGCCCCGGCCTGGTGGGCCGGTGTGGAGCACCTGCGTGAGGACATCGAGCGCCGGGACGGCGTTCGCCGTGACCGCGAGGACCTCGCCGCGCGCCGTGCCGCCCGTCAGACCGCGTCGCACGGGTCCGCCCTGTCGCATCGCCCGGCCGCGCCGCGCCGCCGGTCCGGACCCGCGCGCCCGCCGGCGTCGCGCAACATCGGGCCGCCGCCGGTGCCCGATCGCCGCACCGTCGTCATCACCGGGCGCACCGTGCCCGCTCCGATCGCGCCGCGGGTCATCGGCTCCGAGCGCCGGCGCCCGCCGCGCCGGCCCGTGGAGCGCGTCGGCCAGCGGCCGGACCGCATGGCCATGTGGGCGCTGCTGATGGGGATCCTGCTGATCCTCGTCGCCGTCGGCACCGCCGACGCCTCCGTGCTCGTCCGCTGAACGTCGCGGCGCCGCGCCTCTTTACTCCCGGGCAGGCCCCTGGCTGAGCCCATCTTTACCGCCGTGCGTAGAACCATGCACAGCCCCTTGTGAGGCACGGCTCGCGGCCTATACTTACCGCACGTAAGTAACACGCCCGAAGTGAAGCACGGCACGGACGCCATCCACTCGCCCACCCCAGAAGGACCACGATGAAGACCCCGATGAGCAGATTCCAGATCCACGACGACCTCACCGCCCCGGAGGGCAGCGTCCCCGTGCTGCGGGGCGCCCTGGCCGGAGGCGGCCAGCTGCCGAACTTCCTCGGCGTGCTGGCCGGCTCCCCCGCGGCGCTGCGCGGCTACGCACGCCTGCGCTCCGAGCTGCGGCGCGGCGCGCTCGACGTCGCCACGCTCGAGCGCATCGCGCTCGCCGTGGCCGAGCACCACGGCTCGGAGCCCGGCATCGCGCTGCACAGCCGCACCGCCCGCCACGCCGGCCTCGGCCTCGACGAGGTCGCGCTGGCCCGCGAGTTCGACTCGCGCGACGAGCGCATGGCCGCGCTGCTGCGCTACCTCAAGGTGCTGGTCAAGGGCCCCGGCCGTCCGCCGATGCACCTCCACGAGGAGGCGCGGGAGGCGGGCTGGTCCGACGAGCAGCTCCTCGAGGCGATCGCCTACGTGTCGCTCGAGGGCTTCACCGCGCTGGTGAACGTCGCGGGCGAGGTGCCGGTCGACGGCTCGTTCGAGGACGCCCGCACGCTGCGCGCGGCCTAGTGGCCCGTCCCGACCGCCCGGCCCGGGGCTAAGCTTCATGGTTGTGGTGCAACGGCAGACGGCTGCGCGCACTTCGCCTGAACCTCCCCCCTCCGTACCGCGCGCGGAGGGGGCGAGCCCCGGCTGCTGTCCGTACTACCACCAGGCAATCGAGCTGATCGGCCGCCGCTGGACCGGCGCGATCGTCGGCGTCCTCATACAGGGCAACTCCCTGCGCTTCGGCGAGATCGCCGAGGCGGTCCCGCAGCTGTCGGACCGCCTGCTCTCCGAGCGGATGAAGGAGCTCGAGGCCCGCGGGGTCGTCGAGCGGACCGTGTACCCCGGGCGGCCGATCCGGGTGGAGTACGCGCTCACCGAGATGGGGCGCGACCTCGAGGCCGCCGTCCGCGAGCTCGAGGTCTGGGCTCGACGGTGGCTCGTCGGCGACGTCTGAGCAGCGCCGGCCCGGGCGCGCAGGCCGCACACCGCTAGGCTTCCGCGGCCATGGCCCCGGTGCGCCCGCAGACCGTCGACGACGTCCAAGCGCTCGTCACCGCGCGGGACATCCGCTTCATCCGGCTGTGGTTCACCGACATCCTGGGGCAGCTGAAGTCCTTCTCGATCAACAGCGACGAGCTGGAGGACGCCTTCGAGAACGGGATGGGCTTCGACGGCTCCTCGATCACCGGCTTCAACGCGATCGAGGAGTCCGACATGATCGCGATGCCCGACCCGACCACGTTCGCGATCCTGCCCTGGCGACCGGACGAGCAGGGCGTCGCGCGCCTGTTCTGCGACGTGCTCACGCCGGAGCGCACGCCCTACGAGGGCGACCCGCGCCACGTGCTGCGCCGCGCGCTGGAGCGGGCCAAGGCGATGGGCTTCGACACCTTCAACGTCGGCCCCGAGCTCGAGTACTTCCTCTTTCGCGACAAGGACGGCACCGAGGTCCTCGACGAGGGCGGCTACTTCGACCTGACCACGCTGGACGCCGGCTCGGACGTGCGGCGCGAGACCGTGCTCGCCCTCGAGCAGCTCGGGATCCACGTCGAGTACACCCACCACGAGGTGGGCCCCAGCCAGCACGAGATCGACATGCGCTTCGCCGAGGCGCTGAAGATGGCCGACGACTGCATGACGTACCGCATCACGGTCAAGGAGTACGCGATGAAGTACGGCTGGCACGCGACGTTCATGCCCAAGCCGCTGTTCGGCGAGAACGGCTCGGGCATGCACACGCACATGAGCCTCTTCCAGGGCTCCAAGAACGCGTTCTTCGACGCCGACGACCCCTACTTCCTGTCGGACACCGGCAAGGCCTTCATCGCCGGCCAGCTGCGCCACGCCCGCGAGATGTCCTCGCTCTTCGCCCAGTGGGTGAACTCCTACAAGCGCCTGGTGCCGGGCTTCGAGGCGCCCGTCTACGTGGCCTGGAGCCGGCGCAACCGCTCGGCGCTCGTGCGGGTGCCCCTCTATCACCCGGGCAAGGAGGAGGCCACGCGGATGGAGCTGCGCTGCCCGGATCCCGCGTGCAACCCGTACCTGACGTTCGCGGTGCTGCTGCAGGCCGGGCTGGAGGGCATCGAGAAGGGCTACGAGCTCCCCGAGCCGATGGACAAGAACCTCTACCACCTCTCGCCCGACGACCGCCGTCGCCTGGGGATCGAGCAGCTCCCCGAGACGCTGGGCGCGGCGATCGAGCTGACGTCGGAGTCCGAGCTCGTCCTGCGCACGCTCGGCGAGCACATGTTCAACCGCTTCGTGGAGATCAAGCGCCGCGAGTGGGAGGACTACCGCGTGCAGGTCAGCCAGTGGGAGCTCGACCGCTACCTGGCGGTGCTCTGAAGCCGCTCCGCGGCGCTGTCGGCCAGCAGCCGCAGCATCGGTGCCACGGCGGGCACGCGCCGGTTGCGCAGCCAGACCGCGAACACCGTGCGCGCCTCGTTCGACGGGGCGGGGAGCGGGCGCACCGCGACATCGGGCCGGGGCAGGGGGATCGTCAGCTCGGGCATCACCCCGACGGTCAGGCCGGCCGACACGAGCGCCCGGCCCACCGTGACGTCCTGCACGACGTGGGTGATGTTCGGCGAGAAGCCCCCCGGCGCACAGACGCGCTCGAGCATCTCGTGGTAGACGCGCGCCCCGGCGCCGGTCGGCTCCGGGGCGCTGAAGCGCTCGTCGCGCAGGTCGGCGGCCCGGATGCGCCGCCGCGCACGCGCCAACCGGTGGTCGGCCGGTAGGACCAGGCGATAGGGGTCGTCTCCGAGTCGGCTCCAGGCCAGCGCCGTGTCCGCGCCCGGCGGCTCGTCGGCCCGCTCGTTGGAGTAGACCGTGACCAGGTCGAGGTCGCCGGCCCGCAGCCGTCGCAGCGCACCCTCGGTCTCCACCTGCTCGAGCTGCACCTCGACGCCCGGCCAGTCGCGCTCGAAACGAGCGAGCGCAGGGGGGACGAACGACGTGCACGCGGTGAGGAACGCGCCCAGGCGCAGCGTCCCCGTCTGCAGGCCCGCGAGCGCGCGCAGCTCGTCCTCCGCCTCGGCCACGCGCCCGAGCACGGCCACCGCGTGGCCGCGCAGCCGCTCACCCGCCGGGGTGAGGCGGATGGGACGCGTGCTGCGGTCCACGAGCGTCATGCCGAACTCGTCCTCCAGCGCCGCGACGTGATGGGAGACGACCGACTGCCCGTAGCCGAGCTCCAGCGCGGCGCCCGAGAACGAGCGGCGCTCGGCGACCTCGTGGAAGGCCCGCAGGCGACGCAGGTCGTACATCGATGACCACGATACTGGATACGACGACTTGTATTGCATCGATGAGAGGCGGACGGCACGGTGGCACCACATCGCGACCAGGAGGGATCACATGTCCGTCACCATCAGCCCCCACATCGACGAGTTCGCCGGCACGGTCCTCGTCCCCGGCGATCCCGCCTACGACGCCGCGCGCACCGTCTTCAACGGTGCGATCGACCGCCGCCCGGCGATCATCGCCCAGGTCGGCGACGAGCGCGACGTCGCCGCGGCGCTCCGGCACGCCCAGGCCGCACGCCTCCCGGTGGCCGTGCGGGCCGGCGGCCACTCGGGCGCCGGCTTCGGCGTCATCGACGACGGCCTCGTGGTCGACGTCCGGGCGCTCAAGCGCGTCGAGGTCGACCTCGCGCGGCGGACCGTCCGCGCCGGCGCCGGCCTGACCTGGGGCGAGCTGGACGCCGCCACGCAGGCGCACGGGCTCGCGGTGACCGGCGGGCGCGTGTCGTCCACCGGCGTCGCCGGCCTCACCCTGGGCTCCGGCTCGGGCTGGCTGGAGCGCATGCACGGGCTGACGGCCGACAGCCTGGTCGGAGCGACGGTCGTGACCGCCGACGGCGACGTCGTACGCGCCGACGCCACCCGCCACCCCGACCTCTTCTGGGCCCTGCGCGGCGGCGGCGGCAACTTCGGCGTGGTCACGGAGTTCGAGCTCGCCCTCCACTCGATCGGCCCCGTGATCGAGGGCGGGATGCTGCTGTTCGAGTGGGAGCGCGCGGGCGAGGTCCTCGCCGCCTACCGCGATCACATGGAGTCCGCGCCCGACGAGCTCGGCGGCTGCGCCACGCTGCAGCTCGCCCCGCCCGCGCCGTTCGTGCCCGCGGGCATGGTCGGGAGCCCGGTGCTCGGCATCGCGGTCGCCGCGTTCGCCGACCACGATCGGGCGCAGCGCCTGATCGCACCGCTGCGCGCGCTGCGCCCCGCGGTGGACGCGGTCGCGCCGATGCCGTACGTCGCGCTGCAGTCGATGACCGACGCCGGCTGCCCGCACGGCATGCAGAACCACTGGAAGGCCGCGTTCCTCGACGGCCTCCCGAACGCCGCGATCGCCGACGCGATCGACGTGGCGGGCGACATCCCGTCGCCGCTGACCGTCGTCCTGCTCCAGCCGCTCGGCGGCGCGTACGGGCGCGTCGACGAGGACGCGACCGCGCTGTCGCACCGCGGCGCGCGCTGGGCCTACCACGCGCTGTCGCTGTGGCCCGACCCCGCCGACACGGCGGTCAACCGTGCCTGGACGACGCGCTTCGCCGACACGATGGCCGGCTACGGCGACGGTCGCGTGCACCCCAACCACGTCTCGGACCCCGCCGGCGAGCGCGTGCGCGCGTTCTACGGGGAGTCGACCTACCGGCGCCTCGTGGACACCAAGGACCGCTGGGACCCGCGCAACGTGTTCGCGGCCAACCAGAACATCCGCCCGACCGGGCGCTGAGGACGTGCCGCGGTGCGGCCGCCGGGAGCAGGGCGGCCGCACCGCATCCGTCACCATCCGCCGATGGCCGAATCCCGCCGCCGCGACGAATCGGCCACGCTGCAATCCCTCCTGGAGGCTGCCGGCACCGGCAGGCCGGACGGCTCCGGAGCGGCCCAGGACGCGGAGCCGACGGTCACCGACCCCGTCGCGCTCCTGCGCCATCTGGACGTGAGCGGCCACTTCCACCGCGACGGGCCGCTGGGGCGCCTGTTTCACCGCGGGATGGTCTCTCTGCGGGAGAACGTGCCCACCGACAGCCTCCACGTCTCGGTCGAGGACAACCGCATGGCGGCCCACGTGGACGGTGTGTCACCGCTGGTCGAGCGGTCCGGGGGCGGGTCGGGGTACTCCCTGCGCCGGGCCGTGGCGCACAACCTGTTCGGCATGGCCCAGGACGTGGTCTCGTTCGCACGGGGCCGCCAGGGCGATCACCGCTGCGAGCTCAACTGCGAGTGGGTCCCCGGCGCGGCGGGCGGCGCGCCCGGCGACGCCGCTCTGCTCGACCCGGAGGCTGGGGCGTGGAGCGTGCAGATGGAGGCGCGCGTCGCCGGCGCGCTCGACGAGGCACGGCTGCGCGCGGCGCTGGGCTCGATCCTGGGCGACCGCCCGCTGCAGCGCGATCCGCTGGACGTCCTCGACTGCCCCGACGAGGTCGCGCTGGACGCCGCGCGAGCGCGACTGCACAGCGCGGTCGTGATCGCCACCGAGCATCCGCCGTTGCACGTCTTCCTGGCCCGGCACGACGCCGGGGACGTCCTGATGCTCAGCCTCAACCACGCGGCCAGCGACGGGGTCGGCGCCGTGCGCGTGCTGGACGCCATCGCGCGGGCCTACGCCGGCGAGGCCGACCCGGCGCTTCCGCTCGACTTCCTGGCGGTCCGGGACCTGCCCGTCCGGCCGGCGAGGCCGCCCGTGCCGGTCGTGGTGCGCGCCTACACCGGCGCCGTCGAGCGCCTGCGCGACGTCCTGACCCGGCCGGCGCGTCTGGCCGCCGAGCAGCCCGGCGGCGAGCGCGGGTACGGGTTTCACCTGGTCTCGCTGTCGGTCGAGGAGACAGGGCGGCTGGTCGACGTCACCCGCTCAGGGACGAACCGGGACGTCCTGCTTGCCGCCCTGCACCTGGCCATCGGCGACTGGAACCTCGAGCACGGCACACCCGGCCGGCGCATCGGCGTGCTGGTTCCCGCCAACCTGCGGCCGCCGGAATGGCGGCAGGAGACGGTCGGCAACTTCTCGGTGACCGCTCGCGTGTCGACCAACCGCCGCGAGCGCGCCGGCACGGCATCGGCGCTGAAGGCCGTCAGCGCCCAGACCACCCGCAACAAGCGCACGCGGACGGGGATCGCGCTCATCGCCGCGCTGGAGCGCGCCGGTCTGCTGCCGCTGTGGGCCAAGCAGTCCACCGTCGTGCTCCAGCCGCTCACCGGCAACCGCCTGGTCGACACCGCCATGCTCGGCTACCTCGGGCGGCTGGAAGCGCCGTCCTTCGGACCGGACGCGGGCGAGGTGGTGCAGCTGTGGTTCTCCACGCCGGCGCGGTCGCCGGTGACGCTGTGCGTCGGCGCCGTGACCGTTGGCGGCCGGCTGCACCTGACGTTCCGCTATCCGCACCGCGTGTTCGGCGCCGACGCCGCGCGCCGCTTCGCCGCGTGCTACCTCGAGCAATTGCGGCTGGTCGCCAGGAACCGCGCCTAGCGACCTACCACGACTCGGCCGCTCGTGGCCCGCCCACACGGCCCGCGGCATCGCTACGGTCGGGCTCGGACGCCAAACGCGACGGCCACCAGATGCGCGACCCCATCTCGAAGGTGATCGCCGGCACGAGCAGCGTGCGCACGATGAACGTGTCCAGCAGCACCCCGAAGGCGATCACGAACCCGATCTCGGTGAGGAACACCAGCGGCAGGACTCCGAGGACCGAGAACACGCCGGCCAGGACGATGCCCGCCGAGGTGATGACCCCGCCGGTCACCGCAAGCCCGCGCAGCATCCCCTCGCGCGTGCCGTGGCGCAGGGTCTCCTCGCGGACGCGGGCCATGAGGAAGATGTTGTAGTCGATCCCCAGCGCCACGAGGAAGATGAATGCGAACAGGGGCAGCGACGGGTCGCTGCCGGGGAACCCGAAGATCACGTCGAACACGACGGCCCCGACGCCGAGCGATGCGGCGAAGGACGCGATCACGGTCGCGATCAGGATCAGCGGCGCGACGAGCGCGCGCAGCAGCACGATCAGGATCAGCAGCACGACCACCAGCGCGATCGGCACGATGACCTTGTTGTCGCGCGCCGCCGCGACGCGCAGGTCGCGCTCGATCGCGGTCGCGCCGCCGACGAGCGTCTGTGGGCCGCCGGCCCGCTTGGCGGCCGTTCGGATGTCGGGGATGAGGGCGAACGCGTCGGTCGAGAAAGGCTCGGGCGCGAGCACGGCGCTGAGCAGGACGCCCTCCCGCCCGCGATCGGCGGGTCGCACCTCGTCGACGCCGGGCACGGCGGCGACCGCGCGGGACACGTCGTCCACCCGTGAGCGGTCCTGCACGACGATGTCCGTCGGGGCGTTGGCGCCGCTGGGGAACGCCTGGGAGAGAAGCTTCTGCCCGGCGACCGCCTCGACGTCGTCGCGGAACTGGTTGCCCTGCGTCAGGCCGTCGTCGAAGTTCAGCAGCCCCAGCGACATCACGGCCAACAGCGCGACGGTGCCGATCCACGCCCGGCGCGGCCGGCGGGCGACACGCTCGCCGACACGCCGCCAGGCGCCGTGCGTCTCGTCGGCGCCGGCGCTGCCCACGCGGGGGATGAACGGCCAGAAGGCGCGGCGCCCGAAGATCAGCAGGAGAGCGGGCAGCAGCGTGAGCATGGAGACCATCGCGACCGCGATGCCCACCGCGCCGATCGGCCCCAGCCCGGACGTGCCGTTGACCTCGGCGAGCGTGAGGCACAGCAGCGCCGCGATGACGGTCAGGCCCGAGGCGAGGATCGCCGGGCCCGCGGTGCGCAGCGCGAGCGCCATCGCCTCGTGGCGGTTGGTGCTGCGCCGCAGCTCCTCGCGGTAGCGGGCCACCAGCAGCAGGGCGTAGTCGGTGCCCGCCCCGAGCACCAGGATCGACAGGATCGACGAGGACTGGCCGTTGACGGTCACGCCGATCTCGGTCAGCCCGTAGCCGACGCCGCGCGTGGCCAGCTCGGCGAAGCCCACCGCGATCAGCGGGATCCAGAAGAACAGCGGGCTGCGGTAGATCAGGATCAGCAGGACCAGTACGAGCAGGAACGCCGCGCCGACGAGCGTGCCGTTAATGCCCTCGAAGACCTTGATCGCGTCGGCCGAGAATCCGGCCGGTCCCGTGACCTTCGCCTCCAAACCGCCGCCCGGATCGCTCACCCGCTCGCGCACCGCCTCGACGGGGTCGACGATCGTGTCCCCGTCGCCGTCGCCGGTGATGTCGGCCTGCAGCAGCGCCGCCGAGCGGTCGCGGGAGATGACCGGGCCGGTGAACTTCGACGTCGCGCGCAGCTTCAGCCCGTTGAGCTCGGCTCGGTCGGCGGCGATCCGGCGCCGGTCGGCCCGCGTCAGCCCGCCCTCCCGGCGGTACACGACGATCATCGGCGCGAGCTCGCCGCCCTGCAGGCGCTCGGTCACGTCCAGCGCGCGCGTCGACTCGGCGTCGGCCGGCAGGTAGGAGGAGGACTCGTTCTCCTCGGCGTCGGCGAACTTGCCCGGCAGGTTGGCGCTGCCCACGGCGACCATCACGGCGAGCCAGACCAGCGTGACCACCCACTTCGCGCCGCGCCCGGCGGGGAAGGTCAGCAGGGAGGACATGGGTGGAGTCCTACCAGGAGTCTCTCTTGACTGTCAAGACGCTTGGTAGTAAAGATTCTGGTGTGAGCGATAAGCGGCGCGATCAGCTGGTGCGCGAGGTCATCGCGGACGTGCGCGCCAACGGCAACGCGCGCGACGCGCTCGACCAGGCCGTCGCGGATCGGCTGGGCATCAACCTCACCGACCTGCGCTGCCTGGACGTCCTGGACCAGCGCGGCCGCTGCACGGCGGGTGAGATCGCCGCCGCGCTGGGCCTCAGCACGGGCGCCGTGACCACGCTGCTGGACCGCCTGGGGCGGGTGGGATACGTGGAGCGCGTGCGTGACGAGGCCGACCGCCGGCGCGTCCACGTCGAGCTCACGGAGGCCGCCCGGCGCAATGTGGGGCAGTTCTACAAGCCGCTGGCCGAGGAGGCGGCCGCGCTGATGGCCCGCTACGACGCCGTGGAGCTCGAGCTGCTGCGAGGATTCTTGCGCGGCGACCTCGCGCTGCAGACCCGCCACACCGCGCGCATCAGGGAGCCGGCGGCTGCAGAAGTGCCCGCAGCTCCTCCGGAGCGCTGACCGGCTGCAGGCAGGAGAAGCGCTCGCACACGTAGGCGGCGGGCTCGCCGTCCAGCGGCAGGCGGCCCTCCAGCAGCGGGACGCCGCCGGTGTCGCTCCCATCACCCGCGGCGAGGACCAGGTGTGGGCGAAAGGCGCCGCGCACGACGCGCTCCAGCGCGCCCGTGTCGTCTCCCACCAGGGCGACCTCGCGCACGTCGGCGAGATGGAAGTCCATCGCCTGCAGCAGGTGACCGAAGCCCTGCGGGTGGCGCGGGGCCACCGGCCCGATCAGGCGCAGGACCCCGAGGGCGTGCTCCTCGTAGGACGCCTCGCCGGTGAGCGCGGCCAGGCGCAGCAGCCCGAAGGCGGCGCTGGAGGAGCCCGACGGGATCGGCCCGTCGTCGAGGTCCTTGCGCCGCGCGACCAGCCGCTCGTGGTCGTTGGAGGTCTGGAAGAACCCGCCGCGCTCGGGGTCGGAGAAGCGGTCGATCATGGTGTCGGCCAGCTCGCGGGCCGCGCCGAACCAGCGCGGCTCGAACGTCGCCTCGTAGAGGGTCAGCAGCGCCTCGAGCAGGAAGGCGTGGTCCTCCAGGTAGGCGTTCAGCCGCGCCTGCCCTGCGTTGTAGGTGCGCAGCAGGCGGCCGTCGGGGTCGCGCATCTCCTCCAGGAGGAAGGTGGCCGCCCGTCGGGCCGCGTCGAGGTAGTCCTCGCGCTCCAGCACCGCGCCGACGTCGGCCAGCGCGGAGATCATCAGCGCATTCCAGGCGGTCAGGCGCTTGTCGTCCAGGCCTGGGCGCACGCGCCGCTCGCGGGCCGCGAGCAGCTCGACCCGGATGCGCGCCCGCATCTCGGGGGCGGGCTCCGAGCCCCGCGACTCCAGGATGTTGGCGCCCTCGAAGTTGCCGGCCTCGGTGGCGCCGAACCACGACAGGGCGACCGCGGTGTCGTCGCCCAGCACGTCGCGCAACTCCTCCTCGGTCCAGACGTAGTACTTGCCCTCGACGCCCTCGGAGTCGGCGTCCAACGCGGAGTAGAACGCGCCCTCCGGGCCGGTCATCTCGCGCAGCACCCAGTCCACGGTCTCCACGGCGGTCCGGCGCAGCGCCTCGTCGCCGGAGACCTGCCAGCCGTGCAGGTACGCGCGGGCCAGCAGCGCGTTGTCGTAGAGCATCTTCTCGAAGTGCGGGGTCGTCCAGGTCGCGTCGACCGAGTAGCGCGCGAAGCCGCCGCCGACCTGGTCGTAGATCCCGCCGGAGGCCATCGAGCGCAGCGTCTGCAGCGACATCTCGGTCTCGCCGCGGCGCAGCAGGAACTCGATCGTGGAGGCCGAGGGGAACTTGGGAGCACCGCCCCAGCCGCCCTGCACGCTGTCGTAGCTCTCCCGCAGCGCGGCGACCGCCGCGTCGAGCGCGGCCGGGTCCAGCGCGTCGTCGGACGGGGCCAGCAGCGCGCCGCCCACCAGCCGCGCGGCGTTGCGGGAGCTGGTCTCGCGGATCTCGTCGCGCTGCTCCTTCCAGGCCCTGTCGATCCCCTCGAGCACCTGGCGCCAGCTGGGCATCCCGTGGCGCGGCTCGGGCGGGTAGTAGGTCCCGGCGTAGAACGGGGCCTGCTCGGGCGTGGCGAAGACGTTCAGCGGCCACCCGCCGTGACCGGTCATCGCCTGGACGGCCTCCATGTAGATCGCGTCGATGTCCGGGCGCTCCTCGCGGTCCACCTTGATGCACACGAACAGCTCGTTCATGAGCGCGGCGGTCTCGGGGTCCTCGAAGGACTCGCGCTCCATCACGTGGCACCAGTGGCAGGCCGAGTAGCCGATCGAGACGAGCAGCGGGCGGTCGGTCTCCCGCGCACGGGTCAGCGCATCCTCGCCCCAGGCCATCCAGTCCACGGGGTTGTCCTTGTGCTGCAGCAGGTACGGCGACGTCTCGTGAGCCAGCGCGTTGGCCATCGCTCAGCTGCTACCCGGCGTGGTCGACGTGCAACGCGTGCATGGGCGGGGCAACCTAGCAGCGGTACCGTCCGGTCCCGACGTCCGAGCGAGGAGAGCGCCCCCGTGTCCCATCACCGCGAGACCGTCACCGCCCTGGGAGCGCCCGAGGCGATCGGCCCCTACAGCCACGCCGTGCGTGCCGCCGGGCTGCTGTTCTGCTCCGGCCAGATCCCGCTGGATCCCGAGACCGGGACGCTGGCCGGCGAGACGCCCGGCGAGCAGGCCGGGCGCTGCCTGGAGAACCTGAGCGTCGTGTGCGCGGCGGCCGGCGCGTCGCTGGCCGACGCCGTGCGCGTGACGGTGTATTTGACCGACATGAGCGCGTTCGGTGAGGTCAACGAGGTGTACGGGTCGTTCTTCGAGGCGGATCCGCCGGCGCGGGTGGCCGTGGGGGTCGCGGCGCTGCCCAAGGGGGCCCAGGTGGAGATGGACGCGGTGGTGGCGCTGGATGGTTGACCGGGGCGCTCGCGCGCGGGTCGAACGTCCATTTGTTCCCCCTATGGCGGGGAGAAACGGACGTTCACATCGGGAGGCGCGGCCGGACGTCCATTTGTTCCCGCTCCGGCGGGGAGAAACGGACGTTCACCTTCTCGGCGACCGATGAGCGTCTCCGCCCCGGACATCGAGCGGGCGCGGGAGGCGATCGGCGACGTCGTGCGCCACACGCCGGTGCTGCCGTCGCAGACGCTGACCGAGCGCTGCGGTGGTTTCGTCGCGGTGAAGGCCGAGAGCCTGCAGCGGGCGGGGTCGTTCAAGCTGCGGGGCGCGCTGAACAAGCTGTCCATGCTGGGGCCCGCGTGCTCGGGCGGCGTGGTCGCGGGGAGCGCGGGCAACCACGCCTGGGCGCTGGCCGATGCGGCGCAGATCCGGGGCGTGCCCTGCGAGGTGTTCATGCCCGAGCAGGCGCCGATCGCCAAGGTCGAGGGCTGCGTGGCTTTGGGCGCGGTGGTGCGCCTGGAGGGCGACTCGGTGGACGACTGCTTCGCCGCCGCGCGGGCACGCGCCGAGGAGGGCGGGCTGGCGTTCGTGCACCCCTTCGACGACCCCGACGTGGTGGCCGGCCAGGGGACGGTCGGTCTGGAACTGCTGGACGACGTTCCCGATCTGGCGAAGGTCGTCGTGCCGGTGGGAGGCGGGGGGCTGGCATCCGGGATCGCGATCGCGGTGAAGTCCGCGCGCCCCGACGTCGAGGTCGTCGGCGTGCAGGCCGGCGCATGCGCGGCGTTCGCCGAGTCGCTGCGCCGCGGCTCGCCCGTCGCCGTCGGGTCCGCCGCCCTGACCATCGCCGACGGGATCGCTGTCAAGCGCCCCGGCGAGCTGACGTTGGGGCTCGTCGATCGCTGGCTCGACGGCGTGGTCGAGGTGGGGGAGGACGAGGTCGCCGAGGCGATGGTCCTGCTCATGGAACGCAGCAAGCTCGTGGTCGAGGGGGCGGGCGCCGTAGGCGTTGCTGCCTTGCTGGGCGGGCTGGTCACACCCGCTTCTGCCGGGACCACCGTGGTCGTGCTCTCCGGCGGCAACGTCGACCCGGGCCTGCTCGCCGCCGTCGCCCGCCGCCATGAGACCGAGGCGGGGCGCCGGCTCGTGCTCTTCACCCGCCTGCCCGACCGGCCCGGCTCGTTGGCGCGGCTGCTGTCGTGCGTCGGTGCGGCTGGAGCGAACCTTGTCGAGGTGGAGCACGTCCGCGAGGGCGTCGACCTCCACGTCCGCGAGACGGCGGTTCAGCTGGTGCTGGAGACCCGTGGCCGCGAGCACGCCGAGGAGGTCCTGGCCACGATCGCGGAAAACGGGTATGTGGCGCGGGTTGTGAGGTAGAGCACGCGGCATCGCCTCAACACGGCGTAACGCTGCACCACCTCCCGGGACAGAGCGTCATGCCGCTCGGCCGAGACGATCGGGTGTTGCAGCAGACCCGGGTGCTGGCGATCTTCATCGTGCCGTTCCTGCTGGTCGCCTTCGGGCTGCTGTACTTCTTCCCGGGCGACACGAAGGACTACTTCGCGTGGGACGTCCAGCCGGAGATCACGCCGATGGTCATGGGCGCCGGCTACATCGCGGGTGCCTACTTCTTCGTGCGGGTGGCGATGGAGCAGCGCTTCCATCGCGTCCATGTCGGGTTCCTGCCGGTCACGGCGTTCACGATCTTCATGGCGGTCGGGTCGTTCGCGCATCTCGATGCCTTCATCCAGGACAACGTGGCCTTCTGGATCTGGATGGGGCTCTACGTCACGACCCCCATCCTCGTGCCGCTCGCGTGGCTGGTGAACCGCCGCACCGACCCCGGCACCCCGGAGGAGGGTGAGTCGCGGCTGCCCTCGCGGATTCGCGCGGCGCTGATCGGCGCCGGCGCGGTGCAGTCCATCGTCGCGCTGTTCCTGCTCCTCTCGCCCTCGACGATGATCGACATCTGGCCCTGGATGCTCACGCCGCTCACCGCGCAGACGCTCGGCGGCTGGTTCGCGCTGCCCGGCATCACCGCGATCATGATGGGCCTGGACGGTCGCCCGAGCGCGATCCACATCACGCTCCAGAGCCAGCTCATCGGGCTGGGCCTGATCCTCCTCGGCTCGGCGCGAGCCTGGGACAGCTTCGACACGTCCAACGAGCTGTCGTACGTGTTCCTCGGCGGGCTCGGCGTGCTCTTCGCCGGTCTCCTCGCACTCGAGCTCTCCATGCGCGGCTTGCGCCGGGATACAGCGCCAGGGCCCTCCTTCCTGCGCCACAGCGCGCGGTAGGTCACTGTCCGGTCGGCCAAAGCGGACGGCTTGGGCTTGGCCGACACCGACAGCATCGAGCCGCTGCTCGCCGGGCTGAGCGGGCTGTGCCTGTCCGGGGGACCGGACCTGCACCCGACGGCCTACGGCGCCGCGCCGCATCCCAGCCTCGGCCCGACCGAGCCGCACCTGGACCGCTTCGAGGTCGCGCTGCTGCGGGCGGCCGAGGCGCGGGAGATGCCCGTGCTGGCGATCTGCCGCGGCCTGCAGGTGCTCAACGTGTCGCGGGGCGGCACGCTGACGCAGGACCTGCCCTCCGAGCGGCCGTCGGACATCGAGCACCGCCAGCTGCAGCCCGGCCCGACGCCGACGCACGACGTGACGCTCGAGCGCAGCAGCCTGACCGCGGGCTGCCTCGGCACGCCCGACCTGAGCGTCAACTCCTTCCACCACCAGGCCGTGGACCGCCTGGGAACCGGCCTGCGCGCCGTGGGCTGGGCCCCCGACGGCGTGATCGAGGCGCTGGAGGCCACCGACAAGCACTTCACCGTCGCGGTCCAGTGGCATGCCGAGAGCATGGTGCGCTCCAGCGAGCAGGCCCGCCTGCTCGCCGCCTTCGCCGATGCCGCCGTCTCCTACGGGGCCGGGGCGGCGCGCGCCGCCTGAGTTTGCTGGAGACCTGGCCGCCGGCCTCAGCGACCCGTTGAACCGCCTCCAGCGCGATGCCGCGTGGCCGCGGGACATGAAGTGCACCCGCTGTTGGGTAGGAGCGCCGCATGCCACGCGGTGGATCGCGCAGCACCGGTGTCCCCGTCCCCGCGGCGGCGGCCATCCCGGCCGGGCCCGAGGGCGGGGGGCTCAAGCGCGCCATCACGCCGGCGATGCTGCTGTTCTTCATCGTCGGCGACGTCCTCGGCGGGGGGATCTACGCGCTCGTCGGCGAGGTCGCGACGGAGACCGGCGGCGCGATCTGGGTCGCCTTCGCCCTGGCGCTCGTCATGGCCGCGTTCACCGCCGGCTCCTACGCCGAGCTGGTCAGCAAGTACCCGCGCGCCGGCGGCGCCGGCCTGTACACGCACCGCGCGTTCGGGCGCCCGTTCGTGAGCTTCATCGTCGCGTTCGCGGTCGTCGTGTCGGGCATCACGTCGGCCAGCGCGCTGGCGCGCGGATTCGGGGGCGACTACCTCAGCGCCTTCGTCGACGTGCCGGTCGTCCTGACCGCGATCGCACTGCTCGCGCTCATCGCGGCCATCAACCTGCGGGGCATCGCGGAGTCGGTGAAGATCAACGTCGGCTTCACGCTCATCGAGCTCGGCGGCCTGCTGCTGATCGTCCTCATCGCCGCGGTCGCGCTCGCCCAGGGCGACGCCGAGCCCGACCGTGCCTTTGACCTCAAGGAGGGCAGCTCGGTGCTCGCGGTCGCACTCGGCGGCGCCGCGCTCGCGTTCTACGCGCTGATCGGCTTCGAGGACTCCGTCAACGTCGCGGAGGAGACGAAGGACCCGAGCCGGGCCTATCCGAAGGCGCTGTTCGGCGGACTGCTGATCGCGGGAGCCGTCTACCTGCTCGTCACCATCGGCGCCTCGATGGTCGTCCCCACGAACGACCTGACCGGCTCCAGCGGCCCGCTGCTGGAGGTCGTCAAGCAGGGCCCGCTCGGCATCCCGGAGAAGCTGTTCTCGGCGATCGGCCTGATCGCGCTGTCCAACGGGGCGCTGATCAACATGATCATGGCGTCGCGCCTGCTGTACGGAATGGCGCAGGAGAACGTGGTGCCGCGCCCGTTCGCAGCGGTCCTGCCCGAGCGGCGCACGCCGTGGATCGCGATCGCGTTCACCACGGCGATCGCCGCGGTCCTCGTCGCCACCGGGGACCTCGCCTCGCTGGCCGACACCACGGTCGCGCTGCTGGTCATGGTCTTCGGGGTCGTCAACGTCTGCGTGCTCGTCCTGCGCCGCGAGTCCGTCGAGCACGAGCACTTCCGCGTGCCGTCGATCGTCCCCGTGATCGGCGTGGGGGTCTCGATCGCGCTGCTGACGCAGATCGAGGGCGAGACCTACGTGCGCGCCGCGATCCTCGTCGCGGTCGGCGTGGCGCTGTGGATCGTGAACTGGCTGATCGTGCGCGGCCAGCGGTAGCGAGCCCCGACCGGCCGAGGGCCCTACCGGCCGGTGGTGCGGTGCATCGCCCCGCGCGTGTGGCCGGGTCGCCCGCGGCCCGAGCCCGCGCCGTCGCGGGCCGCGCCGCGCACGGGCGCCGGCGTCCGGCGGATGAGCAGGCGCAGCGCCCGGTCCGCGGGCGCCTCCTCCTCCCGCTCGCTCAGCGTGTCGGGGTGGACCGTCCGGAAGACGGGCCCCCGGCCGGGGTCCACCACGGCGACCACGACCTTGGACCGGCTCGGCGTGTCGAAGACGATCCCGTCGAGGTCCGGCCCGTCGCCCGCGACCGTCACCAGGTCGCCTGTTGCCACTTTGTCCATCGACCCAGCGTACTGCGACCGAACGCCCGCACCGCCGCGCTCAGCCCTCTCCCCGCAGCAGCGCTCTGCGCACCTTGCCGCTGGCCGTCTTGGGCAGCTCGTCGGCGAAGTCGACGATGCGGGGGTACTTGTAGGGCGCGGTCTGGGCCTTGACGTGGTCCTGCAGCGCGCGGGCGAGGTCGCCGGAGGGCGCGAAGCCGTCGCGCAGGACCACCACGGCGCGCACGACGCTCCCGCGCTCGTCGTCGGGCGCGGCGACGACCGCGGCCTCGGCCACGGCCTCGTGCGCGACCAGCGCGGACTCGACCTCGAACGGGCCGATCCGGTAGCCGGCGGAGATGATCACGTCGTCGGTGCGCCCCTCGAAGTACAGGTATCCGTCCTCGTCCTGGGTCACACGGTCGCCGGTGCGCCACGGGCCGGCGGGCGCCGGCTCGGGCTCGGGCTCGCCGAGGTAGCCGAGGAAGAACGTCGGCACGGTGGCGGGGTCGGCGACGAGCTCGCCGTCATCCACGCGCAGCGCCATCCCGGGCAGCGGCCGGCCCATGGAGCCCGGCCGTACCGGCTCGCCCGGGGGCGCGCCCGTGAGCTGGCCGGTCTCGGTCTGGCCGTAGCCGTCGCGGATCTGCAGCCCGGTCGCCTCCTCCCAGGCCCGCAGGACCTCGGGGTTCAGCGCCTCGCCGGCGGCGACCAGTCCGCGCAGCGCGCCCAGCGGGCGCAGCGTCGCGCGCTTGGCGATCACGCGGTACTCGGTCGGCGCCATGCACAGGACGTTCACGGCCTCCCGCTCGAGCACCTCGAGGCGCTGTCCGGGATCGAAGCGCGCGTCGTGCAGCAGCGCGGCGGCGCCGCGGATCCACGGCGCGATGAACACGTTGCGCGCGGACTTCGACCAGCCGCTGGCCGCCGTGCACCACACGAGCTCGCCGGGCCGGGGCGCCAGCCAGTGCTCGGCCTGCACCGCTTGGCCGGTGAGGTAGCGCCCGCCGTGCACGACGGCCTTGGGCGCGCCCGCCGTGCCGCTGGTGAAGGTGATCAGGCAGGGATCCAGCGGGCCGAGCGATGCAGGCGGCGGCGGCTCGGCGAGCTCGTGGTCCGACTGCTTCCATCCGCTCCCCAACCAGATCGTCGGGCCGTCCCACCCGGCACCGGCCAGCACCTCCGCGTTGCGCTCCGCACAGACGACGAGCGCCGGGGCGCAGACCTCCAGGCGCAGGCGCAGGTCCCCGGGGCGCAGCTGCTCGCTGCCCGGCAGCACCACGTAGCCCTGGCGGAAACCGGCGACCATGGCCGCCACCCAGCCGGGCACGTTGCCCGCGAGCGTGAGCACGACGTCCCCGCGGTGCACCCCCGCGCGGTGCATCTGTGCGGCCAGGGCGCGGGCCGCCGCCGCCACCGCGCCGAACGACCACTCTCGCCGCGCTCCGCCGGCGTGGATCTCCACGAGGGCCAGGCGGTCGGCCGGGGCGGCCTCGACGACGTCGGCGGCGAAGTTCACGCGCGGGAGTGTGGCAACGACGGCTCGTCGTGCTACGTTCTTTACGCATGGCAAAATCGGTAAAGAATGAACGGAACACGACCCGCGTGTCCTCCAAGCACCAGGTCACGATCCCGATGGCGGCGTTCGAGTCCGCGGGCTTCCAGCCGGGCGACGTCGTCCGCGTGGAGTCAAGCGGTCCCGGGCGGGTGACACTGACCAGGCTGGACGCGCTCCTGGACAAGTACTGCGGCTCGCTCACACCAGGGGCGATCACGAACGAGGACATCGAGCGGCTGCGCGACGAGTGGGAGTAGTCCTTCTCGACTCCGTCGCGATCGTGGCCTTCCTCGACCGCGCGAACGTGTTCCATTCCTCCGCGCGAAGCGCCGTGCGCGGTCACGCCGCGGATCATCGTCTGGTTGCGTCGGTCGTGACGTTGGCCGAGGTTCTGACCGCTGCACGGCTTGGCCATCACGATGATGTCCGCGTCCGTGGCTTCTTCGACGATCTCATCTCGGCGGTGATGCCTGTGGACCGCTCCGTCGCCGAGCGTGCCGCCGACCTGCGCGGCGCCACGAAGGCGCTGCGCCTCCCGGACGCCCTGATTCTCGCGACGGCAGACCTGCATGCGGCAACCGCCGTGACCGCGGACGCCCGGTGGGGCCAGGTGCCCGGCCTGGCCTGCGCGGTCAGCACGCTGGAGCCGCGCCGCTAACCTGCCCTCAGCCCTGTCACCGCTCAGGAGACCGAACCCCGCATGGCCGTAGCCCCCGCCGCCTACACCGAGAAGACCGACGAGCAGAGGGCCATCACCGAGATGGTCCGGCAGTTCGCCGACGAGCAGATCCTCCCCAACGCCGAGCACTTCGACCACGAGGACGAGTTCCCCACCGACATCGTCGAGCAGATGAAGGAGCTCGGGCTGTTCGGGGTGACGATCCCCGAGGAGTACGGGGGCATGGGCCTGGACCTGACGACCTACGTGATGATCGTCGAGGAGCTCTCGCGGGGCTGGATCTCGATCAGCGGGATCATCAACACCCACTTCATCGGCTCCTACCTGCTCATGAAGTTCGGGACCGAGGAGCAGAAGCAGAAGTACCTGCCGCGGATGGCCACGGGCGAGTGCCGCGCCGCGTTCAGCCTGTCCGAGCCGGAGATGGGCTCCGACGTCCAGGCGATCAAGGCGACCGCGACCAAGCAGGACGACGGCGCCTACGAGATCAACGGCCAGAAGATGTGGGTCACCAACGGGCTGCGCTCGGAGATCGTCTTCGTCCTCGTGCGGACCGACCTGGAGGCCGACCCGCGCCACCGCGGCATGACGTGCTTCATCGCCGAGAAGGAGCCGGGCGTCAGCGAGAACACCGGTCCGTACGCCGGGTTCACGGTCCCGCCGCCGATCAAGAAGCTCGGCTACAAGGGCGTGGAGTCCACCGAGCTGGTCTTCGACGGCTACCGCTGCCCGGCCGAGAACATCCTCGGCGGGGAGGAGGGGGGCCTGAACAAGGGCTTCGGGCAGATGATGGACGCACTGGAGGTCGGCCGCGCGAACGTCGCGGCGCGCGGCGTGGGCATCGCCCAGCGCGCGCTGGAGCTGGCCCTGCGCTACTCACAGGAGCGCAAGACCTTCGGCAAGCCCATCGCCCAGCACCAGGTGATCCAGTTCAAGCTCGCCGACATGGCCACGCAGATCGAGGCCGCGCGCCTGCTCACCTACAAGGCCGCGCGGATGAAGGACGCGGGGGAGCGCTCCGAGCTGGAGGCAGGGATGGCCAAGCTGTTCGCCTCGGAGGCGGGCCGGTTCTGCGTGGAGGAGTCCTTCCGCATCCACGGCGGCTACGGCTACTCCAAGGAGTACGAGATCGAGCGCCTGTACCGCGACGCCCCGCTGCTGCTCATCGGCGAGGGCACGTCGGAGATCCAGCGGATGGTCATCGGCAAGAAGCTGCTGCAGAAGCACAAGATCTGATGATGTCTGACGACCGGAAGTCGTCAGTCGTCCTCAGGACGCGGGGCCGGATGCCCCGCGGAGGATCCTGATGGCCGAGAAGTCCGAGGACGCCAAGACCCTCATCGAGACCGCCGTCAACCGGTTCGTCGAGGAGGTGCCGGCGCTGGCGCCGCTGAAGCTCGTCTTCGGCGTGGAGCTGCGCGGGCGCGGCGACGTGCAGATGTACCGGGTGGAGCTGCCGGGCCCCAAGGTCACCAAGGGGATCGCCGAGGACGCGCGGGTGCGCGTCGAGATGCCGCGCGCGTTCTTCAACATCATGGCCAAGGAGGCCCACATCGCCGACTGGCGCGAGGCCTTCACCTACGGGCAGGCCAAGGCGACGGGCGTCGAGCAGATCAAGAAGCTGATCGTGCACGTGGTGGAGAAGCAGGAAGAGCGCCAGCGGACTCGCAAGGCGAGCCACTGACGCTCCTGCACCGGAAGTCGCCGACGGTCAGTTGCGGCGGTACGGATCGACGTAGACGTCGTCGATCGCCCACGTGGCGTTGCCCTGCGAGGTGAAGCGGAAGGCCACCGGCGTCTTCTCGCCGGACAGCAGCGGCAGCAGGTTCGCCGTCACGAGCATCGGCACGGTGGCGTTCCAGCCGCCGAGGCCGAGCATGTTGCCGATGGTCAGGACGTGGGGGTTGCCCATCGCGTCCTCGAAGAGCACGTCGACGCGCAGCGTGCCGAGCAGGCTCCCGCCGGTGCGCTTGGCGAACAGGCGCAGCGTGGGGTGCTCGATGCCGACGCACATGGTGCCGGTGGTGGCCGAGCTGCCCGGGGGCAGGCCCAGCGACTTGCTCTCGCCCGCGCCGTGCACGTAGAAGGGCTCGTTGCCGTCGCGCAATCCGGCCCCGCCGGTCAGCGACCACGCTCCAGCGCCGTCCTCCAGCGTGCCGTCCGGAGCGAGCGTGTAGTTCGCGTGGTCCAGCCAGGGCACGAACGGCTTGCTCAGCGAGTCCTCCGGGCAGGAATCGGCGGTGGCCACGAGCATCCCTGCCGACGCGGGGGCGGCGCTCGCGACCAGGGCGGTCGCAAGCACGGCGCTTAGCAGGGCAATGCGGCGATGACGACGGGCGGTGAACACGGTGGCGACCCTCCTGGTCTGGGGTGTGGCGCTGGCAGCAGCAGCACCCACCGGATCGGCTTGAGGGTCCTACGACGCGAGTGGACATCTGTCCATAAGGGTTCACTGGACATCCGCCGATAGGGAGACGGTGGGAAGGATCGGCACGATGGCTCCGCTTGCGCGACGAATGCGCCGGCTGACCATGCTCGACGGGTCGGAGTCCATGGACCGCCTGGTCGCCGACGCCCGGCCGCGCAAGCTGCGGCGCATCGCCGCCGGCGAGCTGCTGGGCCAGACGCTCGTCGCGCTGCTGTTCGTCGCCGCGGCGCTGGCCCTCCTGAGCACGGGGACCGGCGGGCGGGAGATCGACCCGCTCGACGTCCTGCTGCTCGGCGCCGCCGCCGTGGTGCTCGGCCGCTTCGACTTCGAGGTCGGCGCCGGGTACACCGTTCCCACTCAGATCGTCTTCGTGCCGATGCTGTTCGTCCTGCCGCCGGCGATCGTCCCGCTGGTCGTGGCGGGCAGCATGGTGCTCGACCGGCTGCCCGAGGTCGTCCGCGGCGACCGTCACCCCCAGCGCCTGCTGTTCGTCCTCGGCGACGCCTGGTTCTCGATCGGGCCCGCCGCCGTCTTCGTGCTGGCGAGCGTGGACGGCGTGTCGCTGGCCGACTGGCCGATCTACACCGTGGCCCTCGGGGCCCAGTTCGCCACCGACCTCGCCGCGGCCGCCGCCAGCGAGCGCCTCGCGCTCGACGTGCCCGCGCGCGTCCAGCTGCGGGCCATGGCCACCATCTGGCTCGTGGACGCGCTGTTGGCGCCCATCGGGCTGCTGGCCGCCGTCGCGGCGGCTCACGAGCCCTACGCCTACCTCCTCGTGCTGCCCTTGGCCGCGCTGTTCTCGGTCTTCGCGCGCGAGCGCCGCGCGCGCATCGACAAGGCGATCGAGCTCAGCCGCGCCTACCGCAACACCGCCCTGGTCCTGGGCGACGTCATCGGCGACCACGACGAGTACACGGGGTCGCACAGCCGCGGGGTCGTGGCGCTCTCGCTGGCGATCGCCGACGAGCTGCGCGTCGACGAGGAGAGCCTGCGCCTGGTCGAGCTGGGCGCGCTCCTGCACGACGTGGGCAAGCTCTCGGTGCCGCGCAGCATCATCAACAAGCCGGGCAAGCTCAACGACGAGGAATGGGCGGTCATCAAGCGCCACACGATCATCGGCCAGCAGATGCTCGACCGCGTCGGCGGTGCGCTGCACGACGTCGGCTTGGTGGTGCGCTCCTCCCACGAGCGCTACGACGGCAACGGCTACCCGGACCGGCTGAGCGCCGAGGAGATCCCGCTCCCGTCCCGGATCGTGTGCGTGGCCGACGCGTTCAGCGCCATGACGACCGACCGGGCCTACCGCTGCGCGATGTCCACCGGGGTCGCCGTGGATGAGCTGCGGTCCAACGCGGGCACCCAGTTCGACCCCCGGGTGGTGGAGGCGACCCGGGCCGTGATCGAGCGCCGCGAGCCGGAGGAGTCACCGGCCCCGGCGCCGGCCCTCAGCCCGGCGCTCGTGCTGCCCGGCGGCGCCCGGCGCCACGCCTCGGTCTGAACCCCGGCCCGGCGGCCGCCCCTGACCGACCGTGCCGGGCGCGGCCGGGGCGCGGGGTGGGCCGAGTTGTCCTTGGCATGCGTGGATACGTCGGCCCACCCTCGCGGGGGAGAGGGAGTGGGCCGAGTTGTCCTTGGCATGCGTGGATACGTCGGCCCACCCTCGCGGGGAGAGGGAGTGGGCCGAGTTGTCCTTGGCATGCGTGGATACGTCGGCCCACCCTCGCGGGGGAGAGGGAGTGGGCCGAGTTGTCCTTGGCATGCGTGGATACGTCGGCCCACCTCGCACCTGGGCCGCAACGGCACGCGGCCGGACTCAGGCCTGCTCCACCGGGCACCAGTACGTCGTGCGCCCGCCGACCGTCGCGCGTTCGAGCTCGGCCCCGCAGCGCGGGCAGCGGCCGCCGCGGCGGCGCTCGGGGATGAGCTCGCCGCTGTGCACGCCGCCCAGGCGGATGGCCCGCCGGGTGGCGGCGCGCAGGGCGCGGCGCAGGCGGTCGAGCTCCTCCTCGCTCACCTCGCCGGCCGGGCGCAGGGGGGAGAGGCCGGCCTGCCAGAGGGCCTCGTCGGCGAGCAGGTTGCCGACGCCGGCGATCGCCGACTGGTCCATGAGCCGCGCCTTCAGCGGCGCCGTGCCCCGGCCCACGCGCCCGCGGAACGCCGCGCGCCCGACCTCCGCGGCGTCGGGGCCCAGGCCGCTCAGGTCGGGGTCCAGGACGGCGCGCGACAGCCGCCGGCGGTCGCGCAGGACGAGCAGGCCGCCGTCGGCGAAATCCAGCCGGAAGCGGTCCCAGCCGCGGCCCTCCCCGGCGGGCTCGGGGTCTCCGGCCTCGCCGTCGTCGACGACGATCCGCCCGGCCATCCCCAGGTGCAGCCCGAGCACGGGCCCGCCGCCGGTCTCGCACCACATCGACTTGCCGCGCCGGTGCACCGCGGTCAGCTCGCGGCCGGTCAGCGCGGCGGCGATCTCGCCGGGGACGAACGGGCGGCACACCCAGACGTCGCTGTCGTCGACGGCCACGATCTCCCGTCCGAGCGCGCGCGCCTCGAGGAGGGCGCGGGCGCGCTCGACCTCGGGCAGCTCCGGCATCGCGCGTCAGATTAGAGCGCGCTACCCCCGGCCGGTCCGGCCCCGTGACACGGCGCACGCGCGGTAGGACCGCTCGCCGGTCTCGCGCGCGCCGCTCCTGCGCCGCACGAAGACCTGGACGCTGAAGCGCCCGGTGGGCAGGCCGCGCAGGGCGACCGCGCGTCGCAGTGCGCCACCGCGCAGCGTCCGCACGACCCGGCCGTCGACCCCGATCCGGGCGAGCACGATCCGGCGCGCGGCCACGCTGCGCAGCGCGACGCGCATGCGACGGCCGCTCACGCAGCGCCCGGCGGAGGGCAGCGAGGCGAGCCGGCCGACGGCCACCGCCGTCCCGTCCAGCGCCGCGGAGCGCCCGGCCGAGGCCGGTGACCCGGGCGACCCGTTGGTGGTGCTGGTCGTCGTCGTGCTCGTTGCGCCGCCCCGGCCTCCGGTGGTCGGAGCCGCGGTCCCCACCGCCGCCGGGCCGGGGCCCGGCGCAACGGGAACGGGAACGGGGTCCGGCCCCGGGTCCGGCGGCGGCGCCGGCGGCGGCGGCGGGTCGGGCGCGGGGATCGCCACCGCGGCGCTCGTCGCGCTCGAGCTGCCGGCCGGGTTGGTAGCCGTTACCCGGCACGCGAGCCCGCGCCCGGCGTCCGCGGCGGCCACCGTGTAGTCCTCCCCCTGGGCCCCCGCGATCGGCTCGCCGTCACCGAGCCACTGGCGGCTGAGGACCGGCGCCGGCGCGCGGGTCCAGGTCCCGGGCTCGCACGTCAGCGCCCGCCCGACGGCGCCGGGTCCCGAGACCACCGGTGCCTCGGTGTTGCGCGGCAGCGCCGCGGGGACCGTCACCGGGTCGCTGGTCGCCGGCGGCGTCGCGTCGCCGGGGTCCACCCGGCACGCGAGCCGGCGCAGCGCGTCCGCCTCGGCGGGCACGTACACGCTGCCCGCGCCCAGCGCCAGGTGGATCGCGGCTGCGACCCGCTCGTAGCCCGCGTCGTTGGGGTGCAGCTCGTCATGCCAGTACTCGCGGTCGGCCTCGGCCGCCGCGGTCCCGGCGCGCGGGGTCATCGCGGCCGTCAGGTCGACAGGGATCACGTTGGGGCCGTACTCGGCGACCAGGCGCCGCAGCACCGCATTGGAGCGGGCGGCGGGATCGGCCCAGTCCTGGCGGCTGACGTGGCTGTGCGGGGTGCTCGGCGGGAACAGCGGCACGACGACCGCCGCACGGTCGGTCTCGATCGACCAGTAGTCGAAGGCGAACGAGAAGCCGGTGGGGCCCGTGTAGGTGAGCCGCAGGGTGTGCGCGCCGGGCGGGATCCCGGTCAGGCGCGTGGCGATGTGCCCGGAGCGCGAGTAGCCGATCGGCGCCGTCCGCCGCGCGGCGATCGCGTCACTGGCAGGTGTCTGGTCGAACGGCGCGCCGAACGGTGCGCCGTCCAGGCTGAAGGCGACCGTCCCGCGGGCGCCGGCGTGCGCGATCGGCATCCCGATCGTGATCGGCTGCCCCTCGTACCAGGAGGGGATCGCGATCTCCAGGTACGAGCCGTTGCGCGTCGTGTACACCGCCTCGGTCCCGGACTGCAGGCCGGGGAAGCTCGCCGCGGTCCAGTCCGGCGCCGCCGGCGCCAAGCGCCCGTTGTACGTGACCGACGGATGCGAGGACTCGAAGACCGCGAGGGCGAGGTAGCGGCCGATCGCTGCGCGCAGCGCGCCGGCCAGGGCGGCGTCGGAGCCCGCGCCCGGCCCGTTGTAGTAGGCGTCGTTGTAGCCGGCGAAGACGACGGCCAGGCGGGACTCGACGTCGAACGGCGGCGACTGGCCAGAGCGCGTGACGCGCTGCAGCACGCGCGGCACGCCGTAGTCGGGGGCGTTCCCGGAGCCGGAGGCGATCGTGGCGCCGACGCCGAGGTGCAGCCCGTTGCCGTTCCCGTTGGTCTCCTCGGGCGGCCCGCTGGGCACCGGGAGACCCAGCCACCGGGCCAGAAGGGAGGCCCAGGAACGCTCGTACAGGTTGCTCGCCCCGTAGCCCTGCGACCACGAGTGCCCGTACACCTGCTCCTGGGTCGCGTCGAGGATGGCCTCGCCGTCGCGCAGCCACCGGTAGGCGAGCCCCGACCCCTGTCCCGAGCCCGGGACGCACGTCAGCGTCTGACCCACCGCCACCGTCCCGCCGATCGTGGGCGCGGTGTCGGCGGGCGCCCGTCCTGGAAACGCGATGGTCGCGAGGACGACGACCAGCACTCCCACTCGCGACCTCGACACGGCTCTCCTTTTCCGGTGAATCGACCCTAGCCGATCGCTGCGCCGGAGCGCGCGGGGCGGCGCGCGCGCCCGCCTCCGGCCGCGGGGCACGGCCGGTACCGGCGCGTGGCGGCGCGGCGGCTGCCATCGAGGCTCTGGACCGCCACGGTCAGTGCGAAGCGCGAACGGGGCAGTCCGCGCAGGGCGATCGCGCGCCCCAGCGCCGCACTCCGGACGGTGCGGGCGAGACGGCCGTCGACGCCGATTCGGATGGCCACCAGGCCCTGGTCGGCCGGACGGCGCACGCGCAGGCGCAACCGCCCGCCCCGGACGCAGCGACCGGTGGGCGGCAGCGCGGCGAGCTCGTCGATCCGGGCCGGCGCGCCGTCGAGCGGGGGCCGGGCCGGCGCGCGCGGCGCGACCGCCGCGGCGAGGATCGCCTCCGCGATCCGCGCGTATCCCGCGTCGTTGGGATGCAGCTCGTCGAACCACAGCTCGCGGTCGGCCAGGCGATCGGCGGTTCCGGCGCGCGGCGTCATCGCGTCGGCGAGATCGACCGTGAACACGTTGGGCCCGTACTCGGCCACGACGCGGCGCAGCACCGCGGCGGACGCCGTGGCGGGGTCGGCGAAGTCCCGGCGGCTCACGTGGTCGTGCGGGGTGCTCGGCGGGAACAGCGGCACGACGACCGCCGCGCGGTCGCTCTCGATCGACCAGTAGTCGAAGGCGAAGGCGAAACCTGTGGGGCCGGTGTAGGTCAGCCGCAGGGTGTGCGCGCCCGGCGCGATCCCGGTCAGGCGCGTGGCGATGTGCCCCGAGCGCGAGTACCCGATCGCCCCCGGGCGGCGACCGGCGATCCCGGTGCTCGCGGGGGACTGGCTGAACGGCGCGCCGAAGCGCCGGCCGTCGAGCGCGAAGGCGATCGTGCCCCGGAAGCCGGCGTGGGGGATGGGCATCCCGATCGCGATGGGCTCGCCGCGGTACCACGCCGGGATCGCGATCTCCAGATAGGCGCCGCTGCGCGTGGTGAAGACCGCCTCGGTCCCGGACTGCAGATCATCGAAGCTGGCCGCCGCCCAGTCCGGGGCGGCGGGGGCGGCGCGGCCGTTGTAGGTGACCGACGGGTGCGAGGACTCGAACACCGCGAGCGCGAGGTAGCGGCTGATCGCCGCGCGCATCGCCCCGGCCAGCGCGGCGTCCGCGGCGTCGCCGGGGCCGTTGGCGAACGCGTCGTTGTAGCCCGCGAAGACGATGGCCAGGTCGCTCTCGAGGTCGAACGGCGGCGTCTGCCCGGTGCGGGTGACGCGCTGCAGGACGCGCGGAACGCCGTAGTCGGGCGCATGGCCGGCGCCTGACACGATCGTCGCGCCGAGGCCGAGATGCAGGCCGTTGCCCAGCCCGCCGGTCTCCTCCGGCGGACCCGAGGGCACCGGCAGCCCCAGGCGTGTCGCGACCAGCGGCGCCCACGCCAGGCGCAGCGGATCGCTGGACCCGAAGCCCTGGGCCCACGAATGCCCGTAGACCTGCTCCACGGCCTGGGCGCGCGGCGCGCACACCGCCAGCGCGCCGATCACGAGGACGGCCGCGATCGCTCCCCACTGTCGCCCGGCGGGGCTCGTCGCTACAGCGGCGCTCCGTCGTCGTAGAGCTTGAGCACGCGAACGGCGCCGTCGGGGGCGGCCTCGATGCACAGGCCGCACAGCACGCACTCGTCGACGTTCTCGGCCACGATCTCCACGCCGTCGCCGTCGCGCTGGCGGTAGATGTCCACGGGGCAGACCTGGCTCAGCCGGCCGGCGAGCTCGGGATCCTGCGCGGCCTCGTCGGCGACCTCGATCCCGATGAAGATGGCGTCGGTCCTCATGCCGGGCTCCCGTGCGGCGCGCGGCCCGCGTCGGCCAGCCTGCGCTTCATGATCTCGGGGATCTCGGAGATCTCCTCGGCGACGGTGATGCCCGCCTCGCCCAGCCGGGCGATCTTCTCGGTGGCGGTGTCCTCCTTACCCTCCACGATCGTGCCGGCGTGGCCGAAGCTCATGCCCGGCATCTCGTCCATGAAGCGCCCGGCCATGAACGCGACGATCGGGATCGTGCACTCGTGCTCGGCGATCCAGTCGGCGAGCTGGGCCTCCATGCGCCCGCCCGGCTCGGTGTAGATCACGATGCCCTCGGTCTGCTCGTCGGCCACGAAGAGCGGCATGAGCTCGGCGTAGGTGGAGCCGATGATCGGGTCGCCGCCGATCGAGACCGCGGTGGACTGGCCCAGCCCCGCGGCGGAGAGCGTGGAGGACATCTCGGTGGTCATGCCGCCCGAGCGGCTGATGACCCCGATGGGCCCAGGCGTGTAGGCCTGCGCGGCGTTGCGCGCGGGCCCGCCGATCCCGCCCATCTTGATGACGTCGGGCACGATGATCCCCAGGCAGTTGGGGCCGATGATCCGCGCGCCGCGCAGGGCGGCGAGCTCGACCATCTCGGCCACGTCGCGGCGCGGGATGCGCTCGGTGACGATCACGATCAGCTCGATGCCGTTCTCGATGGACTCGAAGACCGCGTCCTTCGTGAACGCCGGGGGCACGGTGACGACCGAGCCCTTGATGGGCGCGCCGTGGTGCTCGACGCACTGGGCGACCGTGTCGAAGACCGGCACGCCATGCACGTCGCGGCCCTTGCGGCCGGGCGTGACGCCGCCCACGATCTGGGCGCCCGCGCCGTAGTCCAGGCACTCGCGCGTGAGGTTGACGGCCTCGCGGCCGGTGATGCCCTGGACGATGAACGTCGTGCCGGCGTCGATCAGGATCGACATTACGGTCACCTCCGCGGGGCATCCGGCCCCGCGGTCTGATGAACCTGTTCGGCCTCCGGCCTCACGAGATCGACCTTCTCCACGGCCCGCCGCGCGGCCTCGTGCATCGACACCGACCGGTCGGCGTACTCGATCCCGTAGCGCTCGAGGATCTTGAAGCCCTCCTCCTCCCAGGCGCCCGGGATGCGGAAGATCGAGATCTTCTGCGCCGGGTCCATGCCGAGCTCCAGGCAGGCCTTGATGACGCCGCGGGCCACGATGTCCACCCGGGTGTTGGAGACGATCGACATCATCACCGCGATCCGGTCCACGCCGGGCTTGGTGAGCACGAGCTTGGCCAGGCCGCAGGCCTTCTCCACCGACGGGTTGCCGCCGATCTCGCAGTAGTTCGCGGGCCGGCCGCCGTGCGCGCGCACGGCGTCGAAGAGCGTCAGCGAGCCGCCGCCCGCGCCGATGACCAGGCCGAGGTTGCCGTCGAACTCCGTGACGTTGCCGGCCACGCCGCGGTGGCTCGCGTTGTCGACCGCCTCGCCCGCCAGCTCGAATGGCGTGGGCTCGCGGGCCAGGCGCGTCTCGTCGTCGCCCACCCCGAGCTCGCCCAGCAGCGCCTTGTGGCGGCCGCGCGCCTCGTTCTCCATGTCCATGTGCGCGTCCAGCGCGACGAACGAGCCGTCGGCCATCTCGCCGAGCGGGTTGATCTCCGCGAGCACCATGTCGCGCTCCAGGAACAGGCGGGCCAGGCGGGTCAGGATCGGGACGAGGCGCTGCAGCGCCTTGCCGGTGACGCCGGTCTGCGCTATGCACTCCTTGGCCTGGAAGTCGCTGAGCGGCAGGATCGTGGAGAAGTGCGCGCGACCGACGTGGTCGGGATGGCTCTCGGCGACCTCCTCGATGTCGATGCCGCCCATGTCGCTGAAGAGCATCACCGGCTGCTTGCGCAGCCCGTCCCACACGACGCCGGCGTAGTACTCCTGCACCACGTCGGCCTTGGGGTCGACGAGCACGCCGCGCGGCATGTGCCCGTTGATCTCCAGCGCCAGGACGTCGGCGGCGTGGGCCTCGGCCTCCTCCGGCGTGTCGGCGAACTGCACGCCGCCGGCCTTCATGCGCCCGCCGCTGAGCACCTGCGACTTGATGACGGTCGGGCCGCCGATGCGCCGGGCGATGTCGGCGGCCTCGGAGGCGTCGCGGGTGAAGCCGAAGTCGGTGACGGGGATGCCCGCGCGCTTGACGATCTCGCGGGCCTCGTACTCGTAGAACCTCATCGCAGCCGGAGTGCCCCGTTACACCAGCAGCTCAACCACACGGGGGGACCAGCCCGGTACGACGTCGCCGAGGTCCAGCGGCTCGTCGGCGGTGACCACGCGGATGTCGTCGGCGCTGCGGTAGACGGTGGCGATCCGCCGCGGTGGGTCGACCACGACGACCGCGCGCGCCCCCGCCTCGAGCCAGCCCAGCGCCTTCGCCGCGACGGCAGGGCGGCGATCGTGGTGGGACATCACCTCGACGGCCAGGTCGGGCGCTCCGGGCCAGTAGCCGCGGGGAATGCCCGTCCGCTCGACGCGGTCGGCGGCGACGAACGACACGTCCGGCCCGCGCACGGTGTCGGGGTCGGAGGCGAGGTGGAAGCCGGCGTCGCCGCCGAGCACGGCGCCGAGCCCTGCGGTCCGCGCGTGGACCTCGAGTGACGTCGCGATCTTCACGACGATCACGCCGTGCTCGGCTCCGGGGGGCTCCATCTCGTGCAGGATCCCGGCGATGAGCTCCTGCTGGTACGGCTCGTGGCGGTAGGCGAGCAGTTCCTCCGCGGTCATGAGTCGGGGCGGCGCGCTCACGGCACGAACTCTACGCGGCGGGCATCTCGTAGGCCTCTGCGAGCTCGGGGTCCTTGCGGGCGAGCATCTCGGCGAGGTCCACCATCACCCGGCACTGCTTCCACGTCGCGTCGTCCTGCATCTTGCCGTCGATCAGGTGCACGCCGCGCCCGTCGGGGATCGCCTCGATGACCCGCTTGGCGAACTTCACCTCGTCGGCGTCGGGGCTGAACACGCGCTTGGCGATGTCGATCTGCGCCGGGTGCAGCGACCAGGCGCCGACGCAGCCCATGAGAAACGCGGCGCGAAACTGCGTCTCGCAGCCCTCGGTGTCGCGGATGTCCCCGAAGGGACCGTAGAAGGGCAGGATCCCGGCGCCGGCGCAGGCGTCGACCATGCGCCCGATCGAGTAGTGCCAGAGGTCCTGCTGGACGCTCTCACGCGGCGCGTCGGGGTTCTCGGGATCGGGATCGGAGATCGTGCGGTAGCCGGGGTGCCCGCCGCCGACGCGCGTGGTCTTCATGCGACGGCTGGCGGCCAGGTCGGCCGGCCCGAAGCTCATGCCCTGCATGCGCGGGCTCGACGTGGCGATCTCCTCGACGTTGGCCACGCCCTGGGCGGTCTCCAGCAGGGCGTGCACGAGGATGGGGCGGTCCAGTCCCGCCTTGGCCTCGAGCTGGGCGAGCAGGCGGTCGACGTAGTGGATGTCCCACGGCCCCTCGACCTTGGGGACCATGATGACGTCCAGCTTGTCGCCGATCTCGGTCACGAGCTGGGTGAGGTCGTCGAGGATCCACGGCGACTCCAGCGCGTTGACCCGTGTCCACAGCGACGTCTGGCCGAGGTCCATCTCCCTGCCCACCTTGATCAGGCCCTCGCGCGCGGCCTCCTTGCGGTCGATCGCGATCGCGTCCTCGAGGTTGCCGAGCAGGATGTCGGTCTTGGTGGCGATGTCGGGCGCCTTGGCGACCATCTTCTCGTTGGAGAAGTCCAGGAAGTGGATCATCCGCGAGGGGGTCACGGGGATCTCGCGCAGCGGATCGGGCGCGCCGATCGCCAGCGGCTTGAGGAAGTCTCGGGGGTTGCGCAACGTCAGGCTCCGGGGGGTCGGTTTGCGGGATGGGCCGGGCCAGAACCTACCTTCCGGCATGATCTGGTCGCTTCTCGACCCGGAACGGAGACCGCCGCAATGAGCCAAGACTTCACGACCGAGCAGGCCGAGCGCGAGGCGTCCGGCTCTCATCCCTACGGGCGCTACCTCGAGGAGTTCGAGGTCGGCGCCGTCTACCAGCACTGGCCCGCCAAGACCGTGACCGAGGCCGACGACCACCTGTTCTGCCTGATCACGATGAACCACCACCCGCTGCACCTCAACGACGTCTACGCCGCCGCCTCACAGCAGAAGCGCAACGTCGTCGTGGGGCCGCTGGTCTACTCGCTCGCGCTGGGGATGAGCGTCTCCGACGTGTCCGGCAAGGCGATCGCCAACCTCCAGACGGAGGAGCTCAAGCACCCGGCGCCGGTCTTCCACGGCGACACGCTGTACTGCGAGTCCGAGGTGCTCGAGAAGCGCGAGTCCAAGTCCAAGCCCGACCGCGGCACGGTGCGGGTGCACACCCGCGTGAAGAACCAGGACGGGGTGCTCGTCGCCGAGTTCAAGCGTCTGGTGCTCGTCCCGCGCCGCGAGCACGGCGACCCGGAGGCGCAGGCGCCGGTGGAGTAGGCCCGGTCCAGCACGGGGCGCCTGCGCCAGCCGGCTCCCGCCGAACGTCCGTTTCCACCCGCCATGCCGGGGAGGAACGGACGTTCACGTCGGGCGGCGCGGCCGAACGTTCATTTCCACCCGCCATAGCCGGGAGGAACGGACGTTCACCTTCCGCGGGGTGGCAGGCGCGGCCGCTTGGAGGCCCGATCCTCGGTCCTGCGCGACGGTCGCTTCGCTCGCTTCTTCTTGGGCCGCCGCCCGGGCGTCTCCTCGAGGTCGCCCTCCCAGGTGCTGGCGATCTCCCGCGTGACCGGCCCCAGCAGCGGCATGGCGTCGCGGAGCGCCGCCTTGTCGCGCTCCTCGCCCCATGCGAACCCCTCGATCAGCGAGACGCCGAGCGCGTTCTCGACGTCGTCGTCGGCCTCCATCGCCACGCGCTCGACCGCCGTCCAGTAGCGACGGGCGACTCTCGGTCCGAGCCGACCTCGCTGACGTAGAACTGGGCGAGCTCGCCCATCAGCACATAGAAGAACAGGTCGCCTTCGTGGTCGCCGAGATGCTCTTCGATGACCGGGGCGAACTCCGGCAGGCGCTCCCGGAGGACACGGATGGCCTCGCGCTCGTCCACGCCCATGACTCTAGGCGCGGCGGGCCGAGGGGGAGCGCCGGGCGGCGCTCCCCCTCACGTGCGTCCTACGGCGTGACCTCCACGTAGACCCGCCGCGTCTGCGATCCCGCGTCGGCGTTGTTGGCCAGAGCGCGCACGACGAGCGTGTTGTCGGTGTTGGTGCCGGTCGGCACGCAGTTGATCGCCGGGGTGTTGCAGCGCCCCACCGACGCGTCGCCGTTGAATGCCGGGTCGGCGGTGCCGTCGCCCGTGCGGTCGATCCGGTTCTGGATCGCGATCGTGGCGCTGAGGCCGCTGCCCACCAGGGTCGTGCCCGCGTCGATGTAGATGTTCGGGTTGCTCGGCGGCTGGCCGTTGATGCCGGGCCGCGAGACGACCGTGAAGCCGCCGGACTGCTCCTCGATGGTGCCCTGCTCGTTGACGAGCACGTAGCGCGTCCGGGCCGCGCTGGCCCGGGCCGCGGCGTCGGCCTGGATCTGCTCGAGGCCCGCGCCGTCGACGCGGTCGGCGTTCAGGCCGGTCGCGACGCCCGTGGCGTTCGTCGTGAACGGGCGCTTGTCGTCGCCGCCGGCGCCGACGCTGATGAGCCCGACCTGGCTGCCCTTCGTCGCGAAGAACTCGAACGCGAGGCCGGTCTCGAGGTTGTTGGCGCGCACGCAGGGGTTCTGTGGTGGGTTGGAGTCCGAGGTGCCGGTCCGCGAGCGGCAGCCGTAGACGGCGCCGCCCCCGCTGGAGGAGAGGTTGGACTGCCGGGTGGCGTAGCCGCCCTTGCGATCCGTGGTCGCCCGGATGTTGGAGACGATCTCGGTCTCCCGGGTCGTGGTGCCGTTGCGCTGGCCTTCGCGCAGCGTGTCGCCGCTGGCGGCGATGCCGAACGACGTGATGCCGAGCACCAGGAGTCCGGTGGCCAGCAGCACCGAGCGGGTGCGCGGGCCTCGACGGTCGTGACGCTTCATGAGTCCTCCTGCGTAGGTGGGAATGGGCGCGTCCCGCGGCGCACCGATGCGTGCGCGGAGGGACCACTACGAGGCTCAACGCACGCCGACCGCGTGCGGTTCACGCACCTGCACGCGGGGTGCGCCACAATCCCGTCGCCTTCGTCCGCGACTTCAGGAGCCAGAGAGCCCACGTGACCCAGACCACCGTCCCGACCAAGAACCAGGAGCTGGTGGCCTGGGTCGAGCAGATCGCGGCCCAGACGCAGCCCAAGGACGTCCACTGGTGCGACGGCTCCGCGGAGGAGTACGACGCACTCGCGCAGCAACTCGTCGACGCCGGGACGTTCGAGCGCCTCTCGGACGCCAAGCGCCCCAACTCGTACCTGGCACGCTCGGACGCCGGCGATGTCGCGCGGGTGGAGGACCGCACCTTCATCTGCGCGCCGACCGGCGACGACGTCGGCCCGACGAACAACTGGCGCGATCCCGAGGAGATGCGCACGCTCCTCAAGGGCCTGTTCGCGGGCTCGATGCAGGGCCGCACGATGTACGTCGTGCCCTTCTCGATGGGCCCGATCGGCTCGCCGATCGCCCACATCGGCGTGCAGCTGACCGACTCGCCCTACGTCGCCGTGTCGATGCGGATCATGACCCGCATGGGGCAGGCGGCGCTGGACGCGCTCGGCGACGACGGCGCGTTCGTCCCCTGCGTGCACTCGGTGGGGATGCCGCTCACCGAGGGCGTCGAGGACGTCCCGTGGCCGTGCAATCCCGACAACAAGTACATCGTCCACTTCCCGGAGACCCGCGAGATCTGGTCCTTCGGCTCGGGCTACGGCGGCAACGCCCTGCTGGGCAAGAAGTGCTTCGCGCTGCGCATCGCGTCGGTCATGGCCCGCGACGAGGGCTGGCTCGCCGAGCACATGCTGATCCTCAAGCTCACCTCGCCCGAGGGAGAGACCAAGGTCATCACCGGCGCATTCCCGTCTGCGTGCGGCAAGACCAACCTGGCCATGCTCATCCCGACGATCGACGGCTGGACCGTCGAGACCATCGGCGACGACATCGCCTGGATGAAGTTCGGCGACGACGGGCGGCTGTACGCGATCAACCCGGAGGCCGGGTTCTTCGGCGTCGCGCCCGGCACGGGGGAGGAGACCAACCCCAACGCCATGCGCACGATCGAGTCCAACTCGATCTTCACCAACTGCGCGAAGACGATCGACGACGACGTGTGGTGGGAGGGGATGTCCGAGGAGACCCCGTCGCACCTGATCGACTGGCACGGGAACCTGTGGACGCCCGACGCCGGGACGCCGGCCGCGCACCCCAACGCCCGCTTCACGACGCCCGCCGCCCAGGACCCGGCGATCGCGCCGGAGTGGGAGGACCCCAAGGGCGTCGCGGTCGACGCGATGCTCTTCGGCGGGCGCCGCGCCTCGGTGATCCCGCTGGTCACCGAGGCCACCGACTGGGAGCACGGCGTGTTCCTCGGCGCGACGATGGGCTCGGAGATGACCGCGGCGGCCGCCGGCACGGTCGGCCAGCTGCGCTTCGACCCCTTCGCCATGCTGCCCTTCTGCGGCTACAACATGGCCGACTACCTCCGGCACTGGCTGGAGATCGGCCGCAGCGAGGGCGCCCAGCTGCCCAAGCTGTTCTACGTCAACTGGTTTCGCAAGGACCCCGAGAGCGGGCGCTTCCTGTGGCCCGGCTTCGGCGAGAACAGCCGCGTGCTGGCCTGGGTGTTCGGCCGCTGCGCCGGGACCGCGGAGGCCGTGGAGTCCCCGATCGGCCTCGTCCCGCCCAGCGAGAACGGGATCGACACCGCCGGGCTGGACATCGCCCCGGAGGACCTCGCGGAGGTGCTGCGCGTCGACGCCGAGGCGTTCGCCGCCCAGGTGCCGCAGATCAAGGCGCACTTCGCGCGCTTCGGCGACCGGCTCCCGGACGAGATGCACCAGCAGCTCGCGGCGCTGGAGGAGCGGCTGAGCGCCGCGTGAGCGTTTCGCCCGCGTAAGGGTCGGGGCGCAGACTGTGCCCATGCGCCTCTCGAGACGTCTCTCGCTGTCCGTCGTCCTGGCCGTGGCGCTGCTGGCCGCCGTGCCCGCCTCGGACGGCTGGGCGGCGAGCTTCGAGGTCCTCAACGGTCCGGTGCGCGCCGTCGGCCACGACGCCGGCGGCCGCGCCGCCGTGGTCATCTCCGGCGCGACGCGCGCGGACTGCCGCCGCCCGACGTCGCGATCGTGCACGCGCCGGACGCTCACGCTGCGCGACTTCGAGATCGACCCCGGCCCCCGGGTCCGGGTCTGGCTCGTGCCCCGCTCCGCGCGCGGCGACGGGCAGATCCCGCGCGACTACAAGGACCTCGGGCGCCTGAAGGGCAACCGCGGCAACCAGCAGTACACGATCCCCGGCAGCGTCGACCTGCGCCGCTACCGCAGCGTGATCTTCTGGTGCGTGCCGTTCACGCAGACCCTGGCCCGGGCGAACCTCAGCGCGTCGTGACGCTCGCCCCCAAGATCCTGGCGCCGATCCTCGTCGTCGCGATCCTGGCGGTGGGGCTGTGGTTCTGGGGCGGCGTCGTGGCGCCCGGCTACTGGAGCACGATCCTCCTGTGCACCGCCTGGTTCTTCGTGGCCAGCATGATCTTCGGACGGGTGACCAAGAGCCGGCCCGAGCTGCGCTGGCCCGTGCGCGGGACGTTCCTGGCCTGCGTGGCGATCGCGATCGTCGGCTTCTACTGGACCTCGATCCGCGACACCGTGGTCGACGAGGACATCGTCACCGGCGTGCCCGCCAGCCGCCTGGCCGAGCAGCAGGGCTCCGGCGGCATCGATCCGCTGGCGCCGCGCTCGTCGGGCGGCGCTCAGGACGACGGGGAGCCCGAGCGCAGGGCGCCGGCCGCCAACGTCGTCGAGCGCCAGGGCTCCGTGGAGCCCGACGGGCACAGCGCGTCGGGGACCGCCCGCGTCGTCAAGCTGGCCGCGGGCGGGCGCAAGCTCACGCTCGGCGACGGCTTCGAGATCGACCCGGGGCCGCAGGTGCGCGTCTACCTCACCGCCGGGGGAAGCACCGAGGACTTCAAGGACCTCGGTGCGCTGAAGGGCAGCAAGGGCGACCAGCAGTACTCGATCCCGGGCGGCACCGACCTGGCGCGCTACGACACCGTCGTCTTCTGGTGCGTGCCGTTCTCGCAGTCGCTGGCCAAGGCCGCGCTGCGCGCGGCCTGAGCCCGCCTGCTCAGCCGCCGCGCGGCAGGGCCGAGAAGGGCAGCGCGCCGGCGGGCGCCTGGACGCGGACCGGGCGGTTGGGCCGGCGGACGCGCAGCGTGAAGCGCACCTGCGCGCCGCGCAGCCGCCCGACGCTGCCGCCAAGGTCGCGGGTGCGCTCCAGCGCGAAGCCGACCCGGAGCACGATCCGGCGCACCTGGCCGTCCTCGCGCCCGGTGTCGACGCTGATCGAGGCGTCCCGCGCGGCGTCGTCGAGCGCGTCCGCCGCGTCGCCGGAGATCGGGTCCTCGGCGGTCGCGGAGCCCACCCGGCGGCCGAGCGCGAACAGGTCGTTCAGCGCCTCCGCGGGGCGCAGGCGGCCGGTGATCCGCTCGGTGGCCGCGCCGTCGATGCGCGGCCCGTCGGACAGCTCGGGGTCGTCGATCCAGCGCGCGATGCGCAGGGCCTCGAGGTCCCCGCCGCCACCCGCGCTGCGGCCGGTGCGCCGCAGGCGCCGCGTCCGCTCGGGCGGCAGGACGTAGGTCCGCCCGCCGGTGCGAATCCAGGCGCGGCGACCGTCGGCCACCACGGCGACCGTGGTGCGCCGCCCCCCCGCGATCTCGGTGTGGGCGAGGTCGATGCGCGGCAGCCGGCCGGTGCGGGTGGCCAGTGCGAACGGGCCCTGGATGCCGAAGCCCACGTCGGCGTCAGATCCCGACCCCTGGGCGGAGATCACGAAGCGCAGCGCGAGGTCGCCGCTGCGCAGGTCCTCCAGGCGCTCCGAGGACTGCTCCAGCTGGTCCTGGGCCTCGGAGGAGCCGCAGCCGGTCAGCGCGACCGCCGCGAGCGCGAGGGCGCGGGCCCTCACGGCGCGGGGGTCGTCGTCGCGCCGGACTCCGGCTCGGCGGTCGTGGTTGAGGGCGGCGGCTCAGCCTCCGGCGGCGGGGTCGTCGTGGTGGGGACCGTGGTGGTGGTCGGCGGCGGGGCCGAGTCCGGCTCGGCGCCGGCGGGCTCGTCCTCGTCGCGGTCCTCGCGGTCGACCGGCGGTCCGCGCTCGCGGTCGTCGTCCTCCTCCTCGCGCACCTCGACCAGCTCGGTCCGCAGGACGTCGCGCACCCTGTCGGCGTAACCGTCGGCGAGGGCGTGGATCTGCTCGTTGCTGAGGTCGGCGTAGTCGCGCTCGAGCTTCTCGAGGTCGCGCTGGATCTTCTCCAGGCGCTGCTCGCCCTGGTGCGTGAGCCGCACGGGCTCCCCGCGGCCGATGACGAACTGGTAGGCGAGCGCCAGGACCGAGCAGCCCGAGCACTCGTCGTTGACCGCGATGGCCACGTTGTGAGGGGTCACCGTGTCCGGCGCGCCCTGGACGATCACGATCTGGAAGGCGATCGCGACGGCGCGGCACTCCTCGCAGCTGGCGTAGGCGATCGCGCTGTTGGTCTCGTCGACGACCTCCGAGGCGGTCTCGCGGACGGCGAAGGCGACGTCGAAGACCGACGAGCCGTTCTCCGTCGCCTCGGCGACGGCCTGGTTGTCCTCGGCGTCGGAGACATCGCTGCCGGCGGCGTGAACCGGGGCGGTGCCCAGCGCGAGCGCGACGGCGAACGCGACGAGCAGGAGGCGCAGGGCGGCGAGGCGGGTCGTCATGGCGTCACCGGGGCCGCCGGCGGGGGGTCGGTCGGCGCGGGCGCCGGCGCGGGGTCGGGCTCGACCGGGACCGTCTGCTGGGTCTCGGGCACCGCGTCGGCCGGCGCGGGCGTGGTCTCGGTCGGCGCGGTCTCGGTCGCGGGCGTCTCCGCCGCCGGGGCGGTCGACGTCCGGGGCTCATCGCGGGTGACCTCGTCCTCGGTGGGCGTCCGCTCGCGCAGATCCACGCCGAAGGGCTCATCGTCGACGCGGCCCTCCTCGCGGCGCTCGCGCTCGGTGGGGGCGCCGCCCAGCTCGCGCTCGCGCTCGGGGGTCAGCGCGGGCCGGCCGCTGGGGACGTCGAGCACGCTGCCGGCCGCCGAGGGCAGGGTCCCGCGCTCGCCGGGCTGGATCGGGCGGTAGTCGCCGTTGGGCCACCAGGTGAAGGCGGCGAGGCCGAGCGCGGCGGCCAGCCCGGCGCCCAGCGCCGCGCGGCGGGCGGGCGCGCCGGCCGACCAGCGCCAGGCCGCCCCGGTGAGCCGGTTGCCGATGCGCCCGGAGGTCAGGACCATGCCCGCGCAGGGGAGCACGAGCATCGCCGACTGGACAACCCCGGCGGTCCGCGTGAGCAGGCCGCCGTCGCCGGTGACCTTCTCCCACTGCACGCCGACGGAGTCATAGGCGGTGGCGAAGACGCGCGGCGCGTGCAGGAGCATCAGCGCGAGCAGCCCTAGGAGCACCGGCACGAGCAGGCAGATGTAGGCGGTCACCACGACGCGCACCCAGGGCTTGAGCTCGGTCACGCGGTCGGAGGGCTTGCGGCCCGGCACCAGGCTCTGCAGGATCGGCTTGATCCGGGTGAGCATGTCCGGGACGCCGGTGAGGTCTGAGATGATGTAGTAGCCGTCCAGGCGCAGGAACGGCATGAGCTGCTGGACCATCGCGAAGTTCTGCAGCAGCACGAGCAGCAGCAGCGGCTCGTAGCCGGTGACGAAGTACGCGCCTGCGGTGGCCAGCGCGAAGACGGCGTTGAAGTAGATGCCGCCGAGGTCGGTGCGCAGGCGCCCGGCCTTGCCCAGGCGGTAGGCGTCGGTGACGTCCGTGTAGAACGCCGGCCAGACGACGTAGATGCCGACGCCCATCACGCCCGGCTCGGCGCCGCCGTAGCGGCACGCGGTGGCGTGGCCGATCTCGTGGAACGCCGTGGCCAGCACGACGCCGCCCAGCAGCGCGAGCAGCAGCGCCGGGTTGTAGAGCGCCTGGCGCACGCTCTGGGCGATGCCGTGCTCGAAGAGCAGCCATCCGTCGAGGGCGATCATGCCGGCCACGACCACCACGACGACGGGGGACAGGAACAGCGGGCGGAAGACGGTGGTCAGTGCTCGCGTGAACCGCTCGGGGACGACCGCGGTGCGGAACTTCAGGGCCAGGAGCGGGTCGGCCTTCTCGACCTCCGGCTGCGCGCCCCCGGGCTCGGCGAGCAGGCCGAGCGGCCGCAGCCGCTCGTCGATCAGGGTCTGGGCGATCGCGGGGCTGATCCCGCGGCCGGTCGCGTGTGAGGCGGCCTCCGCGATCTCGGCGACGTCGCGCCGGCCGTCGATCTGCTCGGCCACCAGGTAGAGCATGCGCGGCAGCTGGATCGTCTGGCCGTCGGCGCGGCGGACGATGTAGGGCGCCTCCTCGAAGCCCGAGTCCTGGAACTCCCCGACGAGGTCGATGCCCTCCGCCAGCGCCGGCGGCGCGGAGGGCCCCGCGGGAGCGACCGGCGGACGTGACTCGGTGGTGGCCATGAAGGATGCGGGCGCTGCGAGGGGCGGCCGCTGGCCGCCCCTCCGTCACCCGGGTGTCGATGGACCGGCTAGTTGCCCTGGTCGATGTCGACGGTCTGCGTGGCGTTGGCGTACGCGACCGAGTTGTCCGACAGGACGTTCGCGGCGACCGCCGCGTTGACGGGCGCCGCCACGTTCGCGCTGATCAGCGACATCGCCGCGCGCTCGGGCAGCTCCTCGCCGGCGAGCTCGCTGAGCTCCTCGCGGGTCAGGGGCCGGTACTCCTGGGGTGTGTTCTCGGGCATGGTCACGCTCGCTTTCAGTTGCTCTGGTCGATGTCGACGTCCTGCGTGGCGTTGGCGTACGCCACCGATCCGTCGGAGGCCGCGTTCAGCGCGACCGCCAGGTTCACCGGCGCCGCGACGTTCGCGTTGATGAGCGACATCGCCGCGCGCTCGGGCAGCTCCTCGCCGGCGAGCTCGCTGAGCTCCTCGCGGGTCAGCGGCTGGTAGGACTGCGGGCTCTGGTCGGTCACGGCGTGCCTCCGCCGTTGTTGCTCTGGTCGATCGGCGTGGTCTGTGCCGCGTCGGCGTAGGCGATCGCGCCGTCGGACAGCACGTTCGCCGCGACGGCGGCGTTGATCGGGATCGCCACGTTGGCGTTCACGAGCGACATCGCCGCGCGCTCGGGCAGCTCCTCGCCCGCGAGCTCGCTCAGCTCCTCACGGGTGAGGGGCTTGAACTGGCTGTCGTCGGTCATCTCTCCTCCTGGGGGTCGGGAACGTGCGGAGCCGTCGTTGACCGCGATGACCGCGTCGACGTCGGCCGCGAGGTTCACACCGCCGCCGGAGCGGCGGATGCGTCTGTGGATCACCTTGCGCATGTCCCTGGCGTCCCCTCGGATCTGGACCGAAAAACGGACTGTCAAGAACGATTGACGGGTACCACCCCGCCGATGACGCACCCCGAGGATCTCGGCGCGCTGCTGGGCCGCGCCCTGAGCGCGACCGATCCCGAGGGCGCCCTGCGGGCCATCACCGAGCTGCGCGCGCGGCTGCACGAGCTCGAGGGCGATCAGGCCGGTCGCTGCCTGCAGGAGGGGTTGACCTGGAAGCAGATCGCCGCGGCGCTCGGCATCTCACGCCAAGCCGCGCATCAGCGCCACCGGGGGACCACGACCGCAACGAAGCGCAAGCACGCGCCGATCAACAGCGTGCTGGTGACCGGGCAGGCCCGCCTCGCCGTCCGCCTCGCCCGCCAGGAGGCGCGGAGACTCGGCTCCGCCCTGGTCGGGACCGAGCACGTGCTGCTGGGCGTCCTGCGCTCCGGGGAGCATGGCGCGGCGCGCGTGCTGCGCGACCTCGGTTTGACGCTCGACGAGGCGCGCGTCGCCGCGCAGCCCACGCTCGTGGCCGCCGACGCACCGCAGGGATCGGACGCCGACCGCACGATGACCGACTACGCGCGCTCGGTGCTCGAGCAGTCGCTGCGCGAGGCGGTCGACCGCGGCCAGGGCTACATCGGCGTGGAGCACCTGCTGCTGGCCCTGCTGCGCGAGGAGGACGGCGGGGCCGCCCGGACGCTGCGCGAGCTGCGCATCGATCCCGACGAGGTGCGCCGGCGGCTGGCCGGCGCGCCGGAGGACCAGGCCGGGGCCGGCCGCGCAGCCTAGGGGTCGGCGGCGGGGCCGGGCACTAGCCTGGGCCGATGGACGTTCCCGACGCCGACCTCCCCGACCTCGACCGGCTGGCGCTGCTCGTCGTCGACGTGCAGCAGGGGCTCGACGACGGCGCGTACTGGGGGGCGCGCGACAACCCGGGCTGCGAGGCGAACATCGCGGCGCTGCTGCACGCCTGGCGCTCGCGAGGGCGCCCGGTCGTGTTCGTCCGCCACGACTCCACCGAGGCGGGGTCGCCGCTGCGCCCCGGCCAGCCGGGAAACGCCTTCAAGGACGTCGTGACGGGCACGCCGGACCTGCTGGTCGCCAAGTCGGTGAACTCGTCCTTCCACGGTGCGCCCGACCTCGACGGCTGGCTGCGCGAGCAGGGGCTGGACGGCGTCGTGATCTGTGGCATCAGCACCAATCACTGCTGCGAGACGACCGCCCGGGTCGGCGGCAACCTGGGCCACACCGTGCTCTTCGCGCTCGACGCGACGCACACGTTCGACCGCGCCGCCCCCGACGGGACGCCCGTCAGCGCCGCCGAGATCGCCCGTGTGACGGCGACGAACCTGCACGGCGAGTTCGCGACGGTGGTGCGCACCGACCAGCTGGTCTGAGCCGGTGCGTCAGTGGCGGTCGTCGTCGGCCGCGGTCGGAGGGCGCTCCTCCTCGGCCAGCGACGTGAGCGCGAGGTCGCCGCGCGCGGCCTCCTCGAGCACCTCGCGCGCCTCGGACTCCGAGCGCGCGTACAGCTCGATGAGCAGGTGCACGACGATCTTCTCCCCCTCGTGCTTGTGGAAGCGCACGTGGGTGAAGAACTCGCGGGTGCCGTGGTCCCCGAAGGCGGCGTAGGACAGTGCGTCGCCCGCCTCGGGCCCCGAGCAGGTCTCGACCTCGTCGGCGTCCACGGAGACCGTGCAGGACGCCACGAACGGCATCCCGGCGATCATCCGCTCCCAGCGGTCCTCGATCGGCTCGACGTGGCCGTTGTGGAACCCGAGGTGCGGCTGGTCGTGCATGCACTCCAGGCACTGCACGACGGCCTCCTGCAGCTCGTCGACGGCCTCCGCGCGCTCGCCGGTCTCCGGGTCGATCTTGTGGATGCCCTCGTAGTGCACCTGCACCTCGAGGTCCGTGGACCAGCAGCGGTAGCAGCGCAACCAGGACCGGGCTTCGGCTCCCTCCATGAAGGGCATCTTAGGAGCCCTGAGGCGTGGCCGCGGGTTTGGGCCGCCGCCGGCGGGGCGTGTTGATGAGCCGCGTCGCGGTCAGCTCGAACTGGCTCCACAGCCGCGCGCGGTAGGGCTCGGCGATCTGGGTTTCGTCCAGCGCGGTCCGCATCGCGCGCAGCCATGCGTCCCGTTCGTCGACCGTGATCTCGAGGCGCCGGTGCATGCCGAGCCCACCTGCGGACCCGCGTCGCTCGGCGTACGTGTGGGGTCCGCCGAAGAACTGGATCAGGAACAGGCGCAGCCGCTCCTCGGCCGGACCGAGATCCTCCTCGGGGTACATGGGCCGTAGCACCTCGTCGTTTGCGACCTGGACGTAGAAGCGGGCGACGAGCCGGCGGAACGTCGGCTCGCCCCCCACCGCCTCGTAGAAGGTCTGCGGGGGCGGGTCGGGCGGCTCCATCGCGCCAGTCTAGGCGCGCAGCACCTAGCCGAACGTGAACGCGAAGGCGCTGACGCCGCGGTCGAAGCGCAGCGTGAGCACGTGCTCCTCGGTGCCGTCGAGCTCCACGAGGCGGTACAGGCGCTGGCGGCGGACGGTCACGGCGCCGCCGCGCACGTCGGCGCCGGCGTCGGCCGCGGTGATCGGCTTGCCGTCGAGCAGCACGCGCACGCGCCGGGGCCGGTCGCCGGCGGAGGCGAGCACGAGGTAGACCGCCTTGCCGACGACGCGGGCGCGCAGCGTCGCGGCCCCCGCCGCGCGCGCGGACTCCTCGGTGACCGTCCAGCGACCGCCCAGCGTGAAGCGGCTCGGGCCCAGGGCCGCGGGCGCGGCCGGCCGGTAGGCGCGGGTGCCCACGCTCGGCGCGCGCGGCACGAAGCCCTTGGCGCGCGCGGCGCCCAGGTAGGTCTCGGGCGTCGCCTCGCGGCCGGCGGTCTCGGTCGCGCCGGGCCGCGCCGCCGAGCCCAGGTCGTCCGTGCCCGCCTCGGCCAGCAGGGTCCGGATGGCGGCCTCGGTCTCCTCGTACTCGCCCTCGCCGAAGTGCGTGTAGCGCACCACGCCGTCGGCGTCGATGAGGTACTTCGCCGGCCAGTACTGGTTGCCGTAGGCCGTCCACGTGGCGAACTCGTTGTCCTGCGCGACGGGGTAGCGCAGCCCGTTGCTCTTGACGGCGTCGCGCACGTTGTCGGCGTCGCGCTCGAAGGCGAACTCGGGCGTGTGCACGCCCACGATCGTCAGGCCGCGGGCGCGGTAGCGCTCGTCCCACGCCTTGAGGTAGGGCAGCGTGCGCAGGCAGTTGATGCAGGTGTAGGTCCAGAAGTCGATCAGCGTCACGCGGCCGCGCAGGCCCCGGAGCGTGAGCGGCGGCGAGTTGAACCACTCCTGGTTGCCGACGAACTCGGGCGCCTGGCCAAGGATCGGCAGCTCGGGCGTCTGCACGCCGGGCAGCCCGGGCTTGGCGTTTCGCGCCGCCGGGCGCTCGGGCTCGGCGTCGGAGTCGAAGCGCGAGGTCCCGCGCAGGTCGGCCAGGCGGTCCTCGACCGCGTCCGAGCGCTCCAGCGCGCGCGTCGGGTTGGTCACGAAGCCGGGCAGCTCGGAGGCCAGCGCCTCCTGGAAGCGCAGGTCCACGTCGGCGAACATCAGCACCGCGGTGACGACCATCACGCCGCCCAGCGCCCGCTGGAGCACCGGGCCCCGCCCGGCGGCGCGCACGCGGTCCAGCAGGCTCCGGCCGCCGAGCGCGAGGCCCAGGAGCACGACGCCGGAGCCCAGCCCGTAGGCGATGCCGACGGCGATCAGCTCGGTCGTGGTGCCCTGCGACGCGCTGACCGAGATCACCGCGGCGAGGATCGGCCCGGCGCACGGCGCGTAGACGAAGCCCAGGGCGCCGCCGACCGGCAGCCCCGACCAGAAGCCGGTGCCCCGCGAGCGCGGCCCCAGCCGGGAGAGCCCCGCCAGCCGCGCCTCGATCCAGTGCCCGGCGCGGGGGAGGAGCAGCGTGAGGCCGAACACGGCGAGCACCGCGATGGCCAGCGTGCGCAGCGTGCCGTCGGCGAAGCCGACGCCGTCCACCACGGTGGCGACCCCCACGATCGTGATCGTGTGGGTCAGCGTCAGGCCCGCGACGATGCCCAGCGGGCGGCGGCGCCCGCCCGTCCCGCTGGCCGACAGCAGCGCGGGGAGCACGGGCAGCACGCAGGGCGTCACCGCCGTGGCGGCGCCGGCGACGACGGCGAAGGCGAGCAGGAGGACCATCCCGGAGAGAAGGTTCTCGCACCTCGCGCTTACGGATGCATGACGACCCGCCGGCGGGGCGCCTCGGGACGAGCCGGCGGAGGCGTTTTGGACGAGCCGAGGGAAGCCCTTGCCAAGTCTTGACGCTGGCTTGTCCGGTGGTTGGGCGGCGTGCGGCCACCCTGCCCGCATGTCTCTGAACCGCACGACCATCGCCACCGGGGGCACCCTGGCCGCCCTCGGCGTCCTCGCCGCCGTGGCCCTGAGCGCCGGGCCCGGCGAGACCGCGCCGGCCTCGTCCGGCACCGCCCCCGCCCCGGAGGTCCGGACCGAGACCGTGCGCCGCACGATCTCCGTGGCGCGCAGGGCCTCCGCGCCCTCGGGTCCCGCGGCGTCCGCCGGATCGGGCAGCACCGGCGCAGCCGCTTCCGCTGCGGCTCCCGCTCCCGCTCCCGCCGCCGCGCCGGCACCGGCGCCCGCGGGTGCAGCCGCTCCCGCGCGTGACGACCACGACGACGCGGAGGATCGCGCCGACGACCGGTCGGGCCATGGCCGCGGCCGGGGCCGGGGGCGCGGCGGGGGCCGGGGTGGCGACTCCGGGCACGACGATCGCGGCGGCGACGACGACGCGGCCGACGACCGTCACGGCGGCGGCGACGATCGCGGCGGCGACGACCATGACTGACGTCCGGCCTCGCGTCCCCGTCCTGGCCATCGCCGGCTCCCTGTTCTGCGTGGTGCTCCTCTACCTCGCGCTGCAGATCAGGGCGGGCAACGACCCGGCCATCGGCGCGGGCCACCAGTCGCAGGCCGCGAGGCCGGCGCGCCAGGTGATCGTGCGCCGCGTGATCGTGCGGCGCATCGTCGAGGCCGGTGGGAGCCGCTCGAGCGCCACCGCCGCGACCGCGGGCGCGGCGGCCGGCGGCGGGGCGGCCGCGCCTCAGGCCTCGGCGCCTGCCGCCCCGTCCGCGCCCGCCGCCGCGCCGGCTCCGGCCCCCGTCGTGAGCCGCGCCTCATGACCGCCCTCGCCCAGAGGCCGCGCGTCGTCATCGGGCGCGCCCGCACCACGGCGGACGAGACGTTTCGCGCGCTCGGCACCGACGTGCGCCTGATCGCCGCGGGCGCCGGCGCGCGCGGCGCGGTGGCCCGCGCGCGCGACGAGATCCTGGCCTACCACGGGGGCCTGTCGCGCTTCGAGCCGGGGTCGGAGCTGTGCGCGCTCAACGCGGACCCGCGCCCGGTCGTGCCCGCGTCCGGCCTGTTGCGCTCGGCCGTTCGCGCGGGCCTGTGGGCGGCGCGCCACAGCGACGGCCTGGTCGACCCGTGCCTGCTCGACGCGCTCGAGGCGGCCGGCTACGACCGGTCGTTCCGACCGGGCGCGGCGGTGCCCCCGCCGTCGGGCCCGCCACGCCCCGCGGCGGCCGATCCCGCTCGGCGCTGGCGCGCGGTGCGCGTCGACGATCGCGCCGGGACGATCGCGCGTCCGGTGGGCCTGCGCCTGGACCTGGGCGGCTCGGGGAAGGGGCACGCGGCCGATCGCGTCGCCCGCCACCTCGACGGGCTCCGGGGGTGGGTCGTCGACTGCGGCGGCGACCTGCGCGTCGGCGGCGCCCGCGACGTCGAGGTCGCGCACCCGCTGCTCCCGCGCCCCGCCGCGCGGCTGCGCCTCGTCGGCGGGGCCGTCGCGACGTCGAGCATCGTCGCCCGGGCGTGGCGCGGGCGCCACGGCGAGCGCGCCCACCACCTGCTGGACCCGAGCACCGGCGGGCCCGCCTGGACGGGCCTGCTGAGCGCCACCGCCCTCGCGCCCACCACGCTGGAGGCCGAGACGCTGGCCAAGGTGGCGCTGCTGCGCGGGCCGGCCGGCGCCCGCGCGGTGCTCGCCACGCGAGGCGGGCTCGTCGTCCATGCGGGCGGCGAGGTCGAAGCCATCGGGCCGTTGCCGGAGCCAGGGCGATGACCGGCCCCGATCCCGGGGAGTTCGGCTGGTGGCTGGCCTCGCGCGCGGCGGGCGTCGTGGCGCTGCTGTGCATCTCGGTCTCGGTCGGCGTGGGGCTGGCCATGGCCGGCCGCGTGTCCGGGCGCCCCGCCCTCGCGCGGACCCTGATGTCGGTGCACCAGCAGACGGCGCTCATCGGGCTGGTCGCGATCGCCGTCCACGGCATCACGCTGCTCGGCGACCAGTTCCTGTCCCCGTCGATCGGCGACATCGCGCTCCCGTTCACCAGCAAGCACGAGCCGCTGTGGACCGGGCTCGGGGTGACCGGCGGCTGGCTGGCCGCGATCCTCGGCCTCAGCTACTGGATCCGCCACCGGATCGGTCCCGGGCTGTGGCGCAGGCTGCACCGCGCCACGATCCTCGTCTACGTGCTGTCGGTGGCCCACACGCTGGGCGCGGGCACCGACGCGGCGGAGCCCTGGATGCGGGTGCTGCTCGTCGCCACCGGCGCGCCGATCCTGTTCCTCTTCCTGATGCGGATCCTCACCCCGGCGACCGGTCCCGCGTTCCGTCGCTTCCGGGTCGCCGACGTGCGGCCCGAGAGCGCCACGGTCACGTCGTTCGTGCTGGTGCCGGAGAAGCGCGGGGCGGTCGCGCCGTCCGAGCCGGGCCAGTTCGTCACCCTGCGGGTCGATCTCCCGGGCGGCGAGCGCCGGCTGCGCAGCTACTCGCTCTCCGGGAGCGCGCAGCCGGCGGGGTATCGGATCAGCGTCAAGCGCGAGCCGGGCGGCCGGGTCAGCGAGCACATGCACGGCGCGGTGGCGGTCGGCGACGTGCTCGAGCTCACCGGACCGAGCGGACGGTTCGTCCTGGGCGACGGCACCGAGCCCGTGGTCCTGATCAGCGCCGGGATCGGCGTGACGCCGGTGCTGGCGATGCTCGAGGCCTGCGCCGAGCGGCGCAGCGACCGGGAGGTGTGGTGGATCCACGGCGCGCGCAACGGCGCCGAGCACCCGTTTCGCAGCGAGGTCCGGGGCCACGTCGCGCGCCTTGCGCGGGGACGCAGCCACGTGCGCTACAGCCGGCCGCTTGCGCGCGACGTCCTCGGGCGCGACTACGACGCGGCCGGCCGGCTGACCGCCGAGGCCGTCATGGCGCTCGGCGTCCCCACGGACGCCCGGTTCTGCCTGTGCGGGCCGTCGGGCTTCGTGTCCGAGCTGACCGCCGACCTCATCGCGCGCGGCGTGGCGCCGGGCAGCATCCGGAGCGAGAGCTTCGGGGGACCGCCGCCCGCACGGCCGGCCGGAGCGCGGACTCCGGTCGCGGCCGGCGACGGCCCGTCCGTCGCGTTCTCCCGGTCCGGGGTCACGGCGGCCTGGGACGCGACCTGCACGAGCCTCCTGGACCTGGCCGAGGCCAGCGCGGTGCCCGCGGCCTCCGCCTGTCGCATCGGCTCTTGCCACAGCTGCGTCGCCGGCGTGATCTCGGGCTCGGTCCGGCACGACCCGGAGCCCCTGGACCCGCCCCCTCCGGGCAGCGCGCTGCTGTGTTGCGCGGTGCCCGAGGGAGACGTCGTGCTCGACGCCTGAGCCGGTCGCGTCATAGGGTGCCGGGCGTGCGCCGCCCCGCCCTCGCCCTCCTGGCCGCCGTCGCGCTCGGGCTCAGCGCCTGCGGGCAGAGCGACCAGGAGCAGATCCGCGAGACGCTCGAGCGCTTCGAGACGGCGGCGGCCGAGAAGGACTACCACGCGATCTGCGACGACGTGCTCGCGTCCACCTTCGCCTCGCGACTGCGCGGGGTCGGGCTTCCGTGCGAGGTGGGCCTGCGCACGAGCCTGGGTGAGGTCCGCAACCCGACGCTCGAGGTGAACGCGGTGGAGGTCGCCGGGAACGAGGCGCTGGCGCGGGTGAACACCGCGGCCGCCGGCCAGCCGCCCTCGTCGGACACCGTCAAGCTCGTCAAGGAGGACGACGACTGGCGCATCGCCTCGCTGGCCTCCCCGCAGCCCCAGCCCCCGACGACGACCGCGCCGTGAGCGGGGAGAGCGGCCGGGGTGGGCCGGGTGCGATCCCGCGCCGCGTCGCGCTGGCCGGGCTCACGCTCGCCCTCGCCCTCCCGGCGGCGCCGGCGCACGCGCAAGACGACGCGCCGACCGTGCTCGAGCCCCAGCGCTCGATGGCGGGCGTGCGCCTGCAGATGACCCGCGAGGAGGTCCGCGCCGTGCTCGGCGCCCCGACCGAGACCCGGACCGCCCACGATCCCTTCGGGCGCACGACCACGCTGTACTTCTCCCGGCCCAAGCTCCACGTGACGTTTCGCAGCGGCGAGCGCGGCCAGCAGGTGACGTCGCTGTTCACCCGCCACGGCGTCGTGCGGACGGCCGGCCGGGTCGGGGTGGGATCGAGCGAGCGCACCGTGCGCCGGGGGGTCCCCGGCGTGCGCTGCCAGACCTTCCGCCTGCCCGGCCCGGACTCGCGCTCGTGCTTCGTCGGCCGGTTCTCCGCCGGGCGCACCGTGACCGACTTCCATCTGGACTCGCGCCGTCGCGTGGCCCGGATCGTGCTGGGGGTCGTCATCGACTGACGGCCGGCCGGCAGCGCGCGCGGGACCGTCAGCGCGGACCGCAATTCCGAGTGTTGATGTGCGCGCTGTGATGGGAGATAGTGGAGCCGGAGGGTCGACGTGCCCGGAAGCTCCATCATCGGGAGGCTGGCACTGGCGACGGCGGCGGGAGTCGCCGGCTGGGGGATCGTCGCGGTCTCCACCCCCGGGGACGCCTCCGAACCGGCAGTCACCGCGTGCACCGGGGCGGCCGCGATCGACTTCGCCTGCCACGAGCGGCGCTACGAGCAGCTGACCCGGCGCGACGGCGCGCGCGCGGCGCTGCGCGAGCTCGCTGCTGACCAGCGCCGCAACGGCTACGTCCGGGCGGCCTGCCACCAGCTCACGCACCGCATCGGCCGCGCCGCCGGATCGCTGCGCGGGATCGACGCGCTCGGCGACGGGCAGTCGGTGTGCGCGTCGGGCTATTACCACGGGGTGCTCCAGGCGGTGATGGGGCGGGCCGGGGCGCGCGACTCGGTCCGCGACGCGGGCGCGATCTGCGCCGGCATCCGCTCGGCCGACCGCCGCTCGGCCGAGCACTACAACTGCGTCCACGGGATGGGCCACGGCTACATGGAGGTCTTCGCCAGCGACGTGTTCCGCTCGCTGCGCGGCTGCCGCGCGCTGAGCGACCGCTGGGAGCAGGACGAGTGCTCGGGCGGCGTCTTCATGGAGAACGTCTCGGCCATCGACAACCCGTCCCGTCCGCCGCGAGCGCTGCGCGCCGAGCAGCCGCTTTATCCCTGCACCGCCCTTCCACCGCGGTACTGGGAGCAGTGCTACGACTGGCAGATCACCTACGCGCTGTACGTCGCCGACGGCGACTTCCACGGCGTGTTCGGCCTGTGCGCCCGGCGCGTCCGCGAGGCCCGGCAGGCCTGCTACCGGGGACTGGGCGGCGACGTGCTCCAGCACAGCAAGTTCGTGACGTCGCCCCCGGCGCGGAGGCAGACCATCGCGCGGCTGTGCGCGCTGGGACGCGACCGCGAGGCCCGGACCGCATGCATCGAGGGCGCCGTGCGCAACATGTACCGCGACTACGTCGACGGTGACGTCCAGGCGCGCGCGCTGTGCCGCTCGCTCGAGCGCGCGAGCGCGGACCGCTCCGCCTGCCTCGGGGCGGAGAGGCGGGCCCGGCGCCACGTTTCATTGCCGAAGGCGAGCACCGGATGAGCCGGCGCGTGCGGCTGGCCTGCGCCGCGATCGCCGCCGGAGCGGTGCTCGTAGTCATCGCGCTTGTCGCGGGCGGACCGGCAGGCAGCGCACCCGAGGCATGCACGGGGGCCGACGCTCTGGACTTCCGCTGCCACGAGCGCCGGGCGCTGCAGATCCGCGCGTCGGAGGGCGCAGCGTCCGCGCTGCGCGATCTCGCCGACGGCATGAGGGACGGCGGCTACGTGCGCGCGGCGTGCCACCAGCTCACGCATCGCATCGGCCGGGCCGCGGGCGCGGCCGGCGGCATCGGCGCCTTCGCGGCCGGCGACCCCGTGTGCGGCTCCGGCTATTACCACGGCGTCGTCGAGGCGGTGATGGCCAAGCTCGGCGCCGGCCCGGCGGTGCACCGCGCGGAGGCGGTGTGCGCGCCGCTGGGCGCGCGCGGGCGGCGCTCCGCCGCGCGGTCGGACTGCGTGCACGGCATGGGCCACGGCTTCATGGGCATCCTGGACCGCCGCATCAACGCCTCGCTGAACGGCTGCGACGGGCTGCGCTCCGCGCGGGAGCGCGACGGCTGCTACAGCGGCGTCTTCATGGAGAACCACGCGACGGTGGGCCGCAGGCGCGCCCGCTCGTTGCGCCCGGACCAGCCGCTGTACCCGTGCAACGCGGTCGGGCGGCGCTACCGGGGTTCCTGCTACGAGCGCCAGACCACGTACGCCCTGTTCGTCAACGACGGCGACTTCGACGCGGTCTTCCGCCTGTGCGCCGGGACCGAGCGCGCCTTCCGCGGCGCCTGCCACCGCGGCCTGGGGGGCGACGTCGCCGCGGAGACCAAGGACGGCGCCACCAGGCGCGAGCAGGCGCGCGCGCGGCGCCGCCTCTGCCTGCTCGCCGGCGGCTCCCGGGCCCGCTCGGACTGCGTGACCGGCGCCGTCGGCGTGATCCTGCAGGACCTCGAGGGCGGCCCCGCTCAGCTTGACGCATTCTGCGCCGCGCTGGAGGCGCAGGCGACCCAGCCGGAGCACGCGGCCTGCCTGCGTGCCGGCGAGAAGGCCTATCGCGAGCTGCTCGCCCAGCAGACGGGCAGCGCGAGCGGCGGCGTCGCCGCCGCCGCCGCGGGACTGGACTTCAAATGTCATCTCAAGAAACCCGGCGGCAGCCGCCGCGCCATGTAAGGAGGGGAGATGCGACGCATCACGATCGTCGTCGCCACCGCGCTGTGCGCGGCGCTGCTGGCCGCGTGCGGAGGTGACGACGACGACAGCAATGACAAGGCCGACAAGGCGAAGACCTACTTCGGCTGGTTGCTGGGCACCGGCGACCCCGTGGCCGTCGCGATCGAGGTCGACCGTCCGGACTCGAGCGGGATGAGCAAGGTCCGCGCGTACGTCTGCGACGGCCGCAGCGAGCCGGAGGGCATGGCCGTGTGGTTCAGCGCTCCGGTCGACACGGAGGCGACGACCCGGCCGGGCGCCAACTCGAAGCTGACGTCGGTCGGCGGCGACGAGGAGCTCGTCCTGGAGTACGTCGCCGACGGCCGGATCCAGGGCTCGTTCAAGGGCGAGAGCGGCAAGCGGTCGCAGTTCGCAGCCTACCCGGCGATCGACGGGGCGGGCATCTACGAGGTGACGCTCAACCGGGACCTCGAGTACACGGGAACCTCGATCGACGGCAACAAGCTCGAGGCCAAGGCCGACCGCGGCGGGCGGACCTCGGGCACGATCACCACCGCCGACGACGAGAAGGTGGAGTTCTCCGTCCAGAGCCTGTCGCTCGCCACGCCGGCGCAGCTCACCGCCCGCGGCTTGCCCAGCGACTACGGCAAGTACAAGCGGGTCAACCAGGTCCCGGGGGAGTACACGGCGGTGATCGCCCCGGGGGGCAGCCACTGGCTGGGCCGCGGCGGGAGCGTCAGGGCGGGCACGGGAAGCGTGAACATCATCGGGCTCGACAAGAAGTGCTGAGGAGGCGGCTCGTCCTCGCCATGGCACTGGCGGTCGGCGCCGCGGCCGGGGCGAGCCTGCTGTGGGGCTCGGGGTCGTCGTCGCGCGGCGCGGACGCCCGCGCCGCGGTGCCGGCGTGCGCGGGGACCGCGGCCCTCGACCTGCGCTGCCAGCTGCGCCGGTACGGGGCGATCGTGCGCACCAGGGGCGTGCCCGCGGCGTTCTCGGCGCTCAAGCGCGACTACGAGCGCCGCGGCTTCGTGCGGGCGGCGTGTCACCCGATCGTGCACGAGATCGGTCACGCCGCCGTGGAGCGCTACGGGACGACGCTGTCAGACGTGTACGCGCGCGGCGACCCATTCTGCTCGGCCGGCTACTTCCACGGCGTGACCGAGATGCTCGTCGTCGACCTGGGCGCCGACCGGTTCGTCGCGGAGGGCGACACCGTGTGCGCAGACCTGGGCGGCCACGCCCGCCACTCGATCTATCACCGCAACTGCGCGCACGGCATCGGCCACGGGTTCCTGCTCGCGCTGCGCGGCGAGGTGCCCGAGGCGCTCGAGACCTGCGACACGCTCGCAGACTCCTGGGAGCAGCGCTCCTGTTACGGCGGGGTCTTCATGCAGAACGTGATGGCTCTGGAGCGGTCGAAGTACCTGCGTCCCCGCGACCCGCTGTACCCGTGCCAAGACGTCGCCGGCCGGTACCGCGCGATGTGCCTCAAGAAGCAGACCGGCTACGCGCTGTATGCGCGTGACGGCGACGTGGGCGCGGTGTTCGCGCTGTGCTCCGGCGTCGGGCCGGCGTTCCGCGGGCCGTGCGCCGAGGGCCTGGGCACCAGCGTGGCGGTGCACTTCCTCAAGCAGGTCTTCGCCGATCGCGACGCGCGGCGGCTCACCGCCGGGGCTTGCGCGCTCGGGGATACGCGCGCCGACCGGGCCCACTGCATCGCCGGAGCGGCGCGGGCACTCATCAACTACGACCACGACGTCGAGCGCGCCACCGCGTTCTGCGGCGCGGTGTCGCGGGACCTACGGTCCGGATGCCGGGACACGATCGCCGCGAAGCGGACTTATCCGGAATGAGACGCCGGGCGGTCGTCCTCGCGGTGGTCGTCCTGGCGGCGGGGGGCGGCGTGGCGTTGTCGGCCGGCGGCGGCGGCGCGGAGACCCCCCGGATCGTCGCCTGCGAACGCGCGGCCGCCCTGGACTTCGAGTGCTTCGAGCGGCGCTTTGTGGCGCTCGTGCGCGCCCGCGGCGCGGCGCCGGCCCTCCGCGACCTCGCGCGGCACCGCGCGCGCAACGGCTACGTGCGCGCCGCGTGCCACCAGCTCACCCACCGCGTCGGGCGGGCCGCCGGGGTCATCGACGGCATCCGCGCGTTCGCGGACGGCGAGGCGCTGTGCTCGTCGGGCTACTACCACGGCGTGGTGGAGGCCGTGATGGCGAGGATCGGCCGCGGCCGCGTGCTCGACCGGGCGATGAGCGTCTGCGCCGACCTCCGCGAGCGCCGGCGCGGCTCGGCCGACCACTACAACTGCGCCCACGGCATGGGCCACGGCTTCATGGGGTCCTTCCGCAGCGACGTGTTCGCCTCGCTGCGCGGCTGCGACGTGCTCACGAGCGGGTGGGAGCGCCACCACTGCTACGGCGGCGTGTTCATGGAGAACCTGTCGGCGATCGGCAACACCGAGCGGCCTCCGACGGCGCTGCGCCCCCGTGAGCCCCTGTATCCGTGCACCGCCGTCGCCCGGCGCTACCGAGGGCCCTGCTTCGACAAGCAGACCACGTACGCGCTGCACGTGACCGACAGCGACTTCGCCGAGGTCTTCCGGCTGTGCTCGCGCACCGACCGCCGCTTCCGCGCAGCGTGCTACCGCGGCCTGGGCGGCGACATCGCCACCGGCGCGGCCAAGCAGCTGTTCGAGGCGCGCGCCCGGGCCGAGTCGCGCCGGCGCCTGTGTCTCCTGGGACCCGGCCGCCGCGCCCGCCGCGAGTGCGTGATCGGCGTCGTGCGCGTCACCCTGCGTGACCTGACCGGGGGCGCATCGCAGACCGAGGCCTTCTGCCGAGCGCTGCGCGGCGGTGACCTGGGGCGGGTCTGCGTGCGGGCACGCAACGACGCGTATCGCGAGCTGCCGCTGCAGCCCGGCACGCGGCCCGCGCGTGCTCAGCGCCGCAGCAGCACGTAGACCGCCGCCAGCGCGAAGGCGATCTGGCCGAACGACAGCGCGGTGCCGAGGTTGGGCGCGCCGGCGAGCTCGGCGACGACCGAGACCAGAGCGAATGCGCCGAGCATGATCGCCAGGTCGACGCGCCAGTCCGGGCGGCGCGCGGCCGCGGCGGGCTCGCGCTCGGGCGCGGGCTTCGGGCTCACGCCGCCGCCGCCCGCTCGAGCGCCCGGGTCAGCGCCGGCACGTCCAGCGCCGCGTCCTCGCCATCCAGGAGCCGCAGGGCCGCGCGGCGCCCGCCCAGCGCCCGCAGTCCGCGCTCGCCGTGCTCGGCCCCGAAGTCCGCGACCGCGCCGGCGCGCCGGGCAGCCAGTCGGCGCGCGGGCACGTCGAGGCCGGCGCGGTGCTCGTCCAGCGCCGCGACGAGGTCGTCCACGCCGGTCGCGGGCGGCAGCGAGGACACGGCGACCACGCGCGTCGCGGCGGCCCCCAGCGACCGCAGGGCCGCGGTGAGGTCGCGGCGCGCGCGCTGCGCGATCTGCCCGAGGTCGGACTTCGTCACGACGAGCACGTCGGGGATCTCCATGATCCCCGACTTCAGGAACTGCAGGACGTCGCCGGAGCCGGGCTGCACGATCACCGCCACGGTATCGGCCACCTCCGCGACCTCGGTCTCCGACTGGCCGACGCCGACCGTCTCGACGACGACGACGTCGAACGCCGCCGCCAGGGCGTGCGCCGCCGCGCGCGTCGAGGGCGCCAGGCCGCCCAGGCGCCCGCCCGCCGCCGCCGAGCGCACGAAGACGTCGCGGTCCGAGGCGTCGCCCGCGATCCGCGCGCGGTCGCCCAGCAGCGCGCCGCCGCTGCGCGTGGAGGACGGGTCGACGGCGAGCACCGCGACCGAGCGGCCGTCGCCGCGCCAGGCCCGGACCAGCTCGGCCAGCAGCGAGGACTTGCCGGCGCCGGGCGGGCCGGTGACGCCGACCACGTGGGCGGGGGCCTCGCCGCCCAGCGCGGCGGGGGAGACCCCCTCCAGCAGCGCGGCGATCTCCTCGCGGTCCCCGGCCGCCCGGCTCTCCACCAGGTTCAGCACCGCCGGCGCGGCGCTCAGGTCGCCGTCGCGCAGGCGGGCGGCCAGCTCGGCGCCGGTGCCCGCGGTCATCGCCGGCGCGCTCAGGCTCCGGCCGCGACCCCGTGGCGCTCGGCCACGAGCGCGACGATGTCGCGCATGATGCGCGTGAGGTCGAAGTCCTTGGGCGTGTAGACCGCGGCGACGCCGGCGGCCGTCAGCGCCTCGATGTCGGCCTCGGGGATGATCCCGCCGACCACCACGGGCGCGTCGACGCCGGCCCCGGCCAGGCCGTCCACGATCGCGGGGATCAGCTCGCGGTGCGACCCCGACAGGATCGACAGCCCCACGACGTGGACGCCCTCCTGCAGCGCGCTGGTCACGATCTGGCTGGGGGTCAGGCGGATGCCCTCGTAGACGACGTCCATCCCCACGTCGCGCGCCCGGACGGCGATCTGCTCGGCTCCGTTGGAGTGGCCGTCCAGGCCCGGCTTGCCGACGAGGATCTTGATCCGGCGTCCCAGCGCGTCGGCGACCCGCTCGACCTCGTCGCGGATCTCCTCGAGCTCGGTGTCCCCGCCGACGGGCCCGGCGCTGGCCTCCCCGACGCCGGTGGGCGCGCGGTACTCGCCCACGCAGTCGCGCAGCGCCTGCGCCCACTCGCCGGTGGTCGCGCCCGCGCGCGCGGCGGCGATCGTCGCGGCCATGATGTTCTCCTCGGTGGCCGCGGCGACCCGGCGCAGCTCCACGAGCGCGCGGTCCACGGCGTCCTGGTCGCGCTGCGTCCGCCACGCCTGAACGGCCCGGATCTGCTCGGCCTCGGTGCCGGGGTCCACGGTGAGGATCCCGCCGTCCTCGCCCTGGGCCAGCGGGGAGGGCTCGGTCTCCGTGAACGCGTTCTGGCCGACGACGGTGAGCTCGCCGGACTCGATGCGGCGGATGCGCTCGCGGTGCGAGTCCACCAGCGCCGCCTTCATGTACGCCACGGCCTCCACCGCGCCGCCGTGCTCCTCGACGATCGCCATCTCGGCGCGCGCGCCCTCCAGCAGCTCGCCGACCAGGCCGTCCATGACCACAGAGCCCTCGAAGATGTCGGGGTACTCGAGCAGGTCGGTCTCGTAGGCCAGGATCTGCTGGATGCGCAGCGACCACTGCTGGTCCCACGGGCGCGGGAGCCCCAGCGCCTCGTTCCAGGCCGGCAGCTGGACCGCCCGGGCCCGGGCGTTGCGCCCGAGCGTCACGCCGAGCGCCTCGAGTACGATGCGCTGGACGTTGTTCTCCGGCTGGGACTCGGTCAGCCCCAGCGAGTTGACCTGGACGCCGTAGCGGAAGCGCAGCTCCTTGGGGTTCTGGACCCCGAAGCGCTCGCGGCCGATCTCGGCCCACAGGACCGACATCGCGCGCAGCTTGGCGCTCTCCTCGACGAACCGCACGCCGGCGTTGACGAAGAACGAGATGCGGCTGAACACCTGGCCCATGAGGTCCTGGGGAACGCGCTCGCGGACCGCCTCGAGCACCGCGATCGCGTTGGCCATCGCGTAGGCGATCTCCTGGACGGGCGTGGCTCCGGCCTCCTGGAGGTGGTAGGAGCAGATGTTCACGGGGTTCCAGCGGGGCACCTCCGTGACCGTGTAGGCGACGAGGTCGGCGATCAGCCGCATGGAGGGGGCGGGCGGGAACGCGTAGGTCCCGCGGGCCAGGAACTCCTTGATGATGTCGTTCTGCGTCGTGCCCTGGAGGACCGCGGGATCGATCCCGTTCTCCTCGGCGGTGACGACGTACAGCGCCAGCAGCCAGGCCGCGGTGGCGTTGATCGTCATCGACGTGTTCATCTCGTCCAGCGGGATGCCGTCCATCAGCGCGTGCATGTCGCCCTTGTGGGCGATCGGCACGCCGACCTTGCCGACCTCGCCGCGGGCCAGCTCGTGGTCGGGGTCGTAGCCGGTCTGGGTGGGCAGGTCGAAGGCCACCGACAGGCCCGTCTGGCCCTTGGCCAGGTTCCCCCGGAACAGCTCGTTGGACTTGCGCGCCGTCGAGTGCCCGGCGTAGGTGCGCATCATCCACGGCCGGTCGGGCTGCGCGAGGCGGTGAGCGGGGGTCTCGCCCATGGAGCGTGATTGTATGGGCCGATGCGCCCCATCGACGTCCGTCACCTCGGCCGGGAGCGGGTCATCTGCTGCTGGCAGGTCGGCGACGTGCTGGTCGATCCGGGACCCGAGTCCTGTGTGGGGACGCTGCTGGAGGCGCTGGGCGACGAGCGCCCGCGGGCGCTGGCGCTGACGCACATCCACTTCGACCACGCCGGCGCGGCGGGCGCGCTCGTGCGCCGCTGGCCGGACCTGGAGGTCTGGGTCCACGAGCGCGGGGCGCGGCACCTGGCCGACCCGGAGCGGCTCGTCGCGTCCGCGCGGCGGCTGTACGGCGAGGACTTCGAGCGCCTGTGGGGCGAGGTCGTGCCGATCCCCGAGTCCAACCTGCGCGTGCTGCGCGGGGGCGAGTCGGTCGACGGCTTCGACGTGGCCTACACGCCCGGCCACGCGTCCCACCACGTCTCCTACCGCCACCGCGAGAGCGGCTGGGTGTTCGCGGGCGACACCTGCGGCGTGCGGCTGACGGAGGGGGGTCTGGTCATGCCACCGACCCCGCCCCCGGACGTCGACCTGGAGGCGTGGCGCGAGTCGCTGGACACCATCGAGGCCTGGCAGCCCGCGACGATCGCCGTGACGCACTTCGGCGCCTACGACGACGTCGCGTCGCACCTCGCTCGCCTGCGCCGCGCGCTGGAGCACTGGGCCGCGCTGGCCCGCGCGGTCGATCGGGACGCCTACGCGCTGGCGCTCACCGCCGCATGGAGCGCCGCGATGGAACCCCCGGCGGCCGCCGCGTTCGCCCAGGCGATGCCCCCCGCCGACCAGTGGCTCGGCCTGGACCGGTACTGGAGCCGGCGCGAGCAGGCCTGCTGACCGCTCCGCGCGTCGCGAGCAGGGCGTGGAGGCGGGCGGCTTCGCGCTGGGTCGAGGCGGGTGCCGGCGGGGGGTCGTGGCCGGGCTAGGGGGTGTGCTCCCTTGACCTCGTATATCGGGGTCCAGGGAGCACACCCCCCGAAGAACGCGGCCGGCCGCGCCCAAACCCCGGCCACCATGCGCCAAGACCGACACGAACGGCGGCCCTTCGCCAACGAACCGCGAGGCTCGAGGCAGCGTCACGAGCCACCCGAGCCGCTGGCGGCACGGGGCGGGCATTCGTATCCTGCCCCGGGATGAGCCAGACCGTCGAGAAGCCCCGCACCGACGGGCCCGGATCGGGCCTGGGCGGCAACTGGCGCGTCATCGTGCGCAACGACGACCACAACACCTTCGACCACGTGGCGCGCACGCTGGCGCGCTTCATCCCCGGCATCACCGTGGACGCCGGCTACCGGCTGGCCGACCGGATCCACAGCAGCGGCCTGGCCGTGGTGTGGACCGGCCAGCGCGAGCCCGCGGAGCTCTACTGGGACCAGCTGCAGGGCGCCGGGCTCACGATGGCTCCCCTCGAGCGCGGCTGATCGGGTGCCCGCGCGCCTCGTCCTGGGGCCGGTTCTGCGCCACGTCGGCGAGCGTGACGCCACGGTCTGGGTGGAGACCGACGTCCCGGCCACCGTCGGGATCTGCGACACCACCGCGCCGACCTTCGAGGTGGAGGGGCACCACTACGCGCTGGTCTGCGTCGACGGGCTCGAGCCCGGTTCGCGCCGCGCCTACACGGTCGAGCTCGACGGCGAGCCCGCGTGGCCGCCGCCCGGCGACACGTTCCCGGCCCCGGAGATCCGCACGCTGGGCGGCCCCGGGCCGATGCGCGTGAGCTTCGGCTCGTGCCGGGTCAGCGTCCCGCACGAGCCGCCGTGGTCGCTGACCAAGGACGCCGACGACCAGGGCCGCGAGCTCGACGCGCTGCTCGCGCTGGCCCACCGCCTGATCCGCGACCCCGACGCCGCGCGGCCCGACCTCCTGCTGCTGCTGGGCGACCAGGTCTACGCCGACGAGGCGTCGCCGGGCACGCGCGCCTACATCGCGGCCCGCCGTGACCCCGCGGTGGCTCCGGGCTACGAGGTCGCCGACTTCGAGGAGTACACGCACCTGTACCTCGACTCGTGGACGGTCCCCGCCGTGCGGTGGCTGCTGTCCACGATCCCCACCGCGATGATCTTCGACGACCACGACGTCCACGACGACTGGAACATCTCGCGCTCGTGGGTGGCCGACAGCCGGGCCAAGGGCTGGTGGGACGAGCGGATCGTCGGCGGCTTCATGAGCTACTGGATCTACCAGCACCTGGGCAACCTGCCGCGCTCGGAGCTCGAGGAGGACTCGCTGTACGAGCGCGTCCGTGCCGCCGAGGGCGACGCCGGGCCGATCCTGCGCGAGTTCGCCTTCTGCGCCGACCGCGAGGCGGCGGGCACGCGCTGGAGCTACCACCGCGACCTCGGCCGCACCCGCCTGCTGGTCATCGACTCGCGCGCCGGCCGTGTGCTCGAGCCCGGCGCGCGCTCGATGCTCGACGAGGACGAGTGGGGCTGGGTCGAGGAGCACGCGTCGGGCGACTTCGACCATCTCCTCCTGGGGACCTCGCTCCCGGCGTTCCTGGGCTGCGCGATGCACGAGGTCGAGGCCTGGAGCGAAGCGGTGTGCGACGGCGCGTGGGGCCGCGCGGCGGCACGGGTCGGCGAGCGCATCCGCCAGGCGCTGGATCTCGAGCACTGGGCGGCGTTCCGAGGATCCTTCGAGCGGCTCGTCGCGCTGCTGGAGCGCGTGGCGAGCGCCCCGCGCGCCCCCGGCTCGATCGTGCTGCTCTCCGGCGACGTGCACCATGCCTACCTGGCCCGGGTGCGGTTCGGGTCGGGGTCCGAGTCCGACAGCCGGGTCTACCAGGCCGTCTGCTCGCCGCTGCGCAACCCGCTCGACGCCCGCGAGCGGCGGGTCATCCGGCTGGGCGGCTCGCGCATGGTCGCCCGGGCCGGCCGGGCCCTGGCGCGGTCGGCCGGCGTGGCGCCCGCGCCGGTGCGCTGGGAGCTGGAGGGAGGCGGTCCGTGGTTCGACAACCAGATCGCCACATTGGACCTCGACGGCCGCCGGGCGGTGCTGCGGATCGACCGGACATGCGGAGACGCGGACGAGCCGCGTCTGGAGAGCGTGCTCGACCGGCGCCTGGTGTGAGATTCTTCACGCGGTGGAGAACCCCGGGGTGAGCAGCAACGCGGCCGACCGTGAGCGGGAGCTGCTGGTCCGCTACCACGAGCGTGGCGACACCCGGGCGCGAGACACGCTGGCCGAGGAGATGGTCCCCTTGGGCCGCGCGCTGGCCAGCCGCTACACCGGACGGGGCGAGCCGCTGGAAGATCTCGTCCAGGTGGCGTGCATCGGGATCATGAAGGCGATCGAGGGCTTCGACCTCACGCGCGAGGTGCGCTTCTCCTCCTACGCCACGCCGACCGTGCTGGGCGAGATCAAGCGCCACTTCCGCGACAAGACGTGGGCGATGCGCGTCCCGCGCGGGATGCAGGAGCTGCAGATCGAGATCGCCAAGGCGCGCGACAAGCTGACCACCTCCGAAGGCCGCTCGCCGACCGTGCAGGAGCTCGCCGACGAGGTCGCCCGGCCGTTCGAGGAGGTGCTGGCCACGATCCAGAGCCAGGACGCCCGCCGCCCGCGCTCGCTGGACGAGCCCACCGGCGAGGACGTCACGCTGGCCGACTCGATCGGCGCCCGCGACCCCGACATCCGCCTGGCCGAGATGCGGGTCCTGCTCGACGACGCCTTCGACGTCCTCTCCGAGCGCGACCGCGAGGTGCTGCGCCTGCGCTTCGCCGAGGACCTCACGCAGACCGAGATCTCCAAGCGCGTGGGGGTTTCCCAGATGCAGGTCTCGCGGATCATCCGCCAGGCCCTCGCCCGCCTGCGCGCGGACATCGAGCGCTCCCAGGAGCGCATCGACGCGGCGTAGGGCCTACCGCGAAGCCAGCCGGCGGTCCAGCCACTCCCCGACGGTGCCGGCGGCGGAGGCCACGCCGTGGCCGACGCGCCCGGCGAGACCCGGGGTGGCCGGGCGGATCGCCCGGTCGGGGTCGTCGCCCGCGGCGACCGCGGTCGCGCGGATCGCGTCCTCGCGGGCGCGCAGGCGCTCCTCCCAGCCCGAGAGGAAGGCGTCGAGCTTCGCGTCCTCGCGCTTGCGGGCCAGCCGGGCGCCGTAGCCCAGCAGCGTGACGACGTGCTGGACGTCGAGCGCGGCCACCCGCAGCGCCTGGTTGACCTCGAGCGTGTGGTCCAGCACGGCGGAGCGGGTGACGGCGAGGTTCTTCCCCACGCCGTGGGCGGCGGGGCCGCCGTAGAGGTCGCGATCGGCGGTCTGCTGGGCCAGCTCGGCCAGCAGCTCGCCGGCCGCGCTCGCCCCCTCGCGCAGCGGCTCGGCGTGGTCGTTGCCCCCTGCCTCCAGGCGCCCGGCCAGCGCCGTCCAGTGCTCGCGTAGCTGGCGCGCGGCGGCGTGCAGCTCGCGCAGCGCGCGGTGCTCGGCGGCGTGCATCAGACGACGTCGCCGCGCTCGTCGCCGGCGGTGGGCACCGGCTCGGCGAGCGCGCCCGCGGAGATGAGGTCCTGCCAGGTGTACAGCAGGGGGACCTGGTACCAGCCCGAGCACGCGGCGCGCATCTCGGTGAACTCCTCGCCGAACCAGAACGCCTCCCACTCGGCGTGGGAGTCCCAGTCCGTCGTCATGAGCATCTTGTAGCGGTCGTCGCGGCTGCGGTAGACGCGGTGCTCCCGCGCCCCGTAGCGCAGGGAGATCGGCGCGAGCTGCTCCAGCGCCGCGGCGAGGTCGTCGCCGCGAAAGCCGGTCGCGTACCAGGGGAGGTGCACGACGCCGGACATCAGGCGCCCACCTCGGCCCGGATCGCGCCCGGGCCCTCCGCGGTGGCGCCCTGGCCGGCAGCGTCGGCGCCGACGAGGATCGCGATCTTGCCCAGGTGCTTGTTCTCGTGCATGAGCTGGTGGGCCTGCGCGACGCCGTCGAAGCCCATCGTCTTCCACAGGACCGGCCGGATCTTGGACGCGCGGATGAGTTCGTTGGCCTTCGTGCACTCGTACGCGTTGGCGAAGTGCGATCCGATGATCTGCTTCTGGCGCATCCACAGGTAGCGCACGTCGAAGTCCAGGTCGAAGCCGGAGGTCGCCCCGCAGATGACGATCTTGCCGAACGGCTTGACCGTGAACACGCTGGTGGGGAACGTCGCCTTGCCCACGTGCTCGAAGACGACGTCTGGCGCGTCGCCCAGGATCTGCTTGACGCGCTTGGCGAACGCCCGCGTGACCCCGAAGCGCGCCTTCTCCTCCTCGGGGGTCTCGCCGCCCTTGCGCATCATGCCCGCGAACTCGTTGCGGTCGATCCAGCCCTTGGCGCCGAGCTGCTCGACGAGCGCCCCCTTCTCGGCGCTGGAGACGACCCCGACGCAGTCGGCGCCGGTCAGCGCGCAGAGCTGGGTGGCGAAGACGCCCAGGCCGCCGGCGGCGCCCCAGATGAGCACCTTCTGCCCGGCCTGGAGGTCCACCTGGTCGATGAGCATGCGGTACGCGGTGAAGTAGGTCAGCCCGTAGGAGGCCGCCTCCTCCCAGGTGAGGTGCTCGGGCTTGGGGAGCACCTGCTGGGCCTGGACCTTGCAGAACTGCGCGAAGGAGCCCCAGCTCGTCTCGTAGCCCCAGATCCTCTGGCTGGGCGCCGCGAGCGGGTCGAGTCCGTGGACCTCGACGTCCTCGTAGGAGGCCTGGTTGCAGTGCAGGACGACCTCGTCGCCGGGCTTGTGGCGCGTGACGCCCTCGCCGACCTTCCACACGATCCCCGAGGCGTCCGAGCCGCCGATGTGGTGGTCGTCGTCGGGGTGGTAGCGGAACACCGAGACGGGCTTGCCCAGCGCGGCCCACACGTTGTTGAAGTTCACCCCGGCGGCCATGACGCGGACGACCACCTCGAACGGGCCGGGCTGGGGGACCTCGATCTCCTCCACCTGGAAGGCGTCGAGCGGCTCGCCCTCACGTTCCTGGCGGATGACCCACGCGGCCATCGTGGCCGGGAGCTCGCCGGGCTCGGTGTCGACGGTGGAGACTTGGCTGAGATCGACGGCCACTGGTTGGGACCCCTCGCTTCGGTTACCGGACGGCGCGAATCCTACGCGGCGTTCAGGAGGCGGGGCCCGCGACGTCGCGCGCGCTGCGCCGCCGCAGCGTCTCGGCGCTGTCGCTCCACGCGTAGACGCGCTCGGTCACGCGGTCCGGGCAGCACAGGTCGTCGCCGGAGGCGAAGCGCGGCGTGCGGAGGACCAGCGCGCCGCCGGAGGGCTCGGCGCTCGCGCGGTACAGGCGCTGGGAGCGGAAGACGGCGCGCAGGTCGCTGTCCTCGTCCTGGCCGTGCGTGCTGAAGACGTAGAGCGCCACCGCGCCCGCCGCCCCCGCCGTCTCCACCAGGACCACCGCGTCCGAGCGCCCGTCGCCCGTGACGTCGGTGAACTCGATGTCGGGCCCGACGAACGCCTTGCGCTCGCGCAGCAGCGTCTTGACCGCCTCGGTGGTCTGCGCGTCCTCCAGCAGGGTGCGCTGGAAGAGCTCCTGCGACGCCGACGGGGCGGCGCCCGCGCCGCCGGTGAGGAGCGCGGCGGCGAGGCCGGCGGACAGCGCCGCGGCGATCGCGACCGCTGCGAGGCGGGATCGGCGCATCGAGCGCATTGTGACAAGCGCCGGGTGGGCGCGCGCTACGGCTCCAGCAGGCGGTCGTCGCCGCTCGGGCGCCGGCCTCGCACCGCGATCTCGGCGGGCTCGATCGACCGGTCGTCGGTGGCCAGCATGTAGGTCCCCTCGTCCAGGCGCGCCTGCAGCGACGCGGTGTCGCCCGGGTTGATCGGCCCGGTGCTCTGGCGCAACGGCCGGCCCCCGCGGGGCGCACCCTGGCTGCGCAGCGTGACGCGGCGCGAGGCGGTGGTCTGGTTGGAGACGATCAGATCGATGCCTCCGGCGCCAAAGCGGCTGGGCGCGGCGGACACGCGCTCGGCGGAGACCGTCGCCGAGACGACGATCGCGGGCGCCGCACGCGAGCGGTTGGCGTAGTCGTCCTCACCGCACCCCGCGGCCGCGGTGGCGACGAGCACCGCCGCGGCGACGAGCACCCCTCGCATCCTGCGCTTGGTGGCGACTGAGCTCTGCATCCCGGTCATCGGGGCCGTTCGACCACCGGGTCACGCTACCCGAAGGGGTCGCGGCGGGGCTTTCGGGATATGGCTCAGGCGGATTGCGCGACGGCGTCGGTCGCCGCGCGCTGGTCCTCGAGCCGGCGCAGCGTGGCCTGGAGCTGCTGCCACGACGCGGTCTCGGTGTCGTCGTACGCGCGGCCGTCGAGGTCGCGCAGGGCCTCGCTGTACTCCGCCCAGGCCGCACGGATCAGGAGGTCGAGCTCCTCGCGACGTGGTTCGGTGTCCTGCGGCGTGGCGGTCGGCATGTCGCTCCTCTCGTCGGCCTCGGCGGGCTGCGAGCAAGGCTAGACCGGGCCCCGGTCGGCAAATGGACGAACCGGGCTGCAACATCGCGTGCAGTCCGTCGGGTCCGTCCGGGAGCCTGCGCGGGTGGACCTGCTGGACCAGCCCCTGGCGAGCGCCGAGTTCGTGGTCGTCGACACGGAGACCAACGGGCGCGCGGGGGAGGAGTGCGAGCTGACCGAGGTCGGTGCCGTGCTGGTGGGCGGCGGGGAGCTGCACGACCGCTTCGAGACGCTCGTGGGCGTCCGGGCGCCGCTCTCCCGGGCGATCCAGCGCTTCACGCAGATCACCCAGGACATGGTCGACGCCGCGCCGCCCGCCGAGATCGCGCTGGGCGATCTGGCCGACCTGTTCGGCGCGCCGCCCACGCGGGTGCTGGTGGCCCACAACGCGGCCTTCGACCGGCGCGTGCTGCGCCAGGCCTTCTCCCGCGCGGGCCTGGAGTGGCCGGACCCGCCCGTGGTGTGCACCGTCGCGCTGGCGCGGCGCTTCGCCCCCCTGGCGCGCCAGCGGCGCCTGGCCGCGCTGGCCGGGGCGCTGGGCGTGGAGGTCGAGACCCAGCACCGCGCGCTGGCCGACGCCGAGACCTGTGCGCGCGTGTTCTGCGCGCTGTTCGGGCGCCTGTGCGCGCACGCGGACACGGTCGCCGACGCGCTGGCCGCGCTGCGCCCCGTGCGCCGGAGCCGGCCGACCCGCCGGACGGTCGGCGGGGGCGTCACCAAGCGCCACCGACCCGACCTCGCCGGCCTGCCCGACGAGCCGGGCGTGTACCTGTTCCGGAACTCCAGCGGCCAGGTGCTCTACGTGGGCAAGTCGGTCGCGCTGCGCACGCGGGCCCGCGCCCACTTCGCGCCGTCGGGCCCGGAGGAGGGGTGGACCGAGCAGGCGGCGCTGGCCGACCACCGCACCACGTGCTCCGAGCTCGGCGCGCTGGTGCTCGAGCACCGGCTGATCCGGGAGCTGCGTCCGCCCGGCAACACGATCCACAAGCGCCCCGACGACCCGTTCGTGTACCTGCGCTGCCGGCTGGACATCGCGTTCCCGGTGCTCGAGGTCGCCCCCGAGCCGGCCGCCGGCCGCGCGGTGACGATCGGCCCGCTGCGTGGCCGCGCCGGCGCCGTCGAGCTGCTCGAGCAGCTCAACTCGCTGTTCGGCCTGCGCCACTGCGGGCGCACGCTGCGCCTGCGCCCGTGGCCGTCGGCCTACGGGCAGATGGGCCGGTGCATGTCGCCCTGCCTGAACGACCTGGACCCCAACCTCTACCGCCGGCGGCTGGACGAGGCGCTCGGCCTGTTCACCGGCGGCGACGGCGGCGCCGCGCTGCTCGAGCACCTGGAGCGCCAGATGCGCGCCGCGGCGTCCGAGCGCCTCTACGAGCGGGCGGCGTGGCTGCGTCGCCGCCACGAACGGATCGCCGTCCTCGTGCGGCGGCTGGCGGGGATGCTCGCCGCGACGCACGCCTGCCCGCGGCTGGTCCTCGCGCCCGGGCCGCCGCGTGCGGCGGGCGACGCGCGGGCGCAGCGCTTCGACGCCTTCTGGCTCGCCGGCGGACGGGTGGCCGATTGGGCGGCTCTTCACGAGGTCGAGGACATGGCCGCCCGCACCGAGGCGGTCGTGGCGCGCGCCCCGGCCGGGCCGGTCGCGCACCTGCCGGCCGATGCGATCGGCGAGGCGCGCATCGTGCAGACCTGGCTGGCCGGCCACGATGCACCGGCCCTCCCGCTCGACCCGGCTCCCGGCCGCGCCGCGGTCGAGGCGTTCGTGCGCGAGGCGGCCGCGGCCGCGGGTTAGGCGAAGGGCAGCTCGACGACCTCGGCCGTCGCGCCGCCCTCGACCGCGAGGGTGTCGCCGGGCGACGCCTCGCGGCGCACGAGCGCCAGGGCGAGCGGGCCGTGGGCGGGGGAGAGCACCGGGCTGGTGACCCGGCCGACCGCGCGCTCGCCGAGGTGCAGCGCTGCGCCCGCGGGGACGGCCTGGCTGAGGCGCAGCCCGCGCAGGTGGCGGTTGGGCTTGCCCCGGTAGAACAGCCGCGCGACCGTCTCCTGCCCGACGTAGCAGCCCTTGGTGAAGCTCACGGCGCGGTCGTTCAGGCCGGCCTCCTGCGGGATCGTGGCGTCGTCGACGTCGACCCCGTAGCGGGGGCGCCCGCGCTCGACGCGGATGACGTCGGCGGCCGCCTCGGAGACCGGTGCGGCGCCCGCGGCGATCAGGGCGGCGCGGACCGGGTCGGTGTCCTCGGCCGCGCACAGCGCGTCCACGCCGGTGTCGGTCGTGATCAGCCGCACCGCGCGCCCGTCGATCCGGCCCGCGCGGTGGGCGTGCTCGTCGGCCGGCAGGTCGGTCGCGCCCGCGACGGCCCGGGCGCCGGGTCCGATCAGCGACAGCAGCCCGGACTGCAGCGTGCGCTTGTGCAGCTCGACGTCGTAGCCGAGCTTGAAGCGGCGGATCATGTCGAACAGCGCCTGGAGCGCCACGCGCTCGGTGTCCAGCAGCAGCTCGTCGCCGGCGTCGAGCACGCGCAGGTCGCCCAGCATCTTGCCCTTGTGCGTGAGGAGGGCGGCGTAGCACCCGGCGCCCTCCTGCAGGCCCTCGATGTCGTTGGTCACCTGGCCGGCGAGGAAGGTCTTGGTGTCCGTTCCGGTGAGCGCGAGCTTGCCCCGCTCGGAGCGGTCGACGAGTCCGCAGCCCGCGGTGAGCGCCTCGTACTCGGAGTCCAGCGTGCCGGTGGTCGCCACGCTTCGAGGATAGCCGCCGGCGCGGCTCGCCCCGCCGTGCGCGGTGGGCCGAGTTATCGGTCCATGTCATGGGCCAGTCGGCCCACGCCGCTGGGTGTGCCCCGGTGGGCCGAGTTATCGGTCCATGTCATGGGCAAGTCGGCCCACCTCGCCGCGGATGGCGGGCCGCATCAATTCGGAATCGATCATCTAACGTGTCGCGCCATGGCCCTGGCCGACACGTTCGCCGAGATCGTCGACACGCTCCCCGACGACTGGACCGACATCGAGCTCGACCTGCGCATCGCCGACGAGAAGCGCTACGTCGACGCCGCGGTGTACCTGGTCACCTGCAACGCCCAGCCGTACTCCAAGCACGACTGGCACTGGCGCCTGCTCGTCGCCCACCGCTTCGGCCACGCCGCGGCCGCCCCGACCGTCCACGGCGCGCTCAAGCTCCTGGACGACGCGGGGATCGCCGGCGAGCTCGCGGTGCGCGAGGTGCGCTCCGGCCGCGTCGAGGTGCGCCAGATGTGGGGCCGCCCGCACTCGGTCCGCGACGAGTTCAAGCGCATTCGAGCGCAGTAGCGTCGAGTCGATGGCCCGCGTCCTCGCCCTGGTGCCCGACCTGCTCTTCGGCTCGAAGGTCCAGGGCATGCTGGCCGCCGCCGGCCACGAGGTCGAGATGATCCTCTCCGAGCCCGACGCGTGGGACCAGATCGCCGGCAGCGACATCCTCGTGGTGGACCTGTGCGGGGACACGCTGGACGGCGTCGGACTCGTCGACACGCTGCGCAGCGGCGGCGAGCTGGGCGACACGCGCACGCTGGCGTTCTACCTGCACACCGACGTGGAGACCCGCCGCCGCGCCGAGGCGGTGGGCTTCGACCTCGTCGTCCCACGGTCGCGCATGGCCCGCGAGGGCGCGGCGCTGGTGGACCGCCTCGTCGCCGCGTAGCGCACTTCTGTGAGAAAGTCCCGCAAGCGCCCGACAGCGGCGCCTTCTGGGGAGAACTCACGGGGATTCACATGCGCCGCCTGCTGCCGCTCGTCCTGACCGCGCTCGCGCTCGTGGCGCTGCTCGTCTCCAGCGCCCCCGGCAAGGTCGTGAAGGGCACCCGGGGCAACGACAACGGGGCCAGCCACCCGGTGCTGACCGGCACCTCCTCAGACGACCACATCACCGGCGACATGGGACGCGACCGGCTCATCGGCCGCGCGGGCAACGACCTGCTCGAGGGCGGACGCGGGGCGGACCGCGTGGCGGGCGGCGCGGGCGTCGACGCGCTGCGCGGCGGCGGCTCCAACGACCGGCTCGACGGCGGCCTGGACGGAGACGTCCTGGAGGGCGACAGCGGTCGGGACACGCTGCGCGGTGCGGAGGGCGACGACACGCTCGACGGCGGCGCGGGGGACGACACCGTCAGCGGCGGCGCGGGCGACGACCGCGATCCGGTGGACGGCAGCGCCGGGGGCTCCGGAGACGACGTCATCCTCGGCCGCGCCGGCGACGACGTGCTCGACGGCGGCGACGGCGGCGACGTGATGTTCGGCAACGCGGGGGCCGACTTCCTCGTCGAGGCCGGCTTCGGCGACGACCGGCTGATCGACGGCGGCGAGGGCGACGACGTGATCGACGGCGGGCGCGGCAGCGACATCCTGCGCGGCGGGGCCGGCGCCGACATCATCTTCGGCGGGCGCGGCTCGGACGACATCGACGGCGGTGCCGGCGACGACCGCATCGACGCCGGGCCCGGGCGCGACATCGCGCGCATCGGCCCCGCCTCGGTGCGCGGCGGCGAGGGCAACGACGTCATCCTGGGGGGCAACGGCGGCGACCACCTCGACGGCGGCCCCGGCGACGACCTCCTGTTCGGCGGAAGCGCGCCGGACCTGGTCGACGGCGGTGCGGGCAACGACGTGTGCCTGTACGAGCTGGCGCCCGAGGGCGGCGACCCGCACCCGCCGCCCGCCAACTGCGAGACCGTCATCGAGGGCGACCCGACGGCCGAGGGCCGGCCGCCGGTGGACCCGCGCGACCTGCGGCCGATTCTCTTCCTGGACCCATCGCACGCCGGCATCAAGACCGGCGGCGCCGCGGGCATGGCCCAGCTGGAGCGCAACGGAGACGTCCGGCGGCGCCTGGTCGTCGGGACCGACCTGTCCGACAACGACATCGAGGCGCCGTCGCTGACCGGCACCTCCCAGGACGAGGTGTTCACCGCCAAGGAGGGCGACGACGTCGTCAACGCCAACGCCGGCGACGACGATCTGGACTGCCGGGGCGGCAACGACCGCTGCGACAGCGGCGCGGGCGACGACCACATCTTCGGGGGCAGCGGCGACGACCTGCTCGTCGGCGGCGACGGAGACGACGTGATCGAGGGCGGCACGGGCATCGACAAGATCCTCGGCGGCCCCGGGCGCGACGTGATCCGCCCCGGCGCCGGCGACGAGTTCCGCCCGCGGCGCGTCCTCCCGGGCACACGGGGCGACAACGGCGTCGAGGCGGGTCCCGGGAACGACATCGTCGACGTCGTGGGCGGCGGCCGCGATTCGGTCAACTGCGGGCCCGGCCAGGACATCGTGCGCTACTCGAACCAGGATCGCGTGACCAACTGCGAGGTCCGGATACGGGAGTAGCGGCCGGGTCGCTCACTCCCGGTCGCTGGCGGGCACGTAGCGACCGTCGAAGGCCAGCGCGACGTCCGGCTCGCGCTCGACGATCCCCAAGCGCTTCTCCCACCGCGCCCAGGACTCCAGGCGCTCGCGGTTCAGCTCGCCGTAGGCGCGCGCGCCGGCGGTGAACGCGGGGGAGACCGCGTCGAGCTCACGCTGCACCGCCGCGCGCTCCAGCCCCTCGACGCTGCCCAGCAGCGCGGCGATCCCGGCGTCGGGGTCCACGAGCACCTCGTGGTAGCCGCGCGCCACGGCCGCGACCGTCGCGCGCACCAGGCCGGGGGAGTCCTGCAGCGTGGCGCGGCTCACGGTGAGCACGAGCTCGGGGTAGGCGGGAGCTCCGTAGGCGTCGACGCGGAACTCCCGGACGCCCGGCCGGCGGGCGCGCAGCGCGATCCCCTCGGCGTTCCAGAACGCGGTGGCGGCCGACACGCGCCCGGTCAGCAGGCTGCGCACCGCGGTGAAGCCGATCGTGGTGGGGCGCACGCGCTCGGGGTCCCCGCCGGCGCCGGCCACGATCGAGCGCAGGACGGCCTCGTCGCTGGGCAGGCCGGTCACGCCGACCCGGCGGCCCTCCAGGTCGCGCGGCGTGCGGACCGAGGGCAGGGCCAGCACCGCGGCCAGCGGGCGCTGGACGATGGCCATGACCCCCACCAGGTCGCGGCCGCGCTCGCGGGCGAGCGCGAGATCGTGGATGTCGAGGATGGCGAAGTCCGTCCGGCCGGCGACCAGCAGCTTCACGGCGTCGGTGGAGTCCGATGGCGCGCGGACGCGCAGCGCCACCCCGAGCGCGTCGTCGTAGCCGCGGCCGACCGCCGTGTAGACGCCGGCGTGGACGGCGTTGGGCTGGAAGTCCAGCAGCAGCGTGGCCGCCCGGTTGGGGGCCGCGTCGTCGCCGGACCCGCACCCCCCGGCCGCCGCGGCGAGCGCCGCGCAGGCCAGCGCGAGCGCGAGGAGGCCTGGCCGGCGGAGCACCGCCCCACCCTAGACTCCGATGGCGATGCGCCGGCGCGTCACGTTCAGCCGCAACCTCACGCTGTCGCTGTCGCGGACCTGCCGCTGCTACTGCAAGTACTGCGCGTTCGCCACGCACCGCACGCATCTGCACGCGCCCGATGAGGTCCTGGCCCTGCTCGACGGGGCCGCCCGGCGCAAGGTCAAGGAGCTGCTCGTCCTCACCGGCGAGCACCCGGAGGTCGACGCCGGCGTCCGCGAGCGCCTGCGCTCCTACGGGCACGCCGACTTCGTGGCCTACGTCGCCTGGGCCTGCGAGCGGGCGCTGGAGCGCGGGCTGCTGCCGCACACCAACCTGGGCGTGCTCGAACGCGACGACCTGGCGCGCCTGCGCGAGGTGACCGCGTCGCAGGGGCTCATGCTGGAGTCCGTCAACCCCGACCTGGACGCCCACCGCGGCTCGCCGACCAAGCATCCCGAGCGCCGGCTGGAGTGCATCCGCGCGGCCGGGGAGCTGGCGATCCCCTTCACCAGCGGGCTCCTGGTGGGGATCGGCGAGACCGAGGAGGAGCGCGTGCAGGCGCTGGAGGCGCTCGCCGCGGTCCACGCCGAGCACGGCCACCTGCAGGAGGTGATCGTGCAGAACTTCGTGCCCCACGACAGCTACTACGGGCGCGAGCCGGGGGAGGTCGCCGACGAGGCGGCGCGGGAGCTGTGGCGCACGGGCATCGCGCGCGCGCCGACCCGGGCGCTTCCACCCTGGGCCACGCCGGTGACGCTCGAGGACATGAAGCGCCTGATCGCCGAGGCCCGGCGGCTGCTGCCCGGCGTCGGCGTCCAGGTCCCGCCGAACCTGGCCGGCGACTGGCCCGAGCTCGTGGCCGCGGGCGCCACCGACCTGGGCGGCCTGAGCGCCAACGGCGACCACATCTCGCCCGAGCATCCGTTTCCCAGCCCGCACCAGGTCCGCAAGCGCCTGGCCCGCGACGGCTTCGCCCTGACCGAGCGCCTGTGCGTCTATCCGCAGTACATCGCGCCCGAGTGGATGGACCAGAGCGTCCTGGACGTCGTCCGCGCGCGCTACTGGAGCTTCATCCCGCGGCGCGGCAGCGGCCGGACCGAGCCGCCGCGGCCGCTGCGCCCGGACCTGGCCGCCGGCGCGATCGAGCGGGCGCGCCACGGCGCGCGGCTGAGTCCCGACGAGCTGACCGCGCTGTTCGCCGAGACGCGCCCGGAGGCGATCGAGGACATGCGCCAGGCCGCGGGCGAGCTGCGCGCAGAGCTGGCGGGCGAGACCGTCACGTTCGTGGTCAATCGCAACATCAACGTCTCCAACGTGTGCGTCGTGGGCTGCGCGTTCTGCGGCTTCGGGCAGGGCAAGCGCTCGCCGGACGCCTACGAGCACGACCGCGACGAGTTCGCGCGCCGCGTGCACGAGGCGGTCGCGTTCGGGGCCACCGAGCTGTGCATGCAGTCGGGCATCCACCCCGACTGGGGTCTGGAGGACTACGAGGGCTGGCTGCGCCTGGCCCGCGAGCTCGCCCCGCAGCTTCATCTGCACGCCTACTCGCCGATGGAGGTCGCCCACATGTGCGACGTCAGCGGCCTGGCGCCCGGCGCCGTCTTCGAGCGGCTCGTCGACGCCGGGCTGGGCTCGGTGCCCGGCACGGCCGCGGAGGTGCTGCACGACGGCGTGCGCGAGCGCATCAGCCCCAACAAGCTGCCGGTCGCGCGCTGGGTGCAGATCGTGGAGGCCGCGCACCGGGCCGGGCTGCGCTCGACGGTCACGGTCATGTTCGGCCACGTCGAGGAGCCCTGGGAGCTCGCCGAGCACATGCGCGTCGTGCGCGAGCTGCAGGAGCGCACCGGCGGCTTCACCGAGTTCGTGCCGCTGAGCTTCATCCCGTTTCACACCCTGCTGGGCCGCACGCACGGCGTGGAGGAGATCTCCCGCGCGGAGAACCTCAAGCACACCGCGGTCTTCCGGCTCGCGCTGGGGCGCACGATCCCCAGCGTCCAGGCCAGCTGGGTGAAGATGGGTCTGGACGCCGCGACCGAGGCGCTGAGCTGGGGGGTCAACGACCTCGGCGGCACGCTCATGGAGGAGTCCATCAGCCGCCTGGCCGGCAGCTACCACGGCGTCCGCGTCGAGCCCTCCGAGCTGGTCGCGGCCGCGCATCGCGCCGGCCGCCCGGCCGCGGAGCGCACCACGCTGTACGAGATCCGCCGGCGCCACGCGCTGCCGGTGGCGGCCGCCTGACTCCAGCCGGGCGGGCGGCCGGGCGCGGGCATCGTCGCTAGCCTCTGCGGATGCTGGAAGGAGAGCCCATCACTCAGGAGGGCCTGGCCGCCCTGCGCGCCGAGATCGACCGCCTGGAGAACCAGGGCCGTGCCGAGATGGCCGTGCGCATCAAGGCGGCGCGCGAGCTCGGCGATCTCAAGGAGAACGCCGAGTACCACATCGCCAAGGACGACCAGGCGCATCTCGAGACGAAGATCAAGCGCCTGATCGAGCGCCTGCGTGCCGCGCGCGTCGTGCAGGACACCGTCGAGGACGGCGTCGTGGGCTTCGGCTCCACCGTCGCCGTCGTGGACGAGACGTCCGGGAAGACGCTCGAGCTCACGCTGGTGGGGCCCACCGAGGCCGACCTGAAAGCCGGGCGCCTGTCGGCGGAGTCGCCGGTGGCCGTGGCGCTCATGGGCGCCCGCGCGGGGGACAGCGTCGCCGTGGCGACCCCGGGCGGCGAGCGGCGCTACCGCGTCGAGCGCGTCGGCTGACGCGCGCGCTCGCCGTGCCGGCGCGCGCAGGTGCGTAGCGCGGCCCGGCGCCGCGCCGCGTTGCGGACACGCCTCGCGCTGCGGCGACAGCTCGCGAGCCGGCGCGCGCGCTTGCTGCGCGCCGTGGGGGCCGGCGCGAGCACGCCGTCGACCGACGGGGCGGTCGCGGGCAGGGGTGCGCCGGCGTCGCCGGACAGCGGCGTGCCGTCGCCGAACGTCGACCGGGCGGTGCCGCAGCCGAGGTTGAGCGTCAGCGCCTGACCGCGATCGATGACCAACGAATGGCGCTCCAGCACCGCGCCGCCGCCGGGCTCCTCGCACGTGAGCTCGTAGGCCTCCTTGCGGTCGCCGTCGCGGCCGACGAAGGGTCGGGTGGACTGACCGATGTGCCACGCGTACCTGCCGCTCGCCGGCACGGTCGTCGTCGTGTCCTGCTCGTCGTCGAGCACCAGCGGCGGCTTCTCGCCGGTGAGGCAGATGCGCGGCAGGACGACGATCGTGACGAGCGGTTCGACCCCCTTCTCGCAGTAGGGGCTCGTCGTCGTCTGGAAGCGCTTGCGCAGGCGCAGGACCCTCCCGGACGGCGCCGCGCCGGTGAGGACCGCGTGGTCGTCGACCCTGGCCGCCGCCTCGGCGCCCAGCAGGAGCGCCTCGCGCAGCCCGCCGCGACCGTCGGCGTGCCCGTTCTCGCCGGTCCACTCCCGCACGACGCCGGTCTCGTAGGGCATGTGGAAGTTGCCGTCGGGCGGGCCCATCTCGACCGTGAAGCCGTAGCCGCCGGTCGCGGCGTAGGAGTCGTCCTCCGTCGTCCCGGCGGTGTCGTAGAGCTGGAAGCCGTACTGGGAGGAGTAGCCGGCGGCGGCGCCCATCGCGTCGCCGATGGCCTTCATGCGCGGCTCGTCGGGGGCCAGCCCGGCGGTCTGCAGGCCGGGCGGGCGCAGGACCAGCGCGGCGACGTTGTGGATCGACATCAGCGTCGTGACGTGGTGCGAACGGACGTAGTTCCACACCGCCTGGACCTCGGGCTCCGAGCGCGGACGGGGGCCGTGGTAGCTCTGCGACGTGACGTCGGACGAGCTGCCCGGGCCGCCCCAGAGGTTTCCGTAGTTGCGGTTGGGGTCGACGCCCCAGGCCAGCTCGCAGGGAAGCTCGGGGCCGGCAAGCTCGCCGTTGCAGGTCTTGCGCCGGTAGGCGAACAGGCCGCCGAACGGCGCGATCGCCTCGACGAGCGTGACGGTCGGGTCCTGGCCGAAGAGGCTGTCGCCGGGGTCGAAGGCGCGCCGCGAGGAGACGAAGCCGTCCGGGTTGACGATCGGCAGGATCACGACGCGGACGCGGGCCAGCAGGTTCGCGATACGCGTGTCGCCGTGCTGGGCGACGAGCAGGTGGGCGAGCTCCATCGCCGCCTCCAGCGACGGCCACTCGCGCGCGTGGTGCAGCGCCATGACGAAGTAGACGGGGCGCCCGTCCGCGGCGCCGACGTCGCGCGCGATCTCCAGGCCGGAGATCTCGCGGCCCTGGAAGGAGGTGCCGAAGACAGCCTTGCGCACGAGGCCGGGGTGGCGCTCGGCGAGCTCCTTCAGCTCGGCCTGCACGTCCTCGTAGGTGCGGTATCCCGTGCGACCGGAGGGCAGCGGCGAGCCGGCGGTGCCGGCTCGCGCCGCGTAACGGCCGTCGGTTCCGCGAGCCCGCGTGTACGAGCGGGCGAGGTCGCCGTCTCGTGTGGTGAACGTCAGTCCGGACGTCGCCACGGCGGCGAGCTGGGCGACGCCGGAGACGATCACGTCGGCCCAGCCCCGCCCCCTGGCGTGCGTCACGTCGAGCCCGGCCGCCTCGAGCGCCTGCAGCTGCTCCGCGTTGCCCCGCACGCGCAGGAGCTGCACCGGCCCGGGGGAGAGCCTGGGCGCGGCGGCCTCCACGAGCCGGAGCACGACCTGTGCGCCTTCTCCGGCGCCGCGCCCGCGCCGGCAGCCCTGCACGACGACGCTCTGCCCGGCCCGCACGGGAATCTGGGCAAGCTCACGGCCGCCGAACCCGCGCGAGGCCGCCAGCCGCTTGCGCGCGCCGTCTCGCAGCTCGAGATCCCAGTCGCCCCGGCCCCGAAGGCGCACGTCGAGCTGGCCCGTCCGTGGCGCGCGGTAGGCGGTCGAGTCGCAGGCCGTGCCCGACGGTGCCTGCAGCGCGCGGGCCACCGCCGGCAGCACGGTCGCCGCGGGGGGGTCGGCGGACGCGGGCGCCGCCATCGCGGCGGTCGCGACGGCGCCGGCGACAAGCCCGAGCACCGCGGAGAGTCGCCGGGTGCGGGGCCTTCGTACCGCGCGGCGGGCCAGCATGCCGACAGTATCGCCGACGCTCAGCGGAACAGGTCCTCCTCCAGCGGCCGGACCAGCGCCGCCGCGCCGGGCCCGTCCGCGGACGTGACGTGGCGCTCCAGCCCGCGCAGCAGGACCGCGGGCTCGCGGCTGTCCTTGGTGCGCGCGAGGTCGGCCGCGGCGGCCGCGGCGTCGGCCACCGCGAGGAGCGTGGCCGACAGCTCGCGGCCCGCGGCGTCCGCGCGGCCCCGCCAGTCCTCGGCGGGGCGCAGGCCGGCCACGCCGATCGCGATGTCGCACTGCCCGGTGCGCCAGGCGCGCCCGAAGGAGTCGGTCACCACGATCGCCGGCGCCGCGCCCGTGCGCTCGCGCAGCGCGGCGCGCAGCGCGCGCGCCGACGCGTCGGGATCGAGGGGCAGCAGCACGAGATCGGCATCGGGCGGTGCGTTGGAGGCGTCCACGCCGGCGTTGGCGCACACGTAGCCGTGGCGGGTGCGGCAGATCAGCGCGCCGGGGCGGGCGCGCACGACCTCGGCCGTCTCGTCGAGGATCACCTGCATCACGCGCGCGTCGCGGCCGTGCTCGGCCGCCAGTGCGCGGGCCTCGGCCCCCGGGCGCACGTCGGTCAGCGCGACGACGCGCCCCTCGGCCTTGGAGACCACCTTGTGGGCCACCGCGAGCACCTCGCCTCCGCCCAGCGGGCCCGCGGCGGCGGCGATCAGCGCGGCGAGGTCGTCGCCCGGGCGGACCTCCGGGATGCCGGCCAGGGCGCCGGCGACGATCATCGCGCGGGCTCCGTCGGCCCTCCCGTGGACCACGTCAGGCGGCTGAGCATCCCGCGCGTGTGCGCGGCGCCGCCCCGCCGGCCGGCCAGCTCCTCGCGCAGCACGGCGAGATCCTCGGCGGTGTCCACGTCGAGCGCGAGGGAGGGCACCTGCACAACCTCGCAGGCCACGCCCGCGGCCGCGGCGGCGGCCTGGTGGCGGGCGCGGCTGCCGGGGCCGAAGGCGGGCGCGATCGCGCCGGGCGGCGCGAGCAGCAGCCCGTTGGTCCCCGTCCCGTGGCGGTCGGCCACGATGACGACGGGCGGCAACTCCTCCAGCGGGCGCGACAGCAGCGCCTCGAGCTCGGCGGGGTCCAGCGCCGGGCAGTCCCCGGGCACGAGCAATGCGCGGGCCGCGCCGGCGTCGATCGCGTGGCCCACCCCGACCTGGGCGGCGGCGCTCTGGCCGGAGTCCTCGTCGTCGCGGATCACGCGCGCGCCGTAGCCGCGGCCGATCGCCTCCGCCACCGGCTCCCCGGTGACCATGAGCACCCCGTCGATCCCCGTCGTGCGGCGCAGCGCCATGAGCACGTCGATGACCATCGCCTCGGCCAGCGCCCGGCGCAGCCCGGGGGAGATGTCGGTCTCCAGGCGCTCCTTGGCGCGGGAGAAGCGCTTGACGGGGAGGATCGCGAAGGTGGCGTCGGCCCGGCTCGTGTGGGCCGCGGCCGGGCTGGAGCGCGACACGCGCGGGGTCACGCGAGCGCCTCGGCGAAGGCCAGGGTCTCGGCGGCCACGCGGCGCCGTCCCTCGGCGCCCTTCATCAGCGTGTCGGTGCGCAGGAGCGGGACCTCGCCGTCGGCGTCCTCGTCGGCCACCAGGCCGTCGAGCAGGCCGGCGTAGTGGGTGGCGATGCCCTGGGCTCCGAGCGGGAGCCCGGCCCAGTCCATGAACGGCTCGGTCGGCCCCTTGAGGACGGCGCCGCCGACGATCGGGGACACCGCCACCACCGGCGCCGGGCTGGCCGCCAGCGCGTCGCGCATGCCGCGCACGGCGAGGATCGGGCCGATCGAGATCACGGGGTTGGAGGGCCCGATGACGATCGCGCGCGCGGCCGCGATCGCCTCCAGCACCTCGGGGGGCGCGGCGGCCGCGTCGATGCCGCGCAGCTGCATGTCCTGCACCGGCCCGGCGCCGCCGCTGCGGATCATGAACTGCTGGAAGGGCTCCCATTCGTCCCGGGCGCGCACCCAGGTGCGGACCGGCGCGTCGGTCATGGGCAGCACGCCCGCGGACAGGCCGAGCGCGCGGCCCAGCTCGGCCAGCGTCTCGGTGAGCCGTGCGCCCCCGGCCAGCCGCTGTGCCCGCGCGATCCCCACGGCGAGGTCGCGGTCGCCGAGCTGAAACCAGACGTCGACGCCGAGCTCGCGCAGGCCGTCCATCACCGCGAACGTGTCGTCGCGCAGCCCCCATCCGCGCTCGTCGATGCGGTCGGCGAGCCAGAACGAGCACAGGTCGGGATCGGGCGAGACGTAGGCGCCGTACATCTCGATGTCGTCCGCGGTGTTCGCGACCACGACCAGGTCCTCGCCGACCACGTCGAGCATCCCCCGGGCGAGCTTGGCGCCGCCGGTCCCGCCCGCGAGCACCACCACGGGGCCGGCCATCAGCCGGCGCGCTTGCGCGGGGGCCACAGATCGTCGGGCAGCCCCGTGATCCTGACCCCGGCGCGCGTGCGGTGACGGGCGTTGACGGAGATCATCAACGCGGTCATCTGCTCGGTCAGGCGCGCCATCTCCAGCCGCCCGCAGTCCACGCAGCGCAGGCCGTCGATCAGGTCGATGAGCTCGGCGACGCGCCGCTTGTCGGCCCTGCGGTCGCCGACCACCAGCACGTCCTCGTCGAGGGCGTGGTCCAGGTCGCGCAGGGAGGCCGCGGCCACCGTGTGCAGGGCGCTGACCACCCGTACGCCGTCGGGGACCATCTCCTGGGCCTGCTGGGCCGCCGAGCCCTGCCAGACCCCCAGGGTGCGCGTGGCCTTGCCGGCCACCGCCGCGGCCAGCGGCGCGGTCGCGTCCACGAGGACCTGGCCCTCGCGCAGGACGGGGTGCAGGGTGGTGAGGGTCTCGGACTGGTTGCGAAACGGCACGGTGAGGATCACGAGCTCGTGGGCGGCGGCCGCGGTCGCGTTGTCGGCGCCGGCATAGGTCCCGGCGGGCGCGGCCTCGCGAGCGCGCTCGGCGGCCTCCGCGGCGCGCTCTGGGTCGCGGGAGCCGATCGTCACCTCGCACCCGGCGCGGCCCAGGCGGACGGCCAGGCCGAAGCCCAGGGCGCCGGAGGCGCCGATGATGGAGACGGGCTCGGCCACGGCGGCGCCGAGCATATCCGGCGGCCGGGCCTCTCCGACGGCGGCTAGGCTGGCCGCAGATGCCATCACCCGGGTCCGATCCCGTGAGCGTCGAGGCGGTCACGATCCGCGAGGTGGGGCCGCGCGACGGGTTTCAGAACGAGCCCGAGGTCGTTCCCACGGACGCGAAGGTGGAGCTCGTCGACGCGCTGTTGCGCACGGGCCTGCGGCGCCTGGAGGTCACGAGCTTCGTGCGCGCCGACGTCGTCCCGCAGCTCGCCGACGGGCCCGAGGTGCTCGGTCGCATCGACCCGCCGGCCGGCGTCTCGCTGTCGGTCCTGATCCCCAACGAGCGCGGTTTGGAGCGCGCGCTGCGCCAGCGCGAGCGCTTCCACGAGGTCAACTGCTTTCTCAGCGCGTCCGAGACGCACAACCGCCACAACGTCAACCGCTCGGTCGACGAGTCGCTGCGCGGGCTCGAGGAGGTGCTCGGCCGCGCGCGCGACGAGGGCCTGCGCTGCGAGGGCGTCATCTCGACGAGCTTCGGCTGCCCCTACGAGGGCCGCGTGAAGCCCGAGCGGGTCTTCGCCATCGCCCGCCGGCTGGTGGGCTGCGGGGCCCAGGAGATCGCGTTCGGCGACACGACCGGCATGGCCAATCCGCGGCAGGTGCGGGAGTTCTTCCCCGCCGCGCGTGCCGAGCTGCCCGCCGAGGTCCAGCTCACGGGCCACTTCCACAACACGCGCGGGCAGGGGCTGGCCAACGTGCTGGCGGCGCTGGAGGCCGGCTGCACCTCGTTCGAGTCGTCCTTCGGAGAGCTGGGCGGCTGCCCGGTGCCCGCCGGCGCCACCGGCAACGTCGCCACCGAGGACGTCGTCTCGATGCTGCACGAGATGGGCGTGCAGACCGGCATCGATCTCGACGCCCTGCTGGCCTGCGCCCGCCGCGCCCAGGAGATCCTCGGCCGGCCGCTGAGCAGCCACACGCTGGTGGCCGGGCCGGTGGACTGGGGCAGTAGCCGCGAGCCGTAGCCCATCCCGGCGCTCAAGCGGCTGCTTGACGCTCTGGAAACCGGTACGATGCGAGCCGAACGGGGAACCCGAACGTCAGGAGCACTCCGTGAAGCGATGCCTCGTCGTCACCGCAGTCGCCATGACAGCCGTCGCGCTGTCGGCGGCGCCGGCGCGGGCGCAGGACATCCCCCCGGTCTTCCCTCCGCCCGTCTGTCAGTTCACCCCGGGCTACAACGTGTGTGCCAGCGCGTCCGCCTACGACAGCGGCGACGGCGCCACGGCCAACGCGGACACCCATGCCGGGGCCAGCGCCTGGGGCCTCCTGCCCCGGACGCTGACGTACTACGTGCCCTACGCGGCCGGGTCCAGCGCAACCGGGACGACCGCGACGGCGGGCCCGGGCGGCGCGACCGCCGAGGGCTCGGCCACCACGGGCGGCTTCACCCAGCAGACCGGCACGACGTCGGGCTCGGCCACGTACACGGCCGCGGCCGGGTAGCGGCGGCGGCGTCAGCGCCCGCGGAACTCCGGCGGGCGCTTCTCGGCCACCGCCCGGACGCCCTCGCCGAAGTCCTCGCTGTCGGCGCAGAGCTGCTGGATCGTGACCTCGTGCTCGAGCGTCGCGGCGAGCGCGGGCTTGGCCGCCGCGTCCATCACCCGCTTGGCCAGGCCGACCGCCAGCGGCGCGCAGGCCAGCAGCTCGCCGGTGAGCAGGTCGGTCGCCGCGTCGAGCTCGGCCGCGGGCGCCACCCGGTTGACGAGGCCGATGCGCTCGGCCTCGGTGCCGTCGATGAGCTTGGAGGCCATGATCATCTCCTTCGCCCGGCCGAGCCCGACGACCGCGGGCAGCCGTGACGAACCGCCCACGTCGGGGATCAGGCCCACCCGCGTCTCGATGAGCCCGATGACCGCCTCGGCGGCCATCACGCGCAGGTCGCAGGCCAGGACGAGCTCCATCGCGCCGCCGATGCAGCCGCCGTGGATCTGGGCGATCGTCGGCTTGGTCATCTCCTCGCACAGGTTCCATACGGCGAGGATCGCCCCGCGGAACTCGCGCAGGCGCCCGGGGTCGGCGGCCAGCGCGCCCAGGCTGGCGATGTCCATCCCCGCCGAGAACATCGGCCCCTCGCCCCGGAGGACCACGCAGCGCACCGCCGCGTCGCCCGCCGCGGCCCCCAGCGCGACGCCCAGCTGCGCGATCAGCTCGTCGTTGAGCGCGTTGCGCTTCTCGGGCCGGTTGAGGACCACGTGGCGGACCGCGCCGCGGTCCTCGGTCAGCACGAGGCTCATCGCCGGGAGCATAGGCAGCCGCCCCAGCCCGCGGGACGGCGGCCGGGCCGCGGGCGGACCTTAGGATGCGCCGATGACCGACCCCTCCGAGCTCCAGGACGCCCTGGACCGGGCGCGCGCCGGCGGGCCGGAGCGCCACCGCGAGAAGGCGGCCGCCCAGGGCAAGCTCCCGGTCCGCGAGCGGATCGCGCGGCTGCTCGACGAGGGCTCGTTCGCCGAGGAGGCGCTGCTGGCCAACTGGGATCACCCCGACCGGCTCGGGGCCGACGGCGTGGTCACCGGCCTGGGGACCCTGGACGGCCGCCCCGTGGCGGTGATGGCCAACGACCCGACGGTCAAGGCCGGGTCCTGGGGGGCCAAGACGGTGGAGAAGATCCTGCGCATCCAGGAGCGCGCGCTGAGCCTGCGGGTGCCGATGGTCTACCTCGTCGACTCCGCCGGCGCGCGGATCACCGACCAGGTGAAGATGTTCCCAGGACGCCGGGGAGCCGGTCGCATCTTCCACACCGAGGTGCTGATGTCCGGCGCCGTGCCGCAGGTCTGCGTGCTCTTCGGGCCCAGCGCCGCGGGCGGCGCCTACATCCCCGCGTTCTGCGACGTCGTGATCATGCGCGACCAGAACGCGTCGATGTACCTGGGCTCGCCGCGCATGGCCGAGATGGTCATCGGCGAGAAGGTCAGCCTGGAGGAGATGGGCGGCGCGCGCATGCACACCGGCGTGTCGGGGTGCGGGCACCTGCTGGTGGACAGCGACGAGGAGGGCATCGACCTGGCCCGGCGCTACCTCTCCTACCTGCCCTCGCACTGGGAGGGTGCGCCTCCGGACGCGCCCGCGGCGGCGCCCGCGTCGGACGCCGACCTCGCCGACATCGTCCCCGCCGACGAGAACCGGCCCTTCGACGTCAAGAAGCTCCTCGACGCGCTCGTGGACGCCGGCTCGTTCCTGGAGATCCATCCCCGCTGGGCCAAGGAGATCGTCGTCGGCTACGCGCGCCTGGACGGCCACGCCGTCGGCATCGTGGCCAACCAGCCCAAGCACAAGGGCGGCGTCCTGTTCGTGGACTCCGCCGACAAGGCCGCGCGCTTCATCTGGGCCTGCAACGCGTTCAACGTCCCGCTGCTGTTCCTCGCCGACGTCCCCGGCTTCATGATCGGCACCGCCGTCGAGCGCCAGGGGATCATCCGCCACGGCGCCAAGATGATCAGCGCGGTCAGCGAGGCGACGGTGCCCAAGCTGAGCGTGATCGTGCGCAAGGCCTACGGCGCGGGGCTGTACGCGATGGCCGGGCCCGCGTTCGAGCCCGACGCGTGCATCGCGCTGCCCGGCGCCAAGATCGCGGTCATGGGCGCCCAGGCCGCGATCAACGCCGTCTACTACAACCAGCTGCAGGCGATCGCGGACCCGGCCGCCCGCACCGAGCGCGTCGAGGAGCTGCGCCGCGCCTACGAGGAGGACATCGACATCCTCCACCTCGCCTCCGAGCTGGTCGTCGATGCCGTCGTCCAGCCGCAGGACCTGCGCGCCGAGCTGGTCCGCCGCTTCGCGCTGGCCGCCGGGAAGTCTCGCGACCGCCCGGCCAAGCGCAACGCGATCCCGCCGGTCTGAGGCTCCCTAGGGCACCTCGGGCGAGCGGTCCAGCGCGGGCGCCGACGTCGCCGGGGCGAGCTGCGCGTTCTCGTCGAACGGGGGCCAGGTCTCGGTCAGCAGGTAGTAGTAGGAGGTCGCGCGGATGACGTAGGTCAGCGGCATGTTCAGGGCCCCCGTGAGCCCGGGCGAGGTCTTGCCGGTGAAGACGGCCACGAACCACAGCGCGGTCGCCACCAGAGCCGCCCAGAACCCCAGGACGCCCGCCACGATCATGATCGGGATGGCGAGGAAGTACCGGAAGAACACCTTCACGCGGCTGTAGCTCTCCAACGGCGGGGAGATGTGCACCTGCACGGGGTACTCGGGATGCTCGCCGCCGTCGAAGGGCGGGAACTGGTCGACGGCGAGGTGGTAATACGCCATCAGGCGCCCGGAGAAGCGCAGGAAGCCGGCCACGAACTCGTACAGGCCGGGCGGGAACTTCCCGGTGAACAGGATGGCGAACCACCCGACGGTCACGGCGAGGAGTGCTGCGATCCCGTAGAAGAAGGCCACGATCACGTGCGGGATGCACATGAAGTAGCGGAAGAAGACGGTGAGCCGGTTGCGCTGCTCGGGGGAGTCCAGGCTGTAAGCCACGGGATAGGTGTTCATGCGCACGGTCTATCCGGTCCGGGGGTCCGGTGCAAGGGTGCGGCTAGGATCGTCCGACCAATGAGCCGCTTCGCGTGGGAGCCGACGCCCGAGTACGTGGAGCGCGCGAACGTCACCCGCCTGATGCGCGCGCACGGAATCGAGTCGCTGGAGGAGCTTCGGCGGCGCTCGGTGCACGACGTCGGCTGGTACTGGGACGCGGTGGTCAAGGACCTGGGGATCCCGTTCGCGACGCCGTACGAGCGGGTGCTCGACGCCAGCCTGGGGATCCAGTGGGCCACCTGGTTCGAGGGCGGGCGGGTGAACCTGACCGCCGCGTGCGTGCACCGCTGGCTCGCCGACCCCGACCGCGCCGACGCCCCCGCGCTGATCGGGGAGGCGGAGGACGGCACCGTGCGCACCCTGACCTTCCGCGAGCTCGCCGCGGAGATCGAGCGCCTGGCCGCCGCCCTGCGCGCGGACGGCATCGGCCGTGGGGACGTCGTCGGCGTCTTCTTGCCGATGGTGCCCGAGGCGGTGATCAGCGCCTACGCGATCGCCTACGTGGGCGCCTCCTATCTGCCGGTCTTCTCTGGCTTCGCGCCCGCCGCGATCGCGTCGCGCCTGCAGGACGCCGAGGCGCGGCTGGTGATCACGGCCGACGGCACGTGGCGCCGCGGCCGCACCGCCGCCATGAAGCCCGTCTGCGACGAGGCCCTCGAGCAGTGCCCGGCCGTGCGGACCGTCGTCGTGCTCGAGCGCCTGGGCAGCGAGGTGCCGATGACCGACGGCCGCGACATCGCCTGGACGGACTTCGTCGCCGGCCACGACGGCCCGGTCCCCCCGGCCGACACGTCCGCCGAGGACACCTTCATGCTCGCCTACACCTCGGGGACCACGGGCCGGCCCAAGGGCGCCGTCCACGTGCACGGCGGCTTCCTGGTGAAGATCGCGTCCGAGTGCGCCTACCAGACCGACATCCATCCCGGCGAGGTCTTCTACTGGGTGACCGACATGGGCTGGATCATGGGCCCGCTGTCGATGGTCGGCGCCCACGCCAACGGCGCGTGCATGCTCGTCTACGAGGGCGCGCCGGACTACCCCGGCCCCGATCGCATCTGGGCGTCGGTGGAGCGCCACGGCGTGAGCATGCTCGGCGTCTCGCCCACGCTGATCCGCGCGCTGCGCACCAAGGGGACCGAGCCCGTCCGCGCGCACGACCTCTCCTCGCTGCGGATCCTGGGATCCACCGGCGAGCCGTGGAACCCCGAGCCCTACGACTGGCTCATGGAGGTCACCGGCCGCCGCGTGCCGATCATCAACCTCTCGGGCGGCACGGAGGTCGGCGCGTGCTTCCTGTCGCCCTATCCGGTGGAGCCGATCAAGCCCTGCTCGCTGGGCGGGATCTCGCTGGGGATGGACATGGACGTCTTCGACGCCGCCGGCGGCTCGGTGCGCGACCAGGTCGGCGAGCTGGTCTGCAAGCAGCCGTGGCCCGCGATGACGCGCGGCGTGTGGCGCGACCCCGACCGCTACCTGTCCTCCTACTGGTCGATGTACGAGGACGTGTGGCGCCACGGCGACTGGGCCAAGATCGACGCCGACGGCCAGTGGTTCCTGTACGGGCGCTCGGACGAGGCGATCAACGTGGCGGGCAAGCGCCTGGGGCCGGCCGAGGTGGAGTCGATCCTCGTCGGGCACCCGGCCGTGGCCGAGGCGGCGACCGTCGGGGTGCCCGACCCGGTCAAGGGCGAGGCGGTGTGGTGCTTCTGGGTGCCCACCGACCCCGAGGGGGAGGACGTCAGCGCCGAGCTGGCCGAGCGGGTGGCCGCCGAGCTCGGCCGGCCGTTCAAGCCCAGCCGGGTGGTCCGCGTCGGTGCCCTGCCCCGGACGCGCAGCGCGAAGATCCTGCGCCGCGCGGTACGGGCGGTCGCGGCCGGCGAGGACCCCGGCGACCTGTCCAGCGCCGAGAACCCCGAGGCGCTGGACGGCATCCGGGCCGCGCTGGCCCGCTCGCCCTAGCCCTTCGCGGCGTCGTAGTGCTCGGCGATCGTGTCGTCGTCGAGCTTGGCGTCGTACAGCGCGACGGACGAGACGGGGCCGTGGAAGACGGGCGCGGCCGTCCCGTTGGTCGCCGTGCCGATCCACAGGTCGCCGTCGGTCGCGGTCTGGGCCGCCGTGTAGCGGCGGGCCGGGCGATCCCATTCTCCGTCGAGGAAGAACCGGACCTCCCTGCCGTCCCAGGTCACCGCGAACATGTGCGCGTCCCCCGGGTCGACCCGGGCGGTGCCGACCACGACCTCGTCGGCGTTGACCCCGAACACCATGCGGCCGCCGAGCAGCTCGAAGCGGAAGTTGTACGGGGCGCCCTTGACCACGAGCGCCGCCGCGACGACGTCCTTCGGCGCGGCCCAGCACTCCAGCGACATCGTGCCGGCCATGTTCAGGCGGGCGGCGTGGGGGACCTTGATGTAGGCGAACTTGTTCTTCACGTCGTCGGCGGTGTCCAGCACCACGCCGTCGACCTCGAGGTCCGAGCCGCGCTGCAGCCGCACGTCGCCGATGAGCTCGCCGTGGCTGGCGCCCTTCAGGTCGCGGGCCCGCTGGCCCGACGTGTCGGTCAGCGGCCAGTACGACACGAGGCCGTCGGTGGCGAGGATCTTCTCGTCGTAGCCGGTGGGGGAGACCACGATCGGAGAGGTCCTGCGCGTGAGCCGGTAGAGGTAGAGGTTCGCCCCGCCGGTGACCTCCTGGGCCGCCACCACCTGCAGCGCCCCGTCCTCGTCGGGCGACCCGTCGTGGATCGCCGAGCCGTACACGAAGCGCTCCTTCGCCGCGCCGAGCTGCTGGCGCCCCGACGCGGGGAAGCTCCGCCCGCCGTTGGCCGACAGGGCGAGGAACCCCTGGGCGGGCCCTTTGCCGTCGCTGGGCCCGCGGCTCGTGATCAGCACGTCGCGCTCCGGCGTCTCCAGGATCGACGGCCGTGCGTTGGCCTCCGCCAGGATCTGCCTCGGTGTCGTCCAGCTCTCGCCGTCGTCGGACGACCAGCACCCGAGGATGCGCTGCGGCCCGGTCCCGGGGAGGTCGCCGGCGCGAATGGCCATGAACAGGCGGCCGCCCCGGAGCCGCACGAGGTTCGGCTCGGCGGCGGACTCGCGATCGGGAAGCAGGATGCGCACGCCCATGTCCGACCACGTCTCGCCCCGGTCGGCGCTCTTGACCATGCGGACATACCAGATCTGCCCCTGGTCCACGTCGGACCCGTAGAGCGCGAGCCGCAGCTCGCCGCCGGGAAGCTGGATGGGGTTGGAGGAGACGAACGACCACGCGGAATCCGTCCCCTCGGGCCCGCGGTAGCCGCTGGGGATCAACGCGGGCGCCGACCACGTGGCGCCGTGGTCGTCGGAGTAGATCCGCGCCACGCGCGAGGTCACGTCGCTGTTGCGATTGATGGCGTAGACGCAGACCACGCGGCCGTCGTCGCAGGTCAGCAGTCCCGAGTCGATGTGGTGCGTCGAGGGCGCGATCAGCGTGCTCAGCTCCGCCGAGCTCGACACCGTGTCGTCGGGCTCGAGGACGTACTTCCACGCGCGCCCGCCGCCGGTGAGGTGACCCTCGGCCCGGCTCGCCACGACCAGGCGCTTGCCGTTGTCCAGCTTGCAGAAGCCGGGATAGGCGTTGTAGCCCGGCTTCGTGCCGGCGGCGATCGTCTTCGTGCCCGGTGTGAGCAGCCGATAGCCGGCCAGCGCACGCCGCTCGGATTCCGAGGACCTGAGCAGGCGCCACGCGCCGAAAGCCGCCAGCCCCACCCCGGCCGAGCCCACCAGCAGCGAGCGGCGGGTGATCGCAGTGTGGTCGTCGCGGTGGCTCATGGGCAGAGCGGCATGTTGGGGCATGCGCGATCGGCGTGCGTCCGGTGACCATTAGGCTGCGGACCGATGGCCTCGGTCGCCGCCACCGACCTTCGGGACCTCGCCTTCGCCGGCGTCGCGCGTCAGGCCGAGCTGGTCCGGTCCAAGGAGGTCTCCCCGCGCGAGCTCGTGGAGCTGTCGCTGGGGCGCATCGCGCGCCTGGATCCCGAGCTCAACGCCTTCCGCACGGTCTTCGCCGAGCGCGCGCTGACCGAGGCCGACCAGGCGGGCGCCCGCGCCGCGGCGGGCGACGACCGCCCGCTGCTCGGGGTGCCGATCGCGATCAAGGAGGAGCAGGCGGTCGGCGGGACGCCGCTCACGTGGGGCTCCAACGGCCACGGCGGCCCGGAGCGCGAGGACTGCGAGCTCGTGCGCCAGCTGCGCGCGGCGGGCGCGATCGTCATCGGGACGACGCGCACCCCCGAGCTGATGATCATGCCGTTCACCGAGAGCGCCGCGGGCGGCTTCACGCGCAACCCGTGGGACCCGCAGCGCACGCCCGGGGGGTCCAGCGGCGGCTCCGCGGCGGCCGTCGCCGCGGGCCTCGTACCGGCCGCCACCGCCTCGGACGGCGGCGGCTCGATCCGCATCCCGGCGGCCTGCTGCAACCTGTTCGGCCTCAAGCCCCAATGGGGCCGGGTCACGTGGGCGCCCAGCACCCTGTCGTGGCACGGACTGTCGGTCCCCGGCTTCCTCGCCGCGTCGGTGGCGGACACCGCGCTGCTCTACGAGGTGGTGACCGGCCTCCCGTATGTCGCCGCCGCGCGCCGCGAGCCGGGGCGGCTGCGCATCGCCGTGTCGGTGAAGACCCCGCCGGGCCTCATCGCCTCGGTGGAGCCGCAGCGGCGCGCAGCCGTGGAGGGCACCGCCGAGCTGCTGCGTTCGCTGGGCCACGATGTCGTCGAGCGCGAGCTGGACTACGGCCTGACGATGGCCGCGCACTTCATGGTGCGCTGGCTGACCGGGATCCACGAGGCGGCGGGCACCATGGCCCACCCCGAGCGCCTGGCGCGACGGTCCAAGGGGTTGGTGCGCCTGGGCGGTGCGCTCCGGCCGCTGCTGCGGCGCGTCCGCGCCGCGGAGGGGGCCACCGCGGCCCGGATCAACGCGATCTTCGACGACGTGGACGTCGTGCTCGGACCGACGCTGACGGGTCCGCCGCTGCCGGTCGGTCGCTACGAGGGCCGCGGCGCGCTGCGGACCATCGACGGGATCTCGCGCTTCATGCCCCACAACCCGGTCTGGAACCACCTCGGCAACCCGGCCGCGGCCGTGCCCGCCGGGTTCGACCGCGAGGGGCTCCCGCTGTCGGTGCAGATCGCCGGCCGGCCGGACGGCGAGGAGACGCTGTTCAGCCTGGCGGGCCAGCTCGAGGCGGCCCGGCCGTGGGCGGACCGCCGCCCGCCGCTGTCTTGACCGCGAGCCCGTCCGCGCTGCGCGTCATCGCCGCCGAGGCCGCTCGCGCGGCGGGCGAGCTGCTGCGCGAGCGCTTCGTGGCGGGCCGCGAAAAGGCGCTGCGGTCCAAGTCCACGCCCACCGATCTCGTCTCCGAGGCGGACTACGCCGCCGAGCGGGCCATCCGCGAGCTGCTCGCCGCGCGCCGCCCGGGGGACGCGATCCTGGGCGAGGAGCAGGGCGAGACCCAGGTGGGGGAGGGGCTGCGCTGGATCGTCGACCCGCTCGACGGGACGGTCAACTTCCTCTTCGGGATCGCGCAGTGGTGCGTGAGCGTCGCCGTGCACGACGACGAGGGCGCGCTGGCCGGCGTGATCCTCGACCCCCTGCGCGACGAGCTGTTCGCCGCCCAGCGCGGCGGTCCGGCGATGCTCAACGGCACCGCGATCACCGCGTCGCAGCAGACGGACATGGCCGACGCGCTCGTGGCCACCGGCTTCGCGTACGACGCCGAGGTGCGCGAGCGCCAGGCCGCGGTCGCCGCGCGGCTGCTGCCGATCGTGCGCGACGTGCGGCGCATGGGCAGCGCGGCGCTGGACCTGGCCTGGGCCGCCGCCGGGCGCTACGACGGGTACTACGAGCGCGCCGTCCAGCCCTGGGACATCGCCGCCGGGGTACTCATCTGCGAGCGCGCCGGCCTCACCGTGCGCACGCTGGAGGCCGACGGCCCGCTGCCGGAGGGGATCCTGGTCGCTCCGCCCGGGCTGGTCGACGAGCTGGCGCGCCTGGTCAGCGGGGGGTAGCCGCGCCCGCGGTCTCAGGCCGCCGGGTTCGCTGCCGAGCAGCCGACGTCGGCCGGGAGCGGCAGCTCGGTCAGCCGCCGGAGATCCTGCTCGTCCTCGCCGATCAGCAGCGCCGACAGAAGCGACGGTCCCGGGCCGTTGGCGGCGAAGGCCGGGTCGTAGCTCGCGATCGGGACGAGCGCGCGATCCGGGTAGACGGTGTCGAGCCGCTTGACCAGGTCGGGCAGCGAGCGATCGTGGCGGTAGGTCTGCCAGCGCGCCCGCCCCGCCCATGACGGGCCGCGGCTCGCCGCGATCGCGTTGAGGACCAGCAGGGGTGGGGTGCTCGCGTTGATCCGGAAGTTGAGATCGAACACCTTCACCTCGCCGGAGGCCGTCAGGCCGGTGTCGACGCCGCAGTAGCCGATGAACCCCAGCTCCCGCGCGCGCTCGACGACGGCTTGGCACAGCTCGGCCGCGGCCGGTGGCAGGACGGTGCCGCCGACCCGGCTGCCGCCGTAGGCGCCGGTCGCGGAGATGATCTGCTCCGTCGCCCCGAGGAGTCGCGGCGCGTCGATCGCCTCGACGCAGAAGTGCACGCACCAGTTCTCGACGAGGTCGAGGTGCTCCTCGACGATCAGCTCGGCGCACGGCTGCACGAAGCTCGGCTGCGCGATCGCGCCCCCCGCCCGGTGGACGTACACCCCGTACCCGCCGCCGGAGGAGTCGTCGGAGCAGACCTTCAGGACCCACGACTCGTCGACGGCCAGCGACGCGACATCGTCTGGACTGATGGAGCGGCGCCGTGGGGCGCCTTCGGCGCCGACGATCGCCGGGAGGCTGGCCTTGTTGTTCAGGTACCGCAGCAGGTCCGGCTTCACCATGCAGGCCTCGGCCGGCACCTCGTCCTCGTCGTGGACGTGCTGGCACAGCAGTCGCTCGCCGTTGCCGATCACGTCGCCGGTGAGGCGGTGGAAGTCCTCCGCGGTGCGGTACGTGCGGATCTCGCGGCTCACGGGGACGCCGGCGGCACCGAGCAGGTCCAGCCCGCAGGGGCTCGCCACGCCTGCGCTGCAGATCACCGGCGTCTCATCGGCGATCGCCATGATCGGCCCCGTGTAGGCGTCGCACAGGTGCGGATCGGCCGTGTTCGCACCGGCGTCCGAGACCGGCAGCCTCGCGGTGAGGACAGCGCCGGGGCCGAACACGGACGTGCGCGCCCGCGCCGGGGCCGAGGTCGTGCGGTCGGCGCCGTGGCGGCCGTCGGCGTCGACATCCGTGTCGATGGCGATGTCGACCGGCGAGTAGCCAATGGAGCGATCGGTCATGGGGGTGCCTCCTGTGCGGCGTCCGAGCCGAGCCGGCGCATCTCGAAGATGCGCCGCGTGCCGTCACAGCGTCGCGGCCGGAGCCCCCACGCAACAGGGACCGGCAGGCGAAAGGTCGCCCGCGAATTTTGTCCCGCCTGGCACTATGCGCCCGCGTCCTGCGGGGTGCGTGGCGGGCTGCCGCCCGGCGGACGTGGACTACGCGCCGTCGGTCACGGACCCGTCCGACCGGGCGATCGCATGCGGCATCGCCGACGCCGACCTCGCGATGCCGACGTCGCCGGCGCTGTCGAGCAGGATCAGGCCGCCGTAGCCGCCGTATCGCTCCAGCACGCGTGCCACGGAACGCTCGGCCGCCGTCTGCGCGCCGTCGGCGACGTGCTGCACCGTCCAGAACGCCGCGCATGCCCGGGCGAACGCCTCTCCGTCGCCCGTGCACGAGCAGGCAGCGTGCTCGTCCGCATAGGTCCCGCCGCCGACGAGCGGCGCATCGCCGACGCGCCCGGGTTCGGTCCCGGCGATCCCGCCGGTGCTCGTCGCCGCGGCGAGGCGGCCGTTGGCGTCTCTCGCCACCGCGCCGACGGTGTTGCCGCGGTCCAAGCTCCCGCGGCCCTCGGACTCAGCGCGCCGTTCCGGGGTGATCATGAGCTCCGGATCGCTGGGCGTGAAGCCGCGCGCACGGGCGAACGCCGCTGCTCCGTCTCCGACGAGGAGGTGATAGCGGCCGTCCTCGAGCACGGCGCGGGCGATGTCGATCGGATGGCGAAACGGCGGCAGCACGGCCACGGCGCCCGACGCGAGCGAGGTGCCGTCCATGACGCAGGCGTCGAGCTCCAGGGTGCCGCGGCTCGTGAGCACGGCGCCGGTGCCGGCGTTGCACACCGGATCGTCCTCGACGACCCGCACCGCGGCGATGACCGCGTCCAGCGCGCCGCCCCCGGCCGCCAGGACCTCCCAGCCGGCATCGGCAGCGCGCCGGCACGCGGCGCGACCCACGGTCGTCCCGGCGTACCACTCCGAGGCGCCGCCGTGCACGACGACGATGGGCTCCACCGGGTTGCTCACGAGCGCCGGAATGCTAGGCGGGTCCGGTCACCGAGGCGTAGCCGGCGCGCCCGGCATCACGATGAGCGGCGTGAGGCCCAGCGCCTCGGCCTCCTCCACCGTGACGATCGCGCAGCCGAAGGGCAGCAGCGAGACCGGGATGAGCTTGAGGTTCCCCAGCCCGAGCGGGATGCCGATGATCGTCAGGCACAGCACGACGCCGGTGACGAGGTGGCCGAGCGCCAGCCACCATCCACACAGCAGGAGCCACAGGATGTTCCCGATGAGGGAGGCCGCGCCGGCGTCCGGGCGCCGGACGACCGTCTTGCCGAAGGGCCACAGCGCAAACAGGCCGATGCGCGCCGCGGCGATGCCGAACGGGATCGTGATGATCAGCAGGAAGCAGACGAGCGCCGCGAGCGCGTAGCCCAGCGCCAGCCACAGGCCGGCGAACACGAACCAGACGATGTTCAGGAGCAGGCGCACGGGCCCTTTAGCGGTTCAGCGGGCGGGTCGAGGGGCTGGTGGGGCGCGATACCCGGGGTGGGATTCGAACCCACAATCCCTCACGGGCAATCGGGTTTGAGCCGATCCTGTATTCCAGTTCCAGCACCCGGGCGCGGGTCCGATTGTATGCCCCGGCCGGACCGGCTCTACGCGAGCGCCGGCGCGCGCGTGCCGGTGGCGGGCATCAGCGCTCCACCTCGACGTGCCACTGCTGCGAGAACCCGCGCATCGCGAACACGATGACCAGCACCTGGAGCGGGATCAGCACGAGGGTCAGCAGCCCCAGGATGCTCTCGTCCAGCGGGGGGCTCGTGAAGCCGTCCTTGTCGCGCGCGAACCACTCCGGCGCCGCGACCGCGGCGAAGATCACCAGGATGATCGCCAGCGCCGCCACGACGGGCAACATGCCGCTGCGCCAGCGCGAGATGTAGTACGCGAGCACCAGGTAGATCAGGATGTAGGCGATCAGCGGGACCTTCGCACCCTGCAGCGTGTCCCAGCCGCCGAGCGCCACGATCAGGAGCACGACGGCGCTGGCGACGACCAGCGCGACCACGACCGCCTTCGTCGCCTTCGACCCGGCCTTCTCCCGGTTGGGGTGCTCGATGACGGAGCCGCCGGCGGCCATGCGTGACGAAACATACAATCGTGCTCGGCATCGCGCCGCGGTCGGGCGCGCGATCCCGCCCTGCGGGCGTGGTGGAATTGGTAGACACGCCGGCTTTAGGTGCCGGTGGCGCAAGCCTTGGGGGTTCGAGTCCCTCCGCCCGCATGAGGCTAGAGGCGGCCGGCTCGGCCCCTCTAGACTGGATGAGACTGGCCCGATTAGCAAAAAGATAGTGCTTCGATTTACGGGGGACTGGTGTAACGGTCAACATCGCGGTCTCCAAAACCGTGGCTCGAGGTTCGATTCCTCGGTCCCCCGCTCGTCAGAATCCGTCCGATAGCAGGGCAATCATGGTCGAATGAGCACGGTCTCGCTCACCGAACCTTGGCGACCTGCGCACGAGCAGTCCTACGCCTACCTGCTCGGGATGTACCTCGGCGACGGGTGGATCGTCGCCCACCGCTCCGGTCGGGCGAGCCTCCACTTCACGCTCGACGCCCGCTACCCAGGGGTGGTCGAGCAGTGCTGGACGGCCGTGGTCCTGACGCTTCCAACCTGCCGTCCTCGGCCCACGCCCCATCCGAACTCGCGCGCCATCGTCGTTCGCACGGGGAGCCACCCTTGGCTTCTCGCCTTTCCCCAGCATGGCCCCGGTCGCAAGCACCTGCGGCCCATCGTGCTCGAGCCGTGGCAGCGCGAGATCGTCGACCGCCATCCCGGTGAGTTCGTGCGCGGTCTCATCCACTCCGACGGCTGCCGCACCACGAACCGCTTCAAGACCACGCTGCCGAGCGGCCGCGTGGCCGAGTACGAGTACGGGCGTTACTTCTTCTCGAACCTGTCGGCCGACATCCGCGCACTGTTCTGCGCGGCGTGCGAGGCGCTGGGCGTCCGCTGGACGCTGTCCAACCCCCGCAACGTGTCCGTCGCGCACCGGCACAGCGTCGCCAAGCTCGATGAGTTGGGCTGCGCCAAGGACTGACGGACGGGTCGGCTTCGGCGGCTACCCTGGTCGGCGCATGGATGTCGGTCTCACCGCGCGACGCCTGGGCGTCGCCCTCGTTGCGCTCGCCTGCCTCGCCCTCGCCGCCCCGGCCGGCGCCGTCGAGCTGCGCCCGGTCCGGGGGCACAGCAAGGCGAAGGTGGGGATCGCCGAGCAGAAGGCCGAGGTGTTCGCCGACGAGCGCTTCGCGAACATGGGCGTCGGCTACGTGCGCCGGACCGTGGCGTGGGACACGCTGCACCACGCCGACCAGACCGCCGAGCTCGACGCGTGGATCGAGGGTGCTCGGCGGGTCAACGCCGAGCCGATGATCTCCTTCGCGCGCTCGTTCAGCGAGAAGTTCCGCCACCGGCCGCCCGATCCGCTGAAGTTCGAGCGGCAGTTCCTTCGCTTCCGCCAGCGCTACCCCGAGGTCCGGACCTACTCGTCGTGGAACGAGGCCAACCACTGCGGCGAGGGGACGTGCCGCCGGCCGCGGCTCGTGGCGGCGTACTACCGCTCCATCCGGCGCAACTGCCCGGGCTGCAAGGTGCTCGCCGCCGAGCTGCTCGACCAGCCCAACCTCGTGACCTGGGCGCGGGACTTCCGCCGCGCCGCCCGGATCGAGCCGCGGTACTGGGGATTGCACAACTACGTCGGGGCCAACCGCATGGACGACACGCGCACGATCCAGCTGCTGCGCGCCGTCCGCGGCGAGGTCTGGCTGACCGAGACGGGCGGCGTCGTCGCCCGGCGCAACAACTCGACGACGCGGCTGCCCGTCGGCCGCTCACACGCGGCCGTCGTCACGCGCTACATCTTCGACCACCTGGCTCGCCTGAGCCCGCGCGTGACCCGCGTCTACATCTACCACTGGAGCAGCACCTCCAACCGCGACAGCTGGGACTCGGCGCTGGTCGGCAGCGACGGCCGCGCGCGCCCCGCGCTGGCCGTGCTGCAGCGCGTGCTGCGCCGCGCCGGCATCACCGGCCGCCGGCCGGCCGCCCCCGCCGGCCCCGCGTCGGTCGTACGGCCCGAACCCTGAGCGCGAGCCCGCCCGGCCGGTATCCTCCGCGGTGGCTTGCGGGCGAAGTGTTGTGGTTGCACAGAAGCCTTCCAAGCTTCTAGGGCGGGTTCGATTCCCGTCGCCCGCTTGTTTAGCCACGGGGAGTGGCGCAGTCTGGTAGCGCACCCGGCTGGGGGCCGGGCGGTCGCAGGTTCAAATCCTGTCTCCCCGATGAAGTCCTAAGCGGTCGCGATCAGGTAGCGGACCTCGTCCTCGAGTCGGTAGCGGCCATCGAGGCGTCTCTAGCGGACCCAGTGCCTCGGTGAGCGCCTCGCGGACCGCCGCTTCGCCCGCGGCGCGCGCCGCGCGCACGAAGGGCGCCGCCGCCATGTAGCCGCGCGCCATCGTCTCCTGATCCGGGTAGTCCTCGGTGAACGGGAGATAGCCGGCCTCCGTGGGGGCGAGCCCGGCCTCAATGGCCAGCGCTTCCAGCACTCCGTCCTCGTGCAGCGCGGGTCCCGCGGCAACGGTCTTCGAGGATGGCGAGCGCGAACTGCCGCAGCGCGCTGAAGACGCTCGTGGACTGGCACCGGCCGGGCCGGCCGAAGACCGTCAGCGCCACGCCCGCCCCGGGTCGGGCCACGCGCCGGGCCTCGCGCAGCGCGCCCACCATGTCGTCCGCGATGAAGAACGAGTTGAACCCCGTGACGAGGTCGAACGAGTCGTCCGCCCAGGGGAGATCCTCCATGTCCCCGACGCGGAAGTCGCCGTCCGGGACGCGCTCCCGTGCAATATCGACGAGCGGGCCGGTGGCGTCGATGCCGGCGACGTCGGCCCCGCGGTCGGCGGCCATGCGGCAGAAGCGACCGGCACCGCATCCGACGTCGAGCACGCTCGTCCCGGGGCCGGCCGGCACGCGCTGGAGGACATGCCGGTAGAGGGGCAGCGCCCAGCCGTTCCAGCCCTCCATCACGTCGGCCCAGTCGCGGGCCCGCTCTCCCCAGAGGTCGGCCTGGGCGGCCGCCGAGCCGGTACGTGCTTCGGTGAGCTCGGTCATCCCAGGATCTCGCACCCGTACCGCCCGGTCATCGCCGCGATCTGCTGCATGTCGGGCGACTCGCCGGAGTCGGAGTCAGGGGCCGAGGGCGGGGGGAGGGTCCGGCTGCCGGCGGGCTCGCTCATCTCCCTGACCAAGCCCTCGAAGCCGCCGGGCGTGAGGATGAACAGCATCCGGCAGCCCTGCGGGCCGGTGGTGTAGCGATGGGGGACGTCCCTGGGACCGAAGAGGTAGTCGCCGGCGTGCGCGTCGAAGGTCACGTCTCCGACCTCGAAGACGGCGCTGCCCTCGAGGATCCAGAAGGCCTCGTCCTCGTTGTGGTGGACGTGCAGGGGCGCCTCGGCGTCGGGCGGCTCGGTGATCTCCAGGATCGTCATCAGCCCGCCGGTGTCCGCTGCGCCCGCCTTGACGACCGCGAGCCCGCCGCCCCACCAGAGGGCCTCCCCGTCGTCGCTCGCCACGGCGGCGGGCGCCAGTCCGGCGTTCCCATTCGTCTGCTGCGTCATGAGTGCGTCCCTTGCTCGGTTGTGGTCTGCGAACCCACCGCCGAGGATGCTCCGCTCGAACCGGCCGAGCATCGGCCACGTGGCCTATTTCGGGGCGCGTGTCTCGGTCAGCTCGCGCGTCGCGTACGCGGCGGCCTCGGCCCGGCCGCGCACGTCGAGCTTGGACAACACATGAGCGACGTGGTGCTGGACGGTCTTGGGGCTGACGTAGAGCCGTTCGGCGATCTCGCGATTGGAGAGGCCCAGCCGGAGCAGCTCGAGAACCTCCCGCTCGCGCTTGGTCAGCAGCCCGATGCCCTTGGGACCCGAGCGCGCCGCCTTCACGCCGAGGGAGCGCAGCAGTGCGGCCGCGGCGTCGGCGTCGTGGGCCGCGCCGAGGCGTTCGAACGCCGCGAGCGCCGAGCGCGCTTCGGCGACGGCTCCGGCCGGCGCCTCGGCGGCCATCACCTTCGCGAGCTCGACCTGGGCGCGAGCCGCCTCCAGCGGCAGCTCGAGCGCGGTGAACGCCTCGAGCGCCGCCTGGACCTGGGAGCTCGCTCCCAGGTCGTGTTCGGCGGCGCGCAGCCGGCCCTCCGCGAGCGCGGCGCCGGCCGCCGCCGGGCCGCCATGGATCCCGACGGCGGTCAGTTGCTTCAGCGCGTCTCGTGCCGCCTCCAACTCGCCGCCCGCGAGATGGATGCCGACCAGCAGCTCCAGGACCGGCACGCAGTCCGGGCTCGTGGCGTCCTGGCCGTCCAGGCAAAGGCCCGCCAGATCCGTCGCCAGCGCATGATCGCCGCGCGCCAGCGCGATCGACGCCATCACCAGCCGGGCCGCCGCTCGCGACTCGAAGCCCTCGAGCAGGCGCTCGGCCTCCTCGAAGCGGCCCTGTCGCAGCCGCAGCCCGGCGAGCCGCATGAGCGGGGCCGCGCGCATGGCGCGATAGCCGCCCTCGAACACGCGGGCCGCGGCGAGCAGCTCCTCCTCGGCCTCCGCCCAGCGGCCGATCGCGATGAGGATCCCGCCGTAGTGCAGCCGGCACGTCGGCGCCACGAAGTCGCCCCAGGCGACGAAGTGTCGCGCGGCGGTGATCCACTGCTCCGCGCGCCGCACGTCGACGGCGCGCTCGCAGGCGCCCAGCAACCGGCAGTAGATCTCGCCGACCGAGTCGACCCCCTCGACCTCGCCGCCCACGACGGCGGCCATCGACTCGTCGATGAGCGACATCCCGTCTGCCACCCGGCCCGTAACCACGTAGGCGTGCCCCAAGAGCGCCTGGCCGCTGAACTCGAGATCGCGGTCCGCGAACCTCCGCGCGATCGTGATCGCGCGCGCGGCGTGGCGCTCGCGCTCGCCGGGATCGTCGGTCCATGCCGCCTGGTCGAGGGCGAAGCGGCCGTGCTCGACGGACTCCTCCTCGCCGGCGAGCAGGCGGCCGGCCCATTTCATCCAGCCGTTGGCCGCGGCCTTGTTCCCGTTGACCGCGCCATAGAGGAACGCGAGCCAGCGGGCCGTCGCGGCCGCCTCCGCCTGCATCCCGTCACGGCGATAGGCGGCGAACGCGCGCTCCTTCAGCGCGATCGCCTCCGGGTAGTCGCCGGAGAAGTGGGCGGCCTGGCTCAGGCCGTCGAGCGCCTCCGCGGTCTCGTCCACCGCGCGCGCCTTCTCGAAGCAGGAGCGCGCGAGCTCCCAGTCGGTGGCGGCCAGCGCGTCGCGCCCCTGGCGACCAAGCTCGCTCACGCCGCGCCGCCAACCGCCGCTTCACGCCGCGTCGCCAACCTCTCCGCCGCCACGGCCTTGCGCAGCGACACGTCGAACGCGATCGGCTCGACGTCGAACAATGCGGCGCCGGTGCGATCGGTCACGACCGTCTCGGTCGAGAGGCCCTCGATCAGCGGCCGCGCGACCTGGGTGTCGACCGGCGTGACGAGGCCGATCCACAGGGAGGACAGCCACGGCGTGAGCAGCGGCACCGGGAGCTTGGGCCGCGGGCGCTTGCCCAGCGCGACGGCCATGCGGTCGAGCATCTCGCCGTAGGGGAGCACGTCGGGGCTGCCGATCTGGACCTCGCGGCCGGTGGACCCTTCGACGAACGGGGCGCGGGCCAGGTACGCGACGACGTCGTCGATGTCGATCGGCTGCGTCGGCGTCGCCAGCCAGCGCGGGGCGATCATGAACGGCAGCCGGGCCACGAGGTGGCGCAGCGTGCGGTAGGACTCGCTGCCCGGGCCGACGACCATCCCGGCGCGGAAGTAGGTCAGCGGCGGGCCGTGCTCGGTCAGGGCGAGCGCGGTGCCCCGCCGGCTGCGCAGGTGCTTGGACCCGGGCTCGTCGCCCAGGCCGCCGAGGTAGACGACGCGCTCGACGCCCTCGCTGCGGCACATCCGCGCGAACGCCTCCGCGGCCTGCAGCTCGCGCTGCTCGAAGTCGCCCTCGCCCGCCCCGCGACCCATGGAGTGCACGAGGTAGTAGGCCACGTTCACGCCGAGCCCCGCACCGGTGAGCGTGTCGGCCTGGAGCACGTCGCCCTCGTGCAGCTCTAGCCGGTCGGTCGGCAGCCCGCGCGTCCGCGCGGCGCTGCGCACGAGGGCGCGGACGACCACGCCGTCGCTCAGCAGCCGCTCGCAGAGCGCCTGTCCGACGAATCCGGTCGCTCCGGCGACGAGTGCGCGCATCCGCTCAGGTATACCGGTCGAGGCCTCGCCCGTCGCCGCGCCCCTCTCGAACTGGTCGGACTACCCTCCGAGACGTGGAAGCCTCGGCTGAACCGCTTGTCATCGTCCTGATGGGCATACCGGGCTCGGGCAAGTCCACCCTGGCCGAGGCGCTGGCGCCCAAGATCCCCGCACGGATCGTGTCGCGCGACGCGGTGCGCGCGGCGATGTTCCATCCCTGCAGCTACACCGACGCCGAGAAGGTCGCGGCCTTCCGGGCCGTCGTGGACGCGGTCGGCGTCAACTGCCGGCTGGGCCGCTCGTCGATCGTGGACGCGCCGTTCTCGCGGGTGGGGGAGTTCGAGGCGGTCAGCTGGGCGACCGAGGAGCACGGGGGCCGCGCCGTTCCCGTCCTGTGCGCGATCTCGACCGAGCGGGCGCAGCAGCGGATCCGGCAGCAGTCCGACTCGATCGCGTTCGACCGCGACGACGAGCTCGTGCTGGAGGTGGCCGGCCGCTTCCGGGAGCTCCCGGAGGGCACGATCCAGCTCGACTCGACCCGCTCGGTGGACGCGCTCGTCGCAGACGTGCTGCGGCTGATCTGACGGCCGGCGCCGTCGGTCAGAACCGCGCGCGCGAGCCGCCGGAGATCAGCACGAGGCCCTCCAGCGCCTCGCGACGATCCGGCGCGTCGACCTCGAGCACCGGGACGGCGCACGTCGCAGGGTCCCGCGAGCGCACGTCGCGGACCTTCTCGAAGCGCGCGTGCCACTCGTCGCCCTGCTGCTCGATCACGAGCTCGCACCCGCGAACCTCCGCGCGCTTGCGCAGCTCGGTCTCCAGGGCCTCGTCCTCGTGCCCGAAGGCGTTGGTGCTGACGAAGCCGTCCACGCCCTGCAGCCTAGCCATAGTCCTGGAGCCGCTTGCGCTCGCGCTCGAAGGCCTCGTCGGTCATGGCGCCGGAGGCGTGCAGCCGGTCCAGGTGCTCCAGGGCCATCCGGCAGGCGGGGCTGCGGCCGCGCACGGCGCCCAGCTCGCGCGACAGCGCGTCCGCCGCCGCGGCGATCTCCGCGCGGCTCAGCTCGCTCATGTCGGCGGGCAGGCGGCGCTGCCGGCCGTGCTCGTCGATGTAGGCCATCGCGCCACCGCCGGCGCCGCTCGGGTCGAGAGGCTCAGGGTCGTGCGCCAGACGCAGGCGTGACGCGTCGGCATCGACCCGCCACCTCGGCTTCGTCTCAGGCGGGTCGTCGTCCTCGGGGTCCGATGACCGGTCCATGTCCACGACGCGCGTCAGCCTACACGTGAGATGATCGGCCCATGACCGCTGCCGCCCCCGGCCCGGACGACGCGCTGGACCAGGTCTTTGCCGGCCTGGTCAAGGAGAGCTGGCGCTACCACAAGCTCGTGGAGAACACCGGGCGCATGGACGAGGTGCTCGTCGGCGCGCTGATCACGGCGACGCTCGACGCGGGGCACGTGCTGATCGACCTGAGCAGCGACGGCACCAACCACTTCCTGCGCTTCGAGGACCCCGAGGACCGCTCGCGGCTGACGATGGCCATCACCCACCTGACCCGCGACGTGACGACCGCCAAGGCGGTGGGCCAGCGCGCGAGCCTCGTGGTGGGCTACGGCGAGCCGATCAAGAGCTTCGGCAAGGTGCTCAGCGCCATGCGCCAGGAGGCCAAGAGCGGCTACCTCGGTCGCGCGGAGCCGGGCATCGTCAGCTTCGATGCCGACTCGGAGTCGCAGTACCTCTACACGCAGGTCGACCTGTACCTGGCCATCGACGAGTACGTCGACGAGGACATGAACGTCGACTACGCCAAGCTCGGCGCGCACGTCCGCGCGACCCAGCACGCGCTGCGCAAGTTCCTGCGGGGAAGGGTGGAGGCGGCCTGATGGGCGTTCTGAACATCGCCGGCAACTTCAAGCACAAGGCGGAGATGCGCGAGTCCAAGGACGAGATCCTGATCGGGGAGATCGTCCGCGCCATGGCGCGCCAGGGCCACGTGGCCGACCAGTTCGTCGCCGACGCCGACCTCCAGCGCCTGCGTTTCCGCACGCGCGACGACGTGCTCAGCTACGTGCACATCGGGCTGGACCGCAAGACCGGGGGCGGGCGGATCTCCGGCGCGGTGATCGGCTCCAAGGCCACGCTCAGCGTCGCCGGCGAGGTCCGCAACATGCTGTCCGATCCCGACGACGTGGTCCACATGTGGAAGACGGACTTCAAGAACATCGCCAAGATCGGCCTCCGCGGGCAGGTGAAGGTCAACCACGAGATGAACTCGATCGTGGGCAAGACGACCGACCTCGTGGAGATCGACAAGTTCGTGCTCAACGGCGACGAGGGGGTCCAGCGGCTCGTCGAGCACCTCGACGACCGCATCGGTCGCGTGCGCGAGGCGCTGCGCCCGCACAAGAAGCCCGACTCGTAGCCCGCGGCGAGTCCCGAACGCCAACGCGCCCGAACCGGGTGCTACGCGCCGGGAAACTGCGCGGGGCACACCGCACCGGTGAGAGGATCCCGGCCCGTGGGGCACGGAGACGCCATGGGGGACCCGCTCGGCGTCGACCCCGTAGCCATGCGCGCCCTCGGCTACCGGACCGTGGACATGCTCGTCGAGCGCCTGGCCGCGGCGGGCGAGCCGCCGCTGCGGCGCGCGACGCCGGCGCAGATGCGCGAACGGCTGGGGGGACCGCCGCCGGACGCACCGCAGGACTTCGAGGCCATCCTCGCGCGCCTGGAGCGCGACGTCCTGCCGTTCACGAGCCGCGCCGCCCATCCCGGCTTCCTGGCGTTCATCCCGTTCAGCGGGACCTGGCCCGGCGCGCTGGGCGACTTCATCGCCAGCGCGTGCAACATCTACGCGGGGTCGTGGATGGAGTCGGCCGGGCCCAGCCAGCTCGAGCTGGAGGTCCTGGGCTGGTTCAAGGACTGGATCGGCTACCCGCCCGAGGCCGGCGGCGTGCTGGTCAGCGGCGGCTCCAGCGCCAACCTCACCGCGCTGGCCTGCGCGCGGGAGTCGCTGGCGGGGGCGATGTCCGCCGATCTCGTCGGCTACGTGGCCGACCAGGCGCACTCGTCGGTCGGGCGCGTGGCCCGCGTGCTGGGCTTTCGCCCCGACCAGCTGCGCGTGCTGCCCGCCGACGCCGCGTTCCGCATGGATCCGCGCGCCCTCGCCGCGGCCATGGACGCCGACCTGCGGGCCGGCCGGCGCCCGCTGTTCGTCGCGGCGACCGCGGGCACGACCAACACCGGCGCGATCGACCCGCTGCCCGAGCTGGCGCGGCTGTGTCGCGAGCGCGGCGTGTGGCTGCACGTCGACGCCGCCTACGGCGGCTTCGCGGCGCTGACAGAGCGCGGTCGGAGCGCCCTGCGTGGCATCGACGAGGCCGACTCGGTGACGCTGGACCCGCACAAGTGGCTCTACCAGCCCTACGAGTGCGGCTGCCTGCTGGTGCGCGACGATCACCGGCTGCGGTCGGCGTTTCAGATCGCGCCGGACTACCTCCAGGACGCCGAGGTCGGCCACGAGGAGGTCAACTTCTCCGACCGGGGGATCCAGCTCACCCGCAGCGCGCGGGCGATCAAGGTCTGGGTCTCCCTGCAGTACTTCGGCATCGCCGCGTTCCGGGCGGCGATCGACCGCACGCTCGACCTGGCCACGGGCGTGCACGAGCGCGTCGAGCGCAGCCCCGTGCTCGAGTCCATGGCCCCGCCCTCGCTGGGCATCGTGTGCTTCCGGCGGCGCTTTCCCGATGTGGGCGAGGAGGAGTCCGACCGCCGCAACGCGGCGCTCGCCGCGGGGCTGGAGCGCAGCGGGCTGGGCCTCGTCTCCTCGACGCGCCTGCGCGGGCGCTACGCGATCCGGGTGTGCGTGCTCAACCACACCACGGACGCGGCCACGCTGGAGCAGGTCATGGACTTCCTCGAGCACGCCGACCCGGATCCGGCCGCCGTGGGCGAGCAGACCAACGGCTACCAGCGCGACCGCCCGCTGCGCGCCATGCCGCTGCGGCGCCGGTCCGCCGACTCCGAGCCCTCCGGCGTGGCCCCGGGCCTGCTCGCCGGCCTGTCGCTGTTCGCGCCGCTGGACGGCGTGCAGCGGGAGCGGGTCGCGGCGCTGGCCCGCGTGGCCGTGCACGGGCCGGGAGAGGCGATCGTGGAGCAGTGGGACGTCTCGCTGGACTTCTACGTCGTCCTGGACGGGCGCGTCGAGGTCCTCGTGGACGGGGTGCCGGTGCGCGAGCTCGGGCCCGGCGAGTTCTTCGGTGAGCTCGCCGTGCTGGACTGGGGCGCGGGCTTCGGCTACCCGCGCACGGCGTCGGTGCGGGCGCTCGCCGCGACGACGCTGCTGGTGTTTCCGACCGGCTCGATGAACGAGATCGCCGCGCAGCATCCGGACATCGACCACCGGATCCGGCGCACCGGGCTGGAGCGGCTGAGCCGGGACAGCAGGTGAGCGCCGCCGCCGGCGCCGGGCCGCTGCGCCGGCGGATCGCGTCGGTCCTGCGCTCGGTGTTCTCCAACCCCGACCTGCGGCGCCTGCAGCTCGCCTACGCGGGCTTCAACGCGGCGGAGTGGGGGGTGTGGATCGCGATGCTGGTCTACGCCTACGACCGCGGCGGCGCCGGAGCGGCCGGGCTCGTGGCCGTGATCCAGCTGGTGCCGGCGGCGCTCTTTGCGCCGTTCGCGGCCCGCCTGGCCGACCGCCATCCGCCCGCGCGCGTGCTGACGCTCGGATACGCCGGGCAGGCCGCGGCGATGGGTGCGACCGCCGCCGCACTGCTGCTCGACGCCCCGCTGGCGGTCGTCTACGCGCTGGCCGCGGTCGCGACCTGCTCGGTCACCATCACCCGCCCGGCGCAGGCCGCGCTGGTGCCGGCGCTCGTCCGTGGGGTGGACGAGCTGACCGCGACGAACGTCGTGGCGAACTGGATCGAGAGCGTCAGCGTGCTGGCCGCGCCCGCGCTGTCGGGCCTGCTCATCGCGCTGAGCGGGCCGGGCCTGGTCTTCGCCGTCATGGGAGGGACCCTGCTGGTCGCCGCCGCGCTCGCCGCGCCGCTGACGGGACCGCCCGGGGCGGCCGGTGCCGAGGTGGAGGGCCACGAGCAGTCCAGCGCGTTCGCCGACGCCGCGGCGGGGATCGAGGAGGTCACCCGTCATCCGCAGACGCGCGTGCTGGCGAGCGTCCTCGGCGCCCAGTTCGTGCTGATCGGCGCGCTGGACGTCCTGTTCGTGGTGCTGGCGGTGGACGTCCTGGACCTGGGCGGCTCGGGTGCGGGGTACCTCAACGCCGCGTTCGGGGCGGGCGGCGTGATCGGCATCGCGTGGACCGTCGTGCTCGTCGGTCGCGCGCGCCTCGCGCCGCCGCTGCTCGTCGCCTCGGCGGCGTGGACGCTCGCCCTGCTCGCCCTCGGGCTGTGGCAGACGGCGGCCGGCGCCTTCGTTCTGCTCGCCGTCGCCGGCGCGGCCCGGGCGATGCTCGACGTGGGGGCGCGCACGCTGCTGCAGCGCACGGCGCCCGCCGACCTGCTGGCCCGGGTGTTCGGCGTGCTCGAGGTGCTCGACGCGGTGGGTCTCGCGCTGGGCTCGGTGCTGGCCGCGGTCCTGGTCTCGCTGCTGGGCCCGGAGGCCGCCACCGTCGGGCTCTCCGTCGTGCTCCCCCTGCTGCTCGCGCTGGCCGGCCGCCGGTTGCGCACGATCGACGCGCACGCCGACGTGCCGGTGGTCGAGGTCGCGCTGCTGCGGTCGATCCCGATCTTCTCCTCGCTGGGCGCCGCGGAGCTCGAGGGGCTCGCCCGCCGCCTGAGCCCGCTGGACGTGGCGCAGGGCGAGAGCGTCATCCGCGAAGGCCAGCGCGGCGAGCGCTACTACGTCATCGCCGACGGCGAGCTCGAGGTCACGCAGTCCTCGGTCCCGATCAACCTCGTCCGCCGCGGGGACGGGATCGGCGAGATCTCCCTGCTGGCCAGCGTGCCGTGCACCGCCACGGTGACCGCGCTGACGCCCGCCCGCCTGCTCGCGATGGACGGCGCATCGTTCATGGAGGTCGTCCACGAGCACCCGCGCAGCGACGGGGTCGCCCAGCGCGTCATGCGCGAGCGGCTGGCCAACACGGCCCAGCCGTCTCAGTCGGCCAGCACGTAGGCGAAGATCAGCGGGACCACGATCGTCGCGTCGGACTCGATCAGGTAGCGGGGCGTGTCGGCGGCGAGCTTCTCCCAGGTGATCTTCTCGTTGGGCACGGCGCCGGAGTAGGAGCCGTAGCTGGTCGTGGAGTCGCTGACCTGGCAGAAGTAGCGCCACAGCGGGGTGTCGCGCTCCTCGAGGTCCTGGCGCAGCATCGGCACGACGCAGATCGGGAAGTCGCCGGCGATCCCGCCGCCGATCTGGAAGAAGCCGACAGGACGGCGGGCGGCCTCGGCGCGGTACCACTCGGCCAGGGCCATCATGTACTCGATCCCGCTGCGCACGGTGTGGACGTTGGCGATCGTGCCGCGCAGGCAGTGCGAGGCGAAGATGTTGCCGGTGGTCGAGTCCTCCCAGCCGGGGACGAAGATCGGCAGGTCCTTCTGCGCCGCGGCCAGCAGCCAGCTGTCGGCCGGGTCGATCTGGTGGTGGGGCTCCAGGCGCCCGCTGCGCAGGATCCGGTAGAGGAACTCGTGCGGGAAGTAGCGCTCGCCGGCGCGGTCGGCGCGGGTCCACTCGTCGAGGATCGCGTCCTCGATGCGCCGGATCGCCTCCTCCTCGGGGATGCAGGTGTCGGTCACGCGGTTGAGGTGGCGCGCGAGCAGGTCCTGCTCGTCGCGCGGCGTCAGCTCGCGCCAGTTGGGGATGCGGACGTAGTGGTCGTGGGCCACGAGGTTGTAGACGTCCTCCTCCAGGTTCGCGCCCGTGCAGCTGATCGCGTGGACCTTGCCGGCGCGGATCATCTCGGCCAGCGAGAGGCCGATCTCCGCCGTGCTCATCGCGCCGGCCATCGCGACCAGCATGCTCCCGCCGCCGTCCACGAGCGCGTCGTAGCCCTGCGCCGCGTCGACCAGCGTCGCCGCGTTGAAGTGGCGGAAGTGGCGGGCGATGAAGGCCTTGGTCTGGTCGGCGTGCTCCACGGGTCCTCCGTCGGGGTCAGGGGTTGGGCCTCGCGCCCTCCAGGGCGTAGGTGATCGTCTTGTAGACGAGCTTGGCCACGGCGTAGTCGGCGGCGTGCAGGGCGGCGCGCGGCGCGAGCTCGACGCAATCGACGCCCACGATCGTCGCGGCGCCGGCGACGGTGCGCACGATGCTCAGCGCCTCCTCCCAGCTCAGCCCGCCCGGCTCGGGCGTGCCGGTGGCGGGGACGACGCCGGGGTCCAGCCCGTCGACGTCGATCGTGAGATGGACCCGGCGCCCCGCGCAACGCTCGGTCAGCTCCGCCCGCCAGTCGCCGGCGTGCACCGCCTCGGCGTACCACGTGCGCACGCGGTCGGGATGCGCGCGGGCGAAGGCGACCTCGTCGGCGTCCACCGAGCGCACGCCGAGCTGGAGGACCTGCTCGACGCGCTCGTCGTCGAGCATCCGCCGCGCGACGCAGGCGTGGCTGAACGGCGTGCCGTCGAACTCGTCGCGCAGGTCGCAGTGCGCGTCGATCTGCACCACGGTGAGCGGGCCGCCGAGCGCGTCGAGCAGGCCCCGGCTGACCCCGGCGCTGATCGTGTGCTCGCCGCCGAGCGCCACGACGAGCTGGCCGCCGGACGCGGCGTCGCGCACCGCGTCGGCGATCTCGCCCACCGCCGTGGCGGGATCGCGGGACAACTGGACCGCGGGCAGGGTGTGGATGCCGTAGTCCAGCGCGGGCTCGCGGTCGTGCTCGCGGTCGTAGAGCTCGACGTGGGCGGAGGCCGCGACGATCGCGGCCGGACCCTGCGCCGTTCCCGCCGCGTAGGTGACCGTGGCCTCGAAGGGCACCGGGAGGATCAGCGCGCGGGCCCCGCGGCGGCTGGCGAACCGATCGGGGAGGCCGAGGAAGTTGTCGGGGGTCACGGCCGGCGCATGTTCGCGCACCACGCGGCCGTGCACGCGCGGTGCCGCGCGGGTATCGCGCGGGGGTGCCCCGCACCGAGCAGCGGCCCGACGCCACGCCGTTCCTCCCCGATCGCCTCAGCCTGCGCGCGCTGCGCGAGGCGGCGGCGGGCTGCCGCGGCTGCGGTCTGTACGCGTGCGCGACGCAGACCGTGTTCGGCGAGGGGCCGGCGCGGGCGCGCGGGATGCTCGTGGGGGAGGTGCCCGGCGACCGCGAGGACCGTGAGGGCCGCGTGTTCGTCGGCCCGGCGGGGCGCGAGCTGGACACGGCGCTGGAGGCCGTCGGGCTGCGCCGCAAGGACCTCTACATCACCAACGCGGTCAAGCACTTCAAGTTCTCCGAGCGCGGCAAGCGGCGCATCCACTCCAAGCCGAGCCGGTGGGAGGTGCGCGCGTGCCATCCGTGGCTGCGCGCCGAGCTCGAGGTGGTCAAGCCCGATGCGCTGGCGCTCCTGGGGGCGACGGCCGGCCAGGCGCTGCTCGGGCCGGACTTCAAGCTCATGCGCAACCGCGGCGTGCCGCTGGACAGCGACCTCGCCGACCTGGTGGTCGCCACCGTCCACCCGTCGTCGATCCTGCGCGGCCCCGACGACGCGCGGGCGCAGGCGCGGCGGAGGTTCGTCGAGGACCTGCGCGTCGTGGCGGACTTCCTGTCCGGCGACGGTGCGCCTTTGCAGGAGTTCTGAGCGCAGGCTGCTACCGTGGACGGCAATGGGCGGCGCCGCTGCCCTCGAGGTTCTTGTCTCTGTGCGCTCCGGCGGTTGGGGTCAGTCGAATCTCCCCACGTCTTGAGCGGTCGTTCGAATGCGACCGCCAGAAGGAGCCACACCAATGTCTTCGCAGTCCTTCGCCGATCTCGGCGTATCCCCCGTGGTGGTCGATGCGCTCCGGGCGCGCGACATCACGACCCCGTTCGCCATCCAGTCCCTCGTGATCGGCGACGTTCTCGCCGGCCATGACGTCCTGGCCAAGTCCCCCACCGGCTCGGGCAAGACCCTCGCCTTCGCCGTCCCCATCGTCGAGCGCCTCCAGGCCACCGACCGGCGCCCCGGCGCCCTGATCCTCGCGCCGACGCGCGAGCTCGCCCTCCAGATCGTCGACGACTTCTCCGACATGGCGCACGCCCGTGCCCTGTCGGTCGCCGCCGTCTACGGCGGCGCGGGCATCGAGCGCCAGATCAAGCTCGCCCGCCGCGCCCACATCCTCGTCGCCACGCCCGGCCGCCTGGAGGACCTCCTCCAGCGCCGCGCCGTCACGCTGGAGCACATCCGGATCCTGGTCCTCGACGAGGCCGACCGGATGCTCGACATGGGCTTCCGCCCCGCCGTGGACCGCATCGTGCGTCGCACGCCGCGCAGCCGCCAGACGCTGTTCTTCTCCGCCACGCTGGAGGGCGCGGCGGGCACCGTCGCCGACGCGTACACCCGCGACGCGCGCCGCCACGAGTACGTGCCGGACACCACGCACGTGGCCGAGACCGAGCACCGCTTCATGGAGGTCCGCCACGAGGCCAAGGTCGAGACGCTCGTGCGCGAGCTGCGCGACCGCGAGTGCGAGCGGACCCTCGTGTTCGTCCGGACCAAGCGCGGCGCCGACCGGCTCGTCAAGCGCCTGCACGCGCAGAACGTCGGCGCGGTGGCGATGCACGGCGACAAGAGCCAGTCCCAGCGCGAGAAGGCGCTGGCGCGCTTCGAGCGCGGCGAGGTCGACACCCTGGTCGCCACCGACGTGGCCGCCCGCGGGATCGACGTGCGCGACATCACCCACGTCATCAACTACGACGCGCCCGAGGACCGCGACGGCTACGTGCACCGCATCGGGCGCACGGGCCGGGCGGGACGCTCGGGCATCGGCGTGACCTTCGTCCTCGGCGACCAGGCCAAGGACATGAGCCGCATCGCCGAGGACCTGGGGCTGCACAAGGAGTTCGCGCTCAGCGGCCTGCCGACGTCCACGTCGCGCACCCCGACGCGCAACCCGTCGCGCAGCCCGCGCCAGTCGGCGTCGGCGTCCCCGCGGTCGGGCAACCGCCGCCGGCGCAGCCGTAGCGGCGCCGGCGCCGGCCGCTGATCGGCGGCCCGCGCGGGTGCTGTTCATGCAGCCGCGCGGGTAACGCCCTGCTAAACAGAGTGTCCGCTTCCGTTCGCGACCTGGGAGGACAGATGCTGAGCCGTCGCACCGCAACGAGCGCAGTCGCGCTCTCGCTGGCACTGCCGCTGGGAGCGCTCGTCGGCCAGTCGGGGGCGCAGGATCCCCCGACCACCACCACGCCGCCCACGACCACCACGCCGCAGCCCACCGATCACCAGGTGACGGTCACCGGCAAGATCAGCGCGCGACAGGTCGGAGGGCTGTACCTCGGGCGCGGACGGTTCACGGGCCGTCCGTTCACGAGCGGCCGCTGGGAGACCCGTTCCACCGCCACGGCCACGCAGGTTCGCGTTCGGCTGACCATCTTCACGCGCGTCGGCCGCGTCTTCCTGACCGCCACCACCAGGGGCGTCCCCCTCCGCGGGCGCGCGCGGGTCACGGGCGGAACGGGCGCCTACCGCGGCATCACCGGGTCCAACCTGACCCTCAGCTTCAGCAACGCCGAGCCCTCGACCACCCGGCTGCGGGGAACCGTCCGCTACGTGGACGGCAGGTAGCAAACCGCAACCCGGGCCCGGCGCCCTCGCCGAGGCGCCGGGGCAGTGCGGATGAGAGGACTCGAACCTCCACGGGCGTTAGCCCACGGCGACCTGAACGCCGCGCGTCTGCCAATTCCGCCACATCCGCGGGGGAGCGAGCAGTCTAGCGGCGGCCCTGATTCGAGCCGTGCAGCCCGGTCCTACGGCGCACGGCTTGGTAGCCTGACGCAACCCCGCGCCGCTATCGTCTAGGGGACTAGGACGCCGCCCTCTCACGGCGGAAACCGGGGTTCGAATCCCCGTAGCGGTATTGCCAACGGCCGCCTGCTCCGGGGCCGTTTCGCGTTTCAGGGCGAGTGCGCGCCAGCGCCCACCGGACGGCTGCGACGACGGCATGGCCCGGCGCAGCGGGCGCGTCCGTCAGGGCTTGAGCTGCTTGAGCATCTTGCGCGCCCGATGGGCGGCCTTCATGAGGTCCTTCATCGTGGGCGGGTTGTCGTCGTCGTACTTGGGTCCCGCCTCCTCGCCGCTCACCTCGGCGGCGGGCTTGTACTGCGGCGGCGCCGGCATCACTCTGGCGGGGTCGTACGGCATGACCTACGCGTCGCCGTGGCGCCGCGGGAGCCGACGAAGGGGATCGGGTCGCGGGGCGACGACCGGAGAGCCGTCCATCACTACGTATGCGGCACCCGATGCTCTGGGGTCCGTCGTCACGATCATGAGCTTAGTGACCACTCGGCCAGATTTCAGGCGGGCTGCGCGACAGTCCAAGCGCCAGGCGATGCGTCCCAACGCGGCAGCGTGCCCGCGTGTTGAGCTACTGAGTTTGGAGGTTGGAGATCTCGGCGGTGCGCTCCTCGGGCTTGCCCTCGAAACCACCCTCCACCGGCAAGCTCGCCAGGAGCACGTCGCTGACGAACCGGTCGGAGCTCTCCTTGGAGTCCCACACGACAGCGATGAGGAAGCCGCCCTCGGTCTCGCCGGCAGCATGGTGCAGTTGGCCGTCCGGCAGCCCGTCCGGGGGATGGACCGCTGCGATCATCGTGCGGTACTGGTCCTCGGTCCCGCCCGGCCAGAAGTGCGTCAGCAGAAAGGTCACAATCCGCTCCTCGCTTGGGCAACCGAACGTACTGCATCGCCCAGACCGCCGCTCAGAGCGGACCAGCGGCCGGCGGGGCGTGCCCGCCTACTCGCCCAGGTTTGCCTTGAAGCGCTCCTCATCACGCTGCTTGCGCGCCTTCTCCTTCGCCTCGAGCCGGCCGACCGCGTCGATGCGCGGATCTTCGAGGTCGAACGCCGCCTTCGTCCGCTTCCGGTTGACGACGACCGGCACCGCGCCGCCCGTCGGCGGCAGGTCGAGCTTGTAGGTCTTCTCGCGGATCACGAGGCGCTTCGCCGGACCCTCGACGCCGGCGGGCAGCTCGACGATGTAGTCCCACTCCTGGATGAAGACCCCCGAATGCGGGGCCGTGGCATAGCGCCGGACGAGCTTCTGGTCGATCAGCCTGGCGTCGAGCTTCGCCCATCCCCAGCGGAACATCGAGGCGACCCTACCCGTGATTCAGAGGCGGCGCCGCCGGCTGGTGGCGCGCTCGGCGCGGGCCAGGTGGACCGCGTGGCGCTCGGCCCGGCGAACCTCAGTGGTTGTGCGTGCCGCAGGCGCCGGCGCCGCCGCAGCCGGCGAGGCTGGGGAGGCTGCGCATGTAGTTGCGGTATCCGCCGCCCGCGTTGAGCTGCATGAACTTCCTCGTGAGCATGCGCTCGGTCTCCGCAGACCCGCAGTCCGGGCAGGGCGGCGGCGATGCGTCGAAGCGCGTGAGCTCCTCGAAGCTCACGTCGCAGGACGCGCAGGCGTAGTCGTAGATCGGCATGGGGCGGATCCTAGGGCAAGCCGGCGCGTCGGGCGAGTCAGTCGTACTTCGAGAGCTGCGGGCGCGGCTGCCGGCGCTCGGGCGGACGGCGCTCCCGCGGCGGGCGGGGCTCCGGCCGGCGGGGCTCGCGCGGCGCCGGGAGCGTCGGCTGCTCCAGCGTCTCGGGCGGCTCCCAGCCCGGGATCGTCCACTCGGGATCCTGGTGATACCGGGAGGTCTGCGCCGGGCCCAGGGGTCGCCCGATCAGGCCCTCCAGCCACTGCCCCCAGGAGACCCGCTCGTACTCGTAGCGCTCGTCGTCGCGGTCGCCGTCGGGCCACACGGCATAGGCGATCATGGCCAGGCCGTCGATGAGGAGGATCACCCCGCCGACAACCAGCAACGTCAGCGCGTTGTCGGCGTCGCTGCCGCCGGTGATGGCGACGACGATCATGACGATCGCTGTCAACGCGGCGGCTGCGAGCCCGACGATCATCGGCTCTCCCGTTCGGCAGGCTCGACGCCCGCAGCGTCCATCAGGGTTCCAAAGACCTCATCGTTCACGCCGGACCCTGACGATACTCCCCGCCGCCACGCGTCCCCGGCGGCCGGTCCGGACACCTCTCTAACCCCGCTTCCGGGCCTCCACGCGCATCTCCTTGCAGACGTTGAAGAGATGGCGGCGCGCCCACGAGTACGGAATCGCGCGGCGCAGCACGCGCGGCCAGCGCTCCCAGTCCTCGCTCTGGCGGTAGGTGATCTGCGTGATCGCGAACTTCGTCGTGAAGTTGCGGTTGCGCTCGAAGAAGCGCTCGGTGAGGAAGACGTGGTGGCCGGGCATGAGCCCGTCGTCGCTGAGCGCGTAGGGCACGATCGCCACGAAGCGCCCGCCGGGGCGCAGGATCCGGTGGGACTCGTCGAAGACGTGGTCCAGGACCGAGTGCTCGAGGAAGTGGCGCGAGCGGACCTCGTCGACGGTGCCGTCGGCGAAGGGATAGGGCTCCTCGGAGAGCTCGAGCAGGATGTCCGGCCCGTTGCGGTCCGGATCGCCCACGAGCGCCCGCTCGCCGACGAGGTTGTCCAGGCCCACGTAGCCCGGCAGCTTGGCGTAGCCGCATCCCAGGTCCAAGCGCAGCCCGTCGGGCCGGCTGGCGAGCAGCTCGTCGAGCGAGGTCCACGGCGGCGCGAGCTGCACCGGGCAAACCTACCTCGCCGGCCGTGATCTCCCGGAACTCAGGGCGCGAGCCGCCGGACCGCGAACGCGCCGCCGTCCGCCGCGAGCGCCGCCCGGAAACCGGGGGGCGCCTCGAGGTCGAGCAGCGTCCAGCCGGCGTCCCGCTCGCCGGGCGGGGGGGCGAGCAGACGCGCCGGCGCGCGGGGGTCCACGCTGACCGTGAACGTCGTCAGACCCGCTCCCACGCCGCCGCCGGTGGCCTTCAGCACCGCCTCCTTGCGCGCCCACACCGCCGTGAACGCCTCGGCCCGGACCGCGGCGGGCAGCGCGGCCAGCGCCGCGCTCTCGGACGGCGCGAAGAACCGCTCGCCGACCCGCTGCGCCGTGCTCGGCGCCCGGACCCGCTCGACGTCGATCCCCAGGCGCCGGTCCCGGCCGACCGCCACGAGCAGCACCGGCCCCGAGTGGCTGAGGTTGAAGGCCGGCCCGCCGACCGGGTCGGCCAGGGCGAGCTTGCCGCCGTCGCCCGGCGAGAACGCCAGCCCGGCGGGCTCGGCGCCGACGTACCGGGCCAGGATCTCCCGCAGCAGCCCGCGGGCGGCCCGCCAGCGATCGGCCCCGCGGCGCATGCCCCCGGCCCGCCGCACCTCGTCGGGCGCCAGCGTCGCGGCCAGCGCGGCGAGGCGCCCGGCATCGACGTCCAGCGACGCGCTCCACACGTCGATCCGGTCGCTGCGCGCGACCGGTGATGCCGCGGCGTCCGCCTCGACGGCCGCGATCACGGGCGGGTCAGGCCGGCTCGGCGTCCTTCGCGAGGGCCTGTTCGGGAACGGCGTAGAAGTACTCGCCGCGCGGCTTGGCGCCGTAGGCGGTCTGGGCGGTGCGCGCGCCCATCGGGCTGGTCTTCTCGATCGAGCCGCCGTGCTCCTCGACCCACTGGCCCACGGCCTCGGGATCGCCGCCGGCCTCGACCACCTTGGACTGCATGATCGCCACCTGCCCGGCGGGCGTCCACTGGAAGGGCGAGATGGCGACGCTGTTCAGCAGGTCTCGGATCGGATCCTCCTCGGTCATGGGGCGCGAGCTTAGCGAGAGCCGGTCGCGGCAGGCCGCGCCGCGCTACCGGAAGCGCCCGGGCTCCCACAGCGGCTCGTCGCCGCCGTTGGCGCCCCGGCTGAGGATGAACAGCAGGTCCGAGAGCCGGTTGAGATAGCGCACGACCTCGGGGTTGGCGTCCTCGACCTCCAGCGCGCGGCGCTCGGCGCGCCGGCAGACCGTGCGGCAGACGTGCAGGTGCGCGGCGGCCGGCGTCCCGCCGGGGAGCACGAAGGAGCGCAGCGGCTCGAGGTTCGCGTTGACCTTGTCGCACGCCCCCTCCAGCCACGTGACCTGCTCGGGGTCAACGCGCAGGCGCTCGCGCTCGCCGCCGGGGGGCACCGAGAGGTCGGCGCCCACGTCGAACAGGTCGTTCTGGACCCGGCGCAGCCACTCGGCGTAGCGCTCCGGGAGCCCGTCCACCGTGAGGGTCAGGCCGAGCTGCGCGTTGAGCTCGTCGACGTCGCCGTAGGCCTCGATGCGCGGGTGCGTCTTGGGCACGCGGCTCATGTCGCCCAGGTGCGTCTCGCCCCCGTCGCCGAGCCTCGTGTAGATGCGCGTGAGGTTCACCGTCATGGACCCTCAAGGTACACTGGCGTGGTTCATTGGTCGGTGGCGAAGGGAAGCCGGTGCGAATCCGGCGCGGACCCGCCACTGTGACCGGGGAGGCCGCCCGCACGCGCTCGGATCGAGCGCAGGCCACTGGGTTCGACGAGAACCCGGGAAGGCGCGGGACGGTGGGCCCGGGAGCCAGGAGACCTGCCTCCGGCCATCAAGTCGATACGCCCTCGTGGAAGGGGTGGACTCATGCCGTCAGGTCCGAAGGCCCTCCTCATTGGAGGTCTCCTGCTGCTGCTCTGCGCGGTCGCTGCGGCTCCCGCCGTCGCCGCGCCCGCCGACGTGCGGCTGCGCGTCGAGGGCGCCGGCGCGACGCTGCTGGACCGCACCGCGGTGCGCACCGACACCCGCACGGTCAACAAGGACGGCAACCCGGCGCACGGGTGTCCGGGCACGAGCGCGGCCGGGGCGCTGGAGATCGGGACGGGCGGCAACTGGGCCGGCAGCTGGTTCGACGGCCTGGGCTACACCGTCGAGCGCATCCGGGGGGAGAGCCACGTCTTCCCCGAGCCGGACTTCTTCGAGCTGTGGGTCAACAACCGCTCGTCGCCCACCGGGATCTGCCAGACCGAGCTTCAGCAGGGCGACGACGTGCTGTTCATCGTGGCGCGCTGCGAGTTCGACCCCGTGACGTCCGGGTGCTCCAACCCGCCGGTCCTCCCGCTGGGCCTGGCCGCACCCCGGATCGTGCGCCCCGGCCAGCCGTTCACCGTGACCGTGGTCGAGTACGCAGCCACGGGCACCCCGGCGCCGGCCGTAGGCGCCAGCGTGAGCGGGGCCGGCGTGCCGGCCACGACCGACGACGCCGGCCGGGCCACGATCACGCTCGACCCCGGGGACCGCACGCTCCGCGCCACGAAGCCCAACCGCGCGCCGTCGGCGACCGAGCCGGTCTGCGCCACGACGGGGGAGGACGGCTTGTGCGGCGCCGCGCTCGCCGCGCTGCAGGAGCAGCAGGCGCTCGGGCGGTGCGCCAGCAGCGGGCGCGACGGGCGCTGCGGGAGCTTTGACCGCACCGCGCCCGAGGCGTTCGTCCGCGGCATCGCCGAGCAGCAGCGCTTCCGGCGCGGGCGCGGGCCGCGCGAGCTGAGCGTCCGGGTCGCCGAGGACCCGTCGGGGCTGCACGCCGTCAAGCTGCGCCTGACGCGCACCGACCGCGGGCGCTGCGCGTTCTTCAGCGGGCGCTCCGAGCGCTTCCGCCGCATGTCCGGTGGTCGCTGCGGGGCGAGCCGCGGATCCTGGTTCGCGGTCGGCGACCGCGCGGAGGTGAGCTATCTGCTGCCCGAGCGCCTGCCGCGCGGGCGCTACGTCCTCGACGTCAACGCGATCGACCGCGCCTTCAACCGCGACGACACCCGGCGCCGCGCGGGCAACCGCGTGGTCTTCCATGTGGGCTAGGCGCACGCTGCTCGCCGCCGCCGCGCTGTGCGCGGCGATCGCGGCGGCCGGCTGCGGCTTCGGGGCCGGCGACGCGCCGGGCGACGGCATCCGGCTGACGGTGACGCGCGACTTCGGCGCCAAGCCGCTCGCGGCGCTGGACCGTCCCGAGGTGGCCGGCTCGGACACCGTCATGCGCGTCCTTCAGCGCAACGCGGGCGAGGTGCGCACGCGCTACGGCGGCGGGTTCGTCCAGTCGATCGGCGGCCTGGCCGGCGGCCGGCCGGGGGGGCGCCCGGTCGACTGGTTCTTCTACGTCAACGGCATCCAGGCCGAGGAGGGCGCGACGGGCATCGACGCGCACGCCGGCGACCGGATCTGGTGGGACCACCACGACTGGGGCGTCACGTCGCACATCCCGGCGGTCGTGGGGTCCTTCCCCGAGCCGTTCGTGCACGGGACGGGCGGCAAGCGCCTGCCGGTGCGCGTCGAGTGCGACGAGCCCGAGTCCGACCCGTGCTCGGCGGTGGCGCGCAAGCTCGTCGCGCTCGGCGTGCCGGCGGGGCGCAGCGAGCTGGGCGGCAGCGCCGCGGACGACTCGCTGCGTGTCCTGGTGGGCCAGTGGCGAGCGCTGCGCCCGCGTGACGCCGAGGCCCAGAACGTCGATCGCGGCCCCGCGGGCAGCGGCGTGTTCGCCCGCTTCGACGAGGCGGGAGCGCGGCTGACCGTCCTGGACCCCCGCGGGCGCCCCGCGCGCACGCTGGGCGCGGGCACCGGCCTGGTGGCCGCCACGCGCGCCGAGGGACGCAAGCCCGTGTGGTTCGTCACCGGGACCGACGCGGACGGCGTCGCCAGCGCCGCGCGGGCGTTCGACGAGAGCGCCCTGAGCGACCACTTCGCGCTGGCCATCTCCGGCGACCGCGCCGTGCGTGTCCCGCTGGTCGCGCGGGCGGGGGAGGCCGGCGCGTGATCACGACCTACGCGCGCCGGGCGAGCCCGCTGCACGCCGTGCGCGCACCGGTCGCCGCCGCCTACGCGATCGCGCTGGTGTGCGCGGTGCTCATGTTCGAGCACCCGCTTGCGCTGGCGGCGCTCGGCGTGGCCGTCCTGGCGGCCGGCGCGGCGGCGGGCGTGGGCCGCTCGCTGGCCCGCGCGGCGCTGCTCGGGGTCCCGTTCGCCCTGGTCATCGCGCTGGTCAACCCGCTCATCTCCCGCGAGGGGCTCACGGTGTGGCTGCGCCTGGGCGAGCTGCCGCCGTTCGGCGAGATCGACGTCACGCGCGAGGCGGTCGTCTTCGGCGCGGTGCTCGGCGCCCGCGCGCTGCTCGTCGTGCTGGCCGGCGGCGCGCTGTTCGCGGCGACCGTCGACCCCGACGAGGTCCTGCGCCGCTTCCGGCGCCTGTCGCTGCGCTCGTCGCTGACCGCGGCGCTGGCCGTCCGGCTCGTGCCCGTCCTGGGGCGCGACGCGCGCCGGCTGTCGGACGCGCAGCGCTGCCGGCCCGACGCCCCCCGGCGCCCCGCGTCGGCCGAGCGCCTGCAGATCGTCCGCGCCGTGGCCACCGGCGCGCTGGATCGCGCGGTCGACGTGGCGGCCACGCTGGAGGTCCGCGGCTACGGGATGCCCGGCCGCCGGCCCGCCGCGGCCGGCCGCGAGCCGTGGTCGCGCCACGACCTGGCGTTCGCGGCCTCCGCGCTCGGGCTGATCGCGCTCGCGGCGGGCGCGCGCCTGACCGGGACCGCGGACTTCGACGCCTACCCCACGGTGAGCGCCGCGGTCGGCGCGCGGGAGGTCGTGCTCGCCGTCGCGCTGGTGGTCGTGGCGGTCGCGCCGTTCCTCCAACGACAGGGCATAGAGCGATGAGCGTCCTGCGCTTCGAGGGCGTGACCTACCGCTACCCGCACGCGTCCGCGCCGGCGCTGCGCGACGTGACCGTGGACGTGGCGGCCGGCGAGTTCGTGGTCGCCGCGGGCCTGTCGGCCTCGGGCAAGTCGACGTTCATCCGCGCGGCGTGCGGGCTGGTCCCCCACTTCCACGGCGGGGAGTTCTCCGGGCGGGTGACCACGGGCGGGCTGGACACGCGCGAGCACGGGCCTGCGGCGCTCGCCGCGGTGGCGGGCACGCTGTTTCAGGACCCCGAGACCCAGGTGGTCCTCTCCACCGTCCGCGCCGAGCTCGCGTTCCCGCTGGAGAACCGGGGCCACGGGCCCGCCGCGGTGGCCCGCGGGGTGGAGGAGGCGGCGCTGGCGCTGGGCATCGCCGACCTGCTGGACCGCCCCACGCACGAGCTGTCGGGCGGCGAGCTGCAGCGCGTCGCCCTCGGCGCGTCGCTGGCCGGGCGGCCGCGGCTGGTCCTCCTGGACGAGCCGACCTCCCAGCTGGACCCGGTGGCCGGCGACGAGCTCGTCTGGCTGCTGCGCCGCCTGAACGAGGAGTGGGGGACGGCGATCGTGCTCGTGGAGCACCGCCTGGAGCGCTGCCTGGGCGCCGCCGACCGCGTGCTGGCCTTCGATCGCGGCGCGCTGGCCTGCGACGCGCCGCCGCGCGGCTTCCTGGAATGGGCCGCCGAGCACGTCCCGGCGCTGGCCACGCCGGGTGCGCGGCTGTTCGCGCGCGCGGGGCTGCGGCCGCCGCCCAGCGGCGTGAAGGAGGCGCGGGCGACGCTGCGCGCCCACGGGCTCCTGGAGGCCGACGACGGCGAGGCGCCCGCCGCCGTGGCCCGCGCCCACCGCCGCCGGCGCCGCGACCGCGCGCGCGCCGCGCCGGCGCTGTCCTTCCGCGGCGCCTGGTTCGAGCTGGGCGGCGGCCGGGCGATCCTGCGCGGCGTCGACCTCGACCTCGCGGTCGGCGAGCGCGTCGCGCTCATGGGCCGCAACGGCGCGGGCAAGTCCACGCTGCTGCGCTGCGCGGGCGGCCTGCTCGCGCCCACTCGCGGGAAGATCGCGACCACGGGCCGGGTGGCGCTGCTGCTCCAGAACCCCAACGACTACTTCCTGCACGAGAAGGTGGGCGACGAGCTCGACGCGGCGGGCCTGGAGCGCGCCGGCCTCGCCGGGCTGTCGGACCGCCACCCGCGCGACCTGTCGGGCGGCGAGCGCCAGCGCCTGGCGCTGGGCATCGTCGCCGGGGGCGGCGCGCCGCCCGCCGTGCTGTGCCTCGACGAGCCCACGCGCGGGATGGACCGCAGCGCCCGCGCCGACCTCGCCGACCGCCTCGCCGCGGCCGCCGCCGAGGGCTGCGCCGTGCTCGTCGCCACCCACGATCCCGAGTTCGCGGCGCTCGTCGCCGACCGGGTCGTGCTGCTGGCCGACGGGCGCGCGATCGCCGACGGCCCCGCCGCCGAGGTGCTCTGCGGCGGCTGGTACTTCGCCACCGAGACCGCCCGCATCGTCGGCGGCGCCCTGCTCCCGGACGAGGGCGCGCGGGTGCTCGTCGCGCGAGCGAGCGCGACGGCGCCGGCCGCCTCCGACCCCCGCGGCGAGCCCCGGCAGATCCCGACCCTCAAGGTCCTCCCGTGACCTGGCAGCTCGCCTCGTTCGCCGTGCTCGCGCTGGCCATCGCCGCCGGCTTCACCTGGTACGAGCGCGCCCACCCGTCGGCCAAGGTCCTGGCGCTGGTGGCCACGCTCGCCGCGCTGGCGGCGCTGGGCCGGATCGCCTTCGCGCCGCTGCCCAGCGTCAAGCCGACGACCGACATCGTCCTGATCTCGGGCTACGTGCTGGGCGGCGCGCCCGGGTTCGTGGTGGGGGCGGTCGGCGCGCTGGCCTCCAACGTCTTCTTCGGCCAGGGGCCGTTCACGCCCTGGCAGATGGCGGCCTGGGGCGGCGTCGGCGTCTTCGGCGCGCTTCTGGCCCGCACGTTCGGGCGCGAGCTCGGGCGCTGGTCGCTGGCCGCCGCCTGCGCGCTGGCGGGGTTCGCCTACGGCGCCTTCTTGGACCTGCACCTGTGGGTGCTCTACGCCGGGGAGCACAACTGGGCCGAGTACGGCGTGCTGGCCGGGCGCGGCCTGCCCTTCAACGTGGGCCACGCCGCGAGCAACGTGCTGTTCTGCCTGGCCTTCGGGCCGCTGCTGGTCCGCGCGCTGACCCGCTACCGCGAGCGCTTCGAGGTGGTATGGCATCCGCTGCCGGCCGCCGCGGCGCTGAGCGTCGCGGCCCTGCTCGTGGCCGGCGCCGCCGCGTTCGCGCCCGCCCCGGCGCGGGCGGCCGACGCCTCGGTCACCCGCGCCGCGGCGTTCCTGCAGGCCGCGCAGAACTCCGACGGTGGCTTCGGCGGCGACCGCGGGCAGGCCTCCAACGCGCTGCACTCCAGCTGGGCGATGATGGGCCTCTCCGCCGCCGGGCGCCACCCGGCCCGGGTGCGCAGCGGCGGGCGCTCGGCGGTCGACTACACCGTCGCCGGGATCGGCCGGGTGCGCGGGACCGGCGACCTCGAGCGCACGATCCTCGCCCTGCGCGCCGCCGGGCGCTCGGTGCGCTCGGTGCGCGGCCGCGACCTGCTCGCCGAGCTGACCCGCAGGCGCCGCCGCGACGGCTCGTTCGCCGGGCTGGTCAACCAGACGTCGTTCGCCATCCTCGCGCTGCGCGCCGCCGGGCGCCCGGCCCGCGACCGGACCGTGCGCGCGGCGGCGTCCTGGGTGGCCCACCAGGCCAACCGCGACGGCGGCTTCGCATACTCCCGCCGCGGCGGGCCGAGCGGGATCGACGACACCGCCGCCGCCCTGCAGGGACTGGTGGCTGCCGGCCGGCTGCGCACGCGGGCCGTGCGCCGCGCCGCGTCCTTCCTGGCGTCCCAGCAGAACGGCGACGGGGGGATGCCGCTGGGCCGGGGCGGCGCCTCCAACGCGCAGTCGACCGCCTGGGCGATCCAGGGCCTCGTGGCCGCCCGCCGCGATCCCGCCCGCGTCCGGCGCCGGGGGGCGCGCTCCCCGCTGGAGTACCTGCGCTCGCTGCAGGAGTCCTCCGGCGCCGTGCGCTACTCGCGCACGAGCCGTCAGACCCCGGTCTGGGTGACCGCCCAGGCGCTGACCGCGCTGGCCCGGCGGCCGTTTCCGATCCGGGCGCCGTAGGGGTGTCCATTTCGCAGCCTCCCGTTCGTCTAGGGATCGAAACCCACGACCGAAGGGACCGCCCATGAAGTACATGCTTCTCATCTACTCCAACGGCAGCGGCTGGGACGACCTCACCGAGGACGAGCGCAAGGCGATCTACGGCGAGTACATGGCCATCAGCGCGGATCCCGCGACCGGCGGCGGCGACCAGCTGCAGCCGGCGGCGACGGCGACCACGGTGCGCGTCCGGGACGGGAAGGCGCTCACGACCGACGGTCCGTTCGTCGAGACCAAGGAGGAGCTCGGCGGCTACTACGTCGTCGAGGCCGACGACCTCGACGGCGCGCTGGAGATGGCCGCGCGCATCCCGGCGGCCCGCCTCGGCGGCGCGGTGGAGGTTCGCCCGGTCGTGGAGATGTAGTGGTCACACCGGCGAGTCGGAGGGACCACTAGATCCTCGACCGGGTCTTCAAGGCGCAATGGGGACGGGTCGTCGCCGCGCTGGTCGGCTTCCTCGGGGACTTCGAGCTCGCCGAGGAGGCCGCCCAGGAGGCGTTCGCGCTGGCGGCCGAGCGCTGGCCGCAGCACGGGACGCCCGCCCACCCCGGCGCCTGGCTCGTGGCCACCGCCCGCAACCGCGCGATCGACCGCATCCGCCGCGACCGCACGCTGGCGGCGAAGACGCGCCTGCTTGCCGTGCCCGAGGCGGTCCAGGAGGACGACATGGACGAGCTGGACGAGACGACGTTCCCCGACGAGCGCCTGGAGCTCGTCTTCACGTGCTGCCACCCGGCGCTGGGCACCGACGCGCAGGTGGTGCTGACCCTGCGCACGCTCGGCGGCCTGACCACCGACGAGATCGCCCGGGCGTTCCTCGTCCCCCGCGAGACGATGGCCAAGCGCCTGGTGCGGGCCAAGCGGAAGATCAAGGCGGCCGGCATCCCCTTCCGCGTGCCGCCCGCCCATCTGCTGCCCGACCGGCTCGAGGCGGTGCTGGCCGTCGCCTACCTGATCTTCAACGAGGGCTACGGCGGTCGCGCCGACCTCGCGGCCGAGGCCGTCCGGCTGCAGCGGTCCCTCGCGCAGCTGATGCCCGACGAGCCCGAGGTGGCCGGGCTGCTCGCGCTGATGCTGCTGCACGACGCGCGCCGCGACGCGCGGTTCCGGCACGGCGCCGTGGTGCTGCGCGCCGACCAGGACCGGTCGCTGTGGGACATGGCACAGGTGGCCGAGGGTCGCTCGGTCCTGGACCGCGCGATCGCGCTGAAGGGCCGCGGCCCGTACGTCCTGCAGGCCGCGATCGCGTCGCTGCACGCCGACGAGCCACGCGACTGGACCCAGATCGCCGCGCTCTACGGGCGGCTCGCGCACCTGACCGGCTCGCCGGTGGTCGAGCTCAACCGCGCGGTCGCCGTCGCCGAGGCCGCGGGGCCGGAGGCCGGCCTGGCCATCGTCGAGGGCCTGGACCTCGACGCCTACCACTACCTGCACGCGACCCGGGCCGAGCTGCTGCGCCGGCTGGGGCGCCTGGGCGAGGCGCGCGGCGCCTACGACCGGGCGCTGGAGCTGGTCAGCGCCGAGCCCGAGCGGCGCCTGCTCGAGCAGCGCCGCCGCGACCTGGCGACCGCCGAAGCGCAGGAGGGATGACCGCGCGGCGACCGACTGGCTGACTAGCCGATCGGGTAGCTTTGGCCGCCGAATGAAGGTCGGAGTCCCCAAGGAGACCGCCGAGGGCGAGCGGCGCGTCGCGCTCGTGCCGGAGGTTGTCCGCCGGCTGGAGGGCCGCAAGCTCGACGTCGTCGTGCAGCCGGGCGCCGGCGCCGAGGCGATGCTGCTCGACGGGGCCTACGAGGAGGCGGGCGCCACCGTCTCCGACGACGTCTGGGACGCCGACGTGATGGTCAAGGTCGCCGCCCCCAACGAGGAGGAGATCGCCAAGCTCGGCTCGAGCACGGTCCTGATCGGCTTCCTGGGTCCGCTGACCAACCCGAAGACCACGAGCGCCCTGGCCGAGGCGGGCGCCACGGCGTTCGCCATGGAGGCGATCCCGCGCATCTCGCGGGCGCAGTCGATGGACGCGCTGTCCTCGCAGTCCAACGTGGCCGGCTACAAGTCGGTGCTCGTCGCCACCCAGCACCTGGGCCGCTTCCTGCCGATGATGATGACCGCGGCGGGGACGATCCCGCCCGCGAAGGTCCTGGTCCTCGGGGCCGGGGTCGCCGGGCTGCAGGCGATCGCCACCGCCCGGCGCCTGGGCGGCCAGGTCACCGGCTACGACGTCCGCGCCGCGGTGGCCGAGCAGGTGCAGTCGCTCGGCGCCGCCTTCCTGGAGCTCGAGGCGGGCAAGGGCGCCGAGGGCGAGGGCGGCTACGCCCGCGAGCTCACCGACGAGGAGAAGGCCGCCCAGCAGCAGGAGCTCTCCGACAAGATCGCCACCTTCGACCTCGTCATCACCACCGCGCTGGTCCCCGGCCGCCCCGCGCCGCGGCTGATCAGCGCCGACGCGGTCAAGAAGATGCGCCCCGGCAGCGTCATCGTCGACCTCGCCGGCGAATCGGGCGGCAACTGCGAGCTCACCGAGCCCGGCCAGGTGGTGGTCAAGCACGACGTGACGATCGTCTCGCCGCTGAACCTGCCGGCCTCGATGCCCGAGCACGCCTCGTCGCTGTACGCGCGCAACGTCGGCGCGCTGCTGGAGCTGATCGTCGACGAGGAGGGCGCCCTGAGCCTGGACTTCGACGACGAGATCATCGCCGGGGCGTGCATCGTGCGCGAGGGCGAGATCGTCCACGAGGGCGCCAAGAAGGCCGTCGAGGCGGCCGCGCAGGCCGCGTAGGAGCCAGCCGATGGACCTCGTCACCGAGCTCGCGATCCTCGTCCTGGCCGCTTTCGTCGGCTTCCAGGTCATCTCCAAGGTGCCCAACACGCTGCACACGCCGCTGATGTCGGGCACGAACGCGATCCACGGCATCGTGCTGCTCGGCGGCCTGGTGGCCATCGCCGGCGCGGAGGGCTTCCTCAACCGGCTGCTGCTCGTCGTGGCCATCGCCTTCGGGACGATCAACGTCGTCGGCGGCTTCCTGGTCACCGACCGCATGCTGAGCATGTTCAAGCGCAAGGATGCGGCGACGGTCAGCAAGGCGGACGACGAGGAATGACCCCGCCGCTGGCCTCATTTCTGCAGGAACCGGACTTCATCAACCTCTGCTACATCGTCGCCTTCGGCCTGTTCATCCAGGGCTTGGCGCAGCTGACGAGCCCGACGACGGCGGTGCGCGGCAACCAGACCGCGGCCGTGGGGATGCTCGTCGCGGTCCTCGCCACGCTGCTGCGACCGGGCCTGGACGGCGCGGACTTCCTGCTGATCGCGATCGGCATCGCCATCGGCACCGCGGTGGGCGTGCCCGCGGCGCGCAACGTGAAGATGACCGCGATGCCGCAGATGGTCGCGCTGTTCAACGGCGTGGGCGGCGGCGCGGTGGCGCTCATCGCCTGGGCGGAGTTCCGCGAGCACCACGGGGACATCAGCGACCTCGAGCTGGGCATCCCTCTCGTGTTCGCCGCGATCATCGGCTCGATCTCCTTCTGGGGCTCGAACATCGCCTTCGGCAAGCTCCAGGGGCTGATCTCGGGCCAGCCGATCCGGATTCCCGCCGGGCTGATCGTGAACATCGCGCTGCTGGCAGTGGCGGTCGCCGCGGGTGTCGCGATCCTCGCCGGCTCGGAGAGCGAGGGCCTGTTCGTCCTGATCCTCGTCGCCGCCGCGCTGCTGGGCAACCTCGCGGTGCTGCCCATCGGTGGCGCCGACATGCCGGTGGTCATCTCCACGCTGAACGCGTTCACCGGCCTGAGCGCCGCCGCGGCGGGCCTGGCGCTCGACAACACCGCGCTCATCGTCGCGGGCATGATCGTCGGCGCCTCGGGCTCGATCCTCACCGACCAGATGGCCAAGGCCATGAACCGCTCGATCGGCTCGGTGCTGCTCGGCGGCTTCGGCGGCGAGGCCGCCGCCGTGGAGGGCGGCGGCGCCGACGGCGACCGCGGCCCCGTGCGCTCCACCAGCGCCGCCGACGTGGCGATCCAGCTCGCCTACGCGCGCCAGGTCGTCGTCGTGCCCGGCTACGGCATGGCGGTCGCCCAGGCCCAGCACGCGGTGCGCGAGCTGGCCAAGGCGCTGGAGAAGCGCAACGTCGAGGTCAAGTACGCGATCCACCCGGTCGCCGGGCGCATGCCCGGGCACATGAACGTGCTGCTCGCCGAGGCCGACGTGCCCTACGACCAGCTCAAGGAGATGGACGCGATCAACCCGGAGTTCGGGCGCACCGACGTCTCGCTGGTCATCGGGGCCAACGACGTCACGAACCCCGACGCGCGCCTGAAGGCCGACTCCCCGATCTACGGCATGCCGATCCTCAACGTCGACGAGTCCGCGTCGGTCGTGGTGCTCAAGCGCTCCATGAGCTCGGGCTTCGCGGGGATCGACAACCCGCTCTTCTACGACGAGAAGACCCAGATGCTCTTCGGCGACGCCAAGGCCAGCGTGTCGGAGATCACGGCCCAGCTGCAGGAGCTGTAGGCGTCAGGTCCGAAACAGCGCGGCGACCTCGACGGCGAAGCCGGGGAGCAGCGGCGAGGTGAGCTGGTCGGCCTCGGTCAGCTCGAGCGCGACGTCGTAGCGGGAGACGCCGGGAGCAGAGCGGCGGTAGACGAGCACGGAGTCGCTGCGGTCGTCCACGAACCAGGCCTCCGCGATGCCGTGGCCTTCGTAGACGGTGCGCTTGTGCCCGACGTCGTAGCGCCACGTGCTCGGGGAGCGGATCTCGACGACGAGGCCGGGCGGCCGGTCGGTCATGTGCTTGTCGCGGTCGGTCGGGCGGTGCGCCTCGGAGAACCACACGAGGTCCGGCGCGTACCAGTCCTGCTCGCCGAGCACGACGTCGATCGGCGGGAGCACGATCCCACGCCCGGGCGCCGCCCGCGCCCAGAGCCCGAGCTCCATCCCCAGCTGATGCTGCACGCGCGCGTGGAACCAGCCCGGCTCGTTCACGACGACCTCACCGCCGACGAGCTGGCGCCGGTCGCCGATGCGCGAGGTGGCCTCGAACTCCTGGATCGTCATGAGGGTCCGCGTCGTCGTCGCCATGGGGCACACGTACTGTAGATGCCGGCGGTCGAACATTCGCCCCCTGCGGCCCCGGCTTCGCGCACGGCCTGTTCGGCCGTGCGCGGCTCGCCGGAGGACGGGCGGTGGCTAACGCTTGATCGTCAGCCGGGAGCGGTCGGAGGCCTGGTTGCGGAAGAGGTCCGCGGCGATCGTGCCGGCCGACAGGCGCGCGTTGCGCGAGCGGCCGAGCGCGCGCTGGGCGCTGCGCGAGAGCTTGACGGTCACGGTCAGGCCGCCCGCGCGGCGGTAGCCCAGGACGACGGAGGGCACCTTGATGACCCGGCGCGAGTGCGCGACCGACGAGCGGGCGCCGCGGCGGGCCCTGCGGACCGCGGGGCCGGGGCGCACGGTCCCGGCCAGGGCGACGATGCCCGGCTCGTTGGTGCGGACCTCCATGCGCATGCGGCCGGTGCGGCCGATCGAGCGCAGGTTGGAGAGCACGCGGACGGTGGGGCGCGGCGCGCGGGCGTCAAGGATGGCGCCGCCCGGGCCGATGCTGCCCCCGCTGAGGACGATCGGGCCGCCCGGGCTGTTGGACAGGCCACTCGCGCCGCCGCCGCCCAGCAGGGCGCCGATCAGCGCGTCGAGCGTGCCCTGGGGCAGCAGGCTGCCGGCACCGCCGAGGACGTTGCCCAGCGTGCCGTCGACCGCGCCGGTCACGCCGTTCTGGACGCCGGTCACGACGCCGCCGACCGTGCCGGTCACGCCGGTGACCACGCCGCCGACGCCGGGAATGAGGTTGCCGAGGGTCTGGCCGGTGTTGGTGACCAGGGCTCCGACGTTGGGCAGCAGGCCGCTGAGCTGGGCCTGGGCGGGGGCGGCCGCGGCGGTGACGCCGGCCGCGGTGATGCACAGCAGCGCCGCGTGGCGCCGGAGGCGAGAGGGAAGCATGGGGGGCCATCGGCAGCGGGGCCGGTCGCTTGAGCGCGTGGCAGACTGGATCGGATGATCGTCCGCGCCGACGCTCTGGCGGCCCTGTCCACCGAGACCTTCGACGTCGTCGTCATCGGGGGCGGCATCACCGGCGCCGGCGTGGCCCTGGACGCCGCGTCCCGCGGCTACAGCGTCGCGCTGGTGGAGAAGGCGGACTTCGCGTCGGGCACCTCCAGCCGGTCGTCCAAGCTCGTCCACGGCGGCCTGCGCTACCTGCAGAACTTCGATCTCGGGCTCGTGCGCGAGGCGCTGCTGGAGCGCCAGCTGATGGTGGCGCTGGCCCCGCACCTGGTCCATCCGCTGGCGCTCATCGTCGCCGCCTTCGACGGCGCGCGCCCCGACCGGATGACCGGCGTGGGGCTGAACCTCTACGACGTGATGGCGGTCGAGCGCCGGCGCGGACGCGGGCGCCTGCGCGGCCGCGGGGCGGGGCCGGGCCCCAACGGCGCCGACCCCTCCGAGTGGAGCCCCGAGCGCCACCGCGTCATCTCGGGGGAGGAGGTCGTGCAGCTGATCCCCGCATTGGCCCCCCGCGAGCCCACCTCCGGCTACCTCTTCTACGACTGCCAGACCGACGACGCGCGGCTGGTGCTCACCGTCCTGGGGGAGGCCGAGCGCTTCGGCGCGGTCTGCGCCAACGGGCTGGAGGTCGTCGGCCTGGTCGAGGAGGCCGGGCGCGCGGCCGGCGTGCGCGTCATCGACACGACCGCCGGGCCGGAGGGCAGCGAGTTCGTCATCCGGGCCGAGAACGTGGTCAACGCGACCGGCGTCTGGGCCGACCGGCTGCGCCCCGAGGAGCTCCACGACGAGGCCGAGGTCCCGCGCATCCGCCCCAGCCGCGGCACGCACGTGACGCTGCGCCACGCCGACCTCCCCCTCACCGCGGGCGCGATCGTCCCGGCGGCCGGCGGGCGCAGCATCTTCGCCCTGCCCTGGCTGGGGCGCACGCTGCTGGGCACCACCGACAACGACTACGAGGGCCCGCTGGAGCACATCGCGCCGTCCGAGGAGGACATCGAGTACCTCCTGGACGCCGCCAACGCGTACTTCGGGGCGCAATTGACGGCCTCCGACCTCACGGGTGCCTATGCGGGCGTCCGGCCGCTGATCTCCACCGGGGACCCGAAGAAATCCGTCGACATCTCCCGCAAGGCCGAGCTGTACGAGACCTCCAGCGGGATGGTCACGATCACCGGCGGCAAGCTGACCACGTGGCGGCGGATGGCCAAGATGGCCGTGGACCGGCTCGTGCTGCGCGAGGCCCGCGACGCGCCCTGCCGGACGCACGAGATCCCGCTGGGCGCGACGGTGGACCCGGCCGACCTCCCGCGCGTGGAGGGGGTCCCCGAGGACGCCTACGCGGCGCTGGCCGGCCGCTACGGGCACGCGGCGCACGACGTCCTGGCGGTTGCGCGCGAGCGCGGCGAGCTTGCCCAGCCGCTGGTCTCCGACCTGCCCGACCTGCTCGCCGAGGCGGCCTACGCCGCCCGCCGCGAGCAGGCGCGCTCGATCGGCGACGTGCTCCTGCGCCGCACGCGGCTGGGCCTGCTGGCCGGGCGCGAGCTGGGTTCCGACGGCGACACCGCGCGCCGCGTGGCGGGCGCCCTGGCCGCCGAGCTGGGTTGGGATGACGCCCAGCGCGCCGCCCAGCTCGAGCGCTGGCGCGTCGAGGCGACCGCCGAGGGCGTCGTGACCGCGTAACTTTGCGCGCCCTGATCGGTTCACCCCTACGGGATCAAACCGATCAGCGGTTGCACCCCACGAGGGCGGCCGGCCGTCCACCTTCCCCCTTCCCGCTGACGAGGAGCCGTCTGAACCCATGCGCCGACTGCCGAGCCTGACCGCCGTCCTGGCCGCTGTCGCCGCCCTCGCGGCGCCCGCCACCGCGGAGGCAGACTTCTTCTTCGGCGACACGTTCGACGGGCCCAGTGCGGACATCCAGTCCGTCGGCGACGTCGACCTGGCCCGCGACGGGACCGGCGCGCTGGCCTACGTCAAGCGCGACGGCGGCGCCGATCACGTCTTCCTCTCGCGCTTCACCGGCGGCGTCTTCCAGGCGCCGGTGCGCCTGGACGGCACGTTGACCGAGCCCAGCTCGCAGCCCGTCCTGGGCGCCTCCAACGAGGGGCGGCTCGTGATCGCCTTCGTGAACGCCGGGGTCGTGTACGCGGTTTCCGCGCCGCCCGGCAGCCCATTCAGCGAGCCGCTGCCGCTGGCCCCCGGCGTCGATCCGGCGGCCGACGTATCGATCAACGGGACGGCGTTCGTCACCTTCACCTCGGGCGGTGACGTGCGCGTCGCCCGCTATGACCCGCGCACCAACGCCTTCACGCTGCTCGAGCAGCCCCTGGACGCGTTCGCGCCCCGCGACGCCGGCACGGGCTCGGGCCGCTCGCGGGTGGCGAGCTCGGCGGACGGCGTCGGCGTCGCGACCTGGGGGGAGGCGGGCCACATCTACGCGCGCAAGATGTTCAACACCGGCGTCTCGGACGCGGTCCAGGACCTCACGCCGGCCGAGTTCCAGGGCGGGGAGACCACGACGTCCTCGCAGCCCGACATCGACGCCGAGGACGACTCCAACTACGCGTGGGTCGTCTTCCGCCAGGACTTCGCCGACGGCAGCAGCCGCATCCTCGCGCGCCGGCAGCGAGGCACGGTGTTCGAGCCTGCCGTCGCGCTGGACGCCGGCGACGAGCCCGCCGACGCGCCGCGCATCGACCTCAACGGCCGCGGCGTCGGCATGGCCGGGATGGCCGGTCTGGGGTCGCGCCAGCCGATCGCCACCGTCCTGGAGCGCGACACGTGGAACACCGGCGAGCGCATGGCCAGCCCGAGCCTGGTGGGCCCCCTCACCGTCCCGTCGGTCTCGGAGAACAACAGCGGCTTCGCCGCCGCCATCGTGGGCGGAGCGGGCAACGGCCCGATCGTGCGCGTGCGCCCGTTCGTGGACGGCGACTCCAAGCCCGAGAAGACCATCTCCCGCCCCGAGCTGGGGGCGGTCGACCCGGCGCTGGGCTTCGACTCCGCCGCCGATCGCGCGGGCGGCGTGGTGTGGGCCTGGGTGCAGGACGGCCCGGACGGACGGCGGATCGTCACGGGGTACTTCGACCGGCCGCCGCTGAGCTTCGCCATTCACAACAGCCAGCGCTGCTGCCAGCCGCGCCTCCCGCGCCTGACCTGGCAGCCGGCCTTCAACCTCTGGGGACCGCTGCGCTACCGCGTGCACATCAACGGCAAGCTCATGGGGGAGACGACGGACACGTTCCTGCAGCTGACCACGCCGCTGCGGGGCCCCACGCACCGCCTGCGGGTGACCGCGATCGACATCCGCGGCCAGATGGAGCGCTCGCGCACGCGCCTGCTGCGCATCGACGACGTCGCTCCGCGCCAGGGGGTCAGCCTGCGCCGCCGCGGGCGGGTCGTGACGCTGGCGGTCCGCGCCCGCGACCCCAACCCGCGCGGGCGGCGCGCCTCGGGCCTGCGCGGGATCCGCGTCGCCTGGGGCGACGGGGCCGTCTCGCGCGGCGGCTTCCGACTGCGCACGTCGCACCGCTACCGGCGGTCGGGGTTCTACACCGTGGCCGTCACGTCGACCGATCGCGCGGGGAACGCCGCGACGTTCTCGCGCACCGTGCGCATCGGGTAGGGCCCGAGCCGAGGGCACCAGGGTGCGCGCCCACTCCGTTGCCGCCGCGGGCCGCACGCTCGCGCTGGGCGAGCGGCCGTGGCTCATGGGCATCGTCAACGCCACGCCGGACTCGTTCTCCGACGCGGGCGCCTATCCCGACCTCGACTCCCGCGTCGCGCGGGCGCGCGAGCTGCTCGCGGCGGGCGCGGACCTCGTCGACGTCGGCGGCGAGTCGGCGATCACCGGCCCCCCGGCGCTGGATCCGGCGCAGGAGATCGAGCGCGTCGTGCCGGTCGTGCAGCGCCTGGCCGGCGAGCTCGGGGCGCTGGTCTCGGTCGACACCTACAAGCCGGCCGTGGCGGAGGCGGCGATCGCCGCGGGGGCGATCATGGTCAACGACGTCAGCGGGCTGCGCGATCCCGCGCTGGCCGGCGTGTGCGCGCGGACCGGGGCGGCGCTCGTGCTCATGCACACGCGCGCCGAGCCGAAGCAGCGCCGCCAGGACCCGGGGCTCTACGAGGACGTGACGGCCGACGCGGTCGCGTTCCTGGCCGACCGGATGCGCGTGGCGCGCGAGCAGGGGGTGGCCGACGAGCAGATCGTGCTCGACCCCGGCCCGGACTTCGCCAAGACCCCGGCGCAGACGATCGCGCTGCTGGCCCGCCTGGAGGAGCTGCACGCGCTCGGGCGCCCGCTGCTGCTGGCCGTCTCGCGCAAGGACTTCGTGGGCGCGCTGACCGGCCGCGCGCCGGGCGACCGGCTCGCCGGCACGCTCGCCGCGGTGGGGCACGGCGTCGACGCGGGCGCCCACATCCTGCGCGTCCACGACGTCGCGGCGACCGCCGACTTCCTCGCGGTCCGGGCCGCGCTGCGCGGCGAGACCGCGGTCGATCCGGCGCTGGCGCTGGACGACCGCATCCGCCACGCCCGCTAGAGTTCGTGGTCAAGGAGTCGCCGGCCGCTGTCCCAACGCGGCCGGGCGCCCACCGACCCACCCATACAGGAGGACCACCATGTCCGTACTCACACGCTCCGACCTGGAGTCAAGCCCGCTCGCCGACCTGCACGCGATCGCCTCGGAGCTGGGGCTCGACGGCTACCGGCGGCTGCGCAAGGCCGACCTCGTCGCCGCGATCCTCGAGCACCAGGGCGGAGACGACACCCCGGCTGCCGAGGGCACCACCGACGCGGCCGAAGCGGCCGACGCCAACGGCGGCGCCGCCACCGACGAGCGGGAGGCGCCCAAGCCGCGCCGCTCCCGCCGCGGCGGCCGCGGACGCTCGCGCGTCCGCGACAGAGACGACGACCAGGAGGAGGGCACGACCGACGAGGACGCCGGGGCCTCCGAGCGCCCCGCCGCGTCGTCCGAGCGCCCGCCGCGCCGCTCCCGCTCGCGCGACCGGGACCGCGAGCGTTCCGGCGACCGGGACCGCGACCGCGGCGACCGGGACCGCGACCGCGGCGATCGCGAGCGCGACGACCGCGGCCACGGCGAGGATCGCGGCCGCCGGGAGGACGTCGTGGCCACCGGCACCGTCGAGCTGCTGCCCAACGGGTCGGGCTTCCTGCGCGTCAAGCCGCCGGAGAGCTCCGACGACGACGTCTACATCTCCGCCGCCCAGGTGCGGCGCTGCGAGCTGGTGTCCGGCGACGAGGTCGCCGGGCCGGTGCGCGCGCCGCGGCGCTCGGAGCGCTTCCCGTCGCTGATCCGCATCGACATCATCAACAACCGCGCGGCGGAGGAGGTGGCCGAGGGCACGAAGTTCGAGGACCTGCCGGCCGCCTACGCCACCGAGCGCTTCGCGCTGGGCGGCGACGACCCCACGCTGCAGGCCATCGAGTGGCTGACCCCGATCGGCTGCGGCTCGCGCGCGGTCATCGTCGGCGCGCCCCGGGCGGGCCGGACCGAGACGCTGCGCCGCCTGGCCGGCGCGCTGGCCGGCCAGGAGGGCCTCGACGTGAGCGTCGTGCTCGCCGGCGTGCGCCCGGAGGAGATCGGCGACTGGGCCGCCGGCCCCGTGGTCCCGAACACCGTCTTGAGCCTGGGCGCGTCGGGCGACGCGCAGGGCCAGGCCGTCGAGCGCGGTGTGGAGGTCGCAAAGCGCCTCGCCGCCCGCGGCGGCAACGCGGTGGTGCTGATCGACAGCCTCGAGCAGGTTCCCGCCCCGGCCGCGCGCCGGGTGCTCGCGGCGGCGCGCAACATCGTCGACGGGGGCTCGCTCACCGTGATCGCCACCGCGCGCGAGCCGTTCGGCGGCGAGACCGCGGTCATCGCCCTGGACGCCGCGCTGGCCAGCACCGGGCGCTTCCCGGCGCTGGACCTCGTGGCCAGCGCCACGGTCCGCGCGGAGCTGCTGGTGGGGGAGAAGGGCGCCGAGGCGATCGCCGAGGCGCGCGCGCAGGCGATGGGCGCCTAGCGAAACCGAGCTGCTTCGGGGCCGGGGACGCCCCGGAAACCGCTCGCTGAAGGATTGTGGTGGTCCTGGCCACCACGATCCTTCAGGGAGCCCTCGCGCCGCCGCGGGCCTCCGGCACGCACCGCCCGCCGCGGCCCGGCTAGGTCAGCGCTTGGGGAACTTCAGGCCATCTCGCCGCAACGCGCCGAGGCCGATGCAGTCGCCGTCGGGGTAGCCGACGGCGAGAAAGCGCTCTGTGGCAGCCCCGAGGAGCACGTCGGGGTCGATCGTTGTCGCTAGGGCGCGGATCGCGAGGGCGACGTAGGTCAGCGAGATCGTGGTCTCGGCGTCGGCCAGCGGACTGGTTTCGTCCTGGTGGCAGGTCTGGTAGATGCGGTCGAGCACCTCGGAGTATGCGAAGTCGTCTCGCGGGTTCCAGCTGCCCCCGATCACGAGGTCGTCGGGCTGGTCGTCGTCGAGCTGCCCTGCGTCGAGGGAGATGCCGCGCATCTCCTCTCTGCCGTAGCTGCGGGTGACGAGCCCGAACAGCAGGCCGGGAGCGTCGTCAGGCGGCGGCTCCTCGGTGAACGCCTTGCCGATCCAGATCCCGAGTCGGGCCAGCTCCTCCTCGATGGGAAGCTCGTGGAGCAGCTTCCAGTCGGGGTGAGGCTCGATGCGCGCGTGGTATCGGACGATCTTCGCCAGGCCTTTGGCCACGGTCGCCTTCGATCGGACCGCGCGCTCGACCTCTCGCCACACCCCTCCACCCCACGCCTCCTCGGCGCGGGCGCCGTAGCGCGCCGCGGTGGGCCGGTGGAGGATTTGTGCCACGCACCACAGATCGGACCAGATCTTCTCGTCCTGCCCGTCGGGCTCGAGGGCCGCCTCGACGATGTCGAAGGCGCGCTGGTAGTCCTCCCGCTCTAACAGGTCCGGCACCTCGTCCGTGCGGTTGGGCTCGGTGAACCTCCCGATCTCGAGGATGTCCGCGAGAGCGCGGTAGGGGTTGTCAGAGCGAATCGCCGGCGTGCCTTGCACGATCCAGTTGATTGCCTGCAGCGCGTCGGCCCGATTGCTCTCGGCCTCGTCCTCGCTGGCGACGCGTCGCAGCGCGGGCAGCGCGGCGGTTGCCCGGACGCGAAGCAGGTTGAGCTCCCGGATCGCCACCAGGCGAACGTTCTCGTGAGGGTCGTCCAGCGCAGCGATCAGGACGGCAATCGCATCGGCGTTCCAGGGCCACAGGTCGCCCAGCGCCCTGACTGCGTACTCGCGCGGGCGGCGGGAAGGATCGGTCTCGAGCAGCCGGGCCAGCGCGGGAACCGCGGCGCCTGCCGACCAGTGGCGCATGTCTCCCAGTGCCCTCGCTGCAGTACACCGAATGTGATCCTCCGGGTCGCACAACAGCCGCAGCAGCGCGGGAATACCCGTGGCGTACGCCTCATGCGGGCGTCCGAGAGCGGACGCCGCCACGCTCCGGACGTGCGGATCGGCGTCGCCTGCCGCGGCGATCAGGTCCGGTACCCAACCGGGATCCGCGCCGCTGTCGAGGAGGCTGAGATACGCCTTGTGGCTGACGGAGTCATCGGGATGACGCAGGTTCTCCAGATGCCTTCGCGCCGCAGATCCCTCCACGCGCCGGACTATCGCAGTGGACCTCCCACTGCGGAGCTCCCTGCTCAGCGCGACACGTAGGCCACCCGGCCCCAGGAGGGCTCGGGGGCCATCTCGATCGCCTCGCCGTCGCGGTCGGGCTGGACGTAGGCGAACGTGCTGGTCTCCTGGTCGAAGGCGATGTCCAGCTCGCCCTCCTTGACGCGCTGGTCCAGCCAGGCGGAGCGGAATACGAGCCGGCGCATCCAGTGCACCAGCGAGCGGTCCGACGGGCCGCACAGCTCGGGCCAGCAGTCGTTGACGTGCTCGCCCAGGGCGGAGGCGGGGTCCTCGATCTCGCCGTTGACCGCCAGGTTCACGAGGTCCTCGACCTCGGCCTCGCGCAGGCGTCCGCGCACGAACCCGAGCTTGAGCGCGGCCTGCTCGCAGCGCTCGCAGAAGTCGCGTTCGTTGAAGGTGAAGCGGAGCTCCCCGTACTCCAGGACGAAGTCCTCGCCCGAGTCGTAGTTCCCCCGTCTTTGCGTCTCATCCATCCGCGTCGGCATCCTAGGCGCGACTCCTTCCCCGGTTGGCACGGTGAACGGGAAGTTGCACCTCCGAGAGCCTCGCTCAGGCGGTCGTTGCCGCCCCGGTTCGAGCGCCCCGCGCCCCGGCTCGCCTCGTCGTCGGTGAGCAGCCCGCGCCGGATCAGGCTGCGCTGCCGGCCGCCGGGGACGTGCGTGGTGCGACAGCGCCGCGGGATGTCGTCCTCCGAGATCCGCGCCCAGGCGAACTCGGGGTGGTCGGCGCGCCGGCACCTGGTCGTCGCGAAGGCGGGCCGCTCGTTCTTGCTGGGCTTGCCCACCGACTGGTGGTGGACGTACAGTCGCACGGAGCCCACGTCGTCGTCGGCGAACAGCCGGCTCAGGATCGGGGCCTGCTCGCCCAGGACGACCCCTCCGCCGCGCGGACCGGAGCGGTAGCGCACGGTGCAGTGCCCGTCGTCGCACTGCGAGGCGATGACGACCGGCTGGCCCGGGCGGATGTCGCGTCCCAGCGATTGCTGGACGGCCGCGGCGGGGCCGTCGTCGTCGTCCTTGCCGCAGGCCCCGAGCGTCAGCAGGGCCGCTGAGATCGCCAGCGCCGTGAGGACGCTTCGCCGCACGATGGGTCCCAGCGTAATGCGGTGCGCGAATGGGCGGGGGGCGAATTCTCTCGGCCGGCGGACTCCTTGGTCCATGACCGACGACGACGCTTCCACCATCCTGGTCGTCGAGGACGACGACGCCACGCGCACGTTCCTCGCCGACAACCTGTGCGCCGACGGCTACGACGCGCTCGTGGCCGACTGCGCGGCGGACGCCGTGCGCCTGCTGGAGCGCAAGTTCCCCGACCTCGCGCTCGTGGATCTCGCCCTGCCCGACGCCAGCGGCTTCGAGCTGCTGCGACGCGTGCGCGAGGCCGACCGCGTGGCCGGCCGCATCGACCCCGACACCCCGCTCATCGTGGTCAGCGGACGCGCCGGCGAGCTGGACCGCATCCGCGGCTTCGAGCGCGGCGCGGACGACTACGTGTGCAAGCCGTTCAGCTATCCCGAGCTGCGCGGGCGCATCGGCGCGCTGCTGCGTCGCGCCAACCGCCGCCCGGCCAGCGGGCGCCTGCGGGTAGGCGAACTGGAGATCGATCCGCCCTCCCGCGACGTGTGGCTGAGCGGCGTGCGGCTGGCGCTGTCGCAGAAGGAGTACGCGCTGCTGCGCACGCTGGCCTCCGAGCCGACCCGCGTGTTCACCAAGGAAGAGCTCCTGCGCACGATCTGGGGCTTTCGCGCGGCCGGCTCCACCCGCACGCTGGACTCGCACGCGTGTCGGCTGCGCCACAAGCTCGGGGCGCACGGCCACCGCTTCGTGGTCAACGTGTGGGGCGTGGGCTACCGGCTCGTGGACGGGCCGGCCGGGCTCTGACGTGGCGCTGGAGGCCGGCCTGCTCGGCTGGCTCGCGGCGTCGGTGGGCCTCGGCGGCGTGCTGGCGTGCTGGCGTGAGCTGCGCCGGCGCCGCGAGCTGGTCGCGCGCGCCTGCCACGAGCTGCGCGGCCCGCTGACCGCGGCGCGCCTGAGCCTCGCGACGATCGAGCGCCGCCGCGAGGCGCCGCCGGAGCGGATCTCGGGGCTGGACCTGGAGCTGCGGCGCGCGGGGCTGGCGCTGGACGACCTCTCGGCGGCGCGCAACGGGCGGCGGCTGACCGACCGCGCCGAGGCCGTCGAGGTCGCCGAGCTGCTCGAGGAGCAGGTGGCCAGCTGGGACGCGGTCGCGGCCGCGTTCGACAGCGCCGTGGAGCTGGGCTGCCTGCTCCCGGGGACGCTGGTGCAGGGCGATCGCCTCCGCCTCGCACAGGCGGTGTCCAACCTGGTCGCCAACGCCCTGGAGCACGCGCCCGGGCGGATCGAGCTCACGGCACGCGAGATCGGTGGCCGTCACGTGCGCATCGAGGTCATCGACGAGGGGCCCGGGCTGCCCGCGCCGGTGGGCGAGCTCGTGGCCAGGCCGCGCGCCGGGCGGGGGCGACGCGGACGTGGCCTGGCGATCGCCGACGACATCGCCCGCCGCCACGGCGGGCGCCTGGCCGCCGCGCCCGCGCCGCGCGGCGCGCGCATCGGCCTCGAGCTGCCGGTCATGCGAAAGGCACCGTGAGCCGCCGTCGCCGCGCATTGCTCCTGGCCGGGCTGGCGCTCGCGCTGGGCGGGCTGGCGGCGTCTGACGTCGCCGGCCGCGAGGCGGCCCTGGAGCGCAGGCTGGGCGGGCTGGTGGAGATCGTGGTCGCGCGCGAGCCGATCGCTGCCGGCGATCGGGTGCGGCCGGGCGCGCTGGCGGTGCGCCGGGTGCCGCGCCGCTTCGCGCCCGCCGGAGCGGTCTCCTCCCCGCGCACGCTCGCCGGACTGCGCGCGACGGTCGACGTCCCCGCCGGCGCCGACCTGAACACGGGAATGGTGGGCGACGGCTCGCGCGCGCCGGCCGGAGCTCCGGTGCGCCCGGGCGAGCGGGTGGCGGAGGTGGTCGGGCTCGGCTCCCCCGAGCTGGTCGTCCCCGGTGGCCGCGTGGACGTCCTGGTGACCCGCGAGCCGCGGCCCGGCGCCGCCGGCGAGACCGTGCTGGCGCTGGAGGACGTCGAGGTGCTGGCCGCCACGGCGGTGGCTGGAGAGGCCGCGGGGGCCGCGGGCGCGGGCGGTCGCGCCGGGGAGGCGGGCGCCTCCCGCGTCGCGGCGTCCCTGCGCGTCACGCTGCGCCAGGCCGTCTACCTCGCGGCCGCCCAGGCCTTCGCCCGCGAGCTGCGCCTGCTGCCCCGCGCGGAGGGCGACCGCCGCCGCGGGGCGGCGGGGCTCACCGTGGGCGCGGCGCTGCCCTGAGCCCGCAGGCTGGTCGGTCGTGCGTCCGCCGCCGCGGCGGCGCCCTCAACCGTGCGGGCGCCGGGCCGATGAGGGAGGCGGACGCTCGCAATGGAAGGGGCCGGTTCGCCGGTTTCGCGGGCTCTGCCGGCGGCGCGGGTTGCCACCCACAGGGTGGCCCCGCCGCCGGTGCGTCCTCATTTTCACCTTATTGCCTCTTCGGCGCGGTCGACGCGCGCAGCCTGCGTTCCCGTGCGGAAGCGGGCGGATCATCCGGTGCTCGATCGCATCCGCGGTGCACCGTTCGCGCCCCAGCGCGAGCTGTACGACCTGGCCGCCAAGCAGCTGCGCACCGTCGCGTCGGGCAACCACTACGTCAACCTGTTCGCCGGCGAGCGCGGGATCGTGTGGGTCGGCGTGCACTTCGGGTCGCGCGGCTTCGGGCACAGGACGGCCACTGGCTTCCTCGCGGTCGCCCAGGGCCTCCGTTTCTCCGAAACTTGGGCGTGGCGATGGCCGGGCGCGACGTGTGCGACCCCTACAAGGACTGACGCGCCGGCCGTCCTGCCTGGCTGTTGCTCGGCAACACGAGGGCAGGACGGCGGCGCGCGTACCCTGGGTCAGTCCTTGGGCACCGAGATGGTGAAGGTGCTGCGGGTGTCGCCCTCCTCCTCGTTGGGCGACGTGAACGTGCCGGTCGCGCCCTTGTAGTCGCCGAGCCCGCCGGTCACCGCGCCGTCGGTGCTGTCGGCGCCGAAGACGTCCTTCCCGCCGACCTTGATGAACATCGTGCCCTCGGGCAGCGCGTAGGTCCCCTCGCAGTCCAGGTCGGCCTTGTCGAACGTCTCGTTGTCGGCCTTGACGACGGTGCAGTGCGCGAGCAGCGAGCCCACGACCTTGCCGTTGCGCAGCAGGTCGCTCTGGAAGGTGAGCACGTCGCCGCCGGACAGCGCCTCTGGACCTTCCTCGCCGACCTTCGTTCTCGGCGGGGCGTCGACGAACGCGAACGAGTCCTCGCCCTCGCGCTCGTCGACCGTGAACGTCTTCTTCTCGACCTTCACCGCGTCGTCGTCGTCGCTGCCGCAACCGGCCGCGCCGGCCGCCAGCGCTGCGCATGCCATCACGACCATCCCGCCCGTGCGCCTCATGTGAGCTCCCTCTGGAAAATGGTGGATCACCCTACACAGAGCTCTGGCTCGAGGGTGACATTTTCCTCCTGCAGCGGGGGGCGAATCCGGCGGTTCGGGTCCCTACCAGTCACATGGACCCCTCCCACGAGGCCGACGCGCTCGAGGAGCTCGCCGGCGCGCTGCGCGAGCGGCTGCTGCGGGAGGTGGGGGGCGAGGGGGAGGGCGACCTTCACGCCCGCATCCGCGCGCTGGTCGACCGAGAGGCCGGGCTGCTGGACGACGCCGCGCGGACGCGGCTCGTGACCCGGGTGGCCGAGCGCTCCTTCGGGCTGGGCCCGCTGGAGCCGCTGCTGGCCGACCCGGCGGTCGACGAGGTGATGGTCAACGGCGTCGGACCGGTGTGGGTGGAGCGCGCCGGGCGCCTGGAGCGAGCGGCGGCGGGCTTCGCCACCGAGGCCGAGCTGCGCCACGCGATCGAGCGCATCCTGGCCCCGCTGGGGCGGCGCGTCGACGAGGCCGAGCCGCTGTGCGACGCGCGCCTGCCCGACGGGTCGCGCGTGAACGTGGTGATCGCGCCGCTGGCGCTCGACGGCCCGGTGCTCACCATCCGCCGCTTTCGCCCGCGCGGGTTCGGGCCCGACGACCTCGTCGCCAACGGCACCTGGACCCCGCCGCTGCGCGACCTGCTGGCCAGCGCCGTGCGGGCGCGCTGCAACGTGCTCATCAGCGGCGGGACCGGCTCGGGCAAGACCACGACGCTCAACGCGCTGACCGCGTTCGTCGGCGAGCAGGAGCGCGTGGTCACGGTCGAGGACGCCGCCGAGCTGCGCCTGCGCCACCCCCACGTCGTGCGCCTGGAGGCGCGGCCCGCGTCGCTGGAGGGCCGCGGCGAGGTCACCGTCCGGCGCCTGGTGCGCAACGCGCTGCGCATGCGACCGGACCGCATCGTCGTCGGCGAGGTCCGCGGCGCCGAGGCGCTGGACATGCTCAGCGCGATGTCCAGTGGCCACGACGGGTCGCTGTCCACCGTCCACGCCGGTTCCCCCGAGGAGGCACTGCGCCGCGTGGAGACGCTCGCGCTCATGGCGGGCATCGGGCTGCCGCACGAGGCGATCCGCGAGCAGGTGGCGGCGGCGCTGGACCTCGTCGTCCACCAGGCCCGCCTGCCCGACGGCAGCCGCCGGGTCGTGGCCGCGAGCGAGGTGGTCCGCGTCGCCGGCGGCCCGGCCACGCGCGAGCTGTACGCGTGGCGCGACGGCCGCCCCGCCTGGCGCGCGCCGCTCAGCGACGGCCTGGCCGCGCGCCTGTCCGCGGCGGCATGAGCCCGGCGGCGCTCTTGGCCGGCCTGGCGGGCGCGTGCGGGGTCCTGGCCGCGTGGGAGGCGCTCGCGGCCGTGGAGGAGGCCAAGGTCGCGCAGGCCTGCCGGCGCTGGATCGCTCCCGCGCTGGAGGCGCTGCGCGGCGGGCGCGAGGCGACGAGCCCGGAGCGGCGCCGGCTGGTGGCCCTCGGCGGCCTGTCGGCGCTCGGCGCCGGCTGGGTGCTCGCCGGTCCCTGGGCCGGCCTCGCGCTGGGGGCCGCCGCGCCGTGGACGGCCGGCGCCGTGCTGCGCGCGCGGCGCCGGCGCTGGCGCGATGCGGTCGCGGCGGGCGCGCCCACCGTGGCGCGGGCGCTGGCCGACGCGCTGGCCGGCGGGCACTCCGTCCGCGGCGCCGTGGCCCAGACGGCGCGCAGCGGCGGCGTCGGCGGTCCGGCGGGGGCGCAGCTGCGCGCCGCTGCGCTGCGCCTGGACCTGGGAGAGCGCACCGAGGACGTGCTCGGCGACCTCGCCCGCCGGACCGGCCCAGGTCCCTACGACACGCTCGTGGCGGCGATCCTGCTCCAGCGCGACGCGGGCGGCGACCTCGCAGGCCTGCTGCGCTCGCTGGCCGGCGCGCTGGAGGAGCGGACCCGCACCGAGGCCGACGCGCGATCGCTCACCGGCCAGGCGCGCTTCACCGCCGTCCTGGTCGCCGGCCTGCCGCTCGGTGGCCTGCTGGTCGGGGAGCTGGCCCAGCCGGGCTACCTCGCCGAGCTGGCCACCACGCCGGTCCCCGCGCTGCTGACGGTCGGCGCCCTCGCGCTGGAGCTCGCGGCGTTCGCGCTCGTGCGCCGGATCGCGCGGGTGCGGGGATGACGCGCGCCGTCGTCCTGGCGGCGGGGGCGGGCGTCTGCGCCGCCGCCGCGCTCGTCGAGCTCGCCGCGGCGGGGCGGCGCAGGCCCCGCACCGCCGCACGGGACACCGAGGGCGACCGCCGCGGGGCGCGTGCACGAGCGCTGACCGCCGCGCTGGCCCGCGTAGGCCGGCGGCTCGGCGTCCGTGGATCCGGCGTGGACCTCGAGCGGCGCCTCGCCGCGGCGGGCGCGCCGCTGGGGCTGACCGTCGCGGACGTGACCGCGATCAAGGGCGGTGCGGCGCTCGTCGGTGCGCTGCTCGCCGTGCCGATGGCCACCGCGCTGCCCGGGCGCCTCGGGATCGTCGCGCTGGTCAGCGCGCCGCTGGGCGGCTACCTGGCGCCGGAGGTCGTCCTCGGGCGCCGCGCCCGGGCGCGCGGCGCGCAGATCGCCACGGAGGTCGCCGACGTCCTCGACCTCCTGCGCGTGGCGGTGCAGGCGGGCCTGACGCCGGGCCGCGCGCTGGCCGAGGTCGGCCGGCGTCGCCCCGGCCTGCTGCCCGCCGAGCTGCGCGCGGTGGCCCGGCGGGTGGAGCTGGGCGTGCCGCGCGCCGAGGCCCTGGAGCAGCTCACCGCCCGCTGCCCGCAGCCGGCCGTCCGCGCGCTCGCGGCGGCGATCGTCCGCGCCGACCGTCACGGCGCCGCGCTGGCCGGGGCGCTCGAGGCGCTCGCGCTGGAGGCCCGGGCCGACCACGCGCGGCGCATCCGCGACGAGGCCGCCCGTGCCGCGCCGAAGATCCAGCTCGTCGTCGCGCTGGTCCTCGTGCCCGCCGTCATGCTGCTGGTGGCCGCCGCGCTCGTGCTCGCGCTCGTGCCGCCGGGCTGAACGGCCGAGCGTCCCACCGCCTCCCACCCCGGATGCACATCGACCGGCGGAATCCCTGCGGGCGTGCAATTCGGCGCCCAGACCGCAGTTCTGCACGCGACCGTGCGGTTTCGCCCATCCCGCGCCACCCGCCCGGCGCACGAGGAAAGCCCCGCTCAGCCGCACCTTTCCGGCTCGATGCGCCCGCGGCGGGTCGCGCGGTGGGAGAAAGGGTGCAGTTTGAGTTGTGTTGTGGGAGGAAGTGGGGTACCTTCGCCGAGCGAGCCGGGGTGGAGAGGCTCCTCCCACCTCTCCACCCCGGCTCAACTTCCTTCACCGCGCGACATACATGGCCTTCCTCGGAACCTATGAGCACTCCCTCGACGCAAAGAACCGCCTCACGGTCCCGGCCCGGTTTCGCGCCGAGCTCGCCGGGGGCCTGGTCCTCGCGCGGGGCGTCGAGCCGTGCGTCGCGATCTGGACGCCCGAGGGCTTCCGCGAGTTCACCCAGGACGCCCTGGGCGAGGCGCACCGCCTGGACCGCAACGCCCAGCGCCTGCGCCGCTTCTTCAACGCCAGCGCCTTCGAGGCCAAGCTCGACGCCGCCTACCGCGTGATGCTCCCCCCGCCGCTCATCTCCTACGCGGGCCTCACCAAGGAGGTCGTGGTCATCGGCAACGAGCAGTCGCTCGAGATCTGGGACCGCGGCGCCTGGGCGCGCTACGAGGAGGACACCTCTCCCGATTCCGACATCGACTCACTCCTTGGCCAGCACGCTTGACACCCGGCGGCCGAGCCGCACGCGCGCGTACCTTGAAGCGGTGATGTCCGGCGCGCACCCTCCGCACGTCCCCGTCCTGGCCGGCGAGGTCATCGAGCTGCTCGACCCGCGCGCGGGCCAGGCGGCCGTGGACTGCACCTTCGGCGCCGGCGGCCACGCCCGACTGATCGCCGGGCGCATCGGCGCCGAGGGCACGCTCATCGCCATCGACCGCGACCCCGTCGCCGAGGAGCGCTTCGCCGAGCTGAGCGCCGAGGTGGCGTGCGCGACGCGCTTCATCCGCGCGTCGTTCGCCGAGGGCCTGGAGCTCCTGCGCGAGGAGGGCCAGCGCGCCGACCACGTGCTCATGGACCTCGGCATGTCCTCCATGCAGGTCGACACCTGGGCGCGCGGCTTCTCCTACGCCTACGACGCGCCGCTGGACATGCGCATGGACCCCGGCCTCGCGCTCACCGCGCACGAGCTGGTCAACACCTGGGAGCCCCGGCGCCTGGAGGCGACGTTCCGCGAGCTGGGGGAGGAGCGCTACGCGCGCACCATCTCCCGCGCGATCGTGCGCGCCCGCGGCCGGGCGGAGATCGACTCCACGCTCGGGCTGGTCGACGTCATCTCCTCCGCGATCCCGGCCCCCGCGCGCTTCGGCGGCGGCCACCCCGCCAAGCGCGTCTTCCAGGCGCTGCGCATCGCGGTCAACGACGAGCTCAACCAGCTCGACGCCGCGCTTCCGCTGGGCTGGGAGCTGCTGCGTCGCCGCGGCACGCTCGCCGCGATCTCCTTCCACTCCCTCGAGGACCGGCGCGTCAAGCGCTTCCTGGTGGCGCGGGCCCGGGGCTGCATCTGCCCGCCCGACCTGCCCGTCTGCGCCTGCGGGCGCGAGCCCGAGGCCGAGCTCGTCAGCCGTCGCGCGATCGCCGCCACCCCCGGGGAGATCGCCGCCAACCCGCGTGCCCGCTCCGCCCGGCTGCGCGGTGCGCGCAAGCTGCGCGAGGCGCCGGCGTGAGCCGCCCGGGGGCCGCCACGGCGGAGGGCCGCGCACGCACCGTGCGCCGCTCGCCCGCCCCGCGGCTCCCACGGCGGGTGTCGGGGCCGGGCCGCCGGATCCACGCTCCGGTGGCCACCGGGCGCGGCGCCGCCCTGCCCGCCCGTCGCGCCGCCGCGGGGTTCGCCGGCGGCGCGGGATTCGCACTGCGCGTGGTGGCGGTGGGCCGCGGCCTGCCCAGCAGCCGTTTGATGGACCGCCTGGTCCGCAGCCGCCTGTGGATCGGGATCATCGCCGTCGCGCTGGCGGGGATCGTCGCCATGCAGGTCTCGATGCTCAAGCTCAACGCCGGCCTGGGGCGCGCGGTCGAGTCGGCCGCCACGCTGGAGCGCCAGAACGCGGCGCTGCGCATGCAGGTCTCGCGCCTGAGCACCGGCGAGCGCGTCCGCGAGGTCGCACAGCGCCGCGGCCTCGTGATGCCCGCGCCCAACGAGCTGCGCTACCTGAGCGCCGGGGATCGCGCGCGCCGACGCCCGCCGTGCCGCCCGGACCATGCGCGCCCCCAAGCCGCCCGCACCGCCGACGCCCGCCGCCACGCAGCAGGCCCCGGACGCGACGCCGGCCTCCGCCGCCACCACCCCGCCGACCGCCGCGGCAACCACCCCGCCGAGCACGTCTGCCACCGCCGCGCCCACCGCCGCGCCCACCGCCGCGGCCGCGCCTCCGACGGCGGCGCCGGCGTCCGCTGCACCGGCGGTGTCCGCCCCGCCGACCGCGCCCGCTCCGTAGTGGGCGCGATCGAGCGGCGCATCGGCCTGCTCTTCGCGGTCTTCCTCGTCCTGCTCGCGGTGGGCGTCGCCCGCGCGGTCTGGCTGGGCGGCGTCAAGGCGGCCACCCTCCAGCGCGCTGCGGTCACCCAGCAGGTGGACGAGTTCGAGGTCCCCGCCCGGCGCGGCACGATCTTCGACCGGCGCGGGATCGAGCTGGCGGTCTCCGAGCCCGCGGCCGACATCGCCGCCACGCCGTACCTCGTCAAGGACCCGGCGCGGGCCGCCGAGCGCCTCGCCCCGCTGCTCGAGCGCGACGCGGACGACCTGCTGCGCAAGCTCACCCGGCGCGACACCGGCTTCGTCTACCTCGCCCGCAAGGTCCCGGCCACCCGAGCGCGCCGGGCGCGCCGGCTGAAGATCGCAGGCCTGCAGTCGATCCCCACCGTGCGCCGCGACTACCCGCGCGACTGGCTGGCCGCGCAGGTCATCGGCGGCGTGGGCACCGACAACTCCGGCCTGTCGGGCCTGGAGTACGCCCACGACGAGGCGCTGCACGGGCGCGACGGGCAGCGGCGCATCGTCAAGGACGCGCTCGGCGACGCGATCTCGCTGCGCGAGACCGAGCACGCCTCCGCGGGCAAGGATCTGCGCCTGACGCTCGACGCGGGGCTGCAGGACAAGGTGGAGGCCGTGCTGAGCGGCGTCGGCCAGAAGTTCCGGCCCCGCGGCGCCACCGCGGTGGTGATGGACCCCAACACCGGTGAGGTGCTGGCCCTGGGCAACTGGCCGCTCGTGGACGCCAACGACCTCGGCGGCGCGCCGCCGTACGCCGCGCAGAACCGCGCGGTGGGCTTCAACCACGAGCCGGGCTCGACGTTCAAGGCGTTCACCGTGGCCGGAGCGCTCGAGGACGGGCGCGTCAAGCCCGACGACATGTTCCACCTGCCGCCCAAGATCACGGTCGCCGACCGCGAGATCGGCGAGGCGCACGAGCGCGGGCCGATCGACCTCACCACGACGCAGATCCTCGCCCAGTCCAGCAACGTCGGCACGATCCTCATCGGCCAGAAGCTGGGCGCGCGCCGCTTCGACCGCTGGGTCCGGCGCTTCGGCTTCGGGCGGCCCACCGGAGTGGAGCTGCCCGGCGAGGAGCGCGGCCAGGTCCTGAGGCTGGGCCGCTACTCGGGCTCGTCGATGGGCAACCTGCCGATCGGCCAGGGCGAGTCGGTCACCCCGATGCAGCTGGCCGCCGCCTACTCGGCGATCGCCAACGGCGGGATCCTGCGCCGGCCGCGCATCGTCGACCGCATCGACGGCCGGCCGGTGGCGCACCGTCCCGGCCGCCGGATCGTCTCCCGCGAGACCGCCGACCGCGTGCGGGTGATGCTCGAGGGCGTCCTCGATCCGGGGGGCACCGCCAGCGAGGTCGCCATCGACGGATACGCGCTGGCCGGCAAGACCGGCACCGCCAACAAGGTGGACGAGGCGACCGGCCTGTACTCCAAGTCGCGCTACATCGCGTCCTTCGTGGGCTTCGCGCCCGCCCGGCGGCCCAAGCTGCTCGTGACCGTGATGGTCGACGAGCCCCAGGGCGGCGTGATCGCCGGCTCCGACGTGGCGGCGCCCGCCTTCGAGGAGATCACCCGCTTCGCGCTGCCCTACCTCGGCATCGCGCCCGACTGAGCCGCCTAGCAGGGCGAGCTCCCGAGCACGATGCTCCGCGTACGTGTCGGGGGGTGTGGGCCGAGTTGTCATTGGCATGCATGTACAAGTCGGCCCGTGGCGTGTCGGTTGGCCGATCCAGGGTGGGGCGGGCCGAGTTGTCCATGCCATGTGGCGATAAGTCGGCCCACCCGCCGGGTGCAATCCGCCCGGCTCCGCTTTGCTCGGCGGTCCTCGCGCGCGCGCCCTCCGGCCGCCTCCTCCCGCCCCCCGGACTAGACTGCCGCCGCCATGACGCTGCGCGAGGTGCTCGGCGACGCAGCCTCCGACGCTCCGCCGGTCGAGGTCACCGCGCTCGCCTACGACGACCGGCAGGTCGAGCCGGGGACGGTGTTCTTCTGCGTTCGCGGGTTCACCCGCGACGGCCACGACTTCGCGCCGGCGGCGGTGCAGCGCGGGGCCGCCGCGCTCGTCGTCGATCATCCGCTGGGCCTCGGCGCGGTGCCCGAGATCGTCGTCGACGACGTGCGCGGCGCGATGGCGCCCGCCGCGGCGCGGCTGCACGGCGACCCGACCGCGACGCTGCGCACGATCGGGGTGACGGGGACCAACGGGAAGACCACCACGGCGTTCCTCGTGCGCGCGCTGCTGGAGGCGGCCGGCGAGCCGACCGGCCTGCTGGGCACGGTCACCTCGGTCGTGGGCGGAAACGAGCGCGAGGTCGCGCGCACGACGCCCGAGGCGATCGACCTGCAGCGCACGTTCGCCGAGATGCGCGACGCGGGCGACACCCGCTGCGTCATGGAGGTCTCCAGCCACGCGCTCGCGCTGCGCCGCGCCGACGCGATCCACTGGGCGGCGGCGATCTTCACCAACCTCACCCAGGACCACCTGGACTTCCACCCGACGATGGAGGACTACTACCTCGCCAAGCGCCGCCTGTTCGAGGCCGCGCCGGGCGTGGCGGTCATCAACGTCGACGACCCCTACGGCGCGCGGCTGGCGGCCGAGCACGACGGACCGATGGTCACGGTCGGCATCGACTCCGAGACCGCCGACCTGCGGGCCACACACGTGCGCAGCGACTTCTCCGGCTCGACGTTCACCGCCGGCGGCCTGGAGCTGCGCACCCCGCTGCCGGGCCGCTTCAACGTCCTCAACGTCCTGGGCGCGGTGGCCACCGTGCGCGCGCTGGGCGTCGACGACGCCACGATCGTGGCGGCGCTGCCCCAGTCCGGGCGCGTGCCCGGCCGCTTCGAGCCGGTGGACGCGGGCCAGGACTTCGCCGTGCTCGTGGACTACGCGCACACCCCGGACTCGCTGGACAACGTGCTGCGCGCCGCACGGCCGCTCACCCGCGGCCGGCTGGTGTGCGTCTTCGGCTGCGGCGGCGACCGCGACCGCGGCAAGCGCCCGCAGATGGGGGAGATCTCCGCGCGGCTCGCGGACCTGACGGTCGTGACGTCCGACAACCCGCGCTCGGAGGACCCGGAGGCGGTCGTGGCCGAGATCCTGGCCGGGATCGCGGACCGCTCGGCGACGGAGGCGATCGTGGACCGCCGCGCCGCCATCGAGCGCGCCGTGGCGGTGGCCGGCTCCGGCGACGTGGTCGTCATCGCCGGCAAGGGGCACGAGCAGGGCCAGGAGCTCGAGGGCGGGCGCAAGGTCCCGTTCGACGACGTCACCGTCGCCCGCGAGGCGCTGCGTGCGCGACTGGTCGCCTGAGCAGGTCTCGGCGGCGGCCGGGGCACGGCTGCTCGCCGCGCCGGCGCCGTCGCAGGACCCCGCCGCGCCGGGTCCGCTGCGCGTGACGATCGACTCGCGCGACGTGCGGCCCGGCGACCTGTTCGCCGGGCTGGCGGGGGAGAACGTGGACGGCGGGCGCTTCGCGGCGCAGGCGCTGGACGCCGGCGCCTGGGGGGTCCTCGTCGGGCCCGGCCACGCCGAGGGCGCGACCGCGACCGCGCCCGCCGGCGCGGTGCTGGCGGCCGACGACCCGCTGGCGGCGCTCCAGGCGCTGGCCCGCGCCTGGCGGCGCGAGCTGGGCGCGCAGGTCGTCGGCATCACGGGCTCCACCGGCAAGACCTCGACGAAGGACCTCCTCGCCGCCATGGTGGCCCAGGGCCGCCGGGTCGCGGCCACGGCCGAGAACCTCAACACCGAGATCGGGCTGCCCCTGACCGTCCTCGCGGCGCCGGCCGGGACCGAGGTCCTCGTCCTGGAGATGGCGATGCGGGGCGCGGGCCAGATCGCCGAGCTGGCGGCCATCGCCGAGCCCGACGTCGGCGTCATCGTGAACGTCGGGCCGGTGCACCTCGAGCTGCTGGGCACGCTGGAGGCGATCGCCGCCGCCAAGGCCGAGCTGATCGCCGGCCTGCGCCCCGGCGCCACCGCGGTCATCCCCGCCGGCGAGCCGCTGCTGGAGCCCCACCGACGCGACGACCTGGCCACGGTGACGTTCGGGCCCGGCGGCGACGTGGAGGATCTCGGCGCCGTCGAGCTGCCGTTCAGCTCGGCGCACATGCGCGGTAACGCGCTCGCGGCGCTGGCCGCCGCCCGCGCGGTCGGCGTGGAGCCGAGCGGTCCCATCGAGGTCGTGCTCAGCTCCCGGCGCGGCCAGCGGGTGGAGCTCCCCGGCGGGGTGGTCATCGTGGACGACTGCTACAACGCCAACCCGATGTCGATGCGCGCCGCCCTCGACGATCTCGCCGCGTCCGCTCCCGGGCGGAAGGTCGCCGTGCTCGGCGACATGCTCGAGCTGGGCCCCGACGAGGCCCGCTACCACGCCGAGATCGGCGTCCACGCAGGCGATGCGGGGGTGGACGTGCTCGTCACGGTGGGCCCGCTGGCCGCGCACATGGCCGAGGGCTTCGCCGGCGAGGCCCACGCCGTCGCGGACGCCGCGGGGGCGGCGGCGCTGGCGCAGGAGCTGCTGGCGCCCGGCGACACGGTCCTCGTGAAGGCCTCGCGCGGCGTCGGCCTGGAGGCCGTCACCCAGGCCCTGCACGCGGCGAGGCGGTAGGTCGTGGGCGAGGTCCTGATCGCCGGCACGGCCGCGCTGCTGATCTGCATCTTCCTGGCGCCGAGCTTCATCGAGCTGCTGCGCAAGCGCGAGTTCGGGCAGTTCATCCGCGAGGACGGGCCCGCCGGCCATCACGCCAAGGCGGGCACGCCGACGATGGGCGGGATCATCATCTTCGCGTCGATCTCGATCCCGTTCCTGATCCTGTCGGAGTACGACTGGCGGGCGATCGGGGTCTACGGCGCGGCGATGGGCTGCGCGCTGCTGGGCCTGGCCGACGACTACATCAAGGTCTTCCGGCGCCGCTCGCTGGGGCTGCGCGCGCGGACCAAGCTCGGCGTGACGATCCTGATCTCGCTGGGGCTGTGGTGGATCGCGACCGAGAAGGCCGGGCTGTCGGAGACCCTGCGCCTGCGCATCGTCGACTACCAGGTCGACCTGGGCTTTCTGTGGGGGCTGCCGTTCCTGGTGCTCATCGTGCTGGTGGTCGCGGGAACGACGAGCGCGGTCAACCTCACCGACGGCCTGGACGGGCTGGCCGCCGGGTGCGCGGCGATCGTCCTGCTGGCCTACATCGGGATCACCTTCATCTCCACCGGGCAGGAGGACCTCGCGCTGCTGTCGAGCTGCCTGGTCGGTGCCTGCGTCGGCTTTCTGTGGTTCAACGCCTTCCCGGCCACGATCTTCATGGGCGACACCGGGTCGCTGGGGCTCGGCGGCGCGATCGCCGGCCTGGCGGTGATGACCAAGACCGAGGTGCTGCTGATCCTGCTGGGCGGGATCTTCGTCGTGGAGGCGCTCAGCGTGCTCGTGCAGGTCTTCTCCTTTCAGACCTTCCGCAAGCGCGTGTTCCTCATGGCCCCGATCCACCATCACTTCGAGCTGATGGCGTGGTCGGAGACGAAGATCATCCTGCGCTTCTGGATCGTCGCCGCGATCTGCAGCGCGATCGGCTTCACGCTGTACCAGCAGTCGGTCACGTGAAGCCGCGCCCGCCGCTGCCCCCCGGGCCCTGGCTCGTGGTCGGGCTGGCGCGTTCGGGCGTGGCGGCCGCGCGGGCGCTGCAGGCGCGCGGGGAACGGGTCGTGGGCGTGGACGCCGGCGCGCCCGACGTGCCCGCGGACATCGAGGCGCATCTCGAGAGCGATGGGCTGGCCCTCCTGCCCGCCGCCCGGGCGGTGGTGAAATCGCCCGGCGTGCCGGCGCAGGCTGCGGTCGTCGCGGCGGCGCGCGAGCGAGGTATCCCGGTCCTGGGGGAGCTCGAGCTGGCCTGGCGGCTGATCGAGCAGGAGTGGATCGCGGTGACGGGCACGAACGGCAAGACCACCACGGTCGAGCTGCTCGGCCACGTGCACCGCGAGGCGGGCCTGGCGGTCGCGGTGGCCGGGAACGTGGGCACGGCGGTGAGCGGGCTGGTCGGCGCGCTCGCGCCCGGCGCGGTCGTGGTCTGCGAGGCGAGCTCGTTCCAGCTCGAGGACACCGTTGGCTTCGCCCCCGAGGGCGCGGTCCTGCTGAACATCGGCAGCGATCACCTCGACCGCCACGGCACGTCCGAGGACTACGTCGCCGCCAAGCTCCAGGTCTTCGCGCGGCAGGGCAACGACGACGTGGCCGTCGCGCCGGCGGGGCTGGGGATCGAGGACCTCGGCGGTTGCGCCCGGCGCGTGTGCTTCGGCGGCGACGGCGAGCTCGCCGACCGCGCCGGGCACCTGTGGTGGGACGACGAGCCGCTCATCGCGCACGAGGAGATCCGGCTGCGCGGCGCCCACAACCGGGCCAACGCGGCCGCCGCGGCGGCGATCGCGCTGGCCCGCGGCATCGAGCCCGACGCGGTGCGCGCGGCGCTGGGGAGCTTCGGCGGGGTCGAGCACCGCCTGGAGGAGGTGGCCCGCCACGACGGCGTGCTGTACGTCAACGACTCCAAGGCCACCAACGTGGGCTCCACGCTCGTCGCGCTGGCCAGCTTCGACGCGCCGGTGCACCTGATCCTGGGCGGCGACGCCAAGGGGCAGGACCTCACGGCGCTGCGCGGCCGGGCGCACCGGACGTACCTGATCGGGGAGGCGGCCGACCAGCTCGAGCGGGAGGTGGGCGGCGAGCGCTGCGACACGCTGGAGCGCGCCGTCGCCCGCGCCCGCGCGGCGGCGGGCGCGGGCGAGGTTGTGCTCCTGTCACCGGCGTGCGCCAGCTGGGATCAGTTCGCCGACTTCGAGGCGCGCGGGCGGGCGTTCAAGGCGCTCGTGAGGTAGCGCCCCGACCTGGGGAAGCGACCCTCGGTGTCGGCCGCGAGCACGCCCTGAAACGACACCAGGCCCCGCATGCGGGGCCTGGTCACGTTGCTGCTGAGCCCTGCCGTCCGTGGCTACGGCGTCCCCTCGGGGTCGTCCGTCTTGGGATTGGGCTCGGTGGCGGCGCTGGTGACCTTGTCGGCGCTCTGCTCGTCGTAGGCCCCGGGCTGGCCCTCGCCGCTCTCGACGTCGGAGTCCTTCAGCGCGTCCTCGGTGTCGCTGAAGCCTTCGCGCTCGAGCGTCTCTTCCACCGGGGACTCGTGGCTCTTCTCGTCAGCAGACATTCGCTCCTCCTTTGACGGTTCGTCACCCGCTTACCCAGGCCCGCCGCCCCTGCAAACGACGATCAGCGACGGGGCCGGCGCGGCGCTCTGGGCGCCCGGAGCATGAGGGCGAACGTCGCGTGCGTCTGGTTCCCGAGCTCGTCCCGGGCGGCGATCTTGCCGGTCATGCGCATCCGCCGCGCCGCGGCGAGCCCGCGGCGCTGGGCGCGGTTGAGGCGGAAGCGGACGTAGACCGGCACCCCGGGCCTGGCCCGGAACGGGCGGGGCCGCAGGCTCAGGGCCCGGGCCGCCGCCGCGCGGGAGGCCGGTGCCGCCGTGGCTCCGCAGGTACCGGTCACCCCGATCTCGTCGTAGCGCCCGCAGAACAGCGACAGACGTCCGGCGGGGGAGGCCGTGCGGGTCCCGTTGGCCGACGCCAGCGCCGCCTCGCGGAGTGTGGGGCCGAAGACGTCGGCGACGGCGCCCAGGCGCGGAGGCGGCTCGAGCGTGGGGAGCGGTGCCGGCTCGGCCGGCGGTGTTGGCGGTGTCAGGGATGTTGGCGGTGGGGGTGGTTCGGTGACCGTGAACGTGGCGGGGCTGCGCACGGGATGGCCGTTGGAGGCAACGGCCAGGGCCACGAGGACGTGGACCCCCGGAGCCGCGTCCTGCGGGATCGTGATCGGCGTCGTGAAGCTCGCGGAACTGGACACCGTCACCGATGCCAGCAGTGGCGCGGGCTCCGATTCCCCCCAGTGGATCTTCACCACGATGCCGGGCTCCCAGCTGACGCCGGTCACCATGACCTGAGCGCCCGCAGGACCCGAAGGGGTGTTCGGCGCGATCCGCGCCTGCGGCCCGCACGCGAAGGCGACCGCCGCCGCGACGACGAACGCGACCAAGAGGCCAGCCACCACAGGTGCGAGCAGGCGGCGGGAGGCGAGGACGCGGACCATGTCGATCACACGGAGCATCCCGAAGCGGGAAGCGCTCGTCAACGCATTCCGGTGCTCCGCGCGAGCATCCGCGCGAGATCGGGAAAGCCGAACGCTCCGGCGGCGATCGCGCCGCACGCGGCGCGCCTCCCGTTCGCGCCCTCGAGCAGGTCGGAGGCGACATACCACGCGTGCGCCCAGAAGAGCTGACCGCCCCGTGCGGCGACGGGGACGTGGCGGGAGTCGAACGCCTGCTGGTCGGCCACGTCGACCTCGCCGTCGAGCCCGTGGCGGGCGTAGTGGACGAGGTGGCCCAGGCGCCACAGGACGAAGCCGCGGTCGCGCAGGAAGCGGTCGACGTCGCCCAGCAGCGGCTGGCCGCGGTAGATCGGATTGAGCTCGACCTCCACCTCGAGCCCGACGACGTGGCGCAGCTGCTCCTGCCCGCCGGTCAGCACGTCGAGCTCCGCGCCCTGGACGTCGAGCTTGACCGCGTCGAAGCAGACGCCGGCGCCGGCGGCCCACCCGTCCAGGGTCTGCAGCGTCACCGTGCGCTCGCCGGCGGGCGCTGCCACCTCGAGCTCAGAGTGCGCCGCCACCGCCTCGGCGTCGGGCGGGTACAGGCTCGCGCAGGCCGGGTCGCGCGTGAGGTGCAGCGTGGCGTCGCCGGCCCGCGCGCCCAGGGCCACGGCCTCGTAGCGCACGGTGCCCTGCGGATCGCTCCGCGCGCGCAGGCGCTCGCACTCCTCGGCGTCGGGCTCGAAGGACACGATGTGCAGCGGCGGCGCGAGCGCCCGCCAGCGATCCGCCGGGCCCCACCGGCCCCCGACGTCGGCCAGCGCCATGGGGCGCTCGAGCCCGGCGGCCAGCGCCGCGAGATCCAGGTCGGCGGCCGGGGCCGGCCCGGCGGCATCGACCGGCGCCGGGTCCGGGTGGGGGGGCCGGCGAGCGCCGGGCGGCTGGCGAAAGCGGCGCAACATCGACGCGCCGGCGACGCTACTACGCGCGTGCTCCGGGCACGCGCCGGGCAGCGCCGGCCGGGGTACAGTGCCGCCATCGTCCGCCTCCTCGTGCCGGCCCTAGCGTGCCTGTGCCTGTTGGGTGCGCCCGGCGCCGCTCGGGCCCAACAGGTGCACATCTCCGCGTCGCCTTCGCTGCAGCCGCCGTTTGACCCCGCCGTCACGGACTACGTCACACGCTGTGGCGGCGGGCCCGTCCGATTTACGGTGACGGGCGCACCCGATCGCCGCGTTGCGGTCGACGGCGACGCGCGCCGCGAGGGCACGTTCACGACCACGTCGAGCCTCGCGGCTGGCCAGAGCCTGTCGCTCGTCGTGTCCGACGCCGAGGGGACCGTGGTGAGGACCCACCACGTGCGGTGCCTGCCGGCGGACTTCCCCGCGTTCACCGCCGTACGCACGGGTCAGACGCAGGCGCAGTGGTACATCGTGGCGCCGTCGCTGGCCATCGCTCCACCGCGGCCCGGGACGTCCGTGAACTACGTCGCGATCTTCGACCGCGACGGCGCGCCGGCATGGTGGTCGCGCTCCCCGGCGGTCCCCGCCGACGCCAAGCTCCTGCCCAACGGGCACATCGCGTGGGGCCTGCTGCCCGGCGGCATGCGCGAGGTCGACCTCGGCGGCCAGCTCGTGCGCTCCCTGAACACGGTCGGGGTCGCCAGCGACCTGCACGACCTGCAGCTGCTGCCCAACGGCAACTACCTCCTCATGGCCTACCGCCCCGTGACCGGCGTCGACCTGTCGCCGATCGGAGGCCCGGCGGACGCGGAGATTCTCGACTCGCACATCCAGGAGCTCGAGCCGGACGGGACGCTGGTCTGGTCGTGGAACGCGTCGGAGCACATCGACGTCTCCGAGATCCCGGTGCGCTGGCGGGCGATGGCCCTCGGGTCGGGCATGTTCGGCGCCAGCGAGGTGTACCACCTCAACTCCGTCGAGCCCGACGGCGACGGCCTGGTCCTGTCCTTCCGCTTCCTGGATGCCGTCTACCGCATCGACCGGGGCACGGGCGCGGTCGACTGGAAGCTCGGCGGCGCAGCGAACGCCGGGCAGAGCCTGACCGTCGTCGGGGACCCCCGCGACGGTCCGAACGGGCCGATCGCCGGTCAGCACGATGCGCGGATCCTGCCCGGCGGCGACCTGACCATCCAGGACAACGGCGCCGTCCCCGACGGCGCGGGCGGGTGGATCGGGCCTCCCCCGCGGGCGGTGCGCTACGCGATCGACACGACCGCCCGCACGGCGACGCGCGTGGAGGAGGTCACCGATCCCCGGGTCCCGCTGTCGTTCTGCTGCGGCAGCGCGCGGCGGCTTGCGGGCGGCAACTGGGTGATGGGCTGGGGCGGGGACGCGCTGACCACAGAGCTCACGCCCGGCGGGCAGCCGGTCTTCAGCCTCGCCTTCGCCGCGCCCCTGTTCTCCTACCGGGCCGACCCGGTGCCGCCGGGCGCGCTCAGCACGGAAGCGGTCCGGGCGGGCATGGACCTCCAGCACCCACGGCGCGCGCTGGCGCTGGGCGGCGCTTCGGGCGCGTTCGGCACGGTGTCCGTGGGAACCGGTTCCCGGCAGGAGTTCACCGTCGCCAACCCGGGCACGCAGCCGGTCGCGGTCTCGCAGGCGATCGTCAGCGGGACAGACGGCGCCCACTACACGGTGGAAGGGCAGGACTGCGCGGGCCGGACGCTCGCCCCGGGCCAGACGTGCGGCCTCGCCGTCACGTACGCGCCGTCGAGCGCGGGGTCGCACGCCGAGGCGACGCTGCAGGTCCTCAGCAACGCGGCCTCGAGTCCCAACGACGCCACGTTGAGCGCCATGGCGAGCGCTCCTGCGCCGGGCCCGGGCGCCCCCGAGGAGGCCGCGCCGTCGCCGCCCGCCGCCGCGACCGCGCCGCCCGCCGGACGCCCGCCGCAACGGCCGTCGAACTCGTTCGCGTTCCCCTCGCTGAGCGTCGACGGGACCGGCACGGTCCGCGCCACGGTGCGCCTCCCGGGCGCGGGCAGCCTCGAGGCGCTACAGACGGCGCGCCGGCCGGGCGCCGGCGCGGCGCTGCTGCGGCCCGCCCTTGGCACGGTCACGATCGCGCGGACGGTGAGGCGTGCGCGCAGGTCGGGACGCATGAGGATCGCCCTGCGCCTGAACCGCACCGGCCGGGGGCTCGTGCGCGCCCGGGGCGGGCGGCTGCGCGCGAGGCTGACGCTGCGCTTCACGCCCACCGGCGGAACCCCGCGGAGCGGATGGCGCGAGCTCACGATCCTCGTCCGGCGGGGTTAGGCGCCGACAGGACTCGAGCATGCGCCGTCGAAGCCGGAGTCGATGGCATCCGCCTCCCAGCGCCGACCCGCCCCCCGCAAGCCCCGGCCGGTCGAGTACAACATCCTGCTGACGGCGACGCTGTGCCTTCTGGCCGCGGGGGCGGTCATGGTCTACAGCGCCTCGTCGGCGCGGACGCTGCTGGAGACCGGCGGCGACGGCACGAGCTACCTGGTCAAGTACCTCGGCTACGGGGCGGCCGGGCTCGTGCTCATGCTGGTCATCGCGCGCGGCGGGGTGGGCCTCGTGCAGCGCGCGACGCCCTGGCTGCTCGGGCTGTCCTTCGTCCTGCTCATCGCGGTCAAGCTCCCCGGGGTCGGCGTGGAGATCAACGGCGCGCAGCGCTGGATCGCGGCCGGTCCCGTGCAGTTCCAGCCCTCGGAGCTGATGAAGCTCGCGCTCGTCCTGTACGCGGTCGGCCTGCTGGCCAAGCGGCCCGCGCGCCTGCGCACGCTGAAGGGGGTCTGCAACCCGCTGCTCGTGGTCGCCGGCGCAGCGCTGGCGCTCATCGCCTCCCAGCCCGACCTGGGCACCGCGCTGATCATCTGCTTCACCCTGGGCGCGCTGCTGCTGGCGGCGGGCACGCCGCTGCGCCTGCTGGGGCTCATCGGCGCCGCGGGGGCCGTGCTGGTCCTGCTCTTCGCTGTCGTCGAGCCCTACCGCGCGGCCCGGCTCACCGCGTTCCTGAACCCGTGGGAGCACTCGCAGTCGATCGGCTTTCAGGCCGTCCAGGGACAGATCGCGCTGGGCTCCGGCGGCCTGTTCGGCGTGGGCCTGGGCGAGTCGGTGCAGAAGGTCTTCTACCTCCCCGAGGCGCACACCGACTTCATCCTGGCGGTGATCGGCGAGGAGATCGGGGTGGCCGGGGTCGCCGGCCTGCTGTTCCTCTACGGCCTGATCGCCTACGCCGGCCTGCGCACCGCCAAGGCGGCGCGGGGGCGCTACGCGCAGCTGCTGGCCACCGGGCTGACGTCGCTGATCCTGTGCCAGGCGCTGCTGAACGTCTTCGCCGTCCTGGGGCTGGCGCCGCTCACCGGCGTCCCGCTGCCGTTCATCTCCTCGGGGTCGAGCAGCCTGCTCGTCCTGCTCGCGACGATGGGACTGCTGCTGAGCGTCGCGTCGCGCGGGACGAGCCATCTCGCCGCCGTGCCCCATCCCGCCGGGAAGCGGGGCGATGCGCGAGGATCCGGCCGTGGTGACAGTGGTGGTGATCGCGGCGGGGGGGACGGCCGGCCACGTCGTTCCGGCGCTGGCGGTGGCCGGCGCGCTGCGAGCGCGCGGCGCTGAGGTCGTCTTCGTGGGTGGCGAGCGCGCCGAGGCGCAGCTCGTCCCCGCCGCGGGCTACGAGCTGCGGCGGATCGCGGTGGAGGGCCTGAGCCGGCGCAACCCCCTGCACGCGGCCCGAGCGGCGCTGCGCGCGGCGGCGGCGACCGCCGCCGCGCGGCGCATCCTCGCCGAGCTGGGTGCCGATGTCGTGATGGGCGGCGGGGGGTACGTCGCCGGGCCCGTCGGGCTTGCCGCGGTGACGCGGCGCACGCCGCTGGTGCTCACCGAGGCCGACAGCCATCTGGGTGTCTCCAACCGCCTGCTCGCGCGCTTCGCTGCGCGTGTGTGCCTGGCCTTTCCGATCCCGGGCCGCGACGGCGCGCGCTACCGGGTGACCGGCCGGCCGGTCGCGCCCCCCGCGACCGACCGCGCGGGGGCGCGGGCCCGCTTCGGCCTGAGCGACGACGAGACCTGCGTGCTCGTCTTCGGTGGCTCGCTGGGGTCGCGCACGATCAACGAGGCGGCGATCGAGGCGTTCGCGGCCGCTCCCTTTCGCGTCCTGCACGTCGCCGGCGAGCGCGACTACGCCGCGCTGGCCGATCGCGTCCCCGCCGCGGGCTACGACCTGCGCGAGTACCTCGAGGACTTCGGCGAGGCGCTCGCCGCCTGCGACCTGTGCGTGGCGCGCGCGGGCGGCTCGATCTTCGAGATCGCCGCGGCGGGCCGCCCGGCGATCCTCGTGCCCTACCCGCACGCGACCGGCGACCACCAGACCGCCAACGCGCGCTGGATGCAGCGCGCGGGAGCCGCGGTGATCATCCCCGACGCCGAGCTGAGCGCCGCGCGCCTGGGGCAGGAGGTCGGCGCGCTGCTCGGCGATCCCAGCCGGCTGGCCGCGATGGCGAGCGCGTCGGGGGGGCTCGCGCGGCCGGAGGCGGCGGACGCCATCGCCGCCGAGGTGCTCGCCGCCGCGGGCGAGCCGCCGCGATGAGCGACTGGGCCGGACGGCGGCTGCACTTCGTGGGGATCGGCGGGGCGGGCATGAGCGCGCTGGCGCTCGTGGGGCAGGCGCTGGGCGCCCGGGTGACCGGCTCGGACCGGGCCGACTCGGTCTACCTGGCCCGCGTGCGGGAGGCGGGGATCCGGACGTCCGCCGGCCACGATGCCTCCAACGTGCCGGCCGGCGACGACGTCGAGCTCGTCGTGTCCACGGCGATCGACGCGGCGAACCCCGAGCGCGCGGCGGCACGCGAGCGCGGCCTGCGCGAGCTGCACCGGGGAGAGCTGCTGGCCGAGGTGTCGCGCCTGCGCCGCACGCTCGCCGTGACGGGAACGCACGGCAAGACCACCACGGCGTCGATGGCCGTCCACGCGCTGGCGAAGCTCGGATGGGACCCGTCCTACCTCGTCGGCGGGGAGCTGGGCACGACGGGCACCAACGCGGCGTGGGGGGGCGGCGACTGGCTGGTGATCGAGGCCGACGAGTCCGACCGCTCGTTCCTGCGCCTCGCGCCGGAGATCGGCGTCGTGACCAACGTGGAGCTCGACCATCACACGACCTACGCCTCGCGCGCCGAGCTCGAGGCCGCCTTCGCGGAGTTCCTGCGCGGCGCCGAGCGGCGGGTCGCGCAGGACAGCGCCGAGGCCGCCGCCTTCCTGGATCGCGAGGACATCACCGACGTCGCGCTGTTCGGCGCCGAGGACGTGCTCCTGGACGCGGGCGGCGCGAGCTTCGGGTGGGCCGGCCGGCGCGTGCGGCTCACCGTGCCCGGCGCGCACAACGTGGCCAACGCGGCCGCCGCGCTGACCGCGTGCCTGGTCGCGGGCGCGCCGGGGGAGGAGCTGGCCGGCGCGCTGGAGGACTTCCGCGGCGCGGGCCGGCGCTTCGAGACGCTGGGGGAGACCGCGGCCGGCGCGCTGGTGGTCGACGACTACGCCCACCACCCGACCGAGGTGCGCGCCGCGGTCGCCGCGGCCCGGACGCTGGGGCGCGACCGGGTGGTGGCGGTGTTCCAGCCGCACCTGTTCTCCCGCACCCGCCTGCTGGCGCGCGACTTCGGCGCCGCGCTCGCGGGCGCCGACGCGGTCGTCGTCCTCGACGTCTACCCGGCGCGCGAGCGCGCCGAGGACCACCCGGGGGTCACGGGCCTGCTCGTCGCCGAGGCCGTGGCCGACGCGGCGCACGGCCGCGACGTCGCCTGGGCGCCGGGCTTCGACGCGGCCGAGCGGGTGCTGGGCTCGCGGTTGCGCGCGGGCGACGTGTGCCTGGTCCTGGGGGCGGGGAACGTGGACGAGCTCGGGCGAAGGCTGCTGGGCTAGCGGCCCGCAGACGGGGTCCACACGCCGGTGGCGGCGGTGTCGCGGACGTAGTCGGCGAAGTCCCGGGGCTCGCGGACCAGCGCGCGCTGGACGCCGTCGGCGAGGTGCGCGTTGCGCCCGGCCAGCAGCACCAGGCGCCGGACCCCGCCGGCCACGGCCAGCTCGGCCAGCGCGCCGACCGCGTCCACCGCTCCGGGCACCGCGCGGTCCGGGTAGTAGGAGACGTAGACCGACCCGGCGCCCTGCAGTGCGGGCGCCCAGGTCTGCCGGTCCTCCCAGTCGAAGGGCGTGTCGCCGGTGCGCGACGCGATCCGTGTGGGCACGCCGCGCGCCATCAACCGCTCTGCCACCCGGCGGCCGGTCTTGCCGGTGCCGCCGAGGACCAGTGTCGGTGCTTCGGGGGTGGGGTGGTTCCGTTCATGGACGCCATTGAAATCGGGCGCGGTGAGACTGTCCATGGCCGAGATGCGCAAGGTCATACGCCTGCGTCTACGCCGGGCGTCTACTCCTCCCAGCGGTGCCCGACGAGCACCGGCTCGGGCACGAGGTCGACGGCGAACACCTCCCGCACGCGGTCGGCGATCTCACGGGCGAGGGTGAGCAGCTCGGTGGTCGTGCCCGCGCCGCGGTTGGTGAGCGCGAGCGTGTGCTTGGAGGAGATCGCGATCCCCCCGGGGTCCCCGTGGCCGCGCGTGAAGCCGGCGCGCTCGATGAGCCAGGCGGCGGAGGTCTTGACGCTGCCGTCGGGCTGCAGCCACGTGGGCGGCTGCCCGACCGTGCGGCGCGCCGCCGCGGCCATCACGGTCATGTCGACCATCTTCAGGACGGGGTTGGTGAAGAAGGACCCGGCGCTGTAGGTGTCGGGGTCGCCAGGGTCGAGGACCATGCCCTTGGCCCGCCGCATCTCGAGCACGGCCGCGCGGACGTCGGCGAGCGGCGCGTCGTCGCCGATCTCCACGTCGAGCCGTTGGGCCAGCTCGGCGTAGCGGATCGGCCGGGACCGCTCGGACTGCTCCAGCAGGAGGCGCACGCCGAGGACGACCCAGCGGCCCGGCTCGCGCTTGAACGCGCTGGACCGGTAGCCGAACCCGCAGTCCTCTGGCGCCAGCTCCTCGATCTCGCCGGTGCTGCGGTCCAGCACGCGCACCGCGAGGATCGTCCCGGAGACCTCCTGACCGTAGGCGCCGACGTTCTGGATCGGCGTGGCCCCCACGGAGCCGGGGATGCCGGCCAGGCACTCCACGCCCGAGAGCCCCTCCTCGACGCAGCCCGCCACGAGCGTGTCCCAGCTCTCGCCGGCCATCACGTCGACGACCATGCGCTTGTCGAGGTCCTCGCGCAGCGTGACCCCGCGCACGGCGACGCGCACGACGGTGCCGGGGAAGCCCGCGTCCGCCACGACGAGGTTGCTGCCGCCCGCGAGCACGAGCAGCGGCTCGCCGGCGCCGTCGGCCTCGCGCACGGCCGCGACGAGCTCGTCCTCGGTGTGGGCCTCCACGATCCGCCCCGCCGGGCCGCCCAGGCGCAACGTGGTCAGCTCGCTCAGGCGGGTGGCGGCGGTCGGCTCCATCGCGGGGGAGAGGCTAGACGGCCGCCGCCCGCCGCCCGCCGCCTGCCCCCGGCCGGAGGCCTGGACACGCGTCCGGTCCGACCACACCCGGGCAGGGGGCGCGAAGCGCGCGCCGAACTCCGAGGCGATGGCCTCGTCCAAGCGCCGCCGCCTTCGCGTGGGTCTCGGCGTCGCCGGGCTGCTCGCCGCGCTCGCGGTCGCCGGGCTGTGGGTGCGCGACTCCGAGCTGGTGGGGATCGAGCAGGTGTCGGTCACGGGCGTCGAGGGAGCGGAGGCGGGAGCGATCCGCGGTGCGCTCATCGCCGCCGCGCGCGACATGACCACGCTGCACGTCCGCACCGAGGAGCTCGAGCGGGCGGTGGAGTCCTATCCGCTGGTGCGGCGCCTGAGCGCCGAGGCGGACTTCCCGCATCGCCTGCGCATCACGGTCAACGCACACCAGCCGGTGGCCGCGGTCCAGATCGGGGGCCGCCGCACCGCCGTGGCGGCCGACGGGACGCTGCTGCGCGGCAACGAGACCGACGACCTGCCGTCCGTGGGGATCAGGAGCACCCCGCCGGGGGACCGCATCCGCGACAAGCGCGCGCTGGGCGCCGTGCGCCTGCTCGCCGCGGTGCCCCGGCCGCTGCGCTCACGGGTGCAGCGCGCGTTCCTGGGGCAGCGCGGCGTGACCGCCACCCTGGACCAAGGACCCAAGCTCTACTTCGGCCAGGCGAGCGACCTTCCCGCGAAGTGGGCGGCCGCCGCGAGGGTGCTCGGCGACGAGCGAACGCAGGGCGCGAGCTACGTCGACGTCCGCCTCCCGGACCGCCCGGCGGTGGGCGGCCTGCCACCACCGGACAAAGACTCAACCTCAACTCTAGGTTGATGGCAGCCGAGGCGCATTTCTCCCGCACAGGTCGAGGGTTCCCCGCTTTGCAATCGATCTTGCGGCGATAGACTTTGCGTTGACATCCGTTCTGCCCCGTGCTTACTGTCAATTCCGTAGCATCGGGGCAGAGAGCAAAAAACTCTCAACGCTAACTCTAGAGTCGGACGGTCCTCCTTCATGGAATCGGGCAGCTACCTAGCGGTCATCAAGGTCGTCGGCGTCGGCGGCGGTGGAACGAACGCCGTCAACCGGATGGTCGACGCCGGTCTGCGCGGGGTCGAGTTCATCTCGGCCAACACCGACGCGCAGGCGCTGCAGATGACCGACGCGGACATCAAGCTCAACATCGGGCACGACCTGACCAAGGGCCTGGGCGCCGGCGCGAACCCCGACGTGGGCTTCGGCGCCGCCGCGGAGTCGCGCGACGACATCAAGGAGGCGCTCAAGGGCGCGGACATGGTCTTCGTCACCGCGGGCGAGGGCGGCGGCACCGGTACCGGTGCGGCCCCCGTCATCGCGGAGATCGCCAAGAACGAGATCGGCGCGCTCACCGTCGGGGTGGTCACCAAGCCGTTCGAGTTCGAGGGCAGCCAGCGCACGCGCCAGGCCGAGGAGGGCATCGACCGCCTGCGCGAGGTCGTCGACACGCTCATCGTGATCCCCAACGAGAAGCTGCTGTCGGTGGTCGAGCGGCGCACCTCGATGCTCGACGCCTTCCGCGAGGCCGACAACGTCCTGCGCCAGGGCGTGCAGGGCATCACCGACCTCATCACGATCCCCGGCCTCATCAACCTGGACTTCGCCGACGTGCGCACGATCATGCAGGACGCCGGCTCGGCGCTCATGGGCATCGGCACGTCCAACGGCGAGAACCGCGCCGCCGAGGCGGCGCGCATCGCGATCTCCAGCCCCCTGCTGGAGGAGAGCGTCGAGGGCGCCACCGGCATCCTGCTGAACATGACCGGCGGCAAGGACCTCGGGCTCTTCGAGGTCAACGAGGCGGCCGAGATCGTCCAGCAGGCCGCCGACGCCAACGCGAACATCATCTTCGGCGCGGTCATCGACGAGGCGCAGGGCGACGAGGTCCGAGTGACCGTCATCGCCACCGGGTTCGACCACGGCCGCGCGCGCCCGCGCACGGCCCGCGAGGAGACGCGCACCGCCGCCCGCGAGCGCGACCGGGGGCCGCGCATCTCAGACCGCACGCGCTCGTCGCTGGAGATCCCCGACGACGAGATCGACATCCCGCCGTTCCTGCGCTGACGCCGGCCGCTCCATCGGCGGCGTGACCCAGGGTTCGCAGGGCGCTTCGCTAGCCTGCGGCGCGTGACGCCCACCACGCTCAAGCGCACGGCGTTGTTCGATCAGCACGGTGCCGCGGGGGCGAAGTTCGTCCCCTTCGCGGGCTGGGAGATGCCCGTGCAGTACGCCGACGGGATCCGCGCCGAGCACCTCGCCGTCCGGGGCGCCGTGGGCATGTTCGACGTCTCGCACATGGGCCAGATCGACACCGCCGGGCCGGGCGCCGAGGCCCTCCTGCAGCGCCTGCTGTCCAACGACGTGTCCAAGGTCTCCGTCGGCGGCTCGCAGTACTCGGTGCTGTGCAACGAGGACGGCGGCGTGCTCGACGACCTGATCACCTACCGCCTCGCCCCCGAGCGCTACCTGACCGTCACCAACGCCGCCAACCACGAGAAGGACCTGGCCTGGTTCGAGCGTCACGCGGAGGGCGCGGACGCCGAGGTCACCGACGCGCACGCCGACTACGCGATGCTCGCCGTGCAGGGCCCGCGCGCCCGCGAGCTCGTCCAGGCGGTCGCCGACTCGCCGCTGCCCGATCGCCGGCAGGCCGGCCGCCGCCTGCTGTGCGGGCGCAGCGCGCTGGTCTGCGGCACCGGCTACACCGGGGAGGACGGCGTCGAGCTGCTGCTCGATCCCTCCGACGCCCCCGCCGTGTGGGAGGAGCTCGAGCGCCGCGGCGCCCGCCCCGCCGGGCTCGCCGCACGCGACACGCTGCGCCTCGAGGCCTGCCTGCCGCTGTACGGCAACGACCTCGGCGAGGACCGCGGGCCGATCGAGGCCGGGCTGGGGTGGTGCTGCAAGGAGGACACCGGGTTCCTCGGCGCCGAGGCCGTCCGCAGCGTGCGCGAGGCGGGCCCGGCCGAGCGCCTGTCCCCGTTCAAGATGACCGGCCCGGGGATCCCGCGGCCGGGCAACCCCGTCGTGGGTGGCGGCGAGGTCACCAGCGGCACCATGTCGCCGTGCCTGCAGATCGGCATCGGCATGGCCTACCTGCCCGCCGCGCGCGCGGAGGTCGGCGAGGCCATCGAGATCGACGTCCGGGGCAAGGTGCGGCCCGCGGCGGTCGCCGCCAAGCCCCTGTACCGCCACGACGAGGAGACCGATGGCTGAGGCCACCTACCCCGAGGACCTGCTGTACCACGCCGAGCACGACTGGGCGCGCATCGAGAACGGCGAGTCGGAGACGGCCACCTTCGGCGTCACGTGGTTCGCGCAGGACGCGCTGGGCGAGGTGGTCTTCTTCGACCCGCCCGACGTCGGGACCACGGTCGCCGCGGGCGAGCCCTACGCCGAGGTCGAGTCCGTCAAGGCGGTCTCGGACGTGATCGCCCCGCTGTCCGGCGAGATCGTGGAGGTCAACACCGACCTCGGCGAGACGCCCGACGCGATCAACGAGGACCCCTACGAGGCCGGGTGGATGGTGAAGGTCAAGCTGTCGGACCCGGCGGAGAAGGACACGCTCATGGACCGTTCCACGTACGTCTCCTCGCTGTCTTGAGCGGCTACACCGCCGTCACCCCCGAGGACCTGGAGATCATGCTCGGCGCGATCGGCGTCGCGTCGATCGACGAGCTCTTCGCGCAGATCCCCGAGGCGGTCCGGCTGGACCGCGGGCTGGACCTGCCCCCCGGCATGGTCGAGCAGGACGTCTACGACCACCTGCGCGCGCTGGCGTCGCGCAACGTCAGCGCCGAGGACGAGGTCACGTTCCTGGGCGCCGGGATGTACGACCACTACGTCCCCGCGCTCATCGACATGCTCACCAGCCGATCGGAGTTCCTCACCCCTTACACGCCCTACCAGCCGGAGATCAGCCAGGGCGGGCTGCAGGTCATGTTCGAGTACCAGACCGCGATCAGCGAGCTGACCGGCCTGCCGATCTCCAACGCGTCGGTCTACGAGGGCCCGAGCGCCCTGGCCGCCGCCGGCTTCCTGGCCAAGCTCACCAACGGGCGCCCGCGCTTCGTCATCAGCCGCGGCGTGCACCCGCACAGCCGGGAGACGCTCGAGACGCTGTCGGTCGGCTACGGCACGACGGTGGAGGAGGTGGCGCTGCGCGACGGCGTCACCGACCTCGAGGCGCTGACGGCGGCGCTGGACTCCGACGTCGCCGCGGTCTTCGTGCAGCAGCCGAACTTCCTGGGCGCCGTGGAGGACGTGGAGGCGATCGCCGCAGCCGCCCACGAGCACGGCGCGCTGGCGGTGTGCGCCGCCGACCCCCTGACGCTGGGCGTGATCGAGGCGCCCGGGCACCAGGGCGTCGACGTCTGCATCGGCGAGGGCCAGTCGCTGGGCAACCGCCTGGACTTCGGCGGGCCCTCGTTCGGGTTCTTCGCCGCCGGGCAGGAGCACGCCCGCAAGATGCCCGGCCGGATCGCCGGCGAGACGGTGGACGCCGACGGCAGGCGCGGCTTCGTGCTGACGCTGCAGACGCGCGAGCAGCACATCCGCCGCGAGAAGGCGACCTCGAACATCTGCACCTCCCAGGCGCTCAACGCCCTGGCCGGCGTGGTCTATCTGGCGTGGCTCGGGCGCCAGGGGCTGGTGGAGCTCGGCGAGCTGATGCTCCAGCGCACGCACTACGCGCGCGAGCGGCTGGCCGCGCTGGACGGCGTCGCCAAGCTGCACGACCAGCCCGTCGTGCGCGAGTTCGCACTGGAGCTCGACGCGCCCGTGGACCGCGTGCTGAAGCGCTGCGCGGCGGAGGGCGTCAACGCCGGCTTCGCGCTGGGACGCGCCTACGAGGAGCACCCCGACGGCCTGCTGGTGGCGATCACCGAGCGGCGCACGCGCGCGGACATCGACCGCCTGGCCGACGTCCTGGGGGCCGCGGTGGCGGCCGAGCGCCGGGCGGAGGCCGTGGCGTGAGCTCCCCGATTCGCGACCGCGACCGCGCGACGACGATCTTCGAGAAGGGCGCGCCGGGGCGGCGCGCGTTCCGCTGCCCGGAGCTGGACGTCCCGGAGGTCGACGGCCTCATCCCCGAGCGGCTGCGCCGCGCCGATCCGCCGCACCTGCCCGAGGTCTCCGAGCCGGAGATCGTCCGCCACTACGTCGGCGTCTCCAAGCGCAACTTCGACCTCGACTCGGGCTTCTATCCGCTCGGCTCGTGCACGATGAAGCACAACCCGCGCCTGCACGAGCGCGTCGCGGCGCTGCCCGGCCACGCGCGGCTGCACCCGCTGCAGGATCCTGCGCGCGCCCAGGGCGCGCTGGAGCTGATGTACGAGCTGCAAACGGCGTTGGGGGAGATCGCCGGGCTGCCGCACGTCTCGCTGCAGCCGTCGGCCGGATCGCACGGGGAACTGGCCGGGGTGCTGCTCACCCGGGCCTATCACGCCGACCGCGGTGAGCAGCGCCACAAGGTGCTCACGCCGGACACCGCGCACGGAACGAACCCCGCGACGGTGACGATGGCCGGCTACGAGGTGGTCAAGGTCGCCACCGACGCCGACGGCGGGGTGGACGTCGAGGACCTGCGGGCCAAGGCCGACGAGGACGTCGCCTGCCTGATGATCACCAACCCCAACACCCTGGGCCTGTTCGACGCGAACATCGCCGAGATCGCGGAGATCGTGCACTCCGTCGGCGCGACGCTGTACTACGACGGCGCGAACCTCAACGCGGTCGTCGGTCGCTGGCGGCCGGGCGACATCGGCTTTGACATCGTGCACTTCAACCTGCACAAGACCTTCACCCAGCCCCACGGCGGCGGGGGCCCGGGCGCCGGCCCGATCGCGGTGTCCGAGCGGATGGAGCCCTACCTCCCGCGCCCGCAGGTGGTGCGCCGCGAGCCCGACAACGGCGGGCCCCCGGTCTTCGACCTCGACCACGACCGGCCCAAGTCGATCGGGCGGCTGCGCGGCTTTCAGGGCAACTACGGGGTGTTCGTGCGCTCCTACGCCTACATCCGCTCGCTGGGGGCCGAGGGCCTGCGCGACGTCGCCGAGGTCGCGGTGCTCAACGCCAACTACCTGCTCGCCCGCCTGCGGCGCGCGGGCGTGGCCGAGTACCTCCCGCTGGCCTACGGGCGGCTGTGCATGCACGAGTTCACCCTGTCGGGCGCGCCGATGAAGCGCGAGCTGAAGATCCGCACGCTGGACCTGGCCAAGCGCCTGCTCGACCACGGCTACCACCCGCCGACCGTGTACTTCCCGCTGCTGGTCGACGAGGCGCTGCTCGTCGAGCCCACCGAGACCGAGACGCGCGAGACGCTCGACGCCTTCGCCGACGTGATCGCCGAGATCCTCGCCGAGGCCAAGGAGGACCCCGAGATCGCCCGCAACGCCCCCTACAGCACGCCGGTGCGGCGGCTGGACGAGGCGGGCGCGGCGAAGCGGCTCGTCCTGCGCCAGGCGCTGTAGGGCCGCGGCGCCGTGGCCAAGATCTTCTCGGGCATCCAGCCCACGGGCAGCAAGCACCTGGGCAACTACATCGGGGCGATCACGCAGTACGTGGCCGGCCAGGACCGCGGCGATCCCGCGATCTACTGCATCGTCGACCTGCACGCCACCACGGTCCCCTACGAGCCCGCCGAGCTGCGCGCGCGCGTGCACGACACGGCGGCGCTGCTGCTGGCCGCCGGGCTGGACCCGGAGCGCTGCCTGCTCTTTCGCCAGGGCGACGTGCAGGAGCACACCGAGCTGTGCTGGCTGCTGAGCTCGGTGACGGCGCTGGGCGAGCTGAACCGCATGCACCAGTTCCGCGACAAGTCCGGCGCGCAGCGCGAGCTGGTCTCCGCGGGGCTGCTCTTCTACCCGGTCCTCCAGGCGGCCGACGTGCTGGCCTACCGCGCCGACGAGGTCCCGGTGGGGGAGGACCAGCGCGAGCACCTCGAGCTCATGCGCGACGTGGCCATGCGCTTCAACGCCCGCTTCGGGGAGGGCATCCTCGTCGTGCCCGAGCACCGCATCCCCGAGGTGGGCGCGCGCGTGCGCGATCTGCAGGACCCCGAGCGCAAGATGTCCACGACGGGCGGCAGCGAGCAGGGGACCGTCCTCGTCCTCGACGACCCCGCCACGATCCGGCGCAAGTTCAAGCGCGCGGTGACCGACAGCGGCACGGAGATCCGCCGCGCGGCGGACAAGCCGGGCGTCACGAACCTGATCGAGATCCTCGCGGCGGTCCGGGGGATCGCGCCCGACGCCGTCGAGGCCGAGCTCGCCGCCGCCCGCGGCTACGGCGACCTCAAGGCCGCGGTGGCGGAGGCGGTGGTGGAGGAGCTCGCGCCGGTGCAGGAGCGCTACGGGGCGCTGCGCGCCGACGAGGCGGCGCTGGAGGCCACGCTGGCCGAGGGCGCCGACAAGGCGCGGGCGATCGCAAGCGAGACGCTTGCCGACGTGCGCGACGCGATGGGGGTCGGGCCCCCGCGCTGAGGGGTGGTACGGAATCTGGTCGTTGAACGACCGGTTCGCCGACCACCCCCCGCGAAGGCCCGCGGCGACCGGCGCGCTCGGTAGCCTGCGCGCGTGTCCGTTGCCTCCCTCGAGCTGGATCTCGAGGTCTTCTCCGGCCCGTTCGACCTGCTGTTGACCCTCGTCCTGCGCGAGGAGATCGACCTGCTCGAGGTCGAGCTGGCCGACGTCGTCCTCACCTACCTCGACCACCTCGAGGCGCGCGGGCAGCTGGACCTCGAGGCGGCCACCGAGTTCCTCGTGCTCATCGCCGCCCTGCTGGAGCTCAAGTCGCGGCTCATGCTGCCCGGCGCCGAGGACGACGCGCTGGACCTCGAGCCCGGCGAGGCCGCCGAGGAGCTGCTGGCCCGGATGCTGGAGGCGCGGCGCTACCGCCGGGCCGCCGACCACCTCGCCGCCCGGCTGGCAGGGGAGGAGGGCGTGCGCTACCGCGAGGCCCCGCTCCCCGCGGCGCTGCGGCGCGCGCGCCTCGAGCCGCCCGACGCGGCGGACCCCGGCCCGGTGCAGGACCCGCGCCGCCTCGGCGCGGCGATCGGCGCCCTGCTGCGCCGGCCTCCGGCGCTCGACCTCAGCCACGTCGCCACGCCGGTGGTGAGCGTCGCCGAGCGCCTGGCCCACCTGCGCGGCCTGCTGCGCCGCGGCGGCTGCTCCTTCGACGACGCCGTGCGCGGCGCCGACCGGGTGACGGTCGCGGTGACCCTCTTCGCGCTGCTGGAGCTCTACAAGCAGGGCGAGGCGACCTGGACCCAGGACGAGCCGCTGGGGGAGATCGCCATCGCGCCCCGGGTTCGGCCGCGGCAGCCGCGCGACGCGCCCGCGCTCGCCTCGTGACCGAGCTGGCCCGGATCGTCGAGGCGCTGCTGTTCCTCTCCGCCGACGCCGTGACCGTCGAGGACCTCGCCGAGGCCGCTCAGTGCGACGTCGCCGCCGTCGAGGACGCCGTCGCCGAGCTGGACGCCACCTACGCGCCCGGCGCCCGCGGCCTGGCGATCAAGCGCGTGGCCGGCGGCCTGACGCTCGCCACCGACCCCGTCGCCGAGCCGGCCGCCCGCCGGCTCCTGGCGCGCCCGCGCACCGCGCAGCTGACGCCCGCCCAGGCCGAGACGCTGGCCATCGTCGCGTACCTCCAGCCGGTCTCCCGCCCGGAGATCACGCGCATCCGCGGCGTCGCCGCCGAGTCGGCGACGACCACGCTGCTGGACCGCGGTCTGATCGAGGAGTCCGGCCGGTCGCGCTTCGGCGCCGTGCTGTACCGGACGACCGGCCTGTTCCTCAAGCTCTTCGGCCTGGACTCGCTCAAGGCGCTGCCGGCCGTCGCCGAGTGGGACCCCACGCCGGAGGAGGAGGGCGAGCTGCGCGCGCGGCTGCTGCGGGCGGTCGAGCAGCGCGCGGAGGCCTGACCGCCCGGCCGGCGCCTGGACGACGGGCTCAGAATCCCCTGCAACTCGTGCCCGAGCGCTCACCGTTCGTTCACGTGCTCGTCCTGCCGACACCGTAGCGTCGCCCGTCAGTGTCAGCGTCCGGTCTTGCCGGGCGGTGATGTCCGACCGGACCGGTGTGGTCTCGGGTCGGCGGCGGACTGACTCTTAGCGTCGCTGTCGACCAGATGGTCTGACCGACATCGGTTGTGTCGTCCGCCGCCGCCCGAGGATCACCGTGCTGACTTGATAGGAGCGTGGCTTCGCCCCGACTGAGGTGTGTCGCACGGTGGTCCGTTTCGCCGGTGGCATCCAACGAAGGGGACGACAGCAGATGATCGTGATTGCGGCGGACACCCACAAGAGCACGCATAGCTTCAGCGCTGTGGACTACGCGACCGGCCGGGTCGCGGCGGAGCGCACGCTCGGCGCCGATCGGGCGGGGATGCTGCAGACGTTGCGCTGGGGCAAGGGCCTGGGCGATGAGCGTGTGTGGGCGCTTGAGGACTGCCGGCATGTCTCGGGCCGTCTGGAGCGCCTTCTTGTGGCGTCTGGGGAGCGTGTGATCCGGGTGCCGCCGAAGCTGATGGGCCAGTCGCGGCGTGCGGAGCGCACCAGCGGCAAGTCCGACGTGATCGACGCCCGCGCGATCGCCAGGGCCGTGCTCAAAGACGGCGTCGACGCGTTCGCCGCCGCGTTTTTGGATGAGCAGGCGATGGAGATCCGGCTGCTGAGCGACCATCGCGCCGACCTCGTCGCCGAGCGCACCCGAATGCAGTCACGGCTGCGCTGGCACCTCGTCGAGCTCGACGACGCCTTCGAAGCCACGCTACCTGCCGGGGGCCTGGATCGGATGGTGTGGCTTGACCGCGTCGATCGGCGCCTGCGACGCCTTGACCAGACCGCGCGTGTCCGGGTCGCACGCGACGAGTTGCGCCGCATCCGCGAACCACCCCCTAACAACCTCCCTCCACAACGACAACAGCGTTGGCGTTGACATAGGAGCACGATGGTCGCCCGCGAGGTCCCCGCCCCCGCCGCCGCGCGCTTCCCGCGCGCCCGCCACCTGCGCCGCCTGCAGCTCGAGCTCGCCGACGGCGCGACCACGACCCTGCACGTCGCCGCGCACCGGGCGGAGCGCACCGATGTCGAGGTGATCCGGCTGCGCCGGCGGGCGCCGCTGGAGGCGTGGTGCGCCGCGCACGACGTGCGCGAGGCGCTGGTGGGCGGCTTCTACGTGCGGCCGTCCGGCCGGCCGCTGGGGGAGCTGCGCACGCGCGGCATGGCCCGCGCGCACGAGCCGTTCATCGCGCCGTGGGACGCCGAGCGCGCGTGCCTGCACTCCGAGCACGGCACGGTGCGCATCGGCCCGCGCAGCGCCTTCGCCGCCACGCCGGGCGGCGACCTCCTGCAGGCCGGGCCGCTGCTGGTCCGCGACGGCACCGCCCTCCCGCTGGACGGCATCGACCCCGAGGGCTTCTCGGCCGGCGCCGTCCAGTTCGACTCCGACATCACCGCGGGGCGCTACCCGCGGGCCGCGCTCGGCCTCGCGCCCGGCCGCCTGCTCGCCGTCGCCTGCGACGGGCGCGCCGAGGGCGATGCCGGCCTCACGCTCTCCGAATTGGCGCAGGCGCTCGTCGCCCTGGGCGCGACCGCTGCGCTGAACCTCGACGGCGGCGGCTCGACGTCGCTCGTCTGCGCCGGGCGGCTGCGCAACCACCCGCGCGAGCGCCACGGCATCGCGATCCCCGGCGGGCGCGCGATCTCCACCGCGCTGGTCTTCGCGCCGCGGGCCTGACCCGCACCCGGGCGGCCGCCCGGGCGCGAAGTGGGTATGACTGACCGACGTGTCCCGTCGCGTCGTCAGCGCCCTGCTCTTCTCCCCGCGGGGTGGGTCGGCTCACGTCGCCCGCTCCCTGGCCCGCGCGCTGCCCGACCACGGCTGGGACGTGACGATCGTCTCCGGCTCGCGCCACGACCTCGACGGCCACGGCGACGCACGGCGCTTCTATCGCGGCCTGGACGTCCGGCCCGTGGACTTCGACGGCGCGCTCGCGTCGCCCGATCCGCTCGCGCCGCCGCCGGGCGTCGCGCCGATGCACCCCTCCTACGAGGACCGGCCCGGCGCCCCGGACCGGGTCTTCGGCGCCGTGGACGAGGACGCCTACGAGCGCCAGGTCGCGACCTGGGCCAGCGCGCTGGCCGCGGCGGGCGCGTCCGAGGCCGACGCGCTGCACCTGCACCACCTCACGCCGCTGCATCACGCCGCGGCGCGCGTCGCGCCCGGCGTGCCGGTCGTGGGGCACCTGCACGGCACCGAGCTGCTGATGCTCGAGCAGATCGCGGCGGGCCCGCCCGCCGGCTGGCCCCACGCGGAGGCCTGGGCGGCGCGCATGCGCGCGTGGGCGCGAGGCTGCGCGCGCCTCGTCGTCCTGACGCCGACGCAGATCGCGCGCGCAGCGGACCTGCTCGGCGTCGACCCCGAGCGCTGCGTGGTGATTCCCAACGGGTTCGACCCGCAGCGCCTGCGCCGCGTCGAGGTGGACCGCGCGGCGCTCTGGCACCGCCATCTGGTCGAGGACCCGCGCGGCTGGCGGCCGGGAGGCGGCCCGGGGAGCGTCGCCTACCGGCCCGAGAAGGTCGAGGCGATCGCCCGCGGTCCGGTCGTGCTGAGCGCCGGGCGCTTCACGGCCGTCAAGCGCACCCCGCTGCTCATCGAGGCCTTCGCCGCCGCGCGCGAGCGCGCCTGTCCCTCCGCCTCGCTCGTCCTGCTCGGGGGCCATCCCGGGGAATGGGAGGGCGAGCATCCCGTCGACACGGTCGCGCGTCTGGGGGCCCGAGGCGTGTTCCTCGCCGGCTGGCACGAGCACGAGGCGTTCCCCGAGCTCATGTCCGCCGCCGACGTGCTCGCCCTGGCCAGCGTGCGCGAGCAGTTCGGCGCCGTGCTCGTCGAGGCGATGGCCTGCGAGCTCCCGCTGATCGCGGTCGACCGCTTCGGACCCGCGCAGATCGTGGACGACCCGCGCACCGGCTGGCTGGTCGAGCCCGACGACGCGGAGGGACTCGCCGGCGCGCTGGGCGCCGCCCTGACCGACCCGGCCGAGCGCGCGCGCCGCGGCGCCGCCGCCCGCGCCGTGGCCGAGGAGCGCTACGCGTGGCCGGCGCTGGCCGGGCGCCTGGCGGCGACGCTGGAGGACGTGGCCGGGCCGAGCGCGCTCAGGCCGCCCGGGCCGCGAGCTGACCGCACGCCGCCGCGATCTCCCGCCCGCGGGTGAGGCGCACCGTCGCCCGCACGCCGTGCTCCTCCAGCGCGGCCTTGAACGCGGCGATGGCCTCCGGGCCCGAGCCCTCGTAGGGCGAGCCGGTCGGGTTGTAGGGGATGAGGTTGACCTTGAAGATCGCCGGGTCCAGCACCCCGGCGAGCGCCAGCGCCTGCTCGTAGCGGTCGTTGACGCCGGCGAGCATCACGTACTCGACGAAGACCTGGCGGCGCTTGGCGGCGTGAAAGCGCCGGCACGCGTCGAGCACGTCGGCCAGGGGATAGCGGTCGTTGACGGGCATGATCTCCGTGCGCAGCGCGTCGTCGGCCGCGTGCAGCGACAGCGCCAGGCGGATCGGCATGTCGGTCTGCGCGAGGCGGTCGATGCCCGGGATCCAGCCCACGGTGGAGATCGCCGTGCGGCGGTGGGTGATGCCGGCGTCGGGCAGGCGCCGGCAGGCGCCCAGCACCGCGTCGAGGTTCATCATCGGCTCGCCCATGCCCATGAACACCGCGTGGTCGACGGCCTCGACGCGCCGGAAGTGCAGCGCCTGGTCGAGGATCTCCGACGCGGTGAGGTTGCGCCCGAAGCGCATCGCGCCCGTCGCGCAGAACGTGCACGTCAGCGGGCAGCCCGACTGGGAGGACAGGCACAGCGACCGCCGGCCGTCCCGGTAGCGCATGAGCACGGCCTCCACCGGGCGGCCGTCGTGCGTGCGAAACAGCGACTTCACCGTGCCGTCGCGCGCCTGCGCCTCCTCCGCCGGCTCCAGCGTCGAGAACGGGACCCGCTCGGCCAGCTCGCCGCGCAGCGCGGCGGGCACGTCGGTCATCACCTCGTAGCCGGGCGCGCCCCGCGCCGCCCAGCCCCACACCTGGCGCGCGCGGAACGCCGGCTCCCCGGCGTCGTCGAGGGTGCGCTGGAGGAGGTCGAGGTCCATCGGACCATCGTAGGCCGCCGGACCCGCACGGCCGGGCGCGGTCACCAGGCCCCCGGCCAGTCCAACTGCCACCATCGTCCGATGCGACTGGCGAAGTTCCTCGCCCATGCGGGCGTGGCCTCGCGCCGCGGCGCCGAGGAGATCGTCCGTGCGGGGCGGGTCACGGTCGCGGGCGCGACGGTCACCGATCCCGCCCGCGACGTGGATGCCGACAGCGGCGTGGCGGTGGACGGCCGCCACCTCGAGGGGGAGGAGCGCCGCGTGGTGTTCGCCGTGCACAAGCCGGCGGGCGTCCTGTCCACCGCGCGCGACACGCACGGCCGGCGCACGGTCGTCGACCTGGTGCCCGCCGCCGGCGCTCGGCTGTACCCGGTGGGGCGCCTGGACGCGGACGCGACCGGGCTCATCCTGGTCACCAACGACGGCGACCTGGCCAATCGCCTCACCCACCCCTCCTTCGAGGTGCCCAAGACCTACCGCGCCAAGGTCCGCCCGGCGCCGGTGCCCGAGCACGCGCTGCGCACCCTGCGCGAGGGCGTCGCACTCGACGACGGCCCCACCGCCCCGGCCCGCGTGCGTCAGGTGCGCTCCGGCCTGCTGGAGCTGACCATCCACGAGGGCCGCAACCACCAGGTGCGCCGCATGTGCGAGGCGGTCGGTCACCGGGTCGCCACGCTGCAGCGGGTGCGCTTCGGTCCGCTGCGCCTGGACGGCCTGCCCGAAGGCGGTCACCGCCGCCTCACCGCGGCGGAGGTCGAGGGCCTGCGCCGGGCGTCGGCAGGCTAAGGGCTAACCTCGCGCGCCATGCGGCTCTTCGCCCTGCGCGGCGCCACGTCGGTGGACCGCAACGAGGCCCAGGCCATCCTCGGCGCCACCGAGTGGCTCCTGCGCGAGATCCTCAAGCGCAACGACCTGCATCCCAGCGACGTCGTCAGCTGCATCTTCACGCTCACCGACGACCTCGACGCCGAGTTTCCCGCCGTCGCCGCCCGCAACATGGGCTTCTCGGAGGTGCCGCTGCTGTGCGCCCGCGAGGTGGCGGTCCCCGGCGCGATGCCGCGGATCATCCGGTTGCTCATGCACTACCACGCACCCGACGCACACCGTGCCCGGCACGTGTATCTGGGGGAGGCGCGGGAGCTTCGGCTGGACCTGGAGGGCGCCCAGTAGGGGCCGCTCACCCGGGCTCGGGCGCGCCGGTGCGCTGGCCGCGGTCGCGCTCGAGGTGCGATCGAGCGGCATGGCGCGAGGTGAACTCGGACACCAGCCCCTCGAGGTCGGTGAGCGTCCGGGCGTCGTCGTGCAGGTGGGCGATGCCCTGGGGCGTGAGGGCGTAGACGCGCCGGGCCGGCCCGTGGTTGCTCGGCTGCCAGCCGAGCGTGCGCACGTGGCCCTCGCGCTCCAGTCGGCGCAGCAGGCGGTAGATCGCGCCGGTGTCGACGCACAGCCCGGCCTCGGCGAGCCGGTCGACCAACTCGTAGCCGTGGGCAGGCTGGTCCCAGAGCAGCATGAGGGTCCAGGGCCGCATCAGGCCCTGCAGCAACCGTCCCGAGCCCTCGGGGTTGGCCCGGGCGCGAAGCGCGATGCCGTGCCCGGCGTCGAGCCGGGCGAGCGCCCCGCGCTCGAGCTCCTGGACGCGCTGGGTGCTCAGCTTGAGCAGCCGGCCGACCTCGGCCAGCGTGTGCGCGCGCTGGCCGCGCATCCCGTGGCGCAGCTCGATCACACGGCGATGACGCTCGTCGAGACTCATCAGAGCGTCGGCCAGGCTGGGGCTGGTGTGGGAATCCCTCATCGTGGAGCGGCGGGGTGAGCGTGCGGGTCACGCCGCGCGTGACGCCGGACGGCGTTCGCGCCAGCCCATCTTACTAATGGATTCGGATGGCGCGATCAACCGATGGGACTCACGCACTCGAGCGCGAGTTGTCCCGGCGCTGTGCCACGCAGGTCCGCGCCGCACGCTCGCCGGCCTGCCTGGCCGTGGCGCGGTCGCGCAGCAACATCAGGAGCTCGTCGTCGCTGACGGAGGAGCGCAGCCTGCGGATGATGCAGTCGGTCACGTCATCGGGCAGCTCGTCGCCGATCGCGTCGCGTACTCCTGACTCGAACCGCTCGCGGATCTCGCTCGGGCGGCAGGCGAACAGCGCGCGCAGCACGTCCGGTCCCGTGTCGCGGTCCTCGGCCACGATCACCCGCAGGAGGTCTTCCCCGTCGCCGATCGAGGAGCGCAGCCTGCGGGCCACGCAGGCGATGGCGTCCCGGGGGATGTCGTCGCCGAAGCCCATGCGCAGGCCCGCTGCGACGAGGGCGTCGACGAGGTCGGTCCCGGTCCGGTCCAGCCGCCACCCGCCGGACTCGTCGCGCAGCGAGATGGTTCCGGCGACGCCGTCGATGTCGCCACCGATGATGCGGATCCTGACGGTCGCGACGCCGTCGCCGGCCTTCACCACGGACGCGTCGGCGTCGGTCGGCGTCCTCTCGCCCTCGTCCGGACGCTCGGCCTTGTGGCACCGGCGCAGATCACCGTAGATGCGCCGCACATAGCGCGCTGTCATGAGCTCACCGCAGGCGACCTCCTCGTCGGTCGTCGTGACGATCCGCACGGCGGCGGCGCGGATCGCCGCCGTGTCCTCGCCGCCGTCGTCGTCCCCGCCGCAGGCCGCCAGCGCGACCGCCCCGAGCACGAGCGCGGCGAGAACGGGCGTGGCGGCCCCGAGGGGCAGGCGCTGGCGCATGGTCGTCGCTTCCGGAGTCCGCGCGGATTGCACAAGCGTCCCACACCGTGCGAACCTCCGCCACGGTCGCCCGCCGCCACCAGTTCACCGGCGATGGATCCCGCCCACCGCGGCGAGCCGCTGCGACACCTCGGTCAGGATCGCCTCGACGTGCGCGGCCTCGAACCTGACCTGGGCCCGGGTGAAGCGCAGCGGCGTGAGGCCGGCTGCGGCGTGTGCCTGGTCTCGCAGCCGATCCCGGGCCTGCTGGGCTGGCGTGCGGTGGTAGCGCAGGCCGTCGGTCTCGACGACGAGGCGCAGGTCCGGCCAGTAGAAGTCGACGTCGAAGCCGTTGACCTTGGCGCCGGTCAGCGGCTTGGGCAGCCCGACGCGACGGACGATGGGCAGGAACATGCGCTCCAGCGCGGAGTCCGTGAGGGCGAAGGTTCGCCGGTCGAGCACCTGCCGGAGCCGGGCCTTGCCGGGGCGGCGGGGCAGGCGCTCGAGCCCGCGGCGCAGCGCCTCGGGATCGACGAGGTCGAGCTTGTCGGCCTCGTTGATCGCCGCTTCGAGCGCGTCGCGGGTGAGGCGGGGGGCGAGGTCGACAAGGGTGGTGGTGGGACTGGTCACCGGGATGCCGTCGCGGGTGATCACCTCGTCGGGGGTGAGATTGGTCCGACGGTGGATGCGCACCCCGGGGCAGCGGGGCCGCCGCCCCGCGGGCACGGATACCTCTATGCGTCCGCTCGCGTATGCCCGCACGCGCAGCAACTCGCCCCCGCTCTGATGGCTGAGCGCCGCCCCGGGTCCGCACGCGAGGACGGCGGCCATCCAGCGCCCGTGGCGGGTGAGCTGGGGTCGCCCAACGGCATAGACACCGAGGAAGATGCGATGAAGTCGGCCCTGGTCCAGGCGGTGCGTGATGGCGTCGTAGGTGTAGCCGTGCCTCTCGAGCTGGTCTTGCGTCACCACACCGTGCTGCTCGCGCACGAGCGCCCAGACCGCCGCCGCGTTTCGCTGGACGCTGACCGGTGCCATAGCACCAGTAGGCGTCCAGCGAACGAATCTCGCCCCCTTTTGCGTCAACCGGCGCCCCGGGTGCGCCCGCGCCGCCGTGATCGCCGGTGCGCCACAATGGCGCGGTGGCCATCGAGTTCTCCGAGCGCGTCCGGCGCATCCCGACGTACCCGACGGCCGGCGGCTACGCGCTGCCCGAGGACGTCGCGCTGCTGGCCTCCAACGAGTCGCCCGACCCGCCGCTGCCGGCGGTCGTCGCGGCGGCGCAGCGCGCGCTGGAGGGTGCGAACCGCTATCCCGATCCTTCCAACGCCAAGCTCAAGCGGGCGCTGAGCGACCGCTACGGGGTCCCCGCCGGCCGCATCGCGATCGGCAACGGCTCCTGCGACGTCCTGCTCGCCGCCGGCGAGGCGCTGCTCGAGCCGGGCGCCGAGGTCGTCTACGCGTGGCCGTCGTTCAGCGTGTACCCGCACCTCGCGGCGTCCTCGGGGGCGACCGCGGTCACCGTGCCGCTCGACGACGACCAGCGCCACGACCTCGACGCGATGGCGACCGAGATCACCGCCGCTACCCGCCTGGTGCTCGTCTGCAACCCGAACAACCCGACGTCCACGGCGGTGCCCAGCGCCGACATCGCCGCGTTCGCCGAGGCGGTGCCCCGTCACATCGCGCTGATCGTCGACGAGGCGTACTGCGAGTTCTCCACCCTGGAGGACCCCGACACGACCGTCGACCTGCTCGCCCGGCACCCGAACCTCGTGCTGCTGCGGACCTTCTCCAAGGTCTACGGCCTCTGCGGGCTGCGGGTCGGCTTTGCGCTGTGCGGCAGCGAGGACTTCCCGGCCGCGGTCGACCAGGTCCGCCAGCCGTTCTTCTGCAACGCCGCTGCGCAGGCGGCGGCGATCGAGGCGCTGCGCCACCAGGACGCGGTCGCCGAGCGCGTGGAGCGGACGGTCATGGCCCGCGTCGAGATGGAGATCGGCCTGAGCGCGCTGGCGATCGAGCCGGCGCAGTCGCAGGCGAACTTCTGCTGGTTCGACCTGCCCGAGGGCGCCGACGAGACGGAGGTCGTGCAGGGGCTCGCGGACCGCGGCGTGCTCGTGCGGGCGGGCGCCGCGCTGGGCCGCGCGGGCGCCCTGCGGGTGACCTACGGGACCCCCTCCCAGAACGCCCGGTTCCTCGACGCCCTGGGCGAAGTGCTCTAAGCTCGTCGACGGATGAGCACGAGCAGCGACAGCGCCCGCCGGTCCTTTACGTTCGCGCGTCGCTATTTCGCCTGGCGATTTAGCTAGGCGCTCGGCTCACCAACTCGCTGCATCTTTCGCCGAGCGCCGCCGTATCACTCGTATACCCCCGGCGTACTTCGAAAGGACCTTGAGCCAGTGATGATCGTGATGAAACCCACGGCCCGCGAGGAGGACATCCAGGCCGTCGTGCAACGCGTCGAGTCGGCGGGCGCCCGCGCCCACCTCTCCCGCGGGGACGAGATCACCGTGATCGGCGCCATCGGCGACCGGGAGCACGTCGCCCGCCTGGGGCTGGAGGGATCGCGCGGCGTGGAGCGCGTCGTGCCGATCCTCAAGCCCTACAAGCTCGCCTCCAGCCAGGTGCGCCAGGGCGGGCGCAGCGTGCTGGACATCGGCGGGCGCAAGGTCGGCGGCGACCACTTCGCGCTGATCGCGGGGCCCTGCACCGTGGAGTCGCGCGACCAGACGCTCTCCACGGCCGACGTGGTCCAGCGCGGCGGCGGCACCATGCTGCGCGGCGGGGCCTACAAGCCGCGCACCAGCCCCTACTCCTTCCAGGGGCTCGGCCAGGAGGGCCTGCGCCTGCTCGCCGAGGCCAAGGAGCAGACCGGCCTGCCGATCGTCACCGAGCTCATGGACGCCCGGGACCTCGAGGCGGTGCTCGAGGTGGCCGACGTCATCCAGATCGGCGCGCGCAACATGCAGAACTACACGCTGCTCTCCGAGGTCGGCCGCTCGGGGTGCCCGGTGCTGATCAAGCGCGGGCTGTCCAGCACGCTGGACGAGCTGCTCATGTCAGCCGAGTACGTGCTCAAGGAGGGCAACGAGAACGTGATGCTCTGCGAGCGGGGCATCCGCACCTTCGAGACCGCCTATCGCTTCACGCTGGACCTCATGGCGGTCCCGGTGCTCAAGGAGCTCAGCCACCTCCCGGTCATCGTCGACCCCAGCCACGCCGCCGGGCGGCGCGACCTCGTGGAGCCGCTGTCGCTGGCGGCCGCCGCGGTCGGCGCCGACGGGATCCTGGTCGAGGTGCACACCGATCCCGAGGAGGCGATCTGCGACGGCCCGCAGGCGCTGCAGGCCGACGACTTCGGGCGCTTCGCGGCCCGCGTCGAGCAGGCGGCCGCCGTGGCGGGCAAGGTGCTCAGCGGCGCCGCGGCCTAGGCCAGGGAAGCCGCCATCGGACGTCTCGGCATCCTCGGGGTCGGTCTGATCGGCGGCTCGGTCGGCCTGGCCGCGCGCGCCCGGCTGGGCCTGGAGGTGACGGGCTACGACCCGGACTCCGCCGTGCTGGAGGCGGCCCTCGCCTGCGGCGCGCTGGACGCCGCGGCGCCGTCGATCGCCGGGGCGGTCGCCGGGGCCGAGGCGGTCGTGGTGGCCGCGCCCGTGCGCGCCCTGTCCGAGTGCGTGCGCGACGCGCTGCACGCCGCCGGAACGGACTGCGTCGTGACCGACGTCGGCTCGGTCAAGCGCGTGGTGGTCGCCGCCGCCGGCGACGAGCGCTTCGTGGGCGGCCACCCGCTGGCCGGCGCGGAGGCCGCCGGGGTCGGGCACGCCAGCGCCGATCTGTTCGCCGGCGCGACGTGGTACCTCACGCCCGCGCCGGGCACGTCCGACGCGCTGTTCGGGCGCCTGCACCGTCTGATCACGGGCCTGGGCGCCCGGCCCACGGCGATCGACGCCGACGCGCACGACCGCGTCATGGCCGCGGTCTCCCACCTGCCCCACGTGCTGGCCAACGTGCTGGTGGCCCAGGCGACGGGCGCGCTCGGCGGGGAGGAGACGATCCCCGCGACGGGGCCGAGCTTCCGCGACGCCACCCGCGTCGCCGGCGCCAACCCGGCCCTGTGGGCGCAGATCTACGCGGCCAACGGCGACGCGCTGGCCGACCAGGTCGACGGCGCGATCGCCGCGCTGGAGCGCGTGCGCGCGGCGCTGCGCGCCGGGGAGGACCTGCAGACCTGGCAGTCCGCGGCCGCCCACGAGCGCGGCGCGCTGCTGGACGCCGGCTTCGCGGGCGGGGCGGTGCGGGAGATCCGCGTCCAGGTGCCCAACCGGCCCGGGGTCGTGGCGCAGCTCGCGCTGGCGCTGGGGCGCGCGGGCATCAACATCTCCGACATGGCGCTCGCTCCCTCGGTCGGCGACGAGGCCGGTTCCGTCGCGCTGTGGGTCGCCCGCGATCAGGCCGCCCGCGCGGCGGAGCTGATCGGCGAGCTGGGGTTCTGGGTCGGCGGGGACGAGCGCGCGTGAACGCCCGCTTCGCGCCCGCCCGCCGCCTGCGCGGCTCCGTCGTCGCGCCGCCCGACAAGTCGATCTCCCACCGCGCGGCGATCGTCGGCGCGATGTCCTCCGAGCCGGTGCGCATCTCCAACTACCTGCACGCCGCCGACACCGACGCGACGCTCCAGGCGCTCGGCGAGCTGGGCGCACTGGTGGAGGTGCACGACGACGAGGTCGTCGTGCGCGGCGTCGGCCTGCGCGAGGCGCGCGAGACGACCGAGCCGATCGACGTGGGGAACGCCGGCACGCTCATGCGGCTGCTGCCGGGCTGGCTGGCCGCGCAGGAGGGCTCGAGCTTCGTGCTGGACGGCGACGCCTCCATCCGCCGCCGCCCGGTCGACCGGATCGCCGAGCCGCTGCGGCTCATGGGCGCCGAGATCGAGGCGACCGACGGCCGCTTCCCCCCGTTCGTGGTGCGCGGCGCGCGCCTGCGACCGATCACCTACGAGATGCCGGTGGCCAGCGCGCAGGTCAAGTCCTGCGTGCTGCTCGCCGCCCTCGGGGCGGAGGGAACCACGACCGTGTCCGAGCCGGCGCCCAGCCGCGACCACACCGAGCGGATGCTCGCGGCGGCCGGGGTGACCGTCCAGCGCGAGGGCAGCTACGTGACGCTCACCTGCGTCGACGACCTCGGCGCGGAGCGCATCGCCGTGCCGGGCGACCCCTCCTCCGCCGCCTTCCTGATCGCGGCCGGCGTGCTCGTCGCGCGGTCGCGGATCGTCGTGCGCGACGTGGGCGTCAACTGGACGCGGACGGGCTTCCTGCGCATCGCGCAGCGGATGGGCGCGATCGTGGTCGGCGACCTCGAGCCCCCGCGCGAGGGCGACGAGGTCACGCCCGAGGAGCCGGTCAGCGACCTCGACGTCAGCGCCGGCCCGCTGCAGGGCACCGTCGTCGAGCCCGACGAGGTGCCGCTGGCCATCGACGAGCTGCCGCTCGTGGCGCTGCTGGGCTGCTTCGCCGAGGGGGAGACGGTGGTGCGGGGGGCGCAGGAGCTGCGCGTCAAGGAATCGGACCGCATCGCCGGCGTGGTCGAGGGCCTGCGCGGCCTGGGCGCCGACATCGAGGCCAGCGACGACGGCTTCGCGGTGACCGGCACCGGCGAGCTGCGGGGCGGGACGCTGGACGCCCGCGGCGACCACCGCATGGCGATGCTCGGCGCCGTGGCCGGCCTGGCCTCCCGCGAGGGCGTCGAGGTGGTCGGCTTCGACGCCGCGCGCGTCTCCTACCCAGGCTTCGCGGACGACCTCGCGGCGCTGGGCGGCTGAGGCCGGCCCGCGGCGCCGCGCCCGGCCCGGCGCCACGCGGCCTCTAAGGTCCCAGCCGATGCTGATCGCCATCGACGGGCCCGCGGGCGCCGGCAAGTCGACCGTGGCCCGCGCCACCGCGGACGCGCTGGGCTTCACGTACCTCGACAGCGGCGCGATGTACCGCACCGTCGCGCTCGCCGACCTGCGCGGAGCGCCCGACCCGCTCGGCGTGGACATCGGGCTGGGGGAGCGCATCACGCTCGACGGAGAGGACGTCACGGCGGCGATCCGCGCGCCTGAGGTCAGCGAGCGCGCGTCGCAGCTCGCCGCGAAGCCGGAGGTGCGCGAGGCGCTCGTGGCACGCCAGCGCGAGCTCATGGCCGACGGGGACTACGTGGCCGAGGGGCGCGACATCGGGACGGTGGTGGCCCCCGGCGCCGAGCTGAAGGTCTTCCTCACCGCGTCGCCGCAGGAGCGGGCGGCGCGGCGTGCCGCCGAGCTTGACGCCGACCCCGGGCAGGTGCTGCGCGAGCAGGCGCTGCGCGACGAGCGCGACGCCGGCCGTGAGCACTCCCCGCTGGCGGCGGCGCCCGACGCCGTGTACGTGGACACCACCGGGCGCTCGGTGGACGACGTCGTGGGGGAGATCGTGGGCCTGGTGGCGGACCGCGCCGACCTCCGCGAGCCGCGATGAAGGTCGCGGTCGTCGGCTATCCGAACGTCGGCAAGTCCTCGCTGGTCAACCGGCTGACCAGCTCGCGCGAGGCGGTCGTGCACGAACGGGCGGGCATCACGCGCGACCGCAAGGAGATCGCCACCGAGTGGAACGGCCGGCGCTTCACGCTCATCGACACCGGCGGGATGGACCTGCACGACGACGACCCGATCGCCGGATCGATCCGCGACCAGGCGCGGGCGGCGCTCGCCGACGCGCAGGTCGCGCTGCTCGTCTTCGACGCGCAGGCCGGGGTGCGCCCCGGCGACGAGGAGATGGCCGACCTGCTGCGCCGCTCCCGGATGCCGGTGGTCGTCGCCGCCAACAAGGTCGACGCCGTCGCCGACATCCCGCTCGCCGCCGAGGCGCACCGCCTCGGCCTGGGGGAGCCGATGGCGGTCTCCGCGGCGCAGGGCCTGGGCACCGGCGACCTACTGGATCGCCTCGTGCAGCTGCTGCCCGACGACGACGCGGCCGCCGAGGACGAGGACGTCATACGCCTGGCGGTGATCGGACGCCCCAACGTCGGCAAGTCCTCGCTGGTCAACCGCTTCGCCGGCTCGGAGCGCGTGATCGTCTCCGAGGTCGCCGGGACCACGCGCGACGCGATCGACCTGCCGCTGGAGGTCGACGGGCGCCGCCTGGTCGTCGTGGACACCGCCGGGATGCGCCGGCAGGCCAAGGTCTCTGAGTCCGTCGAGTACTACACGACGCTGCGCTCCCAGCGCGCGGCCGAGCGCGCGGACGTCGCGCTCGTGGTCTGCGACGCGGCCGACGGGATCACCGCCCAGGACCTGCGGATCGCCCAGCTGGCCATGGCGTCGAACTGCGCGACGGCGCTCGTGCTCAACAAGTGGGACGTCACGACGATGACCGAGCACGACCTGGACCGCGAGCGGGCCAAGGTCGCCACCAAGCTGCGCCTGCGCCCGCGCGTGCTGACGGCGAGCGCGCTGACCGGCCGCAACGTCGAACGCGTGCTGCGCGAGGCGCTCACGCTGGGCGACCGGATGCGCACCCGCATCCCCACCCCCGAGCTCAACCGCTTCCTCGGCGAGGCGGTCCAGGCCCGTCAGCCGCCGGCCGGCACGGCGCGCGGCGCGCGGGGCACCGGCCACCGCCTGAAGCTCCTGTACGCCGCGCAGATCGGCACGCGCCCGCCGCGCTTCGCGATCCAGGTCAACTCGCGGGCCCGCGTCACGCGCGACTACGCCTACTACATCGAGAATCGCCTGCGCGCCCGCTTCGGGATGGACGGCGTACCGCTGGTGATCGATTTCGTCGAGCGTGGCTCCAAACGCCGCGGCGACAGCCGCTGAGGCATTCCGGAGGTCCTCGACGGAGGTATACGTTTCGTGATGATCGCAACGAGGTAGTCCGCTGCCATGAGAGTGGGGGTGGCCGTCATCGCGGTGCTGGCGCTGGGGCTCGGAATGGCGGCGTGCGGCAGCGACGACGACGCCTCCGGCGGCCGCGTCAGCCTCAAGTGGTTCATCGCCACGCAGCCCGGCGGGGCGCTGGACAAGATCACCGAGCGCTGCTCGCAGCAGTCCAACGGGCGCTACGAGATCCAGCTCGAGCTGCTGTCCACCCAGGCCGACCAGCAGCGCGAGCAGCTCGTTCGGCGCATGGGCGCCGAGGACTCCAGCGTGGATCTCATGGGCCTGGACGTGGTGTGGACCGGGGAGTTCGCCAACGCGCGGTGGCTGGCCCCCGTTCCCGACCGCATCCGCGACACCGTCACCGGCAACGTCTTCGAGAGCGTCCTGAAGACCGCGCGCTTCGAGGACCGCCTGTACGCGGTCCCGATCTGGTCGAACACCCAGCTGCTGTGGTACCGCAAGGACCGCGTCCCCGACCCGCCGCAGACCTGGGGGGCGATGATCGACCGCGCCGAGGAGCTCGGTCCGTCGGAGGGCCGCATCCAGGTCCAGGCCAACCGCTACGAGGGCCTGACCGTCCTGGTCAACCAGCTCATCGAGTCCGCGGGCACGTCGATCCTCGCCGGCCCGGACCAGCTGCGCCTGGACCGGGAGCCGACGGAGCGCGCGCTGGCCGTGCTGGGGCGGCTATCGAGCTCGAAGATCGCACCGCCCAACCTGACGACCAGCACCGAGGACACCGCGCGGATGGGCTTCGAGTCCGGCGACTCGGCGTTCATGGTCAACTACCCGTTCGTCTACAAGTCGGCCGAGACCAACGCCCCCGACGTGTTCAAGCAGATCGCCGCCGTGAAGTTCCCGGCGGTCACCGAGGGGGAGGAGGGCGCCCCGCCCATCGGTGGGTTCAACATCGGCGTCTCGGCCTTCTCCAAGAACCGCGACGTCGCCTTCGAGGCGGCCGAGTGCCTGGTCAGCGAGGAGAACCAGCTGGAGGTCACCGCGCTCGAGGGGCTGCCGCCTGTGCGCTCGGACCTGTTCGACCGCCCGGAGATCAAGAAGGCCTATCCCGGCTTCGGTGACGTGATCCGCCAGTCCATCCAGGACGCCGCGCCGCGCCCGGGCGAGGCGCCGGCCTACCAGGACCTGTCGATCGCGATCCAGCGTGCGACGCACCCGACGACGAAGATCGACCCGCAGAACCCCGGCGCCACGTACGACGAGCTGCGCGACAAGCTCGAGCAGGCGATCAAGCGGGAGGGCCTGCTGTGACCGCCGTGCCCGCCCGCCGCCGCGGCAAGCCCGCCGCCAGCGACCGCACCAAGGACGAGCGGCGCCTCGGGCTGATGCTGTGCGCGCCGGCGGTCGTGGCGATGCTGCTGGTGACCGCCTATCCGATCGCCTACGCGATCGTCCTCTCCGTGCAGGACATCGACCTGCGCTTCCCCGACGAGGGCGGCTTCGTCGGGCTGGACAACTACGTCGCGGTCCTGAGCTCGGACCTGTGGTGGCAGGGCGTCTTCAACACCGCGTTCATCGCGGTCGTGTCGGTGTCGATCGAGCTCGTGCTCGGGATGGGCCTGGCGCTGATCATGCACCGCGCGATCTTCGGCCGCGGGCTGGTGCGCACCGCGGTGCTGATCCCCTACGGGATCGTCACGGTGGTCGCCGCCTTCGCGTGGTTCTTCGCCTTCGACCCCGCGAGCGGCTTCGTCAACAAGCTGCCGCTGATCGCCGACGACAAGGCCTGGTTCGGGGAGCGCTTCAGCTCCTTCGCGGTGATCATCATGGCCGAGGTCTGGAAGACGACGCCGTTCATGGCGCTGCTGCTGCTCGCCGGGCTGGCCACCATCGACGAGGGCCTGTACGAGGCGGCCAAGGTCGACGGCGCCAGCGCGGTGCAGCGCTTCTTCCGCATCACGCTGCCGCTGCTCAAGCCGGCGCTGCTCGTCGCGCTGCTGTTCCGCACGCTCGACGCGTTCCGGGTCTTCGACTCGATATTCGTGATGACCCGCGGGTCGCAGGACACCGAGTCGATCTCGATCCTCGGCTACACCCAGCTCATCTCCCGGCTGAACCTGGGGCTGGGCTCGGCGGTGTCGGTGCTCATCTTCCTGCTGGTGCTGATCATCGCGTTCGTCTTCGTCCGCGGGTTCGGGACCGCGCTGCCCTCCGGGCAGGGGAAGTCGGGGTGACGCCGTGAGGCGCGGAACCCGCGAGTACACCACCTGGTCGGTGATCATCGCGGCCGTCGTCGCCTTCGCGATGGTGCCGGTGCTGTGGATCGTGTCGCTGTCGCTGAAGACGCCCGACACGATCGGCGACGGGCGATTCATTCCCGAGAAGTTCACCTTCGACAACTACTCGACGCTGTTCGAGGGCGGCTTCGACAGCCCGCTGCTGCGCCCGCTGATCAACTCGCTGGCCATCGCGCTCATCGCCACCGTGATCGCCGTCACGCTCGCGTCGTTCACCGCCTACGCGATCGCGCGGCTGGACTTCCCGGGCAAGTACCTGATCCTGGCCGGCGCGCTGGCCATCGCGATGTTCCCGCCGATCTCCGTCGTCGGCCCGCTGTTCGACATGTGGCGCGCGCTCGGGCTCTACGACACCTATCCCGGCCTGATCATCCCCTACCTGACCTTCGCGCTGCCGCTGGCGATCTACACGCTGGTGGCGTTCTTCCGCGAGATCCCCTGGGAGCTCGAGCAGGCCGCCCAGGTCGACGGCGCCACGCCGTATCAGGCCTTCACCAAGGTGATCCTGCCGCTCGCCGCGCCCGGCGTGTTCACGGCGGCGATCCTGGTCTTCATCTTCGCCTGGAACGACTTCGTCTTCGCGATCACGCTGACGTCCTCGGACGCTTCGCGCACGGTCCCCGCGGCGCTGGCGTTCTTCCAGGGCGAGTCCCAGTTCACCGCGCCCACCGGCAACATCGCCGCCGCCGCGACCCTGGTGACGATCCCGATCATCATCTTCGTCCTCATCTTCCAGCGCCGCATCGTCGCCGGGCTCACCGCGGGCGCCGTCAAGGGATAAAGGAGAACCCGCATGGCCGACATCAAGCTCAAGGACGTCACCAAGCGCTACCCCGACGGCACCGAGGCCGTCAAGAAGCTCAACCTGGAGATCGACGACGGCGAGTTCATGATCCTCGTCGGCCCGTCGGGCTGCGGGAAGTCCACGGCGCTGCGGATGATCGCCGGCCTGGAGGACATCAGCGAGGGCGAGCTGGACATCGGCGGCCGGCGCGTGAACGAGCTCTCCCCGCGCGACCGCGACATCGCGATGGTCTTCCAGAACTACGCGCTGTACCCGCACATGACCGTGCGCGAGAACATGGGCTTCGCGCTGAAGCTGGCCAAGGTCGCCAAGGAGGAGATCGACAAGAAGGTCGAGGAGGCCGCGCGGATCCTCGACCTCACGGCGCACCTGGACCGCAAGCCGGCCAACCTCTCCGGCGGCCAGCGCCAGCGGGTGGCGATGGGCCGGGCGATCGTGCGCGATCCGAGCGCGTTCCTCATGGACGAGCCGCTGTCGAACCTCGACGCCAAGCTGCGCGTGCAGATGCGCACCGAGGTCTCGCGCATCCAGACCCGGCTGGGCACCACCACGGTCTACGTCACGCACGACCAGACCGAGGCGATGACGCTCGGCGACCGGGTCGCGGTCATGCGCTCGGGCCTGTTGCAGCAGGTCGACACGCCGCGCGTGCTCTACAACGCGCCGGTGAACATCTTCGTCGCGGGCTTCATCGGCTCTCCGGCGATGAACTTCTTCTCGGGGACGATCAGCGGCGGGAAGGTGAAGCTGCCGTTCGCCGAGCTCCCGGTCCCGAAGGGCGCCCCGTCGGACGGCGACGTCATCGTCGGCCTGCGCCCGGAGGACTTCGAGGACGCCCAGCTCGCGCCGAAGAACCATCCTGAGGGCGTGGAGTTCGAGGCCCCGGTCGAGCTCGTCGAGTCCATGGGCGCGGAGATCTACGCCTACTTCTCCTTCGAGGGCGGCGAGGTCAGCTCCGACGAGCTCGCCGAGCTGGCCAAGGACTCCGGGCTGGCCGAGACGCCGGGCGCCGCCGCCGGCGGGCAGGCCGTCGCGCGCCTCAGCCCCGAGTCCGAGATCCAGGAGGGGCAGAAGGCCCGACTGTGGGTCGACGGCGCGAAGGTGCATCTCTTCGACCCCGGCGACGGCTCGAACCTCGTGGTGCGCCCGGCGGCGCGGCAGGAGCCCGCCGCGGTGGCCGCCGACGAGCCGGCGGCGGACGAGGAGGAGCCGGCGCACGACGGCGCCACCCGCGTGGCCAACAGGCCCGACGTGGCCGAGACCGATGCCGAGGCGGAGCCCGAGGCCGGCGCCACCCGCATCGCCGACCGGCCCGACGAGCCCGTGGCCGACCCCGACACGACCCGGATCGCCGACAAGCCCACCGCGGACCCCGACGAGGACGACCCCAAGCCCGCAGGCTAGGCGGTCGCCGGGCGAGCGCCTACTTCTTGCGCCGCAGCAGGTCGATCGCCTCGTCGCTCCACTCCAGCGTGCGCATCAACCGGTAGCGGTCCGACGACAGCCGCAGGTAGGCGTCGGCGTCGGTCTCGCGGCGGCCCACGAGCTGGGCCTCGCGCAGCATCCGGACCACCGGGCGGTACTCGTCCTCGAGCCACCGGAGCGCGACCGCCGCCCGGTCCATGAACTCGCGCTCGTTCTGCATGAGCCGCATGCCCCACGCCTCGACGTTCTCGGCCAGGGAGCCGTAGCGCTCGGGGTCGGTGGGGCGCACCTCGTCGCGAGCGTCCGCCGGCAGCGGCACGCGCTCTCCGAACAGGCGCTCATGGCTCTTGAGCGCGAGGTCGCCCAGGCGGACGGACCGGTCCACCGGGACGCGGGTGAGCACCTCCACGACGTGGGCCTCGATCGCGTCCACGCCGTGCGCGCGCGCCACGGCGACCCGGTGGTGGCCGTCGCGGACGAAGTGCAGATCCCCGATGCGGTAGACGGCGATGGGGGGCATGGCGACGCCCCGGCGCTGCGCGTCGGCCATCTGCTCGAAGCGGCGGCGCACCCGGCTGGAGGTGGGGCGGAACTCGCGGTCGAAGTCCTTGTGGCGGTCCACCGTGCCGACGATCGAGTCGATGGGGATGACCTGCACGCCGAGGTCGCGCTGCCCGACGCGGCCCAGCGCGGCGACGACCTCGTCGAAGGGCAGCAGCACGTTGACGTCGGGGTGGCCGCGCAGGATGGCCGAGACGCGGGCGAGCGCCTGGCGGCGGCGCGCGCGCAGGAAGTCGTCCTGGGCGTCGGCGGTGGGAAACCCGGTTTCGCGGGGCACAGCCGAAGTGTGCCCGCATCGCGCGCCGCCGACGCGGCAAACCGGGTTACGTCAGCGAGGCGCAGATCACCAGCGCGACGGCGACCTGCACCGCCGCCGACACGATGGTCGCCGGGTGCAGCTTGTTGCCGCCCAGGCACACGACGCTCAGCTTCCCCGGGGTCACCACGTCGAGCAGCAGGAACCCGGCCGCCTGGGCGGCGACGCCCACGGCGCCGAAGATCGCGGCCTCGTCGAGGCCGTCCCACCCCGAGCCGGTGAAGAAGATCGCGAACCACAGGACCAGCCCGAGGGATGCCAGCGAGGAGGCGGTCAGCACGGCGGCGTTCTGGTTGCCCTCCATGACCTGCGCGCCCAGGCTGCCCGGCGTGAGCAGGTCCAGGACGATGAAGCCGGCGAGGAGCACGCCGAGGCCCACCCCCGTGTACGCGAGCACCTGGGCGACGAGTTCTGGCGTGTCGAGCATGTCCTGTTCTCCCTATGCGATGACGTGCGGCACGAACCGCGACGTGTTGGTGGTCAGCAGGCCGTCGGACTCCCGGATCCCCAGCCCGGCGGGCTCCATGTCAACCGTCCAGACGCCGAGCACGGGGTGGCCGCCCGCGCCGTAGTCGCCCAGGTCGGCGTACTGCTGCACGACGAACCCCTCGCGACCGTACCCCTGGTCGGGCCCCGTCTCGACGACGTCGCCGTCGCGGACCACGGTGGCGTTGGCGCCCTCGCGGGCGAGCAGCGGCTTGCGGACGTACGCCTCCAGGCCGTCGGGCTGCTCGCCGTCGAACCACGCGGGCAGGACGTTCGGGCTCTCCGGGAAGAGCCGGTGCAGCACCGGCAGGATGCCCTTGTTGGACCACAGCATCTTCCAGATCGGCTCGATCCACAGCGTCTGGCCCTCGCCCACGCCCATGCGCTCCAGCGCCTTGAAGGCGAACTCCTCGTGGATCATCCACTCCCACGGGTAGAGCTTGAAGGCGGTGCGCACGTCGCGGTCGGAGAGGTCGACGAAGCCGCGGTCGTCGACGTAGCCGATGCTCTCGATCGGCAGCACCTCGCAATCGATCCCCGCCGCTCGGGCCGTCTCGGTGAGGTAGCCGATCGTCATGAAGTCCTCGCCCGAGCGCTCGCCGTTGGTGTGCAGCATGTGCACCCGGTCGCCGGGCAGCCGCTCGCCCTCGTGCAGCTCCGTCCAGCGCGCGATGAGCATCTCGTGCAGCATGTTCCACTGATCCACGCCCTCGCCGAAGACGTCCACCGCCCAGTGCCACTGCACGGCGGCGCTCTCCAGCAGCCCCGTCGGCGTGTCGGCGTTGTACTCCAGGAGCTTGGGCACGCCGTCCGGCCCGTAGGCGAAGTCGAAGCGCCCGTAGAGCATCGGCGGCTCGCTCTCCCAGGTCTCCTTGATCTTCGGCACCGCCCAGCCGGGGATCCCCATCTGGGAGAACAGGTTCTCGGCGATGATGTAGTCGCCGGCCTCGACGAGCATCTCCATCATCAGCCGCGCGACGGCCTCGGTGGAGTAGACCTCCTCGCCGGTGAGCGAGTAGTGCGCGCCCTCGTGCCAGTAGGAGACCTCCTCGCCGTCGGGCAGCGGGGTCTTCCAGTAGATGAGCCCCTGGGACTCGATCGTCGCGGGCCAGCCCGGACGCGGCTCGATGTCGTGGCGGTCCATCGGCGGGAGCGGGCGTGCCTCAGCCTCCGCTGCTGAGCGCGCCGCCGCCGACGGCGCGGCCGGTCGAGCGGCCCACGCCGCTGTCGGTCGCGCTCGCCCCGAAGCCGCCGCGACGCGCGACGGCGGCGGTGTCGGTCGAGTTGATGCGGTCGCCGCCGGCGGGCACCCGCGCGCCGCGGGCCAGGCCGCCCGCGCCGTAGAACCAGAAGAAGCCGCCGTTGCTGCCGTCGCAGTTGCGGTTCTCCACCACCTCGTCGTTGCGGTCCACGCAGTAGGCGACCTCCTCCTCCTCGCCGCAGGCGACGAACGCCGCGGCCAGCAGGGGGACGACCGCGAGGTTGACGGCCTTGCTGCGCTTCATGGCCTCTGCTCCCTTCGCTCGTGGGCCACCCGCAGCGCCTCCACGACGCCCGGATCGTCAGTCAGGTCCTTCAGTCGCCGCAGGTGCGCGGTGAGGTAGCCCGAGTCGGACTCCAGCCGCGCGATGAGATGGTCGAAGTCGTCCTCGAGGCCGACGGTGGCCAGGTGCTCGGTCTGCCGTGCGCGCTCGATGCGGTACTCGGCGATGGCGCCGGCCAGCGCGGCCGTGAGGATCGCGACCGCGAGGATGCCCGTCCACATCACGAGCTCGGCGGTCGCGCGCCCCAGGAACGTCTCGGGCGCGAAGTCCCCGTAGCCCACGGTGGTCTGCGTGACCAGCACCCACCAGGCGCCGTCGAACCAGTCGCTGTCGGCCTCGACCACCGAGTACAGCGCGCCGCCGACGGCGCGGTTGACGACAAGCAGCATGAGCGCCAGGCGCACGGGCCGGCGCGCGATGTACCGCATCACGCGCTCGACGCGCTCGGAGAACCAGTCCTCCTCCATGCGCCCGCCCGCGACCCGCTGGCGCCGCAGCCGCCCGGCGCGCGCCGGGCCGACGGTCGCCTCCCCTCCGCCAACGTCCGTGTTGCGCGCCATGGCGCGCAGTCTCGCGCACGGACCATGGCTGGGCAAGGGCCACCTCGTGCCGTAGACTGGGCCGGGCATGACGCTGGCGCTCGAGCTTTCGCTGCTTCTTCTCCTCCCCCGCTAGGGGGAGCTATTGCGTGGCGGCCGCACTGCCGCAAACCAACCGAGAAGCAGCCGACTTCGAGCCTCGTAAAGGAGAACGACCGTCATGAGCACCGCCGACCCGAACCACGTGCGCATCTTCGACACGACCCTGCGCGACGGCGAGCAGTCGCCGGGCATCTCGCTGAACACCGCCGAGAAGCTCGAGATCGCCCACCAGCTCGCCCGCCTGGGGGTCGACGTCATCGAGGCCGGCTTCCCGATCGCCTCGCCCGGCGACTTCGCGGCCGTCGAGGCGATCGCCCGCGAGGTCCGCGGCCCGATCGTCGCCGGCCTCGCGCGCGCTCAATCCCCCGACGTCGAGGCCGCCGCGCGTGCCGTACGCGACGCCGAGCGACCGCGCATCCACACGTTCATATCCACGTCGGACATCCACATCGTCCACCAGTTCCGCTCCACGCGCGAGGACGTCAAGGCCCAGGCGCGGGCCGCGGTCGCACACGCGCGCTCGTTCGTCGACGACGTGGAGTTCTCCCCGATGGACGCCACCCGGGCCGACCTGGAGTACACGGCCGAGGTGTGCGCCGTGGCGATCGAGGAGGGCGCGACGACCATCAACATCCCCGACACGGTCGGCTACACGGTGCCCGAGGAGTACCGCGCCTACCTGGCGGGCCTGTACCGCCTGGTGCCCGAGCTGCGCGACGTGATCGTCTCGGTGCACTGCCACGACGACCTCGGCCTCGCGGTGGCCAACTCCTTCGCCGGGCTGCTGGCCGGCGCCCGCCAGGTCGAGTGCGCGATCAACGGGATCGGCGAGCGCGCGGGCAACGCGGCGCTGGAGGAGATCGTGATGCTGCTGCACACCCGCGGCGACGCCTGCGGCCTGCACACCACGGCGAACACCAAGGAGATCGCACGCACCTCGCGGCTGGTCTCCCGCCTGACGGGCTACGTCGTGCAGCCCAACAAGGCGATCGTGGGGCGCAACGCGTTCGCCCACGAGTCCGGCATCCACCAGGACGGCGTGATCAAGGAGCGCTCGACCTACGAGATCATGGACGCGACGAGCGTCGGCCTGGACGCCAACTCGCTCGTGCTGGGCAAGCACTCGGGCCGCGCGGCGCTCAAGCAGGCGCTGGCGGAGCTGGGCTTCGTGGTCGACGGCCAGACGCTCAACACCGCCTTCAAGCGCTTCAAGGAGATCGCCGACCGCAAGAAGCAGGTCAGCGCGATGGACCTCGAGGCGCTGGTGACCGACGAGCTGCGCGACCAGGTCCTCAACTACACGCTGGACTCCTACGAGGTCGCCTCCTCCTCCAAGCGTCCCCCGCACGCGACCGTCCGGATCACGCTGCCCGACGGCACGGCCGTCGAGGGCTCGTTCACCGGCGACGGGCCGGTCGACGCGGTGTTCCGGGCCATCAACGCGGCGACCGGGCTCGACGCGCGGCTGCGCGAGTTCCGCGTGGACGCGGTGACCGAGGGCCAGGACGCGCTCGGCGAGACGTCGGTGGTCCTCGAGCACGAGGGGCAGTCGGCCGCCGGCCAGGGCGTCTCGACGGACATCATCGAGGCGGCGGGCCGCGCCTACGTCCGCGCGCTGTCCAATGCCGTGCGCAGGGCGCAGGCCGCCGCGGAGTCCGTGGACCTCGCGGCGGGCGAGCCGGTCGCGGCGCCCTAAGACGTGGCGCCGAGCCCGGCGCCCTGCACGTAGCCGCCGCTGAGCACGTCGTCGCGCACGCTCGTGTCCATCAGGTTGGGGGACATGAGCCGGGCGCTGGGCCCCTCGGGGCTCAGCATCCGCACGCGCGCGCCGCGGCCGCGCAGGGCGAGGGTCTCCAGGCCCGTCGCGCCCGCGGCGATCGTGCGCAGCAGGCCGAACGCCGAGGTCCGCGCGATGTCCAGGCTGGCCATCGGGTTCAGGCACAGGACCTCGGTGTCGCGCCCGGCCGGCGCGATGTCGAGGTTCGTGGTGCTCCACACCCCGCCGTCGACGTACTGGCGGTCGCCGATGACCACGGGCGCGAAGATGGAGGGCACCGAGCACGACGCCTGTACCGCCTCACCGACCTCGGCGGCCGGCGCGCCGGGAGCTCCGAAGACGACCCGTCCGCCGCTGGCCCGGTCGACGGCGACCACGCGCAGGCGACCGTCGAAGCGCGCGCCGCTGGCGCTCACGCGGTCGCGCACCTCGGTCAGCGACTCGTCGTCGCCGGGGGCCCGAGCCAGCAGCGCCGCCCGGATCGCGCTGCCCCCGACGGCGCCCAGCGCCAGCGTCGCGGGCACGAGCGGCGCGGCCGCGGCACCGGCCCAGCGCACGGCGCTCAGGGCGACCGAGCCCACGGCGCCCTCGCGCCACGTGGTCGCGACGCCCTGCTCGCGCTCGGCCGCCGGGATCCGCGCCCCCTCACCCGCCGTGAGCTGCGGGCCGCCCGCGCCGGGAGCCGGGCGCCGCGGGCGCTGCCCGGCCACGAGCGCCGCCGCGAGCACCGCTCCCCACGACGTGCCCACCAGCGACTCGGTCCGGCGAAAGTCGCAGCCGGTCGCGTCCTCCAGGCCGGCGAGCACTCCGCTCATCCACGCCTCGCCGAGCACGCCCCCACCGGAGAGGACCAGCACGTCGGGAACGACGAAGCGCTCGGGCACCGCGGGGGAGGCTACCGGCGGTGACCGGACACCCCAGGACGGCCGCGCGGGTGGGGAGTGGGCCGAGTTGTCCTTGTCATGCGTGGACGGGTCGGCCCACGGGGGCGCGGACGGGGGGGTGGGCCGAGTTGTCCTCGGCATGCATGGACAGGTCGGCCCACGGGGAGCGCGTCACCGGTGGCGCGGCGGGTGGGCGCGGCAGAACTCGCGCACGGCGGCGTTGAACTGCTCGGGCTCCTCGAGGTTGCTGACGTGCCCGGCGCCGGAGATGACGACGAGCTGCGTGTCGGGGATCGCCTGCTCGAGCCGGCGTGCGACGCCGAGCGGCGAGCGCGCGTCGAGCTCGCCCCAAATCAGCAGGGTGGGCACGGCGATGCGGGGCAGCAGGTCGCGCTGGTCGGCCTCGGCCATGACGACCAGCTGCGCGCTGAGGCTCTCGCGGCGGACGTCGGCGGCCATCGCCTCCAGGAGCCCGACGAACTCGGCGGGCGGGTCGCCGGCGAACAGCCCGGGAAGGGTGGGATCGAACACCTCGGCGGACGCCGCGAGCATCCGACGCCCGCCGGCCACGCGGGCCCGCACCTCCGCCTCGGGCAGCGACCCCTTCCAGCCCGCGTACGTGTCGGCGAGGATCAGCGTCGCGACGAGCCCGGGGTGGTGTCGGTAGAGCTCCTGCACGACGGTGCCGCCCCAGGAGAGGCCGGCGACGTGGGCCGGGCCGAGCCCTAGCGTCGCGATCAGCACCGCGAGGCAGCTCGCGTAGTCCGCGAGACCGTAGTCCGGTGGCACGTCCGACGAGCGGCCGGCCCCCGGCTCGTCCCACGCGATGACCGTGAACTCGTCGGCCAGGGCGGCGAGCTGCGGCCGCCACACACGGCCGTCCTCGGCGGCGCCGTGCACGAACACGAGCGGGGGTCCCTCGCCAACGCGCTCGTAGGCGATGTCGAGCCCGTTCGCTCGCACGACCTGCATGGTCGCAACCTAACTCCCCGGCGCTGGGGCCAACCCGATCGTCGCACTGCGGATGGTGCGAGAAACGGGCGGCAGCCCATCGCGGAGAGCTGGCGGCTGCTTAGAGATCTGCGACGCGGCGGTCATCCTTGCGCATCCATCTGGTGGTCCGCGATGTGTGGCGGTCAGGAGCGCGTATGCGATAACGTACAAACGTATGGCGACCGTCGAGCACCCGACCCTCATCGGACCGCGCGTGCGGGCACTGCGCGACGCGATGGACCTGAGCCTGCGCGACCTGGCCGAGCGGTCGGGGGTCAGCGCTCCCATGCTCAGCCAGGTGGAGCGCGGGGAGACGAGCCCGACGCTCGCGGTCGCCGCCCGGATCGCCGCGGGCCTGGAGCTGACGCTGTCCCAGCTGCTGCGCCTGGACGAGGGCGGCACGGTGAGCATCGTCCGCGTGGAGGACCGGCGGCCGGGGAACCCCAGCGCCGGAGGCGGCCATCAGGCCGAGATCCTCACCCCGCCACTGCCCGGCCAGCGCTCGGAGCTGTCGCGCCACACGCTCGCGCCGGGCGCGGTCACCGGCGGCCCCGGCGACCCGCCGATGCACGAGGCGGGCAGCCGCGAGAGCGCGCTCGTCCAGGAGGGATCGGTCGTGCTGCACGTCGACGGCGAGCGCCATGCGCTGGCCGTGGGGGACTGCGTGACCTTCGACGCCGACCTGGCCCACTACTTCGAGAACCCCGGTGACGACGAGGCGGTCCTGCTGGCCGTCGTCAGCGCCGGCCTACGCAGGAGCTGACCGATGCCCACCACGCTGTTCGAGAAGATCTGGAACGCCCACGAGGTCGCGCCGGGGCTGCTGTGGGTCGACCTGCACCTCGTCCACGAGGTCACGAGCCCGCAGGCCTTCGACGGGCTGCGGCTGGCCGGCCGCTCGGTCCGCCGGCCCGACCGCACCCTGGCCACCGCCGACCACAACGTGCCCACCGACGGCACGCCGATCGCCGCGCGCATCCGCGACGAGCTCAGCCGGGTCCAGGTGGAGACCCTGGAGCGCAACTGCGCTGAGTTCGGGATCCCGATCTACTCGCTGGGCTCCGACCGCCAGGGGATCGTGCACGTCATCGGCCCCGAGCTCGGCGTCACGCAGCCCGGGATGACGATCGTCTGCGGCGACAGCCACACCGCGACGCACGGCGCGTTCGGCGCGCTGGCCTTCGGGATCGGGACGAGCGAGGTCGAGCACGTGCTGGCCACCCAGTGCATGGTGCAGTCCAAGCCGCGCTCGATGCGGATCGCCTACGCGGGCGCGCTCGGCTTCGGCGTGACCGCCAAGGACCTGATCCTCGCCACGATCGGCCAGATCGGCGTGGACGGCGCCGCGGGCCACGTCGTCCAGTACGCGGGCCCGGCGATCGAGGCGCTGTCGATGGAGGGCCGGATGACCGTGTGCAACATGACCATCGAGGCCGGCGGCCGGGGGGGAATGGTGGCGCCCGACGACACGACGTTCGCGTGGGTGGCCGAGCACGCCGGCATCGAGGTGCCCGAGGAGTGGCGCGCGCTGCGCACCGACGACGGCGCGACGTTCGACCGCGAGGTCGCGGTGGACGCCGCGGCCATCAGCCCGCAGGTGACGTGGGGGACGACCCCGAGCATGGTCGCGGGGGTCTGCGACGCGGTGCCCGAGCCGGCCACCGAGGGCGATGAGCGCGCGCTGGCCTACATGGACCTGCGCCCCGGCACGCCGATCCGGGAGATCGCGCTGGACCGCATCTTCATCGGCTCGTGCACGAACAGCCGGATCGGCGACCTGCGCGCGGCCGCCGAGGTGGTCAAGGGCCGGCGGGTCGCGGGAAGCGTGCACGCGATGGTCGTCCCGGGCTCCCAGCAGGTCAAGGCGCAGGCCGAGCGCGAGGGCCTGGACGAGGTCTTCCGCGCCGCCGGCTTCGACTGGCGCGGCGCGGGCTGCTCGATGTGCCTGGGCATGAACCCCGACACGCTCGCCCCCGGCGAGCGCTGCGCCTCGACGTCGAACCGCAACTTCGAGGGCCGCCAGGGCCGCGGCGGTCGCACCCACCTCGTCTCGCCGCAGATGGCCGCCGCCGCGGCGATCGAGGGCCACTTCGTGGATATCAGGAACTGGGGGGAGGGAGGGCGCAGCCCGACCGTTCACCGACGGCCGCAGGCCGGCGGCCGTTCTCAGACCGCGGGGCCGGACGCCCCGCGGAGGTGACCACCATGGAACCCATCGTCAGGTTCGAGGGAGCGATCAGCGTGCTGGACCGCGCCGACGTCGACACCGACCAGATCATCCCCAAGCAGTTCCTCAAGCGCGTCGAGCGCACCGGCTTCGGCGAGTTCCTGTTCCACGACTGGGCAGAGCAGCCCGGCTGGGACCTTCCGCGCAACCCGATTCTCGTGACCGGGCGCAACTTCGGCTGCGGGTCCAGCCGCGAGCACGCGCCGTGGGCGCTGGAGGACTACGGCTTCCGCGCGATCGTGGCGCCGTCCTTCGCGGACATCTTCGCGTCGAACTGCACGAAGAACGGGCTGCTGCCCATCGCCCTGACCGAGGAGGAGGTGCGCGCGCTGATGGCCGCCCAGCGCGCCGAGATCGACCTCGAGGCCCAGGAGATCCGCTTCGACGGGCGGGCCGCGTCGTTCGCGATCGATCCCGACGTCAAGCACCGGCTGCTCAACGGGCTGGACGACATCGCGATGACGCTCGCCCAGGACGACGCGATCTCGGCCTACGAGCGCGACCGCGAGCGTCCCGGGCCGGTCACCACGTCGCTGTGATGGCCGGCGCGGTCCGCGACTGGGACGCCGACGCCTACCACCGCGTCTCCGGTCCGCAGGTGGCCTGGGCGGGAGAGGTGCTGGACCGGCTCGAGCTGAGCGGGGACGAGGCCGTGCTGGACGCCGGCTGCGGGTCGGGCCGTGTCACCGAGCTGCTGCTCGAGCGCCTGCCCCGGGGCCGGGTGATCGCGGTGGACAGCTCGCCGGAGATGGTCGCGCGCGCTCGCGCCGAGCTCGGCGCGCGCGCCGACGTGCGCCAGGCCGATCTCGCGCAGCTGCGCCTGGGCCCCGGCGAGCAGGTCGACGCCGTGTTCTCCAACGCGGTCTTCCACTGGATCGCCGACCACGACGCGCTGTTCGCGGCGCTCGCCGCCGCGCTGCGTCCCGGCGGCCGGCTGTGCGCCCAGTGCGGGGGCGCCGGCAACGTGGCCGCGCTGCAGGCGGTGGCCCGCGCGGTCATCGGCGAGGGCGGCCTGGAGCGCCACCTCGAGGGCTGGAGCGGGCCGTGGAACTTCGCGTCAGCCGAGCGGACCGAGGAGCGCCTGAACGCCGCGGGCTTCGTCGACGTCCGCTGCTGGCTGAGGCCGTCGCGCGTGGAGCCCGAGACGCCGCGGGACTACCTGCACACGGTCTGCCTCGGCCCCTACCTCGAGCGCCTTCCGGCCGCCGACCACGACGCCTTCGTCGACGCGGTCCTCGCGCGCCTGGGCGATCCGCCGACCTTCGACTACGTGCGGCTGAACATCGTGGCCCGGCGGGGCTAGAGTCAAGACCCGTGGCGCCCGAGGCCGAGCTTCGTCCATGACCGTCTCCTCGGAGCTCCTGGGCGGTGAACGTCCATTCGTCCCCCCTATAGCGGGGAGAAACGGACGCTCACGTCTGCTGCCCCGGCCGAACGTCCATATGTCCCTGCTATGGCGGGAGGAAACGGACGTTCACGGTCTGCGGCCGGCGTGGGGGCGCCGGCGCTGCGCTCTCGTGCGGGAATCGACCGAGTAGAGGTCCGTCGGCCATGCCGACCATCGTCACCCTCCCCGGCGACGGCATCGGGCCCGAGATCATGGCCCCGGCGCTCGAGGTGCTGGGCGTCGTGTGCGACGACCTCGTCTTCGAGGAGCACGTCGTTCGGCGGCGCCGCGATCGACGCCCACGCCGTCGCGCTGACGGACGCGACGCTCGCCGCATGCCGCGAGGCCGACGCGGTCCTGCTCGCGGCGGTGGGCGGGCCGCGCTGGGATACCACCGATCCCGGCGCTCCGCGCCCCGAGCAGGGTCTCCTCGGCCTGCGCAAGGGCCTGGGGCTGTTCGCCAACCTGCGCCCCGTCCGCCCGCTCCCCGCGCTCTACGACGCAAGCCCGCTGCGCCGCGAGCGCATCGAGGGAACCGACCTGCTCGTCGTGCGCGAGCTGACCGGCGGCATCTACTTCGGCGCCAAGACCCGCACGGCGACCAGCGCCAGCGACCTGTGCGAGTACTCCGTCGCCGAGGTCGAGCGCATCGCGCGCGTCGCCTTCGCCGCCGCGCGCACCCGTCGCAACCGCGTGGCCAGCGTGGACAAGGCCAACGTGCTGGAGACCTCGCGCCAGTGGCGGGAGGTCGTGCACCGCGTGCACGCCGAGGAGTTCGCCGACGTCGAGCTCGGCGACGTGCTGGTGGACAACGCCGCCATGCAGCTCGTCGCCCGGCCGGCCGAGTTCGACGTGATCGTCACCGAGAACCTGTTCGGCGACATCCTCAGCGACGAGGCGGCGATGCTCACGGGCTCGATCGGGATGCTGCCCAGCGCGTCCCTGGGTGAGCCGGGGGACCCGGGCCTGTTCGAGCCCGTGCACGGCTCCGCGCCCGACATCGCGGGCACCGGCGCGGCCAACCCGCTGGCGATGTTCCTCTCCGCGGCGCTGATGCTGCGCCACGGCCTGGAGCGCGAGACCGAGGCTGTGGCGCTGGAGGCGGCGGTCGACGGCGCACTGGAGGCGGGATTGCGCACCCGCGACCTGGGTGGCGACGCGACCACCGCGGAGGCGACGCAGGCCGTGCTGGACCGTCTGGCCTGACCGGCCGTCCCGACCGGCGCGCGCCGCCGGTCGCGGTCAGGAGCCGGAGGACGCCCCCGCCCCCGACGGCGGGCCGCCGCCCTGCGGCGGCCCTCCCTCGCCCTCAGGCGGACCCTCGCCGGCGGGCGGTCCCGCATCGTTGCCGGGATCCGTCCCCCGGTCCAGGTCGTCCTCCTGCCGGCGCTGGAACCGGCGCAGCGCCGCCCGCGCTCGGGTGAGGAACGAACGCGCCTCCTTCGTGGGGCGGTAGCGCAGCGACGTCTCGGCCTGGGCCACGGCCGCCTGGGGTGCGGTGCGCAGCTTGCTGCGCGCGACGGCGAGCGTCCGGCGCGCCGCGACGCGCCGGAACTCGCGCAGCCGGGCGCGAGCGTCGCGGTAGTCGCCGAGGGAGCGCATGGACGCGATCGCCTGGTCGAAGTTGCCGTCCTGGAAGAAGGAGACGGCCTCGGCGTACGCCGCCTCCTCGCCCGTGGCGTCGACGGGCGCGCCGCTTGCGCTCGGTCCGGGGCCGGCGTCGTCGCCGGGCCGCCCCGCGCCCTTTCCGTCGCCGTCGCCGCCGCCGCAACCGGCGAATCCGACCACGGCAAGCAGCAAGACCGTCAGGAGGCGGGCGAGCACGGATCCCACGCTACCTGTCCGGTCGTCGCCGTACCTTCGGATGCCAGCGGCGCTCGCCACGGTTGACTGACCGTGACAACGCGCATACGCTAATGCGGTTTAGGTCCGCGAAAGGAGCGCAAGGTGCGGCGCATGGTGAGGCGTATTCCCCTGCTGGTGATCCCGGTCCTGCTCATCGCAGGAGCGCTCCCGGCCGGCGCGGAGGCCCGCGCCAAGCTGGTCACGAGCTTCGCCAGCGAACCTCCCGACCAGTCGGCTCGCAACGGGCAGTTCCGGGCCAGCGTGACGATCGGCAACCAGGGCACGACCACGGCGGGCGCAAACCGCATCAACTTCTACCTCTCGCTGGGCCGGCGGTTCAGCCAGGACGACCTCGGGCGCCGCGTGACGGCGACCCCGTCGCGCCAGGCGAACTTCGGCCGCCTGCGCGCGCGCCGCGAGACCTCGCGCCGGGTGACGCTGCGGCTTCCGGCGACTCTCGCCGACGGGCTGTACTACCTGGTGACCTGCCTGGGGACCGCCCGGGTCAACAGCGACAACCTCAACTGCCACTTCTCCGGCCAGCAGGTGCGCATCGGCCCGGGACCGACGGTCCCGCCCGTTGCCCAGACCGGGGTGCCGGCCAGCGGCTCGACCTTCATACGGGTCCCGCGCGTCACGTTGGACACGGGCTTCGCGAACATCAACGACGGCGAGCGTGCGCCGCACACGCTGCCCTCGAACCTGACCGCCGACGTCGCCGCCAGGGAGGGCAGCACGCAGCGCATCGTGCTCGCCCAGGTGGGGCCGCTGACCTTCGAGGGCATCTGCCGCGAGGGCATGCCGGGTGAGCCGTTCAACGACAGCGAGCGGGGCAACGACGAGGCGAAGATCCTCGTCTCCCACAACGCCACCGGCGAGACGATGATCCACCGCGGCATCCACGGCTCGCACGGCAACATCCCGCCCGGAATGGGCCAGGCCGGCGCCGAGGGCGCGCTCGGCGGGGAGGGCCAGCACCAGATCCTGGCCACGTTCCGCCCCGAGGAGAACGAGGGCTTCTCCGTCCGCGAGGCCGACAACTCGATCGTCAACAACAACGGCCCGACCCACGAGTTCGTCGCCACGATGATCGCCGGGTCCGCGTACATCGCCCTGTCCGGCGGAACCGAGGTCATGTTCGCCGGGTACGCCGGCATCGACGTCCTCGGCCAGGGCACGCCGGACAACCAGCAGTCCAACTACCCCGACGACGACGAGAACGACAAGAGCGGCGAGGACGACCGCTGCGTCTTCGGCGGCGGCATCACGGTCGTCAACCCGTAGAGGCGGGCGAAGACATTCACGGATGGGAGGGGCGCCCGCGGGGTGCCCCTCTCACGTCAGGACTGCCAGCAGCGCGAGCGAGACCGCGAGCGACGGGATCGTGACCGCCGCGCCCAGCGCGACGAACCGACCCAGGCTCACCTCGACGCCCAGGCGCCGCAGCGAGGCCAGCCACAGCAGGCCGGCCAGCGAGCCCATCGGCAGCAGGCGCGGGCCGAGGTCGCCGCCGATGAGCGCGGCGAGGTAGTCGGCCTGGCCCGAGCCGGGCACGGCGTCGATGGCCAGCAGGTTGGTGAGCGCCATGGAGTGGTTGTTGATCAGCGCGGAGCCCAGCGCGCTGGTCAGCCCGATGACCCACGTGCCGGCGCCGTCGTAGAGGTCGGTCAGCCACTCCACCGCGCCCGCGTTGCGCAGCCCGAGCGCGAGGACGAAGACCCCGAAGAGGAAGAGCAGGATCTCCCACGAGACCCCGCGCCCGACGACCTCGGCCGGCGACGTGCGCAGGTGCGCGGCGCACAGCGCCACGCCGGCCAGCGCCCCCGCCGCCGCGACGGCCCACACCGACCCGCCGAGGTAGGACACGATCGGATAGGCGCCGAGGACCCCGAGCACCAGGATCAGCCCGTTGCGCTGCGCGGCGCTCCACGGCGCCGCCACCGGGACCTGCACCGCCGCTGGATCGGCCGTGGCCTCCGCGAGCCGGCCCCGGAACACCCGGTCCAGGACCAGATAGGTGACCGCCCACCCGGCGACCGAGATCGGCAGCATCCGCTCGGCGTACTCGTTGAAGTCCAGGCCGGCGTAGTCGGCCACGATCAGGTTCATCGGGTTGGCGGTCACCAGCGGCGCGACGCCCGCGGCCATGAACACCGCGAACGCGAACGGCACCACGAGGTCGGGCCGGTCGGGGTAGGCGCCGCGGATGAGCGTGACGACCAGGGGCGTGAGAAGCAGCACGGCGGCGTCGTTGTTGAGGATCGCCGACGTCGCGGCGCTGGTCAGGAACACGAGCGCGAACAGCCGCCGCGCCGAGCCCTCGGCGCGGGGGAAGACCCGCGCCGCGACCCCGTCGATGACCCCCAGGCGCAGGGCCGCCGCGGTCGTGATCATGATCGAGGCGATCGCCAGGATCGGCCGCCACAGGACGTCGACCGCGTCGCGCGCATCGGAGAGGTGCACGAGGCCGAGCGCCACCATCAGCGCGACGCCGGCCGCGACGGAGAGCGCCGGGCCGACCTCGATCTGGCGCGTCCGTCCGATCCGGGGGTGCGCGAGCACCAGCCCGAGCGTCAGCACGAGCGACCCGATGGCGGCGACCTCACGCACTAGTGGCCGCCCGCCCCGCTCACCTCCCCGGCGCGGTGCGCTCCTCGCCGGCCGGACCAGGGGTCACCAGCCGGCCCCGCGCGTCGAACGCGGGCTCGCCGCCGAGCTCGGGACCTGGCCGGATGGGGAACTGCGCCCCCGGCTTCAGCGCCGCGGTCAGCGCCTGGTCGAGCGTCGTCTGCATGTAGGCCTTGCCCCGGAAGACGACGATCACGCGCTCCAGCCGCGGCAGCGGGTTCTGCTCGGAGCGGATGAACAGGGGCTCGACGTAGATGACGTCGCCGTCGACCACCAGCGGCGTGGTGTGGCCGCGGATCACCTCCAGGCCCTGGCGCTGCCACAGGCCCAGCTGCTGGGAGATGAACGGGTCCTGGTCGATGGCGGTGTCCGCCTGCTCGGGGCCCGGGAAGAACCGGCCCTTGGGGATCTCCAGCAGCGACAGGCGTCCGTAGTCCTCGCCGTCCATGTAGGCGGTCGCGATGGCCCGCAGGTTCAGCGCGTTCTCCGGGGTGAAGACCATCGACATCGCGAACTGCGTCGGGCTCGAGGAGCGGGGCAGGTCGCGCCCGGTCTCGGGCAGCCAGTAGTACGGCTCGATCGAGAACGTGATCCCGCGCCCGCCCTCCAGCACCGGTCCCACCACCTCGTCGCCGTCGTCGAAGACGTCCTCCTGGCTGAAGAACTGCAGCGCTTCCTTCTGGTGGTAGTAGATGTACATGTCGTCGAACTGCATGTGGAAGAGCTGCGGCGGGTACTGCACCTGGTCGCGCAGCTCGGCCGGCATCTGCTCCTTCTCGGCGAACAGGTCGGGATAGATGTCCGACCACGTGTTCACGATCGGCTCGTCGGCGAACTTGTAGAGCTTGATCTGGCCCGTGTAGGCGTCGACGGTGGTCTTCACCGAGTCGCGCACGTAGTTGATCCAGCGCGTGGGGCGCCGGGTGGGCGTGCGCCGGTCGGACTTGTCGCCCAGCTCGCCCCGCGCGCTGTAGGGGTAGTTGTTGCTGGTCGTCATCGAGTTGACCATCCAGCTGATGCCGTCGCCGCGGTTGACCGCGTAGGGGTCGGTGTCGTTGTAGAGGAACGGGGCGAGGTGCTCCACGCGCTCCAGCGGGGTCCGGTAGTAGTGCACCCGCGAGTCCTCGTTGATGAGGTCGGACGCCACGATGTCCACGAACTGCCGGCTCTTCCAGCCGAACACGACGCGCTTGAACCAGGAGTCGAGCTTGACGCCGGCGTCGACGTCCTCGTCGAAGGTGATCTGCTCCCGGCCCTGGTCGGTGGGCCGGTCGTGCTCCTGGATCTCGCGCAGGTTGGAGTAGGCCATCGAGCCGGCGCCCTCGGCGTAGTACAGCGACTCGTTGGCGGGCTTCAGCGCCGGGTCGGTCACGCGCGTGGGGATCCCGCTGGAGGCGTAGGTCGGCTCGCCCTTGTCGTCGGACTGGCCCACCGGCGCCATGACCAGCCCGTGGCCGTGGGTGAAGACCACGAAGCTCTGGCCCCACCAGGCCAGCCACGGCTTGGGCTCGACGAGCGGCAGCTCGCGCGCCGAGCTGGCGAACAGGCCGGGGCGCCCGCCGGGGCGGTAGCGGACCGTGTCGACGTCCATGAAGTCGTAGTAGGGGCGCAGCTTCTCCTGCTGCTGGAAGGTGGCCAGGGTCGGGCCGTAGATCGTCGTGTCCAGGTCGGGCCCGGGCCGCAGGAACAGGCGGTCGACGTACTCGGGGTCGATGAGCCGCTCCAGGAAGGAGTTGTATCCGGGCCACAGCGGGAGGTTCTTGAACGTCGGGGAGGCCTTGATCCGCTCGAGGTCGGGCAGCGGGTCGCCCGGCCCCTTGGGCGTGAACGGCTTGGTCTCCACCCGGTCCATGCCGTAGGCCGTGTTCGTGGCCTGGACGTGGCGCTCGATGAAGGGGTACTGCACGACCGGCTCGTTGGGCGTCACCTCGATCTGGTCGCGCAGCGCCACCGCGGAGCGAAAGCCGATGTCCAGCGAGAGGCCGGGGAGCAGGAGCAGGGCCAGGGCGCCGCGGGTGAACGCCGGGCGCCATGTCGCGGGCCCCGCGCCGGTGACCGCGCGCCGCGCCGTGCGCAGGCGCAGCGTCACCATCACCGCCGTCGCCACCAGCACGATCGCCTCGACGAGGATCGCGTTCTTGTTGGAGAAGAACCCGGTCACGTCCAGGACCTGGGCCCCGTTGGGGATCGAGGAGTCGTAGTTGTCGCGGGTGAGCAGGCTGTAGCGCCGGAAGTAGGTGTCCAGCGCGAGCATCAGGCCCAGGAACACAGCGAAGCCGAGCGTGAGCGGGCGCGACACGTGCCCGACGAAGCCCAGCGCCCGCCCGACCCCGTCCGGCGCCGGCGCGTGGCTGCGGCCCAGCCAGGCGAACAGGACCGACGACGCGAGGCCCACCAGCGCGAGGGCGGTCAGGATGTGCAGCGTGGTCCAGATCGCCGGCAGGTCGAAGACGTAGAAGCCGATGTCGTGGCCGAAGGCGGGGTCCTCGCGGCCGAACTCGCGGCCGTTGAAGGCCAGCAGGTAGTTGGGGAAGCGGTGCAGGTAGACGTAGCCCGCGTAGGTCCCCACCAGCCCGGCCACGAGCAGCGCGCGGCGCCGCCCGGCGCGTCCCAGCCGGCCCAGCGTCAGCGCCGGCACCGCCACCGCCGCGCCGAAGGCCAGTGCGCACAGCACGAAGATGATCGCCGCGGCCTGGAAGTTCGTCCAGAAGACGTCCTCGTAGCCCAGGCTCTCGAGCAGCCACAGGTCCAGCAGGACGTTGGCGGCCTGGTCGAGCAGGTAGATCCCGAACAGGACGGCGCCCATCACGAGCGCCCGCGGCAGCAGCAGGTCCGCGGGCGGAGCGGCGGGAAGGCGGGCGGGGGGCAGCTCGGGGAGGGCGGTCGCGGCGCCGTCGGCCGGCCTGGACTCGGTGACGCTCATGCGCTCACACCGGCCGGGACCGACGCGCGGGCCGTGCCCTCGCGTCCGCCGTAGAGGTCCAGGACGCGGCCGATCGACGTTTCCACGCCGGGACCGAGCATGAGCGCGGCGAAGAGCAGGCCGCCCGCGACGTAGCGCACCACGGTGACGAGCACCGCGAGCGTGACGCACTCCGGGAAGCCCAGCCCGCCGACGTACAGCGCCGAGGCCATGCCCCACTCCCACTGCCCGATGCCACCGGGCGTGACGGGGATGAGCGTCGCCACGTAGCCGCCTACGACTCCCATCAGGATCACCCCGAACTCGACGTTGATGATCACGTTGGCCGACGTGAACGCCTGAGCGATGGTGTAGGCGACCAGCTCGACCAGGAAGAAGGTCAGCAGCGACAGCGCGGCCAGTCGCAGGAGCAGGCGCGGGCGCGAGGCCAGCGCGCGGAGCATGAGCCGCGCCTCGGTGAGCCGCTCCTGGCGCGCGGCCCGGCGCTCGGCGCGCGAGCGCCCGCGCCGCGTGAGCAGGTAGGCGCCCAGCAGGATGAGCGACGGCCAGAAGATCTCGCCGGCCCAGGTCGTCACCCCCTGGGAGAGCAGCCCGATCAGCGCGAAGACGACGACCTCGAAGACGATGAAGCCCCGTCCGAGGTCGATGACCTGCGCGGCGCGCTCCAAGGGGACGCCCTGGCCCTCCAGCGCCGCGGCGGTGCCGACGTCGCCGGCGCGGTAGGGCAGCAGCCGGGCGAGGCCGTGCCCGTAGAAGAAGGCGCGCGCGTGGTCGCCGAAGCCGCCCTCGAGCCCCGCGAAGCGGGCCAGGCCGTGGAACTGCACCGCCCGCAGCGACCAGATGCCCACGAACAGCAGGCCCGCCAGGCCCACCAGCAGCCAATCGACGTGGTCCTGGGAGGCCACGTAGAACTCCAGGTCGGGAACGCCCTCGGGGACCAGCAGGCCGCTGTCGGCGTCGGTGAGCGCGATGATCCCGCCGTCGATCAGCGGGCTGAGCAGGCGCGTGTTGGCCAGCACGTTCCAGATGCCGCCGTTGTGCAGCAGCGCGGCGAGGAGCGCGATCGCCAGCAGGTAGCCGAACGCGAACGCCGCCAGCGTTCCCGCGTCCATGTCGCGCATGCGGGAACGGACTCCAGCTCGTACGGCGGTGCTCGTCATGCTCCTCCCCTGACGCAGAAGAGGCGCGATGCTTTCACACGCCCGCCCCAGAGTGCGACGCTGGGCGGGTGCGTGCGGCGCAGGGCAGTAGCATCGCCCGGCCGTGAAGCGGGCGTGGAAGAGATTCAGGGGGTTGCACCCGGCCGCCCAGGCCGGGGTCGCGCTCGGCGTCGTGGCCGCCTACACCGTGGCGCTGGTGCTGCTCCTGGGCGGCGGCGGCGGCGACGACGGCGAGGACGTCTTCGAGGCCGACGTGCGGACGACCAGCGAGCGCCAGCCGGTCACTCGCACCGCTCTCGAGCGCCGCGTCGGCCGGATCGTCCAGCGCTCGGGGCGCCCGAAGGCCGAGAGCACGGACGTCGAGCGCTTCCTGCGCCCCTACCTGCGCCGCGTGCGCTGCGACGGCGCGCCGGCGTGCGACGTCGTCTATGCCAGCGGCCTGCCGGGCGGGGGGCGCATCTTGGAGGACCAGCAGGCGATGGTGCGCCGGATCTTCACCGACACGCCGGTCAGCCGGGTGCGCATCTCCACGGTCCGCGGCGGCCCCCGCGAGACCGGCGTGCCGCCCAAGGCCGGCGAGGAGACGCCGGTCGAGCGCCTGCTCGTGCAGACCGAGTGCGACCGCTCGTCGATCGACGACGCCCGGCTGGCCAGGCTCAGCGCGCTGCAGCTGCAGATGCGCCTGTGCCGGCTGGGGGAGGCGGATCCCGCCGGCACCCCCCAGCGGCGAGGGGTGCCGGGCGGCGATCCGGGCGACCAGGGCCCCACCGGCCCGCCGGGCGGCGGGTAGCCGCCCGCGCTCCGCCCCCCTAGAATCGAGGCAGGGACCCGCCCTCGACCATCGCTAGGAGCAGACGTGAAGCAAGCGGACCTCATCTGGATGAACGGGGAGTTCGTCGCCTGGGAGGACGCCAAGGTTCACGTACTCACGCACTGCATGCACTACGGCACGGGCGTCTTCGAGGGCATCCGCTGCTACGAGACCGAGATCGGGCCTGCGGTCTTCCGGCACCGCGACCACATCGAGCGGCTGCGCAGGTCCGCCGAGCTGTACTACATGCCGCTGCCCTACGGCATCGAGCAGATCCGGGCGGCGACGCTGGAGCTCATCGCCCGCAACGGCCTGCGCTCCTGCTACATCCGGCCCATCGCCTACCGCGGCTACGGGCAGCTCGGCCTCAACCCGCTCGACCTCCCCGTCGACGTCGCCATCGGCGTGTGGGAGTGGGGCGCCTACCTCGGCGAGGACAGCAAGCTCACCGGCGTGCGCGCCAAGGTCTCGAGCTGGCGGCGCATCAGCCCCGACGCGCTGATCCCGCACGCCAAGGCCTCGGGCCAGTACCTCAACAGCGTCCTGGCCAAGATCGAGTCCCTGAAGGCGGGCTACGACGAGGCGATCCTGCTCGACGACCACGGCCACGTCTGCGAGGGATCGGGCGAGAACCTGTTCGTCGTGACCGACGGCCGGATCCTGACGCCGCCCCAGACGGCGTCGATCCTCGACGGCGTCAACCGCAAGTCGGCGATCCAGATCGCCCGCGATCTCGGCATCGAGGTGGTCGAGCGCGACATCGCCCGGGCCGAGATGTACCTGGCCGACGAGGTCTACATGACCGGCACCGCCGCCGAGCTCGTGCCCGTGTGCGAGATCGACGACCACGCGATCGGCACCGGCCGGCCGGGCGAGGTCACCGTCGCCGTGCAGAAGGCCTTCGACGACGCGCTGCACGGCCGCACCGAGCGCTACCGCGAGTGGCTGGACCCCGTGCCGGTGCGCCGCGGGGCGAAGGTGGCATGAGCCCCCGGCGGCACGGCGGCCGCCGCCCACGGCGCACATGACCTCGATCCAGCTCTACGACGCCACCCTGCGCGACGGCATGCAGGGGGAGGGGATGTCGCTCTCGGCGCTGGAGAAGGTGCGCGTCGCGCGCAAGCTCGACGAGCTTGGCGTGCACGTGATCGAGGCGGGCTTCCCGGCCTCGAACCCCAAGGAGCTCGAGGTCTTCGCGCTGCTGGCGCAGGAGACGTTCGCCCACTCCGAGGTGGCCGCCTTCGGCATGACCCGCCGCCGCGGCGTGCCCGCCGCCGAGGACGCCGGGCTGCGCGTGCTGGCCGACAGCTTCGCGCCGGTGTGCACGCTGGTGGGCAAGACGTGGAGCCTGCACCTCGAGAAGGTGGTGAAGGTCGGCCGCGACGAGAACCTGGAGATGATCGCCGACTCAATCGCCCTCCTGGTCGCCGCCGGCAAGCGCGTGGTCTACGACGCCGAGCACTTCTTCGACGGCTACCGCGCCGACCCGGGCTACGCGCTGGCCTGCCTGGGCGCCGCGGCGGGCGCCGGCGCCGAGACCGTCGCGATGTGCGACACCAACGGCTCGTCGCTGCCCGCCCAGGTCGCCGAGGCGACGGCCGCGGCGGTGGCGGCGCTGGGCGACCGCGCGCGGGTGGGGATCCACTGCCACAACGACGCCGAGTGCGGCGTGGCCAACACGCTGGCCGCCGTGCAGGCCGGGGCGACGCACGTGCAGGGCACGATGAACGGGGTCGGCGAGCGCACCGGAAACGCCAACCTCGTCTCGATCATCGCCAACCTGCAGCTGAAGCTGGGGCACGAGGTGCTCGAGCCCGAGCGGCTGGCCAAGCTCACCGAGGCCGCGCACTTCGTCGACGAGCTGCTCAACCTCAACCCCGACGTCAACCAGCCCTACGTCGGGCGCAACGCGTTCGCGCACAAGGGCGGCCTGCACGTGGCCGGCGTGCGCGTCGACGCGGCGACGTTCGAGCACGTCGATCCCGCGCTGGTGGGCAACCGCCGCGACCTGCTGGTCTCCGAGCTCTCGGGCCGCGGGACCATCGCCGAGAAGGCGGCGGGCGCGGGCCTGGACCTCGACGCGGCCACCGGCGGGCGGCTGGTCGAGCGCGTCAAGCAGCTCGAGCACGAGGGCTACCAGTTCGAGGCGGCCGACGGATCGTTCGAGCTGCTCATGCGCAAGGAGACCGGCGACTACGAGCCGCTGTTCCGCCTGGAGTCCTGGCGGGTGATCGTGGAGCAGCGCGCCGACGGCCGGGTGGAGACCGAGGCCACGATCAAGATCTGGGTCGACGGCGAGCGCTACGTGCGCACGGCGGAGGGCAACGGCCCGGTGCACGCCCTGGACCGGGCGCTGCGGGCCGCGATCTCCACCAGCCACCCCCACCTGCGCCAGATCGAGCTCGTGAACTTCAAGGTCCGCATCCTGGACGAGACCAAGGGCTCGGACGCGATCATCAGAGTCGCCGTGGACGCCTCCGACGGCGTCGAGGTGTGGGGCACGATGGGCGTCTCGACGAACCTCATCGAAGCGTCCTGGCAGGCGCTGGTGGACTCGCTGGAGTTCTCCGAGCAGCCGGGCCGCGTGCCGCGGGCGGGCTCCACGGCGGCGCGGCCGCGCGCGTGACCCAGGCCGGGAGCCGTCTGGACGAGATCCCGCTCGCCCGGCCGGTCGTCGGCGAGGCCGAGGAGGCGGCGGTGATCGAGGTGCTGCGCTCCCGCCGGCTGTCGCTGGGCCCGCGCCTGCCGGAGTTCGAGCGGGCGTTCGCCGCCCGGCTGCAGTCCGAGACGCCGCTGCTGGCCAGCGCGGTCTCCAGCGGCACCGCGGGCCTGCACCTCGCGCTGCGCGCCGCCGGTGTGACCGAGGGGGACGAGGTCGTGACGTCGCCGTTCTCCTTCGTGGCCAGCGCGAACGCCCCGGTGTTCGAGCGCGCCCGCCCGGTGTTCGCCGACATCGACCCGCGCACGCTGAACCTCGACCCGCAGGCGGCGGCCGCCGCCGTCACCGACCGCACCACCGCGCTGCTGCCGGTGCACATCTTCGGCTACCCGGCCGACCTGCCCGCCTTCGAGCGCCTGGGACTGCCGATCGTGGAGGACGCGTGCGAGGCGCTCGGCGCGGTGCACGCCGGCGGCACGCCGGTGGGCGCCCGGGGAAACCTGTCGGTCTTCGGGTTCTACGCCAACAAGCAGATCACCACCGGCGAGGGCGGCATGGTCATCACCGCCGATCCTCGGCTGAAGCGGCGCGTGGACTCCGAGCGCAACCAGGGCCGGGCCCCGGACATGGACTGGCTGGACCACGACCGGCTGGGCTTCAACTACCGCCTGCCCGATGTCGCGTGCGCGATCGGCCTGGCCCAGCTCGAGCGGCTGGACGTGGCGCTGGCGGCGCGCGCCCGGGTCGCGGCGACCTACCGGGCCGTTCTCGCCGGCATCGAGGGGCTGGACCTGCCCTGCGCGGACGCCGGCGGCGACCGGCGCGGCTGGTTCGTGTTCGTCGTGCAGCTCCCGCGCTCCAGCGACCGCGACGCGGTCATCCGCGCGCTGCGCGAGCGCGGCGTGGAGTCCAAGCCCTACCTGCCCGCCATCCACCTCATGACCTACTACCGCGACACGTTCGGTCACCGGGAGGGCGAGTTCCCCGTCTGCGAGGACGTCGGCGCCCGCTCGGTGGCGCTGCCGTTCTTCCCCGAGCTGTCCGAGGATCAGATCGAGCGCGTGGCCGGCGCGCTGCGCGGCGCGCTGGGGCAGGACTAGCACCGCCCACCACCATCTAGCATCGGCGCCGTGTCGCGCTTCTCCGAGCCCCAGGATCCCGTGTTCCGGCGCCTGAACGCGTCGCTGGACGTCGACCGGCGGCTGTGGCCCCACGACGTCGCCCAGTCGCGCGCGCACGCGCGGATGCTCGCCGCCCAGGGGATCATCGGCGAGGCCGACCGCGCCGCGCTGCTGGCCGCCCTGGAGGACGTCGAGCGCGAGCTGAGTGCCGGCGAGTTCCCCTTCGGCGACGACGAGGACATCCACATGGCGATCGAGCGCCGGGTGACCGAGCTCGCGGGCCCCGCGGGCGGCCGGCTGCACACCGCGCGCTCGCGCAACGACCAGGTGGCCACCGACGTGGCGCTGTTCACGCGCGCGGCGGCGATGGACGCCGTGGTCGCGGTGGAGGACCTCGCCGGCGCGCTGATCGAGTGCGCCGAACGGCACCTCGACTGGCCGCTGCCCGGCTACACGCACCTGCAGCGCGCGCAGCCGGTGTACCTCTCCCATCACCTGCTCGCCTACGTGTGGATGGCGCTGCGCGACCGCGAGCGCTTCGCCTTCGTGGTCGGCCAGACCCGTGCGCTCCCGCTGGGGGCGGGCGCGCTGGCGGGCGTGAACTTCGTCACCGACCGCCCCGCCGTCGCCGCGGACCTCGGCTTCGCCACCGTCGCCGAGAACTCCATCGACGCGGTCTCCAACCGCGACTTCGTCCTGGACTACCTGAGCGCCGCAGCGACCTGCGCGACGCACCTCAGCCGGCTGGGCGCCGAGCTCGTGCTGTGGTCCAGCCAGGAGTTCGGCTTCCTCGTGCTGCCCGACGCCTGGACCTCGGGCTCCTCCCTCATGCCCCAGAAGCGCAACCCCGACGCCGCGGAGCTGCTGCGCGCCAAGGCCCCGCGCATCGTGGGGCACCTCACCGCGCTGCACGGCGTGCTGCACGGCCTCCCGCTGACCTACAACAAGGACCTCCAGGAGGACAAGGAGCACCTCTTCGACACGGTCGACGCGCTCGAGCTGTGCCTGGCCGCCGCGACCGGGATGGTCGCCGGCGCGCGCTTCGTGCGCGACCGCATGGCCGCCGCGGCGACCGACGACATCATCGCGGCGACGGACCTCGCCGACCTGCTGGTGCGCCGCGGCGTCCCGTTCCGCGAGGCGCACGGGATCGTCGGCGGGCTCGTGCGCACCGCGGTGGACTCCGGCCGCGCCCTGGCGGAGCTGACCGACGCCGAGCTGACCGCCGCCAGCGAGGACCTGGACCCCGCCGCGGTCCGCGCGGCCCTGGAGCCGAGCGCGTGGCTGGAGTCCAAGGTCAGCCAGGGCGGGACCGCATTGGAGCGCGTCCGCGAGCAGCTGGCCGCGGCGCGGGGGGCGCTGGGTCTGTGAGCGCGGATCCCCCGCCGCTGGAGATCTCCCCGCAGGCCCCCGGGGCCGTCCATCGGCGGGCCCTGAGCTTCGACGTCGTCGAGGCCGCGCGCACCCTGCTGGGCTGCACGGTGACCCACGGGGAGACGGCGGGCGTCATCGTCGAGACCGAGGCCTACCACGAGACCGAGCCGGCCTGCCACGCCTACGCGGGGCTCACCCAGCGCACCCGCACGCTGTTCGGCCCGCCGGGCTGCGCGTACGTCTACCGCTCCTACGGGATCCACGCCCTGCTGAACGTCGTGGTCGAGCCCGAGGGCGTCGGTGCGGCGGTGCTCATCCGGGCGATCGAGCCGCTGGCCGGCATCGAGCTCATGCGCGCCCGCCGCGGCGTGCAGGCCGAGACGGCGCTGGGCTCGGGGCCGGGGAAGCTCACCCAGGCGCTGGGGATCGACGTGGCGCTGGACGGCACGTCGCTGCTCGACGGCCCGGTCCGGCTCGGCCCGCCCCCGCGCGGGCGCGCGGCCGCGCGCATCGTGACCGGGCCGCGCATCGGCATCACCAAGGCGGCTGACCTGCGCTGGCGCTTCTGCGCCGGCGGCAACCCGCACGTCTCGCGCCCGCGTCCCGTGGAGCTGCCCAGCACGACGCGGCCGTTCTGAGCGGGCTCCGCAGCTAGGGGGTCGCCCCGGGCGCGGCGGGAGCGGCCCCGCCGGACTCCCCGGGGGCCGCGGGGGCCCCGGGCACCGGGGCCTGCGTCCCCGGGGCCGGGGCGGGCGCGGGCGCGGGCGTGCCGTCCGCGCCGCCGGTCCCGTCGGCCGGAGGCGCGGGGTCCGTGGCCTCCTCCTCGCCGTCGTCACCCTCCCCGTCGTCCTCGCCCTCCTTGACCGCCTTCTCCGGCTCGGCCGTCGCGGCCGCCGGCGGCGGGGCGTCGGGATCGGGGGCCAGGCCGGCCTCGATGCAGGCGCGCGAGCGCCGCGCCTCACGCGGCTCGAGGCCCTCGGCCTCGCGCTTGGTCGCGCGCTCGGCCTCGCGCGCCTTCTCCGCCGCGCAGGCCTTCTCGACGCGCTCGGTCTCGCGCTGCACGACGCCGAGCATGAAGTCCTGCCAGATCTCGGCGGGGAAGGTGCCGCCGGCGACCGGCCCGCCGCGGTACTCGGTCTCCATCGCCTTCAGCCGGTCGGCGTAGCCCACCCAGACCGCGACGGTGAGCTTGTCCGTCGCGCCGACGAACCAGGCGTCGCCGTAATTCTCGGTCGTCCCGGTCTTGCCCCACGCACGCACCTCCCCGAGGTCGGCCACGCGCGCCGTTCCCACCTCGATGACCGACTCGAGGATCTTGGTCGTGGTGTCGGCCACTCCCTGGGGGAGCACGCGGCGGCGCTTGCGCCGGTTGCGATCCAACACGTCGGCGCGGCGGTTGCGCCGGGTCACCCGCCGCAGGCCGACGGGGCCGTCGCGGCCGGTGCCCAGCGTGCCGGACACGCGCTGGCCGCCCGTCGCGAAGGTCTGGTAGGCGTGCGCCATGTCCAGCGGGGTCACGCCCTCCTCCAGCGCGCCGAGCGTGATCGCGTAGTTGCGCGACACCGGCGTGCGGATGCCCATCCGCACCGCCGTGCGCGCGACGCGCCGGGTGCCGACCTTGATGCCGACCTGGGCGTAGACCGCATTGTCGGAGAAGGTCGTCGCGCGGGCGAGCGTGCTGACGCCCGAGTAGTTGTCCTCGTAGTTGTTGACGACGAAGCGCTCGGAGCTGCGCGGCACGTCGATGATCTGCTTGCGCGAGATCCAGGTGGAGGCGGGCGAGATCCCGCGGCGCAGCGCCGTGGCCAGCACGAACGGCTTGAACGCCGAGCCCGGCTGGCGGCGGGCCTGCGTGGCCAGGTTGAACGGCGCCTTGGCGTAGTCGCGGCCCCCGATCATGGCCCGCACCTCGCCGGAGCGGTTGTCGATGGCCACCAGTGCCCCCGACGGCCCGCCGGGCGCGAGCCACGCCCGCATGGCCCGCTCGGCGAGGCCCTGGAGGTTGAGGTCCAGCGTGGTCTGCACCCGCAGCCCGCCCTCCAGCGCCCGGCGGGCGCTGTAGCGCTCGATGAGCTGCTGGCGCACCCAGCTCGTGAAGTAGCCCGAGGACTTCGTGGCCGAGCGCACCTGCGGCGGCTTGATCGTGTCGGCGGCGGGGATCGGCTCGCTGACGGCGCGGCGGTACTCCGCGGGCATGAGGTAGCCCTGCTCGTTCATCCGCCGCAGCACCAGGTCGCGCCGGCGCTTGGCCGCCCCCGGGCGCGCTACGGGGTCGTAGCCGCTCGGCGAGGCGACGATCCCGGCGATGAGCGCAGCCTCGTGCGGCTTGAGCTCCGCGGCGCAGCGGCGCTGCTGGGAGCCGCAGCCGCGGTGGTTGACGTCGTCGCCGAAGTAGGTCCGCGCCGCCGCCTCGATCCCGTACGCGCCGTTGCCGAAGTAGACCGAGTTGAGGTACTGCGTGAGGATCTTCTCCTTGGACCACTTGCGCGTGAGGTGGTAGGCCAGAGCGGCCTCGCGCAGCTTCTCGAGCACGGTGCGCTTGCTCGCGGCCCGCGTGGCGTTCTTGACGAACTGCTGCGTGATGGTCGAGCCGCCCTGGACCGCCCGGCCGCTCGTGAGGTCCGCCCACGCCGCGCGCCCGATGCTGCGCAGGTCGACGCCCTCGTTCTCGTAGAAGCGCCGGTCCTCGATGGCGATGATCGCGTGCTGCATCGCCAGCGCGACGTCGTCGGAGCGGATGATGATCCGCCCCTGGTTGGCCAGCGTCGCGAGATAGCGGCCGTGGACGTCGGTCAGGATCGAGTTCTGCGCCGAGTTGAACTCCCTGCGGTTCTCCAGCGCGGGCAGGTCGGAGGCGACCGCCATCATCATCCCGAACAGCGTCGAGACCATGGCCAGGAGGCCCAGTCCAGCCAGGATCAGCGCCAGCCGGAGCTTCTTCAGGCGGGGCCGGCCCAGAGGCGGGAGGGCCGTGATGTCGGGGCGATCTGGGTCGCTCATGGGGGGCGTGGCGGGGCAAGCGCGCGCGTCGTCCGGGGCGCACGCTCGAAGGTCGGGGGCGGCGGCGGTAGCCCCTCTCGAGCGAGCCGGACTCTAGCATTGGGCGCGATGGCCCCCGAGCAGTCCGAAGCCGCGTTCCTCGCCCGCGACGCGGTCGATTGCCTGCCGTCCGGCGCGCTGGAGCGCAAGCTCGCGGAGGGCCGGCCGCTGCGCGTCAAGCTGGGCCTGGATCCCACGGCGCCCGACGTGCACCTCGGCCACACGGTGGTCCTGCGCAAGCTGCGCGAGTTCCAGGACCGCGGGCACGTCGTCGTGCTGATCATCGGCGACTACACCGCGCGGGTGGGCGATCCCAGCGGGCGGTCGTCGACCCGGCCCGCGCTGTCGGGCGAGGAGATCGACGCCAACGCGCGCACGTACACCGAGCAGGCGGGGAAGGTGCTCGACCTCGAGCGCGTCGAGCTGCGCCACAACTCCGAGTGGCTGGACATGGACATGGAGCAGCTCTTCGCGCTCACGCGCACGACCACGGTGGCCCAGCTGCTCGAGCGCGACGACTTCGCCCAGCGCTACGCGGCGCGCGAGCCGATCTCGGTGCTGGAGCTGCTGTATCCGCTCATGCAGGCCTACGACTCGGTCGCGGTGCGCTCCGACGTCGAGCTCGGCGGGACCGACCAGAAGTTCAACCTCCTGCTCGGCCGCGAGGTGCAGCGCGCCTTCGGCGTGGACGAGCAGGTCGTCCTGACCGTGCCGATCCTGACCGGCCTGGACGGGGCCCGGAAGATGTCCAAGTCGCTGGGCAACCACGTCGGCGTGACCGACGCCCCCGAGGAGATGTACGGCAAGACGCTGAGCCTCCCCGACGCCGCGATGGGCGACTGGTACCGCCTGCTGCTCGGCGAGGAGCTGCCCGCCGGCGCGTCCGCGCGCGACGCCAAGCACGCCCTGGCCGGGCGCATCGTGCAGCGGCTGCACTCGCCGGAGGCGGCCGACCAGGCGGCCGGGCACTTCCAGCGCGTCGTCGTCGACCGCGACATCCCCGAGGAGATCGAGGACGCGTCCTTCGACGTCGCCGACGGCGCCGTCCACCTCCCGGCGCTCATCGCCGGGGCGTTCGGCGGCTCGCGCTCGGAGGCCCGCAGGCTGCTGGCGCAGGGCGCCGTGCGACTGGACGGGGAGGCGCTGGGGGCCGGCGACGTGGACGTCGCGCCCGAGCGCCTGGACGGCGCGGTGCTCCAGGTGGGGCGGCGCCAGTTCCGCCGCCTGCGCCGCGCCGCGTAGCCCCCTGCGTGGCGCGGGGATCGGGCAGGGGGCGGGTGCCGTCCGGCGCCGGTGTCTATACTGCCGCTGCGCCGGTCCCTCGTGCTTCGTCGGCGGCCTTCCGTGGCCCCATCGGAGCGCTATACTGGCGCGTCCTGTCTGCGGTCCGCCTCGGCGGCCGCTCAGCGCAGAGCTTGGAGGAGACCCCTCCACTCGGACGCGCGTCGGTCTTTGAAAACTCAACAGCATGCGCACCTGGATCGAGCATCTAGCGATCCGGTGTGCGTCCAGGTTCGAGCCTCCGCTCGGACGTCGACGACCTTCGGGTCGCCGGCCTCGCGCGGAGGACCTGAGAATGAACCCGTCACGATCGCGGTGCCACGGTGTACGTGCGCACCGCACATGGTCATGACACGCTCTACGTGACGAGGCCGGCCTCGAGCCGACCTCAGCAGTTCTTCACGGAGAGTTTGATCCTGGCTCAGGACGAACGCTGGCGGCGTGCCTAACACATGCAAGTGGAGCGACGAACCAGGGCTTGCCCTGGTGCAAAGCCGCGAACGGGTGAGTAACACGTGGGTCACCTGCCCCGATGACCGGGACAACCCGAGGAAACTCGGGCTAATACCGGATGTGGTCTTCGGACCAAAGGAAGCTTCGGCCTCCGCATCGGGATGGGCCCGCGGCGCATTAGCTTGTTGGTGGGGTAATGGCCCACCAAGGCGACGATGCGTAGCTGGTCTGAGAGGACGATCAGCCACACTGGGACTGAGACACGGCCCAGACTCCTACGGGAGGCAGCAGTGGGGAATCTTGCGCAATGCGCGAAAGCGTGACGCAGCAACGCCGCGTGGGGGAAGAAGGCTTTCGGGTCGTAAACCCCTTTCAGTTGGGACGAAGCCCGGGCCGTTAATAGCGGTCTTGGGTGACGGTACCTTCAGAAGAAGCCCCGGCTAACTACGTGCCAGCAGCCGCGGTAATACGTAGGGGGCAAGCGTTGTCCGGAATCATTGGGCGTAAAGCGCGTGTAGGCGGCCCGATAAGTCCGCTGTGAAAGTCCAGGGCTCAACCCTGGAATGCCGGTGGATACTGTCGGGCTCGAGTCCGGAAGAGGTGAGTGGAATTCCTGGTGTAGCGGTGAAATGCGCAGATATCAGGAGGAACACCAATGGCGAAGGCAGCTCACTGGGACGGTACTGACGCTGAGACGCGAAAGCGTGGGGAGCAAACAGGATTAGATACCCTGGTAGTCCACGCCGTAAACGATGGTCACTAGGTGTGGGGGGTGTCGACTCCCTCCGTGCCGAAGCTAACGCATTAAGTGACCCGCCTGGGGAGTACGGCCGCAAGGCTAAAACTCAAAGGAATTGACGGGGGCCCGCACAAGCAGCGGAGCATGTGGTTTAATTCGACGCAACGCGAAGAACCTTACCTGGGCTTGACATGTGGGTGACCGCCGTGGAAACACGGCTTCCCTTCGGGGCACCTTCACAGGTGGTGCATGGCTGTCGTCAGCTCGTGTCGTGAGATGTTGGGTTAAGTCCCGCAACGAGCGCAACCCCCGTCGCATGTTGCCAGCATTCAGTTGGGGACTCATGCGAGACTGCCGGTGACAAACCGGAGGAAGGTGGGGATGACGTCAAGTCATCATGCCCCTTATGTTCAGGGCTACACACGTGCTACATTGGCGCGCACAGAGGGCTGCGATACCGCGAGGTGGAGCGAATCCCTCAAAACGCGTCTCGGTTCGGATTGCAGGCTGAAACTCGCCTGCATGAAGGTGGAGTTGCTAGTAATCGCGGATCAGCACTGCCGCGGTGAATACGTTCCCGGGCCTTGTACACACCGCCCGTCACACCACGGGAGTGAGCAACACCCGAAGCCGGTGGCCTAACCCGCAAGGGAGGGAGCCGTCGAAGGTGGGGCTCGTGACTGGGGTGAAGTCGTAACAAGGTAGCCGTACCGGAAGGTGCGGCTGGATCACCTCCTTTCTAGGGAGCCCCCTCGAGGGGCCCGTACGGCACGGCGCCGTCGCCGGCCGATCGCCTTCGTCGCGATCGGCTCGATGTGACGGTCACCGACCGTGCGGCCTAGTACGTCGACCGAACCTGGCCCGGCCCTCCTCCGCATCCCGTGGAGCTGGGCCGGTGCATGCTGTTGAGTTTTGAGAGACCGGTCCGCGAGTCCCGCGGAGCGCCTCCTGCGGCCCTTGAAAACTGCACAGTAGCCAAACGTCGCCGTGACGATAAGCACGGCGGCAACGGGTATCACCGAACCACCGCGAAGGCGGAGGGTTCGATCACCGTCAAGATAGTAAGGGCACATGGTGGATGCCTTGGCACCTAGAGTCGATGAAGGGCGTGAACGGCTGCGATAAGCCACGGTTAGGCGCTGAATAGCCTTTGACCCGTGGATGCCCGAATGGGGAAACCTGGCGCTGGTAATGCGGCGTCGCTCCCGGCTGAACACATAGGCCGGGTAGAGACAAGCGGGGGAAGTGAAACATCTCAGTACCCCGAGGAAAGTAAATCAACCGAGACTCCCTGAGTAGTGGCGAGCGAAAGGGGATCAGCCCAAACCGGATGCGTGTAAGCGGTCACGCGTTGCGCACCCGGGGTTGTAGGACATCTGTTCCAAGCCGTGACCGGCTTGGCGGAAGTTACAAAGTCATGTGGTAGTCGAAGCGCGTGGAACCGCGCACCAAAGAGGGCAACCGTCCCGTAGACGAAACCGCATGGCCTTCCGTCAGATGTTCCTGAGTAGGTCCGCACCCGTGAAACGCGGACTGAATCTGGGGGGACCACCCTCCAAGGCTAAGTACTCCTAGGTGACCGATAGCGGACTAGTACCGTGAGGGAAAGGTGAAAAGTACCCCGGAAGGGGAGTGAAATAGTACCTGAAACCACGTGCCTACAAGCGGTGGGAGCATCCTTGTGATGTGACCGCGTGCTTTTTGCATAACGAGCCGGCGAGTTAGCCGTCTACGGCAAGGTTAAGCGATGAGCGGAGCCGCAGCGAAAGCGAGTCCGAATAGGGCGACACGAGTCGTGGGCGCTAGACCCGAAACTTGGTGAGCTACCCATGGGCAGGTTGAAGCGGGGGTAAGACCTCGTGGAGGACCGAACCGACCTAGGTTGAAAACTGGGCGGATGACCTGTGGGTCGGAGTGAAAGGCTAATCAAACCAAGTGATATCTGGTTCTCTCCGAAATATATTTAGGTATAGCCTCGGATAATATGCGTGGTGGCCGTAGAGCACTGTTTGGACTAGGGGCCTTACCAGGTTACCGACTTCAGGCAAACTCCGAAGACCATCACGTCTACTCCGGGAGTCAGTTGCTGGGGGATAAACTTCAGCGTCAAAAGGGAAACAGCCCAGACCGCCAGCTAAGGTCCCAAAGTACTAGCTAAGTGGCAAACGATGTCCGAGTGCACAGACAACCAGGAGGTTGGCTTAGAGGCAGCCACCCTTGAAAGAGTGCGTAACAGCTCACTGGTCAAGTGTTCGGGCGCGGATAATGTAACGGGGCTCAAGCTAGTCACCGAAGCTGCGGGTGCGATCTTCGGATCGCGCGGTAGGAGAGCGTTCCCAGGCCCGTGAAGCGGCGGCGTAAGCCAGCCGTGGAGGCCTGGGAAGTGAGAATGCCGGCATGAGTAACGAAAGAGGGGTGAGAATCCCCTCCGCCGATTGCCCAAGGATTCCTGAGTAAAGTTCGTCTGCTCAGGGTTAGTCGGGACCTAAGGCGAGGCCGAAAGGCGTAGTCGATGGCCAACAGGTTGATATTCCTGTACCACGTCGCGACCGTCTGACCGACGGGGAGACGAGGAAGGCTAGGGGAGCCCAGGCGATGGTCGTCCTGGGGTAAGCGTGTAGGGGTGGCCCCAGTGAAATGCGGGGCCGCATAACCTGAGGCGCGATGCCAGCTGGCTCTAAGCCGGCGAGTCCCTGACGCCATACCTCCAAGAAAATCCTCTAGGGAGGTTGCGCGTGCCCGTACCAAAACCGACACAGGTGGGCAAGTAGAGAATACTAAGGTGATCGAGATAACCCTCGTTAAGGAACTCGGCAAAATTGCTCCGTAACTTCGGGATAAGGAGCGCCCCGGTAGGGTGAAGCGCCTTGCGCGCGGAGCCCGAGGGGGCCGCAGTGAATAGGCCCAAGCGACTGTTTACCAAAAACACAGGTCTCTGCTAAGTCGAAAGACGACGTATAGGGGCTGACGCCTGCCCGGTGCCGGAAGGTTACGTGGAGGTGTTAGGGCTTCGGCCCGAAGCACCGAAGCTAAGCCCCGGTAAACGGCGGCCGTAACTATAACGGTCCTAAGGTAGCGAAATTCCTTGTCGGGTAAGTTCCGACCTGCACGAATGGCGTAACGACTTGGGCGCTGTCTCAACGAGGGGCTCGGTGAAATTGCAGTCTCGGTGAAGATGCCGAGTACCCGCGGCTAGACGGAAAGACCCCGTGCACCTTTACTACAACCTGGTATTGGAATGCGGTGCATCTCGCTCAGGATAGGTGGGAGGCTTTGAAGCGCCGGCTGCGGCTGGCGTGGAGCCACCCTTGAGATACCACCCTTGATGTATTGTGTTTCTAACACCGCGCCGTGAATCCGGGCGGTGAACAGTGCCAGGCGGGTAGTTTGACTGGGGCGGTCGCCTCCCAAAATGTAACGGAGGCGCACAAAGGTTCCCTCAGCACGGTTGGAAATCGTGCGCAGAGTGCAAAGGCAACAAGGGAGCTTGACTGCGAGACCGACAGGTCGAGCAGGTGCGAAAGCAGGTCTTAGTGATCCGGCGGTAGCAAGTGGAAGTGCCGTCGCTCAACGGATAAAAGGTACGCCGGGGATAACAGGCTTATCGGGCCCAAGAGTCCACATCGACGGCCCGGTTTGGCACCTCGATGTCGGCTCGTCGCATCCTGGGGCTGAAGTAGGTCCCAAGGGTTGGGCTGTTCGCCCATTAAAGCGGTACGCGAGCTGGGTTCAGAACGTCGTGAGACAGTTCGGTCCCTATCTGCCGTGGGCGTTGGAGAGTTGAAGGGATTTGTCCCTAGTACGAGAGGACCGGGATGAACGCACCTCTGGTGTATCTGTTGTCCTGCCAAGGGCATAGCAGGTTAGCTACGTGCGGATCGGATAACCGCTGAAGGCATCTAAGCGGGAAGCCGGCCTTGAGATGAGCTCTCCCATCCCCATGAGGGAGTAAGACCCCTGGTAGACCACCAGGTTGATAGGCCGGATCTGGAAACGCGGTAACGCGCGAAGGAGACCGGTACTAATGGGTCGAGGGCTTGACGGATGACTTCTTGATACCCGTGTGTAAGGCTACTGTGCAGTTTTGAAGGGCCGCGGAGGACTCTCGACGTTCTCCGGTGGCTATGGCGAGGGGGAGACACCTCTTCCCATTCCGAACAGAGCAGTTAAGCCCCTCAGCGCCGATGGTACTTGGCCCGCAAGGGCCCGGGAGAGTAGGACGCCGCCGGTTCTTTCAGTGACGGGCCGCCCTCTGGGCGGCCCGTTCTGCGTTGGAGGCGTGTGTGCCGGCGCGAGCGCCGCCGATGGGGCTGACGCACGCGTGCGGCGCCTCGGCGACGACCCCGGGGCGGCGGTCCCGCGCCGGCGCGACCAGGCCGCTGCGGTGCGGGTGCGCCGGCGCGGCGACCGGCGTGTCCTCGAGCAGCGCGAAGGCCTTCATCCAGGCGCCGGCCCGGCGGATCTTGGCGAGGAGGGTGGTGTGTGACGACCGGAACACGTGTTCGTAAGCTACGAGGGCCTGCGGACGTTGCAACGGTTCTTGCATCGCTTGGATCGAGCCGGGGATCCGCCTCATCGACCATGACGGATCGATCTCGCTGCATCCGGGTCGAACTTCACTCTGAACGTGTCGGGCGCTACGCGATCTGCAGCTGACGAGTTCCTTCGAGCGGGCGCGCTCGCTGGTGGTCCCGTGTAGCGCCGCGCGAGCGATGGGCGAAGCTGCGTTGGATCGTCGCTGGTGCCCGCGCTGCCGGTCGTCTGGCAGCGAAACGCGCTGCTGCGATCCCGGGACGTCCGCGCGCGCTCCGCCGAGTCGATCGGGTGGTGGGACCCGGCGTCGGCGAGTCCGTGTTTAGGGGCGGGCACCGTAAGGGCCGCGAGCCGCTGCGTCGCGCAGCGTGTCCCCGACTCAATGCGCGAGGCCCATCAGGCGCGCCTCCCGCGCGATGCCGGCGCACGGCGAGGTCTCCGCGGCCGCGACGGCGGGACCCGCGTCGACCGTCTCCCCGGCGTCACGCAGCGCCCACGCCCGGTACAGCTCGACGCGCACCCGGTGGGCGGGGAGGTCGTTGCGCTCACAGGTCTCCTCGGCGGCATCGAGGTAGTCGTGAGCCCGGGCGTGGTCGCCGAGCACGACGCAGAGCTGCGCGAGGGCGATGTCGATCGGCCACAGGGCGGTGAACACGCTCCACGCGGTGCGCCCGCTCACCGGCTCGAGCAGCTCGCGGATGCGGGCCGCCGCGTCGGCGTCACGCAGCCAGCTCGCGGCGTCGGCGAGCATCACCATGCCGGGGAACCAGTGGGCGGTCCGCGGCAGGGTCGCAAAATCCATCTCGGTGAAGTGCCGCAGCTCCCGGCGGCCCACGTCGACTTCTCCCAGGCGCGCTTGGAGCATGGCGAGGGCGGCGCGGTGCATGGGGAACCGGCCCGTGCGCTCGACCAGCGGCTTCAGCGTCGCAACACCACGCTCCCACAGCCCGCGCTCGATGAGCCCGGTGAGGCCCGCCCCGACGAAGGCGGGCGGGTTGGCCCCGATGCGGCGCGCGAGCGCGGAGCAGTCGTCGCCGAGTCGATCAGCGTCGTCGATGCGCCCGGCCAGTGCGGCCAGCGTGGCCGCGGCCGCCGGCGTGAAGACGCTTAGGAAAGGGGTGCCGAGCTCCTCGGCGACCCGATCGCAGCGGTCAAGTGCGTCACGGGCACCCGCGAGGTCGCCGGACTCGAGAAGGTCCTGACCCAGCATCCGCAGCGCCTGCGTGAGGACGACCGGGTTGTGCAGGCGCTCGCCCAGGTCGCGGGCCTCCTGCGCCCAGCCCAGGCGCTGCTCGAGGTTCAGGGGGTCAAAACAGGCCCAGTGCGCGCTGATGAGCACCTCACCGAGCACATTGCCGTCCCCGGACCCGCGAGCGGCGGCGAGCGCCTCGGCTCCGAGCACGCTCGCCTGCTTCTTGTCGGCCATGAGGGTCGCGGCCGCGATCATCGCCATCAGCCGCGCGCGTCTCGCTGCAGCGCTGGCCGGCAGCCGCTCGAGCGCGTCGCGTGCCACCTGGACGACGTCGTTGCCGCCTGCGCCCGAGGTCACCCAGCCCTGCTCGCTGAGGGCGAGCGCGGCGCGGGTCAACAGGTCGGCGTCGTCGAGCCGCCGAGCGGTCGCCGCGGCATCGAGCAGCACCGCCTTGTGGCCCGGGTCTCCCGCCCGGTGCAGCGCCTCGCCATGCGCGATGGCAAGGTCGCACCGATCGCGGTCGGTCAGCCCCGGCAGCCGCGTGGCGAGCTGAGCGGCCTGTTCGAAGTAGACGGCCGCGTCGGCGAACGCGAAGCGCTCGCGGGCGAGCGCGCCGGCGCGCCGGGCGTAGGTGTAGGCGTCCTTGCGATCGCCGAGGTCGGCCGCCGCGTAGAAGTGGCGGGCGAGGTCGGTCACGGAGGCGCCCGCGGCGCGCAGCACGGTGCCGGCGGCGTGGTGCAGTTGCATGCGCCGGCCCGCCGGGATCGCCTCGTAGCTGACCTCTCGCAGAAGCGCGTGGGTGAAGGCGAAGCGTCCCGCGGCCCCGGGGACCGCTACGACGATGCCGAGGGCCGCTGCGCGGTCCAGCGCATCGAGGAGGTCCGGCAAGGGCCGGTCGAGCACCTGTGCGCAGGCGCGCGCCTCGAACTCTGCGCCGAGTATGGCAGCCGCATCGAGCATCGCTCCGTCCTCGTCGGGAAGCCGCTCGAAGCGGGCCGCAACATGGTCGCGGACGGTCCGGCTGAGGGGAACCGTCTGCAGCAGGCCGTCGGCCGGTAGCTCGCGGACGACCTCTCGCAGGAACAGCGGGCTGCCGCCGGTCGCGCCGTGGAGCATGCGCGCCGTGCGCGTGACATCGAGCGCTGCGGGATCGGCGGTGGCACGCAGCAACGCCTCCACGTCGGGTTCTGTGAGCCCGGACAGACCGATCCGCTGCACCGCGGGATGGCGGCCGAGATCCGAGAGGAAGGTCGACAGCGCGCTGGTCATGTCCGGGGGGACGTCCCGGGTGCTGACCACGAGGAGGATCGGGCCGGCGGCGGTCCGGGTGGTGTGGGCAAGCAGCGCGAGCGTGCCCGACGCCGCCCAATGGATGTCCTCGATCACGACGAGAGCGCGCGGCAGCGCGGCGCGCTGGAGGTAGTCGCCGACCGCGGCGAACAGTCGCATCTGCTCGCCCTGCGGACTCTCGCCCGGGGCGTATGCCGACGCGCCGAAGCGGTCGCGGAGGTCGGGGATGATGCGCGAGAGCTCGCCGGCGCTCGTGCCGAGTCGGCTCCCGGCAGCGGCCTTGTCGAGCCCGCGGAGGTCCAGGGAGATCGCGTCGACGATCGGCCCGTAGGGAGGGCGCGGGCTCTCATGGCAGGCGCCATAGAGCACCGGTGCGCCGGCGGCCGCGACTTGCTGTGCCAGCTCGGCGATGAGGCGGCTCTTGCCGATCCCGGCCTCGCCGGTGATCAGGCACACGCGTGGGAGGCCGTCCGCGATCGCCTCCCATGCCGTGTTGAGCGCGGCGAGCTCGTCCTCGCGCCCGACGAGCGGACCGGCACCCGCCGCCAGCGCGAGGGGCCCGGGCAGCGACGGGCGCGCGACGACGACCGGCGCAGCCGGGCGGGCGGGAGCCGGCCCCCCGCCGTCGCGGATGTCGTCGGCGAGTGCTCGCGTGGCCGCCGAAGGCGCCATGCGCAGCTCGTTGCGCAGGCGCTCGCGGTGCTGCTCGAAGACGGCGAGCGCGGCCGAGCGGTCGTCGGAGAGGGCGAGGCGGCGCATGAGCGAGCGCGCGTGCTCCTCCGACAGTGGGTCGAGCGCGAGGAGGCGCCGCGCGTAGTCGACAGCCGCGCCCCGGTCGCCGCGCTGGTCGGCGTTGGTCGCCAGCTGCTCGATGACCTCGCCGACGCGGCGCTCGTGCTCCTCGCGGGCCTCGTACACCCACTCATGGTCGAGCTCGGGCAGGAGCTCTCCCGCGGCCGCGATCGCCAGCGCCTCCTCCAGGCGCCCATCGGCGGCCGCGGCGACGAAATCGAGGACGTCGACGCGGATATCGGGTCCAAGCCCGACGTCGTTGCGCGTAGCGAGCACGTGGGCTGCGAGCGGCCCGAGCTCGGCACGCAGGTCCCCCAGGGCGGTGCGTAGGCTGCGTCGCGCGCTCTCGTCCATGACGTCGGGCCACAGCCGGGCGGCGACGCGACCGCGCGGCTGCATTCCAGGATGCAGGGCAAGCCACGCCAGCAGTCCCGCGCAGCGGCCGCGCGGGGCCGCCAGTGTGACGTCGTCATCGGTGACCGCGAGTCCGCCGAGCAGCCGGACGACCAGCATCGGGCGAGCCTACAGAGCACATCGCGACCGCGCCGTACTTTGGCGCTGGCCTGACGTGCGCTTGACGGTGCCTGCGGATGCTCCTGGCTGTCAGGAGGCCACCGCGACTTCAGGAGATACACATGGCTGCCAGTGACAGCGCCCTCGACGAGGGGCGACTGCAGGAGTTCGTGGGGCGTTTCGCCGGGGATCTGGGCGCGGCGCTTCATCAGACGACGGTGCTGATCGGCGACAAGCTGGGTCTGTACGCGGCGATGAGCGATGGGGAGTCGGTCACGCCGGCGGTGCTGGCGGCGCGGACGGGTACCGATGAGCGTTATGTGCGTGAGTGGCTGTGCGCGCAGGCGGCCAGCGGGTATGCCGAGTACGACGCGCACGGCGAGTGTTTCTTTTTGACGCCTGAGCAGGCGGCGTGTCTGGCTGATCCGGAGAGTCCGACGTTTCTTCCCGGGGCGTTTTACATCGCGGCGTCGTGTGTGCGCGACGAGCCGAAGATCACCGAGCGCTTCCGCACGGGCGAGGGCCTGGGGTGGCATGAGCATGACGGCGACCTGTTCTGCGGGACCGAGCTGTTCTTTCGCCCCGGCTATGTCGCGAATCTCGTGGTGTCGTGGCTGCCCGCGCTTGAGGGTGTCGAGGAGAAGCTGCGGGCCGGTGCGCGCGTGGCGGACATCGGCTGCGGGCACGGCGCGTCGACGATCGTGATGGCCGGGGCCTACCCGCGTTCGGAGTTCGTGGGCTTTGATTACCACGCCGAGTCCGTCGAGGCGGCGCGACGCGCGGCCGAGCGTGCGGGGGTCGGCGATCGCGTGCGCTTTGAGGTGGCCAGCGCCAAGGACTTCCCGGGTGAGGGCTATGACCTGGTGTGCGTCTTTGACGCCCTGCACGACATGGGCGATCCCGTCGGCGCCGCCGCGCACGTGCTGGGGTCCCTCGCACCGGAGGGCAGCTGGCTGATCGTCGAGCCGATGGCCGGCGATCGCACCGAGGAGAACCTCAACGCGGTCGGGCGGATCTTCTACTCGGCCTCCACGCTCATCTGCACCCCGGCCTCGCGCGCACAGGAAGTCGGGCTGGCGCTCGGCGCCCAGGCCGGCCAGGCGCGGCTGCGCGCCGTGGTCACCGAGGCCGGCTTCACACGCTTCCGGCGCGCGACGGAGACCCCGTTCAACCTCGTCCTCGAGGCCCGGCCGTGACCTTCACGCACAACCACCACTCAAGGAGAGCACCATGAGCGCCACAGCAACGACCCTGCCCACCGGCACGTGGAACGTCGATCCGTCGCACTCGCGCGTCGGCTTTTGCGTCAAGTACCTCGGCATCTCGAACGTCTGCGGCGAGTTTCACGACTTCGACGGCCAGTTCGGGATCGGCGAGGACGGCACGGCGACCGCCTCCGGCACGGTGAAGGCCGCCGCGATCGACACCAACGAAGGCGGGCGCGATGGCCATCTCAGATCGGCCGACTTCTTCGACGTCGACACCTACCCCGAGATCACGTTCCAGTCGACGTCGATCACGGCCACGGACGAGGACACATACGAGATCACAGGCGATCTGACGATGCACGGCGTCACGAAGCCGATCACGCTCACGGCCGACATCGGCGGCTCGGACGCCGACCCGTACGGCAACACCCGCATCGGCCTCGCGGCCACGGCCGAGCTCAGCCGCTCGGACTACGGCATGAAGTTCAACGCCGTGCTCGGCAGCGGCAACTTGCTGATCAGCGACAGGGTCAAGCTCGACATCGATATCCAGGCCGTCAAGGCGCAATAGTCGCGGCGCGGGGAGCTACCGCGAAGGTCACCGCGATCCGGCGGCGGCCAACGTGGGCGTGGCGGCGGCCTGCGGCAATCGGCGGTCCTTTCGCGGCTCGCTGACCCACCGCGGCGTGAACCTCGCGGCCCTTCTCATCTCCGGAACGCTCACCCTGGGGTGCAGCGCGCGCTCAACGCGCGCCGCCGCCGGCTCCGCCTGAGCGATCCCGGGCGCAAGGCCGCGGGCCTGCCGGTCGGGCGCACGCGCCACACCCTCCGCACGAGCGCCGGCGACCGCGATCGCGGGGACGCCGGGCGCTGAGAGCCCGCGCCGCGCGCCCCCGGGACGCCACCGGGCGTCCCGGCGCGCGAGTACCCTGCACGCCGTGAGCGAGGTGTGCAGCTGGTGCGGCGTGGACGTGGAGGAGGGGTCGGGATTTCGCGCCGCGGAGCCCGCCGGCGAGCGGCGGGCGGTCTTCTGCCGCCTGGAGCACATCGTCCCCTGGGTCATCCAGGGCGCGCACTGGGAGGTGGGCGACATCGCCGACAACGACGACGGCCTGGGCCGCTGCGCCTACTGCGCGCGGCCGCTGGACGACGCCCTCGTGCTGCTCGTGCGCCACCGCGGCGAGCACCGGATCGGCGACGCGTTCTGCGGGCCCGAGCACCTCCTGGAGTGGGCGAAGGCCGGCGGCCGCTGGCGCGCCTGACGCCCGGCGGTGGCTCTCCACGCAGGGGTGTGGCGACAAACCCACGACCAGCGTGGCTTATCGGACACACCCCCCGAAAGGCGCGGCCGGGCCGAGCGCGCTCAGCCTGCCGGTGCTGCCCGCCCCAGGAGCCCGAGCTCGTCGGCTCGCGCCTCCAGCGCCGCGATGACGAACGCGACGTGGGCGTCGAGCTCGACGCCGAGCTCCTCCGCGCCGTGGCGCACGTCGTCGCGGTTGACCGCCGCCGCGAACGAGGGCTGCTTGAGCTTCTTGGAGACCGACTTGGGCGTCAGCCCGCGGATGCCCTCCGGCCGGACGTAGGCGCAGGCGACGAGGAAGCCGCACAGCTCGTCGACCGCGTACAGCGCCTTCTCCATCGGGCTGTCGCGCGAGACCTCCAGGAAGTCCGCGTGCGAGGCGATGGCGCGGACCATCTCCGGCGGGGCGTCGCGGTCCTCGAGCTCGGCGATGATGGTCCGGGGATGTCCCTGCATGGTGTCGTCCATGTCCGGGAAGCGCTCGTAGTCGGCATCGTGCAGCAGCCCCGTGACGCCCCACAGCTCCGGGTCGGCCTCCTCGCGCTCGGCGTAGGCCAGCATGGCGGCCTCGACCGCCAGGCAATGGCGGCGCAGCGACTCGGACCGGACCCATTCGGCGAGCAGCGACCAGGCTTCGCCGCGGGGGATCTGACGGGGCATCTTGTTAGGCTAGCCGAGCCGTCCGGGCGCCAGATGCAAACCCCCCGGGCGCCCTGTACCCATGCAGAAGTTCGTCATCGACGGCGGCGTTCCCCTGTCCGGCACCGTGGTGCCGGCGGGCAACAAGAACGCCGCCCTTCCCATCCTCGCCGCCTCGGTCCTGACCGAGGACGAGGTCGTGGTGCGCAACGTTCCGGGCATCCAGGACATCGAGTCCATGCTGGCGATCCTCGAGGCCCTCGGCACACGGGTGACCCGCCTGGCGGAGAACGACGTGGCGCTGTGCGCGGCCGGCCTCACCGCCGAGTCCCACGTCGACCGCGAGCTGTCCGAGCGCATCCGGGCCTCGTTCCTGCTCGCCGGCCCGCTGCTGGCGCGCTTCGGCCACGCCCGCATGCCGCCCCCCGGCGGGGACCTGATCGGCCGGCGCCGCCTGGATCCGCACCTCGATGCCTTCGTGGCGCTCGGCGCTCGCGTCGAGCACGGCCGCGACATCGAGCTGCACGCCCCCGGCGGGCTGCGCGCCGGCGACGTCTTCATGGACGAGCCGTCGGTCATGGGCACCGAGAACGCGCTGCTGGCGGCGGCCCGCACACCGGGCACGACCGTGATCGGCAACGCCGCCTGCGAGCCCCACGTCCAGGACCTCGCGCGCATGCTGGTGAAGATGGGCGCCGACATCCAGGGGATCGGCTCCAACGTGCTCACCGTCACCGGGACGGCCGATCTGCGCGGCTGCGAGCACACCGTCGGCCCCGACCACATCGAGATCGGCTCGTTCATGGCGCTGGCGGGCGCGACCGGCGGCGAGCTGCGCATCAAGGACACGCTCCCGCGTGACCTGCGCATGATTCGCCTGGTCTTCGATCGCCTGGGGCTGCACACCGAGCTCGACGGGGACGACGTCATCGTGCCCGGCGCTCAGCAGCTGGTGGTGGAACGCGACGTGGGCGAGCACAAGATCAAGGTGCAGGACGGTCCCTGGCCCGCGTTCCCCGCGGACCTGACCTCGATCGCCATCGCGCTGGCCACCCAGTGCGCCGGCCCGGCGCTCATCCACGAGTGGATGTTCGACTCCCGCATGGTGTTCACCGACAAGCTGGTCGGCATGGGCGCGGACATCACCAACTGCGACCCGCACCGGGTGATCGTCACCGGGCCGTCGCGGCTGCGCGGCCAGCGCCTGGAGTCGCCCGACATCCGCGCCGGGATGGCGATGCTCATCGCCGCGCTGTGCGCCGACGGGCGTTCGGAGATCGGCAACATCCGCCAGATCGATCGCGGCTACGAGCGCATCGACGAACGCCTGCGCGACCTGGGCGCCCGCATCGAGCGGGTCGCCACCGAGCCCGTCCACGCGTAGGCATAGGTTCGCCCGGATGATCCACCCGATTCCCTCGGGCACGCGCGACGTGCTGCCGGACGAGATGCGCGAGCTGCGCGCCATCACCGAGGCGATCCGCGCGGTCTTCGAGTCCGACGGCTACGGCGAGGTGTGGACGCCCGCGCTGGAGTACGAGACCGTGCTGCGTCGCGGCGAGGGCGCGCCGCCCGCCTACCGGGTGTTCGACGATCACGGCGAGGTGCTCGCGCTGCGCACCGACATGACGGTGCCGATCGCGCGGCTCGTGGCCACGCGCTACCCCACCGCCGAGCCGCCGCTGCGCTTCTCCTACTTCGCCCACGCCTACCGCGGCGTGCGCCCGCACCGCGGTCAGATGCGCGAGTTCCTGCAGGCGGGGATCGAGCTCATCGGAGCGTCGTCGCCCGCGGGGACCGCCGAGGCGATCGGGGTCCTGTGCCACGCGCTGGACGCGACCGGCCTGCGCGGCTACCGGATCGGCCTGGGCGACGCGTCCCTGTACCCCGCGCTCCTGCGCTCCCTCGACGTCCCGGAGCAGGCGCGGGCCGCGCTCGTGGAGGGCCTCGTCGCGCGCGACTTCGTCGGCCTCGAGCGCGAGATCGCCGGCCTGGACCTCGCCGGCGACGACGCCGGGCTGCTTCTGCGCGTCCCGCAGCTGCGCGGCGGCGCCGACGTGCTCGAGGGGCCGCCCGGCCCCGTGGCCGACGCGGTCGCCGGCCTGCGCAGCGTCCACGCCCTGCTGGCGCCCGCCGTCGCCGAGCGCGTGATCTTCGACCTGGGCCTGGCCCGGAGGTTCGGCTACTACACGGGCGCGCTGTTCGAGGTCTACGACTCGGCGCTCGGCGAGCCGCTGGGCGGCGGCGGGCGCTACGACGAGCTGCTGGGACGCTTCGGACGCCCCCTGCCCGCCGTCGGCTTCGCGCTGGGGATCGACCGGCTGCACATCGCGCTGGCCGGCGAGGAGGCGCAGCGCACATGAGCGACCTGACGATCGCGGTGCCCCGCGGCGCCCTGCTGCACGACACGCTGGACCGCCTCGACGCGCTCGGGCTGGACACGGCCGAGGTGCGCTCCAACGACCGCAAGCTCCTGTTCGCCGACGTCGGCGTGGTGACCATGCGCCCCTCCGATGTGCCGACCTACGTCGAGGCCGGCGCCGCCGACGTCGGGATCACCGGCAAGGACGTGCTGACCGAGCAGGCCGAGCGCGACGTCTACGAGCTGCTGGACCTCGGCTACGGGGCGTGCCGGATGATCCTGGCCACCGTTGACGGACCGGACCCCTCCGCCGAGGCGCTGCGGCGCCTCGGGGTGATGCGCGTCGCCACGAAGTACCCCAAGACCGCCGCCGCCTACTTCGAGCGCACCGGCCGGCAGGCGGAGATCGTCGAGGTAAAGGGGTCGGTCGAGCTGGCCCCCCTGACCGGGCTGGTGGAGGCGATCGTCGACCTCACCGCGACCGGGACGACGCTGCGCGAGAACGACCTCGTCATCCGCGAGGAGCTGTTTGAGTCCACCGCGCGCCTGATCGCCAACCCGGTCGCCCACAAGCTCAAGGCGCCTGCGATCGACGCCATGCTGGAGCGCCTGCGTGCGTCTTGAGCGCCTCGAGGCCGGGTCCGATCCGGCGGCCGCCGCCGCGCGGGTGCGCGCGCTCGCGCCCCCGGCGGCGTCGGTCAGCGGCGCGGTGGCCGAGATCGTGGCGGCGGTGCGGGCCGGAGGCGACGCCGCGCTGCGCGAGCTCGTGGCACGCCTGGACTCCGGCGGCGTGGAGCCGCCCGCGCTGCGCGTCGCGCCCGAGGCGCTCGCCGACGACCTGGAGCCCGACGTCCGCGCGGGCCTGGAGCTCGCCGTCGCGAACGTCGCGATCGTCGCCGACGCGGGAACCGCCGGCGACGTCGAGGTCGCGCTGCCCCAGGGCCAGCGCGTCGTGCTGCGCGAGGTCCCCGTGCGGAGGGCCGCGGTCTACGTGCCCGGCGGCCGGGCCCCGTATCCGTCCACCGTCGTCATGGGCGTGGTCACCGCGCGCGCGGCCGGGGTGGAGGAGGTCGTCGTGCTCACGCCGCCGCCGATCGACCCGGTGATCCTCGGGGCGTGCGCGCTGTGCGGCGTGCACGAGATGTACGCGATGGGCGGAGCGCACGGGATCGCCGCGCTGGCACTGGGGACCGAGAGCATCGAGCGCGTGGACGTCATCGCCGGGCCGGGCAACCTCTACGTGCAGGAGGCCAAGCGCCAGGTCTCCGGCGTGGTGGGCATCGACGGCTTCTACGGCCCCAGCGACGTGCTCGTGCTCTGCGACGCCACCGCCGACCCGCTGCTCGTCGCGCTGGACCTGCTCGCCCAGGGCGAGCACGGCCCCGGGGCTCCGATGGTCGCCGTCTCCGACGACGCCGCGGTGCTCGACGCGATCGCGGCACAGCTCGAGGCGCTCGCGCCCGAGCGCCCGGCGAGCGACCCCGCGGCGTTCGTGCTCGTCCGCGCGCAGTCCCTGCGCGCCGCGCTGGCCTTCGCCGACGCCTTCGCCCCGGAGCACCTCCAGCTCGTGGGACCCGGCGCCGAGCGGCTCGCCCCCCGGGTCCGTGCGGCCGGCTGCGTGTTCGTGGGCGCGGCGGGCGCGACCGCCTTCGGCGACTACGTGGCGGGGTCGAACCACTGCCTGCCCACGGGCGGTGCGGCGCGCTTCGCCTCGGGGCTGTCGCCGAGCCATTTCCGCCGGCGCGTCAGCGAGGTCCACGTCGGCCCGGCCGCCGGCGCGCTCGCCCGCGCGGGCGCGCCGATCGCCCGCGCCGAGGGCTTCGCCGTCCATGCGGAGTCGATGCTGGCACGCGTCAGGGAGAATGGCCCCTGATGACGCGCACCGCCGAGCTGGCCCGCCAGACCAAGGAGACCGACGTGCGCCTCGTGCTGGACCTCGACGGCACGGGGTCGGGCACGCGGGCCACCGGCGTGGGCTTCCTGGACCACATGCTCGACCTGCTCGCGCGCCACGGGCGCCTGGACCTCGACGTCCAGGCCACCGGGGACCTGCAGACCGGCGCGCACCACACGGTCGAGGACGTGGGGATCGTCTTCGGCCACGCGCTGGACCGGGCGCTGGGCGACCGGGCGCGCATCACCCGCTACGGCCACGCCGTCGTGCCGATGGACGAGGCCCGCGCCACGTGCGCGATCGACGTCTCCGGCCGGCCGTACTGCTCCATCGGCGGGGTCTCGCTCCCGCATGGGGAGACCGGCGGGTTCGACCACGAGCTGCTGGAGGAGTTCTTCCGCGCGCTGACCAACGCCGCGCGGCTGACCCTGCACCTCGACGTGGGAGCGGGCACCAACGCCCACCACATCATCGAGGCGTGCTTCAAGGCCTTCGCCCGCGCGCTGCGGATGGCCGTGGCGATCGACCCGCTGGAGACCGGCGTGCCGTCCACGAAGGGGACGCTGACGTGATCGGCGTCGTGGACTACGCGATGGGCAACCGTCGCTCGGTGGTCAAGGCGCTCGAGCGTGTCGGCGCGCGCCCGGAGCTCAGCGACGACCACGACGTGCTGCGCTGCGCCGACGGCCTGGTCGTGCCCGGCGTGGGCGCGTTCCCCGAGGCGATGCGCCGGCTGCGCGCCCGCGGCCTGGACCAGCTGGTGTGCGAGCGCGCCGCGGCCGGGGTGCCGGTCCTCGGGCTGTGCCTGGGCATGCAGCTGCTGTTCGAGGGCTCCGACGAGCACGAGGGGGCGGAGGGGCTCGGGCTGCTGGAGGGCCACAACGTGCGCCTGGAGGCCGAGGGGCTCAAGCTCCCGCACATCGGGTGGAACAGCGTGAGCTGGGTGCGCCCGTCGCCGCTGAACGCGGGCCTGCCCGACCCCGCCGCCTTCTACCACGTGCACACCTACGTGCCCGCGCCCGCCGACGAGGCCATCGTGCTCGGCGCCGGCGCCTACGGCACGCCCTTCGTGTCCTTCGTGGAGCGCGGCAACGTCTTCGGCGCGCAGTGCCATCCGGAGAAGTCCTCGACGCACGGCCTGGCGCTGTTGCGCAACTTCGCCGGGATCTGCGCGACTTTGTCCGTAGCACCGTGATCCTCTATCCCGCGATCGACATCTCCGAGGACAAGGCCGTGCGCCTCGTCCAGGGCGACTTCGACGCCCGCACCGTCTACGACGACGATCCGCTGGCCGCGGCGCGCGGCTGGGTCCAGGCCGGGGCGCGCTTCCTGCACATCGTCGACCTCGACGGCGCGCGGACCGGTACGCCGCACAGCCTGGAACACCTCCAGCGGATCTCCAGCGAGCTGAAGGTGCCGATCCAGTACGGCGGTGGCCTGCGCAGCCTCGGCGCGGTCAGCGACGCGCTGCACGCGGGCGCCGACCGCGCCATCCTCGGCACCGCGGCGCTGCGCGACCTGGACTTCCTCGACGACGTCGTCAGCACCTTCGGCGACCGGATCCTGGTCAGCATCGACACCCGCGGCGGCTACGTCGCCACCGCCGGCTGGACGGAGACGACCGTCCTGCCCGCCGAGGTGGTCATCGACCGCCTGCAGGACCGCGGCGTGCGCACGTTCGTCTTCACCGACGTCGACCGCGACGGGATGCTCCAGGGCCCCGACCTGGAGACGGTGCGCCGCGTCGCGCGCGCCGTGCGCGGGCGCTTCATCTACTCCGGCGGCATCGGCAAGCGCGAGGACCTCGAGGAGCTGCACAAGCTGCGCCAGGTCAACCTCACCGGGGTCATCGTCGGCAAGGCGCTGTACGAGCACCGCTTCACCGTGGCCGAGGGCCAGGCCGCGCTCACCGGCAAGCGCTGATGCACCTCAAGCGGGTCATCCCCTGCCTGGACGTGGACGCCGGGCGGGTCGTGAAGGGGACGAACTTCGTGGACATCCGGGACGCGGGGGACCCGGTGGAGCTCGGCGCGCACTACGACGCCGAGGGCGCGGACGAGCTGGTGTTCCTCGACATCACGGCCACCAGCGACCGCCGCGACACGGTGGTCGAGCTGGCCCGGCGCGTGGCCGACGAGGTCTTCATCCCGTTCACCATAGGCGGGGGGATCCGCTCCGTGGCCGACGCGCAGGGGGTGCTCGACGCCGGCTCGGACAAGGTCTCGGTGAACTCCGCGGCGGTGGCCCGGCCGGAGCTGGTGGGCGAGCTGGCGGACGTGTTCGGCGCCCAATGCGTCGTTTTGGCCATCGACGCCAAGGCCGCGCCGGGCGGCGGCTGGGAGGTCTTCGTCGCCGGCGGGCGGACGGGCACCGGCCGCGACGCGGTCGCGTGGGCGCGCGAGGGCGTCGAGCGGGGGGCGGGGGAGATCCTGCTCACGAGCATGGACCGCGACGGCACCACCGACGGCTACGACCTCGCGCTGACGCGCGCGGTGAGCGAGGCCGTGCCCGTGCCGGTCATCGCCTCCGGCGGCGCGGGCACGCTCGACCACCTCGCCGACGCGCTGAACGCCGGGGCCGACGCCGCGCTGGCCGCCTCGATCTTCCACTACGGCACCTACAGCGTCCGCGACGCCAAGCAGCACCTGGCCGCGGCCGGGATCGCCGTGCGCGCCTGATCCCCGCGTTCGCTGAAGGATCGTGGTGGCTTTGGGCACCACAATCCATCAGCCGGGACTCATCGCCGCGTGTGCCGGTGGCAGTGCTTGTGGCGCAGGACGATCGCCTTGCCGCGCACCTCGTAGACGTGGCGGTGGCGGTGACAGCCCCGCGGGCCGTGGCGGTGGCGGTGGCCGTGGAGGTCGCTGCGCAGGTGCCGCGACCGCTCGCGGCGCGCGCGCCGCCGGTCGCGGACGCGGCGCGCGATCCGCGCCCGGTCGCGGCGGTCGGCCCTGCGCGCCGACCCGCCGTCGAACGGCCGGCTGCGGGGCTCCAGCGCGAACAGCGAGGAGTAGCCGTTGAAGTACACGCGCCTCCCGTCGCTGATCGCGGCGTTGAAGGCGCCCCGGTTCGTCCTCCACATCGTGCGCCCGGTCCGGGCGCCGAGCGCCCACGTCGAGCGCTTGTCGAGGTCCGAGACGAAGACGAGGTCGCCGACGATGCTCGCCGCGCCGGAGATCTTCGAGCCCAGCGAGCGCTTCCACCGGACCCGTCCCGAGCGCGCGTCGAGGGCGTAGAAGTCGCCGTCGTAGTTGCCGACGTAGACCGTCGGGCGACCCCCGGGCACCTGGCCCACGGCCGGCGACGCGTACACGTAGTCGCCGGTCCGCTTGCGCCAGGCCAGCCGGCCGTCGCGGGCGGAGTAGGAGTAGACCTTGCCGTCGGTGTTGCCGATGTAGACGCGGCCGTACTGCACCGCCGGCGACGAGTAGAAGTTGCCCGAGGCGAGGCCCAGGCGCGTGCCGCGAGTGGAGGCCTTCCAGACCTTCCGGCCGTTCGTGCGGCGAATCGCGTGGACCTTCCCGTCGTAGTCGCCGAAGAACAGCTTGCCCCCGTCCAGCGCGAGGGCGCCCTTCACCGCCCCGTCGGCCTGGTAGCGCCAGCGCACGGCGCCGTTGGACGCGCGCAGTGCGTAGACCGTGCCGTCCTCGGTGCCGAAGTACAGGCGCCCGCCGGCCAGCAGGGGCGAGGACTCTGCCCGGCTGGGCAGCTTGCGCGACCAGCGGGTGCGGCCGCTGGAGGCCGAGAGCGCCACGACGCGGCCGCCCTTGGACCCGCGGAAGCGCTTGAGGAGCACCGCGTAGACGGTCCCGTGGCCGCAGGCGGGCGAGGCCGCCGCGAGGGAGCCGAGCTTGCGCTTCCAGCGCACGTGCCCGTCCTTGCGGGAGATCGCGTACAGCGCGCCGTTGTTCTTGAGCAGGAACAGCGAGCGCCGGCACAGCACCGGCGTGAACTCCAGCAGGACGTTCCCGGTCTCGGCCCATGCTTGCCGGAACGGCGGACGCAGCTGCCCGCGCAGGGGCAGGTGGTGCGTACGGTTCTTCGTGTAGCCGTACTGGGGCCACGAGAAGCCGTCGTCGGCCGGGTGGCGGCCGGGCGTGCGGGTCGACTCCAACGGCGGTGCGGGCGTGCTGGGGACCGTCTCCACGAACTCCACGTCGGGGTTGGAGATGTCACCCTCGTCCTCGCGCAGCGACAGCGTCATCACGACGCCCAGGCCGGTCACGAGCAGCACGACCGCGAGCCACCGCAGCAGCCGCCGGCCGCGGGGTGCAGTCGTCATCCGCCTTGATTCTAGAGCGCGGGCCTGCCGGACCCGCCGCCCGCACCCCGCCGCGCCACCCGAGAGACTGTGGCCATGCCCGGTCCCGTCGCCTCCGACCTGCTCGACCGCCTGGCGGCGCTGCCCTGCGGCGCGCGACTGCTGGACGCGGCGCAAGGCGTCCCCGCCGTGCATCTCGTGGGCGGCGCGGTGCGCGACCTCCTGCTCGACCGCGAGCCGCGCGAGCTCGACGTCGTCGTCGAGGGCGACGTCGGCGCGCTGGCGGAGCGCCTGGGAGGCGCCGGCGCGGTCCACGACCGCTTCGGGACGGCGAGCGTGCGCGACGGCGACTGCCGGTGGGACCTCGCGGGCGCGCGCTCGGAGCACTACGCGCGGCCGGGGGCCCTCCCGGACGTCAGCCCGGCGGGCATCGAGGAGGACCTGCACCGCCGCGACGTGACCGTCAACGCCATCGCGCTCGACCTCGCCACCGGCGAGCTGCGCGCCGCTCCCCACGCGCTGGAGGACCTGGCCGCGGGGCGGCTGCGGATCCTGCACGACGCGAGCCTGCGCGACGACCCGACGCGCCTGTGGCGGATCGCCCGCTACACCGCCCGCCTGGGCTTCGCGCCGGAGGAGCGCACGGCGGGGCTGGCCGCCGAGGCGGTGGCCGGCGGCGCGCTGGACACCGTGTCGGGCGCGCGCATCGGCAACGAGCTGCGCCTGGCGCTGGGCGAGCCCGATCCGGTCGCGGCGCTCGAGGCGGCCGCCGGGCTGGGGCTCGCGCCGTGGCTGGCGCCCGACCGCGCCCGCGCGGAGGCCGCGCTCGCGCTCCTCCCTGCCGGCGAGGGGCGACCGGACCTGGTCGTGCTGGCGGCGTCCCTGGCGCCGGCAGATCACGACGCGCTCTTGGCCGGCCTCGACTTCACTGCGGGTGAGCGCGCCGTCCTGCGCGCAGGAGCCCAGGCTCCGGCGCTGGCCGAGGCCGCTCGCGGCGCCGCCCGGCCCTCGGACCTGGCCAGCGTCCTGCGCGGCGTCCGGGTGGAGGCCGTCGCGCTCGCGGGGGCAATGGGCGCGGAGGAGCCCGTACGGCGCTGGCTGGAGGACCTGCGCCACGTGCGCCTGGTCATCACCGGCGACGACCTCATCGCCGCCGGCGTGCCCGAGGGGCCCGAGATCGGCCGGCGCCTGGCCGCCACGCTGGACCGTCGCCTGGACGGCGAGCTCGAGCCCGGCCGCGACGCCGAGCTCGCCGACGCGACCGGCGGGGCGACGGCCTGATGGACCTCAACGCGCTGCGCTGGGACGGCGGGCCGGGCCACTACGAGGTCCACTACGTGACGCTGACCGACGGTGCGAGCGGCGTCGGCGCGTGGATCCGCCTCACGCTCCTGGCCCCGTTGACCGGCGACGCGACCTGCTCGCTGTGGTTCGCCGCCATGGACCCGGCGCGCGGGATCCGGCTGGCGCGCAAGGCCGACCGCCCGGCGGCCGCCCTTGCCGCAGCCGCCGATCCCTTCCTCCTGCGGGTAGGCGAGGCGCAGCTCACCGACACCGGCACGCGGGGCGCCTTCGACGACGTGGCCTGGGATCTGAGCTGGCCGCCCGGGCGCCCCTACGAGCACGTCCATCCGCTCCTGCGTCGCGCGCGGGTCGCGCAGACCACGCTGGTCCTGCCGCACGCCGACGTCGCGGTGACCGGGTCGCTGACGTTCGCCGACCGCACGCTGCCGCTCGACGGCGCCCGCGGCGGGCAGGCGCACCTGTGGGGCACCAGGCACGCGCGACGCTGGGCGTGGGCGCACGGCGCCGGCTTTCGCACCCCGGACGGCGAGCCGCGCCCGGACTGCTTCGTGGACGGCGTGTCGGTCGTGGTCGCGCGGCTGGGACGCGAGGTCGGGCCGAGCACGCCCCTCGTCGGGCGCTTCCGCGGTCGTGACTTCCGCTCCACCGACCCGGTGCGCGTCGTGCGCAACGGCAGCGTCTTCGGGCTGACGTCCTGGCGTTTCGACGCCGTCGACCGCGATCTGCGCGTCGCCGGCGTGGTCGACGCCCGCCGGGAAGAGCTGGTGGGCGTGACCTACCGCGACCCCGACGGCGAGCTCGTCTACTGCTACAACAGCGAGGTGGCCACGATGCGCGTGCGGACCCACCGGCGCTCCGGCCGCCACAGCGGGCGCTGGGAGCCCGAGGACACGCTGATCGCCGAGGGCTGCGCCCATTTCGAGTACGCCCAGCGCGAGCCGGTCCCCGGCGTCGAGCTGCTCGTCCCGTGAGGCTGCCCGCGCCGTTCGCCGCCGCTGGGGAGCACATCGGCTGCGACCTGCCGGGCGGGCGCGTGCTGTTCACCACGCGTCGCGGCGGCGTGTCGCGACCGCCGTTCGACACGCTGAACCTCGGCCTCTGGACCGACGACGATCCGGCGGCGGTGGGCACCAACCGCGACCGGCTGGCGGCGCTGACCGGCATCGCCCGCGAGCGCACGGCGCAGGGCCGCCAGGTCCACGGCAACGGCGTGCGGCGCGTGACCGACCCGCCCGGCCCGGCCGCCGAGCTGCCCGACGCCGACGGTCAGGCGACCTTGCTCGAAGGGGTGGCCACGGTCGTCCTCACCGCCGACTGCCTGCCGGTGGCGCTCGTCGCGCCCGGCGCGGTGGCGATGGTCCACGCCGGCTGGCGCGGGCTGGCGCAGGGCGTGCTCGGCGAGGGCGTCGGCGCCCTGCGCGAGCTGGGGGCGCAGCCCGGCGCGGTGCGCGCCGCCATCGGCCCGGGCGCCGGCGTGTGCTGCTACGAGGCGGGCGAGGAGGTCCACGCCGCGCTCGCCGCGCACGGCCACGACGTCCGGCGCGGCACCCACGCCGACCTCAAGCTCGTCGCGCGCCGCCAGCTGGAGGCGTCCGGCGTGGGGGAGGTCCACGACGTCGCCGTGTGCACGCTGTGCGCCGAGCGGGGCCTGTTCTTCTCGCACCGGCGCGACGGGGCGCGCACGGGGCGCCAGGCGGGGGTCGCGTGGCGGACCTGATCACCGGACTGGATCCCGAGCGCGTGCGCGCGAACCTCGCCGAGGTGCGCGAGCGGATCGCCGCGGCGGCGGCACGCGCCGGCCGCGACCCGGACGCGGTCGAGGTGCTCGCCGCCGGCAAGTACGTCCCCGCCGACGAGATGGCCGCCCTGGCCGCCGCGGGGATCGGCGTGGTCGGCGAGAACCGGGCGCAGGATCTCCTGGCCAAGGTGCAGGCCCACGGCGACGCGTTCGCCTGGGACTTCATCGGCCACCTCCAGAGTCGCAAGGTCAAGCAGATCGCGCCGGTCGTCCGGCTGGTGCACTCCGTCTGCACGGACTCCGTGCTCGAGCAGCTCGCCCGCCACGCGCCCGAGCGTCTGCGCGTGCTGATCGAGGTCAACGTCGCCGGCGACGAGTCCAAGTCCGGGATCGCCCCCCGCGAGCTCGACGCGTTCCTCGATCGCGCCCGCGCGGTGGTCGACGTCTCAGGGCTGATGACGATGCCGCCGTTCGCACGGGAGCCCGAGGCGAGCCGGCGCTGGTTCTCCGCGCTGCGCGAGCTCGCCGCCGACCGGGGGCTCGCCGACCTGTCCATGGGCACCACCCAGGACTACGAGGTGGCGGTCGAGGAGGGCGCGTCGATCGTGCGGATCGGTACGAGGCTCTATCGTTAGGTGCAGGAGTTTGTCCACCGAAGGCTAATCTCCATCGAGCATGGCGTTCAGGGACAGCTGGCATCGCGCGCTGGTGTACTTCGGCCTCGCCGAGGAGCGCGGCTACGCGTACGAGGAGGAGGCGCCCGAGCCCGAGCCGGAGGCCAAGCTCGAGGCGGGCTACCGCGAGCGCCCGAACGTCCGCCGGCTGTCGGGCCGGCGCCGGCGTGACGACTTCGACGACATCTTCGCCGACGACGAGCCGCGCGGCCGGCCGACCGCCGTGCTCAAGCCCGTCGGCCGCGGCCCCAACGGCGACGTGCGCGTGCACCTCGTCATCCCCAAGTCCTTCAACGACGCCCAGCAGATCGCCGACAAGTTCAAGGACTCGATCCCCGTCCTGCTCAACCTCCAGAGCACCGACAACGACCTCTCCAAGCGCCTGATCGACTTCGCCAGCGGTTTGACCTACGCGCTGGACGGCGGCATGCAGCGCGTGGCCGACAAGGTCTTCATGCTCACCCCGCGCAACGTGCAGATCAGCGCCGAGGAACGCGCGGAGCTCATAGAGAAGGGCTTCTTCAACCAGTCCTGACGGGCCCCTCAGTCGCACGCCGTGGCCACGGCGAGCGCGGCACAGATCTCGCGCATGCGCTGAGGCGACAGCCGGGTGATGCGCTCGGTGCACAGCGCGGGGCGAATCGGCGTCGTGTTGTCGAGTGTGAGGCAGCACGGGCCGGGCATGCCATCGTGGTCGTCGAGCCGCACCTCGGTCGGGATGCCGCGTACCGTCCGCGTCGCGGGAACCGCGAGGACCTGTGTCATGACCGAGATGGCGGCGTCCCGAGTCAGGATCAGGAACGGCCGGCGCCCCGCGCGCGGGTGGTCGTACCACCACACGTCGCCGCGGCTCACCACGGAGGGTGGCCGCCGGCACGCTCCTCGGCGTCGAGTCGCAGCAGGAGCTCCTCGGTCGCCACGTCCGCTGTGGCGGCCGGATCGCCCCAGGCGTCCGGCTCGGCCTGCGGAACCCGGCGGTAGCCCGCGGCGATCCGTTCTCCGACACGCGCCGTCTCGTGTTCGGCCAGCGCCTCCGTGACCAGCTCGCGGATCAGTGCCGAGCGTGAGACCCGTCGCTGCGCCGCGACGTGGTCGAGCAGCGCGATGAGCTCGTCTGTGAGCTGCACCATTGTCTGCGTCCGAGCCATATTCCTACCGTAGCACTATGGCTCGGGTCGCCTGATGCTCAGCCGGGTCCCCGCACGGTCGGTACGGGATACTGCACCGAGAATGCAGATCGGGCTGATCGGGGCGGGCAACATGGCGAGCGCGCTGGCGCGGGGGTGGGGCGATCCCGTGCTGGTGACCGACGTGGTCACCGAGCGCGCGCAGGCGCTGGCCTCCGAGCTGAGCGGTGAGGCCGTGAGCTCCGGCGCCGAGCTCGCGCGCCGGGCCGACGTGGTGCTGCTGTGCCACAAGCCGGCGCAGCTGGCGGACGTCGCGGCCGAGATCGGCGGCGACGCGAAGGCCGTCGTCTCCATCCTGGGCGGCGTCCCGCTCGCCGACCTGCGGGCCGCCTACCCCGGGACGCCCGTCGTGCGCATGCTGCCCAGCGTGCCCGTCGAGGTGCGTCAGGGCGTGAGCTGCCACGCCCGCGATCCGGACGCCGACCCTGATCTGCAGGCGCGCGTGCTCGAGCTCTTCGGCCGTGTGGGTCCGGTGGTGACCGTGGAGGAGGGGCAGATGGACGCTGCGATGGGGCTGATGAGCTGCGCGCCCGCCTTCGTCGCGCTCGTCGCCGAGGCGCAGGTCGACGCGGGCGTGCGCGCCGGCGTCCCCGCCGAGGTCGCGGCCAAGCTCGTCGTCGGGACGCTCGGCGGCACCGCCGCGCTGCTACGCGAGCGGGACATGGACACCATGGCCGTCCGGCGCTCGGTGATGTCCCCGGGCGGCTCGACCGCCCGCGGCGTCGCCGCCCTGGAGCGTGGCGGGCTGCGCGCGGCCTTCGACGACGCCATGCGCGCGGTGGTCGCCGGATGAGCGTCGTGCCGGTCATCTTCGCGGACGCCCGCAACGACATCGCGGACTTCCTGAGCGCGCTGCTGTGGGTCTACATCCTGCTGATCTTCGCCTACATCATCACGACGCTGATCTTCTCCTTCGGCGGGCGGATCCCGTACTCCAAGTGGTCCAGCGCGGTGCTCGGCTTCCTGCGCGACGTGTGCGAGCCCTACCTGCGCCTCTTCCGGCGCTTCATCCCGCCCATCGGCCCGCTGGACATCAGCCCGATCGTGGCGATCCTCGTCCTGCAGATCGTGGGCAACGTCCTCATCATCCCGCTCGTCCGGGGGTGACCCCCGGCGCGGCGTCGCTGCCCGCCGCAAACGCGTGGACGCGGGCCGGGATCGTGGCGGCGACCGTGCTGGCCGCCGACCAGGCGATCAAGGCGCTGGTCACCTCGGCGCTGGAGCGCGGGGAGCGTGAGGACCTGGTCCTCGGCATCGACCTGGTCAACGTGCGCAACAGCGGGGTGGCGTTCGGCCAGCTGCAGGACGGGGGAGTCCTCGTGACGATCGTGATCGCCGTGGCGGTGGTCGCGCTCGTCGTGTACTTCGCGCGTCACGCCACATCGCCCTGGGTCTGGCTCCCGACCGGCCTTCTGCTGGGCGGCGCGCTGGGCAACGTCACCGACCGCGTCCGTGAGGGCGCGGTCATCGACTTCGTGAAGCTGCCCTACTGGCCGGCGTTCAACCTGGCCGACGCCGCGATCACCTGTGGCCTGCTGGCCCTGGTGCTCGTCGCGGGCCGCGAGGATGGAGCTCGAGGTCGCAGCTGAGGCGGCGGGCGAGCGCCTCGACGCGTTCCTCGCCGCCCACGTCGGCTCCCGCTCGCAGGCGCAGCGGCTGATCGCCGCCGGGCAGGTCGCGGTCGACGGCGCCGCCGCGCCCAAGCGCCACCAGGTGCGCGCGGGCGAGCGCGTGACAGTGGACGAGCGCGACCCACGACCCGAGCCGGAGGTCGGCGACGCGCCGTTCGCCGTCGCCTACGAGGACGAGCACCTCCTCGTCGTCGACAAGCCGGCGGGCGTCGTCGTGCATCCCGCGCGCGGCCACCGCCGGGGCACGCTCGCGCAGGCGCTGGCCGGCCGCGCCGCCGGCGGGGAGGAGGCGTGGCGGGCGGGGATCGTCCACCGCCTGGACCGCGACACCTCCGGGCTGCTCGTCGTCGCCAAGAGCGACGACGTGCATCGCGCGCTGAAGGCCGCGCTCGCCGCCCGCGCGCTCGAGCGCGAGTACCTCGCCCTCGTGGAGGGGCGCCCGCCGGCGCGTTCGGGGACGATCGAGGCCCCGATCGGGCGCGACCGCCGGATCCGCACGCGGATCTCCACCGACACCGACACGCCGCGCGCCGCGGTCACCCACTTCGCGCTGGAGCGCGCGCTGCCACGCGCGTCGCTGCTGCGCGTGCGCCTGCAGACCGGCCGCACGCACCAGATCCGCGTGCACCTGCAGGCCATCGGCCACCCGGTGTGCGGCGACCCCGAGTACGGCCACGCCGGCCTGTACGGCCTCGAGCGCCAGTTTCTGCACGCGACGCGATTGGCCTTCGAGCACCCGATGACCGGCGAGCGCCTCGACGTGACCTCGCCGCTGCCGGACGACCTGGAGGCGGCGCTCAGCGCCGCCGGCTGATCCACACGTCGATCGGATAGTCCATCTCGATGCGCTCCGGCGCGCTCTGGAGGATGCGGCGGACCTCGGCGAGCACGCGCTCCTGCTCCTCGGGGGCCATCGCCGCGACGTAGCTGATCGAGAGCATGTGGTCGGCCATCCCGTCGCGGTCGACCGCATGGCGGTGGGCCAAACGCACGCTCTCCAGCGCTCCGAACGACGGGTGGCCCTCGAGCACGCCCCGCCCCTGGTCCTCGGCGAAGAACGGATGCTCGCCGCGCACGGAGTCCAGGAGCGCGCGCAGCTCGGCGCGCCACGTCCCGGGCTCGCCCACCAGCGGCACGTGCGACACGAGCACGAGGTGGCCGCCCGGGCGCAGCACGCGCGCGAGCTCGTCCGGTGCCCGTGCGCCGTCGAACCAGTGGAAGGCGTCGCCCACGGCCACGGCGTCGACCGAGGCGGAGTCCAGGGGCAGCGCCTCGGCGGTGCCGTCCAGGATCCGGTCGGGCGCGAGCACGGCGCCCAGGACGCGCCGCAGGTCGGGCGCCGGCTCGGCGGCGAGGACCTCGGCGCCGGTGAGCAGCAGCGTCTGCGTGAGCTTCCCGGTGCCCGCGCCGACATCGAGCACGCGCGCCCCGGTGCCGATCCCCAGCCGGCCGGTGAGCAGGTCGGCCAGCTCGGAGGGATAGTCCGGGCGCCCGCGGTCGTACGCGTCGGCCACCTCCCCGAAGGCCGCGGCGAGCGGATGCAGCTCTCGCTCCATGCCGCGAATTGTGACGAGGGCGGCGTGGGCAGCGGGGCGGCCCCGCGAGGGACCGCCCTGCCGCACCACACCAGCGGGCCGAGCCCACCCGGAGGTAGGGGAAGGGAGAACCCGGCCGCGCTCTGACCACAACGCAGGTCGGACGGAAAGCTTGCGTAAACTCGTAGGCCAATGTCCGCGACCCCGCCGGGGCTCGCGCGTGGATCCTGCCCGGGGCGCACCCCGGGTCCCGCGCGCGCCGGTGGGCCTTTCATCACCGCAGCGACCAAGGAGCCCCACATGTCCCAGATCGGGATCAGAGAGCTGCTGGAGGCCGGCGTGCACTTCGGCCACCAGACACGACGCTGGAATCCGAAGATGCGCCGCTTCATCCACGGCGAGAACGGCGGCATCTACGTCATCGACCTGCTCAAGACGGTCGACCTCCTCCAGCAGGCGCAGGAGTTCGCCTCGACCGTCGCGCACCGCGGCGGGACCGTGCTGTTCGTGGGCACGAAGAAGCAGGCGCGCGACGCCGTCAAGGAGATCGCCGAGAAGTCCGGCATGCCCTACGTCAACAACCGCTGGCTGGGCGGGCTGCTGACGAACTTCCAGACCATCAACCAGCGCATCAAGCGCCTGCACGACCTCGAGCGCTACGAGACCGAGGGCCAGCTCGCGCTGCTGCCCACGCGCGAGCGCATGGCCGCGCAGGCCGACCTCGCCAAGCTGCGCTCCAACCTGGGCGGCGTCAAGAACATGCAGCGCCCGCCCGACGCGATGTTCGTGATCGACCTCAAGGTCGAGGAGATCGCGGTGCGCGAGGCCCAGCGCCTGCGGATCCCGATCATCGGCCTGGTGGACACCAACTGCGACCCGGACGGCATCGAGTACGTCATCCCGGGCAACGACGACGCGATCCGCTCGTGCACGCTCATCACCAAGGCGATCGGCGACGTGGTCGGCGAGGGCAACGCCGTCTTCCGCGCGCAGGAGGAGCAGGCGCGCAAGGAGGCCGAGGAGAAGGCGCGGCGCGAGGCTGAGGAGCGCGCCCGCCGCGAGGCCGAGGAGCAGGCCGCCCGCGAGGCGGCCGAGCGGGCCCAGCGCGAGGCCGCGGCCGCGGCGGCCGCCGCCGCGGAGGAGGCCAAGACCCACGCCGAGGGCGGCGGTGACCGTCAGGCGGCGGAGGCCGAGGTGGCCGAGGCCGTGCAGGCCGGCGGGCGCCCGAAGCCCGATGCCAAGGTGCCCCAGAAGGCCAACACCGAGGTGGCCCCGGCCGCGCGCGAGAACGCGCCCGGGCCGTCCCCGGACCCCGCGCCCCCGGCCGAGGACCCGACGCCCGATCCGGCTGTGCCGCCGGCGGCGGAGGCCGCGGAGGCCGCGCTCGCCGCCGAGGGCGAGCCGGCCGCCGAGCCCGAGCCCGAGCCCGAGCCCGCCGCCGAGGCCGCCGAGCCCGAGCCCGAGCCCGCCGCCGAGGCCGCCGAGCCCGAGCCCGAGCCCGCCGCCGAGGCCGCCGAGCCCGTCCCGGTTCCCGACGAGCCGGCCGCCGCGCCGGCCACCCCCGACACCCCCAAGGAGGACGCGCAGTGAGCGCCACCCAGATCACCGCCCAGGACGTCAAGGCGCTGCGCGAGCGCACGGGCGCGGGGATGATGGACTGCAAGCGGGCGCTGCAGGAGACCGGCGGCGACATCGACGCGGCCATCGACTGGCTGCGCGAGAAGGGCATCTCGGGCGCCGCCAAGCTGGGCGCCCGCGAGGCCACCGAGGGGACGGTCCAGTCCTACATCCACTCGGGCGGCAAGGTGGGCGTGCTCGTCGAGGTCGACTGCAACACGGACTTCGTGGCCCGCAACGAGGACTTCGTGGCGTTCGCCCGCGACCTCGCGCTGCACATCGCCGCCAGTCCGCAGACGCGGTACGTCAATGAGGGCGACATTCCCGAGGAGGATCGGCAGGCCGAGCTGCGCATCTACGAGGCGCAGGCCGCCGACAAGCCCGAGAACGTCCGGCCCAAGATCGCCGAGGGCAAGCTGCGCAAGTGGATGCAGGAGACCGTCCTGCTCTCACAACCCCACGTCAACGGCGACAAGTACGACGGCAAGACCATCGAGGAGCTGCGCACCGAGCTGTCCGCCAAGACCGGTGAGAACGTCGTGATCCGGCGCTTCGCCCGCTTCGCGGTCGGCGAGTAGTCTCGATCGCCGCATGACGCCGCGGTTCAGCCGGGTCCTGCTCAAGCTGTCGGGCGAGGCGCTGATGGGCGACCTCGAGTACGGGACCGACCCCGACCGCATCCGCGCCGTCGCGACGGCGGTCGCCGGCGTCCAGGCCGGCGGCGTCGAGATCGCGATCGTGGTCGGCGCCGGCAACATCTACCGGGGGATGAAGGCGGCCGCGGAGGGCATGGACCGCGCCACGGCGGACTACATGGGCATGCTCGCCACCGTCCTCAACGCGCTCGCCCTCCAGGACGCGCTGGAGAAGCAGGGCGCGATCACCCGTGTGCAGTCGGCCATCACGATCTCCGAGGTCGCCGAGCCCTACATCCGCCGCCGGGCCATGCGCCACCTGGAGAAGGGACGGGTCGTGATCTTCGCCGCCGGCACCGGCAACCCGTTCTTCACGACCGACACCGCCGCGGCGCTGCGCGCGGTCGAGATCCACGCCGAGGCGATCCTGATGGCCAAGAACGGCGTCGAGGGAGTCCTCTCCGCCGACCCCCGTGAGGACGCCGGCGCGCAGCTCATTCCGGAGATCTCCCACATGGAGGCCATCCAGCGCCGGCTGCGCGTCATGGACTCCACGGCACTCACGCTGTGCATGGAGAACAACATGCCGCTGCACGTCTTCAACATGGACGACGAGCGCAACATCCAGCGGATAGTGTCCGGCGAACATGTGGGAACGGTGGTGATCACCCGAGATGAGTGAGCTGATCGACGAGCTGCTGGCCGACTCATCCCAGCGCATGAGCAAGTCGGTCGAGGCCACCAACGGGGAGTTCGGATCGGTGCGCACCGGGCGCGCGAGCCCGGCCCTGCTGGACCGCGTGACCGTCGACTACTACGGCGCGCCCACCCCGCTGAACCAGCTCGCGACGATCAACGCGGCCGAGGCCCAGCTGCTCACGGTCCAGCCCTACGACCAGGGGTCGATCAAGGCGATCGAGCGGGGCATCTCGGACGCGCAGCTCGGCCTGACCCCTTCCAACGACGGCAAGATCATCCGCCTGTCCATCCCGCAGCTCACCGAGGAGCGCCGCAAGGAGCTCGTGAAGATGGTGCGCCACATCGCCGAGGAGGGCCGGGTGGCCATCCGCAACGTCCGCCGCGACTGCATGCACCAGCTGCGCGAGCTGCGCGACGAGGGCATGGTGGGCGCCGACGAGGAGCACCGCGCCGAGGCCGGGCTGCAGAAGCAGACCGACGCGAAGATCGCCGAGCTCGAGGGCCTTCTGAAGGGCAAGGAAGAAGAGATCCTCGAGGTCTAGTGGTTCCGAGCGTGAGTACGGGCTGGCTCTCGGCGTCGAGGAGCGAGGCTGGCGCCGCCCGCGATCAGCCGCGAATGGCAGCGCCATTCGGGCGATCGCGGGTGGCGTCCAGGCGACGCTCATCGGCGGCGCGAGACGTCCGTAGTCGCGCGAGGGACCACTAGGCGGTGCCCGGCGCCCCGAGCGACGGCGCGCCGCGCTACGTCGCCATCATCACCGACGGCAACGGGCGGTGGGCGAAGGCCCGCGGCGTGCCCGTCGTCGAGGGCCACGAGGCCGGCGCCGACACGGTCAAGGAGCGGCTGCGCGACGCGGCCGAGCTCGGGATCGAGGAGCTCACCGTGTACTCGTTCTCCACCGAGAACTGGTCGCGCCCCGAGGCCGAGGTCTCGGCCCTCATGCAGATGTTCGCCGAGCGGATCGTGGGCGAGACGCCCGAGCTCGACGAACAGGGCGTGCGCATGCGCTTCATCGGCCGCCGCGAGGGCGTGGATCCCGCCCTGGTGCAGCGCATGGAGTGGGCCGAGGAGAAGACCGCCGCCAACCGCCGGATCACGCTGTTCGTGGCCTTCAACTACGGCGGACGGGCGGAGATCGTCGACGCCGCCCGTCGCTTCGACGGCGGCGACGAGGCGGACTTCCGCGCGCTGCTCTACGCGCCGGACATGCACGATCCCGACCTCATCATCCGCACGAGCGGCGAGCGCCGCCTGAGCAACTACCTGCTGTGGCAGGCGGCGTACTCCGAGCTCGTCTTCTGCGACGAGCTGTGGCCGGACTTCGACCGGGCGGCGTTCGAGGGGGCGCTGAGCGAGTACTCCGCCCGGCGCCGGCGCTTCGGGGGCCGCTGATGACGCCGCCGATCGGCCGTCCGCCCCGCCGACCGCCGCCGGGCGACCGCCGGTCGGCGCCGCCGGAGGCGCGGCGCCCGCGCCAGGGCGGCCGCCGGCCGCCGCGCGCGCCCGCCGCCGATCGGCGTCCCGAGCGGGAGCGGCCCCAGCGCCGCCCGCCCCGGCGGCCCCGGGAGACATCCGAGCTCGGCGCCCGCCTGATCACCGCCGTTCCCGCCGTCGCGTTCGCGATCGCGATCATCGTGGCGGGCGGGATCTGGTTCACGCTCGGCCTCATCGCGCTGGGCATCGCCTGCCTGGGCGAGCTGTTTCGCCTGTTCGCCGGTGCCGAGCCGGTGCGCCTCGCCGGCTTCCTGGGTCTGATCGGGCTGCTGCTGGCCGCGACCTTCGGCGACGGCACGCAGGTCCTGCTGGCGGTCGCCGCCCTCTTCCCGCTCGTCTTCGTCATCGCGCTGGCGCAGGCGCGCGCCGGCACGCTGGGGATGGCGATCACGGTCTTCGGCGTGATCTGGATCGGCGTCGCGTTCGCCCACGCGATCCTGCTGCGCGAGCTGCCCCACGGCGCGGGGATCATCGTGGACATCCTCGTGGGGACGTTCGTCGGCGACAGCGCCGCGTACCTCGGCGGACGCTGGTTCGGCCAGCGGCGCCTGGCGCCCCGGGTCTCCCCGAACAAGACGGTCGAGGGGCTGCTGATCGGCATGCTCACGGCGATCGTGGCCACCTGGCTGGCCGGCACCTACCAGGACTGGCTGTCGGGCACCGACGCCCTGCTGCTGGGCCTGGGCGTCGCGATCGCCGCGCCGCTGGGCGATTTGTTCGAGTCCTTCGTCAAGCGCGACGCGGGCACGAAGGACACCGGCCAGCTCTTCGGGGCGCACGGCGGCGCGCTGGACCGCCTTGACGCGGTCCTGTTCGTCGCCGTGGTGGGCTACTACATCTGGCTGGGCATGCTGTAGGGGCGGATCTTTGCGCCCACTTTGCGACAGGGCGCGAGGCTCGCTACTCTCGGGCGCGCAGCCGGAGACGGGACGGCGTGCCGAGGGCTGCTGGGAGCGGCGAGCGGCGCACGGACCGCGAGGGAAACACGATTCGTGCCCGGCAGCGCCGCGCCATCGCTGGATCTGGGTGACTGGGGGGATGGTCCTTGCGGCGCCGCTTCGCGGACGCGCTCGCGTACGCGACGTGGCTGCACGCCGGCCAGCAACGCTGCGGCGAGCCGTACGTCGCGCACCGGCTGCGCGCGGCCGCCTCGTGATCGAGGACGGCGGAACTGAGGACGACGCGATCGGCGCGCTGCTGCACGACGCGGCCGAGGACCAGGGCGGGTGCCGGCGCCTGGAGGACATCCGCGACCGCTTCGGGCCCGACGAGTCGGTGTGGTACCTGGCCCGGCGCTAGCCGGCCGCACCCGCCCGCCTGCCAGAATCCCCCGCCGTGCCCCGGCGCCTCCTCATCCTCGGCTCGACCGGCTCGATCGGCACCCAGGCGCTGGACATCGTCTCGCGCGACCCCGAGCTCGAGCTCGTGGGGCTGAGCGCCGAGCGCTCCTGGGAGGACCTCGTCGAGCAGGCCCGCGTCCACGGCGTCACCCGCATCGCGCTCGCCGACGCCGCCGCCGGCGCCCGCGCCGCCGAGGCGTGGACCGATGGCGAGCTGCTCGTCGGCGCCGAGGGGCTCGTCCGGCTGGTCGTGGAGTCCGGCGCCGACCTGGTCCTCAACGCGCTCGTCGGCTCCGCGGGGCTGGGCCCGACCGTGGCGGCCCTGGGGGAGGGCATCGACCTGGCGCTGGCCAACAAGGAGTCGCTCGTGGTCGGCGGCGAGCTGGTCATGGCGCTGGCCGAGGCCACGGGAGCGCAGATCCTGCCGGTCGACTCCGAGCACTCCGCGCTGCACCAGCTGCTGGCCTCCGAGCGGCCGGGCGCCGTGGAGCGCCTGGTGCTGACCGCCTCGGGCGGGCCGTTCCGGGGGCGCTCGCTGCGCGAGCTGGACGACGTGACCGTCGAGGCGGCGCTGCGCCACCCCACCTGGGAGATGGGCGGCAAGATCACCATCGACTCCGCGACGCTCATGAACAAGGGCCTGGAGGTCATCGAGGCCCACCACCTCTTCGGCGTCGGCTACGAGCGCATCGACGTGGTCGTACACCCGCAGTCGATCGTGCACGCGCTCGTGACGCTGTGCGACGGCGCGGCGCTGGCGCACCTGGGCCACCCGGACATGCGGGTCCCGATCGCCTACGCGCTGAACCATCCCGACCGGGTCGAGGTGCCCGTGCGGGCGCTGGACCTCGCGGAGGTCGGCGCGCTGACCTTCGAGCCCGTCGACACCGAGGCGTTCGCGTGCCTGCGCCTGGCCCGGGAGGCCGCCGCCGCGGGCGGGACCGCGCCGTGCGTGCTCAACGCCGCCAACGAGGTCGCGGTGCACGGCTTCCTGAACGGCCGGCTGCCGTTCCTCGGGATCCCGGCGGTGATCGAAGCGACGCTCGAGCGGCTCCCGGCGCGCCCCGTGCGGGCCTTCGAGTCGCTCTACGACGCCGATCGCGACGCGCGAGCCGTCGCCGCCGAGCTCGTGCAGGCTCAGACCGCGCGTCTGTGAGCTACTTCCTCGCGTTCGCGGGCTTCGCCGCGCTGGTCATCCTGCACGAGGCGGGTCACTTCGTCGCCGCCAAGGCGGTGGGGATGCGCGTGGAGCGCTTCTCGCTGTTCTTCCCCCCGCTGATCGCGCGCTGGCGCCCCAAGGGCAGCGAGACGGAGTACGCCATCGGGGCGATTCCCCTGGGCGGCTACGTGAAGATCACCGGGATGAACCCGGCGGAGGAGATCCCGCCGGACGTCGCCCACCGCGCGTACTACCGCCAGAAGGCATGGAAGCGCATCGTGGTCATCGCCGCCGGCCCGGCGGTGAACATCGTGCTGGCCTTCCTGATCCTGTGGGTGCTGATCGCGTCCGAGGGGCGCGCCGTGCCCGGGGTCGCGGTCCTCGACGTCCAGCGGGACACCCCCGCGGCGGCGGCGTTCGAGCCCGGGGACCGGATCCTGGCCATCGACGGCGTGCGCGGCTACGAGCCAGGCCTGTCCGAGGACGAGGTCGACGCCCGGGCGGTGCGGCTGCGCCGGGCGATCAACCGCCACCGCTGCGCGGGGCGCCAGGTCGACGGCTGCGTCGCGGCCGAGCCGGCCCGCGTCACGATCCTGCGCGACGGCCGGCGGATGACCGTCCGCGTGCGCCCGCGCTACGACGCGCAGGCGAAGCGGATGCTGCTGGGCTTCAGCTTCGGCGAGCAGGAGGACGTCGGCGTCGGCAAGGCCGCCGAGCTGAGCGTCAACGCGATCTGGTTCGTCACCCGCGAGACGGTGCAGAGCATCGTGCGCCTGGTCTACGACAGCGAGGCCCGCGACGAGGTCTCGGGGGTGGTGGGAGGCTACGAGGCGACGCGTCAGACGCTGGAGTTCGACACGGTGCGCGCGATCCAGATCCTGGCGCTGATCTCGCTGTCGCTGGGCGTCATCAACCTGTTCCCGTTCCTGCCGCTGGACGGCGGGCACATCTTCTGGGCGCTGGCCGAGAAGGTGCGGGGGCGCCCGATCCCGTTCGCCGTCATGGAGCGCGCGGGCGTCATCGGGTTCATCCTCGTGATCCTGCTGTTCTTCGTCGGCCTGCAGAACGACATCGGCCGATTGACCAGCGGCGAGGGCTTCGGCGTCCGCTGACCGCTACGGGCGGCGCGGACGAGCCGAAGGGGACGACCCTTGGAGAACAGGGCCGTCCCCTTCGGGGGGATGAGAGATGCTCGCCCGCGCGCAGCCAAGGCTGCGCGCGGCCCAGCACCCGGCATGCCGGTGGTACTCGATGGCTGGCGCGGAGGAGGACAAGGAGGAGATCGCCTTCGATCGTCTCACGGTCCTGCGCCGGCTCCTGCGGTCCGGCGGCGCGTCCCGGAACGTCCGTCACGAAAGGCCGGTCCTGCCTCGCCCGTCCTCCCGACGAGGTCCAGTTAACCACACTCGCGGATTTCCAAACATAAATCTCGCTCGGGCCCGTTGCGCCGTTGGCATCATGTCGCGTCGTGCGCGCCGGGGAGAGGGATCTGACGCTCGCCGCGGGCGCGTTGGCATCACGGCTGCCCGAGCCGCTCGCGCCGCTGGCGAGCCTCGCCTACAACCTGCGCTGGAGCTGGGTGCCGGGCGGGCCCGAGCTCTTCGCCTCCATCGCGCCGCACCGCTGGGAGCTGTCGGGCCACAACCCGGTGCGCATGCTGCAGGAGGTCTCGGTGGCGACCCTGGAGCGCGCCGCCGGCGACGAGCAGGTGCTGCGGCGGGCGGCCGCGATCGAGCACGCCATCGCCGAGGACCTCGGGCGGCCGGCCGCGGCGGAGCCCAGCGTCGGCTACTTCTGCGCGGAGTTCGGGATGCACCGCTCGGTGCCCGTCTACTCCGGCGGGCTCGGCGTGCTCGCGGGCGATCACGTCAAGGAGGCCTCCGACCGCGCGCTCCCGCTCGTGGCCGTCGGCCTCATGTACCACCAGGGCTACTTCCGCCAGCGCCTGGACGCCGGCGGCTGGCAGCACGAGTACTGGGTGCCCACCGACCCCGGCCTGCTGCCCGCCGCGCTGGTGGGCGACGCGGACGGCCGGCCGGTGACGATCACCGCGCCCATTCACGGCGAGGACGTCGTCGCCCAGATCTGGCGCGTCCAGGTCGGGCGCGTGCCCGTGTTCCTGCTGGACACCGACCGGCCCGAGAACAGCCGGCTCGCCCGCTGGATCTGCGCCCAGCTCTACGTCGGCGACCCGATCGCCCGCCTGGCGCAGTACGTGTTGCTGGGGATCGGCGGCGTCCGCGCGCTGTCGGCCATGGGAATCGCGCCCGACGTCGTGCACCTCAACGAGGGCCATGCCGCCTTCGCGACGCTCGAGCGCGCCCGCGCCGCGAACCGCGACGGGCGCCCGTTCGCCGACGCGCTCGCGGTCGCCCGCGAGGGCACGGTGTTCACCACCCACACGCCGGTGCCCGCGGGCAACGACGCCTACCCCGGGCACGAGGTCGTCGACGCGCTCGCGGGCTTCGCCGGGGAGGCCGGCGTGGATCCGTGGCGCCTGGTCGAGCTCGGCCGCACGCACGAGCACGATCCCGACGAGCCGTTCGGCGTCACGCAGTTCGCGCTGCGCACGAGCCGCTCGGCCAACGGCGTCTCGCGGCGCCACGGCGAGGTCGCGCGCGCGATGTGGCATCCCCTGTGGCGCGACCGCAGCGTGCAGGACGTCCCCATCGGCGCGGTCACCAACGGCTGTCACCTGCCCAGCTGGGTCGGCCCCGCGATGGCCGGACTGTTCGCGCGCCACCTGGGGGCCGACTGGGCCGACCGAGCGGCCGACCCCGGCACCTGGGCCGGCGTGGACGCCATCGGCGACGACGAGCTGTGGGCGGCGCGCATCGAGCAGCGCGCGGCGCTCGTGGAATACGTCCGCGACCGCAGCACCGCCGACCGGCTGGAGCGCGGCGAGCCGCGCGACTACGTGGAGGCCGCAGCCCACGCCTTCGACCCCGACGCGCTGACGATCGGCTTCGCGCGGCGCATCGCGACCTACAAGCGCCTGGACCTGCTGGTCTCAGACCTCGATCGCGCGATCGGCCTGCTCAGCGGCGACCGGCCGATCCAGCTCGTGCTCGCGGGCAAGGCCCACCCCCGCGACGACGCCGCCAAGGCGCTGCTGCAGGGCCTCTTCTCCCACCGCGCCCGCGACCGCCGGCTGGGGGAGCGGGTCGCGTTCCTGCACGACTACGACATCGCGGTCGGCGCGCGCCTGGTTCGGGGCTGCGACCTGTGGGTCAACGTCCCGCGCCCGCCGATGGAGGCGTCGGGCACCAGCGGGATGAAGTCCGCGGCCAACGGCGGGCTGCAGCTCTCCGTCCTCGACGGCTGGTGGATGGAGGCCCACGACGCCGACCTGCGCAACGGGTGGGCGCTGTCGGGCGAGGCCGATCCCGACCACGCGGCGCAGGACTACCGCCACGCCGCCGAGCTGTATCGCATCCTCGAGGAGGAGGTGGTGCCCACCTTCTACGCGCGCGACGAGGGCGGGCCGCCCCGCGCGTGGCTGGCGATGGTCCGGGCGTCCATCCGCTCGATCGCGCCCCGGTTCACCTCGGCGCGCATGCTGGAGGACTACGTCGCCGGGGTGTACCGGCCCGGCTAGCTGCTGGCGCCGCCGGCGGAGCCGGGCCCGGGAAGCCGTAGGGTCGGCGCAGATGTCAGCGCGAACATCCAGGGGCGCCGCCGCCACGGCCGGCACGGCGGCGCTGACGCTCGGCGCGCTGGGCGTCGTCTTCGGCGACATCGGGACCAGCCCGCTCTACGCGCTGCACGCCGTCTTCGCCGGGCACGAGCACGCCGTCACGCCCGACGAGGCGGGCGTCTACGGCGTCATCTCGCTGGTGTTCTGGGCGATCACGATCGTCGTCTCGCTCAAGTACGTGACGTTCGTCATGCGCGCGGGCAACGACGGCGAGGGCGGGATCATGGCCCTGATCGCCCTCGTCCAGGGCGTGGCGCTGAAGGGCCGGGCCGCGAAGGCGGCCCTCGTCGCGCTGGGGATCTTCGGCGCGGCGCTGTTCTACGGCGACGGCATGATCACCCCGGCGATCTCGGTGCTCTCGGCGGTGGAGGGCCTGGAGGTGGCCGCGCCGGCGCTCGAGTCGCTGGTCGTCCCGATCGCGCTCGCCGTGCTGACCGTGCTGTTCGCGATCCAGCATTTCGGGACCGAGGCGGTCGGCCGCCTGTTCGGCCCGGTGATGGCGCTGTGGTTCACGGTCCTGGCGGTCTCCGGCCTCGTGAAGGTCGTCGAGGCGCCGGGCATCCTGAAGGCCCTGTCGCCCACCTACGGGATCGAGTTCTTCCTCGACAACGGCTCCGTGGCCTTCCTGGCCCTGGGCTCGGTCGTGCTGGCGGTCACCGGCGCGGAGGCGCTCTACGCCGACATGGGCCACTTCGGGCGCCCGGCGATCCGCCGCGCGTGGTTCCTGCTCGTCTTCCCGGCGCTCACCCTGCAGTACATGGGCCAGGGAGCGCTGATCCTCGAGTCGCGCGACGCGATCGAGAACCCCTTCTTCCTGCTCATGCCGGAGTGGGGGCGGGTGCCGCTGGTCCTGCTCGCGACGGTGGCGGCCGTGATCGCCTCGCAGGCCGTGATCTCGGGCGCGTTCTCGGTGACCCGCCAGGCCGTGCAGCTCGGCTTCCTGCCGCGGCTGCGCATCCGGCACACGTCCGAGGCCGAGGGCCAGGTCTTCGTGCCGGCGATCAACGGGCTGCTGTTCGTGGCCGTGGTCGCGCTCGTGGTGGGCTTCGGCTCGTCCGCGGGCCTCGCCTCGGCGTACGGCATCGCGGTCACCGGGACGCTGGCGATCGACACCATCCTCTTCTTCGTCGTCGTGCGGATGCTCTGGCACAAGCCGCTGTGGCTCGTCCTGTCAGGCGCCGCGGCCTTCCTGGTCGTCGACCTCGCGTTCTTCTCGGCGAACCTGCCCAAGGTCGTAGAGGGCGGCTGGTTCCCGCTGGCCCTCGCGCTCGTCGTCTTCACGCTGCTGACCACCTGGCAGCGCGGCCGCGCGCTCGTCACGCTGCGCCGCGCGGAGGTGGAGGGGCGCCTCGGCGACTTCGTGGAGGAGATCCGGGCCATGCACCCGCCGGTGCACCGCTCCCCGGGCACGGCCGTCTTCCTGAGCGCCGGAAAGGAGACGACGCCGCTGGCGCTACGCGAGAACGTCGACCACAACCACGTCCTGCACCGGTGCGTGGTGATCGTGTCGGTGGAGACCCGGAGGGTCCCGCACGTGCACCGCTCCGAGCGCGTGGTGCTCGACGAGCTGGGCTACGAGGACGACGGCATCCTGCACCTGACGCTCCGCTACGGCTTTCAGGACTTCCAGAACGTGCCCGCGGCGCTGCTGCAGGCCACGGCCGAGGATCTCGAGGTGAAGATCGACGTCTCCGACGCGACCTACTTCATCTCCCAGATCACGATCGTCCGCGGCGACGCGCCCGGAATGAGCGCGTGGCGCAAGAAGCTGTTCCTGGCGCTCTCGCGCACCTCGAGCAGCCCGGTGGAGCTCTTCGGGCTGCCCGAGCGCCGCATCGTGACGATGGGCTCCTACATCGAGCTGTGAGCAGCGCCGCCGCGCTGTGCCGCGTCTCAGACCTCCGGCCGCGCGGGCGGCCGGCGCCGTGACGACGGGGCGTCGGGGCCGCGCGGATGGAGCACGAGCAGGCCGACGAGCCGCGACACCACCATCGCCACGTAGGCGATGCCGGCCACCTGCTCGAGCATGGAGAGGCTGCGCGCGAACGGCTTGATGGGCACCACGTCGCTGAGCCCGGTGCTCGACAGCGTCGTGAAGCTCAGGAACAGCAGCTCCACCCAGGTCCGCTCGCCGCTGGGGTCGGTCGCCGCGGTGAAGCTCCCGGGCTCGATCGCCTGGCAGACCGTGTAGGAGTACGCGAACGCCCACGCCACCAGCGTGAACGTGGCGCCGACCGCGAACAGCTCGTCGCGCGTGATGACGTGGTCTTCGAGCATGTAGGCGATGAGCGCGCCGGCGGCGTAGAAGTAGAGCAGCGCCTCCAGCGCCGACGAGTACGGCAGAAGGTCGTCGCGGCCGCTCACCGCCTGGATGAGCAGCAGCACGGTCGCGGGAATGCCGAGCAGCACGCCGACCCAGGTCAACGCCGGGGTGCTGCGCACCGCCAGCACGACGAGCCCGAGGATCGCGATGCCGAAGACGCTGAACAGCGCGCGCCCGGTGTCGCTGCCCTCCATGAACGGGTACAGCAGGACGCAGCCCAGCTGAGCGGCGAGCAGGATCGCGGAGGGCTCGCGCCGGGCGATCGAGAGCACCGCGGGAACGTAGCCGCCGCCCCGGTCGCCATCGGAGCATGCCGACCGCGTCGGCCGCCGGCGTCAACCGCGGGGCTCGGGCGCGGTCACCGCGACCCAGCTCTTGACCAGCCCGGCGAAGCGCTCGGGGACCGCGGGTCCGAACAGGGCCTCGAGCTCGGCCCGGGTGAGCAGCGCGAGGTCCTCCTCCCACGTGCCGGCGGCGCCCAGGCGCCAGTACGCGCGGCGGGCCCGGCGCGGCAGCCAGTGCGCGGCGGGCAGCAGCGCGTGGGGCTCGACGGGGAACGTGGCCGCGGGCGTCTGCACGTACCAGCCGCGCGCCACGCGGCGTACCTCGGCGGCAAACGCCGGCCGCCGGTCGCGGGGGATGTGCTCGACCACGCTGGAGCAGTAGGCCAGGTCGAACTCGGCGTCGGAGAAGGGCAGGCGCTCGGTGGCGTCGGCGCGGACGAAGGGCCCGGGGTACTCCGGCCGGTCGACGCGGTCCACGCCGGTGACGTCCAGGCCGGGCTCCAGCGCGCGCAGCCCCAGCGCGCCGCAGCCCACGTCGAGGACGCGTGCGCCGGGGTCCAGGCCGGTCCGAGCGAACAGCTCGCGGTGCCGGCGCGCCCGCGTGCGGGCGGCGACGGGCTCGGCGAGCCGCGCCAGCGGACCGCGGGCGGTTCCGTACACGCTCACGGCTGCCGATCCGATCGGCGGGGGCCGCCCGTAGAATCTGATGACATGGCTTCCACGCGACAGATCACGGTAGGGAACGTCCCGATCGGCGGCGGCGCCCCCGTCGCGGTGCAGACGATGACCAAGACGGAGACCGCGAACCTGTCGGCGACGATGGATCAGATCCGGCGCGTCGCCGACGCCGGGGCGGACATCGTGCGGGTGGCGGTGCCGCGCGACCAGGACGTCGAGGCGCTGAAGACGATCGTGGTGCAGTCGCCGATCCCGGTGATCGCCGACATCCACTTCAACCACACGCTGGCGCTGAAGGCCATCGACGCGGGCGCGCACTGCATCCGCCTGAACCCGGGCAACATCGGCGGGCCCGAGAAGGTCGCCGAGGTCGTCGCGCGGGCGAAGGCCGCGGGGACGCCGATGCGCATCGGGGTCAACTCCGGCTCGCTGCCCAAGCACCTGCACGGGCTGGAGCGCGACAACCCGGTCGAGGCGCTGACCACCGCGGCCACCGAGTTCGTCGAGCTCATGCACCGCCTGGACTTCCACGACTTCAAGGTCTCCATCAAGTCCACCAACGTGCCCAACACCATCGCCAGCAACCGGCTGCTCAGCGAGCGCATCGACCATCCGCTGCACCTCGGCATCACCGAGGCGGGCACGAAGTGGTCGGGGAGCCTGAAGTCCGCGGTCGGGCTCGGCACGCTGCTGGCCGACGGCATCGGCGACACGATCCGCATCTCGCTGTCGACCTTCCACGCCGAGGAGGAGGTCAAGGTCGCCTGGGAGATCCTCAAGGCGCTGCAGCTGCGCGAGCGCGGCCCCGTGCTGATCGCCTGCCCGACGTGCGGGCGCCTGCAGTTCGACATGGACACGGTCGTGGTGGAGATCGAGCGGCGCCTGGAGGCCTACGCCGATCCCATCGAGGTCGCCGTGCTGGGCTGCGCGGTCAACGGCATCGGCGAGGCCTCGCACGCCGACTTCGGAATCACCGGCGCGAAGGACGAGGGGCTGATCTTCAGCCGCGGCAAGCCGCTGCGCAAGGTGCCCACCGATCAGCTCGTCGACGTCCTCTTCGAGGAGATCGACAAGTACGCGACCTCCAAGAAGATCGTCGTGGACGAGCGCGCCGCCGCCGAGGGCGCCGCGTGGCTGGAGCGCAACGAGGACGCCACCGCGCTGACCCCCGAGCGCATCGCCGCCATGGAGGCGGCCGAGTCGGCGGCCCACGACGGGGGCGACGACGTGCTCGCCACCCTCGACGAGGAGACCTCCCCGGTAGCCGGCCGCCGCTTCAGCCGCGCATAGGCGCCTTCGCGGGCGAGGCTGGACCGGGGTGCAGGGTGGCCGGGGCGGCGGCTTCACCGCCGCGGGTGCGGTCGGGCGGGCCAACGTTCATTTCCGCCCCCCAGGCGGGATCGAAATGAACGCTCGGCCCCTGCGCGCCAACCGAACGTTCATTTCCTCCCGCCAGAGGGGGTAGAAAGGAACGTCCGATGCCGTGGGCTGCCGTGAGGCCGGCTCGACCTCGGTATGGCGCGCCGGGAGCGCCCCCGGCCATCCCGTTCCCTCGATGCCTCCCCGCGCGGCCGCCCCGCAACGCGGCGCCCCTCGCTGAACCGTTGTGGTGGTCCTGGCCACCACAATCCTTCAGCGAAGCGAGTCCTCGGAATGAACGTCCGCTTCTCCCCGCTATGGCGGGTACAAATGGACGTTCGATCGGGAGCGGCTGCGTGAGGTCCGCCGCGACCTCGGTGTCACGCGTGCCGGCCAGTGCTCCCGAGGCCATCACGTCGTTCCCTCAATGCCTTCCCTGCGCGCCGGCCGACCCGGAGGAGGCTGGCGCGCCCGCGACGCTACGGCCGCGTCGGCAGCGACGACTGCGCCGGCTCGCCGCTGGCGGGCTCGACGTAGGCGGCCTGGTAGTCGCCGCCCGGGCCCGGCGCGGCGATGGTCGCCGTGAAGAAGCCGCGGGCGTCGACGGGGAGGCCGGCGCTGATCGTCACGAACGGCGTCGAGGCGTTGGGGCGCCAGCGGATGACCGCCAGGTCGGGCGAGCCGTTGGGCCGGAAGCGCAGCTGCCCCCAGAAGCCGACCAGGGAGTTGCCGGCCGCGTCGACGCCGGCCTTGAAGGCCCGGAACGGCAGCGCGTAGGCGAACGCGGCGGGCTTGGGCCGGCCGCCGCGGGTGAACAGGCCGGACTGGTAGGTGAACCAGTACGCGCCCGAGCCGCGGCGGTAACGGGTCAGCGGGCCCGCGTCGCGCAGCAGGAACTGGGTCATCCCCAGCACGCGCGGGTCGCTGTAGGCCAGCAGCTCGCCGAGCTGGGCGTAGTCCGCCTGCTGATTGAGGGATATCCCGTTGCGCGGGTCCGGCGGGTTGCTCTCGTAGCCGAACTCGGTGAGGAAGATCGGCAGCCCGCCGGGCAGCGCGCCGCCCGAGGCGGCGGAGACGCCGTCCAGCACCGCGCCCAGCGCGGGCAGGTTGGCCATCGTCAGCTCGTCGGCGTGGCGCGGCGGGACGTCGGGCGGGCGCCCCTTGGTGTAGGGATGGTGCGCGTAGCCCGTGGCCCGCAGGGGACCGCTTCGCGTGAAGTCGTCGCAGTCGCGCCGCGCGGCGTCCGGGCCGGCGTAGGGCGCTCCGGCGGGCGACACGCAGCCCAGCTCGCGCAGGAACAACGCCGGGCGCATCGCGGTGCGGGGCCCTTGGCGGTCGGTGCCCAGCGGCGCCGTCTCGCCGATCAAGACCGGGTCGCTGCCGTGCCCGGAGTTGTCCAGGCCCTGCCGGCCGGCCTGGAACAGCTTGCGATACAGCGCGGGGGAGGCGGGGACGAGCTGCCCCTGGCGGCGCTCCCACTGCGGCGACAGCCAGCCCGCCTGGTTGGGCTCGTTCCACAGCGACCAGAACGACACGCGCGGCAGCGCCGCCCGGGTGCCGTTCTCGTCGCGGTAGGTGCCCGAGAAGCGCTTTCCGACCGCCTCGACGAAGTCGCGGAAGCGCGACGGGAACGGCTTGAACGTGCCGCGGTTCAGGCGCTGGCTGGGGGGCGCCGTGCGGTGGGCCCAGGCCGGCCCCGGCCCGGTGATCGTGAAGAACACGCGCAGGCCGTTGGCGCTGGCCTCCTTGACCAGGTTGTCGTAGCGGTCCCAGTTGCGCGTGGGGTAGGTGCGCGGGTCGTCGGCGCGGAAGCGCGCGAGCTGGCGGCGGGCGCGCTGGCGCTGGGCGTCGGTGCGCATCGCGGCGATCTCCGACGGCGTCGGGCGCGCGAGCTCGGCCGCCACGCGCCACAGGACGCTGACGCGCACCGCGTCGACGCCCAGCGTCTTCATGCGCACGAGCGTGCGCGCGCGGACGTTGTCGCTGCGGTACAGCAGCTGGTCGTCGTCCATCATGATCGACGCCTGCTCCGGGGAGGCCTGGGCGGCGGGCACGACGATGGCGCCCAGCACCAGGACGGCGGGCAGCAGGCGGCGGAGCACGGGCATCGGCGGCCGGAACCGTATCCGGCGCGCGTGCGTCACGTCGCGTCGGTGGCCAGGCTGAACTGCCCCACCTGCCCGTCGGGCAGCAGCCACACCGCCCGCCACTCGACCGGCACCGGGAGCGGCGACGTGCGCGTGGCGGTGAAGAAGCCGCGCGGGTCCACGGGCACCGGATCGCCGACGGTCGCCCAGTCCGCCGAGCGGTCCTTGGGGCGCCACTGGATGTGGGCGTTGTCCGTGACCCCGTTGCGCAGGAAGCGCAGCTGGCCCCAGAAGCCGAACACCCCGGTGCCGGTGGCCGGGTCGGTCCCCTGCGGGAAGCCCACGAACGGCACCGAGTAGGCGTACGCGGCGGGCTTGGGCTGGCCGCGCTGGAAGAACAGCCCCGACTGGTAGGTGAACCAGTAGGCCTTGCTCCCGCGCGCGTGGCGGCGCAGGGGCGGCACATCGCGCAGGATGAACTGCGCCTGCGCCAGGACCCGCGGGTTCTCATAGGCCATGAACTCGCCGAGCTGGTTGAACTTCGCCTGCTGATCGAGCGACACGCCGTTGTGCGGATCGGGCGGGTTGGACTCGAAGCCGAACTCGGTCATGAGCAGCGGCAGCCCGGTGCCGATCGCGCCGTCGGTGAGCGGGGAGAGCAGGTCCAGCAGCGTCCCCAGCTCGGAGATGTTGGCCATCGTCAGGGAGTCGGGATGGCCGTCGCGCACGTTGGGCGCCACGTTCTTGGTGTACGGATGGTGCGCGTAGGCGTTGGCGTGAAGGCCGCCGCGCCGGGAGAGGTCGCCGCAGCGCCGCGCGGACGCCGCGCCGCCGGCGTAGACCGACCCGTTGGCGTCCACGCAGGCCAGCTCGCGCAGGAACTGCGCCGGACGCATCGGCGACCGCGCATCCCGGCGGTTGGAGCCCAGCGGCGCCGTCTCGCCCAGGAGCACGACGTCGTCGCCGTGGCCGCTGGCCACCAGCCCCTGGTAGCCGAACTGGTGCAGCCGGCGGTACATCGAGGGCGATGCGGGCACGAGGCTGCTGCCGCGGCGCTCCCACTGCGGGGACAGCCAGCCGGCCTGGTTGGGCTCGTTCCACAGCGACCAGAAGCCGACGCGCGGCAGCGTCGTCCGCGAGCCGTTCTCGTCGCGGTAGTTGCCCGAGTAGCGGCGCCCGACCGCCGTGACGAACTGCTTGTAGGCGCCGACCTTGGGCTTCCAGGTCTTCTGGTTGCGCCGCTGCGCGCGGGGCGCCTTCTCGTGCGCCCACGCCGGGCCGGGCCCGGTGATGTTGAAGTACACCTGGATGCCGAGCTCCTGGGCCTTCTTGACCAGGTTGTCGTAGCGATCCCAGTTGCGCACCGGGTACGTCGCCGGGTTCGCGCCGCGGAAGCGCTGGCGCTGGCGCCGGGCCTGCGACCGCGCGCTGCCGCTGCGCGAGGCGATCTCCTCGTCGGTGGGCCGGGCGAGCTCCGCGGCCACGCTCCACAGCATCGTGACGCGCACCGTGTCCACCCCCAGCGAGCGCATCTGCGTCAGCGCGCGCGCCGCAGCGTTGTCGTCGCGGTACAGCAGCTGGTCGTCGTCCATCATGATCGAGATCTGACCCGGGCTTGCCTGCGCCGCCGGGGCGGCCAGCGCTCCCAGGATCAGGACTGCGGTGAGCGAACGGAGGATGGACGGCATGACGCTCCTGCCATGGGGGATGTGAGAACGAAGTCGAGGGGGCGGCATCCTGCCGCCCCGGTCAATGAGAACACGCGCCGGCGGACGGAGTTCCGCGGCGCATAGGGTGCCAGGAACGGGGGTCAGCGCGCTGCGTCGTACCGTTCGGCGACCTTCGCCCAATCGACCGTGTTCCACCAGGCCTCGAGGTAGGCGGGCCGCTTGTTCTGGTAGGACAGGTAGTAGGCGTGCTCCCAGACATCGTTGCCGACCAGCGGCGTCTTGCCCTCGGTGATCGGGTTGTCCTGGTTCGGCGTGCTGGTGACCGCCAGCGAGCCGCCGTCGAGGACGAGCCACGCCCAGCCCGAGCCGAACTGGCCGACGCCCGCCGCCTCGAACTCGCTCTTGAAGTCGTCGAAGGAGCCGAAGGCGTCGTCGATCGCCGAGCCGAGGTCGCCGTCGGGGGCGCCCCCGCCATCGGGGCTCATGGACTCCCAGAAGAGGCTGTGGTTGTAGTGACCGCCGCCGTTGTTGCGCACGGCCGTGCGCTTGTCCTCCGGGACGCTGTCGAGGTTGGCGACGACCTCCTCGATCGGGCTGTCGGCCAGGTCGGTGCCCTCCAGCGCGGCGTTGACCTTGTCCACGTAGGCCTGGTGGTGCTTGTCGTGGTGGATGGTCATCGTCTCTGCGTCGATATGGGGCTCGAGCGCGTCGGCGGGGTACGGAAGCGGCGGAACCTCGTAGGCCATCGGTGTTCTCCTCTCGTCGTCTCGCGGCGGACTCTACCCGTAGGCTTGAGCGAGACCCGTGACGCGACTCAGCCATCTGTTCCTACCCACCGAGCGCGATTCCCCCGCGGATGCCGAGGCGCTCTCGCACAAGCTCATGGTGCGTGCCGGCCTCGTGCGCCAGGTGGGCTCCGGGCTGTGGTCGTGGCTGCCCGCCGGCTGGCGCGTGCACCAGAACGTGGCGCGGATCGTGCGCGAGGAGATGGACGCGATCGGCGGCCAGGAACTGCTGATGCCGGTCCTCCAGCCCGCCGAGCTGTGGAAGCGCAGCGGGCGCTACGTCATCGACGAGCTGTTCAAGCTGCGCGACCGCCGCAACGCGGAGCTGGTCCTGGCGATGACGCACGAGGAGTGCGTGACGATGCATGTCGCGCAGGTCGTGCGCTCCTACCGCGACCTGCCGTTCATCCTCTACCATTTCCAGGTCAAGGGCCGCGACGAGGCGCGCCCGCGCGCAGGCGTGCTGCGCACGCGCGAGTTCATCATGAAGGACGCCTACTCCTTCGACCGCGACGCCGAGGGCCTGCAGGCCAGCTACGACAAGCACGTCGCGGCCTACGACCGGATCTTCGACCGCTGCGGCCTGGAGTGGTACCGCGTGGAGGCCGACGTAGGGATGATGGGCGGCCACGGCGCGCACGAGTACATGGCGCCCTGCCCGGCCGGGGAGAACGAGGTGGCGCTCGCCCCGGGCTACGCCGCCAACGTCGAGGTGGCCAGCGCCGACGCGCAGCCCGTCGACCTCCCCGTGCCGCTGGAGCACCCGCAGCGCGTGCACACCCCCGGCGCGACCACCATCGAGGCGGTCACCGGCGCGCTGGGGACGCATGCCGGCACCCTGCTGAAGGCGTTTCCGATCGTCGCCGACGGCCGCGGCCTGCTGCTCGTGCTCGTGCGCGGCGACCACCGGGTCAACGAGATCAAGCTCGCCAACGCGATCGGCACGCCGTTTCGCGCCGCCCACGACGACGAGATCCGCGAGCGCATCGGCCCCCCCGGCTTCATCGGCCCCGTCGGCGCGAACGTCGCGGTGCTGCTGGACGACGCGGTGGCCGACGGCGGCTACATCGTGGGCGCCAACGAGCCCGACCACCACCTGCGCGGGGTCCAGCCCGGGCGCGACTTCCCCTTCGAGCGCGGCGACGTGCGCAGCGTCGTGGCCGGGGACACCGTGGGCGGCAAGCCGATCAGGATCCAGGCCGCGATCGAGATCGGCAACATCTTCAAGCTCGGCACCCGCTTCTCCGATCCGCTGGAGGCCGGCTACCTCGACGAGAACGGCGTCCAGCACGCGATCTGGATGGGCAGCTATGGGATCGGGCCCGCCCGGGTGGCTGCGGCGTCGGTCGAGCAGTTCGCCGACGAGCACGGGATCTCCTGGCCCAGGGCGATCGCGCCCTGGGACGTGGAGGTCGTCGCGCTGGGCAAGCCGGGCTCCGAGGAGCTGGCCGCGGCGCAGCGGCTGTACGACGAGCTGCGCGCCGTCGGGCTCGACGCCCTCATCGACGACCGACCGGCCGGGCCGGGCGAGAAGTTCGCCGACGCCGAGCTGCTGGGCTGCCCGCTGCGGCTGACCGTCGGGCGCCGGTCGCTGGAGGCGGGCGCCGCCGAGGCCCAGCGCCGCCGCGGCCTGGAGGACATCGAGGGCGGCGTGCCGCTCGAGCGCGCCGCCGAGGCCGTGAGCGAGCTGTGGCGGAGCCTTCCCTAGGCGACGCGGGCGGACCCGCCGAGCGCGCGGCGGCGCGGGAGGAGGCGCGCGAGCGGGCCGACGCGGCGCGCCAGGAGGCCCGGGAGCGCGCGGACGCCAACCTGAGGACCCGCCGCGAGCGGATGGACAGCGCGCGCGAGGTGACGCGCGACCGGGTCGATGCGGCGCGCGAGGCGACGGCCGAGCGCGTCGAGAAGGCGCGCCTGACCTTCCGGCGCCTGACCGGCCTGGACCGCTCGGGCCCCCCACCGCCGCAGACGCTGCCCGGCGAGCCCTGGCGCGTCTGGACCATCCCCAACGTGATCGGATTCGTCCGCCTCGCGACGCTGCCGGTCTTCCTGGCCCTCGCGCTGAGCTCGGAGAGCGGGACCGACCCGCTCCCTGCGGCGCTGTTCATCGCGGTGGCGGTCAGCGACTACGCCGACGGCATCGCCGCGCGCGTCACCGGCCAGTACAGCCGCTTCGGCGCGCTGCTGGACCCGGTCGTCGACCGGCTGCTCGTGGTCAGCGGCGTGGTCGTGTGCTGGCACTTCGAGCTGCTGCCGCGCTGGGCGATCGCGCTCCTGGTCGCCCGCGAATTGTTCATGCTCGTCGCTGGGCAGCTGTGGCTGCGCAAGGGGCTGCAGCTGGCGATCAACTGGCCCGGCCGCGCCGCGGTGTGGCCGACGATGGCCGCGATCGGCGGCGGGCTGTGCGGGGTGCCCACCGCCGGCGAGGTGCTGCTGTACATCGGCCTCGCGCTGTCGTGGCTGGCCACCGCGCTGTACGTGCGCTCGGGCGTCCGGCAGCTCCGCGCGCGCAGACTCTCAAGCTCAGCTTGAACGAAAGGATTGGGCTCGGCTATGCTCGCCGGGCCGCTCACGGACGCGAACTAGAGGAGACCCGCCCACGATGGACACCTTCCCGGACCTCGGCTCGCTGTCCGACCAGGAGCTGAAGGATCTCATCCAGCAGCTCACCGAGGAGGAGGTGGAGGTCTCCTACCGGCGCCGCATCCTGCACGGCAAGATCGACATCCTGCGCGCCGAGCTGGTCAACCGCCTGCGCAAGAAGCACGAGACGGGCGAGGACGTGATCTCCGGCGCCGACGTGCAGCGACTGACCGAGATCCTCGCGGGACGCGCCGCGCAGGAATAAGGGCGCCGCGTGGCCCTCCATTGCCCTGAGTGCGGGTTTCTCAACGCCGAGGGCGCGAACTACTGCCAGAAGTGCGGCGCCTACATGGCCCCGCCCACGGAGGCCAAGGATCCCACGACGGCGACCTATCGGATCGGCGAGACCGGCGAGCTCATCCCCGTCGAGCTCGACGACGTCGTCGCCCAGGGCGCGGCGCTGGTCATCCGCTCGGGCGGCGGCCGCGTGGGGGAGAGCTTCCCGCTGGAGGGCGAGCGCGTGAGCATCGGGCGCCGCCCGGACTCCGGGGTCTTCCTGGACGACGTGACCGTCTCGCGCGACCACTCGCTGATCGTCCGCCGCGGCGGCGACTGGCACCTGGACGACCTCGGGTCGCTGAACGGCACCTACGTCAACCGCCGCCGCATCGAGACGCAGCGCCTCGAGGACGGCGACGAGCTGCAGGTCGGCAAGTACAAGCTCACGTTCCTCCAGCGCTAGGGACCGGCCGATGGCCACCGAGCACAGCACGATGGGCGCGATCGCGGAGATCGTCGGCAACGACGACCGCCGCCCCAAGGCGATGACCATCGGGGCGGTGTGCAAGGCGCTCGCCCAGGAGTTCACGGAGATCTCGATCTCCAAGATCCGCTACCTGGAGGACCAGAAGCTGATCAACCCGCGGCGCACGCCCGGCGGGTACCGGCTGTACTCCCCCTCCGACGTCGCGCGGCTGCGCACGATCCTGCGCCTGCAGCGCGACGAGTTCCTGCCGCTGCGCGTCATCCGCCAGGAGCTCGCGGCCGGGCGCGCCGCCGACGCCCAGGCCGAGGTGGCGGCGGGCGCGGCCGCCGCCGGCGGGCGCAAGCGGCGCGCGAGCGTGTCGGTCCAGGACCGCGGGGCGCTGTACCCGCTGGAGGACGTGCTGGAGGACACCCGCGCCGATCCCGCGCTCGTCCGCGAGCTGGAGGACTACGGCGTGATCAAGGGCGAGATCCGCGCCGGGCTGACCTACTACGACGAGACCGAGCGCGAGATCGTGCGCGCGGTCACCGAGCTCGCGCGCTACGGCGTCGGCGGGCGCAACCTGCGCGTCTTCCGGTCCTCCGCCGACCGCGAGGCGGCGCTGCTGCAGCAGATCCTGGCCCCGGCCCTGCGCTCGCGCAACCCCGAGCGCCGCAAGGAGGCGCTCGAGGCGCTGGAGAACCTCGCCGCCGTCGCCTCGCACCTCAAGCACCTGCTGCTCATCCGCGATCTGCGCAAGATCGCCGGCTAGCGGGAGCCGCCGTGCGCACCGGCGTCGAGCTGCACTCCTACATCCGCGACATCCCCGACTTCCCGTCGCCGGGGATCGTGTTCAAGGACATCACGCCGCTGATGGCCTCAGCGCCGGCGTTCGACACCGCGATCAGCGCCCTGGCGGCGATCGCGCGCGGGCTGCGCCCCGAGGTGGTCATCGCCGCCGAGGCGCGCGGTTTCCTGCTCGGCCCCGCGCTGGCCCGCGAGCTGCACGCCGGCTTCGTGCTCGCGCGCAAGCCCGGCAAGCTGCCCTACGAGACGGTGCGCGCGGAGTACCTGCTGGAGTACGGCACCGACGCGCTGGAGCTGCACAGCGACGCCGTCGCGTCGGGTGCCCGGGTGCTGGTGCACGACGACCTGCTGGCCACCGGCGGCACGGCCCGCGCGCTGTGCGAGCTCGTCGAGCAGCTCGGCGGCGAGGTGGTGGGCTGCGCGTTTCTCATCGAGCTCGGGTTCCTCGACGGCCGAGCGCGGCTGGAGCCCCATCCCGTTCATGCCCTGCTGCACTACGAGGAGTAGGACCGGTACCCACGACGCGCCGCTCGGAGACCCTGCAGGCCACGGCCGAGGAGCTGTGGAGGATCGTCGGCGACCCGCACCACCTCCCGCGCTGGTGGCCGCACGTTCAGCGCGTGGAGAGCGTCGACGCCGGCGGGTTCACGCAGGTCATGGGCACCAGCCGCGGTCGCATGGTGCGCGCCGACTACCGCATGGTGGAGTCGGCGGCGCCGCGGTTGTGCCGGTGGGCGCAGGAGGTCGCCGGCACGCCGTTCGAGCGCGTCCTGGCCTCCGCCGAGACCGAGGTGCGCCTCGAGCCGGGCGACGACGGCACCCGCGTGACGCTCACCCGGGTGCAGCGCATGCGGGGCATGGCGCGGCTCGGGTCGCTGATGCTGCGCCGCGCCACGCGCGGGCAGCTCGACGAGGCCCTCGACGGCCTGCGGGGTCTCGTTGAGCCGGCCTGACATGCGCTGGTGGGGCTGGGGCGAGACCGCGCGCCACGCGGGCCTGCCCCGCCACGCGCCGGCGTACCTGCGCGAGAACGTGGGCATCGCGGACGCGCCCCGCCCGCCGGCGGCGCTGGAGGACGTGGCGCTGGCGCCGCCGGCGCTGGCGCCCGAGGTCCGTGCCCGCCTGGCCGACATCGCCGGCGCCGACGGCGTGCGCGACGACCTCCCCGCGCGGGTGGTGCACGCGGCGGGCAAGTCCTATCCCGACCTGGTGCGCCAGCGCGCGGGCGCCCCCGCCGACGCGCCCGACGCGGTGGTGGCCCCCGCCTCGCACGAGGCCGTGCGGGCGGTCCTGGAGCTGTGCGCCGCCGAGCGCGTCGCGGTCGTGCCCTTCGGCGGCGGCACGAGCGTGGTCGGCGGCCTGGACGTCGTGCGCGAGGGCTTCGCCGCGGTGATCTCGCTGGACCTCGGGCGCCTGGACCACGTGACCGCCATCGACGAGCGGTCGCTGACCGTCGTGGCCGAGCCCGGGATCCGCGGCCCCGAGCTCGAGGCGGCGCTCGCCGCGCGGGGGCTCACGCTGGGGCACTTCCCGCAGTCCTACGAGTACGCCTCGCTGGGCGGCTACGTCGCCACGCGGTCGGCCGGCCAGGCCTCCACCGGCTACGGGCGCATCGACGAGCTCGTGCTCGGCGTGCGCCTCGCCGCGCCGGCGGGCGACATCGACCTCCCGCCGCTGCCGGCCAGCGCCGCGGGACCGGGCCTGCGCGACCTCGTCGTCGGCTCGGAGGGCACGCTCGGGGTGATCACGTCGGCGGCCCTGAAGGTCCGACCCCGCCCGGCGGTGCGCCGCTACGAGGCCTTCGCGTTCGCGTCCTTCGCCGCCGGCGCCGACGCGCTGCGCACCGTCGAGCAGCGGCGCGTCGCGCCCGACGTCGCGCGCCTGAGCGACGAGGAGGAGACGCGCATGCAGCTCGCGCTCGCGGGCACGGGCGGGCTCAAGGGGCGCCTGGGGCGCGCGTACATGGGCGCCCGCGGGGTCGGCGGCGGCTGCCTGTCCATCTGCGGCTGGGAGGGGGAGGCGAGGGACGTCGCGCGCCGCCGCGCGCGCACGGTCGCGGTGCTGAAGGCGGGCGGTGCGGTCGCGCTGGGGACCTCGCCGGGGCGCGCGTGGGCCAAGGGGCGCTACGCCGGCCCGTACCTGCGCGACGACCTGCTGGGGCTCGGCGTGATGGTGGAGACGCTGGAGACCGCCGCCCAGTGGTCGCACCTCGACGCGCTGTACCGCGCCGTGCGCGATGCGCTGCGCGCGGCGCTGACCGAGCGCGGGACGCCGCCGCTCGTGCTCTGCCACGTGTCGCACCTGTATCCCTCGGGCGCCTCGCTGTACTTCACGTTCCTGGCGCGCCAGCAGGAGGGCGCGGAGATCGAGCAGTGGCGCGCGGCCAAGCGCGCCGCCTGCGACGCGATCGTGTCGGCGGGAGGGACGCTCACCCACCATCACGCGGTCGGCCGCGACCATGCGGCCTGGATGGCGCGGGAGATCGGCGAGCTGGGCGTGGAGGCGCTGCGCGCGGTCAAGGCCCGCCTGGACCCGGCCGGGATCATGAACCCCGGCAAGCTGCTGCCCTGACGGTGCTCAGCCGGAGGCCGGCTCGGACGGAGGCAGCTTCGCGTGCGCGAGGCGCGCGTCTGCCGCGGCGGACGCCCGCTCGAGCTCGCGCAGGCGCTCCGGGCTCGTGGCGCGCATGCCGTACGCCCGGGCGCGGTACAGGTCGTACCGCTGGCGGTGGTAGCGGGCCTCGGCCTCCAGGTCTTCGATGTGCCGGGACATGGCGAGCGCCGGGCGCGCGGACCCGGCGGAGACCACGGTACTCCTCGCCGCGTCAGCCGCCCGGCGTCGTGGCGGTCGTGCCCGTGCCGGTGCCCTGTCCCCGGTCGGTCACGGGCTGCAGGGGGCCGCGCAGCAGGATCGTCCCTGGCCGCTGCGGGTCCTCGCGGGTCTCGCGCGTGAGCAGGATCTCGCGGAAGCCCTCAGCGCCGCGCTCCAGCGCGGACACGCTCTCCAGCCGCCCGTTCTTGGCCTGGGCGTTCTGGATGAAGCCCAGGAAGCGCGCCTGGCTCGGGCTGTTGTACAGCCACACGGCGTAGGCGCTGTCGCGGCGCGCCGCACCCAGGCCCTGGGCCTGCAGCGCGAGGCCCAGCTGGCGGCCCTGACGCACGATGAAGGCCACGCCGCTGGCCCGGCCGCTGCTGCCGCGGGGCGGGGCGAGCGTGGCCTGCAGCAGGATCTGCGGCGCCGCGGCGGTGGTCTGCGTTCCCGTTCCCGCGGACTCGCCGCCGCCGCCGTCGTCGTCGCCGCTGGTGAGGATCAGGATCAGCACGAGGGCGAGCGCGACCCCGACGCCCGCGAGCAGGATGATCCCGCCGGTGCGCGAGCTGCGCTGGACCTCGTGGGCGCGCGCGGTGCGGCGATCAAGGGCATCGAAGGCCTCGGCGACCTCCGCCGACTCGGCCGGGACGTCGGGCAGGTTGTCGCCCGCCAGCGGCCCGAGCGCCGCGGCCGCTGCGCGCGCCCACGCCCGGCCGGGCTTGGAGCCCTCGAGGAACTCGCGCGTCGCCGCGCGCCGGGAGGCGCTCTGCTGGCCGAGCATGTAGTCGGTGATCTCGGCCGCGCGCTCGGGTCCGATCTGGCCGGGGGGCCCGGCCAGCGCCGCGACGGCCGCGTGCGCGCGCTCGCGCACCGCGGTCGCGTCGATGCGCAGGAGGTCGGCCAGCTCGTCGTAGGACTTGCCCTGCTTGAGCAGGAGCTGCAGGGCGGCGCGCTGGTCGGCGGGCAGGCTCTCGGGAGAGGCCATGACGGCCGGTCACACTAGTGGGTCCTGCGGCAGGCGGCGGCACGGCCCCGGGCGCCCGGACCGGTAGCTTCCCGCGACCATGGAACTCGAGACCGTCATCCCGCTCGACCAGGGCTTCGACGCCCTCTACGGCCTCGAGGTCGACGAGATGGGCGACGAGTTGGTCCTCGCGCGCGTGCCCGTCCGCGACGCCGTCAAGCAGCCCATGGGGCTCGTGCACGGCGGCGTCTACGCGTCGATGGCCGAGGCGATGGCCTCCGCGGCGACGGCGGTCGCGGTGGCGCCCGACGGCGACGCGGCGATGGCGCTGGCCAACCAGACGTCCTTCCTGCGCCCCATCGTGGAGGGGACCGTCCACGCCCGCGCGACCCGTCGCCACCGCGGGCGCACGACCTGGCTGTGGGACGTGGAGATGACCGACGACGACGGGCGCCTGTGCGCGCTGTCGCGCATCACCGTCGCCGTGCGACCGCGCCCGGCGAAGACGTGAGCGCTACGAGCACCCCGGCGCACCGGGTCGGGGTGCTGGACGGCAAGGTCGCGCTCGTGGCGGGCGCGACGCGCGGAGGTGGGCGCGGCACCGCCGTGGCGCTGGGCGAGGCGGGGGCGACCGTGTACTGCACGGGCCGCAGCACCCGCGATCGACGCTCGGAGTACGACCGGCCGGAGACGATCGAGGACACCGCCGACCTGGTCAGCGCCGCCGGTGGCACCGGGATCGCCGTCGCGGTCGACCATCTCGAGGCGGCTCAGGTCGAGGCGCTGGTGCGCCGCATCGACGCCGAGCAGGGCCGGCTCGACGTTCTCGTCAACGACATCTGGGGCGCGGAGAAGCTGTTCGAGTGGAACACGCCGGTGTGGGAGCACGACCTCGCCAAGGGGCTGCGCCTGCTGCGCCTGGCCGTCGACACCCACCTGATCACCAGCCACTTCGCGCTGGGGCTGCTGATCCGCGAGCCCGGCGGGCTGGTCGTCGAGATGACCGACGGCACCCGCGACTACAACGCCGAGCACTACCGGGTCAACGCGTTCTACGACCTGGCCAAGACGGCGGTCCTGCGGCTCGCGTTCGCGCAGGGCGAGGAGCTCGCGCCCCACGGATGCACGGCCGTGGCACTCACGCCCGGCTGGATGCGCTCGGAGATCATGCTCGGCCACTACGGGGTCACGGAGTCCAACTGGCGCGACGGCGCGGCCGTCAACCCGCACTTCGCCGCGATCTCCGAGAGCCCGCGGTTCGTGGGCCGCGCGGTCGCCGCGCTCGCCGCCGACCCCGATCGTGCAGCGCCGCAACGGCGGCTCGTTCTCCTCCGGGGAGCTGGCGCTCGAGTACGGGTTCACCGACGTCGACGGCTCGCGGCCCGACTGCTGGCGCTATCTCGTCGAGGTCCAGGACCCGGGCCTCCCGGCCGATCCGACCGGCTACCGCTGACGCGCGGCCGAAGCCGTCGCTCAGCCGCCGTAGCGGTTGGTGATCGGCATCCGCCGGTCGCGCCCGAACGCGCGCGTGGTGATCTTGATGCCCGGCGGCTGCTGGCGGCGCTTGTACTCCGAGAGGTCGACGAGTCGGATGACGCGATCGACGTCCTCGGCGGGCAGGCCGCGGGCCACGAGCTGGTCGCGGCCGAGGTCGTGCTCGACGTAGCCCTCGAGGATCGCGTCGAGGATCTCGTAGGGCGGCAGCGAGTCCTCGTCGCGCTGGTCTGCGCGCAGCTCGGCCGACGGGGGGCGGGTGACGATCGACTCGGGGACGGGGGAGTGCTCGTCGCGCCGCGAGCGCTCGGCGACCAGCCGGTAGACGAGGAGCTTGGGCACGTCCTTGATCACCGCGAAGCCGCCGGCGCTGTCGCCGTACAGCGTCGAGTAGCCGACCGACATCTCCGACTTGTTGCCGGTGGTCAGCACGAGCCAGCCGAACTTGTTCGACAGCGCCATCAGCAGGTTGCCGCGGATGCGCGCCTGGAGGTTCTCCTCGGTGATGTCGGGCTCGCGGCCGCCGAAGATCTCCTTCAGCGCCGCGTCGTAGCCGCCCATCATGGGCTCGATCGGTATCTCCAGCAGCTGCACGCCGAGGCTGGCGGCGAGCGCGCGGGCGTCGTTGAGCGTGCCCTCCGACGAGTAGGGCGAGGGCATGGTGACGCACGTGACCGCGCCCGCGCCCAGGGCGTCGACCGCCACGAGCGCAACGAGCGTGGAGTCGATGCCGCCGCTCAGGCCCAGGACGACGCGCTCGAAGCCGTTCTTGGTCACGTAGTCGCGCGTGCCGAGGACCAGGGCGGCGTAGACCTCCGCGTCGCCGTCGAGCAGCGCTGCGACCTCGCCGTCCTGACTGGGCACGCCGCACGGGGAGCCCTGCGTCTCGAAGCGGCCGAGCTCGGCGACCTCGGGCGCCACCTGCCCGGCCGCCGGCCGCTGGCGCGTGTCGCGCAGCCGGGCGCTGCCGGCCGCGACGGTGTCGACCTCGGCGACGAGCAGCGCCTCGGCGAACTGGGGGGCGCGGGCGAGCACGCGGCCCTCGTGGTCGACGACCACCGAGTGCCCGTCGAAGACCAGCTCGTCCTGGCCGCCCACCAGCGCGCAGAAGGCGACCGCCACGAGGTTGTCCTTGGCGCGCCGGGCGATCATCTGCTCGCGCTCCACCCCCTTGCCGGCGTGGTAGGGGGAGGCCGAGATGTTCACGACCACGCGCGCGCCGGCCAGTGCCTCCAGCGACAGCGGCGGGCCGGGCTGCCAGATGTCCTCGCAGACGCTGAGGCCCACCTTCACGCCGTCGACGTCGATCGTGGCCGGGCCGGGGCCCGACTGGAAGTAGCGCACCTCGTCGAAGACGCCGTAGTTGGGCAGGTGCATCTTGCGGTAGCTGGCGCGCACCGCGCCGTCGGCCAGGATCCCGGCGGCGTTGTAGACGTCCTCCGCGCGCTCCGGATAGCCCACGACCGCCACGATCCCGCGCGCCTCTGCGGCGATGCGCTCCAGCGCGGCGCGGGCGTCGTGGAGGAAGTGCTCCTTGAGCAGGAGGTCCTCGGGCGGGTACCCGGTCAGCGCCAGCTCGGGGAAGGCCACGAGCTGGGCGCCCGCGTCGCGCGCCCGGGCCAGCTGCTCGGTGATCATCGCCTCGTTGCCGGCGATGTCGCCCACGACCGCGTTGCACTGGGCCAGGGCGATGCGCAGGGTCGCGGTCATGGGCAGGGGAGTACCCCGTCGGTCATCGGGTATCGCGGCCCAGCCAGAACTCGACGAACGCGCGCAGATCGGGGTCGTCGGCGCTGTCGGCCTCCAGGCGGCGGGTGGCGCTGAGCGCCAGGATCTCGATGTCGCCGCCGCGGGCCGAGCGCACGAGCACGGCCTGGCCCGCCGCCGCCAGGGCGGAGTCCGGCGGGCCGGAGATCTCCCACGCCATCGAGCGCACCGGACGCGCCAGCGCGGCGCGCCCGTAGAGCAGCAGGACGTTGCCGGGCTTGACGCGCGGGCGGGCGTTGCGCGGCCGGTCCTCGCCGGGGCCCCGCTCGCGGGCCACCGTCGCGTCGTCGCGCGCGGAGAAGAACGCGAGCGCGCCGCCGACGCCCACCCCGGCGAGCACGATGACGCCGAGGCCGATGGCCAGGCCGCGCAGGCTCAAGCGGGCGCGGGGGCGGGCGGGGGAGCGGCGGCGACGCGCCGTCGGGCCCGGGCCGCCGTCGGTGCGCCCGCCGCCGCCGCGAGCACCGCGATCGACTCCTCGAGGGCCCCGGCCAGAACGTCGATGTCCGCCATGGCGTCGAAGTCTCCCAGCAGGCCGAAGCCGAGGCGGCCGTCGTAGCTCATGACGGCCAGGCCGAGCGCCTGGTTGCGCGCCAGCGGGACCACGGGGTACAGCGCCCGCATGCGGCGCCCGAGCAGGTAGAGGGGGAACTGCGGACCGGGCACGTTGGTGACGACGAGGTTGTAGAAGCGCTGCCGCGCCTGAAGCCGGGCCGCCTGGCTCATGACGGTGGGCGGCGCGAAGCCGGCGAGGTCGGTCAGGGCCTGCGCGCCCACCGCCTGGCCCGACGTCTTGAGGTCGCCCATCGCCTGGTGCACGGCGGCGAAGCGCTCGACGGGATCCTCGATGCCCACCGGCAGCGGCGCCCAGACCGCCGCGACGCGGTTGCCCAGCGCGCCCTGCTCGGCCTCGGCGCGCACCGACACGGGCACCATCGCCTTCAGGACGAGCTCGGTCGTGTCGACGCCGCGGTGGCGCAGGAACCGGCCGAGCGCGCCGGCGACGACGGTCAGGACCGCGTCGTTCACGGTGCCCGCCAGCGCGCTCTTGATCGCCCGGAACTGCGCGAGGTCGGCGTCGATCCAGGTGTAGCGCCGGTGCGGGCCGATCGGGACGTTCAGGGCCGACGGCGGCGCCGGGTCGCGGGGCACGGCCACCGCGCCGATGCCCTCCAGGGCGTCGCGCAGCCCGCCGAGCACCTGGCGCGGGGCTCGCGCGGCGGCGCGCAGGCCGCGCAGCGCCTCGCCGGGGTGCGTCGAGCGCTCCAGCAGCGCGTCGGCCAGCAGCTGGGTCTGGGTGGGCAGCGGGCGCGCGGTCCAGGGCCGGGCGGGCGGCGCCACGGCCGCGGGCTCGGGCGCGGTGTCGAAGAGCACCGAGACGATGTCGACCCCGGAGATGCCGTCCACCAGCGCGTGGTGGGTCTTGGCGACCAGCGCGAAGCACCCATCGTCCAGGCGATCCACGAGCAGGATCTCCCACAGCGGCTTGGCGCGGTCCAGGCGCTGGGCGAATACGCGCCCGGCGAGCGCCTTGAGCTGCTCGGGACGGCCCGGGGCGGGCAGCCCCGCGTGGCGCAGGTGGTAGCGCAGGTTGAAGTGGGGGTCGTCGACCCACACCGGGCGGCCCTGACCGTAGGGGACGGGCGCGAGCCGCTGCCGGAAGCGCGGGACGAGATGCAGACGCCCCTCCACATGCGCGAGCAGCTCGACGTAGTGCGGCGGGGGTCCGTCGAACACCGTCACCGAGGCGACGTGCATGTGTGCGCCGCCCTTCTCGAGGTGCAGGAAGGACGTGTCCATAGCGGAGAGCCGGTGGCCGTGGGCCATGCGCCGATTGTGGCGGACGAACGGACGATGGCAAGCTTCAACAAGCTGTGTAAGGTTGTGCCGAACCGGGTACCACTCCCTCGCCCCGTCCCCGAGGAGCTCGCCATGGACCTCTCCCAGCCACCGCAGTTCAGCCGGGCCTACGACGAGCACGCGGGCGCGGTGTACGGAACGGCGTACCGGATCCTGGGCGATCCGGCCCTGGCTCAGGACGTGACCCAGGACGTGTTCCTGCGCCTGTGGCGACGCCCCGACCGTTTCGACAGCACGCGGGGGAAGCTCGGCAGCTACCTGCGCCTGATGGCCCACAGCCGCGCCGTGGACCTGTGGCGCGAGGCCGGGGCGGCCGCGCGAGCCACCGAGCGGCTCGCCGTCGTGCCGGGCGCCGACGACGCGCGGCCCGATGACCTCCCGGACGTCGCGGCCGAGCGCTCGGCCGACGCCGAGGCGGTCCGCGCCGCGCTGCGCGTGCTGCCCGGTCCGCAGCGCGAGGCCGTCCTGCTGGCCTACTGGGGCGGGCTGACCGCCGACGAGATCGCGCGCCGCGCCGGCATCCCGCTGGGCACCGCCAAGAGCCGCCTGCGCCTGGGCATGGCTCGCCTGCGCGGCGAGTTCGCGGCGGCCGCCGCGTAGCGGCCAGGCATTAGCCTGCCGCCGGTGCCCACGCCGCCCAGAACGCCCCCCGCCTCCGTGCGCGCGCTGTATGACCGGGCGCGCGCCCTCCTGCCCGCCGACACGGACTGGTTCGACGCGCACACGCACATCGGCCAGAACGACCCCGACGGCCTGACCTGCACGTTGGACGAGCTGTTCGCGCGCCTCGACGACGCCGGCCACCGGCGGGCGCTGGTGTTCCCCATGCACGAGCCCGACGGCTACCGCCGGGCCAACGACGTCGTGCTGGAGGCCGCCGCGGGATCCGGGGGGCGCCTGACCGCGCTCGCGCGCGTCGCGCCCGACGCAGGCGACGCGCTGGACGAGGCGCGCCGCGCCCTGGAGGCGGGCGCCCGCGGCATCAAGCTGCATCCGCGCAGCGACGCATTCGGGCTGCCGCATGTGGTGGTGCAGCGGATCGTCGCGCTGGTGGCCGAGGTGCGCGGCGTCGTGCTCATCCACGCCGGCCGCGGCATCCCGCACCTGGGCGAGGCGGCGACCGACCTGGCCCGGCAGCACCCCGATGCACGGATCGTCCTGGCCCACGCGGGCATCAGCGACCTGGGCTGGATCGGCTCCGCCGCCGCGGAGCTCCCGAACCTCCTCTTCGATACGGCGTGGTGGCAGGTCTCCGACGTGCTCGAGCTGTTCCACACCGTGCCGCCCGGCCAGATCGTCTACGGCAGCGACATCCCGTACGGCACCGGCGTGCTCGGCGGGCTGATCTGCCTGCGCGCCGGGCAGGCCGCCGGGCTGGCGCCCGCGACGCTGGCCGAGATCGCCGGGGGGCAGCTCGCGCGGATCGTCGCCGGCGAGGCGCCGCGCGACCTCGGGCCCCCGCCCGGCGCGCCGCGCGACGCCCGGAGCCTGCGCCACGAGCGGGTCGTCTCCTACCTGACGGCGGCGGGGCAGCAGACCTTCGGCGGAAGCGACGCCACCGAGGCCCTCGCCCTCGCCCGTCTGGCCTGCCGGACCCTGACGTCCGATCCGCTGCTCGCGCGCGTCGACGAGATGATCGCCGAGGTCCAGCACGTGAAGGCCGAGGCGGGTCCCGACGAGCGCTGGCCGGGGGCCGTTCAGCTCATCGTCGCGCAGGTCGTCGCCGGGACCCCCGGCGTACCTGTGTGACCGAAAGCACACCCAGAATTAGCCAATCGGCTACGGTTCCCCGCTGTCATATCGACTGCCGAGTCGCCGCGCACCTGCGCGAGCGAGCGGGGGACCCAATTTGCCGGACCGGTTCGACCGGGCCGGCTGGGGCGAATCGCCGGCTGATGCCGGCGTAGCGCCATCGTCATCGAGCGCACGGAGTGCTCGGGGCGGGTCGCGAGCCCGACAGCTAACCCCGTAGGCGGCTGACGTACCAGGAGAAGCACACATGAAGCCGCAGTTATTGCTGCGCGCCCGGGGCGCCGCGCTGGCGCTCGGGGCCGCTGGACTGACATGCATCACCGTCGCGGCCGCGCCCGCCGCGTCGGTTCCGACTCCCGGTGGCGCACCCGCAGCCGCCGAGCCGGCCACCAGGACGAGCGCGGGCTTCACCCGCGCGCGCTCGTCGGTCAGCGTGGCCGCTCGCGACCTCAACGTCTCCGCCGGCCGCCGCGCCTGGGTGCGCGGCGCGCTGCGCGCCCAGGGCGGCACGGTGCGCCTGCAGCGCCGCACCGGGTCGGGGCGCTGGACGACGATCGCCCACGACCGCACCGACTCCGGTGGCCGCTACCGGCTGCGCTACCGCACCCGCCGGCCCGGCAGCCACGTCGTGCGCGTGCGCTTCTCGGGCGACGCCGGCCACCGTCCCGCCGTACGCCGCGTCGGCCGGCTGAACGCGTTCCGGCTCGCGTCCGCGTCGTGGTACGGCCCCGGCCTGTACGGCAACCCGACCGCCTGCGGGGGAACGCTCACCGCGTCGGTCCTGGGCGTCGCCCACCGGTCGCTGCCCTGCGGGACGCGGCTGACGCTGCGCAAGGGCAAGCGCGTGGTGCGCGTCCGGGTCATCGACCGCGGCCCGTTCGTCGCGGGTCGGGAGCTCGACCTCAGCGCCGCCGTCAAGCGCCGGCTGGGCTTCGGCTCGACCGGCACGGTCGGGGCCACGATGTAGCCCTGGGCCGGTCGCAATCGTCACCTGACGGGCGGCCTCCGGGCCGCCCGTCAGAGTTAAGCGGCCACGCACGAGCTGAACGTGTCGGGAGGCACGATGGACCGGCCCGTCTTCAACTCGATCCTGGAGCGCATCCGGTCGGGGAATTCGGGCGGGCTCGTCGTCTACAGGACGGACCGGTTCTCGCGGAGTCTCCTCGGCGCGCTCAACACCCTCGCTGACATCGGGGAGCACAACGCGAAGTTCGTCAGCGTGACCGAGCCGCAGCTCGACTACTCCACCACGTCGGGGCAGGCGTTCCTCCACATGCTCTTCGTCTTCGCCGAGATGGTGCGGTCGGGGCTCAAAGACTCGTGGGCGATCTCGGCCCGGAACGCCATCGAGAGGGGCGTGCACATCTCGCCGTCCGACTACTTGGGCTACGACCGCGACGCCAATGGCCGGCTCGTGCCCAACGCCGATGCACCCACGCTCCAGCAGGTCTTCCGTCGCCGCGGACACGGCGAATCGAGGAGCGCGCTCGCCGAGTACCTGGACGGCGCGGCACCGCGGCCCAAGGGCGTCTGGACCGGCCAAGCGGTGCAGCGGCTCTGCGCGAAGCGGGTCTACGTCGGTGAGGCGTCGCGCTACGTCGGGCATGACGGGGACGGGCGAGGGCCGATCTCAACCGCGACGCGCACCCCGCGCTCGTGACCGAGCGCGAGTGGCAGGCCGCGCAGATGAAACCCACGGTTCGCGGTGGGCGGCAGGAAGGACGGGCAGCCTCCACGTCCTCGCCGGGCTCGTGCGATGCAGCGGATGCCGCTACTCGCTCTCCACCGGCCGCGGGCCGAAGGGCGAGCGGCTCTACCGCTGCCGCGGCAAGCACGCCAGCGGCGTCTGCGAGTCGCCGGCCTCCGTCATGGCCGATGCGCTCGACGCACACGTCCAGGAGGTCGTGCTCGCGGAGATCGACGGTCTGACGCGGCTGGTCCCGGACTCGGGCGAGCGGCAGCGGTGGCCGGCGCGGGCCAGGACGGCCTCGCGGAACGCCGTGGCCTCCCAGCCGCTTCCGCGGCCTTTCGTGCGCCTGGACGGCCCGCAGATCGGGCACGAGCCGCCGAGTGGGTACAGGGCGCGGCATCGGGTGCAGGGTCGGCTCGGCAAGCTCAGTCCTCGGCGGGGTCGAGCTGATAGGCCACGTCGCCGACGCGGACCGTCAGGCGTGGCCCGTGAGGGCCCGCATCCCACGCGCGGCGGTAGGTCTCGCGCGTGAGGAAGATGCTGGGGATCGGCAGCGCGGGGCCGAGCACGTCGACCTCGGGCTCCGCGGCCCGCGGTGTGACGGCCGTGACCTCCGCGGCGCTGGCGGTCTCGATGTGGGCGAGAACGGTCTCGAACGGGTCCATCCCGCCGATGCTGACACGGACACCGCCGATCCCTCAAGGTTGCGCGCCTTTCGGTTCTGACACAAAGCGGGAGTGCGGGCCTCGCCGCGCCCTCGCCTGCGGACTGTGTCGGCGTCGATTTTCAGGTTTGTGGGGGCGCGGGTGCCAGGTGCAGCAGGGGATGGTGGTCGTGCAGTCGCGCAGCGAGCCAGCGCGCCTTGCAATCGCTCCGGAAGACGTCGCATGCGCCGTCGGGGCGGATGCCGATCGTGGCGACTTGGGTTCCGCCCTTCCCCGACGCTGTGTGCAGGTCCAGGATCTGCGGTCCCCCCGGGGCGGTGTCGTCGCACGTGTAGACCGACCCGTCCTTATAGACGACTGCCTTGCCGGTCCTGCCCTCTTGCCACGGGCGCATCACGAGCCCGCGCTCCACTTCACGCAGGCGACGTTCCTCGGCGTTGTGCTCCATGTACAGCTTGAACGCGAGCCGGCTCGCCTCAGAGAACGTTCGCGTCATCACGAAAGGCTGTTCGTTGATGGTGTTCCTGGGGTCGGTGCTGAACAGGCGGAAGTAGCTCTCCAGCCCCGCCGCCTGTCGCGCTCCGATCTGACCGGCATACATACGCAACATGCTCGACCAGCTGCGGTTGCTCGGGTCCTCGGGGTCGTCGGCGTCGATGTCGTCGGCCACTCGGTAGAGCAGCTCCTCCAACCGCGCGATCTCCGAGACCGGCTCTGGCTGCTCGGACCGCACCGCGTCCGAAGTCGGCTCCGCCTCGTCCCCGCGCGTTCGTCGACCCCAAAGTCGCATCAGTGGACCGATTCCAGAACGCTAGGCACCCGTCAGCAGTGTCGCATGCCGACCGACCCCGCCTCCTGCTGTACGTACAGCACAGCCTCGCTTCTACTTTCGGGGCAAAGCATCAGCGGCAAGTCGCCCCGCGCGTATCGTCGACTCTCCCTCTGTGGTGGTGGTGGGCGGGTGTCGGCACGGTCTGTTGTCGTCCGTCTTCGTCCCCTTAGCGCCCTCTCGCGTGTGTGCAAGCCGGCCGACGGCGGTCAGCGGATGGGGGAAGGGAGGGAAGCTCCGCGACTGGCAATCGCGCGGCCCTCGCACTGCGGCCGTCCGCTCGTTCCTCCTCGCATCCTCGCGCCCTCCCGGAGCTGCTCGTTCGGTTCCCACTTTCGAGCCCGGGACCCCTCCGGTCATGCCGTCGGGAGATGAAGCGCGGACGAGTTGTCGCGGGCGCTCGCGCTACATTGCTCCCACCCCTTGCCGCCGCCGGGCGGGGTGATTCGTCGTGACGCGGGGCCGCCTTGCCGGGCGGCCTCGGTCGTTCTGAGGTCCGTGCTTCCGCCTAATCTGGCGGGATGCCGAGCGAGCTGCCGCTCCGTTGCGTCGCACATATCGACATAGACGCGTTCTTCGCGAGCGTCGAGCTCCTGCGCCGTCCCGAGCTGCGCGGCAAGCCGGTGATCGTGTCGGGCAGCGGGCCGCGCGCCGTCGTCACGACCGCGTCCTACGAGGCCCGCCGTTTCGGTGTCGGCTCGGCGATGCCCACGTCGCGCGCCCGGCGGCTGTGCCCCGACGCGGTGCTCGTCGCGCCGGACTTCGCGGCCTACCAGTCGGCGTCGCGCGCGGTCATGGCCATCGTGCGCGCGCAGGTGGAGACCGTCGAGGTCGTCGGGATGGACGAGGCCTACCTCGACCTCGCCGGCCTCGTGGCGCCGCGCGCCGCGATGCGCCGCCTCGTGGGCGAGATCGAGTCCGCGACCGGGTTGCGCTGCTCGGTGGGCATCGGCCCCAACCGGCTGGTGGCCAAGGTGGCCTCCGACGCGGAGAAGCCCGCCGGCTTCGTCTGCCTGACCCGCGAGGAGGCGTGCGTGCGCTTCGCCCGCTCGCCCCCCGGCCTGGTCCCGGGGATCGGCCCCAAGACCGCCCAGCGCCTGGAGCGCATGGGCATCACGACGCTCGGCACCCTGGCGCGCGCGCCGCTGGAGGCGCTGACCGCCGAGTTCGGCGGCAGCCACGGGCCCGACCTCGTCCGCCGCGCGCGCTTCGAGGCCTCCTCCCGCATCACCCCGGTGCGGCGCGTGGTCTCCGAGTCGCGCGAGACGACCTTCGACACCGACGTCGCCGATCTCGCGCGCCTGGAGGAGCTCCTGGGCGGGCTGGCGGCCCAGCTCTGCGAGCGGCTCGTCGCCCAGGAGCGCCGCGGGCGCACCGTGGCGATCAAGGTGCGCCTGGACGACTTCACGACGATCAGCCGGGCCCGCACGATCCCCGCGCCCACCAACGACGTGGAGGTCGTCAGCGAGATCGCGCGCGACCTGCTGCGCGAGTACGCGCCGGCGCGCCCCGTGCGGCTGCTCGGCGTGCGCGTGGCCTCCCTCGTGCGCCGCGGGGGCGACCCGGAGGGCGACCAGCTCGCGCTCCCGCTGTAGCGTTCGGACGCGCATGCCGGAGCTCACCGTCAACGGGACGACGCTGCATCACGAGCGCCGCGGGGCCGGGGAGCCGCTGCTCCTCCTCCAGGGCCTGGGCGGCAACTCCATGCACTGGGGCGAGCCGTTCCTCACCGAGCTGGAGCGCGACTTCGAGCTGCTGATCTACGACCACCGCGGGACCGGCCGCAGCGGTCCCACGGGCGGGGCCTTCACGATCGCCGACCTGGCGGAGGATGCCGTCGCGCTGCTCGACGCGCTGGAGGTCGAGCGCGCGCACGTGCTGGGCATCTCCATGGGCGGGATGGTGGCCCAGGAGCTCGCGCTGGGGCACCGCGACCGCCTGCGGACGCTGACCCTGGGCTGCACGTACTGCGGCGGGCCGGAGGCGCTGATGACCGAGCAGGCGGTCATCGGCCTGCTCGCCGACGCCGTGCTCTCGGGCGATCCCGAGCGCGCGCACCGCGCCGGCTGGGAGGTCACGGTCTCCGCCCGCCACGCCGACGACGAGGCCAGCTATGCCCGCTTCGTGGAGGTCGCGGCGGAGTCGCCGACCCCGCTGCCCACGCTGCTGGGCCAGGTGCAGGCGATCGGCGGGCACGACACGAGCGACCGGCTGCGGGTGGTGCTCGTGCCCACGCTGGTGGTGCACGGCACCGAGGACCGCATGCTGGCGCCGGCCAACGGCGAGCTCATCGCGGGACTGATCCCCAACGCCCGCCTGGAGCTGCTGGAGGGCGTCGGCCACCTGTTCTTCTGGGAGCAGCCCGAGCATTCGGCCCGGCTGGTGCGCGAGCACGCGCTGGGCGCGGCGGGCGGCGCGGCTCAGTAGAGCGTTGCGGCCAGGCGCCGGCGCGACTCGCGGGCCAGCGGGTGGTCCACGCCCAGCTCGTCGAGGATCGAGACGATCACGGCGCGCAGGTCGTCCTGGTGGCCGTCGGCTCCGGCCAGCGCATCGAGCAGGAGGTCCAGCGCACGCTCGGTCTCGCCGTCGTCCAGGGCCGCGAAGGCCTCGGACAGATCGGGCTCCTCGGCGCCCTCGAGGCGGATCCGGCCGGCGAGGCCGTCGGCGCGGAAGCTGCCGGGCACGTTGCGCAGCAGGGCCAGGGCCTCGTCGTCGTCGCCGCGACGGTGGGCCATCTCGGCCAGCGGCACGGCTGCGTCGGCGCGCGCGGGCTCCAGCGCGACCGCGCGGCGCAGAGACTCCTCGTCGCCGGCGGCGATCAGCTTGTCGGTCTCGGTGGGGACGAGCCCGTCGAAGAAGAGCTCGACCGCCGCGGGGCCCTGCGCGCCGACGAACTCGGCCACGATCTCGCCGTCGCGAAACGCCTTGACGGCCGGGATCCCCTGGATGCCGTAGCGCTGCGAGAGGGCGGGGTTGGCGTCGGTGTCGACCTTGGCCAGCACGACCTTGCCCTCGCGGGCGGCGGCGGCCTTCTCCAGGATCGGCGTGAGCTGCCGGCAGGGCCCGCACCACTCCGCCCAGAAGTCGACGACCACCGGAACCGTGGCCGAGCGCTGGATGACCTCGGTCTCGAACCCGGCTTCGTCGACGTCGATGACGGTCACGGACTCATAGGGTAGGGGAGTGCCCGAGCGGGCCATCGCCGCCGGCGGCGTCACGCTCGCCGCCACCGACACGGGCCCCTCAGGGGGCTCCGCATACCCGATTCCGGTGGTCCTGGCCCACGGGCTGACCGCGACGCGGCGCTACGTCGTCATGGGCTCGCGGTCGCTGGAGCGCACCGGGCACCGCGTGGTCGGCTACGACGCGCGCGGCCACGGCGCGTCGGCCCCGGCGCCGGCGCCGGGGGAGTACGGGTACGAGCGGCTGACCGCCGACCTCGAGGCCGTGCTGGACGATCTGGGCCTGCGGCGGGCCGTGCTGGCCGGGGCCTCGATGGGCGCGCACACGATCCTGCGCCTGGCGCTGGAGGCCCCAGAGCGCGTCGCGGGGATCGTGGCGATCACGCCGGGCTATGACCCCGACGACGACCGGCCCGAGCGTTTGTCGCGCTGGGACGCGCTCGCGGACGCGCTGCGCACCGGCGGGGTCGAGGGCTTCCTCGATGCCTACGGGCTCGAGCGCGTGCCCGAGCGCTGGCGCGAGACCGTGGCCAAGGCCACGCGCCAGCGCCTGAGCGCGCACGAGCACCTCGATGCGGTGGCCGACGCGCTGAACGCCGTCCCGCGTTCGCGGCCGTTCGCGGACCTCGACGCGCTGGGGGAGATCGACTGCCCCGCGGTCGTGGTGGCCAGCCGCGACGAGGTCGACCCGGGCCACCGGCTGGCGCTCGGGGCCGCGTACGCCGAGGCGCTGCCCCACGCCCGGCTCGTGGTGGAGGAGGAGGGGCGATCCCCGCTGGCCTGGCAGGGCGGCCAGCTCTCCAAGGTCATCGCGGAGCTGGCGGCGGAGGCGGGGTGAATCGCGCTCGCTGAACGGTTGTGGTGGCCATGGCCACCACGATCCTTCAGCGAAGCCTACGCTGAGGCTGTGAACGAGCAGGCGCGCCCGCCGGCCGGCTACTCCGGCACCCCGCTCGTGCGCAAGCTGGGCTTCCGGCCCGGGATGCGCGCCCACTTCGCGGCGGCGCCCGCCGGCTTCGCCGCGCTCGTGGGCGACCTGCCCGGCGGCGTGCGCGTGCTGGTCCGGCCCGCGGCAGACCTCGACCTGGCGGTGGTGTTCGTCACCGAGCGGCGCCAGCTCGAGCGGCGGCTGCCGGCGCTGCAGGCCAGGCTCGCGCCCGCGGGGATGATCTGGGTCGCCTGGCCCAAGCGCGCGTCGAAGGTGGCGACCGACATGACCGAGGACGTCGTGCGCGAGGTCGCCCTGCCGCGCGGCCTGGTCGACGTCAAGGTGTGCGCCATCGACGAGACGTGGTCGGGGCTGAAGCTCGTCGTGCGCCGCGCGCTGCGCTGAGCGGCGACGTCGGTGGGAGCCCGCGGCGCCCCCGCGGCGCAGTGCGCGCCCGGGGGTCGTCCGTCGGACGGTGGTCTCGGCGGGCTAGGGGTTGAGCTGCTTCTTCAGGCCGGCCGCGGCCGAGAACCTCGCGGCGTTGCTGGCGGCGATCTGGATCGTCTCACCGGTGGAGGGGTTGCGTCCCTCGCGCGCGGAGCGCTCGCTCACGCTGAACTTGCCGAAGCCGGCCACGGCGACCTCGCCGCCGTTGGCGAGCTCACCGGCGATCGCGTCGAAGGTCGCCTCGACGGCGTTCTTGGCATCGGAACCACTGAGACCGGTGTCCGCGGCCACCTTCTGTGCGAGCTCCTGCTTGGTCATTGATTGCTCCCGGGGTCGGGTACGGATCGCGCAACGCTAGCGGGTGCCCCGGCGGCGGGGGGTTTTCCGCCCTTCGGCCATGTGTCCATCCCCGCATCACGCGGCCACCGGCCGGCCGGGCGCAGGCGGCAGCGTGAAGCGCACGCGCGCGCCGCCGCCGTCCTCCGGGGCGTCGTCGACGACCCAGATGCGCCCGCCGTGTGCCTCGACGATCGCCCGCGAGATCGCGAGCCCCAGACCGGCGCTCCCGTCGGTGCGCGCGGCGCGATCCGTGCCCTGCGCGAATGGTTCGAAGACCCGCTCGCGGTCGGCCTCGGCGATGCCGTCGCCGGTGTCGGCCACCTCGATCTGCACGCCCGCGGCGGACGGCGCGGCGCGTACCGTCACGCTGCCGTCGGCGGGCGTGTGGCGGATCGCGTTCTGGATGAGGTTGAACAGCACGCGCTGGATGCGCTCGGGGTTGGCCCGCGCGGGCACGAGCTCGGGGTCGATCTCCGCCCGCACGTCCACGCAGCCCGCCTCGGCCGCCGGGCGCATCGCCTCGACGGTCTCCTCGACGAGCTCGTCGACGTCCACCTGGCGCATCGTCCACGTGACCTCACCGGCCTCGATGCGCGTCAGCTCGAACAGGTCGTCGATCAGCGCGCTCAGCGAGCGGACGTGCACGCCCAGCCGGCGTACGTACTCGCGGCGTGTCTCCGGATCGCCGATCTCGTCGTCGACCGCGTCGGCCAGCAGCCGCAGCGCCGTGACCGGCGTGCGCAGGTCGTGGGAGACCGCGGCGATGAGCGACCGCCGCGCGGCCTCGGCGTCGTCGCGGCGCGCCTCGGCGGCGGCCAGGCGCTGCACCATCGCGGTGACGTCCGCGGCCACCTGGGCCAGCTCGTCGCGGCCGCCCAGCCGCAGGTCGAGCTCGCGCTCGCCCGCGCCCACCGCGGTGAGGCCGCCACGCAGCGCCTCGACGTCGTCCATCACGCGGTGCGAGAGGGCGCGCCCGGCCCACAGGCCCAGCAGCGCCGCGTACGCGCCGACGAGCGCCGCGAAGTAGGCGTCGTGGCCGTTGACGAACATCAGCTCGACGAAGAGGAGCAGGGTGACCGCCAGCGGCCCGAACGCCAGCCCGCCGGTGACCACCGCCTGGCGGCGCAGGCCGCCCAGGCGCGCGCGGCGCATGAGCACGGCGTGCGCGGCGGCCACGGTGGCAACCCCGGTGGGGGCGAGGATGAGCATCGTCAGCAGCGCCGCCTGGACGTCGTCGACCGCCAGGACCGCGACGCCGGTGAGCAGCGCGCCGGCGAGGGCCAGCGCGATCCCCCGGCGCAGCGACGCGGGGCTCATGGGCGAAACCGGTAGCCGACGCCCCACACGGTCTCCACGTAGCGCGGCCGAGCGGGCTCGGGCTCGATCTTGGCGCGCAGGCGGCGGATGTGGACCGTGACCGTCGAGGTGTCGGAGTAGAAGACGAAGCGCCACACCTGCTCCATGAGCTGGTCGCGCGTGAACACCTGGCCCGGGTGGCGGGCGAGGAAGAGCAGCAGGTCGAACTCGCGCTGGGTGAGCGTGACCTCCTCGCCGTCGACGTGCACCCGCCGGCTGGAGGGGTCGATCTCCAGCGTGCCGAAGATCAGCGGCGGCGCGGGGCCGTCGGCCTCCACCTCCCCGCGGCGCAGCACGGCGTCCACGCGCGCGACCAGCTCGGCGGGGGAGAAGGGCTTGACCACGTAGTCGTCGGCGCCCAGGCGCAGGCCGTCGATGCGGTCGGACTCCTCGCCCTTGGCGGTCAGCAGGATGATCGCCACGCGCGGCCCGCCGGTCTCGCGCAGCAGGCGCATGACCTCCAGCCCGTCCAGCCCGGGCAGCATCAGGTCGAGCACCACGAGGTCGGGGTGCCAGGTGGACGCGCGCGCCAGCGCGGCGTGGCCGTCCGCCGCCACCTGGGTCTCGTAGTGGGCGCGCTCGAGGTAGCGCGAGACGATCTCGGCGATCGTGGGCTCGTCGTCGACGACGAGGATGCGGCCCCTTGGCTGGTCGGCCATGAGTGGATCATCTCCCGCAGAAGCCCGCGAGACCAGCCGGAGGTCGGTCATCGGGGCGAGGGTACGCCTGAGGTGTTGCCGAAGTGCTACGTGTCGGCGCCGCGTGCGCCGGGCGGGATTGGTCACGGCGAGAACAATTGTTAGCCATGGCATAATCTCGGTTCATGGCCAACTTGACACGACGGCGCCTGCTGGCGGGGGGGATCCCCGCCCTCGGCCTGGGCGCCACCGCGCTGCACGCGGCGATCCCGCACTCCCACGGGACCGCGGCCGCCCAGACAACCGAGCACGCACAGCACGGGGCGGACGCCGCGAACGGCCACCGCGGCCACGCGGGCTTCCGCGGCGGCGAGGTGAACCACCGCGCCAACGGGTTCGACCCGCACGAGCTGGTGCGCGACTTCGACTACGGCAAGACGAGCCGCATGGCCGACGGCCGCATCCTGCGCGAGTGGACCATCGCCAGCGGCGAGCAGGAGCTCGAGGTCGCGCCGGGCGTGAGGTTCCCGGCGTGGTCGTTCAACGGCCGCGTCCCCGGGCCGACGCTGCGCGCGCGGGAGGGCGAGCGGCTGCGCATCCGCTTCCTCAACGGCTCGCGCCACCCGCACACGATGCACTTCCACGGGATCCACACGGCCGCGATGGACGGCGTGGGGGGGATCGGCGACGGCGAGATCGCGCCGGGCGAGGAGACGGTCTACGAGTTCGACGCCGAGCCCTACGGGCTGCACCTGTACCACTGCCACGCGCGACCGCTGGCCGAGCACATCGCCAAGGGGATGTACGGCACGTTCCTCGTCGATCCCAAGGACCCGCGGCCCAAGGCCGACGAGCTCGTGATGGTGATGAACGGCTTCGACACGAACTTCGACCGCGCCAACGAGGTCTACGCGGTCAACACGATCGGCTTCGCCTACGCCGACAAGCCGATCCGGGTCAGGCGCGGCGAGCTGGTTCGGGTCTACCTCGTGAACATCCTCGAGTACGACCTCATCAACTCGTTTCACCTGCACGGCAACTTCTTCCACTACTTCCCGACCGGGACGTCGATGCAGCCCAGCGAGTTCACGGACACGGTGATGCTCTGCCAGGGCCAGCGCGGCATCCTGGAGATGCGCTTCCCCTTCCCGGGGCGCTACATGTTCCACGCCCACCAGTCGGAGTTCGCCGAGCTCGGCTGGATGTCGTTCTTCGAGGTCGTCGACTGATGGAGGGCCGCGCCGCCACGCCCGAGGACCTGGCGGGGCGCTCGCGCGTTGCGCGGCTTCCGCGCTGGGTGCTGGGGCTGGTCCCGCTGGCGCTCGTGGTCCTCGCCGTCGGCGCGTTCGCGCTGCTGGACGGTCCCGGGCTCGGCGACCGGCGGGGGCCGCCCGTGGAGGCGCTGGCGGTCGAGCGCACCGAGCTGCGGCCCGGCGTGATCGACCTGACGATCCGCAACGACGGCCCCGACGCGGTGTCCGTGGCGCAGGTCGTCGTCAACGACGCGTTCGCCGACTTCGAGGGGGCCGAGGAGCCGATCGGCCGGCTGGGCAGCGAGCACGTGGTCATCCGCCAGCCCTGGGTCGAGGGCGAGGCGTATGAGATCTCGCTGCTGACCTCCACCGGGGCGACGATCGGCCACGCGATCGACGCGGCGGTGCAGACGCCCGCGGCCGACCTGAACTTCTACGGCCTGATGGCGCTGCTGGGCCTGTACGTGGGGGTGATCCCCATCGCGCTGGGCATGCTCTGGCTGCCGTGGGTGCGGCGCATCCCGCCGGGCTGGCTGCGCGCGGTCATGGCGCTCACCGTCGGCCTGCTCGCGTTCCTGGCCATCGACGCCACGCTCGAGGGGCTCGAGCTCGCCGGGGAGGGCGCGCAGGCGTTCGGCGGGCCGGCGCTGGTCCTGATCGGGGCGGTGGTGGCCTACCTGGCGCTGACGGGCGTGAGCGCGTGGCTGGCCGACCGCCGACGCGCCCGCGCGGATGCGGGCGCCGGCGCGGGAAGCCTGGCGCTGCTGGTGGCGGTGGGGATCGGACTGCACAACCTGGGGGAGGGGCTGGCGATCGGCACCGCGTACGCGACCGGCGCGCTGGCGCTGGGCGCCTTCCTGGTCGTCGGCTTCGCGCTGCACAACACGACCGAGGGTCTGGCCATCGTGGCGCCGGTGGCGCGGATGGCGCCCTCGCTGCGCAGGCTGGTCGCCCTGGGGCTGATCGCCGGCGCGCCCGCGGTGCTCGGCGCATGGATCGGCGCCTCGGCGTTCAACAGCAGCGTGGCGGCGTTCCTGTTCGGCGTCGGCGCGGGTGCGATCGCACAGGTGATCGTGCAGCTCGCCCCCACCCTGCGCGACGACAAGGGCCGCACGCTGCACCCCGTCGCCGTCGCGGGGCTGCTGGCGGGCATGGCGCTCATGTTCGTGACCGGGCTGCTGGTGAGCGTCTGATGGCCGCCGAGCAGCATCCGGGCCGCACCCACGCCGTCGAGGACTACGCCAAGGCGATCTACTCACTCCAGCGCAGAGCCGGCGGCGAGGCCGTGCCGACCAGCTCGCTGGCCGAGCGCTGCGGCGTGACGCCGGCCTCGGCGTCGGCGATGGTCAAGCGTCTGGCCGAGCGCGGGCTCGCGGTCCACGAGCCCTACCACGGCGTGCGGCTCACCGCCGACGGCGAGCTGCTCGCGCTGGAGATGATCCGCCATCACCGCCTGCTGGAGCTCTACCTCGCCGAGCACCTCGACGTCCCGTGGGACCGGGTGCACGAGGAGGCCGAGGCGCTCGAGCACGTCCTGTCGGAGGACCTCGAGTCGCGCATCGCGGCCAAGCTCGGGCACCCCACCCACGACCCGCACGGCGACCCGATCCCCGACCGCGACCTGATCCTGCACGAGGGCGACACCCAGGCGCTGGACGCGGTGCCCACCGGCGCCGGCGGGCGCTTCGTGCGCGTGTCGGACTCCGACCCCGACATGCTGCGCTACCTCGCCGAGCGCGGGATCGCCATCGGGGAGCGCTTCACGGTCACCGAGCGCCAGCCGTTCGAGGGCCCCCTCACCGTGCGCTTCGCCTCCGGCGAGCACGTGCTGGGCGGGGCGCTGGCGCGGGCCATGCGCGTCGACCTCGATCCGTAGGAGCCCGCCCGCGCGAGCACGGGACGGGCGCCTAGGCGGGCGAGCCGCCCAGGCCGTGGCGCCTGAGCTCGTCGATCAGGCTGAGGAAGCCCTGGCGCAGCGCCGCGCTCTCCTGGCGCGACTCCTGGCGCTCACGGCTCCACTCCTCCCGCTCGCGGCGCACCTCCGCGACCCATTCGTCGCGCTGCGCGCGCATCTCGAGGCGCATCTCGTCGAGCCTGGCGACGACCTGGTCGAGCCCCCGCAGCGTCGTCCTCGCGAACACGCGCGACTCCTCGCGGGCTTCCCGGGCGGCGGCCTCGAGCCGCTCGAAGTAGGTCCGGTTCTCGGCGCGCATCTCGGCCAGGTAGGCCTGGCTCTCGGCGCGCATCTCGGCCAGGTAGGCCTGGCTCTCGGCGCGCATCTCGGCCAGGTAGGCCCGGCTCTCCTCACGGTGCTGGGCCACCTCCTGCCGAAGGAGATCGAGCGCCTCGTCCGCCATCGCATGATTGTCGCACGGCACGAGGCGCGGCGGACCCGCTGATCGACACGACTCTGCCGCCGGATTGCGCCCTCTCACATCCATCTCATCGGCGCCGCCTACGGTGCCGGGACACGCGATGACAGGAGGCACCCGGTGACGAGAAAGCTCAAGCGAATCCTGATGGGAATCGCCGCGCTGGCGGCGCTCGCGCTCGGCGGCGCGGCGTTCGCCCAGGCCGGCGGCGGCGGCGGCGACGACGGTGACGCGCAGGCCACCGGCCCGGCGGCCGACCGCGCGAGGACGGCCGCGCTGGCCGTCACCAAGGGCGGCACCGCCAACGCGGTCGAGCGCGACAGCGAGAACGGCGCGACCTGGGAGGTCGAGATCACGCGGCCCGACGGCAAGACCGTCGACGTCCGCCTGGACGAGGGCTACAGGCTGGTCGTCGTCGAGCACGACGGCGACGAGGACGAGGGCGCCGGCGAGCAGGAGTAGCACCGCCGCACGCCCGCGGACCGCGCGCTGGCACCCGTCCTGCCCGGGGGTCACATACCGACCCCGGGCAGGACACCGCCGGACGCCCGTGCCCGCGCTCTCATCTGGCCCTCATCTGCACCTGAGAGGCTGCTCGCCATGCGGGTGCTGATCGTCGAGGACGAGCTCAAGATGGCGGCGCTCATCCGCCGGGGCCTGCGCGAGGAGGGCCTCGCCGCCGACGTCGCCGTCACCGGTGAGGACGCGATCTGGATGGCGCAGGCCACCGAGTACGACGCGATCGTGCTCGACGTGATGCTTCCCGGTGCCGACGGCTTCGCGACGTGCCGGCGCCTGCGCGCCGACGGGGTGTGGAGCCCGGTGCTCATGCTCACCGCTCGCGACGGGGTCGATGACCGCGTCGCCGGCCTGGACGGCGGCGCCGACGACTACATGACCAAGCCGTTCTCCTTCGCCGAGCTGCTCGCCCGGCTGCGCGCACTGTCGCGGCGCGGCTCCGTCGAGATGCCGACCGTGCTGAGCGTCGGCGACCTGCGCCTGGACCCGGCCACGCGGCAGGTGTGGCGCGGCGAGGCCGAGGTGTTCCTGTCGGCCAAGGAGTTCCTCCTGCTGGAGACGTTCATGCGCCGTCCCGGCGTCGTGCTCTCCCGCTACCAGCTGCTCGAGCACGCCTGGGACTACGAGTACGAGAACCGCTCCAACGTGATCGACGTCTACGTGCGCTACCTGCGCCAGAAGGTCGACCGGCCCTTCGGCGCGCGGTCGATCGAGACGGTGCGCGGGACCGGCTACCGCCTGCGCTCCGAGCGCACGGAGGCCGCGCCATCCTGAGGGCGCGCCTGAGCCGCATGCCGATCCGCGTGAGGGTGACGCTCGCGTTCGCGGGCGTGATGGCCGTCGTGCTGGCCGGGATGTGCCTGTTTCTCTACCTGCGCTTCGAGACGCAGCTCGACCACACGCTGGACCACGGCCTGCGCTCGCGGGCCCAGGAGGTGCAGGCGGTGGTCTCGCAGTCCGACAGCGCGCTCCAGGAGGGCGCCGCCAGCCCCCTCATCGAGCAGGACGAGAGCTTCGCTCAGATCCTCCACCGCGACGGCCGGGTCCTGGACGCGACGTCCGGCCTGCCGGGGCGCCCGCTGCTGGCCGGCGACGCCCTGCGGCGCGCCGCCGAGTCGACGACGTTCGCCGAGGGACCCAACCCGTTCGAGCGCGACGAGACCGCGCGCCTGCTGGCCACGCCGGTCGACGCCCAGGGCACGCGGCTGATCGTCGTCGTGGGCGCCGGGCTGGACGACCGCGACGAGTCGCTGCGCAACCTCGCCCTGCTTCTGGCGATCGGCGCCCCGATCGCGCTGCTGCTCGCGTCGCTGGCCGGCTACGGCGTCGCGGCGGCGTCGCTGCGCCCCGTGGAGGCGATGCGTGCCAAGGCCGCGGCCATCACCGAGCGCGAGCCCGGCGAGCGGCTGCCCGTGCCGGCCGGCGGCGACGAGATCGCGCGCCTGGGCACCACGCTGAACGCGCTGCTGGCACGGCTGGAGTCCGCGCTGGCCCGCGAGCGCGCGCTGGTCGCCGACGCCAGCCACGAGCTGCGCACGCCGCTGGCGATCCTGAAGACCGAGCTCGAGCTCGCGCTGCGCCAGGGCCGCACCCCGGAGGAGCTGCAGGCCGCGCTGCGCTCCGCCGCCGAGGAGACCGACCGGCTGGCCCAGCTCGCCGAGGACCTCCTGGTGATCGCGCGCTTCGACGAGCGACGTTTGCAGCTCGCGCCCGCCCAGGTGCGGGCGGCCGACCTGCTGGCCGACGTGCAGCGCCGCTTCGCGGGCCGCGCAGAGCGCGCGGGCCGGCGCCTGGTCGCCGGCGCGGCCGCCGACGCGCGGCTGACCGCCGACGCCGCCCGCGTCGAGCAGGCGCTGGGCAACCTGGTCGAGAACGCGCTTCGCCACGGAGCGGGAGACATCGAGCTGCGGGCGCAGTCGATCGACGGCCGCGTGCACCTCGGCGTGCACGACGAGGGCCCGGGATTCCCTCCCCCGTTCCTGGGCGACGCGTTCGAGCGCTTCACCCGCGCCGACCCCGCCCGCGGGCGCGGCGGAAGCGGGCTCGGGCTGGCCATCGTCCAGGCCATCGCTCGCGCGCACGGCGGCGAGGCGCACGCCGCCAACGACCCGAGCGGCGGGGCCGACGTGTGGCTGGACCTGCCGGTCAGCCTGCGCCCCGCTCCTTGATCGCCTGCTCGCGCCTGGGCACGACCCCCGTGGCTGGCAAAGCGCAGGCTCAGCGCTCAGCAGCGAGGGGTCCGAACGCGAGCCCGCTTCACCGGAAGGGATTCAGCCGCGCGCCGCGCAGGGCCGAGCGCGCGGCGCCGTACCCGCCGAGGCCGTGCACCGCACCGCCCGGGAAGCTCGACGCGCTGCCCAGGTACAGGCCGCGCAGCGGCGTGCGGTAGGGGTCCAGCGCGGGGAGCGGGCGGAAGACGAGCTGGTCCAGGTCATAGCTGCCGCCGCCGACGTCGCCCTGGACCAGGTTGGCGTTGCGCCGCTGCAGGTCGTCCGGCGCCAGGACGTGGCGGGCCAGGATCAGGTCGCGGAAGCCGGGGGCGAAGCGCTCCATCTGCAGCTCGACCGTGTCCGCGAAGCGCTCGCGCTCGGCGGACCAGTCCCGGCCCGGTGCCATGTGCGTGTAGGCCCAGGCGGTGTGCTTGCCCGCCGGGGCCCGGGTCGGGTCGGCGATGGACTGCTGGCCGCACAGCACGAACGGGTTGTCGGGCAGGCCCCCCTCGCGCACGACGGCCAGCGCGGAGCCGATGTCGGCGGCGCTCCCGCCGACGTGGACGGTGCCCGCCCGGCGCGCGTCCGCGCTGGCCCAGGGGATCGGCCCGTCGAGCGCCCAGTCCACCTTGAACGTGGCCGGGCCGTAGCGGAAGCGCAGCAGGCGGCGCGTGTAGCCGTCGGCGAGCGCGTCGCCGGCCAGGCGCAGGAGCGCGTGGGGGGTGGTGGCCGCGACGACCACGCGGGTCTCGATGTGATCGCCGCTGGCAAGCGTCATGCCGGCCACCCGCCCGCGGCGCGCCACGATGCGCTCGGCCCGCGCGGAGGTTCGCGTCTCGCCGCCCAGCTCGTGCAGGTGCCCGGCCAGCGCGCCGGTGAGAAGCCCGGCGCCGCCCTCGGGGCTCGGCCACCCGACGGCGTGGCCCAGGAGGTTGAGGTACAGCGCGGTGACCGCGCTGCCCGCGCCGTCCATCGGGACGTCGCCGTGCAGGGCGGAGCCGAACAGCCACGCGCGGGCCTCCCCGCGGAACAGCTCGCCGCTCAGCGCCTCGGCCGACATCAGCACGAGGCGCGCGAATTCCAGCGTCCCCTCCAGCCCCAGCCCGCTCAGCAGCCGCGCCGGCCCGACGATCGGCGGAAAGGTGGCGAGCATCGTGTCGCGCACCGCGCCGAAGCGGCGCAGATAGGGATCCACGAGCGCCTGCCAGCGGGCGCCGTCGCCCCAGGCGAGGGCGTCGAGGCTGCCCGCGGTGTCGCCCGGGTCACGCGCGAGGACCGCCGCCCGACCGTCGGGCAGCGGATGGGCCATCGGGAGCTCGGGCTGGACCCAGCGCAGCCCGTGCTCGGCCAGCGGCAGGGCCGCGAACACCGGCGAGGCCGCGCCGGCCGGGTGCACGGCGGAGAAGACGTCGTGGCGGAAGCCGGGCAGCGTGAGCTCCTCCGTCTTCGCGGCCCCCCCGAGCGATGGGGCCGCCTCGAGCACGACCACCGAGCGGCCGGCCCGCGCGAGCGTGATCGCGGCGGTCAGCCCGTTGGGGCCCGAGCCGATCACCGCGGCGTCGTACCGGGTGCTCACGAGGCAAGCGAGGCGGTCCGCATCGCGATCTGGTGGAGCATGCTCGCCTCCGGTCGCCGGTTCCCCCAGAACGCCTGCTGAGCGTGGCGTCCGACCATACGGTACGCCTGCTCGAGCGAGACGGGCATCTCGTCCCAGGTTCCCGCCGCGCGCAGGAAGCCCCGGCCCTCGTGCTCGTAGAGCACCACGCGGTTGCGCCCGCGCCCCATGAAGTGCCCCTCGTGGGTGGTCGGCTCCACCGCGAGCAGGGGCGTGGCGCCGTCCGGGAACACCGGCGGCTCGTCCCGCCCCGCGCGGACCATCGTGTCGTTGAGCTCAGCGGCGTACGCGTCGAGCTCGCCGGGCCCCTCGGCACGGCTCAGCACGGTGGTCGCGGTCACGTAGCCGCGGACGAACGCCGGCGTGCGCGGGCTGAGCGGCGCGAAGATCTCGATCTCGAAGGTCTGTCCGAGCAGACCTCCGCTGCGCAGCGCGGTGAAGCGCCCGAGCGCGCTCGCGAAGTCCGGCCGGCGCTCCGGCCGGGACAGGCCGGCGACGACGGCGTCCGGGGAGGGGGCCGGCACGGGCTCGTAGGTGTGCCGGTACTGGTCGCGCAGGTCGAGCCGGGGCGGAGTGATCGGGCCCAGCTTGGCGTAGCGCAGACGCACCTCGGGGAGGAACGCGTCCCGCTCGGCGACGGTCTCGAACGCGATCCCGTGCGCGCGCCGTGCGTCGTCGGCGTAGGCGTCGGCGAACCACGGGCCCAGGAGCCGCTGCGCCCCCGCGGCGAGCTGGCCGCGGTCCAGCGTCCCGCGCGGGGTGTGGCGCGAGTCCAGGCGCTCGCGGCCGAAGGCGCGGTGGAAGGCGAGCACGTCGGGGCCGCGCAGCCGGCGGTGGCCGAGCCGGTGCCAGCGCGTGGTGAGGATCGCGTTGGCCAGGCGCAGGTCCTCGACGTCGCGCGCGTCCGCGTGCCGCGCGTAGTAGGCGGCGTTGAGGAAGTCGGTGACCCAGCCGGCCGCGTCCGGGCCGGCGATCGAGCTGCCGCTCATCCGCACGAGCCACACGGCGGGCAGGCGCCGCGCGCGGTACGCCGCCAGCCCGAGCGTGAGCGCGCCGGCCGCCGTACCCACCCTCCTGGCGGTGTCGCGCTCGCTCATCCCGGCCGAGCCCGCAGGACGGCCTCGAGCGCCTCGTCGACCGGCTGCTCACCGGCGTTGACGTAGAGGACGAGGTGCGTCGTGCGGGGCTCGTGCAGGACCGCGTCGAGCACCGTGGCCACGTCGTCGCGGCTGACCTTCGCCCGGTGGGGCTCCGTGTCGATCCGCACGCAGCCGGTCCCGGGGTCGTCCGTGAGGAAGCCGGGCCGCACGATCGTCCAGGCGCGGTCGCCGGCGATGAGCGCGCGGTCGGCTTCGGCCTTGGCGCGCAGGTAGACGCTGAAGACGTCGTCGCCGTCGGGCGGGTCCTCGGCGCCGACGCTGCTGATCATCACGTAGCGCTCGGCGCCCGCCACGCGCGCGGCCTCCAGCAGCTTGACGGCACCGTCGCGGTCCACCGACCACTTGCGCTCCGGGCCGCTGCCAGGTCCCGCGCCGGCGGCGAAGACCACCGCGTCCGCGCCGACGATCGCGGCGGCCACGTCGTCCACGGTGGCTCTCTCGAGGTCGCACGGGACTGGCTCGGAGCCGTCCGCGCGCAGGTCGGCCTCGTGCTCGGGCTTGCGGATCAGGCCGCGGACCCGGTCGCCCCGGGCGACGAGGAGGCGGGCCAGCCGCCGGGCGATCTTGCCGTGTGCACCCCCGATCGCGACGTCCACGGGTCGAACCATAGGCCGCAGCCGCCGCTGGGCAACAACTCGGTCTGCCGGGCGGTCAGGGTCAGGGGCGGCCGGATCGCACCGCGGCGCGGACGGCGCGCGCGAAGTAGCTCTCCCCGGCATTGACCGTCACGGTCCGGCCCGCCGCGAAGTCGCGCAGCGTGACGCTGCCCTCCTGCACGACCGTGCGCGTCCCGTCGCAGCGCTGCTCGGTCAGCCAGCGCGTGCCGCGCACGGTGGCCGAGCTGTGGCGTCCCTGGGTGCGAAAGCGCCCGCGGCCGTCGCCCCACAGCCGCGAGACGACGCGCCGGGAGCGCTGCTGGGCGGCTCGCGCGCCGGACGGCCCCGCCCCGGTCGCGCGGCTGGCGCACACGCGGTCAAACGGCGTGGAGGACGGGCTGCGCAGCCGCAGGACGGTCACCGGGCTGTTGCGCGCGCGCGCCTGGCGGATCTGGAAGATGCCCTCGTAGAAGTTCATCTCCTGCAGCTCGCGGCGCTCGGCCGTCCCGCTCGCGACCGACGTCAGCGCCACGCGGCCGGACATCGTGTCGACGACCGCGCCGACCGGCAGCAGCGCCGCGCCCTTCAGCGGGATCGCCCCCTGGGCGGCCTGCGACGCCCGCGCCCGGCCGCGCGGGCCGCCGCGCGGCGGGAGGCGGACGAACACGTCGCCGCTGACGACCTCGGCGACCACGGTCTCGGCGAGGACCGGCCCGCCGGAGGCGTCGGACTTGTCGCACGCGTCGCCGATGCGGTCGCCGTCGACGTCGCGCTGGTCGAAGTTCGGGTCGTCGGGGCAGTTGTCGGTCGCGTCGGGCGCTCCGTCGCGGTCGCGGTCCGGGGCCCCGGGGAGGGGAGGCGTAATAGGGGGTACGGGCCGGTTGTCGACCGGGTCGCACGCGTCACCCAGGCCGTCGCCGTCGACGTCGGCCTGAACGGCGTTGGCGACCGCTGGGCAGTTGTCGCTCGCGTCGGGCACCCCGTCGCCGTCGGCGTCGGCCACCACCGGCGTCGTGGTGCACACGATCTCGATGTAGCGCGCGGTCGTGCCCGAGAAGACGGTTTCGCCCTCCACGTCGGTGAGCCGCTGGCCCGCCGGGCAGTCGTAGGGCCCGTCCGGGCCCCCGCCCAGGCCGCCGAAGCCCGTGGCGGTGGTGACGGGCCCGGTCAGGCTGGACGCCTGGCAGCGCGCCGCGAGGTTGTCGATGAAGTCGCCCTCGCGCCCCTCGATGCCCACGACCACCTGGCCCGCGGGGCACCGCGTGAAACCCGTTGCGGTGCCGGCGTTCGAGCCGATCTGGCCGGTGGGCTCATCCCCGCCCAGGCACTCGGCGGTGATCAGGACGACGACCTGGTTGGAGGCCACGGGCGCGGTGTTCCCGTTGAAGCCCGTCAGCGGGACGCCGTCCGAGCAGCCCGTCGCGGCGGCGACGCCGGTCACGTCCGGGGGTCCCCCGAGCTGCCCGTCGCCGACGGCGCCGGCGGCGGGCGCCGGGCTTACGGCGAAGGCCGCCGCCACCAGCGCGACCGCGCCGGCCCGTGTGCAGCGCCTCCCTGATCTCCGCGTGCCCGACGGCAATCCGTGCCCCCTTTCACTCAGACTGGCGCACTTCTACCACGTCCGGGGCACCGAAGTGCCCGTTTTCGGTGCGTCAGGCGCCGACGCGTGCGCGCCGCATGTGCGCGATCGAGTCGTCCGTGCAGGTCGCCAGGAAGCCGCCGACGACCTCGCGCACCTCGTCCAGCGAGTCCGCGCGGTAGAGCACGGGCTGGTAGCGCGTGATGTCGTAGTCGGCGGTGCCCATCTCCACCACGTCCAGCGGGCGGTGCTCCATGCGCCGGAACTCGTCGATCTCGCCGTAGGAGGAGAGGATGCCCGCCCCGTAGGCGCGAAGCTCGCCGTCCTCGACGACGAGCCCGAACTCCACCGTGAACCAGAACACGCGCGAGAGGAAGCGCAGGTTGTCCTCGTCGCGCAGGCGGCCGGTCGCCTCGCCGGTCAGCCGGTGCAGCGCGGAGAAGGTCGGCGTGGCCAGGAGGTGCCCATGGCCGACGACCTCGTGGATCATGTCCGGCTCTGGGGTGTACAGCGGCTGGGCGGCGTGGCGCACGTACTGCGTCGAGTGAAAGCGCCGGTGGGCGAGGTCGCCGTAGAACTCGCGCAGCTCGACGAGGCCCGGGGCGGGCACGTACTCGAAGCCGGTCAGGGGGCACAGGCGGGCGGACACCTCGTCCAGCCCCGGGATGCGGTCGGCCGGCAGCGCCAGGGCGGCGACGGCCTGGTTGAACTCGGCGATGGCCAGCCGCTCGTGCTTGGGGCGTAGCTCGCGCATGACCGTCCGCCACACCTCGTGCTCGGAGGCGGTGTAGCCCACGTCCGGCACCGGCTCGCCCGGCCGCCAGGCGAGGGCCAGCGCGGCGATCTCGTTGCGCCGCCGGCGGTAGTCCGCGTCGACGAAACCGGGGTGCTCGGAGCTCAGGTGGACCGTGACGGCGCCGTCCTCGGCGCGGGTGACGGGCGAGTAGAGCTGGCCTTCCTCGAACATGGCTGTGACGAAGTGGAGCAGGGCGGCGGGCAGCTGGCAAATGTGCCTCGCCCATGCACGCAGATTGTGCATCGGCCACCACATATTCGCGCTAGTGTCTGGTCACTTTGACCAGTCCTATCGACGAGCTGGACGCGCGCCTCATCGCGACGCTGCGGGAGAACCCCCGGGTGGGACTGCTCGAGGTCGCCCGCCGCCTGCGCGTCGCCCGCGGCACGGTGCAGGCGCGGCTGGCCAAGCTCGAGGCCCGCGGTGTGGTGACCGGGCACGGGCCCGAGGTCGACCCGGCGGCGATGGGCTACCCGATCACCGCGTTCGTGCTGCTCGAGCTCGCGCAGGGACGGCTGGCCAGCGCGCGCGAGGTGCTCGAGACGGTGCCCGAGGTCATCGAGGCCGACGCCATCAGCGGCCCGCAGGACGTGATCTGCCGCATCGTCGCCCGCGACACCGAGCACCTGCAGGAGATCGTCAACGAGATGCTCGCCTCCCCGGCGATCCGCCGGTCGACGAGCCACATCGTGCTCTCGCGCCAGGTGCCGCCGCGCACCGCGCCGCTGGTGGCGGCTGCCGCGCGGCACCACGTCTGACCGCGCTCCTCCACTCGTGGCGCCCCGCGAGGTGCTCCGGGGCGCAGGGGTCGCGTGGCTGCCTCCACTCCGGTCCGGGCCGGGCCGGGGTGGGTGGGCCGACTTGTCAATGGCATGCATGTATAGATCGGCCCACCGGTGGCGCGCGGCTGGGGTGGGCCGACTTGTCGTTGTCATCGATGGACAAGTCGGCCCACCCCGCGTAGCGCGGGCGCGGGCTAGGGGTCGAACCGGCAGATGCCGACGTGTCCGGCCTGCAGGCGACAGCGCTTTCCCATCCACCGCTTCGGGCAGCGCTGCTCGGGTTTCACCGGATCGGGTCCTTCGCGCCCGACGCGCTCCTCTTGGGGGTCGTCCTTCACTGCGCCGCCGCCACCGTCGTGGTCAGCCAGTCGCGCGCAGCGGGGACGTGGGCGGGGTCGATGTGGTGGCCGGCGTCGGACTCGTGGTAGTCGACGTCGATGCCGCCGGCCTCGAGCATCTCGCGCGCGCGGCGGGCGAAGCCGACGTCCATGACCGGATCCTGGCGCCCGTGGGAGATGAACGCGCGCAGGCCCGCGCGGCCGGCCAGGTCGGGCTCCCATCCGTCCACCGTGGGCACGAAGCCCGAGAACGCGAGGATCGCGGCGGGCGCGGGACGGTCCGCGCCGAGGCCGAGCGCGTAGCTCATGACCGAGCCCATCGAGAAGCCGCCCAGGACGGTCTGCTCCGGCCCGAGCCCGGTGCGCTCCCACAGCTCGTCGTGCAGGTCCGCGAGCGCCCGGTAGGCCGCGTGGAAGGTGTCGTGGTCGGGGTAGCCGACGCGTGGGACGACGTACCAGTGGCGGCCGGGCCACCCGGGGAGCGTCAGCGGCGCGCGCGGCGTCACGACGTGCAGGCGCCGATCCGGATCCAGCACGTCACCCAGCGGGAGCAGATCGTGCTCGTCCGCGCCGCGGCCGTGGTGCAGGACGAGCAGGCCGGCCGCCTCGCCCTCTGCGGGGCGCTCACGCGCGGAGAGCTCCGGGCGCGCGTCTGGGCTCACGACAGCGCCTCCTCCCGCCGGGCTGCCCGCGGGTTGACCACGGGGGTCAGCGTGCGCTCCAGCTCGCCGCGCAGGTGCTCGTGCTGGGCGGGCAGGCGCAGCTGCTCGCCGAGGCGCTCGGCCGGCTCGTCGACCGCGAACCCGGGCGACAGCGTGGCGATCTCGAACAGGACCCCGCTGGGCTCGCGGAAGTAGATCGAGCGGAAGTCGTCGCGGTCGCGTACGGCGCTCGGACCCCTCCAGGCGATACGCGCCGTCGCCCAGGCCGGTGAAGCCCAGCGTGTGTGCGAGCAGCTCCTCGCTGCCGCCGCCCGCCGGGGCGTAGGAGCGGGCGCCCTCGACCCTGTGATCGCGTGCTCGGCCGGGATCTCGGGATGAACCGCCCGAAGCGGCGGGTCGCCGCCGGCCACCACGAGCTCCAGCGCCAGGCCGTCGGGACCGGCGAAGCGCAGCGATCCGTCGCCCGGCGTGCTCTCGTGCTCCCAGTCGCCCAGGCGCTGCGCCCAGAAGTCCAGGGCGTCCTCGGAGGCCACCCCGAGCTGGATCGTGTGGATCATCCCGGCGCCCGCCTGCCCGGGCGGGGCCCCGGCGAACTCGAACCAGGTCAGGATGGACCCCGGCGAGCCGCGCTCGTCGCCGAAGTACAGGTGGTAGGCCTGGGGCTGGTCGAAGTTGACGGTCTTGTTGACCAGGCGCAGCCCGAGGACGTCGGCGTGGAAGTCCACGTTCGCCGGTGCGTCGCCGGTGATCATCGTCACGTGGTGCAGGCCCGTGAGCCTCATCGCCGCCTCCTCGGAGCTGGCGCGCGTGCGAGCGAGTCGAGTCTGCGGTCGTCCGGCCGCTGCGAACCACGTGGAAAGGCGGCTACCCGCTCCTCTCCACCTCCAATTTATACCGCACACGGGGCCTTCATGAAGCCCCGGGTCATGCCGCATAATCGCCCGCCGCAAGCCTGACCCCACGGCAATGGAGGAGCGAGATGCGGACGATCTTCTCGACGTATCCGACGGGAGCTTGGCGATGACCGAGCATGCGGTGGTCATCGCCGGAGGCGGTCCCGCGGGGGTCATGCTGGCGGCTGAGTTGGCGTTGGCGAAGGTGGACGTCGCGGTCGTCGAGCGGCGCCCCGATCACGTGCTCGCCGGCTCACGGGCCGGCGGCCTTCTCACACGCACGATCGAGGTGCTCGATCAGCGTGGCGTCGCTGAGCGGTTCCTCGCTGAGGGTCAGGTGCATCAGGCCATGCCGTTCGGCACGGCCATGTTGGACATGAGCGACTTCCCGACGCGTCATCCGTATTTCCTCGGGATCTTTCAGAACGAGATCGAGCGGATCATGGCCGCCTGGGTCGCCGAGCTGCCGGTGCACATCGATTACGGCAGTGAGGTGACGGGCTTCGCGCAGGACGACAGCGGCGTCGACGTCGAGCTGTCCGACGGCCGGTCGTTGCGGGCGCGATATCTCGTCGGATGCGATGGAGGACGCAGCCTGATCCGCAAAGCAGCCGGTATCGAGTTCCCGGGGTCCGATCCGACGCGGAGCAACCTGATCGCCGAGGTCGAGACGACCGAGGAGCCGCCGCAGGGCATCCGTCACGACGCCGCCGGCATCCACGCCATCAGCAGGTTGGAGGATTCCAGGACGGTCCGGGTCGTCGTGACCGAGCAGCAGATCGGGCCGAGCAGCGAGCCCACCCTGAGTGATCTGAGCGAGGCGCTCATCACCGTGTACGGCACCGACTTCGGGATCCACAGTCCCACGTGGATCTCCAGGTTCACCGACATGACCCGGCAGGCCGCGGCCTACCGCGCGGGACGAGTCCTCCTGGCCGGCGACGCGGCGCACGTGCACTACCCGGCCGGTGGTCAGGGCCTCAGCCTCGGCGTGCAGGATGCGGTGAACCTGGGCTGGAAGCTCGCGCAGGTGGTCAACGGGACCTCCGCGGAGAGCCTGCTGGACACCTACCAGGACGAGCGTCATCCGGTCGTCGCCCGCGCGCTTCGGCACACGATGGCTCTGGGCGCGCTCCAGCGCCAGGACGAGCGCATGAAGGCCCTGGTCGATGTGGTGTCCGAGCTCGCGAGCATGGACGAGCCCCGTACGCAGCTCGTTGGGATCAGGACCGGGCTGGACATCCATTACGACCTCGGCGAGGGACACCCGCTGCTCGGACGCCGGATGCCCGATCTGGACCTCGCGACCGCCGACGGCCCGCTCCGGGTCTTCGAGCTGCTACACGGCGCCAGGCCGGTGCTGCTCAACCTCGGTGTGCCAGGCGGCTTCCACATCGCTCCGTGGGCAGACCGCGTACAGCTGATCGACGCGAGCTACACGGCGGAGTGGCAGCTTCCGGTACTCGGCGCGGTCACCGCTCCCACCGCGCGTGTTGATCCGCCCCGACGGATACGTCGCCTGGGTCGGAGCGCCGGCCGACCCGGGCCTGCCCGACGCGCTCACCAGGTGGTTCGGGCCACCGACCACGGCATAGCGCACCGGCCCGGGGACGGAGCGGGCGGTGCGCGACGCTCACCGCCGCGGGGCTGCGCGCCGCGTTCCGCCGGCCATTTGGCCGCGCACCGTCCAGGGTCTACCTTGGACGCAGGGTGCAGACGCTGGACGTCGTGGCGGGGGGGATCGAGCTGATCCTGGTGCCGGCAAGCATGGGCTTGCTGGTCGCTGCCTGCGGCTACGGCCGCGCGCTGAGCAGCCACTGGGGCCTCGTCGGGGTGCTGGTGGCCGCGGCGCTCGCGGCGTCCTTCGCCTTCGGGCTGAGCTTCGCGGACGCGGTCACGTTCGTCTTCGCCCTGATCGCCGTCGCGCTCGTCGCACGGCTGGCGACGCGCTGGCGCGGACTCGCCGCTCCCGCGGCGGCGCTCGCGGTGTTCACGGCCCTGACGGTCGCCCAGCCCTTCGGCGTGCGCGCCTCGCCGCTGGGCCAGGAGACCTCCACGCCCGCGGTCCAGCTGCCGGAGGAGCGCGAGCCGCGCGTCGACCCCATGGCGACCCATTCGCTGGAGGTCCTCGGGATCGGGCTGTTCGGCTTCACGCTGTACCGGCGCGAGATCGTCGACCTCCTGGGCGGCCTGGGCGAGTGCTGCCCGCCCACCCACACGCTGCGCGCGCGGTCCTGGCTGCGCCCGGCGCTGCTGACCCATTCGACCGAGCTCGGGCAGATCTGCGGCGACAGCCCGTGCTGGAACCCGAAGGGCGGCCGGCGCGACCCGGCGCTGGAGTTGTGGCGCCAGTCCGACGGCTGGTACGCGTCGCTCACCGACCGCCGCGGCCAGCCACCGATCGCCTGGCGTCTGAACCTCGGGATCGTGTCGGGCTACGGCGCGGCCTACTGGGTCCTGGTGGTCGGCGCCGGCGCGATCCTGCTGCGGCGAAGGTGGGGCGGCGCGGCCGCTCGGTCCTGACGATGCGCAGCGTGGCCACGGTCGGGGTGTACGGCTTCGACGCGGAGCACTTCCTGGCTGCGCTGCGCGGCGGGGGCGTGGGCCTCGTCGTCGACGTACGCCAGCGCCGCGGCGTCCGCGGGCGCGAGTACGCGTGGGCGAACTCGATGCGCCTGCAGGCCGCGCTCGCGGAGGCCGGCATCGGCTACCGCCACCGCCGCGACCTCGCGCCGACCACGGAGCTGCGCCGGCTCCAGTACGCCGAGGACGCGCGGCTGGGCGTCGGCAAGCGCTCGCGCGTCGAGCTCGCCCCGGTCTACCGGGAGCGCTACACGCGCGAGATCCTCGACCGGGTGGACCTCGGGGCGCTGCTGGCCGAGCTGCCGGCGCAGGGCACGTCGGCGCTGCTGTGCGTCGAGCGCGACCCGGAGGCCTGCCACCGCTCCCTGATCGCCGAGCGCCTGGCCGTCGAGCACGGCGCGCGGGTCACGCACCTGCGCCCCTGAAGGGCGCGCGGCGGGGTTGCCCGGCCGCGCCGTGCGAGCCCAGCGCCGAGCGGCCGGCCGGGCCGATCAGCCTGCGTCCGGCGGAGGCCCGCCCGCGCGCTCGCGGTCCTCGCTGCGGCCGACGGCGTAGAAGACGCCGGCGACGGCGATCACCGCGGCGACGCCGATCAGGCCGGCCCCGATCGCGGTCATGACCGCATCTCCGTCGGCGAGCACGATGACCACCACGCCGATCAGCGCGGGGACCAGGGCGGGGAGGAGCTTGACCATGGCGGGGCGTCTACCCGGTGACGGAAAATCCCACCGGGCGTTGGCACGTGGTTAGGGTGCGCGCCATGCGGAGGGGCAGGACGGCCAGGATGGCGCTCACACTTGCTCTCGCCCTGCTCGCGGCGCTCGCTCTCGCCGGCCCGGCGGTCGCGGGACCCTTCGACCAGCTCGACGACGCGGCGGGCTGCTACCGCCCCTTTGCGGTGCCCGGCTGCACTGAGATCGATACCGGCCAGACGGTGTCGATCGTCGCGAGCGGCACGCACGTCTACGTGTCCTACACGAACAACCGAATCAACGTCTTCGACCGCAACCCGTCGACGGGGCAGCTCACGCTGCGGCCGCCAAGCCCGGCCGGCTGCATCGAGGAACCGGATGGCGGAAGCGGGTGCACGGAGGCGCGCCGGCTCGCGGGTCCGAGTGACATGGCGATCAGCCCCGACGGGACGCGCCTCTACGTGGTGCTCTCCGATGGCGTGTCGGCCCTGACGCGCGACCCGGCCACCGGGAACCTGACGCAGGCCGACAGCGTCCAGTCCTGCGTGACGACGAGCGGAAACTCCGGCGACTGCGGAACCTCGCCCCCGATGATCACCGCGCCGACCGCGGTGGCGGTGAGCCCGGACGGCCAGGACGTCTACGTCACCGGCGGCAACGGGAGCGGGAGCGACTGGGTGACCCTGCTGGACGTCGCGGGCGGAGGGATCCAGCAGCACCCCGAGAGCTCCGGCGGCTGCGCCCAGACGCCCGTGTCCGGCAACCCGCCCACGACGGGGTGCCTCGTCGCCGGCGCGCTGCGCGCGCCGACGGGCCTCGCCGTCAGCCCCGACGGGCGCCACGTGTACGTGACGACGTTCGTCTCCAGCGGGGTGAGCGCCCTCGCTCGCGGCGCCGGCGGCGAGCTGACCGTGGTCCCAGGCATGGACGGCTGCATCCAGCCCAGCCCCAGCGACGACCTCTGCCGAGAGGACGATGACCTGGCGGGCGAGCTCTGGGGTCCCGCGTTCGCCGGCGACACGCGCCTGTACGTCGGCGGCGGAGCAAGCGGACAGGTGCGGCTCCTGCACCGCGACCCCGCGACGGGCGGGCTGACCGACGGCCCGTGCGCCCGGGACGACGGCATGGGCCCGTGCGCGGACTCCGCCAACCTCTTCGGCGTGCGCGACATCGTCGTCACGCCCGATCGCTCCGCGCTCGTCGTGGGCGCGCGCTTCGAGGGCGGGATGCACCTGATGCGCCTGGGCGCGGACGGAGCGCCCCTGCCGGTCATGCTGCCGGAGGGCTGCTTGGCGACGCGCGCCACGATGTGCACGCTTCCCCGCGGCTACACCACGTCGTTCGGCGACGACTTCGGCGGCAACGCGATCGCCCTCGCGGGGCCGTTCGTCTACGGGCAGTCGGTGGACGGCGCGGAGGACGGCGCCGGCATCGTGGCCGCCCGGCGCGCGCTGTTCAACCCCGCCTGCACCGACGCGAGCGTCGACGTCGCGCCGGGCCAGGAGGTCTCGCTCCCGCTGAACTGCGCCGACGGCGACGACGACCCGATCGTGCGCGACATCGTGAGCGCTCCCGGACAGGGCAGCCTCGGCTCGGTCGATCAGGGCTCCGGCCGGGTGGCGTACACCGCTCCGCCCGAGGCCGCCGGCACCACCCAGACGGTGAACTTCCGCGCCATCGCCAACGGCGCCAATTCCGGCAGCACCAACTCCAACGCCGCCACGGTCACGATCCGGGTCGCGCCGGTGCCGCCCGCCGATCCGCCGCCCGACCTCCCCACCGCCGTCGTGACCCAGACGATCGAGGCCGACCGCGACCGCGACGGCATCCCCGACTCCCAGGACACCTCCGACGCCTCGGCCGGACCGCAGCTGGCGCAGACGGCGGTCGTCCAGGTGGTCAGCGGCGACGTGTTCGTGCGCCGGCCGGCGGGCAAGCCGCGCTCGGCCGGGCGTGCGGCGCAGGCGCCCGGGACGCCGGCGGGGTTCGTGCCGGTCAAGGGCGCGGAGATCGTGCCGGTCGGGTCGGTGGTGCACACGCTGCGCGGGCGGATCGCGCTGACCTCGGTCGCGCAGGTCGTCCGCGGGCGCCGCCAGACCCAGCGGGCGAACTTCTTCGACGGGATCTTCCAGATCAAGCAGGCGCGGGCGCGGCGTCCGGTGACCGAGCTGGCGCTGCGCAGCAACTTCGCGGGGGTGTGTGGCGCCAACCCGCGGGCCGCCCGCGGCGGCCCCGGCGCCACGGCCGCTCAGCAGCGCTCGAGCCGCCGCGTCTCCCGGCTGTGGGGCGACGGCCGCGGGCGCTTCCGCAGCCGCGGGCGCTACAGCTCGGCCACGGTGCGCGGCACGCGCTGGCTGACCGAGGACCGCTGCAACGGCACGCTGACCCGCGTGGGCACCGGCAGCGTCACCGTGCGCGACTTCACCGCGCGCCGCACCGTCACGGTGCGCGCCGGCGGCCGCTACCTCGCGCGAGCACAGCGCGCGACGGCCCGCCGCCGGCGCTGACGGCGCCGCGTCCCCCGGGGTCTGGGAGCATCCGCGCTCGCATGCGAGCCGCCGCGCCGTTCCTCCTCGCCGCGCTGGTGCTCGCGGTGACCGCCCTGCCCGCCGGGGCCCAGGCGCCGTACGGCACCTACACGCCGTGCGACCCGGTGGGGGAGGCGAGCATCGTCTCGGTCAGCGGGGCTCCGTGCGACGCCGCGCGCGCCGTGGCCCTGGCCCTCATCGCCGCGCCGCCGGACGTCGCCCCCACCGTGCTGGCCGCGGCGGGCTGGTCGCCGCTGCGCGCGCTGCCGACCGAAGCCGGGACCGAGCACGACCTGGTCGCGCTGCGCCCCGGCGTGGCGCTGCGCATCCGCCGGCCGGGGACCGCACCGGACGTCGACGGCTGGGCCGCCGGGCGGGAGCTGCTCTTCGCGCGCCCCCGGCTCGTCGGCGGCGCGCCGGTCCCCGACGGCGCCACGCTGTGCACCTCGGCGTTCCTCGTCCGCCTCCCGGGCGGTCGCGTGCGGGGGCTGAGCGCGGCGCACTGCGCCGGGCTGCGCCGCGACAAGACCGTCCAGCGCCGCTACGCCGCCCTGCGCCGCCCGCCGCTTCCGGGGATCGTGCTGGGGCGGGTGGAGCGCAACCTCACGCGCACCCGGCCCCTGGACGCGCTCGTGCTGCCGGTCCCCACGGGCCCCGCCCGCCCCGCCTCGGCCGTGGTGGACCGCGGCGTCGACCTCCCGCCGTGGAGCGTGACCGGCCCCGGGCAGGCGACGGCGCGGCGCCGGGTCTGCCTGACCGGCCGCACCAGCGGGCCGGACCGCTGCGGGCGGATCCTGGCGGGGGTCCGCCGGGCCGAGCGCGCGCTGAGCGTCCTGGCCGGCGCGGTCGTGCGCTGCACGTCGATCCGCGCCCGCGAGGGCGACAGCGGCGGGCCGGTCTACACGGCGCCGCGCCCGGACGGCTCGGTGCGGGCGGTGGGGATCGCCACCCTCGTCGTCGGTCCCAGCGCGCGCATGTGCTTCACGCCGCTGTCGCCGGTGCTCGACGCGCTGAACGCGCGGCTGGTCACCGCACCGCGCTGACGGCGCTATGCTCGATGTAGTTGTCTGTACAACCGTCGCGGAGCGTCGCGGCGCAGGAGGAACGCCCGTGCACGTCGAGATCTGGTCGGACATCGCCTGTCCCTGGTGCTACGTCGGCAAGCGCCGCTTCGAGGCCGCGCTCGCCGCGTTCGAGCAGCGCGACGACGTGCGCGTGACGTGGCGCGCGTTCGAGCTCGATCCGCACGCGCCGCGCGAGCGCGAGCACGACGGCGCTGCCCACCTCGCCGAGAAGTACGGCACGACCCGGGAGGAGGCGCTGGCCATGCAGCAGCGCATGACCGACGTCGCCGCCGCCGAGGGGCTGGACTTCCGCTTCGACCTGGCCCGCGGCGGCAACACGTTCGACGCCCACCGGCTGAGCCACCTGGCGGGCGCCCACTCGCTCCAGGACGCGCTGCAGGAGCGGCTCATGCGCGCCTACCTGGGCGAGGGAGCCGTCATCGGCGACCCCGCGACGCTTGAGGGCCTCGCCGTCGAGGTCGGCCTGCCCGCCGCCGAGGTCCGCGACGTGCTCGGCTCCGATCGCTACGCCGCCGAGGTGCGCGACGAGCAGCGCACAGCGGCGTCCCTGGGCATCCAGGCGGTGCCGTTCTTCGTCGTCGACCGCGCCCTGGGCGCGTCGGGGGCCCAGTCCCCCGAGGTCCTGGGCGGGCTGCTGCAGCGCGGCTGGGAGCAGCGCGAGCCCGCCGTTCCGGTCGTCGCCGCCGGCGAGAGCTGCGGCCCCGACGGCTGCTGAGCGCCGCGGAGCCTCGCGCCCGACCGCCCCGGACCATCCGACGGTTCGAACGTCCGAAAGTACCCGCCATACCGGGTGGAAACGGACGTTCACCCTCCCCGCGCCCCAGCGGCGGGATCGAACGTCCGGAAGTACCCGCCATGGCGGGTGGAAACGGACGTTCACCCTCCGCGTCGCTGTCCGGAGCGCTCGACGGTCGCCCGTCGCGTGTTGCGGGGATCCCTCGGTTAAACTCACCCGAACCTCATGAGCGGATTTCTCTCCCGCGGCTTCAACCCCAAGCGCCGCACCCCCGACGAGCTCTCCGAGCGGCTGCCGCCCGGCCAGTACGCCGAGCGGGACTTCCCCGTCCTCACCGCGGGCCCCACGCCCCGGATCGCCGCTGAGGAGTGGGAGCTGAAGATCGACGGCGACGTCGCCGCGCCGCGGGAGTGGACGGCGGCGCAGTTCGCGCAGCTGCCGGCCGAGGCCGTGCCCTGCGACATCCACTGCGTCACGAAGTGGTCCAAGCTCGGCACGAGCTTCCGGGGCGTCTCGCTCGACGTCCTGCTCGAGGAGGTCGAGCCGCTCGGCGCCTACGCAATGGCGCACTCCTACGGCGGCTACACGACGAACCTCCCGCTCGAAGACCTGACCGACGGCAGGGCCTGGGTCGTCACCGAGCACGAGGACGAGCCGCTGCCCGCCGAGCACGGCGGCCCCGCGCGCCTGCTCGTTCCGCACCTGTACTTCTGGAAGAGCGCCAAGTGGCTGGCGGGCCTGCGGATCTCAGACCACGACGAGCCGGGGTTCTGGGAGTCCAACGGGTACCACAACCGCGGCGATCCCTGGAAGGAAGAGCGGTACTGGACGGACTGACGCCGGTGCAGCAGCGCGCGCCGGGCCGCTGGCAGATCGGCACCGTGACGTCGATCCGGCGCGAGACCCCGCGCGTGAAGTCCTTCGTGCTGGAGCTGGGAATGTGGCTGGCCCACCTGCCGGGCCAGCACTACGACGTCCGGCTCACCGCGCCCGACGGCTACCAGGCCCAGCGCTCCTACTCCGTCGCGTCGTCGCCGCTGGACGAGGGCCGCATCGAGCTGACGATCGACCGCCTGGCCGACGGCGAGGTGTCGCCCTACTTCCACGACGTCGTCGAGGTCGGCGACCAGGTCGAGGTGCGCGGCCCGTTCGCGTCCTATTTCGTGTGGCGCGGCTCGGAGCCTGGTCCGGTGCTGCTCGCCGGCGGCGGATCCGGCGTCGTGCCGCTGATGGCGATGCTGCGCCACCGGCGGCGCACGACGCCGGAGGCGGAGATGCGCCTGCTCTACTCGGTGCGCTCGGCCGAGGACGTCATCTACGCCGACGAGTTGGGCGACGACGCTGTCCTCACGTTCACCCGCGAGCCGCCCGACGGCTGGGACGGCCACACCGGGCGCATCGACGCGACGCTGCTGGCCGCGGCGGGCAGCGGCTTTCAGACCGCCTACGTCTGCGGATCGCACGGGTTCGTGGAGGCGGCCAGCGCCGTCCTGCTCGACGCGGGCGTGGACCGCCGCTGGCTGCGCACCGAGCGCTTCGGCCCGACCGGGTCATGACCCGCATCCAGCGCCTGAGCCTCGTCGCGGCGATCATGGGCTCGTTCGTGGTCGGGCTGGACGCGACGGTCGTCAACGTCGCGCTGCCCGCGATCGAGGAGGACCTGGGCGGCGGGCTGGCGGGCCAGCAGTGGGTGGTCACCGGCTACACGCTGGCGCTGGCGTCGCTGATCCTCATCGGCGGCTCGTTGGGCGACATCTTCGGCGAGCGGCGCATCTTCTCGCTGGGCGTCCTGGGCTTCGGGGCCACGTCGGCCGTCTGCGCGCTGGCGCCCACCATCGAGGTGCTCGTCGCCGGCCGCATCGTCCAGGGCGTGTTCGGCGCGCTGCTCACCCCGGCCGCGCTCGCGCTGATCGTCGCCGCGTTCCCACCCGACCAGCGCGGGGCGGCGGTGGGCTCGTGGACGGCGTGGGCGGGCATCGCCACCGTGCTGGGCCCGCTGGTCGGCGGACAGCTCATCGACGCCGGCTCGTGGCGGTGGATCTTCGCGCTGAACATCCCGTTCATCGCGGCCACGCTCGTCCTCGTCTCGCTGGCGGTCGTGGAGCGCCCGCGGGGGACGGCGCACGCGCCCGTGGACTGGCTCGGCGCGGGCCTGTCCTTCCTCGGCCTGGCCGGCCCCACGCTGGCACTGATCCGCCAGCCGCAGTCGAGCTGGGGCGCGCCCGACGTCCTGCTCCCCGCGCTGGGGGGCCTCGCGTTCCTGGCGCTGTTCGTCCTGCGCGAGCGCACGACGCCGCACCCCATGCTCCCGCTCGACCTGTTCCGGCGGCGCAACTTCAGCGCGGGGAACCTCGAGACCTTCGCGATGTACGCCGGCCTGTCGATCCTGTTCCTGTTCCTCGTGCTGTTCCTCCAGCAGGTCGCGGGCTACTCCGCGCTGCAGGCCGGCTTCGCCACGCTGCCCACGACGGTGATCATGTTCTTCCTGTCCAAGCGCGCCGGCGCGCTGGCCGACCGCTTCGGCCCGCGGCTGTTCATGGGCGGCGGCGCGCTCGTCGCCGCGGCCGGCCTGCTGTTGATGCTGCGCGTCGACGCCGACGTCGACTACCTGACCGACGTGCTCCCCGCGCTCGTCGTGTTCTCGGTCGGCCTGTCCGCCACCGTCGCCCCGCTCACGGCGACCGTCCTGGCCGATGCCGACGAGGAGCACGCCGGGATCGCCTCGGGGATCAACAACGCCATCGCCCGCGCGGCGGGACTCCTCGGCGTCGCGGCGCTGGGCGCCGTCCTCGCCGCCCAGTTCGCGGGGACGATCGGCGAACGCGTCGACCGCGACGCGCTCTCGGGCCCGGCGCGCGCCGCGCTGGAGACCGCGCAGGAGCGCACGCTCGCCGTGGCGGACGTCACCGGCCTGGCCGCCGGGGAGGCGGCCACCCTGACGCGCGCCACCGAGGCGGCCGCCGTCGAGGCCTTCCACGTCGGCATGCTCCTCAGCGCCGCGCTCGTGGGGCTCGGCGGGATCCTCGGCCTGGCCTTCGTGCGCAACCCGCGCCGCACCGTGCGCTGCGCCGAGTGCGCGGGCGGGCAGCTCGCCGGCGCGCCGGTCGACGCGGCCCGGGAGCGCCCGCCTCCGCGCCCACCTCGGCGGCCGTCGCCCGAGGAACCGGTCGCGGTCCCCTGAGCGCGGTCGGCGCCGCTCAGCGCTCCTCGCGTCGCCGGTACGCCTGCAGGAAGGCGCTCTCGGCATTTCGCGTTCGCGTGAGCAGCCCCGCGACCTCGTCGAGCTCGTGCCGGCCGCTGTGCGTGAGCGAGTACACGCGGCGGTCCGGGCCGCGCGGCGCCTGCGTCCACCGCGACGCGACGAGCCCCTGGTCCTCCAGCCGTCTCAGCGTGCGGTAGACGACGCCGGGCTCGGCGTCCAGCCCGCGCGCCCGCAGGTTGGTGTGCAGCGCGTACCCGTGGGTGGGCTCCAGCCTGAGCAGGAGGAGCAGCCATGCTCTCCGCAGGTCCTGTCGCAGCTCGACGGAGGGGGAGGCGGGTGTGCGGCGCCGGGGCAACTCGTTCCTGCCCAGTATATGCCTCGATCACCTACACGCGCGCCAGGTCAACGGCGGCCGCCGGCAGGGGGTCCGGGGACCGCGTTAGGCTCCGCCCGGGCTCGGGCCGGGGGAGTGGCGCGGGCCCGGCCGGGGGCCGTCCGGATGCTCATCGCGTCCGGGCATTCTGTGCGAGGAAGGGAGGGGAGGATCGTGAAGCTCGTGATCGGCATCGTCCGCCCGGACAAGGTGAACGACGTGCTGGAAGCGCTGTACCGCGCCGAGGTGCGCGGGTTCTCGCTGACCCGCGTGCAGGGGCACGGGGGGGAGCTCGACCGGGTGGAGACCTACCGCGGCACCACGGTGAAGATGGGGCTGTCCGAGAAGGCGCGGTTCGAGATCGCCGTGTCGGATGCGTTCGTCGATCCGGCGATCGAGGCGCTGTGCGAGGGGGCGCGGACCGGGGAGGTGGGCGACGGCAAGATCTTCGTCGTGCCCCTGGAGCGGGCGGTCCGGATCCGCACCGGTGAGACCGACGTCGGCGCCGTCACACCGGTCGGACGATGAGCCCGGTCCCCGAGATCAACCCCGGAGACACCGCGTGGATGCTCGCCGCCACGGCGATGGTCCTGCTGATGACCCCCGCGCTGGGCTTGTTCTACGCGGGCCTCGTCCGGGCCAAGAACACCCTGAACACGTTCATGATGTGCATCGGGGCGATCGCGGTCGCCGCCGTCATGTGGGCCGTGATCGGGTACTCGATCGCGTTCGACGGCGACGGCGCGATCATCGGCGGCCTCGGGCACGCGTTCCTCAACGACGTCACCTTCGAGCCGCGTGACGGGACGACGATCCCGCATGTGCTGTTCATGGCCTTCCAGGCCACGTTCTGCATCATCACGGTCGCGCTGGTGTCCGGCGCCGTGGTGGAGCGGATGCGCTTCGGGCCGTTCCTGCTCTTCGCGGCACTGTGGTCGGTCCTGGTCTACGCCGTGCTCGCGCACTGGGCCTTCGGCGGCGGGTGGCTGATCGAGGGCGGGACGCTGGACTTCGCCGGCGGCGTGCCGGTCGAGATGGGATCGGGGTTCTCGGCGCTGGCCGCGGCGCTGGTCGTCGGGGCGCGCAAGGACTACGGGCGCCAGGCGCTGTTGCCCCACAACGCCGTCTACGCGCTCCTCGGAGCGGGGCTGCTGTGGTTCGGCTGGTTCGGCTTCAACGGCGGCAGCGGGTTCTCCGCCGGGAACTCGGGCGTGCTGGCGTTCACCAACACGCTGCTGACGCCGGCGTGCACGCTGGTGACCTGGTTCCTGCTGGACTTCATCCGCGGCCGGCGCGTGACGGCGATCGGCGCGGCGACCGCGATCATCGTCGGCTGCGTGGGAATCACGCCCGCGGGCGGGTTCATCAGCCCGAGCTGGGCCATGGTGCTCGGCGTCCTGGTCACGTTCCCCTGCTACGCGTTCATCGTCTACCGCCCGCGCACGCGGGTGGACGAGACGCTCGACGTCCTGGCCGCCCACGGCATCGCGGGCCTCACCGGCATCCTCTTCATCGGGTTCGTCGCGCAGGAGTCATGGAACGGCGTGGCCGACGGCCTGCTCTACGGCGACGCGGGCCAGCTCGGCTGGCAGGTGCTCGCGGTGCTCGCCGCCCCCACGTACGCCTTCGCGATGACCTACGGGCTGCTGCGGGTCATCGGGGCGCTCATGCCGCTGCGCGGCAGCGACCACGACGAGGCGATCGGGATGGACATCGTCCATCACGGCGAGGAGGCCTACGCGTCGGGCGAGGGCGCGCTGCTCCTGCGGCCCGAGTCCGGCGCGGACGGGGAGGTGCCGGTCACCAACCCGGTGTAGTGCGGCTACGCGGGGACGACGAAGCGCACGCTGACGCGCACGTCGTCCTCGCCGCCGTCGGCCAGGAAGGTCAGCAGCCGCATGCCCTCCTCGGCCAGCGCGACGCGGTCCTCGCGCGCGATGTCGCCGAAGGGCGAGACCTCGAGCGTCACGCTGCCGCGCCCGCGGATGGTCCGCCACGTGCCGTGGACGAAGCCGTCGAGCAGGAACGTCTTGGGCATCAGGACGCGCCGGCGCTCGGGGTCGGCGACGATCCGCGTCCGGTCGGCGTGGGCCAGGACGACGTTGTCGTAGTCGGGGAGGAAGCGCGGCGGCGCCGGCGTGTCCGCGTCGGGCAGCGCGCCGTCGGCCACGTCGAGCAGCTCGCGTCCCTGCTCGTCGCGGAAGCTGCGCAGCTCGGGTCGCAGCCGCTTGATCACGGGGCCCAGGCCGGTCAGCCCCGACCACGTCCGGATGTCGGCCACCGTGGCGGGGCCGAACGCCGCCAGGTAGCGCAGCACCAGCCCGTCGGGCTCGGTCTCGCGGCCGAGCGGGCGGCCGAGCCAGCGCTCGGCGGTGGTCTGGACGGCGCGGCCGTTGCGCCCCCAGATGCCGCGCGGCGGCACGTGGGCCAGCGGAGCGAGCGCCGACAGCGCGTTGGAGAGCACGCGCGGCTCGTAGCCCGGCCACTCCCGCGCCAGCAGCACCCCGACGTCACCCAGCGTGCGGGGCTGCTCCTCGACGAGCGAGCGCCCCATCGCCACCAGCCGCGCGGTGTCCACTCCGGCCAGGTGACGCCCGAAGCAGGCCTGCAGCCGACGCTCCATCACGGACTGCACGACCGGCCGCAGGGCCACGCAGTCACGGTCGGTGACGAGGTGCAGCGTCCAGCGCATGAGGGCGAGGCGCACGACCTTGCGCGCGCTGACCAGCGCGGCGAGGTCGTCGGGATGGAAGTCGACCAGGCGGGTCCACAGGCCGATGTAGGGCGCGTTGGGATTCTGCGCCTGGAGCCCCACGAGGTGCTCCAGCGCCTGCGCCGCGGAGAGCTCGTGGCGGCGCAGCAGCAGCTGGCGATCCAGCAGCGCCCGGTTCAGCGCGCGGGTGCCGAGGACGGCTCCCGTCGCGGGGCCGGTCCGGGTCGCGTCGGACCGTGGTGTGAGAACGTCGGTCACGGTCGCCATCCAGCGTAGCCAACCCCCGCTCGGCACCTCATCGCGGCCCCGATGGCGGTGGGCGCACCGCGATCTCGCTCGCGAGCTCAAACGGCTCCACGAGCTCGATCCGGTCACCGCTCCAGAAGCGCCCGGGGTCATACCAGCTGGGCGGCCGGCGGTCGGGCAGCAGGCCCATGTGCTGGTAGGTGGTCGCGACGAGCTCGGCGCAGTAGACGGTCTGCAGCGACGACCGCCGCCGGATGCGGCCGGTGACCCACTGCCGGGCGAGCCCCAGGCCGCTGGGGAACGCGCGGCCGTCGAGGCGCTCGATGATCTCCATCAGGCGGTCCTCGTGGTGGCGCTCGATCGTCCCCTGCAGCGGGCGCGTCCACGCGCGCTGCCCGTAGCGCTCGCTCCAGGTCGTCACCGCCTCGCGCAGCGGGTGCAGCTGCACGCCGCGCTGGCGCTCGCCGGTCCACACGTCGGGCAGCGAGCGCCCCAGCTCGGCGTGCCACAGCAGCGGCGGCAGGTCGTCGATGGCGACCACCATCCCGACGTGGTTGACCGGGCTGTTGGTGAACGTCTGGATCGCCCGGTCGGCAACCGACCGCCCGCGGAACAGCCACACGTCTGCGGTCGACGCGGCGCCGATGGCTTCATCCAGCGACAGCGACGTGACGGGCACCGCCCTAACCTACGCAACCGATGCGGGTTCCCTGGAAGTGGCTCGGGCTGGCCGGCGCCGCGGGCGTCGCGGCGGGCGGTGTCGTGGTCGCGCGCAAGCGGCGCGCGCACGGCGACTACGAGCCCGAGGAGCTGCGCGCCAAGCTGCACGAGCGCCTGGCGGCGGTGCAACCGGACGCGCCGGGCGGCGCTACTTGTCCCGCTCGGCCCGTCGGTACAGCTCTGCCCTGAGGTCCGCCGCCTTGCGCTTCTCCTTGGCCAGCTTGTGGGCCGCCGCGTTGCGCCGGGCCACGTCCTCGATCGCCGCCTTGTGGGCGGCCTTGACCGCGTTGGATGCGTCGTCGGCGCTCATTGCTGCCTGCCTCGCTTGCTCCCCTCGGTGTTGCGGCCACAGGGGATACGGGGAAGCGCTGCGCACCCGGCGGTGGATTCGACACCCGCAAGACTACGCCCCTGCGCCGGTCACCTCACGCACGGCACCGCGGCAGCGAGCGCGACAGCACGATGCGCCCGCCCGCCGGGCTGCAGGGACGTGATCGCGCGCAGCCGCGCGCGGCCCGCGCGGCGCACCACGCGGGCGCGCAGCGTGGCCGCGAACGGCGCGCGCGCATCGCGCCGGACCGCCCGGCGGCCGATTTTGAAGGCGACGTCGCGCACGGCGCGGGTGTCGCCGGCCAGCGCGATGCGCAGGCGCCCTCCGCGCGAACAGCGGCGGGTGAGGTGCAGGCGCGGCGCCGCCGCCGGGCAATCGGCGGCGTCGAAGGGGCAGCGAAGCGCGGGCTCGCGATCGACGTCCGGCGCGGCGGCGACGCGCAGGACGGGGTTGGCCAGGGCGAGCGGCAGGACCGCGGCCAGCCGCACCAGGTCCGCGCCGGGGATCACCGTCTGCAGACACGTGAGCGGATCCAGGCGCGCCGGATCGGCCGGTCCCGGATGGGTCAGCGCGTCGACGGCCAGCGCGTAGGAGACCGCGTCGCCCACGAGCAGGTAGTGGTCCACCGGGCGCGCGGGGCACACGTCCTGGACGACGACGTTGCGCGCGCCGTCCAGCCGGGCGGCCTCGGGCGCGGGGGTGACCAGCTCGTCCACGCTCGTTGCGACGGCGGTGAACGACGGTCCCGCGGGGCGGGCACGCTTGCCGAACGCCGCGCTGAGGCGCGATGCGATCCGCAACTGCCAGGCGAACACGGGGCATGCGCCCTGTGCACAGCGGTTGTCGGCCGTCTGCGTTCCCCCGTAGGGCCCGGCGAGGCCGATGACGTCGTCGACCATCTCGCGCAGGTCGGGCCAGAAGGAGGGGGCGTGCGCCGCGAGCGCCGCGCCCTGGCTGTGGCCGAGCAGCGAGACCTTGCGCCCGCTGAGGCGATGCGCCTCCCGGATCGCGTACACCACGTACTCCATGGCGCGCTGCATCTCGCCCAGCCCCCGCTGGGGAAGCTCGACCGTGCAGACCGGGAAGCCCCGCCGCGGGAGCGCGTGTGCATAGCCGAAGGAGAAGCTCTCCTCGGGGTTCGAGCCGGTCCCGTGCACGAGGAGCACCACCGGGCGCCCGGCCCCGGCCAGGTCTCCCCGGCAGGACAGCGCGCGCTCGAGCGCCGCGCGCGGCGCGGTCAGCGCCGCGCCCGGCTCTGCGACCGCCACGCCCGGGGCACCGACCGCCGCCGCGGCCAGCGCCGTCGCCGCGACCCCGATGAGCCTGCACCGCACCGCCGGTCAGCCCAGCCGGCGCGGAAGCTCGTCGTCGTACTCCGGGAAGTACCGCCCGATCACGTCCAGGGAGAACTCGCTCATGATCGACGAGGCCGGCTCGCGTTCGAGCAGGAACTCGAAGGACGTGCGCACGACGCGCTCGAGGTCATCGTCGCCGAAGCGCTCGGGGACGGTGACCACGTGCCGGCTGGTGCCGCCGACCGTCACCTCGTACCTGCGGCCCGACAGCGGGGTGACAGAGATGTCCGTCATGAGGCGGCAAGGGTACGCGCCGATGGACTGATCGGACCGCCCCACTAGAGTCGCTCCTGATGGCCCGCCGCCGCAACCGCCCCCGCACGGACGACACGAACTGGGGCCCGCGCGACGATGTCCGCTGGTACTGGGACCAGGTCAAGGCCGCGCCCGGGGCGGCCGCCGAGCTGTTCCGCGCTCCACGCACCATCGCGAAGGAGGCGCGGGAGATGGTCCGGGAGATGCGCTCGGACGACGCGCCCATCGCCGACGACGACCCGGTGCTGCGACCCGTCGACGGCGTCGACTTCGACACCTGGGTCGAGATCTCCGCGGCCATCCTCCATCGCCGGATCGGGGCCGACGATCCGGCCGGTCGCGACGCGGTGGGGCAGGAGCACGGAATCGATCCCGGCGCCTGGGCGCGGGCGTCCGAGGGCTGGGAGCAACGCCGCTCCGGCGATCCGCGCGTCGCGCAGCGATTTGCCCGCGCGCTGCGCACCCGGCTCACGGCTCTGGGCCACTGAGCCCTCGCAGGGCTCAGCCGGGATCGATCGTCGCGCGGTGGTCCTGGATGCGATCCAGGGCGTTGCCGTAGGCGAAGCGCCCGCCGCCGAAGTCGCCCGGGAACCCCAGCTCGATCCGGCTGGCCGCCTCGAGCCGCTCCAGCTCGTCGGGCTCGAGCTCGATGTCGGTCGCGCCGAGGTTGTCGGCGAGCTGGGCCTCCGAGCTGACGCCCACGATCGGGATCATCACGGCGCGCCGCTGCTGCGCGAGCACCCAGGCGAGCGCGACCTGCCCGGCGCTCGCGCCCCGCGCCTGCGCGACCGCGTTGAGCGCGTCGGCGATGGCGAGGTTGCGCTCGGGGATGTGGTCGCCCGCCAGGCGGGTGTCGGTGGGGTGCTCGCGGTCCGACCCGTAGCGGCCGGTGAGCAGCCCGCCGCCGAGTGGCGCCCAGGCCGTGACGGCGAGGTCCAGCGCGCGGGCGGCGGGCAGGATCTCGCGCTCGACCGTGCGCCGGATGAGGCTGTAGGGGACCTGCGTGGCGCAGAAGGGCGTCAGCCCGCGCTCCTCGGCCAGCGACACCGCGCGGGCGATGATCCAGGCGGGCGTGTCCGAGATCCCGACGTAGAGGACCTTGCCCGACCGCACGAGGTCGTCGAGCGCGCGGATGACCTCCTCCACTGGAGTGAAGGCGTCCCAGATGTGGACCCAGTACAGGTCCACGTAGTCGGTCCCCAGGCGCTGGAGGCTTGCGTCGATGGCGCGGCGCATGCTCTTGCGGTGCGAGCCGCCGGCGTTGGGGTCCTCGGGGTCCGTGGTCAGCGTGTACTTCGTCGCCAACACCCAGCGGTCGCGGTCGGGCCGGATCAGGTCGCCGACGACGCGCTCGCTCTCACCCCTTCCGTAGCGGTTGGCGGTGTCGATGAAGTTCCCGCCCGCGTCGGCGAAGCGCCTGACGATCGCGCCCGACTCCTCCTGCGAAGCGCGCGACCCGAACATCATGGCTCCGAGGCACAGCTCGGAGACGCGCAGGCCGGTGCGCCCCAGCAGTCGGTAGCGCATGGTCACGCGGACGCTCGCGCGGGATGAGTGTTCACGGGGTTCCTGTTCCTCTCGGGAGTGAGACCGGCGCCTGGACGCTACGGGCTCAACCTAGGTTGAGGTCAAGGGCGGCACTGCGTCCAGCGTCGCCGTGCACCCGCGGGCGAAGGATCGTGGTGGTCCTGGCCACCACGATCCTTCAGCGAACCCATTCCCGGCAAGCGGAGGGGGCGAGCTTTCGCTCGCTGCAGCCTTGTGGTGGTGATGTCCACCACGATCGCTCAGCGAAGCCGGTCGCCCGTCTGGGCGCTCGCGGAGGAGCAGCACGGCGTCGTCGCGCGGCGCCAGCTGCTGGAGATCGGGCTGAGCTCCGCCGCGATCCGGCACCGCCTCGAGCGGGGGCGGCTGCACACGGTGTTCCGCGGGGTCTACGCGGTCGGCCGTCCGCAGCTCACGCAGCACGGTCGGTGGATGGCCGCCGTGCTGAGCTGCGGGCCGAACGCGGCGCTCAGCGACGAGAGCGGCGCGGAGCTGTGGGAGGTGCGGCGGCTCGCGGGCGGACCGATCCACGTGTCCGTGCCGGCCGCGACGAGTCGCCGGCGCCCCGGCGTCCGGGTCCACCGCCGGGCCCTGCGCGCCGCCGACGTCACCCGCCGCCACGGCATCCCGGTCACGACCCCGGCTGTGACCCTCGTCGACCTCGCCGCGCGGTTGGGGCGAGACCCGCTCGAAGCCGCGATCAACGAGGCCGACAAGCTCGACCACATCACCCCCGAGCAGCTGCGCGCCGAGGTCGACCGGTTGGCACCGCGGCCGGGCGTCGCGACGCTACGCGCGGTACTGGACCGCCGCACGTTCACGCTCACCGACTCCGAGCTCGAGCGCCGGTTCCTGCCGCTCGCGCGCCGCGCCGGCCTGCCGGCGCCGCTGACGGGCGAAAAGGTCCACGGCTTCGACGCCGACTTCTTCTGGCCCGAGCTCGGGCTGGTGGTGGAGACCGACGGGCTGCGCTACCACCGCACCCCGGCCCAGCAGGCCCGGGACCGCATCCGTGACCAGGTCCATGCCGCGGCCGGCCTGACCCCGCTGCGCTTCACCAGAGCCCAGGTCCGCTTCGATCCCCAGCACGTCCTCGCCACCCTCGCCGCCGTGGCGGGAAGGCTCGCGGCGGCGCAGCCTCCGGCCCGGTCCGCTCCCTGAAGGATCGTGGTGGTCCTGGCCACCACAATCCTTCAGCGAGCGCGCAGGACGCGTCCGGTACGTTCTCGCCGAGGAGCGCGTTCGCGTGCGCTTCGGCGGCGTCGCGACCGCGATCTGGGGCCCGCCTCCGAGGAGGAGGAGGCCCGCCGCTTCGCGGCGGCGGTGGACGCCGCGCGCTGAGAGGCCGAACGCGCCCGAGAGGCCTCCTTCGCGGACCGGCCGGACCTACAGGTACGCCCCGCTGGGCAGGTAGGGCGCCATCGGCCCCACATCGCCGCGGGCGAACACCGGTCCGCACGCGGTGACCGAGAGGCCTGCCTCGAGGCCCGCGCGGATCGCCCACTGGTTCTCGGCGCTGACGAAGTCGTAGGAGACGGTCCCGCCCCGCGGGCCGCTGGTGATCGCGCCCCAGAGGAGGTCCTCGGCGGCGGCCTCGGTGTGCGCGGCCAGGAGCGTGATCGAGCCGTTCAGCGCGCAGGCGAAGCCCTCGTCCTCGATGACCAGCAGCGTCGAGCCCGGCCGGCCGAGGTGGGTCGGCAGGTCGCGCAGGTGCGAGGCGCCGCGCACGTGGCGCGAGGCGGCCTCGATCGTTCGGGCATCGGTGGACAGATCGCCCGGCCGGCAGCGCAGCGCGCCGGGCACCCGGCGCGGATCCCAGGCGCCCGAGAGGCTGACCGTCGGGACCAGCCGGTACCCCGGGCTGCGGGCGTACCCGCGGATCGCCGCCGGATGGGAGGAGGACAGGATGATCCCGCCCCGCGCGCCGGCCCCGTACTCCAGCGCGGGCGCGTACAGGCGGGCGCCGATCCCCAGGCCCTGGAACTCGGGCAGCAGCGCGAAGAGGCTGAAGCCCCAGACCCCCTCCCGGATGAGCCCGATCGCCGTCCCGACGATTCGCCCCTCGCTCTCGGTCACCCAGCATCCGCCGGGGTCGGTGCGCTGCAGGTGCGCGACGCGCGCCGTGCCGGCGGCCACCCGCTCGGCCTCCTCCTCCGGTGTCGACTCCTGGGGGTAGAGCTCCTCGAGGGACGTGCGCGCCGCGGCGGCCGCCTCCGCCGCGTCCTGCGGGAGCAGCGGGCGGATCGTCGCGCCCGGGACCACGGCCCGGGCGATCAGGTGGTCACGCGGAAGCCGGAGCACACAACGCGCATCCAGCCGATGCGGCCGTCGCGCTCGGAGAGGTAGGCCTGTTGCTCGACCACGAACGGACCGCTCGCGTTATGGCCCCGGAGACGGAAGCGCAGCTGCTCGCGGTCGGCGACCGTGTCGCCTTCGACCAGCACGAGCTCCTCGATCTCGTCGGACGGCTCGAACCAGCGACCGAGCACGATGTCGACCACGGATTCCGCGTCGCCGGCCTCCCAGACGCGGTTCGGCGTCAGCCCGCGGAAGTCGATCTCCGGATGCAGCACGGCGGCCAGCCGCTCGCGATCCCGGGCGGCCAGGGCATCCACGAAGCGCGCACCCAGCGCACGTGTGGTGGTCGGGCCGCCTGCGCTCACGTCTTCCTCACCCGGCGAGTGTTCCGCCCCCGGCGCGGGGTGTCAATCGCCCGCCCCGGGGCCGACCCACACCCGGTGCGCGATTCGCATTCGGACGGCAGCGTCAATCCGATCCCAGGAACGTGAGCACGGCCAGTACGCGGCGGTGGTCGTCCGCGCTCGCCGGGATCTGCAGCTTGCCCATGATGTTCGTGACGTGCTTCTCGACCGTGTGCTCGGTGATCACGAGCTCCTCCTCGGCGACGGCGCGGTTCGAGCGGCCCTCGGCCATGAGGCCGAGCACCTCGCGCTCGCGGTCGGTCAGCTGCACCAGCGGGTCGCGTCCCGGGCGCGGGCGCCCCACGAGCTGGCCCACCACGGAGGGGTCGAGCACCGACTCCCGCGCGGCCACGCGGCGCACGCCGTCGGCCAGCGCGGCGAGATCCGCGACGCGGTCCTTGAGCAGGTAGCCGATGCCCTCGGTCCCGATCTGCAGAAGCTCGAAGGCGTAGCTCGGGCGCGCGAACTGCGAGAGGACGAGGATCCCCACGGCGGGCCAGCGCTCGCGGATCGCACGGGCGGCCCGCAGCCCCTCGTCGGTGTGAGACGGCGGCATGCGGAGGTCCGCCGCGAGCATGTTGACGCGACGCCGGAAGGCCGGATCCTTCGCGTTCAGGCCCCTGGAAGAGACGATCACCACCTCGTCGACATGCCGCCGGTCATCGGCGCGCGAGGGCGGGAACGCGCTGTGCAACAGCTGCTCGGCGCGCTGGGACTCCGGGTTTCCGGTGAAGTCGTCCTCGGTCGTCAGCGCGGAGGGAAGGAAGGCCGCGATGATCGCGGCCGACGCGAGGATGGCGAGCGCCCACCCGCCGATCACGAGGCGCCGGCGGCGCCCGCCGGCCCGTGCGAGGCGTTCGGTGACGGTGCGTGTGCTCATGGTCGTCTCCGTGTTTCGGGGGTGGGAGGGACGACGAGAACGCTGTCACCGGGGCAGCCGCGCCACCAGACGGGCAGCGGGACTCTTGGACTACCGGGTGGCCGGTAGCCGTGCGCCGGGCGCGTGGAGCAGGGGCGACGGCGGTGCCTCCCGCTCCGGGACCGCAAGGAGGCGGTCCCAGACGTCGCCCAGAGCGTCCTGCTCCTCCGCGCTGACGCGGTCCAGGAACAGCCGCCGGACGCCGGCGAGGTGAGTGCGGCGCGCCGCTTCGAGCTTCACGCGCCCGGCGTCCGTGAGCTTCGCGAACGCGCCGCGGCCGTCGTCGACGCAGGTGCACCGCGCGACGAGCCCGAGGCTGACGAGGCGGTCGATCAGCCGCGTCAGGCCGCTGCGGCTCACCAGCACGCGGTCGGCGATGTCGGCCATCCGCATGCGCTCATGGTCGGCGTCGGCCAGGAACATCAGGACCTCGTACTGGGCCACGGGCAGGCCGTGCTCCGCGCGCAGTTCCGCGTCGAGGGCGCGCACCGACCGCGCGTGCACCTGGAGCAGTCCGCGCCAGGCGCGCAGCTCGCGTGCATCGAGCCGGGTCGTGTCGGTGGTGGGCGGGGACACGGGCATGGGGTGCTGATCCTCCGGCGATCGGCCGGCCGGCGCAAGCCGGCCGGCCATGTGCCGAGCTACGTCAGGCCTGCTTGACGGCCGAGACGTCGATCGTGAGCGTGACCTTGTCGGCCACGAGCGCGTTGCCGCTGCCCAGCGCCTTGTTGAACTTCATGCCGTAGTCGCCGCGCGACAGGCGGCCGGTGATCTCCAGGCCGACCCGCTCGTTGCTCCAGGGGTCGGTGTCGACGCCCTGGACCTCGGCGGTCAGCGTGATCTCGTTGGTGACCCCGTTGATGGTCAGATCACCGGTGACCTTGTATGTCTCCTCGTCCAGCGCGTGGATGCCCGTCGACTCGAAGCGCAGCTCGGGGTACTGCTCGGCGTCGAAGAAGTCCGGCGAGCGCAGGTGCGCGTCGCGCTGCTCCTCGTTGGTGTCGACCGATGCGGTGTTCACGGTGCCGTAGGCCTTCGCGGTCGAGAGGTCGTCGGCGATCTCGAGCCTGCCCGCGAACTCCGAGAACTCGCCGCGGACGGTGGCGATGCCCATGTGCTTGACGGCGAAGCCGACCTTGGAGTGCGCCGGATCGACGGTCCAGGTGCCGGCAGGGGCCAGGGTGGGAGTGACGGTGGTGGTCATTGAGACTCTCCTCCTATGGGGAGGCCGGAGCGCTGCTGCCGGCCTCTAAGTGATTGCAGACGCAACTATACCAACTAGTTGCGACCACAACTACTTCGGCGGCGGACCGCCCGAAGCGCCACCCACCGGCCCATCGCCGGCTACCGGCGCCGGGCCGCCGGGGCCAGCGCCGGGTTCGTCCAGCCGGCGTCCGCCGGGTTTACGGTCGTCCCCGGCGGCACGATCTCGTCGATGCGGTCGAGCAGCGCGTCGTCGAGGTGCACTTCGGCGGCCCCGAGCTGCGACTCGAGCTGCTCCATCGTGCGCGGGCCGATGATCGCCGCGGTGACGGCCGGGTGGCGGATCACGAAGGCGAGCGCCAGGTGGATCAGCGAGATCCCGGTCTCGTCGGCCAGGCGTCCCAGGGCGTCGGCCGCCTCGAGCTTGGCCTGGTTGGCCGGGATGGAGAGGTCGTAGCGCTGCGGGATCATCGCCGAGCGCCTCGATGTCAGATCGTCCGCGTCCTTGCGCCAGCGACCCGACAGCCAGCCGCCGGCGAGCGGGCTCCACGCGATGGCGCCCATCCCGTGCTCGCGGCAGGTCGCAAGCACGTCGGCCTCGACCCCGCGCGCGAGGATGGAGTACGGCGGCTGCTCGCAGACGAAGCGCTGCAGGTGGCGGTCGCGCGCGACCCACTGCGCCTTGACGATCTGCGCGGCCGGGTACGTCGAGGACCCGATGTAGCGGACCTTGCCCTGCGCCACGAGGTCCGAGAGGGCGCCAAGCGTCTCGTCGTGATCGGTCCAGGGATCCCAGCGATGCACCTGGTAGAGGTCGATCCAGTCGGTCTTCAGGCGCCGCAGGGACGCCTCCACCTCGAGGAAGATCCACCGCCGCGAGTTGCCGGCCTGGTTGGGGTCCTCGCCCATCGTGCCGTGGAACTTCGTCGCGAGCACCACGTTGTCGCGCCGCCCGCCGGCGAGCGCCTTGCCCACGATCTCCTCGGACTCCCCGCGCGCGTAGACGTCGGCGGTGTCGATGAAGTTGATCCCCGCATCCAGCGCGCGATGGACGATGCGGATGCAGGTGTCGTGATCGGTCTCTCCCCAGGCGCCGAACATCATGGCGCCCAGGCAGAGGGGACTGACGTGGACGCCGGTCCCGGCGAGCGTGCGTTGTTCCATGGACGTGACGTTACGCGGGCGCAACCGCGGGCCGTCCGAAACGCCGCTCGATCTGCTCGACGACGGTGGCGGGGGAGGGCATCGCCCGGATCTCGTCGCCGACGCGGTCTGCCGCCTCGCCGAAGGCGGACTCGTCGAGCACGCGCCGGGCCGCGTCGCGCACGCTCTCGGCGGTGAGCTCGTCGGGTCCGATGGCGATGCCGGCGCCCGCGCGCGTGCCCGCCGCCGCGTTGAGGAACTGGTCCGCGGCCTGCGGGAGCAGAAGCTGGGGGAGGCCTCGCTGCAGCGCGGCGAGGAAGGTGCCCGAGCCCGCGTGCGAGGCGACCGCGGCGCAGTGGCCCAACAGCTGCGTCTGCGGGATGTAGCCCGCGACGTGCACGTTGGGCGGCTGCTCTCCCAGGAGGGCCGGGTCCCTTCCGGGTCCCAGCGTGACCACGACGCGCACGGGGAGCTCGCGCAGCGCCTCGACGACCGTCGCGATGACCGTGAGGTCGCGGTTGAAGACAGTCCCGAACGTGACGTAGATCAGCGGTGTGCCCGGCTTGCCGCTCACCCATTCGGGAGGGTCCTCGTCGCCGGCGGCCGCGAAGGTCACGGGCCGCAGCGGCTGGACGGTGGGGACGTGGTCGGCGACCCCCGCCCGCAGGCTCGGCGGAAAGATGTCGACGTAGAGATGGTCGTAGGTCCCGGCGAAGGGGCGCCCGCGGAGCCCCTGCGCCTCCCACAGCGCGGCCATGTGCTCACCCGCGGTCGCGAGTCGTACGCGCGGGAGCAGGCTGCCGAAGGAGTGGGTCACGTTCGGCACGCCGAGCGCGGCGGCGACGATCGGCCCCGCCAGCTCGGCCTGGTCGCATACCAGCAGTGACGGCTCCCACTCGCGCGCGATCGGCAGCAGGTCCTCGAGCATGGGCTCCGCGCGCGGGGGCCCGAAGATCCTGTGAAACAGGAAGTCGGGGCGGTCCTGCGGCGGGAGCGACCTCAGCTCCGGGAAGCGCTCGTCGATGTCGTCGCTGGTGGCGCCCTCGGCGAGCCCGGCCGGCAGTGCGGTGAATCCCTCGCCGCGCAACCCGGGGCAGACATGGTCCGCGGCGGCCCAGAGCACCTCGTGGTCGCGCTCCAGGAACGCGCGGGCGAGGGGCACCATCGGATGGACGTGCCCGCGCCCCGGAGTCGTCGTGAAGAGGACCCGCATGGCGGCAGGTTCGCGCGCATGTGCTCACTGGGTCAAGGCCTACGCGCGCCGGGCGCTGAACGCGCGAGGATGCAGGACGGCATCATGGGCCACCGGGAGATCGCTCCCGGTGCTCCTTTCGCTCGATCCGTCCACGACATCAGGAGACGCCACATGGCCGCAGACCTCTCGACGTGCGATCGCTGCGGGCGCCCGATGCCCCCGTCCAACCACCCTCAGTTCGCCGAGTGGCAGGTCGTCAAGGACGATGGGGGCAAGGTGTCGGGGATGCGCTGTCCGAGCTGCCGGGCCGCCGAGGCGGCCGACAGCGGGTGAGCCGGGTGTGTCGCGGGAAGCGGGCGGGGCCGCGCGTCAGCGACCGAGCGCGAAGCAGCTGCCGGCGATCGCGACGGCCAGCAGGAGCGATCTAGAAGGCGGCCAGCCCCTGCGCTCCGGCGTCGACCGGCAGGCCACCGGCAGCTCCGAGCGAGCTTAGTGAGCCGTCGTCGGCGATCCGGTATGCCCCGACCGTGCCGTCCCCGCTGTTGAGGGCATACAGGTAGCCCTGGCCCCGGTCCCTCACGGCCGCCAGGTCGTTCGGCAGGTTCGCGGCGCCCGCCACCGGTTGGAGCAACGTGAGCTCCCCCGAAGAGCCGATCCGGTAGGACGAGATGTTGCTGGTGGCGTTGTTCCCGATGTAGGCATAGGCGCCTGTCGAATCGATGGCGATCCAGCAGGCGGTTCCCTGCCCGTTGGGTACGCTCGTCCCGACCAGCGCGAGGCGGCCATCGCGTCGAATCGCCCACGAGGACACCGAGCTCGCCGGGACAGCTGGGATCGTCGGCGTCGCGCCGAAGGGCTCGGTCACGATGAGTCGCGTGTGCTTGGTCCGGGCGCGCTTGGTGAAGGCGAAGCCGAACGGGGTCGGCTGGTTCGGCCCGCCCACCTGCGTGATCCGGGGCGCCCGCGTTCTCCCATCGCGGCCCACCGGGAAGACGAGGAGCTTGTTGGGTCCCTTGACGGAGACGACCAGCGCACCGGAGCCGGGTACGAACCCGATCTGGCCGGGGGACCGAGGGAACGCCGGCGGGTTGAGCCCGCACTGAAACTCGGCGGTCGGGAAGGGGCCGCCGCCGGGGTCGCAGTTCAGGGCGCTCCCGGGGCTGAAGCCGGGATCGATCGCTCGCGTGGAGCCGGGGAGCCGAGTCAGCTGTGCGCTGCGCCGGACTCGGAAACCGGTGATGTTGGGGGCGATGCCGCAGGCGGGATTCAATCCGGGCCCGCCGGCATTGAGCACGTAGAGCAGGCCTCCGCGCACAGCAAGGCTCGCCGGGAACAGGCCACCGGACGGTCTGCGCGTCTCCAGCCTGAGCCGGCCGCTCGGCGCGATGGCGAAGGAGGAGATCGTGCCCTGCTGGCAGTCGCCGACGTCGTTGTTGTCACGCGGATCCTCGGCCAGGGTCTCCGTGTTGACGGCAAACAGGCGCCGGTGCGCCCCGTCCACGACCAATGCGCCCTGAGAGCCCAGCGAATCCGTCGGATCGAGCTGGACGCCGCTGCCGCCGCCGCCCGTGGCGATCCGTTGGGTGAACGTCAGCCTGCCGTCGGCGGCGCGCTGGTAGACGACGACCTCGTTGTTTCCGAGGACGTTGGTCATGCCGTACACCGCACCATCCGCCCAGGCCGCCCCGGTGACGAACAGTCCACCGACACACACGCCGACCAGCAGCCCTGCCAGTCTCACCAACATCGCTCACCCCCGGATCACGCTCGTTCTCGCGACACTCCCACACCGCCATCCTCTGATGCAACCCGGTCCTCTACTCCATGACCCACGCCCAGGATCGGGTTCGCCGAGCCGGGATGACGCCAACCGGCGTCGACGCGGAGGCAGAAGGCCGCGGCGCGCGCCGTCTGGCGCGCCGCCGCAGCGTCCTCGCCGCGGGCCAGCGCGACGGCCATGCGGCGATTGGGGCGCGCGTCGGGCTTGGCGAACACGCGGACGTCGACGCTGGGGTCGATGGCCATCGCCTCCGCCATTCCGGCCACCGAGGGCGCGTCGCCGTGCGCGGTCGCCAGGCACACGGCCGACGCGCCCGGCGACAGCAGCGGCACCTCTCCGGCCGGAACCGGCAGGCCGAGGATCGCGCGCACGTGCAGCGCGAACTCGCTCAGCCCCTGGGTCACCATCGTCGTCATGCCGGTGTCGTGGGGGCGGGGGGAGACCTCGCTGAAGATCACCTCGTCGGCCCGCACGAACAGCTCGACACCGAAGATCCCGGTACCGCCGAGCGCGTCGGTCACCTCGCGTGCCAGCTCGCGCGCCGCGTCCAGCGCCGCCGCCGTCATCGGGTGCGGCTGCCAGCTCTCGCGGTAGTCGCCGTCCTCCTGGAGGTGTCCGATCGGCGCGCAGAACGACGTGCCGCCGGCGTGCCGGATCGTCAGCAGCGTGATCTCGTAGTCGAAGTCCACGAACGACTCGACGATCACCCGGCCGGCGCCCACCCGCCCCGCCTCCTGAGCAGACGTCCACGCGCGCGCGATCTGGTCGACGTCTGCGATCACCGACTGCCCCTTGCCCGACGACGACATCACCGGCTTGACGACGCAGGGCGTGCCGAGCGCGCCGACCGCGTCGCGGACCTCCTCCTCGGTGTCACAGAACCGGTATGCGGACGTCGGCAGCCCGAGCTCCTCGGCGACCAGGCGCCGGATCCCCTCACGGTCCATCGTGAGTCGCGCGGCGCGCGCCGTGGGCACGACGTGCAGTCCCTGCTGCTCGAGCTCCACCAGCTGCGGCGTCGCGATCGCCTCGAGCTCGGGGACCACGAGCAGCCGCGCGCACGGCCGCGCCCGCTCGGCCTCCAGGAGCTCGCGCAGCGCCGCGGCGTCCGTCATGTCGATCACGGCGTGACGCTGGGCGACGTGCATCGCGGGCGCGCCCGGGTACCGGTCGACCGCGAGCACCTCGCACCCGAGCCGCAGCGCCTCGATCGCCACCTCCCGACCCAGCTCGCCGCTGCCCAGCAGCACGATGCGCACGGCGGAGTCCGTCAGGGGCGGGCCGGGTGCGAAGGTCATGGACCCCCGGAGCCTATGCAGGGCCGCCGCCGTCGACGTGCGCAGGCCGAGGTGTCAGCATCGGGGCCAGAGAGGAGCACGAGCATGCGCAGGATCATCGCGTCGGTGAACAGCAGTGGCCTCGCATCGAGCGTTCTCGATCCGGGGTTCGTCGCCGAGCTGCCCAGCATGCTCTACTCGTTCGTGCGGGGGAGCGGCGAGCCGTGAGCTCGCTGGCGGCCTCTGACCGCGCGGCGATCCTGTGGGGGGTCGTCCTGGGTCTCGTCCAGGCCGCCACTCCTCTGGCCTTCTGGTGGCTGGACAGCGCGACGGTCTACGCCATGGGCCTCGTCCTGATCGCCTCCGTCTACATCGGCTTCGCCGTCGCCGACGGACGACCGAAGGTCATCGCCGTCGAGAGCGCCGTCACGCTCGCCTTCGTCGTCGTGGCCGCCGCGGCGGTGACCGGATCACCGTGGCTGCTCGTGGTGGGCCTCGCCGGTCACGGGCTCAAGGACCTCTGGCAACACCGGACGCACTTCGTGTCCGGGACGCGGTGGTGGCCGCCGTTCTGCATGGTCGTCGACTGGGTCGTGGCCGCGGTCATCGCCGTCGAGATCGCCGCAGGCATGCACTTCGGCTAGGCGGCTCGTTCCCGTACTGACAGACAAAGCGGGCTTGACAAATCTTATTGTCGGTGGCACCGTGTCGCTCGTGCACGACGTCACCGTCATCGACGACCCCGCCGCGGCGGAGGCCTCATTGGACCCGATCCGGGCCCGGCTGCTCTCGGCGCTGGGGGAGCCCGGGTCCGCGACGACGCTGGCCGCGCAGACCGGCCTGACGCGCCAGAAGGTCAACTACCACCTGCGCGCCCTGGAGCGCCACGGCCTGATCGAGCTGGTCGAGGAGCGCCGCAAGGGCAACTGCACCGAGCGCGTCATGCAGGCCACCGCGGCGTCCTACGTGATCTCGCCGACCGCGCTGCCGGCGGTCGCTCCCGACCCCGCCCGGGCGCCGGATCAGCGCTCGGCGCGCTGGCTGCTCAGCGTCGCCGGTCGCCTCGTGGGGGAGGTCGGCGAGCTCATCGCCGCGGCGGGCGCCGCCGGCAAGCCGGTGGCGACGCTGGGCATCGACAGCGAGGTGCGCTTCGCGTCCGCCAAGGACCGGGCCGCGTTCGCCGCCGAGCTGGCGGACGCCGTCAACCGCCTCGTCGCCAAGTACCACGACGAGCACGCGGCCGCCGGTCGCGACCACCGGTTCGTCGTCGCCCTGCATCCGACCATCACCCACCCACCCACCGAGGAGCCGCCGTCGTGAGCCGCGAATTCGAGATCACCCGCGAGGTCGACCTGCCCGCCGCACCGGACGACGTCTGGACCGCGATCACCGCTGACAGCGCCGCGTGGATGTTCCCGTCGGGCTTGGAGATCCCCGCCGGCACCACGCCGCCCGAGGGGACACCGGTGACGACGTGGGACCCGCCGCGCCGACTCGTGATCCGCATGGAGTCGCCGGACGGCACGTTCAACGCCCTCGACTACACGATCGAGGCGCGCGACGGAGGCACCGCCCACCTGCGCTACGTCCACAGCGGGATCCTCGCTGACGGGTGGGAGGACCAGTACGACGCCATCGGCGGCCACACCGACTTCTACCTGCACACCCTCGGCCAGTACCTCGAGCACTTCAACGGGCGCCCGGTGACGTACGTGGGCCAGCCGTCGTCGGGCATCGACGGGCCGCCGTCTGCGGGCGGGGAGCACGCGATGGACGCGCTGCGCGCGGCGCTGGGAATCGGCGACGACGAGGAGGTGGGGGAGACGGTCCACGCCGAGCTGGGCGCAGCCGGCTCGCTGGACGGCGTCATCGACTACCTGACGCCCCAGTTCGTGGGCGTGCGCGCGGAGAACGGGCTCTTCCGCTTCTTCGGCCGCAACGCCTTCGGCGGCGTGGTCGGGATGAGCGCCCACATGTTCCGCGACGACATCGACGCGGCGCGCTCCGAAGCGGCCCTGAAGGCCTGGCTGGACTCGGTCTACGCCTAGGACGCGCGCTCTGCTCGGCCGTGTCACCCCTGACCTACAGGCGCGGGGAGTAGGCCCGGATCGCGTCCTCGGTCGGCTATGTCAGCGACCCCGCGGCCACGGCTCACTTGCCTGCGAGGCAGGAGCGCGGACGCCCCCGAGTAGTGCAGACCCGCTGTCACATGGGACAGGCCCTCTTGGGCGCCGCTCGCTGTGGGCGGCGCACCTTCGTCACACTGCGGTCATGTCGTCCGGCGCCGAGGGTGGCATCGATCACGCGGATCTCGAGACCTGCCTGCGCGTGCTCGCGGAGCTCGACGGGCTGGCGATCGAGCATCCCGATGCCGTCGCCGTACGGCGCGCGACGGCGGCGCTCTTCAAGACCGTGAAGCTGCGCCGCCGCGCGGAGCGGCGCGCCGCGATCCTCGCCAGCGACGAGGCCGTCACCGCCTCCACGGCGACGGGAGCGCCCGGGCGGATCGACGACGAGACACAGGGCCTGCCGCTCATCTCGGCCGCGAACGGGGCGAGCGCGGGGACCCTGCTGCAGTCGCGCGGCTGCTACGTCTGCAAGGAGCGCTTCCGGGAGGTCGACGCCTTCTACCACCAGCTCTGTCCGGCCTGCGCGGCACGCAACCGGGCCCGCCGCGAGGCTCGCACCGACCTGACCGGCCGGCGTGCGCTGCTGACCGGCGGTCGCGCGAAGATCGGGATGTACCTCGCGCTGGCGCTGCTGCGCGACGGAGCACACGTGACCATCACGACGCGCTTTCCCCGCGACGCCGCACGGCGCTTCGCGGCGATGCACGACCGCGCCGAGTGGCTCGATCGGCTGCGCGTCGTCGGAATCGACCTGCGCGACCCGGGCCAGGTGGTCGCGCTCGCCGACGGCATCGCGGGGGAGGGGCCGCTCGACATCCTGATCAACAACGCCGCCCAGACCGTGCGCCGCTCGGCCGCGGCCTACGCGCTGCTCGCCGACGCGGAGGCCGCGCCGCTGCCGGCCGGCCCGTTGCCGGAGATCGCCGTCGCCGGGCCGTCCACGCGCGGGGCAGCCGGCCCTGGCCGCGTCGGTACCGCAAACGGCGACCACAGCGGCGCCCACTGGACGCCGACGCCCCAGGTGCTGGCCGAGCTGGCGCTCACCGCGGGCTCGGCCTCGCCGGAGCGGATCGCGGCCGGCGAGGCCGTCGACGCCGGCGGGCTCGTCCCCGACCCCGATGCCGTCAACAGCTGGACGCAGCGCGTCGACGACGTCGATCCGACGGAGCTGCTCGAGGTCCAGCTGTGCAACGTGACCGCGCCGTTCATCCTCGTCAGCCGCCTGCGCCCGGCGCTCGCGGCGTCGCCGGCACGGCGCACGTACATCGTGAACGTCTCCGCGATGGAGGGACAGTTTCACCGCGGTTACAAGGGACCGGGGCACCCGCACACGAACATGGCCAAGGCGGCGCTGAACATGTTGACCCGCACGAGCGCGCAGGAGATGCGCGCCGACGACATCCTGATGACCAGCGTCGACACCGGCTGGATCACCGACGAGCGCCCGCAGCCGACACGGACCCGTCTCGCGAGCGCGGGCTTCCACGCGCCGCTGGACCTCGTCGACGGCGCCGCGCGCGTGTACGACCCGATCGTCCGCGGCGAGGCCGGCGAGGATCTGTACGGCTGCTTCCTGAAGGACTACGACCCCGCTCCGTGGTGACGCCGACCGGCGTCTGACCCGTCGCTCGCCGACGCGCACACCTACATCGACCGGCGCGGCGATCCACGTCTACCGCCCGAGGCAGCGCCAGCGCTGCGCCCCCGGGATTGCCCGGAACGCGCGCTGAGTCCCTTGGCTCAGAACTGGCGCATCGGCAGTCGCGGGTGTACCGTTCTGCGTAGATGAACCACACATCTACGTAGGGGTCGCCATGGAACCACGCAGCGAGCAAGCCGAGACAGAAGAACAGGACGCGGGCGCCAAGCCAGGGCTTCCCCCGCCCGACGAGCGGGGAACACGCCCGCCGCAGCGTCTCTCGCACGTCTCGATCGAGATGAACGTCTCGCGGATCGCCACGCAGATCGCGCAGGGGCGCGATCCGACGTACGACTGATCGACGCCACGACAACCGTCGCGGTCAGGCGTGGTCAAACCTGTCGGACCACGCCCGTGTGGGTGCCCTCACCGCGACACATCGTTGAGCGGGATCTGTGAGCGGCGGTCGGCCGCCGATCGGGGGAGGTCCTGGCCGGAGGAGGTGACCGCCGACGCGGCCTCGGCGAGGGCTGCCAGGAGGGCGGCGGTGGCGGGCGGGTCGGGCGGCTCGCCGTAGGTCGCGGCGTAGATGTGCCGCTTCGAGCCGGGCAGCTCGGTGGCGACGACGCCGTCGATGCGGTGGGCGCGCAGCGCCAGCCCGGTCTGGGTCGCCACCCCGAGCCCGGCGGCCACCCACGCCTGCATCACGACCATGTCGTCGGAGCTGTAGCCGATCCGTGGATCGAACCCGGCGTCGGCGCACAGGGACAGCAGGTGGCTGCGGCATCGCTCGCAACCGGCGATCCACGTCGCGTCGCGCAAGGTGGCCAGCCCGCGCTCGCGACGCGTCGACAGCACGTAGACCGAATCGTCAAGCAGGTGATGCAGGCGCACCCCGGCCGGCTCGGGCTCGGTCTCGTCGTAGCGGAAGATGATCGCGACCTCGACCTTGCCGGTGCGCAACAGGTCGAGCGCGTCGAGCGGATGCGTGTCGGTCAGGCTGATCTCCAGGCTCGGATACCGGTTCGCCAGCGTCGCCAGCGCCGCCGGCACGAGCGATCCGTTCGCCGAGGCGAAGCCGGCGAGGCGCACGCGGCCGGCGCTCAGCCCCACGTGGGCGGAGAGCTCCGCGCCGGCGGCATCGATGCGGCCGACGATCTCGGCCGCGCGGTCGGCCAGCAGCTGCCCGGCCGGGGTGAGCCGGATCCCTCGGCCGACACGCTGCAGCAGCTGCGCGCCGGTCTCGGCCTCGAGCCGGGCGAGGTGGTGGGTGACCGACGGCTGGGAGTAGTGCAGCTCCTTCGCCGCCGCGGTGACCGATCCATGGCGCGCGACGGCGTCGATGACGCGCAGCCGGTTGACGTCCAGCATGCATCAACCCTATCTATGAGTCAGCACGAAAGTTGGCATTGGACGTATGCGGCGATCGACCGCAAGCTGAGGGCATGACCGCGACTCAGATCCGCCCCGCCAGCCGGCTGAGCCCACTCGTCGCCGGTATCCGCACGGCCGTCGAGAGCCATGCCGGCTGGGCCGAGACCGCGCAGCTCGTCGCCGGCCAGCTGCGCCGCCACCCGCCCGGCCCCGACGTCCTGACCGCCGAGCAGCGGCTTGGGTCTCCCGACGACTACTGCGCCCACCCGCTGCACGTCGAGCCCGACGGATCGTTCTCGATCGTCGCGCTGGTCTGGCGGCCCGGGCAGATGACCAGGATCCACGACCACGTCACGTGGTGCGTCTTCGGCGTCATCCAGGGCGTCGAGCACGAGGAGCTGTTCGACGCCGACTTGAACCTGATCGGCCGCAGCGAGAACCAGGCCGGCGACGTCAGCGGTTTCGCGCCGCCGGGCGACATCCACCGCGTGCACAACACCAGCGAGACCACGGCGATCTCCATCCACGTCTACGGCACCGACATCACCCGCATCGGCTCCAGCGCCCGCCGCTACTACGACTGACCTCGATCGAGACCGCAAGACCCATCCCAATCCGCCCGAGTACCGAAGGAGCACCAGCCATGTCACTCGTCCGCGTCCAGAACTTCTGCATCTCACTCGACGGCTTCGGCACCGGTGAGGGACAAGACGCCGAGGCACATTTCGGTCACGCCGGGGATCGGCTGCACACGTGGATGTTCGCCACCCGGTCGTGGCAGCCCGGCGGTAGCGCCGGCGTCGACGACGCCTTCGCCCAGCAGTTCGCCCCCGGGATCGGCGCCGAGATCATGGGTGCCGGGAAGTTCGGCCACCCCGGATGGCACGAGGACCCGGAGTGGAAGGGCGCGTGGGGTCCCAACCCGCCGTTCCACACACCGGTCTTCGTCCTCACCCATCACGCGCGCCCGTCGATCGAGATGGAGGGCGGGACGACGTTCCACTTCATCGACGCGTCGCCTGCCGAGGCGCTCGCGACGGCCCGCGAGGCCGCGGACGGCCAGGACGTGCGCCTCGGCGGAGGTCCCACCATGATCCGCGACTTCCTTGCTGCCGGGCTCGTCGACCACATGCACACCGTGGTGGTCCCGATCCTGCTCGGGCGAGGCGTGCGGCTCTGGGACGGACTGGAGGGTCTCGAGAAGGACTACCAGGTCGAGGCCACGTCCTCGCCCAGCGGCGTCACGCACGTCACGTTCACCCGCGCCTGAGCGCTGAAGGCAAACCGTGGCCTGATGTCGGGTTGGGTCCCGGGCGTCGACGGTTGGCTACGGTCCGCGCGTGGAGTTGCAGCAGCGCATCGCCGATCGGAGGGGCGAGTTCTTGGTCTTCGCGGTGACGCCGCCGAGGCTGACGACCGGACCGGAGCAGACCAGGCAGATCGCTGAGGTCACACTCGCGCGACTCCGGTCGGTGGGGATAGACGGCCTCGTTCTTTACGACATCGATGACGAGAGCGACCGCAATCCGAACGAACGCCCGTTCCCGTTCCTGCCCACGATGGACCCGGCCGAGTACCTCGCTCGTGACCTCGTGGGCCTGGATGTGCCTGCCATCGTCTACCGCGCGGTCAGCAAGCACGCCGAGGACGGCCTCCGCCTATGGCTCCGCGACCAGGATCCGGCCCGAGCGCTGTCGGTCTTCGTCGGGGCCTCGTCCCGCGAGAAGGCGGTCGCCACCTCGCTGTCGCGGGCATACGAGCTCCGGACCGAAGTCCGGCCGGACCTGCCGCTCGGCGGAGTCGCGATCCCCGAGCGGCACACGCGCGGGGGCAACGAGCACCTGCGACTCATCGCAAAACAGGCGGCAGGCTGCTCCTTCTTCGTCACCCAGGTCGTCTACGACGTCAACGCCGCGAAGGACCTGGTCTCTGATTATCGCTACGAGTGCGCCGCCCAGAACCTGGAGCCGGTGCCGATCGTCTTCACGTTCTCGGTCTGCGGCTCAATGAAGACATTGGAGTTCCTGACGTGGCTCGGTGTCGACGTGCCGCGCTGGATCGCGAACGATCTGCGCCATGCCGAGGACACCCTCGACGCGTCCTACGATCAAGCGGTCGCGACGGCGACCGAGCTGATCGCCTTCTGCCGGCGCGTCGGCGTTCCCTTCGGGCTGAACATCGAGAGCGTCTCGATACGCAGAGTCGAGATCGAGGCGTCCGTGCGGCTCGCTGCCCGGCTACGGGCCGAGCTTTGCCGCTAAAGGGGCGGACGTCGCAAAGGAATGGCAGTCAACGCTCGATAATCACGATTATGTGAACGATGCTGCCTCGCGGCGACCGCTGGGCGCAAGGCTTGGCCACCGCGAGCGTCTCAGCGGCTTCGTTGATCAGTCTCGTGCGGAGTTCGCCAGCTGTCCCAAGTTCAGTTCGTCCGACACTTACGCCTACAGTTCGAGCACGAGCTCAAGCGCATCCTCAACGCTGCTGAGCTCGGCGCCCGAGAGCATGCCGACGCTCTCTCCGAGTCGCTGAGCGTCGACGGTCCGGATCTGTTCGCAGAGCACCCTCGTTCGCTGACCGTCAACGACGATCTCGGGCCTAAACGTGGCCGCACGCGCCGATGTTGACGTGGGAGCGACGATCACCGTGTTGAGCAACCGGAGGTCGTCGCTCTGCACGATGACCGCATAGCGTCGGCCTGACTGCTCTCGTCCGGCGGTGCGCCCTAATCGCACGCCACAGACAGAGCCCCGCGTCAGCTCGGCCACGGAGCCTGGAGACCGTCGAGGTCGCTCAGCGCCTCCTCGCGCGCGCGCCGATCCTCCGGGTCGGAGGCCAACCGGGCTACCTCGGCTCGAAGTGTCGACCGGCGGCGCCGGCGGTTCGCAGCCTCGGCGAGCGCCGATCGGACGGCGTCCGATTCCGTTCCGCCCTCTCGGAGCAGCAAGGTCAGGTCGGCCTCCGACTGAGGATCCAGTCGCGCTCTGACGGTTCGCGATGCCACACCCTGACCGTAGCACAGACTGTGCCACACGAACATATTCATCGACCGTCGTTCTCCCGACTGTCGATCAGACCAGCAGTTCAACCTGGCACCGCGGTCCCGGCGCGGTCGCGAGCCGCGCGTCGGCGGTGACCAGCACGACATCGAGCAGCTCAGCGAGGGCGACGTACGCGGCGTCGTAGACCGTGAGGTTGTCCCGGAGCTCCCAGCAACGCGCCAGCAGCGGGCGATGTGGCGCCCGGCGCAGCGGCAACTCGACGAGATCGATGAGCGCGAGCCGCGCTCGTCGCGCATCGAGATGCCCCGCCAGCAGTCGGCGGCGGATAACGGACGTCGACTCGAGATCGACCAGCTCGGGCGCGACGAGCGTTTCCCCGCTCAGGCGCGCGCGAGCCACGTCGCCGTCGGGGCCGTCGTCTGCGAGCGCCGGCGCGAGGACGCTGGCGTCAACGACGAGCACGGTCCTCTCGCAGGCCCTGTACTGCTGCGGAGAACGGCACCGACCCCCCTGCCCGTCCTCCCGCCCGAGCCAGGATCTCCTCCAAGGTGGGTGCGCTTGCCTCGTCGATCAGCCTGCCGCGGAGGTACTCCTGCAGCGACTGGCCGGCTCCCGCGGCGCGCCGGCGCAGCACGGCGTGCGTCGCTTCGGGCACGTCCTTGATCTGAATGCTCGGCATGGCGCCATATTGGCGGGACTGGCGCCATTATGCAAGTTGAGGAGGAAGACGCTCGAGCCCGAGGACGCCGACGGCCGCGCGGGCCGCCAGCAGTTCGTCGTGCGGCACCCGTCCGGCGAGTCCGATGACGGCGCCCTCCATGGCCCCGATGAAGGCGAGCGCGAGGGTCCGGCTCGGCGGGCCGGCGGGGATCGTCCCCGCCCTGCGCCCCGCGTCGATGAGGCGGGCGCAGCGCTTGACCAGCGATTCGGAGACCCGCTCGAGCTGTCGGCCCACGGGATGGTCCTGACCACTGAACTCCAGCCGCAGCGCCATCCGCACGCGCGCCACGTCGCGGCGGCAGTAGACGGCATGGCCGCGCGCCAGCGCGATCAGCGCCTGGACCGGATCGGGCTCCTGTTCGATGAGCCGGCCGACCTCGTGCCGCCACGTCTCGTCGACCCACTCGATCACGGCGAGCGCAAGGTCCTCCTTGTCCTTGAACTGGTGATAGAGCGCGCCGCGGGTGTACCCCGCGTCGCCGGCCACCTGCTCGAGGACGAGGTTGCCGTAGCCGTAGCGCGACAGCCCCCTCGCGGCCGACTCGAGGAGGGCGCTGCGGGTGCGTGCGCTGCGCTGCGCCTGCGTCGCGCGCCGGCCGCTCTCCGCGGTCACATCACGTACAAGCATGTATGTATGTTACCGTATGGCCCCGACCCGAGCGAACCGAGGCCAGGCAGATGAGGCTCCCCGACAGCGCGCACACCACCCGGCCCTGGCGCATCCACGAGCTCACTCGCGACTTCCGGGTCGAGGACGTGTGGGCCCTGCCGACACCGGGGGACCTGGACGACTTCCCGCTGCTGGTGCAGCGGTTCGCCTCCGGCGACCCGTCGCACGGCTCATCCCGCGGCGCCCGCGCCCTCTTCGCCACCCGGTGGAAGCTCGGGGAGCTGTTCGGCTGGGACGGCCCGGACGACGGCCTCGGCGCCCGGGTGCCGACGCTCCGCGATCGCCTGCCGGCGGACCTGCGCGAAGCGCCATCCGGCCCGGAGTTCGACGCACTCCCGTTCACGTCGCTCTACCAGCTCGACGACGAGTGGGTGGCGGAGGTCGCCAACCGCACCATGCACGGGGTGATGCACATCGGTTGGGTCCCGGACCACAGCGGCGGCTACCACGGCCAGATGGCCGTCCTGGTCAAGCCCAATGGCCTCCTCGGGACCGCCTACATGGCCGCGATCCGGCCGGCCCGGCACCTGCTCGTGTACCCGCGGATGATTCGCCAGATCGAGCGGGACTGGCCGGCGCGCACCGCCGAGCGCTCACCGGCACACGCCTAGATGGTTGATTCCGCGGCTCGCGCCGCCATATGGCGTCGCGAGGCGCCGCCAGATGGTGGTGGGGGTCGTGGAATCAGCCATCTAGCCGGGCTGCATAGGCTGTGCCTCATGGAGGCTCCCTCGCTGACCGACGCCGTCCGCCGCGAGCTGCTCGCGGACCCCGAGGTGACCGAGCGCGAGCACCGATTCGGCGGGATCGTCTTCCATCTGCGAGGCCACGAGATCGGTCACATCCACGCCGACACCGTGGCGGACCTGCCGTTGCCGCCGTCCATCCGCGACGACCTGGTCGCCGGTGGCCGCGTCGCGCGCGTCGACTCGGACTCGGACTGGGTGAGTCGGCGCGTCAACGGCCCCGAGGACGTGGAGGACGTCGTCGGGCTCTTCCGGCTGAGCTACGAGCACGCGGCGGCGCAGCCCCCGCGAATCACCGAGGCCCCGGCCCACGAGGAGGATGCGGACCCCGCGCCGGGAGGCCGGTGGCGCGACCGCCTGCCCTCGCTGTCGCGGCGATCGCGCCGCCGCTGATCGCCCCACCCTCCCCCCTGCGTCAGTTGCGCTCCGCGCGCACGCGCGCGTGCCGACTACCCTGAAGCCATGGCCGACTCCGACACCGACATCGCGTTCTCATCGTTCGACCGTGACGGCGACGAGCGCTTCCACCCGCTGCGCCGGCAACTGGGCGTGACCTCGTTCGGGATGAACCTCATCGTGCTCGGCCCCGGCGAGCGCGGCCGCATCCACGCCCACGAGCGCCAGGAGGAGGTCTACCTCGTCCTGGAGGGCCGGCTGACCCTCCTCGTCGAGGGCGACGAGCACCTGCTCGAGCGCGACGAGGTCGTCCGCGTCGGCCCGTCGGTGCGCCGCCAGATCGCCAACGCGGGGCCGGAGCGCGTGGTCCTGCTCGCCCTCGGCGGCTCCGGCGAGCACGCCGGCCGCGACGGCCTGGCCTGGGAGTCGTGGGAGGACGACTCCCCCGGCCGCTCGCCCCAGGAGGTCCCGCTGCCGGAGAACCTGCCCGGCGCCTGAGCGCCTCGAGCGCCCTACGGCTCCCCGTCCGCCGTCCGCTCACCGTCGGGCGGGGGCAGCTCGTCGTCGGTCGGCGGCGCCGTGTCGTCGACGACGCGGAAGTCCTCGCGGCGGTGCTTGGCCCGGGCATCGGCGATCGAGTCGTCGGGCGCGGTGGGGATCCCCTCCAGGCGGCTGGCCCAGCCGTCGGCGGCACGGATGACGTCCAGTATCCGCTGCCAGCAGCCGACGTCCGGATCGGCGTGGTAATGGCCGACCCATCCGGTGCGCCAGTTGCGCGCGGATCGCTCGCCGTCTCCGTTGAGCACCACGAGGGGCGAGTCGCGGGCGATCGTCTCGCCGCACAGGTTGCAGGTGTAGGTGATGCTCATCGCGAGCGCCTCGGCAACGCGACGGTCCTGCCCTGCTGTCCCACGATCGCCCCGCCGGTGCGGTCCTCGAGGCGATCGGGTGACGCCGGCTCGGCCATGCGTGGCCTCCAGGCGGCTGGGCGACAAGTCTCGGCGAGCCCCACGCCCATCCAATCGAGTGCCACCAGCCTACCGGCCAGGACGGACGGGCGGGAAAGCTTGCCGCCCGCTTCGCTAGGGTGACTCCAGCGAATCACCCTGTCGCCTCTCTGGCGGGTCCGCCCCGCCATCTGCTCGCATCGTTTGGCGACGGTCCGCGGGGGTACCGCCAAGAGGACCCGCTTCGCCCGCCCACCCAACGCAAGGGGACCCATGCCCACGCTCAACAACGTGGACTTCGCGCTGCACCTTCCGCCGGAGCATGCCCGTGAGCTCGACCAGGACCAGGAATGGTGTGAGATCGAGACCGACGGTGAGCGCCGCCGGATCCGCTTTCACGACTATGCCGCGATCTACGCGGTGCCGGGCCTGTACGAGCGGCTGTTCGCCGAGCGCCTGGAGTGCGACTCCCCCCGCGTGGTCACCGAGCTGCTGGGTGCGGAGATGCGTGCGTCCCGGGTCAAGCCGGGGCCCCTGACCGCGCTGGACTTCGGAGCCGGCAACGGCATGGTCGGGGAGCTGCTCGGGCAGCTGGGGATCGGCGAGACCATCGGCGTCGACCTGCTACCCGAGGCGCGCACCGCCGCCCTGCGCGACCGCCCAGGCGTCTACGAGGACTACTACGCGCTGGACATGACGCAGCTGCACCCCGCCGACCGTGGCCGGCTGATGCGCCACGACTTCGACCTCATCACCTGCGTGGCCGCGCTGGGCTTCGGCGACATCCCGCCGCTGGCCTTCGCCGAGGCGTTCAACCTCGTCGGATCACCCGGATGGACCGCGTTCAACCTCCGCGACCGCTTCATGGAGGAGGAGGACCCGCGGAGCTTCGGCGGGTTCATCGCCCGGATGTTCCGCGAGGGCATCCTCGAGGAGCGCACGCGCAAGTCCTACACGCACCGCGTGTCGGTCGCCGGCGAACCGCTGGAGTACGTCGCGGTGATCGCCGAGAAGCATGACGACGTGCCGCTGGACTGGGCGCGCGAAACCGCCGCCTGAGCCTGAGCGGGCCGCTCAGCTCTCGTCCAGCTCCGCCTGCGCGCGCTCGTGCGCGTCGGCGGCGGCGTCGGCCTCCGCGCGCGCGGACGCGAGCGCGTCGTCGGCCTCCTCCAGCGCCGCGGACGCGCGCTCGCGGCGCTCCTCGGCGGCCTTCAGCGCGCGCCGGGAGCGCTCGGCGCGGCGCCGCGCCGTGACCTCGGCCGCGCGAGCCGCCTTGCGGGCCTCCGCCCGCTCGCGCTCGGCACGCTGCGCCTCGGCCCGCAGGTCCGCCTCGCGCTCGCGGTCGGCGGGTGTCGAGCGCTTGGGCCGCTTCGCGGGGTCGGCGCGCGATGATCCGGTCCGCTCGGCCGCAGGAGGCGGCTTCGCGGCCTTCCCCCGGCCGGCGGCCCGCGGAGGCGGCGAGGGCGCCGCCGCCCCCTCCCCCAGCCCGAGCCCCACATGGCGCAGCTCGCGCTCGAGGCGGCCCTCGCGCACCTGGGCGCGCGCGTCCTCGTCCAGCGCGGCGGCGTGCAGCGTGTCGGCCACGCGGTCGACGACCGCGGGGCTGAGCTCGTGGCCCTCGGAGCTGAGCAGGCCGCGCGCCGCGTCCACCAGGCGGTCCACCGCGGCGCGCTCCTGCTCGCCGGCGGCGCGCAGCGCGCGCCCGTCGCCGCGGCCGGCGAGCAGGTCGGACTGCGCCCCGCGCAGCGCGTCGCCCGCGTCGTAGAGGTCCTGGACCGCCCCGCCCTGGGTGCGGACGAGCTGATTGACCGCCCAGGCGGCGACCGACGGCTTGCGCAGCCCCGCGACCTCGGCCGCCTCCTCGCGCCGCTTGTCGGCGCGCAGCGCCTTGGCCAGCGCGCCGCGCTCGGGGATGAAGCGGTCCAGCGGCAGGCCGTAGAGGTCGTCGGGCTCCATGCCGCCGGCGAGCCGGGGCTACCGATCCCCGGGAACTGCCTCCGCCTCGCGCTGCGCGCGGTGGACGGCCTCCACGACGTCGCCCGGGCTCGCGACGCCGTCGAACTGGAAGTCGTAGTCGTCGCCCGCCGCGGTGTCGAAGTTCACGTCGCCGACCACGAGCATGCGCTGCAGGACCGACTGGTGCGTGTTGACGTTCTGCACGCGGTTGATCTGCGTCTGCTGCTCGGCGCGGGCGACGATCCCGCGGCGGATGTGCAGCCGGTGGTTCGTGATGGTGTAGGTCGTGAACAGCCGCTTGAACCAGCCGGCCACGAGCAGGACGGCGAGCGCGACGAGTGCGACGACCGTCACGAGGCCGGTGTCGACCTTGTCGTCGGCGATCCTGGTCGCCACGGCGGCCACGGCCCCGGCGAGCACGACGACGGCCAGTCCCTTGATGTAGAAGCCGATGGTCGAACGCCAGGAGGGATGACCTTCGAAGATGAGCTGCTCGCCCGGTTCCAGATCCATGCGCGCGAGCCTATCCTCCCGCGCGATCGGCGACGACATGTCCGGCGACCCCTACGACACCATCATCGTCGGCGCCGGCATCCTCGGGCTGGCCGTGGCCCGCGAGGTCCTGACGCGCCGGCCCTCGAGCCGCCTGCTGGTGGTCGAGCGCGAGGCGCGCGTGGGCGCCCACCAGACCGGCCACAACAGCGGCGTGATCCACGCGGGCGTGTACTACGCGCCAGGGTCGCTGAAGGCCCGGCTGTGCGTCGACGGCGCCGCGCGGATGTACGCCTACTGCGAGCGCAACGGCATCGACGCCCGGCGCATCGGCAAGCTCATCATCGCCTCCGACGCGCGCGAGCTGCCGGCGCTCGACGAGCTCGAGCGACGCGCGCGCGCCAACGGCGTGCCGGAGATCCGCCGGCTCGACGCCGCCGGACTGCGCGCCGTCGAGCCCAACGCGATCGGCGCCGCGGCCCTGCACTCCCCGCACACCGGCATCGTGGACTTCGGCGCGGTCGCCGCGCGCGTGTCCGACGACGTGCACGAGGCCGGCGGCGAGCTGCGCCTGGGCTGGGCGGTCGCCGGGGTGCGGTGCACCGATCGCGCCATCCGCCTGCGCTCCGCGGACGGCGACGAGGCACACGGCCGCCGCGCGGTGTTCTGCGCCGGCCTGTGGTCCGACCGTCTCGCCCGTCTGGCGGGCGCCGATGGGGACCCGCGCGTCGTGCCCTTCCGCGGCGGCTACCTGCGCCTGCGCGCGGACCGGCGCGACCTGGTGCGCGGGCTCATCTACCCCGTGCCCGATCCCAGCCTCCCGTTCCTCGGCGTGCACCTCACGCCGCGCACCGACGGCGAGGTGCTGCTCGGGCCCTCGGCGCTGCTCGTCGGCGCCCGCGACGCCTACCGGCTGAGCACGATCCGCGCGGCCGACGTGTGGGACACCGCGGCGTGGCCGGGGACGTGGCGGCTGGGGCGGCGGTGGTGGCGCACCGGGGCGACCGAGCTGCGCATGGCCGCCAGCCGCGGGGCCTTCGCCGCCGCGGCGCGCCGCTACGTCCCCGACCTGCGCGCCGAGGACCTCGTCCCCGCATTCGGAGGCGTCCGCGCTCAGGCCGTGGGCCGCGACGGACGCCTGGTCGACGACTTCCTCCTGTCCCCCACGCCGCGCGCCGTGCACGTGCGCAACGCCCCCTCGCCGGCGGCGACCTCGTCGCTGGCCTTGGCCGAGCGAATCGTGGACGCCGCCGACGAGCTGGGGTGAGTCACATCGCTGCGCGCCTCAGGCCCGATCGAGCGCCGGGCCGGGGCCCCGCTCCACCTGGGGCAGCCAGCGCAGCCGCTTGGGCAGGTACCAGTTCCAGTCGCCCAGGAGCTTCATCGTGGCGGGCAGCAGCACCGCGCGGACGATCGTCGCGTCGATCAGGATCGCGACCGCCAGCCCGACGCCCATCTGCTTGAAGTCCACCGAGCTCAGCGTCGCGAAGATCGCGAACACCGCGACCATCACCGCCGCCGCGCTGGTGACCACGCCGGCCGTCTGCCTGATGCCGTGCGCGACCGCGTCGGGCGTGCTCATGCCCTGCCCGACCGCCTCGCGGATCCGGCTGACGATGAACACGTGGTAGTCCATCGACAGGCCGAACAGGATCACGAACAGGAACAGCGGCAGCCAGGCCGTGATCCCGCCCACGGACTGGAAGTCGAGCAGCCCCTCGCCGTGGCCGTCCTGGAAGACGAGCTTCAGGACGCCGTAGGAGGCACCGACCGACAGCAGGTTCAGCCCGATCGCGGTCGCCGGGATCACCACCGAGCGGAACGTCACCAGCAGCAGCAGGAACGTCAGGCCCAGGACGAACCCGAACACCAGCGGCAGGTGGGACTTCATCGTGTCGTTGAAGTCCTTCGAGCCGGCGGTGTCGCCCGTCACGTTGACCTCCGCCGCGGCCGGGCGCAGGGTCGCGGGGATGACGTCGTCGCGCAGCCGGGCCAGCGCGGCCTCCGACGTCGCGTCGGTGCCGTTGCCGGCCAGCGGGATCTCGATCAGGGCCAGCGTCTTGTCGGGGTTGGTGGTCACGGGGCCGGGCCGGCCCAGGCCCTCGGTCTGCACGGCGAGGTCCCGGAAGGACCGGATGCCGGCCTGCACGACGGGCGCCTGGACGTCGCGGGCCTCGATGGCCACGACCGCCGGCTCCGTGCCGCCGGGGAACGCCGCCTCGATGCGGTCGTAGGTCTGCATGATCGGCAGGCTGCGCGACAGTCCGGCGAGGCCCGGGTTGGTGGTGTGCAGGCCCAGCGCCGGGATGGCCAGGGCGACGAGCAGCCCGCCGGCCAGTCCGACGGCGAGGATCGGCCGGGCCAGGACGCGGTTGAGGATCGCGCCCCAGACCCGCGACTCGCCGCGGTTGCGGTGCCGCATGCGGGCGATGTAGGGCACGCGGCCCTTCTCGGTCCAGCCCTTGCGACCCAGGAAGGCGAGCATCGCGGGCAGCACGGTGACCGAGCCGAGCATCGCGACCGCGACGACCAGGATGGTCCCGACCGCGAAGGACGCGAACACGGCGTTGCCGGCCAGGAACATGCCGGCCATGGCCACCATCACGGTGAGCCCGGAGATCAGGATGGCGCGGCCCGACGTGGCGGCCGCCGCGTTGAGCGCGGCCTCCGGATCGCGTCCGGCGTCGCGCTCCTCCATCTCGCGGCGCAGGTAGAACAGGCAGTAGTCCACGCCCACGGCGAGGCCCACGAGCAGGACCACCGACGAGATCGCCTCGTCCAGCGCGACCAGCTGGCTGACCGGGCCGAGCAGGCCGATCGTGCCCGCCACCGCGGTGACCGCCAGCAGCAGCGGCAGGCCCGCGGCCACGAGCGCTCCGAAGGCCACGAGCAGGATCAGCAGGGTGATCGGGATGGAGAGGAACTCGGCCCGCTCGAAGTCGTCGCTCAGCGCCTGGTCGAGCGCCCTGCCGGCGCTGGCCTCGCCGAACTGCTCGATCCGCAGACCAGGATGCTCCTTCTGCGCGGCGGCGACCGCGGCGAGCGCGCCTTCGACGCGGTCGGACGCCACGTCCTCGTCGCCGGGGATCTCGAAGCCGACGACGACCGACCGCCCGTCACGGGAGACCTGTGCGCTGTTGCCCGCGGCGTAGGGCGACTGGACGTCGGCGACGTGCCGTGTGGCCTGCAGCCGGCGGGTGACGTCGTTGACCGCGGCCACGAACCGTGGGTCGTCGGCCTGGCCGGCGCCACGAGCCTGGATGAGCACGCGCTCGTCGGCGTCCTCCCGGAACCCCGCGGCGTCGATCGCCTCTTCGGCGGATCGCGACTCGCCGTTGCCCGTCGCGGTGTCCTTCAGCTCGCGCTGGCCTACGGCGCCGCCGACCACGGTGGCCAGGACCACGAACACGATCCAGCCGAGGATCGCCTGCTTTCGGTGCTGCGCGCTCCAGCGGCCGGCGCGAGCGGCGAGGTTGCGTTGCACGTGGGACTCCTTCGGGGGGGTGGGGTGGGTCACCCTGCGCAGCCTGCCGGGGCGGGCGGGGCGGGTAAATACGGCGTCCCGGCGTCTGTGGGCGGGGGCTAACCCCACCCTCGGCCGGTTGCCTGCCGGGTGGGCGGGCCGCGGTGGCTCGCCTACGGTTGTGCCCATGGCCTCACCGCTGCGCCCACCGTCCGCCCGCCAGGCCGCCGCCGAATTCCTCTACGCGAGCTCCGGCCTGGCACTCGGCCTGTTCTGGTCGATCCTGATCGGGGTCGGGCTCATCGTCGGCGTGGCGACCGCGATCGTGACGTTCGCCGTTCCGCTCGCCGTGGCCCTGGCGCTGGGGCGGCTGGGAGCGGAGGCCGAGCGCCACCGGGCGGCGCTGGTGTTCGGCGCGCCCATCGCGCGTCCGGCGCGACCGCCGACGCCCGAGGGGTGGCCGGCCCGCATCTGGGCCTGGCTGAAGGACCGCGCGATGTGGCGCGGCATCGGCTACCTGCTGCTCCTCGGCCCCGTCGGCGTCCTCTCGGGCGCGCTGGCGCTCGGCCTGTGGGGCGGCGCGGTGGCGCTCGTGGCCGCGCCGGCGGCCCAGTCCTTCGCGCCCGACGGCTCGCTGCTGGGCGACCTCGGCCTGGCCCCCACGCTCGCCGGCCCGATCGTCGCCATCCTGCTGGCGTTCGTGGCCGTGCTCGCCACGCGGGCCCTGGCCGGCGGCGGCGCCGCGCTGGCCGCCTCGTTGCTGGGCCCCGACGAGCGCGCCGAGCTCGCCGAACGCGTCAGCACGCTGGAGACCACGCGGGCGGGCGCGGTCGAGTCCTCCGACGCCCAGCTGCGACGCATCGAGCGCGACCTGCACGACGGGGCGCAGCACCGCCTCTCCTACATCGCCATGGAGCTCGCCCGCGCGCGCGAGAAGATCCACGAGAGCCCCGAGGCGGCCGACGCGCTGCTGGCCGGCGCGCACGAGGAGTCCAAGCGCGCGATGAGCGAGCTGCGCGACCTCGTCCGCGGCATCCACCCCTCCGTGCTCACCGATCGCGGGCTCGACGCGGCGATCTCCGGGATCACCGAGCGCTGCCCGGTCCCCGTGGACGTGACCGTCGACCTCCCCCGGCGCCCGGCGGCCGCGCAGGAGACCGCCGCCTACTACGTCGTGGCCGAGTCGCTGACGAACGTCGCGCGCCACAGCCGCGCCGAGCGGGCCGGTGTGAGCGTCGCGCTGAGCGACGGACGCCTCGTGGTGACCGTCACCGACGACGGACGAGGCGGCGCGGCGGGCGGGCCCGGCTCAGGGCTGGACGGCCTGCGCCAGCGCCTGGAGGCACTCGACGGAACCCTGACCGTCGACAGCCCGGACGGCGGGCCCACCACCATCCGAGCGGAGCTGCCATGCGCGTCGTGATCGCCGAGGACCTCCTGCTCCTGCGCGAGGGCCTCGCCTCGCTGCTCACCGACGCCGGTCACGACGTCGTCGGCTCCGTCGAGGACGCCGACGGGCTGCTCGCCGTCGTCGAGAGCGAGCGGCCCGACCTTGCCATCGTCGACGTCCGGATGCCGCCGACGCAGACCGACGAGGGGATCGTCGCGGCGCTGGAGGTTCGCCGCCGCCACCCCGAGATCGCGGTCCTGATCCTCAGCCAGTACGTGGAGGAGCGCTACGCCAGCGAGCTGCTCAGCGGCGGCAGCCAGGGCGTCGGCTACCTGCTCAAGGAGCGCGTGGCCGACCTCGGGGAGTTTCTCGCCGCGGTGACGCGCGTCTCGATCGGCGGCACCGCGATCGACACCGAGGTCGTCGCCCAGCTGCTCAGCCGCCGGCGCCGCGCCGACGTGCTCGACGAGCTCACCCCGCGCGAGCACGAGGCGCTGGCGCTGATGGCCGAGGGACACACGAACGCCGCGATCGCCGAGCGCATGGTCGTCACGCCTGGCGCCGTGGAGAAGCACGTGCGCAACGTCTTCATGAAGCTCGGCCTGCCCCAGACCGATGCGCACCACCGCCGCGTCCTCGCCGTCCTCACCTACCTGGGGGTCTGACATGGCCGTCGCCGCTCCCGCACCCGCCACGCCCCGCACCCCGCGCCCGGTCCGCACGCTGGCCCTGATCGTGTTCGCGCTCTTCGCGGTGGGCAACGTCGCGTACGTCGCGCTCATCCTGCTCGAGCTCGCCGCGCGCAAGACCGAGACCGTCACGCAGACCCACGCCGGCGTGCGGGCGGTGGCGCTGGACGGCGAGGCCGGCGACATCGAGCTCGTCGCCGGGGAGCCCGGCAGCCCGGTGCGCGTCAGCGCCCGCGTCACGCGCAGCTTCTCCACGCCGCGCCACAGCGAGCGCGTCCGCAGCGGCGTGCTGCACCTCGACAGCGACTGCGCGCTGTGGCTGGGCGGCGCGTGCGGCGTGCAGTACCGGGTGTCCCTCCCGCCCGAGGTGCGCGTGGCGGTCGACGCCGGCGCGGGCGACGTGACCGTCATCGGCATCGCGGCGACCGTGCCGCTGCGCGTGCACACGGGCTCGGGCGACATCGAGCTGCGCGACGTCAGCGCTCCGTCGATCGAGCTCGAGGTCGGATCGGGCGACATCGACGCCCGCCGGCTGACCAGCCCGCTCGTGACGGCCGTGACCGGCTCGGGCGACGTCGAGCTCGGCCTCGCCCGTCCCGCCCGGAGCCTGCGCGTGGACGCGGGCTCGGGTGACGTCGACCTGGGGGTCCCCCCCGCCGACTACCGGATCGACGCCGACGCGGGCAGCGGCGACGTGGAGGTCGACCCGGGGTTGGTCCGCGACGACCGCTCGTCGCGCTCGATCGAGGCCCGAGCGGGATCGGGCGACGTGACGGTCAGCGTGGCGGGCTGAGCGCTGCGGGCCCGCGTCCGCTCCACCAGGAAGGCCGCCGTCGGGCCGCTCGAGGGTGAACGTGCATTCCTCCCCGCCATAGGAGGCGGAAACGAACGTTCGATCCGGCGCCCGGGACCGACCGTCCATTTCTTCCCGCTATGGCGGGTGGAACGGGACGTTCGGACCTCTCCCGACCACTTTCCTTGAGTTCGATCGAGCTTGAACTGATTCCTCGGGTCTGCTTGCCTTCGGGGCATGTCCACCCTGCTCACCATCGGCGAGGTCGCGCGGCGCAGCGGCGTCGCGGCCTCCGCGCTGCGCTTCTACGAGGACCGCGGGCTCATCTCCTCCGAGCGGGCCGGGTCGGGCCACCGTCGCTACCCGCGCCCGGTGCTGCGGCGGATCGCGTTCATCGTCTTCGCGCAGCGCGTCGGGCTCTCGCTGGACGAGATCGGGACCGAGCTGAACAAGCTGCCCCCCCATCGCGCGCCGGTCCGCCGCGACTGGTCGCGCCTGTCGAGCGCGTGGACCGCGCGGATCGACGCGCGGATCGCCGAGCTCGAACGCCTCAAGGACGGCCTGGGCGAGTGCATCGGATGCGGCTGCCTCTCGCTGGACCGCTGCCAGCTGGCCAACCCCGGCGACCGGGCCGCCGGCCTGGGACCGGGGCCGCGCTACTGGGTCGGCGATCGCCCGCTGCGCTGAGCCTCAGCCCGCGACGTCGTAGACCTCGTCGGCCGGCTTGCCCATCACGCGGTCGGCCATGTCCGCCTTCAGCTCGTCCAGCCGGGCGTCGTCCTCGGGGGTGCGCTCGGGCTTGCGCGCCAGCGCGATGAACTCGTCGATCACGTACCCCTCGCGAAGCAGCAGCGTCACGCTGCGGTCGCGGTAGCCGATGCGAAAGACGAACCGCTCGCGGTTGACGCCCAGCTCGGGCCGCGCGAGCTCACGGTCGACCACGAAGCGGTCGCCGGTCACCGCGCGCGTGACCATCTCGATGCCGTCGCGAGCGCCCGGGCCTCCGAACGCCGTCTCCACCACGAGCATGCGCCGCTCGGGCGGTCCGTCCGGGGACACGATCGGGCAGGCGCGCTCCAGGACCTTGAACGCGTGGGCCACGCCCCCAGGGGCGCTGGGCCCGTGGTACTTCATCATCTCCGCGAAGGAGATCGTGATGGTGCGGCCGTCGTCGAGGACGTCCAGCGTGTCGGTCATGTGGTGACTCCTTCGTCCCACCCCAGGATCTCCCGGTGGCGGATGGTGACGGCCTCGTAGGCGCCGCGCAGCTCGGCCCGGGCGGCGGCGAGGATCTCGGGAGGAGCGGGCTCGGGTTCCCACCGCGCGCGGACCGGCTCGGTCGCCACGAGCGACTCGAGCTCGTGCGACGCCGTGCGCAGGCGCTCGTGGGCGCGGCGCAGCTGCGTGCGCTCTTCCGTTGACAGGTCCTCGGCCCTGCGCGATGCGTCGCTGCCCACGTCGTGCCTCCCGTTGCGTGCCGGCTCGGGTGAGCCTAGTGGTCGCGCGCCGCCTATCCTCACCCGGTCATGACCGACGACGGCCGCCCCGGGATCTCCGGCGACTCCGACGGCCGGAGCCCGACCTCCCGCGTCTACGTCTGCGGTCATCGCAACCCCGACACGGACTCGATCGCGTCGGCGATCGGCTACGCGGAGCTCAAGAACCGCATCGACCCCCGCCACCGGTTCGTGCCCGTGCGCCTGGGCGTCCCCAACGCGCAGACGCAGTGGCTGCTGGACCGCAGCGGCGCCCCGGTTCCCGAGCACCTGCCCCACGCGAAGCTGCGCATCCGCGACGTGATGCGCACGAGCTTCCCGGTGGCCCACCGCAACGACCCGGTGCGGCCGGTCGGGCAGCTCATGGCCGGCGAGGGGCAGGACCTCGTGGTCGTCGTCGACGACGGCGGCGCCCTGTCGGGCGTCGTGACCGAGCGCGCGCTCGCGCGGCGCTACATCCGCGAGTCGCGCGAAGCCTCCCGGCTGGACGCGCCCACGCCGCTGCGCTCGATCGTCGCGGTGCTCGAGGGGAAGCTGCTGACCGGCGAGGAGCGGGCGATCCGCGGGCGCGTGTGGGTGCAGGCGATGGACAGCTCGTCCAAGAGCAAGGTGGGCCGCGGCGACGTCGTCGTCGTCGGCGACCGGCCGGACTCCCAGGAGGCCGCGATCGCCGCCGGGGCGGCACTGCTGGTCACGAGCAACGGCACGGTCCCCGACGAGCGGATCCTGCGCCTGGCCACCGAGCACGGCACGGCCGTGGTCTCCTCGCCGCTGGACAGCTACGTCACCAGCCGCATGGTCACGCTGTCGGAGCCCTGCGAGGCGCTCCTGGAGGGCGACCCGCTGACCGCCGGCCCGGACGATTTGGTCAGCGAGGTCTCCGGCCAGATCAAGGACGTCCATTACCGGGCCGCGGTCGCGGTCGACCGCTCGGGGCATCCGATCGGCCTGGTGACCCGCACGGACCTCGTCAGCCCGGCGCGCCGTCGAGTCGTCCTCGTCGACCACGCCGAGCGCGCGCAGAGCGTCCCCGGCGTGGAGGAGGCCGAGATCATGGAGATCCTCGACCACCACCACATCGGCTCCATCGAGACGCGGCTGCCGGTGACCGCGATCTTCGACCCGGTCGGCTCGACCGCGACGCTCGTCGTCGAGCGCTTCCGCCAGGCCGGGATCGACCCGCTCGCCTCGACGGCGACGATGCTGCTGGGCGCGATCATCTCCGACACGGTCCTGCTGACGTCGCCGACGACCACCGACCGCGACCGCGTGGCCAGCGCCCACCTGGAGGGGCTGGTCGCGCTCGACGCCGCGGCGTTCGGGCGCGAGATGTTCGAGCGCGGCTCCGACGTGTCCAACGTCCCGGCCGACGAGCTCGTCGTGCGCGACCTCAAGGACTACGTCGTCGACGGTGGCCGGAGCCTCTCGGTCGCGCAGATCGAGACCGTCGGGGCGGCGCTGAAGGATCGCACGGCGGAGCTGCTCGCCGCGGTGCGCGCGTACCAGGCGCGCAGCGATCAGCTCCTGTTCGGGCTGATGGTCACCGACATCCTGTCGCGCAGCACGACCCTGCTCGTGGCCGGGCCCGACCAGCTCGTCGAGCGGGCCTTCGGCAAGCGCCCGGTGGACGGGGTCGTCGACCTGCCGGGCGTGATGAGCCGCAAGAAGCAGGTCGCCCCCGGGCTGCTCGCGGCGGCCTCCGGCGGCTGACGGTCAGCCGCGAGGGTGTCCGATCTCTACCCCTGGGGTTGCCCGGCCTCGTTCGGGCCTACCCCAATACTGGGCGCATGCCCACCCCAGCCTCCACCTCCCTGCGCGCCGCGGCGCTGACCGCCGCGCTCCTGGGCGCCGGCGCGACCAGCGCGCACGCCGCCCCCACCATCCTCTCCACCGAGGCCGCCCCCACGCTGGTGGCCGCTCAGGACGGCACCGTCATGTTGTCCCAGCGCAACCCCGCGACCGGCGCGTTTCGCCTCGTGCGGTCCGTCGACGGCGGCACCCCCGTCCCGGTCGGCGTGCCCGAGCGCGACGCGCCCTTCGACATGGACCTGGGCACCAACGCTGCCGGTGCCCCCTACGCCGTGTACACCCGCAACGGTTTCCTCTACCGGCTGCGGGTCAGCACCGGCGCCGAGCAGCGCCTGACGCGTCTGAGCATCGGCGGGCAGAACCAGCGCCCCTCGATCCACCGTGGCCGGATCGCGTTCCTGCACAGCGGCCGCGGGCGCTCCGAGCTGCGCATCGGCACCACCGGCGCCGATGCCGGCCGGCCGCGCGTGCTCGTCCGCGGCGTGATCGACGACGTCGAGATCGGCGCCAAGCACGTCGCCTACACCACGTTCCGAGAGCGCTCGCCGGGCGCGACCAAGCGCGTGCGCATCCGCAACATCGCCACCGGCCGCGACCGGGCCGTCTACACCGCGACCTCCGGCGGCGCCAACGCCGCGGGCATCACCAAGCCGTCGTTCACCGAGGACGAGCGGCGCTTCGTGTGGGCGAGGACCAACCTGGGCTCGGGGACCGGCAACCGCGTCGTGCGCTACACGCTGCGCACCAGCCGCCTGAGCTACGCCCCCGGGTCCGGGCGCTACGCCACGACGGCCTGGGCCGGCGACCGCCTCGGGCTCGCGTTCTCCCGGGCGCTGGACCCGATCCGCAACGGCGGCTGCGAGGACGCCGGCATCGCGTACTGCCAGGTCGGCTTCACCGGCCCGCTGCGCTTCACGTCGCGGCCGTAGGGCCGCGGGTGGCGCCGCCCTCGCGCGCTCAGTCGGCGAACGGCAGGATGGCGGCGACGCCGCAGAGCTCGAAGACGCGCTGCACGCTGGGCGGTCCGCGGAGGATCGAAAGCCGCTCGGAGTCCTTGCGGGCGCGCGCGTCGGCGGTCACCAGCAGCCGGATGCCCGTCGAGTCGATGAACGTCAGCTCCGAAAGGTCGATCACGATGGACGGAACGTCCGTGGCCTCGACGCGCAGGAGCTCGTCCTCGACGTCCTGGCCGTTGGCCAGGTCCAGCTCGCCCGCGAGGTGGACGGTGTGCACGTCGCGCTCGCGCTCGGAACGCATGGCGAGCCGGCCGAGGTGGACGGCCTCCTCGGCTCGGGATGCCTGGCGATGGTCGGTGCGGTGGGTCATCCAGAAGTCACGCGGGAGTTGTGCGTGGGTCCTGGGTCCCCGGATCACCGGTCGACACCGTCCCCCCGGACGCTATGTCCGTCTGCTCCCCCGCGACGCGAGCGAGCCGACGCGCCAAATCCTACAACGCGGGGCGGGCTCGAGCCGAACCGCTGGATGTGGGCCAGCGTCCAGCCGCTCTTCTTGCCGCCCTCGCTCGACGCGTCGGGCGAGTTGGCGATCCGGGCCGCGCGCGCCTTGCTCATGCCCTTCCTGCGCAGGCCCTCGTACTGCTTGTCGTCCTTGACGCTCGAGCCGTGGTCCTTGGCCATGTCCGACGTCCTGGCTGGTCTGAGTCTCTGGCCCGCCCCGGTACCCGCGGTCCCGGCCGCAGAACCGATTGGCTGCCTGCGCGCCCGATCTTCCAATCCGACGTTCACCCCGCGCCGGAGGTGGGCATGCGAACGCGCACACGTTCGCCAAGGAGGTAGCCAGATGAACCCGCCCCCGGAGGAACGACTCGCGCCGGCGCTCGGCTGGGCCAGCCTCGCGCTCGGTGTCCCCCAGGTCGCGATGCCCGCAGGCTTCGCCCGCTGCATCGGGGTCCGCGACGAGCGCGACAGCCGCGGCTGGGCGCGGGTGGTGGGCGTCCGCGAGCTGGCCGCGGCCGCGGGCATCCTCGCGCTCGAGCGCGAGCGACCGGTCAACTGGCTGTGGGCGCGGGTCGCGGGCGACGTGATGGACCTCACGCTGCTGGCCCGCGCGCTGCGCGACAAGCCGCCCAGCCGAGCGCGCATCGCAGCAGCCATGGGCGCGGTCGCGGGCATCGCCGCCGCCGACGCCTACGCCGCGACACGCCTGAGTCGCCGCCCGCCCGAGGAGGAGGGAACCGTGCAGGACCCGACCACCCGGGTCCGCGCGGCGATCACCATCCGCCGCCCGCCGGAGGACGTCTACGCGTTCTGGCGCGACTTCGAGCACCTGCCCGACTTCATGTCCCACCTCGAGACCGTGCGCGCCAACGGCGACCGGCTGTCGCACTGGACCGCCAAGGCGCCCGCCGGGCGCACGGTGCAGTGGGACGCCGAGATCGTGGAGGACCGCCCGGGCGAGCTGATCGCCTGGCGCTCGCTGCCCGGCGCCGAGGTGGAGAACTCCGGGACCGTGCGCTTCACGCCCGCCCCGGGAGACCGCGGCACCGAGATCCACCTGAGCATGGCCTACGAGCCGCCGGGCGGGCCGCTCGGCGAGCTGGTCGCCAGGCTCTTCGGCGAGGAGCCCCGCCAGCAGGTCACCGACGACCTGCGCCGCCTCAAGCAGGTGATGGAGACCGGCGTCGTCATGCGGTCGGAGGCCACGCCGGAGGGCCCGGTGACCAAGAGGCTGCTCAAGCAACGCCCGGCCCGGCCGCTGGCCGGTGCCGTCGACGGAGGGAGCGCGTCATGAGAGCCACCTGCTGGACGGGCCGCAACAGCGTCGAGGTCCAGAACGTCCCCGATCCCAAGCTGCTCACGTCGCGCGACGCGATCGTCCAGATCTCGTCCACCGCGATCTGCGGCTCGGACCTGCACCTGTACGACGGCTACGTGCCGACCATGAAGAAGGGCGACATCCTCGGCCACGAGTTCATGGGCGAGGTCGTCGAGGTCGGCTCCGAGGTCGGCAACCTCGAGGTCGGCGACCGCGTCGTCGTGCCCTTCCCGATCGCGTGCGGCGCCTGCAACGCGTGCGTCGCCGGCCTGTACTCGCTCTGCGAGAACTCCAACCCCAACGCCGGCCTGGCGGAGAAGATGTGGGGACATTCGCCGTGCGGGATCTACGGCTACTCGCACCTGACCGGCGGCTACGCCGGCGGCCAGGCCGAGTACGCGCGCGTGCCCTTCGCCGACGTCGGGCCGATCAAGATCGAGAACGGGCTCTCCGACGAGCAGGTCCTGTTCCTGTCGGACATCTTCCCCACCGGCTACATGGGCGCGGAGATGTGCGACATCACGCCGGGCGACGTCATCGCGGTGTGGGGCGCGGGGCCGGTGGGCCTGTTCGCCATCGCCAGCGCGTACATGCTCGGGGCCGAGCGCGTGATCGCGATCGACCGCTTCGACTACCGGCTGCGCAAGGCGCGCGACGAGGCCAAGGCGGACATCATCAACTACGAGCAGACCGACGTCCTGGACGCGCTGAACGAGATGACCGGCGGCCGCGGCCCCGACGCGTGCATCGACGCCGTCGGCATGGAGGCGCACCACCCCACCGGCCCGATCTACGCCTACGACCGCGTCAAGCAGGCCGCCCGCCTGGAGACCGAGCGCCCGTTCGCGCTGCGGGAGGCGATCATGGCGTGCCGCAACGGCGGCGTCGTCTCGGTGATCGGCGTGTACGGCGGGTTCGTCGACAAGTTCCCGATGGGCTCGGTGATGAACCGCTCGCTGACGATCCGCTCCGGCCAGTGCCACGTCCAGCGCTACCTGCGCCCGCTGCTGGAGCGCGTGCAGAGTGGCGAGATCGACCCCAGCTTCGTGGTCACCCACACGCTGGGCCTCGACCAGGCGCCCGAGGGCTACGAGATGTTCAAGAACAAGGAGGACGACTGCGTGAAGGTGGTGCTCAAGCCCTAGATGGAATCAGCCATCTAGTTCAGGCGCGCGCGCAGCGAGCGCAGCTCGGTGCCGAGCGCGACCGCCGCGGCGGCCGGCAGCGGCAGCGCGAGCCGAAGCTCGGCCGCGCGGATGGCGCGGCCGAGATCGGCGCGGCGCTGATAGGAGCCCACGAGGTTGTTGAGCATCCTCAGCGCCGTCTCGTGCGGACCCCACGGGCGGACGTCCGCTGAGCCGGCGGGCGCGTCGATGACCCGCCCCCCGTTGAACGGGTCCAGCAGCAGCGGCGGATCGGCGCCGAAGTGGCCGGCGACGTAGTGACCCGGCAGGCCCACGCCGGTCAGCGCGATCCCCGCGCGTCGCGCCGTCTCGACGTACACGATCGACAGCAGGATGGGCAGGCCCGTGCGGCGCCGGAGCACGACGTCGAGCATGGAGTGATCGGGATGGTCGTAGTCCTCCCGTGCGCCCGTGAAGCCGTGGCGGCGCCCGAGGACCTCGCGCAGCGCTTCGGCCTCTGCGCGGGGCCCGCCGGACGCGGCCTCGGCCACGCGGGCGCCGACCTCCTGTCCGAGGCGGTCGAGCTCCGCGAGCGCCGGCTGCGCATCGGTGCGCCCGAACTCGGCGGCGAGGGCCAGCGCCAGCTCGTCCAGGCCCGGCTCGGGCCGCGCGGCCAGCGCGGCGAACGGCTCGACGGAGAAGCTCAGCCGGCCACGCCCTGGCCCGCCCTGGCGAACTGCTCGACGACGGCGGCGCAGAACGCGGGCAGGTCGTCGGGCGAGCGGCTGGTGACGAGCTGCTCGTCGATCACGACCTCCTCGTCTACCACCTCGGCGCCCGCGTTGCGCAGGTCGGTGCGGATGCTCGGCCAGGAGGTGACGCGGCGCCCGCGGACGACGTCGGCCTCCACGAGCGTCCACGGCCCGTGGCAGATGGCCGCGACCGGCTTGCCGCTGCGCATGAAGTCGCGGACGAAGCCGACCGCGTCGTCGTCCATGCGCAGCTTGTCAGGGTTCACCGTGCCGCCGGGCAGCACCAGCGCGTCGTACTCGTCGGGCGAGGCGTCGGCGACGAGCCGGTCGACGGGGATGGTGGCGGCGGGCTCGATGTCGCTCTGGCGCGCCTGGATCTCGCCCTCCTGCAGCGACAGCACCTCGGTCCGGGCGCCCGCTCCCTGCAGGGCGCCGCGGGGCTGCTCGAGCTCGACGCGCTCGACGCCGTCGGCGGCCAGGATCGCGATCCGCTGTCCTTGCAGCTCCATGGTCATGTGGGCTTCCTCCCGTGGTCGGCGTGTGGGGCGGAGCTCCACGCATACCCGCTCGGCGCCGCGTACTGTCCCGGTCATGACCGAGGAGGATCCCCTCGAGCGCCTGTCCGCCCAGGAGCTCCACGACCTCGCGGTGCGCCACGCCGTCCGTCACGTGGACGTCGGCTTCTTCTGGCAGCTGACGAAGGTGCTCCCCGCCGCCGAGGCCGCCGCTGGCGAGCTCGACGAGGCCGAGGCCGACGTCCTGCGCCTCAGCGCGCACATCGACGACATCACCGACTCCGGCAAGGGCGAGGTCGCCGAGCTGCTGCGCCCGTTCTACCTGGAGTACCTGCGCGAGCACGGCGTCCGGCCCTGAGCGGCCGGGAGCGCTACAGCCACAGCCGGCGGCGCTGCGCCTCGTAGGTCTCTGGTAGCGCGGACGCCTCGGCCAGTGCGGCCCGTCCCTCCTCCGTGGACGGCGCGTAGCGCAGCTCGCCCGCCCCCAGCCAGCGGGCGAACGCCGCGTGGTAGGCGTCGGCCCGCCGGCGGTTGCGGCCCAAGTCGTCGGGGACCGGGTGCCAGGCGGTGCCATAGCGCGGCCAGCGCGCGCCGCCGCCGAGCGGGCGCGACACCACGTAGCGGTGCGCGCCGGCGGGCGCGACGGCGTCCTCCAGCGCGGCGGTGAAGCGCGCGTTCTCCTCCGCGGAGCCGTCGGGCAGCAGGCAGCGCACGTAGCCCCCGGCGCGCGGCTGCCAGGCGATGCTCGCGTGCGCGCCGGGGGTCAGCTCTCCGAGCGCGAGGTAGGCGTCGGCCACGGCGCGGGCGGCCCGCTCCAGCGCCAGGACCACCGGGAAGCGCCGGCGCCGCGCCGGCGGCAGCGTCCACCAGCGTGGCCGGGGCGCCGGGGTCAGCTCGGACAGCGCGACGTGGGCGCTGAGCGCGGTTCGCGGCCCGCGCGGGCGCACGAGCAGCGCCGGCAGCTCGACGGCGCGGTAGGGCTCCCCGATCCGCCACCGCGCCCGCGCGCCGGCCGGGTCCGCCGCGCGGTCCAGCGCCGCCGCGTTCAGCGCGGCGAAATGCTCGGCCGGCGGCGGCGCGAACGGGCTCAGCTCGGGGTGCACATGGGAGATGCCCGACTCGATCGAGCCGTCCTCACACGGCGCCTGCAGGTGGGCGTGACGGCGCACGAAGCGCGCGTAGTCGGCGACCCCGCGCTCCAGCGCCGGCGCGACGCAGACGATGTCCCAGTTCGACGCGATCTTGTCGGGGTGCTCGGGGTCCAGGCGCAGCGAGCGCCCGCGCATCTGGCGGGTGGAGATGCTCGCCGCGACCGACGTGACGTCGACCAGGCAGTTGACGGCCGGCGCGTTCCAGCCCTCCCCGAGCAGAGCGCGGGTGCCGACCACGCATTGCGACCAGCCGTCGTGTAGCAGCGCCGACGCGTGCGTGACCCAGTCCCCCGCGCCCTCCACGACGGCGAGGCCGCCGGCGGGGCGCAGCGCCGCCGGCGGTGCGCCGCGCGCGCGCAGCTCGGCGCCGAGGTCGTCCGCGTCGTCCGCGGCGCAGGCAAACGTCTCGCCCGTGACCAGGAGCGGACGGGTGAGCGCGAGCCGCGCGTCGCCGGCGATCGCCGCCAGGAGCCCGCGGCCTCCGCCGCCGAGCTCCAGCGGCGACCCCTCCGGGCGCTTGGGCGGGCGCTCGCTGTCGCACAGCACGACGGCCCGCAGGTCGCCGTCGCGGGCACTGCACTCCGCGGCCAGCGCCTCGCACGCCGCGATCGGCTTCGCGGAGGAGTGCACGAGGACGCGGTCGATGTCCGTCCGACCGGCCCGGATGCCGGTGCGCGTCAGGGTGAAGCCCAGGTCGGCCAGGCCGGTGGCCAGGTCGTCGAGCCGGTGCTCGGCCGCGCCGGCCGGGTCGGGGTGGGCGCGCAGGCAGCGCAGGGCCCAGTCGGAGAGGAGCACGAGCCAGTCCTCCAGGGTCGGCGGCTCGCGGAAGCCCTCGCCGCGGGGCGCGCCGGGCGGCAGGGGCAGGCCGGCGCTCGCCAGGTAGCGCACGCCGGCGCGGGCGAGCGCGGGCTGGCCGCGCAGCAGCTCCGCGAAGCTGACCTCGGCCTCGCCGGTCCCGCGGTGGCGCAGCCGGCCGGCCACCCACAGCCCGAACGCGAGGTCGTCGTCGCTGGGCTCCAGCACGCGGTCGAGCATCTCCTGGAAGCGCACGTGGCGCTCGCGCAGCCACTCCAGCTCGGACTCCAGCGGCGTCGTGAACAGCGCGAGCTCCTGGAAGGGCGCCAGGTAGCCGTCGCGGACCACCGCGGGCGTCGGCGTCTGGAAGTCCACCTCCCCCAGCAGCTCGCCGTACAGCGCCGCCTCCTCCTCGGTCATGTCGTCCGGGCTGGTGGCGGTGAGTCCGACGACGTGGACGTCCTCCCCCAGCTCGTCCAGCGCCTCGCGAACGAGGTAGCCCCACATCGACACGAGGTGGTGACACTCGTCGAGGATCACGGTGCCCACGCCGCCGGCGCGCAGTTGCGCGATCCGGTCCCGAGCGCCCGCCGCGAGCAGGTCGCGCGCGCCGCCCTCGCGCGCCACCTCCCGCTTGATCGAGGCGGAGATGCGGGCCAGCTCGCGCTCGCGCCGGCGCGACGCCGTGCCCGCCCCGGTCCCCGCCACGGCCTGCTCGGCCGCCCACCGGGCCTCGGCCGCGGCGCGCAGCGCGCCGCCGGGGTCGTCGGTCTGGCAGATCGCCTGGTAGGTCAGCGCGGTCAGGGCAACGCCGTGCTCCTGCGCGGCCCACTGGCTTCGGATGGCCGCCGTCGGGCACAGCACGACGGCGGGCGCGCCGATCCTGCGGGCGATCTCCAGCCCCATGACGGTCTTGCCGCTGCCCGGCGGCGCGACGATGTGCGTGTGGCGCCGGCCCGCGGACCGGTCGGCCTCGAAGGCGTCCAGCGCGAGCCGCTGGTAGCGGCGCAGCCGAATCACCGGAGGCGAGGTCATGGCGTGGTCGAGGCTACGGCCTAGCGGGTAGACAGCGGCCACATCCCCGATCCGAAGGAGCCCCATGAGCGACATGCAGGACGGCCCCTCCACGCTGACCGACGACGAGGTCGAGACCCACCACTTCGCCGCCACCGCACCGCGGGCCTCCGACGACACGGGCGACGACACCGGCGACACGAGCGACACGACGGACACCGGCGACGACGCGGGCGACACCACGGACCCGGCCGACGACAGCGGCGACACCACCGACACGAGCGACACCGGCGACGACTCCGGGTGACCACCGACCTCGCGGCCCCGTCGCGGTCGGCGGGGGCGCTGGAGCTCACCCTCGACCCGATCGCGGCGGGAACCTTCCTCGACGAGTACGCCGGGCTGCGCCCGCTGATCGTCCCGCGGGCCGAGCCCGGCCGCTTCGACGCGGTCCTCTCGGCGCGCGACGTGGAGCGCATGGTGTGCGCCACCGCGATCCGCGCGCCCGCCTTCCGGCTGGTCGCCGACGGCGCCCAGCTCCCGCTGGGCTCCTACACGCAGGACATCCCCTGGCGGCCGGGGAGCTTCTCGCACACCGCCGTCGTGGACCGGGTGGCCCAGGAGCACGCCGCGGGCGCCACGATCGTGCTGCAGGCGCTGCACCTGCACTGGCACCCCGCGGCGCTGTACTGCCGCGGGCTGGAGCAGAGCCTCGGCTGGCCGAGCCAGGCCAACGCGTACCTCACCCCCGCCGGCGCGCAGGGCTTCGCGGTGCACCACGACACGCACGACGTCTTCGTCCTGCAGGTCGCCGGGCACAAGCGCTGGAAGCTCTACGACCCCGTGCGGGAGCTGCCGCTGAAGTCACAGCGCTGGTCGCCCGACCGCGACGAGGCCGGCGACCCGATCGCCGACATCACGCTTCAGGCCGGGGACACGCTCTACCTCCCGCGCGGCTGGCCGCACGAGGCGACCGCGGCGGACGCCGACTCGCTGCACATCACCGTCGGGCTGCACCCGCCCACGCGCATGGACGCGGTGCGCGCGGCGGTCGAGGCCTGCGCGGACGACGTGGAGTTCCGCCGTACGCTCGATCCCGACGGCGAGCTGCCCGCCCACCTGCTCGAGCGGTTGGCGGCGCACCTGCGCCCCGACGCGGTCGCGCGCCGGGCCCGCCGGCGGTTCGTGCGCGGGCGCCGGCCGATCCTCGACGACCAGCTCACGCAGGCGCGCTCGCTGGACACGCTGGACGTGGATTGTCCCCTCGAGCGCCGCGGGACGGTCATCTCCGACCTGGAGGAGACCGACGGCGGCGCCGTCGTGCGCTTCGAGGGCAAGGAGGTCCGCTTCCCGCCTCAGGCCCGCGCGGCGCTCGCGGCCGTGCATGCGGCCGATGGGCCGTTCACCGCGCGGTCGCTGCCCGGGACGCTCGACGATGCGGGCCGGCTGGTGCTCGTGCGCCGGCTGGTGCGGGAGGGGTACCTGCGGACGGTGTGAGCCGCGCCTCGGCGAGGAAGGCGCGGGCGATGCCTCGCTGACCTCGTGGCTGACGCGGGGGGTCACGCCCTGGGCGGCCAGGGCGCCGAGGACGAGCCGCTCGCACCCGGCGCGGGTGAGGATGAACGGCTCGCCGGCGAGGTCGCGGGCGCGCACGGCCCGGCGCTCGGCGAGCGGGTGGGCGGCCGGGAGGACGGCGAGCAGCTCGTCGGCCACCAGCGGCTGAAGCTCGAGGCCGTCGTGCTCGCCGGCCGGGACAGCAGCGCGGGCAGGATCGTCGCCGACACGCTCGGCATCGACCCGAGGCGGACGTGGCCGCTGGCGATCCCGCGCGCCTCGTCGTGTTCCTGTCGCATGCCTTCGGCCTCGCCGAGGATCGCGCGGCGCGGGGCACATCACGCCCGAGACCGGGTTCGGCTCGTGGCCCGTCGCGACCGAGTGGTGCCCGGCCAGCGTCAGACCTGACGCGACCCCTCGGGTCAGGCACCGGCGGGGGTAGGTGACCTCGTGTTCGCGGAGTTGTCCCCCTCCCATCTTCGCCCCGACCGCTCTGACGGCCCGCCGCGAGGGGTGGTCAGTGTTTGGGTCGTTCAGCGGCCATGACGCGTACCACCCCGGCGGTAGACGCCGGCCCGCTCGCACAGCGTCGCGCACGGACGGCGGGCAAGCCTCAGCGTTGTGCCCGGTATCGACGTGGAACGTCGCGCCGCTCAGCGCCAGCGCGTCGGCCGGCGCCCGCCGATGCGCCGCGGGACCGCGATCCGCGCCCAGCCACCCTCGGTCGGCGGCCCGGGCAGGTCGTTGCCCGCCGCGTAGACCTGCGCGCGGAACCCGGGCGTCGGCGTCTGGAGCTCCATCTGCCGGGCGACGAGGCCCGGTGCGGCGTCGATGACGATCCCGACCCCCGCCTTCTGCGGCCCGCCCCTCTTAGCTGCCTCAGTCCGCCAGCACCCACACGTCCTTGCCGCCGCCGCCCTGCGCGCAGTTGACGACGATCTCGCCGGCGCCCTGCGCGAAGCGGCTCAGGCCGCCCGGCAGCGCGCGCCCGCCGACGACGAACGGCCGCAGGTCGACGTGGCGCGGCTCGAGGCGGCCGTCGACGACCGTGGGATGCGTCGAGAGCGCGACCGGCTCCTGGGCGATCCAGGCGCCCGGGTCCGCCTCGATGTCCGCGCGCAGCTTCGCCAGCTCCTCCCGCGAAGCGCGCGGGCCGAGCACGACACCGTCGCCGCCCGCGCCGTCGCGCGGCTTGACGACGAGCTCGTCGAGCCGGTCCAGCGCCTCCGCGCGCTGATCGTCGATTGCGAGGTCCCACGCCGGCACGGAGCCCAGCAGCGGCTCCTCGCCGCAGTAGAAGCGCACGAGACCCTCGACGTAGACGTAGGTGCGCTTGTCGTCCGTGACGCCGGTTCCGAAGGCGTTGACCACCCGCACCGCGCCGCTGCGCAGCGGCCCGAGCAGGACAGACCCGAGGGCGGTGAGCCGGCCATCGTCCCCGCGCAGGCGGTCCTCGTTGGTGCGCCGCCAGACGACGTCCACCCGCGATCCGTCCTGGCGCCGCACGACGCGACCGTCGCGCTGCGCGAGATCCTCGATGCCGACGAGCGGCCAGGCCGTCAGGCGCGAGAGCTGCTCGAGCTCCCACCACACGATGTTGCCGGGGTCGCGGCCGAGGATCACCACGGCGCCGTCACCGGCCATCTCCAGCAGCGCCGTCCGCAGCGCGCTCTCGATCGGCAGCGGTCGCGGCGCGCCCGGCAGCGTCGGCGGGACGAGCCGCCGCGCCGCGAGCGCGAACGTCATGAGCGTCGGGGTACGCACGTTGTCCTCGAGCACGACCAGCTCGCCGCTCGCGTCGCGGACGATGTCGGGGCCGGCGACGCCGATGCGCGGCTCGCGGTGCGGGAGCGCCGCGACGTCGTCCTCGAACCACGGGCAGCGATCGAGCAGGTCGGCCGGCACGATGCCGGCGCGAAACGCCTCCCGCGCGCCGAACGCGTCGGCCACGAACGCCTCGAGAGCACCGACGCGCTGCTCCAGGCCGGCCGCGAGCCGCGCCCACTCCTCCGCGGCGAAGACGCGCGGCACGGCGTCCACCGCGAGCGGATGCGCGCCCTCGTCCGCGCCATGAACGACGCCGTCGCGCTCCACGCCCGCGGCGATCGTCTCTGCGGCGGCCGCGGGCGAGGCCGCCCGGAGCGCGGCGAGAACGCCGGCGTAGGCCGGACGGACGACGCCCTCGGAGTCGAACGCCTCGTCGACGGCGCCGCCGGTCGGTGCGTAGCCCGTAGGTGCCTCGACGGTATTCATCAGTCGGTGTTACCCGTCAGAGGGCGGCATGCTCCCAACGCGATGGAGCAGCGACTCAAGCACCGTTTGCAGCCGCGCCGAGAGCCTGGGGTCGGCTGCGTCCACCTCGCGCAGGAGTGCGGCGGCCGCGGCGTGCAGGGCGCGCGACAGCTCCTCCGGCTGCAGGCTGCGCACCAGCGCATCCTCCAGCGGCGTGGTGATGGCGGACGACAGCGCGTCCGCACCCTTGGCGTACGCGGTCGACAGCCCCGAACGCAGGCACGCGAGCGTGAGGACGTGGTCGCGGGTGGCGCTGATGCAGTACTCGGCCTGCCACGGCTTGCCTCGGGCGATCGCGGTTCCCGCGTGCAGCAGGTGGTGCCAGCCGAGCCCGATGAGCTGGTCGGCCTGGCCTCTCCCCTGTCCCGCCGCCTGCTCGACCACCGTGCCGAAGACCAGGCGAAACGACGGCCCGCGCGGGCCGAAGCTCTCGGCGGCGGCGAATGCGAGGTCCACCTCGAGTCCGCTGGGCAGCAGGAACCCCCGGTAGATCGCATAGCCGGCATCGAGGTCGAAGTGATGCAGCGCGCGCAGCTCCCGGTACAGGAAGGCGCTCCACTCGTCCAGCGCATCCTCGCGAGCGATCCCCTCCGCCACGCCGAGGTACAGGTCCACGTCGGACCAGCGATCCTCCGCATCCCGCGCGCCCGACCCCGTGACCGCGGCACCCATGATCTTCTCGTCGTCGTGAGCACGGTCGATCAGAAGGTCCCGGATCGCGCTGCGCTCCTCGGGTGTGAACACACCACGAGGATAGGCAAGGGCTGCGAGGGTCCCGGCGTGGCGAGCCAGGGACCGCAAAGGGAACGACCAGCGCGACGCATCGGTGTCCGGTCGCTGCCTGGCGCTGGCGACGGTGCCACCACCAGATGCCGATGGCGAGCGCGCCGGCGATGATCAGGATGGCGAGAAGCTCGATGTTGGCTGGGCACGTTCCTCCGCGGAGATCGCACCCGACGAACAGCTACCGGCACCGTGCGAGTGGCGGCGGTGAGCTATCGCCGAGGTTGTGGGCGTGGCTCGGTCAGCGGGCACGCGCGGGCGTCTGACAGGGCGGAGATCGCCGCGAATGCCAGCATCGCGCCGAAGCCCCACCTCCAACTCGCCCCGGCACGCGAGGGACAGCCATGACCGTCCGTCCATCCGCGCGGATCATCCCCATCCTCTCACCGCCCGGATTCGAGGTCCCACAACCGAGCTTCGGCATGGACCGCGGGGATCGCTAGCCGCGCACGAGCTTGCGCGCGAGCTTGCCGATCGCGCGGACGGCCGGCGCGTCGGGTGCGAAGTCGATCGGCGCCGCGGCGGCGCGCTCGGCGTGAAAGAAGCACTCGTCGAACGGGATCGCGCCGATCATGCTGAGGTCGTGGTCGATCGCGTACTGGCGCACGATCTCGTCCTCACCGGGGCGCACCTTGTTGGCCAGCAGCGCCAGGTGCTCGATACCGAGATCCTCCGCGAGCGCCAGGACCCGCCGGCCGCACTCCAGCGACTTGGAGTACGGCTCGACGACGGCGTAGAGGATGTCGACGTGCTGGGCGGTCCCGACCTTGAGGTGCTCCGTCGACGCCTCGGTGTCGAGGAGGCAGATGTAGTCCTCGCCGTCGGGCGCGGCTCCGACGACCTCGCGCATCGCCATGTGATAGCGCCCCATGCAGCCCGTGTTGGCCCGCTTGGGCTCGTGCGCGACGAGCACGGTCACGCCGTCCGGGCCCTCCATCGCGTGCGCGTCGCAGATCTCGTCCAGCGTCTGCGTGAGCTGGTAGCGGCCATCGACCTTCCGCCCGACGTCCGCGGACATCGTCGGCAGGTCGGTCATCCGGTCGGCGGGAACGCCCACCGTCAGCGGCAGGTTCGGGTTCAGATCGTTGTCGAGGGCGAGCACCTCGTAGCCCTGACGCGCGAGCTGGCGCGCGAGCGTTCCCGAGATCGTCGTCTTGCCTGCCCCGCCCTTCCCGGCGATTGCGAGTTTCATGGTCCGTGACTATCGCACGTAGCGGCGGGCCTGTCGCGTCATCTTGGGGCGGCCGCGGGGCGCCGCAACTACGCGGCTTCGCGGAGCGCCTCGATCTCGCGCACCGAGGCAAGGCGCTCCAGCGCGCGCTCCTCGAGCTTGCGCGTCTCGGGCTGGGTCTTGCCCATCAGCCGGCTGGCCTCGCGCAGCCCGACCGGACCGCCGCCGCCGTTGACGCCGTAGCGCAGCTCGACGACCTTGCGCTCCTCGCTGGGCAGCTCGGCGAGGGCGCGGCGCAGCGCGCTGTCGCGCAGCGCCACGGTGACCTCCTCCTCAGGGCCGGCCCGCTGGTCGGAGAGCAGGTCGCCCAGCGACGTGTCGCCCTCCTCCCCCACCGGCCGGTCCAGGCTGGTGACGGTGCGGGTGAGATCGCGCATGGCCAGGACCTGCTCGACCTCGAGCTCGGCCTCGGCGGCGACCTCCTCCTCCGTCGGCTCGCGCCCCAACCGGGTGTTCAGCTCGCGCTCGGCGCGCTGGATCTTGCGCTCGCGCTGCGCCACGTTGGTGGGGATCCGGATGGTGCGCGCCTTGTTCTCGATCCCGCGCTGGATCGCCTGCCGGATCCAGTACGTGGCGTAGGTGGAGAACTTGAAGCCGCGGCGCCAGTCGAACTTCTCGGTCGCGCGGATCAGCCCGAAGATCCCCTCCTGGATGAGGTCGAGCAGCGGCAGCTCGTTCTGGGGGTACTTCTTGGCGATCGACACGACCAGGGCGAGGTTGGAGTTGATCATCCGGTCCTTGGCCTGCTGGTCGCCCTGCTCGATCCGCTTGGAGAGCTCGACCTCGTCCTCGGCGGTGAGCAGCGGGTGGCGGCGGATCTCGTTGAGGAACAGGCCGAGCGCGTCGGTGGTGTTCACCGCGAGGTGCGAGTTGCCGTAGGTGGTCGGCGGAACGTTGGCACGCGCGCAGTCGTCGGTGACGTCGATGCCGCGGGCCTCGAAGGCCTCGTGCAGGGCGGGGAGGTCGTCGTCGTCGACGTCCAGGCGCTTGGCCAGGTTGTCGAGCTCGGACAGGTTCACGCAGCCGGCCTCCTCGGCTCGCTCCAGGAGCGAGGCCAGCGCGGCAGGCGGATGGTCGAGGTCGAGATTCATCTTGGGCGTCGGATTACCCTCTCGGCGCGAAATTGCACCGGTCCCCTCAAGGGTACTCCGGCCCGGGTGCGGGGGCCGCCGACCGGCGGCCCGCCGGGTTCACCCGCCTTCAGACCGCGAGCGCGCGCCCGGCCACGAAGGTCAGACGCTCGACCAGTCCGGCGCGCGCGATCGCCGCCTGCACGCGCTCGGGGCCGGGCATGACGACCAGCCGTGCGCCGCCGCGCCGGCCGCGGCCGTCCGCGTCGGCGATGGCCTCGACGCCCTCGGGAGCGAGCTGGCGAACCCCGCTCAGGTCCAGGAGGACGATCTCGGGATCGTTCTCGGCGGCGCGCTGCAGCTCGTCGCGCAGGTGCAGCGCGTCGCTCTTGCGCACGTTGCCGGTCACGGTGACGCTGGCCACGGTTCCCCGGATCTCGCACGTCACGCGGCAGCGGACCCGTGGTCCGGGCTCCTCGTCGCGGCGTTCGTACCCCAGCCGCGTCAGATGCCAGCGCCCGCTGGCCTCGCGCGCCAGCCCCTCGTCACGCAGCTTCCCGAGCGCGCCCCGGATCTCCTCGTACCCCAGGGCCTGAGCCAGCGCCCCCTCGGCCATGCTGCGCGCGGTGTCCTGGTCGGGTTGGTCGCGCAGGCAGGCGAGCACCATGCGCGAGTCGGGTGCCAGATCCGTGGTGGGTACGGAGAGCATGCGCTCCCTTCGCTCGGTCAGTGGTCCGAGGCCCGGCACCGGCCGCGAGGACCGGTGGGCGTACCTACCGTGATCAGGGACTCCGGGCTCCTCGCCCGGGCCAGCGCCGAGTGTAGCGCCCGACGCGACTTCGCCCGAGCTCAGCGAGCGCGGTTGCGCTTGCGCTGACGGCGGGCCGCCTTCGCCCGTTCGCGCGCGCGCTGCTGCCGGCGCTCGCGCTCGCGCGCGGACGGGGGCCGCTCGTCGGTTGGCCGCGGCTTCGCGTCGACCGGGGCGGCCCGGTGGGCGTCGCGGACGATGGCCCACGCGATGCCGCCGAGCACCGCGACGGCGGCGACGAGGATGAGCACCTGCTGCCACTTGGCCAGGCCGTCGCCGTCGTCGTCCCGGGTCACCGGTGCCGGAGCCGGCGGGGGCTCTTGCGGCGTGGGCGGCAGGGGCCCGAAGGGGTTGGACTGCGCGCCGGCCGCCGGCGAGAGGCCGACCAGCACCGACACCGCGAGCAGGGCGACGAGGGATCTCACGGGCGCGAGACTATCTGCGCAGGATCATCCGCTGCCCGGGCTGCAGCGCGTCGGGCTTCAGACGCGGGTTCAGGCGCTGCAGCTCGAGGATGCCCAGACCGGTCCGGGCGGCGATCGAGGCGAAGGACTGGCCGCGACGCACGACCCAGATCCGGCCGCCCGGTCTGCGCGCGGAGCGGCGCGGCGGCGGGTGCCGGCGCAGCTTGATCGCCTGCCCGGGGACCAGGCTGCGCGGGTCCGTGCGCGGGTTGAACGTCTCCAGCTCGTCGATGGTCAGGCCCGTCCGGTCGGCGATGGTCTCGTACGTCTGCCCGCGTCGCACGATCCAGTACGGCGCAAGCGAGCGATCGGCGGCCCGCGCGGTCTCCGATCCGGCATCCGAGCCCCTGATCGACGCGGCGATCACGACGATCGTCAGAACGAACGCCGCGACGGTCGCGGCCGCGATCAGGCCGAGCTGTCGCGAGCCCATGCTCGTCCCGATACGTCCGGCCGGCCGAGCTGTCCATGAGGGAGGCCCATGAAGCTCCGATCGCACACCGTCGGGTGCGCGATGGTCCGCCGCGGCCCATTCCCGTCGGGCAGCCGCCGACTGCGTCTCACCGCGAACGCCGCCCCGGAGCCGGCCCGTTCGGGGACCCCGGAGGCCGCGTGGACGTTATGTGATGAAAGTCACAAAATCAACCGCTCACCCCTCGCTCCCCGTCGCCGAGTGCGGGGCGCCGACACGCCGGTCACCGACTGCGCGAACCACGACGTCAGCCAGATCGTCGCCATCACCAGCACGAGGGAGTTGGAGCAGGATGTACAGCGTGAACTGCAGGTATTCGGACTGCCGGTTCTCCATCACGGCGTTGCCGAACCCCGAGGCCGGACGCGCGCATGATGGGCGGGCGGACCGGTCGGGACGGGTTCGGTGCGCCGACACCCCCCCTTGGGTGGCCGTCCCCTCGCTACACTGAACGGGTAGCGCCGTCGGCCCGGGTCTCGTACGTCTTCCTCGCCCGTGGCCAGCGCTGGCTCTGAGGGGGGCGAGAGCGGAGCGGGCACATGCCCGACTCACCCGCAGCGCCGGCGGTGGACGGTGCACCGGTCCGGTCGCTGTCGGCCGCCATCTCCAACGCGGTGGTGGGACTGCTGCACGACTACACGGGCCGAGGACCGACGCGCGCCCGTACGACGATCGGGCCCGACACGATCGTCGTGACGCTGCGCGACAGCCTCACCAAGGCCGAGCGCACCCTGGCCGAGCGCGGCCAGGCGCTGGAGGTGCTGGCGATGCGCCGCGCCTTCCAGGACACGATGCGCGAGGACCTGATCGCCGCGGTGGAGCAGCTCACGGGCCGCTCCGTCGAGGCGTTTCTCAGCGACAACCTCTACGACCCGGACGTCGCCGTGGAGATCTTCCTCATGAACCCCAAGGACGGCGACGGGGACGGCCACGGCTGACGACCCGCGCCGCACTCCCACGCCGCGATGCGCGGCGTCGGAGGCGACTGCGGCGAGGCGATGGTCAGTCCGGGTTGTCGGTCTTCGGGTTCGTGTCGGTCGCGTCGCCGGTCACGGCGCCCTCACCCGTGCCGTCGCCCACGTTCCCGTCGTCGTCCTTCGTCGTCGGGGCGTTGACGGGGTTCGGTGACTCCGTCCCGCTGGTGATGTCCGGATCGCCCTGCAGCGCGTCGGTCTCGTCGGCCATCTCGTCCTCCGTCGGTCGGTGTGGTAACACGTCCCGCTTACCCGGCAAGCATCCGAAGCAGCCGCGCGGCGTTGCGGACCGCGAATCCCTCCCAGTCGTTGTTGAAGTACGCGAAGACCTCGACGTCCTCGCGCCAGCGCGCGATGCGCTGCGCCCACTCGCGCAGCTCGGTCTCCGAGTAGTTCCCGCGGCGCCCGCGCGTGCCGTGGTGGAAACGCACGAACGTCCAGTCGGCGGTGAGCGCGTGCGCCTGGAGGTCCAGGCCCGGCCGGTCGGCGATGACCAGCGCCGCGCCGTGCTCGCGCAGGATCGACTCGATCTCGGGCACGAACCAGCTCGCGTGGCGGAACTCCATGCAGTGCCGGGCGGCGGGGAAGGCGCGCAGGGCCTCCAGCCAGCCGGCCAGCCGCCCGTCGTCGCGGTGCAGGCGCTCGGGCAGTTGCCAGAGGACCGGCCCCAGGCGCCCGGCTTCGACGAGCGGCTCGATGCGCTCGAAGAAGCGCGCGATCCCGCGGTCGCGATCGGTCAGGCGCTTCATGTGGGTCAGGTAGCGGCTGCCCTTCACCGCGAACACGAACTGCGGCGGCGTCTGCCGCACCCAGCGCGCCGCCGTCTCGCGCTCGACCAGCCGGTAGAAGGTGGTGTTGACCTCCACCGTGTCGAAGTGCCGCGCGTAGTGCGCGAGCCAGTCGCGGGCCGGCAGGCCGGGCGGATAGAAGCGTCCGCGCCAGTCGCGGTAGTTCCAGCCCGAGCAGCCGATGTGGACAGCGCGCACGCCCCTACACTTCCCGTTGCGATGGCCAAGCAGCGACAGGTTCGGATGGAGCAGAAGGGCGCGCTGAACGCGATGGCGCAGCTCGAGGACCGCTCCGACGAGGAGCTCCTGGCCGAGACGAAGTACCGCGCCGCGGCGCAGGCGATCCTCGGGGCGCGGGCCTCGGAGCGCTACGACGCCCAGGCGGCGCGCGAGCACTTCCGCAAGGCGATCGCCGCCGCCCGCCCGCAGGAGCGCATGCAGCTGCGACGCATGGCCGAGGCGTCGCTCGCCCTGGCCGAGCGCCGGGCCGGCGACCTGAAGGTGGCCGTCGAGAAGCTCGGTCAGCAGGCCCCCAGCAGCCGCCAGCTCATGGTGCTGCGCCTCATGGGGCTCATCGCACCGCCACCGGGATCCGGCCGGCTGCTGAAGGTCCGCGGCTTCGCGCTGCTGGTCGCCATCGCGGTCACGCTGCTGGCGCTCGGCTTCGGCGTCGCGAAGCTCGTCGCGCTGCCCTTCGGCGGGGCCTCGACGGCGGGCGCGGCGATGCTCGGCGTGCTGATCGTGATCGTCGTGCTTGCCGTGCTGGGCATCACGGGGCGAAGGCGCCAGGGCAAGGCACAGGCCAAGGCCCGCGCCAAGCGCGCCGGCACGGCCTGATGTGCGGGCGCTACACGCTCGCCACCCCCAACCCCGCGCAGCTGCGCTCGCGCTTTGCCCTCGGCGAGTCGCTGGAGCTGCGCCGGCGCTTCAACGTCGCGCCCGGCGACCACGTCGCGGCGGTCGTCCAGCGCGACGGTGAGCCGCACGGCGCGCTGCTGCGCTGGGGCCTGGTCCCCCACTGGGCCAAGGACCCCGGCGACCTGGGCGTCACGACGATCAACGCGCGCGCCGAGACCGTGGCCGAGCGCCCCGCCTACCGCGAGGCGTTCGCCACCCGCCGCTGCCTGATCGTCGCCGACGGGTTCTACGAGTGGTCGGCCGGCGTGCCGCACTGGATCACCCGGTCCGACGGCGCGCCGTTCGCGTTCGCCGGGCTGTGGGCGTCGTGGCGCCCCGCCCCGGACGTGGAGCCGCTGCGCAGCTGCGCGATCGTCACGACGGCGGCGACCGAGCGCCTGCGCGCCCTGCACGACCGCATGCCGGTGATCCTCGCGTCCTCAGACGAGGCGCGCTGGCTGCACCCCGACACCCCGCCCGAGCGGCTGCATCCCCTCCTGCGCGGCTTCGAGGCGACCGTGCACCGCCCGGTCAGCCGCGTGGTCAACGACGCGCGCCACGACGCGCCGGACTGCCTCGATCCGCCGGAGCAGGCCGCGCTCTTCTAGCGGCCGATTAACGCTCGGTGATCGTGAGCTTCTCGATCACCACCGGCTCGGCGGGCATGTCGGTCGTCGGGTCCGCGGGGACCCGCGAGATCCGCGACACGGCCCGCATGCCGCGCACGACGCGGCCGAGGATCGCGTAGTCGGCCGGGAGCTTCGCGTCGCGGGCGGTGACGATGAAGAACTGGCTGCCCGACGTGCCCGCGTCCTCGATCTCGGTCTTGGCCATCGCGACGACGCCGCGGGTGTACCTGGCACCGTCGGGCGGCGCCTCGCGCACCGAGTAGCCGGGCCCGCCGTTGCCCGTCCCGGTGGGATCGCCGCCCTGGACGACGAAGTCGCTGCCGCCGGGGCGGGCGATCCGGTGGAAGGTCAGGCCGTCGTAGAAGCCGGCCCGCGCCAGCGACGCGAACGAGGCGCTGGTGCGCGGCGACCGGCGGACGTCGAGACGGATCGAGACGGTGCCGCAGTTGGTCTGCAGGCGTGCGGTGTAGGTCTTGTCGCGGTCCAGCCGGCGGAAGCGTCCGCTGCGGGTGCCCTCGCCCTTGGGCTCGGGCGGCGCCACCTTCTCGCAGCCGCTGGCGCCGAGCTCCGTGGTGCGGGTGGGCGGCGTCGTCGCGGTCCTGGTCTCGGTGCTCGTCGTGGTGCTCGTCGAGCCCGACGTCGCCGTCGTGGTGGTGGCGGCGGCACCGCCGTCCGCGGTCTCGGAATCCTTGCCGCACGCGGCGAGCGCGACGGCGGCGAGCAGGAGGGCGATCGGGACGAGCGCGCGGCGCACGACGGGAGAGGGTAGTCAAACTGGCTGCGTGTCCCTCACCCCCCTGGTCGCGCGGTACGACCACGTCCTGCTCGATCTCGACGGGTGCGTGTGGGTGGGCGAAGAGCCGACTTCCGGTGCCGTGGCCGCGGTGTCGGCGCTGCGCGCGGCGGGCAAGGGCCTGTCCTTCGTGACCAACGACGCGCAGCATGCGGGCGAGGACTACGTGCGCAAGCTCTGGCGCCTGGGCTTCCAGGCCTCGCTGGAGGAGGTCGTCACGGTCGGCGGCGCGCTGCAGTTCGCCCTCGCCGAGCGCTTCGCGGGCTGCAGCGCGGTGGTCATCGGATCCCTCGCGGTGCACCGTCACGTCGAGGCCGCCGGCCTGCGGATCGTCAACGCCACCGCGTTCGCCTCCCGTGCCGACGTCGTCGTCGTCGCCGGCCACGAGGACTTCGACTACCACGAGCTGCGCGAGGCGACGCAGGCGGCGATCCGCGGCGCCTTCGTCCTGGGTGCCGGCCGCGACGCGACGTTCCCGATGCCCGATGGCCCCTGGCCCGCGTCGGGGTCGGTGCTGGCCGCCGTGGAGACCGCCTCCGGGCGTCGCGCCGAGACGGTGGGCAAGCCCCAGCCCGGGCTGCTGCTGACGGCGCTGGACCGGCTGGGCGAGGGCCGCGCGCTCATGGTCGGAGACCGCGTTGACTCCGATCTCGGCGCCGCCCACGCCGCGGACGTGGACGCCGCCATCGTCCTGACCGGCGCGTCCGACCGCGACGCCGCCGAGGCCGCGCGCGATCCCGCTCCGGTGGCGGTCGCGGACTCCCTCGCCGCGCTGGTGCTCGGCCATGGGCACGAGAGCCTGGGTCGGCTAGCGTGATCGGCGCATGAAACGCGGCCAGCTCCTCTTCGTCCTGCTCGCCGTCGTGGCAGTGGGCGCCGTGGCGCTCCTGGCGGGCGGCGGCGGGGACGACGGTGGTGGCGGGGGCGACGGTGACACGGGCGCGCGGGGCGATGCGAAGCCGGCGGCCAACGCGGTCCGCGTCAGCTTCGCCTACTCGCCGGAGAAGGAGAAGCTGCTGGTCCCGCTCGTGCGCGACTTCAACGCCGAGCGGCGCAAGGTCGGCGGGCGACCGGTCTTCGTCGAGGCGACGATCGTCTCCTCCGGCGAGGCGCAGACCAAGATCGCCCGCGGGAGCCTCATGCCGGTCGCGTGGTCGCCGGCCTCGTCGCTGTGGGGCCGGCTGCTGAACTTCGAGGCCGACCGTCAGCTGGCGCCGATGGAGAGCCCGTCGATCGTGCGCACCCCACTGGTCATCGCGATGTGGGAGCCGATGGCGCGCGCCCTGGGTCATCCCCGGCGCAAGATCGGGTTCGCCGACATCCTGCGCCTGGCGCGCTCGGACCGCGGCTGGGCGGGGGTCGGCCGCCCGGAGTTCGGCCCCTTCAAGTACGTGCACACCAACCCGGACTTCTCCACGTCGGGGCTGTCGGCGACCGTCGCCGAGTACTACGCCGCCACCGGCAAGAAGGAGGGCCTGAAGGAGTCCGAGGTCAACGCGTCGCGGGCGCGCACCGTGGTGCGCGACATCGAGCGCTCGATCGTGCACTACGGCGACACGACGCTGTACGTCGCCGAGCAGCTGCGCAAGGAGGGCCCCGCGTACGCCAGCGCGGTGGCGATGGAGGAGGTCACGCTGCTGGACTTCAACCGCACCCGCCGCGGGCGCGACAAGCTGATCGCGCTCTATCCGGAGGAGGGGACCTTCTACTCCGACAACCCGTTCATCGTCCTCGACGCGCCGTGGGTCACGGCCGAGCAGGAGGAGGGCGCCAAGGCCTTCCAGCGCTACCTCGCCGAGAAGGTCACCCCCGAGGTCGCCGCGCGGTCGAGCTTCCGGCCCGCCGACCTCGACGCCGATCCCGCCGCGCCGATCACGTCCGCCAACGGCGTCGACCCCCGCCAGCCCACCCGCATCCTCGGGCTTCCCGAGCCGCGCGTCCTCGACGCGATCAGGAAGGCCTGGAGGGCCGACCGCAAGCCGGCCAACATCCTCGTCGTGCTCGACACGTCCGGATCGATGGCCCAGGAGAGGCGCCTCGAGCGCGCCCAGGCCGGCCTGCAGCTGTTCCTGCGCCAGATCGGCCCGCAGGACTCGGTCGGCCTGACCACGTTCTCGGACAGGATCCAGCCGCTGCTGCCGATCCGCCCCTTCCGGCAGGCGCGCGCCGCGCTGTCCGCCGCCGTCGACCGGCTCATCCCCGACGGGGGCACGGCGTTCTACGACGCCACCGCGGAGGCGTTCGCCAACGTGCGGGCGCTGAACGCCCGCGACCGCATCAACGCGGTCGTGCTGCTCACCGACGGCGAGGACACCGACTCCAGCCTGTCGCCCGAGGAGGTGCTCGGCCGCCTGCGGGCGCAGGGCGACTCCGCCAACCGGGTGCGCCTGTACACGATCGCCTACAGCACGGGCGCCACCGGCGCGCGGGAGAAGCTCGAGGCGTTCGCGGCCGCCACCGGGGGCCGCAGCTACGAGGGCTCGACGGACGACATCGAGACCGTCTACCGGTCGATCTCGTCGTTCTTCTAGGGCGCGGTCCTGGTGTCCGAGCGCCCCTACACCCGCGGCGAGTACAACCGCGCACTGGTGCTCAACGCGCTGGTGGAGCCCTTCAACGTCGGCCTGCTGGCGCTCATGCTCATCGCGGGTATCGTGCTCGGCGTCTTCGCCTGGGTCCTGCCGGTGGCGGCGGTGCTCTACCTCGGCGCGGCCGCGCGCACCTACCTCGACGAGGAGCAGGCGGCCAAGGTGCTCGAGCGCGAGCGCAAGGGGCGCACCGCCGCGCTGAAGTCCGGCAAGGCCCGAGCGCGTCCCGAGGACTTCGCGGGTCCGATCGGAACGCTGGTCGAGGCCGCCCGGGCGCGCGAGGAGCGCATCGCCGACGCGATCCGGCGCGCGGAGCTGCCCTACGACGAGGTGGGCGACGAGGTCCAGGGCTTCGTCACCGCGATGGACCGCACTGCGCAGCGCGCCCAGCTGCTGTACGAGGCGCTGGCCGACACCCCGCCGCCCTACGTGGCCGAGCGCCTGAAGGCCGAGCGCCGGCGCGAGGGCGGGGGCAACGCCGAGCTGATCGAGGCGCTGGGCACGCAGCTCGAGGCGCTGAAGCGCATGGAGGGCCAGCTCAAGCGCTTCTACTCCGAGATGGAGCGCATGCTCGTCGAGCTCGACACCGTGCGCAGCACGCTCGTGTCGGTCTCCGCGTCCACCGAGACCTCCCAGCAGACCGAGCTCGCCGGCAGCGTGCGGGAGCTGCGCGAGCGCATGAGCACCGTGGCCGACGGGATGGCCGAGGCGTTCGAGCGCCCCGCCTAGCGTCTAGGGGACCGGGGCAGGAATGCAGCTCCCGCCGCCGGCGGCGTTGCCCGGGACGAAGCCCTCAGGGCAATCGGCCGGAGGCGGAGTGGGCGTCGTGGGCACGGGCGTCGTCTGGGCCGGCGCGGGCGTCGTCTGGGCGGGCGCCGGCGTCGGCTCGGCCGGCGCGGCGGGCGCGGGCGCGGGCGCCGGGGCTGGGTCGTCGGCGCGGACCTGTCGGAGCGCGCGGTCCAGCGCGATGAACCTGTCGTCGATCCTGCGCTCGCGGCTGAGCAGTGCCCTCAGCGCGGACTCGATGGTGGTGCGCGCGTCGCGCGCGTCATCGAGTGCGATCTGGATGTCCTCCAGCGCCCGGCGCAGGTCGCGCAGAGCCCGCTGCAGGCGCCTCTGCGCGCGCCGCAGCGCGCGGGCGGCTGCATCGCTGGCCGGACTGCGAGCGACGACGATCAGATCGACGAGCCCGCGGGCGAAGCCGTCGTCGACCGCGACGATGATCACCCGCCCGGGAGCGCTCGCCGGCAGCCGCTGCGCACGGCGCCCGGCCATCACGACCTGCTGACCGAGCGCCCTGGCGCGGCGCTCGATGCGCCTGCCGGTCTCCCGGGTGGGCTCGTCGGCGAGATCGCCGAGCAGGTCGTCGAAGTCCTTGGTCGTCTCGGCGGACTCGGTCGCCGCGGTCAGCGCGTCCAGCGCCGCCGCCTGTCCGTCGTCCTGCGTCGTCGTCTGGGTCGACGCGGTCGGCTCGTCGTCGTCACCTCCGCACGCGGCCAGGAGTGCGGCGGCAAGCATCGCCGCCACGACGAGGAGCACGCGCCGGCATCGCGACGATGGCGGCGCAAGCACGCGCGGGCCGGCCACCCGGGACATGGGGCGACCCTAACCTCGCGCCGCGGGCAAGACAACACGGGAAGGGCCCGCGCGCCGCATATCCTCCGCACGTGAGCCGCCCGCTGGCCCTCCTGGTCAACCCCTCCGCCGGCGGCGGCCGGGCGGCGCGCGTGCTGCCCGAGGTGCAGGACGCGCTGCGCGGCCTCGATCTCGAGTTTCACACCGAGATCACGACGGACCTCGAGCACGCGTGCGCGCTCGCCGGCGCGGCCGCCCGGGCGGGCGAGGTCGCCGTCACCCTGAGCGGGGACGGGTTGATCGGCTGCGTGGCCGGCGTGCTGCGCGACGTGCCCGGATCGGTGCTCGGCGTGCTGCCCGGCGGCCGGGGCAACGACTTCGCCCGCATGCTGGGCATCCCCCGCGATCTGCCGGCGGCGTGCGCCGTCCTGGCCCGCGGCGTCGAGCGGGAGGTCGACCTGGGCGACGTGGAGGGACGCGCGTTCGTGGGCATCGCCTCGCTGGGCTTCGACTCCGACGCCAACCGGCTCGCCAACGAGGCGCCCAAGCGGCTGGGCAAGAGCGTCTACGCCTACGCCGCGCTGCGGGCGCTCGCCGCGTGGAAGCCTGCCCGCTTCGAGATCGCGGTGGACGGCGAGCCCACGCGCGCCTTCATGGGCTACTCGGTGGCGGCGGCCAACTCGCGGTACTACGGCGGCGGGATGGACATCGCCCCCGCCGCGGAGCTCGACGACGGGCTGCTCGACGTCGTGCTCGTGGGACACGTCCCGAAGCGGCGCGCCCTGCTGAACATGCGCAAGGTCTTCGACGGAACCCATGTGGACACCCCGTCGGTCGAGGTCCTGCGCGCGCCGCAGCTGCACGTGACCTCCGACCGGCCGTTCGTGGTCTACGCCGACGGCGACCCGATCGGACAGACCCCGGTGAAGATCAGCGTCCGCCCGCGCGCCCTGCGGGTGCTGGCGCCCGCGTCCTAGCGATGGCGCCGCTGCTGGGGACGAAGGTGGCGCTGGCCCGTGCGGCGGGAGCGCTCTCGCGCCGCGCCGGGCGCGGCGGGACGAGCCTGCCCGGCAAGCTGCTCATGCGCCTGGAGCCACGCGCGATCGCCCGCCTGGCGGACCGGCTGCCCCGCGGCAGCGCGGTGATCTCCGCCACCAACGGCAAGACGACGACCGCCGCCATGGTGGCCGCGATCCTGGAGCCGGCGGGCGCGCGCCTGGTCCACAACCGCGCGGGGGCGAACATGGCGGGCGGCGTCGCCGCCGCCCTGCTGGGCGCCGCCCGCGGGCGGGGCATGGACGGGGACACCGGCCTGTTCGAGGTCGACGAGTTCTGGCTGGACCAGGTCGTGCCCGAGCTGCGCCCGCGCGCGCTGCTGCTGGCCAACCTGTTTCGCGACCAGCTCGACCGCTACGGCGAGCTGGAGACGATCGCCGACCGCTGGGCCGCGGTCCTGACCCGCCCCGACTGGGCGCCCGACGACTTCCGGCTCGTCCTCAACGCCGACGACCCGCTCGTCGCCGACCTGGGCCGCGACCGCCCCGGCGTGACCTACTTCGGCGTGCAGGACGACGCCGTCGCGCTGCCGGGCCTGGCCCACGCCTCGGACTCCAAGCACTGCCGGCGCTGCGGCACGCCCTACGTCTACGACGCCGTGTACCTCGGCCACCTCGGGCGCTACCACTGCCCGACCGGCGACGCCCGGCGCCCCGAGCCGCACGTCGCCGCCACCGACGTCGTCCTGGACGGCACCCGCGGCGCGCGCTTTGAGCTGCGCGCCGGCGACGAGTCCGCGCGGGTGTCGCTCCCGCTGCCCGGCCTCTACAACGTCTACAACGCGCTGGCCGCCGCCGCGCTGGCGCGCGCGCTCGGTGCCGGGCTGGACGACGTGGTGTCCGGGCTGGAGGGAATGCGCGCCGCCTTCGGGCGCGCCGAGACGGTGCGCCTGGCCGGGCGCGAGCTGGCCATCCTGCTGGTCAAGAACCCCGCCGGGGCCAACGAGGTGCTGCGCACGCTGGCGCTCGACGACGGCGAGCACGACCTCTTCGCCGTGCTCAACGACCGCGTCGCCGACGGCCGCGACGTCTCGTGGGTGTGGGACGCGGACTTCGAGGCGATCGCCGGGCGTGTCCGCCGCGCGACGTGCAGCGGGACGCGCGCGGCCGAGCTGGCGCTGCGCCTGAAGTACGCGGGCGTGCCCGCCGAGCGCCTGCACGTCGAGCCGGTGCTGGAGCGCGGCCTGGACGCGGCGCTCGCCTCCGGCGAGGGCCGGCTCATCGCCCTGCCCACGTACACCGCGATGCTCGAGCTGCGCGAGCTGCTGGTCGCGCGCGGCGCCGCCGAGGGCTCCTTCGCATGAGCCAGGTGGTCAGCCACGTGCTGTGGCACGACATCGAGTGCGGCTCCTACACGGCCGACCTCCCCTTGTGGCGCGACCTGGCCACGGCTCAGGACGGGCCTGTCCTCGACGTGGGTGCGGGCACCGGCCGCGTCTCGTGCGACCTCGCCGCCCGCGGACACACGGTCGTCGCGCTGGACTGCGACGCCGACCTGCTCGCGGCGCTGCGGCGTCGCCCCCACGGCGCCGACGTCGAGACCGTCGTGGCCGACGCGCGCTCGTTCGCGCTGGACCGTGCGTTCGAGCTGATCCTGGTCCCCATGCAGACCGTGCAACTCCTGGGCGTCGCCGGCCGGGCCGCGTTCCTGCGCGCCGCCCGCGCACACCTGGCGCGCGACGGGATCCTGGCGTGCGCCATCGTCGAGCGCTTCGAGTCCTTCGACCTGCGCCGCGACGACTTCGCGACGCCCGACGAGCGCGAGGTCGACGGGGTCCTGTACAGCAGCCAGCCCGTCTCGCTGCGCGACGAGGGCGAACGCTGCGCGATCGAGCGCGCCCGGCAGGTGACGACCCGCCACGGGCGGCGCACGATCGCGATCGACCGCACACACCTCGCGCGCCTGGACGCGGCCACGCTGGAGCGCGAGGGCCGTGCCGCGGGGCTCACGCCCGAGCCCGCGCTCGCCATCGCCGAGACCGCCGACCACGTCTCCTCGCTCGTGGTGATCCTCCGTGGCTGAGCGCGCGCTGCGCGTCTGCGCGCTGTACCCCGACCTGATGAACATCTACGCCGACCGCGGCAACCTGCTGATGCTGCAGCGTCGCTGCGCCTGGCGCGGGATCGGGTTCGAGCTGCGGGCGGCCGGGCTCGGCGACGCGGTGGACCCCGACGCCCACGACCTCTTCTACCTGGGCGGCGGCCAGGACCGCGACCAGCGCCGCTGCGCCTTCGACCTCGTGGAGCGCAAGCGCGACGGCCTGCACGCCGCGGCCGACCGCGGCGCGATCGTGCTCGGCGTCTGCGGCGGCTACCAGCTGCTGGGCCACCGCTACGCCCTGGGCGAGGAGGACATCCCCGGCGTCGGGCTCGTGGACCTGCAGACCGTGCGCTCCGACGGGCCCCGGCTGATCGGCAACGTGGCGATCGAGGTCGTGCTGGACGGCGGGTCGCCCCGGGTGCTGGCCGGCTTCGAGAACCACGCGGGGCGCACGCAGCTGGGCTCCGGCGAGCAGCCGCTGGGACGGGTGTTGAAGGGCCACGGCAACACCGGCACGTCGGGCGCGGAGGGCGTGCTGCGCGGGGCGGTGATCGGCACCTACCTGCACGGGCCGCTGCTGCCCAAGAACGCCTGGTTCGCCGACTGGCTGATCGCCCGCGCCACCGGCGCCGCCGACCTGAAAGCGCTCGACGACGCGCTGGAGGATGCGGCGCACGCCGAGGCCCGCCGCGCCGCCGGACTCTGAAGAGTTCCCCCGTCCGCGTTCACAACCGCTTAGCATGCCGCCCCGTGGAGGCCACCACCCCGGCCCGGTCCTCGGCACAGCCGCTGGAGTTCCGCGAGGCCACGAAGCGCTATCCGGGAAGTCCGGCGCCAGCGGTGGACGGCCTGTCGCTGGAGGTGCCGGCCGGCGAGATCTGCGTCCTCGTGGGCCCGTCGGGCTGCGGCAAGACGACCGCGATGCGGATGGTCAACCGCATGATCGACATCACCTCCGGTGACATCCTGCTGGGCGGACGCAGCGTCAAGGAGCGCAAGCCGGCCGAGCTGCGCCGGGAGATCGGCTACGTGATCCAGCAGATCGGCCTGTTCCCGCACCGCACGATCGCCGAGAACATCGGGACCGTCCCCGGGCTGGTCGGGTGGGACAAGGCCCGCATCGCGGCGCGCGTGGACGAGCTGCTCGAGCTCGTCGGCCTGGACGCGCACGCGATGCGCGACCGCTTCCCCGCCCAGCTCTCGGGCGGCCAGCAGCAGCGCGTCGGCGTGGCGCGCGCGCTGGCCGTGGACCCGCCGGTGATGCTGATGGACGAGCCGTTCGGCGCGATCGACCCGATCAACCGCGAGCGCCTGCAGAACGAGTTCCTGCGCCTGCAGGCCGAGCTGCGCAAGACGATCGTCTTCGTGACCCACGACATCGACGAGGCGATCAAGATGGGCGACCGCATCGCGATCCTGCAGGAGGGCGGGCACCTCGCGCAGTACGCGCCGCCCGCCGAGCTGCTCACGGCGCCGGCCAACGAGTTCGTCGAGGACTTCGTCGGCGCCGACCGCGCGCTCAAGCGCCTGGCGCTTCAGCGCGTGCGCGACATCGACCTGTGGAAGGTGGCCACCTGCCGCACCGGGGAGCCGACGCACGTCGTGCGCGAGCGCCTGGCGGACGCCGACCTGGACATCGCGCTCCTCGTCGACGAGGAGCAGCGCCCGGTCGGCTGGCTGAGCGAACGCGCGCTGACCGGAGAGCGGGTGCGCGCGGAGCTGCGCTCCCGCGCCGATCCCATCATCGAGCTGGACGACATCCTGCGCGACGCGCTGGCCCGCCTGCTCTCCAACGACACGATGTACGCCCCGGTGGTCGACGCGCGGGGCCGGGTGACCGGCGTGCTCTCCATGCGGGTGATCTCGCACACGCTGACCACCGAGCACGAGCAGACGCTGCCCAGCTCCGCTGACCTGGCGACGTGATCTCGACGGCCATCCTGGCGCAGGACGGCTTCCTGCAGGACCGCAGCGGCGGCGGGAACTGCGTGGCCAACAACGGGTTCTGCCCGGACTGGATCGCCGACAACTTCGACCGCTACGTCGACCCGTTCTTCGAGCACGTCTACCTCACAATCGTGCCGGTCGCCATCGGCTTCGCGATCGCGTTCTCGCTGGGGCTGCTCGCCCACCGCCGGCGCTGGCTCATCGGGCCGCTCACCGGGCTCACGAGCGCGCTGTACACCGTGCCCAGCATCGCGCTGTTCCTCCTGCTGCTGCCGATCACGGGGCGCGGCAACACCACCGCGATCATCGCCCTGACCGCCTATACGCAGGTGATCATCTTCCGCAACGTCGTGACCGGCCTGGCCAACGTGCCCAGCAGCGTGGTCGACGCCGCGGCCGGGATGGGGCTGACCTCCCGCCAGCGCCTCTTCCGGGTGGAGGTGCCGCTCGCGCTGCCCGAGATCCTGGCCGGCGTGCGCATCGCGACAGCCACGACCGTGGGCCTCGCGGCGCTCGCGTACCTCGCCGGGGCCGGCGGGCTGGGCGTGGAGATCGACCGCCAGATCAACTTCAAGTCCAACGTCGTCGTGGCCGGCGGGCTGGCCACCCTGCTGGCCGCCGCGCTGGACCTGATCGTGCTCGGGTTGCAGCGCGCCCTGACGCCGTGGCGCCGGGCGGTGAGCACCTGATGGTCATGGCGTCGTTCTTCTCAACCTTCGAGGACGCCATCAACTTCATCTTCGAGGCGCAGGAGTCCCGGGCGGGGACGGTGCAGGTCGGCGGCCTGGAGGAGATCAGCCACCTGGCGGGCAACCACTTCCTCATCTCCGCCGTGGCTCTGGCGATCGCCACCGCCCTCACCGTGCCCTTCGCGCTATGGCTCGGGCACCTCGGCAAGGCCGAGTTCCTGGCCGTGAGCATCTCCAACATCGGCCGCGCGGTGCCGGCGCTGGCCATCATCGCGTTCTTCGTCGCGTTCCTGGGCACCGGCTTCACGAACATCTGCCTGGCGCTGGTCCTGCTGGCGATCCCGCCGATCCTCACCAACACCTACGTCGGCGTGCGCCAAGTCGATCGCCAGCTCGTCGATGCCGCCCGCGGGCAGGGCCTCAGCGAGGGCCAGATCGTCCGGCGCATCGAGCTGCCGCTCGCGCTGCCGACAATCTTCGGCGGCATCCGCCTGTCGGCGGTCAACGTGCTCGCCACGGCGATCATCGCCCCCGAGGCGGGCTACGACACGCTCGGGACCCCGATCATCTCCTTCAACGTCTACGGGACGAGCGGCTCGGTCGGCGCGGCCATCGTCATCGCCGTGCTCACGCTCAGCGCCGACGCCGGCTTCGCGCTCGTTCAGCGCCTGGTCACGCCGAAAGGCATCAAGGTTGCCCGGGGCGGCGGGAGTCCGCTCCGTTTCCTGCCCCTGTCCCAAAGGAGAGTGCCGTCGTCATGAGTCGTTCCCTACGCATCCTGCTCGGGCTGCTCGCCGTGCTCGCCCTCGCCTTCTCCGTCGCCGCCTGCGGCGACGACGACGACGAGGGCGATTCCGGCGCGGCCGCCACCACCACCGCCTCCGGCGGCGACGGCGACGGCGACGACGGTGCACCGTCCGCCGACGAGAAGGCCGCCAACAAGATCCAGGCGATCTCCAGCGCGTCGGGCAAGTCGCTCACGGTCGGCTCGAAGAACTTCACCGAGCAGTACGTCCTGGGTGAGATCTACGCGCAGGCGCTCGAGGCGTCCGGCTTCACGGTCAAGAAGGACCTCAAGCTGGGCTCGGAGGTCATCGCCTACAAGTCGCTGCGCCAGGGCGAGATCGACGGCTACCCGGAGTACACCGGCACCGCCCTGACGAGCTTCTTCGACGTCAAGGTCGCCGACGTGCCCAAGGACGCCGCCCAGGCCTACGAGGACGCGAAGGCGGGCTACGCGAAGGCGGGCGTCACCGCGTTCGCCCCGACCCCGTTCGAGAACACCTACCGGATGGGCATCACCAAGGCCAAGGCCAAGGAGCTGGGCAACCCGACGAAGATCTCCGATCTCGAGGGCAAGGCGCAGGACCTCGTGGTCAACGGCTACCCGGAGTGCCGCCAGCGGGTGGACTGCCTGCTGGGCGTCGAGCAGACCTACGGCCTGAAGTTCAAGCGCTTCCTCCCCGGCGACACGCCCTACCAGGCGCTCGACGGCGGCAGCGCGGACATCGCGTTCATCTTCACCACGGACGGGCCGCTGGCCTCGGACAAGTACGTGGTGCTCGACGACGACAAGTCGCTGTTCCCGCCCTACAACGTCTCGTTCACGGCGCGCGAGTCGGCCGCGAGCGACCTCGGCGAGGAGGGCCGCAAGGTCGTCGAGTCCGTCCAGAAGTACATGACCGAGGAGGTCATGCAGGAGCTCAACGCCCGCGTGGACGTGGACAAGAAGGAGCCGGAGGCGGTCGCCGGCGAGTACCTGAAGTTCTACGGGTTCACCAGCTGACCGCGGACGGTCGCTGAGCGGGAGGCCCCGCGGCTCGACGTGAGCCGCGGGGCCGGCCCGCCGACGCATGCGGCAGGATCGTCGTGTGCACGCCGCCCGGGCATCCGACGGCGACGGGCGACCGACCGCCCCCATCGCCACGCTGGACCTGCTCGTCGACGTCCTCTCGCAGGCCGACGAGGCGTCGGTGCCCTACGAGTTCTACTCGCGGCTGGCCGGCGCGGTGTGCCGCCTGACCGACATGCGCCGCGCGGTCATCTTCCGCTACGACGACGCCCGTCGCCGGGCGCACGCGACGGGCGCGCACGGCGTGCGCCTGGACGACCTCGTGGGCGTCCACGTCACGGTGGAGTCCGCGCCGGTCGCGCGCCGGGCGCTGGACGAGGATCGCGTGATCGAGGTGCCGGCCGGGGCCGAGCACGAGATCTCGCCGCAGTTCTCCCAGCTGGTCGGCGACCACCCGCTCATCTACGTCCCGATCGCCGCCGCGAACCGCTGGATGGGCGTGATCCTCGCCGACCCCGGCCCGGGCGCCCCGCCGCTGGAGGACGACCGCCGCGACCTGCTGTGGACGCTGGGCAAGACGCTCGCGCTGGCGCTCAGCTCGCGCATCGCCACCTTTCACGGCGAGCGCGCCCGCGAGCTCGAGGAGCGCATCGACCTCGGGCGCGAGATCCACGACGGCGTCATCCAGCGGCTGTTCGGCGTGCTGCTCGCGCTGTCGGCCACCGAGGCCGACCTGTCCGCCCAGTCGCGCCGGCGCTGCGCCGAGGAGGTGCAGGCCGCCCTCGGCGACCTGCGCCGTGCCCTGCAGCGCCCGCTCGGGCGCCGCTCGCTCGAGACGGGCACGACGCTGGCCGCCGAGCTGGAGCGCCTGCGCGCCGAGCACCCCGACCTGAACATCACGGTGGCCGACCGGGTGGCGAACGTTCCGGACGGCCTCGAGCCGCTGGCCCAGTCGGTGCTCGCGGAGGCCATTCGCAACGCGCGCAAGCACGCGCGCGCCGCCCGGGTGCTGGTGCGGGCGCACGACCGCGATGGGGCGTTCGTGCTCGAGATCGAGAACGACGGGGTCAAGCCCCATCGCCGCGCGAGCACCGGCGTCGGGCTGCGCCTGGCCGCGCTCGAGGCCCTGCAGGCGGGCGGGCTGGTGGAGTTCGGCGAGCGCGAGCCGGGCACCTGGCAGGTGCGCCTCGTCGTCCCCCACGGCGCCGCGGGGCAGCCGTGACGACGCCCGAGACCGGCAGCGAGACCCCGCTGCGGGTCCTCGTGGTGGACGACCACGACGTCGTGCACTGGGGCTTTCGGCTCATGCTCGCCGAGCTCGACTGGGTGGAGCGCTGCCTGTCGGCCCGCACCGGCGACGAGGCCATCGCGCTGGCGGAGCGCTACGAGCCGCACGTGGCCCTCGTCGACCTGTTCGTCGGCGAGGAGTCCGGCCCGGACATCTCCGAGCGCCTGCACGTCGCGCGCCCTGGGATCCAGGTCCTCCTGATCTCCGGCGCCGGGCGGATCTCCGCCGCCACCGCTCGCTCCTGCGGCGCCAGCGGCTTCGTGCCCAAGGACTGGCCGGCGGGCGACATCGCGCGCGCCGTGCGCATGGTCGGGCTGGGCATGACCATCTTCGACACCGACGACGAGGAGCGGCCGGGACCCGCGCTCTCCGAGCGCGAGCAGGAGGTCCTGGACGGCATCGCGTCCGGCGCCACGAACCGGGAGATCGCCCTGAAGCTGCATCTCTCGCCGCACACCGTCAAGGAGCACACGAGCGCCGTGTATCGCAAGCTCGAGGTGCGAAACCGCGCCGAGGCGGTTCAGCGCGCACAGCGCCTCGGCCTGCTGAGCTGACCCCCCGACCCGGCGCGATGTCCCCCCCATGTGGGGGGAGGCCCTGGTGCCGACGGCCCCCGTGCCGTCACGGTGTGGGGTGTGCTCGACCTCACCCCCACCGCCGTCCTGTTCCCCGGCCAGGGCAGCCAGACCCCCGGCATGCGCGACCTCGTGGCCGCCGTGCGGCCCGAGCTGCTGCAGGCCGCCACCGATCTCGTCGGCGAGGACCCCTTCGACCGCGTGGAGGAGTCCACCCGGTTCGCGCAGCCCGCGATCCTGTGCGCCTCCCTGGCCGGCTGGGCGCGCCTGCGCGACCGCGTCGATCCCGTCGCGCTGGCCGGGCACTCGCTCGGCGAGCTGTCCGCGCTCGCCGCCGCCGGCGCCCTGGACCCGGTCGACGCGCTGCGCCTCGTGGTGCTGCGCGGGCGCCTCATGGCCGAGGCCGCAGCCGCGTCGGGCGGCGGGACCATGCTCGCCCTGCTGGGCGCCACGCCCGCACAGGCCTCGGCGCTCGCCGCCCGCCACGGGGTGAGCGTGGCCAACGACAACGCACCGGGCCAGGTCGTGCTCTCCGGCGCCCCCGGCGATCTCGATACCGCCCGAGCCGCCGCCCTTGCCGACGGGCTGCGCGCCGTGCCGCTCGACGTGGCGGGCGCCTTTCACTCCCCGCAGATGCAGGCCGCCGTCGCGCCCTTCCGGGCGGCGCTGGCCGAGGTCGAGTTCTCCGAGCCGCAGATCCCGGTCATCTCCTGCGCGACCGGCGCGCCGTTCGCCGACCCCGCGTCCGAGCTGGCCGACGCCCTCGTCGGACCGGTGCGCTGGCGCGACACGATGACCGCGCTCGACGCCTTCGGCGCACGGACGTTCGTGGACGCAGGGCCCGGTCGCGTCCTCGCCAAGCTTGCGCCGCGCTGCATCAAGGGCGCGAGCGCCGCCACCCTCGACACGCTGGTGGAGCAGATCCGCCTGGAGGCCGCATGAGCACCCTCTCCCTCGTTCCCCGTTCCGACGAGAAGCTCGCCCCGCTCGAGCGCCTCGAGGCGCTGTGCGATCCCGACTCGCTGCAGCTCATCCGCGGCGAGGTCGTGTCGCGGCGCATGGGCGAGCGCACCAGCGCCGGCGACGGCGTGGTCGGCGCCACCGGCCGCGTGGATGGGCGCCCGATCGCCTGCTACGCCCAGGACCCGGGCTACATGGGCGGCTCGCTCGGCGAGGTGCACGCCGACACGATCTGCCGCGTGCTGCAGACCGCCGGCCGGGCGCGCATCCCGGTCGTCGGCTTCATCGAGTCCGCCGGCGCGCGCCTGCAGGAGGGCGTCGCCGCGCTGTCGGGCTACGGGCGCATCTTCAAGGCGAACGTCGAGCTGTCCGGCCAGGTCCCCCAGATCTCGGTCATCTGCGGCGCCTCGGCGGGCGGCGGCTCCTACTCCCCCGCGCTGACCGACTTCGTGGTGATGACGCAACGGGCGTCGATGTTCCTGACCGGTCCCGGCGTGGTCAAGGAGGTCATGGGCGAGGACGTCGACGGCATCACGCTCGGCGGTCCCAAGGTGCACGACCGCAACGGCGTCTGCCAGCTCGGCGCCGACGGCGACCTCGACGCCGCCTGGCTCGTGCGCGACCTGCTCGATTACCTGCCCCAGCACGCCACGGAGCAGCAGCGCCGCTGGCCGACGCTCGATCCGTTCGAGGGCTCGCCCGACGGCGCGGTGCCCGAGTCGCCGCGCAGGGTCTACGACGTGCGCGACGTCGTGCGCACCCTGGTGGACGGCGGCCGGCTGCTGGAGGTGAGCCCCCGCTGGGCGCGCAACATCGTCACCGGCTTCGCGCGCCTGGACGGGCGCGCGGTGGGCATCGTCGCCAACCAGCCGCGGTACCTCGGCGGCGTGCTCGACGCCGACTCGGCGACGAAGGGCGCCCGCTTCGTGCGCACCTGCGACCTGTACGGGATTCCGCTGGTCGTGCTCGTCGACACCCCCGGCTTCCTGCCCGGCACCGGCCAGGAGAAGATCGGCGTCATCCGCCACGGGGCCAAGCTCGTCCACGCCTTCGCCGCCGCGACGGTGCCGCGCGTGACGGTCGTGCTGCGCAAGGCGTTCGGCGGCGCGTTCATCGCCATGAACAGCCGCGAGCTGGGCGCCGACCTCGTCCTCGCCTGGCCGCAGGCGCAGATGGGCGTCATGGGGCCCAAGCAGGCCGTGGATCTGGTCCACCGCCGCGAGATCAAGGCGGCGGACGATCCCGTCCAGGCCCGCGCGGACTTCGCCGACCGCTACACGCGCGAGCACCTCGTCGCATCGACCGCCGCCGAGGAGGGCGTGATCGACGAGATCGTGCCGCCGTCGGGCACACGCCGGCGCCTCGCCGCGTCGCTGCAGATGCTGGCGTCCTCCGAGCGCCCGCGTCCGGCCAACCGGAACATCCCGCTGTGAGCCGCGGTCCCGTCCTGGTCACCGGCGCCACCGGCTTCGTGGGCATGGAGCTGCTCGTGCGCCTGCTCGAGCGCACCGATCGCGAGATCGTGACGCTGGTGCGCGCTGCAGACGACCGCGCGGCCGGCGCGCGCATCGACGGGGTCCTGGACACGCTGTTTGCACCGGGAGAGGCCCGGCGCGTACGCGGCCGCGTGCGCGCGGTCGCCGCGGACCTCGAGCGCCCCGGCCTGGGGCTCTCCGCCGCCACGCGCGACCGGCTGGCGAGCCAGATCGAGGCCGTCGCGCACTGCGCGGCGTCGGTCAGCTTCGACCAGGAGCTCTCCGACGCGCGGCGCATCAACGTCGAGGGCACGCGCGGCGTCATGGACCTCGCCCGGGAGGCCTCCGACCGCGGTGCGCTGGAGCGCGTCGTCCACGTCTCGACCGCCTACGTCGCCGGAGACCGCGCCGGTCGCGTTCGCGAGCGCCAGGGCGATGTCGGACAGGGCTTTCGCAACACCTACGAGCGCACGAAGCTCGAGGCCGAGGCCGTCGTGCACTCAAGCGGCCTGCCCGCCGCGATCCTGCGCCCGAGCATCATCGTGGGCGACAGCGTCACCGGCTGGACCCCCGCGTTCAACGTCATCTACTGGCCGCTGCTGGCCTTCGCGCGCAACCTGCTGCCCACCGTCCCCGCCGATCCCGAAGGCCGGGTGGACATCGTCTGCATCGACACGGTCGCCGACGCCCTGTTCACGCTGCTCGAGGGCCCCGTGCGCTGCGGCACGCTGCACGCCGTGGCGGGCGACGACGCGGTGACCAACCGCGAGCTGGCCGGCATGGCCGCCGGCGCCTTCGGCCGCCACCCGCCGCTCTTCGTGGCCGCGGGCGAGGACCCCAGGACCGAGCAGCGCGCCGGCGTGTTCGTGCCGTACTTCCGCTCGCGCCTGCTCTTCGACGCGCAGCGCGGCCGGGCGCTGGGCTTCCGGGCGCCGCCGCTGGCCGAGTACTTCCCGCTGCTGATGGACTACGCCCACCAGGCCCGCTGGGGCAAGGCCGCGCGACCGCGCTGGGCCGCGGCCGAGCCCGAGCGCAAGGCGGCCTGAGCCCGCGCATGCCGGGCCACGGCCAGCGCCTGTCAGCGGTCGACGCGTCGTTTCTGCACCTGGAGTCGCCGGAGGCGCACATGCATGTGGGCTGGAGCTCGATCTGCTCGGCGCCGGCGGGCGCCGAGCGCCCCACGATCGAGGCGCTGCGCGCACGCGCGGCCAGCCGGATGCAACAGGTGCCGCGCTGTCGCCAGCGTCTGCTGCTCGCGCCGCTCGGACTCGGCGAGCCCCGCTGGGTGGACGACACCCGCTTCGACCTGACCGCCCACGTGGTGGCGCTCAGCGGTCCCGACGACCCCGTCAGCCCGTCGCGCTTCGCAGAGCTGCGCGACGCGCTGCTGTCGCGACCGCTGGACCGCGCGCGGCCGCTGTGGCAGATCGCGTTCGTCCCTCGCCTCCGGGACGGGCGCTCGGCGCTCGTCGGGCGCGTGCACCACGCAATGGCCGACGGCGCCGCGGCCCTGGTGATCGCCACGCTCGTGCTCGACGCCGACGGCGACGAGGCCGGTGCCGCGCTGGAGCCCTGGAGCGCCGAGCCGGCGCCGAGCGCGACGCAGCGCGCGCTGGACCCGGTCCTGCACGGCGCCGAGCGGACGACGCGCGCGGCGTACGACGTGGCTCGCGCCGCCGTCCGGCCCCGCTCCAGCGCCCGCCGCGTCGTGCGCGATGCGAGACGCATCGGCCGCACCCTCGCCGAGGACCTGCTGCCGCGCGGCCCGGACAGCCGGCTCAACCTTCCCCTCGGGCCGCGGCGCACGCTGGTGGGCCACCGTGCCGCGCTGGCCGACCTGCGCTCCGTGTCCTGGGCCGGCGCCGCGACGCGCAACGACGTCGGCCTGGCGGTCGTCGCCGGGGCGCTGCGCACGCTGGCCGCCGAGCGCGGTGAGCCCGCCGAGCCGCTCAAGGCGATGATCCCGGTCGACATGCGCGGCCGCCACGAGCAGGGCGGCCTGGGCAACCGCGTCTCGATCGCCGCGGTCTGGCTGCCGCTGCAGCTCGCATCGCCGACGGCCCGCCTCGAGCAGGTCCGCACCCAGACCGAGCGCTTCAAGCGCGCCGGGCGCCCCGCGGGCGCCGAGGCGCTGCTCTGTGGCCTGACGCTCGTGCCCCACGCGCTGCGCGGGGCGGTCCTGCGCGCCGGCGCCGCGTCGCGCGCGTTCAACCTCACGATCTCCAGCGTCCGGGCTCCGCGCGGGGCGCTGTCGATCCTGGGCGCGCGGGTGGAGGAGATCTACCCGGTGATCCCGATCGCCGAGCAGCACACGCTCTCGATCGGGATGCTCACCTACGACGACCATCTGCACTTCGGCGCCTACGCCGACCCCGACGCGCTCCCCGAGGTCACGCGGCTGCCACAGCTGCTTGCACAGGAGGTGCGCGCGCTGCAGCCCCGGCGCGCGACGCGGTCGCGACGGCGCCTGGAGGCCACGCACCTGAGCGACGTGGGCGCGCCGCGCACCGCGCCGCGCGCACCGACCCGCACCGGAGCACCGGTATGACCGCGGCGCAGATCGACCGCGGCGGGCGCCTGTCGCCCGTGGACGGCTCGTGCAGGAGCTGTTCTTCGGCTGCTACGCCGACCCCGTCGCCCTGGGCGGCGTGCACGACCTGCCCGCGCTGCTGGAGGAGGAGCTCCACGCCCTGGGCGGTGCCGCGGCGCCGTCTCGCGCCGTCGAGCCGGCGCACGCCGCAGGCGCCGACGGCAAGGCTCCGGCACCGGCCCTGGCCTGACCGGGCCCCGGGTCGCGGTCGGCGTCAGACGCCGCTGGAGCCGAAGCCGCCCGCTCCGCGCGCCGACGCGGCGAGCTGATCGACCTCGACGACGTCGGGCGTCTCGACCGGGATGATCACCAGCTGGGCGATCCGGTCGCCGGCCGCGGCGACGAACGCCGCGTGCCGGTCGGTGTTCAGCAGGAGGACCCGGATCTCGCCGCGGTAGCCCGCGTCGATGAGCCCGGGGGAATTGACCAGCGTGACGCCGTGGCGCGCCGCCAGGCCCGAGCGCGGCAGCACCAGGCCGGCGTGGCGGGCGGGAAGCTCGATCTGGATGCCGGTGTGCAACAGGGCGCGGGCGCCGGGCTCGATCGTGACCGCCTCGAGCGCGTGCAGGTCGTAGCCGGCGTCGCCGTCGTGGGTGCGCGCCGGCAGCATCGCCGCCGGGTGCATCCGGCGGACGGCGAGCCTCACGCGCCGCCGCCGGCGTCCGGCGCAGAGCCCGCGCCGTTGACGGCGAAGCGCTCGAAGCGCTCGGCCACGGGGGCCGGAAGCCGGGCGCGGACCCGGACGCCCTCGGGCGTGTCGGTGCGCTCGAGCTCGCCGGCGGCGTCGTGCAGCTCGGCCAGTCGGCCGCCCTCGGCGTAGGGCACGAGCAGCTCGACCGCGCGCAGCGTCCGGCGGAACTCCTGCTCGATGCGATCGCCGAGCGCGTCGAGGCCCTCGCCGGTCAGGGCGGAGACCAGCACCCCGTCGGGATGTGCGTACCGCAGCTCGGTGCGGCGCTCGGCGTCCAGCGCGTCGGCCTTGTTGAGCACCAGCAGGCGCGGCCGCGAGCCGGCGCCGATGCCCTCGAGCACGCTGTCGACCGCGCGGAGCATCTCGGTCATCTCCGCCTCGTCGGCCGAGGCGTCGACCACGTGGAGGATGAGGTCGGCGTCGCGGGTCTCGGTCAGCGTCGCCGCGAAGGCGTCGACGAGCTGATGGGGGAGCTTGCGGATGAAGCCGACCGTGTCGGTGAGCAGGTAGGGACGGCCGCTGAGGCGCAGCTCGCGCGTGGTGGGGTCCAGCGTGTGGAACAGCCGGTCGCGCACGCCGACCTCGGCGCCCGTGAGCTGGTTGAGCAGCGTCGACTTGCCCGCGTTCGTGTAGCCCGCCAGCGCGACCTGGGGCAGGTGCGCGCGCTCGCGCTCGGCCCGCATCACCGCGCGGGAGCTGGAGACGCCCGCGAGCTTGCGCCGCAGGGCGGTGATCCGGTCGCGCGCCAGCCGGCGGTCGGTCTCGATCTGCGTCTCGCCCGGTCCGCGGGTGCCGATGCCCGGCTGCGCCGCGCTCGCGCCGAGGCGCTCGAGATGCGTCCACAGGCCGCGCATCCGCGCGAGGTTGTAGGACAGCTGGGCCAGCTCGACCTGGAGCTTGCCCTCCGCGCTGTGGGCGTGGCCGGCGAAGATGTCGAGGATCACCGTCGTGCGGTCCACGACGGGCAGCTCGAGCGCCGCCTCCAGGTTGCGCTCCTGGCGCGGCGAGAGCTCGTCGTCGCAGACGACCACGTTGGCGTCGGCCGCCTTGGCCAGGGCCTTGACCTCCTCCACCTTGCCGGGTCCGAGGTACGTGTTGGGGTGGGGCTTCTCGCGGTGCTGGACGGCCTCCCCCACCACGGCCACGCCGGCCGTGCGCAGCAGCTCGCGCAGCTCGGACAGGTCGTCGCCCTCGGGCAGGGCGGCGATGCAGAACGCGCGCTGCTTGGCCCGGCCGGGCTCGACGCCGGTCGGGCGGTAGCGGGTCTCTCCGGGACGGCCGTTGCGGGTGGAGGGCATGCCTTGAGTCTAGAGCGGGATCCGGCTCCGCTACGCGTCGATCGCGACGTGCCCGGGCTCGGCGGCGACCCGGTCCAGCCAGGCGTTCACCGCGGGCAGCCCGGTGAGGTCGAAGCCGCCGACGTGGGCGCGGTGGGTGTAGGCGAACAGCGCGAGGTCGGCGATCGTGCAGCGGTCGCCGACCAGGTACGTGCGGCCGGTCAGGTGGCGCTCCATCGCGGCCAGGGCGAAGCGCCCGGGCACGCGGCGGGACTCGATCTTGGCCGCGGGCGGCGGATCAGCCGCGTAGTTGGTCCAGTAGATCACGACCGCGATGTACGGCTCGTGGCTGTACTGCTCGAAGAACAGCCACTGCAGGACCTGCGCGCGCGCGAAGCGCTCGGCCGGCAGGAACGGGGTGTCATCGGCGAGGTAGGCCAGGATCGCGTTGGACTCGGCCAGCGAGCGGCCATCGTCCAGCACCAGGACCGGGACGCGCAGCGCGGGGTTCAGGTCGCCGAGCAGCTCGGGGCGCCCGGAGCGGTCGACCACGTCGACCTCGCGGCGCTCGTAGTCCATCCCGAGGTGGGCCGCCAGCAGCCGGACCTTGTAGCAGTTGCCCGACACGGGGTTGTCGTAGAGCAGCATCGGGCGAAGGTATGCGATTGATACCCTATAGGGGTATGCGGAACGGCACCGTCCGACCTAGTGGAGGAGCTGAACCATGGCCACCGACGCAACCGCAGAGCATGCGCACCGACACGGCGCCGAGCGTTCGCTGAACGCGCTGGCGCTCAGCGCGACGGCGCACTGCCTGACCGGCTGCGCCATCGGCGAGGTGCTGGGCATGGTGATCGGCACCGCGCTCGGCTGGTCGGACCTCGAGACGATCGCGCTCGCCGTGCTGCTGGCGTTCTTCTTCGGCTACTCGCTGACCAGCCTGCCGCTGCTGCGCTCCGGGATGACCCTCGCCGCGGTGCTTCCGATCGCGCTCGCCTCGGACACGATCTCGATCACGATCATGGAGATCGTCGACAACGCGATCATGCTGCAGATCCCGGGCGCCATGGAGGCGGGGCTGGACAACTTCCGCTTCTGGGGCAGCCTCGCGGTGGCGCTGGTCATCGCCGGCGTCGCGGCGTACCCGGTCAACCGCTGGCTGCTCTCACGCGGCAGGGGCCACGCGGTCGTGCACGCCTACCACCAGGACCCGACGCGCCGCGCTCAGAACCGGTCGGCCTCGATCACCTCGTAGAACGAGACCACCGGAGGTCCCTGCGCGCCGGCGCCCTGCAGCGCGGCGCCCACGTCCGGGTCGGCGAAGAACTTCTCGAACGCCTCCGCGCTCTCCCATTCGTCGACCACGAGCACCTGGCCGTCGCCTACGGCGAAGCAGTGGTGGGCGCACCCCTGCGCCCGCGCACGCTCGCTGAGTCGGTCGGTCGTCTCGGTATCGGACGTTATCCAGGACCGGAACTGCTCGGTGTCGGCGGGGATCAGCGCGGTGACGAGCACGCTCATGGGATCGCTCCTTCTGCCGGGTCGACGAACGGGTGAGCCGACTCTAGCCCGGGCCGCGCGGTCCGGGCCACCGACGGCCACGCGCGGCTAGGCCAGCTTCTCGCGCTTGGGCGGGGGCCGCGGGTCGTAGCGATCCAGCAGCTCGGGGACCGGGAGCACGATGACGCCCTCCCGCGGGTCGCCCACCCAGGAGCCGCCGCCGGTGGCCAGCACCGACGCCGCGTAGGCCGCGGCGCACGCGTCCAGCTCGTCGAGCGTCCGGTGCCACAGCCCGCCGTCGGCGTCCACGACGCCGCGCATCCGCAGCGCGACGATGCGCTGCTGCAGGCCCCAGGGCGTGCGCTTGGGCGGCGGGCGGTGGCCGAGCAGCGCGCAGAACACCGCGTCCGGATAGGTCTCGCACACCCGACCGAAGCGCATCGACCCCTCCCCCACCGCGCCCTGGACCGCGTCCGCAGCCGGGCGGAACGTCCCGAGCGCGCCGAGCCCGGCGAACATCTCGAAGCCGACGCCGATCCAGCGCTCCCAGGCGGCGAGCGCCTGGTTGGCGGCGGGCACCGGATACAGCGGCAGCCGGCGGCGGAACAGCAGCGCGTCGCAGACGCGATGGCGCTCGAAGCGCCCGTCGGGCAGCCCCAGCGTCGCGCGCAGCTCCGACCCCGCGGCCAGCAGGTCCAGGCGGTGCCCCGAGGGCGCGTCGATCGCCGCGACCGCCTCGCCGCCGAAGCCCAGCACGGTGCGCGCCACCGAGTCCACGTCGCCGGGCTCGTAGAACGTGGTGACGAGCTCGACGCCCTCGGGCCCCCGGCGCTCGTGCAGCGTGCACAGCTGCTGGTTGCCGGGCGAGGCCGAGACGTCGATGCCGCAGAAGCGCACGCCCGGCCGTCAGACCGCCAGCCGGCCGAGGCGCTCCACGGCCTCGACGAGGCGGTCGTCGGGGGTGGTGAGCGAGATCCGGAAGAAGCCCTCGCCGTTGGGCCCGTAGGCCCCGCCCGGCGACAGGGCCACCCCGGCCTCGTCGAGCACGTGCTCGCAGTAGGCCGCCGCGCTGTCGAAGCCCGCGGGCACCGGGGCCCAGACGTAGATCGTGCCCTTCGGCGGCTTGACCCGCACCCCGATCCCGTGCAGCGCGTCGATGACCAGGTCGCGCCGGCGGGTGTACAGCGCGTTCATCTCGCGCTTGTCGCCGTCGGTGTCCGGGCTCAGCGCGGCGACGCCCGCGAGCTGCACCGCCTCGAACAGCCCCGAGTCGATGTTCGTCTTCAGCCGCCAGTAGTGGTCGATCGCCTCGGCGTTGCCCACGATGGCCGCACAGCGCCAGCCGGTCATGTTGTAGCCCTTGGACAGCGAGAAGACCTCGACGCCGACCTCCTTGGCGCCGCGCGTGGCCAGGAACGAGGGGGCGCGGTAGCCGTCGTACGTCGTCTCGGAGTACGCGTTGTCGTGCACCGCGAGGATGTCCGTGCCGCGCACGTAGGAGACGACGTCGGAGAAGAAGCCATCGCGCACGACGGCGCCGGTGGGGTTGTTGGGGTAGTTGAAGAACATCAGGCGGGCCCGGTCGCGGTCGGCGTCGGCGATCGCCTCCAGGTCGGGCATGAAGCCGCGCTCTGGCACCAGGGGCATGAGGACGACGTCGCCGCCGGCGAGCAGCGGGCCGCCGGTGTACACCGGGTAGCCGGGGTCGGCGGACAGCGCCGCCGTGCCGGGGTCCAGGTAGGCCAGGTTGAGGTTGAAGATGCACTCCTTGGCGCCGATGGCGGGCATGACCTCGGTGTCGGGGTCGAGCTCGACGTCGAAGCGCCGCGCGTAGAAGTCCGCGACCGCCTCGCGGAAGTCCGCGCGCCCGCGGTTGGAGGGGTAGCGGTGGGTCTCGGGCTCGGTCACCGCCTCCTGCATCGCGTCGACGACGATGGCGGGGGTTGGCCGGTCCGGGTCCCCGATCCCCAGCGAGATGACGTCCACGCCGGCGGCGCGCTTGGCGGCGATCTTGCGCTCGAGCTCGGCGAACAGGTACGGCGGGATGCGGTCCAGGCGGCGGCTGGGCTTCATGTGCTCGCAAGCTCCTCGGCGAAGTCGTCGGCCAGCTCGCCCCGGTACACCGGGACGGCCCAGCCGCTCAGGTTCAGGTGCAGGTCCTCCTCGACCTCGACGACGAGGTCACCCCCGTCCAGCGTGACGGTGACCGGCGAGTCGCCGCCGCGCAGCACGTAGGCCACGGCCGCGCCGCTGGCCCCCGTCCCCGAGGACATCGTCTCCCCCACCCCGCGCTCGAAGATCCGCGCGCGGATGACGCCCGGCTGCACCTCGGCGAACCAGGACACGTTCGTGCGCCGCGGGAACAGCTCGTGGCGCTCGATCTGCGGGCCGATCGCGGGCAGGTCCAGCCGCTCGAGCTCGTCGCGGTCGGGATGGTGGATCGCGCACTGCGGGTTGCCCACCGCCACGTGCTGGAAGTGCCACTCGCGGTCGCCGGCGGTGAGGGTGCCGCGGCCGTCGGGCTCGCCGGAGGGGAAGTCCGCGGACGCCGTCCGCGCGCGGCCCATGTCCACCGTGCAGGTCGACGGCCCCGTGATCGTGGGGCGGATCTCCCCGGCGGCGGTCTGGATGGAGAACTGGTCGGCGTCCGTCCAGCCGGCGCGGCGCAGGTACAGCACCGCCTCCCGAGCGCCGTTGCCCGACAGCTCGGCCTCCGAGCCGTCGGGGTTGAAGATCCGCAGCCGGGCGACGAAGCCCTCCTCGTCGGGCTCGGACAGGACCAGGATGCCGTCGGCCCCGACGCCCGTGTGCGGGTCGCAGATGCGCTGGACGCGGGCGGGCGTGAGCTCGAAGGGCAGGTCGGGACCCTCGACGATGAGGTAGTCGTTGCCCAGCGCCTGCCACTTCTCGAACGGGACGGTGGTCATGCGGGCGCGGAGTCTACGGCCGCCGCGACCTCCTCCGGGGTGCGCGCGGTGACGTCGCAGACCCGCACCCCGGCGAGCTTGCGCATCCAGGTGAGCTGGCGGCGGGCGTAGTTGCGCGTCCGGCGCTTCATCGCGTCCACGTCGCCGGTCAGCAGCTCCTCGAAGCCGAGCGCCGCGCGGGCGGTGTTCGAGGCGCCCGCCGCGTGGGCGCGGCGCACCTCCTCGGCGGCCCCGGCGGCGACCATGGCGTCCACGCGCCGGTCGATGCGCTCGTAGAGGGCGTCGCGCTGCATGGTCAGCCCGATCAGGCGCGTGGGGTGGCGCGTGTCCTGCGTCCACAGCCGGTTGGGGCCCTGGGGGGGCTCGAGCGCGCCCTGGTCGAGGAGCTCGAGCGCGCGCACGACCCGGTGGCGGTCGCGCGGGTCGATCCCCTCGGCCGCCCAGGGGGCCGCGCGGGCGAGCTCGGCGTGCAGCGCCTCCGGGCCGCGGCGCAGCAGCTCGGCCACCCGGCGCTCGCGGACGCCCTCGGGCGGGGGCGGGCGCAGCTCGAGCTCGGCCAGCGCGGCGCGCAGATACAGGCCGGTACCGCCGACCACGATCGGGGTCGCGCCCTGCGCGAGCAGGCCGTCGATCTCCGCGTGGGCGAGCTGTGCGTACTCGGCTACGGAGAAGCGGGCGTCCACCGGCACCAGCGAGACGAGCCGATGCTCCAGGCGGGCGCGCTGCGCGGCATCGGGGACGCCGGTGAGCGTCTCGAGCCCGGCGTAGACCTGCAGCGCGTCCGCGGAGACGGCGACGGGATGCTCCCCGCGCTCGCGCAGGCGCTGCGCGAGGGCGAGCGCCACGTCGGTCTTGCCGACGGCCGTGGGCCCGAACAGGGCGAGGACGCGCTCGCGCACGCCTGGAGTATGGGATGCGCGCCGCGGTGGGTAAGGTCGGGGCATGAGCGTGCGCATCGCCTCGGCGCTGGCGACCGGCGACAATCCCCGGCTCGGCGCGGTCGAGGCGGCCCAGCAGGTTGCCGCTGCGCTGGACGACGCCGCGATCGACCTCGCCGTGGTGTTCGCGTCCGGGGCCCATCTCGCGGCGCCCGAGGCGACGCTCGAGGCCGTGCACGAGACGCTCGCGCCCGAGGTGCTGGTCGGTTGCGGGGCCGGCGGCGTGCTGGGCGACGGGCGCGAGATCGAGAACGGCACCGCGGTCGCGGTCTGGGCGGCCTCCTTCGCCGAGGGCGAGGTCTCCGCCTTCCACGCCGAGGTGCACGAGGTCGACGGCGGCGTCGCGGTGGGCGGCATGCCCGACCTCGACGGGGCCGGCGGCGTGATCCTGCTCCCGGACCCCTACTCCTTCCCCACCGACGGCGTGCTCGGCGAGCTGCACGAGCGCGCGCCGGGCGTCCCCGTGCTGGGCGGCCTCTCCAGCGGCCGGACGGCGGACGGCGAAGCGGCGCTGTTCCTCGGCGAGCAGGTCGTCAACAGCGGCGCGATCGGGCTGCGCTTCGACGGGGTCGAGCTGCTGCCCTGCGTCTCGCAGGGCGCCACGCCGGTGGGCCCTGAGCTGACGATCACCGCCAGCGAGGGGCGGATCATCCATGAGCTGGCGGGCCGGCCCGCACTGGAGACGCTCAGCGGCGTGATCGAGGAGCTGGAGGAGGACGAGCGCGCGATCCTGGCCCAGGGCCTCCTGCTGGGGATCGTCGTCGAGAGCGGCCAGCCCGACTACCTGCACGGCGACTTCCTGGTGCGCGGGGTGCTGGGCGGCGACCCGGACACCGGAACGATCGCGGTCGGGGCCAACGTGGAGCCCGGCCAGGTGGTGCGCGTCCACGCGCGCGACGCCGCCTCCGCCGACAGCGACCTGCACGAGGCGCTCAAGCTGCGGCGCACCGCGCTGGGCGGCGATGCGCCGGCGGGGGCGCTGATGTTCACCTGCAACGGCCGCGGCCGCGGCATGTTCGGCCACACCGACCACGACGCGATGGCGCTCGCCCAGGAGCTCGACGACACGCCGGTGGCCGGCTTCTTCGCCGCCGGCGAGATCGGGCCCGTGGGCGGGGAGAGCTTCCTGCATGGCTTCACGGCGACCGTGGCGGTGTTCGCGCCGTGAACGTCTCCGGCGCGAAGGTCCTGCTCACCGGCGCGACGGGCGGCCTCGGGCAGGCGATCGCGCGCCGGCTGCACGGCGCGGGGGCGCACCTGGTGCTCTCCGGCCGGCGCGCCGACGTGCTCGAGGACCTGGCCGCCGAGCTCGGCGCGACCGTCGAGGCGGTCGACCTCTCCGATCCCGACGCGGTCCGCGCGCTGGCGGCGGCCCACACGGACACCGACGTGCTCGTCGCCAACGCCGGGCTGCCGGCGTCGGGGCGCCTGGAGATCTACGAGCCCGAGCAGATCGAGCGTGCCCTGAACGTCAACCTGCTCGCGCCGGTCCTGCTCGCCCACGCGCTGTCGCCGGCCATGGTGGCCCGTGGCTCGGGCCACATCGTCTTCATGTCCTCACTGGCGGGCAAGGCGGCGACGGCGGGCAGCTCGCTGTACAACGCGACGAAGTTCGGCCTGCGCGGCTTCGCGAGCGCGCTGCGCGCCGAGTTGCACGACAGCGGCGTCGGGGTCTCGACGATCATGCCCGGCTTCATCCACGGCGCCGGGATGTTCGCCGAGTCGGGCGCCAAGCTTCCGGCGGGCGTGGGCACCAAGTCGCCCGAGCAGGTCGCGGACGCCACCCTGCGCGCGATCGAGCGCAACCGCGGCGAGGTCGACGTGGCGCCGGTCGGGCTGCGCCTGGGCTCCTCGGTGGCCAACATCGTGCCCGACCTGTCCGCCGCGGTGACCCGCAAGCTCGGCGGCGCCAAGCTCGCGGCCAACATGGAGAAGGGGCAGCGCGACAAGCGGTAGCGCGGGCGGTCCTCCCGTCGTCCTGCCCTGCTGTTGTAGAGCAACAGTTCGGCAGGACGGCGGCAGCATCAGCTCTCAGAACAGCGTTCTCTGAACCGCATCCGGCTGCCGCCCGGGTTCGCCGGCGGGGCCGTCGGCGTCGCGCTCGGGCCGGGGGTCAGGAATCCGGAAGCGGCTGGGCGGCGGCAGCGCGTTGTGGCTCAGCAGGGCCGCGAGGCGCCGGCGCTCGGCGTGCGGCGCGTAGGCGCCGCGGGCGTAGAGCTCCTCGTAGCGCTCCAGCAGATCGGGCCGGTGCGCGCGCAGCCAGTCGAAGAAGATCTGCCGGACCTCGCCGCGCAGGTGTAACGCGATGCCGCCGACCCCGGTGGCGCCCGCCTCGGCGATGGCCTCCAGCAGCGGCTCCACCTGCTCGGGCGCGTCGTTGATCCCGGGCATGAGCGGCGCGACGAGCACGCCGGTCGGTATCCCCGCCCGGTTGAGCTCGGCGACCGCCTCCAGCCGCGCGCGGGGATGCGGCGTGTGCGGCTCGGTCGCGCGCCACGCCTTGGCGTCCAGCGTGGGGATCGACAGGTTCGCGCTGATCTGCGTGACCGCGGCGATCTCCTGCATCAGCGGCAGGTCGCGCAGCAGCAGGGGTGACTTCGTGAGGATCGAGCACGGGTTGCGCGCGTCGCGCATCGCCTCCCAGATCCCGGGCATGAGCTTGTAGCGCGACTCGACCCACTGGTAGGGGTCGGTGTTCGTCCCCATCGCGACGTGCTCGCCCTTCCACGACGGCCGCGCCAGCTCCGCCCGCACGACCTCCGGCACGTTGACCTTCACGACGATCTCGCGGTCGAAGTCGCGGTCCGCGTCGAAGTCCAGATACGTGTGCGTGGGGCGGGCGAAGCAGTTGTGGCTGACAACGCCGTTGGCGATGAAGTCGCCGGTGCCGGTGGTGATGTCGTACAGGCGCATCGCGTGGCCCAGCGGCTCGATCGACATGACATCGAGGTCAGACGCGGTCTTGATCGCTATGCCCTCCATCGAGCGCTTGCGCGTGATGGCGGGATCGGTGAGGTGGAAGAAGCGCAGGTGCTCCTGAAGGCCGCCCAGGATCCGCACGTTGCGCACCCCGTTCGCGCCGGCGCGCTCAATCACCGTGTCGAAACGGAAGTGCCGAAGGCTCGACTCGGTCCAGCCGAGGATGACCGGGTCACCGTTGGTGATACGGATTGCCGACCCCCCGCGGTGGCCCTCCGCGTCGAAGATGCCGGCGAGGAAGCCCCGGCGCCACTCGTCGGTGGGCGACAGCGGCCAAACGGTGAGCTCGCGCACGCGCTCGACCGACCGCCGGCGGCTGGTGCCGATCGCAAGCACCCGGCGATGCGTGGCGGTCGCCGCCTGGAAGACGCGGGCGTTCGTGTAGACCCCGTAGCCGAGCAGGTAGTCCTCGGTGCGCACGAGCCCCTCCCAGTCGGCGAGTGCCAGACGGAAGCTGCACACTCGGGTCGGGCGCAAGCCTGGCCGCGCGTATGAGTAGTCACCGATGTGCCCGTCGCCGCGGATCATGCCGCAGAGGTAGCCGCGTTCGTAGTCGTCGCTCCGCTTCGGTGTCTCCGTGAACTGTCCCGTGCCCATCAGGCTGTTGCCGAGCGTGAGGTGCGGGCGCCGCGCCGCGCCCTGCTGCGCGCCGGTCACGTGCTTCCACCCGCGTCCCTCGGTCAGGAACCGGTGGTCGCCGCTTGCGATGAGCTCCGTGCCGTCGCCGAGCTGCACCCGGTACGCCGGCTTCACCGTCGACCAGTGCGCGAGGACCTGCGTCTTCGCGTAACGCCGGTACCTCCCCCGCATCACCGTGCCGTAGATCTCGTCGCCGACCGCCAATTTGGCCAGCGCGCGCGTACGTCCGTCGGCCATGAGAATCGGGGTTTCGCCCCATGCGCAGTAGAGGCAGGCATGGGCGCAACCTCTGTACGGGTTGATCGTCCACCGGAACGGCATGCGCGATGCCGCGGGCACACGGTTCAGGGCGGACTTCGCGCGGACCTCGTAGAAACGCATGTCGAGGGCCTCGGGTGCGTCGAATCGGCGCACCACGGCGGGGTCGCGGTAGCCCGGCAGGCGGGCCCCGTCCTCGTCCGCGTCGATCCTCAGATTGTCCCAGCGCACGAACACATGTTCGCACATGGGTCGGACGGGCTGGGTAGCATCGGAGTCAGTGGACCCAACCGACCATCTGGACCTCGTCGTGACCGGCGAGCGGTCGTGAGCGGCGCGCGCTACGCCGAGCACCGCCCGCCGCCGGCCCTGACCGGCCTGGTCGAGTGCGGCTGGACCCTGACCTGCGACGACCCGCTGCTTGATCACCGCGTGCTGCCCGACGGCTGCATCGACCTGGTGCTGGGCGCGGGCGCCGAGCCGACGGTCGCCGGCCCGGCGACCACGGCGTTCATGGCGCCGCTGCCCGCGCGCGGCTTCGCCGCCGGCATCCGGTTTCATCCGGGCGCGGCCGCCGCGCTGCTGGGCCTGCCCGCGGCGGAGCTGCTGAACCTGCACGTGCCGCTCGCCGAGCTGTGGGGCCGCGACGCCGCCGGGCCGGTCGCGCAGGCCCCCGACGCCGCGACGGCGCTGATCGCACTGCGCGATGCGCTCGTCGCGCGCCTGCCCGACGCCGCCGACCCCGACCCGGCCGTGCGGGCGGCGGCGACGGCACTGGCGGCCGACCCCTCCGTCCCCGTTGCGCGCCTCGCTCGCGCCGTTGCGCTCAGCGAGCGCCAGCTGCGCCGCCGCTTCCACGCGCACGTCGGCTACGGCCCCAAGCGGCTGGGGCGCGTCCTGCGCCTGCGGCGGCTGCTGGAGCACAGCGGCGACCCGTGGGCACTGCGCGCGCTGAGCGCCGGCTACGCCGACCAGGCGCACATGATCCGCGAGTGCGTGGAGCTGGCCGGCGTCCCGCCGACCCGGCTCGCCCCGGCAGCCTGACCGTTTCCTTCAAGACCGGCGCCGCCCGCGCGTGCAGACTGCGGCGCATGCGCTACGCCTACACGATCCTGTTCGTCCCCGACGTCGCCCGCACGCTGGAGTTCTACGGGCGGGCCTTCGGCCTGAAGACACGCTTCGCCGCCGAGGGCGGCTCCTACGGAGAGCTCGACACCGGCACCGTCGCGCTCTCCTTCGCTCAGGAGGACTTCGCGAACGAGGGGCGCGCCCTGACCGCCCGCCCCACGCGCCCGGACGATCCGCCGCCCGCCTTCGAGGTCGCGCTGGTCACCGACGACGTGGCCGCCGCCTACGAGGACGCCGTCGGGGCCGGCGCGGTGGCCGTCCACGCGCCGGTCGAGAAGCCGTGGGGGCAGACCGTCGCCTACGTGCGCGACTGCGACGGCGCGCTCGTGGAGCTCGCGTCGCCGATGGGCTGACGCGGCGGGCGCGGGACTACCGCGCGCCGGCGCGGGCCAGCAGGCGCTCCTCGCCGGCCAGCGTCTGGCTCGTCGCGCCCGTGATCTGCACCGCGACGATCTCCCCCGGCAGGGCGAGCCCGCCGAAGTTCACGGTCTTGTTGTGGCGCGAGCGGCCACGCAGCCGCGACGGGTCCGTGCGCGAGGTGCCCTCGACGAGCACGTCGAGGGTGCGCCCGACGAAGCGCTCGGCGCGCTCGGCGGCCCGGCGCTGGACGACCTCCACCAGGCGCTGCAGGCGCTCGACCTTGACCTCGTGCGCCACGAGGCCCTCGGTGATCGCGCCCGCCTCGGTCCCGCGGCGCGGCGAGTAGGCGAACGTGAACGCGCCGTCGTAGCCGACCTCCTCGCAGACCGCGAGCGTCCGGGCGAAGTCCTCCTCGGTCTCCCCCGGGAAGCCGACGATCACGTCGGTGGTCAGCGCGGCGTCGGGCACGTGCTCGCGGATCAGCGCGACGCGGTCGAGGTAGCGCTCGCGCGTGTAGGTGCGGCGCATCGCCTTGAGGACCCGCGACGAGCCGGACTGCAGCGGCAGGTGGATGTGCTCGCAGACCGATGCCAGCTCGGCGTGGGCGCGGATGACGTCCTCGCGCATGTCCTTGGGATGCGGGCTCGTGTAGCGGATGCGGTCGATGCCCTCGATCGCGTCGAGCCGCTGGAGGAGCTCCGCGAAGCTGGTGCGCTCGGGGCGCAGGTCGCGGCCATAGGAGTTGACGTTCTGGCCCAGCAGCGTGACCTCGCGGACGCCCTCGGCGGCCAGGCGCTGAACCTCCTCGACGAGCTCGGAGGCCGGCCGGCTGACCTCCCGACCGCGCGTGGACGGGACGATGCAGTACGAGCAGCGCGAGTTGCAGCCCACCGAGATCTGCACCCAGGCCTGGAACTCGCGGGCGCGCTTGCCCGGCAGGTGCCCGGTGAAGCCCTCGAACTCGAAGAAGCCCTGGGCGGTGAGCGAGTCGCTGGTGAGGAACTCGGCGAGCTTGTGCACCTGACCGGGCCCGAAGGCGACGTCGACGAACGGGAAGCGCTCGAAGACCTCCTCCTTGACCGACTGCGCCCAGCAGCCGCCGACGCCGACGATCCGGCGGGGATCCTCGGCCTTCAGGCGCTTGGCGTGGCCGAGGTGCGCGACGAAGCGACTGTCGGCCTTCTCCCGGATCGAGCAGGTGTTGAACAGGATGACGTCGGCGTCCTCGGGAGCGGCCGCCTCGCCGTAGCCCAGCGACTCGAGCATGCCCTTCATCCGCTCGGAGTCGTGCTCGTTCATCTGGCAGCCGAACGTGGTGACGTGGTAGCGCTTCATCGCCATTGGAGCCTAGATGCCCGGGACCGGCGCCGGATCAGACGCCGAGCCGCGGGCCGATCACTTCGCGAACTCCACCGCCCGCGACTCGCGGATGACCGTCACCTTGATCTGCCCCGGGTACTCGAGCTCACGCTCGATCTCGCGCGCGATCTCGCGGGAGAGCAGCATCGCGCCGTCGTCGTCGATCCGGTTGGGCGTGACCATCACGCGGATCTCGCGACCGGCCTGCATCGCGTAGACCTTCTCGACGCCCTCGTGGCGGGCGGCGATGTGCTCGAGGTTGCGCAGGCGCTTGACGTACTGCTCCAGCGACTCCCCGCGGGCACCGGGGCGCGCGCCCGACAGCGCGTCGGCGGCCTGCACGATCACCGCCTCGACGGTCTGGGGCTCGACCTCGTTGTGGTGGGCCTCCATCGCGTGCGCGACCGCCTCGGCCTCGCCGTGGCGCCGCGCCAGGTCACCGCCGACCAGCGCGTGCGGTCCCTCGACCTCGTGGGAGACGGCCTTGCCGATGTCGTGCAGCAGCGCGGCGCGCGCGGCGGTCTTCGGGCTGGCGCCCAGCTCGTCGGCCATCATCGCGCCGAGCTGGGCGCACTCCACGGAGTGCGCGAGGACGTTCTGGCCGTAGCTCGTGCGGAACTTCAGCCGTCCGAGCGTCGTGATGAGCTCGACGTCCAGGCCCTGGACGCCCGCCTCGAACGCCGCCTGCTCGCCTGCCTTCTGGATGTGGGCGTCGAGCTCGGACTTGGCCTGGTAGTAGGTCTCCTCGATGCGGGCGGGATGGATGCGCCCGTCGCTCATCAGCTTCTCCAGCGTCATGCGCGCGACCTCGCGGCGGACGCCGTCGAAGGCGGAGAGGACCACGGCGCTCGGCGTGTCGTCGATGATGAAGTCCACGCCGGTGATGTTCTCCAGGGCGCGGATGTTGCGCCCCTCCCGGCCGATGATCCGGCCCTTCATGTCGTCGGCGGGAAGCTGGACCACCGAGACCGTCGTCTCCGCCGCGTGGCTGCCGGCCAGGCGCTGCATGGCCACCGAGAGGATCGAGCGCACGCGGCGCTCGGCGTCGCGCTTGGTCTCCTCCTCGATCTGGCGGATGTGGCGCGCGCACTCGTGGCGAACCTGGTCGGTGACCTCGGTCATGAGGCGCTGCTTGGCCTGACCCGCGCTGAGGCCGGAGATCCTCTCCAGCGCCTCCTCGTGCTCGCGGCGCCGGCGGGCGAGCTGCTCGCGCTCGGCCTCTAATGCCTCCGTCTGTTCGTCCAGCTCGCGTTGACGACGGTCGAGCTCCTCGGCGCGGGCGTGGGAGCGCTCCTCCAGGCGGACGAGCTCCTCGCGGTCGGCGCCGGTCGCCGGGACGGGCGGCTGGGCGTGCCGGGCGCGACTGTTGAAGGCGAACACGATCGCCGCTGCCAGGATGGCCGCCGCCGCCAGGACTTCCATTGCCGTTCCTCTCTCCGTGCGACCCGCAGATGGCGCAGGTCGTGCGGTGCGCTGTCGATGTCAGGCGGTCGGACCGGACCGTGCGAGGGCACGCTGGATACGGCAGGCGCGGCGCAGCACCCCGCGCTTGGGCATGACGGTTAGGTAGAGGCTCGAAGGGCTGCGGCGTGGGCGGATTGTCGCCCGGTTCGCGTCGGAGACGCCGTCGTCGAAATTTCTGTCTGGCTGGTCAAGGGTCTGGTTCGGCTGGTGTGGTGCCCTCGCGGGCTCGGTACGACCGCGACGGATCATAGGACCGTCGCGAAAGCCGTACAACCGGCGCGATGCGCCACCCGGCCGGGCTGGCGCGTCAGGCGGCCTCGGCGCTGGCCGACAGGGCGCGCACGGCGTCATAGGCCAGGTCGAGCTCGAAGCCCTTGCGCACGAGCAGGCCCAGGGCGCGCTGGAGCTCGCGGTCGGTGGCCGGCGCCTCGGCGAGGCGCCGGCGCAGCAGCGCCACGGCGGCGTCGAGCTCCTCCTCGGGGCCGCGCACGGCCAGGGCGGCGGCGACGATCCCGGCATCGACGCCCGCGGCGATCAGCCGCCGCTCGATCCGCTCGGAGCCCCAGGCGTCCAGCGTGCGGCGGTCCTCGACGTAGCGCTGGGCGTAGCGCGCGTCGTCCAGGTAGCCCTGCCGGGCGAGCTCGTCGACGGCGGCGCCGGCGTCGGCGGCCGCGACCTGCTTGGTCTCCGAGATGGCGCCGCACCTCGGCGACCGTGCGGTCGCGCTTGCCGAGGTAGCGGTAGGCGAGGTCCAGGGCGCGCTGAACCCGCGCGCCGGCCTCGGCGGGCTCCGGACCCCCGCCGACGGCAGCGGGCAGCGGCCTGCGGGCCCTCCCCCGCGGTCATCGCCTACGCGGCCTCGACGTCGGGCATCGGCACCGAGACCGCGCCGTCGTTGTCGATGGGGACCACGAGATCGGGATCGAGGTTCAGCGACGCGTAGATCTTGGCCTCGATCTCCCTGGCGATCTCCTGGTGCTGGTCGAGGAACGCCTTGGCGTTGTTGCGGCCCTGCCCGAGGCGCTCGTCGCCGTAGGAGAAGAACGACCCCGACTTGCCGACGATGTCGTGCTCCAGGCCCAGGTCCAGCAGGCAGCCCGAGGTGGAGATGCCCTTGCCGAACTCGATGTCGAACTCGGCCTGCCGGAACGGAGCGGCGACCTTGTTCTTGACCACCTTCACGCGCACCCGGTTGCCCACCGCCTCGGTGCCGTCCTTCAGCGTCTCGATGCGGCGGATGTCCAGGCGCTGGGACGCGTAGAACTTCAGCGCGCGCCCGCCGGGCTGAGTTTCGGGCGAGCCAAACATCACGCCCACCTTCTCGCGGATCTGGTTCGTGAACAGGCACAGCGTCTGGGTGCGGTTCAGGTTGCCGGCGAGCTTGCGCATCGCCTGGCTCATCATGCGCGCCTGCAGGCCCACGGTCTGGTCGCCCATCTGGCCCTCGAGCTCGGAGCGGGGCGTCAGCGCCGCGACCGAGTCCAGCGCGACGATGTCCACCGCGCCGGAGCGCACGAGCATGTCGCAGACCTCCAGCGCCTGCTCGCCGTAGTCGGGCTGGGAGACGAGCAGCTCGTCGATGTCCACGCCGATCTCGCGCGCGTACAGCGGGTCCATGGCGTGCTCGGCGTCGATGAACGCGCAGATGCCGCCGAGCTTCTGCGCCTCGGCCAGCACGTGGTAGACGAGCGTGGTCTTGCCCGAGGACTCCGGGCCGAAGACCTCGACGATGCGCCCGCGCGGCATGCCGCCGATCCCCAGCGCCAGATCCAGCGACAGCGCGCCGGTGGGAATCGCGTTGACCTTGACCTGCGCGCCCTCGTCGCCCATGCGCATGACGGTGCCCTTGCCGAACTCGCGCTCGATCTGCGTCAGCGCGCCCTGGAGGGCGTCGTTACGGGCCTTGGCCACCTTCTCGGTGTCGGTGAGAGCCATGTGCGGGAGAGCCTTTCTGCCTCGGAAGAACGGGCCACATTAGGAGCCGGACCGGACGGAACAACGAGGCTAGATCGGGCCGTGTTACGGCTCGACGCCGCTTCGTCACGATGCTGCGCAGAGTCTCCGCGCCGGGGCGGACGGAGCGGTCGCGGTGGCCGAGCGGTGGCTCCTGCGGTCGCGGGGCTCAGAGGCCCCCCCAACAACATGAACGTCCATTTGTACCCCCCATAGGGGGCAGAAACGGACGTTCGACCTCTCGGGCCAAGCTGAACGTTCATTCCTCCCCGCCAGAGGGGTGGAAATGGACGTTCGGCCTCTCACGCCTCGCGCGAGCCCCCCGTTACCTCGCTCGTGGCCCCCGCCGTCGTCCAGCAGCGCACGATGTCGCGCATCGACAGGATCCCCACGACGTCCGAGCCGTCGACCACCACCACGTGGCGGCAGTGCGCGCGGACCATCTGCTCGGCGGCGCGCTCCAGCGGCCAGTCGGCCACGGCGTAGACCAGCTGGGCGGACAGGTGGTCTCCGACGTACTCGCGGTCGGGGTCCTGCCCGATGCCGCACGAGTGCAGCAGGTCGCGCTCAGTGATGATCGCGGGAGCCGGCTGGTCGGGGTCCATCACGACGGCCGCCCCCACGCCGCGGGCGGTCATCCGTTGCGCCGCCTCGCGGAGCGTGTGCCCCGACCCCACGGTCACGACGATCTCGTTCATGCCATCGCGTACCTGCATCGCCGGCTCCTTGATCCCTCGTGCGGATTGCTACAAGCCAGTCTAGTCCGACGCGCGGACGGGAGCAAGGACCCGTCAGTCGCCGAGACGCCGGCCGACGCGTTCCAGCGCGCGCAGCAGCGCCCGCTGAACGCCGATCGGGATGCGCGGCACGAAGAACTCGGCCTCGTGCGGCTTCGCCGTCGCCACGCGGAGGGGGTTGGCCCGGCCACCGGCGGTGACACGACCGGCGCGGTCCAGGGCGAACATCCGCTCCAGGAAGTGCTCGAAGCCGAGCGCCGGGCGGAACTCCACGGTCACCTCGGCGTCGCCCTCGCCGGCGGGCCCGTTCGTGTGGGGAACGCCGGGAGGGCTCACGACGGCGTCGCCGGGACCGAGGATCCGCTCCGTGCCCGCGACGATGGAGCGCACCGATCCGCTCTTGACCACGATGCGCTCCTCCTGGGCGGGATGCACGTGGAGCGGCAGCATGGCCGACCCGCCGCGCATCCAGAAGTCGAAGCGCAGCAGCTCGCCGCCGGTGCTCGCGGCGCTGTCGCGGCAGGTGATCCGCTGACCCATCGTGGGAGCCTCGATGCTCTCGCCAGGACGCACGCGCGCCTCCTCTCGTTGAGCGACGCTACAGCGCCGCCCGCGCCAGCGCCTCGTAGCGCGACCCTCCGGGGCCGCTTCGCGAGCGGTACAGCACCACGGCCTCCGGCGCGAAGGACAGGTCCGGTGCCGGCGGGTCCAGCGGCGCCGCGCGCACGCGCTCCCACCGGCGCACCCGGCCGACGGTGACGTGCGGGCGGAAGGCCCGCGGCTCGGGCGCCCAGTCCAGCGCACCCGCCAGACCGGCCGCCACATCGTCCCGCAGCGCCGCCAGGCCGGTGTCCGGCGCCAGCGCCACCGACAGCACGCCCGGCCGCCGCGGCGGCAGCCACAGCGCACCCGCCGTGCCCAGCTCCCCGACGGGCCGGGCGCCGGCCGCCAGCACGTCGGCCACGTCGCCGACGCAGGCCTCAGCCTGCTCGCCCAGGAACGCCAGCGTGACGTGGAGGTTCTCCTCCGGCACCCTCCGCACGCCCGGCGGCGCGGCAAGCGCAGCCCACGCGGCCAGCTCCCCGCGCACCCACGCCGGCAGCTCCAAGGCCACGAAGAGCCTCACCCCGGCCCCCGCGACGTGAACGCCGGCTCATGCACCCTGGCGATGCAGAATCCGACGCTCACGCGTCGCGGGCGCTGCGCGGGGGCGGCGATTCCTCCACGGGCAGCCCGGCGTCGCCCTCGCCGGTCAGCAGCCGCCGCACCAGGTGCAGCGCCACCGTGGTCGAGCGGTCGCGTACGTCGGCGCGCCCGCCGGGCATCCGCACGCTGCGCGTCAGCCGCCGGCGGTCGCGGTGCGAGACCGACAGCCAGACGAGCCCCACCGGCTTGTCCTCCGTGCCGCCGTCGGGCCCGGCGACCCCGGTCACCCCGACGCCCACGTCGGCCCCCAGACGCGAGCGCGCGCCGTCGGCCAGCGCCTCCCCCACCTCGCGCGACACCGCGCCGTGCGCGGCGATCGTCGCCGGGTCGACCCCGGCCAGCTCCACCTTGGCCGCGTCCGCGTAGACCACCAGGCCCCCGAGCACGTAGGCGGAGGACCCCGGCCGCTCGGTCAGTCGCGCGGCGACCAGCCCACCCGTGCACGACTCCGCGGTCGCGATCGTCAGACGCGCGCCCAGCAGCAGCGCGGCGACCTGGTCGTCCACCGTGGTGCCGTCGTCGGAGAACAGCGTGTCGGGATGGCGCTCGCGGACGACCGCCGCGAACGAGTCGTACACGTCCGAGACCCCGGGCTCGTAGCGCGTCACGACCTCGACCTCCCCGCGGCGCAGGCACGTCGTGATCTCCAGCCGATCCAGAGCGACCCCACCGGCCTGCGCGGCGCGCAGCGTCGCGGCGATCTCCGACTCGGGGATGCCGAACAGGCGCAGCATCCCGGTCCGGTACTCCCCCGCCCCGGCGACCGCCGCCCGGAACGCGTCGGTCCGCACCGCGACATCCCACATCGGCTGCAGCTCCCGCGGCGGGCCGGGCAGGACGACGACGGTGGGCCCGCCGCCCTGCACCGCCGGCGCCACGACGAGCCCGGGCGCCGTCCCCACCGGCTCCAGAACGGTGGCGCCGGCAGGGATCACCGCCTGCTTGCGGTTGGACTGTGCCAGCGCGGCCTGGTCGAGGTGCGGCCAGCGGGTCATCAGCCCGCGCAGGATCTCCGCGATGCGTTCCTCCAGGTCCGGGTCGAGGACCATCTCGCGTCCCTGGAAGCCGCCCACGGTCTCGGCGGTGAGGTCGTCCGCGGTCGGGCCCAGGCCGCCGCTGGTGACCACCAGGCCGCAGCCCGAGTCGGCCAGGAAGCGCAACGCGGCGACGATCTCGTCGGGACGGTCGGGCACGACCACCGTGGGGGCCAGCTCGGCGCCGAGCTCCAGCAGCCGGGTGGCGAGCCAGGGGCCGTTGCGGTCGGTCACGCGGCCGGTCAGCACCTCCGTGCCGGTGACGACGATGCCGGCGCGGACGCTCACTGACAGTCGGGCCGCTGGGCCGCGGACAGCTCCTGCACGCCGCGCCGCGGTGTGATCTCCACGCCGATCGGCTCCGAGGAGGCGGGCAGGGTCCGCGTGCGGCCGTTGACGCGCAGGCGCGCGCTGTTGTTGCCGATCGTCAGGCGGAAGCGCCGCGAGCGGTAGACGGAGGTCCGGTCGCCGGCCTGCAGCGTCTCGGAGTCGATCAACGTGCGGTCGCCGGCGCGCAGGCACACGAACACCGGCCCGGTGGCGACGAGCTGCAGGCGCACGCGAGTCGGGCGCGCCGGGCGGCGCTCGCGCTCCTCCCCGCCCCCCGCGGAGCTGCCCGAGTCCGTGGTCTGCGACGGCGCCCCGCCGATCGTCGACGGCGCCGACGCGTTGCCCCCGTCGTCGCCGCCGCGTCCCAGCAGCCAGAGCGCGCCGATGAGGCCGACGAACACGAGCCCGACCACCACGCCGCGCGGCACCATGGGCCCGGAGCGGCGCCGCTCGCGGCCCGGCGCCGCCGCGGAGATCGGCTGCAGCTCCACGTCGCTGAGGCGCTCGTGGCGCAGCTTGTACTCGTCGACGAGCAGCTTGGCGTCCAGGTCCAGGGACTCGGCGTACGTGCGCAGGAAGCTCTTGACGTAGGTGGAGCCGGGGAGCAGGTCCCACTCCTCGTTCTCCAGGGCGCGCAGATACTTCGCGCGGATCTTGGTCTCGCTCTCGATCTCCGAGATGTCGATCCTGGCGCGCATCCGCGCCTCGCGCAGGGTGGCCCCGATCTCCGGCATGCGTTGGAGGCTACTCGTGGACCGGCAGCGGCTCGGACGCAGCCGGCGGCGGACGGGCCGGCCCCGCGTCGCGCTCGCGCAGGTTGGCCAGGAAGCGGTCGACGTCGCCCTCGCCGACCAGCACCTGGCGTGGCTTGGAGCCCTCGTAGCCGCTGATCACGCCGCGCCGCTCGAGCATGTCGATCAACCGCCCCGCGCGGGTGTAGCCGAGCCGCAGGCGCCGCTGGAGCATCGACGTGGACGCGGTCCCCATCTCCACCACGAGGCGGATCGCGTCCTCCAGCAGCGGGTCCTCGTCGGGGCTGAAGCCGTCGTCGGCCTCGACCGCCTCGGGCTCGGCGCCCTCGACCTCCTCGAGCAGGTCCTCGCGCAGCTCCGGCTCGCCCTGGCGGCGCCAGAACGTGGTGAGCGCCTCGATCTGCGGCTCGTCGATGTAGGCGCCCTGGATGCGCTGCAGGCGCGAGGAGCCCAGCGGCGAGAACAGCATGTCGCCCTGGCCGAGCAGCGACTCCGCGCCGTTGGAGTCCAGGATCACGCGCGAGTCGGTCTGCGAGGACACCGCGAAGGCGATCCGGCTGGGGACGTTGGCCTTGATCATCCCGGTGATGACGTCCACCCGCGGCGACTGCGTCGCGAGCACCAGGTGGATCCCCACCGCGCGGGCCTTCTGCGCGAGGCGGATGATCGAGTCCTCCACGTCGGCGGGTGCGACCATCATCAGGTCGGCCAGCTCGTCGATCACGCACAGGATGTAGGGCAGCGGCGGCTCCTTGCGCTTCGCGCGCGAGCGGTTGAGCTCGACGAGGGAGCGCGTGCGCGCCAGCGACATCGTGCCGTAGCGCTGCTCCATCTCCCGGACCAGGTTCTGCAGCGCGTTGGCCGCCATGCGCGGGCTGGTGATGACCGGCGTGAGCAGGTGCGGGATCGACTCGTAGTGGTTGAGCTCGACCTGCTTGGGATCGATGAGCACCAGGCGCAGCTCGTGCGGCGTGGCGCGCAGCAGGACGCTGGAGAGCATCGCGTTGATCGCCGCCGACTTGCCGGCGCCGGTCGTGCCGGCGACCAGCAGGTGCGGCATCTTGGCCAGGTCGGCGCCGATCGCCTTGCCTCCGACGTCCTTGCCCAGCCACACGGTCAGCGGCGACCAGCCGGCGGGCGCGTCCTGGAAGACGTCGCCGAGCTGGACGATCCGGCGGCGCAGGTTGGGGACCTCGACGCCGACCGCGGTCTTGCCGGGGATCGGCGCGAGGATGCGGATGTCCGTGGCGGCCAGCGCGTAGGCCAGGTCGTCCTTGAGCTGGGCGACCTTGCTCATCTTGATCCCGGGCGCCAGGCGCAGCTCGAAGCGCGTGATGTGCGGGCCTGCGACGGTCCCCGTGATCTTCGCCTCCACGCCGAAGTGCCCGAGCGCCTCCACCAGCCGGGCGGCGGTCTTCTCCTGGCCGGCGGTGTCCGGGCGCGCGTGCTCGGCGCGCGTGCGCTTGAGGACGTCGATGGGCGGAAGCTCCCAGCGGAAGCCGGGGTCGTCGGTGATCGAGCCGCGCAGGCGCCCCTGCGGCGTGAGGTCCTCGGGACGGATCTGCGTCACCGCGTCGTGGGCGTCGGGCTCGGGCTCGGGCACGGGCGGCGGAAGGTCGTCCTCCGGCTCCTGCGGCTCGATCCCGGCCTCGGCGGACTCGGGCTCCTCCCCCGGCGCGCGCAGCCGAAGAGGTCCGGGTAGCGCCGGGCGCCGTCCAGGGACGGGGCCTCGACGTGGGTGGCGCGGATGACGATCTCCGGCTCCGGCTCGGCGTGCTCGTCGCCGGCGTCGAGCGGGGGCACGTCGGGGGGCACCAGCCGATCGGGAGCGGCAGGCTCCGGCGGCGCGGGGGCCCGGCGCGGCCGGGCGGGGATCACCCCGCGCAGCGCGCGCGTCGTGTCCCACACGCCCGAGCCGGTGGCGCGCAGCACGCCGGCGATGGAGGCGCCGGTGAGCAGCAGGACCCCGGCCACGAACAGGAACAGCGCGATGATGTGCGCGCCGATGGCCGAGACGGCCTTGGAGGAGGCGTAGAACAGCGCGTCGCCCACGATCCCGCCGCGCTGCTCGAAGAACGGCGCGTTCCACCACCCCGGGCGCTCCCCGTCGGGACCGAGGCCCAGCGTGCCGGCGGCCAGGGCCAGCGTCAGCGCGGCGAACAGGCACAGCGCGCCCGCGCGGAAGGGCCGCACGGCGGGCAGCACGGGGCGCAGGACCAGGATCGCGCCGGCGGCCACGACGGCCACCGGAACCCCGTAGGCCACCTGGCCGACGGCGTAGGCCAGGCCGTCGAGGACGGCCGCTCCCACCGGGCCGCCGTCCCAGCGCAGGTACAGCGGGAAGGCGAGGAACACGCCCAGCGCCACCAGCGCCAGGCCCGTCAGGTCGAGGTGGCGCTGCTCGATCGCCGGCAGGCGCAGCGCGGCCAGGCCCGACCGCCGCGCGCGGGCGCGGGGCTTCGAGCGACGGGGTGCGGGCTTGCGGGCAGCGGCCATGGTGCGCCGCCGTCGGTCTTCGACGGCGGGGACCGCGCTTCCTGCTCGGCGCCGCGGCCGTCAGCGATATCCGCAGGCGCGGAAGCGCACCCGCCCGGACGACACACGGCCGTCGCTCAGGACCGCGGTGACGCGGACCAGCATCCTGCGCTTGGGCCCGGGGATCCGGATCGCCTGGGCCAGCTGGCCGCCGAGCAGGGTGGCGCGCTTGCCGCGGGAGCGTACGACGATCCGCGTGACCCGCATGCTCCACTCGTTGCGCACGCGAAAGCGGATCCGGTCCGGGCGCCCGCAGCGGTTGCGCCTGGGGATGCGGACCACCGACCGGATCAGCGGCGGCCGCGTCACCGCCGGGAGCGCGGGCTGGGGGCCGACGCACCCGGGCGTGGCGGTCGGCGGGCCCGCCGCGAAGGCGTACTGCGACATCGTGGCGAACAGGCCGTCGGCGGCGGCGGTGCTCGACCCGTCGGCGGTCCCGGTGGCGTGCAGCGTCACCTGCATGGCGCGCACGTACCGGGGCAGGGTGAACCGGCCCGTGCAGTCCAGCAGCGTCGTGCGCCCGCGGCGGTCGGCGTTCGACGGCCCCCCCACGATCTGCGGTGGGCCGATCGGGGCGCCGGTCTCGTCCAGGGGCGCGAGCACGATCCAGGCCGTCTCCTCGCGGCCCGCCTGGCCGCCGAACGCCCCTCCGTAGGTGATGCGCACGTTGCCGGCGTCGATGAGCCGCATGTAGACCGGCCGGGACAGGTCGACACGCTGGGTGATGAGCGCGCCCGCCGCCTGCGCGCCGAAGAACGTGGCCCGGAAGTTGCTGGCCAGCCCGAACTCGAGCGGCGCCACCGCGCGGCTCTCGCCGTACGTCGCCTGCCGGAAGCCGCCGCCCTCCCACTGGACGAGCCCGAGGTCGTCCTCCGCGCCGGGGTTGAGGATCAGGTTGCCCGGGACGCCGAACTTGGGCTGCACGGCCGTCGCGTCGCGGGCCGCGGCCAGCGCCCCGGCGAGCGCCACCGCGACGACGAGGGCGATCCGCGCCCAGGCGCGCGACCGTCGGGTGAGCGTTGCTGCCACCCCGGGCACGATACCCGCGGCCCCCGACCCTCCGAGCCGCTCCGTTAGCCAGGATTGACCTGGCGTTCTACCCTCCAGGACGATGAGCGGCCGCCCCGCCCGCGTTCTCGTCGTCGAGGACGATCAGGAGATCGCCGACGCCCTGCTGCGCTCGCTGCGCATGGAGGGCTACGAGGCGCGCGCCAGCTACGACGGCGAGGCGGCGCTCAGCGACGCCCGCGAGTTCAGCCCCGACCTGGTGATCCTCGACCTCGGCCTGCCCAAGCTCGACGGCATCGACGTGGCGCGCACGCTGCGCGACGGCGGGGACGTGCCGATCCTCATGCTCACCGCGCGCGACGCGGTGGACTCGCGCGTCGAGGGCCTGGACGCCGGCGCCGACGACTACCTGGTCAAGCCCTTCGAGCGCCAGGAGCTGCTCGCCCGGCTGCGGGCGCTGCTGCGCCGCCGCCCGCCCCGCGGCAGCGCCTCGTTCGTCGTGGGCGACCTGCAGCTGAACCCCGACACCCACGAGGTCCGGCGGGCCGACCGCGAGGTCGAGCTCACGCAGCGCGAGTTCGAGCTGCTGGAGTACCTGATGCGCAACGAGCGCATCGTCGTGCCCCGCCAGCGCCTCCTCGAGGAGGTCTGGGGCTACGATCCCTTTGCCACCACCAACACCATCGAGGTGTTCGTCTCCAACCTGAGAAGGAAGCTGGAAGCCGGCGATGAGCCGCGTCTCCTCCATACGATCCGCGGCGCAGGCTACGTACTCCGCGCCTAGGCACGTCCCGATCCGCTGGCGGCTGGCGGGCGGGTCGGCGCTGCTGACGCTGATCATCCTGTGCGGCTTCGCGGGCGCGCTCGGCGCGCTGATCTCCGAGCGCATCCGCACCGACTTCGACCAGCAGGTCACCAGCGCCGCCAACGAGCTGCAGGCCGAGCTGGACTTCGAGCGCTACGACTACGACCGCGACGCCGGCGTCGTCACGCTCGAGGGCTTCCGGCCCAACCTCGACAGCTTCGCGGCGAGCAACAGCGCCGTCATCCAGGTCGTGACCGCCCGCGGCGAGGTCGTGAAGTCCACCAAGCGCAGCGCCCGGCTGCGCCCGCCGGCGCTGCTCAGCACCGAGGACAACGGCTATCGCGTCGAGACGCGCCGCCTGCCGCACGAGAGCGTCTCCCCGTTCAACCAGCCGCTGTTCGTCCAGTACGCGCGGCCCGTCGCCGACGTCGAGGAGACCATCCAGCGCGTGCGCCTGTTCCTGGTCATCGGCGTGCTCAGCGGCGCCGGCCTGGCCCTGCTGGCCGGGCTGATGATCGCGCGCCGCGCGATGGCGCCGATCACCGAGCTGACCGCCACGGCGCGGGAGATCGAGCGCACGCGCGACCCGGCGCGGCGCATCCCCGACGTCCAGGCCGACGACGAGGTGGCCGAGCTGGCGCGCACGCTGGACGGGATGCTCCAGGCGCTGGACGAGTCGCGCTCGGAGACCGAGGCCGCGCTCACGCGCCAGCGCGAGTTCGTCGCCGACGCCTCGCACGAGCTGCGCACGCCGCTGACCAGCGTGCTGGCCAACCTCGAGCTGCTCGCCGATCACCTGGAGGGCGAGCCGCGCGAGGCCGCGTGCTCGGCGCTGCGCTCCTCCCGGCGCATGCGCCGCCTGGTCGCCGACCTGCTCCTGCTCGCGCGGGCCGACGCCGCGCGCCAGGCCCCGCACGAGCCCACCGACCTGGGGCGCGTGCTGGTGGAGGCCGCGGCCGAGCTGGGCGCGGTCTCCGACGGCCACGAGGTCTCGCTGGAGTCGCGCCGGGCGGTCGTCCTCGGCGCGCGCGACGAGCTGCACCGCCTGGTGCTGAACCTGATGGAGAACGCGATCCGCCACACGCCGCCCGGCACGCGCATCCGCGCGGCGGTGGACCGCGTCGAGGGCGAGGTGCGCCTCACGGTCGAGGACGACGGCCCGGGGATCCCGGCTGAGCTGCGCGCGCGCGTGTTCGAGCGCTTCGTGCGCGGCAGCGGCGACCGCGGCGGGTCCTCCGGCCTGGGCCTGTCGATCGTACGGGCCGTCACCGAGTCCCACGGCGGTCAGGTCACGCTCGTGTCGCCCTCCATCAACGGGACCGGACCCCCGCGCGGGACCCGCTTCATCGTCACGCTGCCCGGCGCCGGCCAGGACCCGCCGGGGGCGGGCCCGGAGCTCACACCTCGACCACGACAGGAAGCAGCATCGGGCGCCGCTTGAGCTTCTCGTAGACCATCGCGGCCAGGTCGTCGTGCAGGATCTGCTGGAGGAGGTCGATCTCGCGGATCTCCTCGCGCGCCGCGCGCTCCAGCGACTCGTCGACCGTGGCGCGCAGCTCGTCGAGCAGCTTGTCGGCCTCCTCGGCGAAGGGCACCCCGCGGAAGATCACCTCGGGCTCGGCGACCGACGAGCCGTCCTGCTCGGAGATCGTGGCCACGACCACGAAGATGCCGTCGGCCGAGAGCATCCGCCGGTCGCGCAGCGCGACGTCGGTGACGTCGCCGATGTCCACGCCGTCGACGAAGATCATCCCCGCCTGCTCCTTGGCGCCCCAGCGCGCGCCGCGCCCGTCGAGCTCCAGCGGCAGCCCGTTGGAGCCCTTGAAGATCGCGTCGGGGTCGATCCCCACCGCCTCGGCCAGCCGCGCGTGCAGGTGGATGCGCTTGTGGTCGCCGTGGAAGGGCATGACGTACCGCGGCCGGGTCAGGTTGAGCATCAGCTTGATCTCCTCCTGGTAGCCGTGACCGGAGGCGTGGATCGGCGCGTCGCTGGTCGTGACGACGTCGCAGCCGATGTGGTACAGCCGGTCGATCGTCTCGTTGACGGCGCGCTCGTTGCCGGGGATCGGCGTGGCGGAGAAGACGACCGTGTCGCCGCTGTGCAGCTCGACCTGCGGGTGGTCGCGGTGGGCCATGCGGCGCAGGGCGCTCAGCGGCTCGCCCTGGGAGCCCGTGGAGATCACGACGACCTTGTGGTCGGGGAAGTCGGTGAGCTCGCGCGGGCCGATCAGCATGCCCTGGGGGATGTCGATGTGGCCCAGGGAGCGGCCGATGTTCGTGTTCTTGCGCATCGAGCGGCCGACCAGGCAGACCTTGCGGTCCAGCGCCTCGGCGGCGTCGACCACCTGCTGGACGCGGTGGATGTTCGACGCGAACGACGTCACGACGATGCGTCCCTCGCAGCGGCTGAAGACGTTCTCCAGGTTGGGACCCACGATCGTCTCGGAGGGCGCGAAGCCGGGCCGGTCGGCGTTCGTGGAGTCCCCGCACAGCAGCAGCAGGCCCTCGCGGCCCAGCTCGGCCAGGCGCGACACGTCGGCGGGGCCGCCGTCGACGGGGGTCTGGTCGAACTTGTAGTCGCCGGTGACGAGGACGGTGCCCAGGTCGGTGGTCAGCGCCACCGCGTTGGCGTCGGGGATCGAGTGGGTCATGTGGATGAGCTCGATGTCGAACGGACCGGCCTCCAGCCGCTCGCCCGCCTTGACGTCCTGCACGTCGACGTCCTTGGCCAGCCTGTGCTCGTCGAGCTTGGAGCGCGCCATCGCGGTCGTCAGCGGCCCGCCGTACACGGGCGGCGCGTCCTGGACGCCCAGCTCGCGCAGCACGAAGGGCAGCGCGCCGAGGTGATCCTCGTGGCCGTGGGTGATGACGATCGCCTCGATGTCGGCCACGCGGCCGCGCAGGTAGGCGAAGTCGGGCAGGACGAGGTCGATGCCCATCATGTCGGCGGTCGGGAAGCGCAGGCCGACGTCGACGAGGACGATGCGGTCCTCGTACTCGATGACGGTCATGTTCTTGCCGATCTCCCCCAGGCCGCCGAGGGGAAGCACGCGCAGGACGCCGCTCAAGCGCGTGCCCCGAGCAGGCCGTGACGCTCCAGCGCGCCGCGCACGGCGTCGCGCTCCTCGTCGGAGGCCTCGACGAGCGGCAGGCGCAGGCCGCCGACCTCGTGGCCGAGCAGGTTCAGCGCCGCCTTGACCGGGATGGGGTTCGTGGTGACCGACAGCGCCGCGAACACGGGCTGCAGCGCCCGGTCGATCTCGTCGCGCTGGTCGGGCTCGGTGACCATGCGCGCCATCTGCTCGCCGACGATCTGGCTGGCCACGCAGATCCCGCCCTCGCCGCCGAGCCGGAGCGTGCGGGCGAGGATCTCGTCGTTGCCGGCGTACAGCCCGAGGCCGTCGACCGGCGCCAGGCTGTCGTTGTTGGCCTGCTTGACGTAGTCGATGCCCTCGATCTGCGCGAGCTCGGCCAGCAGGTCGTTGGGGATGTCGGTGGCCGTGCGGCTGGGGATGTTGTAGAGCAGGATCGGCCGGTCGGTCGCGCGGGCGACCTCGCGGTAGTGGGCCAGGATCCCGCGCCGGTTGGGGCGCACGTAGTAGGGCGTGACGGAGAGGACCGCGTCGACGCCCAGCGCGGTGACGCGCTCGGTGAGCTGCACCGCGTGGCGGGTGTCGTTGGACCCGGCGCCGGCCACCACGGTCTTGCCCTCGGGGGCGTTCTGGACGGCCAGCTCGACGACGCGCAGGTGCTCCTCGTCGCTCAGCGTGGCGGCCTCCCCGGTGGAGCCGCACGCGACCACCCCGTCGGAGCCGTGGGCGCAGACGTGGTGCAGGAGCGCCACGAACGCCTCCTCGTCGACGCGCAGGTCGTCGTCGAACGGGGTGACGATGGCGGTGAGGATGGCCCCGAGACCCGGCATCGAGGGCAAGTATCGCAGGCCGCCTCACCCGCCGAAGGGGCGGCTACCGTGCTCTGAGTGCAGGCCGAGTCCCCGCCCGCCGACCTGGATGCCCGCGAGCTGACCGCCGAGGTCGTGGCCGTGCGCTGGAGCGTGCCCGACGGGGACTTCGCGGTGCTGGACGCTCTGACCGACGACGGCCAGGAGGCGGTGCTGGTGGGCGCGCTGGCCCACGTGGGCGAGGGCGAGTCGCTCACGGTGGGCGGCGCCTGGCGGCGCCATCCGCGCCACGGGTGGCAGTTCGCCGTGCAGCGCGTGCGCCTGCTCGAGCCCGTCTCCGAGCAGGCGCTGATCTCCTATCTCGTGCGCGTCAAGCACGTCGGGCCCCGCGGCGCGGCCTTCCTGCTCGAGCGCTTCGGCCCCGAGGAGGTCCTGGCGCAGATCGACCGCGATCCCGAGCGCGTCCTGCGCAGCGTCCCCGGGATCGGTCCGGTGCGGCTGGCCGGCGCCGTGGCGTCCTGGCAGGACCAGGCCGCCGTGCGCGAGGTCCGGCTGTTCCTGGACACCCACGGCGTCGAGGCGTCGGTGGCCGCGCGCATCCACCGCCACTTCGGCGCGAGCTCGATCGAGCGCCTGCAGCGCGACCCCTACGCGATCTGCGAGCTCGACGGGATCGGCTTCGCCACCGCCGACGCGCTCGCGCAGGCGCTGGGCACGCCGCCCGACGCCCCGGGGCGCCTGAGCGCCGGGGTGCTGCACGCGCTCACGCAGGCCGAGACCGACGGCCACTGCCACCTGCCGCGCGCCGAGCTCGAGGGCCGGGCCGCCCGGCTGCTGGGCGGCGCCCAGGTGGAGGACGCCATCGACGAGCTGGCCGCCCGCGGGAAGGTGATCGTCGACGCCGCGGGGCGCGTGGCCGAGGCGCGGCTGCACGCCGTCGAGGAGCGCCTGGCCGGCCACGTCCGCCGTCTGCTGGCCACCGAGCCGGTGCTCAGCCTGCGCCGCGTGCGCCGGCCGCAGAAGGGCGCCTTCGTCCCCAGCGACGACCAGTGGCGCGCGGTGACGGCCGTCCTCGAGCACCGCCTGTCGATCCTCACGGGCACGCCGGGCACCGGCAAGACGCAGACCATGCGCGCGCTCGTCGACCTGCTCGGCGCCGAGAAGCGCACCACGCGCCTGTGCGCGCCGACGGGCAAGGCGGCGCGGCGCCTGAGCGAGCTGACCGGCGCCGAGGCGACGACCGTCCACCGCCTGCTGGAGTGGGTGCCGGGCGAGGGCTTCACCCGCGACGAGGAGCATCCGATCGAGGGCTGCGACGTGCTGATCGTCGACGAGGCGTCGATGCTCTCCGTGCGCCTGGCCGAGGCGCTGCTGGGCGCGGTCGGGCCGCGCACGCACGTCCTGCTGGTCGGCGACGTCGACCAGCTCGCCCCGGTGGGCCCCGGCCGCGTGCTGGAGGACCTCCTGGACTCCGGCGCCGTCTGCGCCACGCGGCTGATCGAGGTCTTCCGCCAGGCCGCCCGCTCGCTGATCGTCCGCGCCGCGCACGCGATCAACGCCGGCCGGCGGCCTCCCGTCGACGCGCGCGCGGACGACGTGCGCGACTTCTTCTGGGTGGTGCGCGAGGGTCCGGCGCCGATCTTCGACGAGGTCTGCGCGCTGGCCGCCGCCCGGCTGCCCGCCCACTACGGCCTGGACCCGGTGGCCGACGTCCTGGTCCTCGCGCCGATGCACAAGGGCCCGGTGGGCATCGACGCGCTCAACGCCGAGCTGCGCGGTCGTCTGAACCCCGACGGCGCGGCCATCGCGGGCACGCCGCTGCGGGTGGGCGATCGCGTCATGCAGACGCGCAACTCCTACGAGCACGACCTGTTCAACGGCGAGCTGGGCGTGCTCGTCCACCACGACCCCGAGCGCGACCGCGTGCTGTTCGCCGGCGACGACGGGCGGCGCCTGACGCTGCCGTCCGACGCGCTGGACACCGTCCGCCTGGCCTACGCCGCCACGGTGCACAAGGCGCAGGGCAGCCAGGCCCGCGCGATCGTGGTGGTCCTGCACCGCGGCCACCAGATCATGCTCACGCGCAACCTGCTCTACACCGCCGTGACCCGCGCGCAGGACGTCTGCGTGGTCGTCGGCGAGCCCGCTGCCATGGCCGCCGCGCTGCGACGCACCGACGCGCGGCGACGCCACACCCGGTTGCGCGAGCTGGTGGCGGAGGCGTGAGCTTCGTCGCGTTCAGCGCGTGATCTGGCACGCATCGTCTGCGAGAATGGGCACATGTCGGATGGCGACAGTCCTCGAGCGCCTCGACGAGCACCTCGCGGTGGCCAATGAGCACATGGCGCGCGGCAACGAGCTCATGGCCGAGAACCGGCAGGCCTTCCAGGATCTGCGCGTCGAGCTGCGCCAGATGAGCCTGCGCGGCGAACGCGTCGCCCGCGAGTGCATCGCCGAGCTGCGCGATCAGCGGGGCGTGCTCCAGCGGCAGGCCGACGAATTCCGGGAGGAATCGCGGGCCCAGCATCGGGCGCTGTTCGCCATCCCGGACCGCCTCCAGGGCAGCGGTCCGAGCCCCGCCGGCGCCTGACCGCGGCGCCTCAGTCCTCCCGCCGCTTGGCCGGGTCCGCCACCGCGTGGTCGTCGCTCTTGAGCGCGTTGGTGAAGCGCCGGTCCACGCGCGCGGGGCCGTAGCGCTCGTCCTCCCACAGCGTGATGACCAGGAGCTCGCGCGACGCGCGGTCGTGGCGGCACACGAAGATCACCCCGCGGTCGACGAGGTCGCGGACGTAGACCGTGCCGCGGGCCGCCGCCTCCCCCGGGACGCCGGGCGGCGGCTGCGCGAGCTGCCGCCCCGCCGCCCACGCCTCGGCCACCCGGGCGGCGATCTCCGGCCGCGGGTCGAGCCCGCCGCGGCGCGAGCCGACCCGCTGGCGGAAGCGCTCGACCGCGTGGTCGGTCACGGCGACGGTGACGCCGTCGCTCACGGCCGGGCCCGGCGCGGAGCCGTCAGCCCACCGGCTGGCGCGCCCGCGTGACGACGTGGGTGACCCGCGCGTCGGTGGCCTTCTCGACGCGGCGCGGAAGGTCCGCGGCCAGCCAGCGCGAGGTCTCGCGCGGGAGCGTGGCCACGACGACCTCGGGCTCCGGGGTGGCCGGCGCGACCAGCGTGACCAGGATCGGCCCGGACGCCGCACGCGCGAGGAGCGTCTCGCGCAGCTCCGCCGAGTCGGCGGTCTGATTGGCGATGACCAGCAGCTTGGTCGTCCAGGAGCCGACGGGAGCCTCCGGGGGTCGTGTCGTCCGTCACGAAGGCAGGCCTGCCGGCGGTGGTGCGCAAGGGGCGCCGCTCAGTCGAACAGCAGGTGCTCGAGGCCGACGAGCGGCGACTGCGGGAGGTCGGCCACGCGCCGCACGGCGAGCAGGACGCCGGGCATGAACGACGTCCGGTCGGTCGAGTCGTGGCGGATGGTCAGCGTCTGGCCGACGTCCCCCAGGATGACCTCTTGGTGCGCGACGAGGCCGGGCAGGCGCACGGAGTGGATCGGCACGTCGCCCTCCATGAGATCGGCCGTGCGCGCCGCCGTTCCGCTGGGCACGTCGAGCTTGCGGTCGTGGTGCAGCTCGACGATCTCCGCCTTGGTCATCAGCCGGGACGCCTCGGCGGCGAAGCGCATCATCAGCACGGCGCCGATGGCGAAGTTGGGGGCGACGAACACGTTGGCGCCCGTCTCGGAGCGCAGCGGCTCGATGTCGAAGCCGGTGGTCCCGATCACCACGTGGACCCCGGCGCGCACGCACTGCAGCGCGTTGTCCAGCGCGGTGTCCGGGCGCGTGAAGTCCACCACGACGTCGGCGTCGCCGAGCACGTCGGCCACGGTCGTCCCCAGCTCCGGGTCGGCGCGACCGGTCAGCGTCATGTCCTCGGCGCCGTTGACGGCGTCGACCACCGTGCTGCCCATCCGCCCCGCAGCGCCGGAGACGGCGACGCGCAGGCTCACGCCGCCACTCCGAGCGCCGGCGCGACCGGCTCCAGCGCGCGGCGGAACACCTCCTCGTCGGCGCCGATCCCCACCGCGCTCAGGCGCTCGGGGGCCAGCAGCTCGCAGGCCAGCGCCGACACGTCGTCGCGCGTGACCGCCTCGATGCGGCGCACCACCTCGTCGAGCTCCAGCAGCGGCATGTCCGCCAGGACGGTGCTGCCCAGCCGGTTCATGCGCGCCGCGGTGGACTCCAGGGCCAGCAGGATGCGGCCCTTGACGTTCTCCTTGGAGCGGGCCAGCTCCTCGTCGGTCGCGCCGTCGCGGCGGAAGCGCTCGAGCTCCTCGCCGACGACGCGCAGCGCGGGCTCCACGTTGTCCGGGCGCGTGCCCAGGTACAGGCCGATCTCGCCGGTTCCCGCGAACAGGGCCTGGAAGGTGTGCACGCTGTAGGCCAGCCCGCGGCGCTCGCGGACCTCCTGAAACAGCCGCGAGGACGACGTGCCGCCGAGGATGTTGTCCATCACCCGCAGGGCGAAGCGCCGGTCGTCGTCGCGCGCGAGCCCGGGCGCCCCCACGCACACGTGGTACTGCTCGGTCTCCTTGGGCACGAAGCTCATGCGCGGGACCAGGTCGGTCGGCGGGGGCGGCGGCGCGACGGTGCTCTCGCGGTCGGGCACCGCCATGCCGTTGGCCAGCTCCACCAGCGCGTCGTGGTCGACGGCGCCGGCGGCGGCGATGACCACGTTGCCCGGCGCGTAGCGCCCGGCGTGGAACCGCGCGAGCCCCTCGGCCGGCGTGGAGGCCACGACCTCGGCGCGGCCGATGATCGCCCGCCCCAGGGGGTGCGCTCCGAAGATCGCCTGGCCGAGGACGTCGAAGACCTTGTCCTGCGGGTCGTCGTCGTACATCGCGATCTCCTCGAGGACGATCTGGCGCTCGTTGGCCAGGTCCTCCTCGGCGATGCGCGGGCGCCACACCATGTCCGACACGACGTCGAAGGCCACCGGGAGGTGCTCGTCGATGACGCGGGCGTAGACGGAGGTCGACTCCTTGCCGGTCCCCGCGTTGAGCTCGGCGCCCATCGTGTCGAAGATCTGGTCGATCTCCAGGGAGCCGTAGCGGTCGGTGCCGCGGAAGAGCATGTGCTCGACCAGATGCGACAGGCCGGCCTCGGCCTCGGTCTCGAACGCCGAGCCGGTGCCGATCCAGCACCCGAGCGCCACGGACCGCACGGAGGGCATGGCCTCCGTGACGACCCGGACGCCCGAGTCCAGAACCTCTAGGCGGTGATCCACCGCCGGACGGCTACCGGCGGTCGCGGTCGCGGTCGCCGTGGCGCGGGCGGCCGGAACCGCGCGGGCCGCGGTCGCCCCGGGGGCCGCCCTCGCGGCGCCCGTTCTCGCGCGGCGCCGAGTCGCGGCGCCCGCCGCCGCCGCCGGAGCCGACGCCTGCCAGCTCCTCGACGGTCTTGCCGGCGATCTCGGGGTCCTCGGCCAGGCGCAGTCCGATGCGCCCGCGCTCGCGGTCGACCTCGACCACCCGGACGTCGATCGCGTCGCCCTTGTTCAGGACGTCCTCGACCGCGTCCACCCGCTGGCCGGGCGAGACGTTGGAGATGTGCAGCAGGCCGTCCGTGCCCCGGGCCAGCTCGACGAACGCGCCGAACGTGGTGGTCTTGACCACCTTGGCGCCCGGGAACTCGTCGCCGACCTCGACCTCCTTGGTCATCGAGCGGATGCGCTCGGCGAGTGCCTCGCCCAGCTCTCCGTTGCCCGAGTAGATCAGCACCTGGCCCTCGTCGTTGACGTCGATCTGCGACTCGAACTCCTCGGCCAGGCCGCGGATGGTCTCCCCGCCCTTGCCGATCAGCAGGCCGATCTTGTCGGTGTCGATCTGGACGGTCAGGATCCGGGGGGCGTGCGGCGAGAGCTCGGCGCGCGGCTCGGAGATGACCTTGCCCATCTCGCCCAGGATGAACGTCCGGGCGTCGTGGGCCTGCGTCAGCGCGTCGCGCAGGATGTCGAACGTCACGCCGGTGATCTTGATGTCCATCTGCAGGGCGGTGATGCCCTGGTCGGTGCCGGCGACCTTGAAGTCCATGTCGCCGAGGTGGTCCTCGACGCCGGCGATGTCGGTGAGGACCGTGTAGTCCTCGCCCTCCTTGATGAGGCCCATCGCGATGCCCGCCACCGGCCGCTTGAGCGGCACGCCGGCGTCCATCAGCGACAGCGAGGAGCCGCACACCGAGGCCATCGACGACGACCCGTTGGACTCCAGGATGTCCGAGACCACGCGGATCGTGTAGGGGAACTCCTCGATCGAGGGCACCATCGGCACCAGCGCGCGCTCGGCGAGGGCCCCGTGGCCGATGTCCCGGCGCTTGGGCCCGCGCATGAAGCCGGCCTCTCCCACCGAGAACGGCGGGAAGTTGTAGTGGTGGAAGTAGTACTTCTTGGTCTCCAGCCCCAGCGTGTCCAGGCGCATCTCCTCCTTGAGCGTGCCCAGGGCGGCGACGGACAGCGCCTGCGTCTGGCCGCGCGTGAACAGCGCGGAGCCGTGCGTGCGGGGCAGCAGCCCGGCCTCGATGGACAGCGGGCGGATCTCGGTCTCCGCGCGGCCGTCCGGGCGCTTCTTGTGGACGGCGATGCGCTCGCGGATGATCTGCTTCTCGAGCTTCTCGGCCGCGGCCTGGGCGGCGGCGCGACGGGCCGGGTACTCCGGGTCGTCGGCCTCGCCGGCGTGGGCCGCGACGGCCTCCTCCATGACGCGCTTGGACGCGTCCTGGCGCTCGAGCTTGTCGAAGATCTGGGTGGCCTCGTCCAGCGCGGCGCCGTGTGACGCGCGCATGGCCTCCAGGAGCCCCTCGTCGGACGCCGGGACGTCGATCTGCATCTTCTCCTTGCCGGCCTGCTCGCGCAGCTCGTTCTGGAGGGCGCAGAGCTTCTTGATCGCCCCGTGGGCGATGTCCAGCGCGTCGAGGATCTCCGCCTCGGGGATCTCGTTGGCGCCGGCCTCGACCATGAGGATGGCCTCCTCGGTCCCGGCCACCACGAGGTCGAGGTCGGATCCCTCGAGGAGGTCCTCCTCGTTGGGGTTGACCACGAAGTTGCCGTCGACCTTGCCGATGCGCACCGCGCCGACGGGCATCGGGAAGGGGATGTCGCTGATCATGAGCGCGGCGGACGCGCCGTTCATGGCCAGGATGTCGTAGGGGTGCACGTGGTCGATGCTCAGCGGGATCGACACGAGCTGGGTCTCCCGCCGCCAGCCCTTGGGGAACAGCGGGCGCAGGGGACGGTCGATCATGCGGGCGGTCAGCGTGCCCTTCTCGCCGCTGCGGCCCTCGCGCTTGAAGAACGAGCCGGGGATCTTGCCCGCGGCGTACATGCGCTCCTCGACGTCCACCGTCAGCGGGAGGAAGTCCACGTCACGTACGTTGCCTGCGGTTGCGGTGCTCAATACGACGGTGTCGCCCTGACGGACGACGACGGAGCCGGAGGCCTGCTTGGCCATCTTGCCGGTCTCGAAGGAGATCTCCTCGCCAGCGATCTCGACGGAGACTCGGGTCTCGGCGGTACTCATATTCAATTGTTCCTTCCTTGCGCGCGCCCGTCGGTGGGCACGCCGCTTTCATCGTCTTTTCGTAATCCGATCCCGACCATCCTAGCTGAGACGGCGGAGCAACTCGTCGCCGGGCGCCCCCGCGTAGGGCGCTCCGTCGACGAACAGCGTCGGCGTCACGACGACGCCCGCCGCCAGGCCGGCGCGCACGTCGCGCTGCACCCGCGCCGCCGTCTGCGGGTGGCGGCGGTCGGCCTCGAAGCGCTCCACGTCGAGGCCGAGCGCCCGGGCGCGATCCCACAGGTGGGGGTCCTCCACGCGGCCCTGCTCGGCGTACAGCGCGTCGTGAAAGGCCCAGAACGCGCCCTGGGCGCCGGCAGCCTCCGCCGCATGCGCGGCGGGCACGGCCCGGGCGCTCTTGGCGCGCAGCGCGAGGTGGCGGAAGACCACCCGCGCGCCGGTCTCGCGCAGCCGGACGTGCGCCAGCGCGCAGCGCGGGCAGGTGAAGTCGCCGTAGAACAGCACCAGCGGCGCGCCCGGCGCGCCGCGGACGTGGTCGTCGGCCGACAGCGGGGGCGGCGGGGCGCTGCGCAGGTCGCTGGCGCCGGTCATCTGCGGGAGCGTAGTGGCCGTATCCCGGGCAGATGCGCGTCCACGTCCTGCAGCGCGAGCAGCACCTGCCCGGCCCGCCGGAGGAGGTCTTCGCCTTCTTCGCCGACGCGCGCAACCTCGAGGCGATCACGCCGCCGCTGCTGCGCTTCCGCGTGCTCGACGCCGAGCCGATCCGGATGCGGGCCGGGACGCTCATCCGCTACCGGCTGCGCGTGCGCGGCGTGCCGCTGCGCTGGCTGACGCGCATCCGCGAGTGGCAGCCGCCCGGGTGCTTCGTCGACGAGCAGCTGCGCGGCCCCTACGCGCTGTGGGAGCACACGCACGCCTTCGCCCCCGACGAGCGGGGCGGGACCGTCATGCGCGACACCGTCCGCTACGCGCTGCCGCTGGGGCCGGTCGGCTCGCTCGCGCACCGGCTGCTCGTGCGCCGCGACCTGGAGGCGATCTTCGACCACCGGGCGGCGCGCGTGGCGCAGCTCATCAGCGCAGCACCGTGAACGCGATGGCGCGGGTGCGCGAGCGGTTGCCCGCGGCGTCGGCCGCGGAGATCACGAGGCGGTAGCGCCCGCGGGGCAGCCGGCGCCCGCGGTGGCGACCGGAGAGGCGCAGCGTCCGCCTTCCCGCCGCGCTGCGCAGGCGCACGGTCCCGCGCATGCGGCTGATCCGCCGCCCGCGCACGCGGTCGAAGGCGAGCGTGAGCGTGGCGCGCTCGGACAGCGAGAAGCGCAGGGTCGCGCCGGTGCGGGCGATGCGCGCGGTGGTGCCGCGGCGCGCCGCGACGATGCGCCTGGGCGTGAGGCGCATCGCGGAGAGGACCGGCGCGCGGCGGTCGCGCGACGGGTTGGAGCCCGTGCCCGGCCGCGACGTCGTCCCGGGCGCCGTGGTCGTGGGCGGGCGGGCCGGCGCCGATCCCGAGGACGGCGGGGGCGGCGTCGGACCGGGGGCGGGCGGCGGGGCCACGGCCGGCGGAACCGGCGCCGGCCCGGAGAACGTCGCGGTCACGGAGCCGGCGTTCGCCGGGTCGATCTGGCAGGTCCCGGTGCCCGAGCACGGTCCGCTCCAGCCCAGGAACGTCGTTCCCGACGCCGGGGCGGCCGTCAGCGTCACCGCGCGGCCGCGGCTGAACCCCTGCCGGCAGTCGGTCGGGCACAGGATCCCGGGCGGGTCGCTGCGCACGAGCCCCTGCCCGCTGCCCGCCACCGTGACGTCCACGCGCGCGGTCTGCGGCGCGGCGGCGCCGGACAGGCGGAAGCGCTGGAGGCGGTCGTTGCCGGTGTCGGCGACGACGAGGCTCTCGCCCGCCGGGTCGACCGCGACGCCGGTGGGGGCCACGAACTGGCCGACGCCGCGGCCCTCGGTGCCGAACACGTCCCAGGCGCCGGTGCCGAGGTCGTGGCGCAGGACCCGCGAGGTGCCGGTGTCGGCGACGTAGAGCGCGCTCCCGTGGCGGGCCAGGCCGCCCGGTGCCTTCAGCGCGCCCGCCGCCGGAGCGGGCAGGACGCTCGACGCGGCGCCCGCGAGGCGGACCACGCGATCGCCGTCGGAGGCGTACACCGAGCCGTCGGCGGCGCCGGCCACGCCGGCCGGGGCGCTCAGCGCCACGGGGCCGCCGGCGGCGACGATCGACCAGGAGCCGGTCGTCGGGTCGCGACGCTGGACGCGCGCGTTGCCGGTGTCGGCCACGAGCACCGCGCCGTCGGCGCCCACCGCGACCGCCCGCGGCGCCTGGAACTGCCCGAGCCCCGACCCGGCGCCGCCGTGGGTGGCCACCCAAGCGCCGGCGGCCGTCAGCTCCTGCACCCGGTGGTTCGCGGTGTCGGCCACCCAGATGCGGCCGGTCTGCGGCGCGAACGCGACCCCGTTCGGTGAGTCGAACTGGCCCGCGCCGGAGTTGGGCGCGGCGAAGCCCGAGCTCGCGGCGATGTACCCGGTCTGGCCCAGGTAGGCGCCGTCGCGATCCAGGCGCTCGATGCGGTGCGCCACGGTGTCGGCGACGTGGACCGTTCCCGCGCTGTCGATCGCGACCGCGCCGGGGCGCGTGACGTAGCCGGGCCCGCGCCCGGCGATCCCCCAGGCGGCCGTGATCTGCCCGTCGGCGCTGAAGGTCTGCACGCGGTTGTTGGCGGTGTCGGCCACGGCCACGCCCCCCACCGGGTCGTCGGCCAGCGCGGCGAGCGCGCGCACGAACTCAAGGTGGCCGGGCTGCGAGCCGAAGGCGCCCCAGCCGCGGACGAAGGACAGGGTGGCCGCGTCGAAGGCCTGGACGCGGTGGTTGTTGTTGTCGGCGACGTAGAGCTGTCGCGGGTCGCGCGCGTCCACCCCGACGTCGTAGGGGAAGCGGAACTGCCCCGCGGCGGTGCCGAAGGACCCCACCTGGTTGACGTAGCTGCCGTCGGGCAGGTACTCCACGACGCGGTGGTTGCGGTCGTCGGCGACGAAGACGTGCCGGCGCCCCGCGCCGTCGGCCCGCGAGTCCACGGCGATGCCCTGCGGGTAGCTCAGCCGCCGGTTGTAGAACGCGTCGGTCGCGCAGGTGTTGGTGTCGGCGCAGTTGCCGTGGCTGCCCCAGCCGGCGCTCGGGGTGGGTACAGGCACGACGTCGCCGGTGCGGGCGCCGGCGGGCAGCACCGGGCCGCTCGGGTCGCGCGAGGAGGTCGCCTCCAGGCGGAAGGCCTGGATGCGGTGGTTGTACTGGTCGGCCACGTAGGCGACCGGCGTCGCGCCGGCGCTCGGGTGGTCGATCGCGAGACCGCCCGCGCCGGTGTTGTCGCCCAGGCGGAACTGGCCGTCGCCCTGCCCGGTCGATCCCCACGCGGCCAGCCACTCGCCGTCGGAGGCGCGGAAGACCTGCACGCGGTCGTTCTCGCTGTCCAGGACGTAGACGTGTCCGTTGCGGTCGGTGGCCAGGCCCCCGACCACGCCGATGCGCCCCACCTCGCGGCCGTCGGCGTAGTAGCCGATGTCGCCCTGCCACGCGCCCGAGCGGTCGAAGCGCTGGACGACCGCGCCGAACTGGTCGGCCACGAAGATCGCGCTGCCGCCCGGCGTGTAGGCGATCGCCTGCGGGAAGCGGAACACGCCCTGGCCGGTGGCCGGCGCCTCCCCCAGGGTCGCCACGTCCACGAAGCAGCCGGCCGGGCATGCCGCCGCCACCGGTGCGTGCGCCAAGAGCAGAGCGCCGGCCAGCACGACGGCGAGGACGAGGGCCCGCATGTCTACCCGCAAGCATTCCAGGGACGGCGCCGCGGGAAACCCCACCTGCCTCCTACCCGCGGCGGCCCCCCGGAGCCCTCGCGGCGCTCCGGCGAGCCGAGCGTCCGTTTCCACCCGCCCCGGCGGGGAGAAACGGACGTTCACGGCGGCGAGCGCCCCTCGGGCAATGTGAACGTCCATTTCCACCCGCCCCGGCAGGGAGAAAGGGACGCTCATCCCGCGAGGCGACTCCCGCCGGCGTACCGGCGGACATGAACGCTGACGGCAGGCGAGCCCAGGCTGACCACCTGCTTGCATCACGCGAACAGCGTCGGCGTGACTATGGGCCGAACAGCCTCTCGCGGTACCAGGCAGCCGTTGTCAAGGCCGGTTGAAAACTGGTCCACCTCGGCCGGTTGAAACGTGGGCCACCTAGGGATGGCTGCGATGACCCGCCGCTTGGTCGTCGCGGAGCCGAGCCCGTAGGGCGAGGCGGAGCGGCGATCTGGCGGCGCGCGCCCGTGTTCGGGGGGCTGAGGTTTTCGGCTGGCGGCCAGTTCTCTGCCTCCTGACGAAGGACTGTGACGAACGCGTTGTGTTCGTCAGCACCCCATACCTCGAACCACCGCTCCGGCGTAGCCTGCGTCATCGTCCGAACGTAGCGCCGCCGTTGTGCAGCGAGGCAAGAGCAGAGTCGCCTGCCGTGCCCAGCGGTACGGCGAATCGTCCATATGTAGCGGCCATGGCAACTACAAATGGACGTCCGGCCCCGCCCGCGGCGGGCCTAGGCCGGAACCGACTCCAGCCCGTCGAAGATCAGGTTTGCGCCGGGCATCGTGCCCGGGTGCTCGCCCTCCCACGACCAGCGCACGACCTGGTCGGGGCCCACGATCACCAGGGCGCGGTTGGAGACCCCGGTGGGCGCGAAGTACGCGCCGAAGGCCCGTGTGGCCGCGCCCTTGGGCTCGTAGTCCGACAGCATCGGGATGTCGACGCCGACGGACTCGCGGAAGGCGCTCTGGCTGTCGCTCTGGTCGCAGGACACGCCGAACATCCGCGCGCCGCGCTGCGCGAGGTCGTCGAGCACCTCGTGGTAGATCTGGAACTGGTCGGTGCAGACCGAGCTGAACGCGGTCGGGTAGAAGACCAGGACCGTCGTGTGGCCGGCCAGGTCGTCGCGGGTGAACTCCTGCCCGCCCTCCGTCTTCAGCGTGAACTCGGGCGCCGGTGTGCCCGCAGCGAGCACGCTCACCGCCGGAGCCCCAGCTCCTTGATCAGCGCGCGGTAGCCCTCGAGGTTGCTCTTCTGGAAGTAGTTGAGCAGCCGGCGCCGGCGGCCGACGAGCATCAGGAGCCCGCGGCGCGAGTGGTGGTCCTTGGAGTTGGCCCGCAGATGCTCGGTCAGCTCGTTGATGCGCGCGGTGAGCAGCGCGACCTGGACCCGGGTGTTCCCGGTGTCGTGCTCGTCGTTCCCGAACTGGGTCACGAGCTCCTGCTTGCGTTCCTGGGTCAGTGCCATGCGACGCGGAACCTTAGCGAGTCAGCCGCACAGGGCCCGGGCGGCCTCGACGTCGAGGGCCATCTGGTCCAGCAGCGCCTGCACCGAGTCGAAGCGCTTCTCGCCCCGCAGGCGCTTGCGGTAGTCCAGCTCCAGGCGCGTGCCGTAGAGGTCGCCCTCGAAGTCCAGGAGGTAGGCCTCGATCAGCTCCCCCCGGCCGGTGACGAACGTCGGGCGCACGCCGATGCTCACCGCCGCCGGCACGCCGCCGGTGGCCACGCAGGCGTACACGCCGTGCGCCGGGGTGACGTACGCGGGGTCGGGGACGAGGTTGGCCGTCGGGAAGCCCAGCTCGCGGCCGCGCTTGTCGCCGTGCACGACCTCCCCGGCGGTTCGGAAGGGGTCGCCCAGCAGGTGGCCGGCGTACTCGACGGCCCCGCCCAGCACCAGGCCGCGGATGTGGCTGGAGGAGACGATCTCGCCGTCGACCTCCAGCAGCCGCACCTCGCGGGTCTCGAAGCGCTCGTCGGCGCGCAGCAGCGCCGGGTCGCCCTGCGCCTTGTGCCCGAAGCGGAAGTTCTCCCCCACCGCGACGTGCGTCGCGCCCAGCGCGCCCACGAGCACGTCGTCGATGAACTGCTGCGCGCTGCGCGAGGCGAACTCCCGGTCGAAGGGGATCACCACCAGCTCCTCGACGCCGAGCGAGGCGACGAGCTCCGCCTTGCGGTCCAGGTCGGTGAGCAGCCGCGGCCCGGCGCCCGGGCGGACCACCGACGACGGGTGCGGGTCGAAGGTCAGCACCGTGTCGGCGCCGCGGATCACCTCGCGGTGGCCCAGGTGCACGCCGTCGAAGGTTCCCACCGCCACCCGCCGGGGCCGCGGTGCGACGTCGGGCAGCCGGGTGACCCTCATGAGCGGAAGCCTACGATGGGCTTCAGGGCCCCGTCCCGCGGCTCGGCGATCGCGATCGGCCCGTCGCCGTCGACGAGCAGCACCTCCCCGGCCCCGTCCTCACCGGTCCCCACCGCCACGCCGTGGGTGGCGCGGCGCGCCTCGTCGGCACCCAGCGCCACGGCGGGCAGGAAGCTCAGGGCCTCGGCCAGCCCGATCACCCGGGCGGGATCGGCGTCGGCGACCGAGAACGGCCCGATGGCCGTCCGGCGCAGCTGCTCGCAGTACGCGTCGCCGAGGTCGCCGACCAGCGAGCGCACGTAGGTTCCCGCCGAGCACTCGATCGCGAACGCCGCCCGCGGGTGGTCGGGGTCCTCCTCGCGCCACAGCTGCTCGAAGCGGTGCACGGTCACGGTGCGCTCGGCGAGCTCGGGCTCATGCCCCTCCCGCGCCAGCGCGTAGGCCCGGCGCCCGCCGACCTTCACCGCGCTGTAGGCGTGGGGTCGCTGCCGGATCTCCCCGGTGGGCAGCGGCGGCGGGTCGGGCGGCAGGCGCCCGGTCACGACGATCTCGCCCTCCGGATCGCCGGTCGTGGACGTTGCGCCCAGGCGCGCCACCGTCTCGTAGGTCTTCGGCAGCGCCATGAGGAAGCGCTGCACGCGCGTGGCGCGGCCCAGCAGCACCAGCAGCAGCCCCGTCGCGAAGGGATCCAGGGTGCCGGCGTGGCCGACGCGGCGCCCGCGGTGCTCGCGGCGCATCGCGGCCACGATGTCGTGCGACGTCTTGCCCGCGGGCTTGTCGATCAGGACGACGCCGTCGGGCCCGGCCGGCCCGCCCGTGGCGCCGGCGCTCACGCGGGGGCGAGCTGTGCGGCGAGCGCGGCCCGCAGGAAGGCGACGAGCTCCTCGAAGCCCATCTCCGTCGTGAAGCCTGCGGCCTGGCGGTGCCCGCCGCCGCCCTGCGCGCGGGCGATGACCGACACGTCGACGGAGCCGTCCGTCGCGCGCAGCGAGACCTTCGAGAGCCCCCGGCGGTCGTCGCAGGTCAGCTCGCGCACCAGCGCGGCCACCTTGGTGCCCTGGACGCCGCGCAGGTGGTCGATGATCCCCTCGGTGAAGGACTCCTCGGCGCCGGCGGCGGCGAAGTCCTCGCGGGTCAGGCGCGCCAGCGTGAGCGCCCCGCCGTCGTGGCGGCTGACGGCGCTGAGCGCGCGGGCCAGCAGCCGGAGCTTGGCCTCGGGCATGCCCTCGTACAGCCGGCGGTAGACGTCGTGGACGTCGACGCCGGCGTCGATCAGCGAGGCGGCCATGACGTGCGCACGCGTGCCGGTGTTCTCGTACATGAACTTGCCGGTGTCGGTCACCAGGCCCACGTAGAGCGCGTCGGCCACCTGCGGCGTCGGCTCGACGTCCAGCCCGTTCATCAGGTCCCACAGGATCTCCGCCGTGCACGAGGCCTCGGGCACGACGTGGTTGATCGTCCCGAAGCGGGTGTTGTCGTGGTGGTGGTCGATGTTGACCACGTGCGCGGCGCGCGGGTCCAGCGGGTTGCGGTCCGCGTTGCCGCAGTCCAGGAAGACCACCGTGCGCTGCTCGAGGTCGGCGGGCGGCTCGGAGACGAGGTGCTCGAACGCGAACGACGCGTACTCGTAGGGCAGCGGGAACTCCTCGCGGGGGATGAACGTGAGGCTGTCCTTGCCCAGCGCGTCGAGCAGGCCCTGCATCGCGATCACGGAGCCCAGCGCGTCGCCGTCGGGGTTCTCGTGCGTGACGAGGAGGAAGCGATCCCCCGCGCGGAGTGCCGCGAGCACGGCCTCACGCGCCGTCGCGCCCCGGTCGATGACGCTCACCCGCCCCGCGCCTCGCGATCGATGAGCTCCTCGACGCGCATGGCGCGGTCGGTCGTGTCGTCGTAGACGAACTCGAGGGTCGGCGTGCGCTTCATCCGCAGCTCGCGCGCCAGCCGGGCCTGCAGCGCGCCGGAGGCCGAGGTCAGCCCGTCGAGGGTGTCGGCCCGCTCGTCGTCGGTGCCCAGCACGCTCACGTACACCCGGGAATGGCGGAGATCTGGGGTGGTCTTGACGTCCGTCAACGTGACGAATCCGATCCGTGGGTCTTTGAGATCTTGGGCCACCGCGTCGGAGAGCACCTGCCTCACGGCCTCATCCACGCGGCGCATGCGCTCGGAGGCCATGCTAGTGGTACACGTCCTCGAACGAGCAGAGCCGCCGCTCGATGCGGCATCCCTCCGGAAATCGGCCCAGCAGGAGGCGCTCGACCCGGTCCACGGCGGTCTCCAGGACGCCGAGCGACCCCCCGGTGAGCGCCGCGGCGAGCGTCGCGCGCTGCCACAGGTCGTGGTGGTCGACCTCGGCCACGGCGACGCCCATGCGGCCCTGGAGCTGGGCCTTGACCGACGCCAGCTCGCGGCGCTTGGCCTTCAGCGAGCCGGCTTGGGGGAAGTGCAGATGGATGAGCAGCAACGCGACGTACGCGTCGCTCATCGACCGCGAGCGACGACCGTATCTGTGGGAGGGAGCACTAGGCCAGCGCGCGATCGATCTGGCGCGTCCCGTAGACCTCCAGGACGTCGCCCTCCTTGATGTCCTGGAAGTTGCGCAGGACGATGCCGCACTCGAAGCCGGCCGCGACCTCGCGGACGTCCTCGTTGAAGCGCCGCAGCGAGGCCACCTCGCCGTCGTAGACGATCGTGCCGTCGCGCACCAGCCGCGCCCGGGCCCCGCGGGTGACCTTGCCGTCGGTGACGTAGGAGCCGGCGATGACGCCGATCTTCGACGCGCGGAAGATCTGGCGGATCTCCACCTGGCCGAGCGCGTCCTCGACCTCCTCGGGCTCGAGCATGCCCTCCATCGCGGCGCGCAGCTCGTCGAGCACCTTGTAGATGACCGAGTAGGTGCGGATGTCGACGCCCTCGCGCTCGGCAGCGGCGCGGGCGTCGCCCACCGGGCGGACGTTGAAGCCGATGATGATCGCCTCCGACGCCGCGGCGAGCATGACGTCGGACTCGTTGATGCCGCCGACGCCGCTGCGGATGATGTTGACCGCGACCTCGTCCTGGGGCAGCTTGGCGATCTCGTCCTGCAGCGCCTCGGCGGAGCCGGCCACGTCGGCCTTGACCAGCAGGTTGAGCTCCTTGAGCTCGCCCGCCTGGATGTCCTTGAAGACGTCCTCCAGCGAGCGCTTGCGCCCCGAGCGGCGCGCCTGGGACTCCTGCTTGAGGCGCAGGCCGCGCTCCTCCGCGAGCTGGCGGGCGCGGCGGTCGTTCTCGACGGCGCGGACGTACTCCCCGGCCTCGGGCACGCCGTCGAAGCCGAGCACCTCGACGGGGTCGCCGGGCGTGGCCTGCTTGACGCGCTCGCCGATGAAGTCGTGCATGGCGCGCACCCGGCCCCAGTTGGCGCCCGCGACGACCGCGTCGCCGACGCTGAGCGTGCCGCGCTGGATCAGGACGGTGACCACCGGGCCGCGGCCGGGGTCGAGCTTGGACTCCACCACGACGCCCGAGGCCTCCGCCTTGGGGTTGGCCTTGAGGTCCTCGAGCTCGGCGACGTTCTGGAGCGTCTCCAGCAGCTCCTCGAGGCCGACCTTGGTCTTGGCCGACACGTCGACGAACTCGTAGCCCTCCTTGGGGTCCCACTCGGCGGGCGTGATGTTGCGCTGCGAGAGCTCGGTGCGGACTCGCAGGGGGTCCGCACCCTCCTTGTCGATCTTGTTGACCGCGACGACGATCGGGACGTCGGCGGCCTTGGCGTGGTCGATCGCCTCGTCGGTCTGCGGCTTCACGCCGTCGTCGGCGGCCACCACGATGACCGCGATGTCCGTCACGCGGGCGCCGCGGGCGCGCATCGCGGTGAACGCCTCGTGGCCGGGCGTGTCCAGGAAGGTGATGAGCTTGCCGCCGTGGTGCACCTGGTAGGCGCCGATGTGCTGGGTGATGCCGCCGGCCTCGCCGGCGACGACCTCGGTGGAGCGGATCGCGTCCAGCAGCGACGTCTTGCCGTGGTCGACGTGGCCCATGATCGTGATGACCGGGGGACGCTCTGCCAGGTCCTCGTCGGCGTCCTCGAACACCGGCTCCTCGTCGACCTCGTCGGCCGCGTGCACGATCTCGATCGTCTTGCCGAACTCCTCGGCCAGCACCCCGACCGCGTCATCGGAGAGCGTCTGGGTGAGCGTGGCCATCTCCCCCAGCATCATCAGCTTCTTGATGATGTCCGGGACCGGGACGCCCAGGTACTCGGCGACGTCCTTGACGGTCGAGCCGGAGTTGATGCGGACCAGGTCGGTGCGCGCCGCCGCGCCCTCGTCCAGGGGCGCCACGGTGTCGTCGTAGGTCCCGCGGCGGCGCCGGCCGCGGCGCTGGCGCCGGGGCGGCTGCTGCTGCTGGCCGGGCGTGCGGCGCGATGCCTGGGAGTCGATGACCACGCGGCGCCGGCCGCCGGGGCCGGCGGCGCCGGGCGTGCGCTCGCCGGCCAGCGAGGAGCGCGTCGGGCGCTGCTTGGCGGGCTCGCCGCCGGCGGGCGGCGCGGCGGGCGCGGCGTCGGCCGCCGGGGCGGCGGACGGCGGCGCCGCGCGCGGGGCGTTGATCCGGTCGGAGGCGGCGGGCGGCGGCGGCGGGCCCGGAACGGGCTTGGCCGCGGCGCGCCGCGGGGGCTCCGCGGGCGGCGCGGCCTGCTTCGCGCCGCCGTTGACCGGCAGCGGCCGGCCGGCGATCGCCGCGGCGGCCTGATCCTCGTCCACCGCGGAAGCGGCGGCCTTGACCTCGATTCCGGCGGCGTGCAGCTTGGCGAGCACGTCCTTGGAGGACATGTCGTGTGCCTTGGCGAGCTCGTGAACGCGGACCTTTGCCATCTGACCTCAGTCTAGAACGTCGGGGGCGGAAACCACGGGCGAGCGGAACGAGCGCTCGAAGCCGCGGCGCGAGCGCGCGCGCTGGGCGCAGCTCGCAGTGCACACGTAGGCCCCGCGACCCTCGCGCCGCTGCGCGGGATCGGGCTCGACGCGACCGGCGGTCAGGACCATGCGCTGCAGGTCGCCCTTGGGGCGCCGGGCTCCGCACCCGACGCAGGTGCGCTCGGCGGCGGCTATGAGCCGGCCTCGGGCGCCGGCTCGAGCGCGTCCTCGGCGGGAACCTCGACCGGCGCGGCGACCGCCTCGGGCGGGTCGTCGGCCACGGCGCCGTCGCCGTCGCCGTCGCCGGGCAGGACCTCGCCCTGCTGGGGCGCGATCTGGTCGGTGGGCTGGTCGGCGAGCGCCTGGTGGGCGTCCAGGCCGCAGTAGCGCGAGCCGGGCAGCGCGGCGTTGGGGCAGCGCCGCCCCGTGGACATGATCGCGGCGCAGCGGCCCTGCGTCTCCTCTTCCTCGTAGCCCGCCTCCTGCTCCTCGGCGGCGAACTCCGTCTCGGACTTGATGTCGACGCGCCAGCCGGTCAGCCGCGCGGCGAGCCGGGCGTTCTGGCCCTCGCGCCCGATGGCCAGCGAGAGCTGGTCGTCGGGGACGATGACCGTCGCCTGCTTGCCGTCGTCGTCGACGAGCACCTCGCGCACGCGGGCGGGGCTGAGCGCCTTGGCCACGAAGCGGGCGGGCTCGTCGTTGTAGGGGATGATGTCGATCTTCTCGCCGCGCAGCTCGGAGACGACCATGCGCACGCGCGAGCCACGAGGCCCGACGCACGCGCCCACCGGGTCGACGCCGTCGGCGTGGGAGACGACGGCGATCTTCGAGCGGTACCCGGGCTCGCGGGCGACGTTGGCGATCTCCACCAGGCCGTCGGCGATCTCGGGCACCTCGAGCTCGAAGAGCTTCTTGATGAGCTCGGGGTCGCGGCGGCTGACGATGATCGACGGGCCCTTCGTGGAGGCCGAGACCTCCTTGATGACGGCCTTGACGCGCTGGGAGTGGTCGTAGCGCTCGCCGTCGACCTGCTCGGACTTGGGCAGCAGCGCCTCGACGCGCTCGCGCAGCTGGACGAGCGTGTAGCGGCTGTCGGACTGCTGCACGATGCCGGTCACCAGCTCGCCCACGCGGTCGCGGTACTCCTCGAACATCATGTCGCGCTCGGCCTCGCGGATGCGCTGGAGGATCACCTGCTTGGCGGTCTGCGCCGCGATGCGCCCGAAGTCGCCGGGCGTCACGTCGCGCTCCTCGATCTGGTCCTTGTACTCCTCGAACTTGGCGGGGTCGATCTCCGGGTCGGAGGGCTCGACCATCTCGCCGGTCTCGGGGTCGTAGGTGGTGCCCTCGTCGATCGTCTCGACGATGAGGTGCGCCTCCAGGCGCTCGGGGATGATCAGCTCGATGACGCGGTAGTCCGCCGTCTCGGGATCGAGCTCGACGCGCGCGTACTTGGCCGCGCCGGCCTGCTTCTTGTAGGCCGACAGCAGCGCGTCCTCCAACGCGACGCGGAGCTTCTCGGGGGCGATGCCCTTCTCCCGCCCGAGGACGGTCATGGCGTCCAGGATCTCGCGTGACATGGCGGTTCTCCTAGTCCTCGATCAGGTTGCAGCGGTGGATGTCGGCGTAGGGGATCGCGACCATGCCATCGGCGGCGGCGATCGTCACCTCGTCGTCGGCGGCGCCGACCAGCTCCCCGGTGAAGGACCGGTGGCCGTCGTGCGCCTCACGCGTGCGCACCCGGGCGCGACGCCCGAGGAAGCGGCGGAAGTGCTGCGGCTTGGTCAGCGGGCGCTCGACGCCGGGCGAGGACACCTCGATGGCGTAGCGCTCGCGCAGGTCGGCGAGGTGGTGCGTGACGCGCTCGCACAGCCCGAGGCTGACCCCCTCGGGGTGGTCGATGAAGAGGCGCAGCGTGACGCCGCCGAGCACCTCCGCGAGCAGCACCTCGACGTCGGGCTCGACCTGTGCCAGGCGCGCCTCGATATCGCTTTGGATGGTGCTCATGCGGTCTCCTTCTGACAACAAAAAAAGCGGGCGAGCGCCCACTTTCGGTACTGCCACCGGCCCCGAGCCGGTGCGAAAGCTGTGTCACGAGGATAGCACCGGATCGGGGACTCCCCGGGGGTCCGGTCGTCAGGCTGCGTGAGCGGCTCTGTCTCTGTACAGGCGGTAGTCCTTGCGCTCCGGTTGCAGGCAGCAGGCCAGCGCCAGCGGGTGGCGGGCCTCGGCGTGGCGGCCGAGCTGCTGCAGCGAGCGGCCCAGGCAGAACAGCGCGAAGTCGTTGGTGGGCTCGCGGTCGGCGACGGCGGCGAACTCGGCGGCCGCCTGCTCGTAGTGCTGGGTGTGAAACAGCGCGCGGCCGAGGGCCTCGCGGATCGACGCCTTGTCGGGCTCCAGGTCGCGCGCGCGGGCGAGCGGCACCGCGGCCGCGTGGAAGTCGCGCTCCTCCAGCAGGCGAGTCCCGTTGCGATACAGCTCGTAGACGGTCTCGGCGGGCATCGTCCTTCGAGGATACGCCGCCGTCCGCGGAAGCGGCGCGATCCGCAGGCCTCGGGGCCGGGTCGGTTTTACACGCGCGGGGGCAGCGCCCACCAGGCCCGCAGCCGGCCGCCGAGCCCCAGCCCGGCAGCCAGCTCGTGGCGCAGCGCGGCGCGCTGCGCGCGTGTGGGCCCGCCGTTGCCGTAGCCGTAGCGGGCGGCCAGCAGCTCGCGGACGTAGCCCTCGGCGGGGCTCCCGCCGAAGCCCCGCGCGATCGCCTCGAGCGTGGTGTCCGGGCGCAGCGGCCGGCCGCTGCGCCGCAGCGCGCGGCGCAGCTCGACCAGCGCCGGATCCAGCCCGTCGGCGGCCGACCGCGGGCGCCGGCGGCGGCGCCGGAGCCCCAGCACGAGCAGCGCGCCGGCCGCGAGCGCCCCGGCCACCCCCGCCGCGATCGCTCCGCCGGGAACCGAGCGGCCGTCCGCCGGCGCCTCCTCCAGCGCGACCCGCGCGCCCGCCGCGCCCGGGCGCTGGTCCAGCGCGCGCTCGCTGCCGACGCCCAGCGTCGCGTCCGACGCCGCGCCGGCGCCGGCCAGGTCGGCGATCTGCGACCGGGCGGGCGCGCCGGGAGGCGTGGGGTCGCGGGTCACCCAGCCGATGCCCGGGAAGTAGACCTCCACCCAGGAGTGCGCGTCCACGTCGCGCACCACGTACTCGTCGCGGCGCCCGTCCCGGCTGCCCGGCGAGAAGCCCGCGGCCACGCGCGCCGGCAGGCCGCCCATGCGCAGCAGGAGCGCCATCGCCCCGGAGAACTGCTGGCAGTAGCCGACGCGGTCTTCGAACAGGAAGCTCTCCAGCGGCACGGCGCGCCGCGGCGGGGTCTCGGAGTACTCGAAGCCCCGCGCCAGGTACCGCTCCACGGCGCGCACGAACTCCAGCGGGGTGGCCGAGCTCGCGCGCAGCCGGCGCGCCAGGGCGTAGGTCCGCGCGTAGGCCGAGTCGCGCAGCGTGGGGGCCGCGGACTCCGGGCCGGCGCCGCGGCGGTGCACCAGCGCCTCCCCCGCCTCCCCCCAGCGCGGGAAGACGACGAGCTTGTCGGCGCCCTGCACGCGCGGGTCCCCGCGGGTCGCGGCCACCGGCGCGCGGCCCTCGGCGGGTAGCAGCATCGTGGTGTAGTCGCGGCGCAGGATCTCCGGGTAGTCCGACCCGGCCGACCCCAGCTGACGGGTGGTGGGACGCGGCGTGTAGACCAGCGCCCGGTAGGCGTGGCCGCGGCGCAGCGGGCGCCGGGAGGTCTGGAACACGCCGGGCGCGGTCTCCATCGCCAGGCGCGGGGAGCGGAGGATCGCCAGCGTCGTGCCCGCCGCGACGAACTGCGTGGAGCGCAGGGCGCGCAGGGTGACCTGGATGCGGTGCACCCAGGCGCGGTGGCCGGCCGGGACCGCGATGTCGTCCTGCGCCCCGCTCTCGGGCACGTCGCTGACCCAGCGCAGGCCGTCGAAGCTCGTGAGCGTCGCGGCCTTCCAGTAGGAGCGCCGGGGCGCGCGCACGCGCAGGACCTCGCGCCCGTCGCGCGGCCAGTTCAGCGGCCCGTAGCGGTGGTTCCAGTCATAGCGGGTGCTCGCCGCCGGGCTCAGGGACTGGGCGAGCTCCTCGTAGTCCAGCAGCGCGCGCGAGCCGTCCAGGCGCGGCGCGAGGACCAGCGCGAGCAGGCCCGCGGCGGTCACGAGTCCCAGCGCCAGCGGCGCGCCCCGGCGCTCCACGCGCTCCAGCCACAGAAACGCCGCGAGCAGCAGGGCGAAGGCCAGGCCGGCGAGGAACGGGCTGTCGGCCTCGCGCTGGACGGCGGGCACGGCGTACAGCGTGCCCAGCGCCATCGCGGCGGGGACCGGAAAGCCCAGGCGGCCGCCCCGGCGGGGCGCGAAGGCCAGCAGCGCCCCGAGCCCCAGCAGCACTCCGCCGCCCAGCACGAGGACCGTGCGCGTCCACTCGTCCAGGCCCGCGTAGGGGATCCGCACGCTGGGCACGGTGCTCAGGCCCTGGCCGATGCCGGCGCTCAGCTCGTCCCACCCGCGGGGGGCGAGCAGCTCGTCGGGCACCCCGGCCGCGAGCAGCGCCGCCACCAGCAGCGCCGCCCCCACGACAGCGGTCGTCCCGGCGCGCGCGCCGCGCCCGGCACCGCGGGCGGCGACGATCCCGAGCACGACCGCACCCGCCAGCGCGGCGAGCAGGCCGGCGAGCACCGCGTCGGAGTCGGCCGGCTCGACCATGCCGGCCCAGTGCAGGGCCCCGAAGGCCCCCAGGCCGGCGAAGCCCAGCCCCCGGGCCACGGACGTGGGCAGCCGCTGCGCGCTCACGCCGCGTCCTCCAGGCCGGTGACCGGGCCGCGGGCCCCGCGCCGGCGGGCCGCGCCCAGCACGTAGCCGTGGCAGCCCGCGACCGCGAAGGCCGCCGCGCGCGGCAGCTGCGCCGGGACGATGAGCACCCGCGTCGCGCCGGCGCCGCCGGCCAGCGTCGCGGGCAGCCGCGTCGACACGCGGGCGCTCACGAACAGGACCGCCCCGCGGCGGTGCGCCACCGCGCCCAGCGCGAGGCCCGGGCCGGGCTGCACGAGCGCCAGCCGCGCGTGGACGTGAGCCCAGCCCGCAAGCGTCGGGTCGAGGATCGCCGCCCGGCGGTCTCCGGGCAGCAGCAGCCCGCAGCCGCCCCGGGCGGCCAGGTGGTGCGCCAGCGACGCGGCCGCGCGGACGGCCGCGTCCAGGTGCTCCTCGGTCGCCGCCCCGCGCGGGTCGAGCACGACGACGGGGCGCCGGTCGCCGTCGGCGGTCATCCGCCGCTCCTGCGCCGGAGCGCCGCGTGCCACCGAGGGCCAGAAGATCCGCGACGCCGACGTGCCCTCGCGCAGCGGGCGGATGCCGTCGGGCTCGACCTCCGCGCCGGCGACCGGGCGCCCGCGGCGCGCCAGCCGGGCGGCGTCCCCGTCGCCGGCGGCCATCCGCACCGGCTCGATCCGCGGGAGGACCAGGATCTCGTCGTCGCCGGGGTCCGGCGCGGCCACGACCTCGCGGCAGGCCAGGCCCAGGGGGTCGGCGAGGATCGCCCGCGGCGGCTCGAGGCGACGGCGCCCCCGCCGCCCGAAGCGGGCCTGGATGCGCACCCGCGCGAACCGGCGGCCGGGCCGCAGCGTCGCGGGCTCGGAGAGCAGCGGGTCCTCGATGCTTCCGCTGGGCAGCGGCAGGCGCCCGGCGCGCAGGCGCAGGACGATGTCCACCGTCTCGCCCTCGATCACCCGGCGGGCGCCCAGCGTGCGCTCCAGCGCGACGCCGCGCGCGCTCAGCGCCACCCACAGCGTGGTGCCCGCGGCCAGCGCCACCAGGGCGACGGCGGGCACCCACAGCGGCTCGGCGTCGAAGAGCGCGGCCCCGATCCCCAGCACGACCCCGAGGGCGCCGGCCGAGAGCGCGGGCCGCGCGGCGGGCCAGGGCAGCGTCCGGCGGCGGGCGCGCGCTCGGGGCACTACATCGCGGAGGTCGCCAGCACCGCGTCGCGCACGACCTGGCCGCCCGCGACGTCGACGACCTCGGGCGCGAGGACGATCCGGTGCGCGAGGACCGCCTCGGCCATCGCCTGCACGTCGTCGGGCAGCGCGTGGTCGCGGCCGGCCAGCAGGGCGTGGGCCTTGGCCGCGCGCAGCAGCAGCAGCCCGGCGCGCGGGCTCGCGCCCAGCTCCACGCGCGGGTCCGAGCGGGTGCGCCCGAGCAGCGCGACGACGTAGCGGCGCAGCGCGTCGGAGGCGCGCACGCGCGTCGTGGCCGCCTGGGCCTCCAGCAGCTCGGCGGCGCCCGCCACCGGCTCGAGGTCGGTCACGCGGTCACCCGACTCGTGGGCGGCGAGCATCTGCACCTCGCCGGCCGCCTCCGGGTAGCCGAGCGACAGGCGGACCATGAAGCGGTCCACCTGGGCCTCGGGCAGCGGGTAGGTCCCCTCGTACTCCACCGGGTTCTGCGTGGCGAGGACGATGAACGGGCGGGCCAGCTCGTGGGTGTGGACGTCGACCGTGACGCTGCCCTCCTGCATGCACTCCAGCAGCCCCGACTGGGTCTTGGGCGAGGCCCGGTTGACCTCGTCGACGAGGACGACGTTGGCGAAGATGGGCCCCGGGCGGAACTCGAAGCGGCTCTCGCGCTGGTTGAAGACGTTGGTGCCCACCAGGTCGGCGGGCAGCAGGTCCGCTGTGCACTGGATGCGGGCGAACTCGAGGTCCAGTGAGCGCGCCAGCGCGCGGGCCAGCGTCGTCTTGCCCACGCCGGGCAGGTCCTCGACCAGCACGTGGCCCTCGGCCAGCAGCGCGACGAGCAGGTGCTCGATGACCTCGTCGCGCGCCTCGGCCGCGAGCGCCACGTTGGCGGTCACGCGCCGCGCGAGCGCGCGGGCGGCGTCGACCTCGTCGGCCGCGAGCCGGCGATCGGCCTCGGCGCGCTCCATCAGCCCGCGGGCTCGGACGTGGTGAGGCCGGCGCCGGCGCGCAGGCGCATGACCTCCCCGAGGACCGCGCGCGCGATGACCGGTTTGGGCGCGCGCGCCACCGGCGTCGCGCCGGCCGCGCTGACGATCGTCACCTCGTTGTCGGCCGCATCGAAGCCGATGCCCGGGCGCGAGACGTCGTTGACGACGATCGCGTCGAGCTGCTTGCGCGCCAGCTTGTCGCGCGCGGCGGCCAGCGCGCCCTCGCCGTGCTCGGCGGCGAACCCGACCAGCGTCTGGCCGGGGCGACGCGCCGCGGCGAGGCCGGTGAGGATGTCGGGGGTGCGGACCAGCTCGACGTGGAGCTCCTCGCGCCCGCCCTTCTTCAGCTTGCCCGCTTGCGTGTGCGCCGGCCGGAAGTCCGCCACCGCGGCGGCCATCAGCAGCACGTCGGTCTGCGCGAACTCCGCCGCGCACGCCGCCTGGAGCTCGGCGGCGGTCTCGACGTCGACGTAGCGCACGAGCGGATGGCGCTCGAGCGCGACGTTGGCCGCGATCGCGGTCACGCTCGCGCCCAGCGCCGCGGCCTCCTCGGCGAGCGCGAAGCCCATGCGCCCCGACGAACGGTTGCCCACGAAGCGCACGGCGTCGATCGGCTCGCGGGTGCCGCCCGCGGTGACCAGGACCCGCACCCCGACGAGGTGTGGCTCGGGGCCGTCGCCGGGAGCGGGCGGCGCGCCGGCGGCCAGGAGGGCCTCGGCGGCGCGCAGCACCTGCGCGGGTTCTGGGAGGCGGCCGATCCCCCACTCCCCCTCGGTCCCCAGGCGCCCGGTGCCGGGCTCGAGCACGGTCACGCCGCGCGCGCGCAACGTCGCCAGGTTGGCCTGCGTGGCCGCGTGCTCGTACATGTGGTTGTTCATGGCCGGGGCGACGAGCACCGGGCACGTGGCGGCGAGCGCCGCGCTGGTGAGCAGGTTGTCGGCCAGGCCTCCGGCCAGCTTGGCGATCGTGTTGGCCGAGGCGGGCGCGATCACGAGCACGTCGGCGTTGGCCACCAGCGCGAGGTGGCTGGGCGGGTCGTGGTCGGGCGCGGGCTGGCCGGGGAACGCCCCGCGCGCGGGGTCGCGCGCGAACTCGTCGGCGAGCACCGGTGCGCCGCTGAGGGCGGCGAAGGAGGCGGCGCCGACGAACCGCTGGCTGGCGGGCGTCTGCACGACGCGCACCGCGTGCCCGGCCGCGGTGGCCAGGCGGACCAGCTCGAGTGCCTTGTAGGCCGCGATCCCGCCGCTGACGCCGAGCAGGATCCGGGCCATGGAGGAGCGGCTCTTCCTACCGGTAGTGGTACTTGATCTTGCCGGCGGCGACTTCCTCGAGCGCGATCGTGAGGTAGTTCTTCGAGCCGGTGTCCACCATCGGCGGCGGGAACTCGTCGAAGGTGCCCTCGCCGAGGTTGTGGTAGTAGGAGTTGATCTGGCGGGCGCGCTTGGCGGCCACCAGGACCGAGGCGTAGTTGGAGTCGACGTTGTCGAGCAGGCGATCGATGCGAGGGGAGATCATTGGTCAGAGGGTACCGTGCCCGCCGCCGACGACCGCCACCAGCTGGTCGACGGCGTCCTCGAGGCGGTCGTTGACCACCACGTGGCCGAACTCGTCCTGGGCCGCGAGCTCCCCGGCCGCCGTGCGCAGGCGGGCCTCCACCTGCTCCGGATCGTCGGTCCCGCGCTTGGTCAGCCGCTCGCGCAGCACGTCCGGGGAGGGCGGCGCCACGAACACCTGCAGCGCGTCGGGCATCGCCTCGCGCACCTGCCGCGCGCCCTGGACCTCGATCTCCAGGACCACGGGGACGCCGCGCGCCATGCGCGACTCGAGCTCGGAGCGCAGGGTGCCGTAGCGGGCCCCCGAGTAGGCGGCATGCTCGACGAAGTCGCCGGCCTCCACGCGCGCGGCGAACTCGTCGTCGCCGAGGAAGTGGTAGTCGACGCCGTCGCGCTCGCCCTTGCGCGGCGCCCGGGTCGTGGCCGACACCGAGAGCTCGACGTCCGGGACGCGCTCGCGCAGCGACCGGATCAAGGTGCCCTTGCCGACGCCGGAGGGCCCGGTGATGACGATGAGGCGCCCGGGGTTCAGCGGCGCAGGTGAGACACGAGCTCCCCGCGCTGGCGCTCCGACAGCCCGCCGATGGTCTTGCTCGGCGAGATGCGGCACTGCGAGAGGGCCTTGTTGACCTTCACGCGCCCGTACTTGGGCACCGCGAGGAGCATGTCGAAGACCTTGGCGGTCTCGACGTAGTCCGGAGGGTCGAGCAGGAGCGTGTGGATGGACGTGCGCCCGCCCTTGAGATCGCGCTTGAGCTGCGCCCGCCGGGTGCGGATGCTGTTGGCCTTCTGGAGCGCGTCGAGTCGCTGCGTCAAGGAGCGCTCAGGCGCCGCCGGCGGCTTGGTGGCGGTGTTGGTCCCCGGCGGCATCGGATCGGCGCGATACTACATCTTCGATTCGGCCTGGCAAACCCAATCGGGTGAATTCACCTGCACCTCGACCTGAGGTTCACCTCTGTTCAGGCAGGTCGAGGTGATTCCCGCATTTTGCAGGGTTTTTAGCTCTTCGTAGATTCGTCCACCCGCCGCCGGGTCCCGGAAGCTCTCGGTTCCGACGCCCACCAGTGTTGCGCCCACCGTCAGCAGGTCCTGGGCGTCCGATCCGCGCGCTACACCGCCCATCCCGACCACCGGAATCGACACCCGGCGAGCCACCGCGGCCACCTGGGCCAGGGCCACGGTCCGGATGGCCGGACCGGACAGCCCGCCGGTCTGGCCGCCCAGCCACGGGCGGCCCTCCGCCGGCCCGCCGCGCGGGGCGAGCGCCATGGCCCGCAGCGTGTTGACCAGCGAGACCGCGTCGGCGCCCTCGGCCTCCGCGGCGGCGGCCACCGCGGCGACGTCTGCGGTGTTCGGCGTGAGCTTGACGATCAGCGGCTTGGCGGTGAGCGGGCGCACTGCGCGCATGAGCGCCGCGAGCGTCGCCGGGTCGGCGCCGATGTCCAGTCCGGTCTGCACGTTGGGGCAGGAGACGTTGAGCTCGATCGCGGCGACCTCGTCGCGCGCCTGCACGGCCTCGACGAGCTGCGCGACCTCGTCGGCGGTCGAGCCCATCACGTTGGTGATCAGCGGCACCGGCAGCGCCGCCAGCTCGGGGAGGTCGTGCTCGAGGTACCCGGCCAGCCCGCGGTTGGGCAGGCCGATCGAGTTGATCAGCCCGCCCGCGGTCTCCCACAGCCGCGGGGGCGGGTTGCCGTCGCGCGGTTGGAGGGTGATCGTCTTGGAGACGAAGGCGCTGAACGGGAAGCGCTCGAGCAGCGCGTCGCCGAAGGCTCGGCGCGCGGCGATCGCGTCGTAGGTCCCCGAGCCGTTGACGATCGGGTGCGCGAGCCGTAGGCCGCAGAAGGAGACCGTCATCAGTGGCTCGGGACGGCGTCGAGGAGGTCGGCACCCAGCACGGGGCCGTCCACGCAGATGCGCGCGTAGCCGCCGGCGCGCAGCGCCACGGCGCAGCCGTAGCAGGCGCCGAAGCCGCAGGCCATGCCCGCCTCCAGCGCGAGCTGGGCGGGAACGCCGGCGTCGGCGCACAGGGCCCGGACCGCCTCCAGCATGCCGGGCGGGCCGCAGGCGTAGACCACGGCGTGGTCGTCGCGCTCCAGCGCCGCGGCGAGCAGGTCGGTGACCGGGCCGTGGTGGCCGGCCGACCCGTCGTCGGTGGCGACCGCGGCGCCGGGCAGCAGGGCGGCGGCGTGCGCGCGGGGCGCGTCGCGGAAGCCGAGCACGGCCTCGACGGTCACCGGCTGGGACCGCCCGCGCAGCGCGCCGGCCCACGCGGCCAGCGGCGGCAGCCCCACTCCTCCGCCGGCGAGGATCGCGCGCCGGCCGTCCTGCGGGAGCGCGAAGCCGGTGCCCAGCGGACCCGTGAGCCACAGGCCGTCGCCGGGGCCGAGCTCGGCGAGGCGGCACGTGCCGGGGCCGACGTCCTCGAGCAGGAAGCTCAGCCGCTCGCCGGCGGACAGGAAGGAGAACGCGCGCGGCAGGTACGGGCGCCCGTCGCGCCCGCCGCCCCAGCGCTCCACGGACGCCAGCATGTAGAACTGCCCCGGCCACGGCGCGGGTCCCGCGGGGTCGGCGGCGTGCAGCAGACGGTAGGCGCCCACCGCCTCGGCGCCGGTCACCGCGGCGCGGCGGCGTCCGAACGGCGCTGGGACCCGGGTCATCGCGCCGCGCGGGCGGGCGGCGAGGCGCCGCCGGCGCCGTGGGCCTGGTGGATCTCCTGCAGCGACAGCACGCCGGGCGCGCCCGCGCGGGCGGCGGCGATGGCGCGGGCGGCGGCGTGGCCGCCCGAGAGCGTCGTGATGCAGGGGATGCCGCGGGCGACGGCGGCGCGGCGGATCTCCCAGCCGTCGGCGCGCGCGCCCGAGCCGGTCGGGGTGTTGATGACGAGGTCCACCTCGCCCTCCTCGATCCAGTCCACGACGTTGGGCGAGCCCTGGCCGAACTTCTCCAGGACCGCGTCGACGCGGACGCCCATGCCCCGGATGGCCTGGGCGGTGCCCGCCGTGGCGACGACCCGGAAGCCCATGTCGCCCAGCAGCGCGGCGATCGTCGCGGCGGCGGGCTTGTCGCCGTCGGTGACCGTGACGAACACGGTTCCCGACTGGGGGAGCGTGGCGCCCGCGGCGGCCTGCGCCTTGGCGAACGCCGCCGGGAAGTCGCGGGCGATTCCCATGACCTCGCCGGTGGAGCGCATCTCGGGGCTCAGCAGCGCGTCGGAGCCCGCGAAGCGGTCGAAGGGCAGCACCGCCTCCTTGACCGAGACGTGGTCGGTGGGCATCGCCTCCGAGGGCAGGCCGAGGTCCGCCAGGCGCTCGCCGAGCATGAGCCGGCACGCCGCCTTGGCCAGCGGCACCCCGATCGCCTTGGAGACGAACGGCACGGTGCGCGACGCGCGCGGGTTGGCCTCGATGACGTACAGCCGGCCCTCCAGCACCGCGTACTGGATGTTGATCAGCCCGACGGTGTTCAGGCCCAGCGCGATGCGCCGCGTCTGCGCGCGGATCTCGTCGAGCATCTCCGGGCCCAGCGAGTGCGGCGGCAGGACGCACGCGCTGTCGCCCGAGTGGATCCCGGCCTCCTCGACGTGCTGCATGATGCCGCCGATCCACACCTGCTCGCCGTCGCACAGCGCGTCGACGTCGACCTCGATCGCGTTCTCCAGGAAGCGGTCGAGGAAGATCTGCCTGGTGACTTGGCCGACCGGCGGAGCGCTCTCCGCACTCTCAGAGCGCAGCCGGGAGGCCGGGAGGGACGCCGAAGGCGGCCCGGTTACCACGGTGCGGGCGAGGTACTCCGCCAAGCCCTCCTCGTCGTAGACGATCTCCATGGCGCGACCGCCGAGCACGTAGCTGGGGCGCACCAGCAGCGGGAAGCCCACGCGCGCGCTCGCGGCCAGCGCGGACTGTGCGCCGTCGGCGGTCGCGTAGGGCGGAGCCTGGCAGTCCAGCCGGGCGAGCAGGTCGCCGAAGCGCCCGCGGTCCTCGGCCAGGTCGATCGCGTCCACGCTCGTGCCCAGGATCGGGACCCCGGCGTCCTGCAGCCCGGCGGCGAGCTTGAGCGGCGTCTGACCGCCGAACTGCACGATCACGCCCTCCGGGCGCTCGATCTCGACCACCCCGAGCACGTCGTCGAGCGTCAGCGGCTCGAAGTACAGGCGGTCGGAGGTGTCGTAGTCGGTGGAGACCGTCTCGGGGTTGCAGTTGATCATCACCGCGTCGCGGCCGGACGCCCGCACCGTCATCGCCGCGTGCACGCAGCAGTAGTCGAACTCGATGCCCTGGCCGATGCGGTTGGGGCCGCCGCCGAGGATCACGACGCTCGGCCGGTCGCCGCGCTGGACCTCGTGGCGTGGGGTCCCGTGCTCGCGCGCGGAGTAGAAGTACGGCGTGCGGGCGGCGAACTCCGCCGCGCAGGTGTCGACCGCCTTGTAGGTGCGCGTCCCCGCCAGCGGCGCGCCGGGATCGGCGGCGAGCGCGTGCAGCTCGCGCAGGAACCACAGGTCGATGCCGGTGCGCCGGTTGACCTCCTCGGGCTCGGCACCGGCGCGGAAGGCGGCCAGCAGCACGTCGTAGCGGTCGCTGCCGGGGCGCTCCAGGCGCTCGAGCAGCCCCTCCGCGGTGCCGTCCAGCAGCGGGAGGGCGTCGAGCTCGCGGCTGCGCATCGCCTTGACGAAGGCCTGCTGGAAGGTGCGCCCGATCGCCATCACCTCCCCCACGGACTTCATGTGGGTGCTCAGGCGCTCGTCGCTGCCGGCGAACTTCTCGAAGGCGAAGCGCGGCCACTTGACCACCACGTAGTCCAGCGCCGGCTCGAAGGAGGCCGGGGTCAGGCGGGTGATGTCGTTGTCGATCTCCTCCAGGGCGTAGCCCACGGCCAGCCGCGCGGCGATCTTGGCGATCGGGAACCCGGTGGCCTTGGAGGCCAGCGCGCTGGAGCGCGACACGCGCGGGTTCATCTCGATGACCTGGATCTCCTCGGTCGCCGGGTCGACGGCGAACTGCACGTTGGAGCCGCCGGTCTCCACCCCCACCGCCCGGATGACCTGGAAGGCCTGGTCGCGCAGGCGCTGGTAGAGGCGGTCGGGCAGCGTCTGCTGGGGCGCCACCGTGACCGAGTCGCCGGTGTGCACGCCCATCGGGTCGATGTTCTCGATCGAGCAGACCACCACGCAGTTGTCGTTGTGGTCGCGCATGACCTCGAGCTCGAACTCGCCCCAGCCCAGCACCGACTCGTCGAGCAGCACCTGGGAGATGGGCGACGCGTCGAGGCCGCCGCGGACGATCTCGCGGAACTCCTCGGTGGTGCGGGCGATGCCGCCGCCGCGCCCGCCCAGCGTGTAGGCGGGGCGGACGATGATCGGCAGCCCGATGTCGATCAGCGCGTCGGAGGCCTCCTCCTGCGAGTGGGCGATCGCGCTGCGCGGCATCTTCAGGCCGGCGGCGGCCATCGTCTGGCGGAAGCGGTCGCGGTCCTCGGCCTTGCAGATCGCCTCGTAGGTCGCGCCGATCAGCTCGACGCCGTGCTCGACCAGCGTGCCGTCCTCGTGCAGCGTCTTGGCCAGGTTCAGCGCGGTCTGGCCGCCGAGCGTGGCCAGCAGCGCGTCGGGCTTCTCGCGCGCGATGACCTGGGCGACCGGGCCGGGCAGCAGCGGCTCCACGTAGGTCGCGTCGGCGAACTCCGGGTCGGTCATGATCGTCGCCGGGTTGGAGTTGACCAGCACGACCTCGTAGCCCTCCTCGCGCAGCACCTTGCACGCCTGCACGCCGGAGTAGTCGAACTCGGCGGCCTGGCCGATGACGATCGGGCCCGAGCCGAGGATCAGGATGCGCTGGAGGTCCTCTCTGCGTGGCATCAGGCGGTGGCCCCGGCCGACTGGGTTCCTCCGCGGGGCATCCGGCCCCGCGGTCTGATGGGATCGTCCGGCCTCCGGCCGTCCTTGACCGCATCGGCTTCGCCGATGCTCTCGAGAAAGCGGTCGAAGAGGTAGAGCGAGTCGTTGGGGCCGGGGCCCGCCTCGGGGTGGTACTGGACCGTGGCGCCGGGGACGTCGAGCAGCGTCAGCCCCTCGACCGTGCGGTCGTAGAGGTTGATGTGGCTGAGCTGCGCGGCGCCGAAGTCGGTGTCCCAGCGCACCGGCTCGTCGGCGTCGATGGTCCGCTCGCCGCCGGGGCCGAGCACCGCGAAGCCGTGGTTCTGGGACGTGATCTCGATCTTGCCGGTGGACAGGTCCTTGACCGGGTGGTTGGCGCCGCGGTGGCCGAAGGGCAGCTTGAAGGTCTCCAGGCCGACCGCGCGGCACAGGAGCTGGTGGCCGAGGCAGATGCCGAACACCGGCAGGCGCCCGACGAGCTCGCGCAGGGTGGCGACGATGTGCTCCAGCGCGGCCGGGTCGCCCGGGCCGTTGGCCAGGAAGATCGCGTCGGGGTGCGACGCGAGCAGGTCGTGGGGCGACGCCGAGCAGGGATGCAGCTCGACGATCGCGCCGCGTCGCACCAGGTTGCGCACGATCGAGCCCTTGATGCCGGTGTCGATGGCCGCGATCCGGGGCCCGTCGCCCGAGCCGTGGACGCTCACCAGCCGCGGCGTGACGACGGCGGCCAGGTCCAGGCCGGTCATCGGCGGCTCGGCCGCGATCCGCTCGCGCGCCTGCCCCTCGCTCGTGGCGCCGGGGAAGACGCCGCCGCGCATCGAGCCCGCGTCGCGGATGTGGCGCACCAGGGCGCGCGTGTCGACCTCGGTGATGGCCGGGATCCCGCAGTCGGCCAGCCAGTCCAGCCAGCCGCGCTCGGCGCCGGGCGCGTCCTCGGTGTTGGTGGCCGAGCGCATGATCACCGCGCGCGCCCAGATGCGGTCGGACTCCATCGCCTCCGCGCTGATCCCGTAGTTGCCGATGTGCGGGTAGGTGAACGTGACGATCTGGTGCGCGAAGGACGGGTCGGTCACCGACTCCTGGTATCCCGACATGCCGGTCGTGAACACGACCTCTCCGGTCGCCGCGTCCGGCGCTCCGCAGGCGATGCCGTCGAAGCGCGTGCCGTCCTCCAAGAGGACATAGGCCGTCATGCCGCGCTCAGCAGGATCGAGCGCTCGCGGTAGGCGACGGCCCCCGCGGCGACCGTGACCAGGACGCGGCCGCGCAGGGTGCGCCCGGCGAAGCAGCAGTTCTCCGACCGGCTCTCGTAGCCGCCCGCGCCGACGACCCACTCCGCCTCGAGGTCGGCCAGCACCAGATTGGCCGGCTCGCCCACGGCCACGCGCGGGACCAGCAGGTCGAGCAGGCCCAGGCCGGCGGTCATCCGCTCGACGACCAGGGTGAGGTCGAGCGTGCCGGGCAGCACCAGGTCGGTGTACAGCGCGGCGAACGCGGTCTCCAGGCCGGTCGTCCCCATCGGCGCCTGCTCGAAGGGCACCTCCTTCTCGTCGCGCGCGTGGGGCGCGTGGTCGGTGGCGACGCAGTCCAGCACGCCGCTGCGCAGCGCATCGATCAGCGCGTCGCGGTCGGTCTCCGAGCGCAGCGGCGGGTTCATCTTGCGTCGCGGGTCCAGGCCGCGGACGTCCTCGTCGGTCATCGTCAGGTGGTGGGGGGTGACCTCCCCGGTGACCCGGACGCCGGCCGCCTTGGCCGCCGCCACCGCCTCGATCGACTCCACGCAGCTGAGGTGCTGGACGTGGATGCGCCCCCCCTCGTAGCCGGCCAGCGCGCAGTCGCGGGCGACCATCGTGGACTCGCTGACGCTGGGGATCCCGGCCACGCCGAGCACCGCGCTCACCGCGCCCTCGTGCATGGCCCCGCTCCCGGACAGCGCCGGGTCCTCCTCGTGGAGGGTCAGCACGCCGCCCGTCAGGCGCTGGTACTGCAGGGCGCGGCGCATCACGCCGGCGTCCACCACCGGGCGGCCGTCGTCGCTGAAGCCGACCGCGCCCTGGTCGCGCAGCTCGGCCATCTCGGTCAGCTCGCGCCCGGCCTGCCCGCGGGTGATGCAGGGCATGAAGCCCACCGGCACCCGGGCGTCGCGCGCCGCGGTGTCCAGCAGGGCCCCGAGGATCGGCGCGGAGTCCACGACCGGGTCGGTGTTGGGCATGCCGATGACCGCGCAGTAGCCGCCGGCCGCCGCCGCGCGCGTGCCGGTCTCGAGGTCCTCCTTGTGCTCCTGGCCCGGCGTGCGCAGGTGCACGTGCGGGTCGACGAAGGCCGGGAACAGGTGGCGCCCGGCGCCCTCCACCGTCTCGGCCCCCTCGGGCGCGGTCAGGGAGCCGGGCGTGCCCAGCTCGGCGACCACGCCGTCGCGGACGAGCACGTCGTGCGGCGCGTCCATCCCGGTGCGGGGGTCGAGCACGTGGGCGCCGCGGATGAGCAATGACGCGGGCGCGACGGCGGCGTGGACCAGGCGGCTCATGCGAGCTGGGGCTCGGTCGGCCGGGGGGCGGCGCGCTCGTCGCGCACCCCGGCGAGCACCTCGTAGAGCACCGCCATCCGGACCACCACGCCGGCCTTGACCTGCATGGTGATGACCGCCTGGGGGGAGTCCACGACGTCGCCGGAGAGCTCGACGCCGCGGTTGACCGGACCGGGGTGCATGAGCACCTGGCGCGGCCCCAGGCGGCGGGCGTTGATCTGGTAGCGGGCCGCGTACTCGCGCAGGCTGGGGACGAAGGCCTGGTCCATGCGCTCGTTCTGCATCCGCAGGGCGTAGACGACGTCGGCCTCGCGCAGGTCGTCGAGGTCGTAGCGCACCTCGCAGCCCATCGCCGCGATCTCGCGCGGGATCAGCGTGGGCGGCCCGCACACGGTCACGTGCGCGCCCATCGTGCGGAAGGCCAGGATGTTCGAGCGCGCGACGCGCGAGTGCGCGACGTCGCCCACGATCCAGATCGAGCGCCCCTCCAAGGAGCCCAGCTTCTGGCGCAGCGTGTAGGCGTCCAGCAGCGCCTGCGTCGGGTGCTCGTGCTTGCCGTCGCCGGCGTTGACGATCGCCGCCGACGTCCACTCGGTCACCAGCGCCGCGGCGCCCGCGAAGGGGGAGCGGATCACGATCACGTCGGGCGAGTGCGCGCTGAGGGTCAGCACCGTGTCCTTCAGCGACTCGCCCTTCTCGACGCTCGACCCGCTGGCCGCGAAGTTGACCACGTCGGCGCTCAGGCGCTTGGCCGCCAGCTCGAAGGAGGAGCGCGTCCGCGTGGAGGCCTCGTAGAAGAGGTTCAGCACGGTGCGCCCGCGCAGCGCGGGGACCTTCTTGATCTCGCGGTCCGAGACGTCGGCGAACTGCGCGGCGCGGTCCAGGATCCGCTCGATCTCGTCGCGGTCCAGATCCTCCATCGACAGAAGATGCTTCATGACGCCGCGGCTCCTTCCAGCTCAACGATCGCCACCTGGTCCTCGCCGTCGACCTCCTCGACGCGGACGAACACCCGCTCGCTGCGCGCGGTGGGCAGGTTCTTGCCCACGTAGTCGGGGCGCAGCGGCAGCTCGCGGTGACCGCGGTCCACGAGCACCGCGAGCTGCACGCGGGCGGGCCGGCCGTAGTCGAAGAGCGCCTCGATCGCAGCGCGCACCGTGCGCCCGGTGAACAGCACGTCGTCGACGATCACCACCGTGCGGCCGTCGATGTCGAAGTCCAGGTGGGTGGAGTGGACGACCGGCGCGCTGGGCCGCGAGCCCAGGTCGTCGCGGTAGAAGGAGATGTCGACGTCGCCGCGCGGGATGTCGAGGTCGACCTGCTCGGCCAGCAGCCGCTGCAGCCGGGCGGCGAGGACGGCGCCGCGGCGGTGGATGCCCACCAGGGCGAGCCGATCGGGCTCTCCCCCGTTCTCGACGATCTCGTGTGCGATCCGCACGAGCGTGCGGCGCATGGCATCACGGTCGAGAACGACCTTGGGGTCGGGCATCGTCGCGTCCTTCCTGGCCTCACGGGACCGGGTTAAAGGAACTGATGCGTCGAGGCTAGCAGGGGTCGCGGCGGGGACCGTCGAGGAGCGACAGGCCCAGCCGGTCGACCGAGCGCGACGTGTCCGACAGCACGACCGCCCCCCGTCGCCGGTCCGGGCCGAAGCCCGCGAAGCTGCGAAAGCCCCACGTCCCGCCGTTGTGCCAGACCCTTGTCGCCTGCCCGCGTGGCGCCACGATCAGCCAGCCGAGGCCGATGCTCAGCCCGCCGTCGAGGCGCAGCATCCGCTGCCGCGCCAGGGCCAGCGCGGGGCCGGGCGGGTCCGGGCCCGGGGCCAGGCAGGCGGCGAGGAAGGTCGTCATGTCCGTCAGGTTCGAGCGCAGGCCACCGGCCGCGGGCATCAGGTCCTCCAGCGGCGGGGCCGGCTTCCCGCGCCGCGTATGGCCCTGGGTGACGGGCGCGCTCGGCGCGATCGCCGTGTCGTGCATGCCCAGCGGCTCCAGCACGCGTTCGCGCAGCAGCTCCTCGTACGGCCTCCCGGCCGCGTGGGCCAGCGCGTCGCCCAGCAGGCCGAAGCCGAGGCTCGAGTACCGAAACCCGCGGCCGCGCGGGCGGCGCGGGCTGGTCTGGCGCAGCAGCTCGCGGTAGCGGGCCTCGTCGACGTCGCCCCAGGGGTCCCGGTCCCCGATGCCCAGCGACAGGGCGAGCTCCCTGCGCGCCAGCGCGCGGGGGGTGTTGGGCAGCCCGCTGCGATGCGTGGCCAGCTCCAGCAACGTCGGCTCGCGCGAGCGCCACGCCGGCCCGGGACCGGGCAGGTGGCGCGAGAGCGGGTCGGCGATGTCCACCTCGCCGCGCAGGTGCATGTCGGCGAGCAGCACGCCGGTGAAGGGCTTGGTGATCGACCCGATCTCGAAGAGCGTCCGCTCGTCCGGGGCCGGGCCGTCCGCCGCCCAGCCCGCGAACGCCGGCTCGCCGTCGGACAGCACCGCGGCGGCCAGGGCGTGATGGCCCCGGCTCCCGGCGCGCTCGAGCTCCTCCTGCACGCTCAGCGGCGCTCGATCCGGATGCGCACCGACGAGCCCTGCTCGAGCATGGTCCCCCCCGCGGGCTCCTGGGCGACGACCTCCCAGTTGCGCTCGCGGATGACGCCCAGCACGCCGCCGCCGTCCACGTCGACGTCGAAGCGCGCGCGGGCCAGGCGCTCCTTGGCGACGTCCAGGCGCTCGCCCACCACGGGCGGGACCAGCGTGCGGACGATCACCGTCCCCCCGGTGGTGGTGGTCTGCGGCACGGCCACGGTGACCGTCGTGGCGGGCTGGTCGGGATCCGGTCCGCCGCCCAGGCCGAGCACCAGCACGACCCCGAGCAGGAAGCCGCACGCGCCGCCGAGGGCGACGGTCAGCCAGCCGGGTCGCTCGATCACGCGGGCGCCTGCTCGCGCGGGGCCGACCGCTGAGGCTCCCAGCGCTGCAGCTGGGGCTCCCCCTTCTCCGGCAGCGGGACGTCGATCGTGTCGAAGTCGCGCGGCACGACCGTGTTGGGGAAGATCGCGCGCGCCTCGTCGCGGATCTCGCCGCCGGCGTAGCGGCTGGAGAGGTGGGTGAGCGCGAGCAGACCGACCTCCGCGTCGGCCGCCACCTGGGCGGCCTGGCGGGCGGTCGAGTGGCCGGTCTTCGCGGCGCGGTCGGCGTCCTCGTGGGCGAACGTGGCCTCGTGGACGAGCACGTCCGCGCCGTGCGCCGCCACCACGACCGCGTCGGTGGGCGACGTGTCGCCGCTCAGCACCACCTTGCGCCCCGGGCGGGTCTCCCCCATGACCTGGTCGGTCGTCACGCCGGCCACGGTCTCGCCGCGCTGCAGGCGTCCGAAGTCCGGCCCCGGCGTCACCCCGAGGCGCTCGGCGAGCTCGGCGTCGAAGCGCCCCAGCCGGGGCTCCTCGACCAGGGCGTAGCCGAAGGCGTTGCTGCGGTGGCGCACGGTGAAGGGGACCATCGCGTAGCCGTCGCGCTGCACCGGGTCGCCGGGCTCGAGCTCGACCACGCTCAGTCCGTAGGAGGGGCGGCCGAAGACGGGGCGCATCATCTCCATCATCGCGGCGGTCCCCTGCGGGCCGTGCACGGTGAGCGGGCGCTCGCGGTCGCGCAGCTCGAAGGACTTCAGCATGCCCGGCAGCCCCAGCCAGTGGTCGGCGTGCAGGTGCGTCAGGAACACGTCGGTGAGGTCCGCCAGGCCGACGGAGCGCACGAGCTGGCGCTGGGTCCCCTCGCCGCAGTCCACCAGCACGCGGTCGCCTCCGCGCCGGATGAGCACCGCGGGCAGGCCCCGTCGTGCCGAGGGCACCGATCCGGCCGTGCCGGCGAAGAACAGCGAGAGGTCCATGGGGCGAGGGTACCGGCCGGTCGTCCCCGCTCCCGCCGCCCTCCGTGCTGGGATTAGGTCGCGCGTCAACCCATCCGCGAGCAGATGGAGGCAGGTCATGCTGAAGGACTTCCGCGAGTTCATCCTGCGCGGCAACCTCGTCGATCTGGCCGTCGCGGTCGTGATCGGCACCGCGTTCGGGGCCGTGGTCACCGCGCTGGTCGCCGACCTCGTCACGCCCCTGATCGCGGCCATCGGCGGCAAGCCCGACTTCTCCGACCTGTCGTTCACGATCAACGAGAGCCGCTTTCGCTACGGCGACTTCCTCAACGCGCTGATCACGTTCCTGACGATCGCCGCCGTGGTCTTCTTCTTCGTCGTCCGGCCCGTCAACGCGCTGCTGAGCCGCCTCAAGCCCGAGCCCAAGGTCGCCGCGATCACGCGCGAGTGCCCGGAGTGCCTCAGCGACGTGCCCGAGGCCGCCCGGCGCTGCGCGTTCTGCACCGCCGAGATCGGCCGGGCACCCGGGAGCGCGCCGGCCACGCCCTGATCTCCACGGGCAGGCCGGTAGCCTGCGTACGCACGCGCCCGTAGCTCAGTGGATAGAGCGCTCGCCTCCGGAGCGAGAGGTCACAGGTTCAAATCCTGTCGGGCGCGCTCAGCCATGGCCGCTCTCTTCTCGCTCGACGCGCAGGCCTCCGGCACCGACCACCATGTCGCTGCCGAGTCCGACGGCTACGGCATCGCGATGCAGGTGGACGGTCAGGCTCTTCGGGCGCGCAGCTACCGCGAGGCCGTCGTGATCGCGCGCAATCACATGAGCGCGATCCTGATCCGGGCCGAGCACGGCGACGTCTCGTGGGGCTTCCGGGTCCGCGTCCCCGACGGCGTCGCGGTGTACGGCGAGTGGCCACCCGAGGAGCGCAGCGCCGAGACGACGGCCGTCGTGCGCATCAGGGACGACTGGCAGGGCTCCGGCCCGAGCTCCGCGCTGGACAACGCGCTGGAGATCCTGCGGGCGTACGCGACCACGCGGTCGCAGACCTAGGTCCTGCCGCCGCGGGCTACGCCGCCTGGGGGTGCTGCTCGCCGGCCGCGAGCCGCTCGCGCTCGGCGTAGTAGGCCTCGAAGCGGGCGTGGGCGTCGCGCTTGGCCGCCGCGTCGCTGGCGATGCGGGAGAGCGCGCCGGCGTCCTCGCTCGCGGGATCCAGGCTGCGCACGGTGCCCCCGCCGCACGTCGGGCAGCTTCCGTCGTTCGTCTGGTAGGGCCACCAGTTCACGACGCATTCCGAGCAGTAGTAGGACATCTGCGGCTCCTTCGGCGCTGCTGTTCGCCCCGTTCATCGGCCGGCCGTCGGCGATCCTCCACCCCCGAGGCGCACGAGCCGACGGATGGCCGACGGCGCGGGTTCAGCCGCCGCCTGCGGCGCGGAAGGCCTCGACCGCCGCGCGCGCGAGCTCCCGGTGGCCGGCGGCGTTGGGGTGCAGGCGATCGTCCTGGAACAGCGCCGGGTCGGCCGCGATCTCCTCCGCGTCCGCCGTGACCACGAGGCCGTCCTCGAAGCGTGCCGCCACACGGTCGATGGTGGCGTTGAGCGCCGCGACGTCGGCGTCGGTCGGCGTGTGGAACGAGCCGCCGTAGCTGCCGTAATCGGGCAGGCGCGGCTGGCGCAGCACCACGATCAGCGGCGGGGTCCGGGCCTCCATGTGCCACCCGTAGAACCCGGCGCGTCCGGCCACGTCGGTGATCCGGACGTGGAGTGCCTTCGCGCCGGGCGGGATCCTCACGCGGGCGACGAACGGCGTGTAGCCCTCGGGCTTGCGCGGCGCGTCGGGGAAGAGGCCGCGGGTGTCGAGGGTGCCCGCGGACCGGCCGTCCACCCGGAAGCGGTAGACCCCGCCGGTCCCCTGGCCCGCGGGCGCGACGAAGCCGAGCGTGCCTCCCCGCCGGTGGGCGGACACGTCGATCTCGAGGTCGTGCTCCGTCCTCACCTCGGTCAGCAGCCCCGCTTCGGTCCACCCCGCGCCGCCCTCGCCGAGCTCGACCGTCCGGTCGCGGTAGCGGTGCGCGTCGCCGGGACCGGCCCGCATGCGCGACAGCAGCGACTCCAGGCCGTTGGCGAAGCCGTCGAGGTCGCGACCGTACTCCGCGAGGTCGTTGAGGCCCGCCATCACGAGCCCGGCCTGCGCGGGCGCGGCGCCGTCGCGCCCCACGTCGCTCTCGTAGACGTCGATCAGCTGGTCGGTCACGGTCCGTGCCGCCCGGGGCGCGTCAGCGCCGCCGACCCGCAGCTGGTCGGCCACGAGCGCGAGCACCCCCTCCCCGCGATTGACGCCCGCCGCCCCGATGTAGGAGTGCCCGACCCCCTCGATCCGCTGCGCGCGGCCCAGTCCCCGGACCGACAGCGGGGCCGGTTGGGCGAGCGGCGCGAACGTGCGCGCGGGAGCCGTTGCGGTGGGTGCCGTCGAGGGCGCCGGCGCCGCTTGCGTTTCGGTGTCCGCCTCATCCTCACCGCCGCCGCAGCCGATCGCCACGCACGCCGTGAGCGCGAGCAGGAGGCTGGTCGGGCGGCGCACGCGGGGCACCCTAGAGCGTGGCCGCCGGGATACTGCCCGCATGCCCGCCGTCCGCGAGGTCGTCCGCCCCGCCGGGCTCGCGGCGCTGGCCACGACGCTCCTCGCCGCCGCGAGCGCAGGGGCGGCCGACGCACAGACGGCGCCGGCGCCGCCCACGCCGGCTCTGACGATCAGCGCGCCCGCCGTGCGCGCGACCGGGATCGCGATCCCCGTGCGCGGTGCCGGCGCGCTGCCCGGGGCGCCCGTCGAGCTGCAGCGCCGGGTCGGCGAGCCGTGGGTCACGATCAAGCAGGCTCCGGCCGACGCGGACGGCGCCGTCGCGATCGACTATCGCCCGCGGCGCCGCAGCCAGCGCTACGCGCTGCGGCTGGTGTCCGGCGGCGTGGTCTCCAGCCCGCGCGGCGTCCGCGTGCGCGACGTGACGCTCGCCTCGTTCGGCGACGTGAACTTCGGCGACGGGGTGGCGGACGTGATGGGCCGCCGCGGCGTGCTCTACCCCTGGCGCGGCGTCGCCCCGACGCTGCGCCGCGCCGACATCGCCTTCGGCAACCTGGAGTGCGCGATCTCCCGGCGCGGCTCGCCGGTCCCCAAGGAGTTCAACTTCCGCGGCCATCCCGGTGCGCTGGCCCGGGTGGTGCGCTTCGCGGGCCTCGACGTCCTGAACCTCGCCAACAACCACGCCGGGGACTACGGCACCACCGCCCTGCTGGACACGGTGCGCCACGTGCGCGCCCTGGGCGTCGCGCCGGTGGGGGCCGGGGCCACCCTGGCGGCGGCCCGCCGCCCGCACGTGGTCACCCGCCTCGGGCTGCGGGTCGCGTTCGTCGGCTTCTCGGACATCGGGCCCGGGTCGTTCGCCGCCGGACCCCGCCGGCCCGGGACCTCGTTCGCCTCGCTGCCCGCGATCCGGGCCGGGGTACGCGCCGCGCGCGCGCAGGCCGACGTGGTGGTCGCCACGTTTCACTGGGGCGTGGAGCGGGAGACTCGCGAGAACGCGCGCCAGCGCGGCTTCGCGCGGGCGGCGCTGGGCGCCGGCGCCACCGCGGTGATCGGCGCGCACCCGCACGTCCTGCAGCCGATCCGCCGCCCCGGCGGGCGGCGCCTGATCGCCTACAGCCTGGGCAACTTCGTGTGGGCGGCCGGCTCGGCGGTGACGAGCCGCACCGGGATCCTGCGCCTGCGCCTCTCCGGGCGCGGCGTGGAGGGCGGCGGGCTGCTGGCGGCGCGCATCGTGGGGACGCAGCCGCGGCTCACCGGCCGCTGAGCTACTGGCCCGGCTTCAGCTCCGCCTTGCGCTTCTCGATCGTGGCCCGGATCTGCTCGAGCGTCTCGGTGCCGACGCGCTTGAGGTCCCAGCGCGACAGCGTCATCAGCCGCATCGGGGTCAGCGCGAAGACCGACGCCAGGCGCAGCGACTTCTCCAGCACGGCGATCTCGCCGAAGAAGTCCCCGGGACCGAGCGTCGCGACGCGCTGGCCGCCGTGGATCACCTCGGCCTCGCCCTCCTCGATGACCATGAACTCGTAGGCGTAGTCGCCCTCGCGGACGAGCTCCTTGCCCGCGGGGACCGACGTCTCGCTCGCGAGCGTCGCGATGGCGTTGAGCGTCTGGTCATCCAGCGAGGCGAAGACGGGGATCGCCTTCAGGCGGTTGGGATCCATCGGGCCTCCTCGTGCGACGGCGGGCGAGTGGGCGCAATCTAACCCAGCGAGGGAAGCTCCTGCACGAGTGAGGCCGCCGGCGCGAACAGGTCGCCGTGCTCGGCCACGCGCTGGAGCACCTGCGGGGCCTCGAAGACCAGCCGCGCGGGGTCGCCGCCCTGCAGGCAGTCCTCCACCTCCTCCCACGTCACCGGCGTGGAGGCGGTGGGGCGCTCCCGCGCGCGCAGCGAGTAGACGCAGACGGTCGTCTTGTGCTCGTCGTTCTGGCTCCAGTCGACGAACACCTTGCCCTCGCGCAGCGACTTGGTCATGCGCGAGACGACGAGGTCGGGCTCGGAGGACTCGAGCATCTCGGCCACCGCCTTCGCGAAGCCCTTGGTGTCGTCGTAGGTGACGTCGGCGCGGTTCAGCGGGACGTAGACCTGCAGGCCCTTGGAGCCCGAGGTCTTGGCGAAGCTCTGCAGGCCGAGGTTCTCGAACATGCCCTGCAGCCAGCGCCCGACGCGGCAGCACTCCACGATCGTCGCGGGCGGGCCGGGGTCCAGGTCGAAGACCATCATCGTGGGACGCTGGATCTCCGGCGCCCGCGACAGCGACGTGTGCAGCTCCAGCGCCGCGAGGTTGCCCAGCCAGACCAGCGTGGGCAGGTCGTTGGCCAGGCAGAACTGAATCGTCTTGGTGGACAGCTGCACCGGCGTCGTGGCCACCCAGTCAGGGCGGTGCTTGGGGCAGTTCTTCTCGTAGAAGTGCTTGCCCTCGACGCCGTTGGGCCAGCGCGTGAGGGTCAGCGGCCGGTCCTCCAGGTGCGGCAGGATCGCCGGCGCGACGTGCGCGTAGTACTCGATGACGTCGCGCTTGGTGAAGCCGGTCTTGGGATAGAGCACCTTGTCGAGGTTGGTGACCTTCAGCGTCCGCCCGGCGACCTGGACCTCCACGCCGTCCTTCACCGGGCGCCCCGCGTCGAGGAACGCCGACGCGGGCGCCTCCTCGCGCAGGCCCTTGTAGGAGGGATGGCGCAGCACGCCGTCCGACGTCCACTCGGTGAACTCGACCTCCGCGACCCGGTTGGGGTGCACGAAGATGGCATCGCGCGGGGGCTGCCTGCCGGTGAACGGCGAATCCTCGCGCTGCTCGAGCTCGCGCGACAGGCGCTCGAGCTCGGCGTCGCTGAACCCCGTGCCCACCCGCCCGGCGTAGCGCAGCTTTCCGTCCTCCTCGACGCCCACGAGCAGCGCACCGATCCGGTCACGCCGGCGCCCCTCGCCGGGCAGCCAGCCGCCCACCACGACGTCCTCGCGGCGCACGTTCTTGACCTTCAGCCAGCAGGGCGAGCGGCGCCCGGGCTCGTAGGGGCTGTCCAGCCGCTTGGCCACGACGCCCTCCAGGCCGCTCGCGCGGCTGGCCTCCAGCACCGCCGCGCCGTCGCCGACGACGTGGTCGGGCGTCTGCCACGCCGGCCCGTCGAGCCCGAGCTCCTTCAGGCGGGCGCGGCGATCGGTGTAGGGCAGCGCCATCAGGGAGTGGCCGTCGAGCCACAGCAGGTCGAAGATCACGTAGACGACCGGGATCTCCTTCGCACGCCGGCGCACCGCGCTCTCCCCGCGCAGGTGCATGCGCCCCTGCAGCCGCCCGAAGCTCGGCCGCCCGTCCTCGTCGAAGGCGACGATCTCGCCGTCGAGGATCGCCTTGTGCGAGCTCAGCGCGCGGTTGAGCGGGCGCAGCTCCGGATAGCCGGCGCTGATGTCGTTGCGGTTGCGGCTCTCCAGGCGCAGGCTGCCGGGCACCGAGTAGGCGATCGCGCGCACGCCGTCCCACTTGATCTCGAAGCCCCAGCGCTCGTCGTCGGGCGGGAGCTTCCCGGTGCGCGCGAGCATCGGCTGCACCCGCTCGGGCATGGGCTCGCGGTCGGGATCCTCGGGCGGATCCATGCGGTGGATCATCCAGTCCTTGCCCGAGGGCTCCCCGCTGCGCTTGGTGGGGAACAGCCCGTAGCGCCCGCGCAGGCGCTCGCCGTGGAAGGTGACCTCGACCTTGGCGTCGTCGAACTTGTGCGTCTCGTACGTGCCGCGGTCCCAGATCCGCATCTTGCCGGCGCCGTAGGAGCCCTTCGGGATGTCGCCCTCGAACTCCAGGTACTCCAGCGGATGGTCCTCGGTGTGGATCGCCTTGCGGTTCTCCTTCGGGTCCTCGGGGATCCCGTTGGGGATCGCCCAGGACACCGCGACGCCGTCGTGCTCCAGGCGCAGGTCCCAGTGCAGGCGCGTCGCGTGGTGCTCCTGGACGACGAAGCGCGGGAGGCCGTCGCCCTCCGCGTTCTCGCCGCCGCCTCCCTCGGGCTCGGGGGTGCGGCTCGGGTCGCGCTTGCCGCGGTACTCCTTCAGGCGGTCGGCCATGGCTCCCCGCCTACCCGCTGCCTCGCTGAGCGATCGTGGTGGTCCTGACCACCACGATCCTTCGGCAAAGGAGCCGCGGGTCTCAGCGCGAGACCTCGGCGGGGCGGTCGTCCAGGCGCTTGACCGGCCGCGCGGGCACGCCGGCGTATAGCCAGCCGCCCTCGTAGTCCTCCCCGCGCAGCAGCGCGCCGGCACCGATGACCGCGTTGGGGCCGACCGTGGCGCCGCGCAGGATCACGCAGTTGGCGGCCACGAAGACGTTGGGCGCGATGTGGACCGGCGCGATCTTGATCGGCTGGTTCATGAAGAACGCGTCCGAGCCGTCGTGGCCGTGGTCGGAGTCCACGATGCTCGTGCGCTCCGCCAGGCCGACGTGCTCGTCGAGGATGATGCTGCGGGCGGCGTCGAGGTTGACCTCGCGGCCCAGCTGCACCCGCGGCCCGAGCAGCAGCTCGCCGCCGGTCACCTTGAGCTGGGCGTGATCGCGCACCATCGCGTGCTCGCCGACGCGGACGGTCCCGCCGTACAGCGCGAAGCGGATCCCGGCCTGCAGGATCACCCCGTCGGCCAGCGCGAGCTCGGTGTCGCGGCCGGTGCGCACGTCGAGGATCGTGTGGCGCCCGAGCTGCACGTCGCGGCCCAGGCGCAGCGTCACGCTGCCGCCCCGCCCGGCGCGCGGGTCGATCTCCAGTGCGGGGGGCGTCTGCCAGCGCGCGCCGTGGGGGGCGTCGAGGTGCAGCGCCACCCCGTGCAGGCGCAGCCGGACCCGCAGGACCGCTGCCCACGCCGAGAACTGCGCGAGGCGCACCAGCCCGACGATCCTCCGCACGACGTTCACGCCTTCGATGCTGTCAGACGCCGCGGATTCGCCGCGCGCCCGGGACGCCTCCTGCGTCTCGCCCCACCGTGGCGCCGGCCGCGCGCGGATCCTGCCGGCCTCCCCCCGAGACCTTCCGCGCGCCGCCGGCTGCCCGGTGGACCCCCGCTTCCCTCCCCTAAGCTCCTCCGGCGACCGCCGGCAGGATCGTCAGCTCCTGCCCGTCGGGCACCGGTGTCTGCAACCCGTCCAGGAAGCGGATGTCCTCGCCGCCCATGTACACGTTGACGAAGCGGCGCAGGTCGCCGTCCAGGTAGATCCGCTCGCGCAGCTCGGCGTGGACGGCGAACACGCTCTCCAGCGCCTCCCCCACCGTCTCGCCCTCGGCCTGCACCGCCGACGCGCCGCCCGCGGCGTCGCGCAGCTGCGTGGGCAGCTTCACCGTGACGGTCATCAGATGATCGATCCCGAATTGGCGTGCCCGCGGGGGCGGGTCAGGGCGGATGCCGGGCGCCGCACGGATCCGAAGGCGCTACCGGTAGTACCGGCGAGGATCCGGGTGGCGAACCGGCGCCGATCCTGGCCCGCCATCCGTGGGTGCGGCAATGAGGAATCGATCATCTACGCCGCGACCCCCTCGAGCGCCGCCTCGAAGGAGGTCAGCGTCGGGTCGACCTCGTAGGTCTCGAACGACCCGCGCACCGCGTCGAGCGTCTTCAGCCCCTCGCCGGTGATGACGAGGACCACGCGCTCGCCGGGATCGATGTCGCCGCGCTCGGCGAGCTTGGCCAGCACGGCGGTGGTCACGCCGCCGGCGGTCTCGGTGAACACGCCGGTCGTCTCGGCGAGCAGGCGGATGCCCGCGCGGACCTCGTCGTCGGTGACCATGTCGATCGCGCCGCCGCTGCGCCGCGCGACGTCCAGCGCGTAGGGCCCGTCGGCGGGGTTGCCGATGGCCAGCGACTTGGCGATCGTGCTGGGCTTGACCGGGCGGCAGACGTCCTTGCCGTCGGCGTACGCCGTCGCCACCGGCGAGCAGCCCACCGCCTGGGCGCCGTTCATGACCGGTCCCTCGCCGTCGAGCAGGCCCAGCTCGATCCACTCCTCGAAGCCCTTGGAGATCTTCGTGTACAGCGAGCCCGACGCGATCGGGACCACGCAGCGGTCGGGGAGCTCCCAGCCGAGCTGCTCGGCGATCTCGTAGGCCAGCGTCTTGGAGCCCTCGGCGTAGTAGGGGCGCATGTTGACGTTCACGAAGGCCCAGCTCTCGTGCTCGCCGGAGAGCTCGGTGCACAGGCGGTTGACGTCGTCGTAGTTGCCGCGGACCTTGACCAGGTGCGTCCCGTAGATCCCGGTGGCGAGCACCTTCTGCTCCTCCAGGTCCGAGGGGATGAGCACGTAGGACTCCATGCCCAGCGCCGCGCCGTGGGCGGCCACCGAGTTGGCCAGGTTCCCGGTGGAGGCGCAGGCCAGCACGTCGAAGCCGAGCTCCCGCGCGCACGCGGAGGCCACCGAGACGACGCGGTCCTTGAAGGAGTGCGTGGGGTTGGCCGCGTCGTTCTTGACCCACACCTCGCGCAGGCCGAGGCGCTCGGCCAGGCGGTCGGCGCGGATCAGCGGCGTGCAGCCCGCCGGCAGGCCGGTGCGGGTGCGGGGCTGGGCCCCGCGCAGCGGCAGGAAGTCGTGGTAGCGCCAGATGTTCTGCGGGCCGCCCTGGATGCGGCGGCGCAGCGCGGCGACGTCGACCGCGGCAGCGGGCTCATAGGCCACCTCCAACGGTCCGAAGCAGCGCTCGCAGACGTAGCGCGCCTCCAACGGGTACTCCGTCGAACACTCCCTGCACTTCAGCGCTTGGGCCGCCATGTGAAAAGACCTCCGCCCCGGGGTTCCAGTGGCGAAGGTCTGATGGCCTCAGCCACATCTCGCAGGAATTGGCACCGTTCCCGCTGGCGCGGAATGGTTGCCGGGGCTTCAAAGGGCCTGTCCCTCCACCCCTCTGGATGTGTCCAGCTATGTCGAGCGGGCACAATATCAGCCATGCCCAACCTCCCCAAGCCACGCTTCGGTCGTTCATCGCGTGGCCGGGAGGACGCCGGACGCCCGCCGGAGATCGAGGCCCAGGCCCCGAACGTCGAGATCGTCGAGGCTCCCGGGCTGCGCTGGATCCACATCGAGCGCCCGCAGGCGGCCGACCGCGCATGGCTGGAGGAGCACTTCGACTTCCACCCCCTGGACTACGAGGACGTCTTCTCGCGCAACCAGCGGCCCAAGGTCGACGAGTACCCCGACTACCTGTTCATCGTGCTGCATTTCCCCCGCTACGACAAGGCGGTCGGGCGCCTGAACGCGGCCGAGCTGGACGTGTTCGTCGGGCCGGACTTCGTCATCACCCTGCCCAACGAGCCGATCCAGCCGCTGGAGTACCTCTTCGAGCGCTGCCGCACCCGCGAGGACATCCGCGAGAGCCTGTTCGCCAAGGGGCCCGGCTACCTGCTCTACAAGATCGTCGACGACTGCGTCGACGCGTCGTTCCCGATGCTGCGCAAGGTCGGCAACAAGCTCGAGGTGCTCGAGGAGGACATCTTCGAGGGCCGCTCGGCGGAGATCGTCCGCGAGATCTCCAACGTCAAGCAGGAGATCATCAACTTCCGCAAGGTCGTGCGCCCGCAGCGCGCCGCCCTGCGCGACCTCGAGCGCACCAAGCGCTACATCCCCGAGGGGCTGGACATCTACTTCGACGACATCAACGACGCGTCGGAGCGCATCTGGGACATGCTCGAGAACTTCAAGGAGGTCGTCGAGGGACTGGAGTCCACCAACGAGTCCGTGCTCTCGCACCGCGTCAACGACGTCCTGCGCGCGCTGACCGCCATCAGCGTCGTCGTGCTCCCGCTCACGCTGGTGGCCAGCATCTGGGGGATGAACGTCGGCGTCCCCGGCGAGGGATCGTCCACCGCGTTCTGGCTGATCATCGGCGGGATGCTCGCGCTGCTGGCCGGCATGCTGGGCTACTTCCGCCGGCGCGGCTGGCTGTAGTGGCCCTGGAGCCCCTGGAGCGCCTCGGCGAGTCGCTCGCCCTGGACGCCCCCGCGCAGCGCAAGCGCATGCTCGTGATCGTCAACCCGTGCGCGTCGACGGTCTCCGACCGCCTGCGCCACCTCGTGGTCGCCGCGCTGCAGGGGCGCTACGACGTCGACGCGGTCGACACGCAGGCGCGCGGCCACGCGACGGAGCTGTGCCGCGAGGCGGCCGGGGAGGGCTATGACGTCGTGACGTCCTTCGGCGGCGACGGCACGGTCAACGAGGCCGCCAACGGGCTGGCTGGCTCGGACACGCCGCTGACCTGCCTGCCCGGCGGGGCCACGAACGTGCTGTGCAAGATGCTCGGGATCCCCGCCGACATCGTCGACGCCACCGAGCACCTGCTGCTGATGGCCGATGCGTGGCAGCCCCGCCGGATCGACCTCGGCGTGGTCAACGGCCGCTGCTACACGTTCTCCAGCGGCTACGGGATCGACGCCAGCGTGGTCAAGCGCATCGATCGCAACGCGGGCCTGAAGCGCGCGCGCCTGCGCGAGTACTACTTCGCCTACGCGGCGGTGGAGACGGTCCTGCGCCACTACGTCGTGCGCCCGCCGCGCATCGACGTGCACGTCGGGGGCCGGACGATCCGCGGCATCACGGTCGTCGTCCAGAACGGCAACCCGTTCACGTACTTCGACGCCACGCCGCTGCACGTCGCCGAGGGGACGTCGCTGGACAGCGGCACGCTCGCCGGGGCCGTCCTGCGCGGCGTGCGCGTGGTGGACATCCCCACCGTGATGTACCGCCTGTTCTCCAAGCGCTCCCGCGTCACCGACCACAAGCAGGTCGCGGGGTTCTCCGACGCGACGCAGCTGCGCTGCGTCGCGGTCGACGGGACCACGATCTCGCTGCAGGCCGACGGCGAGCACATAGGCGACGTCGCCGAGGCCGTCTACGCGATCCGCCCGGGCGCCCTGACCGTCGTCAGCTGAGCGCCGCGCGCCGCCTACGGCGGCGCGCCGAGGGCCCGTCAGATCAGCCGGCGCGACGACGGGTGATCTGACGAGGTCATCGGCGATGGCTGGGCGCGACGGCGGACGGGGACAGTGCGATAGCACGGACCCGGCCAGGCGGCGCCGCCCAGGCGCGCCGAGGGCCCGTCAGATCAACCGACGCGACGACGGGTGATCTGACGAGGTCATCGGCGATGGCTGGGCGCGACGGCGGACGGGGACAGTGCGATAGCACGGACCCGGCCAGGCGGCGCCGCCCAGGCGCGCCGAGGGCCCGTCAGATCAGCCGGCGCCGGGGGTGACGCGATACGCGTCGAAGACGGAGTCGATGTTGCGCAGGCGGCTGATCGCGCCCTTGAGGACCTGGGTGTCGCCGACCTCGACGACGAACCAGTTCTGGACCATCGGGTGCGAGACCACGCAGCGGGCCTCGACGATGTTGATGCCCGCCTCGGCGAACGTGCGCGAGAGGTCCTCGAGCAGGCGGTGGCGGTCCCACGCGTCGACCTGCAGCTCGACCTTGAACGCGGTCTCGTGGTCGCCCTCCCAGCTCACCGGGGTGAAGCGCTCGGGGTCCTTGCGCAGCGCCGCGGCGTTGGGGCAGTCCTCGCGGTGGATCGTGATGCCGCGCCCCAGCGAGATGTAGCCGAGGATCGGGTCGCCGGGCACGGGGCGACAGCACTTGGCCAGGCGCAGCATGACGTCGTCGACGCCCTCGACCTTGATGCCGTACTTCGTCGAGGAGCTCGTGGGCTGGCGGCGCTCGCGGCGCGGCGTGAGCAGGTCGTCGGCCAGGCTGCGCGTCTCGCCCTCGGCCGCCTCGCCCTGCTTGAGGCGCTGCAGGATCTTGTTGACGACGGTCTTGGCCGAGATCTTCGCGCTGCCCAGCGCGATGTAGAAGTCGTCGGCCTTGCGGAAGCCCATCTCGCGGATGACGTCGGCCAGCAGCGGAGAGGAGACGACCTTCTGCGCGGGCAGGCCGCGCTTGCGCAGGTTCTCCTGCAGCAGCTCGCGGCCGGCGTGCTCGGTGTCCTCGCGCGACTCGGCCTTGAACCACTGCTTGATCTTGTTGCGCGCCCGGGTGGTACGCACGAGCGCCAGCCAGTCGCGCGACGGGCCGCGGTCGCGGTTGGACGTCATCACCTCGACGATGTCGCCGGACTTCAGCTCGTAGTGCAGCGGCACCATCTTCCCGTTGACCTTCGCGCCGACGCAGCGGTGCCCGACGTCGGTGTGGACCTCGTAGGCGAAGTCCACGGGCGTGGAGCCCGCGGCGAGGTTCTTGACCTCGCCCTTGGGCGTGAAGACGTAGACCTCGTCCTCGAAGAGGTCCACGCGCAGCGCCTCCATGAACTCCTCGGGGTCCGACGCCTCCTGCTGCCAGTCCAGCACCGAGCGCAGCCACTTGATCTTGGCCTCGCCGTCGGCCGCCGGGCCTCCGCGCCGCTTCCCGTCGCCGTCGCCGTCGCCGGGCGTCTCCTTGTACATCCAGTGGGCGGCGACGCCGAACTCGGCCATCACGTGCATCTCGCGCGTGCGGATCTGGATCTCCAGCGGCAGCCCCTCGGGCCCGATCACCGTCGTGTGCAGCGACTGGTACATGTTGAACTTGGGCATCGCGATGAAGTCCTTGAACCGCGCGGGCAGCGGCTTCCACAGCGAGTGGACGACCCCCACCGCGCCGTAGCAGTCCTTCACCGACTCGACGATGACCCGCATGGCCGTGAGGTCGTAGATCTCGTTGAACTCGCGGCCCTTCTTGGTCATCTTCGAGTAGATGGAATAGAAGTGCTTGGCGCGCCCGGAGATCCGCGCCTCGATGCCCAGCGCGCTGAGCTCGCGCAGCAGGTAGGCGCCGGCCTTCTCCACGTAGCGCTCGCGCTCGTCGCGCTGCTGGCTGACCAGGCCCTTGATCTCCTGGTACTTGCGCGGGTGCAGCGCGTTGAACGCGAGGTCCTCCAGCTCCCACTTGATCGCGTGGATGCCCAGGCGGTGCGCGATCGGCGCGTAGATCTCCAGGGTCTCCTTGGCCTTGTCGATCTGCTTCTGCTTGGGCATCGCCCCGATCGTGCGCATGTTGTGCAGGCGGTCGGCGAGCTTGATGAGGATGACCCGCACGTCGGTGGCCATCGCGACCATCATCTTGCGGTAGTTCTCGGCCTGCGCCTCGTCGCGCGACTGGAACGTGATGCCGGTGAGCTTGGTCACCCCGTCGACCAAGGAGGCGATCTCGTCGCCGAAGCCGCGGCGCACCTCCTCCAGCGACGCCGACGTGTCCTCCACCGTGTCGTGCAGCAGCGCGGCGCACAGCGTCTCGGTGTCCAGGCGCATGCCCGCGCAGATCTTGGCCACGCCGACGGGGTGGAAGATGAACTCCTCGCCCGACACCCGGCGCTGGTCGGCGTGGTGCTCGCAGGCGAAGACGAACGCGGCCTCGACCTTCTCGTGGTCCACCCGCACGACGGCCTCGTCGACGTGCTCCTCGACGATCGCGAAGACGTCGGAGAGCAGGCGGCGCTCGAGCTTGGTCAGGTCGGCGCGCTGGACCTCCGGGCGGGTGGTGATCGTGACCGCGTCCACGGGCGCGCGGCGACCGTTGCCCGCGCGTGCGGGGGCCGCCTTCACGCCGCCCTTGCTGTCACCTCGGTCAGGAATCTGCGTCCATCCTCGTATCGCTGCTGGTAGGCCCGAAATGATGCCGAGCGCTCGAGCTCGGTGCGCTCGGCGGCCGGGACCGTCACGGTCCTGTGCTCCGAGTCTAGGCGGATGAGCCCGAGCTCTCGCAGGACCCGCAGCAGCCGCCCCGCGAGCGCCGGCGGCCGGGGCGCCCGGGGGTCGCCGCGCAGCAGCGCCTCGAGCTCGCCGCCCGCCGCGCCGCCGGCGTCGCGCAGGTCGCGGTAGGCGGCGGCGAGCGCCGCGCGCAGGGCGAAGTCGCGCTCGTGGATCTGCTCGGCGAAGCGGGTCTCGGGCTCCCCCCACACCAGATGCGTGATGCGCCCGCGCGCGAGCAGCGGACCCGCCGGCGGGTCGAGCAGGACGACGTGCGCGCCGGCGGCCGCGAGGCCGGCACCGTGGCGCTCCAGGGCGGCGTGGGAGCACAGCGCGAAGCCGCCCAGGATCGGCGCGAGGTGCCGGGCGCGCGCGACGGCGTCGGCGGCCACCACCAGCACCGGCTCGCCGGAGGCGACGAGCGCGCCGACGGTGCCCGCGATGCCGACGCCGCGCCGGTCGCGGACGGGCGGCGAGCCGTCGGGCTCCCGCGTGGTGGCAGGCGCCGCCGGCTCCTCCGGCGGGCGGGCGACCTCCGCCAGGGCGGCCCCGAGGTAGTCATCGGGCTCGCCCACGACCTCGATCGGCTCCGGGGCGCTGGGCCGCGCGTGACGCAGGACCAGCCGCGGCTCGACGCTGCCGCGGTACTCGTTGCGCTCCAGCGTGAACGTCGCCTCCAGCGGCGCGTCGCAGTCGATCGCCGAGACGCCGAACGCCACCGCCCGCGCGGTCGCGCCGCCCGCGCCGACCGTGAAGCGCACGTGGCGCCCCTCCCCCATCGGCCGCGAGTCGCTGCAGCGCGCGGCCGGGACCAGCAGCGACACGCCGGGGTTGCCCATCCCGAACGGCTCCAGGCGCTCGAGCTCCTCGGCCAGCGCCAGGCCCAGCTCGTCGCCCGCCACGACCGCATCGACGGTCTCGACCGGGGCGAGGTCCTCGGGGCGCAGCGTCGCCTCCGCGTGCGCCTCGAAGGCGGCGCGGAACGCGTCGAGCTCGGACGCCAGCACCTCGCAGCCCGCGGCGGCGCGATGCCCGCCATGGCGCACGAGGTGCGCCGCCGCGACGTCCAGGCCGGCGAGCAGGTCGAAGCCGGGGATCGAGCGCCCCGAGCCGGTCCCGCGCCGCCCGTCCAGGGCGACGAGGACGGCCGGGCGGTGGTGGCGCTCGGCGATGCGCGCCGCGACGATCCCGATCACGCCGGGATGCCAGCCCTCGCCGGCCAGCACGTACGCGGACCGCTCGCCCGCCGCGGCGACCTGCGCCTCGGCGTCGAAGAGCATCCGCGTCTCGGTGTGGCGGCGCTCGCCGTTGAGGCGGTCGAGCTCCTCGGCGATCTGCTCGGCGCGCTGGGGGTCGGCGGTCAGCACGAGCTCCAGCCCGGCGTCCGCGCGCTCCAGCCGGCCGGCCGCGTTGATGCGCGGCGCCAGGCGAAAGCCGATCGCCCGGGCGTCGACGCGTGCCGGATCCACCTGCGCGACCTTCATGAGCGCCCGCAGCCCGGGGCGCCGGGTGCCGGCCAGCGCGCGCAGCCCCTCACGCACGAGGCGCCGGTTCTCGCCCCGCAGCGCCACGCAGTCCGCGACGGTGGCCAGCGCCACGAGGTCCAGGTCGGCGTCCGCGGCCGCGGGGTCGTGCCCGGCGGCGCCGAGCAGCGCGCCCGCGAGCTTGTGCGCCACGCCCGCGGCGCACAGGTCCGGGCACGGGTACCCGCACACGGCGGGGTGCACGATCGCAGCGTCGGGCAGCGCCCCGTCGGAGCGCGGGCTGTGGTGGTCGCTGACCACCACGTCCATCCCCGCCGCGCGGGCGGCCGCGACCTCGTCCACCGCGGTGATCGCGCAGTCCGCGGTCAGCAGCAGCTTCGTGCCGCGCGCCGCGAGCCGGGCCACGGTGGCCGCGGAGAGCCCGTAGCCGTCCTCCGAGCGGCTGGGCAGGTACCAGTCGACGTGCGCGCCCAGCGCGCGCAGCACGGTGACGAGGATCGCCGTCGAGGCCACGCCGTCGACGTCGTAATCGCCGTGCACCGTCACGCGCGACCCGGCGCGGGCGTGGTGCAGGATCAGCGCGCACGCGTCCTCGATGCCCGCGAAGGCCGACGGGTCGTGGCGCTCGTCGGCCGCCAGCCACGCTCGGGCGGCGGCGGCGTCGCCCAGGCCGCGACGGGCGAGCACCTGCGCGAACGCGTGGCTGACGCCCAGCTCGCGCTCCAGCGCGAGCACGGCGTCGACGTCACAGGGCGCGACGAGCAGGCGGGCGGGCTCCGGTGCCACCCCGGCACCGTACGCCGGGGGCGGGACGGAACCCCGGCGCCGCACCGCGACGTCCCCAACAAGGGCGAGGACGTCGCGGCGCGGCCGCGGGCGGTCCGGCTACCGGAGGGTGAGCCGAACGCGCTGGGGTCCGGCCACGAGCGTGAAGGTCCCGCGCGCGAGCCGGCGGCGGCTCTGGAAGCGCGCGCGACCGTTCGCGACGCTGCCGCGGGCCACCGTCCGGCCCCCGCGCACCAGGCGCGCCCTGGACGCGCGGGCGAGCGTGACCCTGTAGGTCACGCGCGTGCGCCGGGCGTTGAGCGTGCACCGCACGCTGGCGTCGCGGCCCGCCGGACCGGCGGGGCCGGCCGGTCCGGACGGCCCGTTGACGCCGTTGACCCCGGGAGCGCCCGAAGCGCCGTCGCGGCCACCTGGGCCTGCCGGACCCGCGGCACCGTTGGGACCGTTGGTGCCGTTGGTGCCATTGGTCCCGCTCGCGCCGTTCTGACCGGGAAGACCGGGCGTGCCGGGGGGCGCCGGGAGCCCCGGGAGGACCCGCAGGGCCGGAGCCGCCCGACGCCGGGCGACCCGTGCAGACGGCCTCCCAGTCATCCACGTCGAGGTGCAGGAGCTGCCCGTACTCGACGAGCGAGGCGTCCAGCGCCGTGGGGAACGCCTTGTGCACCTGCGCGTCGAACAGGAACTCCCCGTCACCCAGCGTGCTGCGCGCGTCGATGATCCCCGACGACTCCTCGTCGGCGGTGACCGCCGCGTTGGTCCCGCCGGGCGTGACCGGCGCGAACAGCTGGGGGTTGAACTGCGCCACGACGCCGCGGCGCCTGGGTTATGTCGTAGGCCAGCGACGCGTTGTCGTCCCGCAGTCGAGATGAGCGCCCAATGCCGCGAGCGCCAAGTCGGGCGCTTTTCGTGAGCGAGCCGGTCCGCTTGTGAGCGGGTTGTGATCTGCGCCGGTTGCTACTCGGCCGGGAGGCCGGCCAGCTGCTCGCCGCGGCTCTCCTCCGAGCGCTTGCCGATGAAGTAGACGAGCGCCACACCGAGGATCGAGCCGGGCACGGCCTCGAGCGTCGTGAGGATGTTCGTGTCGTCCTGGCCGGGCACCGTGAAGCCGTGGATCGCCAGGCCGAAGATGATCGCGCCGAACACCGAGCCCAGGAACGCGCCGACGATCCCCGCCCAGAAGCGGTCGGGGATGAAGATCGTGAAGTGCCAGAGGGCCAGGCCCATCATCGTCCAGGCGAGCGCGCCCATCAGCGAGACCTCCCGTGCTTCTTGGCACGGCGCTTGGCGCTCGCCTTGGAGCCCGAGCCGGAACCGGTCTTGGGCCGCGGCGCGGGCCGGTCGGGCATCACGACGTCCTCGGGCGTGGCGTCGGCCCCGGGGTCGGGCTCCGGGCGCCGCGGGCGGGCGGGAGCGGCCGGCGGCGCCGGCTTGGCCTCCGGCTCGGCCACCGCGGTGCGCCGCGGCGCGGGATCGGCGTGCAGGTCGCGGACCATCTCGTCGAACTCTTCCCGGGAGACCTGCGGGTCCGGCGAGTCCGGCGCGGTCAGGCGCTGGCGACGCCGGGCGCTCTGCACGGGCTCGGCTTCCGCCGCCGCCGAGGCGGTGGCGTAGGCGGGGACGACGCCGCCGTTCTCGGCGGCGATCCGGGCGTGGCGGCGGCGGTACACCGGCTCGCGCTCCTTCCAGACCGTCAGCACCGGGCCGGCGATGAACACCGACGAGTAGGTGCCCGAGATCGTGCCGATCAGCAGCGCGAACGCGAAGTCGCGCAGCGTCTCGCCGCCGAACAGCATCAGCGCCATCACCGGCAGCACCGAGCAGAAGCTCGTGGCCAGCGACCGGATGATGACCTCGGACATCGACCGGTTGACGATCTGCGAGAACGCGGCGCGCGGCATGCGCGGCACGTTCTCCCGGATCCGGTCGAACACGATGATCGTGTCGTACAGCGAGAAGCCCAGGACGGTGAGCAACGCCGCGACCGTCGCCGTCGTCACCTCCTGGCCGACAAGGGCGTACACGCCCGCCGTGATGAGGATGTCGTGCATGACCGCGATGAGCACCGGCACCGCGTACTTGGGCTCGAAGCGCAGGGCGATGTACGCCGAGATCACCAGCAGCGACGCGATGATCGCGATCACCGCCGAGTTCGCGACGGTCTGGCCGAACGTCGGGCCGATCGACTGCGTGTTGGGGTCGCTGGCGAAGTCGAACTCCCGGTCCAGCGCGCCGGTGACCTGGGTGACCTTGTCGGGGCGCAGGTTCTCGGTGGAGATCTGGAACTTGCTCTGGCCCGGCCCCTTCTCCGTGACGCGCTGGATCTCCGCGTCGGCCTGGCCCTGCGTGGCCAGCACCTCGCGCACCCGGTCCTCGTCGACGCGCTCGCTCAGCGCCACCTTGATGCGCGTGCCCGACTCGAAGTCGATGCCGAAGTTGATGCCCTTGGCGCCCAGCGCCAGCGCGCAGACCAGCAGGATCACGCCCGATGCCGAGAAGAACCACTTCGAGTAGCCCATGTAGTCCAGGCGCAGGCGATCGCCCTTGGGCTTGCCCGCGCCCAGGGCCGACGGGTGAGCCAGCATCCGCGTCTTCCCCAGCGTGCCCAGGATCGCCTGGGTGGCGAGCACGGCCGTGAACAGGGAGACGATCACGCCCAGGCCGAGCGTGAGCGCGAAGCCCTTCACCCCCGCCGTGGCCAGCACGAACAGGATGAAGGCGACCATGATCGTCACGACGTTGGCGTCGATGATCGCCGTGAGGCCCTTCTTGTAGCCCGCGGCGATGCCGGCCATGATCGATCTCCCGGCGCGGATCTCCTCCTTGACGCGCTCGAAGATCACGATGTTCGCGTCGGCGGCCACCCCCAGCGTGAGGATCAGGCCCGCGATCCCCGGCAGCGTCAGGACCACCGGCACCAGCTTGATCAGCGCGTAGAAGTACAGGCCGTAGACGCCGAGGGCCACCACCGCGATGACGCCCAGCACGCGGTAGAAGACGAGCAGGAACAGCGCGACGATCACGAAGCCGGCGATGCCCGCGATGAGGCCCTCGTCCAGCGCCTGCTGGCCGAGCGTCGCCGACACCTGCGAACTGGAGATCAGCTCGAGCTTGAGCGGCAGCGCGCCCGTCTTCAGGATGTTCGCGAGCTCCTGGGCGGACTTGGGGGTGAAGCCGCCCTCGATCTGCGACCCGTTGCGCCCGTCGATGCCGTCGGGGTTCTGCTGGAAGTCGATGAACGGCACCGACACGAGCTCGTTGTCGAGCACGATCGCGAAATGCTGGGCGGCGGTCCGGGGGTCGCTGCCCGGGAACAGGTTCTCGGTCCCGCGCTGGGCGATCTCGCGCGTGACCTTCTGCCAGGTCTCGCGCCCCTTGTCGGTGAAGTCGAAGGTGACGATCGGCGCACCGCTGCCGCCCGCGCCCTGGTCGAAGTTCTGCTCGGGGTTCTTGATGTCCTTGCCGCGCAGCGCGACGTCGTCCTCCAGCACGTACCAGCGGTCGGTCTTGCGGTCCGACTTGCTGTCGTCGGGCTGCTCGGCGCGGATGATCACCGTGCCCGGCTTGACCTCGACGATGTCCACCGCGGCGCGCTTGTCGCGCGGCGCGTTGACCCGCGCGTCCTCGCGCGTGTCCTCGGCCAGGCCGTAGACCTTCTCCGCCTCGCGGTCGACGGCGTAGAAGACGCTCTTGTCGTTGGAGTTGTCGGCCTCGGCCTTGGCCGGCCGCTTGGACGCCCGCTCCACCGCCTCGAACAGCGAGATCGATCCCGACGACCCGGCCGACGGTCCGCCGGTGACCGTCGCGTCGTCGGGCTCGGGCCGGCCGTCGGGCCCGAGGACGTTGACCTCCCAGTCGTAGAAGGCGAGCTCGGCGACCTGCCCGACCTGCTCGATGGCCTCGTCCTGGTCGGCGACGTCCGGGAGGGCGACGTTGATCTGCCGGTCGCCGGAGCGCTGGAGCTCCGGCTCGGCGACGCCGAGCTGGTCGACACGATCGCGCATGACGTCGATCGCGCGATCCAGTGCGTCCTGGGTGACCACCGGGGCGGCCGGCGTGGGCCGCGCCTCGTAGACCAGCTCGACGCCGCCCTGCAGGTCGAGGCCGAGCTTGGTCGACTGGGAGCTGATGACGACGAAGGAGCCGAGCATCAGGCCCACGACGAGCAGCAGCACCAGCAGGTTGCGACGTCGGTCGGTCATCCGTGTGCGTCCAGGTTACTTCGCGGGCGTCAGCACGAGCAGGAGGCCACCGTCGTCGTCGTAGGCGGGGAAGAGGTCCGCCTTCGCGTCGGCCGGCAGATCACCCTCCGCGTTGACCTGCACGGTCTTGCCCAGGGCGCGGACGCCCCACTCGAGAACGGTGGACACGTGGTCGTCGCCGTTCTCGAACCTCAGCCCCAGCACCTCGTTGACCTTGCGGCCGATGACACGCTCGTCGTCGAGGCCGGTGAGCTCGAACGATCCGCGACCGCAGCCGATGACCCGTCCCTCCTGGTCGCAGACGAAGAAGGCGGCGTCCGGCGCCGGGTAGTAGTCGTCCAGCAACTCGAACAGGAAACCGAAGCCGCACTTGGCGCAGCCCTTCGCGCGCGCGCTGAAGCCGGCTGTGCGATCGGTCTGGCTGCTGCGGTTCCCGCAGTTGGGGCAGATGAACAGATGGGCCATGTCTGCGCCTAAGCCTAGACAAGGCTTCGTGAAGCCCCGATGAAGACCGTTCAGGCGGCCGCGCGCACGGGCTCGGCGGCCAGGCGGGCGGCGATCGCGCTCCAGCGCCCCAGGCGCTTGCGCACCGTGGCCGGCGACGGAAGGTCGTCGCGGGCAGCCGCGTAGCGCTCGTAGGCCTGCAGCGTCGGGACGGCGCCCAGCTCGGCGCGGGCGCGGCGCAGCGCCTCCCAGCACGCCTCCTCGGTCCACCGGCGCGTGCGCCCGCGGGTGCGCGAGCCCAGCGGCCGCATGCCGGCGGCCCGCAGCGCGTTGGTCCATCCGTCCATGCGGTTGTGGACGGTGCCCAGGCTCGGGAGGTCCAGCGACTTGGCCGCCGCGGAGTAGTCGCGCGCGCTGGGGACCCGTCCGAGCTGGACGGCGACGGCGCGCACCGCGGCGACGATGTCGTCCTCGGAATAGGTCGAGGCACTCTGGACCATGCTCGCCAGGCTGGCCCGGCGCGCCGCGCGGTCGGCCTCGGTGGACCACGTCGCGATGGCGCTGCGGCACGCCGCACGGGTCAGCCCCAGCGTCTCGGCGATGACGTCGGACTCCTCGCCCTCCCGCCACAGCGCCAGCAGGGTGGTCATCCGCGCGCGCAGGCGGCGCTCGGCCCGCCGGCGGCGGGCGGCGGCCACCTCGTGGGCGGTGGGCCCGCCGTGCGCCTTGAGGATCTGGCGCACCCGCTCGCGCGAGACGCCGAACTGCGCGGCGATCTCGCCGAGCCCGCGGCCCTGGCGGCGCAGCATGGCCATCTGGGCGGCGCGCTGCAGCGAGGTCTCCCGGACGGCGCAGCCCAGGGTGTCCTCGAGGGCGCCGGGGCCGGGGATCTCGGCGTCCGCCTCGGGTGACTCGGACGGATCGATCGCCGGCTGGCGATCGAACGAGCGGGTGAAGGTCGCGCCCGCCGCCGCCCGGGTCACCACCATCGCGCACGGGATCGTGGAGATCGCGGCGCCGGCGTCGGCGCCCGCGGGGGGTTCGACTGGGGGTTGCACCGTACTCATGGCTGCCGGGCCCAAGGGCCTGAGCATCATCTCCAACCGTCGGGGTTGGATTAGGCTAACCTAAGCGGCGCGCTCGCGCCAACCCTTGGTGCGAAGCTCCCGCACCGAGCGCATTTTTGCTGTGCCCAGCCGGCCGCGCTCCGCCCCCATCTCCGCCCTCCCGCGCCCCCTGCGCGCGCCGTGGATCGCCGCGGCCTGCGTCGCGCTCGCGGCCGCCTCGCTGCTGGCTCCCGGGGCCCCGACCTACGATCCGTGGGCCTGGCTGGTCTGGGGGCGCGAGCTGCTCGCGCTGGACCTGAGCACCGCCCAGGGCCCGGCCTGGAAGCCCCTGCCCGCCCTCCTGGCCGCCCCGCTCAGCCTGGCCGGCGCGGCGGCGCCCGACCTCTGGCTGCTCGTCGCGCGCGCCGGCGCGCTGGCCGGCGTAGCGCTCGCCGCCCGGGTGGCGTGGCGCCTGGGCGGCGGGTCGGCCCTCGCCGCCGCGGGCGCCGCGGTGGGCGTCGCGCTGGCGCAGGGCTACGCGTGGGACGCCGCCCAGGGCGCCAGCGAGGGCCTGCTGCTCTTCCTGGGGCTCGCCGCGTGGGACCGCGCGCTCGCCGGCCGCCACCGCAGCGCCCTCGCGCTGGGCGCGCTGGCCGCGCTCGTGCGCCCGGAGGTCTGGCCGCTGCTGGGCGTCTACGCGCTGTGGTGTGCGCGCCGGGATCGCGCCGTGGCCCTGCCGCTGGCGGCGGGCGCGGCGGCGGTGCTCGCGCTGTGGTTCGTGCCGGAGTGGCTGGCCTCGGGCGACCCGCTGCGCTCGGGCGCCCGCGCGCGGGTGCCCAACCCGGGCCAGCCCGCGCTCGCCGCCTCGCCCGCGCTGGAGTCGCTGCGCCTGGCGGTCGGGCTGGGGATCGCGCCGCTGCTGGCCTGCGCGCCGCTCAGCCTGCTGCGCGGCCGCCGCGCCGCCGCCGGCGGGGCGCCGACTCGCGGGCGCGTTCCCACCGCCGCGCTGCCGTTCGCCGCGGGCGTGGCCTGGCTGCTCCTCGTGGCGGCGATGGCGCAGGGCGGGTTCTCCGGGGAGGCCCGCTACGCGCTGCCCGGCGCCGCCCTGCTCGCGGTGGCCGGCGGCGTGGGGCTGGGCCGCCTGGCCGCGGTGGCGCGCGGCTCGACGGGCCGCGCGGGAGGTCTGCCGCTGCGCTGGGCCGCGGGGGCCGCGGTGGCCGGGGTCGTGGTCTGGTCCGCCCTGACCGGCACCGCGCGCGTCGAGCGCTTCGTCGCCGACTCGCCGCGCCTGGCCCACACGGCCGGCCTGGTGGGCGGGCTGGACGACGCCATCCGCGCCGCCGGCGGCCGCGACGCGGTGCTGGCCTGCGGGCGGCCGGTCATCGGGGCCTACCGCGGTCCCCTGCTGGCCTGGACCCTGCACGTGCCCAAGGAGCGGGTGGCCTTCGTCGCCGCACGCGGCGGGATGGTCTTCCGCTCGCGCCTGCGCGAGGACGCGCCGGTCGCGCCGCCGATGTCCGAAGCGGCCCGCACGCGCTCGCTCACGGTCGGCGGCTGGGAGGTCGTGCGCGCCTGCGCGCGCGCGAGCTGACCTGCGCCCCTCACTCCACGAGGTACCTGGTGCTCATCCCGGCCGAGATGTGGTCGGTGACGTGGCAGTGAAACAGCCACGTGCCCTGCGCGTCGGGGCGCATGTCGGCGTCGACCATGGACCCGGGCAGCAGCGAGACCACATCGGCGCGCTCGCCCATGTGGGTCGTGACCGTGTTGCCGTGCCAGTGCGGCGTGTGGAGGTCGACCTCGTTGCCCATTCCCATCGTGTACCAGCGCACGCGCTCGCCGCGATGCAGCCGGACCGCCGGCCCGTTGCCGTAGACGTAGCCGTTGATCGAGTGCATGAGGTTGCTCTCCTGGAAGTCCTCGTCCTCGGGGTCGACCGAGCCGGGGTCACGGGCGTAGCGGCGCACGTTGCGCGCCAGGTGGTGGCTCTGGTTCTCGTCGGCCACCATGAACATCGCCACGACCTCGCGGTCGACGTCCTGCGGCGTGCCGTCCTTGCGCGCCATGCCCCGGCGCGTGACGATCAGCGGGCCCATCAGGCCGGTGAACGTGTCGACGATCTCGTCGGTGTGCCCGTGGTACATCCAGGCCATCGAGCTCTCGCCCCCGTGGCCGCCCGCCGGCCCGGCGCGCTCGGGCACCTTCCACACGTAGGTGTGGGTGTCGCCGGGGCGCACGCGGTCGTCGTCCTTGTCGGCGCCCGCGGTCCCGTCCGAGTAGGGGCTGCCCTCGGAGTCCTTGGCGTAGCGCACCCCGTGCGGGTGCATGCTCGCCGGGTAGGGCGTGTTGTTGCGAAAGACGACGCGGATCGTGTCGCCCACCTCCGCGTGGATCGCCGGCCCCAGGAACCCCAGGTGGCGCCAGCGCGCCGGCACCGGGACGCGACGGCGGAAGCTCGCGTCGGTGTACGCCCGGAACAGCGACTTGCGGTAGACGCTGCCGACCCGCCCGCGGCCGCGGCGCGTGAACACCTGCTCGGTCTCGCCGAACGGCCGGCCGGTGAGCATGTTGCGCCCGCGCGGGGCGTAGTCCCAGGCCACCTGGTCGGCCGCGATGTAGTAGGTGCGCACGCGCCCGTCGCCCGACCCGTGATCGCCGTGCAGGCAGCCGACCAGTAGGAACGCACCCAGGGCGACGGTGAGGCACGCGGCTGTCGCCCGCCGGCAGTTAGGGTCCCCTAAGCGCATGCGCCTCGGGACTGTAACAAGCGCGAGTTAGGATCACCTAACTCGCGCTTGCGCAGGGAAGTGCTACTCCGCGGAGCCCTTCTTCGAGCCGGTGAGCTTCTCCTCGCCGGACAGGACGCAGACGGCGGTCCGGTCCTCCTCCTGCTCCCACGAGTCCTTGGTCGGGTTGAGGGTGGCAAGCTGGAGGCTGGACTCGGCAGGCGCCGTGCCCACGTAGCTCTCGAAGAGCGCCGAGCACTTCTCCTCGCCGAACATGTTGACCTGCTCGGTTCCCGGGAAGTCGCCGTCGGCGGGGTTCTTCTCCAGCCCGAAGACCTCGTTGTCGTGCGGATCGGTGCACGGCACCGCCGCCACGTCGGCGATCTGGCCGCCGCTGTCGGGATCGTCGAAGCAATCGCCGACCTTCAGGTTGAACGCGGAGGCTTCGCCGCCGGTGGTGATCGCACCCTTGTCGTCGCGCTCGGCGTCGTCGCCGCAACCGGCGACGACGAACATGGCACAGACGAGTATGGGAAGAAAAACGTGACTGCTAAGGGATCTCATCGACCGGACCCTACCCGGTTCGGGCCGGCGATGCCCCGCCGACCCTTGAATCTCCGAATTCCGGACTACCGACCGACCGCCAATGCCGGGCTGCGAGCGGCCCGAAAGGCGGTGCTACTCCTCGGAGCCCTTCTTCGAGCCCGTGAGCTTCTTGCCCAGCTCGTAGAGCACGCAGAAGCTGGTCCGGTCGTCCTGCTGCTCCCAGGACTCCTTCGTCGGCGACAGCGGCGCCAGGGCGAGATCGGACTGCTGCGGGGACCTGCCCACGTAGGCCGGGAAGCGCTTGGCGCACTCCTCGGTCCCGAACCTCGTGACGACCTCCTGCCCGGGGAACGCCGCGTCCTTGTCCTCTGAATGCTTCACGACGCCGAAGACCTCGTTGTCGTGGCCCACGCTGCAGGGGACGGCCGCCACCTTGGTGACGACGGCGCCCTGCGGGTCCGTGACGCCCTCGGGATCGTTGAAGCAATCGCCCACTTCGAGGTCGAACGCGGACTGGTCGCCGCCCGTGGTGATCGCGCCCTTGTCGGCGCGGTCCGCCTCGTCGCCACAGCCCGCGACGAGAGCCGCGGCACAGAGGAGGACCAGCGCGTGGCGGCCGCGGCTCACGCCGGCGACTGTATGGGACTCGGGGCCAGATGTCAGCCAAATTAGGGCTTCCTAACCACGAGACGACCTTCGAGTTAGGGAACCCTTATCCTGCGGCCCGATGCTGCGGGTCCGCCTCCGGCCAGCCCTCTCCTGCGCCCTGGCCATCCTGTGCGCCGGCGGGTGCGGAGACGACGCGCCCGAGCGCGCGGAGCCCGTCGCCGGACGCTCTGCGGCGCCCACGTTCGCGGTGACCTACGCGGCCACCGGGCTCACCGCCCCCACCGCCATCGTCGGGCGCCCCGGCGACCCCGGACGGCTCTACGTCCTCGAGCAGGGCGGGCGCGTGCGCACGATCTCACCCGCGGACGGCGCGCTCGCCGCCCGGCCGTTCCTGGACATCTCCCGCCGCGTCCTCTCGGGCGGCGAGCGGGGGCTGCTCGGGCTCGCCTTCCACCCCGACCACGCCCGCAACCACAAGCTGTACGTCCACTACAGCCGCCGGCCCGACGGCGACACCCGCGTGCTCGAGCTGCGCGCGACCGGCTCGCGAGCCACGCTGCGCGGCGCGCGCACGCTGCTGCGGGTGGACCAGCCCTACGAGAACCACAAGGGCGGCCAGCTCGCGTTCGGCCCCGACGGTCGGCTGTACCTCGGCCTGGGGGACGGCGGCTCGGCCTTCGACCCGCGCCAGAACGCCCAGAACCTGCGGTCGAGGCTGGGCAAGGTCCTCGCGCTCGACGTCGACGACCCGCGGGCGCAGTGGCAGATCATCGCCTACGGCCTGCGCAACCCGTGGCGCTTCTCGTTCGACCGCAAGACCGGCGACGCGTGGATCGCCGACGTCGGCCAGGACCGCCTCGAGGAGGTCGACCTGCTGCGGGCGGGCGAGCGGCGCATGGTGAACTTCGGGTGGAGCGTGTTCGAGGGAAACGTGCGCCAGCGCGCTCGGCGCCTGAACCCCGCCGGACCGCTGCGCGCGCCGGTCCACGTCTACGACCACCGCGACGGCGGCTGCTCCATCACCGGCGGCTACGTCTACCGCGGCCGAGCGGTGCCCGCGCTGCGCGGGCGCTACGTCTTCGGCGACTTCTGCCGCGGGACGCTGTGGTCGCTGGCGCTGCGCGACGGGCGGGCCACCGACCTGCGCCGCGAGCAGCCCCGCCTGCCCAACCTGACCTCCTTCGGCGAGGACCTCGACGGCGAGCTGTACGCCACGACGATCGACGGCCAGATCCATCGCCTCGTGCCCGTCCGCGCGGCTGCGGGCGAGGCGACGGACGCCGCCCCGTAAGCTCGCGCCCACCGCAGCAGGACGCAACCGAAGGACGGAGGGCCGTCATGCGCATCGGGATCATCGGCAGCGGCAGGATCGGCGCCACCGTCGCACGCCTGCTCGTCGCCGCCGGCCACGAGGTGGCCATCGCGAACTCGCGGGAGCCGGAGTCGCTGAGCGACCTCGTCGCCGAGCTCGGCGACGGCGCCTCCGCGGGGAGCGCCGAGGAGGTGGCGGCGTTCGGCGACCTCGTGCTGGTCGCCATCCCGCTGCACGCCCACCGCGCGCTGCCCAAGGTCGCGCTCGCGGACAAGGTGGTGATCGACGCCAACAACTACCACCCGCGCCGCGACGGCCACATCGCCGACCTCGACGCCGGGCGGACCACCTCCAGCGAGCTGCTGGCCAAGTTCCTGCGGCGCGCGCGGGTGGTCAAGGCGTTCAACACGATGTTCCACGAGACGCTGGCCGACGACGGGGAGCCCGGGGCGCCGCGCGAGGAGCGCCTCGTCCTGTTCGTCGCCGGCGACGACCCCGACGCCAAGCAGCGCGTCTGCGAGGTGATCGAGGAGCTCGGCTTCACGGCGGTCGACACCGGCTCGCTGGCCGAGGGCGGCCGCCGCCAGCAGCCGGGGTCTCCCCTCCACGACCGCCCGATGGCCCTCGCCGAGGCCGAGCGCGAGCTCGGTGCGCTCCTGCTGGACCCGGGTCCGTTCGCCTAGAAGAGGCTCTCGCCGGCCGCCGCCGCGGGCGGCTCGAGCCCGAGGTGGGCGTACGCCAAGCGCGTGGCCGCACGCCCGCGCGGCGTGCGCTTGAGCAGGCCGCACTGCAGCAGGTAGGGCTCGTAGACGTCCTCGATCGTGTCGGGCTCCTCCCCGACCGTGACCGCGAGGGTCGACAGCCCGACCGGGCCGCCGTCGAACTTCTCGCACAGCGCGCGCAGCAGGTCGCGGTCCAGGCGGTCCAGACCCAGGTCGTCGACCTCGTGCAGCGCGAGCGCGGCGTCGGCCGCGTCCGCGGTGACGATCCCGGCGCCGCGGACCTCGGCGTAGTCGCGCACGCGCTTGAGCAGCCGGTTGGCCACGCGCGGCGTCCCGCGGCTGCGCGAGGCGATCGCCAGCGCGCCCTCGGGCTCGAGCGTCACGTCGAGGATCTGCGCCGAGCGCGTGACGATCGCCGCCAGGTCGTCGACGGCGTAGTGGTCCAGGCGGTGCTGCAGGCCGAAGCGGTCGCGCAGCGGCGCGGAGAGCAGGCCGGTCCGCGTCGTGGCGCCCACCAGCGTGAACGGCGGGAGGTCGAGCGTGACGATCCGCGCCCCCGCTCCCTGGCCGACGGTGATCGGCAGCCGGCCGTCCTCCATCGCGGGGTAGAAGGTCTCCTCCAGCGCGCGGGCCAGGCGGTGGATCTCGTCGACGAAGAAGACGCTGCGGGGCTCCAGCGCGGTGAGGAACGCGGCCACGTCGCCCTTGCGCTCCAGCGCCGGGCCGGCGGTCTGCACGAACGGAACGTCCAGCTCTGCGGCCAGGATCTGCGCGAGCGTGGTCTTGCCCAGGCCCGGCGGGCCCGCGAGCAGCACGTGGTCCAGCGCCTCGTCGCGCGCGATCGTCGCCTCGATGGAGACCGCGAGCTGCTCCTTGAGCGCGGGCTGCCCGACGAAGTCCTCCAGGCGCCGCGGGCGCAGCGAGCGGTCGAGGTCGTCCTCCTCCAGCAGCTGCGGGCTCTGGATGCGCTCGGTCACCGGCGGGCCATCCGCAGCGCGTGCGCGATGAGGCCCTCGGGCGTCTCGTCCGTGGCGCCGCGCAGGAGCTCGTCGGACTCCACCGGCGTGTAGCCCAGCTCCATCAGGCCGTCGCGGGCGATGCGGCGCGGGTCGTCGGTGCGCGTGATGACGATCGCCGGCTCGACGGCGCTGGTGTCGACGACCTTCTCGCGCAGCTCGACGATGATGCGCTCCGCGGTGCGCTTGCCGATGCCGGGCACGGCCTGCAGACGGGCGGCGTCGCCGGCGGCCAGCACGGCGACCAGGTCGCGCGGCGACCCGCCGCCGAGCACCGCGAGGGCGACCTTGGGGCCCACGGACTGCACGCCGATCAGCAGCAGGAAGAGGTCGCGCTCCTCCTCGGTGGCGAAGCCGTAGAGCGCGAGCGCGTCGTCGCGCACGACGAGGTGGCTGTGGAGCATGATCGGGCGACCGACGGCGGGGACGTGGCGCAGCGTCTCGGCGGAGACGGCGAGCCGGTAGCCGACCCCGCCCGCCTCCACGACGACGTGGTCGGTCCGGCGCACGGCGACGTCGCCGCGGACCAGCGCGATCACGCGGGTGCTCCGGCGACCGCCGCGGCGTAGGGGGCGCGGTTGGCGTGGCAGATCGCGACGGCGAGGGCGTCGGCGGCGTGGTCGGGTGTCGGCGGCGCCTCGAGCGACAGCAGCGTCTGGACCATCCGCTGGATCTGGTCCTTGGCGGCGCGGCCGTTGCCGCACACCGCCCCCTTGACCTGCTGGGGCGTGTAGGACGCGCAGGGGACGCCGCGCTGGCCGGCCGCGAGCATCACCACGCCGCGCGCCTGCCCCACCGCGAACGCGCTGCGGGCGTTCTGGCCGAAGTAGACGTCCTCCAGGGCGACCGCGTCGGGCTCGTGCTCCTCCATCAGCTCGCAGATGCGCAGGTGGATCTGGGCCAGGCGCCGCTCGGGCGCGGCGTCGGCGCGGGTGGCGATGACGCCGCCGTCCAGTGCGTCGAGGCGGCCCGAGCGCCGCAGCACGACGCCGTAGCCCGTGTTCGCCGTGCCCGGGTCGATGCCGAGGACCACCATGCGGCGTGATTCTCCGTGTCGTGCCGGATGCCTCTTGGGATGGCGACCGTTAGCCTGCGCGGCCGTGGACGCCGGGGAGATCCTCCGCCAGCTCAAGTGGGTGCGCGCCATCGCCATCGCCGACGCGCTGCTGCTCGTCGTGCTGCTGATCGTCGCGTTCGGGCTGCACGAGGACGGCCTGGTGAGCATCCTCGGGCCGATCCACGGGGTCGGCTTCCTGCTGCTCGTCTTCCTCGTGCTCCGGGGCGCCGGCAACGGCCTCTGGGGCTGGTGGTTCCCCATCGTCGTCGTCGTCACCCTGGGCCCGCCCGGCTCGCTCTACGGCGACGTCCGGATCCGCCGCGAGCTGCGGGCCCGCGGCGCCTGAGCGTCTCGCACGCTCAGGCTCCGGCCCGGGCGCGCGCGCGATCCGCGAGCGCGCCGTCCAGCCAGCCGCGGCGCTCGAGCTCGTCCACCCAGCGCACGTAGGGCTCGTCGAAGCGGCCCTCTCGATCTGGCCGCGGATCGATGACCTCGCGCGTGCGCACCATCTCCGCGGCGACCTCGGCCGGTGACCGGCCCTCGGCCGCGGCCAGCAGCGCCATGCCGACGGCGGGCTGCGCGTGCTCGGGCAGGCGCACCGGACGGCCGAGCACGTCCGCGCGCAGCTGACACCAGTAGCGGCTGCGCGTCGCACCGCCGGTGAGGCTCAGCTCGCCGTCCACCGGCAGGCCGAGCCGGTCGAGGTGGTCGAAGCACAGGCGCTCGACGTACGCGACGCCCTGCAGCAGCGCCGCGTGGTGGTCGCCGTCGTCCGCGGGCGTGCCGAGCAGGAAGCCCTCCGCGTCGGGCGCCGCGAACGGGAAGCGCTCGCCGCGGGAGGCGAGCGGGTAGGCGAGCGCGCCCGCGGGCTCGTGGTCGGCCGCGAGCCGGTCGAGCTCGTCGAGGTCGCGGCCGGGCCAGTGCTCGGCGAGCACCCCGGCCCCGGCGCTCGACGCGCCGCCGGGCAGCCAGCGGCCGTCCGGCGCGCGGTGCGAGTAGACCGCGCCCAGCGGGTCGCGGGCCGGCTCGCTCGCCACGCCCTTGAGCACGAGCGTGGTCCCCAGGACGGAGTTCCAGTCCCCCTCGCCCAGCGCGCCGGCCGCGAGCTGGGCGGCGCACCCGTCCGTCATCCCGGCCACGACCGGCGTGCCCTCGGGGAGGCCCGTCGCCTCGGCGCCGGCGCGGCCGACCATGCCCAGCCGGCAACCGGCGCGCGCCACGTCGGGCAGCAGCCCGTCGGGCACGCCGAGATCGCTCATCACGTCGTGCGGCCACGCGTCGCGCTGCAGGTCGTAGCCGCTCTTCAGCGCGTGGCTCGAATCGGTCGCCACGTCCTCGCCCACCAGCCGGCGCGTCACCACGTCGACCTGATGCGCCAGGCGCGCGCCCGGCGCCAACCCGCCGGCGCCGTGCTCGCGCAGCAGCCACAGCAGCTTGGGCAGCCCCCACGAGGGCTGAATCCGGTAGCCCAGCCGCTCCCACGCCTCCGCGCCCGCCTCCTCGCAGCGCCGCGCCTCGTCTCCCGCGCGGGAGTCGTCGTACATGAGCGCGGGCGTCAGCGGCTCCCCGTCCGCGTCGACCAGCAGCACGGTGCCCGACGTGCCGCACGCCGCGACGCCGCCGATCGTCGCCGGGTCGTCGAGGTCGGCCGTGGCCTCCCGGCACGCCGCGGCCACCGCCTCCCACCACTCCCGCGGATCCTGCTCGTGGCGCGCGCCGCCGCGCCGGCTGGTCAGCGGCCGCGAGCCGGTGGCCAGGACCTCGCCGCTCGGCGACACCGCCACGGCCCGGGCGCTCTGCGTCCCCAGGTCGATCCCCAGCCAGGCGGTCGGATCGCTCACGACCGCCGGCTCCCGTCGCCCGCCCGCCGGCTCAGCCCGCGACGCGCTCGAGCACCTCGGCGTCGACGTCGAAGTTCGCGTGCACCGCGTCGACGTCGTCGTTGTCCTCCAGCGTGTCGATGAGGCGCAGGAGCATGCCGGCGTCGTCCTCCTGCACCGGGACGCGCGTCCTGGGCAGCCACGCCACCTCGGAGGACTGCATCTCGACCCCGGCCTCCTCCAGCGCCCCGCGCACGGCGGTCAGCTCCGACGGGTCGGTGAGGACCTCGAAGACGTCGGCGTCCACCGCGATGTCCTCGGCTCCCGCCTCGATCGCCGGCATCAGGTCGTCCTCGGAGTAGCGCTCGGCGTCGACGACGATCAGCCCGCGCTTGTCGAACAGGTAGGCGACCGACCCCGGCTCGCCCAGCGCGCCGCCGTGCTTGGAGAGCATGTGGCGCACGTCGGCGCCGGTGCGGTTGCGGTTCTCGGTCATCGCCTCGATGAGCAGCGCGACGCCGCCCGGGCCGTAGCCCTCGTAGGTGACCGCCTCGATCGCGGCCGCGTCGGCGCCCGCGCCGGTCCCCTTGGCGATCGCGCGCTCGATGTTGTCCTTGGGCATCGAGGCGTCCTTGGCCTTCTGGACGGCGAGCGCCAGGGACGGGTTGCCCTCGATGTCGCCGCCGCCGTCGCGCGCCGCTGTGGTGATCGCCCGCGCCAGCTTGGTGAACAGCTTCCCGCGCCGCGAATCGACGATCGCCTTCTTGTGCTTGATCGAGGCCCACTTGGAATGACCGGACATGGGCACTGGATTGTAGGTGCCATACGATCCGCGGCCGATGAGCACCTCCGTCTCCCCCGACATCTTCAAGGCCTACGACGTGCGCGGGCTCTACGGCGAGGAGATCGACGGCGACGTGGCCGAGGCGGTCGGGCGCGGCTTCGTGCGGGTCCTCGCCGACCTCGCGGACAAGCCCGCGACCGAGCTGACGGTCGGCCTGGGGCGCGACATGCGCCTGACCGCGCCGGAGCTGGCGGCGCGCTATCGCGAGGGCATGCTCGCCGAGGGCGCCGACGTGGTCGACGCCGGCCAGGTCGGCAGCGAGATGCTCTACTGGCTCGTCGGCGCGCGCGAGCTCGACGGCGGGCTGATGTGCACCGCCTCGCACAACCCCAAGGCCTACACCGGCGCGAAGCTGGTCAAGCAGGGGGCGATCGCGCTCAGCGGCGACGCCGGGATCCAGGACGTGCGCAAGCACATCGACGAGGGCCTGGACGACCCCGACCCGTCGGTCCGCGGCAGCGTGGAGGAGGTCGACGTCTACGACGACTTCCACACGGCGGCGATGACGTTCATCGAGCCCGAGCGCGTGAAGCCGCTGAAGGTCGTGGTGGACGGCGGGAACGGCATGGCCGGGCCCATGGTCGGCCCGCTGCTGGACCGGCTGGGCCTGGACCTGGTCACCGCCTACTGGGAGCCCGACGGCGAGTTCCCCGACCATGAGCCCAACCCGATGCTGGAGTCCAACCGCGAGTTCATCACGAACGCGGTCCTGGAGAACGAGGCCGACCTGGGCATCGCGTGGGACGGCGACGCCGACCGCTGCTTCTTCATCGACGACACGGGCCGGTTCGTCGACGGGGACTTCCTGACCGCCCTGCTGGCGGAGTCGCTGCTGCGCAAGGCCGGCGGCGGCGAGGGGATCCTCTACGACCTGCGGGCCAGCCGCGCGGTCCCCGACACCGTGGAGCGCGGCGGCGGCACGGCGCACCGCAACCGCGTCGGCCACGCCTACTTCAAGACCCGCATGCGCGACGAGGGCGCCATCTTCGGCGGCGAGGTCTCCGGCCACTACTACTTCCGCGACTTCTACTGCGCCGACAGCGGCACGATCCCGGCGCTGCTGATCCTCGAGCTGCTCAGCGTCGAGGGCCGCAAGCTCAGCGAGCTGCTCGAGCCCTACCGCTCGACGTACTTCATCTCCGGGGAGATCAACTCCGAGGTCGACGACGCCGACGCGAAGATGGCCGAGCTCCAGGAGCGCTACTGCGACGGGCGGATCGACCACCTCGACGGGGTGTCGGTGGACTACGACGACTGGCACTTCAACGTGCGCGCGTCGAACACCGAGCCGCTGCTGCGGCTGTGCCTGGAGTCGCTGGAGTCCGTGGAGGACATGGAGCGCCGCCGCGACGAGGTGCTCGGCCTCATCCGGTCGTGAGCGCCGCGGCCGACGAGGCGGACGCGGCCCTGCGCCGGGCCGCCGACGCCGGGATCCATCGCCTGCCGATCCCGACGCCGTTTCAGGTCGGGCGCGTCAACGCGTACCTGATCGAGGACGACCCGCTGACGCTGCTGGACTCGGGGCCGAACTCGGGAACGGCCCTCGACGCGCTGGAGCGCGCCCTGGCCGACCACGGCCACGCCGTCTCGGACCTCGAGCTGATCGTCATCTCTCACCAGCACATGGACCACCTGGGGCTGGTGAGCATCCTCGCGCGGCGCTCGGGAGCGGAGGTCGCGGCGCTGGACCGCCTCGCGCCGTGGGTCGCGCGCTATTCGGAGGGAATGCAGGCCGAGGACGCGTTCGCGGTGAGCGTCATGGCGCGCCACGGGATCCCGGAGGGCATGCGCCAGGCCCTGCTCACCGTCTCCCAGGCCTACCGCGGGTGGGGCGCGGCGGCGACCGTGACGCGGCCGCTCGCCGACGGCGGCGAGCTGACGCTGCGCGACCGAACCCTGCGCGTGGCGCACCGGCCCGGGCACTCCCCGTCGGACACGATCCTGCACGATGCCGAGCGGGGCATCGTGCTCGGCGCCGATCACCTCATCAAGCACATCTCCTCCAACCCGCTGATCTCGCGGCCGCTGGAGGCCCCGATCGAGGACGAGGACGAGCCGCCCGAGCGCCCGCAGGCGCTGGTCACCTACCTCGAGTCGCTGCGCGCCACCCGCGCGATGGCCGACGTCGACCTGGTCCTGCCGGGCCACGGCGACCCGGTCACCGACCACGTCGCGCTCATCGACGAGCGCTTCCGCCTGCACGAGCGGCGCGCCGACAAGTTCCACCGCCTCATCGCCGAGCAGCCGCGCACGGCGTTCGAGCTCGCGCAGGCCCTGTGGGGCGACGTGGCGGTGACGCAGGCCTACCTCACGCTCTCGGAGGTGCTCGGCCACGTGGACCTGCTCGTCAACGACGGCCGGGTCGTCGAGGAGGAGGGCCCCGACGGCGTCGTGCGGTTCGCGGCGAGCTACCCGGCGAGACCGGTCAGCCGGTGACGGTGAGGAGCTGGTCCACCGGGGCGTGGTCGTCGCGCAGCACCTGCGCGCCGGCGACGAAGCGCTCGAACGCAGGGCCGCTTCTCAGCGTCTCGCCGTCGCGGCGCTCGCGGGCACCGGCCGCGAGCGCCGCGAGCGGCAGCGGGCGGTCGGAGGCGAAGACCATGAAGTTCTCGCCCTCCTGGACGCGCTGCGCGTCGAACCGGGCCTGGACGGCCACGTGCGCGAAGACGCGACCCAAGGTCGCGCCCGCCGCGCGCACGAAGTCCAGCGGCCCGGCGTCGATGACGTTCATCGCGTAGACGCCGCCCGGGCGCAGCTTGCTGCGGATGTCGGCGAAGAACTCGCGCGTGGTCAGGTGCCAGGGGACGGCGCGGCCCCCGTACGCGTCACCGATCACCAGGTCGGCGGCACGGTCGGGCTGCGCGCGCATCCGGGTCCGCGCGTCGCCGAGGTGCACGCGCAGCCGCGGTCCGGTGACGAGCCCGAGCTCGTCACGGGCGATGTCGACCACGCCGGGATCGAGCTCGAGGACGACGTTGGTCGACCCGGGGCGCGTGGCGGCGATGTAGCGCGGCATCGTGAAGCCGCCGCCCCCGATCGCCAGCGCCCGGATCGGCGCCCGCGGCGCGCGGAAGGCGTCGACGAGGTCGGCGATGCGCAACGTGTAGGCGAACGCAAGCTGCGCCGGGTGCTGCGGGTCGACGTAGGAGTGGCGCAGGCCGTCGAGGATGAGCTCGCGCCCCGTGGGCTCCGGCCCGACCGCGATGACGTTGGCGCAGTAGTAGGCCGTCTCGCGCTGGCATGGGTCGGCCGTGGCCAGCGCCACCCCGGCGAGGGCGGGGACCAACGCGAGGGCGCCCACGGAGAGCAGCGGGAGGCGGTGGGCGGAAAGGCGGGCGGTCACGACGACGCCCGCTCCCACGAGCCCGGCGCCCAGCGCGATCATGATCGTGGAGGTCGGCAGCCAGGCCAGCAGGACGAAGCCGGTCAGGATGGTGCCGAATATCGCCCCCGCGGTGCCGACGGCGGACAGGCGGCCGACGACCCGCCCGGTCTGATCGAGACGTTCGAGCTGGAGTTTGACGACGGTCGGGTGGACCGCGCTGAGCACCGCCGCGGGCCACAGGAAGGCGACCAGGGCCAGGAGCAGGACCTGCGCCGAGGCGTTGCCCTCGGACAGCGACCCGGCCGCGCGCGTTATCGGCAGCGTCGCCATGGCCAGCAGGCCGCCCACGACGAGCAGCGGGCCGAGCGTCCGGCGCGGGTTCAGCAGGTCGGCCAACAGCCCGCCCAGCCACGAGCCAAGGGCGATGCCGGCCAGGATCACCCCGATGATCGCCGTGTAGGTCTGCAGCGTCACCCCGACGTAGGGCGCCATCAGGCGGATGGCGACGATCTCGATCACCAGCACCGCGGCCGCGTTGAAGAAGACCAGGGCGGCCGCGACGAAGCCGTTCAGCGGCGCCGGGCGCTGTGGGGGGACGGCTTCGTCGTCTGGCACTGCGGGCCGAGTTTAGGGCCGCCCGTCAGCGGCTACCGACCGGAGGTGACCACCCACGGACCAGGGCTGACCGTCGCGATCACCGGCCCGACGGGGACGTTCGGCTTCGGCCTCGTCCCGCTCCTGGAGGCCGACGAGCGCGTCAGGCGCATCGTCGGGATCGCGCGGCGCCCGTTCGACCCGGGCGAGCACAGCTGGACGAAGATGGAGTACCGCCGGGGCGACGTGCGCGAGCCGGAAGCGCTGGAGCAGGCGTTCGCCGAAGCCGACGTCGTCGTGCACCTCGCGTTCCTCATCACCGGGAACGCCGATCGGGACACGATCCGCGCGATCAACGTCGACGGGACGCTGAACACGTTCGCAGCGGCGGTCGCGGCCGGTGCGAAGCGCTTCGTGTACGCGTCGTCGGTCGCGGCGTACGGGTTCCATCCCGACAACCCCGTCGGGATGCGCGAGGACTGGCCCACCCGCCCCGCGAAGCACCTCTTCTACGCGCAGGAGAAGGCGGAGATCGAGCGGCTCCTGCACGACGCCGCCGCCGCGCATCCCGAGATCGGGCTCTACCTGTTGCGCCCGCCGGTCGTGCTGGGGCCCAACAGCGTCGGCGCCAAGGAGCTCCTCCCGGAGCGGATCGAGCCGCTCGCGCGGCGGCTGGCGGCGCTCGCGCTGAAGCTCCCGGTGTCGCCGCCGGCGCTCGTGCCACCCCTGCCGGTGCAGTTCGTCCACGAGCAGGACGTCGGCGAGGCGCTGCGCCTGTGCGTCGTCGGGGCGGGCCCGGCGGGCGCGTACAACATCACGGGCGACGGCGATCTGACCGCTCTGGACGTCGCACGCGAGATCGGTCTGCTGCCGGTCGCCGTGCCGGAGGCGCCCGTCCGGATCGCCGCGCGGCTGCTCGCCTCCCTGCCGTTCGCGCCTCCTGCCGTGGGCTGGGCCGAGGCGATCAGCAGCCCCACGATCGTGGACGCCGGCAAGGCCAAGCGCGAGCTCGGCTGGAAGCCGCGGTACACCGGCCTCGAGGCGCTGCGCGACACGCTCCGGGCGCAGCGCGGCTGAGCTACGGCTTGCGCGCCCGGATCTCCGCGCCCGTGTAGAGCGTGCGCAGGCGCAGGCCGAAGCGGCGGTCCAGCGGGTAGCCGGCGCGGGCCATCAGGAACAGGCCCTTGTTCAGGCCGCGCACCCAGCGGCGCTGTGAGGTGCGCGGGAACACGAAGTGCACGAAGTTCGAGAGCTGCAGGAAGACACCGGCGTAGGGCGCCTCGTCGATGTCGGTCACCTCGAAGCCCGCGCGCTCGAACAGCCGGCGCATGCCGAAGGTGGTGAACCGGCTGACGTCCTCGGGGAAGCCGTGCACGCCGAAGGTGAACGGGATCCAGGCCAGCACGGTCGCGCCGGGCTTGAGTACGCGGTGCATCTCGCGCACCACCTGGTACGGGTCGTCCACGTGTTCCAGCACCGAGATGGCCAGCGCCGCGTCGAAGCGGTCGTCCTCCATCGGCATTGCGTGCGCGTCGCCGACGATGTCCGGGCTCTGCGATTCGTCGGCGTCGAACTTCGTGAGCTTCGCGGCGAAGTAGGGCTGGTGGTCGTAGTGGCCCGCCCCCACCTCGAGCACCTCGGCGTCGGGCGGAAGCGACGCGGCCCACATCCGCAGGGTGCCCTCGTTGAGGATCCGCCGCGGGGCCCCGTGGTTGATGTCGTAGCGGACGTCGGCGAGGCCCATGAGGCGCGGCAGCTTAGTGGGCGCCGCCCGCCCCGGCCGCCGGGCTATCGTGCGCGCCGATGAGCGATCCCGTGCGACGCGTCGCCCAGCGACTGCGCAGCGTGGCGGCCAAGGCCGACGCGCTGCGGACGGCGCGCCACGCCCTGGCCCAGCGCGAGCGCTCCAACGCGGAGGGCTTCGTCGCGCTGCAGGAGGAGGCCCAGCGCCACATCGCCGAGGGCACGCTGGTCATGGGCCGCGAGAGCTACGCCGCCCCGCGCGTCATGAAGTTCAAGGGCGACACCGGCCGCGTCGTCATCGGCAACTTCGCGTCGATCGCCCCCGACTCGGAGTTCTACGTGGGCGGCCTGCACCGCACCGAGTGGGTCTCTCAGTACGGACTGCGCGCGATGCTCGACCTCCCCGGCGCCTACGAGGACGGCTTCCCCTACGGCCGCGGCGACATCCACGTCGGCCACGACACCTGGGTCACCAACCGCACGACCGTGCTCTCCGGCGTGACGATCGGCGACGGCGCGGTGATCGGCACGGGCGCCGTGGTGACCAAGGACGTCGCGCCCTACGAGATCGTCGCCGGCAACCCGGCCCGGGTGGTCGGCCGGCGGTTCACCGAGGAGCAGGCCGCGGCGCTGCAGCGGATCGCCTGGTGGGACTGGCCGGTGGAGGTCGTCAAGGAGCGGGTGGAGCTGCTGGCCAGCCCGGACGTGGACGGGTTCATCGCGCGGTTTGACCCCGGCGGGGGCCATGGAGACGGTTGACGGGTTGCGCATCGTCGAGCGCAGCTACTGCGACGACGAGTCCAAGCTCTCGGTGGGCCTGGCCAACATCCACGCCGAGGTGCCCGGCGTCGAGGCCAACAAGGACAAGATCCTGCGCACGGTGAGCGTCTTCAAGGAGCGCGGGGTGAACATCGCCGTCTTCCCGGAGTTCTGCCTCTCGGGGTACTTCTGGAACGCGCACGACGACTGCCTGGCGTACATGAGAGAGGCGGTCGCCGAGAACCACCGCGACTGGATCGAGGGCGAGCTGCAGCCGCTGCTCGGCGGCGACCTCGAGGCGATCGTGCTCAACAACCTGACGGCGGGCCGGGAGACAGACCGCTTCCTGAACCGCACGTTCGCGGTCGGCCGCGACTCGGACTATCTCGCAGACGAGAACACCTACGACAAGGTCTTCCTCCCGGGAATCGAGAAGGACTTCACCGAGAGCGGGCGCGACGACCGCCTCGTGCTGGACACGCGCCACGGGCGGCTCGGGTTCACCACCTGCTACGACTACCTGTTCAGCGAGTTGCTGCGCGAGTACTCGATGGTGGCGGAGGTCGACGCGATCGTGCAGATCGCGTCGTGGCGAGCCGCCGGAGGCCGCGACTACCCCGGCATGAACATGCGCACCGACCAGTACTACGGCGCGCTGTGGGACTCCGTGATTCCGGCCGCCTCGGCCACGAACCAGGTGTGGACGATCGCCTGCAACGCGGTGGGCAACCACGGAGTGAGCGGCGTCCCGTTCTGGGGCGGCTCGGGCATCTGGGCGCCGTCGGGCCTGTGCCTGATCCAGGCCTCGCACGTCAGCGAGGAGCTCGTGATCGTGCACAACGTCGACGTCGAGGGTGCCCAGGAATCCGAGAAGGACGACTTCGACTACGCGTTCGACTTCAAGCAGATCTACCGCCCGATGCAGGACGGGAGCACGTTCACGCGCGAGGTGTCCTAGCGGCGCCGCCCTGCTTGGAAGGGCTCTCGCAGGGGGACCCTCATGTTCGGATACGCCCACGAGAAGGAGCAACCATGGCGCAGCGCACCAAGGCCGAGCGATCGGCGTCGGCGAAGAAGGCGGCGGCAACCAGGCAGCGCAACGCGGCGGCCAAGAGCGCTGCCGAGGCCAAGGGCTCGGCGAAGAGCACGAGCAGGACCGCGACCTCGACCGCGAGGTCCGTGGCGGACACGGTCGTGCAGGCCGGCAAGTCCGTCGTCAACCGCGTCGGGGCCATTCGCAAGGGGCGCTGAGGCGGTGGACTACGAGAGCCCATCTCCTATCTCACCCTGGAGGCGGGCGTGGACGTGATCAGCGCCGACGGCGAGCGGGTGCCCAAGCCCGAGCCCAACCCGGCGACGCTGGAGCACCACGGCGCCGAGGACACCGAGACCGAGCTCCAGCACAAGCTCCGCCGTGCCTGGGACCTGATCTCCGGCAGGTACTGAGCGATCCGCGCAGGCGCAAACGCCGATCAGCCCAGGGTGATTGCACCGTCATCGGTGACCACCCAGTGCGGGTTGTGGGCGATCTCCCACGGGTGGCCCTCCGGGTCCAAGAACACCGCGCTGTAGCCGCCCCAGAACGTCTCGCCCGGCTCGCGGCCGATCGTCGCGCCCGCGGCGCGGGCCTCCTCGATCGCGGCGTCGACCTCAGCCCGCGAGCCGAAGTTGAGTGCGAGCGTCACACCGCCCCAGCCCGGCGTGTCCTCCACCGAGCTGTCCTCGGCCAGCCGCGCGCGGTCCCACAGCGCGACCACCATGTCGCCGGCTTGGAAGAAGACGACGTCGTCGTCGGGGGCAGCGCCGGTCTCCCAGCCGACCGTCTCGTAGAACCGGCGCGCACGGGCCAGGTCGCGCACGCCGAGGGTGATGAGGTTCACGCGTTGCTTCATGGCCTCAGACCAGGTCGCGCTTGCGCAGGGTCGCCGCCGCCGCGGCGAACAGCAGCGCCACCCAGCCGAGCTCCACGAGCAGCGCGATTCCGGGCGCGAGCGTCGGGGCGTCCTCGTCGAACGGGTTGCCTCCGATGACGCCGTTGGGCGCTCCGCCCGTGGGCAGGTACTGGCCGACGTCGGGCGCGAGGCCGATGATCGCGGGCTCCAGCGCGAAGGAGAGGACGAGCAGGCCGACGATGGCGACGACCTGGTTGCGGATCAGACCGCCGACGCACACGCCGATCGCGCCGAACAGCGCCGCGAGGGCGAGGTTGCGCCACATGACGTCGGCCATGTCGACGATGCCGATGGTGGTCTCGCCGCGGATGGAGAGGATCACCGTGCCGACGACCATGATCGTCACGGTCACGATGAACGAGAGGACGGCGCCGGCCACGGCGTAGGACAAGACCTTGGCGGTGAGCAGCTTGAGCCGGTCGGGCGCGGCGAGGAACGTGCTGGTGATGGTCCGGTGGCGCCACTCCCCCGCCATCCCGATCACGCCGAGCAGCAGGATGAACAGGCCGCTGAAGTCGGCGAAGAAGAGGTCGCGGACGTCCTCCTCGTTCCACGTGTCGCTGAGGATCGTGCTCAGCACGACGATGAGCAGCGACAGGAGGAGGGTCGCGCCGACAAGCGCCAGGAACGTCCGCGTGGTGCGCAGCTTGAGCAGCTCGGCCTGGAGCAGGACGCTCATTCCTCGCCTCCTGTGAGCTCGAAGAACGCGGACTCCAGCGAGCGCGACTTCGGCGCCAGCAGGAGCAGCGTGAGGCCCTCGGCGCCGGCGATGCGGCCCACCTGCTCGGGCGACGCGCCGAGCACCAGCAGCCGGTCGCCCTCGCGCCGCACGCGCAGACCGCTGCTCTGCAGCGCCGCGGCGAGCTTCTCGGGCTCCTCGGCGCGCACCTCGGTGGTCGGACCCTCGGTCCCGCCGAGCACCTCCTCCAGCGGCCCGCGCGCCCGCAGCTCGCCCTTGGCGATGACCACGACGTCGTCGACGGACTGCGCGACCTCCGCGAGCAGGTGGCTGGAGATCAGCACGGTGCGCCCGCGCCCGGCCTGCTCGCGCACCATCTCGCGCATCCACTTGATCCCGGGCGGGTCCAATCCGTTGGTCGGCTCGTCCAGGATCAGGACCTGCGGGTCGCCGAGCAGCGCCCCGGCGATCGCCAGCCGCTGGCGCATGCCCATCGAGTAGCCCTTGACGACCCGGTCGGCGGCGTCGCTCAGCCCGACGTCGGCGAGGACCTCCTCGACGCGGCTGGACGGATGCTGGCCGATGACCGCGAGCACCCGCAGGTGGTTGCGCCCCGTGCGGCCCGGGTGGAACGCGGTGTCCTCCAGCACGGCGCCGACGTGGGTGCTCGGCCGCTCGAGCTCCTCGTAGCGACGGCCCTCGAACGTGGCCATCCCCGCCGTGGGGTCCAAGAGCCCGAGCAGCGTCCGCAGCGTCGTGCTCTTGCCCGCTCCGTTGGGGCCCAGGAACCCGGTGACCCGACCGGGCGGCACCTCGAAGGACAGGCCCCTGACGGCCTCCACCGACCCGAAGCGCTTGTGGAGGTCGCGAATCTCGATCGGCGCCACGAACTGCACATCTTTGCTGGCTCCGGAATCCGGTGCGCGCACGATTGTCGCGAGCGTCGGATTCTGCACCCTGGCGATGCAGAAACCGACGCTCGTCCGACGCGGGGGCGGCCAGCTCCGCGAGTGCCGGATTCTGCACCCTGGTGGTGCAGGATCCGACGTTCACCCTCTAGGCGGGCCGGCGCCCCGACGCGACGAGCTGGTAGCTCAGCAACCCCGGCGCGCGGCGCCCCAGGCTCTGCCATCCCCCCTCCACCGCCGCGCCCACGCGGCCCGGGCAGGCGGTCGACCGGGAGGTGGTTGCGCAGCGCGGGCACGACCGGCTCGATCTCGACGTCGGCCAGACCCGCGTCGCGCAGCAGCGCCTCCAGGGACGCGCGGGTGAAGAAGCGCAGGTGGCTGGAGTCAAACGTGCCCGAGTCCTCCGACGGCCACGCGCCGCGGGCCAGCGTGAGCCGGGCGCGCCAGTGCGCGATGTTGGGCACGCTGACCACCACCGCGCCGCCCGGCCGCGCCCATCCGACCGCCCGGGCTAGCGCGGCCTCAGGGTGCGCGAGGTGCTCCACCACGTCCGCCAGCACCACGACGTCGTACGAGCCGCCGGCGAAGGGCAGGTCGGGATCCTCGATGGAGCCCTGCACGACCTCGTCGCCGACCTCGGCGGCCGCCGCCGCCGCGGACGGGGACAGCTCCAGCCCGGCAAGGTGGCCCGCGCGCCCGCGCAGCAGCGCGAGCAGGCCGCCGGAGGCGCAGCCCAGGTCCAGCACGCGGCCCCCGTCAGGCAGCAGCGCCTCCGCGCGCGCGGCGACCACGCCGTTGCCGAAGCGCGCGTAGGCCGCGGCCTTGGCCTCATACAGATCGGTGTCGGTGGCCACGACCTCAGTCCACCACCAGGATCGCCTCGGAGGCCTGCCGCAGGTGGGAGATGCGCTGCGCCTCCGCCTCCAGGTCCGAGCGCGCGAGCCGGCCCAGCCGCTCGACGCTGATCTCCGCCTTGCGCCCCTTCGCCCTGACGCGCCACAGCCCGGCGAGCCGGCCGTCCTTCAGCACCACGCCGGGACTGGCCACGGGCCGGAACAGCCGCTTGCGCAGCTCCGGCTCGGGCGCCAGCAGCGGGCGGTTGGGCTTCTGCAGGTAGGGATCGCCGGGCGGGATCAGCACGACGCCCTCCGCCGCCGGCGGCGAACCCAGATCCCCGACGTCTTCGCTCAGTGCCCAGGCCTTGCGCTTCGCGATCGGGACCTCCGCCAATTCGCCCTCCACGTCGGCCCACAGGCGCGTGGCGTGGGGCTTCGCCACCCCCGACCACTCGGCGAATTCCCCGCTCGTGGACGGGCCGTAGAAGCGCAGGAAGCGGCGAACCGCCTCGGCGGCGGCCGGCGCACGGCCCGGCCGGCCCAGGACGTAGCGGCGCTCGGAGTCCAGCCGCGCTCCCGCCTTGACGGTTCCGAAGCGCCACAGCATGGGCGCCACGTGGTGGGTCTTGCAGCCCTTGCACCACGGCATCAGGTCGGCTCCGACCCGCCCGCGCAGCTCCTCGTGCAGCTCGTTCTTGCTCAGCGCGACCCCGCCGCGCAGCGCGTCCGTCGTCGCCTCGGCGACCTCGTCTAGCGCGTCGGTGGGCGCGAAGCCCCTCTCCTCCGCCAGCTGCTGGACCTGCTGGCCGAGCTGCTGGGCGAGCTCGATGTCGTCGCGGGAGATCAGCGCCCGCCCGTAGAGCGCGAGGTCGTCGGGCGCGAGCGCGTGGATCGCTCCCCGCACGACGTGCGCGACCGCGAGGTCGCCGGCGTCCGTCGCCTCGTCGTAGCGCTCCCGCGTCAGGCCTTCCACCCGCGCCGACAGGGCGAGCAGGGCCGCGTCGCGGGAGAAGTCCGAGGCCGGACAGGCGGCCGCCTCGGCGAGGCTCCCGGCGGCGGGGCCGGCCAGCCCGCAGCGCGCCAGCCGGAAGGCGAGGATCTCCTCGGTCTGCACGCGAGGAGGGTAGTCCCCCGCGGGGTGCGCCACGATGCGCCGGTGCCCGACGTCGCGGTCGTCATCGTCAACTACAACGGCGAGTCCCTGCTGCCCACCTGCCTGGACGCGCTGGCCGCCCAGACCGTGGCCCCCGCCGAGATCGTCGTGGCCGACAACGCGTCGCGCGACGCATCCCTGGGCCTGGTGCGCGCCCGCCATCCGGACGTTCACGCGATCCCGCTGCAGCGCAACCACGGCTTCGGGGGAGGCGCCAACCGCGGCGTGGCCGCGACGTCGGCGCCGTGGGTCTGCGTGCTGAACTCCGACGCCACGCCCGCCCCCGACTGGCTCGAGCGCCTGCTCGCCGCGCCGCGCGACGAGCGCACCTGGGCGCTGGGCAGCGTCCTGGTCAGCGCCGCGACCGGGCGGGTGGAGAGCGCCGGCGACCAGTACGCGCCGGAGGGCTACGCCTACAAGCTGCTGCGCGACGCCCCGCTGGACGAGCTGCCCGCCGACCCCTACCCCGTCTTCGCCGCCCCCGGCGCCGCGCCGGTCTTCCGCCGCGACGTCTTCGACGCGCTCGGGGGCTACGCGGAGCGCTTCTTCCTCTACTACGAGGACGTCGACCTGGCGTTCCGCGCCGTGCTGGCCGGCTACCACGCGCTGCTCGTCCCCGACGCGCGGGTCACGCACCGCCTGGGCGCCACGACGCGCTCACGAGCCCGCGCGCGTTTCTACGTCGCGCGCAACAGCACCTGGTGCGCGGTGCGCTGCCTGCCCGAGCCCGACCATCGGGCGGTGGCCCGGCGCTGGGCGGCCGAGCTGCGCTCCAACCGCCCGCGACGGCTCGTGCCGATCGAGGTCGCCGGCCGGCTGGCCGGGCTGGCCGGCCTGCCGCGCGCGCTGCGCGACCGGCGCGCGATTCAGTCCGCGCGCACCGCGGATCCCGGCGAGGTCGCCGCGCTGCTGCGCCCGCCCGCGGCGGTGAGCCACGCGCGGGATCCTGAGCGCCCGCTCACAGGATGAGGCTCCCCACGAGGTTGGAGAAGTCGTCGGTCCACACCGCGCCCTCGCCGCGGCGGCAGGCGTGCCAGCGCAGGTCGGAGGACACGGCGCGCAGGTGGCGCCGGCGCACGGCGAGGACCGCCCAGTCGGAGTCCGCGCCCTGCTGCGCCCGGCAGGCCAGCCCGGCGTCGCGGGCCAGCTGCGCGACCACAGGCTCGAGGTCGAGATAGTTGTTGGAGATGTGCAGCGCGAGCACCCCGCCCTCGCGCAGCCGGGAGCGGTACAGCGCGAGCGCCTCGCGGGTGAGCAGGTGGATCGGGATCGCGTCGGAGGTGAAGGCGTCCAGGACGATGAGCCCGTAGCGCACGCCGGAGGCCCGGGCCAGCGACAGCCGCGCGTCGCCCAGGACCACGTCGTGGCGGCCGGGGCAGTCGCGCAGGTAGGTGAACAGGCGCGGGTCGCGCGCGATGCGCTCGACCAGGGGGTCGATCTCGTAGAACGTCCAGCGATCGCCGCGCCGCGCGTGGCAGGCCATGGTGCCCGTGCCCAGCCCGATGACGGCGGCGCGCCGCAACGTCGCCGGCCTGAGCGCGTCCACGAGCTGGCCGATGGGCTCCCTGCGCTGGTAGTAGGTCTGCGGCTCGAGGACCAGGCCGGGCCGGCGGCTCTGCGCGCCGTGCAGGGTCGTGCCGTGCGTGAGCCAGTGCAGGTCGCCGCCGCGCGACTGGGTCACGCGGTAGACGCCGAAGAAGCTGCGCGCCTGATACAGCTCGCGATCCTGCTCGCCGATCGGGAGCAGCCCGGCCACCACGATCGCCGCCGCGGCGAGGCCGAAGCGCAGCGGCCGGCGCACGAGAGTCAGCGCGAGGAGCGCCGCGAGGCCGAGCGCCGTCGCCTGCTCGAGCTCCTGCGTCTCCCCGTCGCCGAGGCTCACCACGTCGCCGATCTGATCGGCGAGCACGAGGAGCAGCGCCGCGGCGACGCCGACCGCGACCGGCAGGGCGAGGTCCAGCCGGCGCTCCCCGCCCGAGCGCGGCGCGCGCCGGGGCAGGCATAGGCAGGCCAGCACCAGGGCGAGCGGGTACTCCAGCAGGGAGTCCAGCAGCGCCGGGGCGACGATCGCGTTGAAGACGCCCCCGAGCGCCCCGCCCACCGCGATCGCCAGGTAGAAGCCGGTCAGCGAGGTCGCCGCCGGCCGGTCGCGGGCCAGCTCGCCGTGGCAGACCATCGCCGCGACGAAGAAGGCGAGCAGGTGGACGGCCACGAGCGTCCACAGCAGGTCGTCGATCTCCAGCACCAGCAGGACCGCGACCGCCAGCGCGAGCGGCGGCAGCGCGAGGACCATCCACCGGTGCAGCGCCAGGCCGCCCGACCCTGGCGCGAAGACGATCGTGAACGACAGCAGGTACAGCGAGAGCGGGACCGCCCACAGCAGCGGGATCGGCGCGATGTCCGTGGTGAGGTATGTCGTGACCCCGAGCATCAGGCTCGACGGCACGAAGGCCAGGAGGATCCAGCGTGCCCGCCGCGCCCCGGAGACCGGGGCGCCGCGAGGACCCGGCTCGTCGGACCGCCCGGCGGCGAGCGCGGGAGCCGTCCGCGAGCGCCAGACCACCAGTGCGCACGCCAGCAGGAGCGCGGCGAGCAGCCCGTAGCCGGCGGACCACAGCCAGCCCTGGTCGTCGAGGCGCAGGCCGCGCTCGAGCGCCAGCGGATAGGACAGCAGCCCCAGGATGCTGCCCAGGTTGCTCGCCGCGTACAGGAAGTACGGGTCGCCCGCCGCCGGGTGGTCGATGCTCGCCAGCCAGCGCTGCAGCAGCGGCGACGTCGCCGCGACGACGAAGAAGGGCAGGCCGACGGTCACGGCCAGCAGCCCGAGCAGCTGCGGAACCTGGCTCTCGCCCGGGGAGGGGACGAAGTCGTCGGGCACCGCGATGGGCAGCACGAGCAGCGGGAGCGCGAGCAGGGCCAGGTGGACAAGCACCTGGCGGCGCACCGCCAGGCGCCGCGTGGCCACGTGCGCGTAGAGGTACGCCGCGAGCAGGGCGAGCTGGAAGAAGACCAGCGACGCGTTCCACACCGCCGGCGTGCTCCCGAACAGCGGCAGCACGAACTTCGCGAACATCGGCTGGATCAGGAACACCAGCGCGGCGCTCACGAACAGCGTGAGCGAGAACAGCGACACGACGGCGGTCGGCCGCGCACGGCCGCGCCGGGTCACGCCGGCGCGCTCGCCGGCCCGCGCCCGCGCAGGTAGCCCACGATCTCGCGCACGAGGCTGCGCTCCACGAGCGCCGTGGCGGCCACCGTGACGGTCACGTACAGCGCGAACATGCCCAGCGCGGCCGGGAGCGTCGCCTCCTCCCCCACGGTCGCGCGCAGCGCCAGCACGACGCCGATCGCCGGGACGCTGGGCAGCAGCGCCCGGGCCGCGTGGCCCACCCAACCGAACGAGGAGAACAGCCGGCGCAGGTAGAACATGCGCACCGCGAAGTTCACCCCCTCCATGAGCAGCGTGGCCAGGGCGAGCCCCTTCAGCCCGTCCGACAGCAGGAGCGGGATCGCGATCGCGACGAAGGCGATCATGGCCGCGAGCGCCGCGACCGCGATCGGGCGGGTGTTGCCGCGGGCGCGGTAGAACGCGTCCCAGTTGAAGCCGATCTGGTGGATGGCGACCGACACGCCGACCGCCTGCATGAGCCCGATGGCCGGGCGCCAGCGCTCCCCGATGCCGAACTCCACGAGGTCCTCGGCGAACAGCGCCAGCCCCAGGCCGAACGGCGCGCCCCACATGAGCGCCAGGCGGTTGGACTTCACGAACGTCTCGTACAGCAGGTCGGCACGGTCCTTCACGGCCGCGATCGTGGGGTAGATCGTCTGCGTGACGATCTGGTCGGCGCGGTCGGAGTACTGGGAGATGGTGGCGGTCAGCGCGATGATCCCGACGCCGGCCAGCCCCAGCTCCGCCTCCCCCACGATCAGCAGGCCTTGGCCGACGACGATGACCGTCGCGCCGACCATGAACAGCGGCCAGCTGAAGGAGAGGTAGCCGCGCAGCGTGTCGCGGTCGAAGGCCCAGCCCAGCGGGTACGGGCACGCCCGCAGCGACACCAGCGCGCCCAGCCAGGCGCCCGCCACGACGCCGATGATCAGCGCCCAGTAGTTCACCCCGGCGGCCAGCAGGGCGACGGCGATCACGAAGCCGGCGATCGGGTCGATCGCCTGCAGCTTGCGCTGGCGCAGGAAGTCCAGCTCGCGGTAGAAGATCCACAGCGGCGCCTGCAGCGCCATGGCCGGCACGACGAGCAGCGACACCAGCGCGGGGGCGACGACCTCGGTCGTGCCGAAGATCAGCGCCAGGGCGGGCACGAGCGCCAGCCCGACGGCGAGCACGATCCCCGAGAACAGCACCTCGAAGGTCATGGCCTTGCGGAAGGCGAGCTCCTGGTCGGGCTCGTCCTGCTGGATGTACTTGTCGCTGATCCCCACCTGCTTGAGGAACTGCAGCGTGGCCAGGACGACCACCACCGTCCCCCACACGCCGTACTCCGTGGTGGTCAGGAACGCCGCGACGAGGAAGCCGCGCAGCAGCGACAGCGTGTTGATGCCGACCAGGAACGCGCCGTTGACGATCGTGCCCCGAGCGGTGCGCACGCGCAGTCCGGAGCCGGCGCCGGGTCGCGGTCGGCCGGGGGCGGCCGTGCTCATCGCTCGGACTGTGACAGGCCGCTCAGCAGCGGCCGCGCGCCCGCGGGCAGGCCGAGGCCACCGAGCGTCCCGCGCACGAAGGCGGGGTCGCCGCCCCGGCCGGCGAGCGCGAGCGCGGCGACCGCCGCGGCGTCGGCGAGCAGGAGCGCGCGCAGCGCCGCCCGCGGGGCGGCGCGCCAGTAGCGCCCGGTGTAGCGCAGCAGCGACGCGACCCACTCGGCGCGCATCCGGGCGGGATCGGCGGTCGCGGCGCGCGCGACGCTCGTCCCGTAGCCGTGCACGGCGGTGGCGGCGGGGACGACCTCGATCCCGCGCCCGGCCCGCAGCAGCCGCGAGTACAGGTCGCCGTCGTTGAAGAACAGCGGGAAGCGCTCGTCGAACGGGGCGGGCGCGAGGTCCGCGCGGGCGGCCAGCACGCAGGCCGCCGCGGGGCAGTAGACCGCGAACGGCTCGGTGGGCGGGCCGCCGGCCCACAGCTCCTCGTAGCGGCGATGCGCGCGCCCGCGGCCGCCGCGCCAGCGCTCGTCGACGCGCCGCCCGACGTGGGTGAAGGCCCACAGCGTCACCCCGAGGTCCACGTCGCGCCGGGCGAAGAGCTGCGCGCCGCCGTCGGGATCGCGCAGCAGCGCGGCGGCGACCGCCACGTCGGGCCTCGCGGCGAGGTGGTCGGCCAGCGCGGCGGCGCAGGCGGGGTCCATCGCGCAGTCGGGGTTGAGGATCAGCACCAGCTCGCCGGTGGACGCGGCGAACGCCGCGTTCATCGCGGCCGCGAAGCCGCGGTTGGATCCCATCTCCAGGAGGCGAACCTCCGGCTCGCGGGCGCGCACGCGGTCGGCCGTGCCGTCGGCCGACGCGTTGTCGGCCACCACGACCTCGACCGCGAGCGCGTCGCTGGCCTGGGCCAGCGCCGCGTCCAGGCAGGCGTCGATCTCGCCCGCGTGGTCGTAGGTGACGACGAGGATGGAGACGGTCACGGACCCCGGCACTGGGCGTCACCCTATGCGCCGGGCCACCCGGCGGACGGTTACCGTGTCGCCGCGTCATGCCCCTGGGAGACCTCCTCGCCGGCGCCGCGCTGTTCGCCGCCGTCGTCGGCGCGGCGGGCGTCGCGGCGGCGCTGATCGTCGTTCGGCGGCTGGGCCACCTCGACGCGCTGGAGCGGCTGCTGGCCGGCCTGGTGGCCGGGACCGCGCTGCTCATCGCCGTCCACCTCGTGCCGCTCCTGCTGGGGATCCTCAGCCGCGGCACGGTGCTCGCCGCCGCCGCGCTCGCGCTGGCCGGCGTCGCCGCGGCCGTGCGCGGGGCGCCGCGGCCGCCGGGTCCGCCCGAGGACCGCGGCCCCGCGCCGGGGCCCAGCGGACGCGTGTCGTGGGCCCTGGCTGCCGTGGGCGCCGGGTACGCGCTCGTCGCCGCCGCGGCGGACCTGCGCGCCTGGGCGGGCGACGAGGTCGTCGGCGTCGATCCGCTCACCTTCCACCTGCCCAACGTCGGGCGCTGGATCCAGTCGGGCTCGCTGTGGCAGATCGACCAGTTCCTGCCGCTGATCGCCCACGGCAACTACCCCAACAACGGCGACGTCGTGCTGCTCAGCACCGTGCTGCCGTGGCACAACGACTTCCTCGCGCGCTTCGCGATCACCGGCTTCGCGGTCATGGCCGCCGTGGCGGTGTACGCGATCGCGCGGGAGCTGCGCGCCCCGGCGCCGGCCGCGATCCTGGCGGGCGCCGCCGTGGTCTCGGTGCCGGTCGTCGGCCTGTCCTCGATCCCGCGGGCCATGCCCGACGCCGTGCTCTACGCGACGTTCGCCTGCGGCGTCCTGTTCCTCCTGCGCCACGCGCGCACCGCCCGCACGTCGGACCTGCTGCTCGCCGGGACCGCGCTGGGGATCGCGCTGGGCACCAAGTGGTACGGCGTCAGCTCGGTGGGGCTGCTCGTGGTGCTGTGGATCGGCGTGCGGCTGTACGCGCGGCGCGGCGCCATCGGGAGCGTGCTGCGCGACGGCGTGCTGGTCGGCGGCCTGGCCGCGCTGGGGGGCGCCGCGTGGCTGGTGCGAAACCTCGTCGAGTCGGGCAACCCGATCTTCCCGCAGAAGATCGCTCCGCTGGGCATCACGCTCTTCGACGCGCCCGACGACCCGCTGCGCGAGCGCGTCGGGTTCAGCATCGCGCACTACGCGGGCGATCCCGGGGTGCTGGGCGACATCGGGCTCGAGCTGATCGAGGGGCTCGGTTTCGCGGTCGCCGTCTGCGCGCTGGGGGTGGTCGTGGCTCTCGTCGCCGGCCGGCGCGACGACCGTCGCGGCCTGGCCACGGCCGCCGGCGCGGCGGCGCTGGGCCTGCTGTACGTCAACACGCCGTACACGGCGCTCGGGCTGCCCGGCGAGCCGTCGCTGGCCAACGTCAACACCCGCTACCTCGTGCCCGCGCTGGTGCTCGCGGCGCCGGTCACCGCCTGGGCCGCCGGCGCGCTGGGCCGCCGCGGCGCCGTCGCGCTGGAGGCGGCGCTCGCCTTCGCGGTGATCACGGGCGCGCACGAGGGCTTCGCGGTCCAGGGCGCCGGCGACCTGGTGAAGGCGACGGTGGCGCTCGGGCTGCTGGGCGCCGCGGGCTGGGCGCTGTGGGACCGCCGGGCGTGGATCGCGCGCCGGCCCGCGGTCCTCGCGGTGGGCGGCGTGGCGCTCGTGCTCGTCGCGCTCGCCGGGGCGCACCGGATGCAGCAGCGCGTCAACAGCGACCGCTACGTCGGGCCCGATTCCGCGATCGACGCGATCGTGCGCGGCGCGCCCGAGGGCCGCCGGATCGGCCTGGCCGGGGCGTGGTCGGTCGAGGGCCTGTCCCCCATCTGGCCCAGCTTCGGCACCCGGGTGGACAACGAGGTGGAGTACGTCGGGCACTTCGTCGACGGCTTCCTGCGCGAGTACGGCGACGCACGCAGCTTCCGCGCGGCCCTGCGCGACCGGGGCTACGACCTGCTCGTGGTCGGGCGGGGGCTGCGCCCGCCGCGGCCGATGGCCGAGGAGCGCTGGGCCGCGGAAGCGGGCTGGCGGACGATCGCGCTAAGCACGCGGCTGCGGGTGCTCGCGCCGCCGGCCTGACCGGCGCGGTAGAAGCCGCGCACGGCCCGCCGATCCCACGACCCGAGGCCTGGCAGACCCAGTGGGCCGAGTTATCCATGCCTGCCAAGGACAACTCGGCCCACCCCGCGGTGCGCAGACCAGCGGGCCGAGATATCCATGCCTGCCAAGGACAAGTCGGCCCACCCCGCGGTGCGCAGACCAGCGGGCCGAGACATCCATGCCTGCCACGGACAAGTCGGCCCACCCCGCGGTGTGACACGCGCGTCGGGCGGTCAGCCCGACCGGGAGCTCGGGGCGACCGTCCGCGCGCTGCGCGCGAACAGCGCCGCGAGCTTCGCGGTCTCGCTGCGCACGTCGCAGTGCGCCAGGACGAACGCGCGCCCCGCGCGGCCCATGGCCACGCGCCGCGCGACGGGCAGGCCGAGCAGCTCGTCGATCGCGGCGGCCAGCGCCGGCGGATCGCGCGGGGCGACCAGGCGGCCCCAGTCCCCCCGGATCATCTCCGGCAGCGCGACCTCGCGGGTCCCCACCACCGGCACCTCCATGGCCAGGGCCTCCTTGACCACCACCGGCATCGAGTCGCGGTCGCCGTCGGCGGCCACGACGCAGGGCATCGCCAGCAGGTCGGCCTTCTCGAGCAGTGCCCGCACACCCGCGGGGTCGCGCACCCCCGCGAAGTGCACCACGTCCTGCACCCGGCGCTCGCGGGCGAGCGCCTCGAGCTCGGCGCGCAGCGGGCCGTCGCCGACGACGACCACTCGGTCCAGCGGGCGCCCCGCCTCGGTGAGCAGCGCGGCGGCGACGACGAGGTCCGCGAAGCCCTTCTTCTCCACCAGGCGGCCCACGGCCACGATTGTGCGCCCGTCGGGGTGCGGCGAGTGCCGGCGAAAGTCGCGCCCGTCGACGCCCATGACCACGGTGTGCAGCCGCGCCGCGGGGGCCACGCGGCGCAGGTGGCGGGCGTTGTATTCGCACACCGTCACCGCGAAGGTGGCCCGCTCGAGCTTCTCGGGAAGGTTGCGGGGGTACTGGAAGATGTCGAACGCGTGGGCGGTGACGCTGTGGGGCAGGTCGAGCAGGCGGGCGAGGCGCAGTGTGTCGAGGGCGGCACCGGCCGCGAAGTGCGCGTGCAGGTGGTCCGGGCGCTCGCACTCAAGGCGCCGCGCGATCGGCGCCAGCGCGGACAGCGGCCGCACCCACTCCTCCCCCTTCCACCGGCGGCGGTCGACCAGGTCCCGGGCGCAGGCGCCCGGCCGGCGGGCGATCAGCCAGGCCAGGTCGGCGGCGCGCCGGACCGGACCGTCGTCCTCGCGGTAGCGCACCGGCAGGTCGTCGGGGATTCCGGGCGCCGGAGGGTCCGCGCGCTCGCCGGCCTCGACGCAGACCTCGACGCCGGACTCGCGCAGCGCGGCGATCTCGTTGGTCACGAACGTCTCGGAGACGACCGGGAAGCGGTCGAGGAGGTAGGCGACCCGGGACACGCCGGCCTCGCGCGCGGGCGGGAGGAGGGAACCCGAGACCGGGCGACGAGGACCCGCGGTCGGGCGCGGAGAGGGCACGGCGTCGGCGAGTGTAGTACCCGGGTCAGCGGCCGGGCCGTGGGACCATTTTCCGGATTTCAGAGCGGGAAACGCGGCCGGCGCGCGCGTGAGTCCCGCAAGGTGCCCGGAGAGACCGCGATCCGGCGGCTGTCCGTCGGCGGCGGAGGTAACCTGCCGCAGTGGCTCTAGCTGCTGTGACACCCGCCGGGGTCCGCGATGGCGACCCCGAGGCACTCGCCGGGCTCTGCGAGCGCCGGGGCCCAGGGGTCCTGGCCTACTGCGAGATGGTGGCCGCGGATGGCGAGGCCGGCGCGGCGGCAGCCGACGCCTTCGCCCGCTTTCGCGCCGAGGTCGCCCGTGCCGGCGATCTGGCGCAGCTGAACCCCGACGCGCTGCTGCTCGGCGCCACGCGGCACGCCGCGGCCGAGCGTGCGCCCCGAGGGCGGTCGGAGTCATCCGGGGTGCTGCGCCGCTTCGCGCGCCGGGCGCCGGCCGCGTGCGACAGCGTGCCGATCCTGCTCGCCCGGCGCGCGGAGCACACGATCTCCAGCGGGGACAGCCAGGCCCTGGACCGCCACGTCCGGCAGTGCCCGAGCTGCCGCGCGGCGACCGCGCGCTTCGACGCGGCCGAGGAGGCCTACCGCGATCCCCCCCAGACGCCGGTTCCGCCCGACGTGGCCTACGCGATCGTGGCCGCGCTCGCCGCCGCCGCCCCGATCCGCGTCGGGGCGCACGCGACCGACCCCGTCCGCGTCGCCGCCGAGCGTCGCCTCGCCGAGGATCTCGGCACCATGCCGTCGCCGGCCAACGGGGCCACGCAGGAGAGCGCGACGGAGCTGATGCAGCCGGCCGCGGAGGCTGCGCACGCTCCGGAGGAGGCGCATGAGTCGGAGGTTCCCGAGGAGCTGGATGTCCCGGAGCAGCCGGAGGTCCCGGAGCAGCCGGAGGTCCCGGAGCAGCCGGAGATGCCGGAGCAGCCGGAGATGCCGGAGGAGGCACAGGGGCGAGAGCAGGCGCCGGTCTCGGAGGAGGAGCCGACGGCACCGCCTCCCGCCGCGGCGGAGCCTGCGGCGGATCCACCGTCCGCGACCGCCGAGGCCGAGCCCGAGCAATCCGCGCGCATCGTCCTCGGACCGCCGCGCTGGGCGCAGGCCGCCACCCCGGCCGCGACTTCGCCCCCGGAGGTCGCACAGCACCCGGCCCCGGAGCCCGTGGCAGAGCCGGTTGCCGAGGCCGCCCCACCTGCCGAGGCCGCGCCGCCCGCCGAGGGTGCCTTCGAAACCCCGCCCTCTGCGCCGGAGGCCGAGACCGAGCCGCCTTCGCGCATCGTGATCGGCCCGCCGCGGTGGGCGCAGCAGGCGCCAGCGGCCGCGGCGGCTGCCGAGGCGCCGGCGGCGCCGGCGGCGCCGGTCCCGGAGGCTTCGCCGCCGCCAACCGCCGAAGCCCCGCCGCCCGCGGCCGAACCTCCGCCGCCGCCCGCCGCGGAGGCCGCGCCCGAGGAGCCTGAGCGCATCGTCGTCGGTCCCCCGCGGTGGGCCCAGGTCGCCCAGGACACGCCGCCCGCTCCCTTGACCGCCGCGTCCGCGCAACCGGCGATCCCGGGTCCCGAGCCAGAGCCAGCGCCCGAGGCCGGGCCCCCGGCTCCCGAGCCCGAGGCCGGGCCCCCGGCTCCCGAGCCCGAGCCCGAGCCCGAGGCCGAGATCCCGGCACCCGAGCCCGAGCCAGAGGCTGAGATCCCGGCACCCGAGCCCGCACGCGACGAGGACACCGGCGAGCTCGCCATTCCCGCCTGGCTGCAGAGCCCTCCCCCCACCGAGGCCCTGGGCCACACCGAGATGGCCGCCGCCCCGGAGACCGCCGCGCCCGCGGAGCCGCCGCGCCCGGCGGTGGAGCAGCCCACCGAGGCGCACGACCTCAGCGCGCTGGAGGAGGAGGACAGCGGCACCAAGCCGTCCGGACGCCGACGGCGTCGCACGGTCACCATCCCGTCGCTGCAGGGCGCCGGCCAGGAGGGCGGCGACGGGGCCTCCCGGCGCATCGCCACCGAGCGCGCGAGCAGCGGGACCGCACTGCCGCGCCCCCGGCGCGAGCCGCTTCTGGAGACCGGTCCGCGCAGCGGCCAGCGACGCGGGCGCCCGGCGCACCTGCTCCCGATCGTCTTGGTCTTGATCGCCGTGACCGTCGCGCTCGCGCTGGCGGGCGTGTTCGGCGGCGGCGACCCGGCCTCGTCCACCGACACCTCCCCCAGCTCGGACGCCATCGCCCCGCCCAGCGACATCGACCCGGCGGACGCGGGGGTCACGCCCGCCGACGACGCGCCGACCGCGGTCGAGGAGGCGAAGGCGCGCGCTCGCGCGCGCCAGCGCCGCGCGGCCAGCGCGCGCCGCCGCCGGGCGGCCGCCGCCGAGCGCCGCGCCCGAGCCGAGCGCCAGTCCGGCGACGCGACCCCAGCCGCGACCCCGTCGCCGGCCCCGGCGCCCACGCCCGCGCCCGCGCCTGCCGCCCCGGCTCCCGCCCAGCAGGACACCCCTGACACGCCGACGGGCACCGGCGGCGAGCAGGTGGAGGAGGACCCGGGGACGAGCGCCCGGCCGACCGTCCCGCCCTCGCGGGACACGTCGACGATCCCCAGCATCGCCCCGCCCCCGGGGTAGGCCGCCGCGCGAGCCCGGACCGCCCCACGCGTTAGGCTCGAGCCGTGACAGACCGCGGTCTCGACGAGGAGATCCTGCGGACGGGCCGGGAGCTCGCCGCCGCCCTCCCGGCGGCGCATCGCCACCCGATCAAGGCGCTCGACGACCGCGCGATGGACCTCGCTTCCGAGGACGCCGAGCTGCGCGCCGCCCTCTTTCGCTTCGTCGACGTCGTGCCCGCCTGCCGCTCGCTCGACGACCTCGCCGCCCACCTCACGGGCTTCCTGGAGGAGGTCGACGACCGCCCGCCCCCGCTGCGCGCCGCGATGCGCATGGGGACCAACAAGGCCGGGCGCGCGGCGCTGGGCGCCGCGGCCGCCGCCGGCGTCCGGCACATGGCCCACCGCTTCATCGTCGGCGAGGACCCCGAGGCGGCGCTCCCCACGCTGCGCCACCTGTGGCGCAACGGCATCGCCGCCTCCGTCGACCTGCTGGGCGAGGCCACCGTCACCGCCGCGGAGGCCGACCGCTACGCCGCGCGCTGCGCCGAGGCCCTGGCCACGCTGTCGGCCGCGTACGCCCGCATGCCCGAGCGGGCCGCGCTGGAGCGCGACTCCCTCGGCCCGCTGCCCCGCGCGAACCTCTCGGTGAAGGTCTCGGCGCTCACCCCGCTCCTGCGCCCCGACGCGCCCGAGCGCGGCCAGCGCGACGCGGCGCCGCGCCTGCGCGCGCTGCTGCGCGAGGCCGCGCGCCGCGACGCGCACCTGCACATCGACATGGAGTCGCTGGACTCCCGCGAGGCGGTGGTCGAGCTCGTCCTCGACCTCCTCGCCGAGCCCGAGTTCGCCGCGGGCCCGAGCGCCGGGCTCGTCCTGCAGGCCTACCTCCGCGATTCCCCGCAGACCCTCGACACCGTGCTCGACTGGGCCGCCCGCACGCCGCGCGCTCACCCGCTGGTGGTCCGGCTGGTCAAGGGCGCCTACTGGGACCACGAGGTCGTGGAGGCGCGCCAGCACGGCTGGAGCCCGCCGGTGTTCGAGGTCAAGGCCGACAGCGACCGCAACTTCGAGGATCTCACCGCCCGGCTGCTGGAGGCGCGCCCGCTGGTCCGCGTGGCGATCGCCTCGCACAACCTGCGATCGGTAGCGCACGCCGTCGCGCTCAACGAGCGCCTGGGCGCGCCGTCCTGTGACCTCGAGCTCCAGGTCCTGCGCGGCCTGGGCGACGACCTCGGGGAGGCGCTGGCCGCCAGCGGCTTGCGCGTGCGCTCCTACTGCCCGGTCGGCGACCTGGTCGCGGGCATGGCCTACCTCGTCCGGCGCCTGTTGGAGAACACCAGCAACGAGTCCTTCCTGCACGAGCAGGCCACCGGCGTGCCGCTCGAGCAGCTGCTGGCGCCGCCCGGCGCCGCGGCCGGATCCGCGTGACCGGGCCCGATCTGCCCCCCTTCGCCAACGAGCCCGTGCTCGAGCTGCGCCGCGCCGCCGCGCGCAAGCAGCTCGCGGCCGGCCTGGACGCGCTCGAGCTCCCGCTGCGCGTCCCCGTCTGGATCGGCGCCGAGCGCCGCGACGGAGAGGAGCTCGTCTCCACCGACCCGGGGAAGCCGGAGCGCGTCGTCGCCCTCGCCGCGCGGGCCACCCCCGGCGAGGCCGACCAAGCCGTCCGCGCCGCGCAGCGCGCGTTTCCCGCCTGGTCGGCCACGCCGGCGGCCGAGCGCGCCGCTGCCCTCCTGCGCGCCGCCGCCTGGATGCGCGAGCGACGCACGGAGCTCGCGGCCCTCGCCGTGCGCGAGTGCGCCAAGCCGTGGGGCGAGGCGGACGCCGACGTGTGCGAGGCGATCGACTTCCTCGAGTACTACGCGCGCGGGGCCATCTCGCTGGCGGAGGGCCCGGAGCTGCTCCAGGTCCCCGGCGAGCACAACGAGCTGCGCTACGTCCCGCGCGGGGTGTGCGCCGTGATCGCGCCGTGGAACTTCCCGCTGGCGATCCCGCTGGGCATGACCGCCGCGGCGCTGGCCACGGGCAACACGGTCGTCCTCAAGCCCGCCGAGCAGGCGCCCGGGTGCGGACTGCGCGTGGTGGAGGCGCTGCGCGCCGGCGGCGTGCCGCCCGAGGCGATCGCACTGCTGCCCGGGGAGGGCGACGCCGGCGCCGCGCTGGCCGCCCATCCTGACGTCGCGACGATCGCGTTCACCGGGTCGGGCGCGGTGGGACTCGCGCTGGTGCGCGGAGCGGGCGAGGTCCCCGACGGCGCGCGGCAGCTCAAGCGCGTCGTCGCCGAGATGGGCGGCAAGAACTGCGTGATCGTCGACTCCGACGCCGACCTCGACGACGCGGTGCCCGCGATCGTGGCCTCCGCGTTCACGTACGCCGGACAGAAGTGCTCGGCCGCCGCACGGGTGCTCGTCCACGAGGCCATCCACGACGTGCTCGTCGAGCGCCTGGCCGGCGCCGTCGCCGGGCTGGCCGTGGGCCCGGCCGACGAGTTCGGCACCGACGTGCCGCCGGTCATCGACCGCGAGGCGCAGGAGCGCGTCCAGCGCTACGTGCGCCTGGCGGGCGAGCAGGGGCGGCTGGCGACGCCGGTCGCCGACGTGCCGGCCGACGGCTGGTTCTGCCCGCCGGTGGTCGTGAGCGAGCTGCCGCAGGACTCTCGCGTGCTGCGCGACGAGATCTTCGGGCCGGTGCTGTCGGTGGAGGCGGTGCGCGACGTCGAGGAGGCCTGCGACCGCGTCGACGCGCTGCCGGTCGCGCTGACCGGCGGGCTGTTCGCGCGCAACCCCCGCACGGTCGCCCGCGTGGTCGCCCGCTCGCCGGTGGGCAACCTCTACGTCAACCGGGCGATCACCGGCGCGATGGTGGGCCGCCAGCCCTTCGGCGGCAACCGGCTGTCGGGCACCGGCACCAAGGCCGGCGGGCCTGACTACCTGCTGCACTTCGTCGAGCCCCGAGTGGTGACCGAGAACACGGTCCGCCACGGGCTCGTCATCTGACGCCTACCTCGCGCCCCGCCCCGTCCGCGAGGTCCGCGAGGTGGTCGATCCCTTCCGCTTGCGCCACGCACCGACGTCGGACAGGAAGCGCTCGTGCAGGCGGGTGTCGGCGCCCAGCTCCGGATGGAAGGACACCACGATCATCGTCCCCTCGCGCGCGGCGACTGGGTGGCCGTCGACCTCCGCCAGGATCTCGACGCCGTCGCCGTGGTCGGAGATCCACGGCGCGCGGATGAACACGGCGCGCAGCGGCCGGCCGCCGATGAGGTCGGGCAGGTCCACGTCGGCCTCGAAGGAGCGCACCTGGCGCCCGAAGGCGTTGCGCTCGGCGAGGATGTCCATCGCGCCCAGGTGGTGGCGATCGAGCAGGATCAGCCCCGCGCAGGTGCCCAGCACCGGCGTGCCGGCGCCGACCAGCCGCCGCAGCGGCACGGCCAGGCGCTCCCGGTCGATGCCCAGCGTCATCGTGGTCGACTCGCCGCCGGGGATGATCAGGCCGTCGAGGCTCTCGAGATCGTCGGCCACGCGAACCTCGCGCACGTCGGCGCCAAGCCCGCGCAGCACGCGCACGTGGGCCGCGAACCCACCCTGGAGCGCCAGGACCCCGATCAGGGGGGCGCTCACATCCTGGTCGGCGCTCACCAGCCTCGATGCGCCAGGAGCTGCGCATCCTCGAGCCGGCGCGTCTCCAGCGAGCTCATCGCCTCGCCCAGGCCCTCCGATGCACGCGCGACGCGGTCGGCGTCGGCGAAGTGCGTCGTGGCCTCGACGATGGCCCGCGCCCGGGCCTCGGGGTCGGAGGACTTGAAGATGCCGGAGCCCACGAAGAGGCCCTCCGCGCCGAGCTGCATCATCAGCGACGCGTCGGCCGGGGTGGCGATCCCGCCCGCGGTGAACAGCACGACCGGGAGCCGGCCGGCGCGCGCGACGTCGCCCACCAGGTCCGCCGGCGCCTGCAGCTCCTTGGCGGCGGCCGCGAGCTCGGCCTCGTCCAGCGTGCCCAGGCGGCGGATGTCCCCCGCGATGGCGCGCATGTGGCGCACGGCCTCGACGACGTCACCGGTCCCCGCCTCGCCCTTGGAGCGGATCATCGCGGCGCCCTCGCCGATGCGCCGCAGCGCCTCCCCGAGGTTGGTGGCGCCGCAGACGAAGGGGACCTTGAACGCCCACTTGTCGATGTGGTGCGCCTCGTCGGCGGGCGTGAGCACCTCGGACTCGTCGATGTAGTCGACCTCAAGCGACTCGAGCACCTGCGCCTCGGCGAAGTGGCCGATGCGCGCCTTGGCCATGACGGGGATCGTCACGGCGTCCTGGATGCCCTTGATCATCGTGGGATCGGACATCCGCGCGACGCCGCCGTCGCGGCGGATGTCGGCGGGCACGCGCTCGAGTGCCATCACGGCGGCGGCGCCGGCCGCCTCGGCGATGCGGGCCTGCTCGGGCGTGACGACGTCCATGATCACGCCGCCCTGGAGCATCTCCGCCAGCCCTGCCTTGACGCGGAAGGTCGCTACGTCTCGCATCCGCACGAGTCTACCGGCGGTCCGGGGCCGCTCGCGCGAGCGGGCTACTTGAGCTTGTAGGCCTTGATGCGGTCGGCGTAGCCGGCGGCGTCGCGGGCGTAGACGCCGTAGGCGAGCGCCTGGACCATGCTCAGCAGCGCGGTGTGCGAGCGCACGTACGCGGGGCTGTTGGAGGAGTAGTACAGGCGGATCTGCGCGAGCTTGGCCACCTCGGAGAGCGTCGCGTCGGTGATGGCGATCGTGCGCGCCTTGCGGTGGCGCGCGAGCTTCATGGCGCGCACGACCAGCGGATGCGGCCGCCCGGCGGACAGGCCGATCACCGCCGTCTCCTCGTCGATGCGGCCCAGGCGGCCGAGCGCCTCCTGCGAGGGACTGGCCACGATCTCCGCTCGCAGGTCGAGCAGCATGAGCAGGTGGCGCAGGTAGGAGGCGAAGAACGCCATCTGGTCGGTGCCCGCCACGAGCAGCTTGGGCGTCGTGGCGATCACCTCGATCGCCGACTCGACCTTGCTGCGCGAGACCTTGCGCGCGGTGTCCTCGACGTTGACGTGGTCGGCGGCCAGCGCGGTCTCGAACTCGTTCTGGTCCAGCGAGAAGAGCGGGATCGCGGCCTCGGTGCCGTTGGCCTTGGGCAGCGGGGCGTGGCGGCGGCGGTACTCCTCGCGCGCGGAGTGCTGAAGCTCGGGGTAGCCCTCGAAGCCCAGCGCCTGCGAGAAGCGCACGACGGTGCTCGAGGAGGTGTTCGCGCGCCGGGCGAGCTCCTCGGCGGTCTGGAAGGCGACCTCGTCCAGGTGGTCGACGATGTACTGCGCCACGTCCTTCTGCGAGCGCGAGAAGTCGTCGAAGCGAGCCTGGATGTAGGTCGACAGTGACTCGGGGGCCGTGGTCGGCGATGCGGTGCGCTTCATGGGCTAGACCCTGTTCGACGGGCCTGGCCCCGTTCCTCTTCGCAGGCCGTTAACGCGAGCGCGCCCGGTGGGGAACACCGAGCGCGCTATGCCGAGGGAGGGGGGCGAGGGGGTATGTGTGCCGAACCGCGACCCTGGGCGTACCACTCCACTTCCCCGTAGATCGCAAAGGGGTAACGCGTGCCTACGCGCCACGTCGGTCGCCGCGGCTGCGCGCTACGGGCGGATCGGCGGCACGACGTTGGGATACGGCACGGGGATGGGGCCGCCGGGGGTCGGCTCGCGACCGCCCCGTACCTCGTCCTCGGTGTCCAGGGGCACGTCGAGGTCCCGGATCGCCTCGTCGGGGTCCGCGGGCGGTGCATCGTCCTTCGTCTCGTGGTCTTCGCTCATGGCCTCATCAGGGCAGGCGCATCTTGGTTTCCTTCGCGCGCCGGATCCGCTGATCGCCCACCTTGTACTCCTCGGGAATGTTCGCGTGCTCGGCGAACCACAGGGCGTCGTCGGCCAGCTCGCTCTGCAGGATGAGCGCCCGCTCGCAGAGGTCCAGGAACTCCTCCTGGGAGAGCGAATCGGTCTCGCCGCCGTGAACCTTGCGCAGATAGAAGCCCATCAGATCCCTTCCGCCCCCGTCGGGCTACGTCAGCCGATCGACGACGTCTTGCGCGCGCAGGATGCGCGGGTCCTTGCGCTTGTGCGGGGTCACCTCGGCGAGCGACAGGATGTCCTGGGCGTGCTGCAGCTGCGCGGTCGCGGCGCCCTCGGCGACCTCCTCGATGACCGCGCGCGGCGCCTCCTTGTAGTTCTCTCCCAGCATCCGGACCAGATAGTCCGCCATCACGTCCCCTTCGCTGTCGGTCGACCTCGACGCCGTGCAGATCTTCCCACCTCGGGGGGCGCCGCGGTGAGCCGGCAGGCCCGCCGCGGCGGAACATGCCGCTTTGCGGGGTTTTGTGTTTGGTGCGAGCGGTGCGCCGCGAGGCCGGACGCGCCATGATGAGGGCATGCGCTCGCGCAAGCCGATCGTGCCGGTCGTCATCGTCGTGCTGCTCGTCGCCGCGCTCATCGCCCTGATCCTGGGACACGCCGGCATCGCGGCGGTGATCGTCGCCGGAGCGTTCGCCTTCGGCGTCGTGATCCTGCGCGAGGCCGAGCGCTGAGCGCCGCGGTTCAGCCGGTGCCGGGCAGCTCGCGCAGCGCGGTGCGGGCGGCGCGGACGATCTCGGGGTCGTCCGAGCTCGTCGCCCGGCGCAGGGCCTCGGCCGCTCGGGCGATGTCGCCGCGTGCGGCGAGCACGGCGCCCAGGTTGTAGGCGGCGCCGTCGTGGCCGCTGCGGTCGGCGCGCGTGAACGCGGCCTGGGCGCCGGCGAGGTCGCCCTCGCCGTGCAGGAGGACGCCGAGGTTGTAGGCCGCGGCGGGGTGCCCGCGCTCCTCCGCGCGCATGAACGCGGTCTTCGCCATCCCGACCTCCTTGCGCTCCACCGCCAGGAACCCGAGGTTCAGCGTGGCGCCGGCGTTGCCGCGCTCGTCGCCGCGCCGGAACGCCTCCTCGGCGCCGGCGGGGTCACCGCCGCGGTGCAGCAGGACGCCGAGGTTGTTGGCCGCGTCGCCGTCGCCGCGATCGTCGCCGCGGCGGTAGGCGGCCTCGGCCGCCGCCAGGTCGCCGAGCTGGTGCAGCAGCACCCCGAGGTTGTTCGCGGCGCCCGCGTGGCCGCGCACGTCGGCGCGGCGGTAGGCCACCTGCGCGCCCAGGAGATCGCGGCGCTGGTGCAGCTGCACGCCCTCGCGGTAGGCCGCCTCGGCGTCCTCGGGGTCGGTGGGTTCAGGCGCGGGGGGCACGCCGGGAGCTTAGGGCCGCAGGCGGGCAGGCACGGCTGCCGATGGGCCGGGCAGGATTCGAACCTGCGTCGAACGGATTATGAGTCCGCTGCTCTGACCAGCTGAGCTACCGGCCCCGAGCGACGGACCGTAGCTACTTGACCTTCTCCACCGCGCGGGCCAGTTCGCCCACGGAGAAGGCGCCCTCGAACCGCGCGGAGATCTTGCCCCGGCGGTCGATGACGAAGGCCCAGGGCTCGGTCGGCAGCCGCCAGGCGCCGACCTGCGCGCGGAAGCCCTTGTCGACCTGGTTGTCGTTGTAGATCTCCTGCTGGATGAAGGTCACGCCCTTGCCGCTGGTGGCGCGCACCTGCTCGGCGATGTCCACGACGGGGGCGCAGGTGCGCGACTGGCACAGCGCGGGCGTGGCGAACAGCAGCACGACGGGCTTCTTGCCCAGCACGTCGGCGAAGTCGGTCTTCAGCATCTCGGTCGGTGGCGGGACGCGGGTGGAGAGCTTGCTCAGATCGCCGCCGACGTCGGCCGCCGTCTGGGTGTGGATGCGGATCGCGCGGTCGCCCACGTCGGGGGGCCCGTCGGGGTTCGGGCCGACGCGGACGGACTTCAGCGCGTTGACGCTCACCAGCCGGTTGTCGAGGCGGGCCAGGCCGATGACCACCCGCTCGCCGGCGCTCTTGAAGCGCGCGTCGGCGACGTAGAAGGCGTCGCCGTTGGCGAGATCCGCGCGGGTCTGCGCGCTGGAGAACTGCGTCTTGACGCCGAGGGACTCCTTGCGCGCGACGTAGGGGCCGTAGACCTGGGTGCCGTCCGGGCGCGCCGTGTACAGCGCGACGGCGGGCACGTCCATCTGCTTGCGCGCGCGATCGAAGAGCGCGAAGCCGACGCGGTTGGCGCCCACGTCGAGCTGGGAGACCGCCATGGCCAGGATCGGTCCCTCGGGCCGGTTCTGGGTGAGCTCGTCCAGCGTCCGGCCCTGGCCGGACGGGAAGTCGGCGGGCTTCGAGGCGGTGGGCTCCGGCGGCGCGGGCGCGGACCCGTCCTCCTCGTCACCGCAGGCGGACAGGCCCAACGCGACCGCCGCCAAGAGGACGAGCACGGGTCTGCGCATCTGGGGCGCAACTCTAAGCGGTGCGTGATTGGATGGCGCCGCATCCATCGAGCCCCAAGGAGGCGAATGACATGGCCGATCGCGCCGCGATCGTGACGGGCGCATCGAGCGGGATCGGGCTCGCCCTGGCCACTGCGCTGGCGCGCGACGGCTACGCGGTCACGATGGCCGCCCGGCGCCCGGACAAGCTCGAGCAGGCGTTCGCGCCGCTGCGCGACGAGGGCCTGGAGGTGCAGCAGGTCGCGGGCAACCTCGGGGAGGAGGAGCAGATCCAGCGCGTCGTCGCGGCGCACCGCGACGCCTACGGGCGCCTGGACGTGCTCGTCAACAACGCGGGCGTGGGGATCGGCGCGCCGATCGGCGAGCTGAGCACCCGGCGCATGGACATCCAGCTCAACACGAACCTGCGCGCGATCCCGCTCTTCTACCGCGAGTGCGTCGACCTGCTCAAGGCGGCCGGGGCCGAGCATCGCAACGCGCTGGTGGTCAACCTGGCGTCGATCGCCGGCAAGAAGGGCCAGGCCTGGCTGTCGATCTACTCCGCGACCAAGTTCGGCGTCGTGGGCTTCACCCAGGCGATGAACCAGGAGCTCAGCGCGCACGGGATCAAGTCCACCGCGCTGTGCCCCGGGTTCGTCGACACGCCGATGAGCGACTTCGTCAAGGACCACATCGGCGCCGAGGCGATGATCCAGACCGACGACATCGTGGCCGCCGTGCGGATGCTGCTCTCCCTCTCCCCCGGCTGCGTGATCCCGGAGATCGTCTTCGAGCGACCCGAGACCGGGTTCGGGACCGACGCCTGACGGCCTGCGGCGCTGTCGCTACGCGAGGACGAGCTCGCGGCGACGGTCGGTGCGCCGGGGCTCGTGCTCGGGCTCGGGCTGCGGTGCGGGCGAGACCTGGAAGTCATCGCCGTCCATCCACAGGACGCCGACCTGGGCGGCCTCGCGCTCGCGGCGCGAGCGGGCCGTGGCCTGGTGGTCGGCGATCGCCGCGGCCAGGTCCAGCTCCTCCTCGCGGGGCCGGTCGCGATGCTCGGCCTGGCGCGCCTCGACGGCGGCCTGGTGCTCGGCGATCGCGGCGGCGAACAGGGAGGGCTCGGCCTTCACGCGCTCGCGCGGGGCCTTCGCCTCGGCGACCGCCGGGGCCAGCTCGGCGTAGCGCTCGCGGACCATCGACTGGTGGTCGGCGATCGCGGCGCTGAGGTCTGGCGCGATCTCGACCGGCGCGGGCGCGCTCGCGGCGCGCGGGGCGGCGCGCAGCCCGCCGACGGCGCGGCGCGCGGCCATGGCCTGGTGCTCGGCGATCGCGAGGCTGAGGTCCGACGTGCTCGTGACCAGCCCCAGGCTCTCGCTGAGCTGGTTGACGAGGGTGCGGACCTCGTAGCCGGTCGCCGAGCGGCAGATGCTGCGCCCGTACACCCCGGTGAACTGGTCCCAGGCGTCGGCGAAGGAGAGGAAGTCGGTGCGCCCGCCGCAGCGGTGGGCGGCCAGCATCGGGCACACGCCGCGGTTGCGGTCGGAGTAGGCGCCGGTGATCACCGTGTTGGACCGCACCCCAGCGAGCATGGCCTCGCGCGTGCCGCGCGGAAGGCGGTCGATCGCGCTGCGGAGCTCTGTCAGGGCGTGCTGGCGGTCCGGTGTCATAGGGTTCCTCCCCGTTGGTTCGGGCGCGACCACGGTATGTGGTGCCGTCGTGTGCGGCAACTCAACTCCTGTCGCTGAAAGGGATCTTGCACATGAGGCTCGGCGTTCACATCGGCTACTGGGGCCTGGGCCTCAGCTCGCAGGACCAGCTGGACATCGTCCAGGAGGCCGAGCGCCTCGGCTACGACTCGGTGTGGTCGGCGGAGGCCTACGGCTCGGACGCGGCGACGATCCTGGGCTGGCTGGCCGGGCAGACCGCGACGATCAAGCTCGGCTCGGCGATCTTCCAGATGCCCGCGCGCAGCCCGGCGATGACCGCGATGACCGCGGCGACGATCGACCAGCTCTCCGGCGGTCGGATGCTGCTGGGGATCGGGTCGTCCGGGCCGCAGGTGGCCGAGGGCTGGCACGGCCAGCGCTTCGCGCGTCAGATCCAGCGCACACGCGAGTACGTGGCGGTCGTGCGCAAGGCGCTGGCGCGCGAGCGCCTGGAGTTCTCCGGCGAGACGCTCGAGCTCCCGCTTCCCGACGGGCCGGGCAAGGCGCTGAAGCTCACGATCGCACCGGTGCAGGAGCAGATCCCCATCTACCTGGCGGCGATCGGCCCCAACAACACCCGGCTGGCGGGAGAGATCGCCGACGGGTGGATCCCGACGCTGTTCTCGCCCGAGCACCTCGCCGAGTTCATGCCGCTGCTGCAGGAGGGCGCGGCGCGCAGCGGGCGCTCGCTGGAGGGCTTCGACGTCTGCCCGACCGTGAACGTCTTCATCACCGACGACGTGGAGAGCGCGCGGAACGCGATGCGGCCGTTCCTCGCGCTGTACGTCGGCGGCATGGGCTCGCGCGACAAGAACTTCTACAACGCGCTCGTCAGCCGCTACGGGTTCGAGCAGGAGGCCCAGGAGATCCAGGACCTCTACCTGGACGGCAAGCGCGAGGAGGCCGCGGCCAAGGTCCCCGACTCGCTCATCGACCTGGTCTCGCTGGTCGGGCCCGCCGATCGGGTGCGTGAGCGCATCGCGGTCTACCGCGAGGCGGGCGTGGGCACGCTGGGCGTCACGCCGCTGACCTTCACCAAGGAGGACCGGCTCGAGCAGCTGCGCCTCGTCGCGGAGCTGGCCGCCTGAGGATCCTGCTCGGCGCGTTCGGCGATCCGGGGCACGCGTTCCCGGCCATCGCCCTGGGCCGCGCGCTGGCCCGGCGCGGGCACGAGGTGACGCTGGAGACCTGGGCGCGCTGGCGCGCGGACGTCGAGGCCGAGGGAATGGCCTTCGCCGCCGCGCCGGAGTACCACGTCTTCCCCACCGCCGAGCGTCCGCTGACGCCCTACCAGGCGGTGGTGCGGGCGACCGCGACGACGCGCGAGCTCGTGCGCTCCGTGGCGCCAGACGTCGTCGTGGCCGACATCCTCACGCTGGCGCCGGCGCTCGCCGCCGAGCTGGAGGGCGTGCCGGTCGCGACGGTCATCCCCCACGTCGACCCCCGCTTCCCGCCCGGGTTCGCTCCGTACTCGTCGGGGGCGCGGCTGCCGCGCACGCCGGTGGGGCGCGCGCTGTGGCGCGGCGCGGACCCGCTGCTGCGCCGCGGCCTCGCGCTGGGCCGCGCGCAGCTCAACGAGACCCGGCGCCGGCTCGGGCTGCCCGCGCTGGAGCGCGTGCACGGCGGGATCAGCGAGGCGCTGTGCATCGTCGGGACGTTTCCCCAGCTCGAGTACCCGCGGTCGTGGCCGCCGGCCACGGAGGTCGTCGGGCCGCTGCTGTGGGAGCCCCCGTCCGGCGACGTCGAGCTGCCCGGCGGGTCCGGTCCGCTCGTGCTCGTCGCGCCGTCGACGTCGCAGGACCGCGAGCACCGGCTGCTGCGCGCCGCGCTGGCCGGCCTCGCGGATCTCCCGGTGCGCGTGCTCGCGACCTGGAACCGCCGGGAGCCCGAGCCGCCGCTGGAGGTGCCGGGGAACGCCCGCGTCGTGGACTGGGTCTCCTACGCGCGCACGATGCCCGCCTGCGACGTCGTGGTCTGCCACGGCGGGCACGGCACGGTGGTGCGGGCGCTGGCGTCGGGCTGCGCGGTCGTGGCGGTCCCGGCGGCCGGCGACATGAATGAGAACGCCGCGCGCGTGGACTGGGCAGGCGTCGGCGTGCGCCTCCCGCGGCGGTTCGTGAGTGGGCGCGGCGTGCGGCTCGCCGTGGGCCGCGCGCTGGCGCGGCCGCGCCTGCTGGCCCGGGCCCGGGAGCTGGCGGCGTGGGCCGCGGCGCATGACGGGGCCGAGCGCGGGGCGGAGCTGGTGGAGGGACTCGCCGCAGGGCGCACGAGCCGGGAGAACCGTGATGGGTGACCCCAGCGGGGACCGGCTCTCGCCCCGCTTCAGCGGATACCGCGAGGAGGCGCTGGCAGCCCTCGCGACAGGCGATTGGTACGGGACCTACCGATGGACCAAGGCCTGGATCAGCATCGGCGGCGGTGCGCAATCGATCGAGCCGTGGCTGCTGCACGTCGCGGGCTCGCTCGTCCAGGGCCACAAGCGCGAGGCGGTTCTCCCGACCGACACGGCGCTTGCAGACCTGGATCTCCGACCCGCCGGGCGCGTGCCGTCCTGCACTACGTGCGCGGCGAGGTCGTGCGCCGCCATGCGCGGGATCCGAAGTGCGCTCGCGCCGTCTGGAGGCGGCCGTCGCCGCCGCGCCCTCATGGCTCGGCCGAGGCCGCGCGCGAGGCGCTGCGGACGTGCGAGCAGGAGGCTGCCGCCAGCCGGAAGCGCAGCCCGTCCGTCGGCCCCGCGCCCGCCTACGACGGGCGCGAGGCAGGATCCGCCGGGCGCACGCCGCCGGAAGCGCTGTCGGTGGCCGAGCCGCCTGCGGTCTGGGAGGCCTTCCACGACGTGCTGACGTCGCCCGATCCGACGGCTCGGGCGGCCAGCTGGTCGGGGGCCGAGTCGTGGGAAGCACAGAGGCCGGCCTCGCGGCGGCCCTCTGCGACAGCCTGACCCAGAGAGGCTTGCTCGGGTACGGTGGGCCGGACTCCAACTCCAGAGGAGGCGTCATGCACGCAGTCGTGGTGAGGGTGTCCATCAACGACACCGAAGCAGCGACACGCTTTCTGCACGAGCGAATCGTCCCTGGTGTCTCACAAGCGCCGGGCTTCGTCACGGGCCACTGGATCCAGTGGGATGACGGTAGCCAAGGCGCTGCCATGATGGTCTTCGAATCCGAGGACGCTGCGAGTCAGGCCAAGGAGATGATTCAGCCACCGCCAGACGACTCGGCCGCGATCCAGAGCGTCGAGGTGGGCGAAGTCATAGCGAACGCCTGACTTGCGCGGCCTCATCGCGGGCACGGATCCTGCTGGCTGGCGAGCTCCGGGGGTGGGACTCGAACCCACAACCTAACGGTTAACAGCCGTTCGCTCTGCCTGATTGAGCTACCCCGGAATGTGGTGTCTTGCCTCGGATCCGAGGCCGCCGACCGATTGTAGGTCAAGCCCTCAGTACCCGCTCTCGACCTCGGCATGGCAGTTGGAACACAGCAACACACACTTCGCCGCCTCTGCTCGCAGCGCGTCCAGCGAGCGCGCGAGCCCGCGCACCCCGATTCCGAACTGCTTCTGCGCCGGATCTCGATGATGGAAGTGCAGGGCGCTCGCACAGGCGTCGTAGCCGCAGATGGCGCAGCACCCGCCCGCCTCTGTAATGAGGATCTGCTTGGCTCGTCGGCGCCGGTTGGTCACCGCCTCAGCACGGCATCGCAGGCATCGATCCGTGCCGCCCCGCCGCGCGGCGAACTCGGTGACTCCATGCGTTGGGCAACGGGCCGTGTGTCGGACCAATCTTGTATGGGCGCTACGCGCTTTCTCCGTCGTTTCGAGGCCGTGGCGGGCCAGCCAGTACCGCACCGTGCCAACGCTGCGATCGACCTCCGCTGCGATCTGTCGCACCGACAGATCCAGACGCACGAGCTCCGCGAGGCCGTCGCGGTCGAGGCCGCCTCTGGCACGGTGCAGATCGGCCCCCACAGCACGGAGCCCGTGCTGCTTGACCCAATAGGCGACGGTCGTGGCGTGGAGGTCGGCACGCAACCCGATCTCCTCGTGCGACAGCCCGTCTTCCAGCCAGATCTCCAATTGCTCCCGTTCCACGAATACGAACACTAGTTCGTATGTCGGATGGAACCGCGGCGGTTCGACGGCCCCCGGCCGCGGCCGCCGCCCCGTCAGTCCTCGCGCTGGCTGGCCTCGTCCCCGCCCACCGCGACCGCGGCCTTGGCGGTGACGAGGTGGTACAGGATGAGGACCTGGACGATCGCCAGGGACTCCGAGCGGTGCGTCTCGTCGCCGACCGTGAACTCGCCGAGGCGCTCGGTGCGCAGCTGCTGGGCGAACTGCATCTTCTCCCAGACGGCCTCCTCGATGGCGGCGCCGCGGTCGGCGTCGAGGTCGCCGGGGATGCACAGGCGACGCCCGCCCGGGACGTCATCCAGCGTGATGCCCTGCTTGCCGTTCGCCTCGAGGACGACCGACAGGTCGGGGTGGGGCAGGCCGTCGCGCAGCATGAGCTCGGCGTCGAGGTGGTCGCCGCCGTCCTCGGTGGGCTGGAAGGACACCACGAGGTCGCCGCGGCCCTTCTGCGGGCGGATGTATGCCTCGGAGTCCGGCTCGCGCTTGTCGAGATCGGCGTGGACCTGGTCCTCGGTGTAGCCGCGCTTGGACGTGTCGCGCTTGATCTTCCACTCGCGGCGCAGGTCCTCGGGCGGCGCGAGGAAGACCCGGACGTCGTAGGCGTCGGCGAGCTCCTGGGTGTGGTAGCCGAGCAGCCCCTCGATGACCGCGAAGCGCTTGGGCACGATGTACTCGGGCGGGCCGAAGGTTCCGTCGTGGTGCTGGTAGACCGGCTTGAGGATGGGCTCGCCGTCGCGCAGGAGGCGCACGTGCTGGGCGATGATGTCGATGTAGTTGCAGTCCGGGTGCAGGGGCGTGATGCCCCGCTCGGAGCGCTCCTCGCGGTCGTAGCGGTGGTAGTCGTCGGTCCCGATGTGCGTGACGTTCTCCTCGCCGAGGATCTCCACGAGCCCGCGCGAGATCGTCGTCTTGCCAGCGGCGGAGTCGCCGACGATGCCGAGGATGATGGGGCGCGGCATGCTGCTCCTCCCTAAGGTCGCGGCCGGAGCCGAACATAGCGCAAGCGCTCCGAGCGCCCGGGGCCGGGCGAAGCCCCGCTCAGCCCCGCGGCGAGCCCTCGACCATGGCCCGCTCCATCGCGACGCTGAGCTCGGCCTGGGTCGACGTCCGCCGCGCGGCCAGCGTGGCCACGTCGCCCTCCCCGGCGCCCCGCGCGACGCGGATCTCGCGCTCCAGGCGCGCGAGGGCGAGCTGGAGGCGCTCGATCTCAAAGCGCGCGGGCGTGACCGGCGCGGCGGCGCGGACCGAGATCTCGTAGACGAGGGCCGCCAGCTCGGGGTCGTCGTCGGGCAGGCCCTCGGTCGGGGCGGCGAGGTGGGCGCGCAGGTGCTCGGCGGCGCGGCGGCCGACGGGGGTCGTGAGGTCGGCGTCCAGGTCGAGCGCGGCCAGGGCGGGCGCGCCGAGGTCGGGCAGCGCGACGCAGAAGGCCAGGAACGCGCGCTCGGTGCGCTCGCGCCGGCTCAGCGGCGCCGCGGCGCGGCGCGGCGCGCCGTTGCCGGGCATGGGCCCGGGGTCGCTGGACTCGCGGGCACCGGGCGCGGGCCGCCCTGCGCCCTTCTGCGCCAGCAGCGTCTCCAGCAGGTCGGGCGAGACGTCCATGCGGTCCGAGGCGAGCTTGAGCAGCTCGGCGCGCTCGACGCTGGGCGGCAGCAGCGCGAAGTCGCTGCGCAGCCGGTCGACGACGCGGTCCTTGCCCTGGGCGTCCTCCAGGTCGCCGGTGTCCAGCGTGCGCTGCACCCGGAAGCGCAGGAACGGCACCGACGCGCCCACCAGCCGCTCCATCTCCTCGCCGCCGGAGCCCTGCACGAGGTCGGCGGGATCCTCGCCGCCGGGCAGCGCCACGACGCGCAGCTCGAGCTTGCGCTGGGCCGCCACCTTCGCGGCCCGCAGCATCGCGTCCTGGCCGGCGCTGTCGGCGTCCAGCGCGAGCTGCACCACCGGGGCCAGGCGCGCCAGCTCGCCGACCTGGTCCTCGGTCAGCGCGGTGCCCATGATCCCCACGCAGTTGCGCAGCCCGGCCTGGTGCATGGCGAGCACGTCGGTGTAGCCCTCGGCGACCACGACGCTGCCCGCCTTGGCGGCGGGCCCTCGGGCCAGGTCCGCCCCGAAGAGCTGGCGGCCCTTGTGGAACAGGTCTCCCTCCGGGCTGTTGATGTACTTCGGGCGCCGGTCGTCGCCCAGCGTGCGCCCGGCGAATCCGAGCACGCGCCCGCGGGCGTCGGCCAGCGGGAACATGATCTGGCTGCGGAAGCGGTCAAAGCTCTGGTTGGACTTCTGCGACTTCTGCGCAACCGCCGCGGCGCGCAGCTCGGCATCCGAGAAGCCCGCCCGCCGCGAGCGCACGAGCACGGTGTCCCACGCGCTGGGCGCGTAGCCCACGCGGAACTCGCGCAGCGTCCCCTCCTCCAGGCCGCGCTTGGCGAGGTAGTCGCGTGCCCGCGCCGCCTCGGTGGACTCCCACAGCACCCGCACGTAGAACGCCGCCGTGCGCTCCAGGAGCTCCAGCAGGCGGTCGCGGCGCTGGCGGCGCTCGGCCGCCTGCGGGTCCTCCTGCTCGAGCTCGAGCTGGATGTTGAAGCGGTCGGCGAGCACCTCCAGCGAGCCCTTGAAGTCCACGCCCTCGGTCTCCATGACGAACGTGAACGCGTCGCCGGCCGCCTGGCAGCCGAAGCAGTAGTAGACCTTCTCGACCGGGTTGATCCCGAACGACGGCGTGCGCTCGTCGTGGAAGGGGCACAGGCCGGTGTAGCGGTTGGCCCCGGCGCGCTTGAGCTCGGTGCGCGCGGAGACGAGCTCGACCATGTCGACCGCATCTCGTACGCGCTCCTTGGACTCAGGGGTGTAGCGCGCCAAGGGTGGTCCACCTACACCGCGAAGGAGTCGGGAACGGTGAGCGCGGTGAAGGCGCGGACCGCGTAGCGGTCGGTCATCCCGGCGAGGTAGTCGGTCACGCGCTGCCCGGTGTCGGCGCCGGGGACGCCGCCGCCGTCGGGCAGCCGCGCGGGATCGGAGGCGTAGTGCTCGAACAGCGTGCGGACCACGCGCTCGATCTTCGCGTGCTCGCGCTGCGCGGCGGCGGCGAGGTAGACCTCGGCGAACATGAAGTCGCGCAGCTCGGTCATGGCGGCGCCGATGCGCTCGCCCTGGATGATGTCGCCGGCGCCCTCCGAGGCCTCCACGAGGTCGTGCACGAGCGTGTCGATGCGCTCCGAGCCCGTCTGGCCGAGCACCGCGATGGCGTCGGCGGGCAGCGCGGCCTCCTCCAGGACGCCGGCGCGCAGTGCGTCGTCGATGTCGTGGTTGATGTAGGCGACGCGGTCGACGATGCGCACGATCCGTCCCTCCAGCGTGGCGGGCATCGGCGCGCGGCCGGAGTGGCGGAGGATCCCGTCGCGGACGGTGTCGCACAGGTTCAGCCCCTCCCCGTCGCGCTCGAGCACGTCGACGACGCGCAGCGAGTGCTCGTAGTGGCGAAACGCGGTGCCGAAGCGCTCGGTCAGGCAGCGGTCGAGCACGCCCTCGCCGATGTGGCCGAAGGGCGCGTGACCGAGGTCGTGGCCGAGGCCGATCGCCTCCGCGAGGTCCTCGTTGAGGCCCAGGGCGCGCGCGACCGTCCGGGAGATCTGCGTCACCTCCAGCGTGTGGGTCAGCCGGGTGCGGTAGTGGTCGCCCTCGGGCGCCACGAAGACCTGCGTCTTGTGCTTCAGGCGCCGGAACGCCTTGCCGTGCACGATGCGGTCGCGGTCGCGCTGCAGCGGCGTGCGCAGCGCGCAGTCCGGCTCGGGGACGGCGCGCGCGGCCGGGTAGGAGCGCGTCGCCAGCGGCGAGAGGTGCTCTTCCTCCCACGCCTGCCGGCGCGCGGCGAAGCGCTCGGCGACCCGGCCCGGAGCGGCGGCGGCATCCATGCCCCCGATTCTCGCACCGGCCCATGTCGGGGAGGGGTGCGTAGGCGTAGGGTCCGCTCTCCATGCTCGCCCTCACCGCGACCGGCGCGCCCGCGGGCGCGCAGCTGACCGAGGTGCCCGACCCCGAGCCGCTGCGCAGCGAGGCGGTGGTGGCCGTGAAGGCCTTCTCCCTGAACCGCGGCGAGACGCGGCGCCTGGCCGACATGGAGCCCGGCACGGTGACCGGCTGGGACCTCGCAGGGGTCGTGGCGCGCTCGGCCGCCGACGGCAGCGGCCCGCCGGAGGGGGCCCGCGTCGTGGGGATCATGCGCGCCGGCGCCTGGGCGCAGCGCGTCGCGGTCCCCACGAGCGCGCTGGCCGAGCTGCCCGACGAGGTGACCTTCGCCCAGGCCGCGACCCTGCCCGTCGCCGGCCTGACCGCGCTGCGCGCGCTGGAGATCGCCGGCTTCGTGCTGGGCAAGCGGGTGCTCGTCACCGGGGCCAGCGGCGGCGTCGGGCGCTTCGGTGTCCAGCTCGCCGCGCGCGCCGGCGCGCACGTGACGGCCGTGTCGCGCAACGCGCAGCGCGCCCGGGGTCTGCGCCAGCTCGGCGCCGCCGAGGTCGTGCACGACGTTCCGACGGAGGGCGAGTTCGCGGCGATCCTCGAGGGCGTCGGCGGGGCCAGCCTGGGCGCGGCGATCGGCGTGGTCGCCGGCCGCGGCGTGGTGGTGAGCTACGCGTCCAGCGACCCCGCGCCGGTGAGCTATCCGGCGCGCTCCCTGTTCGGCCGCGCGCCCGGCGCCAGCGTGCGCGGGCTGTTCGTCTTCGAGGAGCTCCAGCGCACCGGCACGGCCTCCGCCGATCTCGGGCGCCTGGCCGCGCTCGTCGCGGCGGGCGAGCTGGACTGCCAGATCGACCTCGAGGTCTCCTGGCGCGAGGCGCCGACCGCGCTCGAGGCGCTGATGGACCGCCGGGTGGCGGGCAAGGCCGTCCTGCTCGTCGACTGATGCACGTCCGCCTGGAGCCCGGACGCACGCTCCAGCAGCAGCCCGGGCTCGGGCACAACCGCTGGCATCCAGACCTCGAGCCGGTGGCCACCGTCTCCCCGGGCGAGGAGCTCACCCTGGACCTGCGCGACGCGATCGACGGCCAGCTCACCGAGCGCTCCACGCACGCGGACCTCCTCACCTTGCGCAAGGTGTCGCACGTGCTCACCGGGCCGGTCGCGGTGCGCGGCGCCGAGCCCGGCGACGTGCTCGCGCTGGACATCCTGGCCTACACGACCGACCGCTTCGGGTGGACCGCCGTCCTGCCCGGGGCGGGCGTGCTCGGGGACCTGGTCGACCGGCCGTTCCTGGTGCGCTGGGAGCTGGCCGACGGCGTGGCGCGCTCGGAGGAGATGCCGGGGATCGCGGTCGCCGCGTGCACCCACGCCGGCGTGATCGGCGTGGCCCCGTCCTGGGCGCTGCTGCGCACCGCGCTGGCGCGCGAGCGCCCGCTCGCCGACGCCGGCCACCCGCTGCGCATGCCCGATCCCCAGAACGCCTTCCCGGAGGCGGCGCGCGACGGCCTGCGCACGCTCCCGCCGCGGGAGAACGGCGGCAACCTCGACGTGCGCGACCTGGTGGCCGGATCACAGCTGCTGCTGGCGGTGCACGTGCCCGGCGCGCTGCTCTCGGCCGGCGACCTGCACTTCGCGCAGGGCGACGGCGAGATCTCGCTGTACGCCATCGAGTGCGCCGGCTCGGTGACGTTCCGCGTGGGCCTGCACAAGCAGCCCGCGTGGGTCCCGCGCTTCGCGGCCTACGAGGCGCCGCCGCGGCCAGGCCGTGCGATGTTCGCCACCACCGGCATCGCGCTGGACGACGACGGGCGCAACGGCTACCTCGACCTCGGCCTCGCCATGCGCCGCGCGCTCGTCGAGCTGGTGGGCTGGCTGCAGGCCGAGCGCGGCCTCACCGTCGAGCAGGCCTGCGCGCTGGCCTCCGTGGCGGCGGAGCTGCGCATCTCCCAGGCCGTCGACCTCCCCAACCCGCTGGTGTCGGCAGCGCTGCCGCTCGACGTGTTCGATGACGCCGTGACAAGACAGCGTGGGCCGACGTATCCATCCATGCCAAGGACGAGTCGGCCCACCCCACCACACCGCCCGCCGTCGGACGCCGCTGCCGGTCGACGTGCCGCCGGTGGACGTGACCGCGCTCCTCGGGTAGCCGGTCGTCGCGGAACGAAAGACAGCCGAAATGGGACTACTCGCTCGCCGCCGCCGCCCTGATCGCGGCCTGCGCCGCCGCCACCCGCGCCACCGGCACGCGGAAGGGGGAGCACGAGACGTAGTCCAGCCCCGAGTGGTGGAAGAAGTCGATCGAGTCGGGGTCGCCGCCGTGCTCGCCGCAGACGCCGAGGTGCAGCGAGGACTTGGCCTTGCGTCCCAGCCAGGCGGCCATGCGCACGAGCTGGCCCACACCGGGCGTGTCGATGGTCTCGAACGGGGAGCGGTCGAAGATCCGGCGCTCGATGTAGCGCGCCAGGATCTTGCCCTCGATGTCGTCGCGGCTGAAGCCCAGGGCGGTCTGGGTGAGGTCGTTGGTCCCGAAGGAGAAGAAGTCGGCCTGCTCGGCGATGTGGTCGGCCAAAAAGCAGGCCCGCGGCAGCTCGATCATGGTGCCCACGCTGAAGTCCTCGCCGTGGGTCAGCCCCTCCTCCCCGGCCACGCGGAAGATCAGCTCGCGCACCAGCTCGAGCTCGCGCTCGTAGTCCACCAGCGGGACCATCACCTCCAGCTGCGAGGCGTGGCCCAGCCGTTCGCGCACCGCCGTGGCCGCGCGCATGACGGCGCGCACCTGCATCTCGTAGATCTCCGGGTACAGGATCGCCAGCCGGACGCCGCGGGTGCCGAGCATGGGGTTGACCTCGCGCAGCGCGTGCGCGCGGGGGTCCTCCTCGTCCGGGGGCAGGAACTCGTGCAGCGGCGGGTCGAGCAGCCGGATCGTCACGGGCAGGCCGTCCATCGCCTCCAGGAGCCCCTCGAAGTCCTCCTGCTGCAGCGGGAGCAGTTCGTCGAGCGCCGCCCGCCGGTCGTCGACGTTGTCGGCCAGGATCATCTCGCGCATCTTCGGCTGGCGGTCGGCGGCCATGAACATGTGCTCGGTGCGGCACAGGCCGATCCCCTCGGCGCCGAAGTCGCGGGCCTTGCGGGCGTCCTCGGGGGTGTCGGCGTTGGTGCGGATGCGCAGCGTGCGCAGCTCGTCGCACCACCCGAGCACCTGCTCGAAGTGGTCGTCCATCTGCGGCTCGACCAGCGGGACCTCGTCGACCGTGATCGTGCCGGTCGTGCCGTCGATGGCCAGGCGGTCGCCCTCGCACAGCACCGTGCCGTTCACGCGCACCTCGCGATCGGCCAGGCTGATCTCCAGCGCGCTCGCGCCGGTGACCGCCGGGCGCCCCATGCCGCGCGCAACGAGCGCCGCGTGGCTGGCCTTGCCGCCCTCGGAGGTCAGGATCCCCCGGGCGGCGTGGAAGCCCGCCACGTCCTCGGCCTCGGTGAACGGCCGCACCAGGATCACGGCGCGGCCCTCGGCCGCGGCGGCCACCGCGTCGGGGGCCGTGAAGACGATCTCGCCCACCGCCGCGCCCGGCGACGCGGCGACGCCCCGCGCGAGCACCGCGTAGTCCACCTGCGGGTCGAACGTGGGATGCAGCAGCGCGTCGAGCTTCTCGGCGTCGATGGTGTCGATCGCCTCGGCCTTGGTCAGCAGCCCCTCGGCGACCGCGTCGCACGCGAAGCGCACGGCGGCCTGGGCCGGGCGCTTGGCGTTGCGCGTCTGCAGCATGTACAGCTGCCCCTCCTCGACGGTGAACTCCGTGTCCTGCATGTCCTTGTAGTGGCCCTCGAGCGTGCGCAGGATCTCCATGAGCTGGGCGTGGGCCTCGGGCAGCGCGTCGCCCAGCTCGGCGATGTCCTTGGTGTTGCGCACGCCGGAGACGACGTCCTCGCCCTGGGCGTTGATGAGGAAGTCGCCGGAGGGCTCGGGCGCGCCGGTGACCTCGTCGCGGCTGAAGGCGACGCCCGAGCCAGAGGTGTCGCCCTTGTTGCCGAAGACCATCTGCTGGACGTTGACCGCGGTTCCCCAGTCGTCGGGGATGCGGTTGATGCGCCGGTAGGACACGGCCCGCTCGCCCGTCCAGGAGTCGAAGACCGCTCGGATCGCCTGCTCGAGCTGGTCGCGCGGCTGCTGCGGGAAGTCCTCGCCGGTCTCGGCGCGGAAGGTGTCGCGAAACGCGCCGGTGAGATCGCGCAGCGCCGCCACGTCGAGGTCCGTGTCGAGCTTGACGTCGTGGCGCTTCTTGGCCGCCTTGATCTCGTCCTCGAAGCGCTCGCCGGGGATGCCGCGCACGACGTTGGAGAACATCTGCACGAAGCGGCGGTAGGAGTCCCAGGCAAAGCGCTCGTTCTCGGTGCGGGCGGCCAGGCCCTGGACCGACTCGTCGTTCAGCCCCAGGTTGAGCACGGTGTCGAGCATCCCCGGCATGGACTCGCGCGCGCCGGAGCGCACGGAGACCAGCAGCGGGTCCTGCGCGTCGCCCAGCCGCTTGTCCGCTGCGGATTCCAGCCGGGCCAAGGCCTCGCCGACCTGATCGTCGAGCCCGTCGGGCACCTGCCTGCCGGCGTCCATGTAGGCCACGCATGCCTCGGTGGTGATCGTGAAGCCCGCCGGGACGCGATCTGCGCCGAGGATCCGGGTCATCTCCGCGACGTTCGCGCCCTTGCCGCCCAGCAGGTCGCGCATGTCGCGCGACCCCTCGGCGAAGTCGTAGACGTACTTGGTCGCGACCGGCGTCGTTCCCACGGGCGCCGATCCTAGTGAAGCTCAGTCCGGCCGGGCGGAACGAAGGCGCACGTTGGCGTGGTACTCCACCGTCTCGGCGATCGCCCGGTCGGCCTGGCGCAGCGCGCCGTCGCCCGCGACCGGGGCCTCGGCCAGCGGAACCCCCAGCGCGCCGGTGAGGAAGTCGTGGGCCTCCTCGCTGAGCGGGAACCCCGACGCCTCGCAGGACGTGCACACCACGCCCCCCGCCGACGGGGAGAACCCGGCCAGGTGGTCGGCCTCCCCGCAGGAGGCGCAGGCGCCGAGCTGGGGCGCGAGCCCGGCGGCGAGCAGGAGCTTCAGGCGAAACGCGAGCTGGTTGGCGTGCGTGGCGCGCGCCGGGTCGGCGTCCAGCAGCGCCAGCTCGTTGCAGAGCAGGTGGTAGACCCCCGGGTGCGGCTCGGGGGTGTCGAACAGGCGCGCGACCGCGTCGCAGGCGCGCGCGGCGCCGTCCAGCGCGGCGCCGTGCTCGCGCAGGCGCGGGTGCCCGCTGATCGTCTCCGCGGCCGTGACCGTGAGCAGGTCGCTGCCCGCCGAGCGCGACTCCCAGAGCACGAGGCGCAGGCGGAAGAACGGCTCCAGGCGCCCGCCGAAGCGGCTGCGCGCGCGCCGCACGCCCTTGGCGATGGCGCTCGCGCGCCCGCGCCGCGGCGTGTAGAGGTGCAGGATCCGGTCGGCCTCGCCGTAGCGCAGCGAGCGCAGCACGATCGCCTCGGACTTGATCGATCCGGCCATCAGCGCTCCCCCGGCGGCGACCGTGGGTAGGTCGGGAGGAGCACTACGCTTTGCGGCCCATGAAGGACATCGTCGTCTACACCACCACTTCCTGCTCGTTCTGCCTGCGCGTCAAGTCGCTGCTGGACCAGCGCTCGCTCCCCTACCGGGAGATCGAGCTAAGCCGCGACTCCGACAGCCGCGACGAGCTCTGGCGCCAGACGGGGATGATGAGCTTCCCGCAGGTCGTCATCGACGGAGAGCTGCTGGGCGGCTTCCGCGAGGTGGTGGCCGCCGATCGCTCCGGGCGCCTGCGCGAGCTGGCCGCGGCCTGACCTGGCAGCGCTCGCAGACGTAGGTGCCGCGGCCCGCGGCGACCAGCTTGAGGATCGGGCCGCCGCAGACGGGACACGCCTCGCCCGCCCGGCGATGGACTCCGAACTCGTGCTGGAAGGCCCCCGAGACCCCGTCGGCGTGGCGGAAGTCGTCGATCGTGGCCCCGCCCGCGGCGATGCCCGCGCTCAGCGTGGCGACCACCGCGTCGCGCAGCGCGGCGACCTGCGCGCGCCGCAGCCGGCCCGCCGGGCGCAGCGGGTGGATGCGCGCGCGAAACAGCGCCTCGTCGGCGTAGATGTTCCCCACCCCCGCCACCCGGCGCTGGTCCAGCAGCACGGCCTTGATCGGCGCCCGCCGCCCCCGCGTCTCCAGGTGCAGTCGCTCGGTGGTGAAGTCCGGCCCCAGCGGCTCCACCCCCAGCCGGGCGGCGAAGAACGCGTCGCGGGCCGCGGCGCCGAGCGCCAGCTCGCCGGTCCCGAACCGGCGCGGGTCGCAGAAGCGCAGCTCGTGCCCGTCGTCCAGCGCGAAGCGCACCCGGCCGTACCGGGTGCCGGGCGGCGGGTCGTAGAGCAGCGTGCCGGTCATGCGCAGGTGCATCAGCAGGTGCACGTCGCCGGCCGCCTCCCACACGAGGTACTTCCCGCGCCGCGACAGCCGCCGGACCTCCCGGCCCTCCAGCGCGTCGCTCAGCGCGACCGGCGCCAGCGGCGCGCACCAGCGCGGGTCGGAGATCGCCAGAGCGCGCAGGGTTCGCCCCTCCACGAGCGGCGCGAGCTGGCGGCGGATCGTTTCGACCTCGGGCAGCTCGGGCATCGCGTCCAGTATCGCGGGGCGCGAATCCCGGTCCGCCGACGCGGGTTGGAACCAGGCGACCCCACCCTTCCCGGAGGAGGACCCACATGAGGACCTGGCTTCGCCAGCGGCTGAGCTACGCCAACGTCATGTCCACGCTCTGCCTGTTCCTGCTGCTCGGCGGCGTGGCGTACGCGGCCACGCTGCCCCGCAACTCGGTCGGCACGCGGCAGCTCAAGCCCCGCGCCGTCAACAACTCCGACATCCGCGGCAACGCCGTGACCTCGGGCAAGGTGCGCAACGGCACGCTGCTCACGCGCGACTTCGCGCGCGGCGTGCTGCGCCGCGGCGCGACGGGCGCGCGCGGCCCGACCGGCCCCGCCGGGCCCCAGGGCCCCGCCGGCGCCGGCACCGGCCCGGCGGGCGGCGCGCTGGCCGGGTCGTTCCCCAACCCGTCGCTGGCGGCCACCGGGCGCGGCCCGGCCGTCGCCGGCGCCCGCATCGCGGCGGCAGGAGGGCTGCAGAGCTACTTCAACCGCCGCGGGGGCGCTCCCGCCGTGGCCCACACGCCGGGCACCAACGTCTACACGCTGACGTTCGGAGGCTCGAACTTCGACGCCGACCTCCCGCTGGCCACGATCTTCGGCAACCCCGGTGAGATCCAGACCACCCTCACCGGCGGCAACGTCATCGTGACGACGTACGACAGCGCGGGCGCGGCGGCGGAGCGGGCTTTCACCGTCGCGGTCTTCGACGCGTCGACGGGCGGCTGACCGGGGCCGCTACCGGGTCAGGAAGGGCTCGCCGGGCAGGTCCGGGGCGTCGCGCCCGGTGAGCCAGCGCAGCGCGCTCGCCCCCACGTCGGCGAGCGCGCCGTCGTGGCGGCGGCCGCCGTGGCCGGCGAAGCGCGCGAGCAGCGGGACGTGCTCGCGCGTGTGGTCGGAGTGCGCGGCGGTGGGGTCGCAGCCGTGGTCGGCGGTCACGACGAGGAGGTCGCCGTCGCCCAGGCGGCCCAGCCACGCCCCGACGGTCGCGTCGATGACCCGCAGGGCGGTGTGGAACCCGGTCATGTCCTTGCGGTGGCCGTAGTCCTGGTCGGTCTCGACCAGGTTCACGAGCACGAGGCCGGCGTCGAGCTCCTCGACCAGCCGCGTCGTCTCGGCCAGCGCCCGCGCGTTGCTCGCCCCCGGCCAGGTGTGGTCGATCCCCGTTCCCGCGAACAGGTCGTCGATCTTGCCCACGGCGTGGACGGCGGCGCCGGCGTCGCGGGCCTCCTCCAGGTACGTCCGGCTGGGCGGCGGCAGGGCGAAGTCGCGCCGCGCGTCGGTGCGCCGGAAGGCTCCGGGCGCGCCGGCGAACGGGCGCGCGATGACCCGGCCCACGGCGTGATCGCCGCGCATGACCTCCCGGATCGCGGCGGCGGCCGCGTGCAGCGCCGGCGTCTCGACGCGGTCCACGTGGCCGGCGATCTGCAGCACGGAGTCCTGGGAGGTGTAGAGGATGAGCGCGCCGTCGCGCAGGTGCTCGGCGCCGTAGTCCTCCAGCGCGGCGACGCCGTCGTAGGGGCGGTTGCACAGGAAGCGGTGGCCGGTGGCCTCGCCCAGCAGGGCGAGCACGTCGGGCGGGAAGCCGTCGGGGTAGGTCGGCAGCGCGGCGGCGGGGACCGCGCCCATGAGCTCCCAGTGCCCGGTGGTGGAGTCCTTGCCCGGGCCCTGCGCGGCGAGGCGCCCGTGCAGGACCGGGGCGTCCGCGGGCGCGACCCCGCGCAGCGGCAGGATCGAGCCGAGGCCCAGCGCCCCGAGCACGGGCAGCTCCAGGCCGCCCACCGCCTCGGCGAGGTGGCCGAGGGTGTTGGAGCCGGCGTCCCCGTAGTCGGCGGCGTCGGGCAGCGCGCCGGCGCCGCAGGCGTCCGCGACGATGACGAACGCGCGCCGGCTCACGACCGCGGTTTGGTGAGCTTGAGCGAGCGCGCGACCGGCGCGAAGGTCTCCTTGTCGACCCGCGCGAAGTCCTCGGCGGGGGCGAAGGCGTCGAGGACGACCTCGGCGCCGTGCCCGAAGACGTGCAGGGAGCGCACCCCGCGCCGGCTGCCCTGATTGGTCACCTCGGCCACGAGCTCCACGCCGCGCACGCCGGGCTTGATCACGATCCGGTTGGACTTCAGCTCGAACTGGTCGTCGCGCGTGCGCACCGCCCGCAGCAGCTCGTCGCGCGCGGACTCCAGCTGGGCCCTCGTGCGCGGCAGCGGCTCGGTGCGGCGGTAGCGCCACAGCGCGATCTGGGCCTCGCCGGTCGCGATCGTGGCCACCTGCGGCGGGTCGCCGGGGACCGTGCGCCAGCGCAGCGGTGCGCGCAGGGCGATGCCGTGCTCCGCGAAGCGGGCGTCCTGGAAGCCGAGCGGCCGGCCGATCTCGCCGATGTCCGGGGGCTCGGTCCTGTCGTTGCCGCAGCCCGTGGCGAGGACGGCCGCGGCCAGGATGAGCAGCGCGCGGCGCACGCGCGACAGTGTCCCAGGGCCGCTCAGGACGTGGCCCGCGAGCCGCCGCTGGCCCGTGGGTGCGCCCGGAAGTACACGTCCTTGAGGCGGTCGGCCGACAGGTGCGTGTAGATCTGCGTCGTGGCGACGTCGGCGTGGCCGAGCATCTCCTGCAGCGAGCGCAGGTCGCAGCCGCCGGCCAGCAGGTGCGTGGCGAAGCTGTGGCGCAGCGTGTGCGGGCTCATCCGCCCCTCCAGGCCGGCCGTGCGCGCGTGGCGCTGGACGATCTTGTAGAGGCCCTGCCGGGTCAGGCCCGATCCCCGGCAGTTGACGAACAGGTGGCGCTCCTCGCGGGTCCCCACCAGCGCGGGGCGCCCGCGCTGCAGGTAGATGCGGGCGGCCGCGACGGCCTGACGGCCGACGGGCACGAGGCGCTCCTTGGAGCCCTTCCCGCGGGCGCGCAGGACCCCGGCGCGCAGGTCCACGTCGGCGACCGTGAGGTCGACCGCCTCGCTGGCGCGCAGCCCGCAGGCGTACATCAGCTCCAGCAGGGCCCGGTCGCGTAGTGCGGCGGGGTCGGTCCCCCGCGGCGCGCCGAGCAGCTGGGCGACCTGGTCGCGGCTGAGCACCTGCGGGAGCTTCTGGCTCTTGCGCGGCGCGCGCAGGTCGGCCGTGGGGTCGTGGTCGATGATCTCCTCGCGGCGCAGGTGGCGGTAGAAGGAGCGCAGGCAGGCCGCCTTGCGCTGGAGCGTGGCGGGGGCCACCGGCGCGCGGTCGCGGCCGGTGGCCAGCTCGGTGAGGAACTGGGCCAGCTCGGCGTGGCCCAGCGTCGTGACCTCGAGGCCGTGGCGCTCGAGGAACGCGCCGAGCTGGAGCAGGTCGGACCGGTAGGCCTCCAGGGTGTTGCGCGACAGCCCGCGCTCGAACTCCAGGTAGGCCAGGAAGTCGAGCACGTGGTGCTCGAACGGGCGGGTCGATGGCTCCGGGCGGGTGACGGCCATGGGCCAGGACTTCGCCCCGCTGCGGTGGCGTCCTGCCGCTGAACGGGGGCTTGCGGACCGCTACGCGCGGTCGGCCTGCAACCAGCGCAGGCCGATGATCGTCTTCGCGTCGCGGCATTCGGCGATGGTCGCCTCCAGCTCGTCCAGCGGCCGGCGGACGATCTCGATGCGCTCGCCGGGGTCCGGCTCGGTGTCGGCGTCGCTCAGGCCGGTGGCGGCGAAGACGTGCACGACCTCGTCGCTGTAGCCGCTGGAGGCGTGGAACCGGGCGACGGACTCCCAGCGCTCGGCCTGCTGTCCGATCTCCTCGGCGAGCTCGCGGCGGGCGGCGTCCAGCGGCGACTCGCCCTCGACGTCGAGCTTGCCGGCCGGGAGCTCGAGCGCGTAGGCGCCGATCGCCTCGCGCGGCTGGCGCACCAGCCAGACGTGCGCGTCGTCGTAGGCGACCATCGCGACCGCGTCCTGGCGGCGGACGATCTCGCGCTCCACCTCCTCCCCGTCGGGATGGCGGAAGCGCTCGACGCGCACCGTGAACGTCTTGCCCTCGTACACCGTCCGCCCGCCGAGGGGCTCGAACGGCGGGCGCTCGCCGGACACGCTCATGGCGCGCAGGATTCCAGCAGCGCGAGGGCCACGTCGAGCATCCCCTCCAGGGCGGCGACGCTGACGCGCTCGGTCGTCTCGTGGTTGCGCTCGGTCCCGTTGGCGAGGTTGGTGCACAGCAGGCCCGCGGCCACGAAGGCGTTGGCGTCCGAGGCGCCGCCGGTCGGGCGCTGGACCGGCGTGTACGCGCAGGCGCGCAGCGCGCGCTCGGCGGCCAGCACCGACGGCGCGGTGGCCGGGTGGCGGTAGCCGTCGAACAGCCGGGCGGTCGTCAGGTCGACGTCGCACTCGCAGGCGGGCGCGTTGGCGGCGTCGTGGACGTGGCCCATGAGCTCGGCGACCATCGCCTCGGCCTTGGCGGGGTCCAGGGAGCGGGTCTCCCCCACGATCCGGCAGTGCTCGGGCACGACGTTCGTCCCGCCCACCCCGCCCGCGATGGAGCCGACGTTCGCCGTGGTCTCCTCGTCGATGCGCCCCAGGCGCATCGCGCCGATCGCCCGCGCGGCGGCGGCGATCGCGCTGCGCCCGTCCTCGGGGCGGATGCCCGCGTGGGCGGCGGCGCCGTGGAAGTCGGCCTCGAAGCGATACAGCTCCGGCGAGGCGACGATGATCTCCCCGATCGGCGAGGCGTGGTCGAAGACGTAGCCCCACTCGCTGCGCAGGCTCGCGACGTCGAAGGCGCGCGCGCCGGCCAGCGAGTTCTCCTCGCTGACCGTGAACAGCAGCTCGACGCCGACCGGCGAGCCCTCCACCGCGCAGCGCCGCGCGAGCTCGAGCAGGACGGCCACCGCGGCCTTGTTGTCGGCACCGAGGATGGTGTTGCCCGCGCTCTCCCAGCCGCCGTCCTCGCACACCGGCTCGATCGGTTGGTCCTCGGGAACCGTGTCGAGGTGCGCGCACAGCAGCACGCAGCGCTCGGACCGGCCGGGGATCCGCGTCAGCAGGTTCCCGCACTCGGCGCCCGTGGTCGCGGCCGCGCCGTCCTCCTCCACGCCCAGGCCGATGGCGCGCAGCTCCCGCGCGACCGCCTCCGCGCACGCCCGCTCGGACCCGAACGGGCTGGGGATCGCGCACAGCCGGGCGAACGTCTCGTTCAGCCGCCGGCGCTCGACCTCGGAGGCGGGGCGCATGGCGGGATTGTGACGGGCGCTCGCGTGGGGAGCTACGCGCCGGGCTCGGCCGTGGCGGCGTGGCGCCGCGCGCGCCGCAGCGCGGCGCCCACGAACTCCCGGAACAGCGGCGCGGGGCGCTCGGGGCGCGACTTGAACTCCGGATGGAACTGCGACGCGACGAAGAACGGGTGGTCGCGCAGCTCGATGATCTCCACCAGGCGCTCGTTGGGCGAGGTGCCGCTGACCACCAGCCCCGCGGCCTCCAGGCGCTTGCGCAGGAACAGGTTGACCTCGTAGCGATGGCGGTGGCGCTCGTAGATGACCGCCTCGCCGTAGAGCTCGTGCGCGGTCGTGCCGGCGTGGACCTTGACCGGGTCGGCGCCCAGGCGCATCGTGCCCCCGAGGTCGGAGACCTCCTTCTGCTCGGGCAGCAGGTCGATCACCGGGTGCGGGGTCTCGGGGTCGAACTCGGTGGAGTTCGCGCCGTCCATGTCGGCGACGTGGCGGGCGAACTCGGCGACCGCCATCTGCATGCCCAGGCAGATGCCGAGGTAGGGCACCTCGTGCTCGCGGGCCACCTGCGCAGCGCGGATCTTGCCCTCGATGCCACGGCCGCCGAAGCCGCCGGGGATCAGGATCCCGTCGGCGCCCGCCAGCCGGTCGCGGGCGACGTCGGGATCGGTGAGCGTCTCGGAGTCGACCCAGTCGATCTCGATCCCGCAGCCGTGATGGAAGCCCGCGTGGCGCAGCGCCTCGGACACCGACAGGTAGGCGTCCTGGAGCTTGACGTACTTGCCCACCAGCGCGATCCGGGCCGCCTCGGTGGTCTCGCCCGCGCGGCGCGTGATGGTCTCCCAGCCGCTCAGGTCGGGCGCGGGCGACTCGATCGAGAAGTGCTCGCAGATCTGGTCGTCGACGCCCTCGGCGCGGAACCACAGCGGCACCTTGTAGATGTTGTCGACGTCCTTGGCGCTGATGACCGCCTCGACCGGCAGCGAGGCGAACAGCGCGATCTTCTTGCGGATGTCGGTCCCCAGCTCGCCCTCGGAGCGGCACAGCAGCATGTCGGGCTGGATGCCGATGCGCCGCAGCTCGTTGACCGAGTGCTGGGTGGGCTTGGTCTTCAGCTCCCCGGCGTGGCCGATGTAGGGCACGAGCGTCAGGTGGATGAACATGCACTTGCGCCGGCCGACGTCGACGGGGAACTGGCGGATCGCCTCCAGGAACGGCAGGGACTCGATGTCGCCCACGGTGCCGCCGATCTCGGTGACCACGACGTCGACGTCCTGCGTCTCGGCCAGGAGCTTGACGCGCTGCTTGATCTCGTCGGTGATGTGGGGCACGACCTGGACCGTGCCGCCGAGGTAGTCGCCGCGCCGCTCGCGGCGGATGACGGTGTTGTAGATCCCGCCGGCCGTGACGTTGGACGCGCGCGACGTGTTGGCGTCGGTGTAGCGCTCGTAGTGGCCGAGGTCGAGGTCGGCCTCCGCGCCGTCCTCGGTGACGAACACCTCGCCGTGCTGGTAGGGCGACATCGTGCCCGGATCCACGTTGATGTAGGGGTCGAACTTCTGCAGGGCCACCGTCAGCCCGCGGGAGACGAGCAGGCGCCCGATCGAGGCCGCGGCGATCCCCTTGCCCAGCGAGGAGACGACGCCCCCGGTGATGAAGATGAAGCGGGTCTCGGGACGAGTGGGCGTCATGAAGGTCTCCCCAATGAGTCTAGGTGACGAAGTCCGGGCAGCTTCTCCACCGCGGCGGAGATCGAGCGCGCCCGCTCGAACACGGCCAGGGCGACGAGCAGCAACAGCGCGATGACCTGCTCGCCGGGGCTGAGCGCGAGCACCAGCCACAGCCCGGCGACGGCGCCGATCACGGACGCGCCGGAGGCGCCGATCAGCCCCTGGCCGCGCAGGTCGTACCAGCCCGCGACGAGCGCGGGCCCGGCGAACAGCCCCACGGTCCAGAGCGGATCGATCTCCCAGGTGGCGATCAGCAGCGCCACCCCGAGCACGATAAGGGCCTTCGCGGAGCGCCCCGGGCCCGAGTTCAGCGCGCCGAAGACGTGGACGCTGAGCAGGAGCACCCCGGCCGCCACGAGGAAGTCGTCCTCCGAGCCGGGCAGGTAGGACGCGGCCAGCAGCGCCAGCCCGAGCGCCCCGGCCAGCAGCAGCGCGCGCAGCGCGATCGAGGCCTGCTCTCCCGCGTGGGTCGCCCCGATCGCCGAGAAGGCCAGCATGTCGGCCAGCAGGCCGATCAGCGCGACGCCGGGGACGAAGAGCATCACCAGCGCGAGGTCGTCGGGGTAGATGTCGGCGACGTCGAGGCGCTCGAACAGCGCGACGGGGATCAGCGTGAGCAGGGCGGCCAGCACGACCAGCACGCCGAGCGGGAAGGGCAGCGCCCGCCCGTCGGGAGCCTCGCGCACCAGGCCGCGCTCACCGGAGAGGCCGGCCAGGACGGCGGGTGCCAGCGCCCGCGCGGTGATGAGGGCGATCACGAACGGCAGTGCCTGCACCGGCTCCAAGGTAGCGCCGGGCGCGGACGGGCCACGCGCCGGGCGCTGGTAGCGTCGGCGGTCGTGCCGGCCGTGCTCGCAGACGTCTCTCCCCAGCGGCTGGAATCGGTGTGCGGCCAGGACCCCGGCTTCCTGTGCCGGGAGGTGCTCGACCTCACCGGAGACCGCGCGCTGGCCGAGAACGCCGACGTCTTCGTCGGCAAGCCGCTCGCCGTCCTGGCCATCGTGGTGGGCGCGCTGATCGTCAACCGGATCCTGCGCCGGGCGGTCGACCGCGCGCTGCGCGGGATTCACGCCGGCCCGGTGCGCGAGCGCATGGACTCGGTCGCGCGCCGCGCACCCGGGGCGCTGCTGGAGAGCGACCCCACGAGCCTGCGCGCCGAGCAGCGCATCACCGCGCTGACCAGCGTGCTGCGCAGCATCGTCAGCTTCGTCGTCTTCCTGCTCGCCGGGTTTCTCATCCTGGGCGAGCTGGGGCTCAACCTGGCCCCGCTGCTCGCCGGCGCGGGCGTCGTCGGCCTCGCATTGGGCTTCGGCGCGCAGGCGATCGTCCGCGACTTCCTCTCCGGGATGTTCATCCTGATCGAGGACCAGTTCGGCGTGGGCGACATCGTCGACCTCGACAAGCAGACCAGCGGGACCGTCGAGGCGGTGTCGCTGCGCACGACGCGGCTGCGCGCCGTCGACGGGACGGTGTGGCACGTCCCCAACGGCGAGATCCGGCGGGTGGGGAACATGAGCCAGCACTGGTCGCGGGCCCTGCTGGACATCGAGGTCGGCTACGACACCGACATCGATCGGGCGAAGGCCGTGATCAAGCGGGTGGCCGACGAGCTGTGGAACGAGCGCGAGGACGTCCTCGAGGAGCCCGAGGTCTGGGGCGTCGAGAGCCTGGGGCCCGACAAGGTCGTCCTGCGCCTCGTGGTCAAGACGCTGCCCTCGGCACAGTACGTCGTCAGCCGCGAGCTGCGCGAGCGCATCAAGGAGGCCTTCGACGCCGAGGAGATCGAGCTCAAGCGGCCTTGAGCAGCTGCTCGGCGTGGCGACGGGCGGCGCGGTCGGCGTCGTCGGCGCCGAGCATGCGGACCAGCTCGGAGACCACCGCGCCGTCGTCGAGCCGGGTGACGGTCGTGCGGGCCGGCGTGGCGGTCGCGTCCTTGGCGATCGAGAAGTGCCGCGCGGCCAGCGAGGCCACCTGCGGCAGGTGGGTGAGGCACAGCACCTGGCGGCCCGCCGACAGGTCGCGCAGCTGCTCGGCGACCGCGCGGGCGGTGTGGCCGCCGATCCCCGCGTCGACCTCGTCGAAGACCAGCGTCGCGCCGCTGCCGTCGGCGGCGACGCCCATGAGCGCCAGCATGACCCGCGAAAGCTCGCCGCCGGAGGCGATCTCGCGCAGCGGCGCGGCTGGGACGCCGGCGTTGGGCGCGATGACGAACTCCACCGTGTCGGCCCCCGACGGGCCCGCGTCGCGCGGCGCGAGCTCGATGGCGAACGAGGCGCCGGGCATCGCCAGCGCGGCGAGGCGCTGGCGGACCGCGGCGGCCAGGTGCGGCGCGGCCGACGTCCGGGCCGTGCGCAGCTTGGCGCTGCCCGCCTCCAGCGCCGCGCGGGCCTCGGCCAGCCGCGCCGCCGCGGAGTCCAGGGCGTCTTCGGCGCCGGTCAGCTCGTCGCGGCGCCGGCGGCAGTGCTCGGCGTGCGCGAGCACCCCCTCGATCGACCCGCCGTGCTTGCGCGACAGGCGGTCCACCACGGCCAGGCGCTCCTCCACCGCCTCCAGGCGCCCCGGCTCGGCGTCGAGGGTCTCGGCGTAGCGGCGCAGCTCGGTGGCCAGGTCGTCGGCCTCCAGCGCGAGCGCGTGCCAGCGCACGGCCAGCGCGTCGAGCTCGGGGTCGATCCCGTCCACGGCGTCCAGGCTGCGCCCGCCGCCGGCCAGCAGCGCGGACGCGCCGTCGGTGCCGGGCCCGGCGGCGGCCGCGCCGTCGCCCGTCGCCGCGGCGACTGCCCCCTCCGCCGCGGTCCGCAGCGCCTCGAGGTGGCGCAGCCGGCCGCGCTCGGCCAGCAGCGCCTCGCGCTCCTCGGCGCTGGGATCGGCGCTCTCGATCTCGGCCAGCTCGAACTCCAGGAGATCGCGCTCGCGCTCGCGCGAGCCGGCGCGCTCGCGCAGCTCGGCCAGCTCGCGCTCCGCGGCGCGAGCGTGCCCGTGCGCCGCCGCGACCGTGGCGCGGCGGGCGAGGTGCGCGGCGCCGCAGAAGCCGTCGAGGATCTCCAGCTGCGCCTCGGCCAGCGCCAGGCGCCGGTGCTCGTGCTGGCCGTAGAAGGTGATCAGGGGGCCGGCGAGCTCGCGCAGGTCGGCGACCGTCGCGCTGCGGCCGTTGACCAGCGCCCGGGTGCGGCCCTCGGCGCTCACGCGGCGGGCCAGCACGACCTCCTCGGCGCCGGCGGGCAGCCGCTCGCCGAGCTCCTCGCGCAGCGCGTCGGGCAGATCGAAGACGCCCTCCACGTACGCCTCGGCGGCGCCCGGGCGCACGATCCCCGCCCGGGCCCGGCCGCCCAGGAGCAGGTCCAGCGCTCCGGCGAGCACGGTCTTGCCCGCCCCCGTCTCGCCGGTGAGCACGTTCAGGCCCGGGGCCAGGCGCAGCTCGGCGCGCTCGATGAGCAGGAGGTTCTCCACGCGCAGCTCGGTCAGCATGCGCCACGGTCTAGCAGCGCCCGCCGACGGATCGGCCCTCTGCGGGGGTTTCGTGGCGGAGGATCCGCCGCTAGGAGGCCAGCCGCCCGAACTTCTGGCGCAGGCGGCGGTAGAACGACGCGCCGGCGACCTGAGCCAGCAGCGCGCCGTCGTGGCGGAAGCGCACCCGCATCTCCCCCCCGGGCTCGATCTCGCCCGCGGGCCGGCCGTCGACCGCGATGTCGGTGGGCTCGTGGGCGCGGTTGGAGACGTACAAGGTGTCGCCGGGGGCCACGACCAGCGCCCGGGCGGTCAGGGAATGGGGGGCGATGAACGACACGCCGAAGCCCTCCACCCCCCAGGCCAGCACCGGCCCGCCGTTGGCCAGGTTGTAGCCGGTGGAGCCGGCCGGCGTGCACACCACGAGCCCGTCGCAGCGCACGCGGCCGACCTCCTCGCCCTCGACGCCGTAGGCCAGCTGGGCCACCCGCCCGCCGACCTTGCGGTGGATCGCGACGTCGTTGAACGCCGCGATCACGCCGTTGCCGGACTCCGTGGTGATGGCGGGCAGGCAGAGCCGGTCGAAATCGCCGGTGAACGCGCAGTCGAAGCCGCCGTCGCACTCCTCCGGCTCGAGCGTGGCCAGGAACCCGACCTCGCCGAAGTTCACCGCGAACACCGTGACCCCCGTGCCGGCGTAGCGGCGCAGCGCCCGCAGGATCGTGCCGTCGCCGCCGAGCACGATGCACATGTCCACGTCGTCGACGACCTCGGCGTTCACGACGACGTTCTCGCTGGGCTGCACGCCGTGCTTGGCCGTCTCGTCAGGGTCGAAGCGCAGCTGCACCCCCGCCCGGCGGGCCGCGTCCATGAGCTGCCCGAGCGCGTGGGCGGTCTGCTCGGGACGCCCGTGCGTCAGGACGGTGACGGCGCGCGGCGGGCTCACGGCTCCACCACGCGGGCCGCGGCCTCGATGTCCTCGACGGCGCCCGCTCGGCCCTCCTCGGCCAGCCAGACGAACGTCTCCCGGTTGCCCTTGGGCCCGGGCAGGCCGGAGGACGCGAAGCCGAGCACGCTCGCGCGCACGGGCTCCGTCGCGAGGGCGGCCTCGGCGACCGCCACGAGCGTCGCGCGCCGCTCCCCGGGATCGCGTACGACCCCGCCCTTGCCCACGCGGCCGCGGCCGACCTCGAACTGGGGCTTGATCATGGCCAGCACGTCGAAGCGCTCCGCCGCGCAGCCCAGCACCGCGGGCAGGACCTTGGCCAGCGAGATGAACGACACGTCGACGACGACGAGGTCGGGCGCGTAGGGCAGGTCCTCGGGGCGCAGGGCGCGCGCGTTCGTGCGCTCGAGCACCGTCACCCGGTCGTCGTTGCGCAGCCCCCAGTCCAGCTCGCCGTAGGCGACGTCCACGGCGACGACCGCGGCGGCCCCGCGCTGGAGCAGGCAGTCCGTGAAGCCGCCCGTGGAGGCGCCCACGTCGAGCGCGCGGCGACCGGCCGGGTCGACGCCCAGCGCGTCGAGCGCGTGGGCGAGCTTGAGCCCGCCGCGGGAGACGAAGCGCGGGCGCTCGTCGAGCGCGAGGGGCACGTCGGCGTCCACGAGCTGGCCCGGCTTGGAGGCGCGCTGGCCGGCCTCCCCCAGGCGCACCTCGCCGGCCATGACCGACGCCGCCGCGCGCGCCCGGGAGGCGAACAGGCCACGCTCGGCCAGCAGGGTGTCGAGGCGGACCCGGGGCACTTCCGCCAAAGGTAACCCCTCTGGCCTGTGTGACTGGTCTCACGCCCGACTGGCCAGTCAACCAGTTATCCTCCTCGGCACGGAAGGTTGCCTAGGCCACCTCCACCAACTTCCCTCATAGATCGTCGTTTACAGCCAGATCACATAGCAGCATCTCTCCTCCCCCCGAAACGGCCCGCCCACCCAGGCGGGTCGTTTCAGTTCCGGGGTCGGCCCCGCATTACGGGCGCGGCTTGGCGATGCGCACGTGCACGTGGTCGTCGTGGTGCGCGATCGCCTGGACCACCTCGGGCGGGCCGGTGAGCCGCACGCGCAGCCCGACGAACGCGAACCGTGCGCCCGCGGCCACGAGACGGTCGACGAGGTCCTGCGCCAGGGCGCGGTCGACCTGGCCCGGGCGGCGCGCCGCGCGCGGCACGCGGTCGCGGCGCGGGTAGTAGACGTCCGCGTCGAGGCCGTTCTGGTGCGATGCGTGGCCCAGGCCCCCGTAGCGGTCGTCGAACACGCCGCCGTTGCGCCGGCTCAGGTCGCCGATCAGCACCGGCGGGGCCCCGGGGTTGGCGAGCCGGTACGCGTAGACCACGCCGAGCAGCACCTCCAGCAGGGTGCCGGTCGCCCAGCGCCGCCCCGGCCGGTTGGGCACGCGGCGGCGGATCGGGTCCCAGGTCACCCAGCCGGGCCCGCTCTCGGGCAATTGCACGCCGTCGCGCAGCCGCCCGTGCGTGGGCCGGCCCAGCGCGCGCGAGGCGCGGCGGCTGGCGGCCGCGGGGAGCCCGAGCGCGGCGGGCGGCGCAGGAAGCGTGCGCGCGCGCTCCCCGGGCACGTCGTCGTCCCCGCAACCCCCGGCCGCGACGGCCGCGGGGCCCGCGAGCGCGACCACGACCACGGCGAGCAGGGCCCGGCGCCACACCCCGCAGATGGTGGTCAGGCGAGGGCGCGGTCGGCGACCGCGGCCTCGATGCGCTCGGCGACGCGCGAGGCGGTGAAGCCCACCTCGGCGTGCAGCAGCGCCGGCTTGCCGTGCGTGACGTAGCGGTCGGGCAGTCCGACGCGCATGAGGCGCGGCGGCTCGATCCCGCCCTCGGACAGCGTCTCCCACACCGCCGTGCCGAATCCGCCGGCCAGGACGCCCTCCTCGACGGTCACCAGCAGGTCGTGCTCTGCCGCCAGGCGCGCCATCAGCGCGGCGTCGATCGGCTTGGCGAAGCGCGCGTCGGCGACCGTCACGTCGATTCCGTGCTCGGAGAGCAGGTCGGCGGCCTCCAGGGCCAGGCCGACGCCGGTCCCGTAGCCGACGATCGCCACCTTGCCCGCGCCCTCGCGCAGCACCTCGCCGGTGCCGATCGCGATCGGGGCCGGCTCGGCGGGCAGCGGCATCCCGACGCCCTCCCCGCGCGGGTAGCGCAACGCGACCGGGCCATCGTCGTGCAGCAGCGCCGTGCGCAGCATGTGGACGAGCATCGCCTCGTCGCGCGGGGCCATGAGCGTGATGTTCGGCAGGCAGCGCAGATACGCGATGTCGAAGACGCCGTGGTGCGTGGGCCCGTCGTCGCCGACCAGGCCGGCGCGGTCCATCGCGAAGACGACGTTCAGGCGCTGCAGGCACACGTCGTGGACGATCTGGTCGAACGCGCGCTGCAGGAACGTCGAGTAGATCGCGGCGACCGGCTTGGCCCCCTGCAGGGCGAGGCCGGAGGCGAACAGGATCGCCTGCTGCTCGGCGATCCCCACGTCGAAGTAGCGGTCGGGCATGGCCTTCTGGAGGATGTTCAGGCCGGTCCCGGAGTTCATCGCGGCCGTGATCCCCATGACGCGCGGGTCGCGGGCGCACTCGGCCACGAGCGCCTCGCCGAACACCTGGGTGTACTGCGGCGCCTTGGGGGCCGCGCCCGCCAGCGGCCGGCGGACCGGCGCCGGAACGCCGTTGGCGATCGACTTCGGCTTGGCGGCGTGCCACTGCTCCATGCCCTCCAGACCGCCGTCCTCGGCGGCGGCGAAGCCCTTGCCCTTGACGGTCGCGATGTGGACGACCACCGGGCGCTGGGCGGCGAACGCGCTGCGCAGCGCGAAGCGCAGGGCGCGCACGTCGTGGCCGTCGATGACGCCCATGTAGGCCCAGTTGAGCTCCTCCCAGAACAGGCCGGGCGCCCAGAAGGCCTTGATGGACTCCTTGAACTGGGGGCCGAGGCGCTCGAACGCCGCCCCCAGGCCGCCGGGCAGCTCGGCCAGGCGCCCCTCGACGTTCTCGCGCGTGTGCCAGAGCTTGCGGTTCAGCCGGATGCGGTTGAACGAGCGCGACAGCGCGCCGACGTTGGGCGCGATCGACATGCCGTTGTCGTTGAGGACGACGACCATCGGCGTCCCCAGGCCGCCGGCCTGGTGGATCGCCTCGAAGGCCACGCCGCCCGTCATCGCGCCGTCGCCGATCACCGCCACGACCTTGCCGGCGTCCGGCGTCCCCTGGCGCTTCATGGCCTCCTTCAGGCCCACCGCGTAGCCGATCGACGTCGACGCATGGCCCGCGCCCATGACGTCGTGCTCGGACTCGGCGATCGAGCAGAACGGCGCCAGGCCCTCGTACTGGCGGATCGTCGGGAGCTGGTCGCGCCGGCCCGTGAGGACCTTGTGCGGATAGGCCTGGTGGCCGACGTCCCACAGGATCTTGTCGCGCGGCGAGTCCAGCAGCGAGTGCAGCGCGACGGCCAGCTCGCAGGTCCCGAGGTTGGCGCCGAAGTGCCCGCCGATCTCGCCGACCGTCTCGATGATGTGCGCGCGGACCTCCTCCGCGACGCGCGCGAGGTCCTCCTCGGACAGGCCGTGGAGGTCCTGGGGGCGGTCGATGCGCTGAAGGAGGCTCATGAGGTGCGGGTGAAGATGAAGTCGGTGATCTGCTCGAGCTCTGGTGCGCCGCCGGGTGCCGCGTCGCCGAGCGACGCCCGCGCCTTGCCGTGCGACGTGGCGGCCAGCTCCCGCGCCCGCTCGAGCCCGTACTCGCTCACGTAGGTGCGCTTGCCGTGCCGCTCGTCGCTGCCGCGCGGCTTGCCCAGCGCGTCGTCGGTGCCGGTCACGTCGATGATGTCGTCGACGATCTGGAACAGCACGCCGAGCTCGGCCGCGAAGCTGCGGTAGGCGGTTGTCGCAGGTCCGCTCATGCCCGCTATCAGGAGTACGCACTCTACCGAGGCGCCGATCAGCCGGCCCGTCTTCAGCTCGTGCAGGCGCCGCAGGCCGGGCCCGCCCGCGGGCGCCGTGCCGTCGACGTCGAGGAACTGCCCGCCGACCATCCCGTTGACCCCGGTGGCCGCGGCGAGCTCGCCGAGGGCGGCCAGGACGTTGACCGGCTCGCCCTGCTGGTGGGTGAGGACGTGGCGGAAGGCCTCGGCGTAGAGGCCGTCCCCTGCCAGGATCGCGACGTCCTCGCCGAACGCCTTGTGACATGTCGGGCGTCCGCGGCGCAGGTCGTCGTCGTCCATCGGCGGCAGGTCGTCGTGGATGAGCGAGTAGGTGTGGATCAGCTCGATCGCCGCCGCGAGCGGCAGCAGCTCGCGCTCGTCGCGGCCGATCGCGCGCGCCGTGGCCAGGGAGAGCACCGGCCGGACGCGCTTGCCGCCCGCGAGCAGGCTGTAGCGCATCGCCTCCTCCAGGCCGGCGGTCAGCGCGTCGTCGGAGAAGCGCAGGCCCTCCAGGTAGGACTCGACCGCGAGGCGCAGCCCGTCGGGGTAGGGCACCCGCGGCTCCTACAGGAGCGAGTCTTGGCCGGGCAGCGGCTCGCGCTCGGCCTCGCGCGCGCGGCGCTCGAGCTCCGCCGAGGCCTGGGAGGCCAGCGCGGCGCAGTCCTCCACCAGGCCCGCCGCGGCGTCGGCGCTCAGGTCGCCGGAGCGCAGCTGCTCGGCGGCGCGCTCCAGGCGGACGACGAGCTCGTCCAGGGTGTCGTCGGCGGGGGTGGCGCTCATCGGTGCGCCGGATTCTCGCCCATCTCGCGGTGCACGGCGGCCAGGATGCCGTTGACGAAGCCGGGCGCGTCGGCGCCGCTGTAGATCTTGGCGGTCTCCACGGCCTCGTCGATCGCGCCCTCGGGGGGGATCGGGACGTCGGACGGAGCGGCGTCGGGATGCAGCAGCTCGAGCAGCGCCACGCGCATGATCGCGCGCTCCAGCGGCGCGATGCGCTCCAGCGACCAGCCCTTGGCGTGGCGGGCGATCAGCACGTCGAGCTCCTCGGACCGGTCGTGCGTCGCGTGGGCGAGCGAGCGCGTGAACGGCCGCGCGTCGG